>NZ_CP139779.1:0-2400000 GCF_034421375.1 Microbacterium invictum | reverse complement strand
TGCCGATATCGAACCCGGCGTCGTCGAGGCGCGAGTCGGCGCCCATCATCCGAGAGAGCAGGATGTTCCCGACCCTGTCGTTCACCGGGTCATCCCACGGCACCCACTTCTCTTGGACCAACCGCGCCTTCAGTCCGAGGTGCGCGGCCACCGCGGCGACCTGGCGGGTGTGATTGGACTGGTACCCCCCGATCGAGACGAGGGTGTCGGCGCCCGAGGCCAGGACGTCCGGGACGATGTACTCGAGCTTGCGGATCTTGTTGCCGCCGAAAGCGAGGCCGCTGGAGACATCCTCACGCTTGGCCCAGATCTCGGCGCCACCGAGATGCTGCGTCAGTCGCCTGAGGGGCTGGAGGGGGCTCGGTCCGAAGGTGAGGGGATGCCGGGGGAAGTCGTGAAGCTTCACGGGAGCCTTTCGTCGAGATGTCTACGGGACTCCTTGCAATATATTGCATTCAGCAATCCGACTCGGACATTCGCCCTCCCGCCCTAGACTTGTCGCTCGTGGTCACCCGTCTCTCGCACTTCTTCCTCCGCACGCTCCGCGAAGACCCCGCCGACGCCGAGGTGACCAGTCACCGCCTCCTCGTCCGTGCGGGGTACATCCGCCGCCAGGCGCCCGGCATCTTCGCCTGGCTGCCGCTGGGTCTGCGCGTGAAGGCCCGGATCGAGAACATCATCCGCGAGGAGATGGCCGCCATCGGGGCGTACGAGGTGCACTTCCCCGCCCTGGTGCCCGCCGACCCGTATCGCGAATCCGGTCGGTGGGAGGCCTACGGCGACGGCATCTTCCGGCTGAAGGACCGCAAGGACGCGGACTACCTGCTGGCGCCCACCCACGAGGAGCTCTTCACTCTCCTCGTGAAGGACCTGTACTCCTCGTACAAGGACCTCCCGCTGTCGATCTACCAGATCCAGGACAAGTACCGGGACGAGGCTCGCCCCCGCGCGGGGCTCCTCCGAGGGCGCGAGTTCACCATGAAGGACGCCTACTCCTTCGATTACACCGACGCCGGTCTCGATGTCTCGTATCAGGCGCAGCGCGACGCGTACGAGCGGATCTTCCAGCGCCTGGGGCTGGAGTACGTGATCGTGCAGGCCGACAACGGCCTGATGGGCGGCGCCCGCAGCGAGGAGTTCCTCCACCCCACCTCGGTCGGCGAAGACACCTTCGTGCGCTCGGAAGGGGGCTACGCCGCCAACGTCGAGGCGTTCGAGACGATCGCGCCCGCGCCGCTCCCGATCGATGGGCTTCCCGCGCCGGTGATCTTCGACTCTCCGGACACCCCGACGATCCAGACGCTGGTCGATCACGCCAACGCGCACCTCGACGCGCCCGCGCCCGGGATCGCGGGGCCCGCGACCGCCGATGCCACGCAGTGGACGGCGGCGCACACGCTCAAGAACGTGGTGCTCGCCCTCACGCACCTCGACGGAACCCGCGAACTCGTCGTGGTGGGCATTCCGGGCGATCGCGACGTCGACGACAAGCGCGTCGAGGTCGCCTTCGCGCCCGCCGAGGTCGAGGCCGCCACCGACGCCGACTTCGCACGCAACCCCCAGCTCGTGCGGGGCTACATCGGACCGTGGTCCGAGACCGGGCCGATACTGGGGGAGGAGTCGGCCAGCGGCATCCGGTATCTGCTCGATCCCCGCGTCGTCGACGGCACCAGCTGGATCACCGGCGCCAACATCCACGAGAAGCACGTGCACTCGCTCGTCGCCGGTCGTGACTTCGCCGGCGACGGCGTGGTGGATGTCGCGTCCGTGCGCGCCGGCGACCCGGCCCCCGACGGCTCGGGCCCGGTGTCGCTGGCCCGCGGCATGGAGATCGGCCACGTCTTCCAGCTCGGGCGTTTCTTCGCCGAGACGCTCGGGCTGAAAGTGCTCGACGAGAACGGCAAGCTCGTCACCGTGACGATGGGCTCGTACGGCATCGGCGTCACCCGCATCCTCGCGATCCTGGCCGAGCTGAACAACGACGACAAGGGCCTCATCTGGCCGGAGTCGGTGTCGCCGTTCGATGTGCACGTCGTGGCGACGGGGAAGGATGCCGCGGCCTACGCCCTCGCCGACGACATCGCCGCGCGCCTCGAGGCCACGGGTCGCGAGGTGCTCTACGACGACAGGCCGAAGGTGTCACCCGGAGTGAAGTTCGCCGACGCCGAGCTTGTCGGCGTGCCGCACATCGTCATCGCCGGGCGCGACGCCGCCGCCGGCGACGTCGAAGTGTGGAACCGCGCGACCGGCGAGCGTCAGGTCATGGACGTGGAGGCGGCGCTCGCGCGACTCACCGCCAGGTGAGCCGGGCGTACCGCGCCCGGAAGACGGTGAACACGCCGTAGCAGACCAGACCGGCAGCCACGGCCGCCACGAGGTACGGACCGAGGGTCAGGCGGAAGAGCGCCTGCACCGCGCCGTCGAGTCCCCCTGCCACGTCGGCGTCCGCGCTCACCGTCGCGATGAGCAGCAGGATCCCGACGATCGTGAGCGCGACCCCCTTCGCGACGAAGCCGACGATCCCGAGCACCCGGATCGTCGTCCCGAGCCGGCCGTCGGGGAGCGTCATCCGGTTCTCGAAGCTTCTCCGCACGCCCATCACGAGGAAAGAGACGCCGCCGATCGCGACGCCCAGGCCGGTCAGGCCGAGCACCACCGCACCGCCCCAGATCTCCAGGAGCACCGAACTGAGATCCTCCGCGGTCGCCTCGGCGTCGGGGCGTGCGCCCAGCGCCACGGCCGCGGCGATGAGTCCGAGGGCGAGGAAGACCAGAGCCTGACCCCAGGCGCCGAGGCGCCGGCCCCACACGGCCGCGCGCATCTCATCGCCGCGGCGGCGCATCAGGACGCTCTGCACGAGCTGCCAGAGTCCCAGCGCCGAGAAGCCGACCGTGAGAGCCCACAGTGCGGCGAACCCCAGCGGGGCGGCGGCGATGGCCCGGAAGACCATGGTCTGGTCGCTCGCCCCGTCGGAGCCGACTGCGACCGCCAGTGTCAGAACACCCAGGATGAGGTGGACGACCCCGTTGGCGACGTACCCGGACCGTGCGAGAACCCGGAACCACTCGGCATCCTCGACGGCGTGTGCTGCGGTTCGGGCTTCGGTCACCGCACCCATCGCCCCAGCGTAGCGGCCGGGGCTGCCGCCAGATGAAAGCAGTCTCATGGGCTGGTCTCCCGCCGTTCACCTCGATGACGCTCCGGGTTCGCCCTCGAGAGCGACGCTCGACCTCTCACCGAGGAGGATGCGATGTCATTGATCGAGAACCGTCGCCCGCTGCCCATGGCAGACCACGTGCGGGGGAAGCGCTCCGCCGTCACCTGCCAGTTCAAGTGCGCGAACGCGTGCGTGGGTCCCGAGTGCAACACGTCGAACAACGAGCACTTCCGCGACATCGCGTCCGCCGCGCTGTCGCGCCGCGCGGTCCTGGGTCTCGGCGCCGCGGCGGCGATCACGCTCGCCGTCAGCAGCCTTCGCGATGTTCCCGTATCGGCGCCCGCGGCTGCGGGTCAGGGGGCAGCGGCGCTGCCCGGCGCCTCCTTCGCGCGAGGCGGGAGCAGCGGCCTGCCGTTCACCCCCATCGCGCCGGTCGACGCCTCGGTCGACGCGTTCACGGTGCCCGACGGGTACGCGTGGCGACCCGTCATCCGGTGGGGCGACCCCCTGTTCTCCTCGGCACCGGTGTTCGACATCGACGCGCAGACCCCCGAGGCGCAGGCCGCCCAGTTCGGCTACAACTGCGACTACCTCGACATCATCGCCGAGCCGAACCGCCGTCGCGGGGTGCTCGTCTGCAACCACGAGTACGTCAATCCGACGATCATGTTCCCGCCGTCGACCGATCCCGCGGAGCTGCGCCGTCGCGGCGACATCTACAAAGCGGCCCAGGGGATGTCGGTGGTCGAGCTCGAGCGACGTCGCGCCGGTGAGCCCTGGGGATACCGGGTGGACGGCCGCCGCAACCGTCGCATCACCGTCGAGACCGTGTTCGAGCTGACCGGACCCGCGGCCGGGTCGCCGCTGCTGAAGACCGCCGCCGACGCCGAGGGGCGCTGGGTCCGCGGCACGCTCGGCAACTGCGCGGGCGGGACGACGCCGTGGGGCACGGTGCTCTCGGGCGAGGAGAACTTCAACGGGTACTTCGCGTGGAACGCGAGCACGCCCGAGCAGCGCCGCTATCAGGCGAACGCCACGACGTCGACCTCCACCGGATGGGAGACCTACGACCCGCGCTTCAACGCCAACGACCCCGGCTACGTCAACGAACCGAACCGGTTCGGCTGGATCGTCGAGATCGATCCCGACGACCCGCGCTCGACACCCGTCAAGCACACCGCGATGGGGCGCTTCAAGCACGAGGGGGCGAACGTCATCCTCGCCCCCGACAAGCGGGTCGTGGCGTACATGGGCGACGACGAGCGCAACGACTATCTCTACAAGTACGTCTCCCGCAATCGGATGACGGCGTCGCGCCGGAAGAACCGCCAGCTGCTCTCGGACGGCGACCTCTACGTCGCCCGCTTCCGCGGCGACTCGCCCGCGGGTGAGATCGATGGATCCGGCACCCTCCCCGCCGACGGGGCGTTCGACGGTACCGGGGAGTGGATCCCGCTCACCCGGAACGGGCAGAGCGCGGTCCCGGGGATGAGCATCGACCAGGTGCTCGTGTACACGCGGCTCGCGGCCGATCGGGTGGGGGCGACCAAGATGGACCGCCCCGAGGACGTCGAGCCGAACCCGAAGACGGGGAAGGTCTACGTCGCGCTGACGAACAACTCCCAGCGCGGCGGCCCGACAGCCCCCGTCGACGAGGCGAACCCCCTCACCGGCAACCGCTTCGGCCACGTCATCGAGCTGACCGAGACCGGCGGACAGGCGGGCACGACGTTCGGCTGGAGCATCCTGCTCGTCTGCGGCGACCCCGCCACGTTCGCACCCGCCTACTTCGCCGGGTTCCCGCGGGATCAGGTCTCGCCGATCTCGTGCCCCGACAACCTCGCCTTCGACTCCGCGGGCGACCTCTGGATCTCCACGGACGGCGCGCCGAGCACGATCGGTCGCAACGACGGCCTGTTCAAGGTTCCCCTCGAGGGCGCGGAGCGCGGTCGCGTCCAGCAGTTCCTCGCCGTCCCGCGCGATGCCGAGACCTGCGGCCCGGTGATCCGGGACGAGGAGGGCATGGTGTTCGTCGCCGTGCAGCACCCCGGTGAGAACGGCACCTTCGAGGCGCCGACCTCGCTCTTCCCCGATTACGGTTCGACTGCGGCAGGCGATGTCGCCGACGCCCCGCGCCCGTCGGTGGTCCAGGTCATGCGCGCCTGACCACCGCAGTCGAAGCCACTTGCCCGGGCGAATAGGCTGGCCCGGGTGAGCGCACCCCCGACCCCGCGCCGCATCCGGTGGCGCTCGCTCGCCCACTTCGCGACCCATGCCCCGCCATGGGTGTCGGTGGTGGTCGGCGCGGGGGCCCTGCTGCTCGGACTGCTCGTGGTCACGCGGCCGCTCACCTCGCTGGTGCTCCTGGCGATCTACGTGGCCCTGAGCGCGGTGGCCACGGGGATCGCCGAGGTGGTCCGCCCGCGCGAGCCGCGCTGGCTCTCGCGCGTGCTGGCGATCGTCTGGGTGGCGTTCGGCCTCGGCATCCTGCTGGGTCTGCGGGGAGCGCTTCAGATCCTCCCCGCAGCGATCGCTGTGCTGCTCTTCGTCGGCGGCCTGGCCTCGCTCGCCGATGCCGCCCTGCGGGGTCGCGCCAGCGAGCGCGTTCTGTCGGCGGCCTGGGGCGCGACCCAGATCGTGTTCGGGATCCTCGCCCTGACCTGGCCCGACGTGACGGTCCTCGTCGTCGCCGTCGTCTTCGGGATCCGGACGATCGTGTTCGGGGCGACCCAGCTCATCCGGGTCGTCCGCCAGGCGGCGCTGTCGTCGCGTGAGCGCACGGCGGGTGACCGGTCGCCGCGCGAGTCACGGCGTCTGCGCGGATGGCAGGCGGCGGGGCGCTACGCGCTGTCGGTGCTGCTGGTGGTGGTCAGCGCCGGTGGGTGGGGGGTGAACGAGTGGCTCCGGGACGGCGCTCCGGTCGTCGACGCCTTCTACACCCCGCCCGAGGTCGTGCCGTACGACCATGGCCGGCTCATCCGCGTGGACGACTACTCGGGCCGCGCTCCGGCGGGCGGCGAGGTGAAGCGGATCCTGTATACGACGAGGGATGCCGCGGGGCAGCCGGCCGTCGCAAGCGGCCTCGTCATCTCTCCGATCGACCCGCCGCGCGGTGCGCGCCCTGTGGTCATGTGGCACCACGGCACGACCGGGGTCGCCCGGGGATGCGCTCCCAGTCTCCGGGACGACGCCGCCACGCGATGGGCGATACCGGCTCTGGAGGACGCGCTCGCCAAGGGCTGGGTGGTCGTCGCCACCGATTACTCCGGCCAGGGTGCCCCGGGCGTCTTCCCGTACCTCATCGGCACCGGTGAGGCGCGGTCGTCGCTGGACGCGGTGCTGGCCGCACGCGAGATCGACGACCTGATCCTGTCCAAGCGCACGATGGCCTGGGGCCATTCGCAGGGCGGGCACGCGGCCCTGTGGGCCGCGGAGATCGCCGACGACTACGCCCCCGACGTGGACGTCCTCGGAGTGGCGGCTCTCGCCCCGGCCGCGGAGCCGCGGGAACTGGCCGAAGAGCTCATCTCGGGCGAACCGAACGCGCTCCTCGCGATCCTCATCTCGTGGGTGCTTTTGCCCTACTCCGACACCTACGACGACATCGAGCTGTCGCGGTACCTCGCTCCGGGAGCCGCGCCCATCGTCCGCGAGATGACCCAGCGGTGCCCGAGCGAGCCGGGTGTCGTGGTCTCGGTCGCCGCCGCCCTCGGCGTCTCGGCCGACAACCCGCTCTACGCCAGCGATCTCACCGCCGGGCCGCTCGGCGACCGCCTCGAGGCCAACGCGGCGTCTGGGCCGTGGGAGATGCCGGTGCTCCTGGCGTGGGGGAGTGCCGACGAGGTCATCCCTCCCTCCCTGCAGGAAAACTTCGTCGCCCGCTCCTGCGCCGCCGGAAATAGCCTGCGCACCCTGGTCTACGACGACTACGAGCACCTGCAGATCCTTCTCCCCGGCTCGCGCTTCCTCCCCGTGCTCGTGCGCTGGAGCGACGAGCGATTCCAGCTGCGCGACCTCGATCGCGACGACTGCGCGCGGTGACCCTCCGACACCCGCCGGCGGCCCATCGGGTACCGTAGGAAGGATTCCGGAGCGGCTGGATGCCGGAGAGAGCTGAATAGAGGAGAGGGCATCGTGGACATCGATCTCGGATTGCTGCGCACCATCGAACGGGAGAAGGAGATCCCCTTCGACGAGCTGCTGCGCATCATCGAGCAGGCCATTCTGACCGCCTACGCCAAGCACTCCTCCGCCACCGGCGAGCTGCCTCCGGGCGCCCGCGCGCAGATCGACCGCAAGACCGGTCACGTGGCCGTCTACCTGCCGCTCACCGACGACGAGGGCGCGGTCATCGGCGAGGAGGAGACCACTCCCGACGACTTCGGCCGCATCGCCGCCTTCGCCGCCAAGCAGGTCATCAGCCAGCGCCTGCGCGACATCGCCGACGACGCGGTGCTGGGGGAGTTCCGCGGCAAGGAGGGCGACATCGTCGCCGGCGTCGTGCAGCAGGGTCCCAACCCTCGCATGGTCCACGTCGATCTCGGCACCGTCGAGGCGATCCTCCCCCCCGAGGAGCAGGTCCCGGGCGAGGACTACGCCCATGGAGCGCGGCTGCGCGTCTACGTCACCTCGGTGACGAAGGGCACCAAGGGCCCCTCGATCACGGTGTCCAGAACCCACCCGGGGCTCGTTCGCAAGCTCTTCGCCCTGGAGGTGCCCGAGATCGCCGGCGGCCTCGTCGAGATCGTGTCCCTCGCCCGCGAGGCCGGCCATCGCACGAAGATCGCGGTCAAGGCCAATGACCCGACGGTCAACGCCAAGGGAGCCTGCATCGGCGAACTCGGTCGGCGCGTGCGGGCCGTCACCGAAGAGCTCGGCGGCGAGAAGATCGACATCGTCGACTGGGACGGCGAACTGGCGAAGTTCGTCGCGAACGCCCTGTCTCCGGCGAAGGTGACCTCCAGCTTCATCCTCGATGCGAACAGCAAGGCTGTCCGTGCGCTCGTCCCCGACTACCAGCTCTCGCTGGCGATCGGCAAGGAGGGCCAGAACGCGCGTCTCGCGGCGAAGCTGACGGGCGCGAAGATCGACATCCAACCCGACTCGATCCTGGAAGAGGGCTGATCCGGCACCGGGCCGAGGCCCGTCGAGGTGTACCATGGAACCCGTACGAATGTGCGTCGGATGCCGCGCGCGTGCTCCCCGGGCCACCCTTCTGAGAGTGGTCGCCATCGATTCCGTTCTCGTCTGCGATGAACGGGCGTCGATGCCGGGGCGGGGCGCGTGGGTGCACGACACGCAGGAGTGCGTGGATGCCGCGGTGCGGCGCCGCGCATTCATTCGCGCATTGCGGGTGTCAGGTGCGCCTGACACGAAAGCCCTCGAGAAACGGCTGAACGGCTATGGAAAAAAAGTGAACGGCTCGAAATGAGACCCGTCCGCGACTAACGGCCTGCCCTGTCTGGGTAGGCCTAGACAGGAGAATTGTGGCTGCCAAACCACGCGTGCACGAGATCGCTTCCGAACTCGGCGTCGACAGCAAGGTCGCTCTGGCCAAGCTGAAGGAACTCGGCGAGTTCGTCAAGAGCCCCTCGTCGACCATCGAGCCCCCGGTGGCTCGCAAGCTCCGCGCTGCTCTGCAGGCGGACGGTGCCCCGGCCCCCGCGGCCGGCGACACCAAGACCGCGCCCGCCCGCCCGGCGGGCCGCCCCGGCCCCTCACGTCCCGCGACCTCGGCCAAGCCGTCAGCTCCCGCGCCCGCCGCTCCGGCGCCCGCGGCCCCGGCTGCTCCGCAGTCGTCGCCGCGGCCCGCGGCCCCCGGCGCCCCGGCCCCCGCGGCCGAGCGTCCCGCTGCGGCGGCACCCGAGGCCCCTTCCTCGTCCGCTCCCGCGCCGTCCCCTGCCGCGCCGACCCGCCCGCACCGCGGCCGGGGGGAGCTGCCCCGCGTCCCGGCGCCCCGCGCCCGGGGAACAACCCCTTCTCCTCGCAGCAGGGGATGGGCCAGCGCCCCGCGGGCCCGCGTCCGGGGAACAACCCCTTCTCCTCGCAGCAGGGGATGGGCCAGCGCCCCACCCCGGGTAACATCCCGCGGCCGCAGGCGCCGCGTCCGGGCGCTCCGCGTCCGGGTGCCCCCCGTCCCGGCGGCGCGGGTCGTCCCGGTGGCGGCGGTCGTCCCGGCGCCCCCTTCCAGCAGCGTCCGGGCGGTCCCAGTCGTCCCGGCGGTGCCGGCGGCGGCGGATTCCGTCCCGGCGCTCCCGCGGGCGGCGGCTTCGCCGGTCGCCCCGGTGGCGGCGGTGGCCGCGGTCGCGGGCCCGGCGGCGGCACCGCCGGCGCCTTCGGCAAGGGCGGCGGAAAGTCGAAGCAGCGCAAGTCGCGTCGGGCGAAGCGGCAGGAATTCGAGATGCGGTCGGCGCCGGTCGTCGGCGGCATCAACGTCTCGAAGGGCAACGGCGAGATCATCCGCCTGCGTCGCGGTGCATCGATCGCCGACTTCGCGGACAAGCTCGAAGCCCTGCGCGGCTACACCGTCCAGCCCGGCACACTCGTGACGATCCTGTTCAACCTGGGCGAGATGGCCACGGCCACCGAGTCGCTCGACGAGGCCACCTTCGAGGTTCTCGGCGAGGAGCTGGGTTACAAGATCCAGATGGTCTCGCCCGAGGACGAGGACAAGGAGCTCCTCGAGGGCTTCGGTCTCGACCTCGATGCCGAACTCGAGGCCGAGAGCGAAGAGGACCTCGAGATCCGTCCTCCGGTCGTGACCGTCATGGGTCACGTCGACCACGGTAAGACGCGACTGCTCGACGCGATCCGTCAGACGAACGTGGTCGCCGGCGAGGCCGGTGGCATCACCCAGCACATCGGTGCCTACCAGGTGTGGACCGAGCACGATGGCATCGAGCGCGCCGTCACCTTCATCGACACCCCGGGTCACGAGGCGTTCACCGCCATGCGTGCCCGTGGTGCGCAGGTCACGGACCTCGCGATCCTCGTGGTCGCCGCCGACGACGGCATCATGCCGCAGACGGTGGAGGCGCTGAACCACGCCCAGGCGGCGAACGTGCCGGTCGTGGTCGCGGTGAACAAGATCGACAAGCCCGAGGCGAACCCCGCCAAGGTCCGTCAGCAGCTCACCGAGTACGGTCTGGTGGCCGAGGAGTACGGCGGCGACGTGATGTTCGTCGACGTGTCGGCGCGCAACAACATCGGCATCCAGGACCTCCTGGACGCGGTGCTGCTGACCGCCGATGCGGGGCTGGACCTCACCGCCAACCCCAACAAGGCCGCTCGCGGTGTCGCCATCGAAGCCAAGCTCGACAAGGGCCGTGGTTCGGTCGCGACGGTGCTCATCCAGTCCGGAACCCTCCGGGTCGGCGATGCCATCGTGGCGGGAACGGCGTACGGCCGCGTCCGCGCGATGATCGACGAGAACGGCGAGCCGGTCGAAGAGGCCTACCCCTCGCGTCCGGTGCAGGTGCAGGGACTGAACTCCGTGCCCCGCGCCGGCGACGTCTTCATCGTCACCGAGGAGGACCGCACCGCCCGCCAGATCGCCGAGAAGCGCGAGGCCGCGGAGCGCAACGCCGCCCTGGCGAAGGCCCGCAAGCGCATCTCGCTCGAGGACTTCACCCGTGCGCTGGAAGAGGGCAAGGTCGAGTCGCTCAACCTCATCATCAAGGGCGACGTGTCCGGTGCCGTGGAGGCGCTGGAGGAGTCGCTGCTGAAGATCGAGGTCGACGACAGCGTCCAGCTGCGTATCATCCACCGCGGCGTCGGCGCGATCACCGAGTCGGACATCAACCTGGCCACGATCGACAATGCGATCGTGATCGGATTCAACGTCCGCCCCGACACGAAGGCGCGTGAGCGCGCCGCCCGCGAGGGTGTGGACGTGCGGTTCTACTCGGTCATCTACAACGCGATCGACGACGTCGAGCAGTCTCTCAAGGGCATGCTCAAGCCGGAGTTCGAAGAGGTGCAGTCCGGTGTCGCCGAGATCCGCGAGGTGTTCCGCTCCTCGAAGTTCGGCAACATCGCCGGTGTCATCGTGCGGTCGGGAACGATCACGCGCAACGCCAAGGCTCGGGTCATCCGCGACGGCGTGGTGCTGGCCGACGGCCTGGCGATCGAATCGCTGCGCCGGTTCAAGGACGATGTCACCGAGGTGCGCACGGACTTCGAGGCCGGTATCGGTCTCGGCAAGTTCAACGACATCCAGATCGGCGACGAGATCGAGACCACCGAGATGGTGGAGAAGCCGCGCGGCTGACACGCCACGCTGCGGCGAGGGATGCCTCACCGGCGAACGGGATCTGCGGGTCCCCGGCCGTCGGAGGGGCATCCCTCTCGGCCGCCCCAGTGCGCACGCACACGGGGCGACAAGAGAGGGAGAGAAGGATGGCAGGGGAACGACAGGCCCGACTGGCGGACCGCATCAAGGTGCTGATCGCCGAGCGGCTGGAGAAGGGTCTGCGCGACCCGCGGCTGGGATTCGTCACGATCACCGATGTCAAGGTGACCGGCGACCTCCAGCACGCCTCGGTGTTCTACACCGTCCTCGGCGACGAGGAGGCCCGCCTGGCGTCCGGCGAGGCTCTGCGCCGGGCCACCGGACTGCTCCGCAGCGAGGTGGGCCGCGGCCTCGGCGTCCGGCTGACCCCGACGCTGGAGTTCATCCCCGACGCCCTTCCCGAGAATGCCGGCCACATCGAGGACCTTCTGCGTCAGGCGCGCGAGCGCGACGCCGAAGTGGCAGGGTTGGCGTCCTCCGCCTCCTATGCCGGAGAGGCCGACCCCTACATCAAGCCCCGCGAGGACGACGAGGACTGACCGACCCGGGAAGGCGCAGCATCCCTAAGGATGCCTCGACGAGGCCGTCCGACACGAGGGAGTCGATCGCCCGGTCGCGCTGGAGAGGATCCGGCCAGTCCGGCATCACGGCCTCCAGAGGAACCTCGTGATCGGCGTCGCGCAGGACTTTCAGCACCGCCCCGCGCGCCTGCCGGTCGCTGCCCTCGTACCGGGCCTGACGGCGGCGACCGTCGCCGGTGTCGGGAAAGCCCGCGGCGCGCCATGCGCACGTCGCCGCCAGCGGACAGACGTCGCAGCGGGGTGCCCGTGCGGTGCAGACGGTCGCCCCGAGCTCCATCGCCGCCGCGTTGACGGTCGCGGCGGCTTCGTCGTCGGGCGGGAGGATCTCGGCCATGGCGGCGAGATCGCGACGCGACGGCGCGCCGGGCTGGGATCGACCCTCCACCGCTCGCGCGAGGACCCGGCGGGTGTTGGTGTCGACCACCGGGTGCCGCTCGCCGTAGGCGAACACCGCCACCGCCCGGGCGGTGTAGTCGCCGACGCCGGTGAGCGCGAGAAGCGCGTCGACGTCGCGGGGGACCACGCCCCCGTGCCGGTCGCGGATCTCGGTGGCCGCGCGGTGCAGCCACAGCGCCCGCCGCGGATAGCCGAGGTTCGCCCACTGCCGCACCGCCTCCGCGGGGGGATCCTCGGCGAGGCTCGCAGGGGTCGGCCAGCGTGCGAGCCATGCCTCCAGGTGCGGAACGACCCGGGCCACCGGCGTCTGCTGCAGCATGAACTCCGACACCAGCGTCCCCCACGCGGGGAAGCCGGGCCGTCGCCACGGCAGATCGCGTGCCGCGTCGCGGTACCACGCGATCAGCGGCGCGGCGAGGTCGGGCATGCCGATCAGCCTAGACAGACCCGCATGTCGCCCGGGTCGCGCGGTCGTAGGCTGAGAGGCATGCAGCTGCCCGTCACGCCTGCCACCACGCTGTGGCGGTCGCTCCGCGACGAGGTGCGCCAGCACTACCGTGCGGGGCGGATCATCCTCGCCGTCGACGGCACCGACGGTGCCGGCAAGACCACCTTCGCCGACCACCTGGCACAGGTCTTCGCCGAGGACGGCTCGGCGGTCTTCCGCGCGTCGATCGACGGCTTCCACCGGCCCCGGGCGGAACGCTACGCCCGCGGGCGGACCTCGCCCGAGGGCTTCTACCGCGACTCGTTCGACTACGCGACCTTCCGGCGGGTGCTCATCGAGCCGTTCCGCGACGGCGGGCAGACCGGTGGCTCGACGGGATTCCAGCTCGCGTCGTTCGACCATCGCCGGGACGCGCCGGTCGAGGCCGAGTGGGTCACCGGCCCCCGCGACGCCGTTCTGATCGTCGACGGGGTCTTCCTCCTGCGTCCCGAACTCCGCGGGATCTGGCACTGGTCGGTGTGGCTCGACGTCCCGATCGACGTCGCCGCCGAGCGCGTGGCGCGGCGCGACGGCACCGACCCCGATCCGTGGGCCGCGTCGAACGCCCGCTATCGGGAGGGGCAGGAGCTCTACCTCCAGGACGCCGATCCGCGCGCCGAGGCCTCCGCCATCGTCGACAACACCGATCCCGCGCATCCCCGGCGCGTCTGGGCGGATTCCTGCTGATGGCGGGGATCCTCCTGGTCGACAAGCCGTCCGGCATCACCAGCCACGACGTCGTCGCGCGAGCCCGCCGGGCCCGGGGTACGCGGAAGGTCGGCCATGCCGGCACGCTCGACCCCATGGCGACGGGACTGCTCGTGCTGGGGGTGGATGCCGCCACGCGCCTGCTCACCTTCATCGTCGGACTCGACAAGACCTACGAGGCCACCATCCGGCTCGGCGAGGCGACGACGACCGATGACGCCGACGGCGAGACGACCGCGACGACGGATGCCGCCGGCGTGACCCGAGGCGAGATCGAGGCGCACCTGGCGGGTCTTCGCGGCACCATCTCCCAGGTGCCGAGCACCTACTCGGCGATCAAGGTCGAGGGCCGGCGTGCCTACGACCTCGCCCGCTCCGGGCAGGAGGTCGTCCTCGCCGCACGCGAGGTGACCGTGTCCCGCCTGGAGGTGACCGACGAGCGCCGGACGGGCTCCGTGATCGATCTCGACGTGACCGTGGACTGCTCCAGCGGCACGTACATCCGCTCCCTCGCCCGCGACCTCGGCGCCGCCCTCGGTGTCGGCGGGCATCTCACGGCCCTCCGCCGCACGCGCATCGGCCCCTTCCCCCTCGCCGACGCCGTCGCCGTCGACGATCTCGCGGACGCCTCGCCCTGGCCCCCGGCCGAGGCGGCAGCGGCGGTTCTCGGCTCCATCGGCGTCACCGCCGCGCAGGCGCGCGACCTCCGGCACGGCAAACGGCTCACCGGCATCGCATCAGTCCTGCCCGCGCCGCGTGCGGCGGCCATCGACCCCGACGGGGTGCTGGTCGGCATCGTCGAACGCCGGGGCCAGGACATCAAGAGCGTCGTCAACATGCCCGAGGAGGTCGCGGGATGATCCTGTGGTTCACCCTGATCCAGGTCGCCGTCGCCGTCGCGGCCGGGCTTCTCGGCGTCATCCTGGGTCTTGCCGGCCGCCGTCCGAGCGATCTCACGGTCGGGGCGATGGCCCTCGTCGAAGTGCTCCTCATCGTGCAGATCGTGGTGGCGATCGTCGCGCCGTTCGCCGGCAATCCCCCCACCGGCAGCCTGCTGGAGTTCTGGGTCTACCTCGTCTCGGCCGCGCTCCTTCCGCCCGCCGGTGTCGCCTGGGCGCTGGTCGAGCGCAGCCGCTGGAGCACCGTGATCATGGGCGTGGCGGCGCTCGCGGTGGCGGTGATGGTCTGGCGGATGCAGGTGATCTGGACCATCCAGCTGGCCTGACCGCCCGGGGGGCGGCGAACGTAGGATGGAGGACGCCATGTTCTCGACGCCCCGCCCCCGCATGACCGGCATCGGCCGTGTCCTCGTCATCGTCTACGGCATCATGGCGCTCGCCGCCACCGGACGCTCATTCGTGCAGATCGTCCGGGAGTTCGACGAGGCGCCGCTGGCGTACACGCTCTCGGCGCTGGCCGCGGTGGTCTACATCGTGGCCACGCTCGCGCTGATCTTCTCCGGCTCGCGGGTGTGGTACCGCGTGGCGTGGATCGCGATCTGCTTCGAGCTCGCGGGCGTCCTCGTGATCGGGACGCTCAGCTTCATCTTCCCCGCGCTCTTCGCCCACCCCACCGTGTGGTCCTGGTTCGGCGCGGGGTATCTGCTGATCCCCCTCGTGCTGCCCTTCCTCGGGCTCTGGTGGCTCGTTCTGCATCGCCCGGCGACGCGCGGGTCCCAGGCGGCTCGCGCCGCAGCGGTGACGCCGTGATCGTCTTCCGCACTCCCGAGGAGATCCCCCGGGGCTTCGGCCCGTCGGTCGTCGCCATCGGGAAGTTCGACGGCGTCCACGCCGGTCACCGCGCCCTCATCGAGCGCGCGAAGATCAACGCCGCGTCGATGGGCACCCCGGTGGTCGCGGTGACCTTCGATCGCAATCCGCTGGCGCTCCTTCGCCCCGACCTCTGCCCGGTGAGCCTCGTCGGACCCGACCAGAAGCTGCGACTGCTGGCCGAGGCCGGTGTCGACGCCACGCTCATGCTGACCTTCGACCGCGAGCTCGCCGATCTCGAGCCCCGGCAGTTCGTCCGCACACTCCTGGTCGACGCGCTCGGCGTCGCGATGCTGCTGGTCGGCCGGGACTTCCGGTTCGGCCGTAGCGGCGCCGGCGACGTGGACCTGCTCGAAAAGCTCGCGGCCGAGCACGGGTTCTCCCTCCAGGTCGTCGACGACGTCAGGGCGGTCGAGGGAGAGCGCCGCGTGTCGTCGACCTGGATCCGCGAACTCCTCGAAGCCGGTGACGTCGACACCGCCGCAAAGCTCCTGGGGCGTGCCCCGTCGGTGCGCGGAGAGGTCGTGCACGGCTTCAAGCGGGGGAGGGAGCTGGGCTATCCCACCGCGAACCTCTCGGCCGATCGCGAAGGCTACGTCCCCGCAGACGGCGTCTACGCGGGATGGCTCGTGGACGAGGGGGTGATCGGAGCGAGCCAGCCGGAGGGACCGCGCAGCAGCATCCGCTATCCCGCCGCCATCAGCATCGGCACCAACCCGACTTTCGACGACGTGACCGGACGGCAGGTCGAGGCCTACGTCCTCGACGAGACCGACCTGGATCTGTACGGTCATCGCGTCGAGGTGCAGTTCCGTCATCGCATCCGGGGAATGGGGGCCTTCGAGGGCATCCCGCAGCTGATCGCGCAGATGGCCGACGACGTCGACCGTGTGCGGGCGGCGCTGACCGTCTAGGCTTGAGGTTTGCCCGATCGCAGGCAACCGGGAAAGGGAAGGGCCATGAGCCGCACCGAATTGCAGACGCTCGCCGAGCGCGCCGTCGATCTCCTCGGCGGTGAGCCGGACGACACCACCCTCCGGCGCTACCTCCACGGACTCCCGGGCGTCGACGCCGTCGGGCTCGAGCAGCGCGCTGCGGCGCTGGGCACGCGATCGATCAAGACGACGTCGAAGGCGTGGGCCCTGGATCGCATCATCGAGCTGATCGACCTCACCACCCTCGAGGGAGCGGACACCCCGGGCAAGGTGCGCTCGCTCGTGGCGAAGGCGCTGACCCCCGACCCCTCCGACCCCACCTGTCCGCGGGTGGCCGCGGTGTGCGTGTACGGAGACATGGTCCCCGACGCCGTCGCCGCCCTGGGCGGGGCGCACGGCGATCCCGACGACGGGCTCATCAGTGTCGCGGCCGTCGCGACCGCGTTCCCGAGCGGCCGGTCATCTCTCGCGATCAAGCTCGCCGACACCGCCGAGGCGGTGGCCGCCGGCGCCGACGAGATCGACATGGTGATCGATCGCGGGGCGTTCCTCTCGGGCCGCTACGGGCTGGTGTTCGACCAGATCTCGCAGGTCAAGCAGGCGTGCCGCCGCGCGGACGGCACCTACGCCTCGCTGAAGGTCATCCTCGAGACCGGCGAGCTGAACACCTACGACAACATCAAGCGCGCCTCGTGGCTGGCGATCCTCGCGGGAGCGGATTTCATCAAGACCTCCACCGGCAAGGTCCAGCCCGCCGCCACGCGTCCGACGACCCTCCTCATGCTCGAGGTCGTCCGCGACTGGTACCGCGCCACCGGCCAGCGGGTGGGGGTCAAGCCCGCCGGCGGCATCCGCACCGCGAAGGACGCCATCGCCTACCTGGTGCTCGTGGCCGAGACCGTGGGGGAGGAGTGGCTCCAGCCGCACCTGTTCCGCTACGGCGCGTCGTCCCTGCTGAACGACGTCCTCCGCCAGCGGCAGAAGCTGCGCTCGGGCCACTACACCGGCGCCGACTACGTCACGATCGACTGAGGAGACCCGGATGACCCGCGAGCTCGACACCACAGCCCCCCTGTCCTTCCTCGACTACGCCCCGGCGCCCGAGTCCCGCTCGATCCTGAACCTCCGGGACGAGTACGGACTCTTCATCGGCGGCGAGTTCCGAGCCGGGACGGGCGCCCCCTTCGACACCGTGTCGCCGGCCGATGAGAAGCGCATCGCCACGATCGCCCACGCTGACGAGACCGACGTCGACGCCGCCGTCGCCGCGGCGCGGCGCGCGTTCGACAAGACCTGGTCGACCATGTCGGGGCGCGACCGCGGCAAGTACCTCTTCCGCATCGCGCGCCTGGTCCAGGAGCGCGCCCGCGAGCTGGCGGTCGCCGAGAGCCTCGACAACGGCAAGCCGATCAAAGAGAGCCGCGACGTCGACATCCCGCAGGTCGCCGCCTGGTTCTTCTACTACGCGGGATGGGCCGACAAGCTTGACTACGCCGGTGCGGGCGCGAATCCCCGTCCGCTGGGCGTGGCCGCGCAGGTGATCCCGTGGAACTTCCCCCTGCTGATGCTCGCGTGGAAGGTGGCTCCGGCCCTGGCCGCCGGGAACACCGTCGTCCTCAAGCCCGCCGAGACCACGCCGCTGTCGGCGCTGCTGTTCGCCGAGATCCTCCAGCAGGCCGACCTCCCCCCGGGCGTGGTCAACATCATCACCGGGGCCGGGGCGACCGGCGCCGCGCTCGTGCGTCATCCGGATGTCGACAAGGTCGCCTTCACCGGATCGACCGCCGTCGGACGCGAGATCGCCCGTGCGGTCGCCGGCACCCCGAAAAAGCTGACGCTGGAACTCGGCGGCAAGGCGGCCAACATCGTCTTCGAGGACGCGCCCATCGATCAGGCCATCGAGGGGATCGTCAACGGCATCTTCTTCAACCAGGGTCACGTCTGCTGCGCCGGCAGCCGACTGCTCGTCCAGGAGTCGATCCACGACGAGGTCGTCGACCGGCTGAAGGCGCGGCTGTCGACCCTCCGCCTCGGCGACCCCCTCGACAAGAACACCGACATCGGAGCGATCAACTCGCGGGAGCAGCTGGACCGCATCCGCGAGCTCAGCCGCATCGGCGAGGAGGAGGGCGCCGAGCGCTGGAGCGCGGACTGCGTCATCCCCGACAACGGCTTCTGGTTCCCGCCGACGATCTTCACGGGCGTGCAGACCAGTCATCGCATCGCGCGCGACGAGATCTTCGGACCGGTGCTGTCGGTGCTGACCTTCCGCACCCCCGCGGAGGCCATCGACAAGGCCAACAACACCCCCTACGGCCTGTCCGCCGGCATCTGGAGCGACAAGGGGTCGCGCATCCTCGCCGTCGCCGATCGCCTCCGCGCCGGCGTGGTCTGGGCCAACACCTTCAACCGCTTCGACCCGTCGAGCCCGTTCGGTGGGTACAAGGAGTCCGGGTACGGGCGCGAGGGTGGCCGGCACGGGCTGCTGGCGTACCTGACGAGCACTGCGAACAGCTGAGGACCGAGGACATGACACAGCGTTTGACCGTTCCCAAGACCTACAAGCTCTTCATCGGCGGTGCCTTCCCCCGCAGCGAATCGGGTCGCACCTTCGAGGTGCGCGCGCCCAAGGGCGCCTTCCTCGCCAACGCCGCGCAGGCGTCCCGCAAAGATGCGCGCGATGCCGTCGGCGCGGCCGTCGGCGCCGTGAAGAAGTGGTCCGGCGCGACCGCGTACAACCGCGGTCAGGTGCTCTACCGCGTCGCCGAGGTGCTCGAGGGCCGGCGCGGCCAGTTCATCGATGAGATCGCGGCGCAGACCGGTCTGGCGCAGACGAAGGCGGCAGCCGAAGTCGACGAGGCCATCGATCGGTGGGTCTGGTACGCCGGGTGGTGCGACAAGTTCGCGCAGGTCACCGGCAACGCCAACCCGGTCGCGGGGCCGTATTTCAATCTCTCGGTGCCCGAACCCACCGGGGTGGTCGGGGTCATCGCGCCGCAGGACACGGCGCTGGTGGGCCTCGTCTCGGCCATCGCCCCGGCGCTCGTCGCCGGCAACACCGTGGTCGTCGTCGCCTCGGAGGCCTTCCCCCTCTCGGCGATCAGCCTGGCCGAGGTGCTGGCCACCTCCGACGTCCCTGGCGGCGTGGTCAACATCCTCACCGGGTCGCCCGCCGAGATCGCGCCGTGGCTCGCGGGTCACCCCGATGTGCACGCGCTCGACCTCGTCGGCGCCGGCGGGATCGACTGGTTCGATCTGCAGGTGAAGGCCGCGGAGACGCTCACGCGCGTGCTTCCCCCCGAGTCGGGTCCGGACGCCGCGGCGCCGAGCCTTCAGCGCATCAGCGCCTTCACCGAGGTGAAGACCGTCTGGCACACCAAGAGCCTCATCTGATCTCGGACGGCTGTCCGGGCGGAGCGGGGTTGCGGATCCCCAGCCACGACATGGCCCCGCCGAGCGCCAGGAACGCCGCGGTCACCACCGCGGCGCGGTGGAAGCCGTCGAGGTCCAGCGTGCCGCCCACGATCGTCGCGAGTGCGGCGATGACGAGCAGCCCCGACACGCGCGAGACGGCGTTGTTGACCGCCGAGGCGATGCCCGACCGCGAGGTGTCGATCGCCCCGAGGATGGCCGAGGTCAGCGGCGACACCGTCACCGCCAGGCCGAGCCCGAAGATCAGCACGCTGGGAAGCACCTGCCACCAGTAGTCGAACTCCTCCGACACGGTCAGCAGGAGCAGCGCGCCCCCGGCCATCAGCAGGGGTCCGACGGTCATGAACACCCGCGGGCCGAGCCGCCCCGCGAGGGCCCCCACGCGGGAGCTCAAGAGGATCAGCAGCACGGTGCTCGGAAGCGTCGCCAGCCCCGCGAGCGTCGCGGAGAGCCCCGCGCCCTGTTGAAGGTAGACGCCCACGACGAATCCGTTCAACGACAGCGCCCCGTAGATGAAGGCGGTGGCGATGTTCCCGGCCCAGAAGTTGCGGACGCGGAAGAGTCCGAGCGGCATCATGGGGCTGCGGGCGGTGCGCTGGCGGAGGAGGAACCCGGCGAAGGACAGGATGCCGAGGACCAGCGTCGCCCAGATGAGCGGCGACGACCACCCGAGGTTCGGCTGCTCGATGAGGGCGAACACGACCCCGCCGAGGCCGAGGGCGCACATCACGGCCCCGGGCCAGTCGACGCTCCGAGAGGGGTCGCGCTTCTCGGTCAGTCCCATCCGGGGCAGGAGCGCGAGCGTCACCGCGATCGGGACGACGTTGATGAGGAACGCCAGTCGCCAGGACAGGAGGTCGACGAAGACGCCGCCCAGAAGGGGACCGACGAGCATCGCGGCCGTGGTCGCGCCGGTCCACGTGCCGATCGCACGCGCCTGCGCGGGGCCGCGGAAGGTCGCGGTGAGGAGCGCGAGCGAACTGGGCACGAGCAGGGCGCCGGCGACCCCCTGCAGTGCCCGGGCGACGATGAGGAACTCCGCGGTCGGTGCCGCGGCGATCGCCACCGAGGTCACCCCGAAACCGATGAGTCCCCACACCAGCACCACCGTCCGGCCATAGACGTCACTGAGCGATCCTGCCACCAGGATGAGCGCACCGAGGGTGATCAGGTAGGCGTCGACGACCCACTGCTGGGTGGCAAGGCCCCCGCCGAGCTCGTCGGCGATGGCGGGGAGGGCGACGGTGACAACCGTGCCGTCGAGGAAGGCGACGAACGAGGCGAGGATGGCGACGAGGAGGACGACACGCTCGCGGACGGCCGGCGGATCGGTCACGCGCTCACCCTACTCCCGCAGGTATCGTCGAGAGCCGGACGTCCGACGGGGAAGGGGCACCCATGATGAGAATCCGACGCGCGCTGGTCGCGGCCGCCGGTGCGGCCGTGGTCGTCGCTGTCGTATCGGGGTGCGTGCCGGAACCGGGCTCCACCCCGTCGCCGTCCACCCCGACCTCCAGTGCGACGCCGTCGGACGGCGCCACGCCGGTCTCGCCGGCGCCGACCCCGTCGCCGATCGAGACCATGCTGCCCGACACGCTGCAGCTGCCCGAGGGGTGCGAGGACATCTACTCCGCCGGGATGCTGCAGTCCCTGAACGAGCAGAACCCGCCGCTGAACGATCCCGGCGTGACGATGTACTCCACCGAGAACGCGGTGGGCCTGGAGATCCTCGCCGCCTCGCCGCCGTCGATCCGGTGCTCGTGGGGCGTGCCCAGCGAGTCGGGGCTCGCCACGACCGTCACGGTCATCGACGCCACCCAGGCCGCCGCGCTGCGCACCGGCCTGGTGGAGTCGGGCTTCGGCTGCGAGGACGCGCTCGGGGGGACGATCTGCCGGATCGAGCAGCGCGGCGTCTCCCTCGACGACGTGCCGTACACGCGCGGAGAGGTGCACGTGGTCCGCGACAACGGATGGGTGGCCACCGCCTACGTCAACTTCGCGCCCGAGGGGTACAGCGAGGACGTCGTCCAGACCCTCTGGGGCTGAGCCGACGCGCCGCGCGCGGTGGGCGGGGTGCACGCTCGGCCCGACGGCGCGCTAGAATCGATGCCGGAGATCTCATCGGCGTCGCCGCAGCTCGCTGAAGCGAGTACCCGCAGCCGCCCGGCCGAGAACTCCGACCCGCGTCGTGACGGACCGCCGCCCGCGGACCCCGTCGCTCACCGGCCTCGCCGGACACCCGCCGGACTTCACCGGCACTCACGCTCAGGAGGAGCATGCCGACCACGGCACCCGCCCAGGATTCGCGTTCGCGCTCTGCATCCGGTCGCAGGAGGTCATCGTCCCGTCGCGACGATGACGCTCCCGTCATCCCGATCCTCGCCCGCAAGGTGCGCGAGGTCGAGGCCAAGGCCCAGCGCGGAAAGCTCGGGCCCACCAATCGCGTCAAGTTCCAGGTGATCGCCTTCCTCGTCCGTGAGGAGCGCGCCCGTGTCAAGGCCGACACCGAGATCACCGATGCCACGCGTTCAGAGCTGCTGAAGCGGCTCGACGGCGTCGCGACGATCCTCGCCAAGACGGCGGCTCGCGACACCTCGCTCATCCAGCTGCTCGAGGTCGACCAGGCCACCTCGCCCGTCGCCCGTCGCATGCGACGTGACTGGCTCCTGGAGTCCGGTGCGGAGCTGGCGCCTGACGAGCTGATCATCACCGACACCGCCCCGACGCCCGCCCAGGTTGTCCCGGCGGCACTGGCGGAGCGTCAGGTCGTGCCCCCGACCGTCGAGGCCCGCCAGATGGCGAACCCCTTCCTCGCCCCCGACCTGTCGCGCCCGGCGCCCACGGGCGGCGTCCGACGCCGCCTGGACGGGTGGGAGCTCATGGGTCCGCTGTACAAGGCCTTCGAGACCGGAGCCGGCGGCGGAGCGGCATCCATGGATCTTCCCCCCGTGCCCGAGTTCGACCGCCTCTCGCCCAAGGGCCTGGAGGTCATGCCGCACCAGTCGCGCTTCCTCGAGGCGGTGCGTCAGGGGCACCGGTCCTTCCTCCTGGCCGACGAACCCGGGCTCGGCAAGACCGCCGAGTCGGTGCTCGCCGCGTCGGTCGCCGACGCCTACCCGCTGCTGGCCGTCGTCCCGAACGTCGTGAAGATGAACTGGGCGCGCGAGGTCGCGCGCTGGACGCCGCAGCGCCGGGCCACCGTGATCCACGGCGATGGCGAGACCATGGACGCCTTCGCCGACGTGTTCATCGTCAACTACGAGATCCTCGATCGGCACCTGTCGTGGCTGAGCTCGATCGGGTTGAAGGGCATGGTGGTCGACGAGGCCCACTTCATCAAGAACCTCACCTCGCTCCGCTCGCAGAACGTCCTCGCTCTGGCGGGGCGCATCCGCGAGCAGGTGCGCGACCCCCTCATGCTTGCTCTCACCGGGACGCCGCTGATCAACGACGTCGAAGACTTCGACGCCATCTGGCGCTTCCTCGGCTGGACCAACGGCGAGAAGCCCGGGCCTGAGCTCATGGAGAAGCTGGACGAGTCGGGGCTCACCCCGGCCGACAAGGCGTTCTATCCCGCCGCCCGCGAGGCGGTCATCTCCATGGGGATCGTCCGGCGCCTGAAGACGGATGTCGCGGCAGACCTCCCCGACAAGCTGATCGCCGACCTCCCGGTCGAGCTCGACGACGAATTCGGCCGCTCGATCCGGCAGGCCGAGCGCGAGCTGGGTGAGCGCCTCGCGTCGCGCTACCGCAGGATCGTCGAGGCCCGCGGCACCGCCCGCCAGGGGCAGGCGACGCTGCACCTGCCCGGCGAGCTCGACGACGACATCGTGCGTCTGGTCGCGCAGAACGAGCTGGATGAGTCCAAGGCGCAGGGCACCGGCTCGGAGAACGTCTTCACCATGGTGCGCCGCATCGGTCAGGCCAAGGCCCACCTGGCCGCCGACTACGCGGTGCAGCTGCAGCGCTCGGTGGGCAAGGTGGTGTTCTTCGCCAAGCACATCGACGTGATGGACGCCGCCGAGGCGCACTTCCGTGCGTCGGGGCTGCGTTCGGTGTCGCTGCGCGGCGACCAGACCTCCACCGCCCGGCAGGAGGCCATCGACGCCTTCAACAACGACCCCGAGGTCGGAGTGGCGGTGTGTTCGCTGACGGCCGCAGGTGTCGGGGTGAACATGCAGGCGGCGTCCAACGTGGTGCTGGCGGAGCTGTCGTGGACGGCCGCCGAGCAGACGCAGGCCATCGACCGCGTGCACCGCATCGGCCAGGCCGAGCCCGTCACAGCGTGGCGGATCATCGCCGCCCACACCATCGACACGAAGATCGCCGAGCTCATCGATTCCAAGCAGGGGCTCGCGCAGCGCGCCCTCGACGGCATCGCGGTGGACCCCGAGTCCAGCGACTCGGTGCAGCTGTCGGCGCTGATGCACCTCACTCGGCGGGCGCTGGGGGAGGTCTGAACGACGCCGGGCGCACCGGGTTGGTGCGCCCGCGGCATCCGGCAGTACTCTCGGGGTGAGGCAGCGTCGCCGATAGCCCCACCCCGAGAGCACCAAGGACACACATGAAGATCGGCATCCTGACCAGCGGCGGCGACTGCCCCGGCCTGAACGCCGTCATCCGCGGCGTCGTGCTGAAGGGCACGACCACCTACGACCTGGAGTTCGTCGGCATCCGCGACGGCTGGCGCGGGGTCGTCGACGCGGACTTCTTCCCCCTGACCCGTCACGAGGTGAAGGGCCTGTCGAAGGTCGGCGGCACGATCCTCGGGACGAGCCGTACGAACCCCTACGAGGGCTCCCGCGGGGGCGCGGAGAACATCGCCAAGACCCTCTACGGTCATCGCATCGACGGCATCATCGCCATCGGCGGGGAGGGGACCCTCGCCGCCGCAGACCGGCTGTCGAAGGACGGCATCAACGTCATCGGCGTCCCCAAGACGATCGACAACGACCTGCGCGCCACCGACTACTCCTTCGGCTTCGACACCGCGGTCAACATCGCCTCCGAGGCGATGGATCGCCTCCGCACCACAGGCGACTCGCACCAGCGCTGCATGGTCGCGGAGGTCATGGGGCGCCACGTCGGCTGGATCGCGCTGCACGCCGGCATCGCCGCGGGAGCGCACGCGATCCTCATCCCCGAGGTGCCGCTGACGATCGACGACATCTGCGAGCTCGTCACCAAGGCACACGATCGCGGCCGTGCGCCGCTGGTCGTCGTGTCGGAGGGCTTCAAGCTCATGGGTATGGACGAGGCCTTCAGCGACAAGGGACTCGACGCCTTCAACCGGCCGCGCCTGGGCGGCATCAGCGAGGTGCTGGCCCCCGAGATCGAGCGCATCACCGGCATCGAGACCCGCGCCACGGTGCTCGGCCACATCCAGCGCGGGGGATCGCCCTCGGGCTTCGATCGGGTGCTGGCCACCCGGCTCGGGCTCCACACCGCCGACGCGGTGATGGACGCCGAGTGGGGCAAGATGGTCGCCCTGCGCGGCACGGACATCGTGCGTGTGCCGTTCGCCGAGGCGCTGGGCGAGCTCAACACCGTGCCGCGCTACCGCTACGACGAGGCCGCCGCGCTCTTCGGCTGACCCCGCGCTGCGCGCCGGCGAGGCAGTATCGGCAGGGTCGGGGGGCTCCGCCCGCCCGGTCAGTCCGCGACGCCGAGCACGTCCAGCAGCCACGCGAGCTCGAAGGCGCGCTCTCGCCAGGCGTTGTAGCGGCCCGAGACGCCGCCGTGCCCGGCGACCATCTCGCACTTCAGCAGCGCGTCGGCGCCGACCTCGCGCAGCCGCGCGACCCACTTCGCCGGCTCGACATAGAGCACGCGGGTGTCGTTGAGCGAGGTCACGGCGAGGATGCGGGGGTACCGCACCCCCTCCCGCACGTTCTCGTAGGGCGTGTACGACTTCATGTACGCGTAGACGTCGGCGTCGTGCAGCGGGTCGCCCCACTCGTCCCACTCGATGACGGTCAGCGGCAGCGACGGGTCGAGGATCGTCGTCAGCGCGTCCACGAACGGCACGTCGGCGAGGATCCCCGCGAAGCTCTCGGGAGCGAGGTTCGCCACCGCTCCCATGAGCAGTCCGCCGGCGCTGCCGCCCTCGGCCACCAGCCGCTCGGCGGTGGTGTAGCCGCCGCGGATCAGATGCTCGGCGACGGCGACGAAGTCGGTGAAGGTGTTGCGCTTGGCCAGGAGCTTGCCGTCCTCGTACCACTGCCGGCCCATCTCGCCGCCCCCGCGGACGTGGGCGACGGCGAAGACCACCCCGCGGTCGAGCTCCGACAGACGCGGCACCGAGAATCCCGGCTCGATGGAGTGCTCGTACGAGCCGTAGCCGTACAGGTGCACCGGACGCGGCGCCTCGCCGGGATCGCCGAACGCGCGCTTCCAGACCAGTGACACCGGCACCTGCGTGCCGTCGTCGGCCGCCGCCCAGACCCGGGCCTGTCCGTACGCGGCGGGGTCGTAGCCGCCCAGCACCGGCTGCCGCTTGCGCAGCAGCAGCTCGCCGGTGGCGACCTCGTAGTCGAAGACCGTGCCGGGCGTGACGAAGGAGCCGTAGGACAGCCGCAGGAGCGGCGGCGCCCACTCGGGGTTGCCCCCGGTGCCGACGGAGTACAGCGGCTCGTCGAAGGCGATCTCCGACACCGAGGAGGCGTCGTAATCCAGCATCCCGAGTCGCGCCAGGCCTTCGCGGCGGTACCCGATCACACCCCAGTCGCGGAAGGTGGACAGACCCAGCAGACGGATGCCGGGGCGGTGGGGGATGACGCTGAGGCGGGCCCCCTGCGGGTCGGCCGCGGACACGCGCACGAGCTCGAAGTCGAGCGCGCCGTCGTTGTGGAGGATGTACAGCACGTCCTCGCCGTCGACGACCGCGTGGGAGACGTCGTACTCCACCCCTTCGCGGCGGGGCCAGATCACCCTGGGCTCGGACCGGAGGTCGGCGGCGTCGACGAGCCACTCCTCGGAGGTGATCGAAGACCCCAGGCTGATGACGAGGTAGCGCTCGCTGCGCGTGAACCCTGCGCCCACCCAATACCGCTCGTCGGGTTCGTGGAAGAGCGTGACGTCGCCGTCCACGGGGGTGCCGATCTCGTGGAGCCAGACGGTGTCGGGGCGCCAGGCGTCGTCGACCGTGGTGTACACGATGAACCGGCCGTCGGGCGAGAAGCTCGCGCCGGCGAAGGTGTCGGGGATCTCGTCGGGGAGCTGCTCCCCGGTCACGAGGTCGCGGACGCGGATCGTGTATCGCTCGTCGCCGGCGACGTCGACGCCGAAGAGCATGCGGGTGCCGTCCGTGGAGACGTCGAAGCTGCCGAGCGAGAAGAACTCCTGTCCTTCGGCCTCGACGTTGCTGTCGAGCAGGATCTGCTCGCCGGGAACCTCGGCGTCCGGCGCGAGCACGGGAGGGGTCCAATCGTCGGCGGACGCCAGCGGGGCCCGGCACTGGATGCCGTACTGCTTGCCGGCCACCGTACGGCCGTAGTACCACCAGTGGCCCTGGCGGCTGGGCACCGAGAGGTCGGTCTCCTGTGTGCGGGAACGGATCTCCTCGAACACCCGATCCCGAAGGCCGGACAGGTGCGCCGTGCGGGCGGCGGTGTAGGCGTTCTCGGCCTCGAGGTGCGCGATCACCGCGGGGTCGTCTTTCGCTCTGAGCCACTCGTAGGGGTCCTCGACGTCGTCGCCGTGATGACTCCGGACGATCGTCGTGCGTGCGGCAACGGGCGGCGTGAGGGATGCGGCGTCGGTGGTCACCGCTCCACGCTAGTCGACTCCTCCGGGCCCGAGTCCGGCCCGCGAGGGGTGGAAGGTGCCTGCGTCGGCGCGGCCCCGCTGCGACGGGGGACATCATCCGGGATCCCCCGGGACAGCAGCAGCGACGCCAGCGCGAGCAGGATGAGAGCGAACAGCGCCGTGCGCAGCGACGCGAGCTGCGACTGGACGTACACCGTCTGCAACTCCGCCGCCTCCGCGTCGCCGAGGCCCGCTTCGGTCGCGATCTCCGGCACGCTGTCGGCCGGCACGATCTCGACACCGCCCTCCGTGCGTTCGGCGACGATCGCCTGGGTCTCGGCGGGCAGCGAGCTCTGAGCGACGCCGCTCGCGAACGACGTGGCGAGGGCGCCGATGAGGATCGATCCGATCAGCGCCGTGCCGAGCGAGGAACCCAGGTTCTGGAACACGCCCTGTAGGCCTCCGACCTCGCTGGTCTCCTTCTCGGTGACCGACGACATGTTGACGTTGCCCAGTTGCGAGGCGAGGAGCCCGAGTCCGGCGCCGGCGCAGAACATGCCGAGACCGAACGCGGGGCTGGACAGCTCGGGGTCGACGGCGGTGAGGAGGACGAGGCTGCTCGCGGCGAGGGTCCACTGGCCGACGCGGACGATCCGCTTCGGCGACCAGCGCGCCGACAGTCGTGTGCCCACGACCGAGAACAGGATGAGCGACACCGACAGGGGGAAGATGCGGACCCCGGTCTCGAGGGCATCGAAGCCGAGCGTCATCTGGAGGTACACCGGAACCATGAAGAACAGCCCCGCCGTGATCGCGTACTGACCGCCGAGGACGCTCAATCCGCTGCGCAGCCGCCGGATGGAGAGGAGCTGCACGTGAAGGAGCGGGTCGCGTCCCCGGGCGACCAGGCGGCGCTGCCGCGCGAAGAACAGGCTCAGAAGCGCGCCGCCCACGACGATCAGCCACGCCGTGAGCGAGATGCCCAGCGGCGCGATCTCCACTCCGCCGATCTCGGGGGAGCGCAGCGGCACGATCCATCCCCAGACCTTGCTCTGCAGCATCCCGTAGACGATCGCGACGAGGCCGGACGCCGACAGCAGAACGCTCGGCACGTCGATACCGAGGCGCCGCCGCGCCGCCTTGTCGGCGATGCGTCCGGCGAAGACCACGACGACCGCCATGATGACGACCTCGGCGACGAACACGTATCGCCAGCTGAGGTAGGTGGTCATGAACCCGCCGATGAGAGGTCCGGCGGCGACGGCGGCGCCGGAGACGGCCCCGATGGCGGCGAACGCCGTGACGCGATCGGGACCGTCGTAGTTGTCGGCCAGGAGCGCCGCGATGGCGGGGATGACGAGCACCGCGCCGAGGCCCTCGACGACAGACCACCCGAGGAACAGCGTCAGCATGTTCGGGCTGAGCGCGGTCACCAGCGAGCCGGCGGCGTAGACGATCGACCCGATGACGAGTGCGCGGCGTCGCCCCCAGATGTCGCCGAGCTTCGCGCCGAGCAGCATCGTCGCGGCCATCGTGAGCGTGTAGAAGGTGATCGCCGTCTGCATGGCGGTGACGCTGCTGTCGAGGTCGGCCACCACGGTCGAGATCGACACGTTCATGACGGTGCTGTCGAGCACCATCACGAACTGGGCCGCGCCCAGGATCAGAACGACGGACCACTTCTTCATCCGGCCACCTGCCCTCGTCCGGAGATGGATGGGGAGCTCGCGAGCTCATTCAACACCCTCGGCCCAGGCGCCGCACCACCCCACCGGGCGTCGAGCCGGTGCGCCGACGACAGCCCGGCGGCAGAGCCGGATGAGTTGACCGCTGGAAGGGCGGGTGACAGGATTCCTTCTGGCCGGTTGCCGGTTCCTTAACTCCCGGTGAACTCTTCGTTCGCACACGCCGATCCCGTCGGCACCTGACTCACTCCCGCACTCTCGGAAGGCGACCGGTGGAGACCGCAGCCCTCATCATCGTGTTGGTCATCGTGCTGGCCCTGTTCTTCGACTTCACCAACGGGTTCCACGACACCGCCAACGCGATGGCGACGCCGATCGCGACCGGCGCGCTCCGGCCGAAGGTGGCCGTCCTGCTGGCGGCCGTCCTGAACCTCGTCGGTGCCTTCCTGTCGACCGAGGTGGCCAAGACCATCTCCGGGGGGATGATCCGGGAGGATCAGATCTCCGCCGCCGTGTTCCCGGCGATCATCTTCGCCGGCCTCATCGGTGCGATCACCTGGAACATGCTCACCTGGCTCCTGGGGCTGCCCTCGAGTTCTTCGCACGCGTTGTTCGGCGGGCTCATCGGCGCCACCCTCGTCGGGGTGGGCGTCCTGGCGATCGACTTCGGGATCGTGCTGTCCAAGGTGATCCTGCCGGCGGTCATCGCCCCGCTGACGGCCGGTCTCATCGCCTTCACCGCGACCAAGGTCGCCTACGCCGTCACCCGGAGGTACGACAACCGCCCCGACGGCCGGGACGGATTCCGCTGGGGACAGATCTTCACCTCGTCGCTGGTCGCCCTCGCCCACGGCACCAACGACGCGCAGAAGACGATGGGCGTCATCACCCTCGCGCTGATCACGGTGGGCTGGCAGACCGGTGCCGACCCGCAGCTCTGGGTGATCGTCGCCTGCGCGGTCACCATCGCGCTCGGCACATACATGGGCGGGTGGCGGATCATCCGCACCCTCGGGAAGGGGCTCACCGACGTCAAGCCCGCTCAGGGGTTCTCGGCCGAGGCGTCGACCGCCTCGACGATCCTTGCCTCGAGCGCGCTGGGATTCGCCCTGTCGACGACGCAGGTCGCGTCGGGATCGGTCATCGGCTCGGGGCTCGGCCGTCGGGGTTCGATCGTCCGCTGGCGGACCGTGGGTCGCATCATGATCGGCTGGGTGCTCACCCTTCCCGCCGCCGGTGGCGTCGGAGCCCTGGCCGCACTCGTCGTGGTCTGGCTCGGCACGTGGGGCGTGATGATCGACGCTGTGCTGGCCGCCGTGGTCGTCGGGGGCATCTACCTCCTCTCGCGCCGCGACGCCGTCGGCGCCGACAACGCCATGAGCGAGGTCGCCGATTCCGTGCACGCCGTCGACCTCAGTCAGACGCCGCCGCCCGCGCGTCCTCGGCGCGAGCGGGTGGCCGCCCCGGCACGCCGTGGCGGCGAGGACGATACAGGAGAGGATGCCTCGTGATCGCGATCGACTGGTTCGCCTTCGTCCAGGTCTTCCTCGCGGCGCTGACCGCGGCGGTGACGGTGGTCCTGTTCTACTCGCTGGGACTGCGGATGCTGGTGCGCGCCGGCCGGGTGCCGGTGGTCGCTCCGGCGGATTTCACCGACGCGATCACGGTGATCAGCCCGAAGGAACGACGGCGGGCCGAGAAGGCGGCGGCCAAGGCCGCACGCAAGAACCCACTCACCGACGCGCAGAAGCGTCTGGCCCTGTGGGCGGCCTACGGATGCTTCGCGATCTGTGCGGCGGCGGTGACCAGCGGCATCCTGCTCATCGTGGTCAACCACTGACTTCTCCCGCGGAACCGCGGGGGTGGGTCTCGTTAGGCTCGGAGCATGGACGCGGCATCCCTTCGATTCGGTCAGTACCCCCCGCCCGATCGGGTGCTGCTCCACCTCAGCGACACGCACCTGCTGGCGGGCGGGGCCCTGCACGGTCCGGGCATCGACACCGAGGAGCATCTCGCGGTGACCCTCCGGCTGATCGAGCGGATGCGTCCCCGACCGCACGCCCTCATCGTCACCGGCGACCTCACCGACCTGGGGGAACCGGAGGCATACCAGCGCCTCCGAGAGCTCGTCGAGCCGATCGCCGAAGCGATCGGAGCGCCCGTGATCTGGGTGGCGGGGAACCACGACGAACGCCCCGCGATGCGCCGGCATCTGCTCGACGAGGCGCCCAGCGAGGCGCCCATCGACCGGGTCTGGGACCTCGACGGCCTCCGCGTGATCGGCATCGACACCACGGTGCCCGGCTGGCACCACGGCGACCTCGACGACGCGCAGCTGGCGTGGCTGTCGGACGTGCTGTCCGCACCGGCGCCGCTCGGCACCATCCTGGCGATGCATCACCCGCCGATCCCGTCGCCGCTGCCGCTGTTCGACATCCTCGAATTGCGCGACCAGGGGCGTCTCGCCCGCGTGCTCGCGGGCACCGACGTCCGGGCCATCCTCGCGGGCCATCTGCACTACTCGACCAGTGCGACCTTCGCGGGCATCCCCGTCTCGGTGGCGTCGTCGACGTGCTACGGGATGAACCTCGGCCTCCCGGCGCTGGAGGTGAACGGCTTCGACGCGGGGCAGTCGTTCCACGTCGTCCGCGTCTACCCGACGACGATCACGCATGATGTGGTCCCCGTGGTGGACGCGCCGACCGGGGACTACTTCTCCCCGGAGTGGGCGGAGCGGATGGCGCGCCTGAGCCCCGAAGAGAGACTCGAGGCGTTCTCGCGCAAGCGCGCCTGAGGGGAGGGGACGCGGCGGACAGTGCAGCGACTGTGCCTGTACGCCACGGCCACCAGCTGCGGCGTGGCGGCTGACTAGGCTCGGGGGAACACCGACCGCCGCGACCCAAAAGGACATTCGATGGCTCCGGACGCAACGACGCGCACCCGCACAGAATCCGACTCGCTGGGATCCCTGGAGATCCCCGCCGACGCCTACTGGGGCATCCACACCGCCCGGGCGCTGGAGAACTTCCCCGTCAGCAAGCGGCCCATCTCGGTGTATCGCGACCTCGTGCGCGCCCTCGCGATGGTCAAGCAGGCCTCGGCGAGGGCGAACCGCGACATCGGCGTGCTCGACCCGATGAAGGCCGACCTCATCGACCGTGCCGCGCAGCTGGTCATCGACGGCGAGTACCACGACCAGTTCATCGTCGGGGTGATCCAGGGCGGTGCCGGCACCTCGACGAACATGAACGCCAACGAGGTCATCACCAACATCGCCCTGGAGCTCGCCGGCCGGCAGAAGGGCGACTACGCCTTCCTCTCGCCGATCGACGACACCAATCGCAGCCAGTCCACGAACGACGTGTACCCGACCGCGGTGAAGGTGGGTCTGAGTCTCGACCTGAAGACGCTGCTGGACGAACTCGATCTGCTCCGCCATGCGTTCCTGGCGAAGGCGAGAGAGTTCCACGACATCCTCAAGGTCGGGCGCACGCAGCTCCAGGACGCGGTGCCGATGACGCTCGGGCAGGAGTTCCACGGCTTCGCCACCACCCTCGGCGAGGACTACAACCGGCTCACCGAGAACGCCTACCTCCTCTACGAGATCAACATGGGCGCCACGGCCATCGGCACGGGCATCACCGCCTCGCCCGGCTACAGCACGTCCGTGCTCTCGCACCTGCGCGCCATCACGGGCCTGGACCTCGAGCTGGCCACCGATCTCGTCGAGTCCACCAGCGACACCGGCGCGTTCATGTCGTTCTCGGCATCGCTGAAGCGCAACGCCATCAAGCTGTCGAAGATCTGCAACGACCTCAGACTGCTCTCCTCCGGCCCGCAGGCCGGGTTCGGCGAGATCAATCTGCCGCCCCGCCAGGCGGGCTCGAGCATCATGCCGGGCAAGGTCAATCCGGTGATCCCCGAGGTGGTGAATCAGGTGGCCTTCGCCGTCGCCGGAGCCGACCTCACGGTGACGATGGCGGTCGAGGCAGGTCAGCTGCAGCTGAACGCGTTCGAGCCGGTCATCGCGCACTCGATCTTCCAGTCGATCACCTGGATGCGCCGTGGCATGCACACGCTCCGGGTCAACTGCATCGACGGAATAACCGCGAACCGCGAGCGCCTGGGCGCGATGGTGGGCACCTCGGTCGGCGTCGTGACGGCGCTCACGCCGTTCATCGGCTACGCCGCCGCCGCGGCGCTCGCCAAGACCGCCCTGCTGACCGGCCACAACATCGCCGACCTCGTCGTCGAGGCCGGCCTGATGTCGCGTGAAGAGGTCACCAAGCAGCTCTCACCGGCGAGGCTCTCGGGCTTGGAGGCGACCACCGCTGCGATCCCGCTCGTCATGCCGGCCGAGAACCTCGTCTCGGAGACGGCGGACTGACCGCTCGCCGGCGCGGCGCGTCCGTCTGGCGCTCCCGGTCAAGGACCGATAGCGTTCGTTCGCCACCCTGAACCGCTTTCCCGTCACCGAGGAGCCATCGTGACCGACCCGCAGAACCCGGGCGCCGTTCCCCCGAGCGCCCCGCAGAACCCGCCCGCCTACAGTTCGGCGCCGCCGCCGGCCTACAACTCCCAGCCCGCTCCAGGCGCTCCGGTGCCCGGCAAGACGCTCGGCATCGTGGCGTTCGTGCTGTCGTTCTTCGCACAGCTGATCGCCCTGATCCTCGGCATCGTCGCTCTCGTGCAGAGCCGCAAGGCCGGGGTGAAGAACGGGTGGGCGCTGGCGGCGATCATCATCAGCGTCGTGCTGATGATCATCGGCATCATCGTGATCATCCTCGTCGCCGTCGCGGTCGGCGGTGGACTCGCCGCCGCGTGCGCCGAACTCGGTCCGGGTGTCCACACCCTCGAGGGTGGCGGCACCATCACCTGCAACTGATCGCAGAGCGATCGCCTCGATGACGACACGCCGGTCCCCGAGGGGGCCGGCGTGTCGTCATCCCGCCACGGCGAGACTCTCGGTCAGCCGAGGATCCGGCAGTGGGTGGTGAGCTCCCCGATGCCGTCGATCCCGACCGTCACCGTCGACCGATCGCGGAGGAAGACCTGCGGGTCCCGCGAGTAGCCGGCGCCGCCGGGGCTGCCAGTGGAGATCAGAGTTCCGGGCAGCAGGGTCGCCGACTGCGACAGCGAGGCGATGAGGGTCGCGACCGACCGGACCATCTGCCCGGTCGAGGCATCCTGCAGAGTGCGGCCGTCGAGCACCGTCCAGATGTGGAGGTCCTGCGGGTCGGGCACCTCGTCGGCGGTCACGACGAACGGGCCGGTGGGCGTGAAGCCGTCGAACGACTTGCAGCGCGACCACTGCGCCTCGGAGAACTGGATGTCCCGAGCGGTGATGTCGTTGACGACCGTGTATCCCCAGACGTGGCCGAGCGCGTCCTCGACGGCGACGTCCTTCGCGGGCCGGCCGATGATGACCCCCAGTTCGGCCTCGTAGTCCACCGATTCGCTGAGGCTCCGCGGCCAGGAGGTCGTCGCGTCGTGACCGGTGAGCGAGTTCGGCCAGAGCACGAACACCGTCGGGGTGGCGTCCGTCTTCAACCCCAGTTCCCCCGAGTGGGCGGCGTAGTTCAGCCCGACGGCCAGGATGACCGGGGGACTGAGGACGGCCGAGGAGAACGGAAGGGAGGAGAGCGGATGCCGCGGCGCGTCGCCGGCGGCGTCGGCGACCGTCGACAGCAGGTCGTCGCCTCCCTCGACGAGGGCCTGCAGAGTGGCGGGCGCCCCGTCGAAGAGCTCGTCGACGAAGACGGCCTCATCGTCGCCGACGACGAGCACGAGGCGGGGCCGCGCGTGCTCCGGAACGGTCACGTGGGCGAAGCGCATCCCTCCACGGTATATGCAAACAGACCCCGTCCCCTGGCGCGGTGCGCGCCCCCCTAGGCTGTTCGCCATGACGAACTCGGCCGGTCTCGGGGGCGGACGCCCTTCGCTCGTTCCCCCGGCATTCCCCACGGTCTTCGCTCAGCCGCAGGTCGCGCACGGCGCCTCGATCCCGCAGGCGCGGGTCTCTCCCGAGCCGGTGCCGATCCCGACCGCCGGCGCGGCTCTGCCGCGCGCCGGGCGCACCGCACCCCTGTGGATCGCGGCGCTCCTCGCGCTGATCCTGATCGCCCTCGTCGGCTACTTCCTGAACGCCCTCGGGCCCGGCGCCTCCCTCATCGGGGGTGTCGCGGCTCTGATCCCCCTCGCCGGCGTCCTCTTCGCCGTCCGGCTGATCGATCGGTGGGAGCCCGAGCCGCGCGGACTCATGGTGCTCGCCGTGGCCTGGGGCGCGATCGCGTCGGTCGGAATCGCCCTCGGCGTCGACCTGCTGCTCGGCTTCGTCTTCGGATTCGACACCTCGCCCCTGGGCGACGCCCTGTCGACCGTCGTCCAGGCCCCGGTCGTCGAGGAGGTCGCCAAGGGGCTCGGCGTGCTGCTGATCTTCCTCACCGCCCGTCGCGCCTTCGACGGCCCCGTCGACGGCATCGTCTACGGAGCGCTGGTCGGCGCCGGATTCGCCTTCACCGAGAACATCCAGTACTTCGGTATCGGCTTCATCGAGGGGGGTGTCGCCGACGTCACGCAGATCTTCTTCCTCCGCGGCATCCTCTCCCCGTTCGCGCACGTGATGTTCACCAGCATCATCGGCTTCGCGCTGGGTTTGGCCGCTCGCCGCAGCGGGCGGGTGCGCGATGCGATGGGGCCGTTCCTGATCGGGCTCGCCGGCGCCATCCTGCTCCACGCGTTCTGGAACGGCTCCGCGGTCTTCGGTGACTTCTTCGGTCTCTACCTGACCCTGCAGGTGCCGCTGTTCATCCTGTTCATCGTCGGGATCCTGGGTCTCCGCCGCGAAGAGGCCCGGCTCACCCGGCAGCGACTGTCGGATTACGCCGCGGCCGGGTGGTTCACACCGCAGGAGGTCGACATGCTCGCCACCGGCTCGGGGCGACGCGCAGCGCTGGCCTGGGCTGCGGGACTCCGCGGTGATCGCACATCGACGATGAAGGGCTTCATCACCGACGCCACGGCGCTCGCGGCCGCGCGTCAGCGCTCGATCACCGGCCGCGACCCGCGTGCCGCCGAGGACGAGCACGTCCTCCTCGCCCGCGTCACCGCCGCGCGTGCGGCGCTCTTCGCCCCCTGAGCGAGGGCCGGATGCCGGTGGTCCGGACAGAACTCAGCGCCCGGTGCCGCGGCGATGCCTGCGTGTCTACCGGGCGCTGAGTCGGCCTGGAATCAGGATGCCCAGCGTCGCCCGGGGCTGTCAAGACCCCCTGCGCCTCGCCGGTCGCGTTGACCCGGCGCTCCGCCTCGGCTTGGATGGAGTCATGACGGATGACCGCACCAAGCCCGAGATCGACGCCCCCACCGGCCCCACGCCCCAGGAGCTGGTGATCCGCGATCTGATCGTGGGAGAGGGGGCGGAGGCTCGCCCCGGCGACCAGGTGACCGTGCACTACCTCGGCGTCGAGTTCGACTCCGGTGAGGAGTTCGACTCGTCGTGGAACCGCGGCGAGAGCATCCAGTTCCCGCTTCGCGGCCTCATCCAGGGCTGGCAGGACGGCATCCCCGGCATGCGGGTCGGCGGACGACGCGAGCTCGTGATCCCGCCGCACCTGGCGTACGGCAACGGCGGTGGCCACTTCCTCGGCGGCAAGACGCTCATCTTCGTCATCGACCTCGTCGCCGTCGGCTGAGGGCCCCCCGCGGCCTCACCCCGACACCGACACCGTCCGCCCGATCGACGCGCCGGTCTCGATCAGCTCGGCGTGCACGCGCCCGACCGCGGCACGGCTCACGCGATGGCTCCGGATCGAGCCGTCCTCCGATACGTGGTGCGCGGTCTCGTCGGTGTCGGTGAGGTAGACCGGCTGCACGATGGTCCAGTCCATCCCGGAGCCGCGGATCACCCCCTCCTGGATCTCGGAATCGATGATCTGAGGTCGGATGAGGAGGGCGAAGAAGATCCGTGTCGCCAGGGTCGCACGGTCGCGGGTGTCACCGACGCCGTACGAGGACTGCACGACGATCCGGCGGATGCCGGCCTGTCGGGCGGCGGCGACGATGGCGGCCGTGCCGCGCGAGCGGATGTCGCCCGGCGTCGACCGGGGCCCGCGCAGACGAACCCGCAGGGTGGGCTCGGAGATCCCGAGCGTCACGACGACGGCGTCATGGCCGGGCAGCGCACGCGTGAGCGCCCCCGCGTCCGACGCGTCGAGGTCGAGCCGGGTCAATCCCGCGCGAGCGGGGAGCCGGGTCGCGTGACGGGACACGGCGGTCACGCGATGCCCGCGATCCAGGAGGGCGTCGCATGCCGCGCGACCCGAACCGCCGGTGGCTCCGATGACGATGACGTTCATGACGAGGTCCTTTCGTTGAGGTGGTCTCACTCTGGTGGTCGAACGTCGGATGATCTATCGTCCGAGATACGGATTGCTTGATTGATCGTTCGGGGGCTGGGGATGGCGACTGCCATGACGATGCCGTGGGAGACGACGGATGAGCTCACCGCCGCGCTCTTCCACGTGCGGATGCGCGGGGCGTTCTACTGCTGGACCGAGTCCTCGGGCGGTGGCGCGGTGGAGATGCCCCGCATCGACCACACGCTGAGCTTCCACATCGTCGACACCGGGACGGCCTACCTCGAGGTGGACGGTGCGGACCCCGTCCGTCTTGATCCGGGAACGCTCGCGCTCGTTCCCCGAGGCCTCGGCCACCGCATCTCCGCTCGGCCCGGCGGCGCGCTCCTGGGTCGAGCCGACCAGCTGCCGCAGACGATGATCGGCGACAGCTTCTCGGTGCTGCGCATCGGCCCGGCGGGCGTCGATCCCGACCTCCGCCTCCTCTGCGGTGTCGTGGCCTTCGATTCCCCGGCTGTCGAGGGGATGCTGGAGGTGCTGCCGCCCATCGTCACCGTCGACTCCCTCGAATATCCTGTCGCCCGCGCGCTCCTGCCGCTCCTGCGCGACGAGATGGACACGCCTCGCCCCGGCGGCAGCGCCGTGGCGACGAGATTGGCGGATCTGCTCGTGGTCGAGACGGTCCGCGCCTGGATCGCGCGCGAGGAGGCGACGACGAGCGGATGGCTGGCCGCGGCCCGCGACCCGCAGCTCGGCCGGGTGATCGCCGCCGTTCAGCGCGCACCCGGTCTCGCGTGGTCGCTGGGATCCCTTGCGGCCGCGGCACGGATGTCACGGACCTCGTTCGCGGTGCGCTTCACCGCCGTGGTCGGTGTCGCGCCGATGACCTTCGTCGGCCAGTGGCGCATGAGGGTCGGACGCGGAATGCTCCTCCGGGGAGACACGGTCGGCGCCGTGGCATCCGCGCTCGGCTACGGGTCAGAGGCGGCTTTCAGTCGGGCGTTCCAGCGGATCACCGGCGAGACGCCCGGGAGCGTGCGACGGTCGGCGCGGGGAGGAGCCGGCGCGCTCTGACACGCGGCGGCGTCGCAGCCGGCCCTGGGCGAGCAGGATGCCGACGAAGACGACGACGGCGCCCGCCGGCTCGTTCCAGCTCAGGCGCTCGCCGAGGATCAGGATGCCGAGGACGACGCCGATGACGGGAGTGATGTAGGTCACGGTCGAGGCGCGGGTGGGTCCCCAGGCCCGCACGACGTTCTGATTCCAGATGTACGCGAGGCCCGTGCCGAGGGCGCCGAGGAGGATGAGGCTGACGACGATGGCGGGAGTGAGTCGCACCGGCGCCCACGCGACCACCGGGGTCAGCGCGATCATGATCACCGCGGCGATGCCGATGTTCAGGAACGAGAACGTCAGCGCCGACATCCCCGTGTGCGCGACGAAGCGGCGCATGTAGGCCAGGCTGAACCCGTAACAGGCGGTCGCCCCGAGGATCGCCAGCTGTGCGACGACGCTCTGCGAGAGATCCAGGCCCTGCCAGGGGCCGATGATGACGACCACACCCGCGATCCCGACGCCGATCCCGATGATCTGCTCACGGCTGAGCCGCTCGACGCGGAGCGCCAGCCCCGCCATGATCGCCGTCATCAGAGGCGTGGTGGCGTTGTAGATGCTGGCGAGGCCCGACGTGACGTGCTGCTGCGCCCAGGAGAAGAGCAGGAACGGGATGACGCAGAACGTCACCGCCAGCACGGTCATGTGCCCCCAGGTGCGGAGGGACCGGGGGAGCCGCTCACGACGGATCGCGACGATGAGCCCCAGGGCCAGTGCGCCGAGCACGAGACGCGACCACGCGACTTGGCCGGGACCGACACCCTCGAGGGCGACCTTCATGAAGAGGAAGCTCGACCCCCAGACGACCCCGGCGAGGATGAACTGCAACGCGATCGCCATCGACGGCCGCGAGGTCGTCGCGGGCGGGGGCATCGGCTGGCCGGTCATGTCGGCGACACTACGGCTCGGGCGGAGCCCGAGACACCGGCTCCGAGCGCATCGTCCGTTTTCCGCCGATGGCCGACCGTTCGGCTGCGCGTCATCGCCGCGGGGGAGGACTGGTAGACTCGTGCAGTTGCCGTTCGATCGGCCGCGGATAAAGAGAGCTCACGCATCAGGCGTCGGGCGCCGCGCAATGAAGAGGAAGGGGATCCCATCTATGGCACTCGAAGCAGACGTCAAGAAGGCGATCATCGAAGAGTACGCGACGCACCCCGGTGACACCGGATCCCCCGAGGTGCAGGTCGCGATGCTGACGCAGCGCATCAAGGACCTCACCGAGCACCTCAAGGAGCACAAGCACGACCACCACTCGCGTCGTGGGCTGTTCCTGCTCGTCGGTCAGCGCCGTCGTCTGCTCGGCTACCTCCAGGACATCGACATCGCGCGCTACCGCTCGCTGATCGAGCGCCTGGGGCTGCGCCGCTAATCGCGAACCCCGCGTTCAATCGCGCAAAACGTTCTTGTGAGAGCCGCCCGAGGTGTCGGGCGGCTCTCTTTTTTCGTCTCTCCGACGGCAGGGCGTGTGGTTCGTCAGCACGACGCCCACTCGCAGCGGACCGGTCGACAGCGAGAGTGCGACTGCGCGCCGAGGATGCGGGGTGAACCCGGATTCTCGGCGCGCAGATGCATTCTCGCCGCGGCCCACGGCGGACCGCCGCCCGTGCCCGGGTGCGCGGCGCGGGTCAGGACGAGGCGCGCGCGGCCAGCAGGTCGGCGTGCCAGCGCTCGGCGACGTCGGGGTGCGCCCGCAGCCGCGACTTCAGCGCGTTCTCGCCGAACAGCGAGTGGATGGGGTTCGATGGGTCTTCGGTGACGCCCTTCGCCTGAGCGGCCAATTCTGCCGGCAACTCGACGACCGGCAGCGCGGCGTCGAGAGCGGGGTTGAAGAAGAAGGGCACCGAGATGCGATCGTCGGGGAAGCGCGGCGAGATCACCCGGTGATTGGTGGCGATGAGGTAGCCCTGCGTGGCGTACTCCATCATCTCGCCGATGTTCACCACGAATGCGCCCGGCACGGCCGGAGCGTCCACCCACTCGCCCTCGCGCTGGACCTGCAGGCCACCCTTGCCGGGCTCGACCCAGAGCAGCGTCAGCACGCCGGAGTCCTTGTGCGCGCCCACACCCTGCTGCGGCTCCGGCTCGGTGGTGCCGGGGTAGCGCACGATCTTGATCAGGCTCGCCGGCTCGCCGAAGTGCCGTTCGAAGTGATCGGCCTCGGCGCCGAGCGCCAGCGCCCACTGCTGCAGCAGGACGCGAGAGATCTCGGTGAGCTTGTCGTGCCACTCGGTCACGACGTCGCGCAGCTCCGGCTGCGCCGCAGGCCAGAGGTTCGGGCCCGTGAGGCGGTGGAAGTCCGCCGCATCCGGGTCGGTGACGGCTTCGCGTTCGGGGCCGATGTCGATCTGCTCGCGCCAGTCGACCTTCCCCTGCGTGCGCTCGCCGCCGATGCGGGTGTAGCCGCGGAAGTGCGGGCTGTTGAGGTTCTCGATCGCGAGCTTGTCGGCCTCGGGAAGGTCGAAGAAGGCCCGCGCCGCGCGGTGCAGGCGGTTCTCGAGGTCGGCGTCGACGCCGGTGCCGGTGAGGTAGAAGAAGCCGACCCGGTGTGTCGCCTCGCGGAGCTCATCGCGGAACGCGGCGGCTTCGGCGGGGCCGCCGTCGAGGCGGGAGAGGTCGAGGATCGGCAGCGAGAGGTCGGTCATGGCGACAGGCTATGTCGGCTGAGCAGGCGCTTCGCGCTGTGTTACGCACGATTCGTCGCTGTGTTACGGCGCCGTCGCCCTCGACCCGCTCACAGCGGCCCGCGCGCCTCCTGCGGCGGGGCGACCGGGCGAGCCCGGGCGGCGTCGGGCGGTCGCCGCGACCCCGTGGGGTCGGACCGGCGCCCCTCCGAGGCCGCGAGCGAGGGGTCGGCGAAGAGCCACCGGGGGCGCGGCTCGATGAGAGGGCGGAAGATCCGCCGCACGGGTTTGGTGGCAAGGCCCAGCGCGATGCCGATCGACAGCAGGCACACCAGGGGCAGCCACAGCCACGTCGGCTCCAGGCCCCGCAGCACGCCCGACTCGCGGAACGGATACAGCACGAACGAGTGGAGCAGGTAGACGTACATCGTGTACTGCCCGAAGTGCGTCCACCACTTCTGCCCGCGCGGCACGAGCACGAACAGCGCTGTGGAGAGCACGAGGGCCACGATCATCAGCGCGATGCGCACGCCGCCCGCCCACCACTGGGTTCCGCCCAGATCGGCATAGGAGTCGTCGTAGAAGAACCACGTCGCGAGGTCCATTCGCTTCCAGTCGTCCACGAAGAACCACGCCGCCCATCCGGCGACGGCGAAGGTGGCGATCGCGGCCGGGAAGCTCCACCACGGTCGTCGCTCCAGCAGCCGCAGCCGCTCGATGATGCGGCGCTCGCGGAGCCACCATCCGAGGGTGAAGAACGGCAGAAGACCCAGCGTCCGGGACAGCGAGAACGTCGAGTCGATGTTCGGAAGGTATCCCGCGCCGATGGAGATCAGGATGGTCCACGCCAGCGGCCACCTCAGCAGCGCGAGGTAAGGCAGCACGAGCCGGAAGATCCCGAGCGCGAGGAGGAACCACAGCGTCCAGGACGGGCGGGTGAGGTTGGGATCGGCCTGACCCTCGACGATCCACTTGGTGAGGACCCAGAGGCCTTCGAAGATCACGTACGGGACCACGATGTCCGTGAGGACCCGTGCCATCTGGCGCTTTCCGGGGACGTCGGACTTGGAGAAGTACCCCGAGATCAGCGCGAACGCCGGCATGTGGAAGGCGTAGATGAGCAGGTACAGCGACAGGGCGATGTCGGAGTCGTAGGTGAGCCGCTGGATTGCATGACCGAGGACCACCAGGACGATGCAGACGAACCGTGCGTTGTCGAAGAACGGGGTGCGACGCTTCGTGCGCGTCGTCCCGGTCGTCGGGACGGCTGCCGTGGGCGGCGCACTGCTGCCGGACATGGTCACCTCCCCCCGGATTGAGATCAGACTAGCCGTGGGATGCGGGCGCCGGCTCGAACGGACGGGCTTCCGCGCGGCGGGCTGGATCCGCCCCTGCCCGCGAATAGCCTGAGAGAGCGGTCGCCTCACCGCAGGCGAGGATCGAGGAGCAGAGCGTGACCACCCCCACCTGGACGGGAATGCAGTTCGGTGTCTTCACGGTGAGCGACATCACCGAGGATCCGACGACGGGGCGCACACCGACTGACGCGGAGCGCATCCAGGCGACCATCGCGATCGCGCGCCACGCCGAGGAGGTGGGACTCGATGTCTTCGCCCTCGGCGAGCACCACAACCCGCCGTTCTGGTCGTCGTCGCCGACGACCGCGTTGGCCTTCATCGCCGCCCGCACCGAACGGCTGATCCTCTCCACGGCGACGACGCTGATCACCACGAATGATCCGGTGAAGATCGCCGAGGACTACGCGATGCTGCAGCACCTGGCCCAGGGACGGGTCGATCTGACGCTCGGCCGGGGGAACACCAGCGCCGTCTACCCCTGGTTCGGCAAGGACATCCGGCAGGGTCTGCCGCTGGCGGTGGAGAACTACGCGCTCCTGCACCGGCTGTGGCGCGAGGACGTCGTGGACTGGGAGGGGCGTTTCCGCACCCCCCTGCAGGGGTTCACCGCCACCCCGCGACCGCTGGACGGTGTGCCGCCATTCGTCTGGCACGGCTCGATCCGCACCCCCGAGATCGCCGAGCAGGCGGCGTTCTACGGCGACGGCTTCTTCGCGAACAACATCTTCTGGCCGAAGGAGCACTACCAGCGGCTGATCTCGCTCTATCGCGAGCGCTTCGCCCACTATGGTCACGGCGCCCCCGAGGAGGCCATCGTGGGCCTGGGCGGCCAGGTGTTCCTGGCCGAGAACTCGCAGGATGCGGTGCGCGAGTTCCGCCCCTACTTCGACAACGCGCCCGTCTACGGTCATGGCCCGAGCCTGGAGGACTTCAGCGAGATGACGCCGCTCACCGTCGGCTCGCCGCAGCAGATCATCGACCGTTACGCCGGCATGCGCGAGCACTACGGCGACTATCAGCGCCAGCTGTTCCTCATCGATCACGCGGGGCTTCCGCTGAAGACGGTCCTCACGCAGCTGGACATCCTCGGTGGCGAGGTGGTCCCGGTGCTGCGGCGCGAGCTGGCTGCGGGCCGCCCGGCGAACGTCCCCGACGCACCCACGCACGCCGCCCGCGTCGCCGCGGCAGCCGACGCCGCCTCCGCCGACGCCGTCAGCGCCACAGACACTGCATCCGTCCGCGTGGGCGGATGAGCGCCGGCGGCGGGACGACCTTCCGCAAGGAGCGCTCGGATGCCCCCGACGGATTCTTCGCCGCCGAGGCGGCGGGACTCCGCTGGCTCGCGGAGGCTCGCGGGGTGCGGACCGCGCAGGTCGTCGCCGTCGAGTCGGCCGCCATCGAACTCGAGCGCCTGCAGACCGCCGGCCCCGACCGCGCTGCCGCCCGTGCCTTCGGGCGGGCTCTCGCGGTCACCCACGACGCCGGGGCGCTCGCGTACGGGTCGCCGCCGCCGGGGGTGGAGGCCCTCTTCATCGGCGCGCGACCGCAGCCGGCGGCGGCGGAGAAGACCTGGGGCGCCTTCTACGCGCGCGACCGGGTGCTCCCGTTCCTGGCGCCGGCCGTGGCGGCGGGGTTCCTCACCGAGACCGAGGCCCACGTCGTCCGGGAGGCCTGCGCGGCGATCGCCCGAGGAGTGTTCGACGACGGCGACGTCCCTGCCCGACTCCACGGCGACCTGTGGCACGGCAACGTGCTCTGGACGCCCGACGGTGTCGTGCTCATCGACCCGGCCGCCCACGGCGGCCACCGCGAGACCGACCTGGCGATGCTCGATCTGTTCGGCTGCCCGTTCCTCGAGGACATCCTCGCCGGGTATGACGAGCGTCACCCCCTCGCCGACGGCTGGCGCGATCGCATCCCGGTCCATCAGCTCCATCCGCTGGCCGTCCACGCCGCCGGGCATGGTCGCCACTACGGCAGGGCGGTGACGGATGCCGCGCGGCAGACGCTCGCGCTGGTGTGACCCGCGGACTCACTCGGCCGGTGGGAGGGTCTTCCGGCCGAGAAGCCGGTCGATGAGAAGGCCGAGGACGAGCGCGACGACGATCGACACGACCACCGCGACGACCGGTCCCCCCGGAACCAGGGCGGCCACCACCGCTCCGACGAGCGACTGATACACGGCCCAGCCGAGCGCCGCCAGTGCGGCCACGAGCAGGTAGCGCGGAGCAGGCACGCGCGAGGCGCCGGCGGTGAGGTTCACCGCGAGTCTGGCGAACGGGACGAAGCGGGCGGTGAAGAGCACCACCGCGGTGCGCCGCTGCAGCCGATCCCCGACGGCGCCGAGCGCCGCGCGGACGCGCCGCGCGCGCATCCATCGCCACCGTTCCAGGCCGATGGTGCGACCGATGAGATAACAGAGGGTGTCGCCGGCCAGAGCGGCGATCGTCGCGACGGCGATGACCGCGAGCAGCGGCGGGGCGCCGTGCACGACGGCCAGGGCGCCGAGGGCCGTCACGGCGACCTCGCCGGGGACGACGACGAGGAACGCGTCGCCCAGGACGAGCGCGGCCATCACCGCCAGCGACCACGGGTTCTCCGAGATGCCGGCGAGCAGATCGTCGATCACACTGTCGTGGGTACCAGCGGCCGGTGAACGGCGACCGAACGGGGGACGACCGGTGACGTGCCGCCGTGCGGACGGTGAATTCTCGGCGACGGGGGGTGGCGCGGCATCCGTTCGGCCACCTGGTCGCGCGATGGTGGATGCGTGAGAGTCGCGGTCATCGCCGAGTCCTTCCTTCCCCACATGAACGGTGTCACCGGTTCGGTGCTGCAGGTGCTCCGCCACCTGTCGGCGGCCGGGCACGAGATCCTCGTGATCGCCCCGCGGGCCGGGGGTGCGTCGGAGGAGGTGGTCGTCGCCGGTCTCCACGGCGCCGATGCCCGGATGCTGCGTTCCGTGCCGTTGCCGTCGTACCCCGAGGTGCGGGTCGTGTTCGCGCGCGCCGCGCGGCTGACCGCCATCCTCCGCAGCTTCGGGCCCGACGTGGTCCACCTCGCCTCGCCCTTCGTGCTGGGCTGGCAGGGCCTGGTCGCCGCCGACATCCTGCGGGTGCCGACCGTGGCGATCTATCAGACCGATGTGGTGGCGTACGCCGAGAAGTACGGGATGCCACGGGCCACGGCACTGGTGCGGGCTCACGTCACACGGCTGCACCGGCGCGCGACGCTGACCCTGGCGCCCTCTACCGCATCGATGGCCCAGCTCGCCGACCTCGGCGTCGACCGGGTGCGACGGTGGGGCCGCGGCGTCGACACCGAGCTGTTCCACCCGTCGCGACGGAGCGACAGCTGGCGCAACGAGGTCGCGCCCGGGCGCACCATCGTCGGCTACGTCGGCCGGCTCGCCCCCGAGAAGCAGGTCGCCGACCTGAAGGTTCTGCAGGACCTCCCGGGAACCATGCTCGTGATCGTGGGTGACGGACCCTCGCGGCCCGCTCTGGAGAAGTCCCTCCCGGGTGCCGTCTTCACCGGACACCTGCGCGGTCCCGAGCTCGCGCAGGCGCTGGCCGGGTTCGACGTCTTCGTCCACCCCGGCGAGAGCGAGACGTTCGGGCAGACGATCCAGGAGGCTCTCGCCAGCGGTGTTCCCGTCGTGGCCACCGGCGTCGGCGGACCCGTGGACCTCGTGCGTTCCAGCGTCGACGGATGGCTCTACCGGCCCGGCGACCTCGACGACCTCCGCGCCCGCGTGGCGGACCTCGTCGGTGACGGCGCCAAGCGCGCCGCCTTCGCCGCCGCCGCCGCAGAGGCCGTCCGCACCCGCAGCTGGGAGGCGCTGTGCGCGCAGCTGGTGGCGCACTACGACGAGGCGCGCAGGCTCCGTCCGCTCGACGACGCGCAGTTCGTCCGCGGACTCGGCCGCCCTGCGGCCCTGCCCAAACCGATGCCGACGGCGCCGCGCTGGCGGCGCTTCGTCGCCCTCGGCGACTCGCTCACCGAGGGCCTCTGCGATACCTCGCGCATGCCGACGGGGCAGTTCCGCGGATGGGCGGATCGCCTGGCCGAGCTCCTCGCCCGCTCGCAGGGAACCGGTGCGACGCGGCCGCTGCGCTACGCCAACCTGGCCGTTCGCAGTCGCCGCGTGCGCGACGTCACCGAGGTGCAGGTCCCGCAGGCGCTCGCGATGGCCCCCGACCTGGTGTCGATCTTCATCGGCGCGAACGACCTGGCGGGATCGCGCGCCGACCCCGTCGATCTCGCCGACCAGGTCGCTGCCGCGGTGCGACGTCTTCGCCGTGCCGGCATCGACGTCCTCCTAGTGACCCCGTTCCTGCCGCGCAGGCCCGGAGCGCGGGTGTTCTCGCGACGCTTCGCCCGGTACGCCGAGCAGCTGCGGCATGTCGCGACCGACACCGGTGCGATGCTCCTCGACCTCGACGCCCATCCCGCGATCGGAGACCTCGGGTTCTGGGCCGACGACAGGGTGCACCTGCGCTCGAGCGGACACCGATTCCTGGCCTATCGGGCCGCCGAGACCCTCGGAGTCCCCGACGCCGAGGCCCTCGGCCGGCTCGATGCGGCGCTGCACGCCGATGACGATCCGCCGGCACCGGGCAGCTGGTTGCGCCGGGACGTGCTGCCGTGGGTCTGGCGGCGGCTCCGGGGGAGGACCGCCGGCGACGGTCTCGACGCCAAGCACGCCGACTACGTCACGGTGGGGGGCGACGGGAACACCCCGGCGCGTCTGGTCGAGCGCTCCTGATCAGCGGCGCCAGCGGTACTCCGACTCCGGTCTGCCGCGCCCGCGATAGCGGGGGAGTCGCTCGACGCGACCGGCCTCGACGAGGTGCTCGAGGTAGCGACGGGCCGACACGCGCGACAGCCCCGTCTGCTCGGCGGCCTCGGCGGCCGACAGCGGGCCGCCGCTGCGGACGGCCTGTGCGACCCGGTCGAGGCTCTCCGCCGACAGGCCCTTGGGCGGCGCGGTCGTCGCGGGGGGACGCAGGGCGCCCAGGAGCGCGTCGATCTCCTCCTGGGTGGCCGGGCCCTCGGCATCCGATGCCCGTCGGCGGAAATCGATGTACTGCCGCAGTCGCTCGGAGAACGTCGCGAAGGTGAAGGGCTTCACCAGGTACTGAGCGACACCGAGTGCCACCATCTGCCGCACGACGTCGGCGTCGCGGACGCCCGTGACGGCGATGACGTCGACCGCGACGCCCCGCGCCCGCACGTGGCGCAGCACATCGACCCCGGTGCCGTCGGGCATGGTGACGTCGAGGAGGACGAGGTCGATCACGCCCGGGTCGGCGCCGAGGATGGCCCCCACCGCCGACCGCGCGTCATGGCACTCGCCGACCACCTCGAATCCGTCGATCCGCTCGAGGTGGCGCCGGTGCACCTCGATCGTCAGAGGATCATCGTCCACCAGGAGGACGCCGATCATCGACGCCTCCCCGGCAGGACGATCTCGAACATGGTCGGGCTGTCGGTGATCCGGATGCTGCCGCCTGCTCCATCGACGATGGCGCGCACCAGGGCGAGGCCCACGCCGCGGCCCTCGGCGCCCGCCGGCTTGGTGGAGAACCCGTGCGTGAAGACCCGCTCGCGATCGGCCGGATCGATCCCGGTGCCGCTGTCCGAGACCCGGATGCGGAGCGCGCCGCCGGCGACCGGGTCGAACTCCACCCTCACCCAGCGGGGCGCGGGCCCGGTGGCGGCGGCGTCGACGGCGTTGTCTATCAGGTTCCCCACGACCGAGACCGCGTCGATCGGCGCCAGCGTGCTGCGCGGCGCGTCGGGGGCGATGCGGGCGTCCCACGCCACGTTCCGCTCCCGCGCCTGGGCTGCCTTGCCGAGCAGCAGCGCTCCGACGGTGGGGTCGCCGTCGCGGCGGGCCGCGACCTGGTCGACGAGCGACTGGCTCTGTCGCGAGGTCTCGGTGAGGATCTCCACCGCCTCATCCGTCCGGCCGAGTTCGAGCAGCGACACGGCGGTGTGCATGCGGTTGCCGTGCTCGTGCGTCTGCGCGCGCAGCGCCTCGCCGAGAGTGCGTACCGACTCGTAGGACGCCACCGCGTCGCGGATGGTTCCGGGCGGGAGGTCTCCGGCCATCCGCCGCAGCTGACGGCGCGCGATGACGGCGCCCACGAGCCCCGCAGCCAGGAGCAGCAGGGCGATGCCGAGCACGAAGGGCAGGCGCGAAAGGATCTCGGCCGAGATGCTTCCGAGCGTGACACCCACCGCGACCCAGCCCACCAGGCGCCCGTCCGAGAGGATCGGGGCGATCGAGCGCACGGAGGGTCCGAGCGTGCCGACGAACTCCTCGGTGAGTGTCGACGGCTCCGCCGGGATCGTGCCGAGGTAGGTGCGGCCGATCTCTGTGGGGTCGGGGTGCGTGACGCGGGTGCCCTGGGGTGTCATGATCACGACGAAGTCGAGGTCCGACTCGCGCATGATGCGCTCGGCGACCGGTTGCAGCGTGGCGCTCGCGTCGGGCTCTCCGACGACGGACTCGACCTCCGGCAGGGCGGCGAGGGCCGCGGCGACGCTGCGGGTCACCTGTTCGGCCTCAGAGCGCTCCGAACCCTGCGCATCCACGACCAGCACGCCGACGAGGATGAGCACGATCGCCACCACCGATGCCGCGACCGCCGCGAACATCCGCGACGCCGCGCTCGCCGGGGCGGGCCGCCGTGCCATGGCACTCCTCATCGATCGCCGTGTTCCTCCATCCTGCCCCCGGTTCCGCTGGATGCCGGTGCCCACACGGCGACCAATACGACCACAAATCGACCCTCCGCCCCGGTCGGAGCACTCTGACTCAGGACGCGGACGTTCCGCGCCGATCAGGACAACGACCGTTCCCTGGAGGCGATGATGGCTCTCTCACCACGCACGACCACTTTCACTCTTCCCCGCTTCTCTGCCCGGCGAGGCAAGCAGGCCTGGGACAAGCACACGTGGCTGTACGTCTCCGTGATCGCCGCCGTCGTCCTCGGCGCGATCGTCGGGCTCGTCTGGCCCGAGTTCGGCCTGGCGCTCAAGCCTCTGGGCGCGGCGTTCGTGTCGCTGATCAAGATGATGATCGCCCCGATCATCTTCTGCACGATCGTGGTGGGGGTCGGGTCGATCGCCAAGGCCGCGACCGTCGGCAAGATCGGCGGCCTCGCGCTTGTGTACTTCATGGTGATGTCGACCTTCGCCCTGGCGATCGGCCTCGTCGTCGGCAACCTCATCCACCCGGGGACGGGACTGGACATGGCCGGCGCCAGCTACGAGTCCACCGCCGAGGCCAAGACCACCGAGGAGTTCATCCTCGGCATCATCCCGACGACCTTCTTCTCCGCGTTCACCGGTGAGAACGTCCTCCAGGTGCTCTTCATCGCGCTCCTGGTCGGTTTCGCGCTCCAGCAGATGGGCGACAAGGCGGCGCCGATCATGTCCGCGGTGAAGAACCTGCAGGCCCTGGTCTTCCGGATCCTCGGCATGATCCTCTGGCTCGCCCCGATCGGCGCCTTCGGCGCGATCGCCGCGGTTGTCGGGGCCACCGGCGTCGGCGCGATCATCGCGCTCGGAACGCTCATGATCGCGTTCTACATCACCTGCGCGATCTTCATCATCGCCATCCTCGGAACGCTCCTGTGGGTCGTGACGCGGGTGAACCTCTTCAGCCTGATGAAGTACCTCGGGCGCGAGTACCTGCTGATCGTCGGCACCTCCTCGTCGGAGTCGGCGCTGCCGCGCCTCATCGCCAAGATGGAGCACCTCGGCGTCTCCAAGCCCGTCGTGGGCATCACGGTCCCCACCGGGTACTCCTTCAACCTGGACGGCACAGCGATCTACCTCACGATGGCGTCGCTGTTCATCGCCACCGGCATGGGTGCCCCGATGTCGATCGGCGAGCAGATCGGCCTCCTGGTCTTCATGATCATCGCCTCCAAGGGCGCCGCCGGGGTGACCGGCGCGGGGCTCGCGACCCTCGCCGCCGGCCTCCAGGCCTACCGCCCCGACCTCGTCAACGGCGTCGGCGTGATCGTCGGCATCGACCGGTTCATGTCGGAGGGTCGTGCGGTGACGAACTTCACCGGCAACGCCGTCGCCACCGTGCTGATCGGCGCGTGGACGAAGGAGTTCGACGCCGCGAAGGCCCGCCGCGTCCTCGCGGGCGAGGCGCCCTTCGACGAGTCCACCCTCTCCGGGCACGATCACGACGGACTCTCCGACGCCCCGGACGCGGTGGGAGTCGCGGAGCTGGAGGAGGCCGCCGTCGATCGGGCAGCGGCTCAGGAGAGCGAGCGCCGGGCGCTGGCCGGGCGCTGAGATCCCCAGAGGCGCGCGACGCCCCACCGCTTCGTACGGTGGGGCGTCGCGTCGTGGGGGATCGTCAGGGGTGAGCCCCGGCCGACGCTGATAGGATCGGGAAGGTTGCCCTCGGGCATCCGCTCAATTCCATACGAGCACCGTGCTGCACAGCACACCGGAGCAGGCCGGCAGGAAGCTGGTCCCCTGAGGTGGATTCCCCGTCGTGGCGATGACGATCGCGCCGGGTGCTCTTCTTCTGGTGACCAGCGCTGGCGAACACCGCGGCCCGGCCGCGCGCTGAGATCTGCCTGTTCCTGCTCCTTCGCATGCACTCGCCCTCAGACTGTCGGCGAGTCTAAACAAAGAAGGAGAGACCTCTTGGAAGGTCCTGAAATCACCGCCGCGGAAGCCGTTCTCGACAACGGCCGCTTCGGCACCCGCACCGTCCGGTTCGAGACCGGTCGACTCGCGCAGCAGGCGCAGGGCGCCGTCGCCGCGTACCTCGACGAGGAGACGATGCTCCTCTCGGCCACCAGCGCCGGCAAGCACCCCCGGGAAGGGTTCGACTTCTTCCCCCTGACCGTCGACGTCGAGGAGCGCTCCTACGCCGCCGGCAAGATCCCCGGCTCGTTCTTCCGCCGCGAAGGTCGCCCCTCCACCGAGGCGATCCTGGTCTGCCGTCTGATCGACCGGCCCCTGCGCCCCTCGTTCGTCGAGGGTCTGCGCAACGAGGTCCAGATCGTCGTCACCGTGCTCTCCATCGCACCCGGCGAGTTCTACGACGCCCTCGCCATCAACGCAGCGTCGGCGTCGACGCAGATCTCGGGTCTGCCCTTCTCGGGCCCCATCGCCGGTGTGCGCCTCGCGCTCGTCCCCGGCCAGGGCGAGCACCCCGACCAGTGGGTCGCATTCCCCAACACCAGCGTCCTCGAGCAGGCCGTCTTCGACCTCGTGGTCGCCGGCCGCGTGCTCGATGACGGCGACGTCGCGATCATGATGGTCGAGGCCGAGGCCACCGAGCACTCGTGGAATCTGATCCAGGGCGGCGCCACCAAGCCCAGCGAGGAGATCGTCGCGCAGGGTCTGGAAGCGGCGAAGCCCTTCATCCAGGAGCTCGTCGCGGCGCAGACGGCACTGGCGAGCACCGCCGCCAAGGAGATCCAGCCCTACCCGGTGTTCCTGCCCTACTCGCAGGAGACCTACGACTTCGTCGCCGCCCGCGCGTACGACGAGCTCAAGGGCATCTACCAGATCGCCGACAAGCAGGAGCGCCAGAGCGCCGATGACGCCCTCAAGGAGCGCGTCCGCGGCGAGCTCATCGCCGCCGTCGAGGCGAACGAGCTCCCCGCCGTCGCCACGATCGAGTTCTCGGCCGCCTACAAGTCGGTGACGAAGCTCATCGTCCGCAGCCGCATCCTCACCGACGGTGTCCGCATCGACGGACGCGGCCTCGCCGACATCCGTCCCCTGGATGCCGAGGTGCAGGTCATCCCGCGCGTGCACGGCTCCGCGGTGTTCCAGCGCGGCGAGACCCAGATCCTGGGTGTCACGACGCTGAACATGCTCAAGATGGAGCAGCAGATCGACTCGTTGTCGCCCGTCACGCACAAGCGGTACATGCACCACTACAACTTCCCGCCCTACTCGACCGGTGAGACCGGTCGTGTCGGATCGCCCAAGCGTCGCGAGATCGGGCACGGCTTCCTCGCCGAGCGCGCCCTCGTACCGGTGCTGCCGGCCCGCGAGGAGTTCCCCTACGCGATCCGTCAGGTCTCCGAGGCGCTCAGCTCCAACGGCTCGACCTCGATGGGCTCGGTCTGCGCATCGACCCTGTCGCTGCTGAACGCCGGTGTGCCGCTGCGCGCTCCGGTCGCGGGCATCGCGATGGGGCTGGTCTCGGACGTCGTCGACGGCCAGACCCGCTACGCCGCGCTCACCGACATCCTGGGTGCCGAAGACGCCCTCGGCGACATGGACTTCAAGGTCGCCGGCACCCGTGAGTTCGTCACCGCCATCCAGCTGGACACCAAGCTCGACGGCATCCCGTCGTCGGTGCTGTCGGCGGCGCTGCAGCAGGCGCGCGACGCGCGACTGACGATCCTCGACGTGCTGAACCAGGCGATCGACGCGCCCGACGAGATGGCGCCGACGGCGCCGCGCGTCATCAGCGTGCAGATCCCCGTCGACAAGATCGGCGAGCTGATCGGCCCCAAGGGCAAGACGATCAACGCCATCCAGGACGAGACCGGCGCCGACATCTCCATCGAGGAGGACGGCACCGTCTACATCGGCGCCGTCGACGGACCGTCGGCCGAAGCCGCTCGTGCGCAGGTGAACGCGATCGCGAACCCGACCAACCCCGAGATCGGCGACCAGTTCCTGGGCACCGTGGTGAAGATCGCGACCTTCGGCGCGTTCATCTCGCTGCTCCCGGGCAAGGACGGTCTGCTGCATGTCAGCGAGGTCCGCAAGCTCGCCGGTGGCAAGCGCGTCGAGAACGTCGAGGACGTGCTCGGTGTCGGTCAGAAGCTCCTCGTGCGCATCACCAAGGTCGACGACCGCGGCAAGCTCTCGCTCGAGCCGGTGCTGGAGGAGACCGAGGCGGCCGAGGCCGCGTCGGTGACCGTCGACGCCTGAGCGATCCCAGCCCTGACGGATGCCCGTCCCTCTTCGTGAGGGGCGGGCATCCGCGTCATCCCCCGCCTTCGTGATGAAACCGTTATGGGATGTTCGCCGACAGGTCATCGCAATGGCGGGCGAGGTCGGAGGCACCCCCTACCCTCGAAGTACGCGTCGGGGGGCGCGTCACGCGACAGGACGTCGTGAGGGGGTGCGTATGTCGAACCGGGGCACCGAGCTGGCCGCGTCGTCTCGACGTCAGCGCCGCGCAGCGACGGCGTCGGACGCCCTGCACCCGTCCGCGCCGATTCCGGTGCAGGGACCGGGTGTCGGCGCAGGGGTCCGCGTTCCGCTCGGCGATGCCGGCGCGCAGATCTTCCCCCTCATCCTCGGTGCGGCCGAGTTCGGGTGGAACGTCGACCTCGAGTCCAGTCACGCCATCCTCGACACGTACGCCGAGCTCGGCGGCAACGCCGTGCACACCGCCGACACGTATTCGAGCGGTCGCAGCGAACACATCCTCGGCCAGTGGGTGCACTCGCGGGGTCTGCGCGACGAGGTGGCGATCATGGTGCGGGTCGGGGGACACCCCGACAATCCCGGCCTCGGACCCGTCGACCTCGTCCGCAGCGTCGAGGCATCCCTCAGCCGACTGCGCACCGACCGCATCGACGTGCTGACCCTCGACGCGGCCGCCGACAGCGTCACCGCCCTCGAAGACACGCTGGCCACGGCGGAGTGGCTCGTCGAGGCAGGCAAGATCCGTGCCCTCGGCGGAGTGGGCCACACCGCCGCACAGCTCGTCGAGGCGCGCATCCTCTCCTCCGCGGGCTATCCGCGGATCTCGGTGCTCGACGTTCCCTTCAACATCCTCCGGCGGCACGAGTTCGACGCCGATCTGCGACTGGTCGCCAGCGCGCAGGGCATGTCGGTGACGGCCTCGCACGCGCTCGAGCACGGCTTCCTCGCCGGCCGGTACCGCAGTCGCTCCCGCGGCGGGCTCTCCGCCCGCGGTGCGCAGCTGGCGGCGAATCTCAACCGGCGGGGTACCCGGGTGCTCCGGGCGCTCGACGAGGTGGGGGCCGGCCTGGGTCTTCCCGATGCGGCGGTCGCGGTGGCATGGCTGCTCGCGCAGCGGCTCGTGACCGCGCCCATCGTCAACGCCTATGCGCCGGAGCACGTGGAAGAGCTGGTTCAGGGCGTCGGCGTTCATCTCAGCCGCAGCCAGCTCGCAGAGATCGCCCGCGCGGCGGAGTGACGCGCGGGATCGACCCGAACGAGACGCACTGACATAGGCTGGGAGAGCGCCGTCCGGCGCCCAGCCCCGACGAAGTGAGCGAGCGTGACGCACTACCTCTACCTCGTGCGCCACGGCGAGCATCTGGATGCCGAGCACGGGCTCGTCGACGGCCCGCTCTCGCCTCGCGGGCGGCGTCAGGCCGCTCTCCTGGCCGATCGCCTCTCGGGGGTGCCGTTCGACGCCGTGTGGCACTCGCCGCTCGAGCGGGCCGCGCAGACGGCGCGGGCTGTGAAGGAGCGGATGCCGTCGCTGTCTCCCGAACCGTCGGCGCTGCTGTTCGACTGCGTTCCCACCGGGCTGTGCGAGGACACCCCGGCGGTCTACGAGCCCTTCTTCGGAGCGGTGACCGAGGCAGAGGTCGACGCGGGTCGCGCGCAGATGGCCGACGCGGTCAGCGAGTTCCTCGCCCGCCGGAGCGGAGAGGTGCACGAGCTCCTCATCACCCACAACGCGGTCATCGCCTGGTTCGTCCGCGAGGTGCTCCAGACCCCCGAATGGCGGTGGATGACGCTCAATCAAGCCCACTGCGGGCTGACGGTGCTCGCGCAGAAGCAGGGCCGGCCGTGGACGGTGCTCTCCCACAACGACATGGCCCACCTTCCCTTCGAGCTGCGCACGGGTCTTCCCGAGGTGTACCCGGTCTGAGCCGGTGCGTCGTCCACGGGGCGGAGGGCAGGCGTCGGGGCATCCTCAGGAGAGCGGCTTTCCGAGCCACACCGTCGCGTTCGGATTGTCGTTGTAGGCCTCGATCGGGCCGTAGCCGGCGGCGGCGTACAGACGTGCCGCCGGTTCGAGGGTGTGGTGAGTGTCGAGAACGACCTCTTCCGCTCCGAAGGCGCGGGCCCGGCGCTCGAGGTCGGCCAGGAGCATCCGTCCCCACCCCCGGCCCCGGGTCTCGGGCGCGAGGTAGAGATGCTTGACCTCGAAGCGCGGTCCGCGCGGTCCGGGCTCGATCTCGCGGATGCCGCCGCAGCCGACGGGGGTGCCGTCGTCGTCCACGACGACGACGAAGACACCGCGAGGCGGCTCGAACACCTCCCGTGCGGGGAAGACCGTCGTGTACCTGTTCCCCGGGAAGGATGCGGCGCGCGTGCGGAAGTAGGCGGTCAGCAGCGACCGGGCGACGGGATCGTCGACGGATGTCGCGAGGAGCTCGACCATCCTCCGAGCCTAGGACCGGCGCACCTAGGCTTGAGGCATGACAACGCGCGTGGCCATCGTGGGGCACACCGGCAGACTGGGGTCCATCATCGAAGCGGTCGTCGAGGCCGAACCCGACGTCGACATCGTCGGCCGTCTTACCTCGCGCTCCGATCTCGGCGAGCTCGCCGGCGCTGATCTGGTCATCGACGCCTCGACGCCCGCGGTGTCGATCGACGTGGTGCGCGCGGCGATCGAGAGCGGCATGAACGTGCTCGTGGGCACGTCGGGATGGTCGGCGGAGCGCATCGCGCTCATCCGCCCGCTGGTGGACCAGGCGGGTACTGGCGCGGTGTTCATCCCCAACTTCTCGCTCGGGTCGGTGCTGGCCTCGGCCCTGGCAGCCGCCGCGGCGCCCTTCTTCCCATCGATCGAGATCGTCGAGTCGCACCGCGAGACGAAGGTGGACTCCCCGAGCGGCACCGCGGTGCGCACGGCCGAGCTGATCGCCGCGGCGCGCGCCGAGGTGGGTCCGGTCGAGTCCCCCCACGTCGATCAGCGAGCGCGGGGTCAGCAGGTGGCGAGCGTTCCCATCCACTCCCTCCGACGACCGGGTGTGGTCGCGCGGCAGGAGGTCATCCTCTCCGGCCCGGGCGAGTCGGTGACGATCGCGCACGACACCGTCGATCCGGCCGCCGCCTACGCCCCCGGCATCCGCCTTGCCCTGCATGCCGCCCGCGACGCCACGGGCGTCCTCGTCGGGCTGGACAGCTTCGTCGACATCGGCATCCGGATGCCGCGGACGCACGCCGCTCGCGACGTCGAGGAGCGCGGGGTGCCCGGCCAGGTGGCCCGCGTCACCGGCGCATGACGACGCGGATCGGCGTCGCCGTGATGGCGGTGCTCCTGGCGCTGTACATCGCCCTCGTCGCCCAACGGGCCTGGCTGCTGCTCGTCAGCGGCGACCCCGTCGGTATCGCCCTCGGGGTGGGCCTCGTCATCCTGCCGGTCATCGCCGCGTGGGCGCTCTGGCGGGAGCTCGCCTTCGGCATCGGCGCCGAGAGGCTTGGCCGGCGCCTCGAGGCCGAGGGCGGACTGCCGGCCGATCCGGTGACCGTCCGGCCCAGCGGGCGACCGGTCCGCGAGGACGGCGAGGCGATCTTCCCGGCCTACCGGGATGCCGTGGCGCAGGATCCGGCCGACTGGCAGGGGTGGTACCGGCTCGGGCTGGCCTACGATGCTGCCGGCGACCGGCGCCGCGCGCGACAGGCCGTGCGCGAGGCGATCCGGCGAGAGCGCCAGGGGCGCGCGGGCGGCTGAGCAGCCGATCCCCGCCGCGCCGCCGGTGGGACAGGTCACTCGGCGGCGGACACCGCCGCGTCGATCGCCTGCTCGACCGTCGGATGACGGAAGGTGTACCCGGCACGCTGCAGGACTTCGGGGACGATGTCCTGGTCGTTGGTGAGGAGGGCCGCGGTGGGGTCCTTGCCCAGGAGCAGCTTCAGACCCCACTCCGGTGCCCGCAGGACGAAGGGGCGGTTCAGACGTCGGGCGAGTGCGAATCCGATGTCGTTCGCGGTGGCACGCGAAGGCCCCGCGAGATTGACGGGACCGTCGATGTCGGCGGTGAGGAGGAAGCGGATGGCCTCGACCTCGTCCTCCAGCGAGATCCACGGCCACACCTGGGTGCCGCGCCCGATCGGGCCGCTCAGGCCGAGCTTGGTGAGGGGGATCAGGGGCTTCAGGAACGCCCCGCGGTCGACGATGGCGGTGGTGCGCAACAGAACCAGCCGGGTGTGCTCGCCCGCCGACCGCGCCGCTCCTTCCCATTCGCCGCAGATGTCGGCGAGGAAGCTCTCGCCGCGCCCGGTCGCCTCCGTGATGCGCTCACCCGGTCGGCTGCCGTAGTACCCCGACGCCGAGGCGGAGAGGAACGCGGGAGCGCCGTCGCCGAGTTCGCGCAGGGCGCGCGCGAGCGCGCGGGTGGGCGTCACCCGCGACCACAGCAGTGTGCTGCGGTACGACGAGGTCCACGGGAAGCGGGCGATGCTCGCGCCGTTCAGGCCCACCACCGCGTCCGCGCCCTCGAGGACGCCCGGATCGAGCGGGGCGGGACCCGTGAGCCACTCCACCTCGTCGGGACCGGTCGGCGCACGGCGGACGAGGTGGGTCACCCGCACACCGTCTGCGCGCAGGCGCGCGGTCAGGGCGTTGCCGATGAGGCCGGATGCACCCGAGATGACGACGCGGCGCGGGCGGGCGGCGTTCCCGCCCCCGCCCGCGCCGGCGCCTGCGGTCTCAGGCAAGCGTGGCCTCGAGGGTGATCTCGATGCCCGCGAGCGCCTGCGACACCGGGCAGCCGACCTTGGCTTCCTGGGCGATGCGCTCGAAGTCCTCGGCCGACAGACCCGGCACGACGGCGTTGACGTTCAAGTGACTGCCGGTGATGCCCGTCCCGGGCTTGAAGGTCACCGACGCGGTGGTGTCGATCGACTCCGGGGGCGTGCCGTTCTCGCCCAGGGCGTGCGAGAGCGCCATGCTGAAGCACGACGAGTGGGCGGCGGCGATGAGCTCCTCGGGAGTCGTGGTCGACGTCGATCCTTCGCTCCGGGCGCGCCAGTTGACATCGAACGTGCCGGTGTTCGACGACACAAGTGTCACCGCCCCCGATCCGTCGGCGAGTCCGCCCTTCCAGGCGGTGCTGGCTTCGCTCGTGATGGTCATGGGAACCTCCTCGGTCGACGGTCGGGACCCCTGGTCCCGCGGTCAGCCTAACGGCGCGGTGAAGGGTGAGCGACCGGTTGCGCGAGGTTCGCCGGTGTGCGTGCGCGGGGTTCCGGCTCAGGCGGCGCGTCGGCGTCCGATGAGGCCGCCGCGCTGGAGCAGGAGGTACAGCTGGCACCCCAGGCACAGGCCGAACGCGGCGTTGAGGAACGCCGCGACGAACGCCATCGCCACGGCGATCGGCAGCGCCCAGGGCACACCGGCGAGGTGGAGGAGAAGACCGACACCCGTGACGAGGAGCCCGACCCCCTGGGCGAACCGCGGCGGGCGCGGATCCTCCCGCTCTCGAACCGGCGAGATCCGAGGCGCGACGAGGCGTCGGAAGACGACACTCCACGGGGCCGTCGCCGGTGAGAGGACGCCCCACAGGAAGAGCGCGGCGATCGCGGCGGTGAGGAGGAATCCCGGGTCGGCGATCCGCCCGGCAACGTCTGCGGTGTCGACCCCCAGGAGCGACAGCACGAAGGCGACGGCCAGGAGTCCGGCGGTGATCGATGCGGCGAATCGCGGGGCGCGGACGTCGATCCCTCGCGGAGAGACGGTCTCAGACATCGGCGGTCTCCTCGGAGCGGGCCCGGCCCCCGGCATCCTCTCCCAGACGCGCCAGTTCGAGCTCGACGACGTCGCGCCCCGGGATTCCGCCGATCCTCGACTGGATCGCGCCGTGACGGTCGAGGATGAGGGTGGTCGGTGTCTGCAGCACGTGGAAGTGCTGCGCGATGTCGGGCCGGTAGGTCAGGTCCACGTCGAGGTGGCGGACACCGTCGTGGCGGTCGGCGACCTCTGCGAGCAGCCGGTGCACGTTCGGGCAGCGGGCGCACATCTCGGTGCTGAACTGCAGGAGCGTCGCCCGCTCACCCAATGCGTCCGCGCCGAGGCGAAGCGGGTCGATGATCTCGTGGGCGACGTGGTGACGGGGGCGACCGTCACGCCACCGCAGCAGGAGGCCCATGCCGACGGTCAGGGCGAGGAGTGCCGTGAGGATGAGCACCGCGGGAAGAAGATCCACAACACACCAGGCTAATCGACCTGTGGTCGAGGGGCCTCTCCGCGACGACATATGACGCGGCGATAGGGTTTCCCCGTGACCGACGAAGCCGCAGCCAGCCCCCAGATCGAGTTCCGCAGCGATGTGACGGTGGAACTCGTCCGCTCCAGCGCCTCCGATGCCGACGTGCTGTTCGCGGCGCGGGTGTCGACGCAGGGGGAGCAGACCCTGGAGGACGCCGCCGCCGGAACCGAAGCGACCGCGAGAGACCGGGGCCTCATCAACTACCTGATGCGCGATCGTCACGGGTCGCCCTTCGAGCACAACTCGATGACCTTCTACGTGCAGGCGCCGATCTTCGTCTTCCGCGAGTTCATGCGGCATCGCATCGCCTCCTACAACGAGGAATCGGGTCGCTACCGGGAGCTCCGACCGGTCTTCTACGTCCCCGCCGAGGACCGCAACCTCGTGCAGGTCGGAAAGCCCGGCGCCTACGAGTTCCTCCCCGGCACGCCCGAGCAGCACGCGATCGTCGACGAGGGGGTGCGCCGGGTCGCCGTCGATGCGTTTGAGACCTATCAGCGGATGCTGGCGGCCGGCGTCGCGCGGGAGGTGGCGCGCATCGTGCTGCCGCTGAACATCTACTCGTCGATGTACGTCACGATGAACGCCCGGTCGCTGATGAACTTCCTGTCGCTTCGGACGAAGGCCGAGGGGAGCCACTTCCCCTCCTTCCCGCAGCGCGAGATCGAGATGTGCGCCGAGAAGATGGAGACGTTCTGGGCCGAACTCATGCCCCTCACCCACGCGGCGTTCACCGCCGGTGGCCGGGTGGCTCCCTGACATGGCGCGGACGGCGCTGATCACAGGAGCCAGCTCCGGCCTCGGCGCCGAGTACGCGCGGCAGCTCGCCGCTCGCGGGATGGATCTCGTGCTCGTCGCACGCGACGTCGCGGCGCTCGAGCGGGTGGCCGGTGAGGCGCGGGCCTCGGGCGGGGAGGTCGAGATCCTCGCCGCCGACCTGCTCGATGCCGACGACCGCGCGCGTGTCGAGGAGCGCGCCGGCGACCCGCGGCATCCGATCGACCTCCTCGTCAACAACGCCGGCTTCGGACTGCCCCTCGCCTTCGAGCGGAACGACCCCGACGCCGAGGCGCGTCACCTGACCCTTCACGTCGAGGTGGCGATGCGTCTGATGCGTGCCGTCCTCCCCGGGATGCTCGAGCGGGGGAGCGGGCGGATCGTGAACATCGCCTCGGTGGCCGGTTTCGTGCCGCGCGGCACCTACGGGGCGGCGAAGGGCTGGCTGATCAGCTTCAGCCGGTGGGCGAACGTGACCTACCGGGCCCGCGGCGTGACCGTCACGGCGGTCTGCCCCGGGTTCGTGCACACGAACTTCCACGAGCGGATGGGCCTTGCCCCGGGAAAGGAGGGTGTGCCCGCGGCGCTGTGGCTGCGTGCGCCCGAAGTCGTCAGGGAGTCGCTGCGCGACGTCGCCCGCGGGCGGGCCGTGTCCGTCCCCTCGCTGCGGTACAAGGCGCTCGTCGCGCTGTCGCGGGTGGTCCCCGACGGCCTGGTCGCTGCGGCGGCGTCCCGCGGCCGCTGAATCCGCAGAGCCGCGGGCGATAGCCTGGGGGCATGACGCACACGGGCAACCCCTTCGGACAGGTGCTCGTCGCGCTGGTCACCCCGATGACCGCCGACGGCGAGGTCGACTGGCCCGCCGTGGAGAAGCACATCGACTCGTGCATCGCCCACGGGGCCGACGGCATCGTCGTCACCGGCACCACCGGCGAGACCAGCACCCTCACCGACGCCGAGAAGATCCGGCTGGTCGAGGTGGGGAAGGATGTCGCGGCGGGCCGCGCCCGCATCATCACCGGCGGCGGCTCCAACGAGACGGCGCATGCGATCGAGCTCTACAGGGCCAGCGAGCGTGCCGGGGCCGACGGCATCATGATCGTCACGCCCTATTACAACAAGCCCACCCAGGCCGGGATCCTCACGCACTTCCGGCTCGTCGCCGACGCCACCGACCTGCCGGTCATCCTCTACGACATCCCCGGTCGCACCGGGGTGCCGATCCGCTACGAGACCATCCTGCGTCTGGCCAAGCACCCCAACATCCTCGCGATCAAGGATGCCAAGGGCGACTTCAGCGAGGTCAGCCGCGTGCTGAACCAGACCGACCTGATGTACTTCTCGGGCGATGACGCCAATGTGCTGCCCCACCTGTCGATCGGCGCCACCGGACTCATCGGGGTCACGGCCAACATCGCCGCAGAGCCCTATCGGGTGATCGTCGACGCGGTCAACAGCGGGGACCTCGGGGCCGCGACGGCCGCGCACAAGAAGCTCGAGCCCCTCGTCCGGGCCGTGATGACGCACGTGCCGGGCACGGTCGCGGCGAAGTACATCCTGCACGGGCTCGGACGCATCGGAAGCCCCCGCGTGCGGCTCCCGCTCGTCGGTCCCGAGGAGTGGGAGGCCGCGCGCATCGAAGACGAGCTGGCACTGGTGTCCGAGGTGCCCGGCGCCGACTTCTCCAACTTCCGACCCGACCGCAACGCCGCCGCCGGTGGCGCGCTGCCGAAGGTGTCGGGTACCACGCGATAACCCCCGCGGCTCTCGACGAGCCCGCGACCGCCGCGCGCCGCGCGGCAGGAAGGCGAGAGATGCCCACCACACCCTTCGATCCCCCCGCCCTGTCGGCAGGAACCCTCCGCGTCACGCCGCTCGGCGGGCTCGGCGAGGTCGGCAGGAACATGACCGTCTTCGAGTTCGACGGGAAGCTGCTCGTCGTCGACTGCGGCGTGCTCTTCCCCGAGGAGCACCAGCCGGGCGTCGACCTGATCCTCCCCGACTTCGAGCCCATCCGGCAGCGCCTCGACGACATCGTCGGGGTGGTCCTGACCCACGGTCACGAAGACCACATCGGCGCCGTTCCCTATCTTCTGCGGCTAAAGGCCGACATCCCCCTCATCGGTTCGTCGCTGACCCTCGCCCTCGTCGAGGCCAAGCTCAAAGAGCACCGCATCAAGCCCTACAGCCTCACGGTCGCCGAGGGTCGGCGCGAGAAGGTGGGGCCGTTCGACCTCGAGTTCGTCGCGGTCAACCACTCGATCCCCGACGCGCTTGCCGTCGCCATCCGCACTCCCGCCGGTACCGTCCTCGCGACCGGGGACTTCAAGATGGACCAGCTGCCGCTGGACGGTCGCCTGACCGACCTGCGTGCCTTCGCGCGCCTGGGGGAGGAGGGCGTCGACCTGTTCCTGGTCGACTCCACGAACGCCGATGTTCCGGGCTTCACGCCGCTGGAACGCTCGATCGGTCCGGTGCTCGACCAGGTGATCGCGCGGGCGCCCCGCCGGGTGATCGTGGCGAGCTTCTCCAGCCACGTCCACCGCGTCCAGCAGGTCCTCGACGCGGCCGCGGCGCACGGCCGCCGTGTGGCGCTCCTCGGGCGCAGCATGCTGCGCAACATGACGATCGCGTCCGACCTCGGCTACCTCCACGTGCCCGAGGGTGTGCTGATCGACTACAAGAAGGCCCGCGACCTTCCCGACGACAGGATCGTCTACATGTCGACCGGCTCGCAGGGCGAGCCGATGGCCGTGCTCAGCCGCATGGCGAACCTCGACCACGAGATCGAACCGGGGCCCGGCGACACCGTGATCCTCGCCTCGAGCCTCATCCCGGGCAACGAGAACGCCGTGTACCGCGTGATCGACGGGCTCACCAAGCTCGGAGCGAACGTGGTGCACAAGGGCAACGCCCAGGTGCACGTGTCGGGCCACGCCGCCGCCGGGGAACTGCTGTACTGCTACAACATCCTCAAGCCCCGCAACGTCCTGCCAGTGCACGGCGAGTACCGGCACCTGATGGCCAACGCCCGCCTCGCCCAGGACACCGGAATCGCGCCGGAGCGGACGATCATCGGCGAGAACGGCACCGTGGTCGACCTTCGCGACGGGGTCGCCGAGGTCGTGGGGCAGCTCGACCTCGGTTTCGTCTACGTCGACGGTTCGACGGTCGGCGAGATCACCGAGGCCGACCTGAAGGACCGCCGGATCCTGGGCGAGGAGGGCTTCATCTCGGTCATCATCGTCGTCGACGCCGCCACTGGGAAGATCATCAGCGGTCCCGAGATCCACGCGCGCGGCTTCGCCGAGGACGACAAGGTCTTCGACGGGGTCAAGCCGAAGATCGCCGCGGCCCTGACGGAGGCGGCGCAGTCCGGGGTGCGCGACACCCACGCGCTCTCCCAGGTGGTCCGCCGCACCATCGGTCGCTGGGTGAACCAGTCGTTGCGCCGGCGTCCGATGATCGTGCCGCTGGTCATCGAGGCCTGAGCGCGAGCGCCGGCCGGTCGCGCGCCCTACAATCGCCGCATGCCCGCCGCCTTCCGCATCCGCCCCGCCGTCCAGGCGGACGGCGGATTCCTCGCGGACATGGTGGTCGAGGCGGCGAACTGGCGGCAGGGCGGAGCCCGTCCTCGGCACCAGATCCTCGCGAGCGACGAGTACAGCCGTTACGTGTCCGGATGGATGCGACCGGGCGATGAGGGTTTCGTCGCGCTCGCCGACCACGACGAAGCCATCGGAGCCGCGTGGTACCGCGTGTTCCCGCGCAGCGACCCGGGCTTCGGATACGTGGGCACCGGGGTGCCCGAGTTGATCATCGGGATCAAACCGCTGTGGCGGGCGCAGGGCGTCGGTCGTGTGCTCATGCGGAGCCTGGCCGACCATGCCCGCAGCCGCGGTCTGTCCCGGCTCAGTCTGAGCGTCGAGCGGGGCAACTACGCCGTGACGCTCTACCGCTCCGAGGGGTTCGCGGTGACGCAGTCGGGGATGGGACGCGACACGATGGTCAAGCGGCTCCGCTGAGCGCCGCCGCCCGGGCCGAAGCCCGGCGTTCGGGGGGTCGCTCCGGGCGAAGGCGGGTGGTGGCGCCTACGCTCGAACCATGGCCAGGAGCACCACCCCGACCAAGAATGGTCGAGCGCCCGCGAAGGGCGCTCCGTCGCGCGCCCGCAAAGCCGCGCCCGCTCCGAAGGCCTACGTCGACGACGCGCAACGACCTCCCGTCGTCGTGCGCGCCTGGCTGGGGCTCGCGCACGGTGTCGGCGGGCTTTTCCGGGCCTTCGGGCTGGAGTCGCTCGAGAAGGATCAGCGCCGGGACGGCTTCCCGTTCCTGCTGGTGCTCCTCGCGCTCGCCGGAGCGGTGGTGGAGTGGTTCTTCATCGGATCCGACGTCGCGCGCACGATCAGCGCCTACACCGCCGGCGGCCTGATCGGCCGCGAGGCGTTCGTCCTGCCGGTCTTCCTGATCCTCCTCGCGGGGTGGCTGTTCCGTCATCCGCCCTCGGTACACGACAACGGGCGCATCGGAATCGGCTTCGCCCTGTTCGTCCTCGCCGTCGCCGGTTTCTGTCACGTCCTCGGCGGTCGCCCCGAGCCCCGCCAGGGTCTCCCGGCGCTCAGCGAGGCCGGCGGCGTCCTCGGCTGGATGGTCGGCGAGCCGCTGGCGCTGCTGTTGACCGACGTCGGGGGCTGCATCGCGCTCGGGCTGCTGGTGATCCTCAGCCTCCTCATCCTGACGAAGACCCCGCCGAACCGGATCGGACGCCGGCTCGGCGAGCTCTACGCCTGGATGTTCGGCGCCGAACCCACCACGGGCAGCGGTCCGGCGGCATCCGACTCCGAGGCTGACGGCGACGCCGACGACGACCGTGCGGATTCGTTGCCGTGGTGGCGTCGCAATCGCACCGGTCGCGAGAAGGATGTCGACAGCGACCTGTCCTCGGACGACCTGACCGCCCTCCTCACCCCCGGTGCCGCCGAAGGCGGCTTCGAGCAGGCGATCACCCCTGTCGCTCCCGCGACCGACGCCGTCACCGAGATCATCCCCGCTCGGCCGCCCCTTCCCGCATCCCGCGGCGCGGAGTCGACCGCGCTGCGCGACGACGCCGCCCAGGACGACAGCGCGGACGACCTCCCCGGGCTCTCGGGCCTCGGAACGGAGGGCGGGCTGACCTCGTCGGACGCCCCCTACCGCCTGCCGTCGGTCGCTGCGCTCGCCGCGGGCACGCCCCATCGCGAGCGCTCCGCGGCCAACGACGCCGTCGTGGCCGCGATCACCGGCGTCCTCGACCAGTTCCAGGTCGACGCCCGGGTCACCGGGTTCTCACGCGGTCCGACCGTGACGCAGTACGAGATCGCTCTCGGCCCCGGGGTGAAGGTCGAGCGCATCACGGCGCTCACCAACAACATCGCGTACGCCGTCGCATCCAACGAGGTGCGGATCCTCGCCCCGATCCCGGGCAAGAGCGCCATCGGCGTCGAGATCCCCAACGCCGACCGCGAGATCGTCACCCTCGGAGACGTTCTGCGCTCCGGCGCCGCTGCGGCGTCGACCCACCCCATGACGATTGGCGTGGGCAAGGATGTCGGCGGCGGGTACGTCGTGGCGAACCTCGCCAAGATGCCCCACCTCCTCGTCGCCGGCTCCACCGGGTCGGGCAAGTCGAGCTTCGTCAACTCGATGATCACGAGCCTGCTCATGCGCGCGAAGCCCGCCGACGTGCGCATGGTGCTGATCGACCCGAAGCGGGTCGAGCTGACGTCCTACGCCGGTGTGCCGCATCTCATCACGCCCATCATCACCAATCCCAAGAAGGCCGCCGAGGCGCTGCAGTGGGTGGTGAAGGAGATGGACATGCGGTACGACGACTTGGCGTCGTTCGGCTTCCGCCATATCGACGACTTCAACCGCGCGGTGCGTGCCGGCGAGGTGCAGCTCCCGGCCGGGAGCGAGCGGGTGCTCAAGCCCTATCCCTACCTCCTCGTCGTCGTCGACGAGCTCGCCGACCTGATGATGGTCGCGCCCCGTGACGTCGAGGACTCGATCGTGCGCATCACCCAGCTGGCGCGCGCGAGCGGCATCCACCTGGTGCTGGCGACCCAGCGTCCCTCCGTCGACGTCGTGACGGGTCTGATCAAGGCCAACGTGCCCTCGCGGCTCGCCTTCGCCGTCACGAGCGTCACCGATTCCCGGGTCATCCTCGATCAGCCCGGTGCCGACCGCCTGATCGGTCAGGGCGACGGCCTCTTCCTGCCGATGGGCACCTCGAAGGCGCTCCGGGTGCAGGGTGCCTGGGTCAGCGAGTCCGAGATCGAGAAGGTCGTCGCGCACGTCACCCAGCAGGCTCGGCCGGAATACCGGCCCGACGTCGCCGCGTCTGCGGAGAAGAAGGAGATCGACGCCGACATCGGCGATGATCTCGAGCTCCTGCTCGCCGCGGCCGAGCTGGTGGTCTCGACCCAGTTCGGCTCGACCTCGATGCTGCAGCGCAAGCTCCGCGTCGGCTTCGCCAAGGCCGGGCGACTGATGGATCTGCTCGAGTCGCGAGAGATCGTCGGTCCGTCGGAGGGGTCCAAGGCCCGCGACGTCCTCGTCACCGCCGAGCAGCTGCCGGGCGTGCTCGCGCGGATCCGCGGCGAGGACGTTCCGGAGGACGACGCCGACCCGGTCGACGCCCAGTTCGAGGGTCTGCCCGTCGTCGACGCCGATGCCGGCGAGGACGCGTGGGATCTGACGGGGCGCGACTGATGGCTGTGCCGCGGCAGCTGCCGAACGTCATCACCGTGGTGCGGATCCTCGTCGCGCCGGTCTTCCTCGCGATGCTGCTCGTCGACGCCGGCGCCGACGGTGCGCTGCGGTGGTGGGCGGCGGCGCTGTTCATCGTCGCCATCGCCACCGACGGCGTGGACGGCTGGATCGCCCGCCGCAACGACATCGTCACCGACCTCGGCAAGCTGCTCGATCCGATCGCCGACAAGGTGCTGACCGGGTTCGCGTTCATCGGACTGTCGATCCTCGGCGAGCTTCCGTGGTGGATTACCATCGTCGTCCTGATCCGCGAGATCGGGATCACCGTGTATCGGTTCATGGTCGTGAGCGATCATGTGCTCGCGGCGGCCTGGATGGGCAAGCTCAAGACCGTCGCGCAGTCGGTCGCCCTCTCGCTGGCCCTGCTCCCGCTCGCACCCCTCGTGGGCGAATGGATCTGGTGGGTCAACGGGGTGACGATGACGATCGCCGTCATCCTCACCATCGCCAGCGGCATCGACTACGTCATCAGCGAAGTGCGGGGCGCCCGACGCGCGCGGGGCGGCTCATGACCGATCCGGGCGCGGACCCGCAGAGCGTTCGGGACGAGGGAGAGGGGGATGCCGCGGCATCCGCTCTCCTGCACGCTCTGGCCCGCCGCGGCTGGACCGTCGCCGTCGCGGAGTCCCTCACCGGTGGACTGCTGGTGGCCACCCTCGTCTCGGTGCCGGGGGCCTCGTCGCTCGTGCGCGGAGGAGTCATCGCCTATGCGACGGATCTGAAGCACCACCTCCTCGGCGTGGACGACACGCTGCTCGACACCCGCGGCGCGGTCGATCCCGAGGTCGCGCGCCAGATGGCGGCCGGCGTGCGCGATCGACTGGGAGCGGACGTGGGCGTCTCGACCACCGGCGTGGCCGGACCCGACCCTCAGGACGGTCAGGCGGTGGGCACCGTGTTCATCGGGATCCGCACCCCGGAGACCTCGGTGGTGGTGCCCCTCGAACTGGCCGGGACGCGGGCCGAGGTCCGCGCGGAGACCGTCCGCCGGGCACTCGACGAAGTGCGGGCGAGAACGTGATCGGCGGATCGGGAACACGTCGTGTTTCTGCTCGGTTACATTCGGTGATTCCCACCCATCACCCAGCGCACAGGATTAGTGTGACTGCATCGGTGTTGTACCGTTGTTCACCCGGACAGCGGCGGAATCAACGGTAAGGAGGGGACCCACATGATCCTGGTACGTCACGAGATCGGCGAAGTCCTGCGTGACCTCCGCCAGCAGAAGGGGCGAACCCTCCGCCAGGTCGCCAGCCGTGCGAGCGTGGCCCTGGGCTACCTCAGCGAGGTCGAGCGCGGCCAGAAGGAGGCCTCGAGCGAGATCCTCGCATCGGTCGCCGAAGCGCTGGACGTTCCGATCTCCACCATCATGCGCGAGGTCGGCGACCGCATCGCCGTCCTCGAGGGCCTGCAGACCTTCCCCGACGTCGTCCCCGACGACCTGGTCGCGTCCGTCGACGCCGAGCTGTCGCTGCGCTGACGCGCGGTCATCCATGCGTCGCAGCGAGTTCCAGCGCGCCGTCGAAGCGGAGTTCGGACCTCGCGGCGCCGCGCTGACGGCGGACCTCGTGCTCTCCGACCTCGATGGGCGGACGGCGGATGAGGCGCTCGCTGCGGGCACGGCGCCCCGGGAGGTCTGGCGCGCCCTCTGCCTCGCGGCCGACGTACCCCCCGAGCGGTGGTACGGCGTGGGGCGGCTCGAGCCGCGACGCGGGTGAACGCACGCGGCGTGTCGTCGAAGATGCGTTCGAGATCGGCGTAGGCTCCTGCACAGCAGGTGTCGCACGGTGGTTATCCACGGAATGGTGCGGGTCGACGGTCGATGTCGGAGGCCCCTTCTAGCGTGAATCGCGTCGAACGACACCTCCGCCTTGCCGCAGCATCTGCATCATCCGATGCAGAGCGCGGCAGCCTACAGGCGACGGAACGCGAGCAGAAGGAGCACACCATGCCATCACCCGCCGACCGCGAGAAAGCCCTCGAGACGGCTCTCGCTCAGATCGACCGGCAGTTCGGAAAGGGCTCGGTGATGCGCCTGGGCAGCGACGAGCGCGCTCCCGTCGAGGTCGTCCCCACCGGCTCCATCGCCTTGGACGTCGCCCTCGGCATCGGCGGGCTTCCCCGTGGCCGCATCATCGAGATCTACGGTCCGGAATCCTCCGGTAAGACCACGCTCACCCTGCATGCGATCGCGAACGTGCAGCGCGCCGGCGGCATCGCCGCGTTCATCGACGCCGAGCACGCCCTCGACCCCGACTACGCCAAGAAGCTCGGCGTCGACATCGACTCGCTGCTGGTGTCCCAGCCCGACACCGGTGAGCAGGCTCTCGAGATCGCCGACATGCTCGTCCGCTCCGGCGCGATCGACCTCGTGGTGATCGACTCCGTCGCCGCCCTCGTCCCCAAGGCCGAGATCGAGGGAGAGATGGGCGACTCCCATGTCGGTCTGCAGGCGCGCCTGATGTCGCAGGCGCTGCGAAAGCTGACCGGTGGGCTCAACCAGACCAACACCACGATGATCTTCATCAACCAGCTCCGCGAGAAGATCGGCGTGTTCTTCGGGTCGCCCGAGACCACCGCCGGTGGAAAGGCGCTGAAGTTCTACGCGTCGGTGCGTCTGGATATCCGTCGTATCGAGACGCTGAAGGACGGCACCGAGGCGGTCGGCAACCGAACCCGCGTCAAGGTGGTCAAGAACAAGATGGCGCCGCCGTTCAAGCAGGCCGAGTTCGACATCCTCTACGGGGTGGGCATCTCGCGAGAGGGAAGTCTCATCGACTTCGGCGTCGAGCACGGCATCGTCAAGAAGTCGGGTGCCTGGTACACCTACGACGGGGAGCAGCTGGGGCAGGGCAAAGAGAACGCTCGCAACTTCCTTCTGAAGAACGACGACATCGCCGCCGACATCGAGTCCAAGATCAAGGACAAGCTCGGCATCGGACAGCCCCGTGGGGGCGCTGTCGCCGACGAGCTCGCGGCGCGACGCCCGGCCTGATGGTCCGTTTCGTCGACAGCGGGGGCGAGGACGACCTCGCCCCCGTCATCCCCCTGTTCACGGGGTCGACGGGGGAGCGCACGCCCGGCCACGCACTGAACGCGGGGTCGACGGGTGGTGGGTCCAGGAGTGCGAGACCGAGATCCGACCGCGCGGCGACGTCCGATGCCGACGCCACGCATTCCGACGCCGATGCCGACGCCCCCGGTGAGGTCGCCGTCGACGCGGTGGCACTCGAACGGGCGCTGCTGCGGCGGCTGGGAGCCCGCGGACTCTCCGTCCGTGAGGCGGAGTCGTTCCTGACCTCCCGGGGATTGGATCGCGAGGCGGCAGCCGCGCTCGTGGCGACGTTCTGCGACCGCGGTTACCTCGACGACGGTCGCCTGGCCGAGCAGGTCGTGTGGAGCGGAGTGGCACGGAAGAGCGAGGGGCGCCGGGCGATCGCGCGACGCCTGGCACAGCGCGGGGTCGAGCGCGATGTCGCCGACGCAGCACTGGCGGAGCTGCCCGATGACGACGACGAACGGGCACTGGAGTTCGCCCGGGGGAAGGCGCGGAGCCTCGTCGGGCTCGACCCCCAGGTGGCGCTGCGCCGGCTCTCCGGGCAGCTCGCCCGCCGCGGCTTCGGCGGCTCCCAGGCCCTCACGGCCGCGCGGACGGCGCTTCAGGAGGCGCGAGAGACCGGTTGAGTGCGGGTCGGGCGGATTCCGGCCCGCAGACCCGGGCTTCTAGAATTGCCCTCACCATGTCTACTCCCTCCTCCGCGCCCACCCTGGTCGCCCTCTCGCCTGCCGCCGTGGCCCGCGACGGCAGTGCCCGCACCTACGAGGTGCGCACGTTCGGCTGCCAGATGAATGTGCACGACTCCGAGCGCCTGTCCGGGTCGCTCGAGAGCGCCGGTTACCGTCCCGCCGAGCCGGGCGAGGAGGCCGACGTCGTCGTGATCAACACCTGCGCCGTCCGCGACAACGCCGCCGGCAAGCTCTACGGCACGCTCGGGCACCTGAAGTCGCGGAAGGACGCCCGCGACGGGATGCAGATCGCCGTGGGCGGCTGCCTCGCCCAGATGGACAAGCAGACCGTGCTCGACAAGGCGCCCTGGGTGGATGTCGTCTTCGGCACCCACAACATGGGCTCGCTTCCGAACCTTCTCGAGCGTGCGCGTCACAACGACGAGGCGGAGCTGGAGATCCTGGAGGCGCTCGAGGTGTTCCCCTCGACGCTGCCGACCAAGCGCGACCACGTCCACAGCGGTTGGGTGTCGATCTCGGTCGGGTGCAACAACACCTGCACCTTCTGCATCGTCCCGCACCTGCGCGGCAAGGAGAAGGACCGCCGCCCGGGTGACATCCTCAGTGAGATCCGGATGCTCGTCGAGGACGGTGCGATCGAGGTCACCCTCCTCGGCCAGAACGTCAACAGCTACGGCGTCGAGTTCGGCGACCGGCAGGCGTTCGGCAAGCTGCTCCGCGCCGCCGGCGGCATCGACGGTCTCGAGCGGATCCGATTCACCAGCCCTCATCCCGCGGCCTTCACCGATGACGTCATCGACGCGATGGCCGAGACCCCCGCGGTCATGCCGCAGTTGCACATGCCGCTGCAGTCCGGCAGCGACCGCATCCTCAAGGCGATGCGCCGCTCCTACCGCAGCGAGCGCTTCCTCGGCATCCTCGATCGCGTGCGCGCACGCATACCGCACGCGGCGATCACCACCGACATCATTGTCGGCTTCCCCGGCGAGACCGACGAGGATTTCGAAGACACGCTGCGCGTCGTCGAGCAGTCGCGTTTCGCCAGCGCCTTCACCTTCCAGTACTCCATCCGTGAGGGGACCCCCGCGGCCACGATGCCCGACCAGGTGCCGAAAGCCGTCGTCCAGGAGCGCTACGAGCGGCTCGTCGCCCTGCAGGAGAGGATCAGCCTCGAGGAGAATCAGCGCCAGCTCGGTCGCGAGGTCGAGGTCCTGGTCTCCAGCGGCGAGGGCAAGAAGGATGCGGCCACCCATCGTCTGACGGGGCGCGCCGAAGACAATCGTCTCGTCCATTTCGAGGTCCCGGCCGGGTCGCCGCTGCCGCGTCCCGGCGACGTGGTGACCGCGACCATCACCCACGCCGCTCCGTTCCATCTGCTGGCCGACGACCCCGCGGGAGCCCCGTTGCGGATCCGCCGCACGCGCGCGGGCGACGCGTGGGACAGGGCTCAGGCCGCGTCGTGCGCGGTTCCGGCTCCCGGAGCCGAGACGGGCGCGCCGCGAGCCGTGTCGCTCGGGCTCCCCACCCTCCGCGTCGGCGTGTGACACCCACCTCCGACGGCCCGCCGACGAAATCGGCGGACGAGAGCGGCCCGCGTCTCTGGGGCGTCATCGGCGCGACGGGCACAGGGAAGTCCGCCTTCGCGCTCGATCTGGTGGAGGCCCTGAGGGCCACCGGCCGTGACGCCGAGATCGTCGGTGCAGACGCGATGCAGCTGTACCGCGGGATGGACATCGGCACCGCCAAGCTCCCGGAGAGGGAGCGCCGCGGCATCCCTCACCACCTTCTCGACGTGCTCGACGTCACCGAGGACGCGGCCGTGGCGTGGTACCAATCCGCGGCGCGCGGGGTCATCGATGGCCTGCATGCGCGGGGTGCGGACGCGGTCCTCGTCGGGGGATCGGGTCTCTACGTGTCGGCGGTGCTGTTCGACTTCCGCTTCCCGCCGCGCGATGAGGCGCTCAGGGTCAGGCTCGAGGAGGAGCTCGATCGCGTCGGACCCGACGTGCTCCACGGCCGGCTGCGCGACGCCGACCCGTCGGCCGCCGCGCGCATCGACCCTCGGAACACACGTCGGATAATCCGCGCCCTCGAGGTCCTCGCGCAGGGGGACAGCACGCACGGCGGCGCCCTTCCTGCGTCGCAGACCCCCTGGTACCCGCGCACCCGGCTTCTCGGCCTGCAGCGCGATCGCGCCGAGCTCGTTGGCGCCCTCGATCACCGGGTGGAGCAGATGTGGCGCGACGGGCTCCTCGACGAGGTGGATGGCCTCCGGCGAGCGGGACTCGAGCGCGGCACCACGGCCCCGCGGGCGATCGGCTACGCGCAGGCTCTCGCCGAGCTCCGCGGTGAGATCGAGCGCGACGAGGCGATCGCGCAGACGCAGTCACTCACGCGTCGCTACGCGCGGCGCCAGGTGTCGTGGTTCCGCCGGTACGAGGGGGTGCGGTGGATGGACGGCGCGACGGCGGCGGAGAGTCTGGCAGGCTCGATGGCATGAGCCTGCAGATCCGGTCCTTCGCTCCCGGCGACACCGACGCGGTCGTCCTCCTCTGGCAGACCACCGGTCTCACCCGGCCGTGGAACAACCCGTATCAGGACATCAACCGCAAGCTGCGGGTGCAGCCCGAGCTCTTCCTCGTCGCGGTGGGCGACGACGACCACATCGTCGGCACCGTGATGGCCGGCTACGACGGTCATCGCGGATGGCTGTACTACCTCGCGAGCGATCCTCATCGCCGCGGCGAAGGCATCGCCCGCAGTCTCGTGGAGCGCGCCGAGGAGCTGCTGCTGGAGATGGGGTGCCCCAAGGTGCAGCTGATGGTGCGGCCCGAGAACGGCGTCGCCCAGGGCTTCTACGAGGCCCTCGGATTCGAGCACTTCGACACCTGGGCCACGGGCAAGCGCCTCATCGAGGACTGAGCTCTCCGGACGAGTATGGTGTGGCCTGCCCGTAGGCTGGAACCATGCCTCACGCGGTGTCGTTCACGAAAGGTCACGGCACGGGGAACGACTTCGTCATCGTCGAAGATCCCGAGGGTCGGCTCGAGCTCTCGGATGACCAGGTCGCAGTCCTGTGCGACCGCCGGTTCGGCATCGGCGCCGACGGCATCCTGCGGGTCGTGCGGAGCGCATCCCTCCCCGAAGGAGCTGCGACCTCGGACGCCGAGTGGTTCATGGATTACCGGAACGCCGACGGCTCGGCGGCCGAGATGTGCGGAAACGGCATCCGGGTGTTCGCCCGCTACCTCGAGGACGCGGGCCTCGCTCGTTTCGACCACCCCGTGGCCATCGGCACCCGAGCGGGGACGAAGACACTGACCCGCAGCGACCTCGGGTACGAGGTCGACCTGGGCGGATGGGCGGTGGAGACCGAGGAGACCCTCGTCCGGGCGCGGGGACTCGACATCCCGCGCCCGGGTCTCGGCATCGACGTCGGCAATCCGCACGTCGTGGTGGCGCTGCAGTCCGAGGCCGAGCTGGAGCGGCTCGACCTCGCCACGCGCCCGATGCTCCACCCCGACCCGCCTGCGGGCGCGAACATCGAATTCGTCGTTCCCGCGGACCCGCTGGTGCGCAACGGTGTCGGGATGATCCGGATGCGGGTCTTCGAACGGGGAGTGGGCGAGACCCTGAGTTGCGGCACAGGGGTCGTCGCGGCCGCTCTCGCGGTACGCCACTGGGCGGGTCGCGGCGCACCCGATCACTGGAGTGTCCAGGTGCCCGGTGGCACCCTCTCGGTGCGGATGGTCGAAGGACGCGTCCTGCTCTCGGGTCCCGCCGCCCTGGTCTTCACCGGCGAGATCACGCTCGCCTGACCGGGGTCGGAAAGGGCGCTCCGTGCTCAGGGGAGGGCGATCGGCCCGGTCGGCGGCGTGCCGTGGCGGCGCACCCGGATGACCCGGAAGCCGCGGCCGGTGGCGGCACGGTGCACCGAGAACCCCGGGTCCAGCGTCGCGGCGAGCCATCGCTGCAGCGAATCCGATCCGAGGTTGCGCTGGACGACCAGCCAGGCGTCGGAGCGCTCGTCCAGCCGGGGGATCCACCGCTCCAGCAGACCGTGGAGCTCGGATTTCCCGACGCGGATCGGCGGATTCGACCGGATGGTGCGGAAGCCGATGTCCGCGGGAACATCATCAGGCGTCACGGCGTTGACATTCTCGAGGCCGAGGGACTGAGCGTTCCGACGCACCAGATCCAGGGCCCGTTCGTTGACGTCGACCGCCCAGACGGTCGCATGCGGCGAGGTCATCGCGAGAGACAACGCGATCGGCCCCCACCCGCACCCGAGATCGAGCAGATTGCCGCCCGGCGGGGAAGGCGGCGTGTTGGCCAAGAGGACCGCGGTCCCCCCATCCAACCGATCGGGGCTGAACACCCCACCCGCGGTGGTGACCTCCACCTCCTGGCCCGCGAGCACGACGCGTATCCGACGCAGATTCTCGGGGCTGGCGGGCGACGCGCTGAAATAGTGGTCGCTCCCCATGGCTGTCGAGCGTAGCGGAGGTGGTCTCCGGCGCGGGAGGCTAGAGTCGACGAATCCCTTTCCGCAGACGGATGTCCCGCCCGACGCCTGCATCACATTCGCGGACCATCCGGAAGGACCCCATGACAGAACAGACCCCGACCGACGCCGCTGTCGACCCGGTCGACCGCGTGCTCGCACGCGCTGCGGCGCGCAACGGCGCCCGGACCACCACCTTCCCCGACACCGGGTCGCGAGCCCTCGCTCCCGCCCAGGCCCTCCAGGATGCCGCCACGGTTATCTCGGGCGACTCCGACGGCGACCAGTGGGATCGCGAGGAGCGTGCCGCTCTGCGTCGCGTGCCCGGGCTCTCCACCGAGCTCGAGGATGTCACCGAGGTCGAGTACCGGCAGTTGCGTCTCGAGAACGTCGTGCTGGTGGGGGTGCACCCCCAGGGAGAGCAGGAGGAAGCCGAGAATTCGCTCCGTGAGCTCGCTGCTCTTGCCGAGACGGCCGGCGCGGTGGTGCTCGACGGGGTGCTCCAGCGTCGTCCGAACCCCGATCCGGCGACCTACGTCGGGCGCGGCAAGGCCGAGGAGCTGCGCGACATCGTCGCCGCGGCCGGTGCCGACACCGTCGTGGCCGACACCGAGCTGGCACCGAGCCAGCGGCGCGCGCTCGAGGATGTGGTGAAGGTGAAGGTCATCGACCGCACCGCTGTCATCCTCGACATCTTCAGTCAGCACGCCAAGAGCCGCGAGGGCAAGGCGCAGGTCGAGCTGGCCCAGCTGGAGTACCTGCTCCCGCGACTGCGCGGCTGGGGTGAATCTATGAGCCGACAGGCGGGTGGCCAGGTGGGCGCCGCCGGCGCCGGAATGGGATCCCGTGGTCCGGGTGAGACCAAGATCGAGCTCGATCGGCGGCGCATCCGCACGAGGATGGCGCACCTTCGGCGCCAGATCCGGCAGTTCGCCCCCGCGCGCGACGCCAAGCGCGCCGAGCGCAAGCGGAACACGATCCCGTCCGTGGCGATCGCGGGATACACCAACGCCGGCAAATCGAGCCTGCTCAACCGGCTGACGCGTGCGGGCGTGCTGGTCGAGAACGCGCTGTTCGCGACGCTGGATGCCACGGTGCGCCGCTCCGAGACATCCGACGGCCGGGTCTTCACCCTCTCCGACACCGTCGGATTCGTGCGGAACCTTCCGCACCAGCTGGTCGAGGCCTTCCGCTCGACGCTGGAGGAGGTCGGCGGCGCCGATGTGATCGTGCACGTCGTCGACGGCGCTCACCCCGACCCGGGTGCGCAGCTGCAGACGGTGCGCGACGTCATCGGCGACGTGGGTGCGCGAGACACCCGCGAGATCGTCGTGTTCAACAAGGCCGACCTCGTCGACGACGACACCCGGCTGGTGCTCCGCGGCCTCGCGCCGAACGCTCATTTCGTCTCCTCACGCACCGGTGAGGGGATCGACGAGCTGCGCGCGGCGATCGAGGATGCCCTCCCGCTGCCGGCCGTCGAGGTGACGGCGGTCGTCCCCTACGACCGCGGCGACCTCGTGTCGGCGGCGCACGACTCCGGTTTGATCCTCACCGAAGAGCACCGCGCCGAAGGTACCTACCTGCACGCCCACGTCGGCGAGCGACTGGCCGCCGAGCTGGCGCCGTACCGGGTGTGACGACTCCCTCGATCAGGATCGATCGACGGGGCCGGTCGATCCCAGGTCGAGGGGTGGCACGTCGGCCGGGGCGAACCCGAAGGCGGCTCCCAGGAATGCGAGCTCTTTCTGCACCATGTCGACGACGGTCTCGCTCCGGCGGAACCCGTGGCCCTCGCCGGGGTACAGGACGTAGGCGTGGGGGACACCGCCCGCGCGCAGCGCGTCGCGGATGGCCTCCGACTGAGAGGGCGGGACGACCGCGTCCTCGTCTCCTTGCAGCAGGAGAACCGGGGCTGTGATCCGGTCGGCATGGGTCAGCGGTGAGCGCTCGAGGTAGACCGCCTCGCTGTCGGGCAGCGGCCCGATGAGGCCGTCGAGGTAGCGCGCTTCGAAGTCGTGCGTCTCGGCGGCGAGCAGCCGGGCATCCGCCACGCCGTACCGCGAGATCCCGGCGCCGAAGACGTCCGAGGCGACGAGCGCCCCGAGCACGGTCCAGCCACCCGCAGATCCGCCGGCGATCGCGATGTGCGCCGGGTCGGCGACGCCGTCGGCGGCGAGAGCTTCGGCGATATCGACGACGTCGTCGACATCGACGACGCCCCACCGGCCGCGAAGCCTCTCGCGGTAGTCGCGTCCGAAACCGCTCGAACCCCCGTAGTTGACCTCGACCACGCCGATTCCCCGAGAGGTCAGGAACAGGGTCTTCGGGCTGACGACTCCGGGCGCGTGGGCGGTCGGACCGCCGTGGACGAGCACGACGTAGGGAGGAAGGGCGGTGACCGGTCCCGCCACATGCGGGTGCGTCGGGGGGAAGTCCACGGCGTGGACGGTACCGTGACGCCCCTCCACGCTGAAGCGCCGGGGGCGGGGAACCCACGACGAGAACTCGCCGTCCTCCCACCGTCCGCCGGTAAGGAGACGGATGCCGGGGTGGGTCGGATCGCTGAGGTCGACGTGCCACAGTCCCGCCGGGGCATCCTCTGGGCTGCCCGAGACGAGGACCTCCGTACCTCGGGCGTCCTCGACCAGGACGTTCCCGACGGCGGGGACCGCGACCGCGGTCACCTCGCCGTCCGACGAGATGTGGACGAGCTCGTCCCGACCGCGGGTGCGGACGGCGGCGACGCCTCCGTCGACGAGCGGCGCGAACCATCGCGACCCGAGCACCCAGAGCGGACCGCCCGTGTCGCGATCGTCCGGGGCGACCGCCTCGGATCGGTCGCCGGACGCCGACACGCGGTGGATGTTCCAGAACCCCGTGACGTCGTCGCACACGAGCAGGGCGCCGTCGGCCGTCCACTCCGGCTGCAGGGCGGCGGACGCGCCGCCGGCCACGCGGCGTCCCGCGGCCTGGTCGTCCGCGAGCCGGCGCACCCGCACCTCGGCGCGGTCCCACGGCATGTGCGGATGATCCCAGGCGAGCCAGGCCAGGGTCGACCCGTCGGGCGAGAGCGCCGGCTGGGCGACGAAGTCGCTCCCCGCCGTCAGCGAGACGATGCGCCCCGCGTCGTCGGCCGCCGACCCGTCGAGGGGGATCTCCACGATGTCGTGGAGGGTGACCTCGCCCGAGATCTCGCGGACGGCGAGCAGCCGCCCCCGGGACACGCGAAGGCCGCCGAGCGACTGACCGGCGACGGAGGGCGTCAACGGGACGGGCTCGGATCCGGGGGTGAGCAGCCAGACCCGCTGGTCCGATCTCTCCACGAACACCAGGGCACCCTCGGGGGTCGCATCCCACGCGCCGCCGCCGTACTCGTGAACGCGCGATCGCGCGTTCCACGGGGCGGGGAGGACGGTGCGGACAGCCTCGGCGGACCCCGGGGAGCCGATCAGTCGGCGGACGGCCGTGCGCCCCCGCTCTTCGGGGACGGTCTCGGCCCACCAGATCTCGTCGCCGACGAAGCGAGCACCGTCCAGGCGAGGCGACGCGGCTGCCACCGCCTCCGCGGTGATCGCCGACGGCCAGGTGCCGAACGGCAACGCGGTGCGCGGCGCGTGCGTGGATTCGCGAGGGGAGGGCTCGACCATGCTCCCTACGCTACGCCGGGGAGCTTCCTACGCTTCGCCCAGTCTCCGACGCTGCGCCGCGCGTGCCCCCCGCGACGAAGGAGGCCGAAGGCGACGTCAGACGGCGCGGAGGATCGCGACGACCTTCCCGAGGATCGTCGCCTCGTCGCCGAGGATGGGCTCGAAGGCGGTGTTGCGGGGGAGCAGCCAGGTGTGGCCGTCGCGCTGCCGGAAGGTCTTGACGGTCGCCTCGCCGTCGAGCATGGCTGCGACGATCTCGCCGTTCTCGGCGGTCCCCTGGGCGCGGACGACGACCCAGTCGCCGTCGCAGATGGCGGCGTCGATCATCGAGTCGCCGGTGACCTTGAGCATGAACAGTTCGCCCTTGCCGACAAGCTGGCGGGGGAGGGGGAAGACCTCCTCGACGTGCTGGTCGGCCGTGATCGGGACGCCTGCCGCAATCCGTCCGACGAGCGGCACGAGTGCAGCGTCACCCACGGCGGGAGTGCGGTCGGCGGGGTTCTCGGCGGCCGTTCCGGGCAGATCGATCAGCACCTCCATGGCCCGGGTCTTGCCCGGGTCGCGGCGGAGGTATCCGCTCAGCTCGAGCTGGTTCAGCTGGTGGGTGACGCTGGACAGGGATTTGAGGCCGACCGCGTCGCCGATCTCGCGCATGCTCGGCGGGTACCCGTGGCGGGCGATCGAGCGCTGGATCACCTCGAGGATGGCCATCTGCTTGTCGCTCAGGCTCTTGCGCCGGCGTGTCTGCGGCTTGGTGGTCTGCTCGCTCATCTCTGCTCCTGTCTCCCCGGAATCCTCACCGGACCTCCGCGGCGTCTTCGAATGTCGGAGGTCGGTGGTGAGGTGTCCTCGTCGAAACCGTATCCGGTTCCGACGGGTGTCCACCGGACCTCGCTCGCGTGTCGCGTTCGATCGTTCGACGGATTCCGACCCGCTTGACAGCATCTCACATCGAAGATAGATTCGGAAGAGAGGTTCGCATCCGCCGGTCCCGGCCGACAGGCGGATGCGAACCTCAGACCCGAAACGACACCGGCTCGGCCGGGAACGGGAGTACACCATGAGCGCGATCACGATCTCCACCGGCACGACGACCCGCCTGCGGCTGACCACGCGTGGACGCCGTGTCCTGGCCTCGCTCGCTGCGCTTCCCGCGGTCGTCGCGCTGAGCGCGGCGATGATCAGCGGCGGGTCCGCGCTGGCCACCCGGGCCGACGGCGGGCCGGCGGCGTCGTTCGACACCGTCACCGTGCAGTCCGGCGATTCGCTCTGGGCGATCGCCGAGCGGGTGGCGCCCTCGGCCGATCCGCGCGATGTGGTCGCCGCCTTCAGCCGCCTCAACGGCCTCGACGCGGGCGTCGTCGCCGCGGGGCAGGAGCTGGCGATCCCCGCCGAGTACTCCGACTGAGCCCGGGGCCGGTCGTGTCGGCGCCGTACGATGGGAAGGATGAGTGCAACACTCGATGACCTCCCCATCCGCGACGATCTGAGGGGACAGGTCCCTTACGGGGCGCCGCAGGCTCCGCTGCCGGTGGCGCTGAACGTCAACGAGAACACCCACCCGGTTCCGCCCGAGGTCGCCGACGACATCCTCGACGCCGTGGCCATCGCCCTGCGCGAGGTGAACCGGTACCCCGATCGGGAGTTCACGGATCTGCGTGAGCACCTGGCGGACTACCTGGGTCACGGTCTGGTGCGGGAGCAGGTCTGGGCTGCCAACGGTTCGAACGAAGTGCTTCAGCACCTGCTGCAGGCCTTCGCCGGCCCGGGCCGCAGCGCGTTCGGGTTCGCGCCGACGTACTCGATGTACCCCCTCCTGACCCGGGGGACCGGGGCCGAGTGGCGGGCCGGGACGCGAGCCCACGACTTCACCGTCTCGGCCGAGAGCGCCGCCGCGCAGGTGGCAGAGGCCGAGCCCGATGTCGTATTCCTCTGCGCGCCGAACAACCCGACCGGTACACCCCTGCCGCTCGATGTCATCGAGGCCGTCTATGCGGCGACGCGGGGCATCGTGATCGTCGACGAGGCGTACGTGGAGTTCGCTCCCCACGAGGCGCCGTCGGCGGTGACTCTCCTGCCCGATCGACCGCGACTGGTGGTCTCGCGGACCATGAGCAAGGCCTTCGCCTTCGCCGGGGCTCGGGTGGGCTACCTCGCCGCCGACCCCGCCGTCATCGACGCTCTGCGCCTGGTTCGCCTGCCCTACCACCTGAGTGCGCTGACCCAGGCGGCGGCCACCGCCGCCCTGCAGCATGCGCCGACGATGCTGCGCATGGTGGACGACATCGTCGCGCAGCGCGATCGCATCTCGGCGACGGTGTCGGCGCTCGGCTACCAGCCCTACGCGTCGTGGACGAATTTCGTCCTGTTCGGTGATGTGCCCGACCCCGCCAGGACCTGGCAGGCGCTGTATGACCGCGGCGTGCTCATCCGGGATGTCGGGATCCCTCATCACCTCCGCGTGACAGCCGGCACCGAGCAGGAGACCACCGCCTTCTTGGACGCCCTGGCGTCGATAGACTCGGGCGCATGACCCGTCCTGCGCGTACCGCGTCGCTTCGCCGTGCGACCAGCGAGTCGACCGTCGAGCTCGAGCTGGACCTCGACGGCACCGGTCGCAGCAGCGTCCAGACCACGGTCCCCTTCTTCGATCACATGCTCACCGCCTTCGCCAAGCACTCGCTGACCGATCTCACGGTCCGAGCCCATGGCGACACCGACATCGACGCGCACCACACGGTGGAGGACACGGCGATCGTCCTGGGCCAGGCGATCCGACAGGCCCTCGGCGACAAAGCCGGGATCTCGCGCTACGGCGACGCGCTCGTGCCGTTGGACGAGGCTCTCGCCCGCGCGGTCGTCGACATCAGCGGCAGGCCGTACCTCGTCCACGGGGGTGAGCCGGCGGGATTCGAGCTCCACCTGATCGGCGGGCACTTCACCGGTTCCCTCGTCCGCCACACCTTCGAGGCCCTCGCCGTCCACGGCGGGCTCACCCTCCACGTCGAGGTGCTGAGCGGTCGCGATCCGCACCACATCGCCGAGGCGGAGTACAAGGCGTTCGCACGGGCGTTCCGGGCCGCCAAGGCATGGGACGCGCTGGTCGAGGGAATCCCGAGCACCAAGGGCGCTCTGTGAGCGATCGACCGCTCGTCGCCGTCCTCGACTACGGATCGGGCAACGTCCACAGTGCGGTGAAGGCGCTCGTCGAAGCCGGTGCCGACGCGCGCCTGACCGCCGATCCGGGGTTGGTGCGCGACGCCGACGGGTTGGTCGTGCCGGGCGTGGGCGCTTACCGCGCCGTGATGGAGGCGCTGCGCGCCCGCCGCGGCGACGAACTCATCGAGCGTCGGCTGGCCGGCGGACTCCCCGTCCTCGGCATCTGCGTGGGCATGCAGGTCCTCTTCGAGTGGGGCCGCGAACGCGGCGTCGACACCGCCGGGCTGGGGGAGTGGCCCGGCGAGGTGACCCTGCTCGACGCGCCCGTCCTCCCGCACATCGGATGGAACACCGTCACCCCCGATCCGCAGAGCCGGCTGTTCGCCGGGCTCGCCGATGAACGCTTCTACTTCGTCCACTCGTTCGCCGCCAAGGCCTGGGAGCTCGAGGTCCACGACCCCTTCCCGAAGCCGGCACTGACATGGACGACGTATGGCGAGCCGTTCCTCGCGGCCGTCGAAAACGGGCCTCTGTCGGCCACGCAGTTCCACCCCGAGAAGTCGGGAGCCGCCGGCATCCGCCTGCTGTCCAATTGGATCACGGGCCTTCGCAGGGCTACCCTCTGAAACCGTGCCTTCGCGCGGCGACCCTCCGCGCCCCACGACCCCTCAGGGAGCCATGAACGATTTCGCGTCCACGCCCGCTTTGACCCTTCTCCCCGCCGTCGATGTGGCGAGCGGTAAGGCGGTCCGACTGACCCAGGGTGAGGCGGGCAGCGAGACCAGTTACGGCGACCCGGTCGACGCTGCGCTGGACTGGGCCCGACAGGGTGCGCAGTGGATCCACCTCGTCGATCTCGATGCCGCGTTCGGGCGCGGGAGCAACGCCGGCGTGCTGCGAAAGGTCATCAAGCAGGTCCGCGGGGTCCAGGTGGAGGTCTCCGGCGGGATCCGCGACGACGCGTCGCTCGAGTCGGCCCTCGAATCCGGCGCCGCCCGGGTGAACCTCGGCACGGCGGCGCTGGAGAACCCCGAGTGGGCGGCCGATGTCATCGGACGATACGGCGATCTCGTCGCCGTCGGCCTGGACGTCCGCGGCACCACCCTCGCCGCTCGTGGGTGGACCCGCGACGGCGGCGACCTGTGGACGGTGCTGACGCGTCTGGAGCGCGCCGGCTGCAGCCGCTACGTCGTCACGGACGTCACCAAGGACGGAACGCTGCGCGGTCCGAACCTCGAACTCCTGCGCGAGATGACCTCGCGCACCCCCAAGCCGGTCGTGGCATCAGGGGGAGTGTCGAGCCTCGACGACATCGCCGCGCTCCGGGAGCTCGTCCCCCTCGGCGTCGAGGGCGCGATCGTCGGCAAGGCGCTGTACGCCGGGGCCTTCACCCTGCGTGAGGCACTGGATGTCGCCGGACACTGACCCGGCGCACGAGCACGCCGCCCACGCGGACTCGGCCGGGGTGCCCTGGGAAGGGCGGGCCTTCCAACCCAACCCGCACGCCGGCGACGACGGCAGCGCCGATCCTCGGCTGCTCGCCGCCCTCGAGGCCTTCGGGCGCGGCGAGGGCGATGAGAGGGCGGTCGTCGACGCCTACCGGACCGCTCGGCTCCTCATCCCCCTCGTCGCGGAGAAGGGCGACCAGGGCGTCGGCGTCCACGGCCTCGCCGTGGACAAGACCCAAGAGCTGTCGATCGTGTCGGTGGCGGCGCCCGACGGTCGCCGCGTGCTGCCGGTCTTCACGTCCGTGGATGCCATGCAGAGGTGGGACGCCGGCGCCCGCCCCGTGCCCGCGGAGGGGGTGCGCACGGCTCTCGCCGTCGCCGCCGAGGACACCGAGCTGATCGTGATCGACCCCGGGTCTCCGACGGAGTTCGTTCTGCGCAGGCCCGCGGTGTGGGCGATTGCGCAGGGCCTGGCGTGGGAACCCAGCCACACCTCGCCCGAGGTGTTCGCCGGGTTCCGAGAGAGCGTGGGAACAGAACTGGCCGTGATCGACTTCGCGCTGGCACCCGGTGACCCGACGGCCCGGCTGCGCGGGCCCGAACTCGTCGTCGAGCTCCAGCTCGTGCAGGGCCTGGATCGCAGCGAGCTCGACGCCGTCCTCGCCCGTCTCGCCAAGCGGTGGGCCGCCGACGACCGCATCGCCGTCCTCGTCGACTCGCTGACGGTGAAGCTCCGGCAAGGCGCCTGAGCTGCGACCCCGTACCGGATCAGGTGACGGGGCCGGTGTACTTCTCGCCGGGGCCCTTGCCGATGGGGTCGGGGATGACGGATGCCTCGCGGAAGGCCAGCTGCAGCGAGCGCAGACCGTCGCGCAGCGATCGGGCGTGCATGTCGCTGATCTCGGGCGCTCCGGCGGTGATGAGTCCGGCCAGGGCGTTGATGAGCTTGCGGGCCTCGTCGAGGTCGAGCTGCGAGCCGGGGTCGTCGGCGAGGCCGACCTTGACCGCCGCCGCGCTCATCAGATGCACCGCCGTGGTGGTGATGACCTCGACCGCCGGCACATCGGCGATGTCTCGGGTGGCAGCGGATGCCGCGGCATCCTGTTCCTCCCACTGGGCGGGTCGGGAATCGTCCGCGGGCGCGGAATCGTTTCGGGTGTCCATGTCGATGCTGGGCGCTCGCACTCTCTGCTAGACTGTGGCGGGCTCGGAGCGTTCTGCTCCGAATCGAAAGAGGATCACATCCCACCCGCGCTTGCCGCTCCAGGCTACCGGGTCGAGCACTCCGCCCCGTCCGCGTTGCGGTCGGGGTAGCCGGAAACGGATCGGGTGCGGAAAGTCGGCGCTCGCGCGCCGTCGCCGGTGGGTGGTTCTTCGATCGCCCCGCGTCGCACCGCGTCGCGGGATGCCAACCGCCACCGAAGAGGAGTTCCGCATCAGCGATCCCCGCACCAATGAGCGCATCCGCGTTCCCGAGGTCCGACTCGTCGGCCCCAACGGCGAACAGGTCGGCGTCGTCCGCATCGAGGTTGCGCAGCGTCTGGCTCAGGAGGCCGATCTCGATCTGGTCGAGGTCGCGCCCAACTCGAAGCCTCCCGTCGTCAAGATCATGGACTACGGGAAGTTCAAGTACGAGAACGCGCAGAAGGCCAAGGAGGCCCGCCGCAACCAGGCCAACACGATCCTCAAAGAGGTTCGGTTCCGCCTGAAGATCGAGGCCCACGATTATCAGACCAAGCTCAAGCGCGCCGAAGGCTTCCTCAAGGCGGGCGACAAGGTGAAGGCCATGATCCTCTTCCGCGGTCGGGAGCAGTCCCGTCCCGAGCAGGGCGTGCGGCTTCTGCGCAAGTTCGCCGAGGATGTCGCCGAGTTCGGCACCGTGGAATCCAACCCCACGATCGACGGCCGCAACATGACCATGGTGGTCGCACCGCACAAGAACAAGTCCGAGGCCAAGGCCGAGCAGAACGCGCAGCGCGCCGCCAACAAGGAAGCCGCGCGCGCACCGCGCAGCGACGCCGAGGCGCCGGCCGAATAGACCCGACTTCCCGCACGCCGTGCGGGATCAGACTCCCGCTCCGGCGGGACCCCACCCCGCCTCCGGGCGAGATCAGAAGGAACGAGAAGATGCCGAAGCAGAAGACCCACTCGGGTGCCAAGAAGCGCTTCAAGATCACCGGCACCGGCAAGCTCATGAAGCAGCAGGCGAACCTGCGCCACAACTTCGAGGGCAAGCCCACCAAGCGCACCCGTCGCCTGTCGCAGGACCAGGTCCTCGCCCCGGGTGACGCCAAGGTCGCCAAGAAGCTGCTCGGTCGCTGAGCACCCGGACTCGAAGGTTAGGAACGAAACGAAATGGCCAGAGTAAAGCGGGCTGTCAACGCCCAGAAGAAGCGTCGCGTCATCCTCGAGCGCGCGTCCGGCTACCGCGGGCAGCGTTCGCGGCTCTACCGCAAGGCGAAGGAGCAGGTCACCCACTCGCTCGTCTACGCCTACCGCGACCGTCGTAAGCGCAAGGGCGACTTCCGTCGTCTGTGGATCCAGCGCATCAACGCCGCTGCCCGTCAGAACGGGATCACGTACAACCGGTTCATCCAGGGCCTCGGTCTCGCCGGCGTCCAGGTCGACCGCCGCATGCTCGCCGAGCTCGCGGTCAACGAGCCCGCCGTGTTCGCCTCGCTCGTCGAGACGGCCAAGAAGGCCCTGCCCGAGAACGTCAACGCTCCCAAGAGCGCCTGAGTCCCGGCATCCGTCGAAAGGGCACCCCTCCGCGCGGAGGGGTGCCCTTTCGCATGCCCCCCGCGCCCGTATGCTGGGCCTGTGCTGGAGAATCCGCGGTCGCCGCGCGTGCGTGCCGTGGCCAAGCTCACCAAGCGCAGCGCCCGTCAGGAGACCGGTCTCTTCCTGCTGGAGGGTCCGCAGGCGGCGCGCGAGGTGCTCTCCTACCGGCCGGACACGGTCGTCGATCTCTACGCCACCCCGTCGGCGCTGGAGAAGCACGCTGACATCCGGGATGCCGCGAGCGTCGCCGATGTCGAGGTGACCTTCGCCACGGAGGCCGTCCTCGACGCGATGGCCGACACGGTCACCCCGCAGGGGATCGTCGCCGTCGCGCGCCAGACCCCCACCTCGGTGCGCGATGTCTTCGCCGCCGGGCCGCGCCTCGTCGCCATCTGCGAGGAGGTGCGCGATCCCGGCAACCTCGGAACGATCATCCGCGCCGCCGATGCGGTCGGTGCGGACGCGGTCATCCTCACCGGTCGTACGGTCGACCCGTACAACCCCAAGGTGGTGAGGGCGAGTACGGGTTCGCTGTTCCACCTCCCGGTCGCCGTCGGCGTCGATCTCGCCACGGCCGTCGAACGCGCCCGTGCCGCCGGTGTCCGCGTCGTCGCGGCCGATGTCGGGGGGGAGGATTTCCTCGCCCATCGCGCGTCGCTGGCGGAGCCCACGGCATGGCTCTTCGGCAATGAGGCGCGAGGGCTCGAATCCGAAGCGCTGGCGATGGCGGACCTGTCGCTGCGCCTGCCCATCTACGGGGCCGCGGAGTCGCTGAACCTCGCGACGGCGGCGAGCGTGTGCCTGTACGAGACCGCCTTCGCCCAGCGCGCGGTGATGGCTCGAGGCTGAGATCGGCCGCCCGCCGGGACGCGCGATCCGCGACAGGGGCTGTTACAACTCGGTTAAGGTCTGCTCACCTGACCGGTCTCGGCGACGAGGTCGGCCTAGGGTGGCAGGCATGGCATCTGATGCACCAACGGCGGCGCCGCGGACGTCCAATATCGCGGTTCGTCGCGGCGAGCCCCTCGTGGTGATCGAACACGTCGACAAGCATTTCGGCGACCTGCACGTGCTGAAGGACATCGACACCGTCGTGAACCGCGGCGAGGTCGTCGTCGTGATCGGACCGTCGGGGTCGGGGAAGTCCACCCTGTGCCGCGCGATCAATCGTCTGGAGACCATCGATTCCGGACGTATCGTCATCGACGGCGAGCCGCTTCCCGAAGAGGGCAAGGAACTCGCACGCCTCCGCGCGGACGTCGGCATGGTCTTCCAGTCGTTCAACCTCTTCGCGCACAAGACGGTGCTCGAGAACGTGACCCTCGGCCCGATGAGAGTGCGGGGGATGAAGCGCAAGGACGCCGACGAACGCGCGATGCAGCTCCTCGAGCGTGTCGGCGTGGCCAACCAGGCCGAGAAGATGCCGAACCAGCTCTCCGGCGGCCAGCAGCAGCGCGTGGCCATCGCCCGCTCGCTGGCGATGAATCCGAAGCTCATCCTGATGGACGAGCCCACGAGCGCACTCGACCCCGAGATGATCAACGAGGTGCTCGACGTGATGGTCGGACTTGCCGGCGACGGCATGACGATGATCGTCGTGACCCACGAGATGGGGTTCGCGCGCAAGGCCGCAGATCGTGTGCTCTTCATGGCAGACGGAGCGATCGTCGAGGAAGCGCCACCCGAACGCTTCTTCACGAACCCGACGAGCGACAGGGCGAAGGACTTCCTTTCGAAGATCCTGGAGCACTGATCCCGGCGGCCCGCCGCGGCCGCGAACCGAGGGACCGCACAACGGTCCGGCACAGCAAAGGAATGAAACCGAGATGAAGCGCACACGACTGTCCCTGATCGCCGTTGCGGCCGCGGGTCTGCTGGCCCTCACGTCCTGCCAGTCCGGCAGCCCGACCGACTCGGAGGCACCGGAGGTCACCCCCGAGGCCGAGGCGTCGTTCGAACCGGGCACCACGATGGCCGAACTGAACGAGGCTGGCACCATTCGCATCGGCACGAAGTTCGATCAGCCACTGTTCGGGCTGCAAGGACCTTCGGGCACGCCGGAAGGGTTCGACGTGGAGATCGGCAAGATCATCGCGGCCAACCTCGGCATCGACGAGGAGAACATCGAGTGGGTCGAGACGGTGTCGGCGAACCGTGAGCCGTTCATCCAGAACGATCAGGTGGACATCGTCATCGCGACCTACACGATCAATGACACGCGCAAGGAGGTCATCTCCTTCGCGGGTCCGTACTACACCGCGGGCCAGTCGATCCTGACGCTCGCAGACAACACCGACATCGAGAGCGAAGAAGACCTCGTGGGTCAGCCCGTGTGCTCCGTGACCGGCTCGACCCCGGCCGCGAATCTGGAGGCCCTGGGTGCGGAGGTCCTTCTCACCGACACCTATTCCAACTGCCTCGAGCCGCTGCGCAACGGAGCGGTCGTCGCCGTCTCGACCGACAACGTGATCCTTGCCGGCCTGGCGGCGCAGAACGAGGGCGAGTTCAAGGTCGTCGGGGAGCCCTTCACCGAGGAGCCCTACGGCATCGGGCTCGCGCTGGAGGACACCGAGTTCCGCAACTGGATCAACGACGTGCTCGAGCAGTCCTACGAGGACGGCACCTACGAGGCGGCGTGGGACGCCACGGCGGGCACGATCCTCGAGTTCGTCGAGCCGCCGGCCGTCGACCGCTACTGATCGGACGAGCATGCCCCGGCCGCACGCGCGGCCGGGGCATGTCCCGAGGACAAGAGAGGAGGACTTTTGGAAGATCCGTTGAGCATCATCATCCCGACCTTCTGGGACGGATTCCGTGTCACGCTGGCTCTTCTCGCACTGAGCGGGGTCCTCTCGCTCATCGTCGGGACGATCCTCGCCGCGATGCGCATCTCGCCGGTCGCCTCGCTGCGCGGCTTCTCAGCCGCCTGGACGGAGATCGCCCGGAACACGCCGCTGACGCTGGTGTTCGTGTTCTTCGGGATGGTCCTACCCATGATGGGTGTCCGCGCCCCCTATTTCCTGCTCGCGATCCTGGCGCTGGTGTACTACACGTCGGCGTTCGTCAGTGAGGCCCTTCGTTCCGGCATCAACGGCGTGCCCGTCGGGCAGGCCGAGGCGGCGCGCAGCATCGGTCTCGGCTTCGGGCAGACGGTGAGCCTGGTCATCCTGCCGCAGGCCTTCCGGATGACGATCCCTCCACTGATCAACGTGTTCATCGCCCTGACGAAGAACACGTCCGTGGCGGGCGGGTTCTTCATCGTGGAGATCTTCGCCGCAACGCGTGAACTGACCAATGCCTTCGGGAACATCGTCGTTCCAATCCTCGTCGCTGCCGCGGCGCTGTACCTCGTGATCACCATTCCCCTCGGATTCCTCGCGTCTCAACTCGAGCGACGGTTGGTGGTGCGCAGATGAGCAACATCCTCTTCGACGCCCCGGGCCCGAAGGCCCGGCGACGCTCCCGGATCATCTCGATCATCGGGATCGTGGGCATCCTCGCCCTCGGCGTCTGGGTCTACACCATCCTCGCGGCGCCTCGTGTGTCGGGTGGTGTGGAGACGCCCTCCTTCCTGGACCCCTCCCGGTGGGATTTCCTTCCCTACACGGAGTTCTGGGGTTCGGTAGGTCGTGGTGTGCTGGCCACCCTGCAGGCCGCCGCCGTCGCCGCCGTCGGAGCGCTGATCCTCGGGGTCATCTTCGCGCTTCTCCGCAGCTCGGATCATGCCATCGTGCGCGTGCCCGTTGCGATCTTGCAGGAGTTCCTCCGGGGAATGCCGGTTCTGCTGATGATGCTCTTCATCCTCCTCCTGGCATCGACCGGTGCATTCTGGGCGGTCGTCATCGCGCTCGTCCTCTATAACGGAACGCTGATCGGAGAAGCCCTTCGGGCCGGCCTGGTTGCCCTCCCACGGGGCCAGCGCGAGGCAGCCCTCGCCATCGGAATGCGCTCGCTGCAATCACGGATGCTGGTGGAGTTCCCTCAGGCCTTCCGGCAGATGCTGCCCATCATCGTGGCGCAGCTCGTCGTCCTCTTGAAGGACACCGCCCTCGGCTACATCGTGGCGTACCCCGAGCTGATTCGGACGGTGATCTACAACCTCGGTTCGTACTATGGCAACCGATATCTGCTGTCGCTCTTCGTCGTGACTCTCGTCATCTACCTCGCGATCAACCTCTCGATCTCCTGGTTCGCGCGGTGGCTCTCCCGGCGGACGGCCAGCGGAGGACGCAAGGCGAAGCGCGGCGGGTCTGACGTGGATCCCGATCAGGCGATCCTCGTTGCGCAGGCGAGTGCGTCCGCTCGTCAGTCTGGGAACGCTCCGGGCTACTGACGACGCGGCGGGCCGCGGCATTCGCCGTCGGTAGACTCGACTCTCGTGTCCGACGCACCCGAGATCACCCCGCACGCAGTGGAGGCCGCGGTCGATGCCGCGCTCGCCGCGATCGCCGCGGCATCCAGCACGGCCGACCTGAAGGCGGCCCGCGCCGCGCACACGGCGGAGGGCTCGCCGCTCGCCCGACTCAACGCCCGTCTGCGCGATGTCGCCCCCGACCGCAAGGCCGAGTTCGGCAAGCTCATCGGTCAGGCTCGCGGCCGTGTCACCCAGGCCCTGGCCGCCCGGGAGGCGGAGGTCGCCGCGGCCGAGACGGCGGCACGTCTGGAGTCCGAGCGCGTCGACATCACCGCGCTTCCCACGCGGGCTCGGGTCGGTGCGCGGCATCCCATCTCGCTCCTGCAGGAGCAGATCGCCGACATCTTCGTCGGGATGGGATGGGAGATCGCCGAAGGCCCCGAGCTCGAGCACGAGTGGTTCAACTTCGATGCGCTCAACTTCGACGCCGACCACCCGGCGCGTCAGATGCAGGACACGTTCTTCGTCGACCCGGTCGATCGGCACCTGGTGATGCGGACGCACACGAGCCCCGTGCAGGTGCGTTCGATGCTCGAGCGCGACCTGCCGATCTACGTGCTGTGCCCGGGGCGGGTGTACCGGACCGACGAGTTCGACGCCACGCACCTTCCGGTCTTCACGCAGTTCGAAGGTCTCGTGATCGACAAGGGCATCACGATGGCGCACCTCAAGGGCACGCTCGACCACGCCGCCCGCGTGCTGTTCGGACCCGAGGCGAAGACCCGCTTCCGCGCCAACTACTTCCCCTTCACCGAGCCGTCCGCCGAGCTCGATCTGTGGCACCCGACCTTCAAGGGCGGGGCGCGCTGGATCGAGTGGGGCGGGTGCGGCATGGTCAACCCCAACGTGCTGCGCGCAGCGGGGATCGACCCCGAGGAGTACTCGGGCTTCGCCTTCGGGATGGGGATCGAGAGGACGCTGATGTTCCGCAGCGATGTGCAGGACATGCGCGACATGGCCGAGGGCGATGTGCGCTTCAGCGAGCAGTTCGGGATGGTGGTCTGATGCGCGTCCCGCTTTCGTGGCTGCGTGAGTACGTGGATGTGCCGGCGGAGGCCACCCCCGAGGACGTGCTCGCCGCGCTCGTGCGCGTCGGGTTCGAAGAGGAGGACGTGCACCGCTTCGAGCTGCAGGGTCCCATCGTCGTGGGCGAGGTGCTCGACTTCGTCGAAGAGCCGCAGTCCAACGGCAAGACCATCCGCTGGTGCCAGGTGAAGGTCGCTCCCGACGGCGAGACCGCCGCGGACGGGGGGCCCGCCGTGCATGGGATCGTGTGCGGCGCGCGCAACTTCTTCGTCGGCGACAAGGTGCCGGTGACCCTCCCGGGCGCCGTGCTGCCCGGCCCGTTCCCGATCGCCGCCCGGAAGACCTACGGGCATGTCTCAGACGGCATGATCGCCTCGGCCAGAGAGCTCGGTCTCGGTGACGAGCACGACGGCATCCTGCGCCTGGTCGAACTCGGCATCGACGCGCCGGTCGGTTCGGACGCGATCAGCCTCCTCGGGCTCGACGATGTCGCGGTCGACATCAACGTCACCCCCGACCGGGGGTACGCGCTGTCGGTGCGCGGCGTCGCGCGCGAGTACTCCCACGCCACCGGAGCGGCCTTCCGCGATCCGGGTGCGCGCGAATGGGGAGAGGTGAACCTGCACGACGACACGGCGTTCGCCGTCGCCGTCGATGATCGGGCCCCGATCCGTGGTCGGGTTGGAGCGTCGGAGTTCGTGGCGCGCATCGTCCGCGACGTGGATCCCACCAAGCCCACGCCGGCGTGGATGATCGCGCGGCTCTCGCTCGCCGGCATCCGCTCGCTCGGCATCCTCATCGACATCACCAACTACGTCATGGTCGAGCTCGGTCAGCCGATCCACGGCTACGACCTCGACACACTACGCGGCGGCATCACCGTGCGTCGTGCGGTCGCGGGCGAGAGGCTCGAGACCCTCGACGGCAAGGTGCGCGAGCTCAGCCCCGAGGACCTGCTGATCACCGACGAGTCGGGGCCGATCGGCCTCGCGGGCGTCATGGGCGGCGGGACGACGGAGATGACCTCGTCGACCCGGAACGTGCTCATCGAGGCCGCGACGTTCGACACCGTGTCCATCGCCCGCACTGCGCGCCGGCACAAGCTGCCGTCGGAGGCCTCGCGCCGCTTCGAGCGCGGCGTCGACCCGGCGATCCCGTTCGTGGCGGCCGCGCGCGTGGCGGAGCTGATGGTCACCTACGCCGGCGGCACCGACACCCGCGCCGGCGGCGCCCTGCACGCGGTCATCGAGACGCCCGGTGTGGAACTACCGCGGCCCTTCGTGCCGGCGCTCATCGGAGTCCCCTACACCGAGCACGAGATCGTCCGCGCCCTCGAGCTCATCGGCTGCGAGGTCCGCGAGAACGACGCGAACTGGGTCGTCTTCCCCCCTTCGTGGCGTCCGGACCTGACCGACAAGTGGACCCTGGCCGAAGAGGTCGCCCGGATCGAGGGATACGACCGCATTCCCTCGGTGCTGCCGACGCCGCCCTCGGGGCGCGGGCTCACCGCGGCGCAGCAGGGCCGGCGTCGCGTCGCCAACGCGCTCGCCGCCGCCGGATACGTCGAGACGCCGTCCTTCGGATTCACCACCGAGGAGCAGAACGACCTCCACGGATCGGCGACGGGAGAGCACCTGCCGAGCGTCAAGCTCGCCAATCCCCTCGACGGGCAGGCGCCGTTCCTCCGCCGGAGCCTCGTGCCGGGACTGCTGCGCGTCGCGCACCGCAACGTGGCGCGCGGTCTCACCGACCTCGCGCTGTTCGAGACCGGCGCCGTCTTCCTGCCCGAGCCCGGCGTGGCCTACGGCACCGAGTTCGTCCCGCCGCTGGCGGTGCGACCCGATGCTGCGACGCTGACGGCACTCGACGCGTCGATCCCGCCGCAGCACCGCCACGTCGCGGTGCTCGTGACCGGAGCGGTCACCCCGAAGCAGCCCGGCGTGCCTGCCGCGGAGGCGGGCCTGGCCGATGCGCTCGATGCCGTCCGCAGCATTGGGGCGGCAGCGGGTGTCACGATCGAGGTCGCGCAGGGCGAGCGCGCGGCCCTGCACCCCGGTCGCACGGGCATCCTGTCCGTCGGGGACGTCGTGGTCGGTCACGTCGGCGAGCTGCTCCCGTCCGTCGCCGAGGACGCCGACCTTCCCGGCCGCGTCGTGGTCGCCGAACTCGATCTCGATCTCGCGCTCTCCCTGGCAGGGGAGAGGGTGGTCGCGGCGTCGCTTTCCGGCTACCCGGCTGCCACGCAGGACGTCTCCCTCGTCGTGAGCGCCGAGGTCCCGGCATCCGACGTCCGCGCGGCGCTCGTCGACGGGGCGGGCGATCTGCTCGAGTCGCTGCGTCTTGTCGACGACTACCGCGGGGCGGGTGTTCCGGAGGGCTCGAAGAGCCTGACGTTCGCCCTGAGGTTCCGTGCGCCGGACCGCACCCTCACCGCGGCCGAGGCCACCGAGGCGAAGCTCGCGGGCGTCGCCGAGGCGGCGTCGCGCTTCGGGGCGAGCCTGCGCGAATAGGCGATGCGCTCCGCCCAGAGCGGAACGCCGTATCGCATGGCGTGACGCTCTGATGGGATGGCCGCATGACGCACGTGCTCATCCTGGGCGGGACCGGTTGGCTGAGCGGACGGGTCGCTCGAGCCTGGGTGGACGCAGGTGCCCGCGTCACCTGTCTTGCGCGCGGCGGACGACCCGCACCGGACGGAGCGGAGCTCATCGCCGCCGACCGGGCGGCGCCGGGAGCCTACGACGCCGTGGCCGAGCGCGAGTGGGACGAGGTGGTCGAGATCTCCTCCACGCCAGAGCACGTGGCATCGGCGGTCGCCGTGCTCGCGCCGGTCGCCCGTCACCTGACGTACGTGTCATCGCTATCGGTGTACGCGGCGAACGATGTCGTCGGTGCGGACGAGGGCGCCGAGGTCAGTGCGCCGCTTCGGCCGGGGGAGGAGTACGACTACTCGCGTGCGAAGGCCGCCGCTGAGGCATCCGTCCGCGACGCTTTCGGTGCGCGGGCCGCGATCGTGCGCCCGGGGCTCATCGTCGGGCCGGGGGACCCCACGGATCGGTTCGGCTACTGGGTCGCGCGCCTCGCGGTCGCCGGTGACGGGCCGGTGCTCACGCCCACCCTGGACGATCGACGGGCCCAGGTCATCGACGTCGACGACCTCGCCGCGTTCCTCGTCGCCTGTGGACGCCGGGAGCGATCGATCCTCGCCAACGCGATCGGTGATTCCGTGCCGTTCCGCACCCTCCTCGAGACCGCTCGCGAGGTGACGGGGCACTCCGGGGTTGTCGTGGATGGTGAGGACGACTGGCTCATCGCGCACGACGTGCAGTACTGGGTGCAGTACTGGATGGGTGCGCGCTCGCTCCCGCTGTGGCTGCCGAGCGACATGCCCGGGTTCGCCACGCGTTCGAATGCGGCGTACCGCGCTGCGGGCGGTCACGTGCGCGACCTCCGCGACACCCTCGAGCGCGCTCTGGCGGACGAGCGCGAGCGCGGCCTCGACCGTGTGCGGAGGTCGGGGCTCACGCGCGCCGAGGAACTCGCGTTGCTGGCGGAGCTGGGCTGACCGGGTGCGCACAACTCCTGCAATCCCCGACCGCTGATGCCGGGGGCACCCGTGATTCCGCGGGTGGCAGGCGCCCGTCTCGGCGATCTGCAGGAGTTGTGCGCCGGTCGACCCCGTGACCTCGACCCGCCGCACCGCACGAGCCCCGATTTGCGGGTGCCCGCGACCGGTCGGTATGGTCGGCGCATGCCTTCGGCCGCGCCCTTCTTCGCCACGCTCGCTCCGAGCGTCGCTCCCGCGCGCCGACGTCTGGACGGACGCCGACTTTAGGCGACCCCGCGCACCTCCTTCGAGGGGAGTCACGGGCGTCGCCGTCGGCAGCCCACGACCCCAGACTCTAAGGTGGAATCCATGACATATTCGGTCGCCGTCTCCGGCGCATCCGGCTATGCGGGCGGCGAGATCCTCCGGATCCTCGCCGCACATCCCGACGTCGAGATCCGCACGGTCACCGCGCACTCCAACGCCGGACAGAAGCTCATCGAGCACCAGCCCCATCTGCGTTCGCTGGCGCACCTGACGCTCCAGGAGACTACCCCCGAGGTGCTCTCCGGTCACGACATCGTCTTCCTCGCCCTCCCGCACGGACAGTCGGGGCAGTACACCGACGCGCTGCGCGAGACGCCGCTCGTGATCGACGCCGGTGCGGATCACCGGCTGGAGTCGGTGGGGGAGTGGGATCGCTTCTACGGCGGCGTGTTCCACGAGCCGTGGACCTACGGGGTGCCCGAGCTCCTCGTCGGTGCGGGCACGCAGCGTGACCTGCTGCGCGGGGCGACGCGAATCGCGGCGCCCGGATGCAACGCCTCCACGGTGAGCCTCAGCCTCGCGCCGGGCGTCGCCGCGGGTGTCATCGACCCGGGCGACATCGTCACCGTGCTCGCGGTCGGGCCCTCAGGCGCCGGCAAGAGCCTCAAGCCGCATCTCCTCGGCAGCGAGATCCTCGGCACCGCCAATCCCTACGCGGTCGGCGGCACCCATCGCCACATCCCCGAGATCCGACAGGCGCTCGCCGGGGCGGCGCCTGACGCCACAGCCGCCATCCGGATCTCGTTCACCCCCGTGATCGTGCCGATGGCGCGTGGAATTCTCGCCACCTCGACCGCTCCCATCGCTTCCGGGGCGAGCGACGACGACATCCGGGCGGCGTGGGAGCGGGCGTACGGAGAAGAGACCTTCGTGCAGCTCCTCCCGGCGGGGCACTTCCCCCGCACGGCCGACGTCCTCGGGGCCAACACCGCGCTGATGGGGCTCGCGATCGACCGCGATGCGAACCGGGTGGTCGTCGTCACCGCGGTCGACAACCTCGTCAAAGGCACCGCGGGCGCCGCCGTGCAGTCCATGAACATCGCGCTCGGACTCCCCGAGGGTCGGGCGCTCACCGTCAACGGAGTGGCCCCGTGAACATCGACGACGACCGGCCTCACGGCTTCGCCTCCCGCGGTGTCACCGCGCCGAAGGGCTTCGAGGCGGCCGGCGTCGTCGCGGGACTGAAGTCGACCGGCAAGCCCGATGTCGCCGTCGTTGTCAACCGCGGTCCGCTCAAAGTCGGCGCCGCGGTCTTCACGAGCAACCGGGCCAAGGCCAACCCCATCCTGTGGTCGGAGCAGGTGATCCGGGACGGCGTCGTCGAGGCGATCGTGCTCAACTCCGGAGGGGCCAACTGCTTCACGGGGGCGTTCGGCTTCCAGACCACCCACGAGACCGCCGAGAAGGCCGCCGAACTGCTCGGCGTCGGCGCCGGCGACATCCTCATCTGCTCCACCGGTCTCATCGGCGTCGGCGACGAGGTGTTCCGGCAGAAGGTGCTCGACGGGACCGAACGGGCGATCGCCTCGCTCGCCTCAGACGGCGGCGACGCCGCATCCGAAGCGATCATGACGACCGACTCCCGGCCCAAGCGGGCCGTCGAAGCCAGCCACGGATGGACGATCGGCGGAATGGCCAAGGGAGCCGGGATGCTGGCGCCCGGCCTTGCGACGATGCTCGTCGTCGTCACCACTGACGCCGTCCTCACCGCCGAGGAGGCCGACGCGCATCTGCGCGCCGCGACCCGGGTCACCTTCGACCGCCTGGACTCCGACGGCTGCATGTCGACCAACGACCAGGTCACCCTCATGGTCAGCGGCGCGTCCGGCGTCGCGCCCGACCCCGACGAGTTCCGGCGCCGGCTGACCGCGGTGTGCGACGACCTCGCCGGTCAGCTCCAGGCCGACGCCGAAGGGGCCAGCCACGACATCAGCATCCAGGTCCAGAACGCGGCATCCGAAGACGACGCGGTCGTGGTCGGGCGCTCGGTCGCCCGCAACAACCTCTTCAAGGCCGCGATCTTCGGCAACGACCCGAACTGGGGGCGGGTGCTCGCGGCGATCGGCACGACCGACGCGGCCTTCGACCCCTATGACGTCGACGTCTGGATGAACGGCGTGCGGGTGTGCACGCAGGGCGGTCCGGACCGCCCGCGCGAGGAGGTCGACCTGACTCCACGCGCCACGGTGGTCCGCATCGACCTGAAGGCGGGCGACGCTCACGCGCTCATCCGCACCAACGACCTCACCCACGACTACGTCCACGAGAACAGCGCGTACTCCTCATGACCGACATCCAGACGACCGATCCCGGGGAGGCGAGCGCGAAGGCCGCCGTCCTCATCGAGTCGCTGCCGTGGCTGCGGCGATTCCGAGACCAGGTGATCGTCATCAAGTACGGCGGCAACGCCATGGTCAGCGAAGAGCTGCAAGACGCGTTCGCCGCAGACATGGCCTACCTCCGCTACGCGGGCGTGAAGCCCGTCGTCGTGCACGGGGGTGGGCCGCAGATCTCCTCGATGCTCGACCGGCTCGAGATCCCGAGCGAGTTCAAGGGCGGCTACCGGGTCACCTCCACCGAGGCGATCTCGGTCGTGCGGATGGTGCTCACCGGCCAGATCAATCCCCAGCTGGTGGGCAAGATCAACACGCACGGGCCCTTGGCGACCGGCTTGAGCGGTGAAGACGCCGGGCTCTTCGGCGGGCGCCGTCGCGGGGTCACCATCGACGGCATCGAGCACGACCTGGGCCGGGTGGGCGACGTCGTCGAGGTCGACCCGCAGCCGGTGCTCGACCACCTCGCCGCCGGACGCATCCCCGTCGTCTCCAGCATCGCCCCCGACCTCGATCGGCCGGGCGCATCGTTGAACGTCAACGCCGACGCCGCAGCGTCCGCGCTCGCGGTGGCGCTGAAAGCGGTGAAGCTCGTGGTCCTCACCGACGTGCCGGGCCTGTACGCCGACTGGCCGAACCGCGATTCCCTCGTCTCGCACCTGACGTCCTCGACGCTGCGCGAGATGCTCCCGACGCTCGAGTCGGGCATGATCCCCAAGATGCAGGCATGCCTCGAGGCGGTCGAGGGCGGCGTCGAGACGGCGGCGATCATCGACGGGCGAGTACCGCACTCGGTGCTCGTGGAGATCTTCACCAGCAACGGAATCGGAACAGAGGTGGTGCGAGGATGACCTGGCAGGATGACGCGGGGCGCGACCTCGTTCGTAGCTTCGGCGACCGGATGGCGATGTTCGTCCGCGGGGAGGGCGCCTACCTCTGGGACGACGCGGGGATCCGTTATCTCGATTTCCTGGGCGGCATCGCGGTGAACTCCCTCGGGCACGCCCACCCCGTGTTCGTGGATGCGGTGGCGCGACAGGCCGCGACCCTGGCACACGTGTCCAACTACTTCGCCACCCCTCCGCAGCTCGAGCTCGCGGCCCGTCTGAAGCGCCTCGCCGGTACCGGGGACAGCGGCCGAGTGTACTTTGGCAACTCCGGTGCGGAGGCCAACGAGGCGGCCTTCAAGCTGGCGAGGCTCCAGGGCGGCGCCGACCGACCCCGGATCCTCGCGCTGCGCGACGCCTTCCACGGGCGAACGATGGGAACCCTTGCTCTGACCGGCAAGTCCTGGATGCAGGAGCCGTTCCTCCCGATGGTCCCCGGGGTGGAATTCATCGACTCGACGGTGGAGGCGCTCGAGGCGGCGATGGACGGGCGCGTGGCCGCGCTCTTCGTCGAGCCGATCAAGGGCGAAGCGGGAGTGGTGGAACTCCCCGAGGGATACCTCGCGACGGCGCGCGAGATCACCGCGCGCCACGGCGCGCTGCTCGTCGTCGACGAGATCCAGACGGGCGCGGGCCGGACCGGGGAGTGGTTCGCCTTCCAGCACGCAGGGATCACCCCCGACGCCATCACCGTGGCCAAGGGCATCGGTGGCGGCTTCCCGATCGGCGCCCTCATCACCTTCGGGGCTGCGAGCGACCTGTTCTATCCCGGCACCCACGGCTCGACGTTCGGGGGCAACGCGCTCGGCACCGCGGTCGCCGCTGCGGTGCTGGCCGAGATCGAGCGCGCCGACCTCCTCACCAACGCCCGGGAGCGGGGGCGGCAGTTGCGCGAGGCGATCGCCGGGATCGACTCGGACCTGATCGAGGGATGCCGCGGGCAGGGCCTCCTGATCGGTATCGCGCTGCGTCATCCGCTCGCCAAGGCCCTCGTCGCGGCGGCTCAGCAGCACGGACTCATCATCAACGCCCCGAACGACACCACGATCCGACTGGCGCCCGCCCTCACGATCGGCGACGTCGAGGTCGACGACTTCGTCGCCCTCTTCACCGCCGCGATCCGTTCGGTGGAGGACGCGCTCGTGCTCGACGGCTCCGGCGCCGCATCCGCCGAAGGGGAGGGATCTCGATGACCCGTCATCTTCTGCGCGACGACGACCTCACGCCTGCCGAACAGCGCGAGATCCTCGACCTGGCGGTCGACCTCAAGCGGGACCGTTGGAAGCTGCGTCCGCTGGAGGGTCCGCAGACGGTCGCGGTGATCTTCGACAAGTCCTCCACCCGCACGCGTGTGTCGTTCGCGGTCGGGATCGCCGACCTCGGGGGCTCGCCGCTGATCATCTCGACCGCGAACAGTCAGCTGGGCGGCAAGGAGACACCGTCCGACACCGCCAGGGTGCTCGAGCGTCAGGTCGCCGCCATCGTCTGGCGCACGTATGCGCAGGCGGGTCTGGAGGAGATGGCCGCGGGGACCCGGGTCCCGGTCGTGAACGCGCTGTCGGACGACTTCCATCCGTGTCAGCTCCTGGCCGACCTGCTCACCATTCGAGAGCACAAGGGAGACCTCGCCGGTCTCACGCTGTCGTTCTTCGGCGACGGCCGCTCGAACATGGCGCACTCGTACCTCTTGGCGGGGGTGACGGCCGGCATGCACGTGCGGGTGGCCTCCCCCGAGGACTATGCGCCCCGCGATGACGTGATCGAAGCGGCCGATCGACGCGCCGCCGAGACCGGGGGTAGCGTCGTCCTCTTCACCGACCCCAACGAGGCGGCCGCGGGCGCGGACGTCATCGTGACGGACACCTGGGTGTCGATGGGCAAGGAGGAAGAGAAGCTCGCCCGCCTCCGCGACCTCGGGTCGTACAAGGTCACCACCGAGCTGATGTCCCTCGCCGCCGGCGACGCGATCTTCATCCACTGTCTCCCGGCCGACCGCGGCTACGAGGTGGATGCGGAGGTCATCGACGGACCCCAGAGCGTCGTCTGGGACGAGGCGGAGAACCGGCTTCACGCACAGAAGGCACTCCTGGTGTGGCTGCTGCGCCAACAGTGACCGACCGCCCGCGGGGGATGCTGAGCCGCAACTGGGCTCGGTTGAACGGACAAGGCCGACTCTCCGGGATCGACCTGGCCCGGGGGCTGGCCGTCCTCGGCATGTTCGCGGCGCACCTGCTCGTGACGCCCGAGCTGCTGTGGGAGATCCCTTCGACGTGGCTGGGGCTCGTCGACGGGCGATCCTCGATTCTCTTCGCGACCCTCGCGGGGGTGTCCATCGGCCTGGTCACCGGGGGTCCTCGTCCGTTCGGGCGTGAGCAGATGGCGATCGCGCGGATGCGATTGGCCGTCCGCGCGGGGATGCTCTGGAGTCTCGGCGTGCTCCTCATCGCCACCGGGGTGCCGCTCTACGTCATCCTCCCCGCGTACGCGATCATGTTCGTCCTGACCCTGCCGTTCACTCGGCTCTCGGCCGCCGCCGTCCTCGTGACCGCCGCGGGCGTGGGTGCGGTGATGCCCTGGATCCAGGTGCTCCTGGACGAGGCGCCGCTCTGGTCGACGCCACTCGGCGACGAACTGTCGGCCGCTCTCGGCTGGCACTACCCGTTCCCGGTCTGGATGGCCTTCGTCCTCGCCGGTCTCGGACTCGCGCGGGCCGATCTCACGCGACTGCGCGTCCAGCTCATCGCGCTCGCCGCGGGTGTCGGACTGGCCATCCTCGGCTATGGTCTCGACACCGCCGGGCGAGGGAGCGCCGACGCGGTGACGGCGACGCTGTGGAGCGAGGTCTGGACGGCGGAACCCCACTCGAGCGGACTGCTCGAAGTCATCGGGTCGGGTGGGTTCGCGATGGCCGTCATCGCCGGCTCCCTCCTGGTGTGCCGCACGGTCCTCGTCTGGATTGTGCTCCCGCTGCGCGCCGTCGGGGCGATGCCGCTGACCGCGTACACGGCGCAGATCGTCGTCTGGGCGATCATCGCCCTCGTGGTATTCGGCAACACCGGTCTTCTCACGCCCTTCCGAGAGCTCGAGCCGTTCTGGCCCTTGACTCTCGGAATCGTCGTCGCGTGCACCGCCTGGGCACTCGTCATCGGTCGAGGCCCGCTCGAGTGGACCTTCGACCGGGTGTCGAAGCTGATCGTGCCGACCACGCTGACCAGAGGGAGCAACGGGTGACCAAGAACGAACAGACCAACGAAGGCGCCCTGTGGGGAGCGCGTTTCGCCTCGGGCCCCTCCCCGGAGCTCGCCGCACTCAGCGTGTCCACGCACTTCGACTGGGTTCTTGCGCCCTACGACATCGCCGGTTCGCACGCGCACGCCAAGGCCCTGGCGGCGGCGGGCTATCTCACCGCGGACGAGGAACAGCGGATGAGTGCGGGGCTCGACCGCCTGCGGGAGGCGGTCCGCGACGGCACGCTTCGCCCCCGGCCGAACGACGAGGACGTCCACGGTGCACTCGAGGCGGCCCTCATCGCGGCTGTCGGGCCGGAGCTGGGCGGCAAGCTGCGCGCCGGTCGGAGCCGCAACGACCAGATCGCGACGCTGGTGCGGATGTACCTCGTCGACCACGCTGCGGTGATCGCGCGCGATGTGCTGCGTCTCATCGACGCGATCGTCGCTCAGGCCGAGGCGCACGCGGACGCGATCATGCCGGGGCGCACGCACCTCCAGCACGCGCAGCCCGTCCTCCTCGCCCATCACCTCCAGGCTCATGCCTGGCCGCTCGTGCGCGACCTCGAGCGCCTGCGCGACTGGCGTGCCCGGGCGGACGCGTCGCCCTACGGGTCGGGAGCGCTGGCTGGATCGACTCTGGGACTGGATCCCGCGCTGGTGGCGCGGGAGGTCGGCCTCGGGAGACCGACCGAGAACTCCATCGACGGGACCGCCGCGCGCGACGTCGTGGCGGAGTTTGCCTACGTGGCGGCCCAGATCGGCGTCGATCTCAGTCGGTTCGCCGAAGACATCATCGTCTGGAACACCCGCGAGTTCTCCTACGTCACCCTCGACGACGGATTCTCGACGGGGTCGAGCATCATGCCGCAGAAGAAGAACCCCGACATCGCGGAGTTGGCCCGAGGCAAGACGGGACGGCTCATCGGCAATCTCACCGGGCTGCTGACGATGTTGAAAGGCCTTCCGCTGGCGTACAACCGCGATCTCCAGGAGGACAAGGAGCCGATCTTCGACAGCGTGCAGACGCTCGAAGTGGTCCTCCCCGCTTTCGCGGGGATGGTCGCGACCCTACGCTTCGACACGGAACGGATGCGTGAGCTCGCTCCGGCCGGGTTCTCGTTGGCGACGGACGTCGCCGAGTGGTTGGTCAGGCGCGGCATCCCTTTCCGCGACGCCCACGAGATCTCGGGTGCGCTCGTTCGCGCGTGCGAGGAGCGGGGGATCGGTCTCGAGGATGTCGATGACGCACTGTTGACAGCGGTATCGCCGCACCTCGGTCCGGAGGTCCGCTCGGTGCTGACTGTCGAGGGGTCCGTCGCCAGTCGCTCGGGCGTCGGGGGCACCGCGCGCGGTCGCGTCGACGAGCAGCGTGCGGAACTCGTCTCCCGGGCGCAATCGGCGGCGAAGCTGTTCCTCGGAAATCAGCCTTTAACTGATATCTCGTAAAATATCAGTCTTGTGCCGATATCTCGTCGCATATCAGCGCTAAGCTGATGTCATGCCCGCCGCCGTGATCGCTGACATCGTCTCGTCGCGGGAACTCCCGGACCGGCGGACGGCGCAACGCGGTCTCGAAGCCGCACTGGCGCGGGTTGCCGCGGACGGGCCGACCCCGGAGCGCGAGCTCGTTCCCGTGGTCGGCGACGAGATGCAGGGTGTGTACCGGGAGCTCTCGTCGGCTCTGACCGCCACCGTGTTGCTGCAGCTCGCGCTCCCCGAGGGCGTCGAGCTCAGATTCGGGCTCGGTCTGGGCGATATCGAGGAGATCCCCTCGGTCGGCGGGGCGCTGTCCGAAGGTGAGGCGTGGTGGGCGGCGCGCGGCGCGATCGAGAAGGTCGAGCAGCTCGCCCGGCGCGTCGCGCCGACCGCGCGCACATGGGTGGCGACATCGGAGACGGCGACGCCCGAGACGGTCGAGCTGGTGCGGGTGGCCAACAGCGGACTGCTTGCGCGAGACCGCGCGATCGCTCAGCTCAGTCCCCGCACCCGGCGACTCGTCTACGGGCGATGGCTCGGCCGTACCCAGAGCGATCTCGCCGCAGCGGAGGGGATCGTGCAGTCCGCCGTGTCGCAGGCGTTGGCCGCGGCAGAGGCGGGCGCGCTCATCGAGGGGCTTCGGGCGCTCGCCGACGCGCCGGGATGACCTTCACCAGATCGCCATCCATACGGCCGCCGCGACGGCGGACGCCCAGAGGAGGCTGGCGAGGGTGCCGACGATGAACCGCTCTCGAGCGGCGGGCGTCGCCAACTCCGAGAATCGACCGACACCCTTCAGCGCGACGACCACGGCGATGACGGCCGGGAACCCCGCGACGATCCCCAACGCCACCGACGCCCGCTCGAGAAAGCCGATCGTCGTGCCGCCCCGCAGGATCTCCTCCTGCCGTGACTCGGAGTGTTCGGCGGCCAGCTCGACGAGGATGCCGCCCCGTGGGCCCTCGGTCGTGCGCCCGTCGGCGGCGATGAGGACCCAGCGGGTGAACGGGTTGCCGCCGAGCACGGCCAACGTCACGCCGAGCAGCGCGAGGATCGCACCGAGGAGCACGGGCACGTTGTACGGGAGGACGGCGACGACGAGGAGCGCCAGCAGGACGAGGCCCGCCGCGATGGACAGCAGGGAGGCGTGAGGACGGCGGCCGGCGACGATGACCAGAACGAGCGCGGTGCACAGCGACAGGAACAGGAAGACCACCACGATCGCGACGGCCAGGGGATCGGTGGCGTCGACGGCATCCGGCATGTCGAAAGTGTCCCACGGACGTCGGACGCAGCCGTCAGCCAGTCCGCGTGTGCGGGTGGTTCCACACGATCGTGCGGCCCGTGTCGGGCACGCTGATAGCCTGACAGGCGTGTCATCCGCCGTCGTCGTGAACGCGACCGCCCCCGCGAACGATCCGTCCTTCGACAACGTCTGGGACGAACTCGTGTGGCGCGGGCTCGTTCAGGTCTCCACCGACGCGGGGGAGTTGCGGGCGCTCCTCGGCGGCGAGCCGATCACCTTCTACTGCGGTTTCGATCCCACCGCGCCGAGCCTTCACCTGGGCAACCTCGTGCAGCTGCTCACCATGCGCCGGCTCCAGCTCGCCGGTCATCGCCCGCTCGGTCTGGTGGGCGGGTCGACAGGTCTGATCGGCGATCCGCGCCCCTCGAGCGAACGGACCTTGAACACCAAGGAGACCGTGGCGGAGTGGGTCGGATACCTCCGCGCTCAGGTCGAGCGATTCCTGAGTTTCGACGGCGACAACGCCGCACGCATCGTGAACAACCTCGACTGGACGGCACCGCTGTCGGCCATCGACTTCCTCCGCGAAATCGGCAAGCACTACCGCGTCGGCAAGATGCTCAGCAAGGACGCCGTCAGTGCGCGACTGAATTCCGAGGCGGGCATCAGCTACACCGAGTTCAGCTACCAGATCCTGCAGGGCTTGGATTACCTTGAGCTGCACCGCACCTACGGATGCGTCCTGCAGACCGGCGGGTCGGATCAGTGGGGCAATCTCACCAGTGGCGTCGACCTGATTCACTACGTCGAGCACACACCGGTGCACGCCATCGGCACGCCGCTGATCACCAACAGTGACGGAACGAAGTTCGGCAAGAGCGAGGGGAACGCCATCTGGCTCGATGCCGCGATGTGCAGTCCCTACCGGATGTATCAGTTCTGGCTGAACACCGATGATGCCGACGTCATCTCGCGGTTGAAGATCTTCACGTTCCTCTCGCGTGCGGAGATCGAGCAGTTCGAACGGCTCGTCGAGGCGGAGCCGTTCCGCCGTGCTGCGCAGAGGCGCCTCGCCGAAGAGGTGACCGCGATCGTGCACGGGGAGGATGCCACCGCATCGGTGATCGCCGCATCCGAAGCGCTCTTCGGGCAGGGTGACCTGCACACGCTGGATGCGGACACACTCGCTCACGCTCTTCGCGAGCTTCCCCACGCCGAGATGGATCGCGGTGCATCCGTGGTGCAGGCGCTCGTGGAGACCGGGCTGGTCGCGAGCCTCTCCGAGGCGCGACGGGCGATCACGCAGGGCGGGGTCTCGCTCGACGGAGTCCGCGTCGGCGACGACGCGGCCACGGTCGCCGGATCGCTGCCGGGCGGAGTCTCGGTACTCCGTCGCGGAAAGAAGACGCTCGCGGGCGTCTTCGTCCGCTGACCTTGTCCGTCCGTCGCGCCTTTCCGAAGGCCCCCGGATGTCGACGCCCATGCAGGGCCGATGCGCTCACCGTCGAACGACGAGCCCGGCTGCGCCTGAGATCATCGATCCCGCGTACGCCCGTGCCGACGGGTCGGCGTCGGGTGCACCCGCGTGTTTCCGCGGATCGCAGGCGCGACACGCCCGGGATGCGGGCGCGATTTGCCAGTCCTGCAGGGCGCACGTAAATTATTACTTGTTCGCCCCAAAGGGAAGCGAGAGAGGCCGAGAGCCTCACCCCCCTCAAGCGGAGAACATCCCCCTCGAAGAGAGCAGCAGCTCGGACTTGAGACTCGTCGGCCGGAAGGTCTACGATGGGGAGCCCCCCCGACGATCGGCCTGATCGAGCGTCTTCCGAATCCTTCTCGGGTCAGGACGACACGATTTGACGGAGTCGAACACGGGGGCTAAGCTAGAGAAGTTGCCCTGCGGAGATGGTCGAGAGGCCAGAAAGCAGGAGCATCCGATCCTTGAGAACTCAACAGCGTGCACTTGTCAAATGCCAAATAACCTCGTTCCGGCGTAAGCCGGATAGAGATTCCTTTGGATCAAAGACCGACCTTCGGGTCGGCAACGGATAGTCAGCAATGACATCCCTTTGGTCAGATCAAACTCGCTGCTGTCGGTCTATTCCGACCGGCTCGCAGCAACATTTCTTTACGGAGAGTTTGATCCTGGCTCAGGATGAACGCTGGCGGCGTGCTTAACACATGCAAGTCGAACGGTGAAAGAGAGCTTGCTCTCTGGATCAGTGGCGAACGGGTGAGTAACACGTGAGCAACCTGCCCCGGACTCTGGGATAACAGCTGGAAACAGCTGCTAATACCGGATACGAGCTGCGAAGGCATCTTCGGCAGCTGGAAAGAATTTCGGTCCGGGATGGGCTCGCGGCCTATCAGCTAGTTGGTGAGGTAATGGCTCACCAAGGCGTCGACGGGTAGCCGGCCTGAGAGGGTGACCGGCCACACTGGGACTGAGACACGGCCCAGACTCCTACGGGAGGCAGCAGTGGGGAATATTGCACAATGGGCGAAAGCCTGATGCAGCAACGCCGCGTGAGGGATGACGGCCTTCGGGTTGTAAACCTCTTTTAGCAGGGAAGAAGCGAAAGTGACGGTACCTGCAGAAAAAGCGCCGGCTAACTACGTGCCAGCAGCCGCGGTAATACGTAGGGCGCAAGCGTTATCCGGAATTATTGGGCGTAAAGAGCTCGTAGGCGGTTTGTCGCGTCTGCTGTGAAAACCCGAGGCTCAACCTCGGGCCTGCAGTGGGTACGGGCAGACTAGAGTGCGGTAGGGGAGATTGGAATTCCTGGTGTAGCGGTGGAATGCGCAGATATCAGGAGGAACACCGATGGCGAAGGCAGATCTCTGGGCCGTAACTGACGCTGAGGAGCGAAAGGGTGGGGAGCAAACAGGCTTAGATACCCTGGTAGTCCACCCCGTAAACGTTGGGAACTAGTTGTGGGGTCCATTCCACGGATTCCGTGACGCAGCTAACGCATTAAGTTCCCCGCCTGGGGAGTACGGCCGCAAGGCTAAAACTCAAAGGAATTGACGGGGACCCGCACAAGCGGCGGAGCATGCGGATTAATTCGATGCAACGCGAAGAACCTTACCAAGGCTTGACATATACGAGAACGGGCCAGAAATGGTCAACTCTTTGGACACTCGTAAACAGGTGGTGCATGGTTGTCGTCAGCTCGTGTCGTGAGATGTTGGGTTAAGTCCCGCAACGAGCGCAACCCTCGTTCTATGTTGCCAGCACGTAATGGTGGGAACTCATGGGATACTGCCGGGGTCAACTCGGAGGAAGGTGGGGATGACGTCAAATCATCATGCCCCTTATGTCTTGGGCTTCACGCATGCTACAATGGCCGGTACAAAGGGCTGCAATACCGCAAGGTGGAGCGAATCCCAAAAAGCCGGTCCCAGTTCGGATTGAGGTCTGCAACTCGACCTCATGAAGTCGGAGTCGCTAGTAATCGCAGATCAGCAACGCTGCGGTGAATACGTTCCCGGGTCTTGTACACACCGCCCGTCAAGTCATGAAAGTCGGTAACACCTGAAGCCGGTGGCCCAACCCTTGTGGAGGGAGCCGTCGAAGGTGGGATCGGTAATTAGGACTAAGTCGTAACAAGGTAGCCGTACCGGAAGGTGCGGCTGGATCACCTCCTTTCTAAGGAGCATCTGGATGCCTCGGCATCCCAGAGCCCGCTTCGAGCGAATGTCTCGGAGGGGTCAGCTCATGGGTGGAACATTTGACGAGGTGCCTCACGGATCGTGTCGATCTCAGTACGCTGCTTGCAGCTGGAACGGAATGGCACGCCTCGAGGGGCACATGCACGCTGTTGGGTCCTGAGGGACCGGATGCGGGAGGTCGGCGCTGATGCGCTCGGCAGCCCACTCTGAACCTCAGGGCCCTTCTTCGGTGCCGCAATGCGGCATGCGAGAAGGGTACCGCCCGTACTTTGAGAACTACACAGTGGACGCGAGCATCTTAGAGACGCGTCGAAAGACGCGCCTCACAACGAATGATCGATAGATCAAACTCATGTGATTTCAAGTCTTTAAGAGCAAACGGTGGATGCCTTGGCATCTGGAGCCGAAGAAGGACGTAGCAATCTGCGATAAGCCTCGGGGAGTGGATAAGCACACTTTGATCCGAGGATCTCCGAATGGGGAAACCCCGCTGGGCGGCATGCCGACCCAGTGACTCCCGCCTGAATATATAGGGCGGGTAGAGGGAACGTGGGGAAGTGAAACATCTCAGTACCCACAGGAAGAGAAAGCAACCGCGATTCCGTTAGTAGTGGCGAGCGAAACCGGAACAGGCTAAACCGAGTACGTGTGATATCCGGCAGGAGTTGCGTATTCGGGGTTGTGGGACTTTTCGGACTGTTCTGCCGAGCAGTCAGCGTTACAAGAAGGTATAGACGAACGGCATTGAAAGGCCGGTCATAGAGGGTGCCAACCCCGTAGTCGAAATGCCTCCCTTGGCGCGAGAAGCATCCCAAGTAGCACGGGGCCCGAGAAATCCCGTGTGAATCTGTCAGGACCACCTGATAAGCCTAAATACTCCCAGATGACCGATAGCGGACAAGTACCGTGAGGGAAAGGTGAAAAGTACCCCGGGAGGGGAGTGAAATAGTACCTGAAACCGTTTGCTTACAAACCGTTGGAGCAGCCCTAGCAGCTGTGACAGCGTGCCTTTTGAAGAATGAGCCTGCGAGTTAGCGATACGTGGCGAGGTTAACCCGAGTGGGGTAGCCGTAGCGAAAGCGAGTCTGAATAGGGCGATTCAGTCGCGTGTCCTAGACCCGAAGCGAAGTGATCTATCCATGGCCAGGCTGAAGCGACGGTAAGACGTCGTGGAGGGCCGAACCCACTTAGGTTGAAAACTGAGGGGATGAGCTGTGGATAGGGGTGAAAGGCCAATCAAACTTCGTGATAGCTGGTTCTCTCCGAAATGCATTTAGGTGCAGCGTTGCGTGTTTCTTGCCGGAGGTAGAGCTACTGGATGGCCGATGGGCCCTACAAGGTTACTGACGTCAGCCAAACTCCGAATGCCGGTAAGTGAGAGCGCAGCAGTGAGACTGTGGGGGATAAGCTTCATAGTCGAGAGGGAAACAACCCAGACCACCAACTAAGGTCCCTAAGCGCGTGCTAAGTGGGAAAGGATGTGGAGTTGCTCAGACAACCAGGAGGTTGGCTTAGAAGCAGCCACCCTTGAAAGAGTGCGTAATAGCTCACTGGTCAAGTGATTCCGCGCCGACAATGTAACGGGGCTCAAGCACGCCACCGAAGTTGTGGCATTGACATTATTGGTAGGCCTTCGTGGTCCAGCCGTGTTGATGGGTAGGAGAGCGTCGTGTGGCCAGCGAAGCGGCGGTGTGAACCAGCCGTGGAGGCTACACGAGTGAGAATGCAGGCATGAGTAGCGAAAGACGTGTGAGAAACACGTCCCCCGAATGACCAAGGGTTCCAGGGTCAAGCTAATCTTCCCTGGGTAAGTCGGGACCTAAGGCGAGGCCGACAGGCGTAGTCGATGGACAACGGGTTGATATTCCCGTACCGGCGAAGAACCGCCCCAGTCAATCCAGTGGTGCTAAGAGTCCTAGCCAGGAATGTACGGATCCCTTCGGGGTGAAGACGTCTTGGTGAACGCTCGACCCCATGCTGGTGCGGCTAGCGTATTAACAGGTGTGACGCAGGAAGGTAGCCCAAGCCAGGCGATGGTTGTCCTGGTGCAAGTGCGTAGGCCGAGTGATAGGCAAATCCGTCACTCATACAGGCTGAGACACGATGCGGATAAAAAGTGGGTGATCCTATGCTGCCAAGAAAAGCATCGACGCGAGGTTCAAGCCGCCCGTACCCCAAACCGACTCAGGTGGTCAGGTAGAGAATACCAAGGGGATCGAGAGAATCGTGGTTAAGGAACTCGGCAAAATACCCCCGTAACTTCGGGAGAAGGGGGGCCTTCGACGTATTAGGACTTGCTCCGAAAGCGTTTGGGGGCCGCAGAGACTAGTGGGTAGCGACTGTTTACTAAAAACACAGGTCCGTGCCAAGTCGCAAGACGATGTATACGGACTGACGCCTGCCCGGTGCTGGAAGGTTAAGAGGACCGGTTAGCCGCAAGGCGAAGCTGAGAATTTAAGCCCCAGTAAACGGCGGTGGTAACTATAACCATCCTAAGGTAGCGAAATTCCTTGTCGGGTAAGTTCCGACCTGCACGAATGGCGTAACGACTTCCCAACTGTCTCAACCACGAACTCGGCGAAATTGCATTACGAGTAAAGATGCTCGTTACGCGCAGCAGGACGGAAAGACCCCGTGACCTTTACTACAGCTTGGTATTGGTGTTCGGTGTGGCTTGTGTAGGATAGGTGGGAGACTTTGAAGCATGGACGCCAGTTCATGTGGAGTCATTGTTGAAATACCACTCTGGTCACTCTGGATATCTAACTTAGAACCGTAATCCGGTTCAGGGACAGTGCCTGGTGGGTAGTTTAACTGGGGCGGTTGCCTCCCAAAAAGTAACGGAGGCGCCCAAAGGTTCCCTCAACCTGGTTGGCAATCAGGTGGCGAGTGTAAGTGCACAAGGGAGCTTGACTGTGAGACTGACAGGTCGAGCAGGGACGAAAGTCGGGACTAGTGATCCGGCAGTGGCTTGTGGAAGCGCTGTCGCTCAACGGATAAAAGGTACCTCGGGGATAACAGGCTGATCTTGCCCAAGAGTCCATATCGACGGCATGGTTTGGCACCTCGATGTCGGCTCGTCGCATCCTGGGGCTGGAGTAGGTCCCAAGGGTTGGGCTGTTCGCCCATTAAAGCGGTACGCGAGCTGGGTTTAGAACGTCGTGAGACAGTTCGGTCCCTATCCGCTGCGCGCGTAGGAAGTTTGAGAGGATCTGACCCTAGTACGAGAGGACCGGGTTGGACGAACCTCTGGTGTGTCAGTTGTTCCGCCAGGAGCACCGCTGATTAGCTACGTTCGGGATGGATAACCGCTGAAAGCATCTAAGCGGGAAGCCGGCCTCAAGATGAGACTTCCATGCCTTCGGGCGAGAGGCTCCCAGCCAGACTACTGGGTTGATAGGCCAGATGTGGAAGTGCAGTAATGCATGCAGCTGACTGGTACTAATAAGCCGATGACTTGATAACACTTCGTTTGTGTTGTTCGCGTCCACTGAGTGGTTCTCGATGTACGGTCGAGAACCGCATGACAATGACTTTTGTTGTGCAGACTGAAACATCAATAGTGTTTCGGCGGCCATAGCGAGAGGGAAACGCCCGGTCCCATTCCGAACCCGGAAGCTAAGCCTCTCAGCGCCGATGGTACTGCAGGGGCGACCCTGTGGGAGAGTAGGACACCGCCGGACTTCTTTCGAGAAATGGCCACCCAGTGCTGGGTGGCCATTTCGCGTTAACGGCCCGCATCGGGTCGGAGAGGAGAGCGTCATGACCGAGGATCGACGCGGAGGATCGGACGATCGCAGAGACCGTCCGTCCCGCGATAGCCGCGGAAAGGACGCTGCAGGCCACGGTGGCCGCCATGACCGTCCCCGGCGGCCTTCGGGGGATCGCCCATCGGCATCCGATCGCGCCGGCTCGGGACGGGGCCGGCCTGAACGTGGCGATTCCGACCGCACCTCGCCGCGCCGAGACGACGATCGTCGTTCGGCGCCTCGTCGTGAGGGAGATCGCCCGCGCGCCGGTGATCGACGCAGCGCGCCCCGTCGGGAGGGCGAGCGCAGCGGTGGTCCTGGGGGCGACCGCGGGGCCGGTCCCCGTCGCGGCGATCACCGTGGCGCCGGGGACGAGCGCCGGTCGCGGCCTCCGCAGTCGGAGCGCGTCCCCGAGCCGGAGTTGCCGGAGGACATCACCGCGCGTTCGCTCGATCCGGCGGCCCGGAATCAGCTGAAGACGCTGAGCAAGGAGAATGCCGAGGCCGTCGCGCGTCATCTCGCGATGGCTGCGTCGATCATCGACGATGATCCTGCACGTGCGCACCAACACGCCCTGGCGGCGACCCGCCGTGCCGGTCGCGTCGCCGTCGTTCGCGAGACGGCCGCGATCACCGCGTATGCGGTCGGTGACTTCGCCTTGGCTCTTCGAGAACTCCGCACCTACCGAAGGATCTCGGGACGTGATGATCAGATCGCGTTGATGGTCGACAGCGAGCGCGGGGTCGGCCGACCCGATCGTGCCCTCGAGGTGGGCCGAGCTGTGGATCGCATGACGCTTCCGGTCGACGTCCGCGTGCACCTGGCGATCGCCATGTCGGGTGCGCGGCTGGATCTCGGGGAGACCGAGCGTGCGCTGCAGGAGCTGGACATCCCCGAACTCGACCCGGACCGGGCCTTTCCGTGGAGTGCGGATCTGTTCGCCGCGCGAGCGGCGGTGCTGGAGGAGCTGGGGCGCGACGAGGAGGCGGTGTCGTGGCGCGCGCGGGCTATCGTCGCCGAGGACGTCATCGCCGGCGCGAACGGCGACGACCAGTGGGAGACCGTCGAGATCGACGACGTCGCCGAAGAGGTGGTCGATGTCGATGCAGGGAAGGAACCGAGCGACGCGGGCGGCGGCGAGGGGGAGCGCGACTGATGGCTCTGTTCGGCAGGCGTGCGGACCCGACACCGCTGGAGGGCGTGGACGTCGTCCTGGCTGATCTCGACGGCGTGGTCTACGCGGGTTCGGGCGCGCTGCCGTACGCGGTGGACGCCCTCACTGATGCGAGAAACGGTCGCCGCCTCGCTTACATCACCAACAACGCCTCTCGGACCGACGCCGCGGTGGCCGAGCACCTGACATCCCTCGGTCTCCCGACGAGTGCCGAGGAGGTCGTGACGAGTCCGCAGGCGGCGATGAGGTTGCTCGCGACGCGAATCCCGGCGGGATCGTCCATTCTCGTCGTGGGGGGTGAGGGCCTCACACAGGAGGTCGAGAAGGCCGGATTCGTCGTGACGCGCAGCGCCGAGGACTCACCGGCAGCCGTGGTGCAGGGGTTTGCTCCCGACGTGGGGTGGCGGCATCTGGCCGAGGCGGCTTATGCGCTGAAGGTGCCCGAGGGGGATGGCGGGATCCCCTGGATCGCCACGAACACCGACTGGACCATCCCGCAGGCGCGTGGCATCGCCCCGGGCAACGGCACGCTCGTATCCGCCGTGCACACCGCCGTGGGCCGTCTGGCGACGGTGGCGGGGAAGCCCGAGACGCCGATCTTCGAGGAGGCCGTCTCACGATTCGGGGCGCGGCACCCTTTGTTCATCGGTGACCGGCTCGACACTGACATTCTCGGCGCGGGGCGTGCCGGCATCGACTCAGCGCTGGTGCTGACCGGGATCGATCGGCCGAAGCAGGTGCTGGCCGCTCCGCCCGGCTCCCGGCCCACCTATCTGCTGGCCGATCTTCGCGAGCTGCACGAGCCCTACCCCGCCACCCGGGTCTCGGGCGACACCGTCACGGTGGGCCGTGCGCGTGTGCGGATCGACGGCGGCGACGTGCTCATCGACAGCGACGGCGACCGGCCGATCGACCTGCTTCGTGCCGGTGCGACGGCGATCTGGAACACCGGGCGTGCGATTTTCGGATTCCGTATGCCCGAGCGGCTCTACGCCGACCCGTTCCATCGGCCGTGACGAGAAGGGGGATGCACGGCATCCCCCTTCTCGTCACTCCGACGAGGTATGCGCGAGGGCGCGCCGCCGACGCGGCACGATGCGCATCACCGCGGTGCCCGCAGCGATCAGAGCGAACGCGGCAAGGCCGAGCCAGAGCGAGTCGAACCCGGTCGCGGCGAGCACTCCCGCTCCCGCTCCCGCGCCCGTCGCTGAGATGGCGTCGTTGTACATGTGGGTCTCCTTTTCCCCCTACCAGGCGCGTTGACGTCGGGTCAGCGCGTCGAGGTAAGCCTTCGTGTGGACCAGCTGCAGGAAGACGTCCAGCAGCAGTTCGTACATCAGTGCGGCGGGCAGCATGTAGCGCCAGCCGCGGTCCCGTACGGTGACGACACGCTCGACCACGAAGATCGCCGTGACGCACAGCCAGAATGGCTGCAGGCCTAACTGCCCCGTCACGACGGCGAAGACGATGGTCGCCAGATACAGGTAGGTCACGACGCATCCCGCCATTGTCAGCAGCTGCCGCCCCCAGTACGGCCACGTCACCCGCGTCAGCCCGTACTGCACGCAGTTCTCCACCGCACCGCGCTTCCACCGCAAACGCTGGCGCCATAGCTCTCCCCACGTCGGCATGATCTCAGTCGTCAGCGTGCATCCCGCAGGACTCAAGACTTCGTAGCCGAGGTGCTTGATGGCGAAGGTCAGTTCGTTGTCCTCGGTGAGGACCGTCGTGTCGTAGACACCGCCGTGCCCGTCACCGGCGGGAAGCAGGCCCTTCGCACGGGCCAGACTGATCCGACGAAGCACCCCGACGCGCATGACGGCGGCTGTTCCCGTGACCACGAGGCACTTGCCCTCTAGCCGGCGGACATCACGCCCGTACCGCGCGTACTCGTTCCGCTGCAGGTGCCCGACGAACCCGCCTCCCTCAGAACCGCGGAAAACGCCCCCGACGGCGCCGATGCGGGGGGAGGCGAGCTCGCGCAGCGCCGTGGCGATGAATGCCTCGTCGAGAGCGGAGTCGGCGTCCTGAACGAGGATCAGGTCGTGGTCTTCCAACTCCTCCAGCATCACCGCCAGGACCTGATTGAGGGCACCGGCCTTCTTCGCGGTGTTCTCCGTCGTCGGCCAGACATCCGCACCCAGCTCCGCGGCGATGGCGGCGGTGGAGTCCGTGCAGTTGTCGGGAACGACCACGATGTGGTCCGGCGGAGTAGTTTGCTGCTGCAGCCCGAGGACGGCATGGGCGATGCCTGCCTCCTCGTTGTGGGCGGGGATGACTGCGAACAGCATTGCGTCTCCTTTCGGCGACCATCAGTCCAACTCGAACGGTCGGATGAGGAGGGGAGGGAATGTGTGGGATCCGGAGCGTTTCACGGAGGGAAAGTGGGTGACCGGGGAGGTGGCTGGGGTGGCGCAAGGGTGAAGCGGGCGACCCCCCCCCGGGAGGGGGGCACAGCGGAAGGGCCGGGAGGAGAATTCCCTCCCGGCCCTTCCGGTGATCCTTCGTCAGGCGGTCAGTAATCCGAGGCTCTGTGCCCGCTCGACGGCTCCGGCCTTGGATGTGGCTCCGAGCTTGCGGTAGGCGCTGCGCAGCTGAGACTTGACCGTATTGAGCGACACGTGGAGAGCGTGGGCGATCGCCCGGGGAGATTCTCCGGCCGCCAGCCGAGCCAGCACGACGTGCTCACGCGGCGTGAGCGCCACCGCGGCGCTCCGATCGGGCTCAGGCGCATCGAGCGAAGCCGCGAGCACGTCCAGCACCGCTCGCTCCGCCGTCGTGAGGTCGGTTCGCCCGTCGGCGCGAGCGACCAGCCGTGCGAGTACTCGCCCGGGGATGGTGCGGAACACGCGGAAGGTGCCGCCGGTGGCGCACTCACGAAGCAGGTGTCGGAATGTCGCGTCCGCTGAGCCCAAATCGCCGAGCGCGACCCGAGCCTCCGCCTCCACGGCGGCTGAGGCGAGCAGCGAACGGGTGGGATGGTCCTCATCGAGTACGCATGATCGGGTTTCCACGATCGCGCCGCGAGCATCCCCGATGGCGAGGGCGGCTCGTGCACGCAGCGCCGCCATGCAGATCAGGTGACCTGGATCGTGGTCGCCGCGCAAGACGATGTTGGCTCGAGTGAGATCTCCCGAGTCCAGCAGTGCGGCGGCACGATCGCCCGTGCGCAGCAGGCGAAGCAATTCCGCACCCGCGCCCTGACGCTCGAGTGTGCGCATGCGGCGGACAATATCGAAGCGACCGTCGAGATCGCCGAGCTCCTCGGCGAGCAGGATCCGCAGGTGCTGCGCGAGGAACTCGAACTCGGAGCCTTCCACGTCTGTCGCGAGTCGATCAAGAGTTGCAGCATGTCGTGCGAGCTCGCCACGTTCCGCGGCGATGAGCAGTTCCGCGATCTCCAGTGGGGCGGACCAGAGGCCGCCGGGCATGCGGTCGGCGATGGGTCGTGCCGCACGGAGCACGCGCACGGCGTCGGGAATGCTTCCGGTGAAGAACTCGACCATCGTGAGGAACCCGAGAGCCTCTACCCGCTTTCTCGGAGTCAGGTCGGAGTCAGCGTCTCGCAGACCCTGCTCGAGGTCAAGCCGGGCCTGGTGGAACTCGCCTCGCAGCATCCGGATCGTCCCGCGTTTGAGCAGGGCCGCCGAGCGCAGGTCGAGGCGGTCGCGGACCTCGCTGTGCGCCGAGGACAGGATGCCGAGCGTTCGTTCGGCATAGTCGAACGCCGCGTCGAGGTCGCCTCGGGAGCGTTCGTTCATCGATCGCAGGAGTGCAGCGGTCGCCCTCAGCCGAGCAGGCGTCGACGGGTTCTCCTCGATCAGAGCCTCGGCCTTCTCCAGGTAGGGCAGGGCTCGCCAGGTGCCTGCCTCACCTTCCCATCGGTACGTGGCGGCCATGGCCAGGAGGAGGCCCGGATCACGCGACCACACCTCGGGCGGGTGGGACAGGACCCAGGCGCGGAGGGCGTGATCTCCGTGGCGGAAGGCGGCGAGCCATCCACTCTCTTCGTCCTCCGGAGACGATTGCTGCGTGAACGTGATTCGGTGTGTCGCTTCGGGCTGGTGCGACGACGGATTGACGACCGTCAAGGTTCTTTTCCTTCCATCGCTCCGAACCCGACACCGTCGACACGGGTGCCCACTCCCGCGTTCTCAGGCCGACGTCATCGGGTGCAGAGGTCTATGACGGTATCTGTTCGGAGCCGTCCCTCGATCGGATTGACAGTATTCTGTGAGGATGGCAGGGCGCGGGGATGATGACGTGGATGCGACGCCGTCAGAGCTGCTGTCCGCCTTGGAGATCATCGAGTCCCAGCCTCTGGCCGAGCGCGCCGACGCCTTCGCCGCGATCCACGACGATCTCGCGCGGCGACTGGATCAGAGCCTCGGCGGCGATCCGACGCAGCGATGACGGATCGCCTGGATGCGGCGCTGGCTGCCCGCGGACTCGCGCGATCGCGTACCCACGCCGCTTCGCTCATCGCAGCGGGCGCGGTACGCGTCGACGGTGTGGAGATCCTCAAAGCTTCGCACCGCGTGGACGGCGACGCCGTGATCGACGTCGTCGCGGCCGACCATTACGTCAGCCGCGGGGCGGTGAAGCTCGCAGCCGCGCTCGACGCGTTCGACGTCGAGCCCCGGGATCGGATCGCCCTCGACCTCGGCGCATCGACGGGCGGGTTCACCCAGGTCCTTCGGGAGCGCGGCGCTGCCACGGTGGTCGCGGTCGACGTCGGGCACGGCCAGCTCGACCCCCGAATCCGTGCCGATGCCGGCGTGGTGGTCGTGGAGGGCTTCAACGCCCGCGATATGACCCGCGACGATTGGCGGGCGTGGGGGGCGGGCCCCGGCGGTCCGGAGATCGTCGTCGGCGACCTGTCCTTCATCTCGCTGCGCCTCATCCTTCCCGGGATCGCGCAGGTCACGCCCACCGCGGCCGATGTCGTGCTGCTGGTCAAGCCCCAGTTCGAAGTGGGGCGGACCGGAGTGAGGGAAGGACTCGTCACCGACCCCTCCGCCCGCGCCGATGCGGTGGCGGGCGTCCTCTGGAGTGCGTGGGACCTCGGTATCGGAACGGCGGGGGTGATCGCATCGCCTCTCCTCGGCGCGCGCGGCAATCGCGAGTTCCTCATCCACCTCCGACCGGGGGAGGGACAAAACCCGACAGAATGGCTCGGGACCGTGAACGACGTGGCAGGGGAGCGATGACCGAGGCGGAGCGCAACATCCTGGTCGTCGCGCACGCTCACCGACCGGCGACGATCGACGCGGCGACCCGCGTGATCGAGGCGCTCCACTCCGCCGGTGCACGACCCGTCCTCCCCGCCGACGACACGGCCGAGATGAGACTGCTGACCGAGCGGCTCTTCCGCGCAGGAGAGCCGGACGCTGCGCGCACGCGCATCGGTCGCCTGGGCGACGATGTCGCGATCGACGACATCGAGCTCGCAATCGTGCTGGGCGGCGACGGCACGATCCTCCGGGCCGCCGAGCTCGTCCGCGACGGGCGCGCGCCGGTGCTCGGCATCAACATGGGCCACGTCGGATTCCTGGCGGAGATCGAGCCGGATGACATGGACGATGCCGTGCGCATGGTGATCGCCCGCGACTACCAGGTCGAGGAGAGGCTGACGCTGTCGGTGCGTGTCAAGGACGCTTCGGGCGCGGTCGTCTACGACACCTGGGCGCTGAACGAGGCGACCGTGGAGAAGGCCAGCCGCCAGCGGATGCTGGAGGTCGTCATCGAGGTCGATGGTCGCCCGCTGTCGAGCTTCGGATGCGACGGCGTAGTCGTCTCGACGCCGACCGGTTCCACCGCGTACAACTTCTCGGCGGGAGGCCCGATCATCTGGCCGACCGTGCAGGCGATCTCGGTGGTGCCTCTCTCGGCGCACGCTCTGTTCGCTCGGCCCCTCGTGGTCGGGCCCGAGCACGCGGTCGCCATCGAAGTCCTCGATCGGACCGACGACACCGGCATCCTGTGGTGCGACGGACGCCGCTCCCACGATCTCCCTCCGGGCGCCCGCGTCGTGGTGCGGCGCGCTTCTCATCCGGTCCGGCTCGCCCGCCTGCATCCGGCGGCCTTCACCGACCGTCTCGTGCGCAAATTCCGACTGCCGGTCGAGGGGTGGCGCGGTCCGACGACCGCGTCCGGACGCAAGCGGCCGACATGATCGAGGAGATGCGCCTGCGCGGTCTCGGAGTCATCGCCGAGGCGACGCTGCCGCTCGGCCCCGGGTTCACGGCCATCACCGGTGAAACCGGCGCGGGCAAGACGATGGTCGTGACCGGGCTGGGGCTGTTGCTGGGCCAGCGCGCCGACTCGTCCGTGGTCCGCGCGGGAAGCGGTCAGGCCGCGGTCGACGGAGTCTGGACCGTGCCCGTCCGCGGGCCCGTGGCGGCGCGCGTCGAGGAGGCCGGCGGAGAGGTCGAGCCCTTGGACGACGACCTGGCCGAGCTGTTCCTGGGCCGGACCGTCACGAGCGAGGGGCGCAGTCGCGCGAGCGTAGGCGGCCGCTCGGCCCCCGCCAGCGTTCTCGCCGATGTCGCGGATCACCTCGTGGTGGTGCACGGGCAGTCGGACCAGCTCCGCCTCAGGTCCGCTTCCGCCCAGCGCGACGCCCTCGACCGCTTCGGCGGCGAGAAGGTGCGCGCCACCCTGGCCGCCTACCGCGACGCCTTCCAGCGCCACCGGGTGCTCGACGAAGAACTGCGGGGGCTCGTCGAGGCGCGCGAGGCCCGCGCCCGGGAAGCGGACGACCTCCGTGCCGCGGTCGCCGAGGTCGAGGAGGCTGATCCGCAGCCGGGGGAGGACGCCGAACTCGCCGCTCGGGCGGAGCGGCTGGCCAACGCCGAGGAGCTGCGACGGGCCGCCGCGGCTGCCCACGATGCGCTCTCGAGCGAGCTCGACGTGCCGGACGCCGCGACACTCGTCGCCGAGGCGCGGCAGGCGCTGGAGCGGGTGGACGACCCCGCGCTGCGCGCTCACGCCGAAGACCTGGCCGACATCGGCTATCGCATCGTCGACGCGGCGACGGGCCTTTCGGCCTACCTCGCCGATCTCGACGAATCCGGTCCGCGCGAGCTCGAGCGTGTCGAGGAGCGCCGGGCCGTGCTCGGCGCGCTCGTGCGTCGACATGGCACTCTCGACGAGGCGATCGGGTTCCTCGCGTCGGGGTCGGCGCGGCTGATGGAGCTCGATGACGACGGCGAGCGCGTCGCGCGGCTGTCGGAGGAACGCGATCTGGTGGCCGCCGAGCTGGATGCCGCCGCGGCAGCGCTCTCAGCCGCGCGCATGGATGCCGCGGAGCGGCTGGGACAGGCGGTGACGGCTGAGGTGCAGGCCCTGGCGATGCCGGACGCGCTGGTGCGGGTCGACGTCACCGAAACCGCGGGCACCGCGTCCGGCCGCGACGAGGTGACCTTCCTGCTGGCCGCCCATCCCGGCGCCGAACCTCGACCGGTCGCGCGCGGTGCCTCCGGTGGCGAGCTCAGCCGGGTGATGCTCGCGATCGAAGTGGTGATCGCCGGCACCGACCCCGTACCGACCTTCGTCTTCGACGAGGTCGACGCCGGCATCGGCGGTGCCGCCGCCATCGAGGTCGGTCGTCGCCTGGCGGTGCTCGCCCGGTCGGCGCAGGTGATCGCCGTCACCCATCTCGCTCAGGTGGCGGCATTCGCGGGCAACCACCTCACGGTGGAGAAGGCCAGCGACGGCTCGGTCACCGCCTCCAGCGTCCGGCGGCTGACCGGTGCCGCCCGCGAGGCCGAGATGGCGCGCCTGCTGTCGGGAATGCCCGACTCCGACGCGGCGCTCACGCATGCCAGAGAACTCCTCGACCTCGGCGCTGCGACCGCAGCGTCGCCGCTCCCGGCTGATAGGATCGAAGCCCGTGATGCAGACTCCTGAGGCGGGACCGAACGACGACACCACCAGACACATCTTCGTGACGGGCGGTGTCGTCTCTTCGTTGGGCAAGGGGCTCACCGCCGCGAGTCTGGGCAATCTCCTCACCGCTCGGGGTCTGCGCGTGGTGATGCAGAAGCTGGATCCTTACCTGAACGTCGATCCGGGCACCATGAACCCGTTCCAGCACGGCGAGGTGTTCGTGACGGATGACGGCGCCGAGACCGATTTGGACATCGGGCACTACGAGCGGTTCCTCGACATCGATCTCAGTCAGGCGGCCAACGTCACCACGGGACAGATCTACTCCCAGGTCATCGCGCGTGAGCGCCGCGGGGAGTACCTCGGCGACACCGTCCAGGTCATCCCGCACATCACCGACGAGATCAAGCGACGGATGCGCCTGCAGGCCAGCGAGCAGCCCCGGCCCGACGTCATCATCACCGAGATCGGCGGAACCGTCGGCGACATCGAGTCGCAGCCGTTCATCGAATCCGCCCGGCAGATCCGGCACGAACTGGGGCGTGGGAACGTCTTCTTCGTCCACGTGTCGCTGGTGCCCTTCATGGGCGCGTCGGGGGAGCAGAAGACCAAGCCCACCCAGCACTCCGTGGCGGCCCTCCGCTCCATCGGCATCCAGCCCGACGCCCTCGTCCTGCGCAGCGACCGCCCCGTCACCGAGAGCAACAAGCGCAAGATCGCGCTGATGTGCGACGTCGATGAGGACGCCGTGGTCAACGCGGTCGACGTGCCGAGCATCTACGACATCCCCACCATGCTCCACGAGCAGGGACTGGACGCCTACATCGTGCGATCCCTCGGGCTCGACACCGCCGCCGACGTCGACTGGTCGCGGTGGGACAAGGTTCTCCAGGCCGTGCACAATCCCAAGCACGAGGTGACGATCGGCCTGGTGGGCAAGTACATCGACCTCCCCGACGCCTACCTGAGCGTCACCGAGGCGCTGAAGGCCGGCGGGTTCGCGCACGAGACCCACGTGACCATCCGCTGGATCCCCTCCGACGACTGCCGGACGCCCGAGGGGGCGGCCAAAGCGCTCGGCGACCTGGACGGGATCATCGTCCCGGGCGGGTTCGGCATCCGAGGGATCGAGGGCAAGCTCGGTGCCCTCCGCTTCGCCCGCGAGCAGGGCATTCCGACGCTCGGATTGTGCCTCGGCCTGCAGTGCATGGTCATCGAGTTCGCGCGGAACATGGCGGGGCTCGCGGACGCCTCGTCGAGCGAATTCGACCCCGAGACGCCCTTCCCGGTGATCGCGACGATGGCCGAGCAGGTCGACATCCTCGATCGCGGTGATCTCGGCGGCACCATGCGGCTGGGTCTCTACCCCGCGCAGCTCGCCGAGGGTTCCGTCGCCGCCGAGGTCTACGGGTCCGATCGCGTCCTCGAACGGCACCGCCACCGCTATGAGGTGAACAACGCCTACCGGGCACAGCTCGCCGAGGCGGGCCTTGTCTTCTCCGGTCTCTCACCCGACCGCAACCTCGTCGAGTACGTCGAGCTGCCGCGCGAGGTCCATCCTTACTACATCGCCACGCAGGCCCACCCCGAGCTGCGGTCGCGGCCGACCGAGCCGCATCCCCTCTTCCGCGGCCTCGTCGGCGCCGCCCTGGAACGCCACCGCGCCAGTGAGCTGTTCGACGTCGACAATGGCTGACCACGTCGACTCCGTGCCGCTCGCGGACGAACCGGTCACCCCGCTCGTCGCAGCTGCGGAGCGGGTGTACACCGGCCGGGTGTGGAACGTCCAGCGGGATGTCGTCCGATACGGCGACGACGAGCTCATCCGCGAAAACGTCGCGCACCCAGGAGCGGCTGCCGTCGTCGCCGTCGATGCCCAGGATCGCATCGTCGTCATCCAGCAGTACCGCCACCCCATCCGTCATCGCGACTGGGAGATCCCGGCGGGCCTGCTGGATGTCGAGGGCGAGCCGCCGCTGGAGACCGCGAAACGGGAGTTGGCCGAAGAGGTCGATCTCGTCGCCGAGCGATGGGATCCGCTCGTGAGCATCTTCACCACTCCCGGCGGGAACGACGAGGTGGTGCACCTGTTCCTCGCCCGCGGGCTGTCCGCCGCCCCCGAGGTGCACGCCCGCGGCGAAGAAGAGGCCGACATCCGCGTCGCGTGGGTGGCGCTGTCCGACGTCGTCGACGCCGTCATCGCGGGCCGGTTCCGCAACGGCATCCTCGCGACCGGCGCGCTCGCCGCCGCGGAGGTTCTGCGACGCGAGCGCGCAGCGGACTGAGCGCGGCGATGATCACCCCCCCGCAGGCCGGCACGGTGACGCCTGACCGGGCGGTGAACGCCTACCTCCGCCACATCACGATCGAGCGGGGGCTCTCCGACCACACCGTCGCTGCCTACCGGAGGGATCTCGGGATCTACAGGGAGTGGCTCGGCGCGCGTGGGGTCACCGACCTCACCGACGTCACCGTCGAGCTCATCGCGGAGTTCGCGGCCGAGCGTGCGCGCGAACAGCCCGCCCCGGCGGCATCCAGCCTCGCGCGTCTGCAGTCCTCGGTGCGCGGGCTCCACCGGTTCCTCGTCCAGGAGGGCCTGCAGGAGGGCGACCCCTCCCGAGCCCTGCAGCCTCCCCGGGCGCCCCGGCGGCTGCCGAAGGCGCTGACCATCGCGCAGGTGGAGCAGCTGCTGGATGCCGCGGGGCCGGCGCCCGGCGCCGCGCAACCGGGCGACGAGGTGGGTCTGCGGGATCGGGCGCTCCTCGAACTGCTCTACGCCACGGGTGCGCGCGTGTCCGAGGCCGTGCAGCTCGATGTGGACGACGTGGCGCACCCCGCCGTCCTGCGTCTGCGCGGAAAGGGCGCCAAGGAGCGGATCGTGCCGGTGGGGTCGTATGCCCAGGCCGCACTCGGTGCCTACCTCACCCGCGCCCGCCCCGAGCTGTCGCGCCGTGGTCGGGCGACCCCTCGGCTCTTCCTCGGCGCCCGCGGTGCGCCGCTGTCGCGGCAGAGCGCGTGGCTGGTGATCCAACAGGCCGCGGAGCGCGCGAAACTCACCGCGCACGTGTCACCCCACACACTGAGGCACTCCTTCGCCACTCACCTCTTGCAGGGCGGAGCCGACGTACGCGTCGTGCAGGAGCTCCTCGGGCATGCCTCGGTCACCACGACGCAGATCTACACGCACGTCAGTGTCGAGGCCCTGCGCGACGTCTACGCGACCAGTCATCCTCGGGCCCGCTGAGCCGCGATGGGTGAGCCTCCCCGGAGGCGGCGGCGCGCGTCAGTACAATCGATCAGACATGTCGGAAGTCAGGAGAGTCGTGGCCGGTAGCACGCGAAGCGCGAAGAAGGCCGCCGTCAGTGACGTCCCGATCGGTCCCACCGGTCGCCCGTATCGGGGTTTTCCCACGCCGCCGAAGCTGGACGGCCACGGCCCCGCGCGCATCATCTCGCTGTGCAACCAGAAGGGCGGAGTGGGAAAGACGACGACGACCATCAATCTCGCCGCCGCCCTCGCCGGCTACGGCCGTCGCGTCCTCGCCGTCGATTTCGATCCGCAGGGGGCGCTGTCGGCGGGACTGGGCATTCAGACCCACGAGATCCCGACGATCTACGACCTTCTGCTCGACACGAAGCGGGATCCGGCCGAGGTCATCGTCTCGACGCGCGTGGAGAACCTCGACGTCCTCCCCGCCAACATCGATCTGTCGGCCGCCGAAGTCCACCTGGTCAACGAGGTCGCCCGGGAGACCACCCTCGCGCGTGTGCTGCGCAAGGTGTCGGGCGACTACGACGTCATCCTCGTGGACTGCCAGCCCTCGCTCGGACTCCTCACCGTCAATGCCCTCACGGCGAGCCACGGTGTGCTCATCCCTCTCGAGTGCGAGTTCTTCGCGCTCCGCGGCGTCGCGCTTCTGATCGAGACCATCGACAAGGTCCGCGATCGCCTCAATCCGACGATCACACTGGACGGCGTGCTCGCCACGATGTACGACGCGCGCACGCTCCACTCCCGCGAGGTGCTCGAGCGCGTCGTCGACGCCTTCGGCGACGAGGTGCTGGAGACGGTCATCGGACGCACCGTGAAGTTTCCCGACGCGTCCGTGTCGGGCATGCCGATCACCGAGTTCGCGCCCGAGCACGCCGCGGCACAGGCTTACCTGCGGCTCGCGCGGGAGCTGGTCGCGCGTGGCGCCGTCGCCTGAGACCCCCCACGGTCCCTCGGAGCCGGCGGACGGGCCCGGGGATCGCGCCGACGGCTTCCGCGTCTCGCTCGGCGTCTTCGACGGTCCGTTCGACCTCCTGCTGACGCTGATCTCGCAGCGCGAGCTCGACATCACCGAGGTCTCGCTCAGCGCGGTCACCGATGAGTTCATCGCCTATCTCCGTCGGCTCGACCCCGCCGAAGAGCTCGAGGAGGCGTCGGAGTTCCTGGTCGTGGCCGCGACCCTCCTGGACATGAAGGTCGCCGGGCTCCTTCCGCAGGGGGAGCTCGTCGACGCCGAGTCGGTCGCGCTCCTGGAGGCCCGCGACCTTCTCTTCGCCCGGCTGCTGCAGTACCGCGCGTTCAAGCAGGTGTCGGCCTGGTTCGCCGAGCGACTCCAGACCGAGGACCGCCGACACGCCCGCGCCGTCCGATTGGACGAGCGCTACCGCTCGTCGACGCCGGAACTCGTGTGGACCCTCAGTGCCGCCGACTTCGCCGCCCTCGCCCTGCTCGCCCTCACCCCGAAGGAGATCCCCCAGGTCCGGCTCGATCACCTGCATGCGCCGCTCGTCAGCATCCGCGAGCAGGCCGCGGTGGTGGTTGCGCTCCTGCGAGGCGCGGGATCGCTTTCCTTCCGCGAGCTGATCGCCGGCGTGGACCAGCAGGGGGTGATCGTCGCGCGATTCCTCTCCGTGCTCGAGCTGTTCCGCCATGCGGCGCTGTCGTTCGAGCAGCTGGAGCCGCTGGGCGAGCTGACCCTGCGGTGGACCGCCGACCGATGGAGCGATGAGAGTCTCGCCAGCCTGGGAGCCGACTATGACCGATGAGCAGACCGTGACCGAATCCGTCCCCGCGGCGCTGACGCCGACGTCCGTGGCGCGGCGACTCGAAGCAATCCTGCTGGTGGTGGAGGAGCCGCAGAGCCTGGTGAGCCTCGCGACCGCGGTGGGGGCTCCTGTCGCCGCCGTCCGTCAGGCCGTCGAGGCGCTCGTCGCCGACTACGACGGCGAGAGCGGAGGCCCCCGCCGCGGGTTCGAGCTGCGCGAGGTGGGAGGGGGGTGGCGCCTGTACGTCCGCGCCGAATACGACGACCTCGTGAGCGAGTTCGTCGGCGGCCAGGCGCCGGCGCGGCTGTCGCAGGCGGCGCTCGAGACCCTGGCGGTGATCGCGTACAAGCAGCCCGTCACCCGCGGCCAGGTCGCAGCGATCCGAGCGGTGAATGTCGATTCGGTGGTGCGCACCCTGCTCGCCCGCGGTCTCATCACCGAGGCGTTCACCGATCCCGACACGGGCGCGATCCACTACGAGACGACCGACGCGCTGCTGATCAACCTCGGGATCAACTCCCTGGACGAACTGCCGCCGATCTCACCCCTCTTGGATGACGGCGCCGACGGTTTCGAGGACATCCGATGAGCGAGACCACCGACCGCGGATCCGAGGGCGTGCGTCTGCAGAAGGCGCTGGCGGGCGCCGGCGTGGCGTCACGGCGCGTCGCCGAGCAGATGATCGTCGACGGGCGGGTGCGGGTCAACGGGCAGACGGTGACCGAACTCGGGTCGCGGGTCGACCCCGACACCGATCTCATCGACGTCGACGGCGTCGCCGTGCAGCTGGACCAGTCCAAGCGGTACGTGATGCTCAACAAGCCGCGCGGGGTGGTGAGTTCCCTCAAGGACGATCGCGGCAGGCCGGACCTGCGCTCGTTCACGGCGCCGTGGCCGGAACGGCTGTACAACGTCGGCCGGCTGGACGCCGACACCAGCGGCCTGCTGGTGCTCACCAACGACGGCGCCCTCGCGCACGTCCTCGCCCACCCCTCGTTCGGGGTGACGAAGGTGTACGTCGCCAAGGTCGCGGGGCGCGTCACCGCGCAGACCATCGCGCGCCTGACCCGCGGCGTCGAGCTGGAGGACGGACCCATCGCGGCGGACAAGGCGCGGCTGCTGTCGGCCTCTCCCACGGAGGACGAATCCCTCGTCGAGCTCACCCTCCATTCGGGGCGCAACCGCATCGTGCGCCGGATGATGGCCGAGGTGGGGCATCCGGTCCTCGAGCTGGTGCGGCGGCAGTTCGGACCGCTGCACCTGGGAACCCTGGCCGTGGGGCAGGCGCGGGAGTTGACTACAGTGGAACGCGGCGCGCTTCTGACCCTGTCGCGCCAGGAGAACCCGTGACCCTCGAGAACAGCTCTGCCGCGCGCCCGGCCCCGCCGCTCGCGCCGCGGGTTCAGGGGACGGTGCGCATCGTCGGCTCGGGGCTGCTCGGGGCGAGCATCGGTCATGCGCTGAGCGCCCTCGGCGTCGACGTCGCCCTCGACGACACCTCTCCCTCGCAGCTGCGGCTGGCGATCGACTACGGCGCGGGTCGAGCGACTCGCGAGGACGACGATCCGGCACTCATCGTCGTCGCCGTCCCGCCCGATGTCACTGCCGACGTCATCGAGCGGGAGCTGCGTCGCCACCCCGAAGCGGTCGTGACGGATGTCGCCAGCGTCAAGCTCGAGCCGCTCCGCACGCTCCGCGAACGCGGGGTCGATCTGACCCACTACATCGGGTCGCACCCGCTGGCCGGACGGGAGCGCGGCGGGGCGATCGCCGCCCGTGCCGACATCTTCATGGGAAGACCGTGGGTGGTCTGCCGCGACGAAGAGACTCCGGCACGCGACCTCGCCGTCGTCGAAGCCCTCGCGCTCGATCTCGGTGCGACACCGCTGGAGATGACCCCGGAGGACCACGACGCCGCCGTCGCGCTCATGTCGCACGTTCCTCAGCTGGTCGCGAGTCTTCTCGCTGCGCGCTTCGTCGACGCCCCCGACGGCTTCCTGCGCCTCGCGGGTCAGGGAGTCCGTGACACGACCCGCATCGCCGCCTCGGCCCCGGAGCTGTGGGTGCAGATCCTCGGGGCGAACGCCGGACCCGTGGCATCCGTCCTCGACGCTGTCGCGGCCGATCTGGCCGACGTCTCCGACGCTCTCCGCGCCCCGGAAGCCCCCGGTGCCCGTCGTTCGCTCGCCGATACGATCCGTCGCGGCAACGACGGCGTCGAGCGCCTGCCCGGAAAGCACGGGCAGAACAGGCGTTTCGAGACCGTCGTCGTCATGGTCGACGACCGACCCGGACAGCTCGGCAGGCTCTTCGGCGATCTCGGCGAGCTCGAGGTGAACGTCGAGGATCTGCGACTGGAGCATTCGCCGGGAGCGCTGTTCGGCCTCGCGGAGATCAGTGTCGTCCCCTACGCCGTCCGCCCCGCGATCGCGGGGCTGGAGTCCCGCGGCTGGAAGATTGCGAGCACCACCCATGACTGATCCTCTCGTCGTCGCCATCGACGGCCCCGCAGGAAGCGGGAAATCGAGCGTGTCGAAGGAGGTGGCGCGTCGGCTCGGCTTCGGCTACCTCGACACCGGCGCCGCCTATCGCGCGCTCGCGTGGCACGCCCTCGAGCACGGTGCCGACACCTCCGACGCCACCGCGGTTCTCGAGCTGGCCGGCGACTTCGACGTCGAGATCTCGCTCGACCCCGAGCACTACCGCGTCCGTGTCGGACTGGTCGACGTCACCGCCGCCATCCGCGAGCAGCGTGTCACCGACGCCGTCAGCGGCGTCGCCCGCGTCGCGCCGGTCCGGCGGTCGATCACCGCCCTGTTCCGGCGGCTCATCGTGGGGACGACCAGGCCGGGAGTCGTCGTCGAAGGGCGCGACATCACCACGGTGGTCGCGCCGGACGCTCCCGTCCGCATCCTCCTCACGGCCGATCCGGGTGTGCGGGCGGCGCGGCGATCGGCCGAGCTCGACACCGACGACACCGCCGCCGTCGCGGCCGCCCTCGAGCGGCGCGACTCGTCCGACAGCACGGTCGTCGACTTCCTCACCGCCGCGCCCGGGGTGACGGTGGTCGACTCGACCGATCTCGATTTCGCTCAGACCGTCGACGCCGTCCTCGGTGTCGTGCGCTCGCTCGTGGAGACGGGAGTCCCCGATGTCCGATGACACGCGTCCCACCGACGCCCTCGCCGACGACGGCGAGTACGACGGGGGAGAAGACCGCCTTGCCGAGACCCTCGCCGACATCGACGACGACCTCGCCGAGCAGCGCGCGGCGACGCTCCGGGCGAGCCTGTCGGACTACGACCTCGAAGAAGAGGATTCTGCGCTCCTGGCCGGTCTGGTCGACGAGGGCGACGGGGTCGAATTCCTCCCTGCGCTCCCGGTCGTCGCCATCGTCGGGCGTCCCAACGTCGGCAAGTCCGCTCTCGTGAACCGCATCCTCGGTCGCCGCGAGGCCGTGGTCGAAGACACCCCCGGGGTGACCCGCGACCGGGTGACCTACAAAGCCGAGTGGATGGACCGGCGCTACACCCTCGTCGACACCGGAGGGTGGGAGCCCGACGCCCGCGGCATCGACGCCTCGGTCGCGGCGCAGGCCGAGATCGCCATCGACCTCTGCGACGTCGTGATGTTCGTCGTCGACGCCATGGTCGGTGCGACCTCCACCGACGAGCATGTCGTGAAGCTGCTGCGCAAGAGCGGCAAGCCCGTCTTCCTCGTCGCGAACAAGATCGACGATGCCCGGCAGGAGCCCGAAGCCGCCGCGCTGTGGAACCTCGGCCTCGGCCAGCCCCACCCCGTCTCCGCCATCCACGGGCGCGGCGTGGCGGACCTCCTCGACGAGCTGATGAAGGTGCTGCCGGAGGTCTCGGCGGTCGCCAAGCAGGAGATCGGCGGCCCGCGTCGCGTGGCGATCCTCGGTCGACCGAACGTCGGCAAGTCGTCGCTGCTGAACAAGGCCGCCGGTGAGGAGCGAGTCGTCGTCAACGAGCTCGCGGGCACCACCCGTGACCCGGTCGACGAGATCGTCGAACTCGGCGGGAAGCTCTGGCGGTTCGTCGACACGGCCGGCATCCGCCGCCGGGTGCACCTTCAGCAGGGCGCGGACTTCTATGCGTCGCTGCGCACGTCTGCCGCGCTGGAGAAGGCGGAGGTCGCCGTCGTCGTGCTCGACGTCTCGGAGTCGCTCAGCGAGCAGGACGTCCGCATCATCGACCTCGTGCTCGAATCCGGACGCGCGCTGGTGCTGGCGTTCAACAAGTGGGATCGTCTGAACGACACCGATCTCGAGAACGCCGACCGTCGTCGCTACCTCGAGCGCGAGATCGAGCAGGACCTCGCGCACGTAGCCTGGGCGCCGCGCGTCAACATCTCCGCCCGGACCGGCCGGCACCTCGACAAGCTCGTCCCGGCGCTGGAGACGGCGCTGGCGTCGTGGGATCAGCGGATCTCCACCGGCAAGTTCAACGCCTTCCTCTCCGAGCTGGTCGCCGAGCACCCGCACCCGCTCCGCGGCGGCAAGCAGCCCCGCATCCTGTTCGGAACGCAGGCGTCGACGCGTCCGCCGACGTTCGTGCTCTTCACCACCGGATTCCTCGATCCCGGGTATCGCCGCTTCATCCAGCGCCGCCTGCGGGAGCTCTACGGCTTCGAGGGCACGCCGATCGTGCTGAACATGCGGGTGCGGGAGCGTCGTCAGCGCTGAGTCGGAAGGCCCCGCCAGGTGACATCCGATGACGGTGCCGGGGCCTGGGCCCGCGGTGCTGTGACAGGCTGAAGGGGTGACCATCCCACCCTCCGGCCGCGATGGGCCGCGTCGTCCGAGCGGGCCGCGCGATCCCGGCGACGCCTGGGTCGAGACGGCGTCGGGGGAGCGGTTCTGGGGACGGTTCGGGGCGGCCGGGCTTCTCGCCGTCGATCCGGAGCGCGGCGTGCTCCTGCAGCACCGCGTCGGGTGGAGCCACTTCGGCGGGACCTGGGGGCTGCCCGGTGGTGCGCGCCACCAGGGCGAGGGCGCGACGGATGCCGCGCTGCGCGAGGCGCGTGAGGAAGCAGGCGTCCCCGCGGGGTCGGTGCGTCCCCGGTTCGTCAGCGTGCTCGACCTGGGGGTCTGGACCTACACGACCGTCGCCGCCGAGGTGACGGTGCCTTTCGAGCCGGTGATCGCCGATCCCGAGAGTCTGGAGCTCGGGTGGGTGGGCGTCGACGAGGTCGAGGAGTATCCGCTCCATCCCGGTTTCGGGGCGGCCTGGCCATCGCTGCGCGAGAGTCTGCGGATCCGCCCCACGGTGATCATCGATGTGGCCAATGTGGTCGGCGCGGTTCCCGACGGGTGGTGGCGCGATCGCGCGGGCGCGGCGAGCCGCCTTCTTCACCGCGTCGGAGGGCTCGCGGACGCCGGCGTCGACGCTCGGGCTCTCGGGCTGCAGGGTGACACCTGGTTTGCGCGCATGATCGCCGTGGTCGAGGGCGAATCCCGGCGCGCAGAGGTACCGCAGGCGGAGGGGCTCGAGGTCGTCGCGGCCTCTCATTCGGGCGACGACGAGATCGTCGCGGCGGCCGGGGCGGCCGCGGCCCGCGGTGAAGCCGTCACGGTGGTCACGAGCGATCGCGAGCTGGCGGCGCGGGTGAGCGCGGCCGGGGCGACGACACACGGGGCCCGGTGGCTGCTCGATCTGCTGCCGGATTACACCGCGCCGTAGTCCTCAGGGGATCCCGCCCGGTATCGAGGCCTCGGTCGGGGGCGAGCGTCAGTCTGCCGCGCCGCCCGCCGGCAGCGCGACGATCGCGCTGCCGGGTTTCGGGCGAGCGACGACCTCGAAGCCGGCGCTCTCAAAGACCGAGACGGTGCCGTGGTAGAGGTCGTTCGCTGTGCGCTTCTTCACCGAGGGGTCGAGGGGGTACCCCTCGATGACACGGGCGCCGTGTGCCCGGGCGTGCGCCACGGCGGCGTCGAGGAGTTCGCGCATCAAGCCCTCGCCGCGATGCTCGCGGCGGATCGCGAAGCAGGTGACCGCCCAGACGGACGGGTCGTCGAGCGGCTCGTGACTGTGACCGAGGATCGCGCGGGTGCGTGCGATGCGCGCCTGAGCCGGCCGAGGGCCGACTCTGACCCAGCCGGCGGCTTCGCCGTCGCGGTAGGCGACGAGGCCCGGCGCGACAGGAGCGGAGAGGTCGTCGCGCAGCATCCGCTCTCTGTCCTGCTGAGTCAACGCGGCGAAATCGGAGGGGCGGACCATCCACCACTGGCACAGACAGCTCAGTCCGTCGCCGTGTGCGAGGGCATGGACGGCGTCGTCGTGGCGTTCGGAGGTGGCGGGCAGGATCTCTACGCTCATGGACCGACGGTAGCCCCCGCCATCGACATGCGCCCTGCCGTCAGCGACCTCGGAGGCGATCGAGGTCGCGTCGCTCGCGCTTGGTCGGCCTGCCCGCCCCGCGGTCTCGCACCGGAACCGAGCCCGCGAGCTCGCGCGGTGGCGGAGGCGGCGTGCGATCCTCGAAGGCGGATGCTGCGACCGCGGCGCCGACGCGCTTGGAGATCGTCTGACGCACGACCAGGATGCGGTCGAACCCCTGGATGCGCACGCGCAGCTCGTCACCGGGCTTCACCTGCACCGCGGCTTTGGCCCGCTCTCCGTTGACGCGGACATGTCCCGCCCGGCATGCGGTCGTCGCGGCGGAGCGGGTCTTGTACACGCGGATCGCCCAGAGCCAGGCGTCGACCCGTGTGGTGCCGTCGGTCACCTCGTGCCTCCCCGGCCGGAAGAGATGGCGCGGACGACGCCGAGGGCGATGAGTCCCTGGCCGAGCGTGTAGGTGAGCATCACCAGGGGGCCGGTGACGCCCGTCGGCGCGCCGGGCCAGAACAGGTCGAAGGCGAGGATCGAGTCGGAGGTGAGGAAGAACGCTCCGCCGACGGCGATCAGCGCGCCCCCCGGGAGGCGGCGACCGCGGTGCCCCCGAGCACGAGGCCGTAGAGCGCGACGGGGATGAGGAGTGGTCCGAGGTGCGGCCACAGCACGGCGAGGAGCGCTCCCCACCACACGGCGTACACGATCGTCCACGGCGGGACCGGTCGCCGGGCGAGGAAATGCCAGAACAGGACGATGTAGGCGATGTGGGCCAGCCCGAAGCAGAGCAGCATCATCGGCACGGTGGGTGCGAAGGGGAAGAAGGTGCCCGCGCCGTCACCGAGCCACGACAGCGCAATCGCGACGAACAGCAGGATGGCCGGGGCCCGGGGGGTCGCGCCGCGGAGGGTCGTGGCGACGCCGACGGCCAGGAGCGGCATGAGAAGCAGTTTGGTCGGGCCGGCGATGGCAGATGCACCGGCAGCGAGCGCGACGACGTGCACGATCGCCACGAGCATGTACGGGGCGAACGGGAGCACGAGACGGCGGGCTGCGGTCGACGGCGGGCGAGGGGGAGTCCGCGTCGAGGCCATGGGGGGAGAGTACCCGGCCCATCGCGCCTGCGCGCGTTCGCGCGCGCTCTGACGAGCCGGTAGGATGGGGGAGTTGTCCGCGCCTCGGCGGGGACTTCGGGATGTGGCGCAGCTTGGTAGCGCACTTGACTGGGGGTCAAGGGGTCGCAGGTTCAAATCCTGTCATCCCGACCGGAATGCGAAAGGGTCGGCCGAAGGGCCGGCCCTTTCGCGTTCCTCGGCGTGGTGTCTGGTGGGCCCCCGTCGCCGGAGGCTTCGCGCGGCGCGGAGCGCCGTGTGGAGGGGCGATGGGGCGCATCCCGACCGGAATGCGAAAGGGTCGGCCGAAGGGCCGGCCCTTTCGCGTTCCTCGGCGTGGTGTCTGGTGGGCCCCCGTCGCCGGAGGCTCCGCGACCCGTCGATGGGTGCGGTCAGGACGCCGGGGAGGCAGCATTTTCTGACGGGTTGCGCCCGAGCAGAGGGCCGGGCGGCCTCGTTCGTGACGCGACCGACGGCCACCAGGTCGGCGACGTCCTTGCCGACGGTGCGCAGTGCCTCGTCGCGGGTTGTCACGCGGCCGAATCCCGAGTTGGCGATGAGGGTGCCGCCGAACACCCGGCGAAGTCCCTGCGGCAGCTCGTCGGTGGGGTTCTCGTGGAGGATGCTGAGGTACGCGAGCCCGAGAGCGGCAAGTCCTTCGACGAGCGCGAGATACGTCGCCCGCGTCTCGTCGGCGTCGCGCTCCCAGACGTCCTGGATGTTGTGCGCGGGAGAGATCCGGATGCCGACGCGCTCGCCGCCGACCTCGGCCGCGACGGCCCGACCATGAAGGATCCGACGGTGGTGGGGGAGAAGAGAATCACGGGGGGATCGTCCGTTCGTCGTCGGTGCTCCGGACGAGCACCGCTCCGGGCGAGGCCAACGGGATCGCTGCGGTGGCTATTCCCGGATCGGCGCCCTCGCTCTCCGCGGGTGTCAAGCCCAAGGCGTGCGTCGTACGCGCTCCTACGGTGGGGTGATGGAGACTCCCACCGACGACGACACCCAGCGAGCGAAAGACCGGCACGATCAGCTGACCCGCGCGCCGGAGGCGACGGAGGAGGATGCCGCCCCCCGGATCCGTGTCAGCGAGCACGACGGCATCCGCCGCATCGACATCGATCCGGACGCCCCTGTGCGCCCGGGGATGGGCCCGACCGGCGACGACGCCGTCGACCCCGACTGATCCGAGCTGGAGGCGGTCAGTCGGCGGCGCCGCGACGGGTGACCGACGATCCGGATCAGCAGCGGCAACTGATCGATCGCGTATCGGCGGTATCCCCTGCGAGCGTCCACGCTCGCGAGGATGCGCAGATCGATGGCGTCGTAGTGTCGCAGCATCCGCACGCTCATCCGCCCCCGGGCAGCGAACTCTCCGATCGAGTAGTGCGTGACGGCCACACTCGACCATGACACGGTGTGAGAGTCAACCAGGTGCAGGATCGTTGACATGCAAGCCATCACTTGCCTATTGTGGTCTCGTGTCCGACGTGTACCGGGCGATCGCGGATCCGACGCGTCGTCAGATCCTCGATCTGCTCGCCGGAGGTGCGGAGATGACGCTGTTCGAGATCTGCACCCGCCTTCTCGCCGCGGGTACGACGTCGTCGCGGCAGGCGGTGTCGCAGCACCTGATGATCCTCGAGGAGAGCGATCTGGTGCGCACGGCGCGCGTGGGCAGGACGAAGATCCATCGGATGAACCCCGAGCCGCTGCGTGAGATCGCCGCGCGATGGCCCCTCGATTGACAGGAGACAGGTGATGGTGAAAGCACGGTTGCACGTGATGAGCGTGTTCGTCGACGACCAGGAGAAGGCACTTCGGTTCTACACCGACAGGCTGGGGTTCTCGGTGAAGAACGACATCCCGCTCGGGGAGTACCGGTGGCTGACGGTGGTCGGAAGCGACGCCCCCGACGGCGTCGAGCTGCTGCTCGAGCCGGATGAGAACCCCGCAGCGCGGGAGTACACGCGCGCGCTCGCGGAGCAGGGGATTCCCGCGGCATCCTTCGCCGTCGACGATGTGGATGCGGCCTACGGCGAGCTCGTCTCGGCCGGGGTGACGTTCGTGCAGGCGCCCGCAGCCGGCGGTCCCGTGCGGACGGCGGTGCTGGATGACACCTGCGGCAACCTTGTGCAGCTGGTGAGCCCGGCGTGACCGACGGAGGGCGCGACACCTCGCCGCCCCCGGACGCCCGTCGTTCGGTGCCCATCGAACCGGAGACCGCCGAGGAGTTGATGCGATCGCGATTCCGGGCGTTTCGCGACGGTGATGTCGCGTGGCTGCTGCGCACGTGGCATCCCTCCACCCGGCCGAAGACCCTGGACCTCAAGGACGACCCCGTCTGGCGGGGCCTGCAGATCGTCGACACCGTCGGGGGTGGAAGCGGCGACGCCGAGGGAGTCGTCGAGTTCCGTGCCACCTACCGCACCGGGGGAGGCGTGGGCATCCTCCACGAGCGGTCGCGCTTCGTCCGGGAGGACGGTCGATGGTTCTACGTCGACGGGGACGTCCGCGAGAGCTGACGAGCGACCCGCGCACCATCGACGGCCTCCACACTGGAGGCATGGGATTCCGCGCCGCTGACCTCGAGCGATTCCGCAACCGGACGGTGCCCGACCTGCTCCCCGAACCGCTTCGCCTGCTCTTCGTGGGTATCAACCCGGGGCTCTGGACGGCGGCGACCGGAGCTCACTTCGCCCGTCCGGGCAACCGCTTCTACCCGGCACTCGTCGCGGCGGGAGTCCTGCCGCACCATCCGACGATCACCGACGACGGGATGGCGCCAGCGGACCGCGACCTGCTCGTGGTGCGGGGCATCGGCATCACGAACCTGGTGCCTCGCGCGACCGCCCGTGCCGACGAGCTCTCCCGCGACGAACTCCGCGCCGGCGCGCACGCCCTGGCGGTGCTCGTCGCCGAGCGGCGCCCGCCGGTCGTCGCCGTCGTGGGGCTCACCGCGTACCGGCAGGGCTTCAACCGCCCCCGTGCCGTCAGCGGCGAGCAGCCCGAGCCGCTGGGCGGCGCCCGACTCTGGGTCGTGCCCAATCCCAGCGGACTCAACGCCCACGACACCATCGACTCCCTCGCCCGTGCCTACGCCGAGCCCGCCCGTGCCGCGGGAGTGATTGCGTGAGCGCGGTTGCACCGCCGCCGTCGCCGACGGAACATGGGGGAGTGCCCCCATCACCGAACACCGGCCGGACCTCGTCGCGGTCCTGGATCGCCGTGGCGATCGGTGTGGTCGTCCTCGTGGCCGGATTCACCGGGGCCTGGCTCCTGCGCCCCGACGCCGCGCCGGTCGCCGCTCCCGCACCCACGCCGACGGTGGTGACGCCGTCGGCGACGCCGACGCCCGTCGCGACGCCGGCGCCGGCCCCCGTCGGATTCGCTGCGAACACCGCGTCGTACGATCTCGGCGCGCTGCCCCAGGTCGATGTCTTCGCCGTCATCCCGTCGCTGCCGGTCGACCCCGACCCGGCGAGCGCTCCCACCGGCGAGGTCGTCACCGCGGCCGGTGCGGGGGCGCCCGTCTTCTCCGACCCCACCGGCGACCCCGTTGCCGTGCTCCCGGCGGAATACGTCTACGGCGGTACGACGGTGCCCGTGGTCGAGCGTCAGGAGCACTGGGTGCGGGTGCTGCTCACGGGGCGCCAGGCGACCCCGTCGACGGGGAACCCCGGTCAGCTCACCGGGTGGCTCCGCGCACAGGACGTGACCTTCGCCGCGGTGGATGCGCGAGTGGAGGTCTCGCTCTCGGCACGCACCATCGACATCGTGGGCCCGGGCGGGAGCGAGCGCATCGCCACCGACTTCGGCTCGGGCGTCGAAGGGACCCCCACGCCGACGGGGCGCTCGTTCATCATGACCACCCGCGTCGAGCCCTCTTTCGGGTACACGCGCGGATATCCGCTGGTCTATCTGTCGGTGCAGTCGCCGACCCTCGACGGGTTCGGCGGGGCGGATGTCGCGATCACCGCCTTCCACTATCACGACGCCCGCTCGGGTGCCATCTCGAACGGGTGCATCCGGCTCGACCCGGCGGCGATCCAACGGCTCTCCGAACTGCCGATGGGAACCCCCGTGCTGATCACGCCCTGACGCCGAACACCGGCACCCGGCCGCTACGCTGGCCACGCCCCCCTCTCTCGAAAGGTCGTCCCCATGCAGCATCGTCCCCTCGGCCGCACCGGCCGCGACGTCTCCGCCATCGGCCTGGGAACCTGGCAGCTCGGCGCCGACTGGGGGGATGTCTCCGAGGACGATGCACTCGCCGTCCTCGAGGCCTCGGTCGACCAGGGTGTGACCCTGTTCGACACCGCCGACGTCTACGGCGACGGACGCAGCGAGTCGCTCATCGGACGGTTCCTCGCCGACCGGCCCGGGCACGCGATCACCGTCGCGACCAAGATGGGGCGACGGGTGGAGCAGAAGGCCGAGAACTACACCCTCGAGGCCTTCCGCGCCTGGAACGACCGCTCACGGGCCAACCTCGGCGTCGACACCCTCGACCTGGTGCAGTTGCACTGCCCGCCGACAGCGGTGATCGAATCCGACGCGGTCTACGACGCGCTGGACGCGCTCGTGGCCGAAGGCCGCATCGCCGCCTACGGGGTCTCGGTCGAGACCGTCGCGCAGGCGCTCGCCGCCGTCGCTCGGCCGCACATCACCAACATCCAGATCATCTTCAACCCGTTCCGTCTGAAGCCCCTCGACGAGGTGCTGCCCGCCGCCGCGGCGGCGGAGGTGGCCGTCTTCGCGCGCGTGCCCCTCGCCTCGGGGCTGCTCTCGGGGAAGTACACCGCCGCCACGACGTTCGCCGAGAACGACCACCGCAGCTACAACCGGCACGGGGAGGCCTTCGACCGCGGAGAGACCTTCTCGGGGGTCGATTACGAGACCGGCCTGGCCGCGGCATCCGAATTGGCGCGTGCCCTGCCGGAGGGAGTGACCCTCCCGGCGGCGACGCTCGCGTGGATCGCCTCGCAGCCCGGTGTGACGACCGTCATCCCGGGCGCGCGCAACGTCGCCCAGGCGACCTCGAACGCCGAGGCGGGCGCCCTGCTCGACGGTGCCGTCGATCTCGACGGTTTCGACGCCGCCGTGCACGACGTGTACGACCGCCACCTGCGCGCGGCGATCCACCCCCTCTGGTGACACGCCGCGGGTGACCGACGGCGAGTTCTCCACAGCGGGGGATGCCACCGTGAAGCGGCCCCGTCGGGTCTGTTAGCTTCGCTCGGGTGTCGACGGCTCTGGAGATCACGGCGTTCGCCTACCTGGGCGTGGTCAGCATCGTGCTCGCCGTGATCGATCTGCGTCATCATCGGCTGCCCAACCGGATCGTGCTGCCCAGCTACGGCATCGGCGGAGCCCTCCTGCTCGGTGCCGTCCTCGCCGGCGCTCCGCCGGCCGCACTCGGGCGGGCGCTGGCCGGCATGGTGCTTCTCTTCGGCTTCTATCTGCTGCTGCGCGTCCTCTCGAGCCGGGGGCTCGGGGGCGGCGACGTCAAGCTCGCCGGCGTCCTCGGGCTCTATCTCGGGTGGCTCGGGTGGGAGGTGCTGGCCGTCGGCGCCGTGGCCGGGTTCGTGGTCGGCGGGGTGACGGGCGTCGTCCTCGTGCTGAGCCGGCGCGCCGACCGCCGCACCCGCATCGCCTTCGGGCCGGCGATGCTCATCGGCGCCTGGCTCGTGATCGGCGTGAGCGTCGCCGGCGGTGTCGCCGGGTCTCTGGTCGTATAGGCCCCTACCCTGCGACCGGTCATTTCTCAACGGCCCCGACGCGGATGGCGACACCCCATAGTTTGTGGGTGGGACATCAGTCATCGACCGTCGACGGGGGACTACGCCCATGCCGAATCTGATCGAGCGCGCGATCGCCCGCGCCCTGACGCTCAAACCCGTCCGCGCCCTTCTCCTGTACACCGAGCGACAGGGCCCGATGCTCGCCGACAGCGTGACCTATCGCACCCTGTTCAGCCTTTTCGCCGGGGTGCTGCTCGGATTCTCGATCGCGTCGATATGGCTGGCCGGCAATCCGGTCGCCTGGCAGGCGTTGATCGACGCGGTCGACTCCGTGGTCCCCGGTCTCGTCGGCGAGGGCGGCCTGATCGACCTCGATGATATTCAGGCGCCGGCGGGTCTCACCGTGGCCGGGGTCATCGCCTCGATCGGTCTCATCGGCGCCGCGATCGGCGCGATCGGGTCGCTTCGCACCGCCATCCGGCGTCTCGCGAACGAACTCACCGACGACGCGTTCTGGCTGTGGGTGCTGTTGCGCAATCTGCTTCTCGCGATCGGGATCGGCGCGGCGCTCGGGGCGTCGGCGGCGGCGACCGTCATCGGCGGCGCGGGGATCTCCCTCGTCGGCGGCTGGCTGGGGCTCTCCGACGACAGCCTGCTGCTGCAGATCGCCACGCGGACGACGACCATCGTCGTCGTCTTCCTCCTCGATGCCGCGGTGGTCGCCGTCGCGTTCCGCGCCCTGTCGGGCACGAAGCCGTCACGCCGCTCGCTCCTGAGCGGCTCGCTCCTCGGCGCCGCAGGGCTCACCGTGCTGCAGCAGCTGTCGAGCCTCTTCATCGGGGGTGCGGGGTCCAACCCGCTCCTGGCGACCTTCGCCTCCCTCATCGCCCTGCTCCTCTGGCTGAACCTCTCGACCCAGGTGATCCTCCTCGCCTCGGCGTACATCGTCACCGGCATCGAAGAGGAGCGTGATCGCGTCAGCGCCCGGTACGGCGCGGCGACCTTCTTCCAGCGCCGCGTGAAGCGCGCCGAGCTGTCGGTGCAGGCAGCCGCCGACGAACTCGAGGCCGCCCGCGCGGCCGAGGCGGGGGAGCGGAAGTTGAAGGCAGATGCCGCCGCGAAAGCGAAGCGGGCGGGGGAGGCGAAGACGGATGCCGGGGCACCGCGCGACGACGGATGACGGTCCTCCGCGGCCAGGCCGGCTCCGCGTACCGGCCTATGCCGCCGCCGACATCCGGGCTGCGGAGGCCCCACTCCTCGCGGCCGGCGTGCCGCTCATGGCGCGCGCAGCCCATGCGCTGGCGCGGATCACGGCGGCACGGCGCGTCGCGGCATCCGGCCCCCGAGTCCTCGTCCTCGCCGGGCGAGGTGACAACGGCGGCGACGCTCTCTTCGCCGGTGCCGAACTGGCAGCCGCCGGGACCGGTGTGGACGTCGTTCTCGTCAGCGCGGGCGCGCATGAGGCGGGCCTCGCCGCCGCGGTGAGCGCCGGTGCGCGGGTGGTCGACCTGTCAGCCCTCGACGAGCCCGGCATCGGACTCATCCTCGACGGGATGACGGGGCTCGGCGGCGGCGGTCCGCTGCGCGGTGGTGTCCGCGATGCGGCCGTCGCCCTCCGCGCACGTCGTGCGCCGCGCCCCCGCATCCTGGCCGTCGACCTTCCGAGCGGCCTCGACCCCGACACCGGGGCGGGCGACGAGCTCGTGCCGGTCGCCGACGAGACCATCACCTTCGGCGGCGTGAAGGCGGGGCTCGTCCGCGGGCGCGGACCGGTGCTGTCGGGACCTGTCACGCTCGTCGACATCGGACTGGGCCCGGCTCTCGCGACGGTGACGCCGGTCGCCGAGGCCAGGGTCGCCGCCGTCATCAGCGGCTGACGAGCGGGCGATCAGCGCGCGTAGCGCTCCACGAACGCCCGCAGCAGCCGGGGCGGATGCACGACCGGCGCCCGTCGCACCGCGGCGAGGGTCAGCTCCAGCTCGTCGGCGGCGAAGTAGCCGTAGCCGGCGTAGGCGCGCACACGGGTCCGCATGCCCTCGAGGTCGAGTTCGGGGTGGAACTGGGTGGCGAAGACGTTCCGTCCGACACGGAACATCTGCACCGGACAGGTCGGCGACGACGCCAGCAGCACGGCGGAGTCGGGGAGGATCGACACGGCCTCCTTGTGGCCGACGAACGCGTCGAAGGTGCGAGGGAATCCCGCCAGCAGCGGTTCGTCGGCGCCGGCATCGGTGAGGGTGACCGGGACGACGCTGATCGGCTCCGCATAGGTGCGGTCGATCGCGGCGCGCTGATGACTCCCGAGGGTCCCGATCCCGTAGCAGGCTCCGAGGAACGGGAAGTCGCGGGCGACCACCTCGTCGAGCAGACCGGCGAACTCCGCCTCGACCCGTCGCTGCACCGCCGTCTTCTTCTCCGGGGGATCGGAGGCGTTGAACGGACCGCCTCCGACGAAGACCCCCGACAGCGCATCGAGATCGAGATCGGGGAGCGGTCCCGCTTCCATCCGGATTCGGATGAGGTCGCGCTCATCGAGCCCGGCGAAGCGCAGAAAGAGGGCGTACTCCTCGTCGGCGGGGACGTCCTCGGCACGCGTGGCGAGGAGCACGAAGGGCTTCGGCCGGGTCATCCGGCGTAGGTCACGAGACCCAGCTCCACGGGGGACACCAGGAACGGATGACGCGGGACGACCCGGACGGTGTAGCCGAAGGTGCCCGTGATCTGCAGCGGCAGCGAACCGCGGTAGGGAGTGACCCCGTCCACGGCCGGTCCCTGCGCCTGCAACGGCACGGAGGTGCGCTCCGCGCCGATGACGTCGTCTTCGTCGGTGCGTCCGTACACCAGCTCCACGGCGACGTCGTCGGGCGAGAGGCCGTCCAGGCGCACGGAGGCTTCGATCTCGAGCGTCTCGCCAGTGGACGCGCGTGTGGTCGCATCCGAACCCTCCACGTGCGCGATCGAGACGGCGCCCCAGGCGCTGCGCACTCGGGTGACGAACGCGGCGAGCGAGCGTGCCTGAGCGAAGTCGTCGGCACGCAGGGCGCGCTCGTTCACGGCAGAGGGGACGTACAGCCGTGTGACGTAGTCGCGCACCATCCGGTCGCTGGTGACCTTCTTGCCGAGGTCGGTCATGGTGTGACGCACCATGTCGAGCCACCCGACCGGCACGCCCCCGGTGCGCTCGTAGAAGCGCGGCACGAGCTGGTGCTCGATGAGGTCGTAGAGCGCGGCCGCCTCGGCGTCATCGCGTTCCTCGTCGCTGGCCGCGGTGTCGGCGGTGGGGATCGCCCACCCGTTCTTGCCGTCGTACCACTCGTCCCACCATCCGTCGAGGATCGACAGGTTCAGCACGCCGTTGAGCGCGGCCTTCATACCCGAGGTGCCGCACGCCTCCAGGGGACGCAGCGGGTTGTTCAGCCACACGTCGCAGCCGGGGTAGAGGGTCTTGGCCAGGGAGATGTCGTAATCGGGGAGGAAGACGATGCGCCCGCGCACCCGCGGGTCGCGGCTGAACCGCACGAGCTGCTGGATCAGGATCTTGCCCGAGTCATCGGCCGGGTGCGACTTGCCGCCGATGACCAGCTGCACCGGTCGCTCGGGATCGGTGAGGATCCGGGTGAGACGCTCGGGGTCCCGCAGCATCAGCGTCAGACGCTTGTACGTCGGCACGCGTCGCGCGAAGCCGATCGTGAGGACGCCCGGGTCGAGGATCTCGTCGATCCACGCCGGAACGGCGGCGTTCCCGGCCGAACGGGCGGCGGCTCCCAGGCGCCGCCGTGCCTCGGCGACGAGCTCCTGCTTCATCTGGGTGCGCACCCCCCACAGCTCCTGGTCGCTGACGACCTCGCGCGAGCGCCAGTCGTGGCGATCGATGTGCACGTCGCCGAAGGCGCGCTCGCTGAGGGCGGTGAGAGCGGGGTGCACCCAGGTCGGGGCGTGGACTCCGTTCGTGATCGACGTGATCGGCACCTCGTCGGCGTCGACGGCGGGCCAGAGCGACCCGAACATCCGGCGGCTCACCGATCCGTGCAGGAGCGACACGCCGTTGGCGTGCTGCCCGAGATGCAGGCCGAGGACGGCCATGTTGAACACGTGCGGGTCGCCGCCGGGGTACGACTCCAGTCCGAGGTCGAGCGCGGGCTCGGCGGGCAGAGACGTGAAGAGTGGACTCTGCAGGTAGGTGGTGACGAGGTCGCGCGGAAAGCGGTCGATGCCTGCCGGGACCGGGGTGTGGGTGGTGAAGACGGTCGAGGCGCGCACCTGGGCGAGTGCCTGGTCGAAGCTCACGCCCGCCTCGACGATGAGCTCCGACATCCGCTCCAGTCCCTGGAACCCCGCGTGACCCTCGTTGGTGTGGTAGACCTCGGGGCTCGGCGCGCCGGTCAGCGCGCACCAGGCCCGCACCGCACGCACACCGCCGACACCGAGGAGGAGCTCCTGGAGGAGGCGATGCTCGCCGCCCCCGCCGTAGAGGCGGTCGGTCACCTGGCGGAGGTCGTCGGGATTGGTGGGGGTGTCGGCGTCGAGAAGCAGGAGGGGGACCCGGCCGATCTGGGCCACCCAGACGCGGGCGGCCAGATGCCGCCCGGCGGGGAGGTCGAGACCGATCTCGACCGGGGCGCCGTCGGCGTCGCGCAGCAGGGTCAGTCCGAGACCGTACGGGTCGAGGAGCGGGTAGCTCTCCCGCTGCCAGCCGTCGTCGCCGATCGACTGGCGGAAGTAGCCCGCCCGGTAGAACAGCCCGACACCGGTGAGTGGGACGCCCAGGTCCGATGCGCTCTTCAGGTGGTCGCCGGCGAGGATGCCGAGGCCGCCGGAGTACTGCGGCAGGGTTCCGTCGACGCCGAACTCGGGTGAGAAGTAGGCGATGTGGACAGGCTTGTCGCCCTCGAGCCCCTGGTACCACCGGTCGTCGCGGAGGTAGGCGTCGAGGCGCTCCGCTTCGGCGTGCACGCGGGCGACGAAGTCGGCATCCTGCGACAGCGCGTCCAGCCTGTCCTGCCCGAGCGCTCCGAGAAGCTGCTCGGGGTTTCCGCCGACCTCCTCCCACCGGGCCGGATCCATCGAGGCGAACAGCGCCTTCGTCTCGTCCGACCAGGCCCATCGCCAGTTGGTGGCGAGGCGGTCGAGCGGGGCGAGCTGCTCGGAGAGAACGGGACGAACGGCGAACGTGCGGATGGCCTTCACGCTGTGAAGTGTAGGCGAGCGGGATGATGCGCAACCCCCTCATCGCCCAGATCGCCGTCGATACACTCGGGGTATGGCTATTGCACGACTGCACGGCGGTCCGCTCGACGGGCAGGTCCTGCCCCTGGAGGCGCCCGACCTCGACTCGCTCATCGTCCCCTACGGCGAAGGACAGGTCGTCTACCGCCGGAAGGGCGACGCGCAGCACACCGGCGAGCACGACGGCCCGACCGAGGCGGAGTTCTGGTTCGTGGAGGCGACCGATGAGATCGGACCCTCGAGCGACGACTGAGTCCGGCGCGCCGATCCGCTCCGTCGAGGTCGAGATCAAGCTCGACGTCGATGCGGACGCGGCACCCCCGGATTGGAGCGTTCTGCCCGAGGTCGCGGAGGTGACCGTCGCCGACGTGCGCGAGCTCGACGCTCAGTACTACGACACGTCCGACTTCGCGCTCGGTCGCGCCGGTTATGCGTTGCGACGACGCACGGGCGGTCCCGACGCCGGATGGCATCTGAAGGGTCCGCGACAGGGTGCGGGGCGCGTGGAGCTCGGGTGGCCCTTGGGGGAGCCCGGTACCCTCCCGGCCGCCGTCCACGCGGAGATCGCGCGGCTGACGGCGGATCCCGTGCAGCCCATCGCGCGCGTGCGCAACCGGAGGCTCGCCGTCGAGATGAAGGATGCCGCGGGGGGCGTCGTCGCCGAATTCCTCGACGACCACGTGCAGACCCGTGACGAGGCCACCGGCACGGAGCGCTCTTGGCGAGAGTGGGAGATCGAACTCGGTCCTGCGGCGCCCGACGACGGTGAAGGCTTCCTCCGGGCCGTCGCCGACCTCGCCCGGAACGCCGGCGCCCGCCCGGCATCGTCGGAATCGAAGATCGGGCGGGCGCTCGGGCGTTGAGTCCTGCGGGCGCGAAGCCTAGAGGTTGATCATGTGACCCACGAGACCGTGGAAGCCCTCCTGCAGGGCCTCCGACAGCGTCGGGTGGGTGTGGACATTGCGCGCGGCCTCGAGGGCGGTGAGGTCCCACTTCTGCGCGAGGGTCAGCTCGGGGAGCAGCTCCGAGACATCGGGGCCGATGAGGTGACCGCCGAGCAGCTCGAGGTGCTCGCCGTCCGCGATGAGCTTGACGAAGCCGACCGGCTCGCCCAGTCCGTTGGCCTTGCCGTTGGCGCTGAAGGGGAACTTCGCGACCTTGACGTCGTAGCCGGCGTCACGGGCCTGCTGCTCGGTCAGACCGAACGACGCGACCTGAGGGGTGCAGAAGGTCGCGCGGGGCATCATCCGGTAGTCGCCGAGCGGCATGGTCTCGGCCTTGCCGATCGTCTCGGCCGCGACCACGCCCTGGGCCTCGGCGACGTGGGCCAGCTGCAGCTTCGCGGTGACGTCGCCGATCGCATAGATGTGCGGCACGCTGGTGCGCATGTAGTCGTCGATCCCGATCGCGCCGCGCTCGGTCAGCTCGACGCCCGTCTTGTCCAGCCCGTAGCCCTCGACGTTGGGGACCCAGCCGATGGAGACCATCACCTTGTCCGCGTCGATCGAACCGCTGTTGCCGTCCTTGCCGGTGTAGGTGACGGTGACCCGGTCACCGTGGTCGGTGACGGTGTCGACCTTGGTCGAGGTGAGGATGTCGATGCCGTAGTTCTTGTACTGCCGGGCGATCTCCTTCGACACGTCCGCATCCTCGTTGGGGAGCGCCCGGTCGAGGAATTCGACGATCGTGACCTTCACGCCGTAGTTCGACATGACGAAGGCGAACTCCATGCCGATCGCCCCGGCGCCGACGATGACGATCGAGGACGGGAGCTCGCGCGAGAGGATCTGCTCCTCGTAGGTGACGATGTTCCCGCCGATCTCGACGCCGGGCAGCTGGCGGACCTTGGCGCCGGTGGCGATGATCGCGTTATCGAAGGTGACCGTCTCGGTCGCGCCGTCCGACTTCTTCACCTCGATGGTGTTCGCGTCGGTGAAGGTGCCGCGGCCCTCGTACTCGGTGACCTTGTTCTTCTTCATCAGGTAGTGGATGCCCTTGACGTGGGTGTCGGCGACCTTGCGGCTGCGGTCCCAGGCCACTCCGAAGTCGAAGTGCACGTCGCCGGAGATCCCGAACAGGTCGGCCTTGTGCAGGACCTGGTGGGCGAGGTCGGCGTTCTTCAGGAGCGCCTTCGAGGGGATGCACCCCACGTTGAGGCAGACGCCTCCCCAGTACTTCTCTTCGATGATGGCGACGGAAAGACCGAGCTGGGCGCTGCGGACGGCCGCGACGTACCCGCCGGGGCCGGCGCCGAGGATGACGACGTCGTAGTGAGGCATGCTCTCAGCCTATCGGTCGGCACCGCCGCCGGTGCCCGGGGTGCGGCCCTGCGCGCGGGCGAGGAGAAGGTAGACGATCGCCCCTCCCGCGGCTGCCGCGACGACCCCGACGATGATCCACGGCACGATCGCGGCCGTGGAGGACGCGGGTTCGGGATCGGCGGTCGGCGAGGGTGCGGCGGCGGTCTCCGAGGCCGAGGCCGAGGGGCTCGCGGCGGGCTCCGATGCGGTGGCCGTGGCGTCCGGGGTCGGGGACGGCGAAGCGCCACCGGTGACGGTGAACGTCAGCTCTCCGGAGATCGGGTGGCCGTCGCTGGAGACGACCTTCCACAGCACCGTGACGGCGCCGGCCTGCGCCGGGGCGATCGGCTGTGAGACGACGTTGTCGGTGATGGTCGGCGATCCGTCGACGAGCGCCGCCCCCGCGGCATCCGTCACCTCGATCACGGTGGCACCGGGCTCCTGCGAGACGAGACCGCTGAAGGTGAGCGTGATCGCCGTCGGGCTCTGCTCAGCGCTGCTGCCGGGCGCCGGGTCGGAGCCGATCAGCTCGTCGTGGGCCGACGCGGCGACGGGGAGGACGAACACCGCCGTGAGCCCGAGCAGGACGGCCAGGAGTGCCCGTGCGGGCCGGATACGCAGTGCGGAGCGACGCATGACTCCCAGGCTAAAGGGGTCTTCATCAATGGAGCCTGGGCGCCTACCCTGGGCTCAGGCGGGCGGACCTGCCCGTTGCGCGAGAACGAGAGCGAGGCACGGGATGGACCGCATGATGATGGATGCGATGGGCTCGACGTCGATGAGGGGCGCGGACGCGCGCATGGACATGGACCTGATGCAGGCGTGCATGGATGCGTGCGCCGCCTGCGAACAGGCCTGCACGGTGTGCGCGACGCAGATGATGGATTGCGCGCCCGCCTGCATGAACTGCGCCGATATGTGCAACACGATGCTCCGGGCCATGCTGCGGATGTCGGGGATGACCCCTGCGGTGATGGTGTCGATGCTCGACGCCTGCATCGCGATGTGTCAGCTCTGCATGGACGAGTGCATGCGCCACGCCGACATGAGCGAGGTCTGCCGCATGTGCGCGCAGTCGTGTCAGGCGTGCATGGACGCCTGCATGGCGATGCGGGAGTCGGTGCTCGCGCAGGCCTGAGTACCGGGCCCCGATCGGGTCAGAGCAGGGCGACGTTGAGGCGGACCCGCCCGAGGGCGAGGGCGTGATGACGCGCGTGCAGCGCGACCGGCGCGCCGGGCAGGAGATCCTCGGGAGGAGCGGCCGACCAGGCATCGACGCGCGATCCGTCGAGCGTGCGCAGCACCACGAGACCCTCCTCCGCCGATTCCACGATCGCGTCGGTCCACTCGCGGGGTGTGGCCGCGATGAGGCGCGCCTGGATAAGGTGCATCGCGTGCCCCGGAGCTACCGAGGTGCAGCGGAGTCCGCGTGCGCACATGCAGACCGCACGCCCCTTCACCTCGATGGGTGCGGGGAAGCGATGCGGACTCGACACGTCGGACTCCTGTGGGTAGTTTCGGATGTCGGCCAGACTAGGTCGCGGCGCGCCCGCGGTCGCGGTCGTCGACACAGGCCGAAACAATCGCCCCGCGGCACGGTCGTCGACGGGTGCGCCGAGCCGGTCGTCACGGCGCGAAGGCGTCGGATAGGCTGGCTCACCGAAGGAGGGCACGACGTGGACGACAATCGGCGACCAGACTCTGGTGAAATCCGACGCCTGCCGGGCGATGACGGCGCCGATCGCGGTTCGGACACGACGCAGACGTTCGGCCACGACGCCGATCTGTCCTTCGTCCCCTTCGGCAGCGCTCTGAACACCGCGGAGCTCGAGGCCATCGACGCGCTGCCGTCGGGTGCGGCGCTGCTGCTGGTTCGCTCGGGGCCGACGGCGGGTGCGCGGTACCTCCTCGACACCGATGTGACCACCGTGGGTCGCCACCCCGAGGCCGACATCTTCTTCGACGACGTCACCGTGTCGCGGCGTCACGCGGAGATCACCCGGCAGGGGACGGCGTTCGAGCTGGTGGACCAGCGCTCGCTGAACGGCACCTACGTCAACGGCGAGCGAGTGGACCGTGCGGTGCTCACGAACGGCTCGGAGCTGCGCGTCGGCAAGTTCCGCCTCAACTTCTTCGTCTCTCCCGCAGACCTGCCGCAGGCGGGCTGATGGCCCCGGCCTCCTCCGCCCGCCAGCGATCGTCGTCAGTGGGCCTTCTCAGCATCGGTCAGGTGCTCGCGAGGCTGTCGCCGGAGTTCCCGAGTCTGACCTCGAGCAAACTCCGGTTCCTCGAGGTTCAGGGGATCGTGACGCCCGTCCGCACCGAGTCGGGGTACCGCAAGTTCTCGCCCGCGGATCTGGATCGTCTGCGCCTCGCCCTGACGTTGCAACGCGACCACTACCTGCCGCTCAGCGTCATCCGCGACTACCTCGCCGACGTCGACGCCGGGAGAGACCCCGCTCCGCCGACGTCGGCGCCGCCGCCGTCGATCGTGCCCGCCCCTCGCCGGTATCGCCGCGACGAGCTGCTGGCGGCCGCCGGTGCGGCGCCTCAGTTGCTGAACGACGCGATCAGCACCGGGATCATCACCGCCGCCGAGAGCTACACCGACCAGTCCGTGACGCTGCTGCGGGCGCTGGTCGCCCTCGATCGTCACGGCATCGAGCCGCGCCACGTCCGCAGTGTCAAGCAGAGCGCGGAGCGCGACGCCTCGCTCATCGAGTCCTCCCTCGCGCCGCTGCTGCGACGCACCGATGCCGCCTCGCGAGGCCGTGCCGGAGAGGTCGCCCCCGAGCTCGCGCGCAAACTCGAAGAGGTGCGCGCGATCCTGCTGCGCACCGCCCTCGATCGCCTTCTCGGATGACGGCGACCAGCCTCGCCCGGCCGCGACACGCCGACGCGTTGAGGCGGATGTCATTGCCCGGGAGGCAGGGCTCATCTAGCGTGGAGTGCGCACCCCGTTCCGTGAGGAGGATCGCATGACCGCTCGTGAAGCGGCCGACGAACCCGGCTTCGTCGCCGACCTCCTGTTCACCGACGGGCTCCCGCAGATGGACGACGAAGTGGGTTATCGCGGCGCCGTCGCGGCCCGCGCCGCCGGCATCACCTATCGCCAGCTGGACTACTGGGCCCGCACGCAGCTCGTCGAGCCGACCGTGCGCGGCGCGAGCGGCTCGGGATCGCAGCGTCTGTACGGCTTCCGCGACATCCTGGTCCTGAAGCTCGTCAAGCGGCTGCTCGACACCGGCATCTCCCTGCAGCAGATCCGCACCGCCGTCGAGCAGCTCCGCGCCGCCGGCATCCGCGACCTCGCCGGCACGACACTCATGAGCGACGGGGCCTCGGTCTACCTCTGCACCTCGAACGACGAGGTCATCGACCTCGTCAGCCGCGGGCAGGGTGTCTTCGGGATCGCGGTGGGCAAGGTGCTGCGCGAGGTGGAGTCCACCCTCGTGGAGTTCGATCCGCAGGCACCGGATCCCGTCGACGAGCTCGCCGCCCGTCGTACCGCGCGCTCGGCCTGAGCCGACGATCACGGCTCGGACGCCCTGAGGCGAACCGGTCGCGCCGAGGCACCCTCGGGTCAGACGCGCGTTTCGCCCGGCGTGGGGATGCGCCCGGTGCGGATCACCCGGTCCAGCAGCGCGTCGAAGTCGGCCGCGAGCTCCTGCGCTGAGTCGCCCGGCCAGATGTGCAGGGGCTTCGCGGCGCCCTGCGCCTGCTGGAGTGAGGTCCGCTCGGGCAGCTGCGGGCTCAGGACGAGCGGGCCGAACATGTCACGGAGCTCCTTGATGCGGAACTGGTGCTCGATCGACTGCGGACGCACACGGTTGACGACGAGTCCCAGCGGCTGGAGGCGGGGGGACAGGCCGCGACGGATCTCTTCGATGGCGCGCAGCGCACGGTCGGCGGCGGCGACGGAGAACAGGCCCGGCTCGGTGACGACGATGACGCGGTCGCTCGCGGCCCATGCGGTGCGCGTCAGGGCGTTCAGGGAGGGCGCGCAGTCGATGAGAACGAGGTCGTAGTCGGCCTCGATCGTGGCCAGCGCCTCTTCGAGCTTCCACACGTCGCGCACGCTCGGGTGCGGTCCGTCGAAATTGATCGCCGAGGGGCTTCCGATCATCACGTCGATCGTCCCGGGGTGCACCTTCGCCCAGCCGGAGGAGGTGATCGCCTGCCGGACGACCTTCTCCTTCGGATTGGCCAGGACATCGGCGATGTTGAGGCGACCGGCGACCTGGATGTCCATCCCCGTCGACACGTCGGACTGCGGGTCCAGGTCGACGACCAACGTCCGGACTCCCCGCGCGAAAGCGGCCGAAGCGAGTCCGAGCGTCACGGTCGTCTTGCCGACCCCGCCCTTGAGCGAGCTGACGGAGAGTACGTGCACGAGGCACTACGTTACCGTCCCCTAGGCTGAGAGCACACACAGCCCAGACCACACGGCCCAACCGCGAGGTGTGCATGTTCGAGAAGATCCTGGTCGCCAATCGCGGTGAAATCGCGATCCGCGCCTTCCGCGCCGCCTACGAGCTGGGAGCCCGCACCGTCGCGGTCTTCCCCTTCGAAGACCGCGGTTCGCTGCACCGGCAGAAGGCCGACGAGTCCTATGTCATCGGTGAGCCGGGTCACCCGGTGCGCGCCTATCTCGACGTCGACGAGATCATCCGGGTCGCGCTGGAATCCGGTGCCGACGCGATCTATCCGGGCTACGGATTCCTCTCCGAGAACCCCGAGCTGGCCTCCCGCGCCGCCGAGAACGGCATCACCTTCATCGGGCCTCCCGCCCGGGCTCTCGCGATGGCCGGGAACAAGGTGACCGCCAAGGAGCATGCCGTGGCAGCCGGGGTGCCGGTGCTGCGCTCGACCGAGGCCTCCGACGACGTCGAGGAACTGGTGTCGCAGGCTGCCGACATCGGGTTCCCCATCTTCGTCAAGGCCGTCGCCGGCGGCGGAGGCCGCGGAATGCGCCGCGTGGAGAGCGCGGCCGAACTGCCCCCCGCGATCGCCGAGGCGATGCGCGAGGCCGGTGCCGCCTTCGGCGACCCGCGCGTCTTCCTCGAGCAGGCGGTCGTCCGGCCGCGGCATATCGAGGTGCAGATCCTCGCGGATGCCACGGGGCACACCGTCCACCTCTTCGAGCGCGACTGCTCGGTGCAGCGCCGCCATCAGAAGGTCATCGAGATCGCCCCCGCACCGAACCTCGACGACGATCTGCGTCAGCGCATCCACCGCGACGCGGTGGCCTTCACCGAGTCGATCGGCTACGTCAACGCCGGCACCGTCGAGTTCCTGGTCGACACGGCGGGGGAGCGGGCGGGCCAGCATGTCTTCATCGAGATGAACCCCCGCATCCAGGTCGAGCACACCGTCACCGAGGAGGTGACGGACGTCGACCTCGTCCAGTCCCAGATGCGGATCGCCGCGGGGGAGAGCCTGGACGACCTGGGTCTTTCGCAGGATCGCATCGTGCTGCGCGGCGCCGCCCTGCAGTGCCGCATCACCACCGAGGACCCCTCCCAGGGGTTCCGTCCCGACACCGGCAGGATCACCACCTACCGTTCGCCCGGCGGCGCCGGCATCCGACTGGACGGCGGGACGACGGCAGCGGGCTCGCAGATCAGCCCCCACTTCGACTCGATGCTGGCCAAGCTCACCTGTCGAGGGCGTGACTACCCCGCCGCCGTCGCGCGCGCCCGGCGTGCCCTGGCGGAATTCCGCATCCGCGGTGTCGCCACCAACATCCCGTTCCTGCGCGCCGTGCTCGACGACCCCGCGTTCGTGGCAGGGGATCTGAGCACCGCGTTCATCGAAGAGCGTCCTCGCCTGCTCACCAGCCACCCGTCGCGAGACCGCGCGACCAAGCTGCTGAACTGGCTGGCCGATGTCACGGTGAACCGGCCCTACGGCGAGAAGCCGGTGTCGGTGTCGCCGGGGAGCAAGCTCCCCGACATCGACCTGCTCGCCCCGGCGCCCCCGGGCAACCTCCAGCGTCTGCGCGAGCTGGGTCCCGCGGGTTTCGCCCGTGCCCTCCGGGAGCAGACGCCGTTGGCGGTGACCGAGACGACCTACCGCGATGCGCATCAGTCACTTCTGGCGACCCGGGTGCGCACGCGGGACCTCGTCCGCTGCGCGCCGCACGTGGCGAGGATGACTCCCGAGCTGCTGTCGATCGAGGCCTGGGGTGGGGCGACCTACGACGTGGCGCTGCGGTTCCTCGCCGAGGATCCGTGGGAGCGTCTCGCGGCGGTGCGCGGCGCCGTCCCCAACATCCCGATCCAGATGCTGCTGCGCGGCCGCAACACCGTCGGCTACACGCCGAGACCGGTCGAGGTCACCGACGCCTTCGTCCGCGAGGCCGCCTCGACGGGCGTGGACATCTTCCGCATCTTCGACGCCCTCAACGACGTCGACCAGATGGTCCCCGCCATCCGCTCGGTCCTCGACACCGGGACCGCCGTCGCCGAGGTCGCGGTCTGCTACACCGGCGACCTCCTCGACCCCGCAGAGCAGCTGTACACGCTGGACTACTACCTGCGCCTCGCCGATCAGATCGTCGCCTCGGGCGCGCACATCCTCGCGATCAAGGACATGGCCGGGCTCCTGCGCCCCGCCGCGGCCGCACGCCTCGTGACGGCCCTTCGCGAGCGGTTCGACCTCCCGGTGCACCTGCATACCCACGACACCGCCGGGGGACAGCTGGCGACGCTGCTGGCCGCGAGCGCGGCCGGGGTCGACGCCGTCGACGCGGCCGCCGCGCCTCTGGCCGGCACGACCAGTCAGCCCTCGCTGTCGGCCCTGGTCGCGGCGCTGGCGCACACCGAGCGCGACACCGGCATCGACCTCCAGGCCGTGAGCGACCTCGAGCCCTACTGGGAGGGGGTGCGGCACCTCTACCGCCCCTTCGAGTCGGGCCTGGCCGGCCCCACCGGCCGCGTGTACCACCACGAGATCCCCGGTGGTCAGCTCTCGAACCTGCGTCAGCAGGCCATCGCACTGGGCCTCGCCGACGACTTCGAGCTCATCGAGGACATGTACGCCGCCGCGGACCGCATCCTCGGACGCATCCCCAAGGTGACACCGTCCTCGAAGGTCGTGGGCGATCTCGCCCTCGCGCTCGTGGCGGCCAAGGCCGACCCCGCCGACTTCGCCGAGAACCCCCAGAACTACGACATCCCCGACTCGGTCGTCGGTTTCATGGCCGGTGAGCTGGGCGACCTCCCCGGCGGCTGGCCCGAACCCTTCCGCACGAAGGTGCTCGCCGGCCGGAACGTGTCGATCGAGATCCCGCCCCTGACGCCGGAGGAGACGGCGGGGCTGGCCGGCGACGCCGCGTCGCGGCGGCGGACCCTCAACCGGCTCCTCTTCCCCGGGCCGGCGCGCGAATTCGAGAAGGCCCGCGAGACCTTCGGAGATCTGTCGACCCTGGGGACCCCCGACTACCTCTACGGACTCACCCCGGGCGAAGAGCACGTCGCCGAGATCGATCCCGGCGTCCAGCTCTACGTGGGCCTGGAGGCCATCGGCGAGGCGGACGCCAAGGGCATGCGCACCGTCATGACCACGCTGAACGGACAGCTCCGCCCCGTGTACGTGCGCGATCGCAGCATCAGCGTCGAGACCCGCCAGGCCGAGCGCGCCGACACGTCGCGGCCGGGCCAGGTGGCCGCGCCCTTCGCCGGGGTGGTCACGGTCAAGACCGAGGTCGATGCCACCGTGACGGCGGGGCAGCCGATCGCGTCGATCGAGGCGATGAAGATGGAGGCGGCCATCACCGCCCCCGTCGACGGCGTCGTCGAGCGCATCGCGATCGCCCCGACCGCACAGGTCGAGGCGGGCGACCTTTTGGTCGTCATCCGCCCCGCGCACTAGCCTGGAACGGCGCCTCACCGTGAGTGCGCAGTGATGTGCCTGTTCCAGGAGACCCCCAGTGACGCCCGACGCCTTCGATGAAACGCCCGAGGACGACGATGAGAACGGCGTCCTCCCCGACACCGTGAGCATCGACACGACTGCTCTCGGAGTCCTGGGCGGTCAGACCGCCCAGGTCAGCGTCATCCTCCCCTCCCCGACCGACGAAGACGCCCTCGACGACGAGGACGTCGTGGACGACGAGGTGCCGCAGCCTCGCGACGAGATCCCGGCCCTCGAGATCGGCGAGCCGGATGGAGCAGAGGCGGCCTCGCCGGTCGGCGAGCCGGTCGCGATCGAGCCGCCGGCCGAGACCGCCGAGGCCGAGATCGTCGAGGAGGACGGACACCCGGCGCAGGACGCCGTCGACGTGCCCGCCGATTCCCCGCACCCGGATCACGTGGATGCCGACGTCGTCGAGGACGCCCCCGAAGACACTCCGGCCGCGGCCACGGTCACCGGCGTCTCCGCGGTCGCCGCGGCGACCGCTGCGGTCGGTTCCGACACGGCGCCGCCGACCACCCGCACCGGTTCGGTCCCCGCGACACGGTGGCAGCTGCAGCATCCCGATCAGCCCGAGCGCCCGTCTCGCGCTCACTCGGCTGAACGGGTGACGACGCGCAACGACCTGGAGCTGACCTCCAAGCGTCTCGGCGAGTTCGAGGGAACCCGCGAGACCTCCGATCTGCTGACTCCCGACCGCCTCCTCGATCAGCGTCACCTCGTCCGTCCCGAACCCGAGGGCGTGTGGCGCCACCTGGTGTACTCGCTGACCGGACGGCGGGTGAATCTGGGCGACAGCAAGCGCGCACGGGCGCGGAAGGAACTCGACCGTCGCATCGGCGTGCCCCTCACCGGCGGCGCGCGCTTCGTGCCGGTCCTCTCGCGGAAGGGAGGAGTCGGCAAGACGACCATCACGACACTGCTCGGCATGGCTCTCGCCGACGCCCGCGACGATCGTGTCATCGCCGTCGACGCCAACCCCGATCGAGGGACGCTGGCCGAGCGCATCGCCCGCGCGAACGGCAAGACGGTCCGCGACCTCGCGCGCGCCCGCGCCGAAGTGACCGGCTACAACGACATCTCGCAGATCGTCGCGCGCGACGAGACGCGACTGGACGTGCTCGCCTCCGACGCAGACCCCCGGGTCTCGGAGGCGTTCAGCGACCGCGACTACCACGACGTGGCCACTCTCGCGGCGCACTACTACTCGATCGTTCTGACCGACACCGGCACCGGCATCGTGCACTCGGTCATGGGGGCCACGCTCGAGCTCGCCGATCAGATCGTCGTGGTGGCGGGCCTCAGCGTCGACGAGGCGCGTCTGGCGTCCGAGACCCTGACGTGGCTCGAGACCAACGGGTACGCCGAGCACGTGAAGAACGCCGTCGTCGTGCTGAACAACTCCCGCCCGGGGCCCCCGGTGGTGCGGCCCGACGAGCTCGAGACGCACTTCCGCAGCCGGGTGCGCCAGGTGATCCGCATGCCGTTCGATCCGCAGATCGCGGCGGGGAGCGCCATCACGTTCCGCGACCTGCAGCCCGCCACGCGTCTCGCCGCGCGCGAGCTGGCGGCGACCGTCGTCGAGGGGCTGCGCTCCCTCGCCCCGGCCGCGTGAGCGCGGTCCGATGACGGTTCGACCCATCCGCCTGTTCGGCGACCCTGTCCTCCGCGCGCCCAGCGCGCCCATCACCGAGATCGACGATGGAATCCGTGCGCTGGTGCAGGACCTGATCGACACTGTCGAGCTCCCCGGGCGCGCCGGCGTCGCCGCCCCGCAGATCGGCGTGCCGCTGCGGGCGTTCAGCTGGAACATCGACGGCGACATCGGATACATCTTGAACCCCGTCCTCGAAGAGGTCTCGGGCGAGCCCGTCCCGACGGGGGAGGGATGCCTGTCGGTGCCGGGCCTGTGGCACGACGCGATGCGTCATCCCTACGCCCGGGTCCGTGGCATCGACCTCGACGGCGCCGAACGCGTCATCGAGGGCGAGGGCCTTCTCGCCCAGGCGCTCCAGCATGAGACCGACCACCTCGACGGCATGCTCTACCTGTCGCGGCTCCGCCCCGACGACCGGAAGATCGCGATGCGCGAGGTCCGCGAGTCCGACTGGTTCTGACACGAGCCGGATCAATGCCGCGCAGCGTCGTTGATCCGGCTCGTGTCAGATCGGCACTCGGACGTCAGGGGATCGAGACGTTCGTGGTGTTCACGGGTGCGGAGTAGATCTCGTCGATCTCGCCACGGAAGTCGGACACGATCGTGTGACGCTTGATGCTCATCTTCGGCGTGAGGTGGCCGCTGGCCTCCGTCCACTCCGACGGCAGGATCGTGAACTTCCGGATGGATTCCGCACGCGAAACGGTGGCGTTGGCGGTGTCGACGGCCCGCTGCACTTCGGCGCGGACCTTGTCGTTCTTCGCCGCGTCGGCCAGCGACATGTCGCCCGGAAGGCCGTTGTTGGCCAACCACGTCGGCAGCATCTCGGGGTCGAGCGTGATCAGCGCCGAGATGAACGGCTTTTGATCGCCGACGACGACCACCTGCCCGACGATGGGGTTGGCTCGGATCGGGTCTTCGAGTGCGGCGGGCGCGACGTTCTTGCCGCCGGCGGTGACGATGATCTCCTTCTTGCGGCCGGTGATCTTGAGGAACCCCTCGGTGTCGAACGTGCCGATGTCGCCGGTCTTGAACCAGTCGCCGTCGAACGCGGCGGCCGTGGCCTCGGGGTTGCGCCAGTACTCCTTGAAGACGTTGATGCCGCGCACCTCGATCTCGCCGTCGTCGGCGAGCCGGACGCTGACCCCCGGCAGTGCCGGACCGACAGTGCCGATCTTCGACTTCGTCGCGAGGTTCACCGTGGCGGGCGCCGTGGTCTCGGTGAGACCGTAGCCCTCGAGGATGACCACGCCCAGGCTGTGGAAGAAGTGCCCGAGACGCTCGCCCAGCGGCGCGGAGCCCGATACCGCGTAGGTGACGCGTCCGCCCATCGCAGCCCGCAGCTTGCTGTAGACCAGGCGGTCGAACAGGCGGAACTTCAGCCGGAGGCCGAGCGGGATCTTCTTCCCGTCCTGCAGCAGAGCGGAGTGCTCGATCGCCGCGTGGGCCGCGGCGCGGAAGATCTTCCCCTTGCCCCCGGCCTCCGCCTTCTGCTCGGCCGAGTTGTAGACCTTCTCGAACACCCGCGGCACCGCCAGGAGGAACGTCGGCTGGAACGATCCGAGTGCGGGCAGCAGCTGCTTGGTGTCGGGCTGATGCCCGGTCTTGACGCCCGCGTGGACGTTGAGGATGGAGATGAAGCGCGCGAAGACGTGTGCGGTCGTGATGAACAGCAGAGTGGATGCCCCGGGCGTCTGCACGACTTCGTTCAGAGCGACCGCGGAGTTGCGGGCGAGCTCGACAAAGTTGCTGTGGGTGAGGACGCATCCCTTGGGGCGCCCCGTCGACCCCGAGGTGTAGATGAGGGTGGCGATGTCGGCGCCGACGGCGAGGTTGCGGCGACGCTCGACCTCTTCGTCGGACACGTCCCTGCCCTGGGCGACGAGGGTGTCGAGGTCGCCGGAGTGCATCTGCCACACCGAACGCACCAGCGGGAGCTCGGCCTTGACCTCGGCGACGCGGCCGGCGTGCTCGGCGGATTCGGCGATGACGCCGACGGCCCCGGAGTCGGCGAGGATCCAGGAGATCTGCGCGGCGGAGCTCGTCTCGTAGATCGGCACCATCACCGCTCCGGCGAAGAAGATAGCGAAGTCGACGAGGGTCCAGTCGTAGGTCGTCCGGGCGATGAACGCGATCTTGTCGCCCGGCTCGACGCCGGCGGCGATCAGGCCCTTGGCCAGCGCGATGACCTGCGCGTGGAACTGGGCGCCGGTGATGTCCCGCCACCCGTCCTTCTCGGGGACGGCGAAGAGCGGGCGTTCGGGGGTCGCCTTCACACGCTCCACGAGCAAATCGCTGATGTTGGCGTCGGGGTCGGCGGGGACCACGGCCGGAACATCGAATTGGATCACGGCAACTCCTTCGGTACCGATTCGGTCGGGTGTCCTCAGATTCTAGTCGAGGCATATCGGGCCGTGTGGCGAGCGGGCCCGCGACTAGACTCGATCCGCCTCCTCGGGCGAGGCCCGGACGGAAGGGATGCGCGTGCTCACAGTCGGGATCGACATCGGCGGGACGAAGATCGCCGGAGGTGTCGTCGACCAGGACGGTCGCATCCTCGACAAAGGACGCGTGGACACCCCCGCCGACACCGACGCTCTCGCGGCCGCCGTCATCGAGATGGCCCGGTCCTACATCGATCGGCACGGCGCCGTCGCCGTGGGGGTCGCCGCCGCAGGCTTCATCGACAAGGCGCAGGCCACCGTCATCCATGCTCCTAACATCGCGTGGCGCAACGAACCCCTCAAAGCCGTCCTCGAGGCGGGGATCGGGCGCCCCGTGACCATCGAGAACGACGCCAACGCCGCCGGGTGGGCGGAGTTCCGGTTCGGTGCGGGCGCCGAGGTCGACGACATGGTGATGCTGACGATGGGCACAGGCGTCGGAGGCGCCGTCATCATCGGCGGTCGGATGTTCCACGGCGGTCACGGGATCGCCGGCGAGCTCGGACACATCCGCTTCACCCGCAACGGCCTGCCGTGCGGGTGCGGACAGAACGGATGCCTCGAGCAGTACGCCTCGGGGCGCGCCCTGCAACGCGAGGCAGGGGCGCTCGCCGACGCGGGCGGCATCGGCGAGGCTCTCGCCCAGGCCCGCGCCGCGCACGGCGGCACGCTGACCGGTCACGCCATCTCCGACCTGATCCTGGCCGGCGACCCCGGCGCCCTCGAGGCACTGCGGCGGGTGGCGACGGCGCTGGGCGAAGCCTGCGGAGGGTTCCAGGCGGTCCTCGATCCGGAGCTCTTCGTCATCGGCGGGGGAGTGGCCCAGCTCGGCGACATCCTGCTCGAACCGGTGCGCCTGGCCTACGAGACCTCGCTCCCCGGGTACGGGGAGCGTCCGGTGGCCGATTTCGCCATCGCCCGACTCGGCAACGACGCCGGCCTCATCGGCGTCGCCGACCTCGCCGGCCGGGAGGCGTGAACGTCGATGTTCTACTGGCTGATGAAGTACGTCGTCATCGGACCCATCCTCAAGGCGATCTTCCGACCCTGGGTCGTCGGTCGTCGGAACGTCCCCGCCGAGGGTGCGGCGATCCTCGCGAGCAACCACCTGTCCTTCGCGGACTCGATCTTCCTGCCGCTGATGATCGACCGGCCGATGTCGTTCCTGGCCAAGAGCGACTACTTCACCGGCCGGGGCCTCAAGGGCTGGGCGACCCGCGTCTTCTTCAAGGCCACGGGCCAGATCCCGATCGACAGGTCCGGGGGGAAGGCCTCCGAGGCATCGCTGAACACGGGCCTGCAGGTCCTGGGCCGCGGTGACCTCCTCGGGATCTATCCCGAAGGCACGCGCAGCCCCGACGGCAAGCTGTACCGCGGCCGCACGGGCCTCGCCCGCATGGCGCTGGAGGCGCGGGTCCCGGTCGTGCCGGTGGTCATGGTCGACACCGACACGATGATGCCGATCGGCACGCGCGTCCCGCGCGTCGCACGGGTCGGCGTCGTCATCGGCGAACCGTTGGACTTCTCCCGCTTCGCGGGCATGGAGGGCGATCGCTACATCCTGCGCTCGATCACCGACGAGATCATGGTCGCCCTCCAGCGACTGGGGGAGCAGGAGTACGAGGATGTCTACGCCTCCACCGTCAAGGACCGCTTGAAGCCCCGGGGCCGAGCGGCGTAACAACCCCGTGGCCGCGCACCGGAGCGAGGGGCGGCGTCGCTAGACTGATCGGATGCTCGCTCCCCTCGACGGTCTCGATCACTGGCGTTCCCTGCCCATCAAGCAGCAGCCCCAGTGGTACGACGTCGACGCCGCGGCGGCGGCCTCCGCGGAGCTGGCCACCCTTCCGCCCCTCGTCTTCGCCGGTGAGGTCGACATGCTGCGTGAGCGTCTCGGCCGCGCAGCCGCCGGGCAGGCCTTCCTGCTGCAGGGGGGAGACTGCGCCGAGACCTTCGCGGGTGCCACGGCGGAGCAGATCCGCAACCGCATCAAGACCGTGCTGCAGATGGCTGTCGTCCTCACGTACGGCGCGTCGATGCCGGTGGTGAAGATGGGGCGCATGGCGGGGCAGTTCGCCAAGCCGCGCTCGAGCGACACCGAGACCCGCGGCGAGGTGACGCTGCCGGCCTACCGCGGCGACATCGTCAACGGGTTCGACTTCACCGAGGAGTCGCGCAAGGCCGACCCGGCGCGCCTGCTGAAGGGGTACCACACGGCCGCGTCGACCATCAACCTCATCCGAGCCTTCACCCAGGGCGGGTTCGCCGATCTGCGCGAGGTTCACAGCTGGAACCAGGGATTCGCGAAGAACCCGGCCAACCAGCAGTACGAGCGCCTCGCGGGGGAGATCGACCGCGCCATCAAGTTCATGGAGGCGGCGGGGGCCGACTTCGACGAGCTCAAGCGCGTGGAGTTCTACACCGGTCACGAGGGTCTGCTCATGGACTACGAGCGCCCGATGACGCGGATCGATTCGCGCACCGGAACGCCCTACAACACCTCCGCCCACTTCGTGTGGGTGGGGGAGCGCACGCGCGACCTCGACGGCGCGCACATCGACTACTTCTCCCGCATCCGCAATCCCATCGGCGTCAAGCTCGGCCCGTCCACGACCCCCGAGACGGCCCTCGCCCTCATCGACAAGCTCGACCCCGATCGCGAGCCCGGCCGGCTGACCTTCATCACGCGCATGGGCGCCGGCAAGATCCGGGACGCACTGCCGCCCCTGCTCGAGGCCGTGCGCGACTCCGGGGCGATGCCGCTGTGGGTCACCGATCCGATGCACGGCAATGGCATCACCACCCCCACCGGATACAAGACGCGGCGGTTCGACGACGTCGTCGACGAGGTCCGCGGCTTCTTCGAGGCGCACCGCGCGGTGGGGACATTCCCCGGCGGCATCCACGTCGAGCTCACCGGCGACGATGTCACCGAGTGCCTCGGCGGGTCGGAGATGATCGACGAGGCGACCCTCGCGACGCGCTACGAATCGCTGTGCGACCCGCGTCTGAACCACATGCAGAGCCTGGAGCTGGCGTTCCTCGTGGCCGAGGAGCTCGAGAAGCGCTGAGACCGGGGTCGGTGTCAGCCGGTGACGGTGAGTTGGATGTAGATCCGCGTGCCGCGGACGACGAACTCCCCGGCGCCGGGGTCCATGCTGACCACCTCGGTCAGGGAGTCGGGGATGGCGGCGAAGAAGACCGCGTAGTCCACCTGGAAGCCGGCGTCCTCGAGGGTCGCGATCGCTCCGTCGCGGGTCTGTCCGACCACGTCGGGGATCTCGAACAGCGGGGGACCGGTCGAGACGATCAGGGTCACCGTGTCACCGGGCTGCCACCAGCCGCCGTCCTCGCGATCGGCGATGCCGATCACCTCGCCGGCGGCGTAGGACTCGCTCGACTGCTCGATGACCTGATCGGCCACCGCGAGCTGGACGCCGCCGAGCTCGGAGCGGGCGGAGTCGACGGACTCGCCCGCGACATTCGGCACCGGGCCGCGTGAGACGAGCAGCGTCGCCTCGTCGGCCTGGCGGGCCGTGCAGCCCTCGCCGCAGTCGATGTCGTCCCCGCCGGCGCGGGGATGGATCCGCATGCCGACCACGGTTCCGGCGGGCGCATCGGTGAAGAATTCCGCGTCCGCTCGCGTGGTGATGACGTTCTGCGCCAGCTGATCGCGCACCTGCTCGGCGGGGAGGTCGACCACCCGGCCGAGTGCGACCTCGGCAGGCCCCAGCGAGACGATGACCGTGACCAGTGCATCCTTGTCGAGGCGCGACCCGGCCGGGGGATCGGTCTCGATCACCAGGCCCGTCTCCACGTCGATGCTGTTCTCACCGCGCTCCTCGGCACGCAGGGACTGCTCGCCGAGGGTGGTCTGGGCTTCGGCGAAGGTGACGCCGCGGACATCAGGCACCGCCACGAGGGATCCGGGGCCGGACCCGAACCACCAGCCGACGCCGGCGGCCAGGGCGGCCAGAATTACGACCAGAGCGAGCAGCCAGCCTCCGCGAACGGCACGGCGGCGGGTGACCTGACGCAGCCGCGCGGCGTTGTCGGTGTCGCCGACGATGGCGGCGGGGCCGGTCGCCGCGGCGGGCAGCACCTGGGTCAGCTCTCCGGAGGGCAGCCCGTCATCGTCGGGGACGCCGCGTCCGGCCGTGCGGGTGACCTGCGGCGCGACGCCGAGCTGCCGTTCGATCTCCCGCAGCCGATCGAGCATCTCGCGGGCGTCGACCGGACGCTCGTCGGGATTCTTCTCCGTCGACCACAGGACGAGCTCGTCGAGCTGCTCGGGCACGCCGGGGTTCTTCGCGCTCGGGCGCGGCACCGAATCGGTCGCGTGCTGAAAGGCGATCTGCATCGGCTGCTCGCCCTTGTAGGGCTGCTCTCCCACCAGCATCTCGTAGAGCATGATGCCGAGGGCGTAGATGTCGGAGCGGGCGTCGGCGACGCCTCGGGTGACGAGCTCGGGGGCGAGGTAGGCGATCGTGCCGAGAAGCTGTGCCCCGCTGGCGGTGTTGGCCGTCGCTGCGCGCGCCAGTCCGAAGTCGCCGATCTTGATGCGGCCGTCCTCGGCGAGGAGCACGTTCTCGGGCTTGACGTCGCGGTGGATGATGCCGGCGCGGTGGGCTGCGGCCAGGCCTGACAGCACCGCGTCCATGATCGTGATCGTCTGGGGGATCGTCAGGCGACGCTGCTCGCGCATCAGCTCGCGCAGCGTGATCCCCGGCAGGTACTCCATGACGAGGTACGCCATGTCGCCGTCCTGGCCCTGGTCGAAGACGTTGACCACGTGCGGGTCGGCGAGCCTCGCGGCGGCGCGGGCCTCCTGGATGAAGCGGCTCTGGAAGACGGAGTCGTCGCTGAGGTGGCCGTGCATCACCTTCAGGGCGATGCGGCGTTCCAACCGCAGGTCTGTGGCCACGTACACGGTCGCCATGCCGCCGCGCGCGATGCGCGCGCGGACCCGGTATCGGCCGTCGACGAGACGTCCGATCAGCGGGTCGGCCTGCTGACTCGTGCTCACGATCAGAGTCTACGGACGGCGAGGTGGGAGCCAGCGGAGCGGCTCACCCCGGCGTTCAGACCGGATCACCCGTAGGTGGCGAGCCACGCGTAGGCGGGCGCCTCCCACTTCGCATAGCGATCAGGGAACGCCGAGATCTGCACGGCCTGCGCGGCGCCGGCGAAAGACATCGACTCCCACCCCGCGACGTCGAGCAGCCCGCGGGTGCGCGAGCCGTTCGGATCCGAGGGGCCGCCGAAGAACGCCTTGGTCGCCCGAACCGGGTCCCGGACCTCGTCCGCGCTACCCCACCCGGTGCTCGGCCGCTGCTGGAACAGCCCCAGCGAGTCGCGGTCGCCCCAGTCGAGATTGCGGAGCCACGACTCGACCATCGAGGTGCCGAGGGCGATCGCGATGCCCCGGTCGGAGACGCCGAGTTCGCGGCCCACCGCGATGATGGTCCGGACGTTGCCGATCTGCTCGTCGTCGAGGGTCACCGTCTCCGCCGCCGGGACGGGAGCGGGGGCAGGTGCCGCAGCGGGCGCGGCCGCGGGTGCCGCAGTGCCCGCCACCGGGATGGCGATCGCCTGCCCGGGGTAGATGATCGAGGAGGACTGCAGCCCGTTGGCGTCCAGGACCGACCGGGTCGACACCCCGTGTCGGCGAGCGATCGCGCTGATCGTGTCGCCGGCCACGACCGTGTACCCCGTCGTGGAAGTGCTCGCCGGCGCACTGGGAGCCGCCGGTGCGCTGGGGGCGGTGGATGCGGCGGCGGCACCCGTCAGGCGGATCACCTGGCCGGGGTGGATGAGACTGCTCCACCCGAGCCCGTTGAGGGCCAGGACGTCGGTGGTGCGCAGACCATGGCGGGAGGCGATCGCGCTGACCGTGTCGCCGGGCTGGACGACCACGGTGTCGGGCGCGGCGGCGTGCGCGGACACGGCTTCGGATACGGCGGAGAGCAACCGGGCGGCATCGCCGGACGCCGTCCGCTCGGCACGGTCTCGGATCAGGGGTGCGGCCTCCGGTGCGGCGACGGCGGGTGCCGGCAGCATCGCCACCGCGAGGGCGCCGAGAGCGGTCGCGGGAAGGCCGAGGCGGACCGTGGTACGCCGGACGGGGTGTGAGCGAGACATGGCGGTCCTCTCTGCGGGGCTTCTCCCCGAGACACCGTGTCACGTGTGTACATCAGTGTCAACGAAAGTGACGGATGTGACAGATGAGGATGTCCTCATGTCGGTCAGGGTGAGATAGTTGCTCCGTGGCGGAGAACGACGCACCTGCAGCAACCGACTGGCTCACCCTTCCCGAACTCGTCGAGCAGCTCGACCTCCCGCTCGGGCGGGTCCGTCGCCTCCTCGACGACCGCGCCCTCGTCGGCTCCCGTCGGCACGGCGCCCTCGCGGTGCCGGCCGTGTTCATCGTCGACGGCAAGCCGCTGGCATCCCTGCGCGGCACGGTCATCGTGCTCGGCGACGCCGGCTTCAGCGACGACGAGGCGATCGACTGGTTGCTGAGCCCCGAGGAGTCCATCGGCGTCGCACCCATCGAGGCGCTTCGCGCCGGCCGGAAGAGCGAGGTGCGGCGGGTCGCGCAGACCCTCGCCTGAGTGTGCGCTCGATCAGGCGACGCGAACGGTCGCCGCCCGGGCCAGTTCGCGCAGGTCGTTGACGGCGCCGTGCCCGAGATCGGCCCCCGACAGTGCGCGGGCGGCTTCCCGCGAGTACTCCTCGATCAGCGTTTCGACGCGAGCCAGCGCTCCGCTGTCGATGATCGTGCGCTGGAGCGAGCCGATCTGCTCGTCGTCCAGGTCGGGGTCGCCGATCAGCTCGTCGACGATCCGCCGCGCCGACGCACCGATGGCCTCGCGGGCGTAGGCGATCAGGACGGTCCGTTTGCCCTCGCGCAGGTCGTCACCGGCGGGCTTGCCGGTCTCGGCGGAATCCCCGAAGACCCCGAGCACGTCGTCGCGGAGCTGGAAGGCCATGCCCAGGGGGTGGCCGAACGCGGCGAGGGCGGCGCGCTGATCATCGGCACCACCGGCGAGGGCGGCGCCGATGACGAGGGGCTGCTGGATGCTGTAGCGCGCGGATTTGAACGACGCCACCCGCAGCGCCCGATCGGCGTGCTCCTCGTCCGGCGCGACCCGGAAGGCAGACTCCTCGGCGATGTCGAGGAACTGGCCGACCGTGACCTCGCGACGCATGCGCGCGTACTCCTCGCGCGCGGTCGCGGCCGCGGCATCCTCCGCGCGGTCCAACTCGGCGAGGGATTCCTCGAAGAGGTCGTCGCTCCAGGCGACCAGCAGATCGCCGAGCAGGATGGCGCCCGACCGGCCGAAGGCGGCGGCGTCGCCGCGCCATCCCAGAGAGCGATGCCTCGTCTCGAGCGCGCGATGGGCGGAGGGGCGGCCGCGGCGGGTGTCGGAGTTGTCGATGACGTCGTCGTGGACGAGAGCCGCGGCGTGGAAGACCTCGAGCGCCGCCGCCGCTCCGATCACCGGCGAGGGCGGCTCGCTCGCACGTGACTGCGCCTCGTTGACCGCGCGCCATCCCGCGATGAGGAAACGGCCCCGCAAGCGCTTGCCGCCGGTCAGCGCATCGTCCGCGGCGTCGATGATGATCGCCGCCTCGTCGCCGAGCTCCTTCGCCTGGGCACGCTGACGTGCAAGGAAGTTGTTCAGTCGCTGAGAAACAGCCTCTACGGCGCCCGCGGAAGATGACACGGCCCTAGCCTAGTAATCAGCGGGACGCGTAGAATCGTCCAACCGGATCCAGAGGGGGACCCATGCCACTCTCCGAACAGGAGCAGCGTCTGCTCGATGAGATGGAACGCCATCTCATGCGAAACGACGCCGACGTGGTCAGCGCGCGCGAAGGGCGCGCCCTCAGCTATCGCAACATCGTCTACGGCACGATCCTCGTGCTGCTGGGCCTCGGTGGCCTCATCGCCGGTGTCGCGCTGAAGCTCATCGTCGTCGGAGTGATTGCGTTCGTGGTGATGCTGGGTGGCGTCATCCTCGCCGTGACCCCCGCTCGGGGTGCACCGAAGACCGCACCGCGCCCCGTGAAGACCGCCTCCGGGCGCCCCGCCGCCGGTGGATCGTTCATGGATCGCATGAACGATCGCTGGGACCGCCGACAGGGCGAACGATGATCACCGGCTGACCGCCGGCATCCGCTTTCAGAGCACCGACCTTCGGGTCGGTGCTCTTTTTCGTGCCCGGCGCCCTCCGCGTCCTCCCCTCCACTTCCCTCCCCGCCACCTCTCCTCCCCGCGGACAGCGCACGATCGCTCCGGTGGGCGGAGGGGTGAACATGCGCCCATCAACCGCAGAAAATCGCGGGTTGTCGAGGCCTAGGGGTATCAAAGTGGAGGAAAGTGGAGTAAAGTGGCGAGCATCTTCGAGGGCCGGACGAAGAAGGGGGTGGTGCGCCGATGCTGCTGGGCACGCACACTCCCAAGCTCGACGACAAGGGCCGGGTGATCCTGCCGGCGAAGTTCCGGGATGACCTCGGCGCCGGCATCGTCATCACCCGCGGTCAGGAGCGGTGCCTCTACGTTTTCAGCGAGAGCGAGTTCGAGCGGGTGCACGACCGCATCCGCGAGGCGCCGCTGAGCAACAAGCAGGCGCGGGACTTCCTGCGGATGTTCCTGTCGGGAGCGAGTGCGGAGAAGCCGGACGGTCAGAACCGCATCACCATCCCGCCTCCGTTGCGCGCCTATGCCGGACTCGAGAAGGACCTCGTCGTCACCGGTGTCGGTGCGCACGCCGAGATCTGGGACGCCGAGGCGTGGAACGCGTACGCCCTGGCGAATGAGGACAGCTACTCCGAGATGGAGCAGGAGGTGATCCCCGGCCTCTTCTGATGCCCCCGGCTGTGACTCCCAGCCGCTGCCGCCCTGTCGCACTTCCCCGGCGCCAGGTCGAAGCGGATGGGGATCAGAGCCGGGGGACCGGCCCACGATCATGGATCTCCGCGACATCCACACCCCCGTCCTTCTCGAGCGCTGCCTCGAGCTGCTCGCCCCCGCCCTCGAGGTGCCGGGTGCCGTCTTCGTCGACGCGACCCTCGGGATGGGCGGCCACAGCGAGGCGTTCCTGGAGCGCTTCCCGGGCCTCCGCCTGGTCGGGCTCGATCGCGACCTCGACGCCCTGCGGATCGCGGGTGAGCGTCTGGCACCGTTCGGCGACCGGGTCGAGCTGGTCCACACCGTCTACGACGGGATCGAGGCCGCCCTCGAGAGCGTCGGGGTCGACGCGGTGCACGGCATCCTCTTCGACCTCGGGGTCTCCTCCCTTCAGCTGGACGAGGTCGATCGGGGATTCGCCTACTCGCGTGATTCGCCCCTCGACATGCGGATGGACCAGTCCACCGGGGTCACCGCCGCCGACGTGGTCGCGACGTTCAGCGAGGGTCAGCTGCGGCGGATCTTTGAGCGCTACGGCGAAGAGAAGCTGGCCGGTCGCTACGCGCGGGCCATCGTGGCCGCGCGCGCCGAGGGCCCCATCGAGCGCTCCGGTCAGCTCGTGGACATCCTCACGCGCGCCACGCCCTACGCCGCGCAGCGGACCGGGCACCCGGCGAAGCGCGTGTTCCAGGCCCTGCGGATCGAGGTCAATGCCGAACTCGCCGCGCTGGACGCGGCGATCCCCGCGGCCCTCGATCAGCTGCGGGTCGGCGGCCGGATGGTCGTGCTGTCGTACCAGTCGCTCGAGGACCGCCTGGTCAAGCGCGTCTTCGCCGACGCCGTGGCATCCACCTCCCCGCCGGGGCTCCCGGTCGAGCTTCCCGACCACGCCGCCCGCTTCCGGCTCCTGGTGCGGGGAGCCGAGCAGGCGGATGCCGACGAGAAGGCGCGGAACCCTCGCGCCACCCCTGTGCGGCTGCGTGCCGTCGAACGAGTGAGAGAGGCCGCGGCATGAGCGCCCCCCTGATCGCTGCCCCTGTGAACTCACCCGCCGGACGGCGCATCGCGCGCCCCGGCTCCCCGGGGGGCACCCCCGAGCGCCGGCTCCGCCCGGTCGAGCAGGCCGTCCCGCGGTCGCGCCGCAGGCCCCGGCTCGCCTACGGCGTGGTCGCCGTCGTCGCCTCCCTCGCGATCGCCAGCGCGCAGATGATGCTGTCGATCCTCACCACGCAGGGCTCCTACGAGATCTCGTCCCTGACCCAGCAGCAGAGCGAGTTGCAGTGGGAGCGGCAGATGCTCTCCGACGATGTCGCCGGGCTCAGCTCCCCCCAGTACCTCGCTGCGAACGCGGCCGCACTCGGCATGGTCATCGAGGAATCGCCGAACTACCTCCGGCTCAGCGACGGCGCGGTGCTGGGTGCGGGGATCGCCGCGGAGGGCGGGGCCTCGATCGATGCGCTCGGTCGCGGATCGGTCGCCAACGACCTCATCGCCGACCGACCACTCGTGACCGAGCCCGACGCCACGATCCAGGGAGCCCCGGTGGCCACGACCGGCGCCGGGCTCTCCGACACGCCGCCGCCGGTAGCCGACACTCTGCCGACCCCCGCCACACACTGAGAGCAATGACCACCCGAGCAAGCCGCAGTCCTCGCCGCCGCACGGTGGTCGCGCTGGCCGTCGTGCTGGCGGTCCTCGTCGGCTTCATCGTCCGTCTCGTCGACATCCAGGTCGTCAATGCCGACGAGCACATCGAGGACTCCCTCGAGTGGGCGTTCAGCGGATCCCGCGACCTGCACGGCTCGCGGGGGGCCATCACGGATGCTTCGGGCAACACCCTCGCCGGAAGCATCCTGCGCTACGACGTGGTGATCGACCCGAAGAACACCGGCGACATCACCCGTGCGGGCGAGGACGACGTCGAGAGCACCCTGACCTGGCCCGAGGCGTCGGGACTGATCGGCTCGGTCACCGGTCAGGAGGCCGACGAGATCCAGCGGATCGTCGCGTCGGCCCTGGCCGCCGATCCGGCAGACCAGTACGAGTTCGTCCAGCGCGGGATCTCCACGGAGCAGTACCGGGCCTTGGCCGACCTGGAACTGCCCTACCTGACCTTCGAGCAGCATCCCGCGCGGACCTACCCCGACGGCGCGGTCGCGGGGAACCTGATCGGGTTCATGGGCACCGACGAGGTGCCCCTCGCGGGGCTCGAACTCAGCGAGGACGACTGCCTCACCGCCACCGACGGACAGCTCCGATTCCAGCGTGGCAAGGACGGCGTGATCATCCCCGGTACCGAGGTCGAGGATCCCGCGGTGGACGGCGGGACGCTGCAGCTGACGATCGACCGGGATCTGCAGTGGTATCTCATGCAGCTGATCGCCGAGCAGGTGCAGGACATGGGGGCGCTGAGCGGGTCGATCATGGTCACCGAGGTCGGCACGGGCAAGATCCGGGCGGCGGCGGAATTCCCGGCGGTCGACCCGAACAACGTCGCCGCCTCGCCCGACGACGACCGCAGGAGCCGGATCTTCACGGACTGGTTCGAACCCGGCTCGACCTTCAAGGCGCTGACGGCCGCCACGGTGATCGACGCCGGGGGACAGAACGCCCAGTCGACCGTGGTCGCCGCCAGCACCGAGACCTTCGCCAACGGCGCGCGCGTGCGCGACTCGTTCGTCCACCCCGCCTACAACTACACCCTCACCGGCGTCCTCATCGACTCCTCCAATGCGGCGATCTCGCGCATCAGCGAGAGCGTGGACCCGCAGACGCGGTACGACTATCTGCAGCGCTTCGGCGTGGGGGCCGGAAGCGCGGTGGAGTTCCCCGGCGAGCAGACGGGTCTCTTGCGGCCCGCCGCCGAGTGGGACAACCAGACCGTGTACAACACCACGTACGGCCAGGGCCTCACCACGACCCTCCCCGAACTCGTCGGCGCCTACGGGGCGATCGCCAACGACGGCGAGCGTGTCCCGCTGACGCTCGTGGAGGGCTGCACCGCAGCCGACGGCACCGTGACCACCGCCGACGCCCCCGAGCCGGTCCGCGTGGTGAGCGAGGACACCGCGACCCAGGTGCAGCAGATCCTCGAGAACGTCGCACTGCAGGCCAACTACGCCGACGAGATCGCCGTGCCGGGCTATCGCATCGCGGTGAAGACCGGCACGGGCGAGAAGTCCGACCCGGTCACGGGGGGCTACAAGAGCGGGGCCTACTTCACGACCATGATCGGGTTCGCGCCCGCCGACGATCCGCAGTACGTCGTCGCCGTGACGCTGGATGAGCCCACCAAGGTAAAGTCGTCTGTGGCCAACGCCGCGGCATTCCAGCAGGCGATGACGCAGGTGCTCAAGACCTACCGGGTCATGCCGTCCACGACGGAACCGCCTGTCCTGCCGAAATTCGGCTGACGACCTCCCCTCTGACACATGATCTCCCTCTCCCTGCACCACATCGCCCAGACGCTCGGCGGAGACCTCCTGCTCGTCGGCGACGACACCCTCGACACCGAGGTGTCGGGCCGTGTCGACACCGACTCGCGTGTGGTCGGACCCGGCGACATCTTCGTCGCCAAACCCGGCGAGACCACTGACGGCCACCTGTTCGTCCCCGCGGCCCGCACGGCCGGAGCCGTGCTCGCCATCGTCGAGCACCCGGTCGACGAGCCGATCACCCAGATCGTCGTGCCCGACGCGGTCGCCGCCCTCGCCGACCTCGCCCGCGAGGTGGTCGCGCGCGTGCGCGCCCGGGGCGCGCTGAAGGTCGTCGGGATCACCGGCTCCAACGGCAAGACCACGACGAAGAACCTCCTGGCGCGCATCCTGCAGGACGAGGGCGAGACCGTCGCCCCCCGCGCCTCGTACAACAACGAGGTCGGGGCGCCGCTGACGATGCTGCGGGTGACCGAGGGCACCCGGTTCCTGGTGAGCGAGTTCGGAGCCAGCGGTCCCGGTGCGATCGCGGCCCTGGCCGGGCTCGTCCACCCCGACATCTCCGTCGTGCTCATGGTCGGGATGGCCCACGCCGGCGGATTCGGCGGGATCGAGGGCACCTTCCGGGCCAAGTCCGAGCTCGTCCATGCGCTGCGCCCCGGCGGCGTGGCGGTGCTCAACGCCGACGATCCCCGGGTCGCCCAGATGGCGCCGATCGCGGCGGACAGGCCCGCCTCGGTGCGCTGGTTCGGCCGCGGGGGAGCAGCGGACGTGCGGGCGGAGGACGTCGAGGTGACAGCCGACGGCACGTCGTGCACGGTCTTCGCCGACGGCGCGTCGGCACCGCTGCGGCTGCGGGTGCTCGGCGAGCATCATGTGATGAACGCCCTCGCCGCGATCGCCGCGGCGACCGCCCTCGGCGTGTCGCTGGCCGACGCGGTCGCGCGCCTGGAGACGGTCGAGCTCGCCGAGCGCTGGCGCATGCAGCCCCTCGGCTCGCAGCGCGTGCGGATCATCAACGACGCCTACAACGCCAGCCCCGATTCGATGTCGGCGGCGCTGCGGACCCTCGCGCAGATCACCGGCCCCGGCGAGCGCACCGTCGCCGTCCTCGGGGCGATGAGCGAGCTGGGGGAGTACGCCGGCGAGGAGCACGACCGCATCGGACTGCAGGCCGTGCGCCTGGGCATCCAGCGCATCGTCGTGATCGGCCCCGAGGCCCGCCGCCTCTTCCTCGCCGCCGTCGGCGAGGGGTCGTGGGACGGTGAGGCGGTGTTCTTCGCCACGGCCGACGAGGCCTACGACTACCTCACCGGCGAGCTGCGCGACGGCGACCGCGTCCTGGTGAAATCATCCAACTCCGCGGGCCTGAGGTTCCTCGGCGACCGACTGGGAGAATTCTTCTCGTGAGATCCCTCCTGACCGCCGCGGCGATCTCGCTGGCCTTCACGCTCTTCCTCACCCCGGTGTTCCTGCGCCTGTTCCGCAGGTGGGGCTGGGGTCAGGTGATCCGCACCCCCGATGACATCCGCAATCCCAGCCACGGCGAGAAGCGCGGCACGCCCACGATGGGCGGCACGATCTTCATCGCGGGCACGATCATCGGCTATCTCGTCGGCGGGGTGGCGGGGAACAACCCGCCCACCGTGTCGGGCCTGCTGGTGCTGTGGATGATGGTCGGATTCGGCACCGTCGGCTTCATCGACGACTTCATGAAGGTCCGCAGTCAGCGAAGTCTCGGCCTGAGCGGCTGGCGCAAGATCGTCGGGCAGATCATCGTCGCCGTGCCGTTCGGCATCGTCGCGCTGAACTTCCCCAACATCTACAACGAGACGCCGGCGTCGCCCTACATCTCGGTGTTCCGCGACGTGCAGCTGCTGTGGTTCTTCGCCCTCGGGCCCATCCTCGGCTGGCTGCTGTACCTGGCCTGGATCTCGTTCATCGGCGTGGCCGCCTCCAACTCGGTGAACGTCAGCGACGGGCTCGACGGGCTGGCCGCGGGCGCCGGGATCTTCGTCGTCGGCGCCTACAGCCTCATCGCGTTCTGGCAGTTCAACCAGGCATGCTTCGGCGGCGGGGAGTTGAGTCCCGGGGGGCTCTCCGCCTGCTACGCAACGCGAGACCCCTTCGACCTCGCCATCGTCTCGGCCGCGTTCGTCGGTGCCCTCGTCGGATTCCTCTGGTGGAACGCCCCGAAGGCGAAGGTGTTCATGGGGGATGTCGGGTCGATGGCGATCGGCGGCGTGCTCGCCGCCATGGCGATCCTCACCCGCACCGAGCTGCTGATGGTGCTGGTCGCCGGCGTCTACGTCATCGCGTCGGGGTCGGTCATCCTGCAGCGGGTCTACTTCAAGATCACGCGCGGCAAGCGGCTGTTCCTCATGAGTCCTCTGCACCACCACCTCGAGATGCGCGGCTGGTCGGAGATCACCATCGTCGTACGGATGTGGATCATCGCCGGGCTCCTCGCCGTCTCGGGCGTCGGCTTCTTCTACGTCGAATGGCTCTCGCAGACATGACCCGCCTGGACGGCCTCACGAGCTGGCATGCCGACTGGTCGGGACTGCGGGTCGCGGTCCTGGGCCTGTCGTTGACGGGCTTCGCCGCGGCCGACACGCTCGCCGAACTCGGCGCCCGCGTGCGGGTGTTCTCCGAGGCGGCCGAGCCCGAGTACGAGAAGCTCCTCCCCGTGATCGGCGTCGACGCGGTGATCGGCTCCCTCACCACGGTTCCCGAAGACCTGCGCGCCTTCGCACCCGAGGTCGTCATCGCGTCGCCGGGGTTTTCTCCGGATCACCCGATCATCGCGTGGTGCGTCGAGGACGGAATCCCCCTGTGGGGCGACGTGGAGCTTGCGTGGCGCGTCCGGGACAAAGTGGTCCGCTCCGACGGCAGCCCCGCCGACTGGGTTCTGGTGACGGGGACGAACGGCAAGACGACGACGACCCGGCTCGTCGCCGAGATGCTCGTCGCCGGCGGGCTGCGCGCCGCCCCGGTCGGCAACATCGGCACCCCCGTGCTCGACGCCGTGCGCGACCCCGGCGGCTTCGACGTGCTCGTCGTCGAGCTCTCCAGCCATCAGCTCTGGTACCTCGGACGCCAGGCCGGACCGTCGCGGGTCTCACCGCACGGAAGCGTGTGCCTGAATCTCGCCGAGGACCACCTCGAGTGGCACGGATCCTTCGAGGCCTACCGCGATGCGAAGGCGCACGTGTACGACAACACGCGCGTCGCGTGCGTGTACAACAAGTCCGATGTCGCGACGCGAACCATGGTGGAGGAGGCGGAGGTCGTCGAAGGCGCGCGCGCGATCGGGTTCGACCTCGGAGTCCCGGGGCCGAGCGACCTCGGGGTGGTGGACGGCATCCTCGTGGACCGCGCCTTCCTCGACGACCGGCGCACCAGCGCACTGGAGCTGACCACCGTCGCCGAGCTCGCCGAACGCGGGCTTGCCGCCCCGCACATGGTCGCGAACATCCTCGCCGCCGCGGCGCTCGCACGGGCACTCGATGTCCCCCCGGCGGCGATCCGCGACGCCCTCCGCACCTTCCGGCTCGACCCCCACCGCATCGAGGTCGTGGCCACCCACCGGGGAGTCGTGTGGGTGGATGACTCCAAGGCCACCAACCCCCATGCGGCGGCGTCGTCGCTTTCGGCCTTCCCCGGAGCCGTCTGGATCGTCGGCGGACTGCTGAAGGGCGTGGAGATCGGCCCGCTGGTCTCGCAGGTCGCCGCGAAGGTGCGCGCAGCCGTCGTCATCGGCGCGGACCGCGCGGCGGTCGTGACGGCGTTCTCGCGACACGCGCCGGACGTCCCGGTGTACGAGGTGACACCCGGCGAGACTGAGGACGTCATGGCGCAGGCGGTCGAACTGGCCGCGCAGGTCGCCCGTGACGGGGATGTGGTCCTCCTCGCCCCCGCCGCGGCATCATTCGATCAGTTCTCCTCCTACGCCGACCGCGGCAGGAAGTTCGCCGCCGCCGTGCAGCGATGGATCGAGAGGGGGGACGAGGGTGACGACGACACAGACCCGCACCCCCCGAACCCCCGCGAGCCCGCCTGACGTCGACGCGCGGCGCGGGCTGGCGGCCCGGGTCTCGCTCGGACGGGTGCTCGCGCCGGTGCCGAGCGAATTCCTCCTCATCGCCTCGACGGCGCTGCTGCTGACCATCTTCGGCCTGGTGATGGTGCTCTCCGCCACCTCCGCCACGTCGACCGCGGCAGGCCAGGCCCCCTGGGATGCGGCGATGAAGCAGGCGGTCTTCGCGGTCATCGGCGTCCCCCTGATGTTCATCGCCAGCCGTCTGCCGATCACGTTCTGGAAACGGATCGCGTGGCCGGCGCTCATCGGAGCGGTCGCCTTCCAGCTGTTGGTCTTCACACCCCTCGGACACGGCGCGGACGGAAACCGCAACTGGATCACCATCGCCGGGTTCCAGGCGCAGCCCTCGGAGTTCCTCAAGCTCGCGCTGGCCCTGTGGGTGGGGTACGTCCTCTACCGCAAGCGCACCCTGCTGGCGATGTGGCGGCACGTCTACATCCCGCTCGTCCCGGTCGCCGGCCTCGCGATCGCCACCGTCCTCGCCGGCCGCGATCTGGGCACCGCGATGATCCTGGTGCTCCTCGTGCTCGGCGCGCTCTTCTTCTCCGGAGTGCGACTGCGCATCTTCATCCTCCCCGCCCTGGCGGCGGCGGCGGCGGTCGCCGTGCTCGCGGTCACGAGCCCCGACCGCATGCGCCGCTTCCTCAGCTTCCTGAACCCGAACTGCCTCGACGACTACTTCAACGACTGCTACCAGCCCCTGCACGGCATGTGGGGCCTCGCCGGCGGCGGTGTGTTCGGACTCGGGCTCGGCAACTCCAAGGAGAAGTACGACTGGCTCCCCGCCGCCGCCAACGACTACATCTTCGCCATCGTCGGCGAGGAACTCGGCCTCATCGGCTGCGCCGTCGTGCTGGGTCTCGTCGCGCTCTACGCGGTGGGGGCCTTCCATGTGATCCGCCGCACCGACGACCCGTTCGTCCGCATCGTCGCCGGCGGGATCACCGTCTGGGTGGTCGGTCAGGCGCTGATCAACATCGGTGTCGTCCTCCGCGTCTTCCCCGTTCTCGGGGTTCCGCTGCCGTTCATGTCGCAGGGCGGGACGTCGCTGGTCTCGGTGCTCGTCGCGTCGGGGGTGCTGCTGTCGTTCGCGCGTTCGCTCCCACCCAGACGGGCGGTTAGTGTCGTCGGGTGACGACCTACCTCCTTGCCGGCGGCGGCACCGCTGGGCACGTCAATCCGCTGCTGGCGGTTGCCGACGCCCTCCGCGCGCGCGAGCCGGACGCCGAGGTGCTGGTCCTCGGAACCCGGGAGGGACTGGAGGCACGGCTCGTCCCGCAACGCGGCTACGAGCTGCTGTTCGTCGACAAGGTGCCCTTCCCGCGCCGCCCCGATCGTGCCGCGGCGGTGTTCCCGCAGCGGTTCGGGCGGGCGGTCGCCCAGGTGCGTCGCCACCTCCGTGACCGCAGCGTCGAGGTGGTGGTCGGCTTCGGCGGGTACGCCGCCGCGCCGGCCTACGTCGCGGCCCGCCGGGAACGCATCCCGACTGTCGTCCACGAGGCCAATGCCCGCCCGGGCCTGGCCAATGTGCTCGGCGCACGGCGGGCGGCGGCGGTGGGAGTCGCCTTCGCCGGCACGCGGCTGCGCGGGGCGCGGGTGGTCGGCATGCCGCTGCGCCGCGAGATCGTCGATCTCGACGCCGCCGCGCGCCGGGGGGAGGCGGCTGAGGCGTTCGGTCTCGACCCGTCGCGCCCCGTCCTGCTGGTCTTCGGCGGATCGCTCGGCGCGCAGCGGCTGAACGAGGCCTTCGGCGAGGACGGCGGCGCCGCCTGGCGGGACGTGCTCGCCGCCGGCTGGCAGCTGCTGCACGTCACGGGGGAGCGGAGCACCACCCCTGATCCCGGCGTCCCGGGGTACGCGGTGCGTCGCTACGTCGATCGGATGGATCTCGCCTTCGCGGTGGCCGACGCCGTGGTCTCGCGCGCGGGCGCGGCGACCGTCAGCGAGATCAGCGCCCTCGGCATCCCCGCGGTGTACGTGCCCTACGCCGTCGGCAACGGCGAACAGGCCTTGAACGCCGCGTCCGCCGTCGCGGCGGGGGCGGCTGCGCTGATCCTCGACGCCGACTTCACCGCCGAGCGGGTGCGCCGAGAGGTCGTTCCGCTCCTCGCGGACCCGGCGCGCCTGGACGCGATGCACCGCGCCGCGGCAACCGTCGGCACCCGCTCGGGCAGCGAGGCGGTCCTCACTCTCATCGATGAGGCGCTCGCGCTCGGACGGTGACCTCCGCGCGCCGGGAGGAGGCGTGCAGGACGCCGATCTAGGATTGACGCGCCATGATCAGACCTGACCTCTCCTTGCCGATCCCGGATGACATCCGCGCCGCCCACTTCATCGGCATCGGGGGATCGGGGATGTCGGGGCTCGCCCGCATGTTCCTCGCCCGCGGCATCCGGGTCTCCGGCTCCGATCGCGCCGACAGTCCGTCGCTGCGCGCACTGGCCGCGCTCGGCGCCACCGTGCACGTCGGGCACGACGCCGCGCACCTCGGCGACGCCGACACCGTCGTGCACACGGGTGCGATCTGGCCCGAGAACCCCGAGTACGTCACGGCCAAGGAGCGAGGCCTCGCCGTCATCCACCGTTCGCAGGCGCTGTTCTGGCTCATCGGCGGGCGACGACTGGTCGCCGTCGCGGGGGCGCACGGGAAGACCACCTCGACCGGGATGATCGTCACCTCGCTGCAGGCCCTCGGCACGGATCCCACCTTCGTCAACGGCGGTGTGATCGCCCAGCTCGGCGTCTCGAGCGGCACGGGAGCGGACGATCTCTTCGTGATCGAGGCGGATGAGTCCGACGGCACGTTCCTTCTCTACGACACCTCGGTCGCCCTCATCACCAACGTCGATCCCGATCACCTCGACCACTACGGCTCGCCCGAGGCCTTCGTCGAGGCCTTCGCCCGCTTCGGACGCGAGGCCCGGGAAGCGGTGGTGATCTCCGCCGACGACCCCGGCGCGAAGGAGGTGGCGGCCCTTCTCGACCACCCCCGGGTGGTCACCTTCGGCCTGGACGGCGCCGCCGATGTCCGCCTGAGCGAGGTCGACACGCACGGGCCCGTCGGATTCCGGCTGACCCACGGGGGCGAGACGGTCGCGGTGCGGCTGCGGATCCCCGGTGCGCACAATGCCGTCAACGCCGCCGGCGCGGTCGCGGTGCTCATCGCCCTCGGCTTCCCCCTCGATGCCGCGGCCGAGGCGGTCGCCGGCTTCGCGGGCACCGACCGCCGGTTCGAGCTGCACGGCATCGAGCGGGGCGTGAGCGTCTATGACGACTACGCCCACCATCCGACCGAGGTCGCCGCCGCCCTCGCCGGCGCCCGGAGCGTCATCGGCGACGGCAGGATCATCGCCGTCCACCAGCCCCACACCTACTCGCGCACGCAGCACATGTACCGCGAGTTCGCCGAGGTGCTCGAGCGAAACGCCGATCACACCGTGGTGCTGGACGTCTACGGCGCGCGCGAGGACCCGGTCCCCGGTGTCACCGGGGAGCTCGTCGCCCATGCCTTCGCCGACCCCGATCGCGTGCGCTTCGTCGCGGACTGGCAGCGAGCGGCCGACCACACCGCCTCGGTCGCGCGTCCCGGCGACTACGTCATCACCCTCGGCTGCGGGAACGTCAACCTCATCGTTCCGCAGATCCTCGAGGCTTTGACCCGCGTCCGTCCCGCCGCTGTCGTCGAAGGCTGACCCGTGGTGCGACGGCCGTCCCCGCTCCCGCCGCCGGCCGCTCCGCCGCGACGCACCGCTGCCGTGGAGCAGGCGGGCGTCGACGCTCGGGACGAGCAAGACGGCTCGGGGGTGGTCCTGCCGCTGCGCGACGCCGGCGGCGGCCCGGGAACGGTCTCGGACGACCTCTCTGCGGAGGGTGCCGAGCAGCCGGCGCGGCCGGAGCCGCCGGTCGGCCTGCTGGCGGTGTGGCGCGCGTCGCGGGCCCGGCGGAAGGCGCTCCGGGCGGAGGTGCGGCGCTTCACCGTCCGACAGCGTCGACGGCGCGCGCTGTGGGTGTCGGCGATCGGTGCGGTCCTCGTCGTCGCCGGCGTGACGGCCGCGGTGGCCTACAGCCCGCTGTTCGCCGTCGAACGGGTCCGCGTGGTCGGGACCGCGCAGCTCGATGCGGGGACTGTCGAGGCGGCGCTGGCGTCGCAGCTCGGCACGCCGCTGCCGCTCGTGGACGACGCCGCCATCCAGGACACGCTGTCGGACTTCCCGTTCGTGCAGAGCTACACCCTCGAGGCGCGGCCGCCGCACGAGCTCGTGGTGCGCATCGTCGAGCGCACCCCGATCGGTGCGATCGCGGCGGCGTCGGGATACTCCGTGGTCGATGCCGCGGGAGTCGTGCTCGCCGCCAGCACCGAGCCGCCCGCGGCGGAGCCGATCCTCGACGTGCGCGGCGGCGTCGACGGGGACGCCTTCGCCGCGGTCGGCAGGGTGATGCGCGCGCTTCCGGCCTCGATCGGTGACCAGGTGACGGCGGTGAGCGCGACCTCCGCCTTCGATGTCACCCTGACGCTGACCTCGTCCGCCCGAGTGGTGTGGGGGAGCGCGGAGGAGTCGGCGCTGAAGGCTCGCGTGCTGGAGAGGATCATGGCCGCCCGTCCGGCCGACACGGTCACCAAGTACGACGTGTCTTCGCCCGACGCCGCGGTCATCCGCTGACGGGCGGTCCCGGCCGGCGGAATCGGGGTGGCGCAGGTGGTCGTCGGTCGGGCGGGTGGGCGACCCTTTTTGCCACCAGGGCGCGCGTGGGCGAATCGGGGTGGCGCACGTGGTCGTCGATCGGGCGGCTGGGCGACCCTTTTTGCCACCTGGGCGGGCGCGGGCGAATCGGGGTGGCGCACGTGGTCGTCCGTCGGGCGGTTGGGCGACCCTTTTTGCCACCTGGGCGGGCGCGGGCGAATCGGGTGGGCGAGCGTGGGCGAATCGGGGTGGCGCAGGTGGTCGTCGATCGGGCGGGTGGGCGACCTCTTGTGCCACATGTCATCCGGGGGTCCGCTCACGGGCGATCCCGCGCGGCGACGGAGGTCTGCCGATCCCGCGCGAGATCGGGATGTCGCGACACGCCGCGTCCCTCCGCGCCTCGGGGTGCAGGCCGCTTACCTTCAAGAACAGGAATTGCATACCGAGCAATTCTTTATACCTCTAGTAGAGGTTGAAGGTTCGGGAAGACGGAGGCCGGCATGAGCCAGAACCAGAACTACCTCGCCGTGATCAAGGTGGTCGGTGTGGGTGGCGGCGGCGTGAACGCCGTCAACCGCATGATCGACCTCGGGTTGCGCGGCGTGGAGTTCATCGCGATCAACACCGACGCCCAGGCGCTGCTCATGAGCGACGCCGACGTCAAGCTCGACGTCGGACGCGAGCTCACGCGGGGTCTCGGCGCAGGTGCCGACCCCGAGGTGGGTCGTCGGGCGGCGGAAGACCACGCGGAGGAGATCGAAGAGGCCCTGCGCGGTGCCGACATGGTCTTCGTGACCGCCGGCGAAGGCGGCGGGACGGGTACCGGCGGTGCGCCGGTCGTCGCCAAGATCGCGAAGTCCATCGGAGCCCTCACCATCGGTGTGGTCACCAAGCCCTTCTCGTTCGAAGGTCGTCGTCGGCAGAGCCAGGCCGAGGCCGGTGTCGCGCGCCTGAAGGAAGAGGTCGACACCCTCATCGTCGTCCCGAACGACCGTCTGCTCGAGATCAGCGACCGAGGGATCTCCATGGTGGAGGCCTTCGCGACCGCCGACCAGGTGCTCCTTGCCGGTGTGCAGGGAATCACCGACCTGATCACGACCCCCGGTCTGATCAACCTCGACTTCGCCGACGTCAAGTCGGTCATGCAGGGCGCGGGTTCCGCGCTCATGGGCATCGGCTCCGCCCGCGGGGCCGACCGAGCCATCAAGGCCGCCGAGCTCGCCGTGGAGTCGCCCCTGCTCGAGGCGTCGATCGAAGGCGCGCACGGCGTGCTGCTGTCGATCCAGGGCGGGTCGAACCTCGGCATCTTCGAGATCAACGACGCCGCTCAGCTGGTGAAGGAGGCCGCCCACCCCGAGGCCAACATCATCTTCGGAACGGTGATCGACGACACCCTCGGGGACGAGGTGCGCGTGACCGTCATCGCGGCGGGATTCGACGGCGGCGAGCCGTCGCTGCGGATCGACCCGGTTGCCGCGGCGCGGCCGGCCAGCGTTCCCGTCGTGCCGGCGATGCCCGCTGTCGATGCGGCGAGGGATGCCGAGCACGAGCGCGTCGAGCCGAAGAAGGAGTCGGTCTCGGTGGGAGCGACACTCCCCGACACCGGGTACGACTCGGCGTTCGGCGACGACGACCTCGACATCCCCGACTTCCTGAAGTGATCCGCATCGCTCCGCGATGACCGCATCTGCGACACCCGACGAGCCGCCGGACGAGGACGACCTCGCCCGGCGGCTCGCCGACGTCGATGCGCGCATCGACGAGGCGGTGCGCGCCGCGCGCCGGCAGCCCGAGGAGATCACCCGCATCGTCGTGACGAAGTTCCACCCCGAGAAGCTCGTCGAGCGGCTCTACGCGCTCGGTGTGCGCGATGTGGGGGAGAACCGGCAGCAGGAGCTGTCGGCCAAGCACGAGGCCGTAGGCCCGCTACCCGACCTCCACTGGCACTTCATCGGCCAGGCGCAGACGAACAAGGCGCGGGCGATCCGTGCGGCAGCCGCCGTCGTCCACTCGGTCGATCGCCCCAAGATCGCCGATGCTCTCGACCGCGCGGCCGATGAGGGCCATCCGATCCTGGACGTCTTCCTGCAGGTGAACCTCACCGACGACCCCGGCCGCGGCGGCGTCGCGCCCGCAGAATTGGTGGCTCTCGCCGAGCACACCGCGGGCTGCGGCACCCTGCGGGTCCGCGGCGTCATGGCGGTCGCGCCGCTCGACGAAGCACCCGCCGCGGCCTTCGCCCGACTCGCGCGCTGCGCGGACGCGGTGCGCACGGTCGTCCCCGAGGCGACCTGGATGTCGGCGGGGATGACCGGAGACTTCGCCGAGGCGATCGCCGTCGGCGCGACACACCTTCGCATCGGTACGGCAATCACCGGCCCGCGGCCCGAGCGCGGTTAACCTCGGAAACGACACGAGCAAACGGAGGATCCGATGTCGAACCCGCTCAAGAAGACCATGGTGTACCTGGGCCTCGCCGACGAGGAAGAGGTCTACGAGGAGCCCGCGTCGCAGCCGGCTGCTCGTCAGAAGCCCCAGGCGGTCGAGAAGGCAGCCCCCATCACTCCGATCCACCGTCCGGCCGTTGTCCGTCAGCCCGCGCCGACCGCGGTCAGCGAGATCCTCACCGTTCACCCCAAGCAGTACCGCGACGCCCAGGTGATCGCGGAGAACTTCCGCGACGGGATCCCGGTGATCATCAACCTGTCGCAGATGTCCGACGCCGATGCGCGTCGACTGATCGACTTCGCGAGCGGCCTCTCCCTCGGTCTCTACGGACGTATCGAGCGCGTCACCAGCAAGGTGTTCCTGCTCTCGCCCGAGAACGTCGCGGTGTCCGGCGACGGTGCCATCGCGCACGCGGACCCGGAAGCCGTGCCCTTCTCGTAGCCTTAGTAGGTGCCCGTCATCGCGTTCATCGCTTCCATCCTCAACGCGATCCTCTTCATCTACGTCTTCGTCCTGCTCGGGAGACTGGTGCTCGAGTGGATCCCCTTCTTCAACCGCGAGTGGCGGCCGAAGGGCGTAGGCCTGGTACTCGCTGAGGTCGTCTACACCGTCACCGATCCGCCGATCAAGATGTTCCGGCGCTTCATTCCGCCCCTCCGGGTGGGCCCCGTCGCGCTGGATTTCGGTTTCGCGTTGACGATGCTGCTCTGCTTCATCCTGCTCGCCGTCACCCGCTCGCTCACGATGGTCTGACCCTGCCCGGCGCCTTCGACACGCCCTGGAGCCGGGGCTATGCTTGGCTGGATACGACCGCCGCAGGACGGTGGGAGGGCCGCGACGTCGGCCAACGACCAGCTCGAAAGAGGAATCACCATGGCATTGACCCCCGATGACGTCGTCACCAAGCAGTTCCAGCACGTCCGCTTCAAGGAGGGGTTCGACCCGGACGAGGTCGATGACTTCCTCGACGAGATCGTCGTCGAGTGGCGTAAGACGATCGCCGAGAACGAGGAGCTGAAGGCCAAGGTCGCCGCCCTCGAGTCCGGCGAGTCCACCAGTGCCGCCACGGCTGCCGCTCCGGTCGCCGAGGTCCCCGCGCCCGCGTCCGAGCCGACCCCCCAGCCCGCTGCGGACGGCGGCTCGCCCAGCGCCGCCAGCGCGGGCATCATCGAGCTCGCTCAGCGCCTGCACGACGAGCACGTCGCCGAGGGCCGCGCGAAGCGCGACCAGCTCATCTCCGACGCACAGGCTCAGGCCGCCTCGATCGTCTCGGAGGCCGAGGCCCGCGGACGCGACGAGATCGCCCGCCTCGAAAAGGAGCGCGGCGTCCTCGAGGGCCGCATCAGCGAGCTGCGCCAGTTCGAGCGCGACTACCGCACGCAGCTCCGCAGCTACATCGAAGGGCACCTGCGCGACCTGGACGCGTCGTCGACCTCGACGGGGTCCGCGCCCGTGCCGGCCGTCGGCCTGTAGTCCTTGACCGGTCGAACCCCGCTTCACCGGGCGGCGGCCAGCATCATCGTCGTGATCCTCGCGGCGATCGTGCTGGCCGCCGACCAGTTCACGAAGTACCTCGCCATCGAGAACCTGCCCTACCAGGAGCCGGTCCGGATCCTCGGCGATTTCCTGATCTTCTACCTGACGCGCAATCCGGGTGCCGCATTCTCGCTCGGCGAGGACGTCACGTGGATCTTCACGATCGCGCTCGCGGTGGTGGCGGTCGTCATCGTGGTCCTCGCCATCACGAGGCTGCGCTCCCGGCTCTGGGCGGTCGTGCTGGGCCTTCTGCTCGGCGGCGTGCTGGGCAACCTCACCGACCGCCTGCTGCGCGAGCCCGGCTTCCCCGTCGGTCACGTCGTGGACTTCATCAACACCCCGTGGATGATGCCCGCGATCTACAACGTCGCCGACATCTTCATCGTGACGATGATGATCTCCGTCGCCGCCCTGGTGCTCTTCGGTCCGCACCTGGACGGCACCCGTCAGGAGCGCTCGTCCCGCAGGGCCGAACCGGTGGCCGCCGACTCGCCGTCGCGCTCCGAGCGCGCGGTCGACTGAGGTGGAGTCGCGACACCTCCCCGTCCCCGACGGGCTCGACGGCACCCGCGCCGATGCGGCGCTCGCGAAGATGCTGGGCTTCTCGCGTACCTTCGCCGTTGACGTGCTCGACGCGGGCGGTGCGCGGATGGACGGGCGCGCCCTGACCAAATCCGACCGCCTGCGCGGCGGCGCGTGGCTCGAGGTCGAATGGGCCGCAAGGGAGGAGCCCCGCGTCGTTCCGGTGGCCGTCCCCGACCTCGCCGTGATTCACGAGGACGACGACCTCATCGTCATCGACAAGCCGGCGGGGGTGGCGGCGCATCCGTCCGTCGGGTGGGAGGGTCCGACGGTCCTCGGGGCGCTGGCGGCCGCGGGCGTGCGCGTCGCGACGACCGGCGCGGCCGAGAGACAGGGCGTCGTCCACCGGCTGGATGTCGGAACGAGCGGCCTCATGGTGGTTGCCAAGGGCGAGGCGGCCTACACCGCGCTCAAACGCGCCTTCAAGGAGCGCGAGGTGGAGAAGGTCTATCACGCGGTCGTGCAGGGGCATCCCGATCCGCTGGCGGGAACGATCGATGCTCCCATCGGGCGCCACCCCACGCACTCCTGGAAGTTCGCGGTCATATCCTCCGGCAAGGATTCGGTCACCCACTACGAGACCCTCGAGGCCTTCCGGGGCGCGTCGCTGCTGGAGATCCACCTCGAAACCGGCCGAACCCACCAGATCCGCGTGCACATGGCCGCCCACCGGCATCCGTGCGTCGGCGACCCGCTCTACGGGGCCGACCCGACGATGAGCGCGCGGCTGGGACTGTCCCGGCAGTGGCTGCACGCGCACCGGCTCGGCTTCACCCACCCCGCCACGGGGGAGTGGAACGAGTTCGTGTCGGAGTATCCGGCCGATCTGGCCGCGGCGCTGGAGACGCTTCGCGGCGAGTGACGCGGCCCGGTGTCGGTGGCCTGAGGGAGGGTGAGCCCATGGGTATCCAGGTGAGACCGGCCACGGCGTTCGACGACATCCGCACGATGGTCGGCCCGAAGAAGCCGACGTCGAACGTCTGCTGGTGTCTGAGCTACCGCGTGCCCGGGGCCGAGAATCGTGCCCTGCACGGGCCCGCGCGCGGTGAGAAGGTGCGAGAACTGCTCGCCGACGGGCCGCCGGGCGTCCTCGCCTACGACGGCGACGACGTCGTCGGCTGGGCGGCCGTGCATCCCCGCGCGGATACGTCGTTCGCCACGAACCGCAAGATCCCGCACGTGGATGATCAGGATGTCTGGAGCGTATGGTGCATCCGCGTGCGCCCCGGCCATCGCGGGCGCGGGATCTCCCACGCTCTCCTGAGTGGCGCGGTGGATTTCGCTCGCGCCAGCGGCGCGCCGGCGATCGAGGGCTATCCGGTCGACAATCAGGGAGCGAAGGTCGACCTCACGATGGCGTACGTCGGCACCCGTGCCCTGTTCGAAAGAGCCGAGTTCGTCCACGCAGCCGACACCACGTCGGTGCTGAACGGATTCCCACGCGTGCTGATGAGGCGCGACCTCTCCTGAGCGCGCGGCCGTTCAGGGCGCCTGGCGGAAGACCGCGGGGCCGTCGTCGAGGGCGCGACGGACGCGCTCTGCCATGTCCTCGTCGAGGATCGTCTCGACCGCGGTCAGGGGGTACCAACCGACGTCGGTCATCTCGCCGTCGACCGGTCGGGGTGAGCCCGAGAGCCACTCGCAGCGGAACGTGAGGTCGAGGTAGTCGCTCTGGTCACCGTTGTCGTAGGTGATCCGCGGGATCTGGTGCACGAACGCGAGCCGGACGGCGCGGACGACGACCCCCGCCTCCTCCTCCGCTTCGCGGCAGGCGGCGTCGGCGGGCTCCTCGCCGGGGTCGACGATGCCGGTGATCGGGGTGAGTCGGCCGTTGTCGCTGCGACGGCCGAGCAGCACCTCGCCGTTGCGTTCGATCACGGCCGTCACCCCGACGAGCGGCAGGGGACGGGTCCCCACGTACCGGCGCAGCTCGAGGATGAAATCGGGTGTGGGCACCGGGTCCTCCGTCTCTTCGACTGCCACGCTAGCCGACACGCCGTCGGTGTCGGAGCCGCCGCGTACGCTGGGTCCGTGGCATCCGACTCCTTCGTTCACCTGCACGTCCACAGTGAGTACTCGATGCTCGACGGTGCGGCCAAGATCGGCGCCATGACCCAGGCCGCGGCCGACTACGGCATGCCGGCCATCGCCGTCACCGACCACGGCAACACCTTCGCGGCTTTCGAGTTCTACAACGCCGCGAAGGCGGCGGGCATCAAGCCGATCATCGGGCTCGAGGCCTACGTCACCCCCGGCACGCACCGCAGCGACAAGTCGCGGGTGCAGTGGGGCACGCCCGAACAGCGCAGCGACGATGTCTCGGGCTCCGGCGCCTACACCCACATGACGATGTGGAGCCAGAGCACCGAGGGCATGCACAACCTCTTCCGTCTCAGCTCGCTGTCGAGCATGGAGGGCTACTACTTCAAGCCGCGCATGGACCGCGAGCTGCTCGAGACCTACGGCCGCGGGCTCATCGCGACGACGGGGTGTCCGTCGGGCGAGGTGCAGACGCGACTGCGCCTCGGTCAGTACGACGCGGCCCGGGCGGCGGCCGCGGAGTTCCAGGACATCTTCGGCAAAGAGAACTACTTCGCCGAGATCATGGATCACGGGCTGTCCATCGAGCGCCGGGTCATGACGGATCTGATCCGGATCTCGAAGGATCTCGGCATCCCGCTCGTCGCGACCAACGACTCCCACTACACCCACCAGCACGAGGCCGATGCGCACGCGGCGCTGCTGTGCGTGCAGTCGGGATCGACTCTGGACGACCCCAACCGCTTCAAGTTCGACGGCGACGGCTACTACGTGAAGACCGCGCAGGAGATGCGGCAGATCTTCCGCGAGCATCCTGAGGCGTGCGACAACACGCTGCTCATCGCCGAGCGGTGCGAGGTCGATTTCAACACCAGCGCGAACTACATGCCGCGCTTCCCCGTCCCGGACGGTGAGACCGAGGACAGCTGGCTCGTCAAGGAGGTCGAGAAGGGCCTCCATTACCGGTACCCGAACGGCATCCCGGACAACGTCCGCAAGCAGGCCGAGTACGAGACCGGAATCATCCTGCAGATGGGGTTCCCCGGCTACTTCCTCGTCGTGGCGGACTTCATCAACTGGGCCAAGGACAACGGCATCCGCGTGGGTCCCGGCCGCGGTTCCGGTGCGGGGTCGATGGTCGCCTACGCCATGCGCATCACCGACCTCGACCCGCTCGAGCACGGCCTGATCTTCGAGCGCTTCCTCAACCCCGACCGTGTCTCGATGCCCGACTTCGATGTCGACTTCGACGACCGGCGCCGCGGTGAGGTGATCGACTACGTCACCGAGAAGTACGGCTCCGAGCGGGTCGCGCAGATCGTGACGTACGGCACCATCAAGTCCAAGCAGGCTCTGAAGGACGCGGGCCGGGTACTGGGCTTCCCGTTCAGCATGGGGGAGCGGCTGACCAAGGCCATGCCGCCCGCGGTCATGGGGAAAGACATGCCGCTGAGCGGGATGTACGACGCCCAGCATCCGCGCTTCAAAGAGGCCAGCGAGTTCCGCACCCTCATCGACACCGATCCCGACGCGAAGACCGTCTTCGACCGGGCTCTCGGACTCGAGGGGCTGAAGCGTCAGTGGGGCGTCCACGCCGCAGGCGTCATCATGTCCTCGGAACCGCTGCTGGACATCATCCCGATCATGCGCCGCGAGCAGGACGGGCAGATCGTCACGCAGTTCGACTATCCGTCGTGTGAAGCCCTGGGTCTGATCAAGATGGACTTCCTCGGGCTGCGCAACCTCACGATCATCTCGGACGCGCTCGACAACATCCGGATGAACCGGGGCGAGGAGCTCGACCTCGAACACCTCGCGCTCGACGACACAGCGGCCTACGAGTTGCTCACGCGCGGCGACACCCTCGGTGTGTTCCAGCTCGACGGCGGACCGATGCGCTCGCTGCTGCGACTTCTCAAGCCCGACAACTTCGAGGACGTGTCGGCCGTCATCGCGCTCTACCGTCCCGGCCCCATGGGCGCGAACTCGCACATCAACTACGCCCTCCGCAAGAACGGTCAGCAGGAGGTCACGCCGATCCACCCCGAGCTCGAAGAGCCGCTCAAGGACATCCTCGACATCAGCTACGGCCTGATCATCTATCAGGAGCAGGTCATGGCGATCGCACAGAAGGTGGCGGGCTTCTCGCTCGGGCAGGCCGACATCCTCCGCCGTGCGATGGGCAAGAAGAAGAAGTCCGAGCTCGACAAGCAGTACGAGGGCTTCTCGGGCGGGATGAAGGAGCGCGGCTACGGCGAGGCGGCGATCAAGGCGCTATGGGACATCCTGCTGCCCTTCTCGGACTACGCGTTCAACAAAGCGCACTCGGCGGCGTACGGATTGGTCTCCTACTGGACGGCGTACCTGAAGGCCCACTATCCGGCCGAGTACATGGCGGCGCTCCTGACCAGCGTCGGCGACTCGAAGGACAAGATGGCGGTCTATCTCAACGAGTGCCGTCGCATGGGCATCAAGGTGCTGCCGCCGGACGTCGGCGAATCCATCCGCTACTTCGCCGCCGTCGGCGAAGACATCCGCTTCGGTCTCGGCGCGGTGCGCAACGTCGGCGCGAACGTCGTCGACGCGATCGTCGCGGCCCGCCAGGACGCCCCCTTTACCTCCTTCCACGACTTCCTCGGCAAGGTCCCGGTGCACGTGGCCAACAAGCGGACGGTGGAGTCGCTCGTCAAGGCCGGCGCCTTCGACTCGCTGGGATCGACCCGTCGCGCGCTGATGGAGATCCACGAGGATGCCACCGAGCAGGCCGTCCTCGACAAGCGCCGTGAGGCCAACGGCGAGGTGGGGTTCGACTTCGATTCGCTGTGGGACGAGCCGCAGCAGGTCCAGAAGGTGCCCGACCGGCCCGAGTGGACGAAGAAGGACAAGCTCGCGTTCGAACGCGAGATGCTCGGACTGTACGTCTCGGACCACCCGCTCGCGGGGCTGGAGATCCCGCTGGCCAAGCACGCCTCGCTGTCGATCCACGACCTGCTGGCGTCGGAAGACATCGCCGACGGCGAGCAGGTGACCGTCGCGGGGCTCGTCACCAGCGTGCAGCACCGGGTCGCCAAATCCAGCGGGAACCCCTACGGCATGATCACCGTCGAGGACTTCGATGGCGAGGTCACCGTGATGTTCATGGGGAAGACCTACACCGAGTTCCAGACCCTGCTGCAGGCGGACTCGATCCTGGTCGTCCGCGGGCGCGTGTCCCGACGGGACGACGGCATGAACCTGCATGCGGTGTCGGCCTTCGTGCCGGATCTCGGGTCGGTGGACGCCTCGGGCCCACTCGTGCTGCTCGTCCCCGAGCACCGAGCGACCGAGACCGTCGTGACCGAGCTCGCGCAGGTGCTGACCCGTCACCGGGGCGACACCGAAGTCACCCTGCGCCTGCACAAGAGCGGCGTGGCGAAGGTCTTCGAGGTGCCGCTGCCGGTGACGGTGACAGCCGATCTCTACGGCGAGTTGAAGGGCCTTCTCGGCCCGCAGTGCCTCGGCTGAGCGATCGATCTCGACACGCGAAGGCCACGATGGGCAGAGGCGGCGCGGGTAAGATCGGGAGTCGCCGTGCGGACCGCGCGGCTCCCGGGAAGGATGACTGTGACCGACGGAATCAGCAACGACGAACCGACCGTGGACACCCCCGCGACGACCGCCGCAGAGGAGAGTGGTCCCCGGACCGACGACCGTGCCGATGCCGGCGTGCAGTACGGAGTGGGCCCGTTCTCGCTGCGTGAGGTGATCCTCGGCGGCGTCTGGCTCGTGGCCTTCGTCGTGTCCTTCTTCTCGTTCAGCACCGTGCAGTTCAGCTCGGTGTGGACGACGGGTCTGTGGTGGATCCTCACCATCGGTGCGCCCACCGCCGCCGTCTTCCTGCTGGCGTTGCGCCGCCTCTCGCCCGAGGGGATCCGACGTGTCGGCTCGCTCGGGATCGACCAGTTCGCCTCGGTGGCCTTCACCGTCTCGGCGGTCATCTGGCTGCACCTGATCTGGGAGACCGTCGCCATCGTGGTCGCCGGCGGCCCGTGGCTGCGCGGGTGGGTGATCTGGGTGGAGTTCTTCCTCATGCTCGCCGGCGTCGTGCTCACGGTGTTCGCGCCGCTGGTCCCCGCCCTGGCCGAGGACTTCGAGGATCGCCGCGAGATCGTGGCACACCGCTTCGCCCGCCCAGCCCGCCCGGTCACCCCGCGCCCGCGCACCCCGCGTCCGGAGAAGCCGGCAGCGGCGCCCGCGTCGGCGGCCGCACCGGACGCCCGCGCGTCGGACACCGGCTCCTACGGGACCGATGCACTCGGCGTGAACCCCTACGCTCCCGCTTCCGCCGGCGCCCACGCGTCGGCCGGCGTTCCCGTCGGCCCCGACGCCATGGGCGGAACGGACGTCGATCGCAGCCGCACCGACGAGACGGGCGACCTCGAGGCGATGTTCGGGCCCACGCGCACCGAGCGTCCGGAGCCTTCTGGCGCGCAGCCGAACACGGCCGTCGCCGACTTCGCACCCGCGGATGACGACACTTCGGATGACGACACTGTGGCGGCGGACACGGTGGCTCACGACACGGCGGCGGACGCCACCGCTGCCGGCGGCGACGACCACACCGCGACGACGGTGATCGAGCCCGTGACCCGGTACCAGGCGTTCTGGGCCCTCGTGCCCGAGGAGCGCGACATCGTCGACGAGAACGGCGGCACGCTGTTCCGCATCGGCCCGACGGCGTGGGCACTCGTGATCGAGGATCGTCAGACCCACTTCGTCGTCCGTCACGAGGACGGTCGCACCGGCTACCTGCACGACGTCTCCGGCGTGACGCGGGGCTGAGACGGCCGCTTTCGAGATGCGCACCATCGATCTGCGTGGCCACGCCCTCACGCCCGCTGACATGCTGGCGGCCGTCCCGCGCGCGGCAGGAACCCGCGAGGCGGCGTTCTCCGCGGCCACCGACATCGTCGCCGATGTCGCCGCGCGCGGCGAGGCGTCGTTGCGCGCTCAGGCCGAGCGGTTCGACGGGGTCGCAGGGCACGACATCCGCGTGCCGGCAGCGCACCTCGATGAGGCGCTGGCCGCTCTCGCCCCCGACATCCGCGCCGCGCTCGAGGAGGCGATCGATCGCGTGCGTCTCGGCTCGGCGGCGCAGGTGCCGGCCGAGATCGTGACGGAGATCCGTCCCGGAGCGCGCATCCTGCAGCGCTGGCAGCCGGTGAGACGCGTCGGTCTCTACGTTCCCGGCGGCAAGGCGGTCTACCCGTCGAGCGTCGTGATGAACGTCGTCCCCGCCCAGATCGCCGGGGTCGCCGAGGTCGCCCTCGCCTCGCCCCCGCAGCGCGAGCACGGGGGCCGGGTGCACCCGGTCATCCTCGCCGCCGCGCGGTTGCTCGGGGTCGACGAGGTCTACGCGATGGGCGGTGCCGGCGCGATCGGCGCATTCGCCCACGGTGTGCCCGCGATCGGGCTCGCCCGGGTGGACGTCGTGACCGGGCCGGGCAACAACTTCGTCGCCGCCGCCAAGCGTGCTGTCGCGGGCCTCGTCGGCACCGACTCCGAGGCCGGGGCGACCGAGATCCTCATCGTCGCGGACGACTCCGCCGACGCCGACATCGTCGCGGCCGATCTCATCAGTCAGGCCGAGCACGACGAGCAGGCCTCGGCGGTCCTGGTGACGACCTCGCCGGCACTCGCCGACGCCGTCGCCGCGAAAGTCGCCGAACGGGCGGCGGGCACCCGGCACGCGGCGCGGGTGCAGACCGCCCTGGCGGGCGACCAGTCGGCCATCGTCCTGCTCGACGACCAGGCCGCCGCCACCGCGTTCAGCAACGCCTACGCCCCCGAGCACCTCGAGCTCCACCTCGCCGACCCCCGCCCCGAGGACTTCGTCCACGCCGGTGCGGTCTTCGTCGGTCGCCATACGCCGGTGAGCCTCGGTGACTACCTCGCGGGGAGCAACCACGTCCTCCCCACCGGGGGACAGGCCCGCTACGCCGCAGGCCTCTCGGCGTCGACGTTCCTGCGGCCGCAGCAGGTGGTGACCTACGACGAGCGGGCGCTGACCGAGGTGCGCGACGCGATCGTGACGCTCGCCGAGGCCGAGGATCTGCCTGCACACGGTGAGGCCGTCACTGCGCGCTTCACGGCGTAACCTGTTCTCGCCATGCATTGTCCCTTCTGTCGGCATTCCGACTCCCGTGTCATCGACTCACGCACGAGCGACGACGGATTGAGCATCCGACGCCGCCGGCAGTGCCCCGAATGCGGTGGCCGGTTCTCGACCATCGAGACGGCGAGCCTGAACGTGATCAAGCGATCCGGCGTGATCGAGCCGTTCAGCCGCGAGAAGGTGATGTCGGGGGTGCGCAAAGCGTGTCAGGGCCGACCCGTCACCGAGGGGGACCTCGCCGTCCTGGCGCAGACGGTCGAGGAGGCGGTGCGTCAGACCGGCGCGTCGCAGATCGACACGAACGAGATCGGCCTGGCGATCCTCGGCCCGCTCCGCGCGCTCGACGAAGTGGCCTTCCTGCGTTTCGCCAGCGTCTACCAGGCCTTCGATTCCCTCGAGGACTTCGAGTCGGCGATCGCCGGTCTCCGTGCCGATCACGCCGACCAGCCCGACCGGCTGCGTGCGGGTGAGGCCGAGCCGACTCGCTAGCCTGGAGGGGATGTACCCCCTTCTCTTCCGCACGGTTCTCGCGCGCATGGACCCTGAGTCCGCTCACCACGCCGCCCTGGTGGTGATCCGTGCGCTGGGGGTGCCGCCGCTGTCGGCACTGGCGGCGCGCCTCACCCGGCCGGCTCCTGCGCTGGAGACCTCGGCGCTCGGGCTGACCTTCCCGACCCCGTTCGGCGTGGCGGCGGGGTTCGACAAGGACGTCCGAGCCGCGCGGGGGCTCTTCGCGCTGGGATTCGGCCACATCGAGGTGGGAACGATCACCGCACACCCGCAGCCGGGCAACCCCCGCCCGCGGCTGTTCCGCCTCATCCCGGATCGCGCCGTGATCAACCGCATGGGTTTCAACAACGCCGGCGCCGAGGCCGCGGCCGCGCGGCTGGCCGCCCTCCGTCGGCGTCGGCGGCGACCGCTCATCGGCGTCAACATCGGCAAGAGCCGCGTCGTCGAGGTCGACGAGGCCACCGACGACTACGTCCGCAGCACCCGCCTGCTCGCCCCGCTCGCGGACTACCTCGTGGTCAACGTGTCCTCACCCAACACTCCGGGCCTCCGCGACCTGCAGGCCGTGGCGAGCCTCGGGCCGCTGCTGACGGCGGTGAAGGATGCTGCCGGCGACACGCCGTTGCTGGTGAAGATCGCCCCCGACCTCGCGGACGACGACATCGTCGCCGTCGCCCGTCTCGCCGTCGACGGGGGCCTTGCGGGCATCATCGCGACGAACACCACCATCGGCCGGGACGGCCTGAAGACCTCGCCGGCGATCGTCGCGGCCGCCGGAGCGGGGGGGCTGTCGGGGGCGCCACTGCGCGAGAGGTCCCTCGAGGTGCTGCGACTGCTGCGGCGCAACGTCCCCGCATTCTTCGCCGTGATCTCGGTCGGCGGAGTGGAGACGGGCGAGGACGTCCGCGAGCGCTTGGATGCCGGCGCCACGCTCGTGCAGGGCTACACCGCGTTCCTCTACCGCGGGCCGCTCTGGGCTCGTCAGATCAACCGGTCGCTCACCCGTTCGGCACGGCGTCCGACGGCCTGAGTCAGGCGGTGCGGCCGCCGCGGAACCCGCGGCGCTTGACCTGCGGCTTGGGCAGGCGGAGGAACCGCATCTGGATGCTGCGCATCGCGGCGTACCATCCGAGGCCCTTCTCCATCTTGTCGGCGCCGAACTTCTCCCGCGCGCCCCGCTTGACGCGGATGGAGGTGATGATCATGTCGCCGATGACGAAGAGGATGAAGATCCACAGCACCACGAACGACCAGTACTGGACGGCGAGCACGGGCACGAAGGTCGCCACGATCACCAGGACCATCGCCGGCATGACCGCCTCGCCGAGGTGGAAGCCCGAGTCGACGAAATCGCGCACCCAGCGACGCTGCGGGCCCTTGTCGCGCACCGGGAGGTAGCGCTCGTCTCCCGCCGCCATGCCGGCGCGGGCCTTCTCGCGCTGCGCGGCGAGGTCGGCGCGGGCGCGTGCCTTGGCCTCCTTGGTGTCGGGCACCAGGGGGCGTTTGCGCGCGGCCTCGCGCTCGGCACGGGTCGGCGTCGCGCGGCCCTTCCCCGTCACGGACGCGGCGCCCTCGGGTGCGTCCTTGGGGGCGGGTGCTGCGGGAGTGGGTGCGCCGGGAGTGTTGGCCACGGGAGATCCTTGGAAGCGGAGAACGGGTGTCCGCTTAAGATTACCCGCATGACCTCCACCCCCACCCGGCGCGATGCCGTCCGCGACGCTGCGCTCTCCGGCATCCCCACCGCTCTGGCCGATCTCGGCGCCCTTGTGCGCATCCCGTCGGTTGCCTTCCCCGGCTTCGACCACTCCGAGGTGCGGCGGTCCGCCGAGGCTGTCGCGACGCTCGCCCGCGAGACCGGCGTCTTCGACGACGTCCGGATCGTCGACGCCGCCGTCCCCGGCACCGAGGAGCGGGGGATGCCGGCCGTGCTCGCCTCGCGGGCCGCGGCGCCGGGCAGGCCGACCATCCTGCTCTACGCGCACCACGACGTCCAGCCCGTCGGCGACGAGGCGCTGTGGGATTCACCGCCCTTCGAACCCACCGTGCGCGACGGACGGCTCTATGGTCGGGGTGCGGCCGACGACAAGGCCGGCGTGATGGCGCACATCGCCGCAGTCCGCGCCCTCCGCGACGCCGTCGGCGATGACCTCGGACTCGGTATCGCCCTCTTCATCGAGGGCGAGGAGGAGGCGGGCTCGCGATCGTTCGCGCAGTTCCTCTCCGACAACGCCCAGACCCTGCGGGCAGACGTCATCGTGGTGGCCGACTCGGGCAACTGGGATGCCCGGACGCCGGCGCTGACCGTGTCGTTGCGGGGGAATGTGCGCTTCACCCTCACGGTGCGCACCCTTGATCACGCCTCGCACTCGGGCATGTTCGGCGGAGCCGTGCCCGACGCGATGCTCGCCACCATCCGCCTGCTGTCCACCCTCTGGGACGCCGACGGCGCCGTCGCGGTCGACGGCCTCGCACGCCGGGAGGCCGCCACACCGGAGTACAGCGAAGAGACGCTGCGCGACGAGGCGGGGCTCCTCGACGGGGTCAGCCCGATCGGAACGGGGTCGATCCTCGGCCGGATCTGGAACCAGCCGTCGGTGACGGTGACGGGGATCGACGCGCCGAGCGTGAAGAACGCCTCCAACACACTGAGTCCCACCGTGTCGGTCGTCATCAGCGCGCGCATCGCCCCGGGGCAGCCCGCCGCGGAGGCGTACGAGGCCGTCCGGACCCACCTCGAGCGCCACGCGCCGTTCGGTGCCCGACTCACCTTCGACGACGTCGACCTCGGCGACGGCTTCCTCGTGGACACCAGCGGCTGGGCGGTGGAATCGGTCCGCGCGGCCTTCGCCGAGGGCTACGGCGTCGACCCGGTGGACCTCGGCGTCGGAGGGTCGATCCCGTTCATCGCCGACCTCGTCCGCGAGTTCCCGAGCGCGCAGATCCTGGTGACCGGCGTCGAGGATCCGCACGCGCGCGCCCACGCCCCGAACGAATCGCTGCATCTGGACACGTTCCGCAACGCCGTCGTCTCGGAGGCGCTGCTCCTCGAGGAGCTGGACCGCAGAGTGTCTTGATGGGCGTGCTATCCCGTCCCGACCGAGGGGTCGGGGCGTAGAATCGGTTCCACCGAGCCCCTGTCTCGCGCACTGCACCCGGAGGATCTTCATGACCGACACCGCTCTGTCCACCGACACCGCGCGCGCACACGGCGTGCTTCTCACCGACGCCGCCGCGCTGAAGGTGAAGAATCTGCTCGACCAGGAGGGTCGCGACGACCTGCGTCTGCGCGTGGCCGTGCAGCCCGGCGGGTGCAGCGGACTGATCTACCAGCTCTACTTCGACGAGCGTCTTCTCGAGGGTGACAAGACCGTGGACTTCGAAGGCGTCGAGGTCATCGTCGACGACATGAGCGTCCCCTATCTCGACGGTGCCACGATCGACTTCAAGGACACCATCTCCGAGCAGGGCTTCACGATCGACAACCCGAACGCCGCCGGTAGCTGCGCCTGCGGCGACAGCTTCCACTGACCCGGTCGTGACCGCCACTCGATCCTCGGCGACGCGTCGCCGAGGGCGACGATGGGCGTGTCTCGAAGGGTCGGACAACCTGGGCGTCAGGCCAGAACGCGCCCAGAGGTTGCCCTAGACTGGCCACGGAAACACACTGAACGGAAAGGTGCGCACGTGCCCTCGAAACGCCGTCTCCGCTGGGCGTTCGTCCCGGTCGGGATCGCCGCGGCCCTTGTGCTCGCGGGATGCACGCCGACCGAGCTGAACGGGTACCTGCCCGGCTTCGTCGAGGAGGGTACGCCGGCGACCAACCGGACCGAACTCGTCTCGGGTCTGTGGGTCAACTCCTGGATCGTCCTCCTCGCCGTCGGCGTGGTGACGTGGGGGCTCATGGGCTGGGCGGCGATCGCCTACCGGCGGCGCAAGGGCCAGACCGGCCTTCCCGTGCAGCTGCGCTACAACATGCCGATCGAGATCTTCTACACGATCGTGCCCCTGATCCTCGTGGTGGGGTTCTTCGCCTTCACCGCGCGCGACCAGGCCATCATCGAGACGCAGTACGAAGACCCCGATGTCTCCATCACGGCCATCGGCAAGCAGTGGGCGTGGGACTTCCAGTACAACGGCGAGGACGAGGACAACGCCGACGCCGTGTGGAGCATGGGCGTGCAGGCACAGCCGGATGCGCAGGGGGACTACGACCAGGCTGCGCTGCCGACGCTGTACCTCCCCGTCGACCAGACGGTGAAGATCGATCTCGAGGCTCGCGACGTCATCCACAGCTTCTGGATCATCGACTTCCTCTACAAGAAGGACATGTACATCGGCAAGGACAACGAATGGTCCTTCACGCCGACCCGCGAGGGCACGTACGCCGGCAAGTGCGCCGAGCTCTGCGGCGAGTACCACTCGGCGATGCTCTTCAACGTCGAGGTGGTCAGCGAGGCGGAGTACGAGCAGTACCTCGACTCGCTCCGCGACCGCGGCCAGACCGGTGACATCACCGATGCGTACGACCGGCTGCAGAACCTTCCCGGCACCGGGGGCGCCTCCGAGACGGAGACCAGCTCCAGCGGGGAAACGAGCACAGAGGATCAGGGCTGATCATGGCGACGACACTGCCACTGCAAGAATCCACCCCCGGACGCTCCACGACGCTGCCGCCGCGTCAGGCAGCCCTGCTCAGCTCGTCGCGCGTCGAGCAGAAGGGCAACATCGTCGTCAAGTGGATCACCTCCACGGACCACAAGACGATCGGGTACATGTACCTGATCGCGTCGGTGATCTTCTTCATGTTCGCCGGCGTGATGGCCCTCATCATCCGGGCCGAGCTCTTCGAACCCGGTATGCAGGTCGTACCGACCAAGGAGCAGTACAACCAGCTGTTCACGATGCACGGCACCGTGATGCTCCTGATGTTCGCGACGCCCCTGTTCGCGGGCTTCGCCAACGCGATCCTGCCATTGCAGATCGGCGCTCCGGACGTGGCCTTCCCGCGCCTGAACGCCTTCGCCTTCTGGCTGTTCCTCTTCGGCTCGATGATCGCCGTCTCGGGCTTCCTCACTCCTGCCGGGGCGGCGTCGTTCGGCTGGTTCGCGTATCAACCGCTCGCGAGTGCGACCTTCTCCCCAGGCGTCGGCGGCAATCTCTGGATGCTCGGCCTCGGCATGAGCGGTTTCGGCACCATCCTCGGCGCGGTGAACTTCATCACCACGATCATCACGATGCGTGCGCCGGGCATGACGATGTGGCGCATGCCGATCTTCACCTGGAACACGCTGGTCACCAGCATCCTGGTCCTGATGGCCTTCCCGGTCCTCGCCGCGGCCATCCTGGCGGCGGGATCCGACCGCATCTTCGGGTCGCACATCTACGACCCCGAGAACGGCGGCGTCCTGCTCTGGCAGCACCTGTTCTGGTTCTTCGGCCACCCCGAGGTCTACATCATCGCGCTGCCCTTCTTCGGCATCGTGTCGGAGGTCTTCCCGGTGTTCAGCCGCAAGCCGATCTTCGGGTACAAGACGCTCGTCTACGCGACCATCGCGATCGCCGCGCTCTCGGTGGCGGTGTGGGCGCACCACATGTACGTCACCGGCGGCGTTCTGCTGCCGTTCTTCGCGCTCATGACGATGCTCATCGCGGTTCCGACCGGCGTGAAGATCTTCAACTGGATCGGCACGATGTGGCGCGGATCGGTGACCTTCGAGACACCGATGGTGTTCGCGCTGGGCTTCCTCGTCTCGTTCGTCTTCGGTGGCCTGACCGGCGTCATCCTGTCGTCCCCGCCGCTGGACTTCCACCTGTCCGACTCGTACTTCGTCGTGGCGCACTTCCACTACGTCGTCTTCGGCACCGTGGTCTTCGCGATGTTCGCCGGCTTCTACTTCTGGTGGCCGAAGTGGACGGGGCGGATGCTGAACGAGCGCCTCGGCATCATCCACTTCTGGCTGCTGTTCATCGGCTTCCACATGACCTTCCTCATCCAGCACTGGCTGGGCGTGGACGGCATGGTCAGACGGTATGCGGACTATGCCGCCGCCGACGGGTGGACCTGGCAGAACCAGGTCTCGACGATCGGTGCGATGATCCTCGGCGCATCGATGATCCCGTTCCTGTTCAACGTCTGGATCACCGCGCGGAAGGCCCCCAAGGTCACCGTGAACGACCCCTGGGGCTACGGCGCCTCGCTCGAGTGGGCGACATCCTGCCCGCCGCCGCGGCACAACTTCACCTCGATTCCGCGCATCCGCAGCGAGCGCCCGGCGTTCGACCTCAACCACCCCGAGGCGGGCCTGCCCGTCGGCGTGGGTCCCGCGAAGGACGCGCCCGACACCCCCGTGGTCGACCTGGCACAGGGAGAGGTCAAGTAAGTGCGTACCAACGTCGGACTGTGGTGGCTGCTCAGCGGCTTCTTCCTGCTGGTCTTCGCGTTCTACACGGTGTGGAACATCATCGCCTACACGACGTCCGAGGTCCCGTGGTTCTCGGCCGTCGAGTGGGTCGGATCGGTTGCCCTGCTGTTCACGGCCTTCATGGCCGCACTCATCGCGTTCTACATCCAGCGGGTGCATGTCGCTCAGGGTGGAGAGCTCCCGGAGGACGTGCTGACCGCCGACATCGATGACGGCGACCCCGAGATGGGCGAGTTCAGCCCGTGGTCGTGGTGGCCCATCGTGCTGGCCTCCTCCGCGGGTCTGGCCTTCGTCGGGCTCGCGGTCGGGGCGTGGATGGTCCCCATCGGCCTCGGAGTCTTCGCCGTCGCGATCGTCGGCTGGGTCTACGAGTACTACCGCGGATACTTCGCCCGCTGACGGTGACGCTCCGGCTGGAGTCGGCCGCGGCATCCGCCTCCGGCCCGCGACCAAGCAACCAGGATTCGGCGTTCGCCGCGCCCTGGGGAGCAGGTGTCGCTGACGGCGTCGGCGGCGGTCCCGCGGGAGATCTCGCGTCCGCAGCGTTCGTCCATCGTCTCGTCGCGGGATGGCACCAGGCGCCCGACGCCGAGATGCTGACCGAGCGGACGGTTCTGGCGAACTGGGACCTCGCCGCCCACGCGCACCGAGATCCCCGGCTGGCGGGCATGGCGACGACCTTCACCGGTCTCTTCGTCGGGCACCGGGGCCGGTTGCTCCTCGCGCACATCGGTGATTCCCGCGCCTACTCGCTGCGGTCGGGAACGATGACGCGGATGACGAGGGACGACTCCTTCGTCCAGGCTCTCGTCGACGGCGGCCACGTGCGCGCCGAGGACGCCTCGACCCACCCCCACCGGAACCTCATCACCGCCTCCCTGTCGGGAGGCCCTGACGACCTCCCGCTCGTGACGTGGGTCGATCCGCGCGTGGACGATCGCTGGCTGCTGTGCAGCGACGGCCTCACCGACTACGTCGGCGACGTCGCGGTGAGCGAGGCCTTGGGACGGGATGACCGCGAAGAGGCGGCGTCTGCGCTCATCGACCTTGCGCTCGAGGCCGGTGCAGCCGACAACGTCACCGTCGTCGTGACCGATGTACGCGCCTCCGACGATGTGCCGGCGCGGGGGACTCCCGTCTTCGTCGGCGCGGCGGCGCGACGCTTCACCGACGACGACCCGTTCCGTCACCTCACCGCCGTCTGACGGGCTCTTGCGCGGTCAGCGCTGGTCAGGAGACCGGGGAGGTGTCCGACGTCACGACCATCACCTGAGGGTCGAACGTGCGGGGGAGCGGGCCCTCGTCGTTCTCGGTGGGCTGGCCCTCCCTCACCCAGTACTCGTACCCCCCGATCATCTCCCGCACACCGATGCCGAGACCGGCGAGGATGGCCGCCGCCTTCGTGCCGGCGTTGCAGCCGGGGCTCCAGCAGTAGACGACGACCTCCGTCACGCCCGCGAGCTCTTCGGGCGCCCGCGAGGGGATCTCCCGGTAGGGGAGGTGTCGCGCGCCGGTGATGCGGCCCTGCCGCCAGGCTTCGTGACTGCGGACGTCGAGGAGGACCAGATCCTGACCCGCACGCTGAGCGGCGTAGACGTCGGAGGCGTCGGTCTCGTAGGCGAGCTTTGCGGCGAAGAAGGAGGCGGCGTCGATCATGGGTTCACCGTAGAGGATGCTCGTGCGGCTTCTCGATGCGGGTGACGGTCGGCGACCGGCGCTTTCCTGCCGTTCATTCCCGCGCCGGATTCGTCCGCACGTCGTACGACGACGGGCCCTGCCCTCCCGGGGGAGAGCAGGGCCCGTAGATCGGAGCGGATCAGTCCTTATCGCGCGAGGACGGACGTGTCTCTTCGGCGACGATCACGTTCGAGGGGCGGACGGCCGTCTCGGAGCGGCTGCCGTCGTCGATCGGAACGTGCGGAGCATCCGGGACCCCGGCGCGCTCGTGCGCACCCTGGAGCTCGGCTTGCTTCTCGCTGGCGACGTGGTCGAGCGTGTGGTGCTGGTGCTCCAATGCCGCGTCGAGCTCCGTCTGCGTGAGAGGGGTCAGTCGGTCTTCGAAGAACCACCGTGAGATCGACGCACGCACGTTCTGGTGCCACGGGATGCGGCCCTTCGCATTCGGGCGCACGACGAGGGGCTCGTAGACGTCGGTCTCGATGAGCTTCCAGCGCTCGTACTCGTCGACCGGCTGGTGGACCTCGATGTACTCGCCGCCCGGGAGGCGGACGATGCGGCCCGACTCGTAGCCGTGCAGCAGGATCTCGCGATCCTTCTTCTGCAGCGCGATGCAGATGCGCTTGGTGACGAAGTAGGCGATGATCGGACCGAGGATGAGCGCCACCTGGAGGGTGTGGATGACGCCCTCCATCGTGAGCCAGAAGTGCGTCGCGATCAGGTCGGACGACGCCGCCGCCCACATCACCGCGTAGAACGTGACACCGGCCGCGCCGATGGCGGTGCGGGTCGCGGCGTTGCGGGGACGCTGGGCGATGTGGTGCTCGCGCTTGTCGCCCGTGATCCACGCCTCGATGAAGGGGTAGAGAGCCACGACGACGAGGAAGAGACCGAGGACCGTGATCGGGATGATGATGTTCCACGACCACGTGCGGTCGAGGAAGACCGTCTCCAGGTGTGGCGGGATCAGACGCAGCATCCCGTCGGCGAAGCCGATGTACCAGTCCGGCTGCGTACCAGCCGAGACCGGCGACGGGTCGTAGGGGCCGTAGTTCCAGATCGGGTTGATCGTGAACAGCGACGCGACGAGCACGATCACGCCAAAGGTGATGAAGAAGAAGCCGCCCATCTTGGACATGTACACCGGCATCATCGGGTAGCCCACGACGTTGTCGTTCGTGCGGCCCGGGCCGGCGAACTGCGTGTGCTTGTTGATGATCATCAGCATCAGGTGCGCCACGAGCAGCGCCACGAGGATCGCGGGCAGCAGCAGGATGTGCAGGGCGTACAGGCGGCCGACGATCGCGGTGCCGGGGAACTCGCCGCCGAAGAGCAGGAACGAGGTCCACGTGCCGATCAGGGGGATGCCCTTGATCATTCCGTCGATGATGCGCAGGCCGTTGCCCGAGAGGACGTCGTCGGGGAGCGAGTAGCCGGTGAAGCCCTCACCCATGGCCAGGACGAACAGGACGAAACCGATCACCCAGTTGAGCTCGCGGGGCTTGCGGAACGCGCCGGTGAAGAACACGCGGAGCATGTGCACGCCGATGCCGGCGATGAAGACCAGCGCCGCCCAGTGGTGGATCTGTCGGACGAGAAGGCCGCCGCGGATGTCGAACGAGATCTCGAGGGTCGAGGCCATCGCCGCGGACATCTCGATTCCCCGCATCGGAAGCCACGACCCGGTGTAGTGGGTCTCGACCATGGACGCGTCGAAGAAGAACGTCAGGAACGTCCCCGAGATGAGGACGACGACGAAGCTCCAGAGCGCGATCTCGCCGAGCATGAACGACCAGTGGTCGGGGAAGATCTTGCGACCGAGTTCCTTGACCAGGCCGGAGACGCTGGTGCGCTCGTCGACGTAGTTGGCCGCCCAGCCGACGAAGCGGCCTCCGAGCGGCTTGCCGTCCGTCGCCACGCCGGTGCCATCCGTCATGGCCGGCTCGCGGCTGATGTTGTCTGTGGGGTGGGTCCCGGTGCTCATCGACGCTCCCAGAAGCTCGGCCCAACGGGTTCGGTGAAGTCACTCTGGGCGACGAGGTAGCCCTCGTCGTCGACGGTGATCGGCAACTGCGGCAGCGGCCGGGCGGCCGGGCCGAAGATCACCCGTGCGCCGTTGGCCACGTCGAACTGCGACTGGTGGCAGGGGCACAGCAGGTGGTGGGTCAGCTGCTCGTAGAGAGCCACGGGGCAGCCGACGTGCGTGCAGACCTTGGAGTAGGCCACGATCCCGTCGTAGGTCCAGTCCAGGCGGTTGGTCTCGGCGGGCAGATCCTCCGGACGCAGACGCATGAGGAGGACGATCGCCTTGGCCTTCTCCTCGAGGTAGCCCTCCTCGTGGGAGAGCTCGGCGAGGGGTTCGGGGATGACGTGGAACGCCGATCCGAGGGTGACGTCCGCGGCGCGGATGGGCTCGCCCGTGGGGTCGAGCGCGAGGCGCATGCCCTCGCCCCACATCGTGTGCTCCAGGAGCGCGACCGGGTTGCCCGCGATCGGGTTCTCCGTCGAGTCGAAAGGAGCGAGACCGCGGAACAGCGTGATGCCGGGCAGGATCGAGGCGGCCAGCGCGGCGAACAGTCCGTTGCGGATCAGTGCGCGGCGACCGAAACCGGACTCCTCGTTGGCCGTGCGGAACGACTCCACGACCGCGGCGCGGGTCGTGTCCTTGCCGCGCGTGGCGTGCCGGGGCTCGATGTGCTCCTTGTCGGCCATGATCGCCTTCGACCAGTGGATCGCGGCGATGCCGATGGCCAGCAGGGCCAGGGCGATGCCCAGACCGATGAAGAGGTTGTTGTACCGGATGTCGGTGAGCCGACCGCTCTCGATCGGGAACGCGAAGTACGCCACCATCGCGGCGATGCTGCCGGCGACCGACAGGTAGAACAGGGTGTAGACCGTGCGGACCGCCCGCTTCATCGCGGCGGGGTCCTTGTCCGTCATCCGCTCACGGTGGGGCGGCAGAGCCGGCGTCTGGACCGGCTCCTTGACGGCCACGGCAAGACCGCTCGAGGGCTTCCAGGAATCCCTCTCGTGGGCGAGCGCGTCGTCCTCGTGTGCCATGGTGCTCCTCGTTGCTGTGTCGTGTCGGGTCAGTTGGATTTCGCCGTGACCCACACGGTGATGGCGATCAGCGAACCGATGCCGAAGATCCAGATGAACAGACCCTCGGAGACCGGGCCCAGCGAACCGAGCTCGAACCCACCGGGGGACCGGTTTTCCTGTATGTAGAGCAGGTAGGTGATGATGTCCCGCTTCTCCTCGAGGGAGAGGTTCATGTTGTTGAACACCGGCATGTTCTGCGGGCCGGTCACCATCGCGGCGTAGATGTTCAGCGGCGACGTGCCGTCCAGAGCCGGGGCGTACTTGCCCTCGGTCAGGGCGCCACCGGCACCGGCGACGTTGTGGCACATCGCGCAGTTGATGCGGAACAGCTCGCCACCGTGCGAGGCGTCTCCTTCACCGTCCAGAACCTCGTCGGCCGGGAACTCCGGACCTGGGGCCACCGACTGCACGTACTCGGCGAGGGCCTGCGTCTGTGCGTCGGTGAACTGCACGGGCTTCTGCGGAGCCTGCGGACCCTGCGCCTGCAGCGGCATGCGCCCGGTGCTGACCTGGAAGTGGACCGACAGCTCACCGACGCCGTAGAGCGACGGGCCGGCCTCGGAACCCTGGAGGTCCAGACCGTGGCACGTGGCGCAGTTGGCCTGGAACAGCAGTTCGCCGTCCTCGACGGTCAGCTCCTGTGTCGAGCCACCGTCGTCGGTGGCGGCGACCGCTGCGGAGGCTCCGGCGTAGACGCCCCCCGTGATGAGGAGGCCGATACCGATGAGCGCTGCGGCGGCCCAGGGGCTGCGGCGGCCGGTCGAGCGGTGCGGTTTCTTGCGTGGCATATCCGGATTCAGCTCCGCTCTCACTTGAGGAAGTAGATGACGAGGAAGAGGGCGATCCACACGACGTCGACGAAGTGCCAGTAGTAGGACACCACGATCGCCGAGGTCTCTTCCTTCCGCCCGAAGTTGCGGACGGCGTAGGCGCGTCCGATGACGAGCAGGAAGGCGATGAGGCCGCCAGTCACGTGGAGGGCGTGGAACCCGGTCGTGAGGTAGAAGGCCGAGGCGTACGAGTCTGCGTCGATCGACATACCTTCGTACACGAGCTGGGCGTACTCCCACACCTGACCCGAGACGAAGATCGCGCCGAGCGCGAACGTCAGCCAGAACCACTCGACCATTCCCCAGCGGTTCCAGAACCGGTTCGACTTCACCGTGTAGGGCTGAGCGCGCTCGGCGGCGAACACACCCATCTGGCAGGTCACCGACGACAGCACCAGGATGATCGTGTTGACGGTCGCGTACGGCACGTTCAGGAGCTCGGTGCGCTCGGCCCAGAGCTCGGGAGAGGTGCTGCGGAGGGTGAAGTAGATCGCGAAGAGACCCGCGAAGAACATCACCTCCGAACCGAGCCATACGATCGTTCCGACGGCGACCGGATCGGGTCGCTTGACGGACCGCATGGCCTGGGAGTAGGTGGCAGGGGTGGTCGTCACGCTCCCCATTATGTCTGAGATCAGGCCGTCGATCGCCCATCGCATAGGGTCGATCTCTCACCGTCGAACCAATCCCCCGGCTGGATGATCCCTGGGCTTCCGCTCGCAAAAGCCCACGAAATGTCTCGACGGTGCTCGACAGTAGGCTGATGCCCATGGCGGAGCTCTCTTCATGGCCGGGTGTGCTGACGAGCCTGTTGGATCGGCGCGACCTCAGCGTGTCCGAATCGACATGGGCGATGCGTCAGATCATGAACGGCGAGGCGACGCCCGCGCAGATCGGCGGCTTCCTCACCGCCCTGCGGGCCAAGGGCGAGACCGTCGACGAGATCGTCGGTTTCCGCGACGCGATCCTCGAGGCCGCCGTGCCGCTCGACGTGCCCGCCGACGTCCTCGACATCGTCGGGACCGGCGGTGACAGGTTCGGCACGGTGAACGTCTCGACGATGGCCGCCGTCGTCGCCGCCGCATCCGGAATTCCCGTCGTCAAGCACGGAAACAAGGCCGCGAGCTCCTCGTCGGGGTCGTCGGACGTGCTCGCGGCCCTCGGCATCGATCTGACCCTCGACCCGGCCGCGGTGGCCGAGAGTCTTTCCCGCGCGGGGATCACCTTCGCCTTCGCAACGGCCTTCCACCCGGGATTCCGGCACGCCGGCCCCGTGCGGCGGGAGCTGGGCGTCCCGACGGTGTTCAACTTCCTCGGCCCGCTGTGCAACCCGGCACGCGCAGAGGCGAACGCCGTGGGTGTGGCGAGCCTCGATCGGGTGCCGCTCATCACGGGCGTCTTCCGCACCCGGGGGGCCACCGCGCTGGTCTTCCGCGGTGACGACGGATTGGACGAGCTCACCACGACCGGCCACAGCCGCCTGTGGGAGATCAGCCTCGGCGACGTGCACGAGCACGACCTCGATCCCCGGGATCTCGGCATCCCCCTCGCCGACATCGACGACCTGCTGGGCGGTCAGCCCGACGAGAACGCCGCCGTGGTGCGCCGCGTGCTCGGGGGTGAGAGCGGTCCGGTCCGAGACATCGTGCTGCTCAATGCCGCTGCCGGCATCGTCGCCTACCGACTCTTCCGCGACCCCGGGCAGGCGGGCCGTCCGATCCTCGAGCGGCTTTCAGAAGCCCGGGATGTCGCCGCGGCAGCCGTCGACGACGGCTCGGCCGCCCGCAAGCTCGACGAATGGGTCACGACCTCCCAGGCGCTCGCGGGGGCATGAACCCGCACGAAGCGCTGACCGAGATCGCGCGACTTCTCGAGCGGGAGCGGTCGTCGCGGTACAAGTCCAAGGCCTTCCGCACCGCCGCGGATGCGATCGCCGCCCTCGACGACGCTCAGCTGCGCGACACCGCCTCTCTGAAGCGGCGGAAAGGCATCGGCGACTCGACCTTCGCGGTCATCCAGGAAGCCCTCGCGGGAAAGGTGCCGCAGTATCTGACGGATCTGCGGGCGCTGGCCGGCGAGGAGCGGACCTCGACCCTGCGCCCCCTTCTGCGAGGAGACCTGCACGCCCACAGCGAATGGTCGGACGGCCTCACCTCCATCGACCTCATGGTCGCCGCCGCGAACGATCTCGGACACGAGTACTTCGCCCTGACCGACCACTCCCCGCGCCTGCGCGTGGCGAACGGGCTCTCGGCCGAGCGGCTGCGCGAACAGCTGGGAGTCGTCCGCTCGCTCCCGTCCGGGACCACGACCGTCCTCACCGGCATCGAGGTCGACATCCTCGACGACGGGGGACTGGATCAGGAGGCCGACCTCCTCCGCGAGCTCGACGTGGTCGTCGCATCCGTGCATTCCCATCTGCGCATGGAGCGCGGGCCGATGACGCGGCGCATGGTCGCCGCGGTCTCCAGCGGCCGCGTGGACGTGCTCGGACACGTCACCGGGCGGTTGGTCGAGGGATCGCGCGGGACGCGTCCGCCTTCCGAGTTCGACGCGCGCGCGGTGTTCGACGCGTGCGCCGAGCACGGGGTCGCTGTCGAGATCAACTCCCGCCCCGAACGACAGGACCCGCCCGACGACCTCATCGCGATCGCCCTCGACACCGGCTGCCTGTTCTCCATCGACTCCGACGCCCACGCGCCGGGACAGCTGTCGCTGCTGGACTACGGCGCCGAGCGCGCCGAGCGAGCCGGCGTTCCCGCGGAACGGATCGTCACGACCTGGCCGCTCGACAGGCTCCGGAAGTGGACGGGCGCACGGCGGTGAGTCGCTCCTCCTTCCCGTGGTTCGTCATCGCCGGCGTGCTCACCGCCGCGCTGAGCCTGCGCGGGCCGATCGTCTCGCCCACGCCGGTGCTTCGTGACATCGAGGCCGACCTCGGCATCACCGGCGCGAGTGCGGGACTCCTCACCACCGCGCCGGTGCTCATGTTCGCGCTGCTGACCCCGCTCGCGGCGGTCTTCGTCCGACGCACGGGTGCGGAGATGGCCCTGCTCGTCTCTCTGTCTGGCGTGCTCCTCGGGACCGTCATCCGCACCGTGCCGGACTTCGGCTTCATGCTCGCCGGAATGATGGTCATCGGAGCATCCATCACCATCGGCAACGTGGTGATTCCGGTGATCATCCGGCGCGACGTGGCGCCTGAGCGGGTTGGGCTCGTCACCGCCGCCTACGCGGCGACCATGAATGTGGGGTCGCTGCTCACCTCGTCGCTGACCGCGCCGCTGGCCTCCCTCATCGGCTGGCCGCTGGCGCTTCTGACGTGGTCCTTCATCACCGTCGCGGGCATCGTCCTGTGGGGTGCTCACCTGACGCGATCTCGTCGTAAGGGGCCGGGCGCGGAGCGCTACTCCGGAGAGTTTGCGCCCCGGCGCGAAGGCCACGACGCGGCATCCGGTCTCGATATCGATCCCGCCACGATCACGGGTCCGCTGCCTGTGATCGCCTCGCGCCGCGCAGAGCGCTCGATGATGCGGCGGCCCGTCACGTGGCTCCTCGTGGCGTCGTTCGGGATGCAGAGCTTCCTCTACTACGGTCTGTCGACGTGGCTGCCGGCCATCGCGTCCGACGAACTCGGCGTCGGGCCCGACGCCGCCGGTGCACTCGCGTCCATCTACCAGGGCGCCGGCATCGCCGGGGCGTTCGTGGTGCCGTTCCTCGCCCGGTGGACGCCACGACTGGTGCCGCCGATGGTGATCTGCGTGGCGTGGGTCGTGCTCGGTGCGGGGCTGCTCGCGGCGCCGGAGCTGCTGGGCCTGTGGCTCGCGATCGGCGCGATCGGGCATGCGGGCGGCTTCGTCGTCATCTTCTCGGTGCTTGTGGCCGTGGCGCGCAGCGACAGCGAGGCTGCAGGCCTGTCGGCTCTCGTACAGGGTGGCGGGTACGTCGTCGCGGCCACCGGCGGCCCGGTATTCGGTCTGCTGCACGACCTCACCGGCAGCTGGACCCCGGCGCTCCTCCTCGTGCTCGCGCTGGTGGGGGTCTACTCGGCGGTGCTGATCGGGGCTAGCGTCGCCTCCATGCGCGGAGGATCGCGAGGCGGGGCGAAGGGCGGGCGAGGATGACACGCGGGCGACGTCTGGGCGGCGCGACCGGCCTGGCGGTCGTTCTTGCGATCGCAGGAGCCGCGGTGTCGGGATGCACGGGTGGCGACGCGGGCGGGTCAGGGGAGTCGGCGTCGGTCGCTCCGACGCGGGATGCCGGCCAGGCGACGGCTGACGGCGACGCTCGTCGCGAGCGGATGCCGCTCTCGGACGACGCGGTCGCCGCGAACCGCGAGCTCGTCCCCGAGGTGAGCGTCGCGTTGGATGCGCTGCGAGGCGACGGCGAGGTCACGCCGGACGCGGTCGCCGCGAGGCTTTCGGAGATCGGGCTGGCCGACGTGCAGACGATCAGCGATGCGCGGAGTCTGACGTTCGGCGCGATGGGCGTCGAAGGGGGATGCTTCTACGGGGAGATCTCGGCGCAGACGGTCCAGGTCGAGGTCGGAGGCCCCCGCGAAGGCGGCGGTTGCGTTCCGGGGTCGTAAGCGGGGGATGTCAGCGGCGCCGCTGCGCCTGGCTACCGTGGACGGATGAGCGCCGACGTCCACCGTGAGATCCGTGTCCTCGCGGGTCGGGTGCAGCCGTCCGGCTCGTGGATCTACGTCTGGATGGATCTCGAAACGAACGAGATCGTGTACATCGGCGTCACCGGATTCGATCCCGAGTTGCGGACGCATCTTCACCTGACCAGCGAGCAGCCCGAGGTGGGTCGCGTCCGCGCCACTGTTCCGGACTACGACGCGCGAGACTTCGACATCCTCGCGTTCCGGGTTCCCCCTGGGGTCGACCGCTCCGAGGTGAAGGCGGTTGTCACGGCCGCGCTCACAGGAGGAAGTCGGGCCGAGATTCCGGCGTCGTCGGAGACCGGCGCGCTGACCGAGGAGATCCTTCGCGTCATCCGGAAGCGTCAATCGGGGAGCTGAGCGTGGGCGTCAGACGCTCTCGGCCCCGATCGCCGTGAGGACCCGGTCCATCGACCCGCCCAGCGCCCAGCGCTCCGCGAGTTCGCGAGCGGCCTGCGTCGCGGCGGCATCGAGGGCGGCGAGTTCGTCGCCGTTCACGGTGAGATCGAGGTCGCGCGCCACCTCGACGACACGCGGAGCGACGTCGAGGTAGGGGAGCGCCGCGAGGATCTTCGATCGCACGCCCGCGGACATCCCCTCGCCGGCCTTTGCCGCTGCGACGATGCCCGCGAGGTCGTCGTGCTGCGAGAGCAGGCTCGCCGCCGTCTTCTCGCCGACGCCGCTGACGCCGGGCAGCCCGTCGGACGAATCCCCTCGAAGGGTCGCGAAGTCCGCGTACTGATCGGGCCGCACCCCGTACTTCTTCGTCACCACGTCGGCGGTGATGACGTCGAGGTTGCTCATGCCGCGGGCGGTGTACACGACGCGCACGTCGCGCTCGTCGTTCACGAGCTGGAAGAGATCCCGATCGCCGGTCACGATGTCCACCGGTACCGTCGCCGTTGTGGCGAGCGTGCCGATGACATCATCCGCCTCGTAGTCCGCCGCCCCGACGATGGGGATCCGCAGGGCGTCGAGCGTCGCGCGGATCATCGGAACCTGGGCCTCGAGCGGATCAGGGACCTCTTCGACGTCGTGACCGCCGGCCACGATCTCGGCGACCCGGTGCGCCTTATAGGAGGGGATGAGGTCGACCCGCCACTGCGGACGCCAGTCGTCGTCCCAGCAGGCGACGAGGCGCGTGGGCTTGTACGTCGTCACGAGCTTGGCGATGATGTCGAGGAAGCCGCGCACCGCGTTGACCGGTGTCCCGTCGGGCGCCTTGACCGTGTCGGGGACACCGTAGAACGCGCGGAAGTACAGGGACGCGGAGTCGAGCAGCATCAGGCGATCCGGCATGCGCACATCCTGTCACGCCGTTCGCCCGGGATCAGCAGCCCGGGCCGCCCGGATCCTCCACGCACGTGCGGTCGACGAGCGCGGTGCGGACCTCGCGGACGTCGACGTCGTAGCCGCCGGCCGACGCGGTGACGACTCCGGCGACGGGGCGCCACGTCGACCCGAAGGTGACGGCTGCGGTGTATTCGACCGTGACCGACACCGGGTAGACACCGCGGTCGGTGTAGACGTGGCTGGTGGGAGTCGGAGTGAACTGGGGCTGACCGAGCGTCGACCACGACGACCCGCCCGAGGATGACCGTACGGTCGTTCCATCGCCGTAGGAGAACACGTAGGCCGACGGCTCGAAGCGGACGATCACATCCCAGCCGAGGATCTCGCCGGGGATCTCCTGCGCACTCGCCGACGCGAACACGTTCGTCGGCATCCCCACGACGCCGAACCCGGCGGGTTCGCCGCCGAGCTGCGGCAGGGCGGGACGGAACGACGCGAGATCCTCGATCGTCACCTCGGGAGGCGCCTCGACTTCGTAGTTGATGTCGCATCGTCGCAACTCGACGACGCACGCGGGCTCGGCAGGCGCGGCGGGGTCGACAGCCTCGGAAGCTCCGCCGCGCGGGGGACCGCCGTTCTGCGATCCGCCTCCGCCGGAGCCCGTGCTGGCGCCGACGTTGACTTCGGTTCCCGTGTTCTCCACGCACGTGGATGTCCACGTCCCGACGTCATTGCACTGACTCGAAGCCGGCAGGCCACCAAAGAGCGCTGAAGCGGCGAGCGCGGCAGAGAGAATCAACCGCATACGGGTTCGCCTTCTCGGCCAGAGATTGAGGCTAACTTCAACCCGGTCTCAGAGTCTGGCGACTCTACCAGCGTTGCTGTGAGGCTCTGAATAGGAACGCGATTTGGGTCGACGAGTGACGAACCGTCGGGGTTGCTAACTGTGACGCTCGACACGTCTAGGCAGACCGCAAGATCGATGCGGCCTTCCGGTCGATCCACAATGACCGGCTCGATGACTCTCGGCACTGAAGCGCCACTCACTCGGGCGCCCGTTGCGTGGTATTGGCTAAGTCCCTCGCGGTCGCTTGCGTTGAGGTCGCCGGTCGTCCACTCGTAGACGGGCTCGAACGTCGCCGGATCGCTCAGGTCGACGGCGTTCAAGGCGTCGACGTAGTTGCGGTAGGTCTCCTCCGCGGCGGCGAAAGCCTCTTCCTCTGTTCCGAACGGTTCCCGCGACTCTTCGGGATCCGGCTGGGGAGTGCACCCGGTCACGAGCATCGCGCTGAGCGCGAGACCCGCGACCGCTGCCCACGCGCCATGCGCGACGCATCCGACCCGACGTTTCACGGACACCACCGTAATGCGCCCCCGCGGGTGGACTCGGAGTTATCCACACCCGGCGCCGTCCACCGGACGTTCACCTGCCGGTCGCCCACCGACCCTCGGAGGACTCCTCGCCGTTCATCCTCGCGATCGACGCTGAACCTTCTGGGAGGTGGCATGAACCGAGACGCCGTGCTGGCGTGGGTGGAATCACCCCTGCAACTCCTCGGCGCCGCCGAATGGGCGGCCGCGTACGGCACCACCGTCCCCGTTGCGGGCCGGCTGACGCCGCAGATGTCCGAGACCGCCGACCTCCTGCTGTCGCGCGGTGCGCGATTCGGCGAGATGGAGCCCTACCTCGGCATCCCGTGGAAGCTGCTCGCGCAGCATCCGCACTGGCTCGTCGGCGACGGGTTCTCCGGCCAGTTCCGCCTCGCCGCGTCGATCCTGCGTCCGCGCACCCTCACCTTCCTCGACGACGGCGCCATCGCTCTGCCCTTCGCCGACACCCTGCTGCAGCGCCGCCCGTACGCCCGCCCCCACGTGGCGGAGCGGGGATTGACCTCGCGCGTCGCCCCGTTCGCCGCCGAGACGATCGCCCGCCGCGCCCGTGCCCGGGCCGCGCACCTCTTCACGGCCTTCGACCTCGGCCGCGACCGCATCACCGCAATGGGCGACCGGGGCTTCGCGGTCGAGCGCCACGGATTCGCCTGGACGCGCGCGACGGGTTCTGCGTCCGCCGATCTCGGCACCCGCGTCATCCTGGGAAGCGCCCGACCCATCGATGGGCGGATGTCGCGCGACGCCTATCTCGCGTGGCTCACCGAGGTGGCCGCCGCTGCACCGGCCGGCGCGGAGCCGGCGACCTACCTCCCGCACCGGCGCGAGAACGCCGAACAGCTCGACGCCGTCCGCCGCATCCCCGGTGTCGCGGTGACCGCGGCATCGGTCCCCGTGGAGCTGATCCTCGCCGGCGCGACCCGGCCGCTCGAGTTGCACACCCTCCCCTCGACGACCTCGACCACCCTCCGCCTCGTCCTCGCCGGGAGCGGTTCGACGATCAACGGCGAGCCGGTCCCGACAGCGGACACCCGAGCGGGAGCCGAGCGATGAGCGACGTGGTCGCGATCATCCCCGCCCGGGGCGGGTCGAAGGGCATCCCGCGCAAGAATCTGCGACGTGTCGGCGGGATCCCCCTGATCGGGCGAGCCATCCAGGCCGCGCGGCGATGCGACCTCGTCGATCGCGTGTGCGTGTCGACCGACGACGACGAGATCGCCGCGGTCGCCGAGGAATGGGGAGCCGAGATCATCCGGCGTCCCGCCGACCTGTCCGGAGACACGGCGAGTTCGGAATCGGCGATCCTCCACGCCCTCGACGACCTCGAGGCGCGCGAGATCAACGTCGGTGTCGTGGCGTTCTTGCAGGCCACCTCGCCCTTCATCGACAGCGAGGCGCTCGCCGGCGCCATCCGGCTCGTGCAGCAGCGACGTCGGGACTCGGTGTTCTCGGCGATCGAGACCTACGGATTCCTGTGGCGGAAGGGGACTGGCGACTGCGCCGAGGCCATCAACCACCGCGCCGACCGCCGTCCGCGCCGGCAGGACCGCGAACCGCACTACCTCGAGACCGGTGCGTTCTACGTGATGCGCGCCAAGGGCTTCCGAACCGTCCAGCATCGCTTCTTCGGCAGTATCGGGATCGCCGAGGTGCCCGAGCGCACCGCGATCGAGATCGATTCCTTCGCCGAACTCGAATTCGCGCGGGCTCTGTCTCCCCTCGTCGACGTGCCCGAGCCCCTCGACGTCGACGCCGTCGTCACCGACTTCGACGGTGTGCACACCGACGACACCGTCACGGTCACCGAGACCGGGGTCGAGTCGGTGCGCGTCAGCCGGGCCGACGGCATGGGCGTCGCCCGCCTGCGGGCCGCGCACATCCCCTTCCTCATCCTCTCGACGGAGCAGAACCCCGTCGTCGGCGCCCGGGGGCGCAAACTCCGCGTCGAGGTGCTCCAGGGCGTCGACGACAAGGCGGCCGCGCTGCGCGAGTGGGCGGACGCCGCGCGCATCCCGCTCTCGCGCATCGCGTACCTCGGCAATGACGTCAACGACATCCCCGCGATGGACATCGTGGGCTGGCCGGTCGCCGTCGGCGACGCCGATCCCCTCGTCCTCAGCGCTGCGCGGATCGTCCTCGACCGTCGCGGCGGCGACGGCGCCGTCAGAGAACTCGCCGAGCGCGTGCTCCGCGCCCGTCGCGGACCGACGTCCGTCCCCTTCCTCCACGAGAACCGGACCACACCATGACCGTCACCATCGGCACCCGCGTCATCGGAGGCGGCCACCCCGCCTACGTCATCGGCGAGATCGGGCTCAACCACAACGGCGACGTCGAGATCGCCAAGCGCCTCATCGACGTCGCAGCGGACGCCGGCGTGGACGCGGTGAAGTTCCAGAAGCGCACCCCCGAGATCTCCACTCCCGAGCACATGCGAGACATCCCGCGCGAGACGCCCTGGGGCACGATGAGCTACCTCGACTACCGCCGGCGCGTCGAGTTCGACCGCGACCAGTACATCGAGATCTCCGACCACGCGATCCTGCGGGGTCTGGAGTGGTTCGCGTCACCGTGGGATGTGCCGAGCGTCGAATTCCTCGAGGACCTCGGCGTGGTCGCGCACAAGGTCGCCTCGGCGTGCCTCACCGATCGCGCGCTGCTGAGTGCCCTCCGCGACACCGGCAAGCCCGTCATCCTCTCCACGGGGATGTCGACGATGGAGCAGATCACCGGGGCGGTCGAGGTCCTCGGCACCGACGACCTCGTGCTGATGCACGCCACGTCGACGTACCCGATGGAGCCGGAGGAGGCCAACCTCCGCATGATCCCGGCCCTGCGCGAGCGGTTCCCGGGTGTTCCGGTGGGCTATTCGGGCCACGAGCGCGGACTGCAGGTCTCGCTCGCCGCGGTCGCACTCGGGGCCGTCGCTGTCGAGCGCCACATCACGCTCGACCGCACGATGTGGGGTTCGGACCACGCCGCCTCGCTCGAACCGGCCGGTCTTCAGCACCTCGTACGCGACATCCGGATCATCGAGGCCGCGCTCGGTGACGGCGTCAAGCGCGTGTACGACAGCGAGCAGGGCCCGATGGCCAAGCTCCGCCGCGTCGCGACGTGACAGCCGAGGTGACGGGAACGACGAGAAGGGGGCCTGCCCCGCGGATCCGGATCGTCGGCATCGCCGACACCGACTCGTACGTGAAGTGGACGGCGGCCCTGGTCGGAAGTGCCCCCGAGCACTGGAATCGCTCCATGAGGATCCTCGACACCCCGCTCGCCGTCTCGGCCGACCAGCAGCGGGCGGCCCTCGCGACGAGCGGCCTGCCGGGCGGTGCCGTCGCCCGCGTCGGCCTCGATCGCCTCAGACGGAGCCTCCTCGACGATCCGCCCGACGTCGTGGTGCTCGGTGCGCGCGGACCCCTCGTGCGGGTGCTCGCCCGGCTTCTGGCGGACCTCCCGGCGCGTCCGGTGATCGTGACCGGCCTCCCCGGCATCTCGATCCCGGCCACGCGCAAGGCGCTGATCTACCGGCGGGGGGCGGACCTCTTCGTGGTGCACTCCCATCGCGAGCGGACCGAGTTCGCTGCCCTGTCGGTGCGCACGGGCATCCGGCACCGCTTCGCTCTGGCCACCCTCCCGTTCGCCAAAGCCGCCGAACGGGCGAGAGACCGCCGGCACGACGCGGATGCGACCGACGTCGTCTTCGCCACGCAGGCGGTCGTGCCGCGAGAGCGGCCAGACCGCCTGCGGCTGGCCGAGATGCTCCGACGGCTCGCGCTCGCCGACTCGTCGCGCCGTGTGGTCGTCAAGCTGCGCGCCGCCGAGGGGGAGCACCAGACCCATGTGGAGCGCGACTCCTTCCCCGACCTCCTGCGTTCGCTGGGCGCGACGCCGGAGAATCTCGTCGTGTCGACCGAGCCGATGCAGTCGGCCCTCGATCACGCCCGGGGGCTGGTGACGATCAGCTCGACGGCGGCGATCGAAGCCATCGCGCGCGGCATCCCGGTGCTCGCCCTCGACACCTTCGGCGTGTCGCCCGCCTTGATCAACGTGGTCTTCGAGGGGAGCGGGGTCCTCGGCGGGGAGGATGACCTCCTCGCCGGGCGATTCCGGCTGCCGACCCCGCAGTGGTCGCGGGAGAACTACCTCCACGACGGGGCCGACGACGACTGGGTCGCGGACGTCGAACGACTGGTCGGGCTCCGCCGACAGGGGCTTCTCGCCGAGCCGGTCCTTCACACCGGGCGCGGCGGCCGACTGCGGTTGGCGTGGGAGCGCAAGACGGTGCTCGGACCCATGGACCGCACCCCGGCGGGACGGCTGGCCGTGGTCGTCGGCGTCCCCGCACGGGCCGTCGTCCGCACGGTGCAGCGCGCACGACGCAGGGTTCAGGTGTCGCGCTCGGCAGGACCGATGTCTTCGCGGTGATCGTCGACCCCGCCCGGCGGATACTCCGCCGGTTCCGGTCGCGACCGAAGGAACAGGATGCTGGCGACCAGCCCTCCCCAGACGATCGTGATCGACAGGATCAGGAAAGCGATGGCGAGGCCGGTCATCGCACCCGCTCCTTCCGTGTCGCAGGCTGACCCTCGGGGGGGAACGGCGGCCACGCCCGGAAGTCGTCGGGCGAGTCCCGCCACTTCAGCGCCGACATCACGATCGCCGCGACGACCAGGAACGCGATCGTCCCCCAGCCGAACACCGCCAGGTACCACGGCGGGAGTCCGCCGTACCCCTCGACGATCAGCACGACGACGCGCTGGATCAGCATGTATGCCAGGACGATCGGCGCCAGGACGCCCACGAGCAGCGCCCAGACGCGCCCGACCTTGAAGGTGGAGACCGCATCGAGGTGGTAGCGGAGTTCGGGGCCGCCCCGCAGCACCCAGATGACCAGGATCGTGGTGAGCACCGCCGAGGCGACGATCCCGACGTTGTTGGCGTACTGGTCCGTGACATCGAGGGCGAGGAGCCCCGTGGTCGTCGAGAAGAGCAGAATCGACAGCACCGCCGACACCGAGCCGACCGTGGCGGCCGCGGCGCGCGGGGTCAGGCGGAACTTCTCCTGGAACGCCGCCGAGACGACCTGCAGCACCGAGATCAGCGACGTGAACCCGGCGAGGGTGAGCGAGCCGAAGAAGAGGCAGCCGAACAGCGGGCCACCGGGCATCTGCGACACGATCGCGGGGAACGTGATGAACGACAGCCCCACGCCGGTCAGACCCTCGAGCTCGGAGACCTCGATGCCCTGCTGGAAGGCGAAGAACCCCAGCGTCGCGAAGACTCCGATCCCGGCGAGGATCTCGAACGACGAGTTCGCGAACGCGACCACCAGGCCGGGGGCGGTGAGGTTCGACCGCCGGCGGCGGTACGAGGCGTAGGTGATCATGATCCCGAAGGCGATCGACAGCGAGAAGAAGATCTGGCTGTACGCCGCGATCCACACGTTCGGGTCGCCCAGCGCCGCCCAGTTCGGGGTGAACAGGGCGTTCAGTCCCTCGGCGGCGCCGTCGAGGAACAGCGCCCGCACCACCAGCACGAGGAAGGCGACGATGAGGACCGGCAGGAAGATGACATTCGCCCGCTGCAGGCCCTTGGCCACCCCGGCGGCGAGGACGAGGATCGCCGCGATCCAGACCAGAGCGAGGGGGATGAGCACCCCGGGCACGAACTCCAGGCTCAGCCCGGGGTCGCCGACCTGGAGGAAGTCGGCCTGGAAGAAGGTGGCGGGGTCATCGCCCCACCGCAGGTCGAACGAGAAGACGAAGTAGCTCAGCGCCCAGGCGATCACCGCGGTGTAGTAGAGCCCGATCACGAAGGCGATCGCCACCTGGAACCAGCCGAGCGACTCGGTGAACCGGCCGAGCGAGCGACCGATGCGGCGGAACGCGGTCGGCGCGGCGCCGCGGAACCGGTGCCCGAGAGCGTAGTCGAGGAACAGGATCGGTATGCCCGCGGTCAGGAGCGCCACGAGATACGGGATGAGGAACGCCCCGCCGCCGTTCTCGTAGGCGACGCCCGGGAAGCGCCAGATGTTGCCGAGGCCGACGGCCGATCCGATCGCCGAGAGGATGAAGCCGACCTGACCGGTCCACTGCTCGCGGGGCCGCGCCGCTGCGGCGGGGGCGTTCTGGGTCACTGTCGTCCTCCGTCGTGGCTGTCGTGCGTCACCTCGGGTGCCCCGCACGCTATCAGCCCCGGGGACGGGGGACATCCCTCATCGTCCGCCCGTCACGGATTCTCCTCGCTGAGCTGATCGTGGATCCGGCGAAGGTCCTCCATCATCGACCCCACGACGATCCAGTTCGTCGCCGAGGGGGCGGTCAGCTGCAGCGGTGCGGTCAGCGCCGGAATGGTCGTCGTCACCGTCGGCTCCGCGCCTCCGGCGCGCGGGGTGCGCCGCAGATCCAGCCGGATGTCGTGCGCCGCTCGTCGCAGCTGATCGGCGATCGCCTGGACGGCGGGTTCGGTGGCGAGGCTCGCGTCGTAGTGGTCGTAGACCGCGCGCGTCATGCCGATCGTCTGAGTCACGACGGGGCTGAAGACGGCGAGGAGCTTCTCCACCGTGTCCAGCTCGCGGCGGTAGCGCCGGGCCCGGGGGTTCAGCGAGAGCGAGTCGCGAGCCGTCGCGATGGCCTCGTCGGCGTCGACGACCATCGGCCGCAGCAGCCGCGCGGTCAGCATGAGCTCCTCGATCTGCGGACGCGTCTGCTGCGCGGTCAGCGCATCGGCGAGGCGCTCGAGCGATCGCGCGAGTTCTTCGCCGACGCGGTCAACAGCCTCGTGCGCGGGAGTCACCGCGACCGGCGGCACCATCACGATGTGCACCACCATGCCGATGATCGCTCCGATGATCGTCTCGAGAATGCGATCGAGGGCGTAGTCGGGCGTCGTCGCACCCAGAGCGAGGACCAGCACCGCGCTGATCGCGACCTGGTTGGCCGTTCCGGCCGTCACCCGGGCCGCCCACGCCACGATCAGGGCGACGATGATGGCCACCAGCACCACCCACGTGGCGTCCCCGAACACCATCCCGAGCCCCGAGGCGATGGCGACGCCCACGATGACGCCGACGCTGCGTTCGATCGCCTTGGCGAACGACTGGTTGAGGCTCGGCTGCACGACCAGGAGCGCGGCGATCGCGGCGAAGACCGGGGGAGGGCCCTGAATGAGCCAGCCTGCGACGAGCCACGCCGCCACCGTCGCGATCGCCGACTTGGCCACCTGAAGCAGGGGGGCGCGACGTGGGGCGCGGATCGCCGAGGTCAGTCGCATACCTCAACGCTAGCCACGTCGGGCGGGGTTGACAGCGTCGGGTCCGGCCGATGGGCTGGGAGCCGGACGAACAGAAGGAGAGCGGATGTCTCGGGTGCTGGTTTTCGGCGGACACGGCAAGGTCGCGATGCTTCTGGCGCCGCTGCTGGTCTCGAGGGGCGATGAGGTGACGGCGGTCATCCGCAACCCCGACCACGTCCGCGACGTGGAGAGCACCGGGGCGACCCCGCGCGTGGCCGATATCGAGACGCTCGATATCGATGCGCTCGCCGATCTGGTGTCCGGGCACGACGTCGTCGTCTGGTCGGCCGGCGCCGGAGGCGGCGACGCCGCGCGCACCTACGCGGTGGACCGCGACGCGGCGATCCGATCGATGGACGCGGCCGCCCGGGCCGGTGTCGCCCGATACGTGATGGTGTCGTGGCTCGGATCCGCGCCCGACCACGGAGTGCCGCAGGACGACCCGTTCTTCCCTTACGCCGATGCCAAGCTCGCCGCCGACGATCACCTGCGCGGCACCGAGCTGTCGTGGACGGTGCTCGGTCCAGGGGCGCTCCTCGACGATCCGGGTACGGGACGCATCGAGATCGATCCGCAGGGACGCGGTGCCGTGCCCCGCGCGGACGTCGCCGCCGCCGTGGCCACGGCCTTGGTCGAGCCCGCGACGATCGGGCGCACTCTGCGTTTCGGCGGCGGCGACCAGCCGATCCCGGAGGCATTCGCGGCCGCACCCGACGCGCGATAGCACCCGCCGACGGGGCTCACCCCTCGTGGCGTCCGCTACGGTCGGAGTATGAGCGGGGAGGCCCGGGAGAGGGACGACGACGTCGATCTGCTGATCGATGCGTGGTCACGTCGGCTCCCCGACGTCGATCTGACGCCGCTGGATGTCATGTCGCGGCTGCGCCGCGTGGCGCTCCGGCTCGCGCGTCTGCGCGCAGAGGCCTTTTTCAGCGCGGGGCTGTCGGTCTGGGAGTTCGACGTTCTGGCGGCCCTTCGGCGCGCCGATGAACCGCACGAACTGAGCCCCGCTCAGCTGATCGAGTCCACCATGATCGGGAGCGCGGCCATGACCAATCGCCTCGAGAAGCTCGCCGCGCGCGGCCTCGTCGAACGGCGTCCGAACCCCCGCGACGGTCGGGGCGTGCTGGTGCGGCTCAGCCCTGAGGGCACGGAGCGGGTCGACGCCGCGATGACCGAGCTCGTCCGACGCGAGGCCGAGGAGCTCGCCGGTCTCTCCCGGGAGGAGCAGGGCATCCTCACCCGACTCCTCGGGCGCCTTCTGGTCTGACGCGACCGTTCCTGCCATGGTGAGAGGATGCGCAGCCCGAAGCTCGTCCTCACCGTCCTCGGTACCCTCACCGCGGCGATCGCGCTCAGCGCCTGCGCACCCGGGGGAGCGAGTCCGGAGAACACCCCCGTGATCGCGCCGGTCACCGAGTCGGCGAACGACCTGCAGGGCGCGACGGTCGAGCTCGTCGTCGGCCAGGTGCTCAACATCAACACCGGCGACCTCGCCGTCGACAGCTACGAGGGGGAGGTTGCGGATCCGGCGGTGGCCGAATTCGTCCAGGGACGCGAGGAAGGCGACGCCACGTTCAACCCCGGGGTCCAGGCGGTCGCCGAGGGAACGACGACGGTCACCATGACCAACCAGGACGGGGGAATCCAGCCCCTGGAGTTCACCGTCGAGGTCTCCGCGGGCTGACGCACTCTGATAACCTGAAGTGTCACGCGTGTGACGGTTCCGCTGTGCCCGGGTTTGTGATCCAGGTCCGCGTGCGGGGCCGGTGCGCCGCTCTGACATCGTACGACCACAATCCGCTCCGCCTCGGGGTCGGGATTCGTCCGCGTTCGCGTGCGGATCCGGCAGCCAGGGCCCGAACACCACACCACCAAGGACAACCCACTACATGACTACCGCAACGACCGCCCCGGCCACCAAGCAGGTCGCGATCAACGACATCGGATCTGCCGAGGACTTCCTGGCCGCGGTCGAGAAGACCCTGAAGTTCTTCAACGACGGAGACCTCATCGAGGGCACCGTCGTGAAGATCGACCGCGACGAGGTGCTCCTCGACGTCGGCTACAAGACCGAGGGCGTCATCCCCTCGCGCGAGCTTTCGATCAAGCACGACGTCGACCCCAACGAGGTCGTGGGCGTCGGCGACCACGTCGAGGCGCTCGTCCTCCAGAAGGAGGACAAGGAAGGCCGCCTCATCCTGTCGAAGAAGCGTGCGCAGTACGAGCGCGCCTGGGGCGACGTGGAGAAGATCAAGGAGACCGACGGCGTGGTCACCGGTCAGGTGATCGAGGTCGTCAAGGGCGGCCTCATCGTCGACATCGGCCTGCGCGGGTTCCTTCCCGCCTCGCTCATCGAACTGCGCCGCGTCCGCGACCTGACCCCGTACCTGGGTCAGGAGATCGAGGCGAAGATCCTCGAGCTGGACAAGAACCGCAACAACGTCGTCCTCTCGCGTCGGGCCCTGCTCGAGCAGACGCAGTCCGAGTCGCGCACCACGTTCCTCAACAACCTGCACAAGGGCCAGGTCCGCAAGGGTACGGTGTCGTCGATCGTCAACTTCGGTGCCTTCGTCGACCTCGGCGGCGTGGACGGCCTCGTGCACGTGTCCGAGCTGTCGTGGAAGCACATCGAGCACGCCTCCGAGGTCGTCGAGGTGGGCCAGGAGGTCACCGTCGAGATCCTCGAGGTCGACCTCGACCGCGAGCGCGTCTCGCTGTCGCTGAAGGCGACGCAGGAGGACCCGTGGCAGGTCTTCGCCCGCACCCACGCGATCGGCCAGATCGCACCGGGCAAGGTCACCAAGCTCGTGCCGTTCGGTGCGTTCGTCCGCGTCGCGGACGGCATCGAGGGCCTCGTGCACATCTCCGAGCTGTCGGGCAAGCACGTCGAGCTCGCCGAGCAGGTCGTCTCGGTCGGTGAAGAGGTCTTCGTCAAGATCATCGACATCGACCTCGAGCGCCGCCGCATCTCGCTGTCGCTGAAGCAGGCCAACGAGTCGGTCGACCCCTACGGCACCGAGTTCGACCCGGCCCTCTACGGCATGGTCACCGAGTACGACGAGAACGGGGAGTACAAGTACCCCGAGGGCTTCGACCCGGAGACCAACCAGTGGAAGGAAGGCTTCGACGAGCAGCGCGAGGCCTGGGAGCAGGACTACGCCGCCGCACAGGCGCGCTGGGAGGCCCACAAGGCCGCCGTCGTCAAGGCCCTCGAGGCCGAGGCGAACGCGCCCGCGGTCGAGTCGACGGGCTCGTCCTCGTTCTCGTCCGACACCTCTGCCGGCGGAACGCTGGCCGACGACGAGGCGCTCGCCGCGCTTCGTGAGAAGCTGTCGGGTCGCTGATCCCGCACCACCCGCGCAGAGGGCCGGAACCCGCAAGGGTTCCGGCCCTCTGCCGTGTGTGAGCGGATCAGACGCGAAGGGTCGCGTAGCGTGCAGGCGATGAGCGACGCGACCGGGCACCTGCCGGGAAGTCGTGCGTACCGGCGCCTGCTCGTCGCCCTGTTCTTCGCCGGCATCGCCACCTTCGCTCAGCTGTATTCTCCCCAAGCGCTGCTGCCGCTCATCGCCGCCAACCTGCAGGTCTCGCCGCCGACCGCGTCTCTGTCGGTGTCTGCGACGACCCTCGGCCTGGCCGCCGCCGTCATCCCGTGGTCCATCGTCGCCGACCGTTTCGGTCGGGTGCCGGCCATGACGATCGGAATCTGCGCCGCAACGCTGCTCGGACTGCTGGCGCCCCTCTCGGGCGGTATCGGCGTGTTCCTCGCCGTGCGACTGACCGAGGGCGTGGCACTCGGTGCGATCCCCGCCATCGCCCTGGCGTACCTCAGTGAGGAGGTGGACGCCCGTCACACGGCAGCGGCGGCCGGAAGCTACATCGCCGGCACCACCGTGGGCGGGCTCTCCGGACGGCTCCTGTCGGGGCCCGTCGCCGACCTCGCCGAGTGGCGCACCGGTATGTGGGCCGTGGCGATCCTCTGCGCCGCCTCGGCGATCGTGTTCCTGTGCCTCGTCCCGCGCGCGCGGGGCTTCGTCGCGCATCGGCACCGACCGGCGAGGCGGCTGGGGGAGCGTCTCGCCGCCGTCGTGCGGACCCCGGCCCAGCTCGCGATCGACGCGCAGGGGTTCCTTCTCATGGGCGCCTTCGTCGCGGTGTTCAACTACCTCGGGTTCCATCTCGCCGAGCCGCCGTTCTCGCTGCCCGGGTGGCTGGCGACCCTGCTGTTCCTCTCCTACCTCGCCGGTACGGTCTCCTCTCCGTGGGCGGGTGCGCTGGCGGTGCGTCACGGCCGACTGCCCGTCCTCCTCGGCGGCATCGTGGCGATGCTGGCGGGCCTCGCGGCGTTGCTGACCCCCGCGACGGTGGTGGTGCTGCTCGGCCTCCTCGTCTTCACCGCGGGGTTCTTCGCCGCCCACGCGGTGGCCTCTGGGTGGGCGCCTGTAGCCGCCTCAGCGGACACCCGGGCGCAGGCGTCCTCGCTGTACTACCTCGCCTACTACGGAGGATCGAGCCTTTTCGGCTGGTGCCTCGGCTTCGTCTACGCCGGGCCGGGATGGACGGCTTTCGTCGGCGCGCTCGCGGTCCTGTGCACCACGGCAGCGGTGACCGCCGCCGTGGTGCTGCGCACCGCAGGGCGTGGGCATCGCTAAAGTGAGCGCGTGACTCAGACGCGGGAGGGCGGCGCAGGCCTCGGTACGGTGCCGCCCAGAGCGCCCCTCGTGCTGACCGCGCTGATCCTCGCGGCCCTCGTGTGCAACATCAATCTGGCAGCGGCCAACGTCGCCCTCCCCGATGTGGGCGACGCCTTCGGCGCGTCGCAGACCGCGCTGAACCTCGTGGCCGTCGGCTGCGGTCTGGGGCTCGCGATGTCGGTGCTGTACCTCGGAGCGCTCGCCGACCGTTACGGGCGCAAGCAGCTGCTCCTGCTCGGTCTCGCCCTCACGGTGGTGGCGAGCTTCCTGTCCGCGTTCTCTCCGTCGATCGAGATGCTCATCGCCGCGCGGATCTTCACCGGCATCGCGGCGGGTATGGCCTTCCCCACCACTCTGTCGCTCATCACCGCGCTGTGGGCGCAGGGCCCGAAGCGCACGGTGGCCATCGCCCTCTGGTCGGGCGTGAGCGCCACGGCGGCCGTGATCGGCTCCGTGCTGGCGGGCCTGCTGCTGACCATCTGGTGGTGGGGTTCGGCGTTTCTGCTGGCGGCGCCCATCGCGGCGACGGCTCTGGTGCTCGTGGCGATCGTCGTGCCCTCGCACGTCAAGGAGTCGGACGACCCCGTCGATCACCTCGGCGGGATCCTCGCGACCCTGGCGATCGCGGCGCTCGTCCTCGGCGTGAGCCTGGTCTTCGCGCCCGGCCAGACCGTGCTCGGACTGAGTCTGCTGGGCGCGACGGTGGTGCTCCTGGCTCTCTTCGCCTGGCGACAGGTCGCCGCGCGGCATCCGATCTACGAACTGAGGGTCGCCGGTCGTCGCATGTTCTGGGTGCCGGCCACCGGGGGCACGATCGTGTTCGGCTCGCTCATGGGGGCGATGTTCGTCGGACAGCAGTTCCTGCAGAACATCCTCGGGTACACCACCCTCGAAGCGGGACTCGCCGTCGTCCCGGCCGCGGTGGGTCTGCTCATCTGCGCGCCGCTCTCGGCCCGCCTGCTCACCGCCCGCGGGTCTCGCGCGACCATGCTGGTGGGCTACGCGCTCGTCCTGCTCGGATTCCTCACCACGCTCCTGTGGGGGGAGTCCACGCCGTACGTGCTCGTCGGCGCCGGCTTCCTCTTCATCGGCAGCGGCGCCGCCTTCGCGATGACCCCTGCATCGCGCGCGCTCACCGAGAGCACGCCGATCCGGCGGGTGGGGATGGCCTCGGCGACCTCCGACCTCCAGCGCGACCTCGGCGGCTCGATCATGCAGGCCCTTCTCGGCGCGGTCCTCGCCGCCGGGTTCGCCGCATCGTTCGCGCGCCAGATCGCCGCCTCGGCCGAGGCGCAGACGGTCAGCGCCGAGGTCACGCAGGCGCTCCAGGCCTCGTACGCCTCCGCGCTGCGGGTCGCGGAGCAGTACCCGCAGTACGCCACCCAGATCACGCAGGGCGCGACGCAGTCCCTCCTCGACGGCGCGTTCTTCGCATACCTCATCGGCGCCGTCGCGATCAGCATCGGTGCAGCGGTCGTGGCGATCTTCCTGCCCGGATTCGCCCGCGAGCAGGAGCTCGTCGCCGGCTACACGCGCGCGGACGACGCGTCCACGGCGGGGCGGACCTCGTAGATGGACGCCACCCCCGCCGCATCCGCCACCCGCTCGGCACCCGACACCCCGCGCTGGATCGACATCGTCCTCGCCGACCGCACCCGCGGGAGGTCGCCGGCGCTGACGCAGCTCCTCGTCGGTGCGCTCGTGCTCGCGGTGGCGATCGCCGTGATCGTGACCGACCTCGTCTCGACCATGCCCGTCTTCTTCGCCGGGGTCATCGGCGTCTTCGTCCTCACCGGGCTCGCCCTCGTGGTGCCGTGGGGGCGGATGTCTTCGTGGTGGCTGATCGCGATCCCGCTCGCCGACATCATCGCCGTGGGCGTGATGCGCGGTGCCGCACCGGCGCTCGGGACCGGTCTGCTGTTCATCTTCCCCGTCATGTGGCTCGCCACCGGTTTCGGACTCGTGGGGCTGATCTCGGGGGTGACGACGGCCATCGTCACCTACTGGGTGAGCGTCGCCGTGGGGCCGCCCTCGACCGCGGTCCTCAGTACGATCCTCCTTCCGATCGTGCTCATCGCCGTGGGCGCGACGTCCTACGTCGCAGCACGGCGCGCCGCGGCGCAGCGGATGCTGCTGGACAAGCAGGCCGCGCTGCTCCAGCAGACGGCGGAGCGGGCGCGCCGACAGGAGCAGCTCGTCACGGAGGTGCTCGATGCCGTCGACTTCGGGGTCATCCGCATCGACGAGTCCGGCGCGATCACCGTCACCAACGACGCCCACGCGCGTCTGCAGCAGGTGCTGGCCGATGTCGAGGGCGAGCATCGGCTGGAGGCCTATCGCACCGACCGCACGACGCCGCTGCCGCGCGAGGAGCTGCCGATCGAGCGGGCGCGACGAGGTGCGGTCTTTCAGGACGAGCGCGTGTGGTTCGGTGCGCCGGGCGGTCCGCAGCGGGCGCTGAGCTTCACCGCTCGCCGTCTCCTCGACGTGGAGGGGAGGGATGCCGGGGCGGTCGTGGTCTCGCGCGACGTGACCGTCGAGATGATGGCGGCGCGGGCGCGCGACGAGGTGATCTCGTCGGTGTCGCACGAGCTTCGGACGCCGCTGACCTCGATCCTCGGCTACATCGAGCTCGCCATCGACGATCCCGATATCCCGTCGCGGATCCGCTCCAACCTCCAGATCGCCGACCGCAACGCCGAGCAGCTGCTCGAGCTCGTCTCCGACGTGCTCACCGCGTCGGCGGCGGCGGACGATCGGGTCGAACTGGTCATGCAGCCCGAGGTCGTCGAGGTCTCCGAAGTCATCCGTGCGGCCGTCGAGTCGCTCGTCCTGCGCGCCGGGGAGCGCGGGGTCACCATCGACACCGCGCGCCTGCGGCCCGCCCACGCCTATGTCGACCCGCGGCGGCTCGCGCAGGTGGTCGACAATCTGCTGTCCAACGCTGTCAAGTACAACCGCGAGGGCGGACGGGTTTCCCTCCAGTCCGCCACCACGGGGCGGTGGACGGCGATCGTCGTGGAGGACACGGGGGTGGGGATGACGGAGGAGGACACCGATGCGCTCTTCCAGCGGTACTACCGAGGAGTCGCCGTCCGGTCCTCGACCGTCTCGGGTACCGGACTCGGCCTCGCGATCAGCCGCGACATCGTCCGCGCCCACGGCGGCGACATCACGGTGACGAGCGTCCTCGGGGTGGGGTCGACCTTCACCGTCACGCTCCCCGCCACCCGGCCCGGTGCGGGGGAGGTCTGATGCTCGCCGAACTCGACCTGGTGACGACCGCGGTGATGACGGCCCTCGTGGTCTTCGTCGCCGGCACGGTGTTCCTGCTCGAAACCGTTCTGCGCCGGGACGAAGCCGCGGGCCGGGTGTGGGCGCTCGGATTCCTGGGCGCAATCCTGACGTCCTTGCTCTATCTCGCCTGGGCGGCCGATCCCGAGGCGTTCTGGGCGGTGGTCGCCGGGAATGCGGCCTTCGTGGCGGGCACGGGCGCGATGTGGATCGCGTGCCGCCTCTACAACGGGCGGACCTATCGCACGGCGACGGCCGTCGTGCTCGGTCTCAGCGCCCTCGTGGCGGCGGCCACCGTCGTCGAGGCTCCCCTCGTCGGCGATTGGGCGGGCGCGACCTGGACGTTCGGTTCGCTCGTCGTCCTGGCCGCGGCGGCAGGAGTCGAGTGCTTCCGGGGCGTGCTCGGCGCGGCGCGGACGGCATGGGTGCTGGGAGGCGTGCTCCTGATCGAGGGAGCGTTCTTCCTCGCCCGGCTGGTGGCCTTCCTGGTGCTGGGGCCGGACGACCCGTTCTTCCAGGCCTGGTTCGGAAGCATCGCCGTCGGGATACTCACCGTCATCCTCATCGTCGTCGCCGTCATCGTGACGTCGGTTCTACGCGCCGGTCGGGCGGAGCTCCGCCACCAGCGGGTGCTCGCGGGCGCGGACGACATGGTCACCGGCATCCTCACGGAGGGCAGGTTCGGGGCGACGCTCGACTCGGTCGTCGCCCGCGCCGCCGTCCGAGGGGTCGCGCTCACCGTCATCGAGGTCCGGCTCGACGATCTCGCCCACATCGCCACCGCCTTCGGCGACGAGGCGCGGCGCGAGGCGATCACCGTGTGGCGCGAGGCGGTGCGCGCCCACGCCCCGCTGTTCTCGGTGATGGGCGAGGACGGCGAGGGCGGGATCGTGCTCGTCACGGCCGCGTCCTCGCCCAGCGCCGCGCGGCGAGAGGCCATGACCCTGTATCGCGGGAGTTTCGACGCGCTCGGCCAGCTCTCCGGGGTGGGTCTTCCCGTCGTCGGCGTCGGGGTGGCGCTGACCGACGTGGTGGGCTACGACGCCGGCACGCTCCTGCGCGTCGCGCGACGCAGCGCGGTGAGCGGCTTCTCGAGTGCCGACTCCGCCGTCGTGGTCGCCCGCAGCGCAGACGCCTGAGGCCTACTCGGGTCGACGCGCCGTCGACAGCGCTTCGATGCGGGCGCGGAGCTCGCGAGGGCGGAAGGGCTTGCGCAGATACTCGTCGGCGCCGGCGTCCAGCCCCTGCTGCGCATCGGACTCCTGCACGAACGCCGTGATCATGATGATGTGGGTGCGACTGAACGTCCGGATGCGTCGCGCGGTCTCGTACCCGTCGATGCCGGGCATGCTGATGTCGAGGGTCACCACCTCGGGCTCGACACGGCGCACCACCTCCACGCCGTCGACTCCGTTGTCGGCGGTGTGGACGGAGTAACCCGCCGATTCCAGCACGAGGGAGATGAGCGACCGGATGTCGGCCTCATCTTCGATCACGACGGCTGACTGTGGCACCGCGCTGCCTCGCTCGCTTCGGCCGCGTTCGGGGGTGCGTCCGATCCGCCCATTCTAGAGCGTGCGGGCTCCCGGCGCCGGATGTCTTCGACATGGCATGCTCGATGCATGCCACTGCTCGCGCTGACCGGCGGGATCGCCTCGGGAAAGTCGACCATCGCCCGCCGGCTGGCCGAACACGGCGCCGTCGTCGTCGATGCGGACGCGATCGTCCGCGACGTCCAGCAGCCGGGGTCGGCCGTCCTCGACGCGTTGGCCGGGGAATTCGGCGACGACATCATCCGCGAGGACGGCAGCCTCGACCGAGGGGCCCTCGCCGGCCGCACGTTCGGCGATCCGGCCGCCGTTCGGCGCATGAACGCCATCGTGCACCCCGCGGTGCGCGCCGAGTCGGCCCGTCGGTTCGCGGCGGCCCTCGCCTCGGACCCGGACGCGGTGATCGTCTACGACGTCCCCCTCCTGGCGGAGACGCGCGCCGACGACCCGTGGGACCTGATCATCGTCGCCCACGCTCCTGCCGCGATCCGGCGGCAGCGGCTGATCGACCTCCGTGGCTTCACCGAGGCGGACGCGCAGGCCCGCATCGCCGCGCAGGTCTCGGACGAAGCCCGCCTCGCGCTCGCCGACGTCGTCGTCGACACCGCGGCCCCGCTGGCGGACACCCTGGCCCAGGTCGATCGCCTCTGGCAGGATCTGCCCCGGGTGATCGCGCAGAAATAGGCCGCGTACCGCTGAGTTCGGCGTACCCTGTCGCTACCGATCAGAAGGAGCCGACATGGGTGTGCTCTCGAGATTCCGTCGGCGGCGGAAGACGCCGTATCGCGCGGTCACCGAGGAGGAGCAGATCTCGCGATACGTGTATCTGCTGAACACGCTTCCGGCATCGGTCATCGAGAGCGCGCACGCCTCGGCGTTCCGCGATATCCCCCTCGAGCGCCGCCGGGAGATGCTCGAACAACTCCGTCCCTTCCTCCACGACGACGAGAGGAGCGACGCCCAGGCGGATCCCGGCCTCATCGCCAGACTCGTCCGTCGTGCGGAGCAGCATCGGAGGGAGCGGGCGGACGGTCGGGTCGTCGCCGAGGCCGACGACCCGAAGGAGGCGGCCGATCCGCGATCGATCCTGATGAGCGCCGGAGTCATGACGGTCGTCGCGCAGAACTTCCTCCTCACGCAGGCGGTCACCGCCTACTTCACCGTCGGGGCGGGCTCGCTCATGCTCGCCGATCAGCCGGGATGGCTCGTCGACACCGTCGATCCGGCGGCGGCGTCATCCGTCGACGCAGGAGGGTACGTCGGCGATGTCGGCGCCGGCGGCTTCGACGGCGGAGGTTTCGGCGGCATGGACGCGGGCGGATTCGGCGGCGGTTTCGGCTGACGGACCGGATGTCGGAGGGCGCGCCTACCCTGGAACCGTGCAGACCACCAGAAGCGTCCGACCCTTCGAGGTCGTCAGCGAGTACCAGCCCTCCGGCGACCAGCCGCAGGCGATCGCCGACCTCGCCGCCCGTATCAACGCCGGCGAGACCGATGTCGTGCTGCTCGGCGCGACCGGAACGGGCAAGTCGGCGACGACCGCCTGGCTGATCGAGGCCGTGCAGCGTCCGACCCTGGTGCTCGCGCACAACAAGACCCTCGCCGCGCAGCTGGCCAACGAGTTCCGCGATCTCATGCCGCACAACGCCGTCGAGTACTTCGTGTCGTACTACGACTACTACCAGCCCGAGGCGTACGTGCCGCAGACGGACACCTTCATCGAGAAGGACTCGTCCATCAACGCCGAGGTCGAGCGGCTGCGCCACTCGACGACGAACTCGCTGCTGTCGCGTCGCGACGTCGTGGTGGTCTCGACCGTGTCGTGCATCTACGGCCTGGGGGCGCCCGAGGAGTACCTGCGGGCGATGGTCGCGCTGCAGGTGGGGGAGGTGTACGACCGCGATGCCCTCATCCGCAAGTTCATCTCCATGCAGTACAACCGCAACGACGTCGACTTCTCCCGCGGCAACTTCCGCGTCCGCGGCGACACGATCGAGATTATCCCGGTGTACGAGGAGTACGCCATCCGCATCGAGATGTTCGGCGACGAGATCGAAGCGCTGTACATGCTGCACCCCCTCACGGGCGACGTCGTGCAGCGCATGGAGTCCGTGCCGATCTTCCCCGCCTCGCACTACGTGGCGGGCACCGAGACGGTGCAGCGGGCGATCGGCACCATCGAGCACGAGCTCGCCGAGCGACTGAAGGAACTGGAGTCGCAGAACAAGCTCCTCGAAGCGCAGCGCCTGCGGATGCGCACCACCTTCGATCTCGAGATGCTCCAGCAGCTGGGGTTCTGCTCGGGCATCGAGAACTACTCCCGCCATCTGGACGGACGGATGCCGGGGGAGCCGCCGCACACGCTGCTGGACTTCTTCCCCGATGACTTCCTGATGGTCATCGACGAGTCGCACGTGACGGTCCCCCAGATCGGGGCGATGTACGAGGGCGACGCCTCACGCAAGCGCACGCTGGTCGAGCACGGATTCCGCCTGCCCAGCGCCCTGGACAACCGGCCGCTGCGCTGGGACGAGTTCAAGGAGCGGATCGGTCAGACCGTCTACCTCTCGGCGACACCTGGCCGTTACGAGATGGGGATCGCCGACGGCATCGTCGAGCAGATCATCCGCCCGACCGGTCTGATCGACCCGCAGATCGTCGTCAAACCGTCCAAGGGCCAGATCGACGACCTGCTCGAGGAGATCCGGCTGCGGGTGGAGCGTGACGAGCGCGTGCTGGTGACGACCCTGACGAAGAAGATGGCCGAGGAGCTCACCGACTTCCTCGGCGAACACGGCGTGCGCGTGCGCTACCTGCATTCCGACGTCGACACCCTGCGGCGGGTGGAGCTGCTCACCGAGCTGCGCGCCGGTGTCTACGACGTGCTGGTGGGCATCAACCTCCTCCGCGAGGGTCTCGACCTGCCGGAGGTGTCGCTCGTGTCGATCCTGGATGCCGACAAGGAGGGCTTCCTCCGATCGGGCACCTCCCTCATCCAGACCATCGGTCGTGCGGCGCGAAACGTCTCGGGAGAGGTGCACATGTACGCCGACACCATCACCGACTCCATGCGCAACGCCATCGACGAGACCAACCGTCGGCGTGACAAGCAGATCGCGTACAACCTCGAGCACGGCATCGATCCGCAGCCCCTGCGCAAGCGCATCGCCGACATCACCGAGGTGCTCGCTCGCGAGGCGGACGACACCAAGGCGATGCTGAACCGGAAGGACTCGCGGGTGAAGTCGGGGAAGGGCAAGTCGCCCACCCCGCAGCTGCGGCGTGAGGGGATCGCGGCCGAGGGCGCCGAGCAGTTGGAGGCGACGATCGCCGACCTCTCCGGCCAGATGCTGGCCGCGGCGGGGGAGCTGAAGTTCGAGCTCGCGGCACGCCTCCGCGACGAGGTGCAGGACCTCAAGAAAGAACTCCGCGCGATGGAGCGGGCCGGTCATGCCTGACGTCGCGATGGCGCAGCGGATCAGCCTCATCACCCTCGGCGTCGCCGACCTCGATCGGGCCCTGGGGTTCTACCGTGCGCTGGGGTGGTCGCCGCACGCGCAGTCGATCGACGGTGTCGTCGCCTTCTTTCCACTCGACGGGTTCGTCTTCGCGCTGTGGGGGAGGGCGGAGCTCGCCGAGGATTCCGGCGTCGACGACGCCGGCGGATGGGGCGGGGTGACTCTCGCTCACAACCTGGCATCCCCCGACGAGGTCGATGCCCTCCTCAGCGCGGCCGCAGGAGCGGGGGCCCGGATCAGCCGTCCGGCGGGGCCGACCCCCTGGGGCGGCTATTCGGGGGTCTTCGTCGATCCGGACGGGCACCCGTGGGAGGTCGCGCACAACCCCGGGTGGCGGCTGAACGCCGAGGGGCGGGTGTCGATCGGCTGAGAGGATCGGGTCTCGGGTCTCGGGTCTCGGGTCTCGGGTCTCGCTCGGCGCGAACTCCGAACCTCGTGTCGGAGCCCCCACCTACACTTGACGGGTGCCCATCGTTCCCGTCGCCCTGCCCGGTTCCTCCGCTTCTGCAAGCCTTCCGACCGGCTCCGCATCCGGCGGAAATCCGGCGTTCGCGCCCTCCGGCAAGCTGAGCGTCCGCGGCGCCCGCGTCCACAATCTGAAGGACGTCGACCTCGACATCCCGCGCGACTCGCTCGTCGTCTTCACCGGTCTGTCCGGGTCGGGCAAGTCCAGCCTGGCCTTCGACACGATCTTCGCCGAAGGTCAGCGCCGATACGTCGAATCGCTCAGCGCGTACGCCCGCCAGTTCCTGGGTCAGGTCGATCGACCCGACGTCGATTTCATCGAGGGCTTGAGCCCCGCCGTCTCGATCGATCAGAAGTCGACCAACCGCAACCCCCGGTCGACGGTGGGGACGATCACCGAGATCCACGACTACATGCGCCTGCTCTGGGCCCGCATCGGCATCCCGCATTGCCCCGAGTGCGGCGAGGTCATTCAGCGGCAGACCGTGCAGCAGATCGCGGACCAGCTGATGGAACTCCCCGAGCGCACCCGATATCAGATCGTCGCGCCTGTGGTCTCGCAGAAGAAGGGGGAATTCGTCGACCTCTTCAAGGAGCTGAGCGCGAAGGGCTACTCGCGCGCCATCGTGGACGGCGAGATGGTGCAGCTCGCCGATGCCCCGGCGTTGAAGAAGAGCTACAAGCACGACATCGCGGTGGTCGTCGACCGGCTGGTCGCGAGCCCCGACATCCTCTCCCGCGTCACCGATTCGGTGGAGACGGCACTGGGCCTTGCGGGCGGGGTCATGCAGGTCAATTTCGTCGACCGTGAGGGAGACGATGCCTGGCAGTCCTTCTCCGAGAAGCTCGCGTGCCCGAACGGGCATCCGCTGCAGCTGACCGAGATCGAGCCCCGCACGTTCTCCTTCAACGCGCCGTTCGGTGCCTGTCCGGCGTGCTCGGGTCTGGGCACGCGCATGTCGGTGGACGTCGAGCTCATGATCGGCGACGAAGACCTCTCGATCCGCGAGGGGGTGCTGATCCCGTGGACGACCCAGGGCAAGGGGCTCTTCCAGTATTACGAGCGGCTGCTCGAGGGGCTCGCACGGGATCTGGACTTCTCGCTGGACACTCCCTGGCGGAAGCTGCCCGCCGATATCAAGGACGCGGTCCTGCGCGGGGAGAACTACAAGGTCACCGTGCGTTGGAAGAACCGGTACGGACGGGAGATGCGGTACTCGTCCGGCTTCGAGGGCGTCGTGCCCTACATCGAGCGGCAGTACCTGCAGGCCGAGTCCGACACGCAGCGGCAGCGCTGGGCCGAGTTCCTGCGCGAGGTTCCCTGCCCGGTCTGCGACGGCGCGCGGCTGAAGCCCGAAGTCCTCGCGGTGCAGGTGCACGGGCATTCCATCGCCGACGCCTCACGGCTGAGCCTGGGCGACGCCCACGCGTTCTTCGCCGACCTCCAGCTCACCCCGCGGGAGGCGAAGATCGCCGCACAGGTGCTGCGCGAGATCCGGCTCCGGCTGGACTTCCTCATCCAGGTGGGCCTGAACTACCTCAACCTCAGCCGCTCGGCCGGCTCGCTGTCGGGCGGGGAGGCGCAGCGCATCCGCCTCGCCACCCAGATCGGCTCGGGTCTGACCGGCGTGCTGTACGTCCTCGACGAGCCCTCGATCGGCCTTCACCAGCGCGACAACCGTCGCCTGATCGAGACGCTCGTCAAGCTCCGCGACCTCGGCAACACCCTCATCGTCGTCGAACACGACGAAGAGACGATCCACGCGGCCGACTGGATCGTCGACATCGGTCCCCGCGCGGGCGTCGACGGTGGCGAGGTGGTGCACTCCGGTCCCCTGGACGCGCTCCTGGCCGACGCGCAGTCCATCACCGGCGACTACCTGTCCGGCCGCCGTTCCATCCCGACTCCGAAGAAGCGGCGCCGCATCGATCGCTCACGCAAGATCAGCGTGGTCGGCGCCCGGGCGAACAACCTCCGCAACGTCACCGTCGACTTCCCTCTCGGGGTGCTGACGGCGGTGACCGGGGTCAGCGGGTCTGGCAAGTCGTCGCTGGTCAACGACATCCTCTACCAGGTCCTGGCGTCCCGCCTCAACGGTGCGCGCACCGTCCCGGGGAAGCACACACGGGTCACCGGGCTGGACAACCTCGACAAGGTCGTCCACGTCGACCAGGCGCCCATCGGTCGCACCCCTCGCTCGAACCCCGCCACCTACACCGGTGTGTTCGATCGCATCCGGACCCTCTTCAGCGACACCCCCGAGGCGAAGGCCCGGGGCTATCAGCCGGGCCGGTTCAGCTTCAACGTCAAGGGCGGCCGGTGCGAGGCATGCTCGGGTGATGGCACGATCAAGATCGAGATGAACTTCCTCCCCGACGTCTACGTCGACTGCGAGGTCTGCCACGGCAAGCGCTACAACCGCGACACCCTCTCGGTGCACTACAAGGGCAAGAACATCGCCGAGGTGCTCGAGATGCCGATCTCCGAGGCTGCGGAGTTCTTCGAGCCGATCCAGGCGATCCACCGCTACCTGAAGACCCTCGTCGACGTGGGGCTCGGCTACGTCCGGCTGGGGCAGTCGGCGACGACGCTCTCCGGCGGCGAGGCGCAGCGCGTCAAGCTCGCGACCGAGCTGCAGCGCCGCAGCAACGGTCGCAGCATCTACGTGCTCGACGAGCCGACGACGGGCCTGCACTTCGAAGACGTGAGGCGGCTGCTCGAGGTTCTGAACGGACTGGTCGACAAGGGCAACTCGGTCATCGTGATCGAGCACAACCTCGACGTCATCAAGTCCGCCGACTGGGTGATCGACCTTGGGCCCGAGGGCGGATCGGGCGGGGGTCAGGTGATCGCCACCGGCACGCCCGAGCAGGTCGCGCGCGTCGAGGAGAGCCACACCGGTGCCTTCCTCGCCGAGGTGCTCGGCGAGTCGGCGGTCCGCAAGGCCGGCTGAGTCGGTCATGACGACCACGGAACGAGCTTCCCGACGCAGCAGGCCGCAGCTGTCCTACCGTCCCAAGGCCGGCGAGATCCCCACGAACCCGGGGGTGTACCGGTTCCGCGATGCACAGGGCAGGGTGCTGTACGTCGGCAAGGCGAAGAATCTCCGCGCGCGCCTGTCGAACTATTTCGCCCCGCTGCACACCCTTCACGAGCGCACCCGACGGATGGTGACCACCGCAACCTCGGTGGAGTGGACGGTGGTGGCCACCGACGTCGACTCGCTGCAGCTGGAGTACCAGTGGATCAAGGAGTTCGACCCGCCCTTCAACGTCCGCTATCGCGACGACAAGTCCTACCCCTTCATGGCCATCACCCTCGGTGACGAGGCCCCGCGGGTGATGGTCACGCGCAACCATCGGATCTCAGGCGCGAAGTACTTCGGTCCGTACCCAAAGGTGTGGGCGGTGCACGACACCATCGACCTCCTCATCAAGGTCTTCCCGATCCGCACCTGCAGCGACGCCTCCTACAAGAAGGCGATGGCGTCGGGACGCCCGTGCTTCCCCGGTCAGATCGGGCGCTGCGGGGGTCCCTGCTCGATGAGAGTCACCATCGAGGAGCACCGGGCGATCGTCGAGGACTTCGTCGCCTTCATGGCGGGGGGAGACCAACGGTTCACGCGTGAGATGACCGCGCGGATGAACGAGGCCTCGGCGGCGATGGACTACGAATCCGCCGCGGTCTACCGCGACAAGCTTCAGGCGATCGACGCCGTGCTCAAGCGCAGTGCGCTCGTCCTGCCCGCCGACACCGACGCCGACCTGTTCGGCATCGCCGAGGACGAGCTCGCCGCCGCCGTCCAGCACTTCGTGGTCCGCGGTGGCCGTGTCCGCGGTGTCCGGGCGACGACGATCGAGAAGGAGATCGACATCTCCGGCGCAGACCTCGTCGATCAGGTCCTCCAGCGCACCTACGGCGACGCTGCGGCCGGCGACATCCCTCGCCAGGTGCTCGTTCCCGAGCTGCCCGACGATGCCGACGAGCTGGAGCAGTGGCTGCAGGACAGGCGCGGCAAGCGCGTCTCGATCGGTGTCGCGCAGAGGGGGCAGAAAGCGGAGCTGATGAAGACGGCGACGTTGAACGCCCAGCAGGCGCTGATGCTCCACAAGACGCGACGCACGAGCGATTACGTGGCGCGGACCCAGGCGCTCACCGATCTGCAGGAAGCGCTCGGACTGGAGGAGGCGCCGCTGCGGATCGAGTGCTACGACGTCTCCCACCTCGGCGGGACGAACGTCGTGGCCTCCATGGTCGTGTTCGAAGACGGACTGCCTCGCAAGGATCAGTACCGTTCCTTCAAGGTCGAGCAGACCTCGGATGACACCGACTCTCTCTACCAGGTGCTGACGCGGCGCCTGGCCTACCTCGATCGGCCCGAGGAGCAGGAGGAGGCGGGAGAGGACGGCGCTGTCGTGCGCAAACGTCCCCGCTTCGCCTATCCGCCCCAGCTCCTCCTGGTCGACGGCGGGATGCCGCAGGTCTCGGCCGCCGCACGCGCCCTCGCCGACGCCGGGCACTCCGAGATCGCGCTGGCGGGCATCGCCAAGCGCCTCGAGGAGGTCTGGCTCCCCGGCGACGACTTCCCCGTCATCCTGCCGCGCACGAGCGAGGCCCTGTACCTGCTCCAGCGCCTGCGCGACGAGGCCCACCGCTTCGCCATCAGACATCAGCGCGGTCGTCGCCGCCGCGACATCCAGTCCGTCCTGACGGACGTGCCCGGTCTCGGCGAGGCGCGCATCCGCGCGCTGCTGCGTCATTTCGGTTCCGTCACCGCGTTGAAGAAGGCGACGCCTGAGGAGATCACCGCGCTTCCCGGCGTGGGCCCGAAGCTCGCCGCCGCGATCGTCGATCACCTCGCGGATGGGTAACCTGGATCCGAGGACGGGGGAGAGCATGGCCGACGAACACGCGACGCCCGGTGAGATGCTCATCCTGTCGGGGATGTCGGGCGCCGGCCGATCGACGGCCGCGAACGCCCTCGAAGACCTCGAGTGGTACGTCGTCGACAACCTGCCCCCGCAGATGTTGAAGCCGCTGCTGGATCTGACCGAGCTCGCCGCCCATGCGCTCCCGAAGGTGGCCGTGGTGGTCGATGTCCGCGGCCGGAACCTCTTCGCCGAGCTTCCGCAGGCGCTTCACGAGCTCCGCGATCGCCGTCAGCTCCGGGTGATCTTCCTCGATGCCTCCGACGAGGTTCTGGTGCGGCGTTTCGAAGCGGTGCGTCGTCCCCATCCGCTGCAGGGCGACGGCACGATCCTCGACGGGATCCGGCGCGAACGCCAGCGCCTGGCCGCCATCCGCGAGAACGCCGATCTCATCATCGACACCTCCCGGTTCAACGTTCACCAGCTGGCGACCCACATGGTCGACCTGTTCTCCGAGGAGGGCGCGGCGCGCCACGTGGTGACGGTCATGAGCTTCGGGTTCAAGTACGGCCTCCCCCCGGACGCCGACCTCGTCGCGGACATGCGGTTCCTCCCCAACCCCTACTGGAACGAGGAGCTCCGGTCGCTCACCGGCGTCGACGAGCGCGTGCGCGACTACGTCCTCGAACAGGAGGGGGCGGTGGCGTTCATCGACGCCTACGCCACCGCGCTCCGGCCCGTCCTCGAGGGTTATCAGCGGGAGAACAAGCGGCACTCCGTCGTGGCGATCGGCTGCACCGGCGGCAAGCACCGCTCGGTCGTGATGGCCCGTGAACTCGCTGCCCGGCTGCCGGAGGTGGCGGGCGTCGCCGTCCGGGTGAAGGATCGCGACCTCGGACGCGAGTAGCGGGGACCGTGGTCGTGGTCGGCGGAGCGCCCGAGTAGGCTGGAGCGTCCCTCTGACCGACGCTTGAGGAGTCCCGTGTCGCTGACCGCCGAGGTGAAAGCCGAATTGACCGCTGTCCGCGACCCGCGGCCGACGGCCCGAGTGGCTGAACTGACGTCGCTGCTGAGGTTCGCAGGCGGTCTGCACTCCATCGCCAATCGGGTCGCGGTCGAGGCCGAGGTCGACACCGAGGCTCTCGCGCGTCGCGTCGCGCGTGATCTCATCGAGTTGTACGGCGTGCGTCCCGAACTCGTCCACGTCCACGGCTCGGGAGCGCGCAACGGCAGCCACTACGCCGTGCGGGTGATCGAAGGCGGCGAGACCCTCGCGCGCCAGACCGGTCTGCTCGATCAGCGTCGCCGGCCTGTCCGCGGACTTCCGAACCGGCTCACCACCGGCGCACGCCCCGACCTCGCCGCCATCTGGCGCGGCGCCTTCCTCGGCGCCGGCGCACTCAGCGAGCCCGGGCGATCCGCGGCGCTGGAGATCAGCTGCCCCGCCTCGGAGGCCGCCATGGCACTCGTGGGCGCCGCGCACCGCCTGGGCATCCCGGCGAAGGCGCGCGAAGTCCGCGGCATCCCCCGCGTGGTCGTCCGCGAGGGCGAGGGCATCCGTGTCGCCTTGGCCGAGATGGGTGCCGCCCGGGCGGCCGCGCAGTGGGATCAGCTCCGGCAGCGGCGCGAGGTCCGCGCGGGCGTGAACCGACTGGTGAACTTCGACGACGCGAACCTCCGCCGCTCCGCACAGGCAGCGGTGGCCGCCTGTGCGCGCGTCGAGCGGGCGCTGGAGATTCTGGGCGAAGAGGTGCCCGAGCATCTTCGCCAGGCAGGCGAGCTGCGCCTGGCGCATCGCGACGCCAGCCTCGACGAGCTCGGCCACCACGCCGACCCGCCGCTGACCAAGGACGCCGTCGCCGGTCGCATCCGCCGGCTGCTCGCGATGGCCGACAAGAAGGCGGAGACCGAGGGAATCCCCGGCACCGAGTCGGCCGTTCCCGCCGGCGTGGAGGACTGATACAGCGTCTGCCCGCGGGGAACAAGCCCGGAGGGGTTTTGTTGGCTCTCAGTAGGATGAAATCCGTCACCCTCGCTGCGCCGGGGAGCCTCGGCGCGCGCCGATAGGAAGAAGAGAACATGGCGAAGTACACCTTGCCCGACCTCCCCTACGACTACTCCGCGCTGGAGCCGCACATCAGCGGCAAGATCATGCAGCTGCATCACGACAAGCACCACCAGGCGTACGTCACCGGCGCGAACACCGCGCTCGAGCAGCTCGCCGAGGCGCGCGAGAGCGGCAACCTGGCGAATGTGAACAAGCTGGAGAAGGACCTCGCGTTCAACCTCGGCGGCCACGTCAACCACTCCATCTTCTGGACGAACCTCTCCCCGGAGGGTGGCGGTCAGCCCGAGGGTGAGCTCGCCGCGGCGATCACCGAGTTCTTCGGCTCGTTCGAGAAGTTCCAGGCGCACTTCACCGCAGCCGCCACCGGCATCCAGGGGTCGGGGTGGGCCGTGCTCAGCTGGGACCCGATCAGCGAGCAGCTCATCATCCAGCAGCTGTTCGACCAGCAGGCGAACACCGCTCAGGGCACCGTCCCGATCTTCCAGCTGGACATGTGGGAGCACGCGTTCTACCTCGACTACCTCAACGTCAAGGCCGACTACGTCAAGGCCGTGTGGAACATCGCCAACTGGCAGAACGTCGCGCAGCGCCTCGACGCCGCCCGTGAGAAGACCGCGGGCCTGCTGGTACTGTCATAGCAAGCGCGGCGTCCCAGCGGGATCGCCCGCTGGGACGCCGTTGTTCCATTCCTTTCCTCACCTTCGCAACCCCTCGCGCTCGCGCGCACGACACATCAGGAGTCCTCTCTCGTGGCTGTCAAGATCGGAATCAACGGCTTCGGCCGCATCGGACGCAACTACCTTCGCGCGGCACTCGCGCAGGGCGCTGACCTCGACATCGTCGCGGTCAACGACCTCACCGACAACAAGACCCTCGCGCACCTGCTGAAGTACGACTCGGTCGGCGGTGTGCTCGACGCAGAGGTGTCGTACACCGAGGATTCCATCACCGTCGGCGACAAGACCATCAAGGTCTTCGAGGAGCGCGACCCCGCCAACCTCCCCTGGGGCGAGCTGGGCGTCGACATCGTCATCGAGTCCACCGGTCGCTTCACCAAGGCGGAGGACGCCAAGAAGCACATCGCCGGCGGCGCCAAGAAGGTGCTCATCTCCGCCCCCGCCACCGGTGACGACGCCACGATCGTCATGGGCGTGAACGAGGAGACGTACGACCCGGCGTCGGACGTCATCATCTCCAACGCCTCCTGCACCACGAACTGCCTCGCTCCGCTCGCGAAGGTCTTCAACGACGCCTTCGGCATCGAGCGCGGCTTCATGATGACCGCTCACGCCTACACCGCAGACCAGAACCTGCAGGACGGCCCCCACGGCGACCTGCGTCGCGCCCGTGGCGCGGCGATCAACATCGTCCCGGCATCCACCGGCGCGGCCAAGGCCATCGGCCTCGTCCTGCCCGAGCTCAACGGCAAGCTGAGCGGCTCGTCCTACCGCGTTCCCGTTCCGACGGGCTCGATCGTCGACCTCACGATCGTCACCCCGACCGAGGGCCTCACGGTCGACCAGATCAACGCCGCCTACAAGGCCGCCGCCGCCGAGGGACGCCTCGCGGGGATCCTCGAGTACACCGAGGACCCGATCGTCTCCAGCGACATCCAGGGCAACCCGCACTCGTCGATCTTCGACGCGGAACTGACGAACGTCAGTGGCAACCTGGTCAAGGTCTCGGCGTGGTACGACAACGAGTGGGGCTACTCCAACCGGCTCGTCGACCTCACCGAGTACGTGGCCGAGCGTCTCTGAGTCGACGGATGGCACTGCGTACCCTCGGGTCCCTCGGCCCGTTGGCAGGTAAGCGCGTCCTCGTCCGCTGCGATCTTAACGTCCCGCTCCGGGACGGTCGGATCACGGATGACGGTCGCGTGCGCGCCTCGCTCCCGACGCTGAACGCGCTCATCGATCAGGGCGCGCGCGTCGTGGTCTGCTCGCATCTCGGCAGGCCCGAGGGTGCGCCCGACGAGAAGTACAGCCTGGCACCCGTGGCGCAGCGCCTGTCGGAGCTCCTCGGCAAGCCCGTCGCCTTCGCGCGGGACACCGTGGGCGAGTCCGCTCGTGAGGCGGTCGCCGCACTCGACGACGGCGATGTGGCGGTTCTGGAGAACCTGAGGTTCCAGCCGGGTGAGACGGCGAAGGATGACGCTGAGCGGCGTGCCTTCGCCGAGGAGCTCGCGAGTCTCGCCGACGCCTTCGTCTCCGACGGGTTCGGCGTCGTCCACCGCAAGCAGGCGAGCGTCTTCGACATCGCAGATCTCCTGCCCTCTGCAGCCGGGCTCCTCATCGAGAAGGAGCTCGACGTCCTCGACCGGCTCACCGAGAACCCCGACCGGCCGTACACGGTCGTGCTCGGCGGCTCGAAGGTCAGCGACAAGCTCGGCGTGATCGAGCACCTCCTGCCCCGGGTCGACCGGCTCCTGGTGGGTGGCGGCATGATGTTCACGTTCCTCGCCGCCGAGGGCCACCCTGTCGGCAAGAGCCTCCTCGAGGAGGACCAGCTCGACACGGTCCGCCGCTACGTGGAGGACGCGCGCGCCCGCGGCGTCGAACTGGTGCTCCCCGTCGACGCGGTGGTCGCAGCGTCCTTCTCCGCGGACGCCGACCATGTCGTCGCGCCGGTGTCCGGCCTCGAGGAGACGCCGTTCGGGGCTGACGGACTGGGCCTCGACATCGGTCCCGACACCGCGGCCCTGTTCGCCGACCTCGTGGCCGACAGCCGCACGGTGTTCTGGAACGGCCCGATGGGGGTGTTCGAGATGCCGGCGTTCGCGGCGGGTACCCGCCGGGTCGCCGAGGCCCTCACCACCGTCTCGGGGCTCAGCGTCGTCGGCGGCGGCGACTCCGCCGCTGCGGTGCGCCAGCTCGGCTTCGCCGACGACCGCTTCGGCCACATCTCCACCGGAGGTGGCGCGAGCCTCGAGTTTCTCGAGGGCAAGAAACTCCCCGGACTGGAGGTCCTCGGATGGCAGGCGTGAGTACAGATCCGGCCGCGTCGCAGACCCGGCGCACCCCGTTCATCGCCGGAAACTGGAAGATGAACCTCGACCACCTGCAGGCGGTGGCGTTCGTGCAGAAGCTGCACTGGACGCTGAAGGATGCCGGGCACGAGACCGACACCGTCGAGGTCGGTCTGTTCCCGCCCTTCACCGACCTCCGCACGGTGCAGACACTGGTCGACGCCGACAAGATCCCGTTCGCCCTCGGCGCGCAGGACGTGTCGGCCCATGACTCCGGGCCGTACACGGGCGAGATCTCGGGTGCATTCCTGGCCAAGCTCGAGTGCCGATACGTGATCATCGGCCACTCCGAGCGCCGGCAGTATCACGGCGAGACGGACGAGATCGTGGCTTCGAAGGTCGCCGCGGCCCTCCGCCACGGGCTGGTGCCGGTCATCTGCGTCGGTGAGACCGCCGAGGACCTCGAGACGCACGGTGCCAGCGCTGTGCCGGTGGCGCAGCTGGAGAAGGCCCTCGCCGGTCTCGCCTCGGGCAGCGAGGTCGTCGTGGCCTACGAACCCGTCTGGGCGATCGGCTCGGGTCAGGCCGCCACCGCCGACCAGGCGCAGGAGGTGTGCGCGAAGCTCCGCGCCGTCGTCGGCGATGCGCTCGGCGCCGACGCCGCCGCCCGGACGCGTGTGCTCTACGGCGGCTCCGTGAAGTCCGGCAACATCGCCCGGTTCATGCGCGAACCCGATGTCGACGGCGCCCTCGTGGGTGGTGCCAGCCTCGTCGTCGACGAGTTCGCCGCCATCATCCGCTATCAGAAGCACGTCGGAGTCTGACCTCGGCGGCAACCCGACCTATACTTGTCCCCTGTGCGGTTCGCCCGGATCGCGCTGAAAGGCCTCTACGACTGTGCAGATCCTCGAGTTCGTCCTGCAGGTGCTCCTCGGCATCACGAGCCTCCTGCTGACCCTCCTCATCCTCCTTCACAAGGGACGCGGTGGGGGACTGTCCGACATGTTCGGCGGAGGGATGACCTCGGCACTCGGATCGTCGGGCCTGGCGGAGCGCAATCTCAACCGCTTCACGGTGGTTCTCGCTCTCACGTGGTTCGCGTCCATCGTGGCCCTCGGCCTCATCACGAAATTCCAGGGACTGTAAGACATGGCAACCGGAGGAAATGCGATCCGCGGCACCCGAGTCGGTGCCGGCCCCATGGGGGAGCAGGATCACGGCTATCACGCCGAGCGCATCGCGGTCTCGTACTGGGACGCGCTGGGGAATGAGACCGTTCGCTATTTCGCGGCGGGAATCCCTGACGAGGAGATCCCCGAGACGATCGACTCGCCGCACTCCGGTCTTCCCGCCGGCCGCGACCGCGAGAACCCTCCCGCGGTGGCCAAGACCGAGCCTTACAAGACGCACCTGGCCTATGTGAAGGAGCGTCGCACCGAAGAGGAGGCCGACGCGCTCCTCGAGGATGCGCTGAACCAGCTTCGCGAGCGGCGGGGTCAGTAACCCCTCACCTGCGGCGATCCCGGGGCCGTCAGTAGTCCTGGTCGATCAGTTCGGGCGGCACCTGGGCGGCGGCGTCCTGGTCGACGAAGAACACCGTGCGCTTCGTTCCCTTCGCTCCGGCGGCGGGAACGCTGGCGTAGCTGGCGCCCGCGAGGGCGAGGCCGAGCGCGGACGCCTTGTCGGTGCCCGACAGCACCAGCCAGACCCGCTGCGATGAGTTGATCACCGGCCGGGTGAACGTCAGCCGCTGCAGCGGCGGCTTGGGGGAGTCGCGGAGGGCGACGACTGCGGCGTCGGTAACGAGGATCTCGGGTCGGTCGGGGAACAGCGACGCGATGTGACCGTCGGGCCCGACGCCCAGGAAGCTGATGTCGAAGGTGGGCCAACCCGGCTGGTCCGCCGTGCCGTACCGGGCGAGCTCGGCGGCGTAGGCCTGGGCGGCCTCGTCGAGATCGAGACCCTCATCGCTCGCGGGGGCTGCATGCACCTGCGCGCCGGGCAGGCTGTCCAGCAGTGCCTCGCGCCCCTGACGTTCGTTGCGCTCGGGGTGCAAGCGTCGCACGAAGCGCTCGTCGCTCCACCAGAAGTGCACGCGGGTCCAATCGATCGTGTGCTCCGGCGCGTGCGCGGCTGCGGCGCTCAGCACCGCGGCGCCGCTGACGCCCCCGGTCAGGGCGACGTGCACGTCTCGGGACGCCGACTTCTTGGCCAGTCGGGTGAGGAAACGCTCGGCGACCGAGTCGGCCAGCGCGGTGGCGTCGGAGGTGATGACGACGCGCTTCTCGCCGGACGAATCAGCCATTTGTCTCCTGCGTCGTGGGCGGGTCGAGCAGCGCCCAGCCCTCGGTGATCACTCGACCGTACAGGACATCGGGGTCGAGTCGCCGCAGCTCCTCGGCGAGGCATTCGCGGAGGCTCCGCCGCGGGAAGGCGAGATCGTGCTGCGGCTGACCGGGCTGCGTGAGGAGAGCGACGGCGGGGCTCGGTCGTTCGAGGACGACGTCTCCGCTCTCGCGTTCCAGCGTCACCGACTTTATGCCGTGCGGCCACTCCTCGGCGGGGAGATACCCCCAGTCGACCGGCACGTCCAGGGCGAGGCGCAGCCAGGCCGCCAGGAGCGCCGTGGACGGGGAGTCCGACGCACCGCGCACCCGGACGCCTGTCACCCGCTCGAACGGCGGTTGGTCGAGGATCGCCGCGAGCTGCTCGCGCCAGCGGGTGAGGCGGGTCCAGGCGAGGTCGGTGTCTCCCGGGCGGTACTTCTCCCCGAGGGAGGCGACCCACGCCGAGGGATCCGGCTTCGTCGCGGCATCCGTGATCCGCCGCTGCGCGATCCTGCCGATCGAGGTCTGCGAGGGGATGTCGGGAGTGTCGTCCGGCCACCACACCACCACCGGGGCGTCGGGGAGCAGAAGCCCCGTCACCAGGCTCTCCAGGTTGGTCGAGCCGGCCTCGCCGAGGGCGTGGAGGGTGACCACCTCGCTAGCTCCGGCATCCCCGCCGACGCGGATCTGCGCGTCCAACCGCGGCGGTGAGTCCTCACCGTTGGTCATGAGGACGATGACGCGCATCGGGTGCTCGCGCGAGGCCGCGTTCGCGACGTCGATCACATCTTCCTGCGCCCCCTGACGGGTGACGATGATGAGGGTCAGGACGCGCCCGAGGGCGACCGCGCCGCCCTCCTCCCGGACGTTGACGAGGGCACGCGAGATTTTGCTGACGGTCGTGTCGGGCAGGTCGACGATCATGGGCGTCTCCAGGTGCGTCCGTCGCGGGCGAGCATCGCTTCGGCGGATTCCGGGCCCCACGAACCCGGGGCGTACTGCTCGAGCGGCCCGTCCTGCGTGGACCAGAACTCTTCGATGGGATCGAGGATCCGCCACGACAGTTCCACTTCCTCGTGCCGCGGGAACAGCGGGGGATCGCCGAGCAGGACGTCCAGGATCAGCCGCTCGTAGGCCTCGGGACTGGCCTCGGTGAAGGCGTGGCCGTAGCCGAAGTCCATCGTGACGTCGCGGACCTGCAGGCCGGCGCCCGGCACCTTCGACCCGAACCGGATGGTGACGCCCTCATCGGGCTGCACGCGGATGACGAGCGCGTTCTGACCGAGCCCGGAGGTCTGGTTGCGGGAGAAGAGTAGTTCGGGGGCGCGTTTGAACACCACGGCGATCTCGGTCACGCGGCGTCCGAGACGCTTTCCGGTACGCAGGTAGAACGGCACGCCCGCCCACCGGCGGGTGTTCACCTCGAGCGTGATCGCCGCATACGTCTCGGTCGTCGATTCGGGGTTCATCCCCTCCTCCTCGAGGAACCCGAGAACCCGCTCGCCGCCCTGCCAGCCGCCGGCGTACTGACCTCGAGCGGTCGAGCGGGCGAGGTCTTCGGGGAGGGTCACCGCGGCGAGGACCTTCTCCTTCTCGGCACGCAGGTGCTGCGCGTCGAAAGAGATCGGCTCCTCCATGGCGGTGAGTGCGAGCAGCTGAAGGAGATGGTTCTGGATGACGTCGCGGGCGGCGCCGATCCCGTCGTAATAGCCGGCGCGTCCCCCCACGCCGATGTCCTCGGCCATCGTGATCTGCACGTGGTCGACGTAGTTGCGGTTCCAGATGGGCTCGTAGAGCTCGTTCGCGAACCGCAGCGCGAGGATGTTCTGGACCGTCTCCTTGCCGAGGTAGTGGTCGATGCGGAAGATCGAGTCGGTCGGGAAGGCGCTGCGCAGTGCGTCGTTGAGCGCCTGCGCCGAGGTCAGGTCGTGACCGAACGGCTTCTCGATGACCACGCGCCGCCACCGTTCGGGGCGGTCAGCGGTGTCATCGACGAGCCCCGAGGCCTTCAGCTGCTCGGCGACGACCGGGAAGTCCTTCGGCGGGATCGACAGGTAGAACGCGTGGTTGCCCATCGTCCCGCGCTCGGTGTCGAGTTGGTCCACCGTCTCGCGCAAGCGCCGGAACGCATCGGGGTCGCCGAACTCGCCGGAGACGAACCGGATGCCCTCCAGCAGCTGCTCCCAGGTCTCTTCGCGGAACTCGGTGCGGGCGTTCGCGCGCACCGCCTCGTAGACGACTTTCGCGAAGTCCTGGTCCTCCCAGTCGCGACGCGCGAAGCCGACCAGTGCGAATCCGGGAGGGAGGAGTCCGCGGTTGGCGAGGTCGTAGACCGCGGGCATCAGCTTCTTGCGGGATAGGTCACCGGTGACGCCGAAGATGACCAGCGCGCTCGGCCCCGCGATGCGGTTCAGGCGCCGGTCCTCGGGGTCGCGGAGCGGGTTGTGCCCGCGGGAGATCTCGACACCCGGCGCCGATGCGCCGCTGCTCGATCCGTGGATCTCGTCGGTCATGAACGTCCTACTGAGCGGCTTCGAACAGGGAGAGCACCTCGGCCTGCGGGTCGGTCAGCGTCAGCGTCACGACCGGGCGGCCGTGGCCGTCGGCCAGCACGCTGGCATCCCCCGCGGCCTGCGCCTGGATGAGCTGACCGAAGGTGAAGGGGCGCCCGGGGATCTCGAGGTCGACGTCGGTCTGTTCGAGGATCTGGAGGTACACGCCCGTCGCCGGTCCGCCCTTGTGGTATTGACCCGTCGAGTGCAGGAATCGCGGACCCCATCCGAACGTGGTCGGCCGCCCCGAGTCGGCGGCGACGAGCTCGCGCAGTCCCTGGAGCTGGGGGAGGTCGAGCCGGTTCACGTAGGCCTGGATCGAGACGTAGCCGTCGGCGGGGAGCTGCGCCCACAGGGCATCGAGCACACCGGCGACGATCCCGGACGTCGCGAGGGCGGGATCCGAGACCCGCACCTCGACACCGTCGAGCGTGAAAGCCGGCGCAGAAGGCTCGGGACGGGCGTCGAGCAGACCGCGAGCGGCGGTCTTGGCCGACTCCACGTCGGGCTGGTCGAAGGGGTTGATCCCGAGCATCCTGCCTGCGATGGCCGTGGCGTACTCCCACACCATGAACTGCGCGCCGAGCGATCCGCTGACGAGGATCTCGCCCTCGTGACGTTCACGCAGGTGGAAGGCCGCCGCCTCGTCGACCAGGCGCACGATCTGCAGGTCGTCGGGGCGGGAGTCGAGCTCCGGCGAGACCGGCAGAAGGACGACCGGGAGGATGCCGGTGCCGTGCTTTCCGGTCGACTCGGCGATGAGCTGCTCGATCCAGTCGGGCAGCCCGACGATGTGGGTGCCGTCGGTGACCAGGCCCAGCTTGTCGCGGCGAGGAGTGCCGCCTGCGATCGCCGCGGCGAGGACCAGTGCGGGATTCTCGGGGCTGTCGACGGCGACTTCGAGGAGCGTGGCCTCGGCCTCGTCGAGCAATTCACCGATGTCGACACCGGCGAGACCGGCGGGCACGAGCCCGAACGCGGTCAGCGCCGAATAGCGTCCGCCGACCTCGGGATCGGCGTTGAAGACGCGGTAGCCGTCGGCCCGGCCGGACTGGTCCAGCGGCGAGCCGGGGTCGGTGACGATGACGATGCGCTCGGTGGGTTCGATACCGAGGTCGCGGAACGCAGCCTCGAAGGTCCGCTTGGCCGAGTCGGTCTCGACGGTGGACCCCGACTTGGAGGACACGACCAGCACGGTCTGCGCGAGGCCCCCGGCTTCGCTGTCGCCGTCGATGGCCGCCAGCACTTGGCCCGGGGCCGTGGAGTCCAGGATGACGAGCGGCACGCCCGCCGTCTGAGCGATCACCTCGGGAGCAAGAGAGGAGCCGCCCATTCCCGCGAGGACGACCCGGGTGACGCCGCGCGCGCGGAGCTCGTCGCGAAGCGCGACGATCTCGCCGACGAGGGGGCGCGACACCGACACGGCCTGCACCCACCCCAGGCGCTTGGACGCCTCGGACTCGGCATCCGGTCCCCACAGCGTCGCGTCGCCGGCGGTGATCCCCGACGCCACGAGACTTGCGACGAGCTCGGGAAGCGTCTCGTCGACGACGGACTTCACGCGCCCCGAGAGGTGGATGTCGAAGCTCACTGGGCTGCCTCCTCGACGCTGGCGGGGGCGGCGTCGAGCGCCGCGGCAACCGTGCCCTGCAGCTCGTGCCACGAGGCGATGAACTTCTCCACGCCCTCCTTCTCGAGGACGTCGGTGACATCGTCGAAGTCGACCCCGACGGCCTTCAGCCCGTCGAAGACGGCGTGAGCGTCGGCGTAGTAGCCGGTGACGGTGTCGCCGGTGACCTCACCGTGGTCGAACGTCGCCTCGAGGGTCTTCTCCGGCATCGTGTTGACGGTGCCGGGCGCGACGAGCTCGGTCACGTACAGGGTGTCGGGGAGGGCCGGATCCTTCACACCGGTCGAGGCCCACAGGGGGCGCTGCACGCGAGCGCCGGCGTCGATCAGCGCCTTCGCGCGGTCGGTGGCGAACTCCCGCTCGTACAGCTCGTAGGCCAGGCGCGCATTGGCCACGCCCGCGCGGGACTTCAGCTCGCGTGCCTCGTCGGTGCCGATGGCATCCAGACGCTTGTCGACCTCGGTGTCCACACGGGACACGAAGAACGACGCGACCGAGTGGATCGCGGAGATGTCGTGCCCGGCCTCCCGCGCCTTCTCGATGCCCGAGAGGTAGGCGTCGATGACCGCGGCGTACCGCTCGAGACTGAAGATGAGGGTGACGTTCACCGAGATCCCCTCCGCGAGCACCTCGGTGATGGCGGGGAGACCCGCAAGGGTCGCCGGGATCTTGATGTGCACGTTCGGGCGGTCCACCCGGGCCCAGAGCTTCTTCGCCTCGGCGACCGTCGCGGCGGTGTCGTGCGCCAGGTCGGGCGAGACCTCGATCGAGACGCGGCCGTCGACCCCGTCGGTGGCGTCGAACACCGGCCGCAGGATGTCGGCGGCCGACCGGACGTCATCCGTCGTGATCTCGAAGATCGTGCGGTTCACATCCGCACCGTCCGCGGAGAGCGCCGTGACCTGTGCTTCGTAGTCCTCGCCCTTGGCGAGGGCACCGGCGAAGATCGTCGGGTTGGTGGTGACGCCGCTGACGTTGCGGCTCTCGATCAGACCGGCCAGGTTGCCGGATTCGATGCGCTGGCGGGACAGGTCGTCCAGCCAGATGCTGACGCCCTCTTCGACAAGACGTGCGGTGGGGGTGGTCATCGGATCTCCTCAGTGCCTCGGTGACTCAGAGCGCGGTGGCTCGATTTCTCAGTTGCCGGCCGTGGTGGCGGCGATGGTCTCGCGGGCGGCCTCGACGACGGCCTCGGCGGTGATGCCGAACTTCTCGAACAGGGTCTTGTAGTCCGCGGACGCCCCGAAGTGCTCGATCGACACCGAGCGCCCGCGGTCGCCGACGATGCCGCGCCACGACAGCGCGATCCCCGCCTCGACCGAGACCCGGGCGGTCACGGCGGAGGGGAGGACGGACTCGCGGTAGGCCTCGTCCTGCTCGGCGAACCACTCCAGCGACGGTGCGGACACGACGCGAGCGTTCACGCCTTCGCCGCGGAGCGTCTCGCGGGCCGCCACGGCCAACTGGACCTCGGAGCCGGTCGCGATCAAAATCACGTCGGGGTGGCCGTCGGGGGCGTCCGCCAGCACGTAGGCGCCACGAACGGCGCCATCGGCCGAGGCGAGGGTGTCGCCCGACGCCTCGCCGTCGCCGCGCTCGAACACCGGGATGTTCTGCCGGGTCAGTGCGAGGCCCGCGGGTCCGGCGTGGCGCCGGAGCAGCTCCAGCCACACCACCGCTGTCTCGTTGGCGTCGGCGGGGCGCACGAGCGTGAAGTTCGGGATGGCGCGCAGCGCCGCCAGCTGCTCGATCGGCTGGTGGGTGGGTCCGTCCTCGCCGAGCGCGACGGAGTCGTGTGTCCAGACGAACAGCGACGGGATGTTCATCAGCGCCGCCAGACGCACCGACGGGCGCATGTAGTCGCTGAAGATCAGGAACGTGCCCCCGAACGCGCGGGTCGGACCGTGCAGCACGATGCCGTTGACGATGGCGCCCATCGCGTGCTCGCGGATGCCGAAGTGGAGCACCCGGCCGTACGGGTCGCCGGACCACTCGTGGGTGGACCACACCTCGGGGATGAAGGACTTCGCGTCCTTGATCGTCGTGAGGTTGGACTCGGCGAGGTCGGCCGAGCCGCCCCAGAGCTCGGGCAGGGCGGCGGCGAGGGCGTTGATCACCTGACCGGAGGCCGCCCGGGTGGACACGTCCTTGCCGGCGGCGAATACGGGCAGGGCTTCGCGGATGTCGGCGGGGAGCTCTCGCGCCTGGACGCGATCCCACAGCGCCTTGCGATCGGGGTGGGCCGCGGCCCAGGTGTCGAACTTCTCCTGCCACGCGGCGTGCGCCGCCGCGCCGCGCTCGCGGAGCGAGCGGGTGTGGGTGAGGACGTCGTCGGGGACGACGAACGTCTCGTCCGGGTTCCAGCCGAGCACCTCTTTGGTGGCGCGAAGCTCGTCGCCGCCGAGCGCCGAGCCGTGGATCTTGCCGGTGTTCTGCTTGCCCGGCGAGGGCCACCCGATGATGGTCTTCAGGATGATGATCGACGGCCGGTCGGTCTCGCCCTTGGCCTGCTGGATGGCGTCGTAAAGCGCGGCGGCGTCTTCGACGTACTGACCGGTCTTCTTCCAGTCGACCGTCTGCACGTGCCATCCGTAGGACTCGTACCGCTTCGCGACGTCCTCGGTGAAGGCGACGTTGGTGTCATCCTCGATCGAGATCTGATTGGAGTCGTAGATGACGACGAGGTTGCCGAGATTCTGATGCCCCGCCAGTGACGAGGCCTCGGAGGTGACGCCCTCCTGCAGGTCGCCGTCGGAGGCGATCACGAAGATGTGGTGGTCGAAGGGGGACTCGCCCGCCGGGGACTCGGGATCGAACAGCCCGCGCTCGAAGCGCTGGGCGTAAGCGAAGCCGACCGAAGAGGCCAGACCCTGGCCGAGCGGGCCGGTGGTGATCTCCACGCCGTCGGTGTGGCCGAACTCGGGGTGGCCGGGGGTCTTCGAGCCCCACGTGCGCAGCGCCTTCAGATCGTCGAGCTCGAGGCCGAACCCACCGAGGTACAGCTGCACGTACTGGGTCAAGGAGCTGTGACCGGCCGAGAGGATGAAGCGGTCACGGCCGGGCCAGTGCGTATCGGCGGGGTCGTGGTTCATCACCCGCTGATAGAGCAGGTAGGCCGCCGGGGCCAGGCTCATCGCGGTGCCGGGGTGACCGTTGCCGACCTTCTCCACGGCGTCCGCCGCCAGAACTCGGGCGGTGTCCACCGCGCGTCGATCGATCTCTTCCCATCGCAGTTCCGACACCGGGCCGCCTTTCTCGAAGGTGCGTCCCGACGAAGCCAATCCACGGCGAAGACCGGTGGGGTGCAAGGGGATTGGACGCGGGGCGCGTGTGGCTTCAGCATAGCGAAGCGGCACCTCCCGGCGAGAGTGTGTGACAGGTCCGGACGGGGCGTTGACATCGCGCGTTGTTCGCGCTACCTCTCACGCGCGGTCGGCGTCGGCGCACCATGACCTAGACTCGGAGGGGACTTCTCGAGGCTCGCAACGGGGGACGATGGACATCTCAACGGCCGCCGGTGGCGCGATCGCGCGCCACCGACCGTCTCCGGGTCGTACCGTCCGCGCCTACATCGCGCTGACCAAGCCCCGCGTCCTCGAGCTGCTGCTGGTCACGACGGTGCCGGTGATGATCCTCGCCCAGAACGGGCTGCCCAACCTGTGGCTCGTGCTCGCGACCGTGGTCGGGGGCTCGCTGAGCGCCGGATCGGCCGCGGCGTTCAACATGTACCTCGATCGCGACATCGATGCGCACATGCAGCGCACCGAGAACCGCCCCCTGGTGACGGGTGAGGTCACCCCGCGCGGGGCGCTCGTGTTCGCCTGGTCGCTCGCCGTGGCATCCACCCTCTGGCTGCTGGTGACCACCAATCCTCTCGCCGCCGGACTGTCGGCGGGCGCGATCTTCTTCTACGTCGTCATCTACACGATGATCCTCAAGCGCCGCACCGAGCAGAACATCGTGTGGGGCGGGATCGCCGGATGCTTCCCGGTGCTGATCGGCTGGACCGCCGTGACGGGGTCGCTGTCGTGGACGCCGTTCGTGCTGTTCCTCCTGGTGTTCCTGTGGACCCCGCCGCACTACTGGCCGCTGTCGATGAAGTACCGGGGCGACTACGCCGAGGTCGACGTGCCGATGCTCGGCGCGACCCGGTCGGGTTCGCAGGTCGGGCTGCAGGTGATCCTCTACGCCTGGGCAACAGTGGCGTGCTCGCTGCTGCTGATTCCCGTGGCCGGGATGGGGCTGGTGTACACCGTGTCGGCGCTGGTCTTCGGCGGCTGGTTCATCTACGAGTCGCACCGGCTTTATAACCGCGCGGTGCGCGGCACCGAGCCGCGACCGATGCGCGTCTTCCACGCGTCCATCTCGTACCTCACCCTGCTCTTCGTCGCGATCGCCGTCGACCCGCTCCTGCCGTTCTGACCCGCGCCGCGGGGATCGACGGTCCCACGGTTCGTCGAGCCGGGTCCGACCGAGTGACGGTAGATCGCCGCGATTGCTGCGCGCGCGTCGCTGTCTGACGGACGCCGCGCGTCGGCTTCCGAGGGACGCCGCGCGGCCGCGCCGCGGGGATCGACGGTCCCACGGTTCGTCGAGCCGGGTCCGACCGAGTGACGGTAGATCGCCGCGATTGCTGCGCGCGCGTCCGTTCCTGCACAGGCGAGGAGGGCGCCCAGTGGTCCCCAGATCCGCCTGTTCCCCGGATCTCGTCGGCCGTATCGGAGCAGCATCGAGCCGTGTTGACCTTCAAGACGGCGCGCCAGCTCGAGCATCTCGCCCAGACCTTCGTCGCGCTCGGGGGTGTCGCCCGCACCGCGCGCCTGCTGGATGAAGGGGTGAGCCGACACACGTTGAGGATCGCGCGGGACGAGGGACTGCTGCAGCCGCTGCGTCGCGGGTGGGTCGCCGCGCCCGGTGCCGACGCCGAGCTGGTCGCCGCGGCCCGATGGGGCGTCGTCCTCACCTGCGTCACCGCGGCGCGACGGCATGGGCTGTGGGTGCTCACCGAGGATCGCTGCCACGTCGCGTGCGGACCTCATGCCACCGGGCCCAGACCCGACCGTGCCACTGTGCACTGGGCCCGACCCGTAATGCAGCGAGATCCCGATGACCTCGTCGACCCGCTCCCCAATGCCCTCGTCCTGGTCGCGACGTGCGTCCCTCACGAGCAAGCCCTCGTGATCTGGGAATCGGCGTTCCGACTGCGCCGTGTCGATCCCACCGTCCTGGCTCGAACGCCCCTTCCGCCGGCTGCCCGCCGCCTCCTCGCCGAAGCGCGGCCGTTCGCCGACTCCGGTCTTGAGACGCTCTTCGTCGTCAGGCTCCGCTGGCTGCCGATCCCCATCACGCCGCAGGTGTGGATCGCGGGCCGGCCGGTGGACTTCCTCATCGGTGACCGCCTGGTGGTCCAGCTCGACGGAGGACACCACGTCGGTGCCCAGCGGGCGCGGGACAACGCCCACGATGCCGAGCTGATGCTCCTCGGCTACCACATCATCCGGGTGGGGTACTCGGAGATGCTCGAGGAGTGGCCCGCGGTGCAGCGCCGGATCCTCGACGCGATCGCGCAGGGCCTGCACCTCGCACGGTGACGCGGAGATCTTCCTTCGGGCGGTCGCCCACGACCGATCTGTCCGAGTTTCGGCGGATCGCCGAGGAACGAACGGACGGCGGAGGGAGAGGAGCGAGCGGGAGAGGAGGGAGCGGGAGAAGAGCGAGCGCGAGAAAGGAGTGTGCGGTGCGCCGGAGGGCGGGCAGCGAACCGGAAGCGCGGGTCAGCGGCCGGCGAAGGATGCCGCGGGCTCGACGTCCGGCGCCGGCTCGACCGCGGCGGCGGGGAGCTTCAGGTGCATGACGATCGCCGTCATCGCGGCGACGAGCACGACGGCCAGGATCATGTGGACGTTGACCAGCACGATCGGTAGGCCCGCGCGCGCCTGCCACACGCCGACGACGATCTGCACGACCTCGACAGCGAGGAGGAGTGTCGTCCAGAACGTCAGCCGCAGGGCGGGCGGGGTTCGTCGGGCACCGACGATCAGGGCGAGGGTGAGGGCGAATGTGATGTAGGCCGGCCACGAGTGGACGTGCTGCATGAACTCGGAGTCCAGGCCGTTCCGGGCCGCCCCGCCGTCACCGGCGTGAGGACCCGACCCGGTCACCAGGATCCCCACGACCACCGTCACCAGGACGAAGGCGCTCGTGAGGTGGGTGAGCCCGGCGTACCACCCCGGCACGGCACGGACCCGAGGACCCGGCACCGCGTAGACGCGGGCGACGAAGACGGCGGCGAGGGCGACCAGGATGACCGAGGCGAAGTAGTGCAGACCCACGACGTACGGGTTGAGGTTCGTCAGCACCGTGATGCCGCCGATGATCGCCTGGACGGGGACGTAGAGGCCGATGATCAGCGCGAGCCAGAACAGATCGCGCCGCCGGCGCCGCATCCGCACGACGAACAGGAAGGTCACGATCGCCACCGCCACCAGGACGAAAGTCAGCAGCCGGTTGCCGAATTCGATCACGCCGTGGATGCCCATCTCGGGCGTCGAGACGAACGACTCCGGCGTACAGCGGGGCCACGTCGGGCAGCCGAGGCCCGAGCCGGTCAGGCGGACGAGTCCGCCGGTTCCGACGATGCCGATCTGCACGACGAGCGTCGCCCAGGCGGCCACGATCACGCGGCGGTCGATCGTCGACGGCAACCAGCGGCGGAACCGCCCCAGAAGGCCGGGCCGGGTGGGAGCGGGAGCCTCGGCGGACATCGTCGCGTCCTCATTTCCTCGTCATGGGCTCGTCGGCGGGGGGATGCCGGCACCGCCGTGGGGGTGGGGAGCCTGTAGAATCGAAATCGTCGGCGCGGGCTGCGAACGCCGCGCACAGACAGTCTATTCGCGCAGTACGGGCGCGAGTCTGAAAGGACCCACCCAGCGACATCCCCTTCCGTTTCTCCCCGAGGGAGCGGGAATGTCGGAACGGAGACATCCGTTGGGGCCCCTAGAGGAGAGTGTGACGATGTCGGATGTACTGATCGATCGCCCAGAGCTCGAGGGTCTGGGGGTGTACGAATTCGGATGGCACGACACCGACGCTGCCGGCGCCAGCGCGAGGCGCGGGATCAACGAGGCCGTCGTGCGCGACATCTCGGGCATGAAGAACGAGCCCGAGTGGATGCTGAAGAACCGCCTCAAGGGCTTCCAGCTGTTCGGGCGCAAGCCGATGCCCACCTGGGGCGCCGACCTGTCGGAGATCGACTTCGACAACATCAAGTACTTCGTGCGCTCCACCGAGAAGCAGGCTCAGTCCTGGGAAGACCTCCCCGAGGACATCAAGAACACCTACGAGCGGCTCGGCATCCCGGAGGCGGAGCGCTCGCGTCTGGTCTCCGGCGTGGCCGCGCAGTACGAGTCCGAGGTCGTCTACCACCAGATCCAGGAAGACCTCGAGCGCCAGGGTGTCATCTTCATGGACACCGACACCGCGCTGAGGGAGCACCCCGAGTTCTTCGAGGAGTACTTCGGCACCGTCATCCCCGCCGGCGACAACAAGTTCGCCGCGCTGAACACCGCGGTGTGGTCAGGCGGATCGTTCGTCTACGTCCCCAAGGGCGTGCACGTCGAGATCCCGCTGCAGGCGTACTTCCGCATCAACACCGAGAACATGGGCCAGTTCGAGCGGACGCTGATCATCGCGGACGAGGGATCGTACGTCCACTACATCGAGGGCTGCACCGCGCCGATCTACAAGAGCGACTCGCTGCACTCGGCCGTCGTCGAGATCATCGTGAAGAAGAACGCCCGCGTGCGCTACACGACGATCCAGAACTGGTCGAACAACGTCTACAACCTCGTCACCAAGCGAGCCGTGGCCCACGAGGGCGCGACCATGGAGTGGGTCGACGGAAACATCGGCTCCAAGGTGACGATGAAGTACCCGTCGATCTTCCTCGTGGGCGAGCACGCCAAGGGCGAGACGCTCTCGGTCGCCTTCGCCGGCCCCGGTCAGCATCAGGATGCCGGCGCGAAGATGATCCACATGGCGCCGTACACCCAGTCGTCGATCGTGTCCAAGTCGATCGCCCGCGGCGGCGGACGCGCCGGCTATCGCGGCGAGGTGCGGGTGGATGCCAACGCGCACCACTCCGCCAACACCGTGCGCTGCGACGCCCTGCTGGTCGACACGATCTCGCGCTCCGACACCTACCCGGCGATCGACATCCGCGTCGACGACGTGCAGCTCGGTCACGAGGCGACGGTGTCGAAGGTCAGCGAAGAGCAGCTGTTCTATCTCATGAGCCGAGGGCTCCCCGAGGATGAGGCGATGGCCATGATCGTCCGCGGCTTCATCGAGCCGATCGCCCGGGAGTTGCCGATGGAGTACGCGATGGAACTGAACAAGCTCATCGAGATGGGCATGGAAGGCAGCGTCGGCTGAATGAGCTCCACCACGCAGGCGCCCGTCGTGGTGCCGGGATCCACTGCGCACACCGACGGGGGGTGGGGCATCGCTCCCATCCAGACCCGATCCGAGCGTCCGCAGTCCTACGAACCCGATGACTTCGGCGTCCCGACGGGGCGAGAGGTCAACTGGAAGCACACCCCCATCGACCGTCTCGCGCCGCTCTGGCAGACGGATGCCGCGCTTTCGCGCCCGGCCGACATCACCGTCGACGGTGTCGACGGCGTGACCGTCGACACCTTGGCGGCCGGGTCGGCGCCGCGGGGAGAGGTCTTCACCCCCGAGGACTATCCCGCGGCCCTCGCGTGGGCGCGTACGCCCGAGGCGACGCGCATCCAGCTTCAGGCAGGCGTCGAACTTCAAGCCCCGGTGGTCGTGGACGTGAGGGCCGACGCGGGTGCCACGTTCGCGCACCTGGTGATCGAAGCCGCGCCGAACGCGCGCGGCATCGTCCTGCTCCGTCACGCGGGGCCGGCACTCCTCGCCCAGAACGTCGAGATCATCGTCCGTGACGGTGCGGCACTGACCGTCGTCTCGGTCCAGCGGTGGGATGACGACGCGGTCCATGCGGCGGCGCACCAGGCGCGGGTGGGCCGCGACGCCTCGCTCACCCACGTCGTGGTCAGCCTCGGCGGCTCGGTCGTGCGGGTGAACCCCTCGGTCGAGCTGGCCGGTCCGGGGTCCCGCGCACAGCTGTACGGCGTGTCGTTCTCGGACGCCGGGCAGCACCTGGAGAGCCAGGTCTACCTCCACCACAAGGGGCCGCACACCGTCGGCGACGTGCTCTACAAGGGCGCCCTCCAGGGCGAGAGCGCCCGGAGCGTCTGGATCGGCGACGTGCTCATCGGCCGGGACGCGGTGGGGACTGACTCCTACGAGGCCAACCGCAACCTCGTCCTCACCGACGGCGCCCGAGCCGACTCGATCCCGAACCTCGAGATCGAGACCGGCGACATCGCCGGCGCCGGCCACGCCAGCGCCACCGGACGCTTCGACGACGAGCAGCTGTTCTACCTCCAGGCGCGCGGCATCTCCGAGGCGGAGGCGCGTCGCCTCGTCGTCATCGGCTTCCTCGGCGAGATCGTCCAGCGGATCGGCATCCCCTCGCTGGAGGAGGAGCTGTTCGAGGCCATCGAGCGTGAGCTCGCGGAAGGAGCAGCGGCGTGAGCGCCACCCGCGTCTGCGCCCTCAGCGACCTCGAGCAGGACACTGCTCTGCGCGTAGAGGTGGACGGCGTCGCCATCGCCGTCGTCCTCGACGCCTCCGGTGAGGTCCACGCCATCGGCGACACCTGCACGCACGGCGACATCTCCCTCGCCGAGGGCTTCGTCGACGGCGACACGCTGGAGTGCTGGGCCCACGGCTCCGCGTTCTCGCTGCGCACCGGCAAGCCCCTCAACCTCCCTGCATACGAACCCGTCCCGGTCTTCGAAGTGACCATCGACGGCGACGACGTGCTCATCGACCCGAATGTGAAGAAGGACATCTGATGACTGTGCTCGAGATCCGCGACCTCCATGTCACGGTCGAGACCGACGCCGGGACCACCCCGATCCTCAACGGCGTGACCCTGACCGTCCGCACCGGCGAGACCCACGCGATCATGGGGCCCAACGGCTCCGGCAAGTCCACGTTGGCGTACACCATCGCAGGGCACCCGAAGTACACCGTCACCGGCGGCACGATCACGCTCGACGGCGAAGACGTGCTGGAGATGTCGGTGGACGAGCGGGCGCGCGCGGGGCTCTTCCTCGCCATGCAGTACCCGGTCGAGATCCCGGGCGTCACCGTGACGAACTTCCTGCGCACCGCCAAGACCGCGATCGACGGCGAGGCACCCGCGATCCGGACCTGGACCAAGGACGTCAAGGCGTCCATGAAGAACCTCCGCATCGACCCGAAGTTCGCCCAGCGCAACGTCAACGAGGGATTCTCCGGCGGCGAGAAGAAGCGCCACGAGATCCTCCAGCTCGAACTGCTGAAGCCCCAGATCGCGGTCCTCGACGAGACAGACTCCGGTCTCGACGTCGACGCGCTCAAGATCGTCTCGGAGGGCGTCAACCGCGCCAAGCAGGACACCGATCTCGGCGTGCTGCTGATCACCCACTACACCCGGATCCTCCGCTACATCCGGCCCGACTTCGTGCACGTGATGGTCAACGGCCGCATCGCCGAAGAGGGTGGGCCCGAGCTCGCCGAGCGACTCGAGGACGAGGGCTACGACCGCTTCATCGGCGACGAGACCCCCGTCGACGCCTGAAATGACCCCGCGTAGGATGCAGCCATGACCGCGACGCTCACCTCCGAGAAGTACGACGAGGTCACCGAGGCCCTCAAGGACGTGATGGATCCCGAGCTCGGGATCAACGTCGTCGACCTGGGCCTCATCTACGATCTCGCCTGGGATGACGAGAACGACGCCCTCGTCATCCACATGACACTCACCTCGGCGGGCTGCCCGTTGACCGACGTCCTCGAGGAGCAGACCGCTCAGGCACTGGACGAGGTCGTCGAGCGATTCCGCATCAACTGGGTGTGGATGCCGCCGTGGGGTCCGGAGCGCATCACCGACGACGGGCGCGACATGATGCGCGCTCTGGGCTTCGCGATCTGACCGGGGGAGTGCGACCCCTCGACGCGCTCCCGCTGCCCGAGCTGCGGGAGCGCTCCAGCGCGAAGTGGCGGGCCTACCCCGACGACGTGCTGCCGCTGTTCGTCGCCGAGACCGATTTCGCCCTCGCGCCCGCGATCACCGAGCGCCTGCGCCGCGCGGTCGAGCTCGGCGACACCGGCTACGCGGCGCGCGCGTCGGGCGTCCGCGAGGCCTACGCCGGGTTCGCGGGTCGTCGATTCGGGTGGCATCCTGATCCGGCCCTGATGAAGACGACCTGCGACGTCATGATGGGTGTCGTCGAGATCCTCCGGCAGGTGACGCGACCGGGTGACCGCGTCGTCGTCATGCCGCCGGTCTACCCGCCGTTCTTCGACGCTGTCGCCGAGGCGGGCGCGGTGGTCGAGCGGGTGCCCCTCGTGATCGGCGCCGAGGGGTCGGAGATTGATCTCGACGGGGTCGAAGCGGCGCTCGTGGGCGGCGCGCGGGCGATCCTCCTGTGCCACCCCCACAACCCCACCGGGACGGTGCACGCGCCCGCGATCCTGAGACGGCTCGCGGAGCTCGCCGCTGCGCACGATGCCGTCGTCGTCAGCGACGAGATCCACGCGCCCATGGCGCACCCGGATGCGGGCTTCGTCCCGTTCCTCGCGGTGTCTGACACCGCTTCCTCGGTCGGATTCGCTCTGGTCAGCGCGAGCAAGGCGTTCAACCTCGCCGGTCTGAAGTGCGCGATCATGGTCGCCGGCACGGCCGAGCGGTCCGGCACCCTCCGGTCCCTTCCCGTCGAGGTGGAGTGGCGCACGAGCATCTTCGGTGCGCACGCCGCGGTCGCCGCGTTCACCCACAGCGACGACTGGCTGGACGCGCTCCTGGTGCGTCTGGACGTCAATCGCCGGCTGCTGCAGGGTCTCCTCGCCGATCACCTCCCCCTTGCGCGGTACCGCATCCCGCCCGCCGGGTTCCTCGGATGGGTGGACCTCAGCGCCTACGGGTGGGGCGATGATCCGGGGCGCCGGATCCTCCGCGACGCGCGGGTGGCGTTCCATTTCGGACCGCAGTTCGGCGCAGAGGGGCGGGGACACGTGCGGGTGAACTTCGGCTGCGATCCCGAGATGCTGCGCGAGGCGGTCGCCCGGGTCGGCGCCCTCGCCGGCGCATGACCGCGCCGCGCGCCTCGGCCGGCGTCGCACCCCCGTCCGTGTGGGGCGCGCCGTTCGTCTGGGTGACCTTCGGAGCGGTCGCCCTCATCTTCCTCGCGGCGACCCAGGCGCTGGCGGTGACCACGGTGATGCCCGTCGTCAGCGCCGATCTCGACGGCGACCGCCTCTACGCCGTCGCTTTCGCCGGCACACTCGCCACGAGTGTCATCGGCATGGTGGCGGTGGGTGCCTGGTGCGATCGCGGCGGTGTGCTCGCGCCGCTCAGCACCGCGGTCGGACTGTTCGTGCTCGGTCTGCTGATCGCGGGGCTCGCTCCCAGCATGCCCGCTCTCGTGGCCGGCCGACTCGTTCAGGGTCTCGGAACCGGCGGGCAGACGGTCGCCCTGTACGTCGTCGTCGCCCGTGTCTACCCGGGGATCGTGCACGGCCGCGTCTTCGCGGCGTTCTCGGCGGCGTGGGTCGTGCCCTCGCTCATCGGTCCCTTCCTCGCCGGTGCGGTGGCGGAGTTCCTGCACTGGCGGTGGGTGTTCCTGGGCGTCGCCGCGCTCACGGTCGTCGCGTTCGTCATGGTGCTGGCGCGTCTTCGCGGCCTTCCGCTCGACACCGACGAGCCCGCCACCGCACGGGTGGGGCCGCGGCTCGCCTGCGCCCTCGTCGTCGCCGTCGGCGCGCTGGGGCTCAGCCTCGCCGGCGAGCTCGGCGGGTGGGCGTGGGTCGCGGTGGCGGCCTCCATCGTCATGATCGCCCTCGCGGCGCGTCCGCTGCTTCCCGCGGGCGCTCTGCGCGCCGCCCCCGGGCTGCCCAGTGTGGTCCTGATGCGCGGACTCATCGCCGGGGCGCTGTTCGGTGCCGAGATCTACATCCCCTACCTGCTCATCGACGACTACGGCTTCTCGCCGACCTGGGCGGGCCTCGGACTCACCGCGGCCGCCCTGGCGTGGGCGGGCGCGGCGGAAGTGCAGGGCCGCATCGGGGATCGCCTCGGCAGCACCCGGATCACCCTCATCGGAACAGCGCTGCTGGCCGTTTCGCTGCTCATCGCGGTGGCCACTGCGGCGCTGAGTCTTGCGCCCCTCGTCCTCATCGCCGGCTGGAGCCTCGCCGGCGCCGGCATGGGATTGATGTACCCGCGCCTGACGGTGCTGACGCTGGCGTACTCGACGCCCCAGAACCAGGGGTTCAACTCCTCGGCGCTGTCGATCTCGGATGCCGTCGGTTCGGCGTCATCCATCGCGGTGATGGGGCTCGTCTTCACTCTCCTGGCGGGGACGGATGCGGGCTTCCCCGCCGTGTTCGTGATCGGCACGCTCCTCGCTCTCGCGGCGCTCCTCCCGGGGCTCCGCCTCGGACACGCGCACGAGGAGCGGTCCGCGCGTCGCGCGTGAGATGGCCACGCACCGGATTCAGTTCTCCGCCCGTCCCAGACGCCAGTAGCCCATGAAGGCGACCGCCCGCCGGTCCACCCCCTGCTCGGCGACGAGGTGGCGTCGCAGCGCCTTGATGGCGCTCGCTTCGCCGGCCAGCCAGGAGTAGAGCGGGGCCTTCTTCAGCGCGGCGCCTCCCTTGGCGGTGCGGGGGACCTCCCAGAGGATCCCCTCGTCGATGTCGATCTCTTCGATCTCGCCCCCGCGCCCGGCTGGGGCGAGTCGTTCGACGGCCTGCTCCACGGCGGCCACGAGATGAGCGTGACGAGGACCGTCGCCGCGCGCGGCGACGAGGTAGTCGAAGCCGGGATGGCGTGGCAGGTAGTCGACATCCTTTTCGTGGGGGACCTCCACCGCGACCACCCCCTGGGCGTCGGGGGCGAGCTGCTCGAGGATCACCGCAATGGCCGGGGCCGCCGTCTCGTCGCCCGCGAGGAGGAGATTCTCGGTGTGCCGGGGCGGCACGAAGTCGACGCCAAGGCTCACACCCCGGTGCGCGATGGTGGGCGCGAGGATCAGCACCTCATCGCCCTCCTTCGCGCCCGCGATCCACGCGGACGCCGGGCCGGAGACGTCATGCGCGACCATGTCGATGTCCACCTCGCGGGCCTCGTGGCGCACCGCGCGCGTGGTGTAGGTGCGGAACGGCAGCCGTTCGTCAGCGGACTGCGCGCGCCACGCGGTGTACCAGTCTTCACCGGTCGGCATCGCGTCCAGGGTGAGTCCGGCGGTCGGGAAGACCACCTTCACGCGCTGGTCGTATCCCGGGTCGCCGTACTGATCCAGATCGTCACCGGCGAACGTGAACCGCCGGAAGCTCGGCGTCAAGTCCCTGATGCGCGAGACGTGGACGCGGAAGAAGCGCATCGCGCTCATCGGGAGACCTCCGGGTGGGTTTCTGCGGGGGTGCGGGTGGCGTGATGGCGACCGCGGGGCAGGACGATCGGAGCGCCCGAGACGGGATCGTCGATGACGACGGCGTCGAGGTCGAACACGTCGCCGATGAGATCCCCGGTGAGGATGTCGCGGGGCGGCCCCTCCGCCACGACGCGCCCGTCGCGCAGCGCGAACAGATGGTCGGCATACCGGGCGGCGAGGTTCATGTCGTGCAGGACCATGACGATGGTCGTTCCGCGGGCGCGGTTCAGATCCGTGAGGAGGTCGAGCACCTCGATCTGGTGGGCGACGTCGAGGAAGGTGGTCGGTTCGTCCAGCAGCAGGATGTCGGTCTCCTGCGCGAGGGCCATCGCGATCCACACCCGCTGACGCTGGCCCCCGGAGAGCTCGTCCATGGGTCGATCGGCCAGGTCGGCGACACCCGTGGCCTCGAGCGCCTGCGCGACGACCTCGTAGTCGCGGGTGCTCCACCGCGCGAGAGGACGCTGGTGCGGGTGGCGGCCGCGACCGACGAGGTCGGCCACGGCGATCCCCTCCGGCGCGATCGGACTCTGGGGGAGGAGCGCCAGCATCCTGGCAACCTCCTTGGACTTCCGCGTGTGCAGCGCCTCGCCGTCCAGGACCACGCGTCCCGACTGCGGAGCGAGCAGACGGGCCAGCGCCCGCAGGAGCGTGGACTTCCCGCAGCCGTTCGCGCCGATGATCGCGGTGACCCGACCCGACGGGACGACGAGGTCCAGCTCTGGCACGATCAGCCGACTCCCGTAAGCGAGGGTGAGCCCCTCGGCGGCCAGGCGATGGGCGGTGGTCATAGCGAGCCTCCGGAGCGGTTCGTCCTGATGAGGAGGTAGATGAGGTAGGGGGCGCCGAGGACGCCCGTGATGACGCCGACCGGCAGACGGTTCTCGAAGGCGAACTGGCCGACGAGATCCGCGCTGAGGACGAGGAGCGCGCCGACGACTCCCGCGGGGACGAGGAGCGACCCGGCAGGCCCGATGAGACGCGCCGCGATCGGCCCGGCCATGAACGCCACGAACGCGATGGGCCCCGTCGCCGCCGTCGCGAAGGCGAGGAGCGCGACGGCGGCGACGATGAGAAGAAGCCGGCTGCGTGTCAGGGCGACGCCCAGGGCCGCCGCGGTGTCATCCCCGAGGCGGAGCGCGTCGAGATTGCGGGTCTGACCGATCATCACCGGCACCAGGATCGCCGCCGCGATCACGACAGGAGTCAGGGTCTGCCAGTCGGCGCCGTTGAGGCTGCCGGTGAGCCATCGCATCGCGACCTGCAGATCCCAGACCGCTGCCCGGGAGAGGACGTAGGTGATGACGCTGTCGAGCATTGCAGCGACACCGATGCCGATGAGGATCAGGCGCGTTCCGGCGAACCCGTCCTTGTGGGCCAGGAGCCAGATCACCAGTGCGGTCGCGAGCGCGCCGGCGAGGGCGAGGAGCGACACCGCCGTCTCCGACAGGGAGAGCACGACGATGCCGGTCACCGCTGCGGCACTGGCGCCTGCGCTGATCCCGATGATGTCGGGGGATGCCAGCGGATTGCGGAGGAGGGATTGGAAGGTGACCCCGGCCATCCCGAACGCGAACCCGGCGAACAGGCCGAGGAGCGAGCGGGGGAGTCGCAGCTCCCCCACGGTAAACGACGCCCCGGTGACCTGCTCGCCGAGGATGACCCGGAACACGTCGCCGGGACCGTAGAAGGTGTTGCCGATCATGAGCGACACGGCGAAGACCGCAGCGATCGCCACCGAGAGCGCCCCGATGACGGCCACCCGACGGGTCGCCCGCCGCCGACGGCCGCGCGCGATCGTCCGCGCGGTCGTCGAGGCCGCGAGGAGGGAGGGGGTGCGTACCGCGGTCACAATTCGCGCACCCGCTGCCGGCGGACGATCCAGATGAAGAAGGGGGCGCCGATGAGGGCGGTGAGGATGCCGACCTCGATCTCCTCCGGTCGCGCGACGATCCGACCGATCACGTCTGCGGTGAGCAGGAGATCGGCGCCGACGACCGCCGAGAGGGGCAGCAGCCAGCGATGGTCGGTCCCGATGAGAAGTCGGCAGAGGTGCGGGATGACGAGGCCGACGAACCCGATCGGACCGGCGACGGCGGTCGCCGCGCCGCAGAGGATGACAGCGCCGGCGGAAGACAGCAGACGGGTCTGGCCGACGTTCTCGCCCAGCCCCGCGGCGAGGTCGTCTCCGAGCGCCAGGGAGTTCATGCCGCGGGCCGTGAGCAGGCAGATGAGCGCGCCGAGGCCGAGGACGGGAAGGACGGCGAGGAGGCGGTCCCAGGTGGCGCCGCCCACGCCGCCGATCTGCCAGAACCGGAAGGTCTCCATCACGTCCACCCGGGGGAGGAGGATGGCGCTGACCAGCGATGCGAACGCCGCAGAGACCGCGGCGCCCGCCAGCGCGAGCTTGAGCGGAGTCGCGCCGCCGCGTCCGAGCGACCCGACCGCGTAGACGAAGACGGCGGCTCCCCCCGCGCCGGCGATCGCGAGTCCCATGGTGCTCCAGGGATCGGCCACGCCGAAGAACGCGAGCCCGATGACCACCGCCAGTGCCGCGCCGCCGGAGACGCCGAGGATCCCCGGATCGGCCAGCGGATTGCGGGTGACGGCCTGCATCGTCGCCCCGGCCAGCGCGAGGGCGGCCCCCACCACCGCGGCGAGCACGGTCCGGGGGACGCGTGCCACCACGGCGGCCTCTCCGACGGTGTCGGTGCGGCCCGAGAGGGCGGCGAGGAGCTCTGACACGGTGACGTCACGTGCCCCGAACGCGATCGATGCGGTGCACAGCACCACCAGCAGGACGAGCGACGCCCCCAGCCACGCCCACCGCACCCCTGCCGGACGCCGCAGAGGAGCGGCGGCGTCCGGCAGGGGCGCGGGGGCGAGCGAGGTCGTCACGATCGAGCGGGAGCGATCAGTTCACGGCGCCGTCGAGAAGTGCGAAGTACTCCTCGATGCCCCAGCCGATCGACAGCGGCGAGGGGTTCGCCGACGCGGCGAGGGGCGTGCTGTTCTCGAGGACCGCGATGTTGCCGTTCGCGATCGCCGGGATCTGCGAGAGCAGCGGGTCGGCCTGCAGCTCGGAGACGAGGGCGCCGTCCGCGTCGCCGTAGGTGACGAAGACGTCGACGTCGGCGAAGCGGTCGGCCTCTTCGGCGCTGACGCTGAGGTAGAACTCCTCGGTGTCGGCCGACATCTCCTCGACCGTGGTCGGCAGCGGCATCCCGAGGGAGGCGAGGAAGCCGGGGCGGGTGTCCAGTGCGGTGTAGAACCCGATCTGGCTGAGGTCGGCGGGGTCCAGATAGGAGAACAGCACCTTCCCCTCGGCGAGGTCGGGGTGAGCGGCGAGGGCCTCGTCCACCTGCGCGTGCAGATCCTCGATGAGGGCGGCCCCCTCATCCGCGCGCCCGAGGGCAGCGGAGTTCATCTCGATCATCTCTTCGTAGGAGGTGCCCCACGCCACCTCGGGGTAGGCCACCACGGGGGCGATCTTCGACAGCGTGTCGTAGTCCTCCTGCGTGAGGCCCGAGTACGCAGCGAGGATCACGTCGGGCTGGGTGTCCGCGACGGCTTCGAAGTCGATGCCGTCGGTCTCGTCGAACAGCACGGGGGTTTCCGCGCCGAGCTCCTCGAGCTGGTCCTCCACCCACGGCAGCACGCCGTCGCCGTCGTCGTCACCCCAGGTCGCCTTGCTCATGCCCACCGGCACGATCCCGAGTGCCAGCGGCACTTCGTGGTTGCCCCACGCGACGGCGGCCACACGCTCGGGCTGCTCCGAAATCGTGGTCTCGCCGAACGCGTGGGAGATGGTCACCGGGAACGCGCCGTCCGCAGAGGCCGCGGCATCGTCGGCAGTGCTGCCGGTCGCCGCCGAGCCCGCGCAGCCGGCGAGGGAGAGAGTGAAGACGAGGCCGGCGCCGAGTGCGGCGGCCTTACGGAATCGGGTCAACGGAGCCTCCAGGGAGATTAGGACAGCCTTACTTTACCTGAGCCGATTCGCGCCGCCATCCCTCATGACGAAACCCCGGCCGCCGGGCCGGGGTTTCGCTCGATGTCGAGAGATCGGAACGGTCAGGGGCGATCGAGTCTGCGGACGAGGGCCCACGCGGCCGGGATGAGGGCTGCCGCGATCGCGGCCTTGACGATGCCGCCGACGATGAAGGGGAACAGCCCCAGCTCGAGGATCTGCCAGAACGACAGGTCCATGCCGGCGACGACGTTGAGGATGAGGGCCATGTAGGGGATGCCGAAGAGGAACGGGATCACGCTCGCTGCGGCGAAGCCGAGGAAGGCCAGGGCGGGTCGGCGATCCCAGGCGCGCTCGGCGAACCATCCGGCGACCGCCGCTGCGGCGATGAACCCGATGATGAACCCGAAGCTCGGCTTGGCGACCGCCGCGAGCGTCCCGGTGAAGTCGGCGAAGACCGGCAGGCCCGCGAGCCCCGCGAGCAGGTACGCGGTGAGGCTGAGGGCGCCGCGGCGGGCGCCGAGGGCGGCGCCGACCACGATCACCCCGAGGGTCTGCCCCGTGATCGGGACCGGCCACAGCGGGATCGACACCTGCGCGAGAACGGCGACGAACAGCGCGCCGGCGCTCACGAGGGCGGCGTCGACGGCGAAGGCACGGGTGCGGGACGAGGGGCGCGCGATGACGTCGGCGAGGACGCGGCGCGGGCGGGGGGCGACGGCGATCGATGACATGCGCTCAGCCTAGGAGACGGCACGGGATCAGGCGAAGCCGGTGCGGTCTTATACTGGGATGCTGGCCACTCGGCCATCCCACCCCCGCTGACCGATCGGACGTTCGCCGTGCTCGCCGTACACGACCTCGAGATCCGCGTGGGCGCCCGCGTGCTGATGTCCGAGGTGTCTTTCCGGGTGTCCGGCGGCGACAAGGTCGGGCTCGTGGGCCGCAACGGTGCGGGCAAGACCACACTCACGAAGGTGCTCGCGGGCGATCTGATCCCCGCACAGGGGCGCGTCGACCGTTCCGGCGAGATCGGCTACCTGCCGCAGGATCCGCGTTCCGGGGATCCCGAGATGCTCGCCCGCACCCGCATCCTCGACGCGCGAGGACTCGGGACGATCGCCATCGGCATGCAGGAGTCGTCGATGTCGATGGCCTCCGACGACGCCGATGTCGCGGCCCGGGCCATGCGCCGGTACGCCCAGCTCACCGAGCGATTCGAGGCTCTCGGCGGATACGCGGCCGAGGCCGAGGCGGCCTCGATCGCCCACAACCTCTCGCTTCCCGATCGCATCCTCGATCAACCGCTGAAGACCCTGTCCGGCGGTCAGCGCCGACGCATCGAGCTCGCGCGCATCCTGTTCTCCGACGCCGGCACGATGATCCTGGACGAGCCCACCAACCACCTCGATGCCGACAGCGTGGTGTGGCTGCGCGAGTTCCTCAAGGGCTACAAGGGCGGGCTCATCGTCATCTCCCACGACGTCGAGCTGGTCGGTGAGACGGTGAACCGCGTGTTCTACCTCGACGCCAACCGGCAGGTGATCGACGTCTACAACATGAACTGGAAGAACTACCTCCGCCAGCGGGTGGCCGACGAGGAGCGTCGAAAGAAGGAGCGCGCGAACGTCGAGAAGAAGGCGACCGTCCTGCAGCAGCAGGCGGCCCGCTTCGGGGCGAAGGCGTCGAAGGCGGCCGCCGCCCACCAGATGGTCGCGCGGGCGGAGAAGATGCTCGCGGGCCTCGAGGACGTCCGCCAGGAGGATCGGGTCGCCAAGCTCCGCTTCCCCAAGCCCGCCTCCTGCGGCAGGACGCCGCTGACGGCCGCCGGACTGTCGAAGTCCTACGGGTCGCTCGAGATCTTCACCGACGTCGACCTCGCGATCGACCGCGGGTCGAAGGTCGTCGTCCTCGGCCTGAACGGCGCCGGCAAGACGACCCTCCTGCGCATCCTCGCGGGTGTGGACGCCCCCGACACCGGCACGGTCGACCCGGGCCACGGGTTGAAGATCGGCTATTACGCGCAGGAGCACGAGAACCTCGACGTCTCCCGCTCGGTGCTGGAGAACATGATGTCGGCAGCGCCGGACATCACGGCCACCGAGGCGCGGAAGGTGCTCGGCTCGTTCCTGTTCACCGGCGACGACGTGCTCAAGCCCGCCGGCGTGCTCTCAGGGGGCGAGAAGACGCGGCTGTCGCTGGCGACGCTCGTGGTCTCCAGCGCCAACGTGCTCCTGCTCGATGAGCCGACGAACAACCTCGATCCGGCCTCGCGCGAGGAGATCCTCGATGCCCTCGCGCACTACGAGGGCGCCGTCGTCCTCGTCTCACACGACGAGGGCGCCGTTCACGCCCTCAATCCGGAGCGGGTGCTGATCCTGCCCGATGGTGTGGAAGACATCTGGGGGCGCGACTACGCCGAGCTGATCTCGCTGGCCTGACCCGTCGGCCGGCCGGCCCAGGCCTCACGAGCGCCGTTCGGAGCCCGCCGCGTCGAGCAGGGCATCCTCTTCGCTCGCATCGGGATCCCGGCGGCGGCGTGCGCGGCCGGCCTTCTCGCCCAGGTCGTCGACGACGGGAACGGCGTCGGCGCGGCGCGTCGGGCCCTCGTGGCTCTCATCCTCCCGATCCTCGCGCCGGTGACGGAGCTCGGTCCGGATGATGTACCCGATGAAGACGAATCCCATGATCGCGAAGAGGATCCACTGGATCGCGTACGACAGATGCGGACCGGGATCCTCCGAGGGCACCTCGAGCGCGGACGGCGCGGGAGAGACCGCCGGATCCTCACGGGCCATCAGCGCGTACAGCGAGGGCTGCAGGGCGGCCGACGTGTCGGCGGGGAGCCGCTCGGCCACAAGACCGAGGTTGATCGTCGGTACCTGTCCGTCGGGGGCCGATCGACCCGAACGGGGAGCTGCCTCCTCGGGACGCAGTCGCGCCTCGACGGTCACCGTGCCCGCCGGCGGTGCCGGGACCGCATCGGGCTCGGCCTGGTCGGCGCCCGGCGGAATCCAGCCGCGGTTGACCAGGATGACGCGGCCGTCCTCGAGGAGGAAGGGCACCAGAACCTCGAAGGCCGCGGTTCCGCCGTGGGGGCGATTTCGCACGAGCAGCTGCTGGTCGGCGAGGTAGCGTCCGGACAGTTCGACCGGGCGCCACTCGTCGTCGGGGTCGAGGACCGATCCGGCGGGAACGACCTCGCCCAGCGGCACCGGGGCGGCATCGTAGTTCTGCTCGACCACCCGGAGCTCTTCGGAGCGCTCGCCGTTGCGCGAGAACTGCCAGTTCGACAGGAAGGCGCACGCGATCGCGAACAGCACCGCGACCAGCGCGTAGCCGGTCCAGCGGACGAGGGGACCCGTTCGCGCGCTGCTCATGATCCGGATGGCGCCCGGTCGAGGGCTGAGACGTCCACCGGGAACGCACGGGCGGCGAGGAACTCCCGCAGGTAGTCCCGATGATCCGGGCAGGCGACCCACGTCTTCCAGCGATCCGGGGCATGGATGCGCGGGTTCCGCCAGCGGATCAGCCAGGTCGCCGCGGCGCGGCATCCCGCCCGCGAGCACTGCGCCTCGGACTGCCCGCCGCTCACTCGTCCTCTCCGCGGCGCGGCGGCGGCGCGGACTCCTGGATGCGCAGCACCCGATCGACCGGAGGGGGTGCGGGCTCCGCGGCGACAGGGGTCGAGATCTGCCGCTCCGGGTTCTCGGACCGGACGACCCGGTCGGTGGCCCCGACGTTCGCGAAGACCACGGCGACGTAGGGAAGGAACACCGCGCCGAGGGCGAACACCCAGGTGTACCAGCCGTAGGGGGTGATGAGCACCATCAGGATGAAGCAGAGGACGCGTACGCCCATCATCGCGAGGTAGCGGGCTGATCGCGCACCGGAATCGTCACGGGGTGCACGGGGCAGCGACGTGGCGGATGGGGGCCTCGACGAGCGGTTCACGATGCCACCAGGGTACGCCGCGTAGAGGGGGGCGGCTCCGGCGAGCATCAACAGTTTCTCGATCGCAAGAGATCTGCTCCGAGTCGATCCGCGGCCGCGGAAGCTCAGGAGAGCGTGCCGGTGGTTGCGCTGCCGATGATCAGCGGCAGGAACGACAGGAAGAACAGGATGAACAGGAGGATGAAGCCCAGCCCGACGTAGCCGACGATCGTGCCCGCGAGGGCGAGACCTCGCCCCTGCTCGCCGGTGCGCTTGATCTGCGAGAGGGCCATGTGACCGGTGATCACGCCGACCAGGGAGCCGATGAAGGGGAGCACGACGAACGCCACGATCGACGAGATCAGCGAGACGATCGCGAGGACGTTCGTCTTCGGGCCGGCGTATGCGCCGTAGGGGGCGGTTCCGCCGTAGGGCGCGGCACCGTAGGGGGCCTGGGCGGCGTAGGGCGCGGCCGAGCCGTACGGCGCCTGCGCCGCGGCGGGCGGGTCGTAGGCCGGCGGCTGGCCGTACGCGGGCGGCGTCGGCGATCCCTGCGGCGCACCCGGGTACGGCGGGACGGAGGGAGCGTTCGGATCGGTGCCCTGCGGGTTGTCGGGTGTGCTCACGGTGCGCCTCTCTGGTCTGGCTCCAGGGTCCCAGGCCGCCGTCCCGGGTGTCAAACCTGGCTGGATAGGCTGGGGGGATGAGCAACGATCGTGTCGTCCTGGTCACCGGGGGAAACCGCGGCATCGGCCGCGCCATCGCCGAGCGCTTCGTGGCCGACGGGTACCGGGTCGCCGTCACCGCCCGCTCGGGGGAGGGGCCGGAGGGCACCCTGACCGTCCGGGCGGATGTCACCGACGCCGCTGCTCTCGACGCCGCGATGACCGAGGTCGAGCAGGAGCTGGGCCCCGTGACGATCGTCGTCGCCAATGCCGGGATCACGCGGGACACGCTTCTCCTGCGCATGAGCGACGACGACTTCGACAGTGTCATCGCCACCAACCTCGGAGGGGCCTTCCGCGTGGTCAAACGCGCGTCGAAGGGCATGATCCGCGCGCGCTTCGGCCGCATCATCCTGATCTCCAGCGTGGTCGGGTTGTACGGTTCCGCCGGGCAGGTCAACTACGCCGCCTCCAAGAGCGGACTCGTGGGATTCGCGCGCTCGCTGACCCGTGAGCTCGGCGGCCGCGGGATCACGGCCAACGTCGTGGCGCCCGGGTTCATCGAGACGGACATGACCGCCGAACTCCCCGCCGACACCCAGGCCGAGTACAAGAAGAACATCCCCGCGGGTCGCTTCGGCGATGCCGCCGAGGTCGCCGGCGTCGTGTCGTGGCTCGCGTCCGATGACGCGGCGTACATCTCCGGCGCGGTCATCCCCGTGGACGGTGGGCTCGGGATGGGGCACTGAGCCCTCGGGATCGCCGTCCCCGCCCACGCCTCATGCTCGGCGTCCCCGACCGCGCCTAGGGGAGCAGGGGGATGACGTGCCGCAGATCCACCGGCCCGATCACGAGGTCGGCGCGAGCGCGGACGAGCGGCTTGGCGTTGAAGGCGAGGCCGAGCGCGGCCCTGGACATCATCGCGAGGTCGTTGGCTCCGTCGCCGATCGCCAGGGTGCGCGCCCGGGGGACCCGGTGATCGTCCGCCCAGGCCGCCAGAGTGGCCGCCTTCGCCTCGGCATCCACGATCGGCCCGGACACCTCCCCGGTCAGGACGTCGTCCTCGACGGCGAGTCGGTTGGCCCGCCAGAGATCGACGCCGAGGCTCGGGGCGACAGTGTCGAGGATCTCGTGGAAGCCGCCTGAGACCACCCCGACGATCCCGCCGCGATCGTGCACCGCGGCGATGAGCTCTGCGGCGCCCGGCGTCGGCTCGACCCGGGCGCGGACCCGGTCGAGGGCCGAGAGCGGAACATCGGCGAGTGTCCTCACACGCGCGCGCAGGCTGCTGGCGAAGTCGACCTCGCCCCGCATCGCGGCCTCGGTGGCGGCGGCGACCTCCGCCCCACGGCCGGCCTCATCGGCGATGAGCTCGATCACCTCGTTGCGGATCAGAGTCGAGTCGGCGTCGAGGACGACCAGGAATCGCGGGGGCTCGCTCACCCCTCCACCGTAGCGGCGGCCCGACAGGTCACCGATCGACGAAGACGCCCTTGCCGACGACGGTGATCCCGCTGTCGGTGACGGTGAATCCGCGGGCGATGTCGCGTTCTCGGTCGACCCCCACCGTGGCGCCGTCGGCCATGACGACGTTCTTGTCGAGGATCGCACGATGGATCCGCGCGCCGGCGCCCACCTGCACGTGATCGAACAGCACGGCGTCCGTGATCGTCGATCCCCCCGCGGCGAGCGTCCACGGACCCACGACACTGCGCTCGAGATGGGTTCCCGAGAGGACGGACCCGAGCGACACGATCGAATCGATGGAGTTGCCGATGCGGCCCACGGAGTCGCGGACGAACTTCGCAGGCGGGGAGTTGACCGCCTGCGAGTGGATCGGCCACTGCATGTTGTACAGGTTGAAGATGGGCAGGGTCGAGATCAGGTCCTGGTGGGCCTCGAAGAACGAATCGATCGTCCCGACGTCCCGCCAGTACGACCGGTCGCGGTCGTTCGATCCCGGCACGTCGTTGCGGACCATGTCGTACACGCCCGCCTCGCCGCGACCGACGAAGTAGGGCACGATGTCGCCACCCATGTCGTGATTGGAGGTGGGGATCTCGCCGTCGGCCTCGACGGCCTCGATCAGCGCGTCGGCGTCGAAGATGTAGTTGCCCATCGAGGCGAGCACCTGATCGGGTGCGTCGGCGAGGCCCTGGGGCTGCTGCGGCTTCTCGAGGAAGTCGCGGATCCGGCTGGGGTCGTCGGAATCGACGTCGATCACACCGAACTGGTCGGCCAGCGAGATCGGCTGGCGGATGCCGGCCACCGTGGCCCGAGCGCCCGATTCGATATGGGCGGCGAGCATCTGCCGGAAATCCATCCGGTACACGTGGTCGGCGCCGATCACGATGACGATGTCGGGCTGCTCGTCGTTGATCAGGTTCAGGCTCTGCAGGATCGCGTCGGCCGACCCCGAGAACCACCGCTTCCCGAGTCTCTGCTGCGCGGGCACCGACGCGACATAGGAGTCCAGCAAGGCGGACATCCGCCACGTCTGGGACACGTGCCGGTCGAGGCTGTGGGACTTGTACTGCGTGAGGACGACGATCTGCCGAAGCCCGGAGTTGATCAGATTCGATATGGCGAAATCGATCAGCCGGTACTGGCCGCCGAACGGCACGGCGGGCTTGGCGCGGTCGGCGGTCAGGGGCATGAGTCGCTTCCCCTCGCCGCCGGCGAGGATGATTCCGAAGACCTTCGGCGCTGCAGGCATGGCACCACCCTAGGCCCGGTTTCGCGCGGGAACCCAGCGACTGTCCACAGATGCCCGCGTGTACTAGGTTTCGACCCATGCGCGTGGACATGATCACCAAGGAGTACCCGCCGGAGATCTACGGCGGCGCCGGAGTGCACGTGACCGAACTGGTCCGGGCGCTGCGGGCCGGAGGCGGCGGCGAGGCCGTGGATGTGCGCGTCCGTGCCTTCGGTGCCGACCGCGACGAGGCCGACACCACCTCCTACCGGGTGCCGGCCGAACTGGGCGCTGCCAACGCGGCCGTCCAGACCCTCGGCACCGACCTCGAGATCGTGACGGATGTCGGCGGGGCCGACGTCGTGCACAGCCACACCTGGTACGCCAACTTCGCCGGGCACCTCTCGTCGCTCCTCCACGGGATCCCGCACGTGCTCACCGCCCACAGCCTCGAACCACTCCGTCCGTGGAAGGCCGAGCAGCTCGGCGGGGGGTACGCGGTCTCGAGCTGGGTGGAGCGGGTGGCGTACGAGCACGCTGCGGCCATCGTGGCGGTGAGCGAGGGCATGCGCGCGGACATCCTCCGCAGCTATCCCGCCGTCGATCCCGGGAAGGTCCGGGTGATCTACAACGGGATCGACACCGATGGCTGGCACCCGGTGGCCGATGAGTCGATGCTGCAGAGCCTGGGCGTGGATCCGGCACGACCGTCGGTCGTCTTCGTCGGACGCATCACCCGCCAGAAAGGCCTGCCCTACCTGCTGCGGGCGGCCGCGCAGCTGCCGCCGGAGGTGCAGCTGGTCCTCTGCGCGGGGGCTCCGGACACCCCGCAGATCATGGCCGAGGTCGAGGGGCTCGTCCGCGGGCTGCAAGAGACGCGTGACGGCGTGGTGTGGCTGGACCGCCTGCTCTCGCGACACGAACTGTGTACGGTGCTCACCGCGGCCACCGCGTTCGTCTGCCCCTCGGTGTACGAGCCTCTCGGGATCGTGAACCTCGAGGCCATGGCATGCGGCGCCGCCGTGGTCGGCACCGCCACCGGAGGCATCCCCGAGGTCGTCGTGGACGGGGTCACGGGGCGGCTGGTCCCGATCGAGCAGATGGATGACGGCACGGGAACGCCGCTGGATCCCGACCGGTTCGTCGCCGATCTCGCCGCCGCGCTCACCGAAGTGGTCAGCGACCCCGCCCGCGCGCGCGAGTGGGGAGAAGCCGGGCGTCGCCGGGCGATCGCCGACTTCAGCTGGCAGAGCATCGCCGCCCAGACGGCGGCTCTGTACCGGGAGGTCGCCGCGGCGCCGTGAGCGACCAGGCCCGGCCGATAGGCTGGGGTCATGCCGCAGGTGCTGGAGTTCTCCGACGTCGTCGTCCGCAGGAACGCCCGTGACATCATCGACCGTCTCGACTGGGAGGTCAGCGATGATCAGCGGTGGGTGGTCCTCGGCCCCAACGGCGCAGGGAAGACGACGATCCTGCAGCTCGCCGACACCCTGATCCACCCGACCTCGGGGACGGTGACGATCCTCGGCGAACGCCTGGGCCGCACGGACGTGTTCGAACTACGGCCGCGCATCGGCTTCGCCTCGAGCGCCATGGCGCGTCGGATCCCCGGGGACGAGACGGTGCTGAACGTCGTCCTGACCGCGGCGTTCTCGGTCGTCGGACGCTGGCGCGAGGACTACGAGGACATCGACGAACGGCGCGCTCTGCGCGTCCTCGCCGAATGGCGTCTGGAGGAGCTCGCCGATCGCACGTTCGGCACGCTGTCCGACGGCGAGCAGAAGCGGGTGCAGATCGCCCGCTCGATCATGACCGACCCCGAGCTCCTCCTCCTCGACGAGCCGACCGCGAGCCTCGACCTCGGTGCGCGTGAAGAGCTGCTCACGCTTCTCGGAGGATACGCACAGGCGCCGACCACGCCGGCGATGGTGATGGTGACCCATCACGTTGAGGAGATCCCGGTGGGCTTCACCCACGTGCTGCTGCTGCGCGAGGGGCGGGCGGTCGCGGCAGGACCCCTCGCCGAGGCGCTGACGGGGGAGACGCTGACCGAGACGTTCGGCACCCCGATCGTGCTGCGCGAAGAGGATGGCCGCTTCACCGCGCGCGCCGCTCGGTGACGCCACCTCCGGCCTCCGGAAGAGCGCGGTTCGGCAGACCGCGTCGACGCCTGGTAGACTCGCTCGCTGGTGCTCTCGCACCGAAGACTTTCCGTCGCTCCCGCAAGGATTCCCATGAAGACTGACATCCACCCCGACTACCGCGCGGTCGTGTTCCGCGACCTCGGCTCGGGCGAGACCTTCCTCACCCGTTCCACCGTCACCAGCGACAAGACGATCGAGCTCGACGGCGTCGAGTACCCCGTGATCGACGTGGAGATCTCGTCGGCCTCGCACCCGTTCTACACGGGTAAGCAGCGCATCCTGGACTCGGCCGGCCGCGTCGAGAAGTTCAACCAGCGCTTCAAGAACTTCGGCGGCCGCTGAGCCGTCGGAAGAAGCCCTCGACCGTGGTCGGGGGCTTTTTCGCGCGTCACCGCACCGGCCACGTGCCGTCGACCTCGTCCGCGGGGTCGATGCGGCCGATCCTCACGAAGTACTCGGTGAGGCTGGCGGCCTGATCGCGCGCCCAGGCGATCTGCTCGACGTGGATCGCACGGGCGGTCGGCGGGAGCAGGCCACGGTACCGTCGCCCCAGGGCCTGCGCCACACGTCCCGCTGCCCGAGCGTCGGCGGCGGCCTCGTGGGCGGCGTCGAGGCTCACCGCGTAGTGCGCCGCGACCCTGTCGAGCGTGCGCTTGCCTCTGCGGTACCGATCGACGTGCCGATCGATGACGAGGGGATCGAACACGGGGGACGGATGATCGAGCGGCGCGACGCCGTGTCGCAGCGCTTCGTGCCGCAGCAGGGAGAAGTCGTACGCGGCGTTGTAGGCGACCACCGGGATGCCCGCGTCGAGGATGCCGCGAAGGCACCCGACGATCTCGGCGACCACCTCCGCCGCGGGACGCCCCGTGGCGCGGGCCTCAGCCGTGGAGATCCCGTGCACCGCGGTCGCCGCCGCGGGGATCTCCACACCCGGGTCGGCCCGCCAGGATCGTCCGCAGACGGCCGCACCCGTGGCATCCAGCAGTCCGACGTGCCCGGTGACCACCCTGTCGGAGCGCACGTCCACCCCGGTGGTCTCCAGATCGAACACGCCCACGACGCGAAGCCAGGGCGGCGGGTCGCCGCGCAGGGGGACCGGCGTCGGCGCGGCGGGATCGGAAGCGGGGCGAGGGATCGTCATGGCTCGGAACCGTACGCGCCGGTCCCGACATCGGCTGCCGGTTAGACTCGAACGTGTCGATTCCGCACCCCGAGGTCCCCGCTCCGCGCGCGGCGGTCCCCGAGGGGGACCGGATCGAGATCCTCGGCGGCGAGACCGCCTATTGGACCTACGGGCCCTCTGACGCCGACGTCACGGTACTCGCGGTCCACGGGTTCCGCGGCGACCACCACGGTCTGGCCTCGATCGTCGCTCTTCTCCCGGAGGTCCGGTTCATCGTCCCCGACCTTCCGGGGTTCGGCGAGTCGACCCCGCTTCCCGGGCGGCGGCACGACATCGACGCCTATCGGTCCTGGCTCATCGAGGTGCATGCCGCCGTGGCGCCGGCGGCGGTCATCCTCGGGCACTCGTTCGGGTCGATCGTCGCCTCGGCCGCCGTGGCGGGAGGACTGCCGACGTCCCGGCTCGTCCTCATCAACCCCATCGGCGCGCCGGCACTGGAGGGACCGCGCGGCATCCTCACCCGCCTCGCCGTGCTCTACTACCGCCTGGGCGCCCGCCTGCCCCGGCCGGCCGGCGAGTGGATCCTCCGTCAGCGAGCGATCGTCCGCGGCATGAGCGTGGCGATGGCCAAGACGCGCCGCCGCGACCTCCGCCGCTACATCCACGACCAGCACGATCGGTACTTCTCGCGGTTCGCCGACCGCGACGTCCTCCGCGAGGCCTTCGAGACCTCCGTCGGCAACGACGTGCGTGCCTTCGCGCCCGCGATCGCACAGCCGACACTTCTCATCGTCGCCGAGCGCGACGACATCACCCCTCTGGCCGCACAGCGACGGCTGCAGACACTGTTCCCGCGGGCGGAGCTGGTCGAGATCCCCGAGGTGGGGCACCTGATCCACTACGAGACCCCCGGAGCCGCTGCGGCCGCGATCAGTCGCTTTCTTGCGCCTTCCGCTGCCGGTACGCGCTGACATTCATCCGGTTGCCGCAGTTCCCGGTGTCGCAGTAGCGCTTGGAGCCGTTTCGCGAGTAGTCGACGTACACGGACTCGCAGTCGTGTGCCGCGCAGATGCGCACGCGGTCGTAGGCATCGGCTCGGATGACGTCCACGAAGGCCATCGCCGCTTCGACGAGGACACGTGTCGCAAGGGGCGCATCATCGGGCGTGGCGTGGATGTGCCAGCCGTACCCGTCGTGCTGGACGAGTCGGGGGAGTGCTCCGCCATCGTGGAGCATCGCGTTCACCAGCGGCACGGCCTCGTCGCGATCGACATCCCACAGTGCTCGGAGTCGCTCGCGCACGTCGCGGAGTTCTGCAACAGTCTTTTCTTCGCGCGCGATGTCGCCGGTGTACGGATTCACCGCGAGGTAGTCGACGAGATCGTCGACCGTGCGCATCCGGTCTTCTCCGTCGAAACCGGGCAGCGTGTTCACCAGGTACGAGGCCGCGCGCAGCGACTGCTCCGTGTCATGGATGAAAACCATGTTGACTCCTGACATTGCACGCCGCTAGTGTCACCAGTGTACGCATGCTTGACTCCTGACGGACGGATGATCCGATGACCGCGACCGCCCCGCTCCCCGTCCTTCCGCTGGGCGTTCCCGCGGCCGCGTCGCGGGTGGCGACGACGGGCCTGGTGATGGCACTGGCCTCCGCGCTCGCGTTCTCCTCGAGCGGCCCGTTCATGAAGCCGCTGCTGGAGGCCGGCTGGTCGCTCGGTGCCGCGCTGCTGGTCCGGATGGGCCTCGCCGCCCTCGTACTGTCGCCGGCGCTGGTGCGGGCGATCCGCCGTCAGCCCGGGTTCCTGCGCCGCCACTGGCTCCTCATCGTCGGCTTCGGCCTGATGCCCGTGCTCGGCTGCCAGCTGCTCTTCTTCTCCGCGATGCAGCGGATGCCGGTCGCGGTGGCGCTCCTCATCCAGTACCTCGCTCCGGTGATGCTCGTCGTCGCGGTCTGGATCCGCACCCGCCGGCGACCCTCGACGCTCGTGCTCGCGGGTTCGGTCGTCGCCGTCGTGGGTCTGGTGCTCGTGGTGGATGTCTCCGGCGCCGCGTTCGACCCGGTCGGCGTGCTCTTCGCGCTGGGTGCGGCGGTCTGCGTGTGCGCGTACTTCGTCATCGCCGAGCGCGCCGGCGACGACCTCCCGCCCCTCGCCTTGGCGGCCGCGGGATTGCTGTTCGGCGGCCTGGTGATGGCGGTACTGTGCGCCACCGGCATCCTGCCCTTCCAGGCGCCCCCCGTGACCGTCACCCTCGCGGGTGCCGAGGTGGCGTGGTGGCTGCCTCTTCTGTGGGTCGCCGCGGTGGCGACCACCGTGGGTTACGCGTTAGGAGTGATGGCGGTGCCGCGCACCGGCTCCCGCGTGGCGTCCTTCGTCGGACTGTCCGAGGTGCTGTTCGCCCTGGCGTTCGCGTGGGTCTTCCTCTCCGAGATCCCCGCTCCGGTCCAGTTCGTCGGTGGCGCGCTGATTCTCGTCGGGGTGATCCTCGTCCGCCTCGATGCGGCGTCGCCCGCAGGTCGGCGAGCGGCAGCCCCTACGATTCCCGTCGTGCCAGCTCCATGAGGGGCCGTACGCGATAGCCGATGACCTCTCCCATGACCAGGGAGGTCTCGGTGCGCTCGACACCCTCGATCGCGAGGATCCGGGCGTCGGTGTCGAAGAGGTGCTGGGTGTCGCGACAGGCCACGCGGACCAGCAGGTCGACCTGACCGCTCAGGCCGTGGACCTGCACGATCTCGGGCACGCGTGCGAGTTCGGCGGTGATGCGGGGCAGATCCGCCTGGCGCACCGTGACACTCAGGAACGCCTCGATCGGAAAGCCGAGCGCGTCCGGCGAGATGGCCCGTTCGTAGGAGAGGAACACGCCGGTGCGCTCGAGTCGCGACATCCGGGCCTGGACGGTGTTGCGCGAGAGGCCCAGTCGCTCCGCGAGCGCGACCACCGTGGCCCGGGGATCGTCGGAGAGAGCGGCGAGGAGCTCGAGATCGACGTGATCGAGAGTGCTCATAGTGCGAAACATTAGCAGGTGCGGTGTCAGTCGTCTGCGCATGTTGCTCAATGATCACGAAGATGCTTGAGCTAGGTGACAGAACGGGTAGCCTCGGGCTTGTCGGCGACGCTGCCGGCGACTCACGCGCGACGCTTCACGAGAGTGTCGCCTCGAGGAGGGATGACAACGGTGCACACCCTGAACCCCACGGCCGATCCGGCCACCGATGTGGACGACGTCGCTCGCCTGCTGAGCCCCGGCGGCGAACGAGTCGCCGATCCGGATCTGCAGGAATGGATCGCCGACGTCGATACCGCCGCCATCCGGCGGCTCTACCGTGACATGGTGCTGCTGCGCCGCATCGACGACGAGGGCGTCGCCCTCCAGCGGCAGGGGCAGCTGGGCCTGTGGCCGCCGTGCCGGGGTCAGGAGGCGACCCAGATCGGCACCGCCCGGGCGCTCCGCGCGGACGATTTCGCCTTCCCGAGCTACCGCGAGACCGGCGTCGTCTTCGCGCGGGGCGGCAAGCCCTCCGATTACGTCCTCGCCTGGCGGGGCGAGGGGCACTCCACCTACGACCCCTACGAGCTCCACACCGCGACTCAGCAGATCATCATCGGAGCCCAGTCGCTCCACGCCGTCGGCTACGCCATGGGTGTTCAGCGCGACGGTGGCGATCAGGTGGCCGCCGCCTACTTCGGCGACGGTGCCACCAGCCAGGGCGACGTGAACGAGGCCATGGTGTTCGCGGCGTCGTTCGGCGCTCCGGTGGTCTTCGTCTGCACGAACAACCAGTGGGCGATCTCGGAGCCGGTCAGCGTGCAGGCCCGATTCCCCATCGCGGGGCGCGCCCCGGGGTTCGGCATTCCCAGCATGCGAGTGGACGGCAACGACGTGCTCGCCTGCCTCGCCGCGATGCGCTGGGCGACCGATCACGCGCGCAGGGGGCGGGGCCCGGTCTTCCTCGAAGCGGTGACCTATCGCATGGGTCCGCACACCACCTCGGACGACCCCACCCGCTACCGCGACAAGGAGGAGGTCGAGATCTGGCGCCGCCGTGATCCGATCGACCGCGTGGAGGCGCTGCTGCGCGCCGAGGGCGCGTTCGACGACGCCTTCGTAGCCGGCGTCGGCGCGGACGCCGACGCTCTGGCCGCCGCGGTGCGCGAGGCCGCGATGGGAGCGGTGACCCGGCCGGCGCTGTCGATCTTCGACGACGTCTACGCCGAGCCTCACACGGGCATCGACGAGCAGCGTGCCGCCTACGCCGCCTACCTCGACGGCTTCGCCACGGCGCAGGGGGCCTGACATGGTGCAGCTGACGATGGCGAAGGCCATCAACGAGGGTCTGCGCCGCGCCATGGCGGATGACCCCAAGGTGCTGGTGATGGGGGAGGACATCGGCAAGCTCGGCGGCGTCTTCCGCGTCACCGATCGCCTGCAAGAGGAGTTCGGCGCGCAGCGGGTCATCGACACCCCGCTGGCCGAGTCGGGCATTGTCGGCACCGCCGTGGGGCTCGCCCTGCGCGGCTTCCGGCCGGTGGTGGAGATCCAGTTCGACGGCTTCGTCTACCCCGCGTTCGACCAGATCGTCTGCCAGGTCGCGAAGCTCCACTACCGCACCCGCGGGAACGTGCGGATGCCGCTGACGATCCGCATCCCGTGGGCGGGGGGTGTCGGCGCCGCCGAGCACCACTCCGAGTCGCCCGAGGCGTACTTCGTCCACACCTCCGGTCTCCGCGTGGTCGCGGTGTCCAATCCGCAGGACGCCTACCTCATGCTGCGTCAGGCGATCGCCTCGGACGACCCGGTGGTCTACTTCGAGCCCAAGCGGCTCTACCACGCCAAGGGTGACGTCGACCTCGACGTCGATCCCGCCGACGCCCCGCCCATGGGTCTCGCCCGGGTCGCCCGGGAGGGCACGGACGCCACCGTCCTGACCTACGGCGCGCAGGTGATCACGGCTCTGGATGCCGCGCTGGCGGCGGAGGAGGACGGCATCTCGCTCGAAGTCATCGACCTGCGCTCGCTGTCGCCGCTGGATCACCGCACGATCGGCGCGTCGGTGCGCAAGACCGGTCGCGTCGTGATCACCCACGAGGCCGCTCGCGAGGCCGGGGTGGGCGCCGAGCTCGTCGCCAGCGTGACCGAGCGCTGCTTCCACTACCTCGAGTCGCCGCCGGTGCGGGTCACGGGGCACGACATCCCCTACCCGCCCGCAAAACTCGAGAAGCACCACGTTCCGGACCTCGACCGCATCCTCGACGCCGTCGACCGGGTGCTCGATCGACCGAACAGCTTGACGGGGGTGGAGCTGTGATCCAGGAGTTCCGTCTTCCCGATCTCGGCGAGGGGCTGCCGGAGGCAGAGCTCGTGCAGTGGCTCGTGGCCGAGGGCGACCGGGTCGCTCTGAACCAGACGATCGCCGAGGTCGAGACCGCCAAGGCCGTCGTCGAGCTGCCGTCTCCCCACGCCGGTGTCGTCCAGGTCCTCCACGCCGCAGCGGGGGACGTCGTCGAGGTCGGTTCGCCCCTGATCTCGTTCGAGGTCGGCGCCGAGCGCGGGGCGGGCGCCGCCCCGGCCCATGATGCCGCCACCGACGACGCCCCGTCCGATGACGTCGCCGGTCCGAACCTCGTCGGCTACGGCGTGGCGCCCCGCGGCGACTCCCGGCCCCGTCGCCGGCCGCGGATGGCGTCCTCGACCCCGCGCACGGCAGCGACCGACACCGCCGTGCTCGCGGCGGCGCCGCACGACGACATCCGTGTGATCGAGACCGAGCCGCTGCAGGAGCGACCCCGGTCGACCCCGCCGGTCCGCAGGCTCGCCAAAGACCTCGGCGTCGACATCGCGCTGGTGACCGGGACGGGGGAGGGCGGCCTCATCACCCGCGACGACGTCCGCGGCTACGCCGAGACGATCACGCGCACGCCCGAGTCCGAGGCCGCGGTCCGCAGCCGCGAGGACACGGTCCGCAGCCGCGAGGACACAGGCACCGGGGAGACCCGGATCCCCATCCGCGGCGTGCGCAAGCACACCGCCGAGGCCATGGTGCGAAGCGCCTTCACCGCCCCTCATGTCACGGTGTTCCTGACGGTCGACATGACCGAGACCGTCGAGCTCGTGGCATCCCTGCGCGAGGACCGCGCGCTCGCCGACCACCGCATCGGCGTGCTCGCCGTCGCGGCGAAGGCCGTCTGTCTCGCGCTCCGCCATCACCCCGGCCTCAACTCCCGCTGGGACGCGGACAGCGGCGAGATCGTGCAGTATCACGGCGTGAACCTCGGGATCGCGGCTGCCACCGAACGCGGGCTCGTCGTCCCGAACATCCGTGATGCCGACCGGTTGACCCTTCCCGCCCTCGCCGACGCGATCCGCGACCTCGCGGTCACGGCGCGCGCCGGGAAGACCCCGCCCGAGGCGATGCGCGGCGGCACCTTCTCGATCACCAACGTCGGGGTGTTCGGGGTGGATGCCGGTACTCCGATCCTCAATCCGGGCGAGGCGGGGATCCTGGCCATCGGCGCGGTGCGTCGACAGCCCTGGGAGCATCGCGGACAGATCGCGCTCCGCGACGTCGTCACGCTGGCGCTGTCCTTCGATCACCGTCTCGTAGACGGCGAGCAGGGCTCACGGTTCCTGGCCGACGTGGGTGCGGTGCTTCGAGAACCCGGGCGGGCGATGCTCCTGGGGTGACGGAGAAGGCGGGGATGACGGGGTCGGGGTCACGCCTTGGTGAACAGACCGCTCCCGCGCCGTCGCAGGTAGTCGTAGGCCTCGGCGTAGGTCTGCGGCTCGCCCTGCGCCCCCTCGCCGTAGCGCGCCTGGAGGAGGCCGAGGAGCCCCCGTCCCGGGGGGCTGAGCGGCTTGTCCTTATGCGGAGACGAGGTCACGTCGATCGGTTCGTCAGCCTGCGGGTTCGGCGGGTGGTACATCGGGTGCACGGTCGGCCAGGTCGCCGGATGGCGGGGCTTGCTGAGGTTCAGCACCGAGAACAGCGTGTTCGCCCCCGCATCGCGTCGGTTCAGCGGCTGCAGCCCGTGGCGGCGGGCGAGGGTCGCGATGACCGACCCGTGGTGCATCTCGTCGTTGATGACGGTGCCCACCCGGGTGTACGCCGACACCGCGATCGCAGGAACACGACCGCCGAGCCGATCGAAGGCGAAACCCATCTCCCCCGGCTCGGCGCCCTCCACCGGCGGCACCGCACGGGGTGGGGGGACGTGGTCGTAGGTGCCGCCGTGCTCATCGAAGGTGATGAGCAGCAGCGTGTTCATCGCGTTGGATCCCGTGGTGCTCGCGCTGGTGCGGATGGCGTCGTAGATGCTCGCCACCAGCTTCTCACCGGCGCGCACGTCCGACACGGCCGAGTCGATGACGAGCCGGCCGTCCACCTCGCTCGACCGGTAGACGCCGAAGGGCGGGTGGAAGTCGTTGTGGTTGTAGGCCAGACGCGGCTCGATGAACGCATAGGCGGGAAGGGTGCCGTTCTTGGCATCGCGATAGAACTCCGGCATGAAGGCGAAGTGCTCGGTGCGCCAGTATTTCTCCAGCACCGGAGCGTGGAGCACACCGGTCAACGACACCAGCTGCATCTCGTCGAAGTAGATCTTCCACGACAGCCCCGCCTCCTCCAGGCGGTTGAAGATGGTGGGTGTCTCGGGGGCGTTCAACCACTTGTCGTATCCGCCGCCGTGCTTGTTCGTCACGAAGCCGTGCGAGGTCGAGGCGTGGAAGAACGAGCGGTTGCAGTACGTCTGCGACGGCACACCCGCGAACCAGGCGTCGAAGACGGCGAACTCCCGGGCCAGCGTCGACAGCACCGGCAGCTGCTCGGGAGAGAAGCCGCCCATGATCTGGGAGGCCTCTTCGAGCGTGGGCTCGGTGCCGTTGCGCAGACGGGTGAAGTTGTTCCAATAGTCCTGGAGGAAGCCGCCCATCGTCGGATCGGTTCCGGGCGGGGGAGCGTTGAACGGCGACCCCATCTGGCCGACCTGGGCGGTGGCATTGCCGGCGGGATCGACGCGTTCGAACAGCTGCGTGTTGACGTGAGGGAACTCCTCGCCCGGATCGGGGTTGGGAAGACCCATCACGACATCCGTCGCGCCGGAGTACACGTGCGCCGCGACGCGATCGCCCCGGGGGGAGAGGTTCGCGTAGTCGCCGAAGGCGAGCCCGTCGAACGTCGAGCGCTCGGGGAGCGTGTCGGGCGTGTAGAGCCACCCGAGCATGTTGTCGAAGGAGCGGTTCTCGCCCATGAACACCACGATGTGATCGAAGCCGGGCTCGGAACGCGCCGTGAGGGCGGGCAGCTCCTGCGCCCCTTCCCGGACGCCCGCGGCGTGGCCGACCGCGGCGCCGCCGACGGCACCGGTCGCACCGCCCACGGCGAAGCCGGCCGCTGCCAGGCCGCCGACCTTGAGGAAGTCGCGGCGTGAACTGAGGGCCTCTTCTTCGGGGGTCTCACGCATCTTGCAGAGAGAATACCCCTCAGACGGCCAGGGCGGCCTCGGCCATCTCGGTCAGGATTGCGCGGACATCCGTCTGGTCGAGGGAACCCTGACCGGTCCGGATGCTGTGCGGCGTGGAGTTGATCAGGCCGAAGCAGGCGTGCGCGCGCACGCGGAGATCCTGTTCCGGGCGCTCCGGGTGCACCGCCGCGAGGACGCCGATCCACATCTCGACGTACTCGCGCTGCAGGCGCCGGACCGTGCGGCGATCCTCCTCGCCGAGACTGGCGAGGTCGCGGTCCTGCACGCGGATGACATCGGCATCGGTGAGGGCGAAATCCACGTGGAACGCCACCAGCTGCGAAAGACGCGAGACGGCGTCATCCGTTCTGTCGATCACCGTCCGGCCGCCGTCACGGAGCCGTTCGCTCACGCCGATCAGGATGGCGCCCAGCAGCGCCTGCTTGTTGGCGAAGTGGCGATAGATCGCCGGGCCGCTCACACCGACCGCAGCTCCGAGATCCTCCAGACTGACGCCGGTGAACCCGCGCTCGGCGAACAGACGCGCCGCCTCGGCGAGGAGGGCGGAGTGCCGGTCGGCCTTCGCCCGATCGCGGCCGGTGGTGCTTGCCATTTCAGTTAATCCCCGCTAACGTGAAAGCTCGGTTAACGCACACTAACCGCCCCCGCCACGCGCCGACAACGGGCGTGACCGGATCGTGACGTCGACGGAGATGACATGGCCAGGCTCAGCACCACTGTGCGTCGGGATGACCGCTTCCGGCGCGCCGAGGCGGCGCAGCGCGGCCTCGCCGACGACCTCCGCCGCCGCCTGGCCGAAGCCGCGCTCGGGGGACCGGTCTCGTCGCGGGAGCGCCATATCGCCCGGGGCAAGCTCCTGCCCCGAGACCGTGTCGACCGCCTCCTGGACGCGGGGAGTCCGTTCCTGGAGGTCGCACCGCTGGCGGCGGACGGACTGTACGGCGGCGAGGCTCCGGCGGCCGGGGTCGTCGCCGGGATCGGTCTCGTCCACGGACGGCACGTGATGGTCGTCTGCAACGACGCCACCGTCAAAGGGGGGACGTACTTCCCGCTCACGGTGAAGAAGCACCTGCGCGCGCAGGAGATCGCCCTGGAGAACCGGCTCCCGTGCGTGTATCTGGTCGATTCGGGCGGTGCGTTCCTTCCCATGCAGGATGAGGTCTTCCCCGACCGTGACCACTTCGGACGCATCTTCTTCAACCAGGCTCGGCTCTCCGCCGCGGGAATCCCGCAGATCGCCGCGGTCCTCGGGTCGTGCACCGCCGGCGGCGCCTACGTGCCGGCGATGAGCGACGAGACGGTGATCGTCCGCGGCCAGGGGACGATCTTCCTCGGCGGACCGCCGCTGGTGAAAGCCGCCATCGGCGAGGTCGTCACTCCCGAGGAGCTGGGCGGCGGCGAGCTGCACGCACGTCGGTCCGGTGTCGTCGATCATCTCGCCGAGGACGACGAGCACGCCCTGGAGATCGTCCGCGACATCGTCGCGACCCTGCCCGCAGAAGCCGGTCCGGTGTGGCCGGTGATCCCGTCCGTCGCGCCCGCGGCCGACCCCGCGGAGCTGTACGGCGTCGTGCCCGTGGACGTCAACCAGCCGTACGACGTGCGCGAGGTCATCGCGCGCCTGGTCGACGGCAGCGACTTCCACGAGTTCAAGCGCGAGTACGGCGAGACCCTCGTCACCGGTTTCGCCCGGATCCACGGTCACCCCGTCGGCATCGTCGCCAACAACGGCGTCCTCTTCTCCGAATCGGCGCAGAAGGGCGCCCACTTCATCGAACTGTGCGACCAGCGCGGGACGCCGCTGGTGTTCCTGCAGAACATCACCGGCTTCATGGTGGGTCGCGAGGCTGAGGCGGGAGGCATCGCGAAAGACGGGGCGAAGATGGTCACCGCGGTGGCCACCACGCGGGTGCCGAAGCTCACGGTGATCATCGGCGGATCCTTCGGCGCGGGCAACTACTCGATGTGCGGCCGGGCGTACTCGCCCCGTTTTCTGTGGAGCTGGCCGGCGAGCCGCATCTCGGTCATGGGCGGAACCCAGGCCGCGGCCGTCCTCGGCACGGTCAAGCGCGATCAGCTCGACGCACGCGGAGAAGAGTGGACCCCGGCCGACCAGGAGGCCTTCGAGGCGCCGATCCGCGCGCGGTACGACGAGCAGGGCAGCCCCTACTACGCCACAGCCCGACTATGGGACGACGGCGTCATCGATCCCGCCGACACCCGCGACATCCTGGGACTCGCCCTCGATGTCGTCAGCCGCACCCCGCTGCCGACGCCGCAGTTCGGCGTCTTCCGGATGTGAGCCCCATGACCCTCGAGCACCCCGCGACCATCTTCGGCAGCGTCCTGGTGGCCAACCGCGGTGAGATCGCCCGCCGCGTCATCCGGACGCTGCGCGCCCTCGGTATCCGCGCCGTGGCCGTCTACAGCGACGCCGACGCCGATGCTCCGCACGTGCGCGAGGCGGACGAGGCGGTCCGGATCGGTCCCGCAGCCGCGACCGCGTCGTATCTCGACATCGACGCCGTGATCGCCGCGGCCCGGCAGTCCGGCGCCGAGGCGATCCACCCGGGGTACGGCTTCCTCTCCGAGAACGTGACCTTCGCGCGAGCGTGCGCCCAGGCGGGCATCGTCTTCATCGGTCCGGGCGAGCGCGCCCTCGAGGTCATGGGCGACAAGATCCGGGCGAAGGAGCACGTCGCCGGATCCGGCGTGCCGACCGTTCCCGGGTTCTCGGCCGCGGGGATGAATGACGCCGAGATCGCCCGGGCCGCCGAGGCGACCGGGTTCCCCCTGCTGGTCAAGCCGTCCGCCGGAGGCGGTGGCAAGGGCATGCAGGTCGTCCGCGCCGCCGACGACCTGCCCGCGGCCCTGGACAGCGCGCGGCGCGTGGCGCGCGCCGCGTTCGGCGACGACACGCTGCTCCTGGAGCGACTGCTCGAGCGCCCTCGCCACATCGAGGTGCAGGTGCTCGCCGACGACCACGGCGCCGTGGTGCACCTCGGCGAACGGGAGTGCACGCTGCAGCGCCGGCACCAGAAGGTCATCGAGGAGGCGCCTTCCCCGGCCGTCGACCCGCGGACGCGTGAGCGTCTCGGCCGGGCGGCATGCGCCGCGGCGGCGAGCGTGGACTACCGGGGTGCCGGAACGGTGGAGTTCCTCGTCGCCGCCGCGCGTCCGGACGAGTTCTTCTTCATCGAGATGAACACCCGTCTGCAGGTCGAGCATCCCGTCACCGAGGAGGTCACCGGCATCGACCTCGTCGCCGAGCAGCTGCGCATCGCGGCGGGCATGCCGCTCTCGTTCACGCAGGACCAGGTGCGCCTGCGCGGCCATGCCGTCGAGGCGCGCGTGTACGCCGAGAGCCCCGAGCGGGACTTCGTGCCGTCGGTGGGGGAGATCCTCGTGTGGCGCCCCGCCCGGGGGATCCGGACCGACGCGGCGATCGAGATCGGATCGCGCGTGACCGCCGACTACGACCCGATGATCGCGAAGGTCATCGCCCACGCCGACGACCGCACCCAGGCGCTGCGGGCGCTGGACGCGGCCCTGGCGTCGACCGTCATCGCCGGGGTCGAGACGAACGTGGCGTTCCTGCGGTCCCTGCTCGCCCGAGACGACGTCAGGGTCGGCGACCTCGACACCGGCATCATCGACCGGATGCCGGTGCTCGAGGCCTCGTCGCCGGATGAGGCCGAGCTCGCGGCCGCGGCCGCGGTGCTCCGGGCGATCGACGATGAGGTACCGCCCGTCGGGCAGAGCGGTGGGGCGGGCGCTGTCTGGCGGAACCTGCGCGGATGGCGCGCCGGACGCCCGGCGGCGGCCGAGACCGTGTCCTTCCTCGTCGACGGCGGGGACGTGGTCTCCACGCGCCGGACGGACGCGGCGGGCGCCTCCGAGGTCGTCGCCGTGCGGGGGCCGGACGCCGCGGTGTGGACCTGGCGGGACGGGGTCACGCATCGGCTGACACCCATCGACCGCCACGAGGCGATGACGCGGCGCCTCGCGGCGCGGTCCCGGCACGTCTCGGCCGTGGACCCTCAGGTGCGCGCCCCGATGCCGGGAACGGTCGTGGCCGTGCACGTCCCGGACGGATCACGGGTCGCCGCAGGGGACCGGCTCGTGAGCATCGAGGCGATGAAGATGGAGCACATCGCGGTCGCGCCCCATGACGGCGCCGTCCGCATCCATGTCGCGATCGGCGACCAGGTGAACCGCGATCAGACGGTCGCGGAGGTCGAGGAGGACCAGCATGACGATTCCACTGAGTGAGTACGCCCTCGAGGAGACCGAGCTCGAACTGGCCCAGCTGGTGCGCGAGTTCGCCGACGAGGTCGTCGCGCCCGTCTCGTACGAGGCCGACCGCACGCACACCCTGCCGCTGGATGTGGTGGCGCAGATGGGGGAGATGGGACTGTTCGGTCTGCCGTTCCCGGAGGAGGTCGGCGGACAGGGCGGGGACTACGTCGCCCTGTGCCTCGCGATCGAGGCGCTCGCCCGCGTCGACCAGTCGATCGCGATCACCCTCGAAGCCGGCGTGAGCCTCGGGGCCATGCCGATCCACCGGTTCGGCACCGACGCGCAGCGGGCCGAGTACCTCCCCGATCTCCTCGCCGGACGGGCGCTCGCCGGATTCGGGCTGACCGAACCCGAGGCGGGTTCGGACGCCGGGGCCACCCGCACGACGGGGCGTCGTGACGGCGACGAGTGGGTGATCAACGGGTCGAAGCAGTTCATCACCAACTCCGGCACCGACATCACGCGGTTCGTCACCGTCACCGCCGTCACCGGCGAGAGTGGCGGCCGTAAGCAGATCTCCACGATCATCGTCCCCCACGGGACGCCCGGGTTCACGGTCGAGCACGGCTACGACAAGGTGGGATGGCGGGCGTCCGACACCCATCCGCTGACGTTCACCGACGTGCGCGTCCCCGCCTCGCACCTGCTCGGCGAGGAGGGGCGGGGATTCGCGAACTTCCTGCACATCCTCGATGAGGGACGCATCGCCATCGCCGCGCTCGCCACCGGCGCAGCCGAGGGGTGCCTGGAGGCATCCGTCGATTACGCCCGGTCGCGTACGGTCTTCGCTGCGCCGCTGGCGAGCCGGCAGGGGATCCAGTTCATGCTCGCCCGGATGCAGGCGCGCGTCCACAACGCCCGACTCGCCTGGCTTCACGCCGCCCGGCTGCGGGACGCGGGGAAGCCGTTCAAGACCGCGGCGGCCATCGCCAAGGTCACCGCGAGCGACGCCGCGATGGACAACGCCCGCGATGCGACGCAGATCTTCGGGGGCAACGGCTTCATGAACGAGTACCCGGTGGCCAGGCACTATCGCGACTCGAAGATCCTCGAGGTCGGCGAGGGCACGACCGAGGTGCAGCTGCTGGTGATCTCGCGGGCACTGGGACTCGGCGGGTAGCGTGAGCGGCATCGTGAACGACGACCCAGAACAGCCCGGCCCCGTACATCCCGGCCCGGTACAGCCCGGCCCGAACCAGACCGGGACAGAGCGCGCCGGCATCCTTCAGCGCGGACTGTATTTCGACCAGATCGAGGTGGGCGCCCGTTACCTGCACCGGCCCGGGCGGACGGCGACCGAGACCGACAACGTGCTGTTCTCGGCGCTGACGATGAACGCGCAGCCTCTCCACCTCGATGCGGCGTGGGCCGCCGACAGCTCCTTCGGGGAGCGCCTGGTCAACTCGATGTGGACGCTGTCGACGATGGTCGGGGCATCGGTGTCGCAGCTGACCCTGGGAACTCTGGTCGCGCAACTCGGGATGAGCGATGTGACCTTCCCCGCGCCGCTCCGCCACGGTGACACGCTCTACACCGAGACCGAGATCCTCCAGGCGCGGCGCTCGGCGTCCCGCCCCGGACAGGGAATCGTCACGATGCGCCACACCGGGCGCAATCAGGACGGGGTCGTCGTCGCCACCGCCACCCGGGTCGCGCTGATGTGGTGCGAGGATGCCGTCCGCACGTCGGGAACGTCGGCTCCGACGATCGCAGAGGAGGGGTGAGAGGGATGCTGCCCGCGCCGGCTCTCCTGTTCTGTCCCGCCGATCGCCCCGAACGCTTCGTCAAGGCGCTGGACCGCGCGGATGCGGTCATCCTCGACCTCGAGGATGCCGTCGGACCCGACCGCAGGACCGCGGCCCGGGGCGCCCTGATCGACGCCGACCTCGATCCGTCCCGGGTCATCGTGCGGGTGAACCCGGTCGGGACCGAGGCCTTCGCCTCCGACATGGCCACCCTGTCCCAGACCGACTATCGCACCGTGATGGTGGCCAAGGCCGAGAGCACCAAGGCGCTGCGCGCCATCGACAGGCGGTTCTCGATCATCGCCCTCTGCGAGACCGCCCGCGGAGTGGCGGCGGCGGACAAGCTCGCGGCCCACGACCAGGTGATGGGCCTGATGTGGGGAGCCGAAGACCTCGTGGCGAGCCTCCGCGGCACGTCCAGTCGCAGATCCAACGGCCGCTACCGCGACATCGCCCGGTACGCCCGGGCGCGCGTGCTGCTGGCGGCGGGCTCGCAGGGCAAGGCCGCGGTCGACGCCGTCCATCTCGACATCGGCGACGTCAAGGGCCTCCGGCGCGAGGCGGCCGACGCCGCGGCATCGGGCTTCACCGCCACGGCGTGCATCCACCCGTCGCAGGTACCGGTGATCCGTGAGGCCTACCGACCCGACGAGGCGACGATCGCGTGGGCGCGCGGTGTCCTCGCCGCCGCCGAGGGACGGCCCGGGGTGTTCACCTACGAGGGGCGCATGATCGATGAGCCGGTGCTCCGGCATGCTCGTTCGGTGCTGGACCGCGCCGACCTCAGCGGGTGACGTCGAGCGGCATCACGAGGCGGAGCGCATCGTCCTCGACCGCGAAGCGGTGGAGCGAGCCGTTCGGAAGCCGCACGCCGGGCTCAGGCAGCCGGTCGTCGGTAGCGTGACCGATGACCTCGCGGATGAGTGCTCCGTGAGCGACCACGATGAGGCGGAGATCGGCGACGGCGACCGTGTGGGCGTCAACGGCGTCGTGCCTCGCGAGGGCGAGCGCCTCGAGGGCGCGGCCGCGAAGGTCGTGGCGTGTCTCGGCGCCGGGGACGTCCGCCAGGTGCCACGGCCCCCACCGGCGCTGGAACTCCTCGGTGAGAAGACCCTCGGCCTCCCCGTACGCGCGCTCGCGCAGACCGGCATAGCGGCGTGGGGTGCCGAGCCCCAGTGCCGCGGCGATGATGTCCGCGGTCTCGGCGGCCCGCGCCAGATCGCTGGACACGATGACGGCGTCGTCCGCGGCATCCGCACCGGCGGCCCTGAGCTCGTCGCGCAGGTCCTCCGCGGCCCGTCGGGCCTGCGCGCGCCCCGTGTCGTTCAACGGGATGTCGGTGAGCCCCTGGATGCGCCCGGCCCGATTCCATTCGGTCTCGCCGTGGCGGACCATGATCAGTGAGCTCACTGCACGAGCGTACCCGGGCCCGGCTGACGGTCCGCTCTCAGCGGGGCGACGGATCGGGGAGGTTGTCGGCGAGGAACCGCAGCACCGGCGAGGTGCCGGCGTCGATCTTCACCGTGGCGCGTGCGTCGCCGCGCGTCTGGCCCCGATTGACGATGACGACGGGAAGCCGCCGGCGGCGCGCGCGTTCGAGCAGGCGGATGCCGGAATTGACCACCAGCGACGAGCCGGCGATCAGCAGCGCGTCCGCGCTGCGGACGAGCTGCTCCGCCTCGCGGAACTTCTCCGCCGGGACGAACTCGCCGAAGAAGACCACGTCGGGTTTGAGCATGCCGCCGCACACCGTGCAGTCGGGGAGGACGAATCCCTCCGTCGCCGACGGGACGACATCGCCGTCCGGTCCGAGGGGGACCGCATCGGGCACGGTCAGCCACGGGTTGTCGCGCTCCACCCGCGCGGCGAGGTCGCGACGGTCGAACACCTGGCCGCAGTGCGTGCAGAAGACCCGCCGCATCGTGCCGTGCAGCTCGACGACACGCCGGCTCCCCGCCCGCACGTGCAGACCGTCGACGTTCTGGGTGACCACCCCAGCGGCGATGCCGCGGTGCTCGAGGTCGGCGATCGCGGTGTGCCCGGGGTTCGGACTCGCCGCGGCGAAGGCGCGCCAGCCGAGGTGGGAACCCACCCAGTAGCGCCGCCGGGCGGCGACGTCGCCGAGGAACTCCTGAGCGGTCATCGGGGTGCGCACCGGCGCTCCCTCGCCGCGATAGTCGGGGATCCCCGAGTCGGTGGACACCCCCGCGCCGGTGAGGATCGCCACGCGGCGGCCCTGCAGCACCTCCAGCGCCTCGGCGACGGCCGGCGTCTGAGAGCCGAGATCGGTCGTGACGGTCACGGACACCCCCTCCGCCGAGTGTAGGTCGCCGATTCTAGGCGCGGCGCTTTTCGGCGATGTTACGCACAGGCGGGTGCGAGAGAGTGGACGGATGCAGCTGAGCGAGATCGACGACCCGCGCGACGAGCGTCTCGCGGACTACCGTGACCTCACCGACGTGGCTCTGCGGCGGGTTCGCGAACCGCGGGAGGGGCTCTACATCGCCGAATCCGCCAAGGTGATCGCCCGGGCCCTGGCCGCCGGGCATCGACCGAGATCAATCCTGGTGCAGCGCACGTGGATCGACGACATCGCGCCGCTGGTGGCAGAGATCCCCGAGGTCGAGGTGTTCGTCGTCTCGCCGGCCGTGGCCGAGGCCCTCACCGGCTACGCCGTGCACCGCGGGGCCCTCGCCGCGATGCACCGTCCCGCACTGCGGAGTGTCGCCGAGACCGTCGCGGGGGCGAGGACCGTCGTCGTCCTCGAGGACATCGTCGATCACACCAACGTCGGCGCCGTCTTCCGCAATGCCGCCGGACTCGGCGCCGATGCCGTCCTCGTCTCGCCCCGGTGCGCCGATCCGCTCTACCGCCGGAGCGTCCGGGTATCGATGGGAACGGTCTTCCAAGTCCCCTGGACGCGGCTGGTCGATCCTCGATCGAGCGCCGCCGAGCTGGCCGCGGCCGGCTTCCACGTCGCGGCCCTCGCGCTCTCGGACGACGCGGTGACCCTCGAGGACTTCGCCCGTGAGCGGCCCGACCGGGTGGCGCTGCTGCTGGGCGGTGAAGGACACGGGCTCTCGCGCCGAAGTCTCGCCGACGCCCGCTCGGTGGTCACCATCCCGATGTCCGGTGGTGTCGACTCGCTGAACGTCGCCGCAGCCAGCGCGGTCGCCCTGTGGGCGCTCACGCGGGGCGTGAAGTGACACCGGTCAGGCGTCGTCCGTCGAGCGGATGATCGGCAGCGGCTCGGGGCGCTTGGGTACGACCTCGTCGCCCGAGGACTGCTGCCGCAGGCGCCGCAGCACCCAGGGAACGAGGTACTCGCGTGCCCAGACCAGGTCGTTCGTGCGCGCCTGACGCCAGGTGCGCACCGGAAGAGGGTCGGGGGCCATGGGGTGGAGGTCGTTGGGCACCGCGAGGGTGCGGAGCACCATGCGGGCCACCTCGTGATGCCCCAGTGAGTTGTAGTGCAGCCGGTCGTCGTCGAAGAAGCGCATGTCCTGCACCTCCTTGAGAGCCCACTGGTCGGCGACGATGCAGTCGTACTGCTCGGCGATCGCGCGGATGTTCTCGTTGTAGATGGCGACCTTGCCGCGGATGCCGCGGAACACCGGCGTGAAGTTGGTGTCGATGCCGGTGAACACCACCAGCGTCGCGCCGGAGGACGACAGCCGGACCACGGCATCGTGGAAGATGTCGGCCACGACATCCGGATCGGATCCTGGCCGGATGACGTCGTTGCCGCCCGCCGAGAACGTGATGAGATCGGGCTTGAGCTCGAGAGCCGGTTCGACCTGCTCGTCCACGATCTGACGGATCAGGCGACCGCGGATCGCGAGGTTGGCGTAGGCGAAGTCGGGCACCTGCCGCGAGAGCACCTCCGCCACCCGGTCGGCCCAGCCGCGGTGCCCGCCGGGGGAGCCGGGTTCGGGGTCGCCGATGCCTTCGGTGAACGAATCGCCCAGGGCGACGAACCGCCGCCAGGGGTGCAGTTCGTGGTTGGCGGCATAGGGACTCGGATGGTCGGGGGTGGTCGACATGGCGCTTCCTCGGCTCGTGGCTCATGTCGAGGGTAGCGTCCGGGGCGTCGTCTATCGTGGTGACTCGTCGTGTTCGGGAAGGGGGAGCTGTGGACGAGGCCGCTCCGACCCCCACCGCCGGCGAGACGGACATCCACCTCGGCAGCTTCGCCGCCGAGCATCTGTCGCCGACCTGGCCGCAGCGGGCGCCGTGGGGGACCGCGCAGCGGCTGCGGGCCTGGCAGGCCGAGGCTCTGGACCTCTACTTCTCGCTCGACGGCCCCGACGGTCGCGGCTCCGGCCCCAGGGACTTCCTCGCGGCAGCCACGCCGGGCGCGGGGAAGACGACTTTCGCGCTGCGATTGGCCACCGAGCTCCTCCGGCGGCAGGTCGTCGACCGCGTGGTCGTCGTGGCCCCCACCGAGCACCTGAAGACGCAGTGGGCCGACGCCGCCGCGCGGGTCTCGCTTCGTCTCGATCCGGCGTTCAGCAATCGCTTCGTCGCTCCGTCGCGGCAGTACCACGGGGTCGCCGTGACCTATGCGCAGGTCGCGGTGAAGCCCTCGGTGCACCAGCACCTGACCGATTCGGCGCGCACGCTCGTGATCCTCGACGAGGTCCACCACGGCGGCGACGCGCTCAGCTGGGGTGACGCGCTCCGTGAGGCGTACGGGCGGGCGACACGTCGTCTGCTGCTCTCGGGTACGCCGTTCCGCAGCGACACCGCTCCCATTCCGTTCGTGGAGTACCACCCGAACGACAAGGGGATCCGCATCTCCCGCACCGACTACGCCTACGGCTACCGCCGGGCGCTGGAGGACGGTGTCGTGCGCCCTGTGATCTTCCTCGTCTACGCCGGACAGATGCGGTGGCGCACCAAGACCGGCGACGAGATGGAGGCCCAGCTCGGTCAGGACAACACGAAGGACATCACCTCGCAGGCCTGGCGCACTGCGCTCGCCCCCGAGGGGGACTGGATCCCCGCGGTCCTCCGGTCGGCCGACCGTCGACTGAGCGAAGTGCGCGAACAGGTGCCCGACGCGGGGGGCCTCGTCATCGCGACGGATCAGACCGCCGCCCGGGCGTACGCGGCGATCCTGGAGTCCCTCAGCGGAGAGCGACCGACGGTGGTGCTGTCCGACGAGGCGGAGGCGTCCGCGCGGATCGAGGCTTTCGCGGCGGGGACGTCGCGATGGATGGTCGCCGTGCGAATGGTCTCCGAGGGCGTCGACGTCCCACGCCTCGCGGTGGGCGTCTACGCCACCTCGGCGTCCACGCCGCTGTTCTTCGCCCAGGCAATCGGGCGCTTCGTGCGTGCCCGGCGGCGCGGCGAGACAGCGAGCGTGTTCCTGCCGAACGTGCCGCAGCTGCTGGCGCTCGCGCACGAACTGGAGCGCCAGCGCGATCACGCCCTGGATCGTGACAGCGACGGTGACGACGAGTGGAATGCCGAAGAGGACCTCATGGATGCCGCCGAGCGGGAGGAGAAGGCCTCCGACGCGCTCACGCAGGAATTCACCTTCCAGGCGCTCGGGTCGGCGGCCCACTTCGATCGCGTCATGTTCGACGGCAAGGAGTTCGGCGAGCTGGCCGTCCCCGGCACCCCGGAGGAGGAGGAGTTCCTCGGTCTTCCGGGGCTTCTCGAGCCCGAGCACGTCCACGAGCTCTTAATCCAGCGTCAGGCACGGCAGAGCCGTCATCGGAAGGTCCGAGAGGCCGTTGCCGCGACCGGGTCCGAACCCACCGCACCCGCACCGCCGGCACCTCTGCACCGGACGCTCAAGGAGCAGCGCCAGCTTCTGAACAGTCTCGTGGGCCTCTATGCGCGGCAGAGCGGAGAGCCGCACGGCGCCGTCCATGCGGAGCTCCGGCGCATCTGCGGCGGACCTGCCGTCTCTCACGCCACCGTGGCCCAGCTGCAGGCGCGGATCGACGTGCTGCGGGCGCGCATCCGGTCGTGACGAACGGTGGGGGTTCGGCGGTCCGAAATGCTGGCAATCCCCGTTCCGACAACGACTCGGAAGGTGTCGATGGCTAGCGTGGAGGTGCCCCCCACGCCCTGAGAAGAGGTTGATTCCGCGTGCCCGCCGACGCCCCTGCCGCTCCCCGCCCCATCACCGCCCGTGACCGCCGCCGCTGGGCGCAGTACCTCGTCGACGAACGCGCGGAGGCGCAGGTCTACCGTGAGCTGGCCGCACGTCGCGAGGGGGAGGAGCGCGACATCCTGCTCGCCCTCGCCGAGGCGGAGGGCCGTCATGAGGCGCACTGGCTCGAGATGCTCGGCGGTGAGCCCGATCGGCTGCCCCGACCCGATCTGCGCACCCGAGTGCTGGCGGTCCTCGCGCGCCGCTTCGGCTCGATCTTCGTCCTCGCGCTCGCGCAGCGGGCCGAGGCGCGGTCGCCGTACGACGCCGAGCCGTTCGCCTCGGCCACGATGGCGGCCGATGAGCGCATCCACCAGGAGGTCGTGCGCGGGCTCGCCGCCCGGGGGCGGCGGAGGCTGTCGGGATCCTTCCGCGCCGCGGTGTTCGGCGCCAACGACGGCCTGGTCTCGAACATGGCTCTCGTGATGGGCATCGGCGCAACCGGCGTCGCCCCGTCCTTCGTCCTCTTCAGCGGCGTCGCCGGCCTGCTGGCGGGCGCGCTGTCGATGGGGGCGGGGGAGTTCGTGTCGGTGCGATCGCAGCGCGAGCTCCTCGCCGCCACCGAGCCGAACAACGACGCCGACCACGTCCTCCCCGACCTCGACCTGGACGCCAACGAGCTGGCACTGGTCTACCGCACCCGCGGGATGTCGGAGGCTGATGCGCGGGCGCGGGCGCGGGCGGTCGTCGGAGAGGCCCGCGACGCCGATCGGAGCGTCCCCTACCGACGCGCCGCCGAGGAGGTCGAGGGCCACGACGTCGTCGGGCGCGACTGGGGGGCTGCCCTGTCGAGCTTCCTCTTCTTCGCCTCCGGCGCCGTCATCCCCCTCGTGCCGTGGCTGTTCGGCCTCTCGGGAACGGCCGCCATGGTCCTGGCTCTGGTGCTCGTGGGGGTCGCCCTCCTGGCCACGGGCGCCATGGTCGGTCTGCTCTCCGGGGGCCCGCCGCTGCGCCGCGCGCTGCGGCAGCTCGCCATCGGCTACGCCGCCGCGGCGGTCACCTACATCCTCGGACTCGTCTTCGGCGTCTCCATGGGCTGACCTGAGGAACGAGAAAAACCCCGGCGAACCGGGGGTTTTCTCTCTGTGCGCGAGGGGGGACTTGAACCCCCACGCCCTATACGGGCACTAGCACCTCAAGCTAGCGCGTCTACCTATTCCGCCACCCGCGCATGGGTGTTTCGGTCGTGCAACCGAGGATCGACATTACCACGTCCGCGGGGCCGCTCGTGCGCCGGGCGGCGGTCGCGGCGTCGTCGAGGTCGCGCACGGTCGAAAAATGGCGGACACGACGGACAGGTAGGTTAGTCCGCATGCCGACGCCCGGATCCGACCTCCCCGAAGTCGCCCGCATCGCCCGAGACCTCATCCGTTTCGACACCACGAACTACGGCGGCGGGCGATCCCGCGGTGAGCGCGAGGCAGCCGAGTACGTCGGGGCGTTCCTGGAATCGTTGGGTCTCGAGCCCCACTTCTACGAGCCGATCGATCGGCGCACGAATGTCATGGCGCGCGTGCCGGGACGCGATCCCGATCGACCCGCCCTCGTGCTCCACGGTCACCTCGACGTGGTCCCCGCCGTCGCCGAGGACTGGAGCGTCGACCCGTTCGCGGGTGAGGTGCGCGACGGGATGCTCTGGGGTCGCGGAGCGGTGGACATGAAGGACATGGACGCAATGATCCTCGCCTCGGTCGCCGACCTGCTGCGCGCGGGGGAGAGGCCCCGACGCGACCTCGTGCTGGTGTTCTTCGCCGACGAGGAGAACGGCGGCATCGAGGGCTCGCAACTCGTCGTGCGCGATCGACCGGAGTGGTTCGCCGGAGCGACCGAGGCGATCAGCGAGGTCGGCGGCTACTCCATCACCGTCGCCGACCGCCGTGCCTACCTGTTGCAGGTGGGCGAGAAGGCGCTGGTGTGGATTCGGCTCATCGCCCGAGGCCGCGCCGCGCACGGCAGCAGCTTCCACCCCGACAACGCCGTGACCCGCCTCGCCGAAGCGGTGGCTTCCCTCGGCCGCACCGCCTGGCCGGTGACGCTGACCGACACGACGGCCCAGCTGGTGTCGGCGCTCGGCGAGCTCTCCGGGCGTCCAGGCGGCGATCCCGACGAGCTGGCCGCAGAGACCGGCCCGGCTGCCGGGTTCCTGCGCTCGACGCTGCGGACGACGACCAACCCCACCGGACTGACCGCTGGGTACAAGCACAACGTGATCCCCGACCGCGCAGAGGCGCTCATCGACGTCCGGGTGCTTCCGGGCACCGAGGACGCCGCCCTCGCCGACATCCAGCGCATCGTCGGCGACGACGTCGAGGTGGAGGTCGTGCACCGCGACATCGGGCTGGAGGTGCCGTTCGGGGGGGACCTCGTCGACGCGATGGTGCGCGCGCTGGATGCGCACGACCCCGGAACCCCCGTCATCCCGTATCTCATGGGCGGCGGCACCGACAATAAGGCTCTGGCCGAGCTGGGCATCGCCGGCTACGGATTCGCACCGTTGCGTCTGCCGGCCGATCTGGACTTCACCGGTATGTTCCACGGCGTCGACGAGCGGGTGCCGATCGCGGCACTCGAGTTCGGTCAGCGGGTGCTCACCGATCTCCTGCGCACCTGCTGACCGGCGCCGCCCCCCGTCACTGCTCACCGAAAGGCGCACATGCAGCTCATTGAGGCGATCTTCCTCGGCATCGTTCAGGGCCTCACCGAATTCCTCCCGGTGTCCTCCAGCGCGCACCTGCGCATCGTGGGGGAGTTCCTGCCCTCCGCAGAGGACCCCGGGGCCACCTTCACCGCGATCACCCAGATCGGAACCGAAGCCGCCGTCCTGCTCTACTTCTGGAAGACGATCGTGCGGATCATCTCGCGGTGGGCGCAGTCCCTCGCGGGACGCGTCCCGCGGAACGACCCCGATGCCCGCATGGGCTGGCTGATCATCATCGGTACGATCCCGATCGGCGTGCTCGGATTCCTCCTGCAGGACGTCATCCGCGACACCTTCCGAAACCTCTGGCTCGTGGCGATCGTGCTGATCGTCTTCGGTCTGCTGCTGGGCGCCGCCGACCGCTGGGGCGCGCGTCGGCGGGAGCTGAGCGATCTGACCTATCCGCACGGCCTCGCCCTCGGATTCGCCCAGGCGCTCGCCCTCGTCCCGGGAGTGTCGCGCTCGGGCGCGACCACCACGCTCGGGCTCGCCCTCGGATACACCCGCCCCGCCGCGGCCGAGTACGCCTTCCTGCTGGCCGTGCCCGCGGTGTTCGGCAGCGGCTTCTACGAACTGCTGCAGAGCTTCGAAGAGCCCGGCGGTCTGTACGGTCAGTTCGACACGGCCGTGGCGACGGTGGTCGCGTTCGGTGTGGGACTCGCGGTGATCGCGTTCCTCATGCGCTACCTCAAGCGCGGGAGCTTCCTGCCGTTCGTGATCTACCGCGTGATGCTCGGCATCGTGCTGATCGTGCTGCTGTCGGTGGGTGTGCTGCAGCCGTACTGATCACGGACCGCACTGCTCACGACCGTCGGGGGTCGTCCCGTCCGGGCTTGCTCGGTCCGTCGCCACGGCGCCGCAGGTAGCGCTCGAACTCCTGCGCGATGGCGTCTCCCGAGGCCTCGGGAGAATCCCACGTGTCGCGGGTGCGCTCGAGCTGACGGATGTACTCGGTCATCTCCTCGTCGTCCGCCGCGGCCGCGTCGATCGAGGCCTCCCAGGCGGCTGCCTCGGTGGAGAGATCGCCGCGCGGAACCTGCGCGCCGGTGAGGTCCTCCAGGCGGTCCAGGAGCGCCAGCGTGGCTTTCGGCGACGGCGTGTGGCCCGCGACGTAGTGGGGCACGCTCGCCCAGAGGCTCGCGGTGGGGATGCCGGCGGCTTCGGCCGCGTGCGCCAGCACGCTGAGGATGCCGACCGGCCCCTCGTAGGTGCTCTTCTCCAGTTCGAGGGTCTGCCGCAGCTGCTCGTTGTCGCTTCCGGCGAACACGGAAATCGGGCGTGTGTGCGGCACGTCCGACATCATCGATCCCAACGCGACGAAACCGGTGATGTCCTCGCGCAGCGCCGCGTCGACGATCTCGGCCGCGAAGGCCTGCCACGCGCGGGCCGGCTCGACCCCGGTGAGGAGCCAGAGCTGCGTGCCGCGCGTCTTGCGAACCGGTCGCAGGAGGGTCGTCTCCGGCCACGCGAGGCGTCTGCGCCCCTCGCCGTCGATCGACACCTGCGGGCGGGTGTACTGATAGTCGAAGTACAGCTCGGGGTCGACCGAGAAGACCGGTTCGAAGCCGTCCGTCCCGCGGATCTGCGACAGGGCCGACGACGCGGCCTCTCCCGCGTCGTTCCATCCGTCGAACGCCGCGACGATCACCCTGCGTCCCAGACCCTCCACAGGACCTCCCTCGGCCCGCCGGCGCGGGTTGCTACCCAGGATAGGCGCCGTACGGTCCGGACGGGGGCGCCCGGTAGCCTTGACCGGTGCATTCCCCCTCCCTCGCCGCCGTCCTCTGGGACATGGACGGCACACTGGTCGACACCGAGCCCTACTGGATGGCCGCCGAGACCCCGCTGGTCGAGAGCTTCGGGGGAACCTGGTCCCACGAGCAGGCGCTCGGCCTGGTGGGGCTCGGCCTGGAGGACTCGGCGCGCATCTTCCAGGATGCGGGTGTCCGCATGGGGGTCCGCGAGATCATCGACCACCTGACGGACGAGGTGATGCGACAGCTCGCCGTCACGGGCGTGCCGTTCCGCCCCGGTGCCAGAGAGCTGCTGCGCGATCTCAGGGACCGCGGCATCAAGACGGCGCTGGTGACGATGTCGATGCGGCGCATGGCCACCACTGTGGTGGACCTCATCGACTTCGACGCGTTCGACGTCGTCATCGCCGGCGACGACGCCACTCGTCCCAAGCCCTTCCCCGACCCCTACCTGCAGGCCTGCGAGGTCCTCGGCGTCGCCCCGTCCCAGACCGTCGCGATCGAGGACTCGCCCAATGGGCTCCGCTCGGCCGTCGCGTCGGGGGCCTCGGTGATCGGTGTGCCGCTCATGGTCTCGCTGGCCGGGGCCGGCGCGCACACGATCTGGGAGAGCCTGGAGGGGCGCACCGCGGCGGACGTGGAGGCCTTCCACGTTGCGCGACTGGCCCGAGGGGCGGCTCGCGCATGAGCGGTCGCTGGAGCGGGCCGTTCCGCGTCGGCGAGCGGGTGCAGCTGACCGGGCCGAAGGGGCGGCTGCACACGGTCACCCTGCGTGAGGACGGCCAGCTGCACACCCACCACGGGGTGCTCGCGCACCGCGACATCATCGGCATGCCCGACGGTTCCGTCGTCGTGGGAAGCGGGGGTCACGAGTATCTCGCCCTCCGACCGCTTCTGCGCGACTTCGTCATGTCGATGCCCCGGGGGGCGGCCATCGTCTACCCGAAGGATGCCGCGCAGATCGTCGCGGACGCCGACATCTTCCCCGGCGCGACCGTCGTCGAGGCCGGCGTCGGCTCCGGCGCGCTGGCGCTGTGGCTGCTCCGCGCGATCGGCCCGGAGGGGCGCCTGGTCTCCTTCGAGCGGCGCGAGGACTTCGCCGAGGTCGCGCGCGCGAACGTCGCCACCTTCCTGGGCGAGGAGCCGCCCGCCTGGCGGGTCGTCGTCGGCGATCTGGCCGAGGCTCTCCCCACCACTCTCGAGAACGGCACGGTCGATCGGGTCGTCCTCGACATGCTCGCTCCCTGGGACTGCATCGACGTCGTCGCCGACGCGCTCGTGCCCGGCGGTGTCGTCGTCTGCTACGTCGCGACGGCCACCCAGCTGAGCCGGGTCGCCGAGTACATCCGCGGCACGGGGCTCTTCACCGAGCCCGAGGCCAACGAGACGATGGTGCGCGGGTGGCACGTCGAGGGGCTCGCCGTCCGCCCCGATCACCGGATGGTCGCGCACACCGGGTTCCTGCTGACAGCCCGGCGCCTCGCTCCGGGTGCCGTGCTCCCCGAGCGCAAGCGCCGGGCGTCGAAGTCCAGCTACGGCGACGAGGACGTGGAGCTGTGGACGCCGGGGGCCGTGGGCGACCGCGAGATCACCGACAAGAATCTGCGCAAGCGGGTGCGCGAGGCGCAGCGCGCCGCCGACGCACGCACAGGGGGCACCCAGGGGTCCGCCTAAACTAGCCGGGTGCGAAAACTCCCCGCTCTGCTCGCCGTCGTCGGCCTGTCCGCGCTGACCCTGGTCGGATGCACCAGCGTCCCCGAGGCGGGATGCGACCGGCCCGCGTCATCCGGATCGTCTCTCGATGACCTCGTGACCGTGGATGGGGAGCCGGGAAGCGCTCCCGAGGTCGAGCTGTACACGCCGTTCCAGGTCCGCTCCACCGCGCACACCGACCTCGAGTCGGGGGGCGGAGCGGCGCTGACCGAGACCGAGCAGGCGGCCCTGCTGGACGTCACGATCGTCAGCGGCGAGACGGGCGAGGTGCTCATCCAGACCCCGTACGACGACGACATCGCCCGGGTGGCGCCGATGTCGCAGTGGTACACCCCGATCCCCGCGCTGGAAGACGCGCTGGAGTGCGCCACCGAAGGGTCGCGCGTGGTCGTGGGTCTCGCCCCCGGCGACATCCTGCCGGAGGCGGCGGCGAGCATCGGGCTCGGCGAGGACGAGTCGGCCGTCGCGGTCGTCGACGTGCGGAAGGCCTACCTCCCGCGGGCGGCAGGAGCGCTGCAGTTCAACGCCGGCTTCAACCTCCCCTCGGTCGTCCGAGCCGCCGACGGCACGCCCGGCGTGATCGTCCCGGACGCCGCACCCCCCGGCGACGTCGTCGTGGAGACGCTCATCCGCGGTGACGGCCCCGAGGTGACCGGCGACGTTCCGGTGCGCGTCGCCTACACCGGCGTGCTGTGGGACGACAAGACGGTGTTCGACTCGTCCTGGGGACAGGCGCCCGTCTCGTTCTCCCTCGAGGACGTCGTCCCCGGGTTCGCCGCGGGCCTGGAGGGTCAGACGGTCGGATCCCAGGTCATGATCGTCGTGCCGCCGGATCAGGGCTACGGAGATGCCGGCCAGGGGAGCATCCCGGGCGGGGCGACGCTGGTGTTCGTCGTGGACATCCTGGGACTCGACGAAGTCTCCTGACCTCCGCCCCTTCCGGACCGGGGCCTTCCGCGGCCTAGGATGAGGGGGTGCCGGCGAACACCCCTACGAAGAATCCGCCGGAGGAGCGCCTGGTCAATCTCGTGGTCGCCCTCATGGCCACGGAGCAGGGACTGACGAAGGACACCATCCTCCGGTCGGTTTCGGGCTATCGCGAGCACACCGAATCCGGGGCGTCGAAGGATGCGCTGGAGAAGATGTTCGAACGGGACAAGGAGAACCTCCGCGGTCTCGGCGTCCCGATCGAGACGATCGGTGATTTCGCCGATCCCGATGATCTGCGGGACGCACGGTACCGCGTCCCGAAGTCCGAGTACGCCCTCCCCGAGCACATCGTCTTCACCCCTGCCGAACTGGCGCTGCTGAATCTGGCCGGCGAGGTGTGGAGCGAGGGGTCGCTGTCGGCCGAGGCGCGCAGTGGCCTGCGCAAGATCCGCGCTCTCGGCATCGACGTCGACGAGCCGATCATCGGGTACTCGCCGCGCATCAGCGCGAGGGAGCCCTCGTTCCCCGTGCTGCAGCGCGCCATCGAGCAGAGCCGCGTGGTGACCTTCCCCTACCTGCGTCCCGGCGACGACAGCGAACGGCTGCGTCGCATCCGGCCCCTGGCGCTCCTCGAGTACGAGGCCCGGTGGCACGTCTTCGGTCACGATCTGAACCTCGACGCCGATCGCACCTTCCTGCTCAGCCGCATCGTCGGAGACGTCGCCGTCACCCGCGACACCTTCGACCCGGAGCTGCGCGACGGCGCGGGGGAGAGGGCGCTCGCCGAGCTCCACGCGCTCGCCGAGCGCCAGCTCGCCCACCTCGAGGTCGATCCCGGGACGGAGGCCGCGCTCCGCCTCGCCCGCCGTGGTCGTCCGGCCGGTCAGGGCATCCACGTGCCCTACGTCGACGCCCACGTCTTCGCCGACGAGCTCGCCTCCTACGGACCCGAGGTGCGGGTCGTCGCTCCGGACGCCCTCCGCGCGCTCGTCGTCGCCCGCCTCCGCGCAGCCCTCGACCGCCACGACGGAGCACCGGGGGTCTCGTCGTGAGCGCGCGTCGACCCCTCGTCGCCACCGATCGGGCCGCGCTCATCCTGCAGCTCGTGCCCTATCTGATCAGCAAGGGCGAGGTGTCGATCGTCGAGGCGGCCGCCGAGTTCGACGTCACCCCTGACGAGATGCGCGACATGGTGCAGAAGCTCACCGTCATCGGTCTTCCCGGCGAGCGAGGCTACTGGCAGATGGCGAACGACCTGTTCGACATCGACTGGGACCTCCTCGACACCCGCGACCTCATCGCCATCACCCACTCCGTCGGCCTCGAGCGCTCCCCGCGCCTGACGGCGCGCGAGGCCGCGGCGCTGCTGGCGGGACTCCAGCTCGCACGCGCCATACCGGGGGTCGGCGACAGTGCGATCTACAGCGGCCTGCTCGCCAAGCTCTCCCAGGGAGCCTCGGCCAAACCGGCCGATGTCATCGTCGCTCCCAGCCCCGTCGACGACGTGCGCGAGGCGGTGGCGATCGCCCTGCGCGAGCGGGTCGCCGTCACCTTCACCTACAAGGCGCCCGAATCCGCGCCGACTGCCCGCACGGTCGACCCGGTCAAGGTGCACATCGCCGACGGCCAGTGGTACCTCCAGGGATGGTGCCATCTGCGCCAGGCGATGCGCACGTTCCACCTCGACCGGGTGAGCGATCTGCGGATCACCGACATCCCGAGTACCCACAGCGAAGACGCCGCGCCGGGCTGGTTCGATCCGGCGGACGGCGGCGGCGAGGTCATCGTCGACGTCCGCTTCCGCGCATCGCTGGCGCCGCTCCTGGGCGACTATGTCGATCGCGCGACGGTCGTGCGCGACGGTGACGAGGCCGTGGCCACCCTGCGCGTCGCCGACGAGACGACTCTCCGCCGCCTCGCGGCGCGGCGCGGCGGGATCGTCGAGATCGTCGCGCCCGAGGGGGCTCGCCGCGCCGCGGCCGACTGGGCGCGTGCCGGCCTCGCCCAGTACACCGAACGCGCCGACCCGTGACCGGCCGGTCGGCGGGGACCGCGGGTTAGACTGGAACTCCTGACCCCTAGCGACGGAGCCCATCGTGTTCCAAAACCTCACCGGCTGGCACTTCCTCGTCGTGCTCCTGGTCATCCTGCTGCTGTTCGGGGCGGCCAAGCTCCCGGCTCTCGCCAAGAGCGTCGGTCAGTCCGCCCGCGTCTTCAAGGGCGAGATGAAGGCGATGAAGGAAGAGGATGTCCCTTCCGGCGACACATCGTCGCCGACGGCCTCTCCCACCTCGCCCGCCGCGTCACGTGACGCGTCCCCGGGCAGGTCGTCCGAAACCACCTGATCGGCCGTGGCTACGGCCGAACGCGCGCGCACCGACGACAGCGAGCCGCGGCGCGATCGTCGCATGTCGCTGGGAGCGCACATCCTCGAGCTCCGCAAGCGATTGATGATCGCCGTGCTGGCGCTCATCGTGGGGATGGTGGTCGCCTTCTTCATCACCGATCCGGTGATCCGCCTCATCACCCTGCCGATCCAGCAGGTGGCCGAGGTCAAGGGGGAGCAGGCCGCGGTCGAGCTGATGTTCACCACGGTGACCTCGGCCTTCGATCTGCGCCTGCGCATGTCCTTCGCGATCGGCCTCCTCCTCTCGGCGCCGATCTGGCTGTGGCAGATCTGGGCGTTCGTCATGCCCGGGCTCACCCGAAAAGAGGTCCGCTACACCGTCGGATTCGTCGCGTCGGCCGTTCCACTGTTCTTCGCCGGTGCCTACGTCGGGCTGCTGATCATGCCGCACATCGTGGAGCTGATGTCGACGTTCGTCCCCGAGGGGGCCGCCTCCTTCTTCGACGCGACCTACTACTACGACTTCGTCTTCAAGCTGCTGATCGTGGTCGGGATATCCTTCGTCCTCCCGGTCTTTCTCGTCGCGCTCAACATCGCCGGTGTCATGAGCGGACGCGCGATCCTCAAGGGCTGGCGGGTGGCGGTCCTCGTCGCGACGATCTTCGCCGCCCTCGCCACCCCCGCCGCCGACGTGGTGAGCATGCTCATGCTCGCCGGCATCCTCGTCGTCCTCTTCTTCGCCGCCGCAGGGCTCTCTCTGCTGTTCGACCACCGTCGCTCCCGCCGCGACGCCGCACTGCTGCCGCCCGGGGCGAGCGGATGACGCCGCCCGGGGCCCGCTGATGACGCGGCCGTCGCCGGCCGAGCGGTACGCCCGCGCGGCCGCGGCCTCCCGTGAGCAGCGTGGGCACCCGGTCACCACCGCCTTCGCCGCCTCGCGGCCGTTCGACCTCGATCCGTTCCAGATCGAGAGCTGCCGGGCGCTGGAGGAGGGGCGGAGCGTCCTCGTGGCCGCCCCGACCGGCGCGGGCAAGACGATCGTCGGGGAGTTCGCCATCCACCTCGCGATGCGCGAGCCCGACGACAAGGCGTTCTACACGACGCCGATGAAGGCCCTGTCCAACCAGAAGTACCGCGAGCTCGTCGACGAGTACGGTCCCGACGAGGTCGGCCTGCTGACCGGCGACACGAACATCAACGGCAACGCCCGCGTCGTGGTGATGACCACCGAGGTGCTGCGCAACATGCTGTACGCCGACTCCCCGGCGCTGCGGAGTCTGCGCTACGTCGTCATGGACGAGGTGCACTACCTCGCCGATCGCTTCCGGGGTGCGGTCTGGGAAGAGGTCATCATCCACCTCCCTCGGAGCGTGCGACTGGTCTCGCTGTCCGCGACGGTCTCGAACGCCGAGGAGTTCGGCGACTGGCTCGACACGGTCCGCGGCGACACCGAGGTCATCGTGTCAGAGACCCGGCCCGTCCCGCTTGAGCAGCACGTGCTCGTGCGCGGCGATCTCCTGCCGCTCTTCGACGACCGGGCGGGGGTGGCGACCGCCCAGGTCAACCAGGAGCTGATGCGGCTGCGCTCGTTCAAAGGCGCCGCCTTCGAGAACAACCGCCGGGCCCAGCAGGCGCGCAACGATCCAAACCGTCGTCGGCCGCCGCGCGGCGGGGTGCGACCGGTGCGGCCCTCCAACATGCGCAGCATCGAGCGCATCGACCGCCCCGACGTCGTGCACCTTCTCGAGCGCAGCAACCTGCTGCCGGCGATCTTCTTCATCTTCAGTCGCGCCGGCTGCGACGCTGCCGTGCAGCAGGTGCGGCGGGCCGGCCTCCGACTCACCAGCCGCGAGGAGCGCGACCTCATCCGCGAGATCGTCGCCGAGCGCACCCGCACCCTCGGTGACGAGGATCTCGCCGTGCTGGGGTTCTGGGAGTGGCGGGAGAACCTCGAGCGCGGTGTCGCCGCGCATCACGCCGGGCTCCTGCCTGCCTTCAAGGAGGTCGTGGAAGAGCTGTTCCAGCGCAAGCTGGTCAAGGCGGTCTTCGCCACCGAGACCCTGGCCCTCGGGATCAACATGCCCGCCCGCACCGTCGTGCTCGAGAAGCTCGAGAAGTTCAACGGCGAGGCGCGCGTGGCCATCACCGCCGGGGAGTACACGCAGCTCACGGGGCGTGCGGGGCGCCGCGGCATCGACGTCGAGGGTCACGCGGTCATCCAGTGGACCGAGCAGATGGATCCGCAGCAGGTCGCGGCCCTGGCGTCACGGCGCACCTATCCGCTGAACTCCAGCTTCCGCCCCACCTACAACATGGCCGTGAACCTGATCGATCAGTTCGGCAGGCCCCGGGCACGCGAGGTGCTGGAGTCCTCGTTCGCCCAGTTCCAGGCCGACCGCGCGGTGGTGGGTCTCGCGCGACAGGTGAAGGAGGCGGAGGAGTCGCTGGCCGGATATGCGACGGCGATGGCCTGCGATCGCGGCGATTTCGTGGAGTATGCGGGGATCCGCCGCGAACTGAGCGACCTGGAGAAGATCAATCGGAGGGATGCCACGGCGCCGCGTGGCCTGCGAGAGAGCCGGCAACGTCAGCTCGCCTCCCTCCGCAAGCGCGTGCAGCGTCACCCCTGCCATTCCTGCCCGGACCGCGAGAGTCACGCCCGGTGGGGGGAGCGCTATCACCGCCTGGATCGGGACGTGCAGCGGATGCGCCGTCAGATCGACAGCCGCACCGGCACGGTCGCCCGGGTGTTCGACCGCGTCGTCGACGTGCTCAGCGCCCTCGATTACGTCGAGATCGACCCGTCCGGCGACACCCGCCTCACCGCCGAGGGGCGCCGCATGAGGCGCATCTACGGCGAGCGCGACCTGCTCGTCGCGGAGTCGCTCCGCCTCCACCTGTGGGACCGGCTGGATGCCGCGTCGTTGGCGGCCCTTGCCTGCTGCCTCGTCTTCGAGCCGCGCCGCGAGGACGGCCGAGAGAACGCCCTGCCGCGGGGCGCCTTCCGGCCGGTCTTCGCCGAGACGCTCACGCTGTGGCAGCGTCTGGACGACCTCGAGCGGGAGCACCACCTGCCGGGATCGGAGCCCCCCTCCGGTGGCCTCGCCCTGGCGATGCACACCTGGGCGCGCGGGGGCATGCTCGACCGGGTGCTCGATGAGGCCGACATGGCCGCCGGCGACTTCGTGCGCTGGGCGAAGCAGACGATCGACCTGCTCGATCAGCTCTCGATCGTCGCCGACACCGAGGTGGGACGGACCGCGCGCTCGGCGCTGGATGCGGTGCGGCGCGGGATCGTCGCGCACTCGTCGGTATGAGCGCCGCGCCTGCGGCGCGCGTGGCGCAGGGGCCGCTCCTCCCGCTGTGGGCGGCCGCGCTCACCGCCGCCGTCGCCGGACCTGTTCTCGACCTCGCCTTCCCCGACGTGGGGTGGTGGCCGTTCGCCTTCGTCGGCGTGGCGTTCGCCCTCGTGTCCCTCATCGGCCGGAGCATCGGCGGCGCTGTCTTCGTCGGCTTCGTCTTCGGCGCCTCGTTCTCCCTCATCCACATCATCTGGATCACCCGGTACCTCGGGCCGATCCCCTGGCTGGCGCTGTCGGGGCTGGAGGCGATCCTCATGGCCGTCGGAGCCGTGCCGATCGCCCTCGCCTACCGTTGGCTGCCGCGGGCGATGCCCGGGACCCTGTCACGGCTGATCGTGCTCCCGATCCTCGTCGCGGGGCTGTGGACCGCTCGTGAGCTGTTCATGGGGTCCTGGCCGTACACGGGGTTCCCCTGGGCGCGGATCGGGATGAGCCAGTCCGAGAGTCCTCTCGCCGACATCGCGTCGTGGACGGGTGTCGCGGGGTTGACGTTCCTGATGGTCGCCGCCACGGCCGCGGTCGTCGAATGGCTGCGGCTCGGCCGCATCCGCGACCTCCGCACCGCGCTCCCCGCCACCGTCGCCGTCGTGCTGCTCATCGCGGTCCCCGCCTTCCCCACGACCCCGTCGGGAGATCTCCGCGTGGGAGCGGTGCAGGGCAACGGCCCGTCGGCGTACTTCGACGAACGCACGCAGTACGCGATCCTGAACGCCCAGCTCGAGGCGACCGCCCCGCTGGCGGGAGAGGATCTCGACCTGCTCGTGTGGCCCGAGGGCGGGATCGACTACGACCCGTTGCAGGACGCCACCACCGCGGCGACCCTCGACGCCCTCGCCGAGGAGTTCGAGGCACCGCTGCTCGTCAATGCTGCGACCGACCGGGGCGCGCAGACGTTCAACACGTCGATGCTGTGGGAGGCGGGGTCGGAGAACCCGGTGGCGTTCCACGATAAGCGGAACCCGGTCCCCATGGGGGAGTACGTCCCCGACCGCTGGTTCTTCGAACGCATCGTCCCCGACCTCGTGGGACTCATCCAGCGGGAGTACACGCCCGGCGACAATCCACCCTTCATCGACGTCGACGGCGTGGGGGTCGGGTTGGCCATCTGCTTCGACGTGATCTACGACGCCGTCATCTGGGAAGGGGCCCGCGACGGAGCGGAGTTCTACGTCTTCCAGACGAATAACGCCGATTTCCGCGACACCGACGAGAACCTGCAGCAGCTCGCGTTCGCGCGGATGCGGGCGATCGAGACCGGGCGTTCGGTGGTCAATCTGTCCACCGTGGGAACCAGCCAGGTGATCGGTCCGGATGGCGCGACCATCGACAGCCTCCCGGCGGGTACGGCCGGGCATCTGCTCGAGGATGTCCCGCTGCGCACGGGGCTCACGCCTGCGGTCATGATCGGCCCGGCGGTGCAGGTGCTCCTCGGGTGGGGCAGTCTTCTGGCCCTCGCCGGGGTCGGCATCCTCCTGCGGGTCCGGGGGCGGCGCACACAGACGAAGACGCCGGCCTGCGAGGAGACCGGCGTCGACAGGGACGTCAGTGCCTGATCAGGCGCTGAGCTTGCCCTTCGAGGTGTCGTCTGCCGCGCCGCGGCGGGCGCGGACGAAAGCCAGACGCTCCTCCAGAAGCTCTTCGAGCTCGGGGATCGTACGGCGCTCGAGAAGCATGTCCCAGTGAGTACGGGGTGCCTTCTCGTCGCTGTGATCGACGGTCGCGGTTCCCTCGCCGATGCGGAGCAGGGCCTCGGAGCCGCAGGTGCGGCACTCCCAGGCCTGGGGGACTTCGGCGTCGGCCGCGAAGGTCAACGTGGTGTCACGTCCACAGGACGTGCAGGAATAGATGTGCTGTACGCGTTCATGGAACACGACGCCCTCTTCGCTCTGTAGGCTCTGGGCGCCGAGTCGGATGCCGCGAAGACTGCGGTCTGCCATTGTGTGGTCCTTCCGTCGCTGATCAGGTATAACGCCCTCGCCTGGGCGGATCATCCGAAGCCCGGGGCCCTGAGCGGCTTTCACAGCCGATGCTCAGGCCCTTCGGCCGGCGATCAGGAGGCGCGTCGAGCCGTGAGCGGGAGCGCGACGTCGGCGCGATCGGTCACGAGCCCGTCCACGCCCAGGTCCAGGAGTCGATGCATGTCGGCCGGGTCGTTCACCGTCCACACGTGCACCTCGACGCCATGACGGTGCGCATCCTCGATGAAGCGGGGGGTGACGATCGGCACACGTCCCCGTCGCTCCGGCACCTGCAGGGCGTCCACGTCGGAGAGGAGGCGGGCGACGGTGCGTCGCGCCCGGAGCCCGGACGCGAGGAGCAGTCGGGTGATGGTCCCGGTGCCGGCCGAGGTGGCCGGTCGCATGGGCGCGCCGGCATCCGCAGCGGCCTGCAGCGCGGCGCGGCGGCGGTCGTCGGAGAAGCTCGTGAGGAGCACGCGCTCGGCGTGCGGTGCGACGCGGCGCCCCACTGGCCCGGCCGCGGCGGCCGCCTTGACGTCCAGATTGAACCGCACCGTCGGGAAGGACTCCAGGGCCTGGGTGAGGGTCAGCAGGCCTCCGAGGCCGGCCATCAGCTCGGACAGTTCGGCGATGGTCACCTCGGCGACCGCGCGCGGATCCCCCGCGACGCGCTGCAGGTCGTCGTCATGGAAGAGCACCACCTCGCCGTCGCGGGTGAGGTGGCAGTCGGACTCGACGTAGGTCGCCCCCGCGGCGTGAGCCGCGGCCACCGCGGCGAACGAGTTCTCGACGAGATCCGTGGACTCTTCGGGGACCAGACCGCGGTGGGCCAGCACGCGCGGCGTCTCCGACGCCTGGAACCACGGGTGCTTCGGGTCAGGCAGAGCCGGCCCCGCCTTCGGCCGGGGCGGCGTCGTCGGAGCGGATCGCCCCCGGTGTCGTGGACCGGGCCTCGTTGGCGATCGCGTCCGCATCCGACGCGGCTTCGCGCGCGGCCGCCACGGCCGCATCCGACGCCGCGGAGTACTCGGCACGACGCGCGGCCGTCGTAGGCCGCTTCGGAGAGCCGGTCGCCGACCCGCCCTCGTCGCGGCCGCCCAGCGCATTCCCGATGCCCTTGAGCGCCTCGGTCAACTCGCTCGGGATGATCCACAGCTTGTTGGACGGGCTCTCGCTGATCTTCGGCAGGGTCTGCAGATACTGGTACGCCAGCAGCTTGTCGTCGGGCTCGCCGGCGTGGATGGCACCGAACACCATCTCGATGGCTTCGGCCTCACCCTGCGCGCGGAGCACCGCCGCCTGCTTGTCGCCTTCGGCGCGCAGGATCTCGGCCTGGCGCCGGCCCTCGGCTTCGAGGATCTGGGACTGCTTGGTGCCCTCGGCCGTGAGGATCGCCGCGCGGCGGTCGCGTTCGGCGCGCATCTGCTTCTCCATCGAGTCCTGGATGGAGGTCGGCGGATCGATGGCCTTCAGCTCGACCCGCGAGACGCGCAGACCCCACTTGCCGGTCGCCTCGTCGAGCACCACGCGGAGCTGGCCGTTGATGTTGTCACGGCTGGTGAGCGCCTCTTCGAGGTTGAGCCCGCCGACGACGTTGCGCAGCGTCGTCGTGGTCAACTGCTCCACCGCACTGAGGTAGTTCGCGATCTCGTACGTCGCCGCCCGCGCATCGTTGACCTGGAAGTACACCACGGTGTCGATGGAGACCACGAGGTTGTCCTCTGTGATCACTGGCTGCGGCGGGAACGACACCACCTGCTCGCGCATGTCCACGAGCGGTCGCAGACGATCGACGAACGGCACGAGGAGGTTAAGACCCGGTTGGAGGGTGCGCTGGTACCGGCCGAGGCGCTCGACGATGCCTGCGTAGGCCTGCGGGATGATCCGGATCGATCGGAACAGCACGACGACGACGAAGATCGCCAGGACGACGAGCAGGACGATGATGAAGATCTGACCGATGAATGCGCCGAGGTCGATCACGGGGTGCTTCCTTCCGCTGACGGGGTGGTGGCGGGACTCACTTCGACGGTGGCGCCGAGGACGCGGTCGACGGTGACGCGGATGCCGACACCGGGGGAGTCCGCCCCGGGCGCCAGGCGCGCCGTCCAGGTCTCGCCGTTGTCCAGGCGCACCGAGCCGCCTTCGCCATCGACGAAAGCGGCCACGACGCGTCCGCCCATGCCGTAGAGGGCATCGACGTTGGTCCTCGCCGGTTCGCCGCGATGGAGCAGTCGTAGCAGGAGGGGACGGATGGTGAACAGGAGCAGCCCCGAGATCGCCGCAGCCGCTGCGATCTGCAGCCACCACGGTCCACCCAGCAGGTTGACGCCGAGGCCGCCGATGACGCTCCCCGCCGCGAGCATGAGGAAGGTGAACTCGAGCGTGAGCAGCTCGATGATGATGAAGATGCCCGCGAACACCAGCCACGCGATCCAGAGATATTGCGTGAGATCCGGCAGCATCGCGGCTCCTCCTCGGCCTTGACGGCCACCCTAACACCGCAGTCCGACGCATCGGCGTTGATAGGGTTCAGGGGGCCGGAGGGCCCTGCCGCGGCATCCCGCGGTGCGTCATCACAGGAGTCGCCTCACATGTCTCAGACCCTTGCTTCCGGATCGCTGGCGGGGAAGACCGCCCTGGTCACCGGATCCTCCCGCGGGATCGGCGCCGACACCGTCCGCTTCCTCGCCGAAGCGGGAGCCGACGTCGTCATCAACTACCGCAATAAGGCCCCGCGCGCCGAGAAGCTCGCCACCCAGCTGCGCGAGCTCGGCGTGCGGGTGCTGGTGGTCGGGGCCGATCTGACCGACCCCGCCTCGGTGCAGGCGATGTTCGCCGAGGTCGAGCGCGAGTTCGGTCGGCTCGACGTCCTCGTACTGAACGCGTCGGGCGGCATGGAGGCCGGCATGGCGGAGGACTATGCGCTCCGCCTCAATCGTGACGCCCAGGTGTCGGTGCTCGAGACCGCCATCCCGCTCCTCGGTGACGGAGCCCGCGTCGTCTTCGTCACCAGCCACCAGGCCCACTTCATCCGCACGACGCCGACGATGCCCGAGTACGAGCAGGTCGCGCTGTCCAAGCGCGCCGGCGAGGACGCCCTGCGGGAGCGCATCCCGATGCTCGCCGAGCGCGGCGTGGACTTCGTCGTCGTTTCGGGCGACATGATCGAGGGCACCATCACCGCCACGCTCCTCGAGCGCGCGAACCCCGGGGCCATCGCCTCGCGACGCGACTCGGCGGGGCGGCTGTACAACGTGTCGGAATTCGCCGCCGAGGTGGCGCGGGCCGCCGTTGATCCGATCCCCGAGGGCAACACCCGGCTGGTGGGTGACACCGCTTCCTTCGCGGGGGCGTGAGCCATGAGCCCCACCGACATCCAGAAGCTCCTCGGCGTCGGGCGGCCCGCACTCTCGTCGGACGGCGAATTCGTGGTCTTCTCCGTCAGTCGCCCCGACGTCCCTGCCAACAGGACGGTCGGCCAGCTGTGGCGGATCGATCTGCCAGACGGCGCTCCGCGCCGCATGACGCGAGGAGTCCTCGACACCTCGCCCGTGCTCTCTCCCGACGACACCCGCCTGGCCTTCCTCCGCCCCGACGCGAAGGGACGCGCGCAGGCCTTCGTGGTCGCGGCGGGCGGCGGCGATCCGGTGCAGGCCACCGATGCTCCGCTGGGCGTCGGTGAGGTCGTGTGGACCGCCGACGGACGCTCACTGGCCTACACCGCGCGGATGCCCGAGCAGGGGCGCTACGGCACGGTCGAAGGACTGGATGCCGCCGCTGAGGCGCCGCGACGGATCACCGGCATCCGCTGGAACGCCAACGGTCTCGGCTACCTCGCCGATCGTCCGGCGCAGATCTTCGTGATCCCGGCGCCCGAGGTCGACAGCGAGCCGTTCTACGAGCCCGCGCCCGCGGTGCAGGGCGGCGATCAGGCGCCGACGCGACGCGCGGTCGCCGCGACCGCGCGTGCACTGACCGAGGGCGAGCTCAGCTGGTCGACGCTCGCGATCGCGGGAGAAGAGGTCCTCGCCGTTCCCGATCGCATCGAGACCGATCGCCGAGACCTGCGCACCCCCGTCGTCGCGCATCGCCTCGACGGTGCGGGGCGCCGCGACGTGCTGGGAACCGACGCGAACCTCTCCGTGTCGGGCCTCGCTGTCGCGGACGACGGCACGGTGGTCGCTCTGGCCTCCGATGTGGGGGCGACGGGAACGGACTTCGTCGCTCCCGGTACGGCGCTGTATGTGATCGGCGAGGGAGAGGCGCGAATCCTCACCGACCCCGAGACCGTCGACCTCGGCGAGGTCGGAAGCCACGTCACGCCGGCCGGCGATGCCTTCCTCGTGCAGGACCGGCGTCGCGGACGGGTCCGGCTTGTCCGCGTCTCACGCGACGGATCGGCCACCGAGGTCGTCGGCGGCGACCGTGAAGTGCTCGGCCACGCGGCATCCGGATCCGTCGTGGTCGCCGCCGTCGCCACCCCCGAGTCGTTCGGCGAGCTCGTCCTCGCCGGGCCCGGGGAGCCTCGGGTGCTGACCGCCTTCGGCGCGTCGGCGGCCGCGACGGGGATCGTGACGCCGCGCGAGCTGACCGTCCGCGGTCGCGACGGCTACCCCGTGCACGGCTGGGTCGCCCGGCCCGACGGGGACGGGCCGTTCCCCGTCGTCCTCCAGATCCACGGCGGACCCTATGCCAGCTACGGCATCCATCTCTTCGACGAGACCCAGGTCCTCGTCGACGCGGGGTACGCCGTGGTCTACTGCAACCCGCGGGGATCGGCCGGCTACGGACGGGCGCACGGGCGTGCCATCCGTCAGGCGATGGGCACGGTCGACCATCACGACGTCATCGACTTCCTCGACGGCGCTCTCGAGTCCGACGCCGCCCTCGATTCCGGCCGGCTGGGCATCATGGGGGGATCGTACGGCGGCTACCTCACCGCATGGATCATCGCGCACGACCACCGCTTCCGTGCGGCCATCGTCGAGCGCGGCTTCCTCGAGCCGATCTCCTTCCAAGGGACCAGCGACATCGGCTCGTTCTTCGGCGACGAGTACGTCGGCGCCGATCGCGAGCTCATCGCCGCGCAGAGTCCGATGGAGGTCGCCGGGCAGGTGCGGACGCCGACGCTCGTGATGCACGCCGAGGCCGATCATCGCTGTCCGCTCGAGCAGGCGACACGGTACTACTCCGCTCTCACCCGGGCGGGGGTGCCGAGCGAGATGCTCGTCTTCCCCGGCGAGAACCACGAGCTCACCCGCAGCGGCCAGCCCCGCCACCGGGTCGAGCGCTTCGACGCCGTGATCGAGTGGTGGGCGCGCCACCTGCCGGTCGGCTGAGCGGACGACCGCCGGGGTCCTGGGCGCGCGTCAGGCGCGACCGAAGCGGAGGGCGCGGACGATCTGGATGATCCCGAGGATCACCAGCGAGATGCCGAAGAACAGCCAGACGATGAGGGCGCCCCAGATGGGGGCGAACATCACCACGACACCGGCGACGATGCTGATGATCGCGAAGAAGATCGTCCAGCCCTTCGACGACGTGTCCGAGAGGGTGGACAGCGAGACGATCCCTTCGACCACCCAGGTGATGCCGATCATCAGTCCGACGAGGAGAAGCAGGACGCTCGCGGCGCTGGCGATGTTGGCGATGGCGACGATGCCGGCGATGACGAACAGCACGCCGAGCACGATGTAGCCGATCCGCGACCAGCCGCCCCGCTCGCGCGAGAACGCCCCGAGGCCGATGTAGATCAGCCCTGCGATGATCGCGTAGACGGCGAGGATCCAGGTGATGACGCTGAAGGTCTTCTCGGGCCATATGAGGATCAGCAGACCGAAGATGAGCGCGATCGCGCCGACGACGCCGAGGGCGACCCGGACGGTGTTGGTGAGGGACTTCTCCCCGGTACCGGTGGACATGACCGAACCCTTTCTGAGCGTTTCCTGAGAGACTGCGCTCTCACTGTAGCCCTGGGCCGGGTTCGAGGGAACGGCGACAGGCCGTCGCGCGTCAGGCCAGTCCGGTCGCGGCCAGATAACGGGCCTTGTGGCCGGTGCGGATGCCGGTCACGCTCGGCTTGTTCTCGTAGACGCCGGCGCCCCAGTTCCCCTCGACGAGCACCGGACCGCCGGGGGTCACCACGATGTCCCATCCGACGTACTGCACCTGCGGGACGACGCGAGCGACGCGGTCGACGAAGGCGACCACCTCGGCCATCATCGGCAGCTGGAAGTCGGCGATGGGGAAGCCGGAATCGGGGTGGGTGATGTGCACGTGGCCGTGCGAGTCGTATCCGGGGCCGACGGCGCGACCGTCGTCGTCGAGCATCGTGTAGAAGCCGCCGAACGACATCTGATCGCTGACGGCGCCGCGGCCGAACTTCTGCGCGATCGCGAGGATGTGGGTGCGCTCACCGTCGAAGAAGGCCGTCACCCGCGTGGTGTTGACCGTTCCCGGGCAGACGGCCGCGAGATCGGCGTGCTGCACGATGACCTCTTCGATGAGCAGCTCGCCGCGATCGAGGAGGCCCCCGTGGAAGTCCGTCCAATCGGTGATGTCGGCGGCGTGGTAGCGATGCACACCGGTCCCCGCCTGTCCGATCGGCTCCTTGGTGACAATGGTGCCGTGTCGCTCGGCGAAGGCGCGGACCTCGTCGGCGTTGCCTGGTTCGACGACCATCCACTCGCGTTGGAGGTGCTCGGAGAAGGCGCGGTCGAACGCGATCTTGTCCTGGAACAGGTGGCGGTAGCCGGGGTGGTCGAAGCGCTGGGACAGCTGATTGGAGAACGGGTGGGTCATGAAGGTCGCCCGTTCCCGGCGGGTGAGGATCGCGAAGTCGTAGTCGATGTAGTCCTGGAAGCCGACCTGACGCAAGCCCGCGGAGTAGAGCATGTCGACCACGACCGCCGGCGTCCACTTGCCGTGCTGCGCTGCGGCTTCCCTCGCCCGCTCCCACACCGATCCCACGTCGATCCGGCGTGCGCGGTAAGCGAGGTAGCGGAGGCGGGAGGAGAGGCCGAGACCGGTCGAGGGCATGGGGACTTTCGAGTCGGGGACGACGGACCCGGATAGTCTAAAGGGGTGATGTCGGTGGATCCTCTGCGTCCGACGGCGCACGACGTCTCGGAGTACAGCGGGGCCCACGACCACCGGCCGGTCGCCCTCATCCGTCGGTCCGCTCTCGCGGCGAACCTCGAGACCGCTCACGATGCCGGGCTCGTCACCGTGGACCCCGAGGTGCTCGAGGCAGACGGGTGGGGGCACGGCGAGGCGGAGGTCCGCCGAGCGGTCTCGGAGGCGGGCCTCGGGTGGGCGACGTCTGATGTCGACGCGGTCGACGGTGCGCACCTATTCGGCCTGCCCGGATCCCGAGGGGTGCCGGCCATGGCGTTCCGGGGCCGGGTGGTCAGTACCAAGCGGGTGCTGGCGGGAGAGGGCGTCTCGTACGGCTACACCTTCCGCGCCGCAGCGGACACGACGGTCGCCCTCGTCTCCGGCGGGTATGCGCAGGGAGTGGTCCGCGCTCTCGGCAACCGCGTGGCCGTCCGGATCGCGGGCCGGAACGCACCCGTCATCGGACGGGTGGCCATGGATGTGTGCGTCGTCGATCTCGGGTCGACGGGCCGCGCCGAACCGGGTGACCGGGCCCACTTTTTCGGAGATCCCGAAAGCGACGAGCCGTCGCTGGACACGTGGACGGCGGCGACCGGGCTCACCGCCGGCGAGATCGTCGCCATCGTCGGCGCCCGGGCTCGTCGGGTGGCATCGGGATGAGCGGGTCGGCGCTCGAGGTGGATCTCGATCGGCTCGCCGACAACCTTCGCCGGGTGCACGAGGCGGTGTCGCCGGCCGAGGTCATGCTCGTGGTGAAGAACGACGCCTACGGACACGGGCTCGATGCGGTGGTGGCCAGAGCACGCCGGGAGGGCGTCGGCTGGTTCGGCGCCTTCGACGTCATCACCGGGGCTCGCGTGCGCGACCTCGTCGGCCCGGAGCCCCGGGTGTTCATCTGGACCGCGGAGAACGAGGCCCAGGCGTCGCTGGCGGTCGACCTGGACATCGATATCGGGGTGGGCGATCTCCGGCTCTTCACCGCTCTCACGGGCATCCGGGGCGGCCGAACGGCACGCGTGCACCTGAAGATCGACACGGGACTGCGCCGCAACGGGGTCCGCCCCGAGGACTGGTCCGACCTGGTCGCACGGGCCGTCGCCGCCGAGGACGCGGGCGTCCTCAGCGTCGAGGGGATCTGGAGCCACATCGCCGAGGCGTCCGATGACGAGGACGATCGTGCGCGAGCGCGCTTCGAACGGGCGCTCGCGATCGCCGCGGACGCCGGCCTGCGGCCGCGTTGGCGGCACCTGTCGGCCAGCGCCGCGTCGTTCGCCCGGCCCGAGTTCCGCTACGACCTCGTCCGGGTCGGTGCCTTCGCCTACGGCATCCGTCCGGCCGGCGGTCCGGAGGAGGCCGCCCTGGGCGTTCGGCCGGTGGCGCGCTGGACGGCACCCGTCACCGAGGTGGGAGCGGACACGGTCCGCATCGGCGTGGGGTCCCGCGACGGTCTGTTCAGCACGCTGGTGGGATGCACGGTCGGGACGCCCGCCGGTCCTCGACGGGTGACGGCGATCACGGGATCGCGTGTCGAGGTCACCCGGTGGGACGGTGCGGCGGTGGGGGACCGAGTGACCGTGTTCGGCGCAGCCGAAGACGGAGCGACCGCGACCTCGCTCGCCGAATCGATCGGAACGATCGGCGAGGAGATCGCGGTCAGGGTCTCTCCGCTGGTGCCCCGTCGTTATCGGGGGATGCGGTGACGATCAGTCGTCGTTGCTGAGGCGCGCGGTCTCGTCGTGCCACGACGTGGAGACGGCACGAAGCTTCTCTTCGTACTTGCGGCCGTGGTGTGCGCAGAACAGCAGCTCGCTGCCGTTCACCTCGGCGGCGATGTAGGCCTGAGCTCCGCAGGAATCGCAGCGGTCCGCCGCGGTCAGGCGGTATTCGAGGACGGCCGTCTCAGAGGGTGTCGAAAGTGTCATCGCGGTGCCTCCTCGGGAATGTGACTCTCGGCGTGGTCTCCACATACAACCACGGCATTGTTACGGTCATGCCGCGATCCGATGACCGTTCGCTGAGCGCGTACGGCGAGCCCCGCCCGCCGTGTCTGTGCAAGGCCGGGACGGAACCCCCGGTTAGCCTTGGAGATTGTGACCGCCGCTGAGTACTCCGCCCACCACCTCCAGGTGCTCGAGGGACTCGAGGCCGTCCGCAAGCGTCCGGGCATGTACATCGGGTCGACCGATGCCCGCGGTCTCATGCACTGCCTGTGGGAGATCATCGACAACGCCGTCGACGAAGCACTGGGCGGTCACGGCGACCGCATCGATGTCGTCCTCCACGATGACGGCAGCGTCGAGGTGCGCGACCGCGCCCGCGGCATTCCCGTGGACGTCGAGCCTCGCACCGGCCTCACGGGGGTAGAGGTCGTCTTCACGAAGCTGCATGCGGGCGGCAAGTTCGGCGGCGGATCCTACGCGGCATCCGGGGGTCTGCACGGCGTGGGGGCGTCGGTGGTCAACGCCCTGTCCGAACGCCTCGACGTCGAGGTCGACCGCGGCGGCAAGACCTACGCCATGTCGTTCCATCGCGGCGAGCCCGGTGTGTTCGCCGGTCCCGGCCCGGACGCGCCGTTCACCCCCTTCGAAGACAGCAGCGAGCTGCGCGTGGTCGGGAGGGCGGCGCGCGGCGCGACGGGCACGCGTATCCGGTACTGGGCCGACCGCCAGATCTTCACCAGGGACGCGGCGTTCTCGTTGGAGGAGCTCGAGCAGCGGGTGCGCCAGACGGCCTTCCTCGTGCCCGGCCTGCAGATCGTCGTGCGCGACGAGCGCGCCGGTGAGCCGGTCGAGACGGCCTATCGCTTCGAAGGCGGCATCTCCGAGTTCGTGGAGTTCCTGGCCCCTGACGCCGGTGTCACCGATGTATGGCGCCTGACGGGCGAGGGCGTCTTCACCGAGACCGTGCCCGTGCTGCAGCCCACGGGCGCGATGATCCCCACCGAGGTGGAGCGCACCTGCGAGGTCGACATCGCCCTGCGGTGGGGAACGGGCTACGACACCGTCGCACGCTCCTTCGTCAACATCATCGCCACCCCGAAGGGCGGCACGCACCAGCAGGGCTTCGAGCAGGGGCTCATGAAGGTGCTGCGTGCACAGGTGGAGCAGAACGCACGACGGCTCAAGGTCGGCAACGACAAGCTCGAGAAGGATGACATCCTCGCCGGCCTCACCACGGTGATGACGGTCCGGCTGCCCGAGCCCCAGTTCGAGGGTCAGACCAAGGAGGTGCTGGGCACCCCGGCGGTCCGGCAGATCGTGACGCAGGTCGTCACCCGGGAGCTCGCGGCGAAATTCTCCTCATCGAAGCGCGACGACAAGGCGCAGACCTCGCTGCTGCTGGACAAGGTCGTCTCCGAGATGAAGGCGCGCATCTCGGCGCGGACGCACAAAGAGACGCAGCGCCGGAAGAACGCGCTCGAATCATCCTCCCTGCCTGCCAAGCTGGCCGACTGCCGGACGAACGACGTCGCGGAGTCGGAGCTGTTCATCGTCGAGGGCGACTCGGCGCTGGGCACGGCCAAGCTGGCGCGCAACAGCGAGTACCAGGCGCTGCTCCCCATCCGCGGCAAGATCCTGAACGTGCAGAAGGCGTCCATCAGCGACATGCTCTCCAACGCCGAGTGCGCCTCGATCATCCAGGTCATCGGGGCGGGCTCGGGGCGTTCGTTCGACCTCGACGCGGCCCGCTACGGCAAGGTCATCCTGATGAGCGATGCGGACGTCGACGGCGCGCACATCCGCACCCTCCTGCTGACGCTGTTCTTCCGCTACATGCGGCCTCTCGTCGAGGCCGGCCGGGTTTTCGCGGCGGTGCCGCCCCTGCACCGGGTGATCGTGATGAACCCGGGCACGAAGCCGAACGAGACCATCTACACCTTCAGCGAGCAGGAGCTGCACGCCCTCCTCACCAAGCTCACCAAGGCGGGCAAGCGCTGGCAGGAGCCGGTGCAGCGCTACAAGGGACTCGGCGAGATGGATGCCGATCAGCTCGCGACCACGACGATGGACCGCGGTGGACGCACCCTCCGCCGTGTGCGCGTCCAGGACGCCGAGGTGGCATCGAGCATCTTCGAGCTGCTGATGGGCACCGATGTCGCGCCCCGTCGCGAGTTCATCGTGGACTCCAGCGACCGACTGTCGCGCGAGCGCATCGACGCCTGATCGGCGTCCTCAGCGTACGACCGTCCCGAGCCCTCCGACGACCCCGTCGAGCGGGGTTCCCGACGCGTCGCGTCGCGCTCCCGGTGCCGGCAGCTGACGGACGGCCCCGTCGACCCCGACGGCGCGCGGTTCGGACCCGACCCACACCAGCGTGAGACTGTCTTCGCCTTTGAGGAAGCGGTGCGCCCGCACGCCACCCGTGCCGCGCCCCTTGGCGGGGTACTCGGTGAAGGCCGAGACCTTGGCGCTTCCGGCATCGGTCCCGGGCAGGGCCGACGCCGACCCGGCGACGGTGACTACGACGGCGTCGAAGGCCGAGCCGCCGACGACGAAGAAGCCGATCGCCTCGACGCCGGGCGTGAGGCGGATGCCGGCCATCCCGCCGGCCGCACGCCCCTGGGGCCGGACCGACGACGCGTCGAAGCGGAGGAGCTGCGCGTCTGCGGCGATGAAGACCAGCTCGGCGCCGTCGGGGGCGGGAGCCGCCCCGATCACGCGGTCGCCGTCCTTGAGGGAGATGATCGTGACGTCGTGCTTGCCGGCGAGCTCCGAGGCGGCCACCCGCTTGACGACGCCCTGCGCGGTGCCGACGGCGATCGGCGGGTCGGCGGCGAGCGGCACGAGGGCGACGACGTGTTCGCCGCCGGTGAGGCCGAGGTACTGGTCGGCCCGGCTCCCCGCCGACAGCTGGACGGAGTTGCCCGGAACCGAAGGCAGGTCCACCGGCGAGAACCGGATGAGGCGTCCGGTGGTGGTGACCGCCCCGACGTCCCCGCGCGTGGTCGTGTCGACCGCGGACCGCAGCGCGTCATGCTTCGAGCGTCGCGACGGGGTGACGATACCCCCGCCCGGCGCATCCGGCGTCCGCTCGGCGCGCACCATCCGCCCGGTCGCCGAGAGGAAGACGCGGCACGGCGCGTCGGCGATCTGGAGGTCGATCGGCCCGGCCGACTTCGAGGACCGGGCGGTGACCGGCCCGCCGTTCAGCAGCAGCGTCCGGCGCGGGGTGCCGAGCGCCTCGGCGGTGTCGTCGAGTTCTCTCGCCACCTGGGCGCGGATGAGCGCGGGGTCGCCCAGCAGCTCCACGAGGGCGTCGATCTCGGCCTTCAGGGCGTCGCGCTCGGCTTCCAGCTCGATGCGTGAGAACTTCGTCAGTCGCCGCAACCGCAGTTCGAGGATGTACTCGGCCTGCACCTGGGTGAGGTCGAAGACGTCCATGAGGCGGCCGCGCGCCTGCTCGCCGTCATCGGAGGTGCGGATCACCTGGATGACCTCGTCGATGTCGAGGATGGCGATCAGAAGACCCTCGACGAGGTGCAGACGCTCGCGACGCCGCGCGAGCCGGTACTCGCTCCGCCGCGTGATCACACGGATGCGGTGGTCGAGGTAGACCCGAAGCATCTCGCGCAGTCCGAGGGTCTGGGGCTGCCCGTCGACGAGGGCGACGTTGTTGATGCCGAAGGAGTCCTCCAGCGGCGTGAGGCGGTAGAGCTGCTCGAGCACGGCGTTCGGGTCGAAGCCGGTCTTCACGCCGATGACGAGGCGAAGGCCCTTGGTCCGGTCGCTGAGGTCGGTGACGTCGGCGATGCCGGTGAGCTTCTTGCTCGTCACGGCGTCCTTGATCTTCTCGATCACCCGCTCCGGGCCGACGAGGTAGGGCAGCTCGGTCACGACGAGACCGGTGCGGCGCGGGCCGAGGCTCTCGACCGAGACCTTCGCTCGGGTCCGGAACGATCCGCGTCCAGCGGTGTAGGCATCGCGGATCCCGTCGAGTCCGACGATGATGCCGCCCGAGGGCAGGTCGGGGCCGGGGACGAACTCCATCAGCTCGTCGAGGGTGGCCTCGGGGTTGTGCAGCAGGTGCACCGCGGCGGCGACGACCTCGATGAGATTGTGCGGGGCCATGTTGGTGGCCATTCCCACCGCGATGCCCGACGCGCCGTTGACGAGCAGATTGGGGAACGCCGCCGGGAGGACCTCCGGCTGCTGGAACTGGCCGTCGTAGTTGGGGATGAAGTCGACGACGTCTTCGTCGAGGTCGGCGGTCATCGCCAGCGCCGGGGGAGCGAGGCGCGCCTCGGTGTATCGCGGGGCTGCCGGACCGTCGTCGAGCGAGCCGAAGTTCCCGTGACCGTCGACGAGGGGCACCCGGAGCGAGAACGGCTGGGCGAGCCGCACGAGCGCGTCGTAGATGGGGGCATCGCCGTGGGGGTGGAGCTTTCCCATCACCTCGCCGACGACCCGGGCGCTCTTGACGTGCCCGCGATCGGGACGCAGCCCCATGTCGGCCATCTGGTAGAGGATCCGGCGCTGCACGGGCTTCAGGCCGTCGCGGGCGTCGGGGAGGGCGCGGGAGTAGATGACGGAGTAGGCGTACTCCAGGAACGACCCCTGCATCTCGACGGAGACGTCGACGTCCTCGATGCGTTCGGTGGGCGTGGTGTCAGCAGGTGATGCGGGCATGGCGATGGGGTTCCAAGACGGAGCGGGGAGCCGCCGGCGGGGTGTGCCAGACTGGCCCGGGTGAGCGTCAGCCTACCGTCGGACCCGCCGGCAGCCCGGCGCCTCACCGGCGTCGTGCCGGAGTTGATCGCCGCCCTGAGCGGGACCTCCGACTGGTTCGCGCCCGCGCGCAGCGCCATCGTGTGCGTGGTCGACGGACTGGGGGCGCACAACCTACGGGCCCGCGCGGGGCACGCCCGGTACCTGACCGCGGCGATGTCGAAGCGGGATGTCGCGCGCACCGTGTTCCCCTCCACCACCGCGGCCGCACTGTCGAGCCTGCTGACCGGGACGGAGCCGGGCGTGCACGGGATCGTCGGATACCGCGCTCTGGTCCCCGACACCGGCGAGGTGCTCAACCAGCTGCGCGGCTGGGACACCCACGGTCTGCCGGTGAGCTGGCAGCGCTCCACCCCCCTGTTCGCGCGGGAGGCCGACAGCGGTCGGCCGACGTTCTTCGTCTCCAAGCCCGAGTACACCGGAACGGGGTTCACCGAGGCGACCCTTCGCGGCGCGACGGCGGTGCCCGCGGAGGACTTCCCGGACCGCGTCGACATCGCCGTCGACCTCGTGGCTCGGCATCCGGGGGCTCTGGTCTACCTCTACACACCCGAGCTCGACGGCATCGGCCACCGCCGCGGCTGGGAGTCCGACGAGTGGACGGTCGGCCTCGAAGAGGTCGACGCCGCGCTCGCCCACCTCGGCGGATCGCTGCCGAAGGATGCGGGGGCGATCGTCACCGCCGACCACGGCATGATCGATGTCCCGCGGCACCGACATCGCCTGCTCGTCGAGGGCAGTCCGCTTCTCGAGGGTGTGTCCCAGATCGGCGGAGAGCCGCGGATGCTGCACCTGTACGTCGATCCGGGGATGGTCGACGATGCGGCTGAGGCGTGGCGCGCGGCCGAATCCGGGCACGCCTGGATCCTCACGAGAGACGAGGCGGTCGACGCGGGCCTGTTCGGCGACGTCGACACCGCGGTCCGCCCGCGAATCGGTGACGTCCTCGTCGCGGCGCGCGGGTCGTCGGCCTACTACGACGACCGCGACGCCGAACGCACGGGCCAGCAGATGATCGGACAGCACGGCTCCCTCACCGAGGCGGAGCGGATCGTCCCGCTCATCCGCCTCGGCGCGTTCGCCTGAGCGGCGTCGTTCAGTCGTCCCCGCGCGCGCCGAAGACGATCTCGTCCCAGGAGGGCATCGAGGTGCGGCCCTTGCGTCGGCTCGCCGCTTCGGCGACGTGGGTGGCGGACGTGCCTCGGTCGCCGGGCGTCTCGTCGTCGGAGGGCTCGGATGCGCCGTACCCGGGCTCGAGCGCGTCGAAGAGGGCGACGGGCTGCGGCGACGCGGTGCGCTCGCGCACCTCGTCTGCGCCGGGCAGGGGCTCGCGCTGTCCGCGGCGACGGCGCAGGGCCTCGAGCAGGTCGGCGGTCTCTGCCGACGTCACCGCCGGCTCGGTCGCTCGCTTGATCGCGGCCTCCTGGACGGCCGGGGCGACCGGAGCCGGGATCTCGGGATGCTCGAGGTCGGCCTCCGGCGGGCGGCGCGGCCCGAAGGCGCCGCTGTCGAAGCGCGAGTCGTCCTTCGCGGGGGTGGCATCCAGCGCGCGCAGGCGCGGGATCAGACCCTCGGGAAGGGAGCCCTGACGCGACAGCTGGATCGCGTCGGCATTGAGCGGGGACAGGGTGCTGCGGCGGGGGTCGAAACTCCACCGGGCGTCGTGATCGACGCTGTTGGCGGTGAACTCGAGCTTGACGATCCAGCCCGAGGGTTCCTTCCAGCTCGTCCAGCGCTCACCGACCGCGCCGGCCTCCTGCAGCTTTCCGCGCACGGCCGAGCCGAAGGTGGGGTGCGCGTCGTGCTCGAGCTGGCCGCCGAGCAGCACCGGCACCGCGAGAGCCTGACCGACGACGTGCTCGCGCTCGGCCAGGACGGGCCCCTCGAAGCGTGCGACGTCCTCGATGCGGCATCCCAGGAGCGTCGCCACCTCGGCGGCCGAGAGCCCGGCGCGGATGTGCGATTGGATCTCGCGAGGACTCGGGCGCGCGGCCTGGCCTTCCTGGTCGCGGTCGCGTCGGGTGCGGCGCAGCTCGTTGCGCAGCACCTCATCGACGGGCAGCGAGAACCGGTCGCCCGATTCGGTCGCGAGGACGAGTCTGTCGTCCTCGGTTCCGATCACCTTGAGCTGTTCCATGCGAACGCCTCTCCGACTCAGCAGTGCCGCCATGGTGTCACAGGGACGCCGCGGCGCCGGGAATATCGTGCGCGTGGCGCATGTTCCGGTGGGTGATCGTCGCCCCCTCGCGCCTGGGGCGGCGTCCGAACACCCGCAGGCGCGCTCGTGGGCGTCCCGAACCGGCCGCAGCGACACCCGGCGGAGCATTTGCGAAATGCCCACCGGTCATGCAAACTATGGCCGCCTGTTCAGGCCAGGTGCACCCGAGAATCACCGGAAGTAGAGATCCCCCCGCATGGCAACCGACTACGACGCCCCCCGCAAGACCGAAGACGACAGCGAGTCGATCGAGGCGCTCAAGGAGCGCGTCCCCGACAAGATGTCGGGTTCGGTGGACGTCGAGGACGCCGACAACCCCTCGGGCTTCGAACTGCCCGGCGCCGACCTGTCCGATCTCGAGCTGGACGTCGTCGTGCTGCCGCCTCAGGAGGACGAGTTCACCTGCATGAACTGCTTCCTCGTCAAGCACCGCTCGCAGCTGGACCACGAGGGCGGCGACGGACCGATCTGCCGGGAGTGCGCGGCGTAACAGGCTGCGCATCACCGCGGCGCGCCCGCTCGATCGCGGCGATCAGCCGGTCGGGCGTGCGGGTCGAGATGACCCACTCCGGCACGGGGTCGTCGGGATCCCGCAGGGGGAGGACCACCACCGGGTCGATTCCCCCGCGGATCAGGTGCCATGCCCGGGGGTGCAATTCGACACCGCGCTTGCGGCGTGCGTCCTCGCCGGTGAAGCCCTCGGCCTCGCCGAGATGCCGCACCTCGATGCGCGCACGCCCGGCCCGCAGCATCCCGTCGGCACCGACCTCGACCACCGGTGAGGCCGACACGAGGAGGACCACGATGAGCGCCGCGACGACCGCCCCCACGACGAGGGCGACGGTGGAATCGACCGGGGTGAACACCAGTGCCGCCATCGGCCCGCATACCGCGGCGGCCACGAGCAGCCACAGACTCGGACCGAGCCGTTCGCGGTAGAGCACGGCCTGCTCGCCGCTGCGGCGTGGCTCGGACATGTGCATTACCCTCGTTGCGTGACTGAAACCGTGGACGTCCTCATTATCGCCCCCGACGTTCCGGCCTACTCCCACCCCGGTGATGCGGGGGCGGATCTGGTGTCCGCGGAGGCGCTCCGGCTGGAGCCCGGGCAGCGCGCCCTCGTGGGCACCGGCGTGCGGATCGCCCTTCCCGACGGGTACGCCGCCTTCGTCGTCCCCCGCAGCGGTCTGGCAGCCAAGCACGGCATCACCATCGTCAACGCACCGGGCACCGTCGACGCGGGGTACCGCGGAGAGATCAAGGTCGCCCTGCTGAACACCGATCGCGAGAACGCGTTCGACATCGCTCCGGGCGACCGCATCGCCCAGCTCATCGTCATGCCCGTGACCCGGGCCGCATTCGTTCCGGTCGACGAGCTTCCCGACAGCGTCCGCGGCGCCGGGGGATTCGGCTCGACCGGCTATCAGAAGGACGGAGCGACGGCATGACCGACGCCACACCGCAGAATTCGCCCAAGAGCGCACCCGCAGACCGGGCGACCGAGGGTCCGTTCGACGAAGCCGAGGCCAACCCGGTTCGGCCCTACATCGATCTCGGCGGGATCAAGGTGCTGCCCCGCGAGGGTCTGAACCTGCGCCTGGAGGTGGAGGAGCAGACCAAGCGCATCGTCGCCGTGGGCCTGGACTACGCCGACTCGACACTCCAGATCCAGCCCTTCGCCGCACCCCGCTCGGCGGGCCTGTGGGAGGAGACGCGGGAGCAGATCCGGCAGCAGATCCGCCAGCAGGGCGGACGCGTCGAGGAGCGCGAGGGTCCGCTCGGCCCTGAGCTCCTCGCCGAGGTCCCGGTGGTCGCCGGAGCCGACGGGGGAGCGGGCAAGCGCATCGCCCGCTTCGTCGGCGTCGACGGTCCGCGGTGGTTCCTGCGCGGCGTCATCGGCGGAGCGGCCGCTGCCGACGTCGACGCCGCGGCCAAGGTCGAAGATCTCTTCCGCTCGATCGTCGTGGTCCGCGGCACCTCGCCGATGCCGCCGCGCGACCTCATCCCGCTTCGCATGCCTGCCACACCCGGCACGACGTGAGCGACGCGCCGACCGCCGACCCGGGCCCCGATCCCGAACGCGCGGGGGCCGGCGAGCAGCGCCCCTCCGACCTGATCGGGGCCGCCCTCGGCGGAGCCGCCAAGCGGGCGGGGCTCGATCCGGCGCAGCAGGGGAGCACGGGACGGGTGGTCTGGTCGGCCATGGGCGGATGGCGCGGAGTGCTCGAATCGGTGCTGCCGAGCCTGACGTTCATCCTCACGTACACGCTCCTCCCGGGTGACACACGCGAGAAGCTCCTTCCGGCCCTCGCGGTCTCGGTGGGGATCGCGGCGGTGTTCACCCTCGTGCGCCTCGTCCAGAAGTCGCCGCCGTCCGCCGCGATCGGCGGTCTGGTCGCCGCAGGTGTGGCGGCGGGGCTGGCGCTCATCACGGGCAACCCGTCGGACAACTTCATCCCCGGCTTCATCACCAACGCCCTCTACGGCTCAGCGCTGCTGATCTCGGCGTTCGTGGGGTGGCCCCTCATCGGACTGGCCGTGGGCTTCCTCGTCGGCGAGGGCACGCGCTGGCGGACGGATCGACGCAAGCGGCGCGCGTTCTTCTGGCTGACGATCGCCTGGGCGGCGCTGTTCGCGGCGCGCCTGGCGGTACAGTTCCCGATCTATCTGACCTCGCTGGACGAGAGTCAGCGTGACAGTGCGGTGGCACTGCTGGGCACTCTCAAGCTCGTCATGGGCATCCCCCTGTTCGCTCCGCTGCTCGCCGTCACCTGGCTGGTGGTGCGCGCCCTCTATCCTCCGGCGCCCAAGTGATACATTTATCTTGACGTCGAGATAAATTGTGCGTCGCGGGCTAAGGCTCGCCTTGCTAGCCGCCACACCGACGGCCAGCGAAGATGGGGATGCGGGGACTGCTCGCGTCCTCGCGGCCGACGAAGGAGACACACGTGTCCACAGTTGACAGCTTCGGTGCCAAGAGCACCCTGACGGTCGGCAGCACCGACTACGAGATCTTCCGCATCGACGCGGTGCCGGGATACGAGAAGCTGCCGTTCAGCCTCAAGGTCCTGCTGGAGAACCTGCTGCGCACCGAAGACGGTGCGAACGTGACCAAGCAGCAGATCGAGGCCCTCGGCTCCTGGGACCCCAGCGCCGAACCCGACACCGAGATCCAGTTCACCCCCGCCCGCGTGGTGATGCAGGACTTCACGGGCGTCCCGTGCATCGTCGACCTGGCCACGATGCGCGAGGCCGTCGCCGACCTCGGCGGCGACCCCACCCGCATCAACCCGCTCGCCCCTGCAGAGCTGGTCATCGACCACTCGGTCATCGCCGACCTGTTCGGCCGCCCCGACGCGTTCGAGCGCAATGTCGAGATCGAGTACGAGCGCAACGGCGAGCGCTACCAGTTCCTCCGCTGGGGCCAGACCGCCTTCGACGATTTCAAGGTCGTTCCTCCCGGCACCGGCATCGTCCACCAGGTGAACATCGAGCACCTGGCGAAGGTGACCTACACCCGCACCGTCGGGGGAAGTCTCCGCGCCTATCCCGACACGTGCGTGGGCACCGACTCGCACACCACCATGGTCAACGGCCTGGGCGTGCTCGGCTGGGGCGTCGGCGGCATCGAGGCCGAGGCGGCCATGCTCGGACAGCCCGTGTCGATGCTCATCCCGAAGGTCGTGGGGTTCAAGCTCACCGGCACCATCCCCGCCGGGGTCACCGCGACCGACGTCGTCCTCACGATCACCGACCTGCTGCGCAAGCACGGCGTGGTCGGCAAGTTCGTCGAGTTCTATGGCGACGGCGTCGCGTCCGTCCCGCTGGCCAACCGCGCCACCATCGGCAACATGAGCCCCGAGTTCGGCTCCACCGCCGCCATCTTCCCGATCGACGACGTCACGGTCGACTATCTGCGTCTGACCGGCCGCTCCGACGAGCAACTCGCACTGGTCGAGCAGTACTCCAAGGCGCAGACCCTCTGGCACGACCCGTCGCGCGAGCCGGTGTTCAGCGAGTACCTCGAACTCGACCTCGGCACGGTCGTCCCCTCGATCGCCGGACCCAAGCGCCCGCAGGACCGCATCGAGCTGACCGCGGCCAAGACCCAGTTCGAGAAGGATGTCCTCGACTACGCCGAGGCCGGACCCGAGACCCGGGTCGACGAGGCCGTGGAGGGGACTTTCCCGGCATCCGATCCGGTCGGCTTCACCCCCGACGACGAGAACCTCTCCGACCGCGTCGTGGCCGCCGACCACCGCAGCCACGCACCGTCGGCAGTGTCGAAGCCGACGCCGGTGACGACCGCGGACGGCACCTCGTACATGCTGGACCACGGCGCCGTCACCATCGCCGCCATCACCTCGTGCACGAACACCTCCAACCCCTCGGTGATGCTGGCCGCCGGCCTCCTCGCGCGGAACGCCGCCCAGAAGGGTCTGAAGGCCAAGCCGTGGGTGAAGACGACGATGGCGCCGGGGTCGAAGGTCGTCACCGACTACTACGAGAAGGCGGGACTGACCGACGACCTCGAGGCGCTGGGCTTCTACACCGTCGGCTACGGGTGCACCACGTGCATCGGCAACTCCGGTCCGCTCATCGAGGAGGTCTCGGCTGCGGTCAACGACAACGACCTCGCCGTCACCGCCGTGCTGTCGGGCAACCGCAACTTCGAGGGTCGCATCAACCCCGATGTGAAGATGAACTACCTCGCCAGCCCGCCGCTCGTGATCGCCTACGCGCTGGCCGGCTCGATGAACTTCGACTTCGAGACCGACCCGCTGGGCAAGGACAGCCAGGGCAACGACGTGTTCCTCAAGGACATCTGGCCGAGCCCCGCCGAGGTGCAGCAGACCATCGACTCGTCGATCTCGACCGACATGTTCACCAAGCAGTATGGCGCCGTGTTCGAGGGCGACGACCGGTGGCGCTCCCTTCCGACGCCCACCGGGGCGACCTTCGAGTGGGACGACTCCTCGACCTACGTGCGCAAGCCCCCGTACTTCGACGGCATGACGCTTCAGCCCGATCCGGTCAGCGACATCGCCGGGGCCCGCGTGCTCGCGAAGCTCGGCGACTCGGTCACCACCGACCACATCTCGCCGGCCGGATCGATCAAGGCCGACAGCCCCGCGGGCCAGTACCTGCAGTCGCACGGCGTGGACAAGAAGGACTTCAACTCCTACGGCTCGCGCCGCGGGAACCACGAGGTGATGATCCGCGGCACGTTCGCGAACATCCGGCTGCGCAACCAGCTCCTGGACGGCGTCGAGGGGGGCTTCACCCGCGACTTCACCCAGGAGGGCGCCCCGCAGTCCTTCATCTACGACGCGTCGGAGAACTACCAGCAGGCCGGGGTGCCGCTGGTGATCCTCGCCGGCAAGGAGTACGGCTCGGGCTCGTCGCGCGACTGGGCGGCCAAGGGAACGCGCCTGCTGGGCGTGCGGGCGGTCATCGCGGAGAGCTACGAGCGCATCCACCGCTCCAACCTGATCGGCATGGGCGTCATCCCGCTGCAGTTCCCGGCGGGGGAGTCCGCATCCTCGCTGGGCCTCGACGGCACCGAGACGTTCACGATCACCGGCATCGAAGAGCTCAACAGCGGATCCACGCCGAAGACCGTGCGGGTCACGGCCGAGCCGACGGACGCCTCCGCGCCGGGCGCGGCCGCGGTGCAGTTCGACGCCGTCGTGCGCATCGACACCCCCGGTGAGGCGGATTACTACCGCAACGGCGGCATCCTGCAGTACGTGCTCCGATCCCTGGTCTGAGTCGCTCGGAAAGCGCCCGGCCGGCATCGAATCCGGTCGGGCGCTTCCGCGTCGTGCCGATCCCGGGCGGCGCTAGAATCGCACCACGCGCATCCGTCTCCTCGTCCGGGGACGACGGATCGCCCGGCGAAAGGAGACCGGTGGCGATCCTCGACACGATCTCGACCCCTCGTGACCTCGACGGGCTCAGCATCGAGCAGCTCAACGAACTGGCCGCGGAGATCCGCGCGTTCCTGGTCGACAACGTCTCCCGCACGGGCGGCCACCTCGGTCCGAACCTGGGCGCCGTGGAGCTCACGATCGCCCTGCACCGGGTGTTCGACTCACCCCACGACCCCGTGATCTTCGACACCGGGCACCAGTCCTATGTGCACAAGCTCCTGACCGGGCGTCAGAACTTCTCAGGCCTGCGGTCGCGGGGAGGCCTGGCGGGTTACCCGCAGCGCTCGGAGAGCGTCCACGACGTCGTCGAGTCCTCCCATGCGTCGAGCTCGCTCAGCTGGGCCGACGGCGTCTCCCGGGCGCTCAGTCGCACCGGTCGTCGTGACCGCCACGTCGTCGCCGTCGTCGGAGACGGCTCCCTCACCGGCGGGATGACCTGGGAGGCGCTCAACAACATCACCGACGACAACGACCGGAACCTGGTCATCATCGTCAACGACAACGGCCGCTCGTACGCACCGACCATTGGCGGAATGGCCCGCTTCCTCAACCGGGTTCGCACGACCGAGGGCTACGAGACCCTGGCCCGTGGATCGGCCGATCTCTTCCGCCGCCTCGGGCCCGCCGCCCGCGCGCTCTATCGCGGTGTCCGGGGGGGAACCCACGGGTTTCTCGCGCGCTTCATCAACAACGAGGCGTTGTATTCCAATCTCGACATAAAGTACCTCGGTCCCGTCGACGGTCACGACCTCGAGGCGCTCATCGAGACGCTGGAGCTGGCGAAGTCGCACGGGGCGCCGGTCATCGTGCATGCGATCACCGAGAAGGGCCGCGGCTACGAGCCGGCCCGCAACGACGAAGCCGACCAGTTCCATGCCGTCGGCCGCATCGACCCGGTCACGGGCGAACCGCTGGGCGGCGGTTCGGGAACGGCGTGGACCGACGTCTTCGCCGAGGAGCTCGTCGCCGTCGGCGAGGAGCGTCCCGAGATCATCGGGATGACGGCCGCGATGCTCCGCCCGACCGGGATGCTGCCCTTCGCGCAGCGATTCCCCGAGCGGGTCTACGACGTCGGCATCGCCGAGCAGCACGCCGCCGCCTCCGCGGCAGGACTCGCCTTCGGCGGCCTGCACCCGGTGGTGGCCATCTACGCGACGTTCATGAACCGCGCCTTCGACCAGGTGATGATGGATGTCGCGCTGCACCGCGCCGGCGTCACGTTCGTCCTCGATCGCGCCGGCGTGACGGGACCCGACGGCCCCAGCCACCACGGCATGTGGGACCTCGCCATGCTGCAGATCGTGCCGCACATCCGCATCGCCGCACCGCGGGACGCGGAGCGACTGCGCGAGGAGTTCCGTGAGGCGGTGCAGGTGGAGGACGCGCCCACCGTCATCCGATTCCCGAAGGGGGACGTCAGTCCCGATCTGCCGGCGATCGAGCGCCTCGCCGATGGCGTGGACGTCCTCGCCCGCTCCGATGCGCAGGACGTCCTCATCATCGGTATCGGACCCATGGCCCACCTGGCGATGGATGTCGCCGATCGGCTGCGCGCGCAGGGCATCGGCGCCACCGTCATCGACCCGCGCTGGGCGATCCCCGTGCAACCCTCCATCATCGACCTCGCCGCCTCGCACCGCCTCGTGATCACGATCGAGGACGGCATCCGCGTCGGCGGGATCGGCACGCGCGTCCGGCAGGTGCTGCGCGAGTCGGGCGTCGACACCGCCGTGGACGAGCTCGGGCTTCCGGACGAGTTCATCGATCACGCCAGCCGTGACCAGATCCTGGAGGATGCCGGCCTCACGGCGGCCAAGATCGCTCAGGACGTCGTTTCGCAGGTTCTCGGCACGCGTATCCCCGTCGCGCGTCCGAGCGGCGACGACTCCTCCGTGTGGCTGGCCGAGCCGGCTCGCCTCTCCGACGCCGACAGCTGACCCGCTCGCGTGTAAGAAGGCCCCCAGCCGTCGGCTGGGGGCCTTCTTACACGCCGTACGACGGTCAGCCGCGCGAGGCCACGCCGCGGATGGGCGGGTGGTGGAACGTGTCTCCGAAGACCCGTTCCGACGCTCCCTCACGGTCCAGGTACGGAGAGGCGCCGCCGTCGATGAAGGGCCACCCCGCGCCGAGGATCAGGCAGAGATCGATGTCCTCGACCGCCGGAACGACCTTCTCGTCGAGCATGATGCGGATCTCCTGTGCGAGGCCGTCCTGCACCCGCGCGAGGATCGTCTCCGCCGAGGCGGGGCTGTCGCCGACCTGTCCCTTCAGCACCTTCTCGGCCGCTTTGGTGAACCCGGTGACCCGGCCCGACTTGTCTTTCTCGACGACCTCGGAGAGCTCCGCCAGGGCGTGGAAGTTCTCGTTCGCGTAGAAGCGATTCGGAAAGGCCCGGACCATTGTGTCCTGCACGTGCGCGGCGACCTTCCATCCCACGAGGTCGATCAGCTGGAACGGACCCATGGGGAGTCCGAGCGGCGCAAAGGCCTTCTCGACCTCGGCGACGGGGGTCCCCTCGTAGACCGCGCGGGCGGCCTCGCCCATGACCTTCGCCAGAAGCCGGTTCACGACGAACCCGGGTGCATCCGCCGTGAGCACGGCGTTCTTCCCGAGGCCCTTGGCGACGACGAAGGCGGTCGACAAGGCCGCCTCCGAGGTCTTCGGGGTCGTCACCACCTCGATGAGCGGCATGACGGCGACCGGATTGAAGAAGTGGAATCCGACGAGCCGCTCGGGGTGGGCCAGAGTGGCGCCGATCTCCTCGACCGACAGCGACGAGGTGTTGGTCGCGAGGATCGCATCCTCGGCGACGACCGCCTCGATCTCGGCGAAGACGGCCTGCTTGACGCCGACCTCTTCGAAGACCGCCTCGATCACGAAGTCGCAGTCCGCGTACAGGGTCTTGTCCGTCGTCCCGGTCACCAGTGCCCGCAGCCGGTTGGCGGTGTCGGCGTCCAGGCGCCCCTTGGCTTCGAGCTTGCCGATCTCGTCGTGGATGTAGGCCACGCCCTTGTCGACGCGTGCCTGGTCGAGGTCGGTGATGAGGACGGGCACCTGGAGCTTGCGGACGAACAGCAGCGCGAACTGGCTCGCCATGAGGCCGGCGCCGATGACTCCGACCTTGGTCACCTTCTTCGCCAGTGCCTTGTCGGGTGCGCCGACCGGCCGCTTGGCGCGCTTCTGGACCAGGTCGAACGCGTACATCGACGCGGCGAACTGATCGCCCACGACGAGGTCGGCGAGGGCTTCGTCCTCACGGGCGAATCCATCGGCCTTCGTGCCCGACTTTGCCTTGTCGAGCAGATCGAGAGCGACATACGGCGATCGCGGAACGGTGCCGATCTTGGATTCGAGCATGCCCCGCGCCATCTTGATCGCGATCGGCCACTTGGTCAGCCGCTCGATCTTGCCCGGCTCGTTCTTGCGCTCGACCTTGCGACCGCCGAGGACCGCGTCGGCCCAGCGCAGCGAATCCTCCAGGAAGTTCGCCGCCGGGAAGATCGCGTCCACGATCCCGTAGTCGAACGCCTGCTGGGGCTTGAGCATCCGGTTCTGCTTGAGCGGGTTGGAGATCACGACCTCGAGTGCGTTCTCGATGCCGATGAGATTCGGCAGCAGGTAGGCGCCGCCCCAGCCCGGGATGATCCCCAGGAACACCTCGGGGAGCGCGATCGCGGCGGCCGACGCGTCGACGGTGCGGTACGTCGAGTTCAGAGCGATCTCGAGTCCGCCGCCCAGGGCGAGGCCGTTGACGAAGGCGAACGAGGGGACCCCGAGATCGGAGAGCCGACCCAGCACATGGTGACCGAGCTGGGCCACCAGGCGAGCGGTGTCTCGCGAATCCACCTTCGTGATGTCGCTGAGGTCGGCGCCGGCGGCCAGGATGTACTGCTTGCCGGTGATCCCGACGGCGTCGATCTCGCCGGCATCCGCTCTCTTCTGCAGCGTGTCGAGTGTCGCGCCGAGCTCGGTCAGCGTCGCCGGTCCGAGCGTGTTCGGGCGGGTGTGATCGCGACCGTTGTCGAGGGTGATGAGGGCGAGGACCATGCCGGATGGCAGGCGGATGTCGCTGACGGGGGAGTGCGTGACGACCTCGTCGCCGGACAGGGCGGACAGAGGGGAGAAATCGATCTCGGTGTAGTCGGTCATCGCTGCCTGCCCTTACTTGCGCTTCTTGCCGTCGTAGTGGGGGTTCTCCCAGATGACGGAACCGCCCTGCCCGAGCCCGACGCACATGGCGATCAGGCCGTAGCGGACATCGGGACGCTCGGCGAACTGGGCGGCGAGCTGGATCATCAGGCGGACGCCCGACGCGGCCAGCGGGTGCCCGAAGGCGATCGCCCCGCCCCAGGGGTTGACGCGCGGGTCGTCGTCGGCGATCCCGAAGTGATCGAGGAAGGAGATGACCTGGATCGCGAAGGCCTCGTTGAGTTCGAACAGCCCGATGTCGTCGATCTTCAGCCCGGCCCGGGAGAGGGCCTTCTCGGTGGAGGGGATCGGACCGATGCCCATGATCTCGGGCTGGACTCCGGCGAAGCCGAACGAGACCATCCGCATCTTGGGGCGGAGCCCGAGCTCCTTCACCGCCGCGCCGCCGGCGAGGAGCGACATGGTCGCGCCGTCGGTGAGGGGCGACGAAGTGCCTGCCGTGACGCGCCCGTGGGGGCGGAACGGAGTCTTCAGCCCAGCGAGGTCAGCCATGGTCGTCTGCGGGCGCCGGCCTTCGTCCTCGGTCGCGAGACCCCAGGCGCCGTCGGCGCCCTTGATGGCCACCGGCACCAGGTCGGACTGGATCTTCCCGGCGTCGTAGGCGGCCTGCACCTTGTGCTGGCTCAGCATGCCGTAGCGGTCCGAGCGCTCCTTGGTCAGGTGCGGGAACCGGTCGAAGATCCGCTCCGCAGTCACGCCCATGTTCAGGGCCCCGGGGTCGACCATCTTCTCCGCGACGAAGCGGGGATTCGGGTCGGCGTTGCCGCCGATGGGGTGGTGACCCATGTGCTCGACACCGCCGGCGAGGGCAAGGTCGTACATCCCGACGCCGATGGACGCGCCCATCGTGGTGACGCTCGTCATCGCGCCGGCGCACATCCGGTCGATCGCCAGGCCCGGGACGGTCTGGGGGAGACCCGCGAGGAGGGCGACGCTGCGACCGAGGGTGAGGCCCTGGTCGCCGGTCTGTGATGTCGCCGCGATGGCGACGTCGTCGATGCGGTCCTTCGGCACCGAAGGATTGCGTTCCATGAGCCCGATGGTCGCCTTCACGGCGAGATCATCAGCCCGGGTGTTCCAGTACATGCCCTTCTCGCCGGCGCGCCCGAAGGGGGTACGCATACCGTCGACGAAGAAGACGTCCGAAAGCTCGGCCACTTAAGCCTCCAAAGATCAGGGATGCTGCGAGCGTAGGAGGGCCCCCGAAACCGCGCGGAATCGGTTGGGCGCAACCTACGAAGTGCTCTCCGGGGGCATTGCGGCGCTTTGCACGGATTCCACAAAGGCATCGGCGATGATCTGTGCAGTCTGGTCAATCTGCCAGGCTCGTGCTCCGAGGGATGCCAGGGACTCCCCGATCCGCTCGGCAGTGACCTCCGCGGGCGGCGACCACGCGACGCGGCGCAGGAGCTCGGGGGTCAGCAGGTTCTCGGTCGGCATCGACAGCTCGGCGGCCCGCGCCTCCACGACCGGGCGGGCGGCCTTCAGCCGGGCGTCGGCCGCGGGATTGCGGTCGGGCCACGCGCGCGGGGGCGGGATGGTGTCGGTGCTCGGCAGTCGGTCGGGCGGGAGGTCCGTCGTCGCGCGACCCTCCTGGATGGCGTTCCACCAGCGGTCGAGCTGACTGCGGCTGGCCCGCCCGGTGAAGTCCTTGACGCCGGCCAGCTCGTGCTTGGAGGCCGGATCGGCACGGATGGCGGCGACGAGCGCCCGATCCGGGACGAGCCGCCCGGGTGCGACATCCTGCTCGCGGGCATACTCCTCGCGGGCCGTCCAGAGGGCGCGGGCGACAGCGAGCGCCCGGCGTCCGCGAACGGTGTGCAGCCCGCTGAGGCGCCGCCACGGATCGTCGCGCGACGGCTTGGGCTCGCGGGCGAGCACAGCGGCGAACTCCTGTCGGGCGAACTCGGTCTTGCCCTGCTCCGCCAGCTCCGCGGCGAGGGCGTCTCGGACGTCGATGAGGTGGACGACATCGAGGGCGGCGTACTCCAGCCACGAGTCGGGGAGAGGCCGGGTCGACCAGTCCGCGGCGCTGTGGGCCTTGGCCAGGCTGATGCCGAGGGTGTCCTCGACGACGGCGCCGAGGCCGACGCGCTCGTGCCCCAGAAGTCGCGCCGCGAGCTCGGTGTCGAACATCTCGGTCGGTTCGAGCCCCCGTTCGCGCAGCGAGGGCAGATCCTGGCTGGCGGCGTGCAGCACCCACTCGGCGCTGCCGATCGCCTCCTGCAGCGGTGAGAAGTCCTCCAGGACGGGCGGGTCGAACAGGTGGACTCCGGCGCCACGGCGAAAGACCTGGATGAGGTACGCGCGCTGGGAGTAGCGGAAGCCCGAGGCCCGCTCCACGTCGACGGCGACCGGGCCGTCGGCGTCGCGGAGCGTCGAGACGGCGCGCGCGAACGACGCCTCGTCGGCGATCACGGTGTACTCAGCCACGCATCGTCCTCCGGGGACCGAAGACCGCAATGCCCTCCGACCCCGGCGGGAGCCCGGCGAGCATGCAGACCAATTCGCTCCAGGCTTCCACATGTCCGGTCATGTCGCCGTCCGGCGACCACGATGCGCGAAGCTCGATCTGGGCGCCGTCCCCCTCGTCGGCGAGCGATCCGAAGCCCTTGGAAAGTGTCTTGGTCGCCGTTCCCGACGCCGAGTGATACGCCGCGTGACGGGAGTCGAGCGCGTCGATCAGCCACGACCAGGCGACGTCCGCGAGCAGCGGATCGACACCGATGTCGGGCTCGAGGGGCGCCTGCGCGAAGCAGACGACCCGCCACGCGCCCCCCCATGCCGCCGGCTCGGATTCGTCGTGGAGCAGAATGAAGCGGCCCGTTCCGTACGGCGAGTCCACGCCGTCATCCTCCGGGCGCACATCGCCGGCGAGCGCGATCGCGTCGGGCGCGAGGCCCGCGGGCGCGGGGATCTCGCGCACGGCGAAGTCCTCTCGGAACGACGTCGCGCGCACGGCCTCCGCAGCGCGGGTGAACGCCGTCGCCGCGGGGGATCCTTGGTCAGCCACGCGGACAGACTAGAGTGATCGCTCGATGGTCGACTCCAGGCGCGCCGCACCCACCGGGGCCACACCCGGCTTCGCACGGGGAGTGAGGGCCGCCGCCGCGATCCTCAGCGCTGCACTCGCCGCCGCCGCGGGTGTGCTCGGGATCGTCTCGGTCCGGGTCGCCCGTCGGGTGGTGACCCCGGCCGCGCGCGTCGCCGACACCCGCATCCTCGCCGTCGATCCCGCTGCGCAGACCATCACGCTCTCGCGCACCGACGACACCGTGCTGCCGGGCCGCTACGGACTGATCACCGGCGGCGACACCGGCTATCTCAAGCTCGGCTCGGTGCTGGACGAAGACGCCCTCAGCGTCCGCCGCAAGCTCCTCACGCACGTTCCGCCCGGAGCGGGGGTCGCCCCCGACGCCGCGTTCAGCGGGTGGTACTACGAGCGCCCGGAAGAGCTGCACCTGCCGTTCTCCGCCGAGCTCATCGGCTCAGGCGTCGGTCCGTGCCCCGCGTGGCTCTTCCCCGCTGAGGCGTCCGGAGAGATGCCCGAGACCTGGGTCATCCAGATCCATGGACGCGGCACCACCCGCTCGGAGTGCCTCCGCGCGGTGCCGGTGTTCCACGCGCTCGGAATCACCTCCCTCGTCGTCTCGTACCGCAACGACGGCGAGGCGCCTCGCAGCCGAACGGGAACCTACGCGCTCGGGGCCACCGAGTGGCGCGACGTCGACGCCGCCGTGGGGTTCGCCCGCCGCCGGGGCGCCCAGCGCATCATCCTCATGGGGTGGTCGATGGGCGGGGCGATCGCACTGCAGGTCTCGCTGAACTCCCCCCACCGGCAGGTGATCGCCGGCCTGATCCTCGAGTCGCCCGTCATCGATTGGCGGATCGTGCTCACCTACCAGGCGAAGCTGATGGGCCTGCCCGCCCCCGTGACGGGCCTCGCCCTCGGGGCGCTCGCCAGCGAGTGGACGACGCCCCTGACCCGCACCGGCGGGCCGATCCCCTTCGATCAGCTGGACGTGGTGGCGCGAGCGAGCGAACTGCGGCATCCGATCCTCATCCTGCACAGCGACGACGACGGGTTCGTGCCCTCCGACGCCTCGCACGATCTCGTGGTGGCGCGGCCGGACCTGGTCGAACTCATCGTCTTCGACGTCGCGCGGCACACCAAGCTCTGGAACTACGACCAGGAGCGCTGGAGCACGGCCATCCGATCGTGGCTCGGGCGTCATGATCTGAGCCGCGACCTCGACAGCGTCCGGCCCGAAGACGGGGCGGACGGCGCGTCGGAGCTCAGCGGCGGATCGCCAGACGCCGATAGCTGAAGCCGGCGTCGTCGACCAGCATCCCCGTCACCTCCGCCGTCACCGACGCGGTGAGGGAGAGGAAGGGATGGTGCACCGGCGCGAGGAGCGGCGAGACGGTGACGCAGACCTCGTCGACGACCCCCGACGCGACGAACTGCGTTGCCAGGCCCGCGCCGCCTTCGCAGACGATGCGCGCGAGCCCCCGCTCGCGCAGCGCCCGCACGATGTCGGCGGGGTGCAGTCGCGCGGCGTCGTCCGGTGTCGCGGCGTCGGACGAGGCGACGGCGACGATGTCGGCCGGCGCGTCGCCGATCGCTGCAGCCACTCGCGCCGCATGTTCGGGGCGGCACAGGACCAGGGCGGGCGGCGCGTCCAGACCGTCGCGCCGTCGGAGTGATCCGCCGCCGAGGTCGCCCGAAGCCGTCACGATCGCCATCCTCGCGGTTTTCGGCAACATCGAGCCCTCGGCGCGGACGGTCTCGGCCCCCACGACGACCACGTCGGCCTCGCGACGGATCGCGCCGAGGATCAGTCTGTCCACGCGGGAGCTGATCGACGTGCTCGAGCCGTCCTCACCCGCGGACGACCCGGTGAGCGTGGTGACCATGTTCAGTCGGACGAACGATTCCTCTGCGCGGCGGTATCGCCGCGCCATCCACTCCGCCGAGGTCTCGGTCGTCGTGTCGACGCGTTCGAGAGAGGTCGGGATGACCTCGGTCACCCATCGACCCGCCGGTGCGGTGGCGTGCACGGGCTCTGCTCCCGTCATCCCGCGGCGGCGCTCTTGGCGCGCACCTGCCGTTTCGCCCGACCGAGCATGCCGGTCATTCCTGCGATGCGGAGGGGCGAGACCGCGCGGGTCAAGCCGATGCTCTGGGGATAGTCATCGGGAACGGCGAGGACCTCGTCGGCGCTCAGCCCCGTCAGCCCCTGCACGAGGATGCTCGCGAACCCGCGCGTCGTCGGGGCTTCGGCCGGCGCGGTCGCATGCATCGCCACCACACCGTCGGCGTCGACCTCGACGATGATGAAGACCGGAGACTGGCACTCCGCCACGCGTTCGAGCAGTTCCGGATGATCGGCGAGCTCATCGGGGATCGCGGGAAGCTCCTGGGAGAACTCCAACAGCAGCTGGAGGCGCTCCGGCTCGGGAAGCTCGAGGAACTCGTCGCGGATCTCCGCCAGGGCGGCGGGGACGTCCGAGGAGGTGGCGGGAGAGGTCATCCCCACCATCCTTCCACGCTCCCGCGAGCCCGGCCGGGTCGCTCACGAGCGGGCGGGCACCTCGCCCGGTGCGTCGCCCGCAACGATCGGCACGCGCACCGCCGACCCCCACTCGGTCCACGAACCGTCGTAGTTGCGCACCTCGCGGAAGCCGAGCAGATGACGCAGGACGAACCACGTGTGGCTGGAGCGCTCGCCGATACGGCAGTAGGCCACGATCGGCTCGCCGTCGGTGAGTCCGATCTCGTCCCGGTAGATCTTCTCGAGCTCGGCCCGGGGCTTGAACCCGCCGTCCTCGGCGACGGCGCGTGCCCACGGCACGTTCTTCGCGCTGGGGATGTGGCCGGCGCGCAATGCGCCCTCCTCGGGGTAGGCCGGGGCGGTCGTACGGGTGCCGTTGTACTCCTCCGGGGAGCGGACGTCGATGAGCGGGTGGCCGAGGTGGGCGAGCACGTCCTCTTTGTAGGCCCGGAGCGCGGTGTCGTCGCGGGTCACGACGGGGTACTCCGTCGGGGCGGGCGAGGCGGGCTCGGTCGTGAGGGGACGGCCCTCGGCGATCCATTTGTCGCGGCCGCCGTCGAGAAGGCGGACGTCCTCGTGCCCGAACAGCGAGAACACCCACAGCGCGTATGCGGCCCACCAGTTGTTCTTGTCTCCGTAGATGACGACCGTGTCGTCGCGGGAGATGCCCTTGCGGCTGAGCAGTTCTGCGAACCCCTCGCCGTCGACGTAGTCGCGCACCACGGGGTCGTTCAGCTCGGTGTGCCAGTCGACCTTCACCGCGCCGGGGATGTGGCCGGTCTCGTACAGCAGCACGTCCTCATCGGACTCGACGACCACCAGGCCCGGAGTGCCCAGACGTTCCTCGAGCCAGGCGCCCGTGACGAGACGCCCGGGGTCGGCGTACTCGGCGAATTTGGGCGATGTCGTGTCGAATTCCACGGGCACGGGGCACACTCCTCGGGGTGTCGGGGGAGACGGGTGGACGGCGTAGGGTGTAACCGTCCCCTCGAGCCTAGGATCCGCTGCGCTGCGCCGCACCCTCGGTTCCACCCTTCCGTAAGACGGCGACACAGGACGCTCATGACCGCAACCCGCACCGGAACCGGTGTCATCCACCTCACGTCGCGCGACTCGCAGATCTCCGGTGCCGACATGGTCGCCGCGCTGACGCCGCCGCCGCAGTTCGCCTCGGCGACCTTCGACTCCTACCGCGCCGACTCGCAGTACCCCTCGCAGCAGGAGGCCAAGGACTACCTGGTGACCTTCGCCGGCGGGGGACCCGCTCCCGAGCGCGGCGGATTCTTCCGGCGGGCGAAGAAGCAGCCCGAGACCAAGCCGGGCGTGTACCTCGACGGCGGATTCGGTGTCGGCAAGACCCACCTCCTCGCCGCCGTCTATCACGCGATGCCGGCGCGACGGAAGTACTTCGGCTCGTTCATCGAGTACACCGCGCTGGTCGGCGCACTCGGCTACCAGAAGACCGTCGAGCTGTTCCGTGGCACCGATCTGATGTGCATCGACGAGTTCGAGCTCGACGATCCGGGCGACACGATGGTGATGACCCGGCTCCTCGGCGAGCTCGTCGCCGGAGGCACCAAGCTCGCCGCAACCTCCAACACCCCGCCGAACGCCCTCGGCGAGGGCCGTTTCGCCGCACAGGACTTCCTCCGCGAGATCCACGCCATGGCGGCGAACTTCGAGACCATCCGCATCGACGGCACCGACTACCGGCATCGTTCGCTCGACGGTCACGCCGTCACCCTCGACGACGCCGACTACGCCCGCGCTGTCGCCGATGCGGCCACCGGATCGCTCGTCTCCGACGACGCGTTCGACGACCTCATCGCCCACCTCGCGCGCGTGCACCCCTCGCGCTACATCCGTCTCATCGACGGCGTCGACATGGTCGGGATGCGGGATGTGCGCGCATTCGAGGATCAGTCGGCGGCGCTCCGCTTCGTCGCCTTCATCGACCGGGTGTACGACGCCCAGCTGCCGATCCGCGCCACCGGGCTGTCGCTGGACCAAGTGTTCCCCGAAGAGATGCTCAGTGGGGGATACCGCAAGAAGTACCTGCGCGCGACCTCGCGTCTGATCGCCTCCACGCTCGCCTGAACACCGATGCTCGGCTCCGCCACGCGTGCCGAGCCGTTTCGCAGGGCGGTCGAGGTCGCTTCGCGGCATCCGGAAATCTGATGTTTACCTGCGGGCCACGCGCGTAACCGACAGGAAACACGGGGCGCATGCCTCTCGAAACCGCGGGTCAGCACACTGGAGGCCACCCGACGCTACATCCTGCGTCCCTGCAGAGAGGTTCTCCTGAGAGATGGATCAAGGCAATACCGCATTCATGCTCATCGCGGCCGCACTCGTCCTGCTGATGACGCCAGGGCTGGCGTTCTTCTACGGCGGACTGGTGAAGGCCAAGAGCGTCATCAGCATGATGATGCTCAGCTTCGGCTCGCTCGGACTCATCGGCGTCCTCTGGGTGCTCTACGGATACGCGATCGCGTTCCCGGGCGCTGAGGGACTGGTCGCCCCCTGGTCGATCGACTGGTCGGCACTCGGTCTGACGAGCCTTCTCGAGGTGCCCGAGGGCGCCGCCTACCCGCCGCTCGCGTTCGTCGCCTTCCAGGCAACGTTCGCGATCCTGACCGTCGCGCTGGTCTCCGGCGCGATCGCCGACCGTGCCAAGTTCGGCGCCTGGCTGATCTTCGCAGGCCTCTGGGCGACGATCGTCTACTTCCCGGTTGCCAGCTGGGTGTTCAACTTCGGCCTCGCCGAGGACGGCAGCTTCGCCTACGGCGGCTGGATCACCTACGGCCTGCAGGAGACCTTCGGGGTCGGCGCGATCGACTTCGCCGGTGGAACCGCGGTCCACATCAACGCCGGTGCCGCAGCTCTGGCCCTCGCGCTGGTGCTCGGAAAGCGCGTCGGCTTCCAGAAGGGCGTGCACGTTCCCCACAACCCGCCGTTCGTCCTTCTCGGCGCCGGTCTGCTGTGGTTCGGCTGGTTCGGCTTCAACGCCGGCTCCGAGCTCGCCGCCGACGGTGTCGCTGCGCTCGCGTTCGTCAACACCATCGCTGCTCCGGCCGCGGCCCTGCTCGCCTGGCTCGTCGTGGAGAAGATCAAGGACGGCAAGCCCACCTCGGTCGGCGCCGCATCGGGTGCGGTGGCCGGTCTTGTCGCCATCACGCCGGCCTGTGCATCGCTCGACCCGATCTGGGCGATCCTCCTCGGCATCATCGCCGGTGTCGTCTGCGCCCTGGCCATCGAGCTGAAGTACGCCTGGGGCTTCGACGACTCGCTGGACGTCGTGGGCATCCACCTGGTGGGTGGCCTCGTCGGCACGCTGTACATCGGCTTCTTCGCCAACGGCACCGGCCTGTTCATGGGTGGTGACGGCACGCAGCTGCTGGTGCAGGCGATCGCCGCCTTCGCGGTCCTGGCCTACTCCTTCGCGCTGGCCTGGATCATCGGCTTCGCCATCCAGAAGACGATCGGCTTCCGCGTGAAGAACGAGGACGAGGTCGCCGGCATCGACACCGTCGTGCACGGCGAGGAGGGCTACGTCCTCACCGACACGCGCGGCTGAGCAACACACCGCTGAAACCGGAGGGCGTCGCGCGAGAGCGCGGCGCCCTCCGCGTATGTTGGCGGCATGGTGCGAATGCGCGGTCTCCTCGGTTCCCTCGCGGCGCTCGTCGGAGCGGGCCGCCGCGGATCTCGATCCACTCGGCTCGGTGACGGAGGGACCTCCGGGTCGACGACCGCGACGCAGGCGGTCATCCGCCCGCCGCGCGACCTCATCATCGAGTACCGCCCGGATGCCGACGGCGCGCCGGACGCCGGGGAGATCGTGTGGACCTGGGTCCCGTACGTCGAGAACGACGGACGAGGAAAGGATCGCCCCGTCCTCGTCATCGGCCGTGCCGCGCCCGATCGGGTCTACGCCGTTCGCCTCACCAGCAAGGCACACGACGGAGACCGCGACTTCCTGCCGCTCGGAGCAGGGGAGTGGGACAGTCGCGGCCGCGCCTCGTGGGTCGACATCGAGCAGCTGTACACGGTCCACGATCGCGGGATGAGGCGCGAGGCGGCTGCGCTGGATCTCACGCGCTTCACGACGGTCGCCGAGGCGCTCCGTACGAGGTACGGATGGCGGTTCTCCGCACCGAAGTGAGGAGAGGATGTGGTGGGCGATACCAGACTCGAACTGATGACCTCTTCCGTGTGAAGGATCGGAATCGTATCCAGGGTGGTTCGCACGTGTACGCTTCCCGTTGATTTGGCGGATTCTCCCCGCATGCGGACACCTGCGGACCGACACGGCCAGATGCTGGTTGGGGTACATCCGAGGGGTACGGGTAAGGGCCTCAGTATGGTGGTCGCGTGGAGAAGACAGTCGGCTTTCCGTTCATGCGGCTAGATGTGGCCACACTGAAGAGCGTTGTCGCCGCCCTTCTTGGGTCCTATCCTGCGGCCGAAGCCGATGCGGAAGAGGAACCCCCTTCGGCGGAGTACTTCATGTTGACGGTGATGCAAGGCCGTGAGCGCTGGACGTTTGACGATCCCGATGAATTTTTCGTGGAGTTTGCGAATCCGTCGGTGAGGTCGGCCAGCTTTGGAATTCGGGTCCCAAGTCCGTTGAACTGGCAAGGCCGCGGCGAGGTAAAAGTCTGGCAGGACCCCAACGGCGTGACGGCGGAGGTTTACCACCCGTCGCGGGTTGTTATCCAACGAGTGCATCAAGTCCTCCAAGAAGCCGCCCCAGGCCTGACCATCTCGCCCCCAGAGCCGAAGCCCTCGGCCCCTCGCGTCTTCATCGGCCACGGCCGCAGTGGCCAATGGCGAGACTTGAGAGATCATCTCTCGCACCAGCACAACTACGAAGTTGAAGCCTACGAGTCCGGAGCGCGGGCCGGACACGCGATCCGCGACATCTTGGAAGACATGCTCGCCGAAGCCAACATCGCCTTCCTCGTGATGACCGCGGAGGACGAGCAAGCGGACGGTGGGTACCGTGCACGCCAAAACGTGGTGCATGAGGCGGGTCTTTTCCAGGGACGTCTGGGCTTCTCTCGGGCGATCATCCTCCTCGAAGATGGCGTGGAGAATCTAAGCAACCTGGACGGCATCCAATACATCCGCTTTGGCAGAGGGAACATCCGCGAAGCATTCGGTGACGTCTTGGCCACGCTGCGACGGGAGTTTCCCTGAAGGTAAAGCCCCATCGCTTGGCTGCACCCGGTCCCGGTAGGACGGCAGTGGCGCAACGCCCGTCGCAAGCGCTTGGCTAGGATGCGACGGTGGCCGTGATCTATCTATACGCGGATGAGACTGGAAATCTCGATTACGCGCAGCATCCCACCGGGAACGAATCCGGCTTCTTCGGCTTCGGTACAGCCATGTTCCGCGACGAACACGGCGACGCCATCTGGCGTGGCCATGAGCTCCGGACGCGGCTGGCTGCGCACGGACTACAAGTGCCGCGCGGGTTCCATGCCAAGGACGACAGCGTTGCTACACGCAACGAGGTATTTGCCGTGATTCGTGAACTGTCGCCGCGCTTCGATACGACCTTCCTTCTCAAGTCGAACGCCTACGCGAGCGTCCGCGACAGGGGGCAGATGTACCTCTACAAGCTCGCCTGGTTCCTGCACATCAAGGAGGTCATACGTCAGACCTCCAATCCAAATGACAGAGTGATCATCATTGCCGGGAGCTTCGGGACAAATGAACGGGCGAGCAGGGCACGCGAAGCTATCCGAGACGTCTGTGATCAGCTAAACCGAAGAGTGACTCTGTGTGTATGGGACGCGTCGACTTCCTGGGGTTTACAAGTCGCCGACTATGGCCTTTGGGGCACGCACCGCTACCTCGTCGGCAAGGGGGGCGCGTGGTTCGAAGAGTCCGTGCGGCCAAGCCTTCAGTCGACGTTCACGCCGTGGGGCCGGTAACGAGAAGCGCCGGCTATCCCCGCTAGGGGAAGAGGTCCCCTGGACCTCTTTTCACCGGCGTGACTAGCGTACTCCGACACACCGACAGATCGATAGGGTCACCGCGAACGGCTCAGATCACTGTTCCCTCCGAGTGACTGCGTTCCGCCACAGGACGACACTTGTGTCTTCCATCTATCGCCTCCTACTCGAAGATCACTACTCGATCGTTCCAGCCCGAGGCCACGCCAGGCGACACGCGACGCTGGCGCGTCCTGCCATGAAGTCCATGCCCACACCCAGGGCTTTTCTCCGCGCGCCCATTGGATCGGATGCGGTCCATACGCTTGTACCGGCAGGGTACATGCGGCGCGGGTAGTGGATTCCGCGACAATTCGCTGACGGTTAGGCGCTACGCCGTCACAGAGTCTTCGGCGGGCGCTGAAACCGTGACACGTTCGCCGGGGGATTGGCAGGCAACGGCGGAGACGAATCCACCGGCGCCAGACGCCGGGAACGTAGCTCATACTGCGTCCGTCTCACCGGTGACGCTGCCAACCCATCCAGGAGTCGGCTCATAAGTCCTGACGCAGCCAGGAACGCGCGATCGTCGCCGCGGTACCCCGCATGATCGATCATCTCCGCCACCTGACGCGCCAGAGCGACCGCGGCACCATCGGAAGCCGCCAGCCAGGTCATCGACGCGAGCGACACTTCCAAAGCGTCGCGCATCTGAGTGCTCGCATTCGCGGCGGCATCCGCCCGCGATGCGGCCGACACCGCGTCACGCTCTGCACGACGTCGCGCCCGGTACTCCGCAGACCGCTGGGCAGGTGACTTAGCCATTCGCTACCTCACGAGAGTTGTCGTGACGTGACGCCGCGGCATTCATACTTTCCGAGGGGGAAAACCACACCCGGCGGATTGGGGCTTGTCGTTCAGGTGCAGTGATTTGGACCCCTATACCCTCGCGGGTCATGAGTCGGAGTCGCGCAGGTAGTAGAACCATGCGAGCGCGTCCCTGATGGTTGTTTGAACGGGGTGTCGAGCTACGTAGCGTTCGTACGCTGGTTGCAGCCGCGCGCTGAGCTTGAGTTCGTCGTCGGTGAGGTTCATCTGCTCGACCGTGTGCCAGCGCCAGGATCGGGAGATGAAGAACGGTGGACCGCCCGTCTCTCCTATGAATGGGCGCAGGTCGCCCTCCCTTGTCGTGCCCGCTGCGAGCTGGTGGGAGTGCCGGTGTCGCACCCACTTGATTCCGGCAACAACTCGTCCGCGTTCGTCGGCATTGCGCGCTTGTTTGTACGACGTCCTGCCCGGCTCTGGGATGCCGTACGTGATCAGGTCATCGAGGCTGGCGATCCACCAGCACGCTTCCCGGATGCCTGCCGAGATTTCTCGTGGCGGTACGCCGATCCTCTCCAGGAGCAGCTTCGACTCGACAGCCCAGATGGCTGTCTCTGCATTCTCGCCAGTCAGAGCCACTTTCGCCGCCTCGCGCCACATGAGCCAAACCTAGATTGGGAGAGCCTGAAGAGTTGGCGGAGAGGCGGCTGTCCCGAGCCGACTCCCCGCCCCGAGGTCAGATGACCCCGTTTCGCCGTGTCTCCGGAACAGATGCGACTCAGGTAGGAGGCACGAACGATCATCAGGCCGGAAGCGTCACCCTCACGAACGCAAGCGGGCGCCCCACCTTCAGCCCGAACCGACCTTCAGCGCGGGCGACGAAGCTGTTCGTGGTGAACAGTGTCCCGGCGGTGTCGACGTCGATATGGTTGCCTTCACGCACCAGCAGCTCGACCTGATCCCAGTCGCCGAGCAGCGCGGTCCCTGCGGGCATGAGCACGGTCTGCACGATGGGGTAGTCGCCGAGGAACTTCTCGGCGTCAGCGAGCCCGTTTCGGAACATGAACGCACCGGTCGTGCCCGACTCTCGCAGCAGCTCCAGTTTCTGCGCGTCTGCCGGGTTGAGCACCCACGCCGTGGGTGTCTGGAACGCGGTCAGCGCCTTGTAGCGGGCGTTGCTGAGCGTGGTCAGGATGTCGCCGGTCACGGCAGCCTGCGTCTGGATGCCGGACGTGTTGAGCACACCGGTGAATCGGTCGCCGGTTCCTGGGCCAGCCAGGATGTCTGCCTCGATCGCTTCGAGCACACCTGCAGCGAGCTGACTCTTGAGGATGTCCACGAGGCCGTTGAAGTCGGACAGGTACCGCAGCGGCAGAGATTCGCTAAGTGCCGCGTACACAGAGAACTTGCTCTCGACATCCGTGAACGAGTAGACCGACGTCGGCTTTGCTCCGCCGTCGGGAACGGCCGTGGCGTTGTTCGTTCTCGCGGTCTGCCGGAGGTAGCTGAAGGCGTTGCCATCGCCTCGCGCCGGACTGGACGGCTTCTTGATCAGATCAAGCACCGACACCGGGCGGCCGACAATCTCCGCGACGTGGCCGACGATCGACGGAACGTCAACCGTCCCGCTCACGAGAGCCTTCGAACCGTCCGCGCCTCTGCCCATCGCCTTCTGCACGGCTTCGGCGGCATCCTTTGCCCATGCGGCCGCCATCGCAGCCTTCGACCCGACGGGCGACTTCGAGGCCGAGCCTTCGTTTGCTGGGGGTCGGCCTCCCGCCAGGAAATCAGCGAGGGCACGAGCGTTAGGCGATTCGGATTCGGCTAGCTGGCCCTGGAGGACTTTGACGGTTCTCAGGTGCCCCTCGACCCTCTGGATCTCATCGGGGTTGAGGTCTCGCTTTGCAGCGTCCGCGGCTGCCGCGATCGCCTGTGCCTTATCGAGTTCCGCCTTGATCTGTTCCTTGATCGTCATGACGATCGGTTCCTCTCGGAAGATGCGCCGCACCGGAACGAATCACGGGACGACCGCGCCTGAATGGGGAGCCAGGAACGGGCTTAGGTGGCCGACGCAACTCCCACACTCAGCGCGGGGCATCGACGGATTCAGCGAACGATCCGGGTGCCGTGCGGTAGGTGGCTGCCTCCGCCGTGAAGACGGACCCCAACGGGCTGGCCTTCCGACAGAGCAACGGATTCCCGCACCTGCTGCGCACGACCTTAACACCCGCTTCAGACATCACCGTGATCCGAGACATCGGCGCGCCGGGGAAGACTCCCGGTGAGTGCTTCGGCGGTCGCGACGTCCGCACCGACGACAGCGATCCGGGCGAGTAGATCCTCCACGGCGACGTCCAGCGAATGGCGAGCGATCCAGTCGGCGACGGCGATGTGCCGAAGGTGCGCGACCTCAGCCGCTGCCGGAAGAGTTCCGCGCAAGTCCCGCAGATACGCCGGTGGTTCGGCGCCCAGACGCTCGAAAGGGTAGCCGCTCATTTGCGATCTTTGTCGTCGGTATCTGCGGCAGCGGCGGATGCCGCGAGCGCCCGCCGAAGCCCCTCGACCACGGCTGCGGGCGGATCCTCCACCCCGCTGTTGCCCGCCGCGTCGATCGCGATCGAAACCGCGTCCTCCGCGAGAGCCGCGATCATCAAATGGATCGCGAGCGGTTCTGGATCGTCGGCAGCGTCGGCGACGGCGTTCGTGAGCATCATGCCGTCGCCGGTCGCTACCGCCAGCGCCGCGGCGCGTGCTCGTGCCCGATCGATCGGCCGGACCTCGCTGGTGTTCGTCATTTCTTTTCCTCTCTCGATCACGCGCATCGATCGATGAACGTGTTGCTACCTCGCAAAGCCCATCCATTCGTGACCGATCGGAGATTGCTCCGATGCGGTCGCAGCGCTCGCGCACACTGGCGGCTCGTCATTCCATCGATCGCCGTCTAGCCACTTCGCCGCAGACGTAACGAATCTCGGTTCGGGATTTGACGCAGCTAGAGCCCGAGCTGCGGTGAGGATCTCATTTGCGGGGGCGCGCTTGAGGGCCTTGCGCCAAGCCGTCTGCGCATCCTTCTTCCCCTCATGCCTTGGCCAGACCAACCAGAACTCTTCGAAGGAGATCTGCCCAGACTGAGTGATCACTGACTGATAGGAAGAACGAAGTTCTTCTTGCTGCGAACGTCGTTCACCTAACCTCGACGTCATTTGCACATTGGACTCGCCTAGGTGAACGTCATGCACGTGAACGTCGTTCACCTGACCTGTAGGAACGTTCTTCACATAGGTGTTGATCACGATTCGGTCTGACGTGCGCGACCCGCGCTTGTTGTATCGACGCTCGCGGCTGATGATGCCCGACGCTTCGAGATGTCCCATCGCAGCCGTTACCGAGCGGCGCGTCTGTCCGATCATCTGGGCGACAGTCTCTTGGCCGACGAATGTCTCGTGAGTCTTGTCAGTCGCTCGATGACACAGCGCCACGAGAACGACCTTCTGCGTGCTAGGGAGGTCGAGGCCATAGGCCCAGTCGGCGAGTTTGAACCCCATCAGCCACCACCGGGACGCCCAGCGCTCATGCGGAAACCTCGTTGCGCATCCGCCGCATCCGTTCCGACCGCCTCGCGCGTTCGGCCGCTGATATCTTCCGCTTCGCGCGAACCGCAGTGAATAGCCGGAAGTTCTCGGCGGCGATAGTGAACTCTGCCCAGTCCGTGCCGCCGCGTACCTCCCGGACAAATTCCTGCGTGCTTGACAGCTTTCTGAAGCGGCGAAGAACGGGGAGGGATGAGGTGTAGACACTAACGGCGTCATCGTCCCGCAGGTACGTGATCGTCGTCTCTTGCTCGCTGCGCGCGGTCACACCGCACCGGCCAGAGACGCGACATACCGATCCATGCTGTCGCGGGTGACGAACGCGCGCTTGCCAATGTGAACCCGTTCGACCGATCCGCGGTCGATGAGTTCGTAGAGCGCCGAGCGGCTAATGCCGCCGAGATACTCCTGTGCCTCACTGATGGGGCAGATGGGACGAGCCGACATGAGAGTGCCTTCCGTTGTGTGAGTGTCCGTAGGTGCCCGGACGAACACCCATTGACAGGCTGACACAGCAATGAGACGCTGTACTGTCTCATAGTGAACGGATTTTGATATGGCCGATGACGGCGAGCAGTGGACGTACTCGGTCCGAGCATGGCGTCCCCACCGTGTGGGCTTGGTGAAGCTCGGCAGGTTTGCGGTGCCGCGAGAAGTCGAGGTGCACGTCACGGGGGATGCGACCTTGCCCGTTGGGCGCCGGTGGCCGCAGGCGCGGTTTCGGTTCGAGGTCATCGATGGGGCCGCAGTGTGCACAGAAGTGAACATCAGCAGTAAGCCAGGGGATAGGGCGATTCGTACGACCGACCTGACGGTGTTCAACCTCGACGCCCTTGCAGAAGAGGCTTTCACTCGATTTGCCGAGACTGAGATCGCCCCGGAAACGTACTCGCGGAAGCCTGGCGGAGACGCTGCGGCAATGCCCGAGGTGCATCGTGGGGTTTACCGCGGCTTCGCAGACAGCGACGCCGAGTTGCGCGAAGTGGCAAGGGTCTATCTGAGCCCGGGCGCCCGGCCGAAACCCACCGATTCGGTGATGAAGCTGCTCGGCTACGGCTCGCGCGCTACTGCCTCCCGAAAGGTCAAAGAAGCCCGCGCCCGTGGCCTCATTCCCAGTCCCGGCGCAGGTGCAGCAGAGCTTGACGCGGCGTATGCGTCGTTGATGGTCGACCTCGGCGCACGTCAAGCCGAGATCGAGGACGTCGCAGCTCGACGCGAAGCCCGGAGCTGGGCTCGTACCCACCCCGAGGCGGCCATGCAGGAGAAGGCGGACGCATGGCAACGCCGACAAGTAGCGCGAGCCGCGGCCGAGGAGCGCAGTCAAAGAGAAGGGGACCAGGAGGATGGGTAAGCGGTTCAACGGCGAGGGAACCTTTCGCGAACGCAAGCCGGGACTCTGGGAAGGTCGGCTTGGGTACACCGATGAAGACGGCGTGCGCCGACGGCTGTCGTGCTACGCGCCGACGGAGAGGGCCGCGCGCGCCAAGGTGAGGGAAGCGGCAGCCAGGATCGAGCGAGGCGATCCCGCGAAAGACTCCGCCAAAACGGTGGCTCAGTGGTGTGACCACTGGTGCGCGACGACGCTAGAGGCATCCACTCGGAAGCCCACCACGAAGGCGTTGATGCGATCGCTCATCAACTCGCATGTGAAGTCAGCAAGAATCGGCGCTGTCCCGCTGGCAAAGTTGCGGCCGAGCCATTTCGACTCGTGGGTTATCGACCTCCGAAGGAAGGAAAAGCCCCTCACGTCGACGAACCCGCAAGCGAAGGCGCGCGCTTTGTCGGATGCGACCATTCAGCGAGTCTTCCGAGTGTTGTCCGTCGTGTTAGACGGCGCCGTGCGTGACGGAGCCTTGGCCGTTAACCCGGCCAGGAAAGTCGACCAGCCAAGAGCCGATCGCTCCGAAGCGCGCGTCCTGAACGCTCGCGAGATCCGCGCCCTCTTGGACGCCGCGAGGGCTATCGACCAGGACCCTCGCGGATGGCGGACACACAGCTACCCTCTGTTCGCTCTCATCGCCGCGACTGGGATGCGAAAAGGCGAAGCCCTCGCCCTGCGGTGGCAGGACATAGACCTCGACGCAGCGACGGTGACCGTTCGGGGCACGCTGTCTCGGGTTGACGGGAAACTGATCGTCACCGCGCCAAAGACCAGAGCATCAAGACGTGTGCTCCCAATCTCGCAGGGTGCGGTGCAACTGTTGCGGACGCACCGCGTGGCGCAGCTAGAGGATCGCATGCGAGCAGCGAATGTCTGGGTTGACTCGGGGCACGTCTTCACGACGGCGCTCGGCGCCCCGATTGACCCGCGCAACGTGCTCCGATCTATTCAGGCGGCCGCGCGACGTGCGGGTGTTCAGGATGTGGACGTTCACGCTCTGCGCCACTCGGCAGCGACGGTGATGCTTGACGGGGGAGTGCACCTGAAAGCCGTGTCGACGCTCCTCGGGCATGCGGGAACACAGATCACGGGAGACATTTACGCCCACCTCACCGCGCCTACGGCTCGGAAGGCGATCGACGACCTTGGCGCAGCAATCGGACTCTGACCTTCGGCCAGCTCGATGGGGTACGAAGTTGGGGTACAGCGCAGCTCGCCGGTCCACGCCGCAGTCACCCGAGAGCAAGATCCCCGGTGTTTCGCGGGCTGATGTGGTGGGCGATACCAGACTCGAACTGATGACCTCTTCCGTGTGAAGGAAGCGCGCTACCAACTGCGCCAATCGCCCAGCGGCCCGGGGGCCGGGTACCGATGTTACCGGATGCGGGGGCACGGTCCGAACCGCATGCCGCGACGACACGCGGCGGCGGCGCTGGTTTGGAACCAGGCGCTCCATCGGCTAAAGTCGGTGAAGCGCCCGGGAAGCCGGGAGCACGCGGATGTAGCGCAGTTGGTAGCGCATCACCTTGCCAAGGTGAGGGTCGCGAGTTCGAGTCTCGTCATCCGCTCGAGTGCGGGGTCCACCCTCCGGGGTGGACACGACGCGTGGGTCGAACCACACACGGTGGCGTGGCCGAGCGGCTAGGCACCGGCCTGCAAAGCCGTTTACACGGGTTCGAATCCCGTCGCCACCTCCACTCCACACAACGAAACAGCCCTTGGGCGCGATTGGCGCAGCGGTAGCGCGCTTCCCTGACACGGAAGAGGTCACTGGTTCGATCCCAGTATCGCGCACAGACGAAAACCCCCGGAATTCCGGGGGTTTTCTTGTTCATGGAGGGACGTCCCGCCGCGGACGCAGCCGATACCGAGTTTCCCGCGCGAGACCGACCGCGCCACGGTAGGTTTCGGCGCGCGGGGTAGGTCTCGGTCACGAGGGTGCGTCACGGCGCAGGGTCGACGGCGTTCGTCCACACCCAGCAGCGGTACTCCCGCGTGCCCACGCGGAACCGGATCGCCACCGCGCGCGGAGTCCACATGCACGCCTCGGCGTCGACCTGCACCGGCGTCGCGCCGAAGCGGACCCACGCGCGCACCGGCCTAGGTCGGGGATCAGTCGTGCACGGCAGCAGATCGAGCTGCAGCTCCGCCCGCGTCAACGTCTGCAACGGCCCCTGGGCAATAGTCCGCTCGAGGACGCGGTCGCTCATCCGGCGGTCCACCGCGTCGGCGTAGCGCCTGTTCGTGCCGATGCTGGTCGTCCTTCCTCCGGCCGAGCAGCGGCGAGTCTATCGACGGGCGACGACAGCAGTTCCGCTCCCCACTCTCGCGGCCCCGGGTCTAGATTTTCGACATGGCCTCGCCGCATGTCGCATCGCTGCACACCGCTCCGATCACCTTCGAGGGCGATGCCGGGGAGATCCGCCGGCTCACCCGGACGGACTTCCCGATGCTCAGGCGCATGTCCATCCAGCGGATCGTCCTCGCCCCCGGCGGCGTTCGCGAGCCGCAGTGGAACGTCAACGCCCACCAGCTCGCCTACGTCACGCGGGGCAGAGTGCTGGTCTCCGTCCTCGGCAACGCCGACGCCTTCGCCACCTTCGTCGTCGACGCCGGTCAGATGTTCCACATCGAGTCGGGTGCCGTCGCGCACATCGAGAACGTCGGCGACGGCGACGCGGAGATCATAGCCGCGCTCCGCTCGGCCCATCCGCAGCACTTCTCCTTCGCCGGCAGTGTGAACGCGATGACCGATTCGGTGCTCGGCAACACCTACGACCTCCCGGCGGTGGCCTTCGAGATCCTCCCTCGACGGGACCCGACCCCGATCTTCCGACGCCAGGGCCCCGTGCGCATTCCCGACACCGCCGGACTTCCCAACGCCCGGCTGTTCGACGCAGACGGACAGCAGTCGCCACTGTCCTACGGCTACGGGTTCGCCAAGCTCGCACGCGCGCAGTACTGGGCCGCGCTCGAGGACATCTCGATGTACCACCTCCACATCGCCGGGAACGGAATGCGCGAGCCGCACTGGCATCCGGTCACCGCCGAGCTCGGCTACGTCTGGAAGGGCAGAGGACGGATGCGGGTGCTCGGCCCCGACGGAACCGTCGACCAGTACGAGCTCGAGCCCGGGCAGGTCTACTTCATCCCGCGCGCCTTCCCGCACCACATCGAAACCCTCGGCGACGACGGACTGGACTTCCTGATCTTCTTCGACCAGCCCACCCCGGGTGACATCGGCTACCGGGCGACTGCGTCGGCGTTCTCCCGCGAGGTGCTCGCCGGCGCGTTCGGCATCCCTGAGCGGGATCTGCCGACGCTTCCCTTCACGCCGATCGATCCGCTCATCGTCGAGCGGCGGAACCCCCGCGACGCATGACGGCTGCCGGCTCGGGGGCCGCCGCGCTGGTCGACGACATCCGCCGAGGCCTGCGTGACGCCGCGGAACCCGAGCGCGCCCCCGGCCAGCAGGCCTACATGAAGTCGGCCATGCCGTTCCTCGGCGTCCGGGTGCCCGAGGTGCGCGCGATCACCTCCCGCATCGCAGCCGGGCGGGACGCCGACACGGTGCTCGCGGCCTCGCGACGCCTGTGGGACGAGGCGACCCACCGCGAGGAGCGCTACGCCGCGATGGCTCTCCTCCGGCACCGAGCCCTCCGCGGGGAGCTGCGCCTGGTGCCCCTCGTGGAGCACATGGTGCGCACGGGCGCCTGGTGGGACATCACCGACGAGCTCGCCCACCGACTCGGCGACCTCCTCGACACCCGTCCTCATGACGCAGTACCCCTCGTGCGCGCATGGGCCCAGGACGACCATCTCTGGATCCGGCGCATCGCGATCCTGTCCCAGTTGGGCAGACGCGCCCGCGTCGACCGCGACCTCCTGGCGGAGGTCATCGAGCACAACGCCTCGGATTTCGACTTCTTCATCCGCAAGGCGATCGGCTGGGCTCTTCGCGACATCGCCCGCGTCGACCCGGACTGGGTGCGCGCCTTCGTCACCGATCACCCCCTCAGTGCGCTGTCCGTCCGCGAGGCGACCAAACACCTGTGAGTCGAAACGCTACGATCACGCTCATGACCGGTGTACCGCCCGAGGCCGCCCGATCCGCGGCACCCCAGAAGACTCCGCTCTTCATCGGCCTCCTGCCGTTCGCGGGGGTGATCCTCTTCGTCATCGCCGAGATCGTCGGCTTCGTCGTCACCGGCGGCGCGGACGCCCTGCGCTGGACGACGATGAACGCCGTGCTCTTCCTCATCGGGTCCTCCAGCGTCGGCAACGGCATCGCCCACCTCTTCTTCGGCCCGGTGATCGCCCGATCGATCGGCTGGCAGCCCGGCCCGTTCCAGTTCGAAGTCGGCGCGGCCAACCTCGGCATCGGCGTCGCCGCGATCGTCGCCGCCGCCGCGTTCGACTCGGATGCCTGGCTCGCCCCGATCCTCGCCGCCCTGATCTTCCTCGTCCTCGCCGGCATCGGTCACATCCGCGCGATCGTGGTCGAGCGCAACCTCTCGATCAACAACGCCGGGCCCATCCTGGTGCTCGACTTCCTCATCCCGCTGGTCACACTGGCTCTCTGGATCTGGCTCACGCTCTCGTGATGCTGCGCGGACGCAGCACCTAGACCGTGGTGGCGGCGAGCGCGAGCACCGCGGCGCCGACGACGAGCGGCGCGCCGGCCAGTCCGAGGAGTGCGTAACGCGCCCACGACAGCGAGACCCCGGCTGCCACGACCCGCGCGTGCCAGAGCAGGGTCGCCAGCGACGCCCAGGGCGTGATGAGGGGTCCGGCGTTGACACCGATCAGCAGTGCTCCCAGTCGCACCGGATCGTCGGCGGCGGATTCGAGGAGCAGGTAGGCCGGAAGGTTGTTGGCGAGGTTCGCCGCGACGGCGCCCGTCCCCGCGATACCGGCCAGCGACGCCGCCGAATCGCCCGGACCGATGAGTGCCTCCAGCGGCTGAAGCGCCCCCAGCGCTTCGAGGGCGGCGACGGCGACGAAGAGGCCCGACACGAAGACCAGCAGCGACCACGGGACCAGTGACGGGCCGAGCCGCCGCGGCGAGCGCCATGCGAAGAGAGCCACGAGCGCCAGCGCGGCGAGGCACGCGGGGATCCACGGGGGGATGCCGCTGACGAGCAGCGGCAGCAGCACGATGACGATCCCCGCCGCAATCCTCAGCTGCACGCGGTCGGTGACCACGGGGGGCGCGGCGGGTTCGTGCCGTCCGCGGAGTCTCCGGCGGAAGACGACGAAGAGCAGTGCCACCGAGACGAGGATCGACGTCAGCGCGGCCGGCCACATCAGCGCGACGAAACCGAGGATGTCACCGCCCGAGATCCGCTCGACCGCCAGGAGGTTCGTCAGGTTGGAGATCGGCAGGAGCAGCGAGGCGGTGTTGGCGATCCACACCGTGGCAAGGGCGAAGGGCAGCGGATCCAGCCGGTGGGAACGCGCGACCGCGAGCACGACGGGGGTGAGGAGGACGGCCGTGGTGTCGAGGGAGAGGAAGACGGTGACGCCGACCGCGAGGGCGACCACCAGCATCCACAGCAGAAGGGTCCTGCCGCGGGCGAGCCGCGACAGGGCCGCGGCGGCGATGTCGAAGACCCCGGCGGTCGCGGCGAGTTCGGCGACCACGGTGATCGCGACGACGAAAAGGAGGATGCTCCAGACCCGGTCGGCGACGGCGAGGAGATCGGATGCCGGGAGGACCCCGGTCAGCAGGGCGACGGCACCCGCGGCGAGCAGCCCGAGTCCCAGCATCCAGGTCTTCACTGCACCATCATGGTGCCCCGGTTCGTTTCCCCCGACCTGACTAGACTGTCGGCATGGATTCCCGGCCCAGCATCGCGGCTCTCGCCGCCCTGGTCGGCACGCGAACGCTCGACGCCTGAGCGGGCGGGGCGCTGACGCGCCCGAAGCTGAGAACGTGACCGACCACCCGTGACCGAGACCCAGGAGTACTTCCGTGACTGACGCCTTCTCGTCGGACGAATCCGCCCGCGCCGACGGCTTCGCGCTCTTCCCCGACAAGTCCGTGATCGCCATGCGCGTGAACGGCGAACCACGAGACCTCGCAACGCCCGTCGACGACGGCGACGACGTCGAGCCCATCACCATCGACAGCCCCGAGGGTCTGTCGATCCTGCGGCACTCGACCGCGCATGTCCTGGCGCAGGCCGTGCAGCGCACCGTTCCGCAGGCGAACCTCGGAATCGGGCCGCCCATCACCGACGGGTTCTACTACGACTTCGGCGTGGACCAGCCCTTCACCCCCGACGACCTGAAAGCCATCGAGAAGGAGATGCAGCGCATCGTCCGCGAGGGTCAGCGATTCGTCAGACGTGTCGTCACCGACGAGGAGGCGCGGGCCGAGCTCGCGTCCGAGCCGTTCAAGCTCGAGCTGATCGGGCTGAAGGGCGGAGCCGACAAGACCGAGGGTGCGTCGGTCGAGGTGGGAGCCGGCGAGCTGACCATCTACGACAACGTCGACCGCGACGGCGAGACGGTGTGGAAGGACCTCTGCCGAGGTCCGCACGTGCCCAACACCCGCTCCATCGGCAACGGCTGGGCCCTTCAGCGCGTGGCCGGGGCCTACTGGCGGGGGAGCGAGAAGAACCCGCAGCTGCAGCGCATCTACGGCACCGCCTGGGCGTCGAAGGACGACCTGCGGGCCTATCAGCATCGCCTGGAGGAGGCGGCCAAGCGCGACCACCGCAAGCTCGGCCGCGACCTGGACCTGTTCTCGTTCCCCGAGGAGATCGGATCGGGACTGTCGGTGTGGCATCCCCGTGGCGGAATCGTCCGCGGCGAGATGGAGCAGCACGCCCGGCGTCGTCACATCGAAGGCGGCTACACCTACGTCTACACCCCGCACATCTCCAAGGAGGACCTGTTCCTGCAGTCCAACCACCTGGTGACCTACCGGGAGGGGATGTTCCCGCCGATCACCTTGGATGAGGAGCGGGACGCCGAGGGTGTCGTCACCAAGGCGGGGCAGGACTACTACCTCAAGCCCATGAACTGCCCGATGCACATCCTGATCTTCAAGGAGCGTGCGCGCAGCTACCGCGACCTGCCGATGCGCCTCGCCGAGAACGGGACCGTGTATCGCAACGAGCTCTCGGGGGCGCTCCACGGACTCACCCGTGTGCGCGGATTCACCCAGGACGACTCGCACCTCTTCGTCACCCCCGAGCAGCTGGAGGGGGAGGCGACCCGCGTGCTGGAGTTCGTCATCTCGATGCTGCGCGATTTCGGTCTCGACGACTTCGAGCTCGAGCTGTCGATGCGCGATGACGAGAAGGAGAAGTGGATCGGCTCGGACGAGTTCTGGGAGTACTCCACCGATGCGCTCCGCAACGTCGCGGTCGCGAGCGGTCTGAAGCTCACCGAGGTCCCCGGCGAGGCGGCGTTCTACGGACCGAAGATCGACCTGAAGACCCGCGACGCGATCGGCCGCACCTGGCAGCTGTCGACGGTCCAGGTCGACCCCAATCTGCCGGAGCGGTTCGAGCTCGAGTACACCGACCGCGACGGTCAGAAGAAGCGCCCGATCATGATCCACCGGGCGCTGTTCGGATCCATCGAGCGGTTCTTCGCGATCCTCCTGGAGCACTACGCCGGCGCCTTCCCGGTCTGGCTCTCGCCCGTGCAGGTCGTGGGGGTGCCGGTCGCGGAGGAGTACGCCGACTACCTCGACCAGATCGTGGGGCGACTGCGCGGCGAGGGCGTGCGCGCCGAGGTCGATCACAGCGACGACCGCATGCAGAAGAAGATCCGCACCCACACCACGCAGAAGGTGCCGCTGATCCTCATCGCCGGCGAGCAGGACCGGTCGGCGGGCACGGTGTCGTTCCGGTTCCGTGACGGCACCCAGGAGAACGGGATCGCCGTGGATGACGCGGTCCGGCGCATCCGCGCCGCCATCGACGGCCACCTGCTCGTGAACACCGCCGAGGACTTCGGTGTCTGACGCCGACCGCGGCGGCGACGACCTCGTCGCCGCCGCGGAGCTGGCAGGCGTCCCCGACGAGTTCCAACGCCTGTGGACGCCTCACCGGATGGCGTACATCCAGGCCGGCCCCGAGCCGCTGCGCGAGGTGTGTCCGTTCGACGAGGCCCCGCGGAAGTCCGACGAGGACGGACTGATCGTCTTCCGCGGCGAGACGGCGTACGTCCTTCTGAACCTCTTTCCGTACAACTCCGGGCATCTTCTCGTCTGCCCCTATCGGCACATCGCCACCTACGACGAGGCGACGCCGGAAGAGGTGGCCGAGATCGGCGCTCTCACCCAGACCGCGATGCGGGTGCTGCGGAAGGTCTCGCGCTGCGACGGCTTCAACATCGGCATGAACCAGGGTGCGGTGGCGGGGGCCGGCGTGGCCGCGCACCTTCATCAGCACATCGTGCCGCGGTGGGCGACGGACGCGAACTTCTTCCCGATCATCGCCAAGACCAAGGCCCTCCCGCAGCTCCTCGGTGACGTGCGGGTCGCGATCGCCGACGCCTGGCCCGCCTGATACCGCTGGATCGGGGGTGTGGACAACCCCCGGCGCACCATCCTGCGGACCGATACGGTGACGGGCATGCCTTCACGCTCGAGCGCCGCAGCCGCATCCCTCATCGTCGTCGCCCTGAGCATCGCGGGCTGCTCGTTCTCGATCCCCGTCGAGGCCGAGAGCTCGTCGACCCCCGCGGCCCCCTCGTCGGCTCCCACGCCGTCGGCTCCCACGCCCTCGGCGAGCGACGACGCGGACGGCGACGATCCGATGGCCGACGCTCTCGCCGAACGCGACCAGTTCCTCGCCGACCAGCAGCTTCCCCTCGACGGCTCACCGCTCGTGGCGGTCACGCCCGCACAGCAGGAGTTCATCGCCCAGCAGCGGGCGTTCATCGAGTCGCAGGGCGGAACGTGGGACGCCCAGACCGAGAGCATCTCGCTCGCGCTCGCCGCCGACGCGTGCGAGACGGCGATCCTCAACTATCACGAGGTCGACGCATCCCTCCTCCAGGCCCACGTCGCCTCGTCGCCGGTCTTCGCGCAGCTGATCCCCGCCGACTTCAGCGCCGATCAGCGCCTCGCCGCCGAGCGGAACGTGGCGAGCGTCATGGTCTTCGGCGCCGGGTTCCTCTGCCCCGAGGACGGACCCCAGTGGGAAGCGGCGTTCACCGAGGTCTACGGCTGAACGCGCGGGCGGGCCGCCCTCAGCGCACCTGCGCGACGGGGAACTGCATCCGCGGGTGCGCATAGTATTCCTGCGCCTCGACGAGCTGGAGTTCCCGTTCGCCGGATTCGAGGGTCAGCGCGAGAAGATCGAAGACGCTCGACACGGTGCGCGCCAGCGCCTCGGCCGCACTGCGGGTGCGCAGATAGTGCGCGGTGAAGAGCGCGGCGGTGACGTCTCCCGAGCCGTTCGCCTTCATCGGCAGCTGGGGAGTCTGCACGATCCACGCCCCGGCGTCGTCGACCGCCAGCATCTCGAGGGTGCCCTCCTCGCGCTCGGGGCGCTCCACGCTCGTCACGAGCACGGTTCGCGGACCCATCGCGCGGGCGGCGTCGACGGAGTCCAGCGTCGACTCCAGCGACAGCGGCTCGGTATCGGTGAGGAAGCCGAGCTCGAACTGGTTGGGGGTGATGATGTCGGCCACGGGGACGACCCGTTCGCGCAGCAGCACGGGAATGGCGGGGGCAACGAAGCATCCGGAGCGGGCGTTCCCCATCACCGGATCGCACGCGTAGAGCGCATCGGGATTCGCGGCCTTCACCCGGCGCACGGCGTCGACGATGACGTCGCCGATGCCCTCGCTGCCCTGGTACCCCGACAGGACGGCGTCGATCTGCCCGAACACCCCGCGCTCCTCGACCCCGGTGAGCACCTCGGCGACGTCGGTCGGGGGGATGAGGGGCCCGCGCCAGGCCCCGTATCCGGTGTGGTTGGAGAAGTTCACCGTGTAGACCGGCAGGACCTCGACGCCGATCCGCTGCAGCGGGAAGACCGCCGCGGAGTTTCCGACGTGGCCGTGCGCGACCGCGGACTGGATGGAGAGGATCTTCACGGGAGCATCATCCTTCGGTGAGGGCCGCGGCGTGCGCGGCGGCGGACAGATCGCGGGCGAGCGCCTGAGCGTCGGCGTCGTCGAGATCGTGGACGGTGAGGCGGAGGTGCGTGCTGGGCGCATCGGTGCGCAGTGAGAACTCGTCTCCGGTGCGCGCGAGCCAGCCGCGGCGCATCAGTTGCTCCGACACCGCCCGAGACGACGCGCCGGTGTCGACCCACAGGTTCAGGCCGTCCCGCGCCGTCGCGTCGAGGCCCGCGTCGCGCAGGAAGGCGGCGACGCGGGCGTTGCGGGCGGCGTAGTGCTCCGCCGCCTTGTCGATGGTCGCGCGGGCTCCGGGTTCAGTAAGCTGCGCCAAGGCCAGGCGTTGAAGAAGGTGGCTGACCCACGTCGTCCCCGGACTCAGGCGCGTGGCGAGGCGTTCGGCCGTGTCGGGGTCGGTCGCGGCGAGGGCGAGACACATGTCCGGCCCCAGGAACTTCGACACCGAGCGCACCAGCGCCCAGCGGCGGTGCCCTGCCGGGATGAGCGAGAGGTAGGGACGACGCGAAAGCAGGGAGTAGTGGTCGTCCTCGACGACCAGGACGTAGGGATGCTGCGCGAGCACGCTCCGCAGGGCTTCGGCGCGTTCCGCGGTCATCCCCGCACCGGTGGGGTTCTGGGCGCGCGGGGTGCAGACGACCGCGCGAGCTCCGGCGTGCAGCGCCACCGAAAGGCCCGCCACCGTCATCCCCTCGTCGTCGACGGGGACGGGGATCGGCCGGTACCCGCCGACCCGGACGGTGTGGAGGGCGGAGAGGAAGCACGGGTCCTCGAGCGCCACCGCGTCGTCGCGCGTGAGGGCCTGTGCGAGCAGCCGCTCGAGGGCGTCGACCGCGCCGTTGGTGACGGTGATGCGCATCTCGTCGGCCAGCACATCGGGTGCGAACCAGGCCCCCGCCCACGCGGCGAGCTCCGCATCGACGACGGGTTCGCCGTAGAGCACGGGCCGTGAGGCGATCCGCCCGAGCGCCGGCGCGAGGTCGGGGATGAGAGCGGGGTCGGGGTTGCCGGTGCCGACATCGCGCAGAACCGTGTCGGGGGCGAAGCCTTCCTGTGCGACCGGCGCCCGGTCGGCCACCCGGGTGCCACCGCGACCGCGCGAGACCACGAGGGCCGCCTGGCCGAGCTGCCGGTAGGCGGCGACGACGGTGTTGCGGTTGACTCCGAGCGCCGCGGCGAGATCGCGGACGGGCGGGAGGGACTGGCCGGGGGAGAGGATGCCCTCCTCGATCGAGGAACGGATGCTGCGGGCGATCTCGGCCGCGGTGGTGCCGCGGATCGCGTGGCGCAGGTCGGTTGCCGTCATCCCGATCAGCCTACGCCGTAGGTCATGGTATTTTCTGGCCTAGGTCAAAATTCCCCCCCTCGAGAGGATCGATGATGAGCACACCGACGACCGGATCCGACCGGGTCAAGCGCGGTCTCGCCGAGATGCTGAAGGGCGGCGTCATCATGGACGTCGTCACCGCCGAGCAGGCGCGCATCGCCGAGGATGCCGGCGCGGTGGCCGTCATGGCTCTCGAGCGGGTGCCCGCCGACATCCGCGCCCAGGGCGGGGTGTCGCGGATGAGCGACCCGGACATGATCGACAGCATCATCGAGGCCGTCTCGATCCCCGTGATGGCCAAGGCGCGCATCGGGCACTTCGTGGAGGCCCAGGTGCTTCAGGAGCTCGGGGTCGATTACATCGACGAGTCCGAGGTGCTCTCGCCCGCCGACTACGTCAATCACATCGACAAGTGGAACTTCACCGTGCCCTTCGTCTGCGGTGCGACGAACCTCGGCGAGGCGCTCCGACGCATCACCGAAGGAGCGGCGATGATCCGCTCGAAGGGCGAGGCCGGCACCGGCGACGTGTCGGAGGCGATGAAGCACATCCGCAAGATCCGCGGCGAGATCGCCGCGCTGACCGCGCTGCCGAAGGACGAGCTGTACGTCGCCGCGAAGGAACTCCAGGCGCCCTACGAATTGGTCGCCGAGATCGCCGAGACGGGGAGCCTCCCGGTCGTGCTGTTCGTCGCAGGAGGTGTCGCGACACCCGCGGACGCGGCGATGATGATGCAGCTGGGAGCCGACGGCGTCTTCGTCGGCTCGGGGATCTTCAAGTCCGGGAACCCGGCCGAACGCGCGGCGGCGATCGTCAAGGCGACGACGTTCTTCGACGACCCCAAGGTCATCGCCGACGTCTCGCGCGGGCTCGGGGAGGCCATGGTCGGCATCAACGTCTCCGACCTGCCGGCTCCCCACCGACTCGCCGAACGTGGCTGGTAGGTCCCGCGTCGGCATCCTCTCCCTCCAGGGGGACGTGCGGGAGCACGCCAGGGTGTTTTCCGGGCTCGGCGCGGAGGTCGCACTCGTCCGCCGGCCCGACGAGCTCGCAGCCGTCGACGGACTGGTGATCCCGGGTGGGGAGTCGACCACGATCGACAAGCTCGCGCGCGCGTTCGGGATGCAGGACCCGGTCCGCCGGGCGATCGCGGACGGGATGCCGGTGTTCGGCACGTGCGCGGGGCTCATCCTCCTCGCCGACCGCCTGGAGGACGCGATCGCGGGACAGCAGACCTTCGGAGGACTCGACGTGACGGTGAGGCGGAACGCGTTCGGCGGACAGGTCGAGTCGTTCGAGACCGAGCTGGCGGTCGACGGCTTCTCCGGGCCGTCCGTCCGCGCCGCTTTCATCCGGGCCCCGCTCGTCACCGACGTCGGACCTCGCGCCCGGGCGCTCGCGTCGCTCGCGGGCGGAAGGGTGGTCGCCGTCGAGCAGGGCGCCCTGCTGGGGATCGCGTTCCACCCCGAGGTCTCGGGAGAGACCCGGTTCCACCGCCGCTTCCTCGATCGCGTGGCATCGCGGGCCTGAGTCCGGCGCCTGCGCCGTCGACGCGAGCGGTCAGATGACCGCGGGCGAGGTCAGGCGGGCGATCGCGGCCAGGGTGAGGTCGATGTCGTCGTCGGACGTCACCCACGACGACATCGAGCAGCGCAGCACGGCACGCCCGCGCCAGTGCGCTCCGGTGAGAGCGGCCGTGCCCTCCTGCAGGATGGTGCGCCCGAGTTCCTGGGTCGCATCGTCGTCATGCAGGCGGAACATCACCTGGGTGAAGTCGGGCGTGCACACCACCGTCACCCCCGGGATGGCGCGAAGGCCCCGTTCCAGCCGGCGGGCGTTGCCGTGCAGCCGATCGACCAGGGCTTCCACGCCCTCGCGGCCGAGCGAGGCCAGGGCCGCCCACACCGGCACGCCCCGAGCCCGGCGCGACAGTTCCGGCGTGACATCCCAGGGGTCGAACCCCGTGTACATGAGGTAATCGCCGCCCGCGCGGAACATCGCGATCGAGTCGGCCGGGTCTCGGACGATGGCCATGCCGCAGTCGTAGGGGACGTTGAGGGTCTTGTGGGCATCGGTGGTCCACGAGTCGGCCGCATCCACTCCCCAGGTGAGGGCGTGAAGGCGCGGCGAGGCCGCCGCCCACAGACCGAATGCGCCGTCGACGTGGACCCACGCCCCGTGCGACTTCGCGATCGGGATGAGCTCGGCGAACGGGTCGAAGGCTCCGGTGTGGACTTCGCCCGCCTGCAGGCAGACGATCGTCGCCGCATCCGCCGTGGTCTGCTCGTCGAGAGCGCGGGCGAGGGCGTCCGGTCTCATCCGGCCGTCCGTGTCGGAATCGACGACGACCGTGTCGGCCACGCCGAGCCCGAGGAAGCGCGCCGCGCGATCGACCGACCCGTGGCGGTCGCGGCCGACGACGAGCCGCACGGGCGGTGATCCGGCGAGCCCCTGCCGGGTGAAGTCCCAGCCGCGGCGCCGAAGAAGTGCGTGCCGGGCGACGGAGAGGCAGACGAAGTTGGACACCTGGGCGCCCGTGACGAACCCGACGGAGGCGCCGCGGGGAAGGTCGAGGATCTCCCAGCAGCCACTCTCCGGCGATGCGCTCCAGCGCGACGGTGGCGGTGGTCATGGCGCTCGTGCCGGAGTTCTGGTCCCAGGCCGACACCAGCCAGTCGGCGGCGAGCGCTGCCGGGAGCGTACCGCCGATGACGAAGCCGAAGAACCGCCCGCCGGGGATGGCGACCAGGCCCGGGTCGGCGCGGGCGGCGAGGCTGCGGATCACCTCGGGAGCAGGAGTGCCGGTGCGGGGGAGCGGCCCGCCCAGCGCAGCGGTCATCTCCTCGACGCTCGCCCGCGGCCAGACGGGGCGGTCGGGTAGAGAGGCGAGGAAGTCCGCCGCCGCCTGGTGGGCGGCGTCCAGCGCCGCGTCGCGCTCATCCATGGCGACAGTGTCCTCCATGGCGACAGTGTCCTCCCATGGCGACAGTGTCCCGCTGCTCCCGCGAGAGTGCAACGGGGCGCCGAGGATGCGGGTGCGTTCCGCGCCCTCGGCGCGCAGATGCACTCTCGCGGGGACGGGGAGGGGGGCCGCGGGCGGCGACGGGGAGGGGACGGGGAGGGGTCGCGGGGGCGGGAGGAGAGGCGCGGCTAGAATCGATGGCATGTCCGGCCACTCCAAGTGGGCGACCACCAAGCACAAGAAGGCCGTCATCGACGCCCGCCGTGCGAAGTCGTTCGCCAAGCTCATCAAGAACATCGAGGTCGCCGCCAAGATCGGCGGTGCCGACCTCTCCGGCAACCCGACCCTGTACGACGCCGTGCAGAAGGCCAAGAAGACCTCCGTCCCCAACGACAACATCGACCGCGCGATCAAGCGCGGTGCGGGGATCGGCGGCGAAGCGGTCGAGTACACCTCGATCATGTACGAGGGATACGGTCCGAACGGCGTGGCGCTCATGATCGAGTGTCTGACCGACAACCGCAACCGCGCCGCCGCCGAGGTACGCACCGCGCTGTCGCGGAACGGGGGCAACCTCGCCGATCCCGGAAGTGTCGCCTACAACTTCACCCGCAAGGGCGTGATCGTCGTCCCCGGTGAGGGGACGAGCGAGGATGACGTCATGCTGGCCGTCCTCGACGCCGGCGCCGAAGAGGTCGAGCCGCACGGCCAGGGCTTCGCGGTCATCACCGAGGCCAGCGAGCTGGTGTCGGTGCGCACGGCGCTCCAGGACGCCGGGATCGACTACGACTCGGCCGACGTCGAGTTCGTCCCCAACCTCAAGGTCGAGGTCGACGCCGACACCGCGCGGAAGGTGTTCCGGCTGATCGACGCCCTCGAGGACAGCGACGACGTGCAGAACGTCTTCAGCAATCTCGACCTGACCCCCGAGGTGCAGGCCGAGCTCGAAGCGGAGGACTGAGGCCGGGGCGCGCCTCACCCCCGACGGCCCGTGTGACACCTACCGTTGCGGGGTGGCCTCCTCGCGCGTTCCCTCCCTCCGGGTGCTGGGTGTCGACCCCGGGCTGACCCGGTGCGGGGTCGGCGTCGTCGACGTCGCCGCCGACCGCAGCGCGCGTCTGGTCTACGTCGGCGTCATCCGTACGGAGGCGGACGCCCCCATCGAGTTTCGGCTCGCCGCCCTCGCGGCGGGCCTGCGCGACGTCGTCAGAGCTCACGATCCCGCCGCCGTGGCCGTCGAGCGGGTGTTCGCGCAGCACAACCGCCAGACCGTCATGGGCACGGCGCAGGCCAGCGGCATCGCCCTCCTCGTCGCGGGAGAGGCGGGCATCCCTGCCGCCACGCACACGCCGACCGAGGTGAAGGCGGCCGTCACCGGGTACGGAGCGGCCGACAAGCGCCAGGTGCAGACGATGGTCGCGCGCGTGCTGCGCCTGGACGCCCTGCCCCAGCCTGCCGACGCCGCGGATGCGCTCGCGCTCGCGCTGTGCCATGCGTGGCGGCGCGGTTCCTCCGCCGCCGGCCCGGCCGCGGGTGCGCTCACCCCGGCTCAGCAGCGATGGGCCGACGCCGAGCGGCTCGCTCGTCGCTGAGGGCACCGCCGGGGTGTCGCTAGAACATATGTCCGAAGTGTCGTCTAGGCTGTCCGCATGATCTCCTCCCTCCACGGCACCGTGCTGCACGTCGAGGCGGACAGCATGATCGTCGAGGTCGGCGGCGTCGGGTTCTCCGTCGCCGTGACGCCGCAGGTCTCGCGCAGCGCCCCGGTGGGGGAGCGTGTGCTCCTGCACACCGCTCTCATCGTCCGCGAAGACGCACTGTCGCTGTTCGGCTTCTCGACCCGAGAGGAGCTCGCGGTGTTCTCAGTGCTGCTGGGCGTCACCGGGGTCGGTCCGAAATCTGCCCTGGGGGTGCTGGCCACCCTCACGGTGCCGCAGATCGCCGATGCCGTGGCTGCCGACGACGACGCGCCGTTCCGACGCGTCTCGGGCATTGGGCCCAAGACCGCCAAGCTCATCGTCGTGCAGCTCGCCGGCAAGCTCGCCCCCGCCCGCCCCGCGGGCGCGGCGACCGCGACGGCACCCGCTCCGGACCTCGGCGCTCAGGTCGTCCAGGCGCTGGTCGGCCTCGGCTGGTCCGAGCGGACGGCGGCCGAAGCGGTGGCTTCGGTGTCCGAGAGCGCGACCGACGCCGACCGCTCCTCCGTGGGCGCGCTCCTGCGCCGCACCCTCGCCGAGCTCGGCCCCGCCCGGGAGACCCTCCGTGGGTGAGGTCCTGGATCCTGCCGAGCCCGCCGACGAGACAGAGCTCGCCATCGAGGGGGCGCTACGGCCCACCTCGCTCGCCGATTTCGTCGGGCAGCAGAAGGTACGCGGCCAGCTCCAATTGCTCCTGCAAGCGGCGCGCATCCAGCAGCGGCCGGCCGACCACATCCTGCTCTCGGGCCCGCCGGGACTCGGCAAGACGACGCTGGCGATGATCGTCGCGTATGAGAGCGAGCGGATGCTGCGGATGTCCAGTGGCCCTGCGATCCAGCACGCCGGCGACCTCGCCGCGCTGCTGTCGAGCCTGGTCCCCGGCGAGGTGCTCTTCATCGACGAGATCCATCGGATGGCCCGCTCCGCGGAGGAGATGCTCTATCTCGCCATGGAGGACTTCCGCATCGACATCATGGTCGGAAAGGGCGCGGGGGCCACCAGCATCCCGCTGGATCTCGCCCCCTTCACCCTCGTCGGCGCGACGACGCGCTCGGGGATGCTGCCCAACCCCCTCCGCGACCGTTTCGGCTTCACCGCCCACCTGGAGTTCTACGAACCGGAGGAGCTCGAGCAGGTCATCCGGCGCTCCGCCGAGAAGCTCAACGTGGAGATCCCGGCGGCGTCGCGGTCCGAGATCGCGCGCCGCTCCCGCGGCACCCCCCGGATCGCCAACCGGCTGCTTCGCCGGGTGCGCGACTACCTCATCGTCCACCGGGGCGGAGGAGCCGCCGACGCCGCCGCGGTCGACGCGGCCCTCGAGCTCTACGACGTCGATCGGATCGGCCTGGATCGCCTGGATCGCGCGGTACTCGATGCGCTCATCCGCCGATTCCACGGCGGCCCCGTCGGCCTCGGGACGCTCGCGGTGGCCGTCGGCGAAGAGCCCGACACGATCGAATCCGTCGTCGAGCCGTACCTCGTGCGCATCGGATTCATGGGTCGCACACCCCGCGGTCGGGTGGCGACGCCCGACGCCTACGCGCACCTGGGAGCCCCGCATCGCGAGGGGACCCTCAGATTCGATGACCTATAATCGCTCAAGGCTTCTCGCCGCCCTTCCTCCCTGCACGGCAGCGCCGCCCCAGGCGCGCCGAAACCGAAAGGTGCTTCTCACCTCATGGACTTCGCGACCTTCTTCGCCAATTACGGCCTGATCCTCCTGCTGGCCGCGCTGTTGGTCTTCATGTTCTGGAGCTCGCGCCGTCGCCTGCAGAAGCAGAAGGCCGAGCAGGAGGAGCGCGCGCGCCAGACCGTTCCCGGCGCCGAGGTGCTCCTGCAGGGCGGGCTGTACGGCACGATCATCTCCTACGACCCCGACAACCTCGACCAGCCGGCCATCGTGGAGGTCTCGCCCGGAGTGAACATCAAGGTTCACAGCCAGGCGATCCTCCGGGTCGTCAACCCCACCGACGTGCTGTCGGAGGAGGAGTTCATCGAGGCCGAGGTGAGCAAGGAGGAGTACCTCGAGGGCGTGGCCACCGGTGACATCTCCTCGATCAGCGACGACCGACGTGCCGCCGCGTCCGCCGAGACCATCGACGACTCCGACACGGACAAGCGCACCAAGCCCGACGCCTGACCCGTCATCCGACGGCTCGAAGAAAGCTGACCCCTCGTGGCCACATCCACCCCCGTCCGCCGCGCCTGGCGGGCTCTGATCGGCCTGCTGGCGATCACGGCAGCCCTGTTCGGCATCAACGCGCTCGGTGTCTACGCCTTCGGCCAGAGCTCCTGGGTACCCGAGCTCGCGCTCGACCTGCAGGGCGGCACCCAGATCGTCCTCCAGGCGCAGACCGAGGACGCGGAACCCCCGACGACGGAGCAGCTGGAGCAGGCGGTCACCATCATCCGCCAGCGCGTGGACGCCTCCGGCGTCGGTGAGGCGGATGTCGCCACCCAGGCCGGCAACCAGATCGTCGTGCAGATCCCCGGCGAGGCCGACGAGGAGACCCGTCAGCGCATCGAGCAGTCGGCGCAGCTGCAGCTGCGTGCGGTGCTCGCGACCAGCCAGGAGACGACCGGCACCTTCATCGGGCAGGACGGCGTCGAGACCCCCTATCCGACCCCGGACCCGTCGCTGCCGTCCACGCCGTCCCCCTCGCCGTCCGATGGCAGCGACCTCGCCTGGATCACCCCGGCGCTGCAGGCGCAGTACAACGCCTACAACTGCTCCGACCCGCAGAACGATCCCGCGAACGCGCCGGCGGACCAGCCGCTGATCACGTGCGATCCCACGGGCACGGTGAAGTACCTCCTCGGACCGGTCGAGCTCGACGGCTCGGCCATCGACGACGCGACCTTCGGACTCCAGCAGACCGACGGCCGCTGGGCGGTCAACCTCGTCTTCGACGGGGAGGGGACGCAGATCTTCGGCGAGATCAGCCAGCGACTGTTCGGCGCGACGCCCCCGCAGGATCAGTTCGCCTTCGTCCTCGACGGGTCTGTTCTCTCCGCTCCGCAGATGAACGGCGTCATCCTCGACGGCCGGCCGAGCATCACCGGCAGCTTCACGCAGGAGACGGCGCAGGTCCTCGCCGATCAGCTGCGCTACGGTGCACTCCCACTGAGCTTCGAGGTCGTCAGCTCCGACACCATCTCCGCCACGCTCGGATCCCAGCAGCTGCAGATCGGTCTCATCGCCGGGCTCATCGGCCTGATCCTCGTCGCCCTCTACTCCCTGGCGGTCTATCGCGCGCTGGGCTTCGTCATCATCGCGTCGCTCATCGTGATGGGCGTGTTGACCTACATCACGCTGTGCATCCTGGCGTGGCGCATCGGATACCGCCTGTCGCTGGCGGGCGTCGCCGGTGTGATCGTCTCGATCGGATTCACCGCCGACAGCTTCATCGTCTACTTCGAACGAATACGAGATGAGCTCCGCGACGGCAAGTCGATCACGGGTGCGGTCGAGGACGGCTGGGCCCGGGCACGGCGGACGATCTACATCTCCAAGTCGATCAACGTCCTCGCGGCGGTCGTGCTCTACATCCTCGCCGATGCCACCGTGAAGGGGTTCGCCTTCACGCTGGGGCTCACCACGGTGATCGACGTGCTCATCTTCATCCTCTTCACCCACCCGGTGCTCCAGCTGCTGGCACGGACCCGGTTCTTCGGTTCCGGGCATCCGCTGTCGGGTCTGGATCCGGAAGCCCTCGGGGCCGTCTATCGCGGACGCGCGCAGTTCCGCGCGCCCGTGTCGGCGGGCAAGACCCCGGCGGCCCGGCGGGCGGCCAAGGCGCGCGGCGAAGCCGAGCGCCGCCAGACGATCGCCGAGCGCAAGCAGGCGGAGCTCGCCGCTTCGGAATCGGGCAGATCCGCAACGAAGGTCAAGGACGGAGACCACTGATGCGGTCCATGAGCCAGCTCGGCAACGATCTCTACACCGGCAAGACCAGCTTCCCGTTCGTCGGACGGCGGCGCCTGTGGTTCATCATCGCGGCGATCCTCGTCATCGGCTCGGCCCTGGTTCCGCTTTTCCGTCCGATCCAACTCTCCATCGAGTTCACCGGCGGCTCGCAGTTCACCGTCTCCGGAGTCTCCACGACCGATCAGGGTCTGGCCACCGACGCGGTGCAGTCCGTCGTGCCGGACGCGGCCACCCGAGTGGTGACCGTCGGCACCGACGCCATCCGCGTGCAGACCGATCAGGTCTCCGATGACGAGAGCCTGGCGATCTCCGCCGCGCTGGCCGAGGAGTACCAGGTGCCGGCCGCCGACGTCAGCTACTCCTTCATCGGTCCCAGCTGGGGCGCGGATGTCACGAGGCAGTCCCTGTGGGGCCTGGCGATCTTCCTCGCGCTGACCTTCCTGATCCTCGCGATCTACTTCCGCACGTGGAAGATGTCCACGGCCGCCATCATCGGCCTGGTCGACGTGCTGATCATCACCGTCGGGGTCTACGCCCTGTTCGGGTTTGAGATCTCGCCGGCCGCGGTCATCGGCTTCCTCACGATCCTGTCCTATGCGCTGTACGACACTACGGTGGTCTTCGACAAGATCAGGGAGAACACCAGCGAGGACGGCGAGGTCTCGGGTCGCACCTTCGGCGAATCGGTCAATTTGGCGGTGAACCAGACGCTGGTGCGCTCGATCAACACCACCGTCGTCGCTGCGCTCCCCACCGGGGCGATCCTCTTCATCGGCGCGCTGTGGCTCGGCGCACGGACGCTGACCGACATCTCGCTGTCGATCTTCGTCGGCACGATCGTGGCGGCGTACTCGACGATCTTCGTCGCCGCCCCGCTCTACGCACTCTTCCGCGAGAAGGAGCCCGCCGTGCGCGCACGCGACGAGCGCGTCCAGGCGGCGCGCGAGCTCGCGGGCACTCCCGTCTGAGCGGCGGTCCGCGGTCGGGGTGCCCGGGTGGGCGCTCGCGCGAAGGGGCCCCGCCCGCGGCGTAGGATGAGATCTCCAGCGGAGGGAGGGGTCGCGTGACTGAGACCGTCCCGTCCGCCCCGGCACCCCCGGCACCTCCGGCCCCGCAGGCGTCCTCTTCGCAGACGACGACCTCGTCGCTGCGGAGGCTCGTGCCCCGCATCTTCTCGCGGTCGGCCCGTCGCGACGATGTCGAGCGGCTGCTGCGCACCGTGCGCACCCACCACCCCAAGGGCGACCTGACGATCATCGAGCGCGCCTACACCGTCGCCGACCAGGCGCACGCGGGCCAGACCCGGCAGAGTGGCGAGCCCTACATCACCCACCCGCTCGCGGTGGCGCAGATCCTCGCCGACCTCGGCCTCGGACCGCGGGCGATCGCCGCGGCCCTCCTTCACGACACCGTCGAAGACACCGGGTACCCGCTCGACACCCTCTCGGCGGAGTTCGGCGACGAGGTCGCCATGCTCGTCGACGGCGTCACCAAGCTCGATAAGGTCAAATACGGCGAGAGTGCGCAGGCCGAGACCGTCCGGAAGATGATCGTGGCGATGTCGCGCGACATCCGGGTCCTCATCATCAAGCTCGCGGATCGCCTCCACAATGCCCGCACCTGGGGATTCGTCCCGCCCGAGAAGGCCAAGAAGAAGGCCACCGAGACCCTCGAGATCTACGCCCCGCTGGCGCACCGCCTGGGTATCCAGACGATCAAGTCCGAGCTGGAAGACCTCTCCTTCGCTGTGCTCCACCCGAAGCTCTACGCCGAGATCGACAGCCTCGTCAAGCAGCGCACCCCGCAGCGCGAGCAGTACGTGCAGAGCGTCATCGAAGCCGTGGAGGGCGACCTCCGGGACCTGCGGGTGCGCGGTCGGGTGATGGGGCGGCCGAAGCAGCTGTACTCGGTGTACCAGAAGATGATCGTCCGCGGCCGCGAGTTCGACGACATCTACGACCTCATCGGGATCCGCATCCTGGTGGGGAGCGTCCGCGACTGCTATGCGGTTCTCGGCGCGATCCACGCGCGCTGGACGCCGCTGTCGGGCCGGTTCAAGGACTACATCGCGACCCCGAAGTTCAACCTCTACCAGTCGCTGCACACGACCGTGATCGGGCCGTCCGGCCGTACGGTCGAGATCCAGATCCGCACCAACGAGATGCACCAGCAGGCCGAGTACGGCGTCGCGGCGCACTGGAAGTACAAGGAGCGGATGAACGGCGGCAAGGCCGACGCCAAGGCCGTCGACGCCGACATGGCGTGGCTCGCCCACATCTCCGACTGGCAGGCAGAGACCGCCGACCCGGGCGAGTTCCTCGACTCGCTGCGCTTCGAGATCGGCGCCAAAGAGGTCTACGTCTTCACGCCCAAGGGCCGGGTCATCGGACTGCCCGCGGGCGCGACGCCGGTCGACTTCGCCTACGCCGTCCACACCGAGATCGGCCACCGCACGATGGGGGCCAAGGTCAACGGCCGCCTCGTGCCGCTGGAGTCCGAGCTGAGCAGCGGCGACGTGGTCGAGGTGTTCACCTCGAAGAACCCCGACGCGGGGCCGAGCCAGGACTGGCTCGGATTCGTCAAGAGCACCCGCGCCCGCAACAAGATCCGCGGCTGGTTCACGAAGGAGCGGCGCGAAGAGGCGGTCGAGCAGGGGAAGGATGCCATCGCCCGCGCCATGCGCCGGCAGAACCTGCCGCTCCAGCGCCTGATGAACCAGGATTCCTTCACCGAGGTCGCCCGTCAGCTGCGCTACGAGGACGTCTCGGCCCTCTACGCCGCGGTCGGCGAGGGGCACGTCTCGACGCAGTCGGTGATCGAGAAGGTCACCGCGCTCGTGAGCGCCGCCGAGGACACCTCCACGGGACCGATCGACCTTCCCGCCGTGGGGCGGTCGCGGGCGCCCCGGGGCGGCGAGTCCGGTGTGCTGGTGCGCGGCGCCCCCGACATCCTTGTCAAGCTCGCCAAGTGCTGCACACCCGTGCCGGGGGATGAGATCGTCGGATTCGTGACACGCGGCAGCGGTGTGTCGGTCCACCGTTCGGACTGCACCAACGTGCGATCGCTGAAGGAGGACCCCGAGCGTCTCATCGAGGTGGAGTGGGCGCCGACGACCAAGAGCGTGTTCCTCGTCCAGATCCAGGTCGAGGCCCTCGATCGCTCGGGGCTTCTGAGCGATGTCACACGCGTGCTCAGCGAGCATCACGTCAACATCCTGTCGGCGACCGTGTCGACCTCCAACGATCGGCTGGCCATCAGTCGCTTCGTGTTCGAGATGGGCGACACCGTGCACCTGGACCGCGTCCTCAACGCCGTCCGCCGGATCGACGCGGTCTACGACGTCTACCGTGTGACCTCGTCCTGACCCGCGTCAGACGGCGAGGTCTTCCAGCAGGCGCAGCGCGCGCCGCTTGTGGGGCACCCGCCCCCGACCGCTGAGGTGGGCGTGGGTCCTCGCCGCCAGCCCGGGTCTCAGGCGCGAGAGCTCCCCGGCAGCGCGGCGATGCGGATCGTCGTCCATCCGGCAGAGGTCCGCCAGCGTCCGCTCCGGCGTGGTCACCCAGACCCCGCCCACACGGTCGAGGTCGCTCCGTGCGAGCGCGGTGTCACGCACGACGACCCGCCGGTCGTGTACCGCACTCACCCGCCGGGCGACGGCCCGCTGCACGTAGTGACGCGCGGGCGGCTCCGCGATCGCGCCGTGGATCCACGCGGCACTGAGGTGGGTGGCGGCGAACAGATCGGTGAGGATGCCGGCGAGCGACCCCGCCCGCAGGGCCGCCGTCTCCACCGCATCGGCCGGCATGTACCCGTCACCCACCTCGACGACGTCGCCGTCCAACCGCGCCGCCGACAGCTCGGCTGTCGACAACCGGTCTCCTGGGAGGTAGAGGAAGCGCGACGTCGCCATGGTCGCGAGTCTGCCGCGGATCCCCCTGCGGTGGGCTGCCCTGTGGACAACCCGGTCGAGCCTCAGCCGCCGAGGGCGCGCAACCAGGCCCGTCGGGCCTCGAGGGCCTCCTTGGCCTTCTTCACGGCGCGGGCATCGCCCGACGCCTCAGCAGCCGTCACCTCGGCTTCGAGCTTGGCGATCGCCTCCGTGAGCTGCCGGGTCATGTCGTTCGCCCGCGCCTGCGTCTCGGGATCGTTGCGCTTCCACTCGACCTCTTCGCGCGAGCGCACGGACTGCTCGATCTTGCGCAGCTCATCGTCCAGCGTCCGCTCTGCGTCCCGCGGGAAGATGCGGCCGATCTCGTCCCACTTGCGCTGAATGCCGGTCAGCAGCGAGCGGGCCTTGGCGAGGTCCTTCTCATCCGGGATCGGACGCGCCTCGGCCAACAGTGCCTTCTTCGCCTCGATCTTCTCCTTCGACGCCTCGGCGTCCGCGGCCTCCCGCTCGCCGCGCGCGGCGTACAGTGCGTCACCGGCGGCTTTGAAGCGCGCCCACAGCGCGTCATCCGCCTTCTTCCCGGCGCGGCCCGCCGACTTCCACTCGTCGAGCAGGTCACGGTAGGCGCCGATGCCGTCCTCGCCGCGCGTGGCGAGGGCTTCGGCGCGCTCGATCAGGCGGGTCTTGCGGTCTCGGACGGACTTGTGCGCCTCGTCGAGTTCGGCGTAGAACGCCCGGCGGTGCTTGTCGATCGTGGCGCGGGCGTCGCGGAAGCGCTTCCAGAGCTGCTGCGCGGTGGAGCGCGGCAGCCGCGGACCGTTCTGCTGCTGCGACTGCCACTGATCGAACAGGGCGGACAGCTCGGTCGAGACCTGCTTCCACTGCACGGTGCGCGGATCGCGCGCGGCGAGCTCCTCGGCGCGCTCGACGAGCGCGGTGCGCTCCTTCACCGCAGCATCCACGGCCTCCCGCGCGGCCGCGGCCTCGGTCGCGGACGCCTCGGCGAGGGAGGAGGTGAGGGCGGTGACCCGGGCCTCGAGGGCGGCGAGATCACCCACGGCCGCCGCGCCGGCGATCTTCGCCTGCAGCGAGGTCGCGGTCGAGCGGAGGTCCGCGGCGGACGCTCCGCCCCGACGGTGACGAACCTCCAGGAGGCTCACCTCGGAGGCCAGGTCGGTGAACTTGCGCTCGAAGTACGCCAAGGCCTCATCCGGCGAGCCGTCGGGGAACTGGCCGACGACGCGCCATCCGTCCGACTCTCGCACCGAGACGGTGCCGTCGTCGTCGACGCGGCCCCAGGGCTGGTCTTCGGTGGGGGTTTCCGGGCTGGTGGGGTCTGCTGCGGCAGTCACGGGATGCACCTCATCGCGGCCGAGGCCGGGTGTGGGGGATGGACGCGCCCCAGCCTAGTACGGGCTCGCATCCGGGCGAGGGGGGATTGCGCCCCGGTGCGCCTACTGCTCCGCCGGCTCGGAGGGCTCAGCGGTCGGCTCGCCGCTCGGTGCCGGAGTCGTCTCGTCGGGTGCGGGAGAGGGCGTCGGCTCGTCAGTCGGGCTCGGCACCGACGTCTGACTGGGGGAGGGGACCGGCGCGGGCACACCCGGGCCGACGGTGAAGTAGGCGGTCTGGGCGGCGACGATCCCGGCGATCAGCAGACCGCCGGCGACACCAGCGATGAGATCGTCGCGGCGGCGGCGGCGCTGCTGGCCCTCGTGAAAGCTCTGGCGGGCCTGGTAGAGGCGGGCCCGCTCGCGTTCCGCGCGGGACGCGCGATCCTTGCTTCCGGTGGCCACCGATCCTCCTTCGGTCCCGGCGGGTCCCGGGCGCAATGATCCTACGCACAGCGCTGGGGGGCCGCCAAACGCGGGAGGAGCGGTGTCGACGGTCGCCGTTAGCCTTGGGGAGTGAGTGATACGGCGGGTCTCGTGCGCAGCCACACGCCCCTCGCCGTGCGGATGCGCCCCACCTCCCTCGACGAGGTCGCGGGGCAGGGGCATCTGCTGCGCAAGGGGTCGCCGCTGGTGACGCTCGCCGATCCCGCGTCGACCGGGACCACGGCGACGTCGGTGATCCTGTGGGGTCCACCCGGCACGGGCAAGACGACGCTCGCCCAGGCCATCGCCCGCTCGTCGGGCCGTCGCTTCGTGGAACTGTCGGCTGTGACGGCCGGCGTGAAAGACGTCCGCGAGGTGATGCAGGACTCCCTCACCCAGCGCGATCTGTACGGGCAGTCGACGATCCTGTTCCTCGACGAGATCCACCGGTTCACCAAGGCCCAGCAGGATGCGCTCCTCCCCGGCGTCGAGAACGGCTGGGTGGTGCTGATCGCCGCGACGACCGAGAATCCGTCGTTCTCGATCATCTCGCCGCTGCTGTCCCGGTCGCTCCTGCTGACGCTGCGCCCGCTGACCGACGCCGATCTCGGGCTGCTCATCGACCGTGCGGTGGGCGATCCGCGGGGATTGGCGGGGCGCGTCACCCTCGACACTGAGGCCCGCGCTGCGCTTGTCCGGCTGGCCTCCGGTGACGCGCGGCGCGCGCTGACCGCTCTCGAAGCGGCGGCCCTGCTGGCCGGGCGCGACGCCGCCGAGGGGGGCGATCCGGAGGGGGACGGTCCCGAGGGCGTCGAGGAAGATGCGGATGCGACGGCACCGACGATCACGGTCGATCACGTCTCGCAGGCCGTCGACCGGGCGCTGCTGCGCTACGACCGTCAGGGCGACGAGCACTACGACGTCATCAGTGCGTTCATCAAGTCGATCCGCGGCTCCGACGTCGATGCGGCCATCCACTACCTCGCCCGCATGATCGAAGCGGGGGAGGACCCCCGCTTCATCGCGCGACGACTCATCATCTCGGCATCCGAAGACATCGGCCTGGCCGACCCGCAGGCGCTCGTCATCGCCGTCGCTGCGGCGGACGCCGTGCAGTTCATCGGAATGCCCGAGGGGCGCATCCCCCTCGCCGAGGCGACGGCGTACCTGGCCACGACCGCGAAGTCGAACGCGGCCTACCTCGCCGTCGACGCCGCGATCGCCGACGTGCGCGCGGGCGGATTCGGGCGGGTGCCGATGCACCTACGCGACGCCCACTATCCGGGAGCGAAGCGCCTGGGCCACGGCAAGGGCTACGTCTACCCGCACGACAGCGATGTCGGGGTTGTGGCCCAGCAGTACCTGCCCGATGAGCTGCGCGGCACGCGGTACTACCGGCCGACGACCCACGGTCAGGAGCGCGACGTCGAGGCGCGGCTGGAGAAGATCAGGAAGCTGCTCGGGCGATGAGCACCACCGGTCGTCTCGACGCCCGTCTCGGTGAGTTCTGGCAGACGGCGGGCGATCGGCCCGGCGCCGAGCTGTTCGGGATGCTGGAGACGATCCTCTCCGAGGAGTCGGCGGCGACGGGACGCGCCCTCTTCGAGCGCGCGTCCCTCCACGACCACCTCGGCGACGAGGCCGCCGCCGTGCCGCTGTACCGCGCGGCGCTGGAGGCCGGGCTTCCCGCTGCGCACCGGACGCCGGCGATTATCCAGCTTGGCAGTTCGCTGCGCAATGTCGGCGACGTGTCGGCGGCGATCGCGCTGCTCCAGACCGTGGAGGCCGAGGATCCGCTCTTTCCGGCCGCGCAGGCGTTCCTGGCGCTGGCGCTGCATGATGACGACAAGCCCACGCCGGCCCTTCGCACCGCCCTGGCGGCACTGGGGCCGCGACTCCCGTCCTATCAGCGGGCGGTGTCGTTCTACGCCGGGGATCTCGCTCCGCGAGATCGGGTGAGGGTCGTCGCGGTGGGACTGCTCGTGCGTGACGGCTGGGTCCTCGCGGAAGAGTACGCCGCCGGAGCGGGCCGTCCTGCGTTCCTGCGTGTTCCCGGGGGCGGCGTCGCGTTCGGTGAGAACGCCGCCGAGGCGGTCCGGCGAGAGTTCGCCGAAGAGCTGCAGGCCGACGTCGCCGAGGTGGAGCTTCTCGCCATCACCGAGAACATCTACGACGCACACGGCCGGCGCGGCCACGAGATCGTCCACGTCTTCTCCCTGCGAAGCGCGGCGCTCGAACGACTCCCGCGGGGAGCGAGGCGGGCGGTGGCCGACAGCGACACCACGGTCGGGTGGTACGACCTCGCCGGCCTCGCGTCGGGGGACCTGCCGCTGTATCCCGTGGAGGCGCTGGGGCTGGCGCAGGCGCAGACGGGGCGCTGAGTGCCGATCTGGTAGGCTTGACCGGCTTGAAACACCGTTTTCGGGCATCCCCTCTCTTCTTCACCGACCTCCCGGCATGCCCCGGCGTGCAGTCCGGAAGGGCGAGGAGGGGCGATACGTCCGCGAGCCGTGAAAGACACGGCAGCGTCATCGAAAGGAACACTTCGTGGCTACGAAGTCCCAGGACCGCCGCAAGGTCCGCCTGTCCCGCGCCCTCGGCGTGGCCCTCACCCCGAAGGCCGCCCGCTACCTCGAGAAGCGTCCCTACGCTCCGGGCGAGCACGGTCGCACCAAGCGCAAGGCCGACAGCGACTACGCCGTCCGCCTGCGCGAGAAGCAGCGTCTGCGCGAGCAGTACGGCATCCGCGAGAAGCAGATGCGCAACACCTTCAACGAAGCCCGTCGCACCCAGGGCCTGACAGGTGAGAACCTCGTCGAGCTGCTCGAGATGCGTCTGGACGCCCTCGTGCTGCGCTCGGGCTTCGCCCGCACCACCGCGCAGGCGCGCCAGCTGGTCGTGCACCGCCACATCCTCGTCGACGGCCAGACCGTCGACCGCCCGTCGTTCCGCGTGAAGCCGGGCCAGACCATCCACGTCAAGGCCAAGAGCGAGGGCACCGAGCCCTTCCAGGTCGCCGCCGCCGGCGGGCACGCCGACGTGCTGCCCCCCGTTCCGGGGTACCTGAACGTCGAGCTCGACAAGCTGCAGGCGCAGCTCGTGCGTCGCCCCAAGCGCGCCGAGGTCCCCGTCGTCTGCGACGTCCAGCTCGTCGTCGAGTACTACGCCGCACGCTGACGTTCCGTCGGCAGCGTCCCCCTCGGAAGGCGTCGGGTCACCCCGGCGCCTTCCGTCGTTTCCGCCTACGATGAGAAAGTGCCGCGCCCGCGGCGGAGGAAGTGGTGTGATGAGAAGTCTCTCGTGGTTCTTGCTCGGGATCATCGGCGGGTTCGTCGCCGCCCACATCGTGAACAAGAACCCGCGCGGCGCTGAACTCCTCGCCGAGGTCGACGCCCGCATCTCGGAGTTCACCGACCGCATGGGCGACGCCTACCGCGATCAGCAGGGGCGCTTCGCCGACACGATCGACGACCTCGGCGACGCCGCCGAGAAGGCGGTCGACGCGGCCGCGGACGCCGCCGGTGAGGCGCTGGCGAAAGCCAAAGCGGCCACCACGTCGTCATCCGACTGAATCCGTCGCCCGATCCCTCATCCGCCCGCGATCCGGGGAGGATGACCCACGTCTTCTGAGGACTCCGCATGAGAACCGCTGAGATCGCCCAGCGCTACCTCGACTACTTCGAGCGCAACGGCCACACCATCGTCCCCTCGGCCTCGCTCGTGAGCGACGACCCGTCCCTGCTCTTCACCGTCGCCGGCATGGTGCCCTTCATCCCCTACCTCACGGGCGTCGTGCCTGCGCCGTACTCGCGCGCCGCGGACGTGCAGAAGTGCATCCGCACCAACGACATCGAAGAGGTCGGCAAGACCCCGCGGCACGGCACGTTCTTCCAGATGCTCGGCAACTGGTCGTTCGGCGACTACTTCAAGGAGGGGGCGATCCGCTACGCGTGGGATCTCCTTCTCTCCTCCGAGGCCGACGGCGGTCTCGGGTTCGACGAGAAGGACCTCTGGGTCACCGTCTACGAGGACGACGACGAGGCCGAATCGCTCTGGCGCACGGTGGCCGGCATCTCGCCCGATCGGATCCAGCGACTCGGCCGCGACTCGAACTACTGGAGCACCGGGCAGCCGGGGCCGGCGGGTCCCTGCTCGGAGATCTTCTTCGATCGCGGCCCGGCCTACGGCATCGACGGCGGCCCTGCGACCGACGACGACCGGTACGTGGAGATCTGGAACCTCGTGTTCATGCAGTACGCGATCACCAACGTCCGCTCCAAGGTCGACTTCGACATCATCGGCGAGCTGCCGCAGAAGAACATCGACACCGGCATGGGGCTGGAGCGCGTCGCGTTCCTCAAGCAGGGTGTCGAGAACATGTACGAGACCGACCAGGTGCGGCCGGTCCTCGATCGCGCGGTCGAGCTGTCGGGCCGTCGCTACGGAGCAGTGCATGACGACGACGTGCGCTTCCGCGTCGTGGCCGACCACGTCCGTTCCTCCCTCATGCTGCTGGCCGACGGCGTGACCCCGTCCAACGAGGGTCGCGGCTACATCCTGCGGCGCCTCATGCGCCGCGCGATCCGCGCGATGCGCCTGCTGGGCGTGGACGCGCCGACCTTCCCCGAGCTGTTCGCGGCGTCCCGTGACGCGATGAAGGCCGCCTACCCGAACCTCGACGCGGAGTACTCCCGCCTGTCGGCGTATGCCGTCGCCGAGGAGGAGACGTTCTTGCGGACCCTGGCGTCGGGCTCGACGATCCTCGATCTCGCGGTGGCGACGACGAAGGATGCCGGGGGCACGAGCATCGCGGGTGCTGACGCGTTCCTGCTGCACGACACCTACGGGTTCCCGATCGACCTCACGCTGGAGATCGCCGAGGAGGCCGGGCTGAGCGTCGACCGGGCCGCCTTCGACACCCTCATGCAGGAGCAGCGCTCCCGCGCGAAGGCTGACGCGAAGGCGCGCAAGCGAGCGATCGCCGACCACAGCGTCTACCGCGAGTTCCGCGCTCGCGGCGAGACGGCCTTCACCGGGTACACCGACCTCGAGACCGAGTCGACCGTGCTCGGCGTGCTGGTGGACGGCGTGTCGGTCGACCGTGCCCGCCAGGGCGAGGTCGCCGAGGTCATCCTCGCCGAGACGGCCCTGTACGCCGAGTCGGGCGGTCAGGTCGCCGACAAGGGCGTGATCGTCGGTCCCGGGTACGTGCTCGACGTGCTGGACGTGCAGCGCCCGGTGCCGGGGCTCATCAGCCACACCGTGGAGGTGCGCACCGGCGAGGTCGGAGTCGGCCAGGCGGCGACCTCGGTCGTCGATGCGGCGAACCGTCGCGCCGCGATGCAGGCGCATTCGGCCACACATCTCGTGCACGCGGCCCTTCGCGACACCCTCGGTAAGTCTGCGACGCAGGCCGGATCGCTCAACCGGGCCGGGTATCTGCGCTTCGACTTCACCTGGGGCCAGGCGCTCTCGGGCGAGACGAGGTCCGAGATCGAGGAGATCGCCAACAACGCGGTGCGCGACAATCTCGAGGTCACCACGCGCGTGCTCTCGCTCGATGAGGCCAAGGAGCTCGGCGCCCTGGCGCTGTTCGGCGAGAAGTACGGCGACACCGTGCGGATGGTCGACATCGGCGGGCCCTGGTCGCGCGAACTGTGCGGCGGCACCCACGTGAGCCGCAGCGCAGAGGTCGGCCTCATCAATCTCGTCGGGGAGTCGTCGGTGGGCGCGTCCAACCGGCGCGTCGAGGCCCTCGTCGGAGCGGACGCCTTCCGCGAGCTGGCCGCCGAACGCGCCATCGTGTCGCAGCTGACCTCGTCGCTGAAGACCCCTCGCGATCAGCTCCCCGCACGCATCGCCGACCTCACGGCGAGCCTGAAGGCGGCGGAGAAGAAGATCGCGCAGCTGGAGTCCAAGGCGCTCGGCGAGCGCCTCCCGCAGCTTGTCGCGGCCGCCTCCCGCCAGGGTTCCTACTCGGTCGTCGCCGAGAATCTGGGTACGGCCGCCAGCGCGGACGACGTGCGGACCCTCGCCCTGCAGGTGCGTGAGCGGCTCGGTGCGGATCCGGCCGTCGTGGCCCTCGGCGCCGTGGTGGGGGAGCGCCCCGTGGTGATCGTGGCCACCAACGACGCCGCGCGCGGCGCCGGTGCCCGCGCCGGTGTGCTCGCCAAGACCGCCGCCGGGATCCTCGGCGGCGGCGGCGGGGGACGCGACGACCTCGCCCAGGGCGGGGGGACGGATGCCGGGGCGCTGCCGGCCGCGATGGACGCCGTCGCCCGGGTGCTCGCGGGGGCATGACCGGGTTCCGGCGAGGCGCGCGCCTGGGGGTCGACGTCGGGAAGGCTCGTGTCGGGGTCGCCCGTTCGGATCCCGACGGGCTGCTCGCGACGCCGGTGGAGACCGTGGCCCGGGACGAGCGTGCCGTCGCGCGGGTGATCGAGCTCGCGGGGGAGTACGCGGCCGTCGAGCTCGTCGTCGGTCTGCCGCTGAATCTGCGGGGCGAGTCGACGCCCTCGACGGACGATGCCCGGGCGTTCGCCGAGGAGCTCGCGCGATCCTCGGCGGTGCCCGTCCGGCTGGTCGATGAGCGTCTGACCACGGTCTCGGCGCACGCGGTTCTGCGCGATTCGGGCAGATCGCAGCGTTCTTCTCGTAGCATTGTGGACCAGGCCGCGGCCGTCGTTCTGCTTCAGCACGCCCTCGATGTGGAGAAGCGGCAGGGACGACCGCCCGGAACCCCCGTCCCCCAGGAGCCCGCCTGATGCCCGATAACCCGTCCTCCGAGGATCCGTTCGCGGATCTGTTCGGGAAGCTGCCCGATCCCCGTAAGCGCGACGCCCGCCGGTCGGGGCGCGCCCCCGAGACCCCCGGTGCGGCGGAGGCGACCCCGCGGACTCCAGCGCCGGCTTGTGCCGAGCAGAGCGACGCGGGTGGGTCCGTCCCCCCGTCCCGCCGCGCCGCGCGGGAAGCAGCGTCTCGGTCGAGCGACGCGCCCCCGGCTCCCGTGCCCGCTCCGCGAAGCGATCCTGCGCCCGTGCCCGCTCCGCGGAGCGACCCTGCTCCCGCTCCCGCTCCGCGGAGCGACCCTGCTCCCGCTCCCGCTCCGCGGGTCACACCGGCGCGGGCCTCCGCCGGAGCATCCATCGACGACTCGCCGAGCCGCGAGCGTGGTGCCACGCGCACCGCCATTCGTCCGGCCGGAACAGCGACCCTCGAGGACCTCTTCACCGGTGAGGCCACCACCGAGGCCCTCGGATCCCCGCCGCCGAAGCCGAATCGGCGGCGGCGTCGCATCGGGGCGGCGATCGCGATCGGACTCGTCCTCGCCATCATCGGCGGCATCGTCGGAGGCGGTCTCTACGTCTGGAACACCTACGAGTCGCAGATCCGGGAGGTGATGGGCTGGGAGGAGCCGGCCGACTTCGAGGACGGTCTCGCGAACGGCGAGGCGCTCGTGACGATCGTCTCGGGCGACACCGGTCAGTCGATCTCGCAGACCCTCTTCGACGCCGGGGTCACCAAGACCTCGAATGCGTTCTACGACTACCTGATCGACAACGGCCGGAGCCCCACCTTCATGCCGGGTGTCTATCGGCTGCAGCTGCAGATGACCTCCGAAGCGGCGCTCGCGGCGATCGAGAACCCCGAGAACAAGCTCGAGAACTCCGCGCTCATCCCCGAGGGCCAGACCGCGGAGGCGACCCTCGAGATCGTCTCCGAGAGCCTCGCGATGCCCCTGGAAGAGCTGCAGGCCGCCGCCGCCGACCCCGCCGTGTACGGCGTGTCCGCTCAGAGTCTCGAGGGATGGCTGTTCCCCGCGATGTACACCTTCGATCCGGGCGTGACGGCGACGGACGTCATCCAGACGATGGTGAATCGCACGGTGCAGTCCCTGGATGCCGCGGGTGTCCCGGTCGAGGATCGGCAGCGCATCCTCACCATCGCCTCGATCATCCAGCGCGAGGCCCGCTACGAGGCGGACATGCAGAAGGTCTCGCGTGTCATCCAGAACCGTCTCGACCCGAACAACCAGGAGACCTTCGGCAAGCTGCAGATGGACTCCACCGCCCAGTACGGCGTCGGGGAGAGTCGTGAGGGCGTCGTGAGCTCGAGCGAGGAAGCCCTGACCGATCCGAACCCCTGGAACACCTACGTCCAGGTCGGACTGCCCATCGGGCCGATCGCCAATCCCGGGGACGTCGCGATCAACGCGGCGATGAACCCCGCCGACGGGCCCTGGCTGTACTTCGTCACCGTCAACCTCAACACGGGCGAGACGATCTTCACCGAGACCTACAACGAGCACCTGCGGTACGTCGAGCAGTGGCGGGAGTGGTGCAGCCAGAATCCCGACGCCGGATGCTGAGTGGGGCTGCGACGCGACTGGCGGTGTGGGGCGACCCGATATCGCACAGTCGCTCCCCGCAGGTGCACGCCGCCGCCTACGCCGAGCTCGGTCTGCCGTGGACCTACGAGCGCCGCCGCGTGTCCGCCGAGCAGTTCGCGACCACGCTCCGAGACCCCGCGGAGACCTGGCGCGGCCTGTCGTTGACGATGCCGCTGAAGCACGTCGCCGCGAAGGCCGCCCGCCGTCTCGACCGTGCCGCGCAGCTCAGCGGCGCGGTGAACACCCTGATCCCGGACGGTGACGGGGCATGCGGCTTCAACACCGACGTCGCGGGGCTCGTCGCCGCGATCCGCGAGGAGGGGATCGACGGAGCCGACACCGGGAGGATCCTCGGCGCGGGCGCGACCGCGACCTCGGCGCTCCTCGCGCTGGATGCGCTGGGCGCGCGAGAGGTCGAGGTGCGGGCGCGCCGGCCGGAGGCCGCCGGTCACCTCGTCGCGCTGGGGGAGAAGCTCCACCTCGCGGTCACGGCGGTGCCGCTCGACGCTCCGCGCACCCGGATCGGCTCTGCGGGCGCCGCTCCGCTGACGATCGCGACGCTGCCCGGAGACGCCGCACTGCCGGCATCCGTCCTCGAGGCCGTCCTCGCGCCGGAGGCCCTGCTCGTCGATGTCGTCTACGGCACCTGGCCGACGCTCCTCGCCGAGGCATGGGAACGCGCGGGCGGGCGGGCGATCTCGGGGCTGCCGATGCTGCTGCATCAGGCCGTGCGCCAGGTGCGGATCTTCGCCACCGGCGACGCCGACCAGCCGCTCGCACGGGAGTCCGACGTCGTCGCGTCGATGCGCCGGGCCCTCATGGAAGACTAGGACCCATGCTTCGCGTGCTCACCGCCGGGGAATCCCACGGCCCCGAACTCGTCGCCATCATGGAGGGTCTTCCCGCCGGCGTCCCGGTCTCCCGCTCCGCCATCCAGGCCGACCTCGCCCGGCGGCGCCTCGGCTACGGTCGCGGCTCGCGGATGAAGTTCGAAGCCGACGCGCTGGAGATCTCCGCCGGGGTCCGCCACGGGTACAGCCTGGGCAGCCCCATCGCCCTGCGCATCGGCAACACCGAGTGGCCCAAATGGACCGAGGTCATGAGCCCCGAGCCGGTCGAGCTCACCGAGATGTCCCGCGGGCGAGGCGCCGCCCTCACCCGTCCGCGCCCGGGCCACGCCGATCTGGTCGGCATGCAGAAGTACGGCTTCGACGAGGCCCGGCCGATCCTCGAGCGCGCGAGCGCGCGGGAGACCGCGGCACGCGTGGCCCTGGGGGCCCTTGCCCGCGGCTTCCTCGCCGAGCTGGGCATCGAGCTGATCAGCCACACGCTGTCCATCGGACCCGTGCGCACCCCCGAGGACGCGCCACTGCCGACGCCCGAAGACCTCGAGATCCTCGACGCCGATCCGCTGCGGTGCTTCCACCCCGCCACCTCCGAGCGGATGGTGGCCGAGGTCGATGCCGCACGCAAGGACGGCGACACCCTCGGCGGGATCGTCGAGGTGCTCGCCTACGGGCTCCCGCCGGGGCTCGGCTCGCACGTGCACTGGGACCGGCGGCTGGACGGCAAGCTGGCCCAGGCGCTGATGAGCATTCAGGCCATCAAGGGGGTTGAAGTCGGCGACGGCTTCGAGACCACCCGTCGCCGCGGCTCGCAGGCGCACGACGAACTGTTCGCCGCGGCGGCCGGGATCACCCGCAGCACCGACCGTGCCGGCGGAACCGAGGGCGGCATGTCCACGGGGACGGTGCTGAGGGTCCGCGCCGGCATGAAGCCGATCGCGACCGTGCCGCACGCGCTGCGCACGATCGACGTCGCCACCGGTGAGGCCGCCGCGGCCCACCACCAGCGTTCGGACGTGTGCGCGGTGCCCGCCGCCGGTGTCGTCGCCGAGGCGATGGTCGCCATCGTCCTCGCCGAGGTGGTGCTGGAGAAGTTCGGCGGCGACAGCGTCGCCGAGACGCTGCGCAACCTCGAGAGCTACGTCGCCGCCATCCCCGACACCCTCCGGACGGTCGGCGAGAGCGATCCGGCGATCGCCACGCACGATGACCTCGCCGTCTGAGGCGATCGTCCTCATCGGCCCGATGGGGGCGGGGAAGACGAGCGTCGGGCGGAGGGTCGCCCGGTCGCTCGGATGCACGTTCAGCGACACGGACAAGATCGTGGTTCGCGATCACGGACCGATCCGCGACCTCTTCCTTACCCACGGCGAAGCGTATTTCCGAGCCGTCGAGCGTCAGGCCGTCGCCGAAGCGCTCTCCCGCGGTGGCGTCGTCGCACTCGGCGGCGGAGCGATCCTCGATCCGGAGACGCGGGAGCGGCTGACCCGCCATCGCGTCGTCCTGCTCACGGTCGCATCGCACATCGTGGCCTCTCGCATCCACGGTGACGAACGACCGCTGCTGGGCGGCGACGATCCCGCCGTGCGGTGGCGCCGCATCTGGGAGGAGCGGCGACCGATCTATGAAGCAGCGGCAGACGTGACCTTCGACACCTCGTCGGGCCCGCTGGCCCGCGTCGTCGACGACATCGTGGCATGGACGCGGCGCGTTCCTGCCCAGGAGACTCCATGACCGACACCACCACCCTCACCGTGCCCGGACCCGCCCAGTACGACGTCACCGTGGGGCGCGGCCTGCTGACCGGACTCGGCGCCGTCCTCCCCCCGGAGGCTCGGAAGGTGCTCATCGTGCACCCTCCCACGCTCTCCGCCCAGGCCGAGACTCTCCGCACCGACCTGGTCGGCGACCGGCAGGTGCTGCTCGCAGAGATTCCCGATGCCGAGCAGGGCAAGCGCATCGAGGTCGCCGCATTCTGCTGGCAGATCATGGGCCAAGCGGACTTCACACGCACCGACGTCGTCGTCGGTTTCGGAGGCGGCGCGGTGACGGACCTCGCCGGATTCGTCGCCGCGACGTGGTTGCGGGGTGTTCCGATCGTGCAGGTGCCGACGACCGTCCTCGCCATGGTCGATGCGGCCGTGGGCGGCAAGACCGGGGTGAACACCGCAGAGGGCAAGAATCTCGTCGGCGCCTTCTGGCCACCCCACGCCGTCGTCTGCGACCTGGATCTGCTCGACACGCTGTCTCGCAACGAAGCGACCGCCGGATTCGCGGAGGTGGTGAAGGCCGGCTTCGTGTGGCATCCGGAGATCCTCGACCTCATCGAAGCCGACCCCGAGCACATCGTCGACCCGGGCAACCCCGCGTTCCGCCGATGCCTTGAGCTCGCGATCGACATGAAGGCGCGGGTCGTGGGGGAGGACTTCCGGGAAGCGGGGCTGCGAGAGGTTCTGAACTACGGCCACACGCTCGGCCACGCGATCGAGCACGCCGAGCGGTACCGCTGGCGTCACGGTGCCGCCATCTCTGTCGGCATGGTCTTCGCGGCGGAGCTGTCGAGGCTGGCCGGCAGGCTGTCGGACGACGTCGCGCAACGCCACCGCGACATCCTCACCTCGCTCGGCCTGCCCACCACCTATCGCGCCGGGGCGTGGCCGACGCTCAAGGCCACGATGCAGCGGGACAAGAAGAGCCGCGGCGGCATGCTGCGCTTCATCGTCCTCGACGACCTCGCGCGACCTACGGTGCTCCAGGCCCCTGATGAGTCGCTGATGTTCGCGGCCTATCAGGAGGTCGGCGCGTGAGCAGCCGTACGCCGTAGTCCACGTCAGGCCGTGACGGGCACGCGCTCCTCGGCGGCGACGCCGAGACGCGCGGTCGGCACATCCTTCGTCTCGCGGGCGGTCAGGGCGCTCACCGAGGCGATGACGGCGATCACGGCGGTGAAGAGGCTGATCACGACCCATCCGCCCTCCTCGACGCCGCCCAAGGCAGCAACGATGCTCGGCGCGAACCCCGCCATCAGGAATCCCAGCTGTGTTCCGATGGCCATGCCCGAGAACCGCACGCGAGTGCTGAACATCTCGCCGTAGAACGACGGCCAGACGGCGTTGGCCGCGGCGTACCCGCAGGAGAACGTCAGGATCGCCAGGGCGAAGGTGACGAATGCGTTCCCCGCGCCCATGGAGAGCATGTAGAACGGCATGAACGCCGCTGACGACAGCGCGCCGTAGATGAAGACGGGCTTGCGTCCGATCCGGTCGGCCAGCACTCCGAACAGGGGCTGGGTTCCGAGGGCGACGATGTTCGCGACGACGACCAGCCAGAGGGTCATGCTCTGGGCCAGGCCCTGTTCGGTGCCGTACGCGAGAGCCAGGTTGCCGAAGACCGTGGACACGGCCGCGATGAACGCGCAGCAGATGACGCGCAGGACGTCGCGCCAGTGGTCGCGCAGGAGGGGGACGAGCGGCATGCGCGCGATCTGTCCGGTGGCCTTGGCCGTCTCGAATTCCGGCGTCTCGTGGAGGCTCCGGCGGATGAAGAACGCCACGACGACGACGACGGCGCTCAGCCAGAAAGGCACCCGCCAGCCCCAGCTGAACTTGATGTCGTCGGGCAGTGCGACGACGGGGATGAAGATCAGCGCGGCGAGGATCTGACCGCCCTGTGTGCCGGTGAGGGTCCAGGAGGTGAAGAAGGAGCGGCGATTCTCGGGTGCGTGCTCGAGAGTCAGGGAGGACGCGCCCGCTTGCTCGCCCGCCGCGGACAGACCCTGGAGGAGGCGGCACACCACGAGCAATGCCGGAGCGAACCAGCCGATCTGGGCGAATCCGGGAAGACAGCCGATGATGAACGTCGAGATGCCCATGAGCAGCAGCGTGAACATCAGCACCTTCTGGCGGCCGATCCGGTCGCCGAAGTGACCGAGGATGACCGCGCCCACCGGACGCGCGATGTAGGCGAACCCGAAGGTGGCGAACGACATCACGAGCGCCGCGTCGTCTCCGGACGGGAAGAACACCGTCGGGAAGATGAGTGCGGCGGCAGAGCCGAACAGGAAGAAGTCGTAGTACTCCACGGCGCTGCCCATGAAACTGGCGGCAGCGGCCTTCACGGGAGTCTTCCGCGACGTTGCGGTGGTGGTCATGGACGTGTGCTCCTTAGCGTGCGAGAACGTCGTCTGCGGCGACGAGGTCGAGGAAGTGGGCTGTCATGCGTTCGGGATCGGGTCGCGTCCCCGTGATGAGCGCGAAGGCGTCGACGGCCTGGTGAACCGCCATCCTTCCGCCGCTCAGCGTTCGGCAGCCGCGTTCGCGGGCCGTGATCAGCAGCTCGGTGTCGAGCGGCCGGTAGACGATGTCGGCGACCCAAAGAGGGGGTCGCAGCAGATCGGATTCCAGCGGCATACCGGGGTGGTCGGCCATTCCCACCGGAGTGCAGTGCACCAGCCCGGAGGCGACCGCGAGGAGCGCGGGGAGATCCGCCGGCGACCCGGGATCGACGACGGCGGAGGGATGCCGCGTCGCGAGATCTTCGGCGAGGGCGCGCGCGCGAACCGGGTCGAGGTCCACCACGGTGAGGTGCGCGGTGCCGAGCCGCAGGAGGGCATCGCCGACCGCCGATCCCCCTCCTCCTGCGCCGATCTGCACGACGCGTTCCGTGCTCGCACCCGGAAGGCCCTGGGTGAACGCTGCGGCGAATCCGGTCGTGTCCGTGTTGTACCCGACGCGTCCACCGGGGGTGAACAGCACGGTGTTGACTGCGCCCAGGGCGGCCGCGACGGGATCGATGCGATCGAGATGCGTCAGAACGCTCTGCTTGCACGGGTGCGTGACGTTCACGGCGTCGTAGCCGAGGCGTTCGGCCCACGCCAGCACCTCGCCGAGGCGGTCGGGGTCGATCCCCAGCGAGGGAAGATCCAGAGGCCGGTACACGTAGGTGAGGCCGAGCGCGCGGGCTTCCGCCATGTGCATGCGCGGCGTGAGCGACGGCAGGACGCCGGCGCCGACGAGGCCGACGAGGTAGGGGTGCGAGTCGATCACGGTACTCCTTCGTCTCCGGATCCCGGCGTGCGATCCTCCGCAATGTACTAACCGGTACGTTCAGAGAAAACCACAGCCGGCAGCGCGTGTCAACACCTCCGCGATGTCGCGTAACGCCGCGGTGAGAAGACGTTGCGGGTCAGTCAGCAGGTGTGGTGAGCCAACCCACCACGACATCGCCGATCATGGAGCGCAGATGCGTGCGCCGCGTCGGCTCGGCAAGGTCGACATCGAAGAGGTGCCCGAAGGTGTACCGGTTGGCCACCTGGAAGACGCAGTAGGCACTGATGACGAGATGCACATCGAGTGCGTCGACGTCGCGGCGGAACAGACCCGACTCGCGCCCGCGCTGCAGGATCTGATCGAGCACGTCCTTCGCGGGCTGGGACGCCTCGCGAAGACCGTCGATCTTGCGGATGAACTCTCCGCGGTGAATGTTCTCGATCGCGACGAGCCGGATGAAGGCGTCGTGATCCACGTGGTGGTCGAAGGTCACCTGTGCGAGCGCGCGGATCGCCTCCACCGGGTCGGAGTGGTCGAGATCGATCCCGCGTTCGGCCTCCCGGATGCCGCGATAGGCGTCCTCGAGGACAGCGGTGTAAAGGCCTTCTTTGCCACCGAAGTAGTAGTAGATCATCCGCTTCGTGGTGCGCGTCCGAGCGGCTATCTCGTCGACACGGGCACCGGAGTAGCCGTCTTCGGCGAAGACCTCGGTCGCGACGGCGAGGAGTTCCGCGCGTGTGCGCTCGGCGTCTCGACGCACCTCGGGCATCGGCCCAGACTAGTGGACGCCGAATGTACCGACTGGTACATTCGGCGCCCATGAAGACCTCGATCGCGACCGTGTGCCTGAGCGGAACCCTCACCGACAAGCTGCACGCGTGCGCGGCCGCCGGGTTCGACGGAGTCGAGATCTTCGAACCCGACCTGCTCGCGGCCCCCGAGAGTCCTGAGGAGATCGCCGCCCTCGCGGAACGCCTCGGGCTCACGCTCGATCTGTATCAGCCCCTGCGCGACGTGGAGGGCGTCGACGACGCGGCCTTCTCTGCGGTGATGCACCGCGCAGAAGCCAAGTTCCGACTCATGCAGCGTCTGGGCATGGATCTTGTGCTCTGCTGCAGCAACGTGGCGACGGCCACGATCGACGACGACGCCGTCTCCGCCTCGCAGCTGCGTCGCCTCGGCGACCTGGCGCAGGGTTACGGCATCCGCCTCGCGTTCGAGGCACTCGCATGGGGGCGATTCATCGACGACTACCGTCGGGCGTGGCGGGTCGTCGAACTGGCCGACCATCCCGCCGTCGGCGTGTGCCTGGACTCCTTCCACATCCTCTCGCGTGGACACGACCCGGCTCGTATCCGGGACATCCCGGGGGATCGGATCTTCTTCGTCCAGCTCGCGGATGCACCGCTGCTCAGCATGGACGTCCTGTCGTGGAGCCGCCATCACCGCCTCTTCCCCGGTGAGGGGGGATTCGATCTCGCGGATTTCACCGCCCTGGTGGTGGCCGCCGGGTATCGCGGACCGTGGTCGCTGGAGGTCTTCAATGACACGTTCCGGCAGACCGACCCTGGTCGCACCGCCCTTCACGCTCGACGCTCGCTGCGCTGGCTGGAGGACGCGGTCGCGCGGACCGATCCCGATGCCACCGCGCACCGATCCGACATCGCCATGCTTCCCGATTCGGCCGCCCCGTCCGACATCGACTTCGTCGAGATCACTGCGGAAGACACCTCTGCGGTGGAGGAGCTGCTCCTCAAGCTCGGCTTCACCCCTCGAGGACGTCACCGGACGAAGGCCGTCACCCTGTGGACGGCGGGCGAGGCGCGGGTCGTGCTCAACGAGCAGCATGCGCGGGGTCGGGAGCCCCAGCTCGCGGCGATCGGCTTCGAGGTCGACGACGCAGAGGCGGTCGACCTCCGCCTGCGCGACCTGCGTGTACCGCGGGCCTATCGCCGGACGTACGCCACGGAGGAGCGGCTGAACGGCGCAGTGGCCCCGGACGGCACGGCGGTCTACTGGGCGCAGGCCGCGGACGAGGGCGACCCGGCATGGGTGGCGGAGTTCGAGCACGGTGAGCCGCCGCAGGACAGTACCATCCTCGGCGTCGACCACATCAGTCTCACTCAGCCGTGGCAGGTGGTGGAGGAGTCCACGCTGTTCTACATGGCGGGCTTCTCGCTGAGCCTGGAGAGCCGCACGGAAGTCCCCGGTCCCGAGGGACTGGTGGAGAGCCGGGTGCTCACCGCCCCGGGCGGAGCCATCCGCATCCCGCTCAACGTCGCACCGGCGATCCTCGCCGAACGAGGTGCGGCGGGGAGCGCATCGCTTCCGCAGCACGCGGCGTTCCGGTGCAGCGATGTGCGTGCGCTCGCGCGGGCGGCGCGTACGCGCGGTTTCCGTCCCCTGCCCCTGCCGAGGAACTACTACGACGACCTCGCGGCACGGTTCGCCCTCGCCGACGACGTTCTCGACGAGTTGCAGGACCTGCATCTCGCGTACGACCGCGACGCGAAGGGGGAGTACCTCCACTTCTACACCGGCACCCTCGGCGAGGTGTTCCTGGAGTTCGTCGAGCGTGTGCACGGCTACGCCGGCTACGGCGCGGGGACGGCGCCGGTACGCCTCGTCGCGCAGCGGGGCGCTGATAGCGTGCAGGAGTGAGCGCGAAGGGTCGCGGGGTGACGTCGCCGGCGGAGGTGCGCCGGGTCCGCCTGCACGAGTGGGCCGAGATCCGCGATCTTCGCATGGCCGCCGTCAGCGATCCCGCCGCCTCGATGGCCTTCCTCACCACGCTCGAGGAGGAACGGGCGCGCGACGAGGCGGCGTGGCGCGATCGCGCGTCCGCCGCAGCGCTCGGTGAGGACGCCGCGCAGTTCGTCGCGGTCGAGGGTGATTCCTGGGTCGGCTCGGTCAGCGTGCTGCTGCGCACATCGGGTGACCGCGACCATCTCGGCCGCACCCTCGACGCCCCTCGGGCCGATGTCGTCGGGGTGTTCATCGCCCCGGCTGCGCGTGGTGCGGGGCTGCTGGACCGACTGATCGACGCCGCCGCGACGTGGGCGGCCGGTCACGGCGCCGACGCGCTGACCCTCGACGTGCACCGCGACAATGCGCGGGCCCAGGCGGCGTACCGACGGATCGGCTTCGTGCCCACGGGAGTCGCCTTCACCAGCGTCATCGGTCCCGAGATCGAGATGCGCAAACCCCTAGAGAGACGGATATGACGACGACCCGACGCATCCTGCTGGTCAACGGGCCGAACCTGAACCTGCTGGGTGTCCGGGAGCCCGCGGTGTACGGCTCGCAGACCCTCGCCGACGTCGAGGATCTCGTCACCCGCACCGCGGCCGAGCGCGGATTCGAGATCCGGGCGCTGCAGAGCAACCACGAGGGCGTCCTGCTCGATGCGATCCACGCGGCGCGGGAGGACTGCGACGGCATCGTCATCAATCCCGGGGGGCTCACCCACACCTCCGTCGTGCTGCGCGACGCGCTGTCGGGCGTCGCGCTCCCCGTCGCCGAGGTCCACATCTCCGACATCCGCACCCGGGAGCCGTTCCGCCACCACTCCTACGTCGCCGACGTCGCCGCCGTCCACGTCATGGGGGAGGGGATCGAGGGATACCGCACAGCGACGCGCCTGCTGATCGACCTCCTCACCGGCCAGGCCGAGGGCTGATCGCCGATCGTCCCGTAGAATCGGTGGTCGGCCGTTCGGCCGTCACGCCTCCGGGGCACATCGCCCGCACTTCGAAGGATCCGATCAGCGCAATGGCATCGACCGCAGACATCAAGAACGGCGTCGTCCTCAACATCGACGGACAGCTCTGGAGCGTCGTGGAGTTCCAGCACGTCAAGCCCGGCAAGGGTGGGGCGTTCGTCCGTACCAAGCTCAAGAACGTCGTGACCGGCAAGGTCGTCGACCGCACCTACAACGCCGGCGCCAAGGTCGAGATCGAGAACGTCGATCGCCGCGACTTCACCTACCTTTACAACGACGGCGACAGCTTCGTCTTCATGGACATGAGCGACTACGACCAGGTCAACGTCCCGGCCGCCACCGTGGGGGATGCGAAGAACTTCCTGCTCGAGAACCAGCAGGTCACCATCGCGCTGAACAACGGCAACCCGCTCTACATCGATCTGCCGGCATCCGTCGTCCTGGAGATCACCTACACCGAGCCGGGGCTGCAGGGCGACCGGTCGTCGGCCGGCACCAAGGCCGCCACCGTCGAGACCGGGTACGAGATCCAGGTTCCGCTGTTCCTCGAGACCGGCACCAAGGTCAAGGTCGACACCCGCACCGGCGACTACCTCGGTCGTGTGAACTGAACGCGGACGCCGCCCGATGAGTGCCCGCACCAAAGCACGCAAGCGCGCGCTCGACATCCTGTTCCAGGCCGACGTGCGCGGCGAGGAGCTCGGGGTGATCCTGGCCGCCGAGGCCAAGCGAGCCGCCAGCGAGCCCGCTCGCGAGGCCTCGTGGCTGTATGCCCGCGAGATCGTCGACGGCATCATCGACCAGCGCGACGACATCGACGAGCAGATCACCACGTTCGCCAAGGACTGGTCGCTCGCGCGGATGCCCGCCGTCGATCGCGCACTGCTGCGCATCGGCGCCTGGGAGATCCTCTACAACGACGCCGTTCCCGCGGCGGTCGCCATCGACGAGGCCGTCGAGCTGGCCAAGGAGTTCTCCACGGATGATTCCGGGGCGTTCGTCCACGGCGTGCTCGGGCGCATCTCCCGCGCATCCTGATCAGCGGGTACCAAGACCGCCATGCGCGCGATCAGGGGGGCGTTCCTCGATTTCGTCGATGATCCGTGGCGGCACGTCGGCAACGAGCAGGCCGCCGCGCGATTCGTCTCCGACGGGATGCTGGTCGTCGACGACCGCGGCATCATCGCGGATTTCGGTCCGGGCGACGAGGTCGCCGCGCGTCATCCGGATGCGCCGGTCACCCGCATCCCCGACAGGCTCATCCTCCCCGGCTTCGTGGACGGGCACATCCACGTTCCGCAGACGCGCATCCTCGGGTCGTACGGCGAGCAGCTGCTGCCGTGGCTGGAGAAGTGGGTGTTCCCCGAGGAGCGTCGCTACTTCGACCGCGACTACGCCGAGGCCGGAGTCCGTCGGTTCTTCGACACCCTGCTCGCCTCGGGCACGACGACCTGTCAGGCCTTCACCACGGCCAAGCCCGTCACCACCGAGGTCGTCTTCGAAGAGGCCGCGCGTCGCAACGTCCGCATCATCACGGGGATCACCGCGATCGATGTGAACGCGCCGGAGTGGTTCACCACGACCGCGGACGAGTTCGTCGCCGCATCCCGGCTCCTCATCGAGAAGTACCACGGTGTCGGCAGGAGCGCGTACGCCATCACACCGCGCTTCGCCTACGGAGCCAGCGACGCCCTGCTCGCCGCCTGCGGACGTCTCAAGGCCGAGTACCCCGATCTCTGGGTGCACACCCACATCTCGGAGAACCCCTCCGAGATCCGCGGGGTGCTCGCGCTGCACGACGACTGCACGGACTACCTCGGCGTCTACGAGAAGTACGGTCTGGTCGGTCCGAAGTTCACCGGCGGACACGGGGTCTGGCTCACGGACGACGAGTTCCGGCGACTGTCCGCGGCCGGTGCCGCGGTCACCTTCTGCCCGTGCTCGAACCTGTTCCTCGGCAGCGGGCTGTTCCGGCTCGGACGCGCCACCGACCCGGATCAGCGGGTCCGGCTCACCTTCGGCAGCGACGTGGGCGGAGGCAACCGCTTCAGCATGCTGAGCGTGCTGGAAGACGCCTACAAGGTCGGGATGCTCAACAACACCCTGCTGGACGGCAGCGTCGATCCCTCGAAGAAGGATGCCGCCGAGGCGGAGCGCAACAGGCTGTCGCCGTACCGCGCCTTCTATGCGATCACCCTCGGGGGAGCCGAGGCGCTGCGGCTGGAGGACAAGGTCGGGAGCTTCGACGTCGGCAAGGAGGCCGATTTCGTGGTGCTCGACGCACGGGGCGGGCCGCCGGCGGTGACGTGGCGCACCGACCTCGCCCCCGGCGGCGGTGCACCGGCGACACTCGAGGAGGCCGCCGAGCTGCTCTTCGCGATCATGATGGTGGGCGATGACCGCGCCGTCGCCGAAACCTGGGTGATGGGCGATCGTGCCTACTCCCGCGACACCGTCGGGGACGCCGCCGACAGCGGTCCGGCCGCGCAGTGACGGACGGCGCGGCTCGCCACGCATGGCCGATGCGGAGCCGACCCGCGTAGAATCGCTCCGGTTCGAACGGAGGAGACGCATGCGGATCACGGGCCTGGGCCACGCGGGGATGTTCATCGAGACGCGCGGTGGCAGCATCCTCTGCGACCCCGTCATGGGACCGACCTTCTTCGGCTCGTGGTTCCCCTTCCCCGACAACCGGGGATTGGACTGGGAGCGCTTCGGCAAGGCCGACTTCCTCTACATCTCCCACCGGCACCGCGACCACTTCGACCCCGCGCTGCTCGAGCGGTACGTGCCGAAGGACATCCGCGTGCTCCTCCCGGAGTACCCCACCGACGACCTCGAGCAAGACCTGCGGCGCCTGGGCTACGACAACATCGTCTTCACCCAGGCGGGCGTGCCGCTGGAGTTCGGGCCGATGAAGCTGATGGTCACCCCGCTGCGGGCCCCCAGCGACGGCCCCATCGGGGATTCGTCTCTGTCAGTGGACGACGGCACCGCCAGCATCCTGAATCAGAACGATTCCCACCCGCTGGACCTCGACAAGCTGATGGCGTTCTCCAAGCCCGAGGCGTACTTCACCCAGGTCTCGGGAGCGATCTGGTGGCCGATGGTCTACGACCTTCCCCAGGACGCCAAGCAGAATTTCGCTCGACTGAAGCGCGACGCCCAGAACAAGCGCGCGATGTACTACATCGAGAAGGTCGACGCCGAGCACGTGTTCCCGATGGCGGGTCCGCCGATGTTCCTCCGCGAGGCGCTCTTCAAGTTCAACGGGCAGGGGCTGGACGGCGACGCCATCTTCACCGACCAGAGGGAGTTCTTGCGGCACATGGCCGAGGTGCGCCCCGACCAGAAGGGCTACGAGTTCGTCCCCGGGACCGTCGTGGAGATGAACGACGGGGCGCTCTCGGTCACGCAGACGCTGTACACCGAGACCGAGATCGACCGCGTCTTCGACGACAAGTGGGCCTACCTCGCCGAGCAGCGCGACGCGCGGCAGGCCGAGATCGCCGCGGAGGAGGCCACCCGCGCGCCCGTGCTCGCGCCGGACGAGATGCTCGCGGCCATCAAGGAGTGGTGGGAGCCTCTGCTGCGCCGCGCGCGGACCATCCGGAACGGTGTCGGCGGGAATGTGCGCTTCCGCATCGGCGACCTCGACATGGTCGTCGACTTCCCGCGCGCGAAGGTGCGGGCGTACGACGGCGAGGAGTGCATCTACTGGTACACCATCCCCGCCGATCTCGTCTCGACGAACATCCGCGACCACGAGATCGACTGGTCGAACTCGATCTTCCTGTCGATGCAGTTCGAGGTCGGCCGGTCGGGCAAGTTCAACGAGTTCCTCACGACGTTCCTGAAGTGCCTGTCGCGGGACCGGATCGAGTACGTGGAGAACTGGTACGCCGAGCAGTCGGATGTCTCCGAAGACATCCGACTCGCCGACTGGGTCGTGCAGCGCAGGTGCCCGCACCTGCGCGCCGATCTGTCGAAAACGGGCAAGGTCGAGGACGGCGTGCTCACCTGCAGCCTCCACGACTGGAAGTGGGACCTCACGTCGGGGAAGTGCCTGACCTCGCAGGGACACCCGATCCGCGCCAGCCAGGCCGAGGAGTCGGCTGACCGCGCCGAGGCGCCCGCCGCCTGACCCCGCCGCCGACGGCTCGGCGCCTGACCCCGGCGCCGTCGGCTCGGCGCCCTCGCCTCGCTGCCCTGGCCTCGCGCGCCGGCACACCTTCGCCATCCGTTCGTTCGTCGAAGATGTACGCCACAGCCGCGAAAACGCGTACATCTGCGACGAACGAATTGCTCGTGAACGACAGCCGGGCAATCGCTCCGTCGCGCGTCCCCCCGCGCCCGCCGCCGCGCGACGACGCCCTCTGACGCACGCCCCGCCGCGCAGCCGGGCCGTCGGCGTGGACGGCGCCACCCCCCACGCCCCCACGCCCCCGCCGCTCATCCGTCGAAGATGTACGTCGCGAAGGGGCTTTCCCGTTCATCTTCGACGGATGAAGCATGGCTGTGGACAACGGCAGAGGGACGGATGGCGCGCGGGGCACCCTGGTCGGATGAATGCAGGCGCGCAGCGAGGGGCCTTCACCGTGGCCGACGCGCGGACGCGAGGGATGTCGCGCCGCCGCGTAGACCGAGCGGAGCTCGAAAGGCCGTTCTACGGAGTCAGGGCCGCACCCCGTGCGCACGATGCCGCGGCGCATCCGTTCGCGCGCGAGCGCGCCGCGATCATCGAGGCAGCCCTGCGGTTCAGCGTGCGGATGAACGACGGCGGCTGCTTCAGCCACACCACGGCGGCGCTCCTGTGGGATCTGCCGCTTCCGAATCTCTCCGACACGCGCGTTCATGTCAGCACGCCGGGCCGCGCACCTCGGGCTGCCGGCACCGTTGGGCACCACGTCCGCCCCGACCTCGTCCGGATCGTGCGGCATCCGCTGTTCGGGGTGCCCGTGTCCGATCCGGCGACGACCTGGGCGATGCTCGCCCCTATGATCACCGGGTACGACCTGGTCGCGATCGGCGATGCGATCGTGCGATCTCCGCGTGTGGCCGGGCCCTTCGGATATGTCATCCGTCCCGCCTTGGGGGACCTCGACGAACTCCGTCGCGCCGTCACCATCGGCCGCCGGATCGGTGCCGAGGCGCTTCGCGCGGCGCTCGAGCGCATCCGTCCCGGGGTCGCGTCGCGCACCGAGACCTGGGCGCGGCTTCTGCTCGTCGACGCCGGTCTTCCCGAGCCGGTGACCGACCATGACGTCTACGGCGCTGCGGGAGAGTTCCTCGGATGCGTCGACCTGGCGTACCCGGAGCTGCGGATCGCCATTGAATACGAGGGCGACCAGCACCGGACCGACGCCGCGCAGTGGCAGCGCGACCTCGAGAAGCACGAGCGGCTCATGGATGCGGGGTGGCGGGTCATCCGGGTCGCCCGCGATCAGCTCTTCCGATACCCGCTGCAGTACGTCGACCGCGTCCGCGTCGCGTTGAGCACGCGCCGCTGACGATCGGCCGTCCGCAGGCGGGGCGCAGCGCGTCGCGTCCGCTCTTCGTTCGTCGCAGATGTACGCCAGAAGGGCCCTGACGTGTACATCTCCGACGGATGAACGGGCGTTGGTCGGGGGAGCGGGGGTGGGGCGCGCGGGGGAACCGGGGCGGGTCCGGTAGGGTGAGGGGTGGTAACCGGCAACCTTTAAATCCGTCCCGTGAGGCGGAGAAGGGAGCGGCGGATGACCGTGCGCACCGTTCTGCACGACGCCGACATCACTCGGGCATTGACGAGGATCTCTCACGAGATCCTCGAGTCCAACAAGGGGCCGGACGGTCTCGTGATCCTGGGCATCCCCACACGCGGCGTCCCCCTCGCCGAGCGCATCGGAGCGTTCGTCACCGAGTTCGGCGGCGTCTCCGTCCCCATCGGAGCGCTGGATGTCACGATGTACCGCGACGACCTGCATCGCCATCCCACGCGCGCGCCCCACCCCACGCAGATCCCGCCGGGCGGCATCGACGGCGCCGTGGTCGTCCTGGTCGATGACGTGCTCTTCTCGGGCCGCAGCATCCGCGCCGCCCTCGACGCGCTCCAGGACATCGGGCGACCCGCTGCGGTGCGTCTGGCGGCGCTCGTCGACCGCGGGCACCGCGAGCTGCCGATCCGGCCCGACTTCGTCGGCAAGAACCTGCCGAGCGCGCGAGAGGAGCGGGTGAACGTGCGCCTCCGCGAGATCGACGGCGAGGACTCCGTCTCGATCGAGGGGGGCGCATCGTGAGGCACCTGCTCGACACCAAGACCCTCGACCGCCAGACCGCCGTCGGCATCCTGGACGTCGCCGAGGACATGGCCGACACCCAGCGACGCGAGGTCAAGAAGCTCCCGACCCTCCGCGGCAAGACGGTGGTGAACCTCTTCTTCGAGGACTCCACGCGCACCCGCATCTCGTTCGAGGCGGCAGCCAAGCGCCTGTCGGCCGACGTCATCAACTTCTCGGCCAAGGGCTCGAGCGTCTCGAAGGGCGAGTCGCTGCAGGACACCGCCCAGACGCTGCAGGCGATGGGCGCCGATGCTGTCGTCATCCGTCACGGCGCCTCGGGCGCTCCGCGCACGCTCGCGACGAGCGGGTGGATCACCGCCGGCGTGGTCAACGCCGGCGACGGCACCCACGAGCATCCCACGCAGGCGCTCCTGGACGCCTTCACGATCCGCAAACGCCGCTTCGGCGACGCCAGCCGCGGCCGCGGCCTCGACGCCATCCGCGTGACGATCGTCGGCGACATCCTCCACTCGCGGGTCGCCCGCTCCAACGTCTGGCTGCTCACCGCGCTCGGCGCGGAGGTCACCCTCGTCGCCCCGCCGACGCTGATCCCGCAGGATGTCTCGGACTGGCCGGTCAGGGTCGACTACGACCTCGACCGGGCGATCGCCGAGGGTCCCGACGCGGTGATGATGCTGCGGATCCAGCTGGAGCGGATGAGGGCGGCCTACTTCCCCACCGAGCGCGAGTACGCGCGGGTGTGGGGGCTGTCGCGGCAACGGGTCGCCGCCCTTCCTCCCGATACGATGGTGTTGCACCCGGGCCCGATGAACAGAGGGCTGGAGATCGCCGCCGAAGCCGCGGATTCCGAGCGGTCGACGGTGCTCGAGCAGGTGACCAACGGTGTCTCCGTGCGGATGGCCGTGCTGTACCTCCTGCTGGCCGGCGAGCGCGACGACGAGAGAGAGGACGGACGATGAGCGCCTCTCACTCCGCCACCCCGGCCCCCCTCCTGATCCGCGGCGCCGCGCCGCTGGCCGGTGAACGCGTCGACATCCTCATCGAGGACGGACGGATCGCCGAGGTCGGTTCGGGCCTCAGCCGCGCGGGTGCCACCGCGATCGACGCCGACGGCCTCATCGCCCTCCCCGGCCTGGTCGATCTGCACACCCACCTGCGCGAACCCGGGTTCGAGCACGCCGAGACGGTCCTCACCGGCTCGCGGGCGGCCGCCGCCGGCGGATACACGACGGTCTTCGCGATGCCGAACACCTCGCCCGTGGCCGACACGGCCGGGGTCGTCGAGCAGGAGCTGGCACTCGGCGAGGCCGCCGGCTACGTCGCCGTGCAGCCGATCGGCGCGGTCACGGTAGGGCAGCGCGGCGAGAGGCTCGCCGAACTCGGTGCGATGGCGCACTCCCGCGCGCGTGTGCGCGTCTTCAGCGACGACGGGTTCTGCGTCTGGGACCCGCTGATCATGCGCCGGGCCCTGGAGTACGTCAAAGCGTTCGACGGCGTCATCGCCCAGCACGCGCAGGACCCGCGGCTCACCGAGGGCGCGCAGATGAACGAGGGGGCGGTCTCGGCCGAGCTCGGCCTCGCCGGCTGGCCGGCGGTGGCGGAGGAGTCGATCATCGCCCGCGACGTCCTCCTTGCGGAGCACGTCGGTTCGCGCCTGCACGTCTGCCACCTCTCCACCGCCGGATCGGTGGACATCATCCGGTGGGCCAAGCGCCGCGGAGTGGCGGTGACCGCCGAGGTCACCCCGCACCACCTGCTGCTCACCGACGAGCTCGTCCGCGGCTACGACGCCCGCTTCAAGGTCAACCCGCCGCTGCGCCGCGACGAGGACGTGCGGGCCGTGCGGGAGGGTCTTGCCGACGGCACGATCGACATCGTCGCGACCGACCACGCCCCGCACCCCGCCGAGGCCAAGGCCTGCGAATGGCAGGCCGCCGCCAACGGCATGGTGGGCCTCGAGAGCGCCCTCCGCGTCGTCCACGAGGCGATGGTGGAGACCGGGATGCTGGGCTGGGCCGACGTCGCGCGGGTGATGTCCGAGGCTCCCGCGCGCATCGGTCGGCTCGACGCCGCCGGCACGCCGCTCGACGCCGGGCAGCCGGCGTCGCTGACCCTGTATGACCCCGCCGCCCCCCGACCGTTCACGACGGCGGATCTGCGAGGGCGTAGTGAGAACTCCCCGTACCTCGGCCGCGACCTGCCGGGGGAGGTCCGCTGGACCCTCCACCGCGGGACGGTCACCGTCGCCGACGGCGACGTACTCGAGACGCCGGGGGTGCACGCATGACCCGCGAGGGTGCCCTCATCGTCACCCTCGCCGGGGTCGTCGTCGTGCTCGTCCTCCTCGTCTGGGCGTGGCGCCGACGATCCCGTCGTGACGCGGGCCTGGCCGCGCCCGTGGGCGCGCCCCCCGCCGGCTCCGCCGAGCTCGCCCGTTTCGGCGTGCTCTACGTCGCCACCACCCGCCACGACGAACCGCTCGAGCGCCTCGCGATCCGACATCTGGGGTTCCGGGCCCGCGGCGAGGTCACCGTCACCGATGGTGGCGTCGCGGTCGACCTCGACGGCGCGCCCCTGCTCTTCCTCCCCACGGCCCGCCTCGCCGCCGTCGACCAGGCCACCGTCGCCATCGACCGTGTCGTGGAGTCCGGCGGCCTCACCCGCCTGGTGTGGCGGCTCGACGACGGCACCCCCGTGGACTCGTTCTTCCGGCCGCAGGAAGCCTCCGCGCAGGCTCTCGCGACCGCCATCCGCCCCCTCGTTCCCCAGACTGGAGACGACGCATGACCCGGCTCCCCACCACAGTGCTCCCCACCACAGGGCTCCTCGCCACCGACCCCGCCGTCCTCGTCCTGGAGGACGGCACCCGCCACGCCGGCCGCGCCTACGGTGCGCGCGGCACGACCCTCGGCGAGGTCGTCTTCTCGACCGGTATGACCGGCTACCAGGAGACCCTGACCGATCCGTCGTACGCGGGTCAGATCGTGCTGCAGACCGCACCGCACATCGGCAACACCGGAATGAACTCCGAGGACGTCGAGTCACGTCGCATCTGGGTGGCCGGCTACATCGTCCGAGACCCTGCCCGCGTCGTGTCGAATTGGCGCTCGGAGCGGTCGCTCGACGATGCCCTCGCCACGGACGGCATCGTCGGGATCAGCGGGATCGACACTCGGGCGGTGACCCGCCACATCCGCTCGGCCGGCAGCATGCGCGGCGGGATCTTCTCGGGCGAGGCGGCGGCTCTCGATCCCGACGCGCAGCTGCGCGTCGTGCGCGAGGCGCCGGAGATGACGGGGCAGAACCTCTCCTCCACGGTGTCGGTGGCGGTCGCGGAGGTCACCCCCGCCCGGGGCGAGCGTCTCGGCAACCTCGCGGTGCTCGATCTCGGCGTCAAGCAGGCGACCATCGAGAACCTCGCCGACCGCGGCTTCGAGGTGCACGTCCTGCCGCAGAACGCCACGATCGACGACATCCGCGCGATCGACCCGGTGGCGGTGTTCTACTCCAACGGACCCGGAGACCCCGCCGCATCGGCAGACCACATCGAGCTGCTGCGTGCGGTGCTCGATGACCGGCTGCCGTTCTTCGGCATCTGCTTCGGCAACCAGCTGCTGGGTCGCGCCCTCGGTCTCGGCACCTACAAGCTGCCCTTCGGTCACCGCGGCATCAACCAGCCGGTGCTCGACAAGGTCACCGGCCGCGTGGAGATCACCGCCCACAACCACGGCTTCGCCGTCGAGGCGCCCCTCGACGGCCCCTTCGACAGCCCGCAGGGCTACGGCCGGGTCGAGGTCAGCCACATCGGACTCAACGACCGCGTGGTGGAGGGGCTCCGCGCCCTCGACATCCCCGCCTTCTCGGTGCAGTACCACCCCGAGGCGGCCGCAGGCCCGCACGACGCCAACTACCTGTTCGACCGGTTCCGTGACATGGTGCGCGAGCACCGAGACACCCAGCCCGGCACCGCGAACGCCCAGGAGAGCAACGACTGATGCCCAAGCGCGACGACATCCACAGCGTCCTCGTGATCGGGTCCGGCCCGATCGTCATCGGCCAGGCCGCCGAATTCGACTACTCCGGAACCCAGGCGTGCCGGGTCCTGCGCGCCGAAGGGGTGCGGGTCATCCTCGTCAACCCCAACCCGGCGACGATCATGACCGACCCCGACTTCGCCGACGCGACCTACATCGAACCGATCACCTCGGACGTGCTCGAGACGATCATCGCCAAGGAGAAGCCCGACGCGATCCTGCCGACCCTCGGCGGCCAGACCGCGTTGAACGCCGCCATCTCGCTGCATGAGAAGGGCATCCTCGACAAGTACGGCGTCGAGCTGATCGGCGCCAAGGTCGATGCCATCCGCAAGGGCGAGGACCGTCAGGTCTTCAAGGAGCTCGTGATCGAAGCGGGCGCGGATGTCGCGGCCAGCCGCATCTGCCACACGATGGACGAGGTCCTCGCCGGGGCCGCCGAGCTCGGCTACCCCCTCGTCGTGCGACCGTCCTTCACGATGGGAGGCCTCGGGTCCGGATTCGCCTTCGACGAGACCGACCTGCGGCGCATCGCGGGCGCGGGCCTGCACGACTCGCCCACCCACGAGGTGCTCCTGGAGGAGTCGATCCTCGGGTGGAAGGAGTACGAGCTCGAGCTCATGCGCGACACCGCCGACAACACCGTCGTGGTCTGCACGATCGAGAACGTCGACGCGGTGGGCGTGCACACCGGGGACTCGATCACCGTCGCCCCGTCGCTGACCCTCACCGACCGCGAGTACCAGAAGCTCCGCGACATCGGCATCGACATCATCCGCGCCGTGGGTGTGGACACCGGCGGCTGCAACATCCAGTTCGCCGTCAATCCCGACGACGGTCGCATCATCGTCATCGAGATGAACCCGCGGGTGTCGCGCTCCTCGGCGCTGGCCTCCAAGGCCACGGGGTTCCCGATCGCGAAGATCGCCGCGAAGCTCGCGATCGGCTACCGCCTGGACGAGATCCCCAACGACATCACGCGGGTGACCCCGGCGAGCTTCGAGCCGACGCTCGACTACGTCGTCGTCAAGGTGCCCCGCTTCAACTTCGAGAAGTTCCCGGCGGCCGACACCACGCTGACGACCACCATGAAGTCGGTGGGCGAGGCGATGGCCATCGGCCGCAACTTCACCACGGCCCTGCAGAAGGCGCTCCGGTCGCTGGAGAAGCGCGGCTCGAGCTTCCACTGGGGCGAGGAGTCCCGGTCGGCCGAGGAGCTGCTCGAGGTCGCGAAGACCCCGACCGACGGACGCATCGTGGTCCTCCAGCAGGCCCTGCGCCTGGGCGCCACCCCCGAGCAGGCGTTCGAGGCCACGGCGATCGACCCGTGGTTCCTCGATCAGATCGTGCTCATCAACGAGGTCGCCGAGGCCATCCGCGGGGCGCAGGAGCTGGATGACGCGACCCTGCGTCTGGCGAAGGATCACGGTTTCAGCGACGTGCAGATCGCGCAGCTGCGCGGCATCTCCGAGGCCGAGGCGCGGGCCCTGCGCCACGGGCTCGGCATCCGCCCGGTGTACAAGACCGTCGACACCTGCGCGGGAGAGTTCCCGGCGCTGACGCCGTACCACTACTCCAGCTACGACAGCGAGACCGAGATCGCGGCGTCCGAGCGCACCAAGGTGGTCATCATCGGCTCTGGCCCCAACCGCATCGGCCAGGGCGTGGAGTTCGACTACTCCTGCGTGCACGCCTCGTTCGCCCTCGCAGACGCCGGCTTCGAGACCATCATGGTCAACTGCAACCCCGAGACGGTGTCGACCGATTACGACACCTCAGACCGGCTGTACTTCGAGCCGCTGACGCTGGAGGACGTGCTGGAGGTCCTGCACGCCGAATCGCAGTCGGGGGAGATCCTCGGCGTCATCTGCCAGCTGGGCGGCCAGACGCCGCTCGGCCTCGCGCAGGGGATCGAGGATGCCGGCTACCGGATCCTGGGCACGAGTCCCGCCGCGATCGAGCTCGCCGAGGAGCGCGAGCTCTTCTCGCGCCTCCTCGACGACGCCGGTCTGATCGCGCCGCGCAACGGCACGGCCATCGACGTCGACCAGGCCGTCACCATTGCCGAGGAGATCGGGTACCCGGTGCTCGTCCGCCCGAGTTTCGTGCTCGGCGGCCGCGGCATGGAGATCGTGTACGACACCCCGAGCCTGCGCGACTACTTCGTCCGCATCGCCGATCAGGCGATCATCGGACCGGGGATGCCGCTTCTGGTCGACCGGTTCCTCGACGACGCCATCGAGATCGACGTCGATGCGCTCTACGACGGCGACCGGCTGTACGTCGGCGGCATCATGGAGCACCTCGAGGAGGCCGGCATCCACTCCGGCGACTCCAGCTGCGCGCTGCCACCGATGTCGCTCGGTCGGAGCGACATCGACCGGGTGCGCGAGGCGACCCTCGCCATCGCCCACCGAGTGGGGGTGCGGGGTCTTCTGAATGTGCAGTTCGCGATCAGCGCGGGTGTGCTCTACGTCATCGAGGCGAATCCCCGCGCGAGCCGCACGGTGCCGTTCGTCTCCAAGGCGCTCGGGATCCCGCTCGCCAAGGCCGCGAGCCGCATCATGGCGGGCTCGACGGTGGCAGAGCTCGTGACCGAGGGGCTCCTCCCCGAGGCCGACGGCTCGCGTGTGCCCCTGGGCGCCCCCGTCGCCGTCAAGGAGGCGGTGCTGCCCTTCAAGCGGTTCCGCACACGCGACGGCCAGATCGTGGACTCCGTCCTCGGGCCGGAGATGCGCTCGACCGGCGAGGTCATGGGAATCGACCGCGACTTCCCGACCGCGTTCGCCAAGAGCCAGGAGGCCGCCTACGGCGGGATGCCGCTGACGGGCACCGTCTTCATCTCCGTCGCCGACGGCGACAAGCGCGCCGTGATCCTTCCCGCCCACCGGCTCCAGGAACTCGGGTTCGACCTCGTGGCCACGGAGGGGACGGCCGAGATCCTCGGGCGCAACGGCATCCAGGTGCGGGTGGTGAACAAGTACTCCGCCACCCAGGCGACAGGGGAGACGAACATCGTCGACCTCATCAACGCCGGCGACATCGACATCGTCGTGAACACCCCCAGCGGCGGGCTCGCCCGGGCCGACGGCTACGAGATCCGCGCCGCGGCGGTCGCGGCCGACAAGGCGCTGTTCACCACCATGGCGGTGCTCGGTGCCGCCGTGAGCGCCCTCCCCGTGTTGCGCGAGGGGTTCGCGGTGCGGAGCCTGCAGGAGTACGCGGCCGACCGGGCGGCGGCCCGGTGACCGGTTTCGCCGAACGCCTGCGGGCCGCCCTCGACGACCACGGCCCTCTCTGCGTGGGCATCGATCCGCATGCGCATCTGCTCGCCGACTGGGGTCTCGACGACACCGCGGCAGGGGTTCGCACCTTCGCCCTGCGGACGGTCGAGGCCGCCGCCGGGCGCGTCGGTGCGGTCAAGCCCCAGGTGGCGTTCTTCGAGCGGTTCGGCGCCGCGGGCTTCGCCGTGCTCGAAGAGACCCTCTCCGCCGCCCGCGCATCGGGCTTGCTCGTCATCGCCGACGCCAAGCGCGGCGACATTGGGAGCACGATGGCGGCGTACGCCGCAGCCTGGCTGAGCACCGGTGCGCCGCTGGAGGCCGATGCACTCACCGTCAGCCCCTATCTCGGGCCCGACTCTCTCCGCGAGACCCTCACCGGGGCGGTCCGTGCCGGCAAGGGCGTCTTCGTCCTCGCGGGTACCAGCAACCCCGAAGCGGCTCCGCTGCAGACCGCCCACCCGGTGGACGTGGCCGCGGACGACGGGCAGACCGTCGCCGCCCGGGTCGCCCGCGACGTGACCTGGGTGAACGGCTCGGCCGCCTTCACCGGCGATCTCGGCCCGATCGGCCTCGTCGTCGGCGCGACCGTCGACCGTGGCGAGCTCGGGCTCACCGACGACCTGCTCCGCGGTGCGCCGATCCTCGCGCCCGGTTTCGGAGCCCAGGGTGCAGAGCCCGCCGACCTGCCGCGCCTGTTCGGGGCGCTCTCGCGCAACGTGCTCGCCAGCGAGAGCCGAAGCATCCTCTCCGCCGGTCCGACAGAGCTCGCCGCCCGGATCGACGAACGGCGGGCCCTATACCGGAAGGTGCTGTCGTGAGCTCGCCGCGTCGTCCCCCCGAGGTCGACCGTCGGGCCGCGTCGGAGCGGGCCGTCGCGGCCCGCCGCGCGAGGGCGGCGCTCAAGCGCGACCTCGCCACACGGGTGACCTCGCCCCAGGAGCTCGCTCGTCGTGCGTTCGCCGCGCCCGACTCGCCCGCCGGAACCCTCCGCGTCACGGAGTTCCTGACCGCCCTCCCGGCGATCGGCGAGGGCAAGCGCGACCGCATCCTCGAGACCCTCGCCATTGCACCGGTCAAGCGGCTCGGCGGGCTGGGCGCCCGCCAGCGCCGCGATCTGCTGGCATTCCTCGACGACCGCTGGCCCGAGCCGGCGCCGCGCACCGACCGGAGCCGCCTGATCGTCCTGGCCGGCCCGACGGCGGTCGGCAAGGGCACGGTGGCCGCGCACATCAAAGCGCACCATCCCGACATCCTGCTGTCGATCTCGGCGACGACGCGCGCACCCCGGCCCGGCGAGCGTGACGGAGAGCACTACTTCTTCGTCGATGACGCGGGATTCGACCGGCTCATCGCCGAGGGTCAGCTTCTGGAGTGGGCCACCGTGCACAACTCCCACCGGTACGGCACCCCTCGCCGGCCCATCGAGGACGCCCTCGAGGACGGGCGCACGGTGCTGCTCGAGATCGATCTGCAGGGCGCCCGGCAGGTGAGGGCGGCCGAGCCGTCGGCGACGCTCGTCTTCCTCCTCCCACCCAGCTGGGACGAACTGGTGAACCGTCTCGTCGGCCGAGGCACCGAGGACGCCGAGGAGCGGGCGCGCCGGCTGCGGACGGCGCGGGTGGAGCTGGCGGCGCAGTCGGAGTTCGATTACCGGGTGGTCAATGACGACGTCGCGCGGGCGGCGGCGGAGGTCGTCTCGCTCGCTGCGCGCTGACTTCGCGGACGCGGACGTTTCAGAACGTTACGCCCGATGTGTCATCGAGCGCCGGGGTGGGCAGGCTTGGTGCATGCCCACCCCGAACTCCCGCGTCATCGACGTGCCCGCCCGCGGCGGTCGTCGTGGCGCGGTGCGGGTGGCCGGGGTGTCGCGAACCTTTCCGACGCCGGCCCCGCTGCCCGTCCTGCGTGACGTCGACCTCGCTCTCGCGCCCGGTGAGATCGTCGCCGTCGTCGGCCCCTCCGGGTGCGGCAAGTCCACGCTGCTGCGTCTTCTCGCGGGCTTGGACACCCCGACCGCCGGGATAATCGAGCTCGACGACGCCCCTGTCCGCGACACCGACGAGCGCACCGCCGTGGCGTTCCAGGAGCCGCGTCTCCTGCCCTGGCGCACCATCGCCGACAACGTCGCGCTGGGCCTTCCCCGCGGGGTGCGCGGGGCGGAGCGCCGTGAGCGCGTCGCCGAGCTCCTCGCTCTCGTCGGTCTCGGCCACGCCGCCGATCGCCGTCCGCGGGAGGTCTCCGGCGGAATGGCCCAGCGCACCTCCCTCGCCCGGGCGCTCGCCCGGAACCCCGAGGTGCTGCTGCTCGACGAGCCCTTCGGCGCACTGGACGCCCTCACCCGCCTGCGCATGCAGGACCTGCTGCTGCAGATCCACGCCGCGCGGCCCACCACCGTCCTGCTCGTCACCCACGACGTCGAGGAGGCGCTGTACCTGGCCGACCGCGTGCTGCTCCTCCGCTCGCTCGGCGGCGACCCCGCGGCATCCTCGATCGCCCGGATCGTCGACGTGCCCGGCGTCCGCCCGCGCGATCGCGCCGCCCACGACTTCACCGCCCTTCGCGCCGAACTCCTCGAGGGGCTCGGCGTCGACACCCACCACAGCGCACCCGACACCCGCCGCACCGCCGAGGAGACCCGATGAGCACCATCGTCCGCCGAACCGTTCCCGCCCTTGCGATCGCCGGGACGATCATGCTCGCCACGACAGGATGCCTCGCCGGCGAGAGCGCGGACGCGTCGAACGCGGACGCCGCGGGCTCGACGGGCGCCGAGAGCACCGAGTGGTCCACCGACACCCTGTCGATCGACTTCGCCACGTACAACCCGCTGAGCCTCATCGTGCGCGACCAGGGGCTCATCGAGGAGGCCCTCGGCGACGAGGTCACCGTCGAATGGGTGCAGTCGGCGGGATCGAACAAGGCCAACGAGTTCCTGCGCTCCGGGTCGATCGACGTCGGGTCGACGGCAGGCTCGGCGGCGCTCCTCGCCCGCGCGAACGGCTCGCCGATCAAGGTCATCGACATCTACTCGCAGCCCGAGTGGTCGGCCCTGGTCGTCCCCGCGGGGAGCGACATCACCTCCGTCGCCGATCTGGCCGGGAAGTCTGTCGCCGCCACCCCCGGCACCGATCCCTACTTCTTCCTCCTCCAGGCCCTGGAGACCGAGGGGCTGACGATCGCCGACGTCCAGCTGCAGAACCTGCAGCACGCCGACGGTCGCGCCGCCCTCGACGCCGGCTCGGTCGACGCATGGGCCGGGCTCGACCCGATCATGGCCGCCGCCGAGGCGGAGTCGGGCGCCGAGCTGGTCTACCGCAACGTCGACTTCAACTCCTACGGCTTCCTGAACGCCACCGAGGAGTTCCTGACCGACCACCCCGACGTGGCCCAGGTCGTCGTCGACGCCTACGAGGAAGCCCGTGCCTGGGCCCTGGAGAACCCCGACGAGACCGCGGCGCTCCTGGCCGAGGTCGCCGGCATCGACCCCGTCGTCGCCGAGACGGTCATCACCGAGCGCTCGAACCTCGACGTCAGCGGCATCCCCGGCGACGACCAGCTGTCGGTGCTGGAGAAGATCGGTCCGGTGCTCGTCGAGTCCGGCTCCATCCAAGGCGGCCAGGCCGCGGTCGACGACGCCCTCGAGACCCTCGTCGACGACAGCTTCGCCCGCGCGGCGACGGAGGACCAGTGAGCACCGACGTCCGACAGGGCCGCGCCTCGACGCTCCATCACGAACCCGGGCGGGACGGGCCGTCTGTGACGGCCGCTCCGGCCCCCGCCCCCGTCGCTGCGGCGACGGGGGCTCCCGCGCGTCGGGAGTTCTGGGCACGGCCCGGAGTCCGGATCGTCGGGGGCCTGATCGTTCCCGCCGTGCTCCTTCTCGCCTGGCAGGTCGCCTCGAGCACGGGGGCGATCCCCGCCTACCGGCTGCCGGCGCCGGCGACGGTCGTCACCGCCGCGGTCGAGATGGCGCAGACCGGCGAGCTGTGGCTGAACATCGCGATCTCGGTGCAGCGTGTGCTCCTCGGGTTCGCCCTGGGCTCGGTCATCGGGATCGCCGCGGCGGGGCTCGTGGGTCTCACCCGCATCGGCGACGTGCTGCTCAGCCCCTCGCTCGCCGCGCTGCGCGCCATCCCGTCGCTCGCCCTCGTTCCGCTCCTGCTGCTGTGGATGGGGATCGGGGAGGAGTCGAAGGTCACGCTGATCGCGATCGGCGCGTTCTTCCCCGTCTTCACCACGGTCGCCGGCGCTCTCCGTCACGTCGACGCGCACCTGGTGGAGATGGGACGTTCGTTCAGCCTGCGAGGGTGGGGGCTCTTCCGTACCGTCCAGCTCCCCGCCGTGCTCCCCGCGCTCGTCTCGGGGCTCCGACTCGGGATGGCGCAGGCGTGGCTGTTCCTCGTCGCCTCCGAGCTGCTCGGCGCGGCGATGGGACTGGGGTTCCTGCTGACGATCTCGCAGCAGACCGGGCGGGTCGACCGCATCCTCCTCACGATCGTCCTGCTCGCGCTCCTCGGCGCGCTCTCCAACGCGATCCTGAGCGTGGTGCAGAAGCGGCTCCTGCGGCGGTGGGCGTGACGGGCTCGGACACCCTCGACCGCGCGGCCCTGCGTTTCGCCCCGCCGGCCGATCTCGCCGCCCGCGCCAACGTCACTGCCGAGGCGTACGAGCGCGGCGCCGCCGACCCGCTCGGTTTCTGGGACGACGCGGCGCGGCGCCTGGACTGGACGACGCCCTGGCGGCGGACGCTCGAGTGGACGCCGCCCGACCCGGACGATCCCGAGATCGTCCCGTCGGCGACCTGGTTCGACGGCGGGCGCCTCAACGTCGCGGTCAACTGCGTCGACCGGCACGTGGCCGCCGGGCGCGGCGACACCGTGGCGCTGTACTTCGAGGGTGAGCCGGGCGACCGGCGCCGGGTCACCTACGCCGACCTGCAGCGCGAGGTCGCTCGCGCCGCGCACGCGCTCACCGCGCTCGGCATCGAGGCGGGCGATCGCGTGGTGGTCTACCTGCCGGTGCTCGTCGAAACCGTGGTCGTCGCACTCGCGTGCGCCCGCATCGGCGCCGTGCACTCCCTCGTGTTCGGCGGGTTCTCCGCGGAGGCCCTCCGCTTCCGCCTCGAAGACACCGGGGCGAAGCTGCTCATCACCTCAGACGGGCAGTTCCGCCGGGGATCCGCGGTGGAGGTGAAGTCGACGGCGGATGCCGCGGCTGAGGGCCTCGCCGACCTCGAGCACGTCCTGGTCGTCCGCCGCACCGGGCACGACGTGCCGTGGACGTCCGGACGCGACGTGTGGTGGCACGAGATCACCGCCGGGCAGCCCGACGTGCACGAGGCGGACGACGTCGACGCGGAGCATCCGCTCTTCATCATCTACACCTCGGGAACCACCGGCCGCCCGAAGGGGCTGGTGCACACCTCGGGCGGGTACCTCGCGCACGCGTCGTGGGCCCACTGGGCGCACTTCGACGCCAAGGCCGACGACGTCCACTGGTGCACCGCGGACCTCGCCTGGGTCACCGCGCACACCTACGAGCTGTACGGGCCGCTCTCCAACGGACTCACGCAGGTCATCTACGAAGGCACCCCCGACACCCCCGACCGCACGCGGCACCTCGAGATCATCGAGCGCTACGGCGTGACGGTGTACTACACCGCGCCCACGCTCATCCGCACGTTCATGGCCTGGTTCGGCGAGTCGCTCCCGGCCGGGTTCGACCTGTCGACCCTGCGCCTCCTGGGCACGGTGGGCGAGGCGATCAACCCCGCGGCCTGGCTGTGGTTCCGCGAGACGTTCGGAAGAGGCGAGCTCCCGGTCGTGGACACCTGGTGGCAGTCCGAGACCGGCGCGGCGATGGTGGCCCCGCTCCCGGGAGCGACCACCCTGGTCCCCGGCTCGCCCACTCGGCCCCTCCCGGGCATCGACGTCGCCGTCGTCGACGACCGCGGGGCGGAGATCGCCCCGGGCGACGCCGGCACCCTCGTGGTCAGGCGCCCCTGGCCGGGGATGGCCCGCACCGTGTGGGGCGATCCGGCGCGCTACCGGAGCGCCTACTGGTCGACCTTCGCAGGTCTCGGCGACTGGGGCGGGTACTACGTCGCCGGCGACGGCGCGACGCGCGACGAGGACGGGAACATCCGCATCCTCGGCCGCCTCGACGACGTCGTGAACGTCTCGGGCCACCGTCTGTCGACCATCGAGATCGAGTCGGCCCTGGTCGCGCGCGACGACGTCGCGGAGGCGGGGGCCACAGGCGTCACCGATCCGGTGACCGGCCAGCGCGTGGTCGTCTTCGTCGTGGCCGCCGGCCACGCACGACCCGACGAGCAGGCCCTGCGCGACGAGGTGGCGCGCGCGATCGGGCCCGTCGCCCGTCCGCACCGCGTCGTCTGCGTGCCGGAGCTTCCGAAGACCCGATCGGGGAAGATCCTCCGGCGGTTGCTCGCCCAGCTGTGGGAGGCCGACCTCGATCGCCGCGCCGGACGTGCGCCGACGCCGCTCGGCGACACGACCTCGCTGCAGAACCCCGACGCCGTCGCGGCGATCGCCCAGACCCTCGCGGCCCGCTGACCCGCCGCCCCCCAGGAAAAGGACCCATGACCGACGACCACCGCTTCGGCTTCCGCACCCGCGCGCTCCACGCCGGCGGCACGCCCGACGCCGCCACCGGCGCCCGTGCCGTTCCGATCTACCAGAGCACCTCGTTCGTCTTCGAGGGTGCGAAGGATGCCGCGAACCTCTTCGCCCTGCAGAAGTACGGCAACATCTACTCGCGCATCGGCAACCCCACGGTCGCGGCGCTCGAGGAGCGCCTGGCCTCGCTGGAGGGGGGCATCGGCGCGGTGGCGACGGCGTCGGGCATGAGCGCGGAGTTCATCACCTTCGCCGCCCTCGTCGGCGCGGGCGATCACGTCGTCGCGTCGGCGCAGCTGTACGGCGGCACGGTCACGCAGCTGGATGTCACGCTCCGGCGCTTCGGCGTGGAGACCACCTTCGTCGCCTCGACCGAGCCGGCCGACTACGCCGCCGCGATCCGGCCCGAGACCAAGGTGCTCTACGTCGAGACGATCGGAAACCCCTCGGGCTCCATCGCCGACATCGAGGGCCTCGCCGAGGTCGCGCACGCCGCGGGCATCCCTCTCGTGGTCGACTCCACGCTCGCGACGCCCTACCTGGCGCGCCCGCTGGAGCACGGGGCCGACATCGTCATCCACTCGGTCACGAAGTTCCTCGGCGGGCACGGCACGACCCTCGGCGGGGTGGTGATCGAGAGGGGCAGCTTCGACTGGGGCAATGGCAAGTTCCCGCAGATGACCGAGCCGGTGGCCTCGTACGGGGGCATCCGGTGGTGGGACAACTTCGGCGAGTACGGCTTCCTCACCAAGCTCCGCAGCGAGCAGCTGCGTGACATCGGTCCGGCCCTGAGCCCTCAGTCGGCCTTCCAGCTCCTCCAGGGGGTCGAGACCCTGCCGCAGCGCATCGACGCGCACCTGGCCGGCGCGCGCATCGTCGCCGAGTGGCTGAAGGAAGACCCCCGGGTGTCGTACGTCACGTGGGCCGGGCTCCCCGAGCACCCCCACCACGACCGGGCGCGGCGGTACCTGCCGCTCGGCCCCGGTTCGGTGTTCGCCTTCGGCATCCGTCCGGCGGGTTCCACGGGCGAGATCGACCCCGATGCGGCGCGCGCAGCGGGGGAGCGATTCATCGACGCGCTCCAGCTCGCCTCGCACCTCGCCAACATCGGCGACGCGCGGACCCTCGTCATCCATCCCGCGTCCACGACCCATCAGCAGTTGAGCGCCGAGCAGCTCAGCGCCGCCGGCGTCCCCGCCGACCTGGTGCGCATCTCGGTCGGGCTCGAAGACCCCGAAGACATCCTGTGGGACCTCGATCAGGCCCTCACCATCGCGACGGGAGCGACCCGATGACCGACGCGTCCTGCGCCCTGCCCGCCGCCCGCGAGACCGCCGAGCCCCTGGATACTCCGGCCACGGCCGACGGCGCCTTCTGCGCGTTGCCCTCCGCGCCGACACCGGGTCGCACCTGGCAGGGCCCCGGGGCGCAGGAGCGCTTCGAGATCCTGCGCCGGACCCGCTCCATCGCGATCGTCGGCGCCTCGGACAACCCGGCGCGGGCGAGTTACTTCGTCGCCTCCTACCTGTTGGGCAGCGCGCCCTACGACGTGTACTTCGTCAACCCCCGCGCCGACACCATCCTCGGCCGGCCGGCCTACGCCTCGCTCGCCGACCTTCCGGTCGCGCCCGACCTCGTCGACGTCTTCCGCCGCCATGACGATCTGCCGGGGGTCGCGGCCGAAGCGGTGGCCGCCGGTGCGAAGACACTGTGGCTGCAACTCGGCTCCTGGCACGAGGGTGCCGCGGCCATCGCCGAGGACGCCGGCCTGTCGGTCGTCATGGACCGGTGCGTGAAGATCGAGCACGCGCGGTTCCACGGAGGGCTCCACCTCGCCGGATTCGACACCGGGGTGATCAGCTCGCGCCGTCAACTGCTGAGCAGGCGCGCGGACCTGTAGAATGGGTGGATGGCGCGGCTCGGCCGACCGCCCCGCGCCTCAGGACTTCTCCGCCGACATCCTTTCGAACCAGGAGGTTCAGCCATGGCCGGAACCAACCAGGGCATCATCGAGCCCCCCATCGACAGCCTTCTCGAGAAGGTCGACTCGAAGTACCAGCTCGTCATCTACGCCGCCCGCCGCGCGCGTCAGATCAACGACTACTACTCGGATCTGCACGAGGGAAACCTCTTCGACAACGTCGGTCCGCTCGTGGACTCCACGGTCGAGGACAAGCCGCTGACGATCGCCCTTCACGAGATCAACGAAGACAAGCTGCGCCTGCGGGCCGCCGAGTAAGTCGTCCCCGCGTCCCTGCCCGGGGTGGCTGTCGGCCACCCCGGGCATACTTGTGCCCGTCCCCGCGAGATCTGGAGCATCGATGACCGCACTGCGTCTGTTCACGTCCGAATCCGTCACCGAGGGGCATCCCGACAAGATCTGCGACCAGATCTCCGACAGCATCCTCGACGCCATCCTCGCCGAGGATCCGCACGGGCGGGTCGCGGTCGAGACGCTCGTGACCACCGGGCTCGTCCACGTCGCCGGCGAGGTCTCCACCGCCGCATACGTCGAGATCCCCGCGATCGTCCGTTCGGTGGTCAACCGCATCGGCTACACCTCCAGCGAGACCGGCTTCGACGGCGGTTCCTGCGGCGTGAGCGTTTCCATCGGCGCACAGTCCTCCGACATCGCCGCAGGCGTCGACAAGGCCTTCGAGCGCCGTGAGGGCGGATCGGTCGATCCCAACGACGAGCAGGGCGCGGGCGACCAGGGCATCATGTTCGGCTACGCCACCACCGAGACCCCTCAGCTCATGCCGATGGCCGCATGGACCGCCCATCGCATGGCCGAGCGACTCGCCGCCGTGCGGCGCGACGGCGGACTGCCGTTCCTCCGCCCCGATGGCAAGACCCAGGTCACCCTCGGGTACGACGGCGTGGTGCCGCGCACCGTGGAGTCGGTGGTGCTCTCCACGCAGCACCACCCCGACATCTCGCAGAAGGCGCTCCGCGGTGCGGTGCGCGACGAGGTCATCGAGCCGGTGCTCGAGGCGACCGGGCTCGACATCTCGGGCGTGAAGTTCTACATCAACCCGGCAGGACCCTTCGTCGTCGGCGGGCCCAAGGGCGACGCCGGACTCACGGGTCGGAAGATCATCATCGACACCTACGGCGGCGCAGCCCGCCACGGGGGTGGGGCCTTCAGCGGCAAGGATCCCTCGAAGGTCGATCGGTCGGCGGCGTACGCGATGCGGTGGGTGGCCAAGAACGCCGTCGCCGCGGGGCTCGCCGACCGCCTCGAGGTGCAGGTCGCCTACGCGATCGGCAAGGCCAAGCCCGTCGGTCTCTACGTCGAGACGTTCGGCACGGGTCACGTGCCCGACGAGGTGATCACCGCCGCGATCCGCGAGGTCTTCGACCTGCGCCCCCGGGCGATCATCGAGCAGCTGGATCTTCTCCGTCCGATCTACGCGCAGACGGCGGCGTACGGGCACTTCGGTCGTGAGCTTCCCGACTTCACCTGGGAGCGCACCGACCGGGTCGACGACCTGCGCGCCGCCGCAGGCCTGTGACCGCCTCCCTCCCGGGAGGGGATCAGCGCCCATGAGCGGGGTGCGGGTGGTGCGAGTGCTCATCGACTCCCCGCTGCCGCAGCTGGACCGCCTGTTCGACTACGCCGTGCCGCCGGCCCTCGCCGGCGAGGTCGCTGCGGGCATCCGCATCAAGGTTCCGCTCCGCAGCGCCGGGCGCGTCGTCGACGCCTACGTGGTCGAGGTCGACAATGAGCCGGATGTCGGCGAGCGACCTCTCTCCGAGATCGACACCGTCGTCTCGTCGGTGCCGGTGCTGCCCGAGGGACTGTATCGCCTCGCACGACGGGCGGCGGACCGCGCGGCGGGGTCGGCCTCCGACATCCTGCGCCTGGTGATCCCCAAGCGCATGGTGCGTGCCGAGAAGGCGTGGCTCGCGGGCGAGGGGGCGGTGCCGACGATCGTCTCGGGCGACGCTGCGGAGCACGCCCGCGCGACGCTCGGGGCGTTTCCGGGACTCAGGGAGGCGATCCGTGCGGCCGAGCGCCTCGCTGTCGACGCTCCGCCTCACCCGGTCCTGACCTCGGCGGGCGAGGTCGGCGGGTGGGCGGATCTGCTGGCGGCCGCGGCGGTGGACACGCTCGCGGCGGGCAGGAGCGCCGTCGTGGTCGTCCCCGACCACCGCGACCAGGCGCAGATCGAGCGGGCCCTCGCCGCCCGTGTGGACGACGCGGCGATCGTCCGCGACGACGCGCGTCGATCCGGCCCCGTGCGGTACGCCGGCTTCCTGCGGATGCTCGCCGACACCCCCTGCATCGTCGTCGGCAACCGGTCGGCCGTCTACGCCCCGGTCCACCGCGTCGGACTCGTCGCGATCTGGGACGACGGAGATCCCCTTCTGACCGAACCGCTGTCTCCGGGGGTCCACGCCCGCGACGCGGCCCTCATCCGGCAGGAGCTCGACGGCTGCGCCCTGCTGTTCGCCGGTCACACGCGCACGACCGATGTGGAGAGGCTGGTGCAGCTCGGCTTCGTCCGCGACATCCCCGCGGCGAGGCGCCGCTCACCCCGGGTGGTGCTGAGCGCCACCCAGGAGGGGGAGCGCCGCGGAGTGCGCATCCCGTCGACCGCGTTCCGGGCTGCTCGAGACGCCCTCGCCGAGGGGCCCGTCCTCGTCCAGGTCGCGCGGCCCGGGTACGCCCCGGTGCTGGTGTGCGCCGAGTGCCGTCGTCCCGCGCGGTGCCGTCACTGCGAGGGACCTCTTCGCGCGCGGAGTATCGGTGCCGTGCCCGAATGCTCCTGGTGCGCGCGCGCAGCGCGCGGCTGGACCTGCGTGCACTGCGGCTCCGAGAAGGTGCGCCTGGCGTCGTCGGGCAGCGAGCGCACCGCCGAGGAGCTCGGCCGGGCCTTCCCCGGCGTGCGCATCATCGTCTCCGACGGCGGTCATCAGGTAGAGGGCGTGCCCGCGACCCCTGCGCTGGTGATCGCCACCCGCGGCGCCGAGCCCCCGGCCGAGGGGGGATATCGCGCGGTGGTGCTCCTCGACGGCGAGCGGATGCTGCTGTCGGACGATCTGCGGATCGGCGAAGCCGCCCTTCGATGGTGGTCCAACGCCGCGGCCCTCGCCGCCCCCGACGCTCCGGTGCATCTGGTCGGGGTGACCGGCTCCGTTGCCCGGGCTCTGGCCACCTGGTCGCAGTCGGCGTACGCCCGCGCCGAACTGGCCTCGCGCGCACCGCTGCGCATGCCTCCCGCGGTACGCGTTGCGGCGGTCGACGGCGATGCGCCGAGCGTCGAGACGGCCGTCGCGGCGTTGCGCGAGGCCGTCCCGGCTCTCGATGACGACAGCGTCCTGGGCCCCGCATCCCGCCCGGAGGGCGGGATGCGGGCACTGGTCCGCTTCGACTATCGCCTGGGTGCAGACGTCGCCGCGTCGCTCCGCTCCTCCGTCGTCGCGGCCGCGCTCCGCACCCGGCGATCCCGGGGACGCGCCCCGGCGTCCACCGGTACGCCGCCTACACTCAGAGTGCGGGTGGATCTGCCCGACCTCGACCTGTGAGAGCCCCCATGCGTCTCGTCTTCGCCGGCACCCCCGCACCGGCTGTGCCGTCGCTTCGCGCGCTGCATGCGTCATCCCACGACATCGTGACCGTCGTGACGCGCGAAGACGCACCCTTGGGGCGTAAGCGCGTGCTGACCCCGTCACCGGTCGCCGCCGCCGCGACGGAGCTCGGCCTGCCCATCGTCAAGGCCGGCCGGTTGAATGAGGCGGCGACGTCCGCCATCGCCGCCGTCCGCCCCGACCTCGGGGTCATCGTCGCCTACGGCGGTCTCGTCCGCGAGCCCCTGCTGTCGACGCCGCGCCACGGGTGGATCAATCTCCACTTCTCGAGGCTGCCGCGCTGGCGGGGCGCCGCCCCCGTGCAGCACGGACTGATCGCGGGAGACTTCGAGATCGCCGCGAGCGTCTTCCGACTCGTCGCCGAGCTCGACGCCGGCGACGTGTTCGACGAGGTGGTGCTCCCCACCCCGGCAGACGCCACTGCGGGGGAGGTGCTCGACCTCCTCGCCGAGCGAGGCGCCCTCCTGCTGCGCGACGTCGTCGACGCGATCGCCGACGGGTCGGCGGTGGCCCGTCCGCAGGTGGGTGCTCCGTCCTTCGCCCCCAAGCTCGGCGATGACGACGGCCGCCTGGAGTGGAATGCCCCCCGAGACGAGGTCCTCCACCGGTTCCGGGGCGTCACTCCCGAGCCGGGAGCCCACACCACCCTCGACGGTGGCCGGCTGAAAGTCTTGCGGGCCCGTGCCGCCGCTCCCGAAGCGCCTGCTCTGCCGCCGGGGCGTCTCGGCCTGCATGCGCGAACCGTCGTGGTCGGAACGGCCACCGAGCCCGTCGCGCTCGAGCGGGTCCAACCCGCGGGGCGCGGGCCGATGGACGCCGGAGACTGGTTCCGCGGGCTGCGTCAGAATGCGCTGGTGCTCGGATCATGAGCGCGATGAATCCCGCCCGGCTCGTGGCGTTCGAGACGATCCGCGCGGTCCACGACTCCGACGCCTACGCCAATCTGCTGCTGCCCACGGCGATCCGCCGGGCCGGGCTCGACAGCGCCGACGCGGCGCTCGCGACCGAGCTCACCTATGGGACGCTCCGCCGTGAGAACACCTACGACGCCGTCATCTCTCTCGCCGCCGATCGCACGGTCGACCTGATCGACCCGCCCGTCCTGGACGCTGTGCGACTGGGGGTCCATCAGCTGCTGTCGACGCGTGTCGCCTCCCACGCCGCCGTCAACGAGTCCGTCGAGCTGGCCCGCCGCAGCGCGGGCCGGAGCGCCGGCGGCTTCGCCAACGCGGTGCTCCGGCGGATCTCGCGCGACACCCCGGGGGAGTGGATGACCCGGGTCGGCAAGACCGCCCGCTCGGACGACGAGCGGCTGGGACTTCTCACGTCTCACCCGGTCTGGGTCGTGCGCGCCTTCCGCCGGGCCCTGGCCGCCGAGGGCCGCGCGGACGAGCTCGACGACCTCCTCCAGGCCGACAACGCCTCACCGCGTGTGACCTTCGCCGCCCTTCCGGGCCTCGCCGACGTCCCGAACGACGCGCGACGAACCGATTTCTCCCCTCTCGGCTTCCGTTCGCCCGGTGGGGACCCGGAGACGCAGGTCACCGAATCAGGCGGCCGCATCCGAGTGCAGGACGAGGGATCGCAGATCGCCGCCCTCGCGCTCACCCGTGCTCGGCCGGCACAGGCGGGGGAGCGCTGGCTCGACCTGTGCGCCGCTCCCGGCGGGAAGACGGCGATCCTCGCCGCCGAAGCCCTCGCCGCCGATGCACGGCTGGAGGCCAACGAGATCAATCCCGCGCGTGCGGGACTGGTGCGGCAGTCGATCGCGGGCGTGCCTCTCGAGGTTCCCGTCAGCGAGGAGGACGGGCGTGTCCGAGCGCGGGCCGGCGGGTACGACCGCATCCTCGTCGACGCCCCATGCACGGGGCTCGGCGCCCTCCGCAGGCGCCCCGAGGCCCGCTGGCGGAAGACGCCCGCCGACGTCGCCGACCTCGTCGACCTGCAGCGGGGCCTGTTGAACGCAGCGATCGACGGGCTCGTGCCCGGGGGTCTGGTGGCCTACGTCACCTGCTCGCCCCACCTCGCCGAGACCGCCGGCGTCGTCGCCGACGTGCTGCGCGACCGCGACGCCGAGGTCGAAGAACTCGATGCGCGCGCCGTCGTCACGGCGTTCTGCGTGACCGATCCTGCTCTCGTCCCGCAGGCCGACGGCTCGGGGCGTGCGCAGCTGTGGCCCCACCGGCACAACACCGACGCGATGTCGATCTCGCTGCTCCGGCGGCGCTGACCCGCGCAGGACGCGGGTCTGCGGGGGCAGGCCGACATAATGGTCCGGTGCACGCCGACAACGACACCGCCGCAGCGGTGCGGATCAACCCCAGCATCCTCGCCGCGGACTTCGTCCGCATGGCCGACGAGCTGGCGCGCATCGCCGCCGCCGACTTCGTGCACGTCGACGTCATGGACAACCACTTCGTCCCGAACCTGACGTTCGGTCCGCAGATGGTGGAGCGCATCCAGGACACCAGCCCCGTCCCGCTCGATGTCCACCTCATGATCGATGATCCCGAGCGCTGGGCCCCGGGCTACGCCGAGATCGGCGCCGCGTCGGTGACCTTCCATCTCGAGGCGGCCAGGGAACCGGTGAGCCTCGCGCGCCGCCTGCGTGCGGTCGGCGCCCGCGCCGGGGTGGCGGTCAAGCCCGCGACCCCGGTCGAATCGCTCTTCGACGTGCTCGACGAGTTCGATCAGATCCTGGTGATGACCGTCGAACCGGGATTCGGCGGGCAGTCCTTCATGCCCGACACCATGCCCAAGCTCCGCGCCCTCGCCGCCGAGGCCCGGCGGCGAGGATCGGAGGTGTGGCTCCAGGTCGACGGCGGCATCGGCGAGTCCACCATCGCCCAGGCTGCGGAGGCGGGCGCGGACACCTTCGTCGCGGGCTCCGCCGTGTTCGGCGCGGCGCATCCCGAGCAGGCGATCGTCGCGCTCCGCGACCGAGCGCACCGCCATCACCGTCATCCCCGAGGCTGATCGGAGTACGCCATGACCGACCGCTCCGCAGACGAGCCCGTCCGCCCCGCGCCTGACCCCGCGGCCGACGGCCTCGGGGCGACCACGCCCCCCGGCACGGGAGCGATGCGCGTGGCCGGCGCCCGCGGCGCGAGGTGGCTGCTGTCGGCCTACAGCGGCGAGCACGGCATCTACGGCGTCGTCCTCGTCACCGCCCTCATCGGCGCGGAGATCGAGGCGCCGACCGATCTCGACGTCATCTGGTTCGTCGCCGGGACGGTGGGCGTGTTCTGGCTCGCGCACATCTACGCCGCCGTCGTCGCGAGCAGGTCGCGCCGGCCCGTACCGCCACTGCACGTAGGCATCCGCGACGGCGTCCGCCACTCCGGCGGAATGGCGCTGGCGATGCTGATCCCCGTGTTCCTCCTGGCCACGGGCACCTGGGGGGTGTTGGACGAATGGACGGCGTACTTCCTCGCGCTCGGCAGCGGTGTGGTCATCCTCGGTCTGATCGGCTACCTCAACGCGCGCCGGAACGGGGCCACCTGGCCGTGGCGGGTGCTGGGCGTCATCGCGACGACGGTCCTCGGGCTCCTCGTCATCGGCCTGAGCATCCTCGTGCACTGACCCGCGGGCGCCGGGCGGGCCTGCCCGTTCGCTACCCTGGCATGGTGAAGACTTTCGACGCGCTGTTCGCCGAGCTCACGGCGAAAGCCGTCGAACGCCCGGCCGGATCGGGAACGGTCGCCGAACTCGACGCCGGTATGCACGCGATCGGCAAGAAGATCGTCGAAGAGGCCGCCGAAGTGTGGATGGCCGCCGAATACGAATCGGACGAGCGCACCGCGGAGGAGATCTCCCAGCTGCTGTACCACCTACAGGTGATGCTGGTTGCAAAGGGGCTCACCCTCGAGGACGTGTACCGACATCTCTGAGCGGTCCGCCATCCGTCCTCCCTCCCGAAAGCGTTCCCCCATGCTCAGAATCGCCGTGCCCAACAAGGGCTCCCTCGCCGACACCGCCTCCGCGATGCTCCAGGAGGCGGGGTACACCGGCCGACGTGATCCGAAGGATCTGCACGTCATCGACCCCGAGAACGAGGTCGAGTTCTTCTATCTGCGCCCGAAGGACATCGCCACCTATGTCGGATCCGGCGCCTTGGACGTCGGCATCACCGGCCGCGACCTGCTGCTGGATGCCCGCATGCCCGGGGCGCGCGAGATCGAGGCGCTCGGCTTCGGCGAGTCGACCTTCCGCTTCGCCGGGCCTCCGGGGCGCTTCACCGATGTCGACGATCTCGACGGCGTCCGCGTGGCCACCGCCTACCCCGGTCTCGTCGACGGCTTCCTCGACGAACGCGGGGTCGCCGTCGATCTCGTCCCGCTCGACGGCGCGGTGGAGTCGGCCGTGCGCCTGGGCGTGGCCGACGCCGTCGCCGATGTGGTCTCGACGGGGACGACGCTCCGTCAGGCCGGGCTCGAGATCTTCGGCCCCGCGATCCTCCAGTCCGAGGGCGTGCTGATCAGCGGACCGACGGATGCCGCGGGGACCGAGACCCTCCTCCGGCGGCTCCGTGGCGTCCTCGTCGCCCGTCGCTACGTGCTCATCGACTACGACCTGCCCGCCCGGCTGATCGACGACGCCGTCGCGGTGGCGCCGGGCATCGAGTCGCCGACCGTCTCGCCGCTGCGGGATCCGGAGTGGGTGGCGGTGCGGGTGATGAGCCCCCGGAAGGGTGTGAACCAGGTCATGGACGCCCTGTACGCCATCGGCGCACGCGCGATCCTCGTCACCGAGATCCACGCGGCGAGGCTCTGAGATGACCCTCGCCACGCGTGTCATCCCGTGTCTCGACGTCGCCGGCGGTCGCGTCGTGAAAGGCGTGAACTTCGTCGATCTGCGCGACATGGGCGATCCGGTGGAGCTCGCCAAGGCCTACTTCGACCAGGGGGCCGACGAGGTCACCTTCCTGGACGTCACCGCGACCGTCGACGAGCGCGCGACGACGTACGACGTCGTACAGCGCACGGCCGAGCAGGTGTTCATCCCCCTCACGGTCGGCGGCGGGGTGCGCTCCTCCGAGGACGTCGCCCGTCTGCTGGCGGTCGGAGCGGACAAGATCGGCGTGAATTCCGCGGCGATCGCGCGGCCGGGGCTGCTCGATGAGATCGCGGACCGCTTCGGCGCCCAGGTGCTCGTGCTCTCCCTCGACGTCAAGCGGGTGTCGGCGGAGCGACGGGCGGGCTCGGCGTCGGGCTTCGTGGTCACCACCCACGGCGGTCGCACCGAGACGGAGCTCGATGCCCTCGTCTGGGCGCGCGAGGCCGTGGAACGAGGCGCGGGGGAGCTGCTGGTCAACTCGATCGACGCCGACGGAACCAAGCAGGGGTTCGACCTGGAGCTGATCGCGGCGATGCGAGAGGTCGCGCGTGTTCCCGTCATCGCCTCCGGTGGTGCCGGCGCGCTGGAGCACTTCGCCCCCGCCATCACCGCCGGCGCCGACGCCGTACTCGCCGCCTCGGTGTTCCACACCGGCCAGCTGCGCGTCGGCGAGGTCAAAGAGGCCCTGGCGCGTCACGGGATTCCCGTGCGCCGGACGGAGGTCGACCGATGACGGGCACCGAGTCCTCCTCGCGGGTCGAGGACCGCATCGGGCGGGTGCGTTTCGGCGGCGACGGCCTCGTCGCAGCGATCATCCAGCAGTGGGACACCCGCGAGGTGCTCATGCTCGGATGGATGGATGCCGAGGCGCTGCGCCGCACTCTCACCGAAGGCCGGGTGACGTTCTGGTCGCGATCGCGGCAGGAGTATTGGCGGAAGGGCGACACCTCGGGCCACGCGCAGTTCGTCCGCGGTGCACGGCTGGACTGCGACGGCGACGCGATCCTCGTCGAGGTCGAGCAGATCGGCGTCGCCTGTCACACCGGGACCCGCACGTGTTTCGACGCCGATGATCTGGATCCGGCCGTCGGCACCCCGCCCGTCGGCGACCGGCTGTGAGTGCGCTCGGGCAGGGGCGCGGCAGAGCGTCCGCGCGCGCTCGTTCGCTGGCGGTTCTGCTCATCCTGGCCGCCGGGGCGATCGGTGTCATCGCCTCGACGCAGACCTGGCTGACCGTCACGATCGAAGACGGCGCGCGCGATCTGCTTCCGGTGAGCGGGGCGGCGGCACTTCCGGTACTCGCCCCCCTCAGCCTGACCGGTCTCGCGCTCGGCGCCGCCCTCTCGATCGCGGGGACCGTGCTGCGGTACGTCTTCGGAGTCCTCACCGTGGTGATCGCGGGGATCGTCGGCGCGGCGACGGCGATCATCGCCGTCACCGCGCCTGCGGCCGCCGTCGTGTCGGCGGTGACAGAGGCGACCGGGATCGCGGGCCTGGACGCCGTCGCCGAGCTGGTCACGGAGATCTCCGCGACCCCATGGCCGTGGATCACGCTCGGGGCGTCCGTCGTTCTGCTGACCGCGGGCGTCCTCATCCTCGCCACGGCGCACCGGTGGCCGGGCGCCGGGCGCAAGTACCGCACCGCCGTCGGCGCCTCGCCCGAGGGCACGGCCTCCCGCCGCACGGACGCGATCGACTCGTGGGACGAGCTGTCCCGCGGCCAGGATCCGACGGTCTGACCGATAGACTGGCGATGGTGTGTCCCGGCGTCCTGGAGGATTTTCATGAGCAACCACATCGGTGAGCCCGGTCACGGCAATTCGCCGGCCGCGTGGACGGCTGTCGTCATCATGCTCGTCGGCTTCACCGTCGGTACCGTCGCCTTCTTCTTCGACGTGCCCGCCGTGGTGTGGGCGTCCGCGGGGCTCGTCGTCGTCGGTCTGCTCGTCGGATGGGGCATGGCGAAGGCCGGGTACGGCGTCGGTGGCGCCAAGACGCTCGGCAGGGCCAAGACAACGGCGAAAGAGCATTGAGCGCCGGCGCTGAGCGGACATCGACGGGGATCGACCTCCTCGCCGAACTGACTGCAGGCGCCGTCGAGGATGCCGCACGACGCGCCGAGCACGTCCCGCTGATCGACGTGGAGCGCTCCGCGTCGGCGCGACCTCCCGCCCGGAATGCCGTCTCCACGCTCGCACCCGCAGATCGGGTGAAGATCATCGCGGAGGTGAAGCGCGCAAGCCCTTCCCGGGGTGCGCTGGCCGAGATCCCCGATCCGGCCGCGCAGGCCCGGCGCTATCAGCAGGGCGGCGCCGCGGCCATCTCGGTCCTCACCGAGGGGCGTCGCTTCTCGGGCAGCCTCGCCGACCTCGAGGCGGTGGTCGCCGCGGTCGATGTGCCGGTCCTGCGGAAGGACTTCATCGCCACCGAGTACCAGGTCCTCGAGGCCCGCGCAGCCGGTGCCGACCTGGTGCTCCTCATCGTCGCCGCCCTCGACCAGGACGTCCTCGTCCGGCTGCACCGCCTCATCGGCGACCTCGGCATGACCGCACTGGTCGAGACCCACAGTGCCGACGAGGTGTCGAGGGCGATCGACCTCGGCGCAGAGGTCATCGGCGTCAACGCGCGCGACCTGTCGACGTTCCAGCTGGATCGCGACCTGTTCGGGCGCCTGGAATCACTCATCCCCGAAGGAACCATCCGCATCGCGGAGTCGGCGGTCTCGTCCCCGGACGACGTCGCGCACTATCGCGATCACGGTGCCGACGTCGTCCTCATCGGCGAAGCCCTCGTCACGGGTGATCCGGTGGCGACCCTCGGCCGGTTCCTCGCGGCGGGAGACCGTCCCGCCGGCCGACGACGGAAGGAGCGGACATGAGTCTGCGTGAAGCCGCTGGGCCATTCTTCGGCGAGTTCGGTGGGCGGTTCATGCCCGAATCGCTCATCGCCGCCATCGACGAACTGAGCGCCGAATACGACCGCGCGAAGGCGGACCCCGCGTTCCAGGACGAGTTCCTGCAGCTGCTGCGCAGCTACGCCGGCCGACCCTCCATCATCACGGAGGTTCCGCGCTTTGCCGCGCACGCCGGCGGAGGTCGGGTGTTCCTCAAGCGCGAGGACCTCAACCACACCGGTTCGCACAAGATCAACAACGTCCTCGGTCAGGCGCTGCTGACCCGCCGCCTCGGCAAGAAGCGGGTCATCGCCGAGACCGGCGCCGGTCAGCACGGCGTGGCCACGGCGACCGCGGCTGCGCTGTTCGGGCTGGAGTGCACCGTCTACATGGGCGAGGTCGACACCGAGCGTCAGGCTCTGAACGTCGCGCGCATGCGCCTGCTCGGTGCCGAGGTCGTCCCGGTGACCACGGGATCGCGCACGCTCAAGGACGCCATCAACGAGGCCTATCGCGACTGGGTCTCGAGCGTCGAGACGACCAACTACATCTTCGGCACCGCGGCGGGGCCCCACCCCTTCCCCGCCATGGTGCGCGATTTCCAGAAGGTGATCGGCGAAGAGGCGCGCCAGCAGCTGCTCGACGAGGTCGGTCGCCTCCCGGACGCGGTGTTCGCGTGCGTGGGTGGGGGATCCAACGCGATCGGCATGTTCGACGCCTTCCTGGATGACGCGGACGTGCGGCTCTACGGGGTCGAAGCCGCCGGCGACGGCGTCGACACGGTGCGGCACGCGGCGTCGATCGAGCGGGGTCGCCCCGGCGTCCTGCACGGCGCGAAGACCTTCGTGCTGCAGGACGAGGACGGCCAGACCACCGAGTCCCACTCGATCTCGGCCGGCCTGGATTACCCGGGTGTGGGGCCCGAGCACGCGTGGCTCGCGTCGATCGGCCGAGCCGAGTACATCCCCGCCACCGACGCGGAGTCGATGGCGGCGCTGCGACTGCTCTCCGAGACCGAAGGGATCATCCCCGCCATCGAATCCGCGCACGCCCTGGCCGGAGCGATACGGATCGGCGAGCAGCTGGGTCCCGATGCCGTCATCGCGATCTGCCTCTCGGGTCGTGGTGATAAGGACATGGACACCGCCGCGCGCTACTTCGAGCTCTACGACGCGGGCATCGATCTCGCGGCCGCCGCGGCCGAGCCCGTCGTCGACGCGGCCAAGGGGGAGGGCGTGAAGCTGTGACCTCCCCCGTCTCGGCGGCGATCGACGCCGCCAAGGCTGACGGCCGCGGCGCCCTGGTCGGATACCTTCCGATCGGCTTCCCCGATCTCGGCTCCAGCATCGACGCCGCCGTCGCCCTGGCGGAGGCGGGGGCCGACGTGCTCGAGCTCGGCCCGCCGTACTCCGACCCGGTCATGGACGGCACCGTGATCCAGGAGGCGACGCAGACGGCGCTGGCCGCCGGGTTCCGCCTGCGCGACACCTTCACCGCGGTGGCCGAGGTCACGCGGCAGACCGACACGCCGGTCCTCGTCATGACGTACTGGAACCCGGTGATGCAGTACGGCGTCGACCGGTTCGCCGACGACCTGCGCGCGGCCGGGGGAGCGGGGCTCATCACCCCGGATGTCACACCCGACGCCGCCGGCGAATGGATCGCGGCCTCCCGCCGTGCCGACCTCGACCGCGTCTTCCTCGCCGCCCCGACGTCCACCGACGAGCGCCTCGATCTCATCGCATCGAATTCGACCGGTTTCGTCTACACGGTCTCCACGATGGGGATCACCGGCGTCCGGGAAGACCTCGACGCCGCCGCCCGAGGGCTCGTCGCGCGGCTTCGCGCTCACGGCGCCGAGCGGGCGTGCGTCGGCATCGGCATCTCCAACGCCGCGCACGTGTCGGGAGTCCTCGAGTACGCCGACGGCGCCATCGTCGGCACAGCCCTCGTGCGGGCGCTGCGCGACGGCGGCATCCCGGCGCTGCGGGATCTCACCGCCGAGCTGTACCAGGGCACGATGTCGGCGGGCGCCGGGCGGCCCGCTTAGACTCGAACCCATGTCGTTCGCCCTCTCGAGTGCGGGAACCGCCGTGCTCGCCAGCATCCCGAGCCCTGAGATCAGCTTCATCCAGCTGGGACCGGTGCGCGTCTACTTCTACGCGCTGTGCATCATCGCCGGGATCATCGCCGCGGTCCTGCTCACCAACCACCGGCTGACCAAGCGCGGTGCGGAGCCCTGGGTGGTCATCGACATCGCCCTGCTCGCCGTCCCGCTCGCGATCGTCGGCGCACGGATCTTTCACGTGCTCACCCACCTGGGCTTCTACTTCTACGAGGGCTCGAACCCGTGGAATCCGTTCCAGCCCGGCTCGGTCTGGGCCATCTGGGAGGGCGGGATCGCGATCTACGGTGCGCTGATCGGCGGTGCCGTCGGCGCGTGGCTCGGCTGCCGTTGGACGGGGATCCGCTTCTGGACCTTCGCCGATGCCCTCGCCCCGGGGATGCTGCTGGCCCAGGCGATCGGCCGCTTCGGCAACTGGTTCAACCAGGAGCTGTTCGGCCTTCCCACCGACCTGCCGTGGGGCCTCGAGATCGACTCCGACAACGCCGCCTTCCCCCCTGGTCTTCCCGCCGACACGCTGTTCCACCCGACCTTCCTCTACGAGGTCATCTGGAACACCGCGGGCGTCCTCGTCCTGCTCTGGGCGGGCAGGAGCCTGCGGATGCAGTGGGGACGCCTGTTCGGCCTGTACCTCGTCTGGTACAGCGCGGGCCGGATCGTGTGGGAGTCGATCCGCATCGATCCGAGCGACATCTACCTGGGTCTTCGCACCAACGTCTGGGCGGCGATCTTCGGCGTCGTGGTGGGCCTTGCCATCATCATCGTGCAGCGTCGACGGCACCCCGGCACCGAGCCGTCGCCGTATGTGCCCGGTCGGGAGTGGAAGGGCTCGGGCACGGTACAATCGCAGGACACCAACGACTTCGTCGACCTCAGCGAACCACCGGGGAACGAGGTCGCCGAGAGCGATGCCACAAGCACAGCCGCCAAGAAGTAGGGGTGTTCATCAGCTGATTCGGGCCGACGTCGTCCCATCTTGAGCATCAATGTGAGGACGGTACGCATGGCCGCGAGTTCCGGCAGCAGCACCTCCACGTCGGTCGTGGGCGGTGGCTTCCCCGCCCTGCAGGGCATGTACAACCCGGCATTCGAGAAGGATGCCTGCGGGTTGGCCATGGTCGCCACGCTCCGTGGCGAACCGGGCCACGACATCATCGACCTGGCCCTGACGGCGCTGCGGAACCTCGAGCACCGCGGTGCGATCGGCTCCGACGCCGGTACCGGCGACGGGGCGGGGATCCTCACCCAGATGCCGGATGCCTTCTTCCGTGCGGTCGTCGCGTTCGACCTGCCTCCGGCGGGGGAGTACGCCGCCGGAATGGTCTTCCTTCCCCGCGACGAGGAGGCACGGACCGCGCAGAAGGCCGGAATCGAGCGGATCGCCGCGAGCGAGAACCTCGTCGTGCTCGGCTGGCGCGAGGTGCCGGTCGCCGAGGAGCACCTCGGCAAGCTCGCGTTCGAGGCCCGGCCGGCCTTCGAGCAGATCTTCGTGTCCCGTCCGGGGGAGGGCGACGCCCCCGCGCTGTCGGGCATCGACCTCGATCGCCGCGCCTACCGGATGCGCAAGCGCGCCCGGCACGAGCTCGACGCCTACTTCGTCTCGCTGTCGGCTCGAACCATCGGCTACAAGGGCATGGTCACGACACTCCAGCTCGAGCCGTTCTATCCCGACCTCCAGGACGAGCGTTTGGCCTCCGAGCTCGCCGTGGTCCACTCGCGCTACTCCACGAACACCTTCCCGTCCTGGCCGCTCGCGCAGCCGCTGCGGATGCTCGCGCACAACGGCGAGATCAACACCGTCAACGGCAACCGCAACTGGATGCGCGCGCGGCAGTCGCAGCTGGAGTCCGAGCTCCTCGGCGACATCCGCCCGCTTCTGCCGATCTGCACCGTCGGATCCAGCGACTCCGCGTCGTTCGACGAGGTCTTGGAGCTGCTGACACTGACGGGACGCAGCCTCCCTCATGCGGTCATGATGATGGTGCCGGAGGCCTACGAGAAGCAGGCCGACATCGACCCCGATCTGCGCGCGTTCTACGACTACCACGCCAACCAGATGGAGCCGTGGGACGGGCCCGCAGCCCTGATCTTCACCGACGGAACGCTCGTCGGCGCCACCCTCGACCGCAACGGTCTCCGCCCGGGCCGCTGGACGGAGACGACGGACGGCTTCGTCGTCATCGGGAGCGAGACGGGCGTCCTCGACATCGCCCCCGAGCGCATCAAGCGTCGTGGCCGCCTGCGCCCCGGTCGGATGTTCCTCGTCGACACCGCCGCGGGTCGCATCATCGAGGACGAGGAGATCAAGCGCGATCTCGCGACCATGCACCCCTGGCAGAAGTGGCTGGATGCCGGGCGCGTGCGCCTGGCCGACCTGCCCGAGCGGGAGCACATCGTCCACCCGATCGCCTCGATCACGCGCCGCCAGCGCACCTTCGGTTACACCGAGGAGGAGGTGCGGATCCTCCTGACGCCCATGGGGCAGAACGGTGCCGAGCCGCTGGGTGCGATGGGGAGCGACACACCGGTGGCGGTGCTCAGCGACCGGCCGCGTCTGCTCTTCGACTACTTCGTCCAGCAGTTCGCCCAGGTGACGAATCCGCCGCTGGATTCGATTCGCGAAGAGGTCGTGACCTCGCTCTCGCTGGGGCTCGGTCCCGAACGGAACCTCCTGTCGTGGGGCGCCGACCACACGCGTACCGTCATGCTCGACTTCCCCGTCATCGACAACGACGAGCTGGCCAAGATCCAGCACATCGACACGGCGCTCCCCGGCCGCTCGTCCGTGACGATCCGCGGGCTGTATCGCGTCGAAGCCGGACACAAGGGCATGCGCAAGCGGCTCGAGCAGATGTGCACCGAGGTCGACCAGGCGATCGAGGACGGCGCGGAGTTCATCGTGCTCAGCGACCGGGACTCCAACAAGGACCTCGCTCCCATCCCGTCGCTGCTGATGCTGGCCGCTGTGCACCACCACCTCATCCGGCGCGAGACGCGCATGAAAGTGGGCCTGGTGGTCGAAGCCGGCGACGTGCGCGAGGTTCATCACATCGCCACGCTGATCGGCTACGGCGCGTCCGCGGTGAACCCCTACCTGGCCATGGAGACGGTCGAGTATCTCGTCCGTGCGGGCTACATCACCGGTGTCACCCCCGAGAAGGCGGTGAAGAACCTCATCTACGCCCTGGGCAAGGGTGTCTTGAAGATCATGTCCAAGATGGGCATCTCGACGGTCTCGTCCTACGCCGGGGCTCAGGTCTTCGAGGCCGTCGGCCTGTCCCAGGAGCTCGTGGACGCCTACTTCACGGGCACCGAGACCAAGCTCGGGGGGGTGGGGCTCGACGTCATCGCCGCCGAGAACGCCGCCCGCCATGCCTACGCCTACCCCGAGGACGCCGCCGTGCGCGCGCACGAGCGGCTGTGGACCGGCGGCGAGTACCAGTGGCGGCGCGATGGGTCGCCGCACCTGTTCAACCCCGACACCGTCTTCCGGCTCCAGCACGCGACCCGGACGCGCCGGTACGACATCTTCCGCGAGTACACCAAGCTCGTCGACGATCAGGCGGCGGAGCTGAAGACCCTCCGCGGACTGTTCGCCCTCAGGATGGGAGTCCGCCCGCCGGTGCCGATCGACGAGGTCGAGCCGGTGTCCGCGATCGTCAAGCGCTTCCAGACGGGTGCGATGAGCTACGGCTCCATCTCTCAGGAGGCGCACGAGACCCTCGCGATCGCCATGAACCGCATCGGCGGAAAGTCGAACACCGGGGAGGGCGGCGAAGACGTCGAGCGGCTGCTCGACCCCGAGCGCCGCAGCGCCATCAAGCAGGTCGCGTCGGGACGCTTCGGCGTGACGAGTCTCTACCTCACCGAGGCCGATGACATCCAGATCAAGCTCGCCCAGGGCGCCAAGCCCGGCGAGGGCGGTCAGCTTCCCCCCACCAAGGTCTACCCCTGGGTGGCGCGGACACGACACGCAACAGCCGGCGTCGGCCTCATCTCGCCGCCGCCCCATCACGACATCTATTCGATCGAAGACCTCAAGCAGCTCATCTTCGACCTCAAGCGCGCGAACCCCGGCGCCCGGGTGCATGTCAAGCTCGTCAGCCAGTCGGGCATCGGCGCGGTCGCCGCCGGCACGGCCAAGGCTCTCGCCGACGTCATCCTCGTGTCGGGGCACGACGGCGGAACCGGTGCCAGCCCGCTCAACTCGCTCAAGCACGCGGGCACCCCGTGGGAGCTCGGACTGGCCGAGACGCAGCAGACGCTCATGCTCAACGGCATGCGCGACCGCGTGGTGGTGCAGGTCGACGGACAGCTCAAGACCGGACGCGACGTCATCATCGGGGCGCTTCTGGGTGCCGAGGAGTTCGGCTTCGCCACGGCACCGCTCGTGGTCTCGGGCTGCATCATGATGCGGGTGTGCCACCTCGACACCTGCCCGGTGGGTGTGGCGACGCAGAACCCGACCCTGCGTGCCCGCTTCAACGGCAAACCGGAGTTCGTCGTGAACTTCATGGAGTTCGTCGCACAGGAGGTGCGGGAGTATCTCGCCGAACTCGGTTTCCGCTCCCTCGACGAGGCGATCGGACGCACCGAGATGCTGGATCTGAACGGTGCGATCGAGCACTGGAAGGCCAGCGGGCTCGACCTGGCACCGGTGCTGCACGGACCGAACTTCGCCGACGACGAGCCCCGTCGTCACGAGCGCGCTCAGCTGCACGAGCTCGAAGAGCACTTCGACAACACCCTCATCGAGCGCGCCAGAGATGTGATCGAGCGCGGCGGATCGGTGACCATCGACCTGCCGATCCGCAACACCGAACGGGCGGTCGGCACCCTCCTCGGGCACCACGTCACCCGTGCGCGGGGCGAGAACGGTCTGCCCTCGGGGTCGATCACGGTCAACTTGACCGGCTCGGCGGGACAGTCCTTCGGCGCGTTCATGCCGGCGGGCATCACACTGCGTCTCGAGGGCGACTCGAACGACTACGTCGGCAAGGGACTGTCCGGCGGGCAGATCGTCGTCCGCCCGCCGCGCGGTGCATCGTTCGACGCGTCGAAGAACGTCATCGCCGGAAACGTCATCGGCTACGGGGCGACCCAGGGCACCATGTTCCTCCGCGGTGTCGTGGGGGAGCGCTTCCTCGTCCGCAACTCCGGTGCGACCGCGGTGGTCGAAGGCGTCGGCGACCACGCGCTGGAGTACATGACCGGTGGGCTCGCCGTCATCCTCGGAGAGACCGGCCGCAACCTCGGTGCCGGGATGTCGGGGGGAACGGCCTACATCTACCGGCTGGATCGCAAACTCGTGAACCGCGAGGCGCTCGCGTCGGGCGAACTCGTCCTCGGTGAGCTCGGCGCGGGCGATGTCGAGATGCTCCGCGATCTGCTCGAGCAGCACGTCACGGAGACCGGTTCCGAACTGGCGCAGCGCTTCCTCGACGACTTCGAGGTCGAGGCGTCGAACTTCGTCCGTGTGGTACCGCGCGACTACGCCGCGGTGCTGCAGACCCGGCAGGACGCGCTCGATCAGGGACTCGATCCCGATGGAGACGTCGTGTGGAGCCGCATCCTGGAGGTGACCGGTGGCTGATCCCAAAGGCTTTCTGAAAGTGACCGAGCGGGAGCTGCCGCCCCGGCGCCCCGTCCCGGTGAGGATCATGGACTGGAAAGAGGTCTACGAGCCGGGCGATTCCGCCGTGCTCCGGCGGCAGGCCGGTCGCTGCATGGATTGCGGCGTGCCGTTCTGCCACAAGGGGTGTCCCCTCGGCAACCTCATCCCGGAGTGGAACGACCTGGTCTGGCGGGGCGAGGGGCGCGCCGCCAGTGAGCGCCTGCACGCAACCAACAACTTCCCCGAGTTCACCGGCCGGCTCTGCCCCGCGCCCTGCGAGAGCTCGTGCGTCCTCGGCATCAACCAGCCCCCGGTGACGATCAAGCAGGTCGAGGTGTCGATCGTCGACGAGGCGTTCGCGCAGGGCTGGGTGGAGCCCGAGCCCCCGGCGCGGCTCACCGGCAAGACGGTGGCCGTCGTCGGCTCGGGCCCGGCGGGCCTTGCGGCCGCACAGCAGCTCACCCGCGCCGGGCACACCGTCGCGGTCTACGAGCGCGACGACCGGATCGGCGGCCTGCTGCGCTACGGCATCCCCGACTTCAAGATGGAGAAGCGTCATCTCGAGGCGCGGCTGCGCCAGATGCGCGACGAGGGCACCCGCTTTCGCGCGGGCGTCGAGATCGGCGTCGACATCTCGTGGAGCGACCTCCGCGCACGCTATGACGCGATCGTCATCGCCACCGGCGCGACCGTGCCCCGCGACCTCGCGATCCCTGGGCGCGATCACGCGGGCATCCATTTCGCGATGGAGTACCTCGTCGAATCGAACAAGGCCGTCGCCGGCGACGCCGTGGCCAATCAGATCAGCGCTGAGGGGAAGCATGTCGTCGTGATCGGCGGCGGTGACACCGGCGCCGACTGCATCGGCACCGCCCACCGGCAGGGGGCGCTGAGCGTGACGAACCTCGCCATCGGCACGCAGCCGCCCGAGGAGCGCCCCGAGGACCAGCCCTGGCCGATGGTGCCGAACCTGTTCGAGATCGCCTCCGCACACGAGGAGGGCGGCGAGCGCCAGTACCTGGCGTCCACCGTGGAGTTCCTTGCCAACGCCGTCGGCGAGGTACGTGCGCTGCGGGTCGCCGAGACCGAGTACCGGGACGGGCGCCGTGTGCCCAAGTCGGGCACGGAGCGCGAGATCCCCGCCGACCTGGTTCTCATCGCGATGGGGTTCACCGGCCCCGAGCACGCCCACCTCGCCGATCAGCTCGGCACGCAGTTCGGCCCGCGAGGCAGCGTCGAGCGCGACGCGGTCTACCAGACATCCGCTCCCGGCGTCTTCGTCGCCGGCGACGCCGGGCGTGGGCAGTCGCTGATCGTCTGGGCGATCGCCGAGGGCCGTGCCGCAGCCGCGGCGGTCGACGAGTACCTCATGGGCAGCACCGACCTGCCGGCCCCCGTTCACCCGAACGATGTCGCCATCGGGCTGCAGCCCGCGTAGGCTGGCCCCGGCCCTTCGCCCCTTCCCCCATCACTCGGAGTTCATACACGGATGAGACGCGCCAAGATCGTCGCCACTTTGGGTCCTGCCACTTCCTCCTATGACATGGTCCGCGCGATCATCGACGCAGGGGTGGACATCGCTCGGCTGAACCTCAGCCACGGCGACTACTCCGTCCACGAGGCGAACTTCGCCAACGTGCGAAAGGCTGCAGACGACGCGGGGCGGCCGGTGGCCGTGCTCGTCGACCTGCAGGGGCCGAAGATCCGTCTCGGCCGCTTCGCCGACGGCCCCCACGAGCTGGCCGAGGGCGACATCTTCAAGATCACGACCGACGACGTCCCCGGCACCAAGGAGCTCGTCTCGACGACGTTCAAGGGGCTCCCCGGCGACGTGAAGCCGGGCGACTTCCTCCTCATCGACGACGGCAAGGTCCGCGTCGAGGTCATCGAGGTCGCGGGCTCGGTCGTCACGACGCGGGTCGTCGTCGCCGGGGCCGTCTCGAACAACAAGGGCATCAATCTGCCGGGTGTGGCCGTCAACGTTCCGGCGCTGTCCGAGAAGGACGAGGCCGATCTCCGCTGGGGTCTGCGGATCGGAGCCGACTTCATCGCCCTGTCCTTCGTGCGCAACGCCAAGGACATCCAGCGCGTCCACGTCATCATGGCCGAGGAGGGACGCCACGTCCCGGTCATCGCCAAGATCGAGAAGCCGCAGGCGGTGGACAACCTCGAGGAGATCATCGACGCCTTCGACGGCATCATGGTCGCTCGCGGAGACCTCGGCGTGGAGCTGCCGCTCGAGGCGGTGCCGATCGTTCAGAAGCGCGCGGTCGAGCTCTGCCGCCGTATGGCCAAGCCCGTCATCGTCGCCACGCAGATGCTCGAATCGATGATCAACAACCCGGTGCCCACGCGCGCCGAGACCAGCGACGTCGCCAACGCCGTCCTCGACGGCGCCGACGCCGTCATGCTCTCGGGCGAGACCAGCGTGGGCGAATACCCCGTGAAGGTCGTCGAGACGATGGCGCGCATCGTGGAGTCGACGGAGGACCACGGGCTCGAGCGCATCGCTCCGCTGACCACCAAGCCCCGGACGCAGGGTGGCGCGATCACCCTCGCCGCCATGGAGGTGGCCGAGTTCGTCGAGGCGAAGTTCCTCTGCATCTTCACCGAGTCCGGCGACACCGCCCGCCGCATGTCGCGGCTTCGCCCGAAGATTCCGATGATCGGATTCACACCGGAGCCGGCGATCCGCCGTCGCATGGCGATCACCTGGGGCATCCGCTCGACGCTCGTCGAGCACGTGCCCCACACCGACCGCATGTTCATCCAGGTCGACGACTACCTGCTCGCCAACGACCTGGCCAAGGTCGGCGACAAGGTGGTCGTGATCTCCGGTTCGCCCCCCGGAATCATCGGGTCGACCAACGACATCCGAATCCACAAGGTCGGCGATGCCGTGCACGGCGCGGCCCCGATCTACCAGACGCGGGACTGACTCACCCGGTCCCGAAAGACCTCCTCACGCGACGCGCGTGAGGAGGTCTCTCTCTTGCACGGCCGCCACCTGCAGGACCTTGTAGCCCTGCTCCTCGAAGAAAACCGTGAGCCGGTCGTCCTCGACGTCCACGACGCTCCCGCGTCCCCACTCCGCGTGTTCGACCTCGGACCCGGTGGGGTAGGGCGCATCTGCCGCAACGGAGTCCCCCTCATCGGCGGTGCCGCGTCGGCAGGTGTCGCAGCTGCGGCAGGACTCGGAACCCTCGTCCCCGAAGTAGGACAGCAGCACCCGTCGACGGCACCCCCGAGTCTCGGCGTACCGGCGCATGACGTCCAGGCGCGACCGCTCGATCCGTTCCCGGCGCTCGGCGGCCTCCCGCGGCAGCGCGACTGCCTCCTTCGGCCGGCGCACGGCGATGACCGTCGCACCGTCGCGGTCGACGCCGACCACTCCCGCCTCCACGAGAAGGTTGACGAGCCCCGTGACGCGCCGCGCCGAGAGACCGAGTGTCTCAGCGAGCGCCCGGATCCGGACCGATGATCGCGCCTCGACCAAGGTCCGGTAGACCCGGCTGACCGCCGCCGAATCGACGGATCGCGCGGTGAAGTACTTCCGGATCCCCAGATCCTCCGAGCGGTAGAAGAGCACCGCCTGCGCGGGTTCTCCGTCTCTTCCCGCTCGACCGGTCTCCTGCGTGTAGGCATCCAGAGACTCCGGAACGGCGGCGTGGACGACGAAGCGCACGTCGGACTTGTCGATGCCCATCCCGAAGGCGTTGGTGGCGACGACGACGTCGATGTCCCCGTGCGAGAACCGCTCGTGGGTGCGACGGCGCTCGCGGGCGGGGAGCCCGGCGTGGTAGGTCTCCGCGCGAACACCTCTCTCGCGCAACCGGGACGTCAGCTCCTCCGCAGCCCGTCGGGTCGCGGTGTAGACGAGCCCCGGCGGAGGGAGCGTCGGAATCGCCTCGAGGACCTCCCGGTCCTTCTCGGCCTCCATCGCGAACCGCCGGACGTCCAGATCGATGTTGGGTCGATCGACACCTCGCACGACGAGAAGGGGATCCGTCAGTCGGAGGCGTTCGACGATCTCCTCGCGAACGGGCGCTGCAGCCGTAGCGGTGAGGGCGACGGTGGGCGGATGCCCCAGCTGTTCGCGAACCCCGCCGAGACCGAGATAGTCGGGTCGGAAGTCATGGCCCCAGCTGGCGACGCAGTGAGCTTCGTCCACCACGAACAACCCGACCGCGAGCGCCGACAGCCTCTGGACGAGTCGTCTTTCGCGAGCTGCTCCGGGGCTAGGAAGAGGAACTCAACCTCCCCGGCCATGACCGACTCCCAGAGCTCTTCGGTGGCCCGGTCTCCGAGGGACGAGTTGAGCATGGCACCGCGGGGCGCGTGCGGGGTCTCGGACAGTCCGGCGAGCTGATCCGCCTGGAGGGCGATGAGGGGAGACACGACGATCGTCATGCCATCCCGAAGTGCTCCGGCGAGCTGATAGACGGCGGACTTCCCCGCGCCGGTCGGAAGAACGGCCATCACGTCACGGCCCGCCAGCAGGGCGCGGACGGCCTCCTCCTGTCCCTCCCGAAGCTCATCCCAACCAAAGAGCTCGCGCGCAGCGCGAGCGATCGACATCCTCGACATCCTGTCCTTCCCGGGGGCCGGATCATCCTGCCACGTGCTGTGCGGCATTCTCCGGGGGATTGACAACCGGCTATCGAGCGGTCGCCGGCGCCTCTCCCGCACGAACCGCGGGGTCGCTAGGCTGATGCCACACCTCGAGGCGCGGAGCGAAGATGCCCTACATCACCGATCTGATCTGGCTCATGCTGTGGGCGTTCTACTTCGTCGCCTATCTGTATGTCGTCATCGTGATCATCACCGATCTGTTCCGCGACCATCAGCTCAGCGGCTGGTTCAAGGCGCTGTGGATCATCGCGCTCGTCTTCGTGCCGCTTCTGACCGCGCTGATCTACATCATCGCCCGGGGCCGGGGGATGGCGGAACGGGCCCATTCCGCAGCGCCACGAACCGTCGCGGAGAACGACGACTATCGGCCCGCGCCGTCGGCCAGCCCTGCGGACGACATCGCCAAGGCCAAGGAGCTTCTCGATTCGGGGGTCATCACCCAGGGCGAGTTCGAGGCGCTGAAGAGCAAGGCGCTCGGCCACCAGTTCTACGGTGCGTGAGCCGGCCACGCATTCAGCACGGTGCCGGTGGTGGGAGTCGAACCCACACGCCCTTTCGGGCAACCGAGTTTGAGTCGGTCGCGTCTGCCATTCCGCCACACCGGCGCGCGGGCCATCGGCCGCGTCCGTCCTCGACCTTATCGCAGCGGCTGCCGCCCCGGTGCGGGCGGGCGCGGGGACGATTGCGGGCCAGAGCGCGCGAAGCCGTAGGATTGCGGGGTGACTGAGTCAGAGCGCGCCGGGCAAGAGCAGACCGGGCAAGAGCAGGCCGCCGCATCCGCCCCCCGCCGGGTGGTCGTCGCCGAGGATGAGTCGCTCATCCGCCTCGACATCGTCGAGATCCTCCGCGACAACGGCTTCGACGTCGTCGGAGAGGCGGGCGACGGCGAGACCGCCGTGCAGCTGGCCACCGAACTGCGCCCGGACCTCGTGATCATGGACGTCAAGATGCCGCAGCTCGACGGCATCAGCGCTGCCGAGAAGCTCAGCAAGAACCACATCGCGCCCGTGGTGCTGCTCACCGCCTTCAGCCAGAAGGAGCTCGTCGAGCGCGCCAGCGAGGCGGGCGCTCTGGCGTACGTGGTCAAGCCCTTCACTCCCAACGATCTGCTTCCCGCCATCGAGATCGCTCTGGCCCGTCACGAGCAGATCATCACCCTCGAGGCCGAGGTCGCCGACATGGTCGAGCGATTCGAGACCCGCAAGCTCGTCGACCGGGCCAAGGGCCTCCTGAACGAGAAGATGGGCCTCACCGAGCCCGAGGCGTTCCGCTGGATCCAGAAGGCGTCGATGGATCGTCGCCTGACGATGCAGGATGTCGCCAAGGCGATCATCGAACAGCTCGCCCCGAAGAAGTGAGCCGAGCCGGATCAATGCTGCGCGGCGGCGTTGATGCGGCTGCGGCTCAGGTCGCATCTCGATACGCGCGTCGCGCTCCTCGATGACCGGGCCGGCGGAGCCGCCGCCGCGAAACCTCAGCCGCCCGACACGTCCTTGATGTGATTGGTGATCCGTATGGTCGAACAGCGCCGCCCCTCGTCATCGGTCACGACGATCTCGTGGACGGTGATGCTGCGGCCCAGGTGAAGGGGAGTGCACACGCCGGTGACGAACCCCGATGTGGCGGATCGCGTGTGCGTGGCGTTGATGTCGACGCCGACCGCGAGCCGCCCGGGGCCGGCGTGGAAATTGGCGTGCATCGACCCCAGCGACTCGCCGAGCACGACGTAGGCGCCGCCGTGGAAGAGCCCCACCGGCTGAGTGTTGCCCGCCACCGGCATGCGTGCCGCGCACCGCGCGGCGGAGAACTCCAGCCATTCGAAGCCCATCTTCTCGGCGAGGGCTCCGATGCCCCGGGCCTCCGCCCACGCGAGGTCGTCGGAGGCGGTGTCGACGGTATCGGTCATCGGTGCGTTCCCGGCTCAGGCGGTGTCTCACCCCGCGTCTAGGCTGTCAGGGTGACGGACTCCGCAAAGCCTACCCTCCTCGTCGTGGACGGCCATTCGCTGGCTTACCGAGCGTTCTACGCCCTCCCCGTCGACAACTTCTCCACGAAGGACGGGCAGCACACGAACGGGATCTACGGATTCCTGGCGATGCTGATCAACCTCATTAAGGCCGAGAAGCCCACGCACCTCGCCGTCGCCTTCGACACCTCCCGCCAGTCGTTCCGCACCCGGCAGTACGCGGAGTACAAGGCCAACCGCTCCGAGACGCCGAAGGAGTTCCAGGGGCAGATCCCGCTGCTGAAGGAGTGCCTGGCGGCGATGAGTATCCCGGTGCTCGAGCAGGAGGACATCGAGGCCGACGACATCCTCGCCACGCTCGCCACGCGCGGGGCCGCCGAAGGCTTCCATGTCCTGGTGTGCTCCGGAGACCGCGACACCATCCAGCTGGTCACCGACGACGTCACGCTCCTGTACCCCAACGTGCAGGGCGTCTCACAGCTCAAGCGCTACGACACCGAGGCCGTGCGCGAGCGGTACGGGGTGGAGCCGGCGATGTACCCCGACGTCGCGGCCCTCGTGGGCGAGACCAGCGACAACCTCCCGGGTGTACCGAAGGTCGGTGAGAAGACAGCCGTGAAGTGGCTGAACCAGTTCGGCTCGCTCGACGACCTGCTCGCGCAGGCCGACAAGGTCACCGGGGTCGTCGGCAACAACCTCCGCGAGCACCTCGACGACGTGCGGCGCAACCGGCAGTTGAACGCGCTCCTCACCGACGTCGATCTCCCGATCGGCCCCGCCGATCTCGCGGTGCAGCCCATCGATGCGCAGGCCGTGCGCGAGATCTTCGCACAGCTGGAATTCCGCACCCTGCTGCCGCGGGTCTTCGAGGCAGCGGGCGTCGATCAGGCCATGTCCGCGCAGGCGGCGGTCCCGACCGCCACGGCGCCCACGCCCTCTCAGCCCGATTCGGCGGAACTGGCGGCCTGGCTCGAGAAGGTCGAGGGCGACGTGGCCCTCACCGTCACCGTCGAGAACGGGCGCCCGCGTCGCATCGGGCTTGCCACGGCGGATGCCGCCGTCGAGGCCAACTGGTCCGAGGAGATCGCCGCAGCGCTCACGCCGTGGCTGCTCTCGGAGTCGCCGAAGGTGCTCACCGACGCCAAACCCCAGGTCAAGGCGCTCCGGCGCGAAGGGATCCGGCTGGGCGGCCTCGCCTTCGACACGATCCTGGCAGGGTGGCTGCTGCGTCCGAGCTTCCCCGACAAGTCGCTCGCCGACCTCACCGACCGATTCCTCGGCGAGAAGCTCCCCGAGTCCGACCCCGCGCAGCTCGTCCCCGAGACCGAGGGTGCGACCCCGGGGCAGCTGTCGTGGTTCACGCTGCGCGTCGCCGAGGCGCAGCGGGCGCAGCTCGCGGGATCCGTCCTGTCGGTCCTCACCGACATCGAGCTTCCGACCCTCCAGACCCTGGCCGATATGGAGCTCGCCGGTGTGGCCGTCTCCCACGCGAAGCTCTCGGAGTTCTCGGGCGAGCTCGGCGACCGGGCCGACCGGATCGCGCAGGACGCCTACGCCGCCATCGGCCGAGAGGTGAACCTCGGGTCGCCCAAGCAACTGCAGGAGGTGCTCTTCGAGGAGCTGCAGCTGCCGAAGACCCGCAAGACGAAGACGGGCTATTCGACGGATGCCGCGGTGCTGGCGGATCTGCAGGAATCCCACCCGCATCCCTTCCTGAACCTCCTGCTGCAGCATCGCGAGGCGACGAAGCTCCGCCAGATCATCGAGTCGCTCGACGTGGCGATCGCCGGGGACGGGCGTATCCGCACGACGTACCTTCAGACCGGCTCGCAGACGGGGCGGCTTTCGAGCACCGACCCCAACCTCCAGAACATCCCGATCCGCACGGAGGAGAGCCGCCGCATCCGGTCGGCGTTCGAGGTCGGTGACGGCTACGAGGCCCTGCTGACCGCCGACTACTCCCAGATCGAGATGCGGATCATGGCTCACCTGTCCGAGGACCCGGGGCTGATCGAGGCGTTCAACTCCGGTGAAGACACCCACCGCTTCGTGGGGGCCCGGGTCTTCGGCGTGGCACCCGAAGACGTCAGTCCGGCGATGCGCACGAAGGTCAAGGCGATGTCGTACGGCCTCGTCTACGGATTGTCGGCGTTCGGGCTGTCCAAGCAGCTGCGGATCGAGCAGTCCGAGGCGCGCGAACTGATGCTCGAGTACTTCGCCCGCTTCGGGGCCGTCCGCGATTACCTGCGCACGTCGGTCGAGAAGGCACGCATCGACGGGTACACCGAGACGATCTTCGGGCGGCGTCGCCCGTTCCCCGATCTGAACAGCCCTAACCGGGTGCTGCGCGAGAATGCCGAGCGCGCGGCGCTGAACGCGCCGATCCAGGGCAGCGCCGCCGACATCATGAAGGTCGCGCTGTTCCGAATCCACGACGACCTCACCCGGCACGAGCTCCGCTCGCGCGTCCTGCTGCAGATCCACGACGAACTCGTCGTCGAGGTCGCACCGGGGGAGTGGGATGCTGCCGAGCGTATCGTCCGGGAACGCATGGCGGATGCGGCGGAGCTCACCGTTCCGCTGGATGTCCAGATCGGCCGGGGGGCCGACTGGAACGCCGCAGGGCACTGACCGATCGGCGCCGTGACCGGGCGGCCGGGGGCGGGGACGAGGACCCCGCGTTGGCGCTCGGGGGAGCGGGGTGCCTAGGCTCAGAGGCATGACAGATGCATCCCGCACCCCCACGCCGATCGACACGATCGCCGAGGCGTGGGTCGACACCCTGGCCGAACTCGATCCGTCGCTGGCGACATACATCGGCCGGTCCGAGCACAATCACCGGTACGGCGACTACTCGCCCGAGGGTCAGGCCCGCCTGATCGACGAGGCGAAGAAGGTGCGCGCCGCGCTCGCGAGCGCGGCCCCGGTCGACGACGTCGACGCCGTCACCAAAGAGGACCTCACGCGCGAGCTCGACCTTCAGATCGAGCTCGACGAGGCGCGATGGCACCTGCGGGACCTGAACGTCATCGCCTCGCCCGCGCAGGACATCCGCGCCGTGTTCGACCTGATGCCGACCGACAGTGCCGAGGACTGGGCGGTCATCAGCGACCGCATGGCGGCGCTCCCCGAGGCAGTGCACGGGTACATCTCGACGCTGCGCGAGGGGATCGCACAGGGGGTCGTCCCCGCCCGACGCCAGGTCGTCGAGGTCGTGACGCAGATCGGCAGGTACACCGCCGACGCGGGCTTCTTCACGACCTTCGTCGGGAACGCCGCTCCGGCTGAGGGCCAGCTGCCGGCGTCCCTCGCGCGAGAGCTGTCCGACCGCGCGGGCGCCGCCCGGGTCGCCTACGACGAGCTCGCGTCCTTCCTCTCGGGTGAGCTCGCCCCGGCTGCGACGGAGAAGGACGCGGTGGGTCGCGAGGTCTATGCGCTGATGTCCCGCCGCTTCCTCGGCGCCACGATCGACCTCGACGAGACGTACGACTGGGGCGTCGAGGAGCTCGCGCGCATGGTCGCCGAGCAGGAGCAGATCGCCGGGGAGATCAGCCCTGGTGCCTCCGTGGAAGAGGCCGTCGCCTTCCTGGAGAAGGACCCGTCCCGCAAGCTCCACGGCACCGAGGCCCTCCAGAAGTGGATGCAGGAGACCAGCGACCGCGCCGTCGCCGAACTCGGCAGGACCCACTTCGACATCGCCGAGCCGATCCGGCGCCTGGAATGCATGATCGCCCCGACGAACGAGGGGGGCATCTACTACACCGGACCCACCGACGACTTCTCCCGCCCCGGCCGGATGTGGTGGTCGGTGCCCGAGGGCGTCACCGAGTTCGATACCTGGCGCGAGCTCACCACCGTGTATCACGAGGGCGTTCCCGGCCATCACCTGCAGATCGCCCAAGCCGTCTACAACCGCGCGCAGCTGAACTCCTGGCGGCGGCTGCTCGCCGGGCCGTCGGGCCACGCCGAGGGATGGGCCCTCTACGCCGAGCGGCTGATGGAGCAGCTGGGGTACCTCGACGACCCTGCGGATCGACTCGGGATGCTCGATGGGCAGCGCATGCGGGCCGCGCGCGTGGTGCTCGACATCGGCGTGCACCTGGAGAAGCAGCGTCCCGACGGGGACGGCACGTGGGATGCCCCGTTCGCGCTGAAGTTCATGCGGCGCAACGTCAATATGCCCGACGAATTCGTGCAGTTCGAGGTCAACCGCTACCTCGGCTGGCCGGGGCAGGCGCCGTCGTACAAGGTCGGTCAGCGCATCTGGGAGCAGCTGCGCGACGACTACCGCGACGCGAACGGCGCGGACGCCGACCTGAAAGCGTTCCACAAGAAGGCGCTCGACATCGGCGGGGTGGGGCTGGACACCCTCCGCACGGCGCTCGCACGCTGACACGGGCGGCGGCGTCGTCGAGGGAATAGTCTGGAAGCCGCGGTGTTCTATTCGTTTGAATAGGTCCGCCGGGCCGCAGAGAGAGGCGATCATGATCGAGTTCGGACTCCACACCTTCGGGGACGTCACCGTCGACGCGGACGGCCACGAGCTGTCGCAGGCGCAGACCCTGCGCAACCTCGTCGACCAGGCCGTGCTCGCCGACGAGGTGGGCATCTCGTTCTTCGGCGTAGGGGAGCACCACCGACGCGAGTACGCCGTGTCGAGCCCTGAGGTGGTTCTCGCCGCGATCGCGTCGCGGACACGCCACATCCGTCTGGGAACGGCGGTGACCGTGCTGTCCTCCGACGAGCCCGTGCGGGTCTACCAGCGCTTCGCCACCCTGGACGCCCTCTCGAACGGTCGCGCCGAGCCCATCCTCGGACGCGGCTCCTTCACCGAGTCGTTCCCGCTTTTCGGCTACGAGCTGAAGGACTACGAGGTCCTCTTCGAGGAGAAGCTCGAGCTGTTCGCACAGCTGCTCACCGAGCGGCCGGTCACCTGGGAGGGTACGACGCGTCGCGGTCTGTCGAACGTGGATGTGTTCCCCAAGACCGAAGCTGGAATGCCGGCGTGGGTCGGCGTGGGCGGCTCGCCCGAGTCGGTCGTCCGCACCGCCCGGTACGGCTTCGGTCTCATGCTCGCCATCATCGGCGGGCCGGCCGCCCGCTTCGCCCCCTACGCCGAGCTGTTCCGCCGGTCGTTGGTCTCTTTCGGTCACGATTCGCGCCCGATCGGCGTGCATTCGCCCGGCCACATCGCCGACACCGACGAGCAGGCGTGGGAGGAGGCGTACCCCGCCTTCGACGTCATGTTCTCGACCATCGGGCGCGAGCGCGGATGGCCGCCCTACAACCGGCTGCGTTTCCAGCAGGATGTCGGCGAGGGCGCCATCTACGCCGGATCTCCGGAGCGGGTCGCGCGCAAGATCGCCGACACGGTTCTGACGCTGGGGCTCGACCGGTTCGATCTGAAGTACTCCAACGGCACCCTCGGTCACGACAAGCTCATGCACTCGATCGAGCTGTTCGGCACGCAGGTGATCCCGCGCGTGCGCGAGCTGGTCGCCGAGGCACAGGAGCAGGATGCCGCGCCCGCGCCGGCGACGACGGCAGCGCCCTAACATGACTGCGTGAGCATCCGCACGGCGCCCGCATCGGTCAGCGACCGACTCGACGCCCTTCCCTTCACCCGCCGACACCTCAGGGTCCTCACCGGATCGGGGGTGGGGTGGGCGCTGGACGCGATGGACGTCGGGCTGATCTCCTTCGTCATCGCGGTCCTCGTTCAGCAGTGGAGCCTGACCGGCACCGAGGCGTCCCTCATCGCCTCGGCAGGTTTCCTCGGGATGGCGGTGGGGGCGAGCCTAGGAGGACTGCTCGCCGATCGGATCGGACGCCGTTCGGTGTTCGCGGTGACCCTCCTCGTCTACGGCCTCGCCACCGGGGCCAGTGCGCTGGTCGGGGGTGTCGCGGCGCTACTGGTGCTCCGTTTCGTCGTCGGTCTGGGCCTCGGAGCCGAACTCCCCGTCGCCTCGACGTATGTGAGCGAACTCGCCCCCGCACGCATGCGGGGCCGGATCATCGTCATCCTGGAGGCGTTCTGGGCCGTCGGATGGACCGCGGCGGCGCTGATCGGATACTTCGTGATTCCCGCCTCCGAGGACGGGTGGCGCTGGGCGTTCGCCCTCGGCGCGATCCCCGCGATCTACGCGCTGGTGGTCCGATGGGGGCTTCCCGAGTCGGCACGCTGGCTCGAGCGCCGGGGTCGCGCTGCTGATGCCGAGGTCGTCGTGAGGCAGTTCGAGCGGTCGCCGGCACTGTTCCGGAGCGAGACCGGTGCCCGAGTGCCCGTGCCTCCCGCCGTGGCCGCATCCGGCGACGGGGCGAGGGTGCGCACGGGCATCGGGACGCTCTGGAGTGCGGAGTTCCGCCTTCGCACCGCGTCCCTGTGGCTGGTGTGGTTCTGTGTGAACTTCAGCTACTACGGCGCCTTCATCTGGATCCCCTCGATCCTCGTCTCGCAGGGGTACGACCTGGTCCGCTCCTTCGGATTCACCCTCGTGATCACGCTCGCCCAGCTGCCGGGGTACGCCGTCTCGGCCTGGCTGATCGAGGTCTGGGGGCGCCGGGCGACCCTGTCCGTCTTCCTCGTCGGCTCCGCTGCCTCGGCAGTGCTGTTCGGCACGGCGACCACCGAGGCCACGGTGATCGCTGCCGGTATGGCGCTGTCGTTCTTCAATCTGGGTGCGTGGGGCGCCCTGTACGCGATCACGCCCGAGACCTATCCCACCTCGGTACGGGCCACCGGGGCGGGCTGGGCGGCGGGGGTGGGGCGGATCGCCTCGATCATCGCCCCGCTCGCGGTGCCGCCACTGCTGGGCCTGGGCGGCGCGCCGCTGCTCTTCGTCGTCTTCGCGGCGTTCTTCGCCGTGGCGGCGACCGGGGCGTGGGGCCTCGCGGATCGGCGGGGACGGGCCCTCGACGATCGTTGAGCGTTTGTAGGCTGGTCCGATGGCTGCAGTGCGCTTCGTCGCGATCGGGGATTCGTTCACGGAGGGTGTCGGCGATGAACTCCCCGACGGACGCACGCGCGGGTGGGCGGATCTCGCGGCTCAGGGGTGGGCGGATGCGAGCGGGCACCCGATCCAGTACGCCAACCTCGCCATCCGCGGGAAGCTCGTCTGGCCGATCGTCGAGGAGCAGCTCGAACCCGCCTTGGCCCTGAAGCCCACGCACTTGTCGTTCAACGGCGGTGGCAACGACATGCTGAGGCCGCGCACCTCCATCAGACGGATCGCCGACGCGTTCAGCCAGGTGCTCCGCCGGTGCGACGAGGAGGGTGTGCGACTCATCCTGCTCTCGGGGGCGAACCCCTCGCCGCAGCTTCCGCTCAGCCGGGTCATCCAGCGGCGCGGCGACCTGCTGTCGGTGGCGGTGGTCGGGCGGGTTCAGGACCGGCCCGATGTCATCCGAGCTCTGAACTGGCCGGACCGGGAGCTGTCGGCGCCGCCGTACTGGTCACCCGATCGTCTGCACATGAACAGCCGCGGTCATCACCGTGTCGCCGCCCGCGTGCTGACGGCGCTGGGGCTGACGCCGCCGGAAGGGTGGTGGTCCCTGCCCGAGCTCGATCTGGATCCGCTCGGGCGGCGCGACTACTACCGCGAACACCTCGGCCCGTGGGTCCGCCGGCGCCTGACCGGCACATCGTCCGGCGACGGCCGGGCGCCGAAGTACGCGGACTGGGTGACCCTCACGCCGGCCTCAGGCTGATGCGCGCGCCGCTCAGGTCGGCCTGACCGAGTACCGTAGCTCGGCGAACTGCCCCGCGCGTGCCACCGATTCGAGGTGGAGCCGGTCGGGTCCGATCCGCCGGGGGAGGAGGGGGCGCCCGGACGGGAGGGTGGCCGGCGCGAGCGACACGCGGATCTCGGACAGCAGTCCCGCGTCGGCGAACTGCCCTGCGAGGTCGCCGCCGCCGACGATCCAGACCGCCCGGTCCGCCGCGGCCGCTTGGAGCTGCGGCCATTCGGAGGAGACCGCGCCGGTTGCGAATCTCACATCCGCACCGTCGATGCGGGGGAGTGCTCGCGACGTGAAGACCCAGGTCACCCGGTCGCCGTAGATCTCCGTCCATTTCTCGGGGTGGGCGATCAGGTCCTCGTGCTCGACGACCCACTCGTAGGTCGTCGATCCCATAACGAGGACGCCGACGGTCTCGAGGAACGCCGAGAAGTCCTGTTCGGCCTCGTCCGCCCCCGGCGTGGCGAAGAGCCATTCCAGCGAGTCGGCGTCGTCGGCCAGGAATCCGTTGAGCGTCGTCGCCGTGTGGAAGATCACCGGAGTCATGCCCGAAGCCTATGCGGTGCCTCCGACATGCCGCATGAGTCCTGCCGTGTCAAGAGGGTGCGGCCGAGGTCTCAGACAGTCCACAGTGTTGGGTGGGCAACGCCCTCGCATACCCGGAAAGGGGAGACCCATGAGTATCGGTGCTGGTATCGCACTCTTCGCCATCGGAGCCATCCTGGCCTTCGCCGTCAATGTGCAGGTCGAGTGGGTCAACCTCGACATGATCGGCTACATCCTGATGGGCGCCGGTGCGCTCGTCTTCCTCATCGGCATCGTGCTGCTCGCCCGTCGCCGCAACACCGAATCGGTGAGCCGCACCACGGTCGATCCGGCGACCAACGAGCGGGTCACCCGGCAGTCGACCAGCCGTCCCGACGACGCAGCGGGACTCTGACGTCACCCGGCGGGACCGTAGGCTCGAAGGATGAGCCCTCCGTCGCCGCCGGGTACCGCCCTCCTCACCGGCGTCGGCCGGCGCCGCTCGATCGGCGCAGGGCTCGCGCTCGGTCTGGCCCGTGATGGGTGGAACCTCGTTCTGAATCACTGGGACGACTACGACGAGCGTGTGGGGCTCGACCGCGGGGCATCCGATCCTCTCGACATCGCGGACGAGTGCCGGGCGCACGGCGTCACGGTCACCGTCGTCCGTGGCGATCTGTCCGATCCTGCGGTCCCGGAGCGAGTGATGGACGAGGCCGCTGCTGCGGGTCCGCTTCGTGCCCTCGTCATGTCGCATTGCGAGTCGGTCGACAGCTCGATCCTGACGACGGATGTCGAGAGCTTCGACCGCCATTTCGCCGTCAATGCCCGGGCGACCTGGCTTCTCATCAGGGCCTTCGCCGAACGGTTGCCGCAGAGTGCCCCGCCCGGAGAGGTCGCGGGGTCGATCATCGCCCTGACGAGTGACCACACCGCTCACAACCTTCCCTACGGCGCGAGCAAGGGCGCACTCGATCGCATCGTCATCGCGGCGGCCGCCGAGCTGGGCGCACGGGGCGTGCGGGCCAACGTCATCAACCCCGGCCCGATCGACACGGGCTGGATGGACGACGACATCCGTCGGTGGACGTACGACGCGACCCCGGCGGGGCGGCTCGGCACACCCGACGACATCGCCAGCACCGTCCGTTTCCTCCTCTCGGCGGAGGGGTCGTGGATCAACGGACAGCTGCTGAAGGTCAACGGCGGATTCGCGACCGGCTAGGTCGGCGCGGCGGCGCGGGCATCCGCGCCCGCGGGTTACAGCGCTCCCGGGCGCAGCAGTGCTTCGCGCGCGAAGGCGCACCCGGAGGCCGCGCATGCGGCGGGATCCTCGCTGCGCAGCGCGGCGACGATGTACCCGGCGGCGAAGGCGTCTCCGGCGCCGGTGCTGTCGAGCACCCCTTCGACACGGTCGACCGGAACCTCCGTCATGCCGTGGTCCTGGCGGAGCTGCACGGGCTCCGCACCGCGCTTGACGACGAACACCGTCCCGCCGGGCACGACGACCTCCGACTCATCGAGAAGAACCGCTTCCTCGACATTGGCGAAGACCACGGCGGGAGAGAGGCGCAGGAGCAGATCGCTGAGCACCTCGCCCCCCAGCGCCCGCATCGTCGCCACGCTCGACACGTCCAGGCTGAGCGGCACGTGCCGCTCTCGCGCCCACATCGCGGCGCTCAGCAGCGCCGCTCGAGAGAGCGCATCGGTAAAGCCGTAGAGCGGGAGGTGCAGCCAGTCGGTGCCTTCCAGCCATCCGGGATCGATCGGACCGAGTTCCGCCGCCGCCCCGCGATCGGTGAGCATCGTCCGCTCGGCGGATTCGTCGACGAGGATGACGATCGACCCCGTCCGTCCCGCTCGCTGCACGCGCACCTCGGCCCCCGAGCGCTCGAGCTCATGGACGAGCGCCTCGCCCTCGGCATCCGATCCGACCCTGCCGATGAAACGGACGGATGTCGCGGGCGCGGCCGCCGCCGCGACGTTGGCCGCGCTCCCGCCCCGGGTGTGGGTGATCGTCGCCGGGTTGTCGGTGCCGCGCTCGAGCGTCGAGGTGCCGAGGACGACCACGTCGGCGAGGAGGTCCCCGACGACCGTCAACATCCGTCGGCGCCGGCCAGCGCGGCGGCGATCTCGGCGCCGAGAGCGACATTGCCGCGATACACCTCGACGTTGACGTCGAGGCTCCGGCCCCCGGTCTCGCGCTGCATATAGTCCAGCAGGAACGGCGTGGTGTCGTGGCCTGTGACGCCGGCCGTCGTGGCGGCGTCCAGCGCGCGGGCCAGGACGGCGTCGTGCAGATCGGGCGGCAGCTGATGGTCGGCGTCGACGGGCCGGGCAACGAGGAGGGTCGAGACGATCCCCAGCGCGTCGCGGGCTCGCGCGATGTCGGCGATCTCGGCGGCGGAGTCGGCGGAGTACTCGATGTCGAGCCCCGAGTCGGCGATGTAGAACCCGGGGTAATCGGTGGTGCGATACCCCACGACCGTGAGATTCAAGGTCTCCATGCGTTCCAGGGTCAACGGGATGTCGAGGATCGACTTGACCCCGGCGCTCACGACGACGAGCGGGAGGCTCGCGAGGGTCGGCAGGTCGGCCGACTCGTCGAAAGTCTGCTGCGCGTCACGGTGGACACCGCCGAGACCACCGGTCGAGAACACGCGGATGCCTGCACTGCTTGCGAGGAATGCGGTTGCCGCGACGGTCGTCCCTCCGCTCAAGCCTTTGGCGGTGACGACGGGGAGGTCACGAAGACTCACCTTGACGACCCCGTCCTCGCTCGAGAGTCGTTCGATCTCGGTGGGGGAGAGGCCGACGGTCGGGCGCCCGTCGACGACACCGATGGTCGCGGGAACGACGCCGCGACGGCGCAGGTGGTCCTCGGCTTCCCGGGCGACCTCGAGATTGCGGGGTCGGGGGAGTCCATGGGTGAAGATCGTGGATTCGAGCGCGAGAACGGGGATGCCGCGGGCGACGGCGTCGCTCACCTCCGGCGCGACGACGACTCGACCGAGGGTGTGGTGGGGTGACGGCATCAGTTCTCCCGTTCGACAGCTCTGCCCAGTCAACCAGGCCGCGCCGGCATCTCTGAGACCTTTCTCATCTCGGCCCGCAGTGCCCTGAACCGACCCTAGCCTTGGCCCATGACGCGCCGACGCTTCGCCCTCGTCCTTCCTGCCTTCGCTCTCGCGGGGCTTCTCGCCGCACTTCCTGTGACCGGTGCGGTCGCGGCCCCACCGGCCTCTCGCGGTGGGGCGGTCGACCAGATCCCGCTTCCCGACGGGTTCCAGCCCGAGGGCATCGCGATCGACAATCGTGGAACCGCCTATTTCGGCTCGCTCGTCGACGGTGATATCTACGCAGCCGACGTGCGCACCGGCGAGGGCGTGGTCATCAGCGAGGGTCCCGGCATCCCCGCCGCGGGGCTCAAGGTCGACCTGCGCGGAAGACTGTTCATCTCCGGCGGACCCACGGGTGTCGCCCGCGTCATCGATGCATCGACCGGCGAAGAGCTTGCGCGGTACCAGCTCACGGCGCCCGGTGGGTTCATCAACGACGTCGTCCTGACACGAGATGGCGCGTGGTTCACCAACTCGTCGGCGGCGGAACTGTACTTCCTCCCGATCCCGCGATCGGGCGATCTGCCCGACCCTTCTGAGATCGTCACGCTGCCGCTCACGGGGGAGTGGGTGCAGCAGGAGGGCTTCAACGCCAACGGCATCGCGCTGACGCCGAATCGCCAGGCGCTGCTGGTCGTCCAGTCGGCCACGGGCACCCTCTTCCGCGTCGACCCCGAGTCGGGCGTCGCCACTGCGGTCGATCTGGGCGGATACTCGCTGGTGAACGGCGACGGCCTGCTGGTCGTCAACCGCACGCTCTACGTCGTGCAGAACAGGCTGAATCAGGTCGCCGAGTTCCGCCTCGATGTCCAGGGCAGGTCGGGCACGCTCGAGAACGTCATCACAAGCGACGCATTCCGCGTGCCGACGACGGTGGCCGCGTACCGGCAGGATCTCTATCTGCCGAACGCCCGGTTCGGGACCCCGCCGACGCCCACAACCGATTACGACGCGGTGCGGGTGGATCGCTGAGCCTTCCCGGGGGAGCGTGCTGTGAGCGTCGTTTCGAGCCCGTCACGCTCGAACTGACATAATGTGCATTATCGGTGATATCTTCGGTGTCCGCCGGTGGGCCTAGGGTTTGCGTGATGCCCGAGGGTGACAGCGTCTACCGATTGGCACGTCGCCTGCACGCCGCGTCGACCGGTCGGACGATCGTGGCGGGCGAACTGCGCTCCGGCAGCCAAGCCGGGACGAAACTCGACGGCCGACGCATCGTGTCGTACGACACCCACGGCAAGCACCTCTTCACACGATTCGACGACGGCTGGTCGCTGCACACCCATCTGAAGATGCAAGGCTCATGGTCGGTGACCCGGCGTCCGATCCCGCGCGCCGAGATGCATCGTGTGCGCTGCCGGTTCGCCCTGGATGACGGAGCGACGCTCTGGGGCATCGACGTGCCGGTCATGGAGCACGCGCCCACCGCCGAGGAACGCCTTGTTCGCGAGCGGCTCGGTCCCGACCCGCTTCGCGCGGACTGGGATGCCGCGGAGGCGACGCGACGCCTGTCACGGCGGCCCGACAGGCCGACCGTCGCCACCCTTCTCGATCAGGCGAACCTCGCCGGGCTCGGCAACCTGTGGGTGAACGAGCTCGCCTTCCTCCGCGGCATCCATCCTTTCGCGCCTATCGGCAGGACCGACATCGCCGCGCTCGTCGACCTCGCGGCCCGCTGTCTCCGCGTCTCAGCCACGGTCCCCGCGATGTACCAGGTGACCACCGGCAATCGCGCACGGGGGTCCACGCACTGGGTCGTGGGTCGGGCGGGTCGTCCGTGTCTGCGGTGCGGCACGAGGATCGAGGTCGCCGCCGAGGTCCCGGATGATCCCGGCCGCCGGCGCACCTGGTGGTGTCCGAGGTGTCAGGCCGACGCCACGTGAGCGATACGATGCGATCCACGTGATCCCCGTCGATGTGGAGCGCCATGACACGCCTCAGTCCTGATCCCTCGTTCGATCTCGAGGCCGCCCGGGCGGCTGCACGTGCCGTCCTCGGAGATGCCGATCCCGCTTTCGACGAACGTCTGACGGCGACGCTGCCCGAGCTTCACGGCCTGTTCGCGCAGCTCTACGGCGATCGCGACGACGGACGCGAGGCCCTCGCCGAGGTGATCGCGGCGGCCGCCGCGGGGTGGCGCGATCGACCGACGGAGCTGAAGCAGCTCGACGCCCAGCGCACGGCGCACCCGAACTGGTTCCTGTCGGAGCGGATGCTGGGAGGCGTCTGCTACGTCGACCGCTATGCCGGCACCCTCGCCGGGATCCGCGCGCAGATCCCGTACTTCCAGGAGCTGGGGCTGACGTACCTGCACCTCATGCCACTTTTCGACTCCCCCGAGGGCAACAACGACGGCGGCTATGCGGTCTCGAGCTATCGCAAGGTCGACCCGCCGCTCGGGACGATGGCCGATCTGGCCGCCCTGTCGGCCGACCTCCGCGCGGCGGGCATCTCGCTGGTGCTCGACTTCATCTTCAACCACACCAGCAATGAGCACGAGTGGGCCCGAAAGGCCGTCGCGGGCGACCCCGACTACGAGGACTTCTACCTCATCTTCCCCGACCGCACGATGCCGGACCGGTACGAGGAGACCGTGCGCGAGATCTTCCCCGACGACCACCCGGGCGCGTTCGTGCAGCTGCCCGACGGGCGTTGGATCTGGGCGACCTTCTACCACTTCCAGTGGGACCTCAACTATGCCAACCCCCGGGTGTTCCGGGCCATGGCGCAGGAGATGATGTTCCTCGCCAACCAGGGCGTCGAGGTGCTTCGCATGGACGCCGTCGCGTTCATCTGGAAGCGCCTGGGGACGCTCTGCGAGTCGCTTCCCGAGGCCCACCTGCTCCTGCGCGCGTTCAACCTGGTCCTGCGACTCGCGGCGCCCTCGGTGCTGTTCAAATCCGAGGCGATCGTCCACCCCGACGAGGTGATCACGTACATCTCCCCCGACGAGTGTCAGCTGTCGTACAACCCGCTGCAGATGGCGCTCGGCTGGGAAGCCCTCGCCACCCGCGATGCCCGGCTGCTGCAGAAGGCGCTCGAGGAGCGCCACGCGCTGCCGCCCGGGACGTCGTGGGTGAACTACGTCCGCAGCCACGACGACATCGGCTGGACCTTCGCCGACGAGGACGCGGCCGAGCTCGGCATCGACGGCTACCCGCATCGGCGGTTCCTCAACGACTTCTACGTCGGAAGGTTCGAGGGCACCTTCTCGCGCGGCGAGCCCTTCCAGGAGAACCCGAAGACCGGCGATGCCCGTGTCGCCGGCACGACGGCCTCTCTCGCAGGCATCGAGGCCGGGGACCCCGGCGGTGAGGACCGCGTCATCCTCGCCCACGCTCTGGCCCTTTCCAGCGGCGGGATCCCGCTCATCTACCTCGGCGACGAGGTCGGTCAGCTCAACGACTACGGCTACCGGGACGACCCGGCCCACGCCGATGACAGCCGCTGGGTGCACCGCCCGCGACGAGACGAGCGCGCCTACGCCTCCCGCCACGATCTGTCGACCGTCGCAGGACGCATCGCCACCCGGCTCCAGGCGCTCATCCACGCCCGGCAGCGCTCCCCCGAGTTCGCTGCGAGCAATCCGCTCGTGCCGTTCCGCACTCCCTTTCCGCAGGTCGTCGGCTTCCAGCGCGTGGACGTCGAATCGACGGTCCTCGTGCTCGGCAACGTCGGCGACTCCACCGTCCTGATCGAGCCGGACACCTTCTCGGGGTTCCGACCGGATGCCAGCGACATCGTCTCGCACTCCCCCGTCGTCCTGACGGGCGGGCTCATGCTCCCCGCGCACGGCGTCGTCTGGCTCCGGGTACGACCGGCGTGAGAGTTCGGCCGCACTAGCATCGAGGGATGCTCACGGCTCTCACCGGCTTCGTCGTGGTGGGTGTCGCGATCCTCATCGGCTACATCCTCGGGCGCATCAACCTGCTCGGCGAGCACGCGCGCCCGGTCCTGGCACGGCTGACCTTCTTCGTCCTGTCGCCGTTCCTGCTCTTCGTCGTCCTGGCCGAGGCCGACGTGCGAACGCTCTTCTCGTCGCTTCTGCCGGTGTCCGCGATCGCCGCCGTGGCGGTCATCGCGGTCTACGCCGTCATCGCCCGCCTGGTGTGGCGCCGGTCCGTCGCCGAGACGACGATCGGGAGCCTGAGCGCAGGCCAGGTGAACTCCAACAACATCGGCATCCCCCTCTCGCTCTACCTCCTGGGCGATGCGGCGTTCCCGGCGCCGGTCATCCTCCTGCAGCTCCTGGTCTTCACGCCGATCACGATGGCGATCCTCGATGCCGTGACATCCGGGCGTTCGTCGTTCGGGAAGACGGTCGGTCGCGTCGTCACCAATCCGATCGTCATCGGCTCCGCGCTCGGCGCGGCGGTCTCGATCAGCGGACTCGAGCTCCCGGAGGTCGTCATGGCTCCGGCCGCGCTCGTGGCGAACGCCTGCGTGCCGGTGCTGCTCATCAGCTACGGCCTGTCGCTGTACGGGCAGCGCGTCCTCGGAGCCCACGGGCGACGGCGCGACGTGATCCTCGCATCGACGCTGAAGCTGCTGGTCATGCCGGCGATCGCCTGGGTGGTCGCAACCGTGGTGTTCGCGCTCCCCTGCGCCGACGTGCTCGTCATCGTCGTGCTCGCCGCTCTTCCGACCGCGCAGAACGTGTTCAACTACGCCCAGCGCTTCGACGTCGGTGAGGCGATCGCGCGGGATACCGTATTCCTCACCACGATCGGATGCATCCCGGTGCTGCTGGCCGCGACCGCGATCCTCGGCTGAGGGCCGCTGTCCGCCGCGTCAGACTGCGCGGATGATACCGAGCGGGGTCGACTGGTGACCCTGGCCGAGCGGGTTGTCCTTCAGGATCGCCACGAGCTGCTTCTCGCGTGCCTTGTCGACGGTCGAGCCGAGGATGTTGCCACCCAGGTCGTTGATGTCGACCACCGCGACCTCGGGAACGCCTCCGAGAAGATCCTTCACGCGCTTCGCCACCTCGCGGGGGCGATCCGGCCCGAGCACCACGGCCTTGTTGTACGGCGGGATGGTGCCGCTGGTGGGCCCGTCGATCGCACGCGCCCTGTCGCCGGCGATCCGGTAGAAGTCGCCCTTCCGGCCGAACACCTTCGTCACCGCCGAGACGGCGGCGGCGAGCAGGATGCGAGGGGTGCCGCACTCGCGGAGGGCCATCTCCATCGTCTCGGGCATGCCCAGACCGATCCCGTGCGGGGTCCGGGTCACGTAGCGCGACAGGAACCGGGCGAGCCGTCGCGGCTGGATCTCGTCCAGCGGGTACGACCGACCCTGGGTGATCGCGACGATCTTCTCGGTCACGAACAGCAGATCATCGGGCCGGACCAGGCTCGCGGCGTACTCGCAGACGAACGCATCGAGGTCGTCCCCCGGCATCACGACGCGCGTACGGATCGGGATTCGGGCGAACGAAGCCCCGTCGACGGTGACCGTGAGGGCCTTGCCGTCGTTCGCTTCACCGGTCATGCGTCCGACCGCTCACTCAAGGTAGTCCCGCAGCGACTGCGAACGGCTCGGGTGGCGGAGCTTTGCCATCGTCTTCGACTCGATCTGACGGATGCGCTCGCGCGTCACCCCGAACGTGTCGCCGATCTGGTCGAGGGTCTTCGGCTGGCCGTCGCCGAGGCCGAAGCGCATGCGGATGACGCCCGCCTCGCGCTCGCTCAGCGAGTCCAGCAGCGACTCGAGCTGGCGCTGCAGCATGGTGAAGCCCACGGCGTCGGCCGGGACCACGGCCTCGGTGTCCTCGATCAGGTCGCCGAACTCGCTGTCGCCGTCCTCACCGAGCGGAGTGTGCAGCGAGATCGGCTCGCGGCCGTACTTCTGCACTTCGATGACCTTCTCGGGGGTCATGTCCAGCTCGCGGCTGAGCTCCTCGGGCGTGGGTTCGCGACCCAGGTCCTGGAGCATCTGCCGCTGCACGCGGGCGAGCTTGTTGATGACCTCGACCATGTGCACGGGGATACGGATCGTCCGGGCCTGGTCGGCCATGGCGCGCGTGATCGCCTGACGGATCCACCACGTCGCGTAGGTGGAGAACTTGAATCCCTTGGTGTAGTCGAACTTCTCGACCGCGCGGATGAGACCGAGGTTGCCCTCCTGGATCAGGTCGAGGAACTGCATCCCGCGGCCCGTGTAGCGCTTGGCCAGAGAGACCACGAGGCGCAGGTTGGCGCCGAGCAGGTGGCTCTTGGCGCGCTGACCGTCACGCGCGACCCATTGCAGGTCGAGACCCAGCTGCGACGCCTTCTCGGCCGCCGACATGTGGGACAGCTTCTCCTCGGCGAACAGACCCGCCTCGATCCGCATCGCCAGCTCGACCTCTTCGGCCGCATTCAGCAGCGGCACCTTGCCGATCTGCTTCAGGTAGTCCTTGACCGGGTCGGCGGTCGCGCCGGTGATCTGCGTCGAGTAGACGGGGATGTCGTCCTCGTCGTTGGAGATGACGATGGCGCCCGTGGGAAGCGGCTCGGCGAACACCGGCTTGGTGTTCTCCTCCTCGTCCTCTTCCGACTCCCCCTCGGTCGTGGCGGCGGCCGCCGCCTTCGGGGCCGGGGCGTCCGCCTCGGCGTCGGTCTCGTCGGTGTCATCGATGTCGTCGCCCGAGACCTCGTCATCGGCGTCAAGCTCGACGTCGTCCATCTCGTCGTCGACGTCGTCGGCGTCGGTCTTCTTGGCGCCCTTGGCCGGAGCCTTGGCGGCGGGCTTCTTGGCGGGAGCCTTCTTCGCAGCCGGCCGCTTCTTCGCGGGCGCCGCGGTGGCGGTCTCGACCTCCTCGACCGTGTCGGCGGTGTCGGTGTCCTTGGTGCTGCGGTTCGTCGTCTTCGTGCCTGCGGTCACGGTTCGCCTTTCACCGTCACGAACGCGGAGCGCCGCGGCGGTATCTTTCGGACACTAGTAAGACCCTTGTCAAGTCCCGTTCCCGTACGCAGGGCAGCGGACGGGGGACGACAATGGGTCAGAACGTCCATTGTCTCACATCTGTCCGGGCGGTCCGCATCCGTACACCCCACGAATCCCCGGACGCACCCTCAGGAGACAACGACGCGAGAGGGAGGGGAATTCCCTCGGACGCCGTCAGGGGCGCTTGTCCTCGTCGCTGTTCGGCCGGGACGCCAGGAATCGCTCCAGCTCCGCCGCGAGCTCGTCCGCGCTCGGGAGGTCGCCGGTGTGCAGGATGGGCGTCGCGTTCGTCGCGCCCGCCATGTAGGCGTCGTAGCGCTCTTCGAGTCCCTGGAGCATCCGCGACAGCTCGTCGCTGCCCGCGACCTGCTCCTCGACCTTCGTCAGGTATTCGCGGTTCTCTTCGCGCAGACCGTCGCCGTCGAACACGAGCCCGGTCGCGACCGCGATGCTGTCGAGGCCCGCGAGCGCGGCGGCGGGGTACTCGGTGTCGGCGAGGTAGTGCGGCACGAGCAGGACGAACCCCGACACGGCGGCTTCGCGGGCGGCGAAGCGGTACTCCAGCAGATGCGCGACGGTCGCCGGCACCTGGGTGTGAGGCTGCCACACCGAGTGCGCCTCGGTCAGCTCGCTGCGGGTGCCGCTGACCGTCGTGCCGATCGGGCGCGTGTGCGGCACCGGCATGGGGATCGCGTGAACCCACGTGACAGAGGCTACGGCGAAGGTGTCGGCGAGTTCGAGCACGGCATCCGACACCGCTTCCCACGCGAAATCGGGCTCGTAGCCGGCGAGGACGAGGAAGGGCGTGCCCAGGGCGTCGTGTGCGAGCGAGAGCTCCAGCCGCGGCGGACGGTAGTCGGTGAGGTGATCGGCCTCGAAGGTCACGATCGGCCGGCGCGCACGGTAGTCGAGCAGCACGTCGTTGGAGAAGACGGCCAGCGGGATGGGGTCCAGATCGTCGCGGATGTACTCGATCAGGCGAGCCACCGCTCCCCCGGCGTCGGTGAAGCCGGTGAGGGCGATCACAAGCGGAAGGCCCGCCGGCACAGTCGGGGCGGAGACCGAGCGCTCGTAGAGAGGACCGGCGTAAGGCATGGCTCCATGCTACGAGTCGGAGCGACACCGCGAGCCGGGCCCCTGCCGCTGACAGCGAACACCGCTCCTTAGGATGGAACCCATGTCGTTCCCCGACCTCGAATACCGTTCCGCCCCCCTCTCCGAGATCGACGCAGACGCCGTCGTCATCGCGCTGCCCCCGGTCGAGGGCGATGCCGCCCCATCGTTGGCGGACTTCCCGGGCCTGCAAGACGCACTCCTGGCGACCGGGTTCAGCGGTTCGCCCGGCTCGTTCCAACGGGTCTACGCACCCGATGTGACCCCGCGACCGCTCGCCGTCGTGGGTACGGGAGCCGCCCCGGATTCGGCAGCGGTGCGTGACGCCGTCGGCGCGGCCCTGCGCAGTCTGACCGGATTCGACACCGTCGTCGTCGCCGTGCCCTTCGCCGCCGAGCACCTCCTCGCCGCCGCGGAGGGCGCCGTCCTCGGCGGCTACCGTTTCGACGGGTACAAGGCGGACGGACCCAAGCGCCGCGCGAATCGCGTGATCCTGCGCGGGACGGATGACCTCGACCCGGCTTCGCTCGCTGCGGTCACCGCCACAGCGTCGGCCGTCGCCCTCGTCAAGGATCTCGTCTCGATCCCGGCGGAGTGGTTGGGTCCCGCCGATCTCGCCGCCCGCGCGGGCGAGGAGGTTGCGGACCTTCCCGTCGAGGTGACGGTATGGGACGAGACCGCGCTGCGCGAGGGCGGGTTCGGCGGCATCCTGGGTGTGGGTCAGGGGTCGGACCGCCCGCCCCGACTCGTGCGCCTGGACTACTCGCCCTCCGGTGCGACGCGCCATGTCGCGCTCGTCGGCAAGGGCATCACCTTCGACACCGGGGGGCTCTCGCTGAAGCCGGCGGCATCGATGGTGGGGATGAAGTACGACATGTGCGGCGCCGCGACCGTCCTGGCGGTCGTCCGCGCGGCCGCGGCCCAGCAGCTGCCGGTGCGCGTCACCGGCTGGCTCGCGGTCGCCGACAACATGCCCTCCGGCCGCGCCACCCGCCCCGGTGACGTCGTGCGCATCGCCGACGGCACGACCGTGGAGGTTCTCAACACCGATGCCGAGGGGCGTCTCGTCCTCGCGGACGGCCTGGTGGCGGCCAGCCGTGAGAACCCCGACCTGCTGATCGACGTGGCGACCCTCACCGGCGCCATCACCATCGCCCTGGGAACCCGTCACACGGGCGTCATGGGCGACGACGAGGCCGTCGCGCGGTACCTCGCGGCTGCCGGAGACGTCGCAGAGCTCGCCTGGCAGCTCCCCCTCCCCGCGCACATGGTCGACGAGCTCGACTCGCCGATCGCCGATCTCCAGAACGCCAAGATCGGTGACCCTGCGGGCGGGTCGCTCTTCGCCGGCCTGTTCCTCCGCCACTTCGTCGGCCGCACCGCGTCCGACAGCGAGCAGCGCATCCCGTGGATCCACCTCGACATCGCCGGGGTGGGCATGAATAAGGGCGGCGGATTCGGATTCACCGACAAGGGCCCGACCGGGGCGACCGTCCGCAGTCTTCTGCGTCTGCTGCAGACCGAGGCCACCCGATGAGCGCCGAGGCGACGTCGGAGACCACGGCGGATATCGTCGTCCTCGGCGGCGGGAGCGGCGGCTATGCGGCCGCGCTCCGCGCCGCCGAGCTCGGCAAGTCCGTGATCGTCGTGGAGAAGGACAAGGTGGGCGGCACCTGCCTGCACCGCGGGTGCATCCCGACCAAGGCCCTCATCCGCGCCGGCGAGGTCGCCGACGTCGTTCGCGGTGCGGCGGAGATCGGGGTCGACGCGGAGTTGCGCGGCATCGACCCGGCCCGGGTGCGCGCCTACCGCGAAGGCATCGTCGAGAAGAAGTACCGGGGACTCCAGAGCCTGCTGAAGGCACGCGGCATCCGCGTGGTCGACGGCGAGGGGCGCCTCGAGGCCGGTCCCGCGGTGCGGGTGGGCGACACCGTCTACCGCGGTACCGATGTGGTCCTGGCCACCGGGTCGTACAGCCGCACGCTGCCGGGGTTGGAGATCGGCGGCCGCATCCTCACCAGCGACCAGGCCCTGCAGCTGGAGGAGATCCCCGAGCGGGTGATCATTCTCGGCGGAGGCGTGATCGGCGTCGAGTTCGCCAGCGTCTGGCGCTCCTTCGGCGTCGAGGTGACCATCGTCGAGGGGCTGGACCACCTGGTGCCCGCCGAGGATGCCGCGATGAGCAAGGCGCTCGAGCGCGCCTTCCGCCGCCGCGGGATCGGCTTCTCGCTCGGCGTCCGGTTCGCCACCGCCACCCAGACCGCCGACGGTGTGACCGTCTCGCTCGAGGATGGGACGCAGTTCTCGGCGGACTACCTGCTGGTCGCCGTCGGACGCGGCCCCGTCACGGCGGATCTGGGTCTGGAAGAGGCCGGGGTCGCCCTCGATCGCGGATTCGTCGTCACCGACGAGCGCCTCCAGACCAGCGCCCCCCATGTCTTCGCCGTCGGCGACATCGTGCCGGGACTCCAGCTGGCGCACCGCAGCTTCCAGCAGGGCATCTTCGTCGCCGAGACGATCGCCGGGCAGAGCCCCGTGGTCGTGCCCGAGCAGCTCATCCCCCGGGTCGCGTACTCGCACCCCGAAGTGGCTTCGGTCGGGGTGACCGAGGCGCGGGCGGTCGACGTGCACGGTGCGGACGCGGTGCAGTCCGTCGAGTACAACCTCGCCGGCAACGCCAAGAGCGAGATCATCGGCACCGGGGGCCTGGTGAAGGTCGTCCGTCTCAAGGACGGACCGGTCATCGGCGTCCATCTCATCGGCGACCGCGTGGGAGAGCTCATCACCGAGGGCCAGCTGGCCGTTGCGTGGGAAGCCCACCCCGAAGACATCGCTCCCTTCGTGCATGCCCACCCCACGCAGAGCGAAGCGCTCGGCGAGGCCTTTCTCGCCCTGGCCGGCAAGCCGCTGCACGCGCTGTGACCATTGCACGTCGCGCCGCCGCGGACCTGACGCGGTCCTGCGGGCGCATCACTAAGCTAGACAAGACATCGGCAACCCCGAAGGAGACAAGCCCATGAGCACATCCGTGGTCCTCCCCGCGCTCGGCGAGAGCGTCACAGAGGGAACGGTCACCCGCTGGCTCAAGAAGGTCGGTGACACCGTGCAGGCCGACGAGGGGCTCCTCGAGATCTCCACGGACAAGGTCGACACCGAGATCCCCTCCCCCATCAGCGGTGTGATCGAGGAGATCCTGGTCGACGAGGACGAGACCGTCGAGGTCGGCGCCGTCCTCGCCAAGATCGGCGACGGTTCCGGCGGCGGCGATGAGCCGGCTCCGGAAGACGCCCAGGAGGAACCCGCTCCTGCGGAGCCTGCGCAGGCCGAGGAGCCGGCGGCACAGGCGGAGCCCGCCGATGGCCCCGCCGACGACGGCCCGGCCGCGCCCGCTCAGGCCGCTCCCGCCGATGCGACCGCCGGAGCCGGCACCGAGGTCGTCCTTCCCGAGCTCGGTGAGAGCGTCACCGAGGGCACGGTCACCCGCTGGCTGAAGCAGGTCGGCGACAACGTCGAGGTCGACGAGCCGCTGCTGGAAATCTCCACCGACAAGGTCGACACCGAGATCCCCTCCCCCGTCAAGGGCGTGCTGCAGGAGATCCTCGTCCAAGAGGACGAGACGATCGCCGTCGGCTCGGCTCTCGCCCGCATCGGCGACGGTGCCGCGCCCGCGCCCGCTCAGGAGGCCCCGGCGGCGGAGGAGAAGCCTGCCGAGTCCGCGCCCGCCGCGGAGGAGAAGCCCGCCGAGCCTGCGCCCGCGCAGAAGCCGGCCGAGGTCGCTCCCGTTCCCGAGAAGGTCGTCGCGCACGCGCCGGTCTCGACCGGTGTCGCCACCGAGCAGGAGCCGTCGCCCTCGAGTGCGCCGTCGTCAGCCCCTGCGGCTGCGTCCTCCAACGACGACGAGGTGGCCTACGTCACTCCGCTCGTGCGCCGCCTCGCTCAGCAGCAGGGCGTCGATCTGGCATCCGTGAAGGGCACCGGTGTCGGCGGTCGCATCCGCAAGGAGGATGTCCTCAAGGCGGCCGAAGACGCCAAGGCGCCGGCTGCGACCGCCGCCCCGTCGGCCCCCGCTGCTCCCGCCCGCACCCCGCTGGAGGTCTCGCCGCTGCGCGGGACGACCCAGCCGATGTCGCGTCTGCGCAAGGTTCTCGCCGAGCGCGCAGTGGCATCGATGCAGGCGACGGCACAGCTCACCACCGTCGTCGAGGTGGATGTCACCAAGCTCTCCGGCTTCCGCGACCGCGTGAAGGGCGAGTTCCAGTCCAAGACGGGCGACAAGCTGTCCTTCCTGCCGTTCTTCGCCCTCGCCGCGGCGGAGGCGCTGCAGGCGTTCCCGGTCATCAACAGCACGGTCGACGGTACGAACATCGTGTACCCGCCGACCGAGAACCTCTCGATCGCCGTGGACACGGAGCGCGGTCTGCTCACTCCCGTCCTGCGTGACGCGGCGACGAAGAATCTGGCGCAGATCGCCCACGAGATCGCCGACCTCGCCGCGCGCACGCGCGACAACAAGCTGAAGCCCGACGAGCTCGCTGGCGGCACGTTCACGCTCACGAACACCGGTTCGCGGGGTGCGCTGTTCGATACGCCGGTCGTGTTCCTGCCGCAATCGGCGATCCTCGGCACGGGCATCGTGGTCAAGCGCCCGGGCGTCGTGTCGGTCGACGGTCGTGACGCGATCTCGGTCCGGTCCTACGTCTACCTCGCCCTGTCCTACGACCACCGTGTCATCGACGGAGCCGACGCCGCGCGCTTCCTCGGCGCCGTGAAGGCCCGTCTCGAAGAGGCGGACTTCGAGGGCGACCTCGGCATGTGATCCGCGCATCTGAACAACGCGGGGGCGACATCGTGATCACGGTGTCGCCCCCGCGTCGTGGATGTCACGGATGAGCCACCGCTCGCCGATCTTCACGATGATCACCAGCTGAGACGCGGCTTCCGCCGTGGCGTGCCCGTCGACCCGCAGCACGGCGGCGCCCCCGAGATCGTCGAGGAACGTCACGGTCCGCGCGCTGCTCGGGAGGTCGGATGGCCCGGGCGGCAGCGCGCGCACCGGATCAGCCATGACCGATTCCAGGCACTGCGGGTCGCTCCCGCAGGCTGCCCGAGAGGTCAGGAGTCCGTCGGTCAGGGCCACCAGATCCGTGGCGGCCGCCGCAGCCGCCGGAGCGGTGGAGGCGGCATCGGAGGGCTGCGGCAGGGGCGCCGAGGGGGCGGTCTGCGACACCGTGGCGACGGGCTCGGCCGCGGACGGCGGCTCCGTGTCGCTCGGCCAGGAGAGCCCGATGGCGAGCACCACCGCGGACGCGCCGGCCGCGATGACGAGTCCGCGGCGGCGGGATCGAGGCCCTCGCTCTCGGGCAGCCCGCCATACCCCCGTGGTCGCTTTCGAGACCGCATCGCCCAGTTCACGGTCCATCAGCGTAGAGATGCGCCTGAGCAGCCCCTGTCCCGGGGCTTCGCCGGCGGCGGCACGAGCGGCGGCGCGCGTCCCCATCCTGGTTGCCACCGGACGGGCCGAGACCCCGGGATCAGCGTCCCGCATCGCCGGCGACCCCCTCGTCGCCCTGATGCGTAGTGGCTGCGGCTGAGCCAACGCGAACATCCGCTCCTCCAAGCTCCCCGCATCGCGATCCGAGAGACGCTCCCGTCCCAGCGCGGCGAGCACGTCGCCGAAAACCTCGCCCCAGGACGGGAAGCGGGCCGCGAGCAGTCGCAGGATCTCTGCGGACTCAGAGACCCCGGTGGAGCGAAGTGCCAGCACGGGGCGACCATCGTCGGTGAGCCACCAGCTCCCCTCCGCCGAGCCGGAAACGGTCTCGGCGTCGAGATGGCCACGCAGCACACTGACCGCGACGGTCAGGGCCTCCCCCGCCGACAGAGGATCGCGGTCGTCGACACGCCGCCGCACGACGTCGATGAGCCGTTCCGCGCAGAGGGGGAACAGTGCGGCATGACCCGACGGTGTGCGGACGATGTCGCGCGGTGCGAGAAGGTGCTCCGAATCCGCGATGCGCCATCCTGCCCAGCCCTCGCCGAGCTCGTTGACGTCCACCAGAAGGCAGGCGTCACCGCTGGGGTCGCGGACCACCTCTCCGGTCCACGGCGCCGAGGTGTCATCCACCCGCCGCACCGGTCGGAGGGACCGCAGCAGGGCATGCGCCGAATCGATCGCCATCGCCCCAGACTCCCCCGCACCGCGTTTCCCTTCTCTCACCGACCGTCGAACTGTGGAGAACAGGCTCTCTCCCCGCCTTGTGCAGGAGAGGTCGCGGGGACCGGAAAGGTAGTCTGGAATCATGGCCGCACGCAGTACCGCTCCCGAGAAGCGTCCCGGGTTCTTCTCTCAGATCCGCACCCTGTACACCTTCACCGCTCAGGCCTACCGCTGGCTCCCCTGGGCGCTCGTCGGCATTCTGATCGGCGGAACGCTGCTCGGTGTCGCGATCGGCGCGCTCATCCCTCCGGGAGCGATCTGGAGCATCATCCTCTGGGGTGTCACGGGGTTCATGTTCGGCATCCTCGCGGCGCTGATGTCGATGACGCGACTATCGACGAAGGCGATGTACCGCAAGATCGACGGCATGCCCGGCGCCACCGGCTACGTGCTCTCCAGCGCGCTGGGCCGGCGTTGGCGTGCGTCCGAGATGCCGGTGGGCATCAACCCCAAGACCCAGGAGGCGGTCTACCGCGCGATCGGCCGCGGGGGCATCGTCATCGTCGGTGAAGGGGCGCGCGGCCGCCTCACCCGACTCGTCAACGAAGAGCGCGGCAAGGCGCAGCGCGTGGCATCCGGTGTTCCGGTCACCGTGCTCTATGTCGGCCACGGCGCGGACGAGGTGCCGATCGGCAAGCTCGCGCCGGCCATCAAGTCCCTCCCGAAGAAGATCGACCGCGCCACCATGGCGGCCGTCATCAAGCGGATGGACTCCGTGTCGCAGTCGGTCGCGTCGCTCCCGATCCCGAAGGGCATCGACCCGCAGCGCGTGCGCGCCCCGCGTCCCCGCTGAGCCAGGGCATCCGCCGACGTCAGTCGCGGATGAGGACGGTGCCCGCCGCCTTGTCGTGGAGGCCCCGCTGGTCGGCATCCCAGATCACGGCGGGGATGACGAGGATGAGCAGGATGGTGCGCAGCACCGGCCGCCAGAGGCCGACCCACCCGCCGTCGAGGCGCACCAGTCGCATCCCGAAGATGCGGTGCCCGGGGCTCCCCTGAAGGGTCGGAAGGAAGACGATCTGGATCGCGCCGAAGATCAGCAGAATCGCCAGGGCGTCCCAGCCGAAGAAGCCCGAGATCAGGTATGCGGCGCCGTAGTCGATGAACAGCGCGCCCACCCGGCGGCCGAGGCGACCGATCGATCCGGCGCCCTCGCGGGGGCGCCCCAGCCGCTCTCCGGGATAGTCCTGTGCGCTGGCGACCACGATTCCACCCTACCCGCGCCGGGCGCGTAACATGCCGGAAACAAAGGTGTCACGGTCGGGCAATCCCCTGCCGATACCGTGCCACCAGGCCCGCTCGACGGGCGGCAGTTCCCGATGCCCTACCTCTGGAGTCTCCATGTTCAGTGATTCATCCGAGGTGCTGCGGTTCATCAAGGACGAGGACGTCAAGTTCCTCGACATCCGTTTCACGGACCTCCCTGGTGTGCAGCAGCACTTCAACATCCCGGCCGCCACCGTCGACGAGGAGTTCTTCACCGTCGGGCAGCTGTTCGACGGCTCCTCGATCCGTGGGTTCGCGAACATCCACGAGTCCGACATGCAGCTCATCCCCGACGTGTCGACGGCGTACCTCGACCCGTTCCGCGAGGCGAAGACGCTCGTGATGGTCTTCGACATCTACAACCCGCGCAACGGTGAGATCTACGCCAAGGACCCGCGTCAGGTCGCCAAGAAGGCCGAGAAGTACCTCGCCTCCACGGGCATCGCCGACACCGCGTTCTTCGCTCCCGAGGCCGAGTTCTACATCTTCGACGACGTCCGCTACGAGGTGAAGCAGAACTCCAGCTTCTACTCGGTGGACTCCGAAGAGGGCGCCTGGAACACCGGCCGGGTCGAAGAGGGCGGCAACCTGGCCAACAAGACCCCGTACAAGGGCGGCTACTTCCCCGTCTCCCCCGTGGACAAGACCGCCGATCTGCGCGACGACATCAGCCTCAAGCTCATCGAGTCGGGCCTGCAGCTCGAGCGGGCGCACCACGAGGTGGGCACCGGCGGCCAGCAGGAGATCAACTACCGCTTCGACACGATGGTGCACGCGGCGGATGACATCCTGAAGTTCAAGTACATCGTCAAGAACACCGCCGAGCAGTGGGGCAAGGTCGCGACCTTCATGCCCAAGCCCCTCTTCGGCGACAACGGCTCGGGCATGCACACCCACCAGTCGCTGTGGAACGACGGCAAGCCGCTCTTCTACGACGAGAAGGGCTACGGCGGGCTGTCCGACATCGCCCGCTGGTACATCGGCGGCATCCTCGCGCACGCCCCGGCGGTCCTCGCGTTCACCAACCCCACGCTGAACAGCTACCACCGTCTGGTGAAGGGCTTCGAGGCGCCGGTGAACCTGGTCTACTCGGCGGGCAACCGCTCGGCGGCCATCCGCATCCCGATCACGGGCTCCAACCCCAAGGCCAAGCGCATCGAGTTCCGCGCGCCGGATGCCTCAGGTAACCCCTACCTGGCCTTTGCCGCCCAGCTGATGGCCGGGATCGACGGCATCAAGAACCGCATCGAGCCCCACGAGCCGGTCGACAAGGACCTCTACGAGCTCCCGCCCGAGGAGGCCAAGGGCATCCCCCAGGTGCCGAACTCGCTGCAGGACTCGCTCGACGCCCTCGCGGCCGACCACCAGTTCCTCCTCGAGGGCGGCGTGTTCACGCCCGAGCTCATCGAGACCTGGATCGAGTACAAGATCGAGAACGAGATCCGGCCGATGGCGCAACGCCCGCACCCGTTCGAGTTCGAGCTGTACTTCGGGGTCTGACACCCGGAGCGACTTCACTCCCCCGAGCCCCGCAGACGGCGGGCGCTCGGGGGAGTTCGTCATCGCGGCGTATCACCCGGCCCGCTCCAGGGCTCTCCCTCGTGTGCGCACGAGTGCACGCTCACGCAGGGAAAGGCGACATCATGACGATCAACGACGACGCACAGAGCACCGGCGAGAAGGCATCGGGCCCCTTCGTGATGCTGGTCAACGCCGACGGCACCCCCTTCACTGGCTACGCCGAGGACGGCGGCGGGATCGGCGGGCACCTGCTCGGTCAGGTCTGTCACAACCACGTCCTCACGGAGGTCTACGCCGACTTCGACGGCGAGGGGCACCTGGCCGGCATGCACACGCACGACGTGGGCAGCTGCTGAGCCACTGCCCCGGCACCGCTACGGTGTAACGGTGCGGGAGATCGTCCGGATGGGGCTGCGGCTCCTCGCTGCCCACTGGCCCGCGCTCCTGGCGTGGTACCTCGCGGGTTCGCTCGGGCGATACCTGTCGATCCAGCTGGCGGGCTACGTGGGCGGGTACACGGCGCTCGGCGGCATCCTGCTCCTCCCGCTGGCGATCCTCGCCAAGCTCGTCAGCGTCGTGGCGATGTTCCTCGTTCTCAGAGACGGGATGCTGCGATTGAGCGCGATCGCGCCGAACCCGGTGGACCGTGGGGAGCGCCTGCGCTCGTTCCGCGACGCGCTGCTGTCGGCTGTGCTGCCGTTCATCGCGGTGTACGCCATCCTGGGCTTCCTCATCGATGACGTCGCCGCATATCTTCAGGTCGCCCTCGCAGTCCAGACGGATCGACAGTGGGCGGCAATCCTCGAGGAGACCACGCTCGACACCTCGGGTGCGGTGGACAGCCTGACGTGGGAGCCCTGGACGATCATCGTCGTGGCCCTGGCCTTCGGCGGACGCTGGGCATGGAAGCGCTGGCAGCAGGCGCTTCCCCGCTGGACCGCGCTCGGAGCGACGTACCTCGAGGCGCTCTGGATCTTCCTGGCCGCCTACTTCCTCGGTGAGGCCTTCGGGCAGGTCACCGCGTGGATCGACACCCGCCAGGCGATGGTCTGGCTCGCCGATCTGCGGCGGGCGGTCGGTGAGCTGTTCGCACCGCTCGGGTGGACCTGGGACGCCGTGGAGTGGCTGCTCGGCCAGGCAGGTGCGGTCCTCTTCGTGCCCCTGGCCTGGTTGACGATCGCCGGCGTCATCTACGGTCGCACCGTCTCGCCGCAGGGGGTGCAGCTGCGCGGTGCGCTGGTCGACCGCGCCCGGAGCCGCTACGGCTCGCTCCCCCAGCGGCTTCGCCGCCGCCTGGTCGATCTCGGCTCGGAGGTCGGTGGCCGATTCCGTCCGATCTGGCAGGCGATCCTCCTCATGTGGCGCGGAGGACCGATTCTCGTCGGCGGGTACGTGCTGATCTACACCGTCATCCTCTTCGTCGGCGAGGGGCTCCGTGTGCTCCTCACCCGACTGGTCGGGCCCCATGACCTCTTCGGCTTCTGGGTCATCGCCGCCACGCCCGTCTTCCTCATCGTCCCGCTCGTCGTCGAGCCGCTGCGCACCGTCCTCATCGCCGCGACGTATGACGCGACGGTGGGTGCGCTCATCGGGGCGCCGGTGGTGTCGTCAGGGGACGACCTCGAGTCGGAGGAAGCCCGGCAGCTCGTCCGGGACGGTGAGCTCGACGCCGAACGGACCGCGAGCGTCGTCGGGGACGAGAAAGGGCACCCCGAGGGTGAACGAAGCCCCTGAACCCGTCTCGCAGTAACTCGGCTGCTCATAGCGCCGATCCACCTCGGTCATCGCGGCACCCCACTCGCGGCCCGCGCCGCCGAGCTCGCGAAGGACCGGGGTGGTGCACCCGGGGGTCTCGTCGGCCGGATCCACGGGGATTTCGACGACGAGTACGCGGGTCCCGGCCGGTGCGTCGGCGGCGAACGTGCCGGTCTCGTCGACCGCGGTGGCCGGACCCCACGACGCGCCCGCCCAGTCGACGCTCTCGCCTTGGGCGGCCGTGGTGGGGAACACGGGGTCGGCCTGACTCCAGCGCCACCACTCGACGCCCGTCGGGACGAGGACTCCCACCGGCAGCAGGATCGCGATCGCACCCAGGGCGAGGGCGTTGCGTCGCCACCATCCCTGCCTCGATGGGGTCGGCGTCGGCGGCGCCTGCGTGGATTGGTCGGGTGTCATCGCTCCGTCCACCCGGTCTCGAGGAGTTCGACCTCGTCTTCGGCGTCGAGCGTACCGAGGTCGAGGTCGAGGGTCACGAGGCTGTCGAGACGGGGATCGTCACTGATGCCCAGCTCGAGAGTCGCGGTGTCGCGCGCGACGTCGCCCGGAAGCTCGAAGGCGAGGCTTCCCTCCCGCGGGATGCCCGGGGTGAGACCGCCGCGGAGAAGAGATGCGGGTCGCTCGCTGGCGCGGTAGGCCACGCCCTCGATCACGAGCTCGGCGTGCGCCAGGATCGTGCCGGTCTCGTCCTGGGTCGCCTCGGCCCGGAGATCGACGACCAGCCAGGTGCCTTCGGCCGACCAGCCGCCGGCGACGGCTCGTGAGGCCAGTCGCACGTCCGTGACGGTCACGACGAATCCGCGCGCGGACGTCGCCTCGTCGATCGCTGCCGCCAGAGGGAAGGGCGCCTCGGCGTCATCCTGAGAGGGAGTGATCTGGAGAACTCCCCAGGCCGACACGACGAGCGCGACGCCGATCGTCCACGCCAGCCACCGCCTCATCCCTCATCCCCCTCGGCGTCTGATCCTGCGCCGACGTCTGTGACCTCGAGGGTCATCGTCGCGGCCGTGACGGGCGACTCCCAGTACTCGCCGGCGACGACGAGTGCGCCCTCGCGAAGGCTGAGATCCCGGAGCACGATCTCGATCTCATCGCCCTCCGCGAGGGCGTTCCGATCTACCGCCCACGTCACCACCAGCTCAGCCGGAACGCGCGGCTGCAGGTACGGCGCGAACGTGGTGTCGTCGAACCGGGCGATCGCTGCAGGAGGGGCGTCCGCCAGCTCCGCGACGCGCATCCCCGCACTCAGCCCGCCGGAGCTCTCGGACGGAAGGGCGCGGTCCCAGACGTTCTCGGCCGTCAGGACGACCGCAAGCACTCGCTGACCGGGTTCGACGGTGATCCCCGCCTCCGGCAGTTCGTCGATCAGGACGGCCCGTTCCACCGTGAGGGCGAACTGCTCGTTGACGTGGGTCTCACCCGGTTCGAGTTCGGGAAGCGGGGGCACGGCGGCCTGCGCGAGGCCTCCGAATGCCGCGGTGCCGGCGAGGAAGACAGCCGTGAGGATGCCGGCGAACCAGCCGGTCGGGATGCGATCCCAGGTGCGGGCGATCCATGCACTCCGGGAGGGGGGCGGCGCGTCGGGGGCGGGTGCCGCGGGTGGGACCGTCACGCCGACACCCTATCCCGGGAGACATCATCCCGATGACAGCGTCTGATCGAGGGCGGCGCGTGCTTCGCGTTCGACCAGAACGGGAACGAAGTCGCGCACCTTGGCGCCGTCGAAATGGTGTCGAGCGACATCGAGAGCCTGCTCGATATCGTCGGGGGATGCCTGCGGGTAGCGCTCGCGCAGGCGGTCGGCGATCTCGGTGAAGACGACATCCTCGTCGGGGATCTCACGAGTCATGTCAGAAGGATGCGCCTGAATCGGTCGGCGGCGCAAGGTCGACAGCGGCTCGTGCGCCTCAGCCGTAGAAGAGACGCTCGAAGCTCCGCCGTGCCCGCCGCGCGGTGCGAAGCCAGTCCTCCTCGACCTGGGTGGCAGATCGAGGGGGGTACTCCAGCAGTCGGCCGATCCCGTCCAGCTTCTTCCGGTCCGTCGGCAGCACATCGCTCGTCTGCCCGGACAGGAGCGTGTTGGCCGAGCGCAGACGGCTGGCGAGCCGCCACGCCTCGAAGAGGCGCGCAGCGTCGGCCTCGGGCACGATGCCGGCGTCTCTGGCGGCCGTCAGGGCCACGGTCGTCGACGTGGTGCGCAGTGCCGGCACGGTGTGGGCGTACTGCAGCTGCAGCAGCTGCACGAGCCATTCCACGTCGCTGAGGCCGCCGGGTCCGAGCTTGAGATGCCTGGCCGGATCAGCCCCCTGCGGCAGGCGCTCGTTCTCGACGCGAGCCTTGATGCGCTTGATCTCGCGGAGTCCCGCCGGGTCGGGCGCAGCGGGGTAGCGCACCTCGTTGGCAAGGCCGGTGAAGGCGGTGATGAGCTTGACGCTGCCCGCCACGCCACGGGCACGCAGGAGCGCCTGGGCCTCCCACGACAGCGACCAGCGCCGGTAGTACTCCTCGAAAGCGTCCAAGGAGCGCGCGAGCGGTCCGTTGCGTCCCTCGGGGCGCAGCCCCGCGTCGAGGTCGAGCGGTGCGCGATGATCCTCGGAGTACTGCCGGAGCGCTCCGACGAGCTGCAGCGCCTTTCGCGCCGCACGCTCGGGGTCGATGCCGTTGGGTCTGTAGACGTACATGACGTCGGCATCCGATCCGAACCCGAGTTCGGCGCCGCCGAAACGACCCATCGCGATCACCGAGAAGTCCAGTGGCGCGTCCTCGGGCTCCAGCACGTCGCGCCGTACGGCACGGAGCGTCGCCTGGATGGTGACTTCGGTGATCGTGGTGAGGGCGTCCGCGAGCTCTTCGATCGTGAGGGTGCCGAGGATCGCCGCCATCGCGGTGCGCAGCAGTTCTCTGCGGCGAAGCGCCCGCACGGCGCGCATCGCGTCATCCGCATTGTCATGTCGGGTCTGGATCGCTCGCGCCTCCTCCTGCAAGGCGAGACCGCTTCGGGGGCGCAGCAGATCGGGGTCGTCCAGCCAGGCCGCGGATTCGGGGATCCACTCCATGAGCTCGCCGACGTATCGCGAACCCGACAGCACGCGGGTGAGACTCTCGGCGGCGCCCGACGAATCGCGGAGCATGCGGAGGAACCAGGGCGTGTCGCCCAGCCGCTCACTGATACGGCGGAAGGCGAGGAGCCCGTAGTCGGGATCCACGCCGTCGGCGAACCAGCGGATCATCACCGGCATCAGATGCCGTTGAATCGTGGCCTTCCGACTGAGACCGCTCGTCAGCGCGCCGATATGACGCAGGGCGCCCGCGGGATCAGTGAATCCGATCGCCGCCAGACGATCGTGTGCCTGCGCCGGCGACAGGGAACGCTCGGCCTCGGGGAGGCTCGCGACGGCCGAGAGGAGGGGACGGTAGAACAGGCGGACGTGGATGTCGCGGACCTCGCGTTTGATCGCCTCCCAGGTCTGCCAGACCCGCTCCCCCGTCTCCGCCAGTCCGGTGGCACGGGCGAGCACGCGCAATTCGTCGGGCGTCCGAGGCATGAGGTGCGTGCGGCGCAGGTGCCGCAGCTGCATCCGGTGCTCCAGCACACGGAGAGCACGATAGTCGCGCGAGAAGGCGGAGGCCTCGGCGCGGCCGATGTACCCCTCGGAGGCCAGCGCCTCCAATGCCGGGAGGGTTCCGCGCTGCCGGATGCGGTCGTCGGTCAGACCGTGGACGAGCTGCAGGAGCTGGACGGTGAACTCCACATCTCGGATGCCGCCGGGCCCGAGCTTGATCTGAACGGAGACCTCCTCGGCGGGGATGTGGTCGGTCACTCGCTCCCGCATGCGCTGGACGCTGTCGACGAAGTTCTCTCGCGCGGCGCTGGTCCACACCTTGGGCGCGAGAGCCGCGACGTACTGCTCGCCGAGCGCGGCGTCGCCCGCGAGCGGTCGGGCCTTGAGCAGCGCCTGGAACTCCCAGCTCTTGGCCCATCGGTCGTAGTACGACAGGTGCGACCCGAGGGTGCGCACGAGCGCCCCCTGCTTGCCCTCGGGCCGGAGGTTGGCGTCGACCTCCCAGAGCGGCGGCTCGATCTCGGCCCCTGAGATGCCGCGCATGGTCTGCACGGCCAGCCGCGTGGCGATATCGACGACCCGGCTCTCGCCGATCTTCGCGAGGGTGTCGTCATCGGCGCCGGCGACGAAGATGACGTCGACGTCGCTGACGTAGTTGAGCTCGCGGGCGCCGGCCTTCCCCATGCCGATGATGGCGAGGTTCGTCCGGGCCACCTGCTCTGCGGGGAACAGGCTCGCTCCTGCGGCACCGCGGGAGACCCGCGTCCGTGCGATCGCGAGCGATGCCTCCAGGGCCGCCCCCGCCGCGTCGGCCAGGCGCGCGGCGATATCGGGCATCACCTCGAGGGGGTCGGGGTGGAGCAGGTCGAACGCGGCGATCCGGGCGAGGAGACGCCGATAGCGCACGCGCAGTCGTACCCAGGCCTCCTCCCCGCCCTCCGCCGCGAATCCGTCCTCCGCTCCGATCGCGTCGAGCATCTCCTCGCGGAGCGTCTCGGGGCTCGGCAGGCCCAGACCGGCGCCGGCGAGCTGGGCCACTTCGTCGGGGCGACGCAGGAAGAACTCGGCGAACCCCGTCGATGCCCCCAGGAGCGCCCAGAGCGAACGCCATCCCTGCGGGTCGCTGTGGACGGCGCGCACCGGCTGCGCGTCGCGACGGGCGATCCGCGTGAGGGCGAGAAGCGCACCGTCGGGGTCCGCGGCCGCCGCCGCGGCTCGGAGCAGGTCGCCGCGAGGCACGTCGAGCGCCGTCGCGAGCTCATCCAGCATCTCCGCGCTCTCGGAGAGAGCGCTGAAGCCCAGCCGAGCGAGCTCGGTGAGAGACGACGTGCGCTCGCCCGTGCTCATGCGGGGATCAGAGCATCTCGAGGTTGCTCTTCAGCTCGAAGGGGGTCACCTGCGAGCGGTACTCCTGCCATTCGCGCCGTTTGTTCAGCAGCACATAGCTGAAGACCTGCTCACCGAGGGTCTCGGCGACGAGCTCGGATTCCTCCATGTACTCCAGGGCGTGGTCGAGGCTCGCGGGCAGCGGTGCGTAACCGAGGGCACGGCGCTCGGCGTCGGTGAGAGACCAGACGTTGTCCTCGGCCTCCGGCGGCAGTTCGTAGCCCTCTTCGATGCCCTTGAGGCCCGCCGCCAGCATGAGCGCGTAGGCGAGATAGGGATTGGCCGCCGAGTCCAGCGCGCGGTACTCCACGCGGGAGGACTGACCCTTGTTCGGCTTGTACAGGGGTACTCGCACGAGCGCGGAGCGGTTGTTGTGGCCCCACGTGATGAAGCTCGGTGCCTCGTCCCCGCCCCACAGGCGCTTATAGGAGTTGACGAACTGATTCGTCACCGCGGAGATCTCGTTGGCGTGTCGGAGCAGCCCGGCGATGAATTGACGCCCGATCTTCGACAGCTGGTACTGCGCACCCTCTTCGTAGAAGGCGTTGACGTCGCCCTCGAACAGCGACATATGGGTGTGCATCCCGCTGCCGGGCTTGCCGCCGAGGGGCTTGGGCATGAACGTCGCGTAGACGCCCTGCTCGATCGCCACCTCCTTGATGACCGTGCGGAAGGTCATGATGTTGTCGGCCGTGGCCAGGGCGTCGGCGTAGCGCAGGTCGATCTCGTTCTGACCGGGTCCGCCCTCGTGGTGGCTGAACTCCACCGAGATGCCGAGATCCTCCAGCATCCGCACCGACCGGCGACGGAAGTCGTGGGCGGTCCCACCGGGCACGTTGTCGAAGTATCCTGCCGAGTCGACCGGCTCGGGGCCCTCGGTGCCGAACGACGACGACTTCAGCAGGTAGAACTCGATCTCGGGGTGCGTGTAGAAGGTGAACCCCGCGTCGGCGGCCTTCGCCAGAGCGCGCTTGAGCACGTGGCGGGGGTCGGCCACGGCGGGCTGGCCATCGGGGGTCGTGATGTCGCAGAACATGCGAGCGGTCGGGTCGATCTCGCCGCGCCACGGCAGGATCTGAAAGGTGCTGGGGTCGGGGTGGGCGAGCAGGTCCGACTCGTACGACCGCGTGAGCCCCTCGATGGCGGAACCGTCGAATCCCAGCCCCTCCGAGAACGCGCCCTCCACCTCGGCCGGCGCGATCGCGACCGACTTCAGCGTGCCGATGACGTCGGTGAACCACAGGCGGACGAACTTGACGCCGCGTTCCTCGATCGTGCGCAGTACGAAGTCCCGCTGCTTGTCCATGGGTTCCCTTCCGCCAGGTTTCGCGGGCGCGGGGGCCGTGCCGGCCGCCGCGCCGAGGTCAGACTAGTTCGCGCCGTCGCTGCCGGCCGGACGGCTCTCCCAGCCGTCCTCGCGGGCTTCGTCCTCGGCCCACGCGCGGGAGCGCTCACGCAGGACGTCGGGCGCCTTCGCCGCTTCCTCCGGGGTGTCGAAGGGCCCCGCGCGGTCGATCGCGGGCGACTCGAAGCCCTTCTCGACCTCGCCGGTGGTCAGGTTGTACCAGTACTTCTCGCTGTCGTGTGCCACGTTGACTCCTCGGATCGCCCACGGATCATCCGCTGGGTCGATCCTACTGATCGACGGTGGCGTCGATAGGCTTGCGCCATGGCTTCTGACGCGACGCGCGCCGTCGGCATCGACATCGGCGGCACGGGCATCAAGGGTGCGGTGGTGGACCTGAAGGACGGGACCCTCCTCACCGATCGGGTGAAGGTCTCCACTCCGAAGGGTGCCGAACCGCCGGATGTCCTCGAGGCGGTCAAAGAGGTGCTCTCGCGCCTGGAGATCAGCGAGGACGCCATTCCGCTCGGCGTCGCCTTCCCCGCCATCGTGAAGAACGGCACGACCCTTTCGGCCGCGAACGTGTCCGACAAATGGATCGGGTTCGAGGCGGAGAAGTTCTTCGAGGACGGCCTCGGTCGCGACATCTACTTCGCCAACGATGCCGATGTCGCAGGGGTCGCCGAGATGCGCTACGGCGCCGCGCGGGACCAGAACGGGCTCGTCATCCTCACCACCCTCGGCACGGGGATCGGCTCGGCGGTCATGTACCGCGGAGTGCTCATCCCCAACACCGAACTCGGTCACCTCCAGCGCGCCAAGCACGGAAAGGACGCCGAGGCGTTCGCCGCCTACTCGGCGATGGAGCGCGAGGAGCTCTCGTGGGAGCAGTGGGCCGAGCGGCTGCAGTGGTACTACGACTACGTGCAGTTCCTCTTCAGCCCCGACCTGTTCATCGTCGGCGGCGGCGTCAGCAAGCACGCCGACAAATTCCTCCACCTGCTGTCGTTGAAGACGCCGATCGTGCCCGCGACGCACCGCAACAACGCGGGGATCATCGGCGCCGCCGCCCTGTCGCTCGGTGCGGCACCGCAGCTGGCCGACGTCACCGTGGCCGATTGAGATGAGGCAGGCTGACGTCATGACGATGGAGAGGATCCCGCAGGCCCGTCAACGGTAGCCCCATCCCGGGGCCGCCCATGACGAAGGGACGCCCCTGTGCGTGCTGTGCTCTGCAACACCCTCTTCCGCCTGTTCGGCCACCGTGCCTGCTGCGGTCGGATCCCTGAATGGACCGCTCACGTCGGTCAGCGCTGGGACACCTACGACGTCGCGCCGCTGAACCTGTACAACGTCATCTGGTCCATCCAGAACTGGATCCGCTGCGGCATGACCGACTGATCCGCCCTCGCCCGGGGTGGGGAGAGGCGAATGGGCCGGCCTGTACGCCGGGTTCTGTCCGGGGGCGTGAGCCCCGTGGACGGTCATCTCTCTCGGCGACACGTTGCCGTGCCGCTCCAGCGGCCTACCCGAGGACTCGGCGAGCCGCGTCAGCATCCTCTGTCTGGCCTTGCTCCGGGCGAGGTTTACCGTGCGGGTCGTGTCACCACGACCCCGGTGGTCTCTTACACCGCCGTTTCACCCTTACCGGGGTCTCCCCCGGCGGTCTGTTCTCTGTGGCACTGTCTCGCGGATCACTCCGGGTGGGTGTTACCCACCGCCCTGCCCTGTGGAGCCCGGACGTTCCTCGGCGCGGGCGAACCCGCGACGCGACCGTCTAGCCGACCCATTCGCGGTCCGAGTCTATCGCCGACCCGCGACGCGTCCGGGGTCAGGCCTTGGCAGCAGTCTCGGTGATCCGAAGATCCAGGGGGAAATCGAGCGGGAAGTCGCCGAACAGCAGCCGAGTGGCCGAGACGGATGCCGCGCGCACCGCATCGGCCACGTCCTCGGCGTGCGAGAGCGGGGCGTGGACGATGATCTCGTCGTGCAGGAAGAACGCGAGGTGAGGATGTCGCGAGAACACCGGTCCGGAAGCCTCTGCCGGAGGATCCACCGCGTCGCCGCCGAGTGCGTGGAGGCGCCCCCGCAGGTCTGCGATCCAGGCCAGTGCCCACTCGGCGGCGGTGCCCTGCACGACGAAGTTGCGGGTGAATCGTCCTCGGTCGCGGGCGCTGCGCCTGGCCCGTTGCTGCTCCGCCGACGACGCGTCGGATTCGCTGGCGCGCTTCTGCGCCGCACGCCATCCCGGCCCTGGTGGCGGGGAGGTCCTTCCCCACCTCGTCCGGACGACACCGCCGTCCTCCCCCACCCGAGCAGCCTCGTCGACGAGGGCCATCGCCCGCGGGAACGACCGCCGCAGTCTCGGCACCAGGCGCCCGCTCTCCCCCGTCGTCGCGCCGTACATCGCGCCGAGCAGCGCCATCTTGGCGTCCGATCTCGTCGCCACCGCGCCCGTCGTCACCACACCCTCGTAGAGATCCCGTCCCCGGGCCGCGGCGGCCAGGGAGAGATCGCCGGCCATCGCGGCGAGTACGCGCGGTTCGAGCTGAGCGACATCGGCGACGACGAGGCACCATCCGGGATCAGCGCGCACGGCCTGTCTCAGCACCCGGGGGATCTGCAGGGCGCCCCCACCGGAGGAGGCCCACCTCCCCGTCACCACGCCGCCGGGCACGTACACCGGTCGGAAGCGCCCGTCCTGCACCCAGTCGTCGAGCCATGACCAGCCGTTGGCCGTGAGGAGCCGGGACATCCGCTTGTACTCGACCAGCGGTGCGATCGCGGGATGCGTGTGCCGCTCGAGCTCCCAGCGGGTCGTCGTCTCGACCTCGATCCCGACCCGGTGCAGTGAACGAAGGAGCTTGGGAGGCGAGTCGAGCGACGCCCCGGGGTCCCCGAGCGCGCCGCGGATCTCGTCGGCCAGCCGTCGCATCCGGTCGGGCAGCGCGCCGGTGCGCGGGCGAGGGCCGAGGATCTCCGCGAGCACGCGGTCATGCGTGTCGACATCCCACGGCAGACCCGCCTGCCTCATCTCGACCGCCGCAAGAGCCCCGGCCGATTCGGCGGCGAGGAGCAGCCGCAGGTCGCGCGGCGAGCTGCTCGCCGCGATCGCGTCGCGCTGCCATGCGAACTCGCGCAGCACAGCGGGGATCGCGTCCGTCGGAGACGACCCCCCGGCGTCGGAATCGAGGGAGAACAGGGCGTCGGCGCTCTCCGCCTCGGCGACCTCGGCCGGCGCGTCCCACCTCGGGTCGGTCATCGCCGACAGGTCCTCGGGCAGGTCGCTGCGCCCGCGCAGGATCGCGTGCGCGAGGCGGAGGTCATGACATCGCGCGATGCGCACGCCGACGGCGAGCAGCGGAGGATACAGCGCCGCGGTGTCCGACCAGACCCAGCGCGGCGCGCGCCGAACCTCCGTCTCCGCCACCCAGGGCGCAAGGTCGGTCGAGGCGATCGCGCGTCGCTCGCACTCCGCCCCGGCCGCATCGAGGATCACCGCCTCCCAGCCGTCGGCCATGGTGCCGAGTGCCACCCAGGCGATGTCCGTCGCCGGCGCGCTCATGCCGCGGCCGCCGGTCGCGGGGTCCGGGGCGGTCTCAGACTCCGGACTCCTCGGTGCGGACGAGGATGCCACCGCATTCCGGGCACGTGACCACCGTGTCATCCGGGGTCTGCCGGATCCGCTGCAGATCGGTGCCGGACAGCACCATGTGGCACCCCTCGCAGGTCTGACGGCGGAGGAGACCCGCACCCACGCCGCGGGCGGCGAGGCGCTCGTACATCGCCAACAGGTCGGATGCGATCGATCCGGCCACGGCGTCGCGGTCGCGCTGGGCGGCGGTGAGCGAAGCCTCGGCCTCGGCCACCGCGCGTTTGGCCTCGGCGCTGAGCCGGGCACCCTCCTCGTTCGTGGCGCGGATCAGCTCCTCCTGCTCGACCACCGCGGCCTCCGCGACATCGAGCTTCTCCATGACCTCGAGCTCGGCGTCCTCCAGGTCGCGCTTACGACGCGCGAGCGAGGCGAGCTCGCTTTCGAACCCCTGCGCCTCCCGCGAGTTCGAGCTGGCCGCCAGTCGCTGCTCATCACGTGCGCGGCGGGCGTCGACGACGGCGACATCGGATTCGATCCGCGCCAGTTCTGCCCGCAGGTCGTCGCGAGCCCCGGCACGGCGGCTGAGCTCCTGCGTCAGCTCGGTGCGGCGGGCGAGGAGTTCCTTGACCCGCTCCGCCTGCGGCGGGTTGCGCCGGGCGTGCTCGGCCTGACGGATACGGGTGTCCAGGTCGGACACCTCGAGGAGTCGGCGCTGATCGGCGGGAGTGGCGTTCACGTGACCAACCTACCCGCCGCCTCCCTCTTGCCGTCGGGAGTCCCCTTCCCCATCACGTCCACGAACGCAACCCCCTGCCGGGGCGCGGGCCGGTCCGTAGCGTGGGCGCCATCGACCCTGAGGAGAAGCGATGACGAACTTCGGCTACACCCTGATGACCGAGCAGAGCGGACCGAAGGACCTGGTGCGCCACGCGGCGCAGGCCGAGGACGTCGGCTTCGACTTCGAAGTATCCAGCGATCACTACTCGCCCTGGTTGACCTCGCAGGGGCACGCCCCCTACGCGTGGACCATGCTGGGGGCGGTGGCTGCCGTGACGGAGCGGGTGGAGCTCATGACGTACGTCACCTGCCCGACCGTGCGCTATCACCCGGCCGTCGTCGCGCAGAAGGCGGCCACGCTGCAGCTTCTCTCCGACGGCCGCTTCACGCTGGGACTCGGGTCGGGTGAGAGCCTCAACGAGCACGTCGTCGGCGAGGGATGGCCCGGCGTGGACGTGCGCCAGGACATGCTGGTCGAAGCGATCGAGATCATCCGGGCCCTTCACACCGGTGATCTCGTCACGTACGACGGACAGTACTTCCGGGTCGACTCCGCCCGCGTCTGGGACGCCCCCGACGGCGGCGTGCCGCTCGCCACGGCGGTGTCGGGGCCGAAGTCCATCGCGCGGTTCGCCTCACTCGTGGATCACATGATCGCCGTCGAACCCGAGACCGAGCTCGTGTCCGGGTGGGATGAGGCCCACGAGACCCCGTCGCGCAAGATCGGCCAGATCCCCATCTGCTGGGATCCCGATGAGGATGCTGCGATCGAACGCGCTCACGAGCAGTTCCGGTGGTTCGGGCTGGGCTGGCCGGTGAACTCCGAATTGCCGACGCCGGCGAGCTTCGCCGCCGCGAGCCAGTTCGTGAGGCCGGAGGACGTCGCCGACGGCATCGCCTGCGGGCCCGACCTCGACAAGATCGCCGAAAGCGTGCGGCCCTATATCGAGGCGGGGTTCACCGACGTCGCCCTCGTGCAGATCGGCGGCGACCACCAGGAGCGCTTCCTCGCCGAGGCCGCCGGTCCCCTGCTGGAACGGCTGCGCGCGCTGTAAGGGCTTCTCGCAGCCTCGTAGACTGAGCTGAGGGGCCTTTAGCTCAGCTGGTAGAGCGCCACGTTTACACCGTGGATGTCGTCGGTTCGATCCCGGCAGGGCCCACCGCGGAAATCTCTTGCCACGCTGACTTTCACCGTTCAGACTGGGCCGCGTGTCACACCGTCGTACCCGGCTGGCCGCCGTCGCCGCCATCGCAGCCCTCACCCTCACGGGGTGCACCACGCCCGCCGCGTCGACGTCGACGCCGAGTCCCGAGGCGTCGCCCGACGCGGGCCTCGAGGAGGTCTTCACACCGGTCCTCGGATCGGTGCTCGCCGAGCCCGAGGCGTACCCGGCGACGGACGGTCTCGTTCACATCGCCTACGAACTCGTGCTCAGCAACGTGCTCAGTCAGGACGTCACCCTCGACGTCGTGAGAGTCACGGACGGTGAGGACACGCTCCTCGAACTCGGCGGCGACGCGTTGGCGCCCTGGGTGCGTATCTACGGCGGCGATGCCGGATCGCTGGTGATGGGGCCCGGGCAGCGTGCGCTGGTCTGGCTCGATGTCACGGTTCCATCGATGGACGAGATCCCCGAGACCATCGTGCACGAGGTGCAGATCTCCCCCGAGACGACCATCGAACCGGTGGTCACCTCCCCGATGACCGAGACGATCGCGCCCACGGCGGTCTCGTCGACCGAACCCATCGTCATCAGCCCGCCGCTTCGCGGTGAGGGGTGGTTCGACGGCAACAGCTGCTGCGGGGTGACGCCGCATCGTGCCGCGATCAATCCGATCAACGGGGCCCTTCACGCCCCCGAGCGCTACGCGATCGACTACGCCCAGCTCAACGCCGACGGCCAGATCTTCGACGGGCCGCGTGACGAGCTGGAGAGCTACGCCTATTACAGCGCCGACATCCACGCCGTCGCCGACGGTCCGATCGTGGCGATGGTGTGGGACCTGCCGGAGCAGACGCCGGGGGCCAATCCGACCGGGCTGAGCGTCGCCGAGTACGGCGGGAATCACATCGTGCAGGACATCGGCGGCGGCCATTACGCCTTCTACGCCCACCTCCAGCCCGACAACCCGCTGGGCGTGGAGATCGGTCAGGAGCTGCAGGCAGGAGACGTCATCGCGCGCCTGGGGAACACCGGCAACACCGACGAGCCGCACCTGCATTTCCACGTAATGGATTCGCCGCTCCCCCTTGCCTCCAACGGCCGGCCCTTCGTGTTCGAATCGTTCGAGCTCGAGGGGATCGTCCCCGAGGACGGCATCGACGCGTGCGCCTCGGAGCCGGAGCCGTGCGACGTCGAGACGGCTGAGGCCGGAGCACGGGAGGCGGTCGGACCGCTGTCGGGCGACGTGATGACCTACCGCTGAGCGCGATTTCCTCGACGGCGAGACTTTCGCGCGCCCGTGGCCCGCCCGCGCTCTCGACGAACCAGGGAGTCGCTAGGCTTGTCGACGGTGTGTTGTGCGGAGCGAACAAAGCGATCCGCACGTCCATGGTGATTATCTGGCACGATCTGCCAGCCGAAGAAAGGTCTCTTGTGACTGTTCACGACCAGGATCCGTACTCTCAGGGCCCGCAGGACAGCGATCCGGAAGAGACCTCGGAGTGGCAGGAATCGCTCCAGCAGCTGGTCCAGGCCAAGGGACCCCAGCGCGGTCGCGAGATCATGCTCAGCCTTTTGAAGGCGTCGAAGGAGCTGCACCTCGGCGTCCCGATGGTTCCCACCACCGACTACATCAACACCATCGCGGCCGAGAACGAGCCGGACTTCCCCGGTGACGAGGAGATCGAGCGGCGCTACCGTGCGTGGATCCGCTGGAACGCGGCGATCACCGTGCACCGGGCGCAGCGCCCGGGCATCGCCGTCGGCGGCCACATCTCGACCTACGCGTCCTCGGCCGCGCTGTACGAGGTCGGATTCAACCACTTCTTCCGCGGGCAGGACCACCCATCCGGCGGTGACCAGATCTTCATCCAGGGTCACGCCTCGCCCGGCACCTATGCGCGGGCCTTCCTCGAGGGCCGTCTCACCGAAGCCCAGCTCGACGGCTTCCGTCAGGAGAAGTCGGCGGCCCCCAACGGGATCCCCTCCTACCCGCACCCTCGCCTGATGCCGGAGTTCTGGCAGTTCCCGACGGTGTCGATGGGCCTGGGTCCCATCAACGCCATCTACCAGGCGATGACGAACAAGTACCTCACCAACCGCGGGATCAAGGACGTCTCCGACAGCCAGGTCTGGGCGTTCCTCGGTGACGGCGAGATGGACGAGGTCGAGAGCCGCGGTCAGCTCCAGGTCGCCGCCAACGAGGGGTTGGACAACCTCACGTTCGTCATCAACTGCAACCTGCAGCGTCTGGACGGCCCCGTGCGCGGGAACGGCAAGATCATCCAGGAACTGGAGAGCTTCTTCCGCGGCGCCGGGTGGAACGTGATCAAGGTCATCTGGGGCCGCGAGTGGGACGACCTCCTCGCCCGCGACAGCGAGGGCGCGCTGCTGAACCTCATGAACGTCACGCCCGACGGCGACTACCAGACCTACAAGGCCGAGAACGGCGCCTACGTCCGCGAGCACTTCTTCGGGCGCGACGAGCGCGCCGCCGCCCTCGTGAAGGACTACAGCGACGAGCAGATCTGGAACCTCAAGCGCGGCGGACACGACTACCGCAAGGTGTACGCGGCGTTCAAGGCCGCCGCCGAGCACAAGGGCCAGCCGACCGTCATCCTCGCCAAGACCATCAAGGGGTACGGCCTGGGTCCTCACTTCGAGGGTCGCAACGCCACGCACCAGATGAAGAAGATGACGCTCGACGACCTCAAGCTCTTCCGCGACGCGATGCACATTCCGGTCAGCGACGCGCAGCTCGAGGAGAACCCCTACCTCCCGCCGTACTACAACCCCGGACCCGACGACGAGACCATCCAGTACCTGCACGAGCGTCGCCGTGCCCTCGGCGGGTACCTGCCCGAGCGGCGCACGCACCACGTCGGCCTCGAGCTCCCCGGCGACCAGGCCTACGCCCTGCCGAAGAAGGGTTCGGGCACGCAGGAAGTCGCCACGACGATGGCCTTCGTGCGACTGCTGAAGGATCTGCTCCGGGTGAAGGACTTCGGCCACCGCATCGTACCGATCATCCCCGACGAAGCGCGCACCTTCGGCATGGACGCCTACTTCCCCACCGCGAAGATCTACAACCCCAACGGGCAGCACTACACCTCGGTCGACCGCGAGCTGCTGCTGGCCTACAAGGAGAGCCCGCAGGGCCAGATCGTCCACGTCGGCATCAACGAGGCGGGGGCCCTGGCGGCGTTCACCGGCACCGGGACGACCTACTCCACCCACGGCGAGCCGCTCATCCCGGTCTACGTCTTCTACTCGATGTTCGGCTTCCAGCGCACCGGCGACGCTCTGTGGGCGGCCGGCGATCAGATGGCGCGGGGCTTCCTGATCGGAGCCACCGCGGGTCGGACGACGCTGACCGGCGAGGGTCTCCAGCACGCCGACGGGCATTCTCCGCTCCTGGCCTCGACCAACCCCGCGGTGGTCAGCTACGACCCCGCCTACGGCTACGAGATCGCCCACATCGTGCGGGCGGGCATCGAGCGGATGTACGGCGGGAACCATCCCGACCCGAACGTCATGTACTACCTCACCGTCTACAACGAGCCGATGGTCCAGCCCGCCGAGCCGGAGGGCGTCGACGTGGAGGGCATCGTCCGCGGCATCCATCGCATCGCCCCCGCCACCGGCGAGGGCGCACGCGCGCAGATCCTCGCCTCGGGCGTCGGCGTGCCGTGGGCCCTCGAGGCGCAGCAGCTGCTCCGCGACGACTGGGGCGTCCAGGCCGACGTGTGGTCGGTGACCTCGTGGGGCGAGCTGCGCCGTGACGGCCTCGCCGCCGACGAGCACAATTTCCTCCACCCCGACGGCGAGCAGCGCACCGCATATGTCACCGACAAGCTCGCGGGCACGCCGGGACCGGTGGTCGCGGTCAGCGACTTCGAGCACGCCGTGCAGGATCAGATCCGCCCCTGGGTGCAGCACAACTTCCACACCCTCGGCGCCGACGGGTTCGGATTCTCCGACACCCGCCCGGCGGCGCGGCGGTGGTTCAAGATCGACGGACCGTCGATCGTCGTGAAGACCCTTCAGGCCCTCGCCGCCGAGGGCACGGTGGATCGCTCCCTTTCGGTGCAGGCGATCGAGAAGTACCGCCTGCACGACGTCAGCGCAGGCACGAGCGGGAACGCGGGCGGCGAGAGCTGATCCCGACGCCGTGACGCCTCCGAAGATGGACAAGGCCGAAACCCTCGCATGGCTCCGGCGCATCTCGGGCGACCTCGCCACGGCCACGATCAAGCGTCTCGAGGATTCGCTGCCGTGGTACGCCGAGATGCCCCCGGCGCGCCGGTCGGCAGTGGGACTGGTCGCCCAGGCGGGTATCAGCTCGTTCATCCAGTGGTACGACGATCCGGATTCCACGCCCTGGATCGCCGCGGACATCTTCGCCGCCGCACCCCGTGAGCTGCTGCGAAGCGTGTCGCTGACGCAGACGCTGCAGCTGATCCGCGTCACCGTGGAGGTGACCGAGGAGCGGGTGGCGGGCAAGGACGAGAATCTCCGCGAGGCGATCCTGCTCTATTCACGCGAGGTCGCCTTCGCCGCCGCGGACGTCTACGCTCGCGCGGCGGAGGCCCGTGGCCTGTGGGACGCGCGCCTGGAGGCGCTGGTGGTCGATTCCATCCTCACCGGCGAGGCCGATGAGGAACTGCCGAGCCGGATCGCCGCGCTCGGTTGGCACGGTCACGGCGAGGTCGCGGTCCTCGTCGGCACGACCCCCCCGCAGTTCGACGTCGACCAGCTGCGGCGCACCGCCCGCAAGCTCGGCGTCGACGTGCTCATCGGGGTGCAGGGGTCGCGGCTCGTGCTCGTCGTCGGCCGCGCCGATTCGCCGCGCGGTGACGACACCCCCACCGATCTGCCCTTCGATGAGATCGCGCGGCGTCTCGAACCCGGTTTCGGTACGGGCTACCTCGTGCTCGGTCCTGCCGTACCCGCCCTCGTCGACGCGAGTCAGAGCGCCCGGGCCGCCCTCGCCGGGTTCGCCGTCGCCCGCGCGTGGCGTCATGCCCCGCGGCCCGTCGAAGCCGACGATCTGCTCCCCGAGCGCGCACTGGCGGGCGATCCGCTGGCGAAGCAGACGCTGGTGGAGCGGATCTACCGCCCGTTGCAGAGCCACAGCTCCGACCTCGTGACGACGCTGTGGAGCTACCTCGACAACGGCCGGTCGCTCGAGGCGACGGCGCGCGAGCTCTTCGTGCACCCGAACACCGTCCGCTATCGGCTCAAGCGGGTGTCGGAGGTCATCGGGTGGGATGCCACGGGACCCCGTGAGGCCCTCATCCTGCAGACGGCCCTGATCCTCGGATCGATCGGAACGGATGCCACGCGTCGACGTTCTCCTGGACCGCGACGGGTCGGGTGACCCCCTTCCTGTGCGAAACGCACAAAGCCTCTGGCCATTTCTGTGTCGTGACCTCCAGAAGCCGCCGCACGATCATTGAAAGGATGGAACCGTGATCATCGCCGTCTTCCCCGGGCAGGGTTCGCAGACACCGGGGTTCCTCGCCCCGTGGCTGGAGATCCCCGGCGCCCGAGAGACGATCGAGATCTACTCCGACGCCGCCGAGGTCGACCTCGTCGCGGCCGGAACGGAGTGGGACGCCGATCGCATCCGAGACACAAAGATCGCGCAGCCGCTCATCGTCGCCGCCGGCCTCCTCGCCTGGGGCGAGCTGGGCCGGCCCCGTCAGGTGGCGGGCGTCGCCGGGCACTCCGTCGGTGAGTTCACCGCGGCCGCCGCTGCCGCGATCCTCCCCGACGCCGAGGTGCTGCGCCTCGTCGGCGTCCGTGGTCGGGCGATGGCGGATGCCGCGGCGCAGGCCGACACCGGGATGAGCGCTGTCATCGGCGGCGACGAGGCCGCGGTCCTCGAGAAGCTCGCTTCGCTGGGCCTGACGCCGGCCAATCACAACGGCGCCGGACAGATCGTCGCCGCCGGAGCCCGCGCCGACCTCGATCGCCTGGCGGCCGAGCCCGTCGCAGGCACGCGGGTCATCCCCCTGCAGGTCGCGGGCGCCTTCCACACGGATTACATGGCACCCGCGGTGACGACGCTCCGGGACGCCGCCTCGCAGACCGTGGGCGGTGATCCGCTGCGGACGATCTGGACGAACCGTGACGGCGCCGCCGTGGAGTCCGGGCGGGCGTTCATCGATCTTCTCGTCGAGCAGGTGGCCTCGCCGGTCCGATGGGATCTGTGCATGAAGAGCTTCGCTGCCGCCGGGGTCACCGGCATCATCGAACTGACCCCTGCGGGTACCCTGACCGGGCTCGCCAAGCGGGCGCTCCGCGGCATCCCGACCGTGGCCGTGAGGACCCCCGACGACCTCGCCGCCGCCGTCGAGCTCTGGGAAGGATCCTCCGAATGACCGTCTCCCTCCGCCAGCCCACCGGCGCCGCGCACACCCGCATCCTCTCCTACGGCGCTTCCCGCGGCGAGCTCACCGTCCCCAACGACGACCTGGTCGGTCCGATCGACTCCAGCGACGAGTGGATACGTCAGCGCACCGGGATCGTCACCCGCATGCGCGCCGGAGCGGGCACCGATGCCATCGACCTGGCCGCCGAAGCCACGCGGGAGGCGATCGAACGCTCGGGTGTCGATCCCGGCGCAATCGATCTGGTGATCTGCGCGACGATCAGCAACCCCAAGCAGACCCCCTCGGTGTCGGCGATCGTCGCCGATCGCGTGGGCGCCAATCCCGCGGCGGCCTACGACGTCAACGCGGCGTGCGCCGGCTTCGCCTACGGGGTCGCTCAAGCTGACGCGCTGATCCGCGCCGGAGCGGCGCACTACGCGATCGTGGTGGGAACCGAGAAGCTCAGCGACGTCGTGGACCCCGCCGACCGCAGCATCTCCTTCCTGCTGGGCGACGGAGCCGGAGCCGTCGTCGTCGGCCCGAGTGAGACACCCGGGATCGGACCGACGGTGTGGGGATCGGACGGCTCCAAGTCGGACGCGGTCGGGATGAACCACACGCTGACCGATTTCCGTGACGGGAAAGCGCCGTGGCCGACGCTTCGTCAGGAGGGTCCCACCGTCTTCCGCTGGGCGGTGTGGGAGATGGTGAAGGTCGCCCGCGAAGCGCTGGAGGCGGCCGGTGTCGAGGCATCCGATCTCGCCGCCTTCATCCCCCACCAGGCCAACATGCGCATCATCGACGAGTTCGCCAAGCAGCTGAGGCTCCCCGACACGGTGCTGATCGGGCGCGACATCGAGACGACCGGCAACACGTCGGCCGCGTCGATCCCGCTCGCCACGCACCGGCTGCTGGAAGAACACCCCGAGCTCAGCGGCGGACTGGCGCTGCAGATCGGGTTCGGCGCGGGACTCGTCTTCGGCGCGCAGGTGATCGTGCTCCCGTGAGCGCGGGACCCACGACCCTAAACTGAACGGGGCCCGACCGGGCTTCCCCCGAGAAAACAGGAGAAACGATGGCATTCACCAACGACGAGGTCCTCGCCGGGCTCGCTGAGCTCATCACCGACGAGACCGGAATCTCGGCCGACGAGGTAGCGATGGAGAAGTCGTTCACCGACGACCTCGACATCGACTCGATCTCGATGATGACGATCGTCGTCAACGCCGAGGAGAAGTTCGGCGTGACGATCCCCGACGACGAGGTCAAGAACCTCAAGACCGTCGGCGACGCCGTCACCTACATCACGTCGAACCAGGCGTAGCGCCCTCCGGTGGGGGCCTTCGGCCCCCACCGGCACGATCCACCGAGGAATTCACCTTCGCATGAGCACGTCACGCATCGTCGTCACTGGAATAGGCGCGTCCTCCCCCATCGGCGCGACCGCGCCCGACAGCTGGGAGGCGCTCCTGGACGGGGCGTCCGGAACCCGGACTCTGGAGCACGAGTGGGTCGAGCAGTATCAGCTGCCGGTCACGTTCGCCGCGCAGGCCAAGGTGCGTCCTGACACCGTCCTCGAGCGTCCGGTCGCCAAGCGGCTCGATCCGGCATCGCAGTTCGCCATGGTCGCGGCGATGGAGGCGTGGGAGGATGCAGGGCGACCCGAGGTGCCGTCCGAGCGGCTGGGCATCGACTTCGCCACGGGCATCGGCGGCGTGTGGACACTGCTCGATGCCTGGGACACCCTGCGCGAGAAGGGTCCGCGTCGGGTCATGCCGATGACGGTTCCGATGCTCATGCCGAACGCCGCGGCGGGCAACCTCTCGCTGCACTTCGGCGCTCGAGCTTTCGCGCGCACCGTGGCCAGCGCCTGCGCCTCGAGCACGGAGTCGATCGTCAACGCCGTCGAGCATCTGCGCGCGGGTCTGGCCGACGTCGTCATCGCCGGGGGCACCGAGTCGGCGATCCATCCGATCACGATCGCCTCCTTCGCCTCCATGCAGGCCCTCTCGCGTCGGAACGACGACCCCGCCACCGCCTCGCGCCCCTGCAGTGTCGACCGCGACGGATTCGTCATGGGCGAAGGAGCCGGGGTTCTGATCCTCGAGACCGAGGAGCACGCGCGCGCCCGCGGGGCCAAGATCTACGCCGCCGTCGTCGGCGGCGGTGTGACGGCGGATTCGTATCACATCACGGCCAACGACCCCGAGGGGGTGGGCGCCGCCCGGGCCGTGCGGATGGCGCTGGAGATGGCGGATGCGTCGCCCGATGATGTCACGCACATCAACGCCCACGCCACATCCACTCCGGTCGGAGATCCCAACGAGTACACGGCGCTGAAGGCGATCTTCGGCGACCGGATCGACGAGATCCCGGTCTCTGCTACGAAGGCCTCGACCGGGCACCTCCTCGGCGGCACGGGCGCCCTCGAGGCGATCTTCACCGTGCTGGCACTGCGGGACCGCGTCGCCCCGCCGACCATCAACATCACCACGCAGGACCCCGCGGTCCCCTTCCGCATCTCGGGTGAGCCGGTTGCGCTCGATCAGGGCGACCAGCTCGCGATCAGCAACTCGTTCGGTTTCGGCGGACACAACGCCGTCGCCGCCTTCGCCACCGTCTGAGTGCCGCCGTCCTGCGAAGGCAGAGGCCCCCGACCTCGGTCGGGGGCCTCACCTGTCTCCGTGCGCCGATTCGCGGTCCCGATCCCCGGGAGCAGTCACCGATCCACCGGTAGTGGCGCCTCGCGCACGGGATTCATCCGTCACACCATCGGGCGCGTCATCCCACCTTGTGCAGCCAGACGACGGATGCCTCGTCGCCGGCGTGACGGAAGGGTTCGAGCTCGTCGTCCCAGGCGGCGCCGAGTGCGACGTTCAGCTCACGCTGCAGCTCCTGTGCGTCGCCGGCGGCGATCTCCATCGCGTAGCGCAGGCGGTCCTCTCCGATGACGATGTTGCCCGCGGCATCCGTCTGGGCGTAATGGATTCCCAGGCCCGGGGTGTGGAGCCAGCGGCCGCCGTCGCTGCGGGGGGTGGGGTCCTCGGACACCTCGAAACGCAGGTGCTCCCACCCGCGGATCGCCGTGGCGAGGGCGGCTCCCGTGCCCGCCGGACCCTCCCAGTAGAACTCCGCCCGTCGGCTTCCCGACAGCACGGGCTGGTCGGCCCACTCGAAGGTGACGGGCCGACCCAGGGCGCGGCCTACCGCCCACTCGAGGTGGGGGCACAACGCGCGTGGCGCGGAGTGGATGTAGATCACTCCACGCGCAGTGGTTGTCGCCATGATGTCTCCGTTTCCTCAGGTACGTCTTCCCCTACGACCTGTGAAACGACATGTCCGGCGTGTTCGGTTGTGCGGCCATTATCACCCGACCATCTGCGGAATCACAAGCGTGTGATTCCCGACACGCCGAAGGTCCCGGCGCAGAAGCGCACCGGGACCTTCTGGAGGGGTGGGGCGACTCAGGCCTCGCTCATGGCCAGCTTCTCCTGCTGACCCTTCGCGGCGTAGTACGCGGCGCGCGCGGCGTCGCGGCGAGCCTGCTCGACCTGGCCGGCTTCCAGCACGTCCTGCGCGACCTCGACGTTGTCGGCGTGCGGAACGCCGTTGTACTTCTCGATGTAGGCGTCCAGCTCCGCGCCCGACTCCCATGACGTGATGAGGCAGTAGCGCGGCTCGCTGCCGAGGTGCGTCGCGGCGTGCCAGAGGCGCTGCGTGTCGATGATCAGCTGAGCTCCGGCCGGGAGCGCGATGCGCACCTCGCCCTGCGGGTCGGTGCGGTTCTCGCGGAGGACGAAGAAGCTGTCCTTATCGTCGGTGAGGTTGAAGAACCCGCGGACGACCCACCCGGTGCCATCCGGGTTCAGGCGGTTGTTGTCGTCCTGGTGGAGGTTGTACAGGCAGTCCGCGTACGAGTTCGGCTGCAGCTCGATGATCCGGCAGCGGCCGACGTTCGCACCCGGCTCGAGGGCCCGCTCGGTGAGGGTCGGTGCGATCGCGGTCTGCGCGTCGATCCACACGCCGTCCTTGTCGGTGCGCGGCGGCTTGTGGTTCCAGAAGCCGTTGCACTCGATCTCGCCCTTCGCCGAGGCGAGGGGTGCGAAGCGGGTGTCGCCCGAGGACTTCCAGTCGACGTACTCAAGGTCGAGCCACTCCTTGGGGTCGATCTCCTTGCCGTAGCTGTCCAGCACCACGTAGCCGGTCTCTTCGAGAGCGGCCGACTTGATGTAACCCATAGCGTTATGCCCTTTCGTAGGTGGCCAGCACGTTTTAACAGGCCAACTAAGGCAAGCCTACCTCCGGCGGGCGCGGGAGCCCGGGGAGGCGGCACGCGTTCATTAGACTCGACGCGGTCCGCCCGCGACATCCGGAGGAGAGAACCGCGCCGATGGTCACCGCCACGAACGTCGATGCCACCGCCGTCAACACCCTGCGGTGGCTCGCCGCCGGCGACCGCACGATCGTCGTCCCGGTCTATCAGCGGCAGTACCGGTGGGACATCGGAAACTGCGAACAGCTGCTCACCGACATCCGCGCCGTCGCCGACCTCGATGACCGGCACATGCACTTCATCGGTTCCGTCCTCTCGGCGGTCTCGGACGAGGAGCTCGTCCTCATCGATGGTCAGCAGCGCATCACGACGCTGATGCTTCTCGTGGCAGCCCTCCAGCATGCCGTCGGCGATGCCGACCCCGCGCTGTCCGCGCAGCTGCGGGATGTCCTCCTTCGCGAGGGGGAACCGGGCGCCGGACCGCGGACGACATTGCGCCCCCACCGCGCCTGGGCGGACGTCTTCCGCGCGGTCGTCCTGGGCGACGACGCCGACCCGGCGGTGCGCGCATCGCGCTTCGCCGACAATTATGCGTTCTTCCGGAGCCAGGTCTCCCCCGATGAGGCGCCGCACATCTGGCGGGGCCTGCAGAAGCTCGAGCACGTCGCCATCAGCCTGGGTTCAGGCGCCAACGCGCAGCAGATCTTCGAGAGCCTGAACTCCACCGGTGAGCCGCTGCGCGACCACGAGCTGATCCACAACTACGTGCTGATGGGACTCTCCCATGCCGAGCAGGTGCGGATCGAAGAGGAGTACTGGCTCCCGATCGAGCAGGCGACCGGCGAGAGCATCGCCGCCTTTTGGCAGCAGTACCTCGTGATGCGGACGGGCCGCGAGAGCGAGGATGCGGGCGGTCGAGGCGTCTACGACGTCTTCCGGCACGAGTTCCCGCGCCTGGAGCCCGGATCGCTGGACGCCCACGCGGCCGAGTGGCGGGAGTACGCCGAGATCCACCGCACCCTTCGCGAGCCGGGCCGCGAACCGGACGATCGGATCTCGCGACGCCTGGCCGGTGTGGGCGTCTTCGGTTCGGTCGCGTTCCCGCTCGTGATGCGGGTCTACCGCCGCTTCCGCGCCGGCGACCTCACGCGCGAGGCGCTCCTCGCCCTGCTCCAGCAGGTGGAATCGCTGCTGCTTCGCCGGACGATCGTCGGGATCGGGACCGACCGGATCGTCGCGCGACTGTGTCGCGCCGAGCAGGAAGGGGCGGGGGCGCTCACCCGGGCGCTGGCTCGCATAATGCCCAGCGACGAGCGCGTCTCAGTGGCCCTGAAGTACTCCGATCTCCCCCACCCTGACTACGTGCTCACAAGGCTTTTCGACGTCGACGTCGACGTCGACGTCGACGCGGGCGCCGGGTGGGACGTCGATCACATCGTGCCCCTCACGCCCGGAGAGGGCTGGAGCGGCGACGGCGTCCGCCCCTGGATCGAGTACTCGGAGGACGAGCAGAACAGTCACCGGGCCCTCGCACGCACCCTCGGGAACCTGGTGCTCATCGAGGAGGAGCACGGGATGCAGGTCTTCGATGCGTCGTTCCCCGTCAAGCGCGACGGATACCGGCGCTCAGCCGTGCCCGCCACGGCTGAGGTGGCAGCCCGGGACAGGTGGGGAACCAGGGAGATCTCGGCCCGCTCGGCCGCGCTGACCGCGCAGTTCGTGCGCGTGTGGCCGCGCCCGGATGTCTCGGGCATCGATGACGACGGGCTGACCCCGGTCCTGGACGCCGTCCGCCGACGCGGCTGGCCGCGGGGCTGGGAGCGCGAGTGGGACTATGTCGAGTACCGCGGTGAGCACTGGGAGGTCAAGGACGTCCGGTACCTCTTCCACCGCGTCTTCGCGCGTCTGTGGGCCGATGAGCGGGACGCAGTGGTCGCCTACAGTGCGCGCCGGGGCGGCCCGGTCTATCCGGAGCGGGCGTGGACCGGGCAGTGGGACGCGCTGGACGCCGATCACCACCTGTATCTCGGCTGGGACTCCAGCTACATGCTCAGTGCCGTGCAGGGCGTGCTGACCGAAGCCGGCATCGCCGAGGAGGTCTTCGTGAAGTACTCATACATCGGGGCGGTGATGTCGACCGGCGTGCGCCGATGAACACGGATGCGTCCGGCCGCTAGGCTCGGAGGCGAGGGGCGGTGGCCAAGCTGGTGAAGGCAGCGGGCTCATAACCCGACGATCGTGGGTTCAAGTCCCACCCGCCCTACAGATGTCGCCGCGGAGGCTCAGCGGCGCGGGTCGTCACGATCGCGAACGGGCGGTTCGGGCCAGACCTTGGCCACCGCCTCGGTGACGCGGATGGATCCCGTGCTGGGGCCGGTGACCGTGCCGTCTCCCCCGGAGCCTCGGGGAATAGGGATCTCCTTGCTGTCGCTGACGATCTGAGGGTGATATCGCGCCAGCTGGAAGACGCCCCAGACCGCGATCACGCCGGCGACGAGGAAGCCGATGTTGGCCCAGAGCGGTGCCGTGGCAGCTTCGCCGAGGACGATGAGACCGATCAGGATCGCGACGATCGGGTCGATCACCGTCAGTCCGGCGATGACCAGATCGGGCGGTCCAGACGAATACGCGGTCTGCACGAAGTAGGCGCCCACGCCCGTGCCGACGAGCAGCGCCACCAGGCAGAGGAGGGTGAGCCACTCGAAGTTCTGATTCTGGATCCGCACGATGACGACCTTCGCCAGCGTCGCGACGAAGCCGTAGATCACGCCGGCCGCCATGATGTAGAACAGGGCGCCCATCCGCTTGCGGAGCCACACCCAGAGGCCCGCGAAGGCGACGGTCACCGCGGCGAGGATGAGCAGGATCGTGATGAGCTGCCCGTCGGAGATCGGCGACTCCGTGGCGAAGAAGGCGGCGATGGTGACGAAGATGAAGATGCCTCCCACGCACGCGCCGATGGCGATGAGCGAGCGCTTCGTGGGCTTGTGGCCGCTGATGCGCGCATTCAGCAACGTGGTGATCACCAGGGCGATCGCGCCGAGGGGCTGGACGACGATCAGGGGGGCGAACGACAGCGCGGCGAGTTGGCACAGGATCGCAAGGACGAGCATCGCCGTGCCGATGACCCACGACGGCCGCGAGAGCAGGCGGAGCAGCTGCCCGCCGCTGAGGCCCCCCGCGCCGCCGGCCCCGCTGATCTGCTCGACCTTCGCCACGCCGCGGTGCTGATACTGCGCGCCGAACGACATGAACACCGCGCCGAGAAGCGCCAGGGGGATGCCGATGAGCAGTCCGGGATTCTGGAACACGCCGACGAGGACCTCGCCCACATCGTCCAGTTGTACGTCCGCGCTCAGCACCCCTCGACCATACCTGCCGAGTCCCGTCGATAGGCTCGAGACATGGCCGTTCGAGCGATTCGCATCATGGGAGACCCGGTGCTCCACGCCCCCGCCGCCCCCGTGGAGGAGATCACCGAAGACATCCGCTCGCTCGTGGCGGACATGTTCGACACCATGGACGCCGCCCCCGGTGTCGGGCTCGCCGCCCCCCAGGTGGGTGTGCCGCTGCGGATCTTCACCTACTCCTACGAGGACGACGAGGGTCTCCCCTGGCGCGGAGTGATCATCAACCCCGACCTCTGGATGCTGCCGACGGTTCCTGGTGAGCCCGACCCCGACGAGGAGTCGGAGGGCTGCCTCTCGTTCCCCGGGGAACGGTTCCCGCTCCGCCGTTCGGATCGGGTCCGCGTCACCGGGCACGACCTCGACGGGCGGTCGGTCTCGCTCGAGGTGGACGGATGGCGCGCCCGCATCCTCCAGCACGAGTTCGACCACCTCGACGGCGTCCTGTACATCGACCGACTGGACGACGGGGAGTGGAAGACGGTGCAGAAGATCGCTCGCAAGCGCGGCTGGGGACGCCCCGGCTCGTCGTGGATGCCCGGCGTCGACGACCTCGACGCCTGACAACAGCCGTCGTGCGGCCATAGGGCGGCTACGGGGCGGCCACAGGGCGACGTCGCCGTCCGCCCCACATGCGACCCGTCAAGAAATGTCGCCCACCGCCGTCCGCCACAGCATCCATCGACGGGTCGCGATCGCTTACAGCGACGGAAGTCGGTCCGTACGTCGTGGCGGATACGAAGAAACGGCCCGGGGGTGGAGCCCCGAGCCGTTTGCGCTCCCCCACTTGGACTCGAACCAAGAACCTATCGGTTAACAGCCGATTGCTCTGCCAATTGAGCTATGGAGGAATGTCCCTCGCCGAAGCGCGGGCAACCCGACCATGCTAGCAAACCCGCGAGGGTGCCCGTGACATCAGGATGCGGCGTGCCGCCGGTCGTCGGCGCCTCCGGGCGTCCAGAGCAGGTCGTCGAGATGCCGCCCGGCCGCCACCGGGTGCCCTCCGCGCAGCACGAGCACCTGCGCGTCGAGGTCGCGCGCGACATCCTCCTCATTGGTGACGATCACACTGGCCATCCCGGCGTCGTCGCGACGCCGGCGGATGGCGTCGTGTGCCGCCCGGCGCACCTCGATGTCCATGTTGGCGAAGGGCTCGTCGGCGAGGAAGACCTTCGGCTGGAGCATGAGGGCGCGCGCGAAGGCGACGCGCTGGCGCATGCCTGCGCTGAGTTCGTACGGGTACTTCGCCGCCGCACCCAGGGGGAGCATCATCTCGTCCAGCAGCGCGGCGACCCGGATCGACAGCGCTCGCTGATTGACGCGGCGATCCCGGCTCGTCACGGGCTCGGCGATCGTCTCCGACACCGTCAGCCGTGCAGGCAGCTTCGCGCCGGCGCTCTGCGGCAAGTACCCGGCGACGTAGGTCAGTACGCGGTGCTTGCGTCCCGGGTGACGGACCGAGATGCCCTCGACCACGGCGTCGCCGCCGACCACCCCGAGATCGGCCGGGGCTTGTCCGGCGAGCACCGTCAGCAGGCTCGACTTGCCCGAGCCCGTGGCTCCCATGATCGCGAGCGTTCCGGCGCGCGGAAGGAGGAACGAGACGCCTTCGACGACACGCAGGGCGCCGGGGCGGGGATTCCACGCCAAGGAGAGGTCGCGGCTGTGGATCGCGACGTCGTCGTCTCGCGGCGGGGCCATAGCCCCATCATGCCTCGTCGCCGGCCGGTCGGCGACCGTCGAGCTCAGCTTTCGGTCGTCAGGAGCTGCCGGTCGTGGTCGAGCTCGCGCAGGCGCAGCCGTACGGCGCGCCCCTCCTCGGAATCCGGGGCCACCCGCTGGATGGCCCCGAGGAGTTCGCGCTTGTCGTCCTCGAGACCGCGCAGCACGACGCGGCGGGCGAGGTCGGCGGTGGAGGCGACGGCGGCGTCATCGGTCAGAGCGGGGAATGCGCGCGTCAGCAGCTCGGCGGCGAGCGAGCGGTAGGGCTCGCGCACGGCCGAGACGGCGTCCGCGGCCCAACCCGCGCGGTCCATATCGGGCACCGTGCTGAGGGTCCGGCGCACCGCCTCGAGAGCGGGCGTCCGGAACGGCTGGGCGAGGGCGCGCGACCTCAGTGTCGTGTCGATGCGGTGCCCGAACTGCAGGAACCCCGTCAGGGCGTCGCGCTCGAGGGCGGCGTCAGCCGTGCGAGGGAGTGTGTCCACCGTCGGACGGACGAGGTCCTCCCCCTCCGCCGGATGCCGCTCGGTCGATCGTGTGGTCTCGACGCCGCGACGCAGTGCGTCGGCGTCGCGGCTCGCTCCGCGCGCGGCACGTTCGACGGCGGCCGAAACCTCGGTCAGGTCGAGTCCGAGCCGCCGCGCGAGGACCCGCGTGTACCCCGGGCGGAGCGCGGGATCGCGGATCTCGGCCACGATCGGCGCCGCGGCGCCGAGCGCCCCCGCGCGTCCCTCCACGCTGGCGAGATCGAATCCCGCCAATCGCTGATCGATCACGAACTCGAACATGGGGGCCTTGTGGTCCATGAGCGCGCGCACCGCGGCATCCCCCTTGGCCATGCGGAGGTCGCAGGGATCCAGCCCGTCGGGCGCCACGGCGACGTATGTCTGCGCGGCGAACCGCTTCTCGTCCCCGAACGCCCGAAGAGCCGCCTTCTGCCCGGCGGCGTCGGGATCGAAGGTGAACACGACCTCCCCCGCCGCGCTGTCGTCGCCCATGACCCGACGCAGCACGGTGATGTGATCCGTCCCGAACGCGGTGCCGCACGTGGCCACCGCGGTGGTCACGCCCGCGAGGTGGCAGGCCATGACATCCGTGTATCCCTCGACGACCACCACGCGGTGGTCGCGGGAGATGTCGCGCTTCGCGAGATCCAGCCCGTAGAGCACCTGTGCCTTGCGGTAGATCGGGGTCTCGGGCGTGTTGAGGTACTTCGGACCGCCATCGTCCTCGTAGAGCTTCCGGGCACCGAATCCGATCACCTGCCCGGTGACGTCGCGGATCGGCCAGACCAGGCGCCCGCGGAACCGGTCGTACACGCCACGCTGACCCTGCGAGACGAGACCGGCGGTGGTGAGCTCCTCGCGGCTGAAGCCCTGGCCGGTGAGGTGGTCCATAAGATGCGACCACCCGCGGGGCGCGTACCCCACACCGAAGTGCGCGGCGGCACCGGCGTCGAACCCCCGCTCACCGAGGAAGGTGCGTGCGGCCGCGGCGTCGGACGTGCCGAGCTGGGAACGGAAGTACTCCGCCGCCGCGGCGTTGGCCGCATAGAGTCGGCTGCGTCCGGTCGTCTCCGGCGCCGCGCCGCCGTCCTCGTAGTGCAGCGCGAAGCCGATCCGCCCGGCGAGGCGCTCGACGGCCTCGGTGAAGGAGACGTGGTCCATCTTCCGCAGGAACGTGTAGACGTCGCCGGATTCGCCGCAGCCGAAGCAGTGGTAGAAGCCGACCTGCGGGCGGACGTGGAAGCTCGGACTGCGCTCGTCGTGGAACGGGCACAGACCCTTCAGAGATCCCACCCCGGCGGATTTCAACGCCACCCGCTCGCCGATGATGTCGCCGATGTTGGTCCGCGCCTTCACTTCCTCCACGTCGGCCTGACGGATGCGACCGGCCATCAGCGATCCACGTCTGCTGCTGCGTGTCGCGACCCCGGAGCCCAGATGCCGAGGGCGGCCGCGTCGATCTCGCCCACCAGCCGGGTGTGCCAGGCGATCGCGAGCTGGTCGGTGAGACTCGCGACCTGGTCGACGATGACGCGACGGCGCGCCGCCTCGCTCTCGGCGGCCGAGAAGTCCTCGGCATGCATCGCGTCGAGGTGAGCCGGTTCGTCCCACAGCGCAGTGGCGAGGCGCTTGAGCGCGCGACGCTGTTCTTTGTACAGGGCCTTCCGCCCGTCGATCGACACCACCGTCGCACCGATGGTGCCCTTGAGCACCGCCATCTCGGCCTCGATGACGCGCGGCACGACGACATGGGCGCGATACCGGGTGAGGACCGAGGTCTCGTACGCCTCGCGGGTGGCCGTCGTGGCAGCCCGGGCGAACCGGCCGATGAGGTCGGAGGTGAGGTTCTTCAGCCGCGCGAGGTCATGGCGGGTTCCGCGGAACTCTGTGATCCACTCCGGCAGACGCATGAGGCGGTAGAGCGCATCGGCGAGCTCGTCCCGGGCGAAGTCGAACCCCACCCAGGCCTGGATGGCCGTGAGCAGGCCCTCGTGCTCGGCGGGGTCTGCCAGCCGAGCCGGGTCGAGGTAGCCGTTGACCACGGCGTCTTCGAAGTCGTGGACGGAGTAGGCGATGTCGTCGGAGAGGTCCATCACCTCCGCCTCGATGCATCGCACCCGGCCCGGGGCGCCCTCGCGCATCCAGCGGAACACCGGCTCGTCGTCGGGATAGACGCCGAACTTCATCCGACCCCCGGGATCGGGCAAGGGGTGATCGGCGGTCCAAGGGTATTTGCAGGTGGCGTCCAGGCTCGCGCGGGTGAGGTTCAACCCGACGCTGCGACCCGCGGGGTCGAAGACCTTGGGCTCGAGTCGCGACAGGATCCGCAGGGTCTGGGCGTTCCCCTCGAAGCCCCCGATGTCGTCCGCCCAGTCGTTCAGGGCGCGCTCGCCGTTGTGGCCGAAGGGGGGATGCCCCAGGTCGTGGCTGAGGCACGCGGTGTCGACGACATCGGGTGAGAGCCGCAGGGCGGTGGCGAGTTCGCGGCCGACCTGCGCGACCTCGAGCGAGTGCGTCAGCCTGTTGCGAGCGAAGTCCGCGGGGCTGGCGGGACTGAGCACCTGCGTCTTGGCGGCCAGGCGCCGGAGGGCCGCCGAGTGGAGCACCCGAGCGCGGTCCCGCGCGAAGTCGTCGCGCTGGGACCGGTGGGTCTCGGTGTGGAAGCGCTCGGCGTCGACGTCGTCGTACCCGGTCGGTCGACCGGGGGCGACCCCGAGCCCCGCGCCGCCGTTCCAGGATGCGGGCGCGCCGGGACCGGGTGCGGTGCCCACCCTCACGGGGTCAGCCACCGCTGTGGTCGAGTTCGGCTTCGGCGAGGGCGGTGGTGGCAGCCGCTCCGATGTCGCGGGAGTCCAGCCAGCCGTCGGGAAGCGCAGGTTTCTTGGGCGTCCCGGCACGGCCGCGCTGCCCTTCGGCGGGCGCTCCGGGGTAGGGCGCGTCGAGGTCGAGGGTGGCCAGGAGAGCATCGATCTCGTCCAACGTCGACACGGTCGCGAGCTTCGCGCGGGTGTCTCCCCCGACGGGGTACCCCTTGAAGTACCAGGCGACGTGCTTGCGGATGTCGCGGCAGCCGCGGCCCTCGTCCTCGAAGAACTCCACGAGCAGTTCGGCATGACGTCGGAAGGCGCGGGCGACGAACGCGAGGGTGGCGTCGACGGGATCCCCGGCGGCGCTTCCCTCCGTGCCCAGGGCGCGGGCGAGGTCTCCGAACAGCCAGGGGCGGCCGAGGCAACCGCGCCCGACGACGACCCCGTCGCATCCGGTCTCCGCCATCATGCGCACCGCGTCCTCGGCCGACCAGATGTCACCGTTCCCGAGGACCGGGATGCTGGTGACGGCCTCCTTCAGCGCGCTGACCGCTGCCCAGTCGGCGGTACCGGAGTAGAACTGCGAGGCCGTGCGCGCGTGGAGGGCCACCGCCGAGATGCCGGCGTCCTCGGCGATGCGGCCGGCCTCGAGGAACGTGAGGTGATCGTCGTCGATGCCCTTGCGCATCTTCACCGTCACCGGGACGTCGCCCCCGGCGCGGGCCGCGCGGGTGACGATGTCACGGAACAGGTCGCGCTTCCAGGGCAGCGCCGCACCCCCGCCCTTGCGCGTGACCTTCGGCACCGGGCACCCGAAGTTCAGGTCGATATGGTCTGCCCGGTCCTCCTCGACGAGGAGTCGCACGGCGGCTTCGACGGTGGCGGGATCCACGCCGTACAACTGGATCGAACGCGGCACCTCGGACTCGTGGTGGGTGATCAGCCGCATCGTGGTGGCGTTGCGCTCGACCAGCGCCCGTGAGGTGATCATCTCGCTGACATAGAGCCCGGCGCCGTACTCGCGGCACAACCGGCGGAACGCGGTGTTGGTGATGCCGGCCATCGGCGCGAGCACCACGGGTGCGTCCAGGGACAGCGGACCGATCCGGAGGGTCGGGGCGGGAGCGACGGCAAGGGACACCTCTGTATTCTCCCATCCTCGCGGCCGGGGTCGCGAAAGCGGATTTAGCCTGGGGATATGACCTCGGAAGCCACCCTCAGCGATCTTCGTTCCATCCCGTTCACGACCGCCGACGGCGGCACGGCGACGCTCGGCGATTACGCCGACCGGGTGGTCCTGGTCGTCAACGTCGCCTCGCGGTGCGGGCTGGCGCCTCAGTACGAGCAGCTGGAGGAGCTGCAGCGCGCCTACGGCGACCGCGGGTTCATCGTGCTGGGCTTCCCCTGCAACCAGTTCATGGGTCAGGAGCCGGGTTCGATGGACGAGATCCTCGAATACTGCTCCACGACCTGGGGCGTCACCTTCCCGATCCACGAGAAGGTGAAGGTCAACGGCAACGCCGCAGCGCCGGTATACAAGGCGCTGAAGCGGGCCAAGGACCTCGAGGGGAAGAAGGGACCGATCATCTGGAACTTCGAGAAGTTCCTCATCACGCCCTCCGGCGAGGTCCACCGATTCCGTCCGAACATCACGCCGGACGATCCCGCCATCATCTCGCTCATCGAGGCCAACCTCGCCCGCTGAGACCCCCGGCGGCGGCTCGTCGTCAGCCGGTGCTGGCAGCGGGTTCGGTCTCTGCAGCCGACCGGCGCTCCGACCACACCTGGCGCAGGATCTGCGCGAAGGCCTCGGGCGGCTGAGCTCCCGACACGCCGTAGGTGCCGTCGATGACGTAGAACGGCACCCCCGTGATGCCGTAGGCCTGGGCCTGCGCCTGGTCGCGGCGGACGTCCACATCGAACCGGTCGGTCGTCAGCACGTCCCGCGCCGCACCGGCGTCCAGGCCCGCGTCCACGGCCAGCGTCACCAGCTCGTCGTCATCGCCGATGTGACGACCCTCGGTGAAGTAGGCCGACATGAGGCGCTCGACGAGATCGAGCTGCCGCCCCTCCTCTTTGGCGAAGTGCAGCAGCCGGTGGGCCTTGCCGGTGTTGGCGTGGTGGAGCAGATCGTAGCGATAGGCCAGACCCGACCCCTTCGCCACCTCGGTCACGCGATCGATCATCTGCTGCGCCTGCTCGCGGCTCACGCCCTTCCGCTCGGCGAGGTAGTCCACCTCGCTGCCGTCGTAGTCCGGCGGCGTGTCGGGGGCCAGCTCGTACGAGTGGTAGACGATCTCGACCTCGGGGGCGTCCCCGTCTTCGCGGGTCTGCGCGAGACCAGCTTCGAGGTTCCGCTTGCCGATGTAGCACCAGGGGCAGGCGATGTCGCTCCATACGTCGAGCCGGAGGGGTTCAGTCATATCGACCACAACCGCCGTGGTCCGCTCGGCTATTCCTGCGGATCGTGATCGGCGATGTCGGATGTCGGCTGATCGACCGCTCCGCCGAAGCGACGGTCACGGTCGAGGTAGAGGTCGATCGCCCGCCACAGGTGCTCGCGGGAGAAATCCGGCCACAGCGTGTCGAGGAAGACGAACTCGGCGTACGCCGACTCCCACAGCAGGAAGTTCGACGTCCGCTGCTCGCCGCTGGAGCGGATGAACAGGTCGACGTCGGGCATATCGGGCTGGTACAGGTGACGGCGGATGACCTTCTCATTGATGGCCGACGGTCGAAGGCGCCCTGCGGAGACCTCGCCGGCGATCGCACGCATGGCGTCGATCAGTTCGATGCGCCCGCCGTAGTTGATGCACATCGTCAGGGTGAGCACGTCGTTGCCGGCGGTCAGCTTCTCGGCGAACTGCAGCTCCTTGATGACCGAGGTCCACAGCCGCGGCTTCCGCCCCGCCCAGCGGATCCGCACGCCCCATTCGTTGAGCTGATCGCGGCGACGGTGCAGCACGTCGCGGTTGTACCCCATCAGGAAGCGGACCTCGTCGGGAGACCGCGCCCAGTTCTCCGTCGAGAACGCGTAGACGCTCAGGTGCCGCACTCCGGCCTGGATGGCACCGGCGACGACGTCCAGGAGCACTTCCTCGCCCGCCTTGTGCCCCTCGACGCGCGTGAGTCCTCGCCGGTTGGCCCAGCGGCCGTTGCCGTCCATCACGATCGCGACATGGCGCGGAACGGACCCCGGGAACGACGGCGGCTGCACCCCGGTCCAGTCCAGCGGTCGGTAGGGCACCGTGTCGCGGTGCGTGTAGGGCTTCGGTGTCATCGGGCGGCCTCGACGTGCTGCAGGGAGCGGATGCCGCGCTCGAGATGCCACTGCGCGTACGCGGCGATGAGCCCCGACGCGGCACCCGCGGAGTGGGCGGAGGCGGCGTCGACGATCTCCCACTCCCCCGCCATGAGTGCGGTGAGCAGACCGATCGTGGCGGGATCGATGCGCGCGGCGCCGGTGGGGGCGCACGCGGCGCAGACCACGCCCCCGAGCTGTGCGACGAACTGATCGTGCGGTGCCGGCGCGCCGCAGCGTGCGCACTCGACGAGACCGGGGGCCCACCCGGCGAGGGCCATGGCGCGGAGAAGATAGGAATCAAGGATGCTGCGCGCGGCATGATCCCCACGCGCGAGCGCGCGCAGTCCGCCGACCAGCAGCAGGTAGTGCGCGGTGGCGGCTTCGGGGTCGTTCAGCCGGTCGGCCGCCTCGACCATCGCGTGGGCGGCGGTGTAGCGGTCGTAGTGCTGGGAGATGTCGGCGCCGTACGAGCCGAGCGATTCGGCCTGCTGGACGATGTCGAGCGAACGGCCGCGCGAGAACTGCACATCGGCGACCATGAAGGGCTCCAGGCGTGCGCCCAGCCGGGAAGAGGTCCGGCGCACCCCCTTCGCGACGGCGCGGATCTTGCCGCTGCGGCGACCGAGGGCGGTGACGATGCGGTCCGCCTCCCCCAGCTTGTGGGTCCGCAGGACCACGACCTCGTCGCGATAGGTGGGCACACTCGATTATCGCGTCCGCCGGGCCAGAATGGACGCGTGGACGAGCCGCTCTTCGTGATTCCGCTCTGGGCAGACCTGACCGCGGTCGGTCTCGGCGGCATCCAGGGCGCCCTGTTCGCCTCGGGCTTCCGCGGTCAGCGGCGCCTGGACTTCCTCGGCGTGGCGATCATCGGCGTGGTGCTGGGGATGGGCGGCGGGCTCATCCGCGACCTGCTGCTGAACACCACCCCGGTCACGCTGCAGAGCAACTGGTACCTCCTCACCGCGACCGTCGCCGCCCTCGTCGGGATGCTGCTGTCAGGCGTCTTCGCGCGTCTGAACGCCGTGATCGTCGGTCTCGACGCTCTGTCGATGGGACTGTTCGGCGCCTTCGGCACGAGCAAGGCCCTGGCGCTCGGGCTCCCGGTGGTGCCTGCGGTGTTCGTCGGGGTGTGCGCCGCGGTGGGCGGCGGCATCCTCCGCGACATGCTCATGGGCGTGCCGATCGCCATCATGCACGTCGGATCGCTCTATGCGGTCGCCGCCGGGGTGGGGTGCTCCGCACTGGCCGTCGTGCACGCGCTGGGCGCGAACCTCGTCATCGCGGCGATCATCGGGATCGCGGTGACCGCCGTCATCCGCCTCCTCGCGGTGATCTTCGACATCTCACTGCCCGAGCAGCGCGCGCTCTACCGTCGCAAGGTCGCCGTCGAGACGACCGGGATCCCGATCATCAAGACGTGAATCCGCCTCAGACGCCGGCGAGCACGCCCGACTGCTCACGCGTGCGGATTGATCGGTTCACGCCCGACACGATCGCCTTCAGCGACGCCGTCGAGATGTCCCCGTCGATGCCGACGCCCCAGAGCCGCTGACCGTCGACCTGCAGCTCGATGTAGGCCGCGGCCTGCGCGTCGCCTCCCGAGCTCAGCGCGTGCTCGACGTAGTCGTACAGGGTCACATCGAAACCCTGCTCACGGACGATCTCGAGGAACGCCGCCACCGGCCCGTTGCCGTGACCCGAGGCCGAGACCCGCTCCTCGCCGTCGCGCAGGGTGACCTCGAGCACCACGTCGCCGGACATGTCGCTCTGGGTTCGTGTGCTCAGGAGCTCGAACCGGCCCCAGCGCTCGTCGGGGTCTGCGGCAGGCAGATACTCGTCGCAGAAGATGCGCCAGATCTCATCGCTCGTGACCTCGCCGCCCTCCGCGTCGGTCTTGGCCTGGACGACGCCCGAGAACTCGATCTGAAGGCGTCGGGGCAGATCGATGGCATGGTCGCTCTTCAGCAGATACGCCACCCCGCCCTTGCCGGACTGCGAGTTGACCCGGATGACCGCCTCGTACGAGCGCCCGAGGTCCTTCGGGTCGATCGGCAGGTAGGGCACCGCCCAGTCGAGTTCGTCGACCGAGACGCCCTCGCGCGCCGCGCGCGCATCCATCGCCTCGAAGCCCTTCTTGATCGCGTCCTGGTGCGAGCCGCTGAAGGCGGTGAAGACCAGGTCGCCGGCCCAGGGGCTGCGCTCGTGCACGGGCAGCTGGTTGCAGTACTCGGCGGTCCGCTTGATCTGGTCGACATCGCTGAAGTCGATCATCGGGTCGATGCCCTGGGTCAGCAGGTTGATGCCGAGCGCGACCAGGTCGACGTTTCCGGTCCGCTCGCCGTTTCCGAACAGGCATCCCTCGATCCGGTCGGCGCCCGCCATGTAGCCGAGCTCGGCGGCCGCGATCGCCGTGCCGCGGTCGTTGTGAGGGTGCAGGGACAGGATGACGTTCTCGCGGTGCGCCAGGTGACGGCTCATCCACTCGATCGAGTCGGCGTAGACGTTCGGGGTGGCCATCTCCACCGTCGCCGGCAGGTTGATGATCACCTTGCGGTCGGGCGTCGGCTCGAAGACCTCGATGACCTGGTTGCAGACGTCGACGGCGAACTCGAGCTCGGTGCCGGTGTAGCTCTCTGGCGAGTACTCGTAGTAGACCTTCGTCTCGGGCACGCGCTTCTCGAACTCGCGGCACAGCCGCGCGCCCTCGAGCGCGATGTCGATGATCCCCTGCTTGTCGGTGCGGAAGACCACCTCGCGCTGCAGCACGCTCGTGGAGTTGTACAGGTGGACGATCGCCTGTTTCGCGCCGGCGATCGACTCGTAGGTGCGCTCGATGAGGTGCTCGCGCGCCTGCGTGAGGACCTGAATCGTCACGTCGTCGGGGATGACGTCCTCTTCGATGAGGTGACGCACGAAGTCGAAGTCCGTCTGGCTGGCGCTCGGGAAGCCGACCTCGATCTCCTTGTACCCCATGCTCACCAGCAGGTCGAACATGATGCGCTTGCGCTCGGGGCTCATCGGGTCGATGAGGGCCTGGTTGCCGTCGCGGAGGTCGACCGCGCACCAGCGCGGCGCCTGGGTGATCCGGGCGTCCGGCCACGTGCGGTCGGGCAGGTCGACGCGGATCTGCTCGTGAAACGGCCGGTACTTGTGCGTCGGCATGCCCGAGGGGCGCTGGGTGTTCTTCATGTCGCTTCTTCTCTTCCACGTCTGAGGGACGGGCCGACGCCGAGCTCCGCGACGAGGGTGGCCCTAGATCGAGGCCTCGCCGCGGCGGCTAAGGAGAAGAAGCATGCCGGCGCGCATGCGGCCATGGTAGCAGGCTCAGAAACCCAGACGCCGCAGCTGCTTCGGGTCGCGTTGCCACTCCTTGGCGATGCGCACGTGCAGGGAGAGGTACACGCGCGTGCCCAGCAGCGGCTCGATCTGCGCCCGGGCGCGGGCACCGACATCCCGCAGCCGAGAACCGCGGTGGCCGATGATGATCGCCTTCTGGCTGTCGCGCTCGACGACGATGTCGGCGAAGACGTCGGTCAGGTCGCTGTCCTCGCGGGGTGCGATGTCCTGGACGACCACCGCGATGGAGTGCGGCAGTTCGTCCCGCACCCCCTCCAGGGCTGCTTCCCGGATGATCTCCGCCACGCGGTCGTCGATCGACTCGTCGGTGACCACGTCGTCGGGGTAGAGCGTTGGTCCCTCCGGCAGGAGGGCAAGCACCTCGTCGCTGAGGACGTCGAGCTGCGTCCGGGTGAGGGCGGAGAGCGGGATGACGGCCGCCCAGTCCTCGCGCAGCGCGTCGACCTCCATCAGCCTCTCGGTGACCTGCTCGCGGGTGGCCGCGTCGATCTTGGTGACGAGTGCGATCTTCCTCGCGCGGGGGTACCCCGAGAGCGACGCCGCGATGCGTCGATCTCCGGGGCCGACCGGATCGGTGGCGGGGACGCAGAAGCCGATCACGTCCACGTCGCCGAGCACGTCGTCGACGAGGTCGTTGAGCCGCTGTCCCAGGAGCGTCCGGGGCTTGTGGATGCCGGGGGTGTCGACGATCACGAGCTGGCCGCCCGGGCGGTTGACGATGCCGCGGATCGCGCGGCGCGTGGTCTGGGGCTTCTCGCTCGTGATCGCGATCTTCTCCCCGACCAGAGCGTTCATGAGGGTGGACTTCCCGACGTTGGGGCGACCGACGAAGGTCACGAAACCGGACCGCGAGGGGGTCGTCTGATCGGAGGGGTCGGCGGTCATCGTGCTCCTGCTTCCCGTTCAGTGTGCTCGCGCTCCCGCTCCCGCGCGTCGGCCTCGTCGGTGCGCTCGACGAAGACGGTGGCGAGCCCGCGCCCGCGCCCCCGGGACGTGCCGCCCGTCATCACGAGCCCGAGATACTCGGCGGTCGCACCGGGCTGCGGCACCTGCCCCAGCGCCTTGCCCAGGAGGCCGCCGATCGAATCGACGTCCTCGTCCTCCAGTTCGATCCCGAACAGGTCCCCCACCGTGTCCAGACCCAGCCGGGCACTGACCCGGTAGCGGCCGGGATCGACCTCGACGACCTCGTCGGCGCGGGGGTCGTACTCGTCGGAGATCTCTCCCACGAGTTCTTCGATGATGTCCTCGAGCGTGACAAGGCCCGAGACGCCGCCGTACTCGTCGACGACGAGGCAGACGTGCACCGCATCCCGCTTCATCTGCTGGAGCAGCGTCTCGGCGCGCATCGACTCGGGGACGAACACGGCCTTTCGGGCGATGCGCGTGACCGGCGCGTCGCGCCAGCCGGATTCGTCGCGGAACCCGAACTGCACGAGGTCTTTGAGGTACAGCACCCCGACCACGTCGTCGGCGTCCTCGTCGACGAGGGGCACACGTGAGACGCCCTTATCGAGGAAGACCTGCATCGCCTCGCGGGTGGAGGTGGTGGCCTCGACGGTGACCATGTCGGTGCGCGGCACCATGACCGCGCGGACGAAGGTGTCGGTGAAGTCGAACACCGAGTGGATGAGATCGCGGTCGTCCTGCTCGATCAGATCGTGGGATGCCGCCTCGTCGACGATGCTGAGCAGCTGCTCTTCGGAGGCGAAGGAGGCGCCGCGAGGCGCGCCGGGAGTCACCCGATTGCCGAGCACCACGAGTCCGTGGGCGAGGGGTCCGAGCACGAGGCGCGCGCCGCGGATGACCGGTGCGGCGCCTCGGAGCAGGCCGCGAGCATGACGGCGGCCGACACCGCGAGGGCTGGCGCCGACCAGCACGAATGAGATCCCGGTCATGAGCACGATCGCCGCCACGATGGCCCAGGGGATGCTGCCGAAGAGGATGACGAACGACACCGTCACGAGCACCGCAGCACCCGTCTCGGCGAGAACACGGATGAAGACCACCGCGGTCGCGTGGGCATCGGGATCGGCGGCGATCCGGCGGAGCGAGGTGGCGTTCCGGGGCGACTGCTCGGCGAGCTCGGCGAGATCGCCGCGGGACGTCACCCCGAGGGCGGCGTCGATCGAGGCCATGAGGGCGCCGAAGGCCACCAGGACGAGCGCGAGAAGGAGGAGGAGGACGGGGGTCATGACCGCGCGCGACGGCGCTCGCTCATCTGGAACGACACGATGAGGTCGCGCTGGAGCCCGAACATCTCCTTCTCCTCCTCGGGTTCGGCGTGATCGAAGCCGAGGAGGTGCAGCAGGCCGTGTGTGGTCAGCATGACCAGTTCGTCCATCGTCGAGTGGCGAGCAGCGGTCGCCTGCGTCTCGGCGACCTGGGGGCACAGCACGATGTCGCCGAGGAGGCCCGCGGGGGTCGGGGATTCCTCGGTGCCGGGTCGCAGCTCGTCCATCGGGAAGCTGAGGACGTCGGTCGGCCCCGGTTCGTCCATCCACTGCAGGTGGAGCGACTCCATCGCGCCCTCGTCGACCAGCAGGATCGCGACGTCGGCCTCGGGGCTGACGTGGAGTTCGCCGAAGTTGTGCTCCATGAGGCGCAGGAGAACGGTCTCATCGACCGTCATCCCGGACTCGTTCGTGATCTCGATCGTCACTGGCGTCCCCGTTTCGGCAGGCGGTCGCGAGGGCCGGTCGCGCGGGTCGCTCCGCGGCGCTCTGCACGATTGGCGAGCTCGGTCGCCTCGTCGCGCTCGCGGCGTGCGGCGAGGCGCCGCTCGTCGAATTCGCTGTACGCGTCGACGATGCGCCCGACCAGGGTGTGGCGGACGACGTCGTCGCTCGTGAGGTACGCGAAGTGGATGTCGTCGATGCGATCGAGAACGCGGGTGACCAGGCGGAGCCCCGAGGTGCCCTGCGGGAGGTCGAGCTGGGTGATGTCACCGGTGACGACCATCTTCGTCCCGAACCCGAGCCTGGTCAGGAACATCTTCATCTGTTCCGGCGTGGTGTTCTGAGCCTCGTCGAGGACGACGAACGAGTCGTTCAGCGTCCGCCCGCGCATGTACGCCAGCGGTGCCACCTCGATGGTGCCGCTTGCCATGAGCTTGGGCACGACCTCGGGGTCCATCATCTCGTTGAGGGCGTCGTAGAGCGGGCGCAGGTAGGGGTCGATCTTGTCGGTGAGAGTGCCGGGGAGGAAGCCCAGCCGTTCCCCCGCTTCGACGGCGGGACGGGTGAGGATGATCCGGTTGACCTCCTTGCGCTGGAGCGCCTGCACGGCCTTCGCCATGGCGAGGTAGGTCTTGCCGGTGCCCGCCGGCCCGATTCCGAACACGATCGTGTGGTCGTCGATCGCGTCGACGTAGGACTTCTGACCCAGCGTCTTCGGGCGGATGACGCGCCCCCGCGTGGACAGCAGCGGTTCGCCCAGCACCTCGGACGGGCGGGGTCCACCGTCGCTGCGCAGGATCCTGTCGGCCGAGGCGACGTCGGCGGGACCGAGGCTCTGCCCCGAGCGGGTCATCTCCACGAGCTCGTCGACGAGCACGCGGGCGGCCGCGACGGCGCCGGCCTCGCCGGTGAGGGTGATCTCGTTGCCGCGCACGTGCACGTCGACCTCGGGATGCTCCTTCTCGACCATGCGCAGCAGGCGATCCTGGGGACCGAGCAGCTGGACCATGGCGACGCCGTCGGCGAGAATCCGCTCGACGGCGGGTGGGGTGTCAGGCACGAAGCTCCTTCTCTTGCAGGCCCCCGGCGAGGACGTGCGCGTGCACGTGGAAGACGGTCTGCCCGGCGTTCGCGCCGGTGTTGAAGACCAGGCGGTAGTCGCCGTCGGCGTGTTCCGCGGCGAGGGACCCCGCCACCGCGACCATCTCGCTCAGGAGGGCCGGGTCGCCCGCAGCGAGCTCTCCGACGTCGCGATAGCGCTCGGTCTTCGGTATGACCAGCAGGTGCAGCGGTGCCTGAGGGGCGATGTCGCGGATCGCGAAGACGTTCTCGGTCTCGACGAGGATCTCTCCGGGGATGTCGCCGGCGAGGATGCGGCTGAAGACCGACGGTTCGCTCATACGGGAAGTCTACCGACGGGGCGTCACCAGCGACCGAGGGCGCCGCTGATCACCGCGAGGGCGGCAGGGCCCGCCGTCGAGGTGCGCAGGATCGATTCCCCCATCCTCCGCAGGGTGGCCCCGGCCCCATCCAGGCTCGCGAGCTCCTCCGGGGCGATGCCTCCCTCGGGGCCGACGACGACCAGGATGTCCCGACCGGCAGGGGTGAGGGCGCTCAACCGCTCGGTGGCCGTCGGCTCGAGGACCACGACGAGGTCACTGCCGGCGCGGGAGGTGATCGCGGCGGTGGTGATCGGCGCAGAGACGACGGGGACCCAGGCGCGATGGGCCTGCTTGGCGGCCTCCCGCGCGATCGTCTGCCAGCGTTCGCGGCCCTTGGTGGCCTTCGCCGCGTCCCAGCGCGAAATGCTCCGCGCCGCCTGCCAGGGGATGATCTCGTCCACCCCGAGCTCGGTGGCGGCCTGCACGGCCAGTTCGTCGCGGTCGCCCTTGGCTAAGGCCTGAACGAGGATGACGCGGGGAACCGGTGCGGGGATCTCGGTACGCTCCGCCACCCGCACCACCACCTCGGACGGCGACACCGACTCGCAGGCGCCCTCGACCCACACCCCGGCGCCGTCGCCGACCGTCACCGTCTCGCCGACGCGGACGCGGCGCACCGTCGCGGCGTGCTTCGCCTCGGCTCCCGTCAGGGTCACGACGTCGCCGACGGCCGCGGAGGAGGCCTCCGCCGTCAGAAAGTGCAGCGCCACCGCTCAGCCGTTCCGGAACCGGTCCCGGAGCTTGGCGAACAGGCCCTGGTGGAACTCCGACAGCCGCGGCGGCGCGGGCTTGGTGCGCTTGGCGAGCTCTTCGATCAGAGCGCGCTCGCGATGGTCAAGCCGCGTGGGCGTCACCACCTGCACACCCACCCGGAGATCCCCGCGCTGCGAACCGCGCAGCGGCGTGATCCCGCGCCCCTTGATGGTCAGCACGTCACCCGATTGCACGCCGGCCCGCAGTTCGAGATCGACCGGACCGTCGAGCGAATCGATGGTGGTGTGCGTGCCGAGGATCGCGTCCGGCATCGAGACCTCCAGCGTCGCGAGCAGATCGTCGCCGTCGCGGGAGAACACGGGGTCGGGTGCGATGTTCACCTCGAGGTAGAGATCGCCGTTCGGGCCGCCGGCGGGGCCCACCTCACCCGACCCGGGCAGCTGCAGCCGCAGGCCGCTCTCGACCCCGGCCGGAACGTCGATCGACACCGTCCGGCGCGATCGGACGCGTCCCTGGCCCTGACAGGTGGCGCAGGGATAGGGGATCGTCGTCCCGTAGCCCTGACACACCGAGCACGGCTGCGACGTGACGACGTTGCCGAGGAGGCTGCGGACCTGCCGTTGGACGTGCCCCGTTCCGTGGCAGATGTCGCAGGTGACCGGCGACGTGCCCGGCTGGCAGCACGACCCCGAGCAGGTCTCGCACAGCACGGCGGTGTCGACCTCGATGTCGCGATGCACACCGAAGACGACGTCCTTCAGGTCGAGGGTGATCCGGACGAGCGCGTCCTGGCCGCGTTCCCGACGCGAGCGCGGTCGGGCACCCCGTGCCCCTCCTCCTCCACCGCCGAAGAACGTCTCGAAGATGTCGCTGAACCCGCCGAATCCGCCGGGAGCCCCGCCGAACGCGCTGTCTCCGCCCATGTCGTAGCGGGCGCGCTGGTCGGGGTCGCTCAGCACGTCGTAGGCATGCGTGACGAGCTTGAACCGTTCCGCGGCGTCCTCCCCCGGGTTGACGTCGGGGTGCAGCTCTCGCGCCAGCCGTCGGTAGGCACGCTTGATGTCGTCGGAACTGGCGTCACGCGCCACACCGAGTACTTCGTAGTGGTCAGCCACTTTCACCTTCCTGCCGCGCCGAGCGCGGGGGGTCTGCGGAATGCTGTCGTCAGCGGGCGATGTCGTCTTCGTCCAGGAGACGAGTGAGGTACCTCGCCACGGCCCGCACGGCCGCGAGGTTCGTCGGGTAATCCATCCGGGTGGGGCCGAGCACGCCGACGCGGGCACGCGACCCGGTGGCGTCGTACTCGCTCGCGACGACCGAGGCCTCGCTCAGACCGAAGGGCTCGTTCTCGCGGCCGATACTCGCGGCCAGGCCCTGATCGTCCGCGACCATCTCGCTCATGAGCTTCAGCAGCGTCACCTGCTCCTCGATGGCTTCCAGCAGCGGGTAGATGCTGCCACGGAAGTCGCCTTCGCTGCGGGCGAGGTTCGCGCTCCCGGCCAGAACGAGTCGATCCTGGCGGAAGTCGTCCAGTTCCTCCCCGATCACCCGCAGGATCGCCTGCAGGGCAGGACCGTCGGGGTCCCCCGCCGTCTCGCCGTCCGCCACGGCCAGCGCCACGCCGGCGACGCCCTCCCGCACCGGCACCCCGACGACGAGGTCGGAGACGCGGCCGCGGATGCGCTGCATCCGCTCCTCGTCGATCTCCACCCCCGGGAAGGCGAGTCGCTGCGAGACCCGGCCGGTGTCGGTGACGACGATGACGAGCACCTTCTGCGCGTCGAGTCGGACGAGTTCGACGTGCGAGACGGTGGCCCGTGCGAAGGACGGGTACTGCACGATCGCCACGTGCCCGGTGAGGACCGTCAGCGCGCGCACCGTGCGGGTCAACACCTCGTCGAGATCCGACGGACCCTCCAGGAACGAGGAGATGGCCGTCCGCTGCGCGGGGCTGAGCGGTCGCACCTGCGCGAGGTGGTCGACGAACACGCGGTATCCCTTGTCGGTGGGAACGCGCCCCGACGACGTGTGCGGGGCCACGATGAGCTCTTCGTCCTCGAGGAGCGCCATGTCGTTGCGGATGGTGGCGGCTGAGACGCCGAAGGCGTGACGTTCCACGATCGCCTTGCTGCCGACGGGTTCGCGCGTGTCGACGTAGTCCTGCACGATGGCGCGCAGCACCTGCAACCCTCGTTCGCTGACCATGACACCCCCTCCGGCGATCCGACGCTCCCCTGGCACTCACGGGATCCGAGTGCCAATTCTATCGGAACACCCCCGATGCCGGACGGTCGGGTCGCGGCATGTCAGGCGGTCAGGATGCGCACGACATGATCGGCCAGGAGTCGACCCCGTCGGGTGAGCCGCACGCGGTCCCGCGTGTACGGCTCGATCAGACCGTCGGCGACGAGCTCCGGCAGCAGGTCATCTGCACCGGGGGGCAGGGCGGATGCCGCGAGGCCCTCCCGGGTGCGGACGCGGAGGAGCACCGTCTCGAGGACGCGGGACGACGGTGAGAGCACCTCGCGCCCCGCCGCGGGCGACAGCCCCTCCGCGAGTCGGCCGGCGTATGCGGCCGGGTGGCGGACGTTCCAGAAGCGCGTGCCCGCGATGTGACCGTGGGCCCCGGGTCCGAATCCCCACCAATCGCTCCCCCGCCAGTAGGCGCCGTTGTGGCGGCAGCGGTCGGCGGGGGTCCGCGCCCAGTTCGACACCTCGTACCAGGACAGTCCCGCCGAGGTGAGCAGATCGTCGGCGAGTTCGTACATCTCCGCCTGCAGATCGTCGTCGGGGAGGGCGAGTTCTCCTCGCCGGATGCGACGGGCAAGCGCCGTTCCGTCCTCGACGATGAGGGCGTAGGCGGAGAGATGATCGGGGTTCTGAGCGAGCGCGGTCTCGAGCGATGCGCGCCAGTCGGCAAGGGACTCCCCCGGCGCTCCGTAGATCAGGTCGAGGCTCACGCCCAACCCCGCCTCGCGGGCAGCCGCGACGGCCGTGGCGACGGCGTCCGCGCGATGCGAGCGGTCGAGTGTCGCCAGCACGTGCGGAACGGCGGACTGCATGCCGATGGACAGGCGGGTCACTCCGGCTGCGGCGAGCCGCCGCGCGACCCCGGCGTCGACGGTATCGGGGTTGGCCTCGACGGTGACCTCGAGGTCGGCAGCGCCCGGGAAGGCCGCGCGCACGCCGTCCAGCATGCGGACGAGGTCGTCGGCGGGAAGGAGCGTGGGGGTGCCCCCGCCGAAGAAGACCGTCTCGACCGGACGCAGCGGGCCCGTCTCGGAGAGCACGCGCCGCGCGAGCGCCACCTCCCGCAGCAGGGTGTCGGCGTAGTCCTCCTGGCGCGCACCGCGCAACTCGGTGGCGGTGTAGGTGTTGAAGTCGCAATACCCGCATCGCACACGGCAGAACGGGATGTGGAGGTACGCGCCAAACGGCACCGTGGGGTCGATGACCGTCCCGGCGGGGAGCGCGCCGTCGGCGGGTGCCGGGTCGGCGAGGGGAAGCGCGGCTCCCACGCTCAGGCGGGGGTGGCGTACAGCGGCGAGATGGCACGCAGGTAGCGCGTGAACAGCTCCCGTCGCCGGCGCCGCGTCAGTGCCGGGAAGAGCCGGTAGACCAGCGCCTGCGGCGCGTCGAAGGCGCGCACCGTGAACCAGACCTCGTCGTTGTCGCGCCAGTCCAGCATGAAGGACTCCTCCCCGCTGACGACCGATCCCTGCACGGTGCCGAGGGCGAAGCCGATGCGGCGCGGTTCCTCCACGGCGAAGATCACCCGGAGCTCCCCGTCGGCGCGCATCCCGGCGATGCGCCCGCCGAGGTGCACGGTCGCCCCGGCGGTGACGAACGGGGTGCCGTCGGAGTCGTAGCGCTGCTCGACCTCGAGCTTGCTCGGGGCGATGGGTGCGCCGTTCTCATCGAAGCTGACGCCGGCGTACATGGGGCCGGCGGCGGGGCGGACGTCGGTCAGCTCCAGGCCGGCTCCGCGCTGCGCGCTCCACGACAGCAGCGACTCGCCGGCGGCGCGGAAACGCTCCTCGCCACTGCCGATCCGCCACGATTCCTCCGCCGGGATGCTCCGCTCCGGCGGGAAGTGCATGAGATCGGCGGCCTGGGTGGCCCCGACGGCGGCGTAGTCGACCGTGTCGTCCCTGAAGGTTCCGCGGCGCATGGCTGTCAGCCTACTTCTGCTTCCCCTCGACATCCCCCGAGAGCGCGGCGATGAAGGCCTCCTGCGGCACCTCGACGCGGCCCACCATCTTCATGCGCTTCTTGCCCTCCTTCTGCTTCTCGAGCAGCTTGCGCTTGCGGGTGATGTCACCGCCGTAGCACTTGGCCAGGACGTCCTTGCGGATCGCGCGGATGTTCTCGCGCGCGATGATGCGCGCACCGATGGCGGCCTGGATCGGCACCTCGAACTGCTGACGCGGGATGAGCTTGCGCAGCCGCTCGGTCATCATGGTGCCGTAGGCATAGGCCTTCTCGCGGTGCACGATCGAGCTGAAAGCATCCACCTTCTCGCCCTGGAGCAGGATGTCGACCTTCACCAGATCCGCGGTCTGCGAGCCGGCGGGCTCGTAGTCAAGGCTCGCGTACCCCTGCGTGCGGCTCTTGAGGTGGTCGAAGAAGTCGAACACGATCTCGCCCAGGGGCATGTTGTAGCGCAGCTCCACCCGGTCCTCGCTGAGGTAGTCCATCCCGAGGAGCGAGCCGCGGCGGGACTGGCAGAGCTCCATCACGGTGCCGACGTAGTCCTTCGGCAGCAGGATGCCCACCTTCACGATGGGCTCGGACACCTCCGCGACCCGGCCGTCGGGGTATTCGCTGGGGTTCGTGACCGAGATCGTCTCGCCAGTGTCGGTGTGCACCTCGTATGTGACGGACGGCGCGGTGGTGATGAGGTCCAGCCCGAACTCGCGGGAGAGCCGCTCGGTGATGATCTCGAGGTGCAGCAGGCCGAGGAACCCGCAGCGGAAACCGAAGCCGAGGGCGACGGAGGTCTCGGGTTCGTACTGCAGCGAGGCGTCGGAGAGCTTCAGTTTGTCCAGGGCCTCGCGAAGCTCGGCGTAGTCGCTGCCGTCGATCGGGTAGATGCCCGAGAACACCATCGGCTTCGGGTCGGTGTAGCCGGGAAGGGCCTCGCTGGCGGGCTTTCGCTGATCGGTGATCGTGTCGCCGACCTTGGACTGCCGAACGTCCTTCACACCCGTGATGAGATACCCCACCTCCCCGACGCCGAGGCCGCGGGTCTGGATCGGCTCGGGGCTGGACACCCCGATCTCGAGGAGCTCGTGCGTGGCCCGGGTCGACATCATCTGGATGCGCTCACGGGGCTGCAGCTTGCCGTCGATCATCCGGACGTAGGTGACCACGCCGCGGTAGGCGTCGTAGACGGAGTCGAAGATCATCGCGCGGGCCGGCGCGTCGGCATTCCCCTGCGGCGCGGGGATCTGCTCGACGATGCGGTCCAGGAGCTCCTCGACGCCGACACCGGTCTTGCCACTGACCCGCAGCACATCCTCGGGATCTCCGCCGATGAGTCCGGCGAGCTCCGCGGCGTACTTCTCGGGGTCGGCAGCCGGGAGGTCGATCTTGTTCAGCACCGGGATGATGTGGAGGTCGTTCTCCAGCGCCAGGTAGAGGTTGGCGAGGGTCTGGGCTTCGATCCCCTGTGCGGCGTCGACGAGGAGGATCGCGCCCTCGCACGCCGCGAGCGACCTGCTCACCTCGTAGGTGAAGTCGACGTGGCCGGGGGTGTCGATCATGTTGAGGGCGAAGGTCCCGGCATCGGTGGCCCACGGCATCCGCACAGCCTGGCTCTTGATCGTGATGCCGCGCTCCCGCTCGATGTCCATCCGATCCAGGTACTGCGCGCGCATGTCGCGATCGGAGACGACGCCGGTGATCTGCAGCATGCGGTCGGCCAGGGTGGATTTGCCGTGGTCGATGTGGGCGATGATGCAGAAGTTGCGAATGAGCTCGGGCGGGGTCGCACTGGGCTCGAGGGGCTGAAGGGCGCGCGGGGACATGTTCCCTCGATTCTACGGGCGCGCCGCCCGCCGTCCGCGCCGCAGAGGGACAGGAGCGGATGCCGCCGACCGCGGCGTCGCGCAGAGCGTCACCAGGAGTTTCCACAGGCGTCACCCACGCGATCGCGAAATCGGCCAGGATCGAACGGCGTGCCCCCGGACGATGGTCTCGTCGTGCCCAGGGACGCTGTTCGGCTGTGCATACGAAACCAGGAGAGTGTCTGTGACCGTGTCATCCGGTGTCCCATCCCCCCCACCACGCGAGCCGAGACGGAGGGCGCGGACGCTCGGCGTCGGTCTCCTCTCGGGTGCCCTCGCCCTGAGCGGCGTGGGTCTCGCCCTGCCCGCGCAGGCGGCTGTCAGCATCGACGCCACCGTGCTCATCAACGAGGTCTACGGCGGCGGCGGCAATGGCGGCGCGGCGTTCTCCCGCGACTTCGTCGAGCTGGTCAACACCGGAGACACCGCCGTCGACCTCGGGTCGTGGAGCGTGCAGTACGCGTCCGCCGGCGGTTCTTCGTGGCAGGTCACCCCGCTGACGGGGACGACGATCCAGCCGGGCGGGAAGGTGCTCGTCGGCCAGGCGACCGGCAACAACACCGCCCTTCCCGGGTTCGACGCCGATGTCGAGGGGACCATCCCGATGTCGGGCGAGCGCGGCAAGGTCGCACTCGTCGACTCCATTGAGGCGCTTTCGGGCAGCACGAACATGGCGGTCCTTCCTCAGGTCGTGGACTATCTCGGGTGGGGCGCGCCCAGCGATTCCGCTGGGAGCCCGGCTCCCGCGACGACGAACGCGCAGAGCGTCTCGCGTGACGCGGGGAGCTCGCACACCGCGGTCAACTCCGCCGATTTCACCGCGGGCACGCCGACACCCGAGGGCGCGGCGGGCGCCGTCGACCCGGAGCCGACTCCCGACCCGGAGCCGACACCCGACCCGGAGCCGACGGGCCCGAGCACGGTCACGATCGCCGAGATCCAGGGCACCGGCGCCTCGACGCCGCTGAACGGTCAGACCGTGGTCACCGAGGGCGTCGTCACGGCGCACTACCCCACCGGAGGCCTCGCAGGCTTCGTCATCCAGACGCCCGGCACCGGCGCCGCTGCGGGCACCGCGTCCGATGCGGTCTTCGTCTATGCGCCGACCACGGTCGGTCAGGTCGCCGAGGGTCAGACGGTGCGCGTCACGGGGCTCGCCACCGAGTTCAACGGCCTCACCCAGGTCGACATCCGCACCGGCAGTGTCGAGGTCATCGCCGACGGCGCCCGGGTCACGCCGCTCGTCACCGGATGGCCGGCCGACGACGCGGGTCGCGAAGCGCTCGAGTCGATGCTGATCCAGCCCGAGGGTGCGTTCACCGTCACCGACACCTACGGCACGAACCAGTACGGCGAGGTTCCCCTCGCCTTCGGCGACGGCCCGCTCGTACAGCCAACCGAGGTGGCGCTCCCCGGTTCGCCCGAGGCCGCCGCCGTGACCGCCGACAACGCCGCGCGTCGCGTCGTCCTCGACGACGGGGCGAGCACGAACTTCCTCTCGGCTGCCAACGCCGCTCTGACCCCGCCCTACGTTTCGCTCACCGAGCCTGTCGTGGTGGGGGCCTCGGTCACCTTCACCGAGCCGGTGATCGTCGACTATCGCAACAACGCCTTCAAGCTCAACCCGACCTCCCCCCTCACCGGTGACGGATCGGGCGAGGGTGACGGGGTGGAGTTCGAAGACGTCCGCACCGCCGCCCCCGAAGAGGTCGGTGGCGATGTCAGCGTCGCATCCTTCAACGTGCTGAACTACTTCACGACCCTCGGCACCGACAGCGCCTCGTGCACGGCGTTCCAGAGCCCGGACGGCTCGGAGCTGAACAACGTGCGCGACGGATGCGACCAGCGCGGAGCGTGGGATGACGCCGATCTCGCGCGTCAGCAGGCCAAGATCGTCTCGGCGATCAACGCCCTCGACGCTTCGGTCGTCGGCCTCATGGAGATCGAGAACTCTGCGGCCCTCGGCGAGGAGACCGATGAGGCGCTGTCGAGCCTCGTCGACGCCTTGAACGCCGATGCCGGCACCGATCGCTGGGACTTCGTCGCGTCTTCGGACGAGCTTCCCGACGCCTCGGGACTGGACGTGATCACCAACGCGATCATCTACCAGCCCGCCGAGGTGGTCACTGTCGGTGACGCCCGTGCGCTCGGCGACGAGTCGGGAGCGGATGGCGCCTTCCAGAACGCGCGCGAGCCCATCGGTCAGGTCTTCGCGCCGGTCGACGGCGGCGAGGAGTTCCTCTTCGTCGTGAACCACTTCAAGTCCAAGGGCTCCGCCGGCCCCTGGCCGGGCGACGCCGACACCGGCGACGGTCAGGGAGCGTCGAACGAGTCGCGCGTGCGCCAGGCGACCGCGCTGGCCGACTGGGTCGGCGCGATCCAGGGCGACACCGAGTCCGTCATCCTCGCGGGTGACTTCAACTCCTACGGGCAGGAAGACCCGATGCAGGTCCTCTATGAGGCCGGCTATACGGACGCGGAGCAGGGCGACGAGTACAGCTACGTGTTCCAGGGGCTCTCGGGCTCGCTGGACCACATCCTCGTCAACGACGCCGCGGCCGCCCGCCAGACCGGTGCCGACGTCTGGAACATCAACGCCGGTGAGGCCCTCGCCCTGGAGTACTCGCGGTTCGGGTACCACGGCACCGAGTTCCACGCCGACGACCCGTACCGCTCGAGCGACCACGACCCGGTCAAGGTCGGACTGAGCGCCGGGGCCGCTGCGCCCGTCGAGCTCGACATCCTCACGATCAACGACTTCCACGGTCGCCTGGAGGCCAACCCCTCCGGCGCCGAGGCGGGCGCTGCGGTGATCGCGGGTGCGGTCGAGGCGAAGAAGGCCGAGAACCCCAACACCCTGTTCGTCTCCGCCGGAGACAACATCGGCGCCTCGACCTTCACCTCTTTCATCCAGCAGGACAACCCGACCATCGACACCCTCGTGGCGTCGGGGCTGGACCTCTCGGTCGTCGGCAACCACGAGTTCGACCGGGGCTTCGACGACCTGCTGAACCGCGTGCTCCCGCGCTACGGCGGCAACACCGACCCCGAGAACGTCACCGAGGCCGAGCGCCTGGCCGGTCAGGACTTCGGTCTGGGTGCCAACGTCTACGCCGCCGGCACCACCGACCCGGTGCTCCCGGAGTACGCGCTGCGCGAGATCGACGGGGTGAGCGTGGCCTTCATCGGCACCGTGACCCCCGACACCGCGACGATGGTGGACCCGTTGGGTATCGCCGACATCGAGTTCGGAGACCAGCTCGAGGCCGCCAACCGGGTGGCCGACGAACTGGCCGACACCGTCGATCCCGATGTCATGGTGCTGCTGACCCACTCGGGTGCCGCGACCGGCGACTGCGCTCAGCTCGCTGCGGATGCGGCCGGGTTCGGCGACCTCGCGACGGGCGCCTCGCCGCTCATCGACGCCATCGTTTCGGCTCACACGCATCAGACGTACGCGTGCGAGGTTCCGGTGGACGGCACCGACCGCACCCGTCCGGTCATTCAGGCCTCGGAGTACGGCAAGGCCATGGGTCAGCTCTCGCTGAGCTACGACGTCGAGGCCGACGAGCTGATCTCCATCGAGGGGACGACCTTCCCGCTGAAGGACGCCTTCCCCGCCGATGAGGAGATCGCCGCCCAGGTCGCCGGCTATGTGGCCACCGCCGACGAGCTCGGATCCGCCCCGATCGGCTCCATCACCGGTGACATCCTGCGTGGTGGTACGCCTCCCGGTGCCGACCGCGGCGTGGAGTCGTCGATGGGCAACTGGGTCGCCGACGTCTACCTCTGGGCCACCAGCGAGAACCCCTCGTTCGGCGGAACCCCGGCGCAGATCGCGCTGATGAACCCGGGCGGCCTGCGCGCCGATCTGCTGGTCGGCGAGGACGGCGTCGTCACCTACAAGGAGGCGGCCGACGTCCAGCCCTTCGCCAACACGCTGGTCACGGTGACCCTCACCGGTGCGCAGCTGGAGGAGATCCTCACGCAGCAGTGGAAGGCCACGGGCGATCGTCCGAAGCTGCACCTCGGTGTGTCGGAGGGCTTCAGCTACGAGTACGTCGAGGGCCAGCCGCCGGCGGGTCAGACGGTCGCCCGGTCGGGGACCATCGTCTCGATGAGCTACCAGGGCGAGCCGATCGAGCCGACCGACACCTTCACGGTCGTCACGAACTCCTTCCTCGCCAATGGCGGAGACGGGTTCCCGACGTTCACCGAGGGGACCGACCGGACCGACACGGGCCAGATCGACCTGGATGCCACCCTGGCGTACTTCCAGGCCCTGGAGACCGTCGATCCGGCGCCGCTCGGCCGCGCCGTCCTCGTGACGGACGTGCCGACCGTGCCGGGTCAGCCGGGTACGCCGGGTCAGCCGGGTCAGCCTGGCACGCCGGGTCAGCCCGGCCAGCCCGGTGCGGGGGGCCAGGCGGGCGATCCGCTCGCGGTGACCGGCGCCCAGCTGCCGCTCGGCATCGCCCTCGGCGGGGCACTGCTCCTGGTCGCCGGCGGGGTGTTCTTCGCCCTCCGGCGGCGGACGCTGCCGACCGAGCAGTGAGCCGCTGACGGCGCATCCACGGTGCGACGGCCCTCATCCCTCGGGGTGGGGGCCGTCGCCGTCGGCGCCCGACCGTATCGTGGATTCCATGGGGGTCCAGGTCGTCTTCGTCCACGGGATCCGCACGTCGGCCACGATGTGGCGCGCCCAGACGGAGTACCTCACGTCCTGCGGAGTGACCGCGACCGCGGTCGACCTCCCCGGACACGGAACACGTCGAGACGGAGTGTTCACCCTGGACGGGGCCTTCGAGACCATCGATCACGCCGTCCGCGAGGCTGCGGCGCGCGGACCCGTCCTCCTCGTCGCGCACTCGATGGGGGGCCTCGTCAGCATCGACTACGTCGGGCAGGAGGATCCGCCTCCCGTCGCCGGTTTCGTCGCCGCCTCGTGCACGGCGATTCCCCGGGGCATGGGGCTCGCGACCTACCGGTTCCTCGCCCGTCGCTTCGACTCGCTCCCCGATCGCGGTATGTGGCTGACGAACTACGTGCTGGACCGCACTCTTCCGACCGAGACGCGCCCGGATTTCGGCGCCGGCGGCTACGCCTTCGATGCACAGGACGTCGCCCTGCGGAGCCTCTCCGTGCTCGACCTGCTGACCGCCCTCGCTCGGATCGAGGTGCCGCTGTGGTTCGTGAACGGACAATACGACCAGCTGCGGGTGAACGAGCGGCTCTTCATCCGGATCGCTCCGCACGCCGAGCTCATCGTGGTGCCGCGGACAAGTCATCTCGTCACCGCGATGCGTCCCCGCGTGTTCAACGCCGTGCTGAGTCTCGCCGTCGCCACGATCGAACGTGAGAGTGCTCGAGAAGACAGTGCTGGAGAGGACAGTGCTGGAGAAGACAGAGCCGGGGAAGACAGTGCCGGGGAGGGCAGTGGCCGGGGAGCCCCCGCCTGACCTGGTAGACTCCTTGTTTGGCTTGCGTGTGGGTTCGCCCTCACGACCGCCTCGCGACGGCCCTCTCCTGTCGCCGGGCATCTCATCCAACCTCCGAACGAAAGAACGTCGACACGTGGCGAACATCAAGTCGCAGATCAAGCGCAACAAGACCAACGAGAAGGCGCGCGAGCGCAACAAGGCCGTGAAGAGCGAGCTGCGGACCGAGGTCCGCCGTGCGCGCGAGGCCGTCGCCGCCGGCGACAAGGCCGCCGCCGAGAAGGCGCTGGCCAAGGCGACGAAGAAGCTCGACAAGGCCGTCAGCAAGGGTGTCATCCACCAGAACCAGGCCGCGAACCGCAAGTCGGCCATCGCGAAGCAGGTCGCGTCGCTCTGACGCCCCGGCACATCGAACGGCTCGTCTCCTCGGAGACGGGCCGTTCGTCGTTGTTGAGGGGCGTACGGGCGCCGTGATCAGCGGGAGGCGCCGGCGAACGGCTCTCGGGTGGCGATGACCGTGACGAGGCGTTCGAGGGCGAACACCGAGTCCCGAGACCCCCCCTTCACCTCCGCATCCGCGCGAGCGGCCGCCTGGATCGCCATCCCGAGCGTCGACTCCGTCCATCCCGACAGGTCCCGTCGCGCGCGATCGACCTGCCAGTCCTTCAGTCCCAGGCGGGCCGCCAGCGCCGCCGACGGCTCGCGATGGCCGGCAACCCGCGCCATCGTGCGCAGCTTCGAGGCGATCGCCGCCACGAGGGGCACCGGATCGGCTCCCGAGGCGAGGGCATGCCGCAGGGCGATGAGGGCCTCGCCGTAGCGACCGGCGATCGCGGTATCGGCGACGGTGAAGGCGGAGGTCTCGACTCGGCCGCCGTAATAGCGCACGACGGTCTGCTCGGTGATGTCCTCGGCGACGTCGGAGATGAGCTGCTGGCATGCGGCCGCCAGCTCCGTGAGGTCGTCCGCGAAGGCCGACACCAGCGCGCGCAGAGCACCGGGGGCGATTCTCTTCCGCGCCTGCGAGAACTCCGCAGCGGCGAAGTCGAAACGATCGGACTCGCGTTTGAGCGCCGGGCAGGCGATCTCGACACCCCCACCCTGCCCGGCCCGGATGGCATCGAGCAGCTTCTTGCCACGGACGCTCGCGCCGGTGTGCCGGAGGAGCACGGTCGCACCGTCCTGCGGGTGGGACAGATAGGACAGGGCCTCGGTGAGGAACGCATCGGAGCACTTCTCGACCCCGAGGACGCGGACCAGGCGCGGCTCGCCGAAGAGGGATGGCGACGTCAGGGCGAGAAGGGTTCCGGCCGCGTAGTCGTCGGCCCGGATGTCGGACACTTCCAGGCTGGCATCCTCCGCGCGGAGATAGTCGCGGACCCCCGCGATGGCGCGTTCGGCGCAGACCTCCTCGGGACCGGAGACGAGGACGATCGGCGCGGGCTGGGGCTCGCGCCAGGACAGCTGCGGGATGGCGCTGCGCGTGCCCGTCGAGCGCCCACCTGAGCGTGACGAGGAGCAGGCCGGCATGGATCCCAGCCTAGCCACCGCCGCCGACGGTGCCGTGCGATTCGTCACGACGATCGTCCCGGAAGATGCGAAGACGACCGTGGTCGAGCCAGAGCGCGATCAGACCGTCCTCGTCGGTCCGCGCCACCGCGGTCCCGATCGCGGCCAAAGCCGAGAGGATCTCGCTCCGAGGGTGTCCGAAGGCGTTCCCTCGCCCCACGGTGATCAGCGCGGCGGCGGGGTCGATGCCGTCGTAGAGCGGCAGGTGCTGATCGGCGCTGCCGTGATGGGCGATCTTGACCACGTCGTACGCATCGCTCAGCACATCGTCGGCGATCAACGCCCGTTGCGGTGCCGCCGAGAGGTCGCCGAGCAGCACGACCCGGGGAAGATCGGGACCGACGAGATCGATGACCACGCTGGCGTCGTTGCCCGGGGGGAAGGCCGGCGAGTCGGGTCGCGGCCAGAGCGTGCGCCAGACCGCGTCGCCCAGGCGGCCCGACATGCCCTGATGGACCTCCCGGACCGTGGCGCCGCCGGCGAGGAGATCGGCACGCACGCGTTCGGCCGCCGAGCCGTCGAGGGGACCGTGGATGACGGTGTCGACCCGCCCGACGACCGCGTCGACACCGCCGGTGTGATCGGTGTCGAAGTGCGTCAGCACGAGGAGGTCGATGCGCTCCACGCCGACCCGGTCCAGACACGAGCGGACCGCATCGGGATCGGGCCCGGTGTCGACCAAGGCCACCGCGCCGGCGGATCGGACGAGCACCGCGTCACCCTGCCCGACGTCACAGGCCACGACGCTCCAGGCGCCGGGAAGGGTGAGGGGGCCTGCGACCGTGCGGAGCGCAGTGGTTCCCGCGACGATCCCGATCACCACGGCGAGAACCAGCCCGGATGCGAGCCGCAGGAGACGGACACTCCCCCGGCGCCGTGGCCCGCATGCCACCAGGATCCACACCGCACCACCGGCGGTCGCGAGGGTCAGCAGCCCCCCGACTCCCCCGATCCACGGGGACTGGGCGCCGGGGAGCGCGGAGGCGGTCTCGGCGACCCCGGCGATCCACGCAGCGGGGATCCAGGCGAGAGCGGCCGCACCCGACTGCAGCAGCGGCGCCATGGGGGTCAGGCACACCACGAGACCGACGACGGTCGCGACGGGTGCTGCGGGGGCGGCGAGCACGTTGGCGACGACCCCGTAGACGGGGACCGTCGGCTCGACGAGGACGAGGAGCGGGCCGCAGGCGATCTGTGCGGCGATCGGGACGGACAGGAGGAGGGCGAGGGGCGCGGGCAGAGCGCGCTGGAGTCCGGCGGCGAGCGGTGGCGCGAGCACGAGGAGCGACGCGGTCGCCACCACCGAGAGGGCGAAGCCGAGGGAGGTCGACAGCCAGGGATCCAGAGCGAGAAGCACGAGTACCGCCAGGCTCAGCACCGCGAGGCCGATGCCCGAACGGCCGAGCAGTACGGCGATCATCGCCACCGCCGCCATGACCCCGGCGCGCACCACGCTCGGCTCGGGTGTGACCAGGAGGACGAACCCGCCGAGGGTGATGAGGGCTGCGAGGGTGCGCGCCCCGCGCCTGAGCCCGATGGCCGCTGCCAGCAGGTAGGCGACACCGACGACGAGCGCGCAGTTGGCGCCCGACACCGCGGTGAGGTGCGACAGAGACGATGAGATCATCGCCGTCTCGAGTTCCTCGGTGACCAGGCGCGTGTCGCCGACGGCGAGGCCCGGGATGAGCGTCCGTCCTGGGTCGGGAAGCCCGTCGACGGCGGCGACGAGTCCGGCCCGGAGATCGGAGGCCGCGGCCAGCGCGCCCGTCGCCGGCTGGATCATCACCGGGTCGCTGCTGACGCGAAGGACCAGCGCCGCGCGGTCGCCGGGAAGCGGCGGACCCGCGATCGCCGTGATCCCGATACGGGCGCCGACGTCGAGCCGCGTCTCGCTGCCGCGTTCGGCATCGCCGATGATGACGCTCACCGGTACGGTTCCGGTCTCGGCATCGACGCCTCCGGTGCCGAGCGAGACGGCGACGGCATCGAAGGCCCAGTCGGAGAGACCGCGGCGCTCGACCTTTCCGGTGACGATGACCTCGGCAGCCACGCTCCGGCCCGACCCGATGCGCTCCTGGGCCTGGAGTGCGCTCGGGGCCGCGAGCGCGACGGTCGTCGAAGCCACGGCGCCGGCCGACACGCCGAGCACCAGTGCGGCCAGCCAGAGGCGCCCGCGCCGTCGCGCGCGAGCGGGGTGCGCGCGGGCGGCTACCACGCCGCCCACCGAGAGGATGACGACCGTGGCCGCCCACAGCAGACCCGCGAGCGCCGGAGCGGCCTGCGGGCGAAGGGTGGCGAGTGTCGCGGCGATCCACACGAGCACCGCAGCCGCCGGCATCCGCGACCGCCTGATGGCCTCCGGCCAGCGCGAGACGGTCACCACACCACCAGATCGCGCAGCGACTCGACCATCTTCTCCCCGAAGCCCGAGACGGCGAGCAGATCGTCGACACTGGTGAACGGGCCGTTCTCCTCTCGCCACGCGATGATCCGCTGGGCCAGGGCGGGGCCGATCCGGGGCAGGGTGTCGAGCATCGCTTCGTCGGCGGTATTCAGGTTCACCTTGCCGCCGGCCGACCCCGTCGTCGCATCGACGGGGGCGACGGGCTCTCCGGGGGCGGCCTCTCCGACCTGCGACACCACCAGCTGCTCGCCGTCCACGACGGGGCGCGCAAGGTTCACGGAGCGTGGCTCCGCGGTCTCGAGGAGTCCGCCTGCCGCCGCGACGACATCGAGCACGCGCGCGCCGTCCGGCAGGATGTAGACGCCGGGCGCGGCGACGGCTCCCGTGATGTGCACGACGAGACCCGCCGGGGACGGCGCTGCGGCCGCGCCCGGCTCTGACGTGAGATCGGTCGGCGGCGGCAGGGGGATCTCATCGACCGGCGCGAGGGCGCTGCGAAAGATGCCTATCCCGACGGTGATCGCGATGGCGACGAGGACCACGACGACGGCCGCACCGAGGCCCAGGCGCCGCACGGTGGGGCGACCCTCTGCGCCGTCTGCCGTCACGCTCACACGCTAGGTGGGCCGGGTCGACCGGACACGGCGACGGCCACGATCCGTGGAGGGATCGTGGCCGGTCGCGTGTGTGCAGGAGAGGTGGTGCGTGCCTCAGTGGGTGCTGAAGCTCACGACCTTCGGCGGACGCACCACCGCGCGCGTGATCTCACGGCCGGCGAGCGCCCGCTGCACCTTGGCGTCTGCCCTGGCGTGAGCCTCCAGGGCCGCGGAGTCGATGCGCGCCGAGACCTCGAGGGTCGCTCTCACCTTGCCGTCGATCTGGACGACGGCGGTCACCGTCTCGTCCACGAGGAGCGTCGGATCCGGATGCCGCCACGGCACGAGCCCGACGAACGGGGCGTATCCGAGCATCTCCCACATCTCCTCCGCGGTGTGGGGTGCGAACAGGTCGAGGATCATCGCCGTCGCCTCGGCTGCTTCGCGGACAGCGGGGTCTGCGGGCCCGGCGCCGGAGTCGATCACCTTGCGCGTGGCGTTGACGAGTTCCATCAATCGCGCCACGGCGACATTGAACTTCGTCTGCTCGATGAGGCCGGGGGCGTCGGCCAGCAGACGGTGAGTGACGCGGCGGAGCGCGACATCGCCCTCGGCCCACACCACGTCGGGCTCGCTGGTGACGTCCTTCGCGACGCGCCAGGCGCGCGCGAGGAACTTCTGGGCGCCCGTGGTCGACACGTCCTCCCAGTTGATGTCGTCCTCGGCCGGACCGCTGAAGGCGATCGCGACGCGCACGACGTCGGCACCGGGGTCGCGCATGCTCGCGGCGAACTCGACGAGGTTGCCCTTGCTCTTGGACATCTTCGACCCGCCGAGCAGCACCATCCCCTGGTTCACCAGACTCGTGAAGGGCTCGGTGAAGTCGATCAGGCCCATGTCGAAGAGCACCTTGGTGATGAACCGCGCGTAGAGGAGGTGCAGAATCGCGTGCTCCACGCCGCCGATGTAGGCGTCGACGGGAGCCCACCGGTCGGCCTCGCGCGGCGAGAAGGCCTGCGTGGCGTCGTTCGGCGTCAGGAACCGCAGGAAATACCACGAGCTGTCCACGAACGTGTCCATGGTGTCGGGGTCGCGGCGGGCGGGGCGTCCGGTCTCGGGATCGGTCGTCTGGATCCAGTGGTCTGCACCACCCAGCGGGGACGTGCCGCGCGGTGCCAGGTCGAGCCCCTGTGCATCCGGAAGCCGCAGCGGCAGCTCCGATGCGGGCACCGGCACGATGCGCCCGTCCTCGGTGTGGATCATGGGGATGGGGGTCCCCCAGAAGCGCTGCCGGGAGATGAGCCAGTCGCGCAGCCGGTACGACTTCGCCGCGCGCCCGGTGCCGGCCGCCTCGAGCTCCTCGATGATGCGGGTGATTGCGGTGCGCTTGGACAGCCCGTCCAGGCTCCCGGAGTGGATCATCCGCCCCTCGCCCGTCAGGGCGATGCCGGTGCGTGCGGGGTCGACGTCGGCCAGGCTCGGGCCGCTGTCCTCCGGCATGATCGGCTCGCCGTCGTCATCGGTCTCGATGACGGGGATGGCGCCGGTGATCGGTGCCGTGGTGTCGACGACGACCGTGATGGGGAGATCGAACGCCCGGGCGAAGTCGAGGTCGCGCTGATCGTGGGCGGGAACGGCCATCACCGCACCGTGACCGTAGTCGGCCAGCACGTAGTCCGCCGCCCAGATGGGCAGCCGCTCGCCGTTGACGGGGTTGATCGCGTAGCGCTCCAGGAACACCCCGGTCTTCGGGCGCTCGGTGTTCTGACGATCGATCTCGCTCTCCCGCGCGACCGAGTCGACGTAGTCCTGGAAGCGCATCCGCACCTCGGCGGAGGCGCCGGCGGCGAGCTCGGCGGCGAGGTCGCTGTCGGGGGCCACCACCATGAAGGTCGCGCCGTGCAGCGTGTCGGGGCGGGTGGAGAAGACCGTGACCTTCTCGGCACGTCCTTCGATCTCGAAGTCGATGTCGGCGCCGACCGAGCGGCCGATCCAGTTCCGCTGCATCCGGATGACCTTCTGCGGCCAGAAGCCCTCGAGCTGGTTCAGATCATCGAGGAGTCGATCGGCGTAGGCGGTGATCTTGAAGTACCACTGGGTGAGCTTCTTCTTGATCACCTCCGCGCCGCATCGCTCGCAGTGCCCGTCGACGACCTGCTCGTTCGCGAGGACCGTCTGGTCGTTCGGACACCAGTTGACCGGGCTCTCCTTGCGGTAGGCGAGGTCGCGCTCGTACAGCTGCTGGAACAGCCACTGGTTCCAGTGGTAGTACTCGGGATCGCTGGTGTGGAGGATGCGGCTCCAGTCGTACGAGGAGCCGTACTCGCGGAAGCTCTTCTTGTGCTGCGCGATGTTGGCATACGTCCACTCGCGAGGATCCGCACCGCGCTGGATGGCGGCGTTCTCGGCGGGCAGGCCGAACGAGTCCCAGCCGATCGGGTTCAGCACGTTGTAGCCGCGGTGCCGCCAGAAGCGCGCGACGATGTCGACGTAGGCGTAGCTCTCGGCGTGGCCCATGTGCAGGTCCCCCGAGGGGTAGGGGAACATGCCGAGAACGTACTTGCGGGGGCGCGTGTCGCCCTCGTCGCCGGCGCGGAACGGGTCTGCCTCCTCCCACCGCTGCTGCCACTTCTGCTGGATGGCGAAGGGATCGAAGCCGCTGCCGTCGGTGGTCGCGGTGGTGTCGCTGGGGGAAGTCTGACTCACGGAGAGATGCCAATCGTGGTGCTCGAACGGGACATCGAGCGCGCGGAGCGCGAGATTCCCAGGGTAGCCGAGCCGCAGGGTCAGGCGGGGACGGTGTCGTCACCAGCCATCGGGCAGGACGGCGCCGAGCGCTGAGAGAGGGCCGCGGGCCTTGAGCGCCACCTCGGCGACCTCCGCCGACGGCACCGACCGCCAGGTGATCCCGCCGCCCGCTCCGACGTAGGCGCCTGTCGGATGCGCCACGATCGAGCGGATGATCATCGCGAGGTCCAGACCGCCGTCCTCGCCGATCCACCCGAGGCACCCGGAGAAGACCCCCCGGGGTGCCCCCTCCAGTCGGTGGAGGATCGTCATCGCCGACAGCTTCGGCGCTCCCGTCATGCTCCCGGCCGGGAACGTGGCTTCGAGGAGATCCGAGACGAGGATGCCGGGGCGCAGCGTCCCCGACACCGTGCTGACCAGCTGATGGACCTGGCGGTAGGAGTGCACCGCGAAGAGTTCCTCCACGCGGATGGATCCGGGCTCGCAGACCCGGGAGAGGTCGTTGCGCATCAGATCGACGATCATCAGGTTCTCGGCGCGCTCCTTCTCGTCTCGGACGAGCTCGGCGGCCAGGGCGGCGTCTTCGCGGGGGTCGGCCGAGCGTCGGCGTGTGCCCTTGATCGGACTCGTGCGAACCCGCGTCCCGTCGACGTCGAGGAACCGCTCGGGGCTGGCGCTGAGGAGGGCGATGCCGCCCGACCGGACGAGGGCGCCGAACGGAGCGGGTGAGCCGGCCCGCAGCCGCAGATAGACCGCCAGCGGGTCGATGGGCGCGCCCGGGACCGTGAAGCGGGTGGTGAGGCACAGCTGGTAGGCGTCGCCCTCGCGGATGTGCCCGCGGCACTGTTCGATGAGGCCGGCGTACTCGTCGGCGCCGTGACGCGCGACCGCGATCGCGGGCGTCGGCGTGTCGTGGAGAGCGGATCCCTCGGATGGGTGCCGGGGCGGCCCGTCCTCCGTCGGCGGAGCGAAGACCGGGGCGACGGGGCCTTCGCCGTCGTCATGGCCGACGAAGAAGGCTCGTCGCCGGCCATGATCGAAGGCGAACCACTCCGATGCGCGGAGCCACAGCGCGGGCGGCGCGTCCGCGGCATCCGTATGGACGGGGGCGCCCGCGACGGCGGCTCCCTCTTCGTAGCCGAACCACCCGACCCATCCCCCGCGGAACCGGCCGGCGGGCCATCCGTCGGGACGTGCGACACCGGCGCCGAGGGAGGCGCTCGTGACCTCACGAGGATCAGCGGGACGGCCGATCCCCACCCAGCTCCACCCCCCGGACTGGTCGGCCTCGCCGTCGAGCCAGAAGCAATGGTCGTGTCTGCCTGCCCACTGGGCGAACGCAAGGCTCGGGTCGATCCACGCGTCGAGCTCGACGGCCACGGGGTGCACCGACATGTTCTCAGGCTAGAGGACGCGTCCGAGCCGTAGGCTCGAGCCGTGAACGAGATCCTCTCCGGGATCCTCGACGCCGTCCAGAGCGTCGACCCCATCGTGCGGACGGTGCTGGCGGGGATCGCCATCATGCTCGAGACGAGCGTGCTGGTAGGTCTCGTCGTTCCCGGCGACATGATCGTCATCGTCGCGGCCACCGCCGTCTCCTCGCCGTGGGAGGGCGTGATCCTCGCGGTCGTCGTCGTGCTCGGAGCGCTCGCCGGCGAGACGATCGGGTTCTATCTCGGACGCTTCCTCGGCCCCTGGATCCGACGATCGCGACTGGGCCGGTGGATCGGCGAAGAGAAGTGGGCGCGGTCCGAGCGCTACCTGCAGCGCCGGGGCGGGCCTGCGATCTTCCTCTCGCGCTTCCTGCCGGTCCTGCACTCGCTCGTGCCGCTCACGGTCGGGATGAGCGGCTTCGCGTACCGACGGTTCCTCGCCTGGACGGCGCCCGCCTGCATCCTGTGGGCGGCGCTCTACGTCAGCGTGGCATCCGCCGCGGCGGGGACCTATCGCGAACTGGCGGATCAGCTGCACTTCGCGGGGTATCTCTTCGTCGGAGCCATCGTCGTCTTCCTCCTCCTCGTCTTCGCCGTGGAGAAGATCGTCGAACGCCTGGAGCGCCGGCACTTCGAACCGGATCCGGTCGCGGAGTCGACGGGTGAGGTCGACACCGTGAAAGACTGAGGTGATGTCCGAGACCACTCCGTCGCCCGGGGCGAAGGTGTTGTGGCTCGCTCGCCTGGAGTACCGTTTCCACGCGTGGCGGGAACGACGCGCCCGTCGCCGCGGTCAGCGACCCACGGTCGCGCCGTTCCCCGGCTACGGGGGCGTGGACTGGGTGAGGGTGCTCGGCCGCGTTCTCATCGTGCCTCCCGCCCGCACCACCGAGTCCGGCGAGTACGCGGGCGTTCGCGGATGGCGCAGCTTCGCCTCGGTGCCGGTGGGCTACGCCCAGGTGCGGGTGACGATCGCAGGCACCGAGCACGAGGTCGTCGCCGACCGGGGCGGCGTGATCGACACCGTCCTCCCCGCAGCCCTCGAGCCCGGCTGGCAGACCGTGACGATGTCGGTCGAGGGCGGAGAGTCCGTCGAGACCCGCCTCTTCATCGTCGCGCCGCAGGTGCGCTTCGGCGTGATCTCGGACGTCGACGACACCGTCATGGTGACCGCTCTCCCGCGTCCTCTCCTCGCTGCATGGAACTCCTTCGTGGTCGACGAGCACGCCCGCCAACCCGTCCCGGGGATGGCGGTCCTCGCCGAGCGACTGGTCCGTGACAATCCCGGGTCGCCGTTCGTCTACCTCTCCACGGGCGCGTGGAACATCGCCCCGACTCTCATGCGCTTCCTTCGTCGTCACGTCTACCCGGCGGGCGCCATCCTCCTCACGGACTGGGGTCCGACCCACGACCGCTGGTTCCGCAGCGGCAAAGAGCACAAGCTGGAGAATCTGCGCCGCCTCGGCCGGGAGTTCCCGGATGTCAAGTGGCTCCTCATCGGCGACGACGGACAGCACGACGACGAGATCTACACGACCTTCACCAGCGAGAACCCCGGGAGCGTGATCGCCGTCGCCATCCGGCGCCTCTCCCCCGCGGAGGCGGTCCTGGCCGGTGGGCGCACCGCCGTGAACGATCACTCCGCAGCAGGCGTCCCCTGGGTCACCGGCCGAGACGGCGCCGAGCTCCTGGACAGACTGCAGGCGGTCGGCGTCGTCGTCTCGTAACGGCCGGGGTCTGCCACGTCCGACGCCGGTCGTAGGCTGATCGCATGTGCGGTCGGTTCGTGGTGGCAAACGTCGGCTCGGAACTCGTGGGGGTGCTGCGGGTGGACGTCGAGAGCGAGGATCTTCCCGCCCCGTCCTACAACATCGCGCCGACCTCGTCGGTGGCCATCGTGCTCGATTCGGGCAAGACCGAACCCCCGACCCGTCGCCTCGAGCCGGCGCGCTGGGGCCTGGTGCCCGGGTGGGCGAAGGACGTCAAGGTCGGCGCCCGGGCGTTCAACGCTCGCTCCGAGGAGCTCGAGGACAAGCCGATGTTCCGCCAGGCGCTCACCAAGCGCCGCGCGATCATCCCCGCGACGGGCTACTACGAGTGGAAGCAGGTGGACGGCGCGAAGATCCCGCACTACATCCACCCCGCCGGCGGCGAGCCCCTGTTCTTCGGTGGTCTCTACGAATGGTGGAAGGATCCGTCGAAGCAGGACGACGATCCGGAGCGCTGGCTGCTGAGTTTCACGATCCTCACGCGGGATTCGATCGGAAGACTCGGATCCATCCATGACCGCATGCCCCTCTTCATGGATCCCGATCATGCCGACGCGTGGCTGGACCCGACGACCGAGAACGTCCGCGATGTTCTCGACGCGGCGATCGACGCCGCCCCCGCCGTGGCCGAGACACTGGACGACCACGTCGTCGACCGCGCCGTCGGGAACGTCCGCAACAACAGCCCCCAGCTCATCGAACCCGCCACGGACGCGGACGACGATGCTCCTCGAACGTCCTGAGTGGTCCGCGCGCGAGCGCATCCACCGCGAGAGGGCGCAGGATCTGACGGCTGCCCACCGAGCGCGGGCGCGACGCGGGGAGAAGCATCCCGTCGAGGACTTCCTGTTCACGTACTACTCCTACAAGCCCGCGATCCTCTCCCGGTGGCACCCCGGCGCGGCGGTCGACCTCGCCGACGCGAGTCGCGAGCCGCGCGCGGGTTGGCGGTGGTACGAGCCGGGAGAGACGCCGAACTCGCTGCGGGTGGATGCGCCTGGGTTCCGCCGCGCGTACGCCGCGCTCCTGCGGGGAATCGAGGGCCTCCTGCGAAGCACGCAGAGCCGGACACCGCTGTTCGGCTGCTTCGGGCTCCACGAATGGGCGATGCTGTACCGGTCTGCCGAGCGACGGCACGCCCTTCCCCTGCGCCTGGGATCACGTGGTACCGACGAGGTGGTGGAGGCCCATGAGCTGCGGTGCACCCACTTCGATGCCTTCCGGTTCTTCACTCCGGATGCGGTGCCGCGAAACCGCGATCCGCTCGATCGTTCGAGCCGGATCGAGTTCGAGCAGCCGGGATGCCTCCACGCCGGGATGGACCTGTACAAGTGGGCCGTGAAGGCAGGCCCCCTGGTTCCCGGTGAGCTGCTGCTCGATTCGTTCACGCTTGCACGCGACATCCGCGCGCTCGACATGGCCGCATCACCCTACGACCTGAGCGAATGGGGCTATGAGGCCGTCGCTATCGAGACGGCGCCCGGCAAGGCCGAATACGTGCGGCGGCAGCGCGAGCTCAGCGATCGGGCCCAGGGGCTTCGGATACGACTGTGTGACGTTCTGCGCACAGCGACTCAGCCGGCCGGCTCGCACGAGGCGCAGGGCGACATCCCCCGACCCTCAGCGGCCAGCAGAAGCCGCGCTTCCGCGACCCGGGTCGCCGCCTCATCCAGCCGGTCCTCGGAGAGCTGACCGGACTCGACGGCGGCAACGATGCCGGCCACGACGGCTGGGGCCGTCTCGGCCGTCGACGAGACCACCGTCAGCACCATGTCGTTCCCGGCGCGCAGCGCGGCGACCGAGTTCGCGACCGGATCGAGGTACGCGGGATCCCCCACCGCCTGGAGCATCCCTAGATCGTCGGTGATCGCGATGCCGTCGAAGCCGAGCTCTTCACGCGCGATCCGGTGCCATTCGGCCGACAGCGAGGCGGGCAACGGATCCACGGCGGTGTAGGACAGATGCCCGAACATCAGCAATTCCGCCCCGGCGTCGATCCCTGCGGCGAAAGGCCGGGCGTCGGCAGCGGTCCATTCCGCCTTCGGCATACTAGTGGTCGGGATGGTCGCATGGGAGTCCCCGGGCGCGGCTCCGTGGCCGGGAAAGTGCTTGATCGTCGACAGGGCACCGCCCGACTCGCCGGCGACGGCGGCGCCGACGCGCTCGGCCGCGCCGCCGGCATCCGTCCCCAGCGCCCGGCGGAAGATGAACTCCCCCGGCGCCGGTGCGACGTCCGCGACGATCCCGAAATTGACACCGATCCCGACCCGCTGCAAGAGCGCGGCGCGCGCCGCGAAGGCCGCGGCGGTGTCGGCGGCCGGAGCGTTCTTCAGCGTCAGGGCGGCGGGCAGCCTGTCCCACGGCAGGCGCGAGACATCGCCGCCCTCCTGATCCACAGCGATGAGCGGCGGGAAGGCGGGGTCGGTCGTCAGGGCGGTGGTGACCTGGGCGAGTGCCGCCTCGTCCGCCGGGATGTTCGCGCCCATCAGGATGAATCCGCCGATGCCGGTCTGCGACATGTATGCGCCCAGGATCGACGAGTCCGTTCCGGGGACGTGACCCATGACGACGCTCGCCGCCTTCTCCTGGACGCTCATCGACGCGACGCGCTCGGCCGCCAGCCGCCCGAGCGCGTCGGGGGGCGCCGGCTCGACCGACACCTCGGAGGTCGCGGCAGACCCGGAGGCGGCGTCCGCGCGGGTGTCGTCGGCGACCGCCGCGCCGGAGGTGGCGACGCTCAGACCGAGCGCCAAGGCGAGCACGGGCATCCCGCGCATCGCCCTCTCGCCACGCCGGTCTGTCACGTGTTCAGCCTACGTCCCGATGCGCGGACGCCGGGGTCGGGTCAGTCGACCCGTCCCAGCGGAACGCGCAGAAGCAGGTCGTCGCCGTCGCGCGGATCCCCGCGTCCATCGGTGTTGTTCGTCAGGACCCAGAGGCCGCCGTTCCCGTCCGCCACGACGTCGCGGAGGCGTCCGTAGCCGTCGAGGACCACGACGGGTGCTGCGGCGGCTGCCGTCGCCGACACGTCGATCGCCCAGAGACGCTCGCCACGCAGGCCCGTCATGAACACCGTCTCGCCGACCGCCGCGATCCCACTGGGGCTGGCCTCCGCGGTCGACCACACGGCCACCGGATCGACGAACCGCGCGTCTCCGACACGGCCCTCGGCATCGGGCCACCCGTAGTTGCCGCCCGCCTCGATGCGGTTGAGTTCGTCCCAGGTGTTCTGGCCGAACTCGCTCGCCCACATCGTGCCGTCCGCCGTCCACGCGAGCCCCTGCACGTTCCGGTGCCCGAGGGAGTAGACCGCGGTGCCGAACGGATTGCCCGGTGCCGGGTCCCCCTCTGCGGTGAGACGCAGGATCTTGCCACCGAGCTCCGCAGGGTCCTGCGCCGCCCCCACGTTCTGGGCGTCTCCGGTGGCGACGTAGAGGAGCCCGTCAGGGCCGAACGCGATGCGGCCGCCGTTGTGGGTGTTCGCTCGCGGGATGCCCGTGAAGACGGTCTCCATCTCGCCCAGTGCCCAGTCGCCGCCGTCCGAGGTCACGAGCCCTCGGACGACGCGGTTGTCGTCAGGCGCACCGTGGTAGGCGTACAGCCACGTTCGGCCGCCCTCCTCGAGGACGGCGAGGCCGTGCAGTCCTGACTCCCCACCCGACACCACAGCCTCGACGCGTCCGAGTTCCCTGACCGTCCCGTCGGTGCCGAGGACCCGGATGACCCCGCTGTCACGCTCGGAGACGGCCAGTGCACCGTCGGGCAAGGCGGCGACCGACCAGGGCGCCGTCAACCCTCCCGCGATCGCGGCGACGCCCTCGGCGGGGCGCCATCGACCTGTCGGCGAAGACACCGACGGCGCGGCGGACGGCGTTTCCGCGCGTGGCGCGACCGGATCCACCGTCCGCGGGTCGCTCGTCGGGGCGGCGGCGGGAGCCGGCGCACACCCTGCGCTTGCGAGGGTCAGGACGACGATCCAGAGGGCGAGCGTTCGCCGTCGTCGCGGAATCGTCACGGAAGAGCCCCCGGCCTTCCACAGCGCGCAGCGTCCGCGGACACGACAGCCCTCTCAGCCCCCGAAGCCCCCGGACCCTGCGTCGCGGCGCTGATCCATCGGAGATGCGTCGATGACACCGGGGTCTGCCCCTCCCGGACGTGGGCGGCGGGTCTCGTAGGTCTCCGCCTCCGGCCGCAGCACGTGAATCAGTCGCTGCCAGAGAGATCGCTTCGCCGCCATCGCCACACCGTCCGTCCTGGCCGGGAACCCCGCCCGTTCCTGAAGTCTAAGCGGCTCCTGCGCGTCGCGGCCCGATTCGAGCCGGAGGCAGCGGTACCGTCGAAGCGGTGAGAGGGGGCCGCATGGGCGAGCGGAGACAACGCATGAAGTCGACGGTGCGGGTGCCGCGGCACGGGTACGCATTCGTCACGATCACGGCGCGCGATGCCAACGGATTCGTCCACCACTTCGACGAGATCGAGACGCCGCTGGCGTCGCTGCGCGAGGCGGTCGCGGTGATGCAGCTCCAGTCGACGGCGACCGAGGCCGCTCACGACGCCGCGCGGGGCGCCTGACCCGACGCGGCGCGTTCGGCGACGACGGCATCCACGGCGTCGACGAGATCGACGTGCGAGAACTCGTAGCCCGCGTCCACGAGGACGCCGGGAAGCACCCACCGGCTCTTCAGGACGAGTTCCGGTTCGGTGCGCAGCAGCCACATGGCCGGCTCTAGCATCCACCGCCAGGACGGAATCCCGAGCGGCACGTGGACGGCGCGGCGGAGTGTGCGCATGAGTTCGGCATTGTCGCTCGGCCGGGGACTGGACAGATTCACCGGACCGTGGAGGTCGTCGCGCGCGATGAGGAACCGGATCGCGCCGATGACGTCGTCGAGGTGGATCCAGCTGAACTTCTGCCGCCCTCGCGTCCGATGAACGGGCGGCCCGACGTCGGGTCCGGACGGGTCGTCACCGATCCCTCGGTAGCGTCGGTGGGGAAACCACGGACCATCGTGCTGCGGACCGCCGAAGCCCACGCGGGCGAGCGTGAGAAGCAGACGCGTCGCGGGACCGTCGCCGAGCACGATGGCCATGCGCATCGCGACACGGCGGGTTCGGGGAAGGTCCCCCGCGAAGAACTCCCGCTCCCAGCTGCGGGCGACATCGACCGAGAACCCTTCGCCGATCCTGCCATCGGCCTCGGTGTGGGGCCTGTCCATCGTGTGGGCGTAGATCGTGGCGGTGGATGCGTTGAGCCACAGTCGCGGCGGGTGTCCCGCCGCGGAGATCGCGAGGCGGAGAGCAGCGGTGGTCTGGATGCGGGAACGGAGGATCTCGTCGCGGTTGGCGTCGGTGTAGCGGCAGTTGACGCTCTTCCCTGCGAGGTTCACGACGACCTCGGCCCCGTCGACGGCCGCGGCGATGCGGTCCGGGTCGTCCCAGGAGACGGCGTCCCGCCGACCGATGCGGACCACGTCGTAGCCATCCTCGGACAGAGCCTCGCACACTGCGGCACCGATGAACCCGCTCGCGCCGGCCACGACGGCCCGGGGCATGTGCTCTCCCCTCGCAATCGTGTGTTGGTCGTTCTACGACGAAGCCCCCGATCTCTCGGGGGCTTTCTCGGTGGACCTGAGGGGACTCGAACCCCTGACCCCCTGCATGCCATGCAGGTGCGCTACCAGCTGCGCCACAGGCCCGGATGCTGCCTCACGAGGCAACCCCACAAGATTACTACATCGTCACCGGTGACTCGAACCACGGGCGGCGTCCGCCTCGCCGACGTGGGCGGGCAGCTCGATGGGGACGACGGGGCAGTCCTTCCACAGCCTCTCGAGGCCGTAGAACATGCGCTCCTCCTCGTGGAACACGTGGACGACCAGGTCGCCGAAATCCAGCAGCACCCAGCGCGCCTCCTGGCGGCCCTCGCGACGGAGTCGCTTGTGTCCCGCTTCGAGCAGCTTCTGCTCGACCTCGTCGGCGATGGCCGCGACGTTGCGCTCGCTGCGCCCGGTGGCGAGCAGGAAGATGTCGACGAGGGGCAACGGCTCGGACACATCGAGGGCGACGAGGTCTTCGGCGCCCTTCGAGTCCGCGGCCGCCGCGGCGATCTGGAGCATCTCTCGGGAGTTCTCGGTGGCCGTCACGCGAACACACCGCTGACGAAGGCGAGGATGAGGACGGCGGCCAGCGCGAGCGCGAGAGCGCCGGCAGTGATGGCCAGCGCGATCATCAGGCGGCTGCCCTTCTCGGGCGCCGGGGGCTGGATGATCTCGCCGGGAAGCTTGACCGTGCTGATCGCCGCGCTTGCGGCGATCGGTGTCGGGGACGAGTGCGCCGGCAGCTCGCCGTCGACGAGGACGCTGTCGACGTCCTTGCCGTCGGTCGAGCCCGGAGCGTGGCCGGTGGACCCCAGACCGTCGGGCAGGTTCAGCATCCCGGTGATGATCACTTCGCCGGTGGCATTGACCGGGGCCATGATCTGCGGGGAGGGGGTCTGCGAGACGATCAGCGCGTGCGGCGTGCTCGAGGTCGAGGCCGGCGCGCGGGTGAGGAGCTGATCGAAGGAGGGCGGGAGATCGACCTGCACCGCCTCGGCTTCGAGGAGTTCGGCACCGAGCTTCGGGCTGACCGTCGCACGCTCGGTGGCGGTGTCGGTGGCCTCGGCAGGCGACTCGTCGGCGACGGTGCCGTCTTCGTGTGCGGTCGATTCGGCGACGACACCCTCGACGCTCGCGCGGTCCGCGGGTGCCGCAGCCTCGCCGGTCTCCGAGGTCCGCTCGGCTGCATGGGCGTGATGCGTCGGCGCCTCGAGCAGGTCCGGCGCGATCACCGGCACCGACGCCGTGCGGATCCGCTCCTGCTGCCTCGCCTGACGACGCGTCAGGGGCGAGACGCCGAGGTCGACCGCGGAGTCGGCCACGGGCGGTGCCCCGATGACAGCGGGTTCCGCGGCCCGCGCCAGGGGTGCCGGGGCGACCTCCGTCTTCTCCGGCGCCGCGCGCTCGGCGGGCACATCGACGGCATCCTGGCGGGCCGCGTCGATGGCTTCCCGGCTGACGACCGGAGTCGCGCCGGTATTGCGGATCTCACGCAGTTGCTTGCGGGTCAGCGGGGGATTCGCTGGATTGTCCGTCATTCCTTGCTCCGGTAGAGGTGATGCTTGGCAATGTATTGCACGACGCCGTCCGGCACGAGATACCACACCGGGTGGCCTCGACGAACGCGCTCTCGGCAATCGGTCGACGAGATGGCGAGCGCGGGGATCTGCAGCTGGCTCACGTCTTCGGTCGGCAGTCCCGCGGTGTCGAGCACGTGGCCGGGACGAGAGACAGCGACGAAGTGGGCGAGATCCCACAGCTCATCATGGTCCCTCCAACTGAGAATTTGCGCTATGGCGTCCGCCCCGGTGATGAAGAACAGTTGCGCATCGGGGCGTTGACTCTTCAGATCGCGCAGCGTGTCGATGGTGTAGGTCGGACCCGAGCGGGTGATGTCGACGCGACTGACGGTGAACTGCGGATTGGACGCGGTGGCGATCACGGTCATCAGGTAGCGGTGCTCGCTGTCGCTGACCCGCGTCTTCTGCCAGGGGTTTCCTGTCGGCACGAAAACGACCTCGTCGAGGTCGAAGGACTGCGCCACTTCGCTGGCCGCGACGAGGTGGCCGTGGTGGATGGGATCGAAAGTCCCCCCCATCACCCCGATCCTCGGGGGACGCGCCGAGCCCATGCGCGCGGCCTAGTGGCCGTGCCCCGCCTTCACGATGTCGTTCGCGTGGGCCTGGGAGTAGGCCTCGGCCTTGTGCGCGTGACGATTCGCCACGTTGCGGTAGGAAGCCGTGACGAGGGCGAGAGCCGCGAAGACGACGATCGCCACGATGCCGTACCACACCGTCTCCAGCGCCACGTTGCCGTGGGACTCTGCCTCTTCGGCGGCGAAGCTGACTAGCGTCGCGAAGGTCGTCATTCGGGCTCCGTTCGTTTTCCCGGGTGCGGGAGTTCCCAGTCTAGGCGGTCAGCCGCGCACCTGCCCGGCACCCCGCGCGATCCACTTTGCGCTGGTGAGCTCTGCCAGGCCCATCGGACCGCGGGCGTGCAGCTTCTGGGTCGAGATGCCGACTTCCGCGCCGAAACCGAACTCGCCGCCGTCGGTGAAGCGCGTGGAGGCGTTGACCATCACGACCGCCGAGTCGACCTCGGCGGTGAATCGCGCGGCGTTGGCCTCGTTCATCGTGATGATCGATTCGGTGTGCTGGGTCGAGTATCGCCGGATATGATCCAACGCGGCATCCAGATCGTCCACGACGCGCATTGCGACATCCAGACTCAGATACTCCGCCTCCCAGTCCTCCTCGGTCGCCGGAACGCCCTGTCCCGCGAGCTCCAGGATGGTCTCATCGCCGTGGACGGTGACGCCGTTCGAGACGAGCGCTTCCACGACGGCGGGCACCAGCCGATCGGCCGCCGCTCGGTGGATCAGCACCGTCTCCACCGCGTTGCACACACTCGGACGCTGCACCTTGGCGTTGACCACGATGTCCCGCGCCCACTCGAGGGGAGCGGTCTCGTCGAGGACGATGTGCACGACCCCCGCTCCCGTCTCGATCACGGGAACGGTGGATTCGGCGACGACGGTGCGGATGAGGTCCGCGCTCCCCCGCGGCACGAGCACATCGACGAGCCCTCGCGCGGTCATCAGCGCGCGAGCACCGTCACGGCCGAAGGGATCGACGGTCTGGATCGCCCCAGGGTCCACACCGACGGATGCGAGGGCCTGCTGCATGACCGACACGATCGCCGCGTTGCTCGACGCCGCCGCGCTCCCGCCGCGCAGCACCACGGCGTTCCCCGAACGCAGAGCGAGCGCGGTGATGTCGACGGTCACGTTGGGACGGGCTTCGTAGATGGCGCCGACGACCCCGAACGGCACCGAGACCTTCGTCAGGGCCACGCCGTTCGGCAGAGTGCGGCGGTCGAGGACGCGTCCGACGGGGTCGGGAAGGACGCTGATCTCGCGGACCGCCGCCGCCAACGCCGCCACGCGGGACTCGTCCAGCGACAGTCGGTCCTGCAGCGCCTCGGAGAGGCCGGCGTCGCGACCGCGACGGAGGTCGTCGGCGTTGGCCGCGATGATCTCGTCGGCGGCTCCGGCGATCGCGGAGGCGATGGCCTGGAGCGCCTCCCGCTTCTGCGCATCGCTGAGAAGACCGATCGAGCGCGCGGCATCCTTGGCCCTGCGCATCCGGGATTCCGCGCCGTCGTCGAAGCCGAAACCGGCTGTCGTATCGGGAGCCGTGGAGGCGGAGAGGGTCGACATCTCTCCAGGGTACCGATGCGCTCGGGATCCTCCGGTCACGCGGTCGTACGGATGGCGCCGGTCGGCACGGGCGTCCGCACGGGCTGCGGAACGAAGAATGTGCCGACCTGGTCGCCGGCGAGAGCGGCCTGCACGAGATCGGCGCTCGTCACCAGGGTGGCGATCCCCGACGCTGCGGCGAGCTTGGCCGCGGAGGCCTTCGTCGCGGCCCCCCCGGTCCCGACGCTGTTGACGACGACCGAGCCGAACTCGTATCCGGACAGGTCGTCGCCCGTCCCGACATCGACGATCGGGCGTGCGCCCGGCTCGTCCGGTGGTCGGGTGTAGAGGCAGGCGATGTCGCTCAGCAGGATCAGCGCATCCGCGCCGACCAGCTGCGCGACGAGGGCGGCGAGGCGGTCGTTGTCGCCGAAGCGGATCTCGTGCGTGGCGACGGTGTCGTTCTCATTCACGATCGGGAGGATCCGCAGCCCCAGCAGGCGCTCCATGGCGCGTCGGGCATTGGATCGGTGGGTGGGATTCTCGAGGTCACCCGCGGTGAGCAGCACCTGACCGGCCACGATGCGGAAGGGCCGCAGCGCCTCCTGATAGCGGTAGATCAGGACGTTCTGCCCCACGGCGGCGGCGGCCTGCTGGGTGGCGAGATCGCTCGGCCGTTCGTCGAGAGCGAGGAACGGCATGCCCGTGGCGATCGCGCCGGAGGACACCAGCACCACTTCGGTGCCGGCGGCATGTGCACCGGCCAGGGCCTCGACCAGGGGCTGGATCTTCGCGGCGTTGTCGCCGCTGATCGAGGATGACCCGACCTTCACCACGACGCGGCGCGCGCCCGGAATGCCGGCGCGATCGATCAGCGTCACTCGGACTCCCCGGGAGCCTGCCGTTCTGCTCGGCGTTCGGTCTCGAGGTCGGCGCGCGCCTGCGCCTTGGCGTCCATCCGCTCGTGATAGCGCTCGCGTCGCTGGGAGGTGGTGCGACGGGTGCTCTGATCGAACCGTGGGTCGGTGCCGCGGGGTGCGGCGATGAGCTCGGCGGCGGAACTCAGCGAGGGCTGCCAGTCGAAGACCACGCTCTCCCCCTCGCCGATGACCACGGTCGCGCCGGCGGTCGCGCCGACCCGATACAGCTCGTCCTCGACACCGAGTCGGTCGAGGCGGTCGGCGAGGAAGCCGACGGCCTCTTCGTTCTGGAAGTCCGTCTGCTGCACCCAGCGCACCGGCTTCTCACCGAGGATCCGGTAGACCGGACCGTAGGTGCCCCCCTCCACGCGCACGGTGAAGTCGGCATCCGATCCCTTGGGACGGATGACGACCCGTTCGACGGGCGGCTGCGACGCCTTCGCGACGCGGTGCGCGGCGATCACCTCGCCGAGCGCGAAGGTGAGCGGCCGCAGACCCTCGCGGGACACGGTGGAGATCTCGAACACCCAGAACCCGCGCGCCTCGAGCTCGGGACGGACGAGCTCGGCGAGGTCCTTCGCCTCGGGCACGTCGACCTTGTTCAGAGCGACGAGCTGCGGACGCTCCAACAGCGGGACCTGATCGTCGGGAACAGGGTAGGCCGCGAGTTCGGCGAGGATCACGTCGAGGTCGGTCAGCGGGTCCCGTCCCGGGTCGAGGGTCGCGCAGTCCAGGACGTGCACGAGCGCGGTGCACCGCTCGACGTGGCGGAGGAACTCCAGTCCGAGGCCGCGGCCCTCGCTGGCGCCTTCGATGAGACCGGGGACGTCGGCGACGGTGTAACGGACGTCGCCGGCCTGCACCACGCCGAGATTCGGATGCAGCGTCGTGAACGGATAGTCGGCGATCTTCGGTCGCGCCGCCGAGACCGCAGCGATGAGACTGGACTTGCCGGCGGAGGGGAATCCGACCAGTGCGACGTCGGCGACGGTCTTCAGCTCGAGGACGACATCGCCCTCCCACCCGGGGGTGCCCAGCAGCGCGAAGCCGGGCGCCTTGCGCTTCGGCGAGGCCAGTGACGCGTTGCCCAGGCCGCCGCGACCGCCGGGAGCGACGATGAACCGCATCCCCGCCTCGATCATGTCGACGAGGGTCTCGCCCGAGGGTTCCTTCACCACGGTCCCGACCGGGACGGCGAGTTCGAGGGACTCACCGGCGGCACCGGAGCGGTGATCTCCCATCCCGAACCCGCCGTTGCCTGCGCTGCGGTGGGGAGAGTGGTGGTACGACAGCAGCGTCGTGACTTGCGGGTCGGCCACGAGGATGATGTCACCGCCGTGACCGCCGTTGCCGCCGTCCGGACCGGCGAGGGGCTTGAACTTCTCGCGCCGGACCGAGACGCAGCCGTTGCCTCCCTTGCCCGCGCGCAGGTGCAGCGTCACCTGGTCGACGAAGGTGACCATCATGCTCCCTGCGGTCGGGCGACGCATCGCCGTGAAGTGGGAAAGGGGGCGAGCATCCGCCCGCCCCCTCCCGGAGAACTGCTCGAGGCGGCCGTTACTCGGCCGCGACGATGTTGACGACCTTGCGGCCGCCCTTGGTGCCGAATTCCACGGCGCCGGCGGACAGTGCGAAGAGAGTGTCGTCGCCGCCGCGCCCGACGTTCGCGCCGGGGTGGAAGTGGGTGCCGCGCTGACGCACGATGATCTCGCCGGCGAGGACCTTCTGGCCGCCGAAGCGCTTCACGCCCAGGCGCTGTGCGTTGGAGTCACGACCGTTGCGGGTGGAGCTTGCGCCCTTTTTGTGTGCCATCTCTACGTCTCCCTGGGCTTACTTGATGCCGGTGATCTTGACGCGGGTCAGGTCCTGACGGTGACCCTGGCGCTTCTTGTAACCGGTCTTGTTCTTGAACTTCTGGATCACGATCTTCGGGCCGCGCTCCTCGCCGAGGACCTCGGCGGTCACGGTGACCTTCGCGAGCTTGTCGGCATCGGTCGTGACGGCGTCGCCGTCGACGAGCAGGACCGCGGGGAGCTCGAGCTTGTCGCCCACGTTCGCCTTCTGGCGGTCGAGGACGACGATGGTGCCGACCTCCACCTTCTCCTGCCGGCCGCCGGCGCGCACAACTGCGTAAACCACTTCACACCTGTTTTTCTTCTGGGAGCGCACGCGCTCGGGATGTCACACAAGACGCGGTGCGGATTTCTCGACGCACCAAAGGAATACACTACCGGATGCCGGGACCTCAGGCAAAAGCTCGCGCCCGCGCGTCCGGTCTCGCCCGTAGGATCAGCGGATGGCGATCCTGATCGACGAGCCCCGCTGGCCCGCTCACGGGCGGCTGTGGTCGCATCTGATCAGCGACAGCGACCTCGACGAACTGCATGCCTTCGCCGCAGCGGCCGGAATCCCGCGTCGGGGGTTCGACGTGGATCACTACGACGTGCCCGAAGACGCCTACGACCGGCTGGTGCGGGCAGGTGCCCGCCCGGTCGACGGCCACGCGCTCGTGCGCGCACTGCTGGCCTCGGGGTTGCGCGTCACCGCGCGAGAGCGGCGGGAGCGCCGCTCTCACTGAGGCGGATCGACCGGGGCGTGCCGGACGGGGGTCCCGGTCAGCGCGGCGGTGGTGACCCGCCGACGCGCGCGACCCTGGCCCGGCGCCTTGGGCTCGGGAAGAGCATCCAGAACCGAGTCGAGCAGCAGCTCCGCCTCGGACTTCGGACCCTTGCCCGATTCCGGGCGCTTCTTCCGGGGCTTCTTGGCCCGCTCCCGCTCCCCCGCCCGATCCACGCTGTCCTCGACGATGGCCTCGGCGACCGCTTCGACCACCGCCGCCGGGATCTCGGGACGCTCCTCCTCGGCCTGCGGCTGGATGGTGGACGCGGCGATCTGTGCGAGAGCCGACTTGACGCCCTCGGTGATCACGTGGGTACCCTGCGAACCGCCGTTGGCCGATGAGCCGTTGCGCGGCCGGCGGCCGCCCGAGCCGCCTGCGGGCGCTCGGTGCTTGGAGACCGGATCGTGGTGGACGATGACACCGCGGCCCGCGCAGACCTCGCACGGCTCGCTGAAGGTCTCGAGCAGCCCGAGTCCGAGCTTCTTGCGCGTCATCTGGACGAGGCCGAGCGAGGTGACCTCGGCGACCTGATGCTTGGTGCGATCGCGACTGAGACACTCGACCATCCGTCGCAGCACGAGGTCGCGGTTGGATTCGAGGACCATGTCGATGAAGTCGACGACGATGATCCCGCCGATGTCGCGCAGACGCAGCTGACGGACGATCTCCTCGGCTGCCTCGAGGTTGTTCTTCGTGACGGTCTCCTCGAGGTTGCCGCCCGAGCCGACGAACTTGCCCGTGTTGACGTCGATGACCGTCATCGCCTCGGTGCGGTCGATCACGAGCGAGCCGCCGGACGGGAGCCACACCTTGCGGTCGAGCGCCTTCTCGATCTGCTCGGTGATGCGGAACTCGTCGAACGGGTCGGCGTCGCTCTCATAGCGAGTGACGCGCTCCAACAGATCGGGCGCGACGCTCTGCAGGTACGACGTGATCGTCTGGAACGCGTCGTCCCCCTGGATCAGCATCTTCGAGAAGTCCTCGTTGAAGACGTCTCGGACGATCTTCACGAGCAGGTCGGGCTCGGCGTGCAGCAGTGCCGGGGCCGGAATCGACTCGACCTGGCGGCTGATGTGCTCCCACTGACTGGTGAGGCGCTGCACATCGTGCGTCAGCTGGTCTTCGGTGGCGCCCTCGGCAGCCGTCCGGACGATCACTCCCGACGACTCCGGCAGCACCTCCTTCAGGATCCGCTTGAGCCGGGCGCGCTCGGTGTCGGGGAGCTTCCGTGAGATCCCGTTCATCGCGCCGCCGGGCACGTACACGAGGTAGCGTCCGGGAAGGCTGATCTGGCTGGTCAGACGCGCGCCCTTGTGCCCGACCGGATCCTTCGTGACCTGGACGAGAACCTTGTCGCCCGACTTCAGCGCCAGCTCGATCCGACGCGGCTGGTTGCCGGTCTCAACGGCGTCCCAATCGACCTCGCCGGAGTAGAGCACGGCGTTGCGCCCGCGCCCGATGTCGACGAAGGCGGCCTCCATGCTGGGGAGCACGTTCTGCACGCGCCCCAGGTAGACGTTGCCGATCAGAGACGCGTCCTGGTGGCGGGCCACGTAGTGCTCGACGAGGACATCGTCCTCGAGGACCGCGATCTGGATCCGGCCGAACTTCGACCGCACGATCATGACCCGGTCGACGGACTCTCGGCGTGCGAGGAACTCGGCCTCGGTCACCACCGCCCGTCGTCGCCCGGCCTCCCGGCCATCGCGGCGGCGCTGCTTCTTGGCCTCCAGCCGCGTCGATCCCTTGATGCGCTGGGGTTCGGTGACGAGTTCGACCGCACGCTGACGCGGGTGCTCGTCCCGTTCCCGGCCCTGGTCTCCGTCGTCGTCTCGGCCGTCGGACCCACCTCGGCGCCGCCGACGCTTCGACGACGTCGTGGTCGGTGCGCTCTGCTCGGGCCGGGCGGGGCGCGACGGGAGAGCCGGCAGCGGCGGCAGATCCGGGGCGTAGAAGTGCAGGGTGGTCGAGACCGACGACACGAACACCTCGGGGAGCAGGCCGAGACTCACCGCGGTGGGCGGACCCTGCGGCGACTGGTCCGCATCCGTCGCAGCCGACGCGTCGCCCGCTTCCCCGTCTTCGGCGCTGTCCGTCTCTACGGCGCTGTCCGTCTCCGCAGCGCTGTCCGTCTCTGCGGCGCTTGCCGTCTGCCCGGCCGCGACCGTCTCCGCAGACTCCCCGCCTTCCCCTGCCGGGTCGGATGCGTCGGTCTCCGGCGCGGGAGCGCCCTCCTCGTAGACCGCGATCGACTCGATCAGAGCCTGCGTCTCACCGTCGGCTGCATCGGGGGTCGCGTTGGCCGGAGCGTCTGCGGAGGCTTCGATCTGCTGTTCGTTCTCATCGGCCATCACTGGCTTACTCCTTGCGGGGCGACACCGCGCGTCGTCCGGCGAAATCTCTGGCGGCGCCGCACCTGCGGTGCCGCGAACTCACTACGGTCTGCAGCCGGCCCGCGGCTCGGGCTGCGAGGGCGGTCATCGCCCGAAGTCTTCGTGATGCGGTGAGGCGGCGCGGCCGCCACGCATCACCGGCCATTATCGCACACGGCGCCGATCGGGTGCGGGTGGCCCGGCGTCGGGGATCGGCGGGGCTGCACGCCGCGCCTGCGGCGGGCACCCAGGATGCCGGTGACAGAATCGAGCAATGTTCGCTGCGTCTCCGCGCACCCAGCCCCGTGCCCTGGCGATCTGGCTCCTCGTCGCCGGTGTCGTCGGCTGGTGGGCGGCCTTCTCCCTCACGATGGAGCGATTCCATCTGCTGGAGAATCCCGGATCGACCGCATCCTGCGATTTCAGCCCGCTCGTGCAGTGCGGCAAGAACCTCGAATCCGCCCAGGGGGCGGTGTTCGGGTTCCCCAACCCCATCCTGGGGCTCGCGGGATGGATCGCACCGATCGTGGTGGGGGCGGCCATCCTCTCCGGTGCGCGCTTCGGCCGATGGTTCTGGCTTCTGTTCGAGCTGGGGATGACGCTGGCCTTCGTCTTCGTGGTCTGGCTCATCGCCCAGAGCATCTTCGTGCTCGGCACCCTCTGCCCCTGGTGCATGGTGACGTGGGTCGTGGCGATCCCGTCGTTCTACGCCGTGACCCTCCACGTGATCCGCACCGGAATGCTGCCGGCTCCGCGGGCGCTCCGCCGCTCGGCGGATCGGCTCATGGGCTGGGTTCCGCTCCTGGCAGTGGTCAGCTACGCGGTCGTGGCGATCCTCGCCCAGATCCGGCTGGACGTCCTCGGCTCGGTCTTCTGATCAGAACCAGATCGCCAGCTCCCGCGCGGCCGACTCGGGACTGTCCGAACCGTGCACGAGGTTCTGCTGCACCTTCAGGCCCCAGTCCCGCCCATAGTCGCCGCGGATGGTCCCGGGTGCCGCCGTGGTCGGATCGGTGGCACCCGCGAGGGAACGGAATCCCTCGATGACACGGTTCCCGGCGACACGGATGGCCACCGACGGCCCCGACATCATGAACTCCAGAAGCGGTTCGTAGAACGGCTTGCCCGCGTGCTCCGCGTAGTGCGCCTCGAGACGCTCACGGTCGGGCTCGACCAGGCGGATGTCGACCAGGGCGTAGCCCTTCGCCTCGATGCGGGCGAGGATCGCGCCCGTCAGTCCCCGGGCGACGCCATCGGGTTTCACCAGGACGAGGGTCTCTTGCGTGGCCATGTCAGTCAGTCTCCGTTCCGTTCCCGAGCTCCGCCGCCCGGCGCGCGTTGCGTGCATCGAGGGAGGCACCCTTGATGGTGGCATACCCCCACATCCCACCGAAAATGAGGGCGACGAATAGCAGCGCCGGAACGAGGATGGCCCCGAGCGCGACGACGACCTGCAGCATCCATCCGACGACGACCGCCCAGCGGTGGCGCAGGAGCCCCGCGGTGACGATCATCAGGAGCGCGACGACGGTTCCTGCGACGATCCCCCACCACGCCGGGATCGGCTCGGGAAGGGCGCGGAGCCCATAGACGACCAGCCCGCCGAGGAAGGCGATGAGCGACTCGAACCCGAGCACGATCGACCCGAGCGACTCCTCCGCGCCCCGTTGCCGCCGGGGACGACGTGGTCGATCTGCGGCCGCCGCGGTCACGACCGCCACCCCTCGCGCCATCCCTCGTCCTCGGCGAGGGTGAGCGCCTCTCCCGCCAGGACGACCGAGCCGGTGATCACCACGGCCCGACGCGCGGATGCCGCCGCCCACTCCCTCGCAGCGTCGGCGGCGTCCTGCAGGTCGCGGTGAACCGTGACACGCCGACCGGCGGCCTCGACCATGTCGGCCAGCGCATCGGCATCGCGCGCGCGTTCGGAGTCCGGCACCGTGGCGAACACCGGGCCCTCGACCGTCGCGAGGGCCTCGAGGATGCCCACGGCATCCTTGTCGTCCAGCACGCCGAGCACGACACCCCACTCGTCGAAATCGAAGAATGCCCCGAGGGCGGCCACGAGCGCGCGGGCGCCGTGGGGGTTGTGCGCCGCATCGACGACCACGGTGGGATCGGCGCCGACGACCTGCACCCGGCCGGGGGATGTCGCAGAACCGAGACCCTCGGCGACGACGTCGGAATCGAGTCCGCGGTCGCCGGGTGCGAGGAGCGACTCGACGGCGGCGACGGCGAGGGTGGCGTTCTCGGCCTGGTGGGCGCCGTAGAGCGGCAGATAGACGTCGGTGTACCGCGCGTGCAGGCCCCGGATGGTGACGAGCTGCCCGCCGACGGCGAGCCGGGCGTCTTCCAGAGCGAAGTCCTCCTGCTCGACGGCGAGGGTCGCGCCCTGCCGCGCGGCGGCCTGCCGCAGCACGGCCGCCGCGGACGGCTGCTGGCGGGCGGACACCGCGGCCGCGCCCGGCTTGATGATGCCCGACTTCACCGTCGCGATCTCGGTGATGGTCTCGCCCAGGCGATCGGCGTGGTCGAGGTCGATCGGAGCGAAGACGGCGACATCTCCGTCGGCGGTGTTCGTCGCATCCCACGATCCGCCCATCCCGACCTCGAGCACGAGGACGTCGATCGGCGCGTCGGCGAAAGCGACGAAGGCGAGCACCGTCAGCAGCTCGAAGAAGGTCAGCGAAGCGTCACCGGCGGCCGCGAGCTCGGCGTCGACGAGATCGACGATCGGTGCGATCTCGTCCCACGCATCGGCGACCGCGGCATCGTCGACGGGCTGTCCGTCGATCATGATCCGTTCAGTGAAACGGGTCAGGTGCGGGCTGGTGAACAGGCCGGTCCGCAGGCCGTGAGCGCGCACGAGGCTCTCGATGATGCGGCTGGTCGAGGTCTTGCCGTTCGTGCCGGTGACGTGGATGACGCGGTAGGTGCGCTGCGGATCGTCCAGCAGTTCGAGCACCCGTCTGGTGCGCTCCACGCGCGGCTGCACCCACTGCTCCCCCTGGCGGGTCAGAAGCGCCTCGTAGACGCGGTCGGCGCGTTCGCGGTGCCCCATCATGCCTCCCGTCGTGACACGGCGACTTCGAACGCGCCGCGGTTGGCGAACGTCCCCGCCTCGAATCGGGCGGTGTGCTCCGGCTCGGAATCGGCGGGCCTCGAGCCCCGCGGCCCGTACAGGCCGTGGGCGATTGCGAGCGTCTCGGTGGCGACACCCGCGGTCTCGAAGGCCGACTCGACGGCGACACGGTCGTCGGCCTCGTCGAAGCTCAGCCAGAGTTCGATGCGGTCGCTGACCTCGAACCCGGCGGCCTTGCGCGTGTCCTGCACCGCGCGGATGACGTCGCGGGCGAGCCCCTCCGCCTCCAGCTCGGGGGTCGTGGCGGTGTCGAGCAGCACGAACCCGCCCCCGGTGAGCAGCGCGATCGCAGTGCCCTCGGCCGCTCCTCCCGCCTCGAGCGCGAGGTCGTACTCGCCGGGCTCGAGGGCGATGCCGTCGACGACCACGCCGCCGTCGTGCTCCTCCCACACGCCGGCCTTGGCGCCGGCGATGACGTGCTGAACCTGCTTGCCCAGGCGCGGCCCCGCGGCCCGGGCGTTCACGGTGAGTCGCTTGCTGATGCCGTAGCGCTCCGCGACGGAGTCGTCGAGCTCGACCGTGGTCACGGCCTTCACGTTCAGCTCATCGCGGACGATCCCCTCGAAGCGGGCGAGGCCCGCCGCGTCGTGCGTGACGACGGTCAGGCTCGGCAGCGGGAGACGCACGCGCAGTCCGTGCTTCTTGCGGAGGGCGTTGGCCACCGAGGACACCTCCCGCACGGCGTCCATGGCGTCTCTGATCTCGTCGGCGGCGGGGAACGCTGCGGCGTCCGGCCAGTCCTGGAGGTGGACGCTCCGCCCGCCCGTGAGCCCCTGCCACACCCGCTCGGAGACGAGCGGGATCAGCGGCGCGGCGACCCGGGTGAGGGTCTCGAGCACCGTGTACAGGGTGTCGAACGCCTCGGTCGTGCGCGGGTCGTCCGGCGACACCCCCGCCCAGAAGCGGTCGCGTGAACGTCGGATGTACCAGTTGGTCAGCACCTCGGCGAAGTCTCGGAGCTTCGCCGCCGCCGAGGTCGAATCCAGGCCCTCCAGGTCGGCGGTCACCCCCCGGACGAGATCGCCGGTGCGGGCGAGGATGTAGCGGTCGAGCACGTCCTGGGCGTCGGTTCGCCAGCTCGCCTCGTACCCGTCCGATGCGTTGGCGTAAGTCGCGAAGAAGTACCACGCGTTCCACAGCGGCAGCAGGAACTCCCGCACCCCCGCCCGGATCCCCTCCTCGGTCACGACGAGGTTGCCTCCGCGCAGCACCGGGCTCGCCATCAGGAACCAGCGCATAGCATCGGATCCGTCGCGGTCGAAGACCTCGCGGACGTCGGGATAGTTGCGCAGCGACTTCGACATCTTCTGACCGTCGTTGCCCAGGACGATCCCGTGCGCCGACACGGCCTTGAACGCCGGACGTCCGAAGAGCGCGGTGGAGAGCACGTGCATGACGTAGAACCACCCGCGGGTCTGCCCGATGTACTCCACGATGAAGTCGGCCGGTGCGTGCGCGTCGAACCACTCCTGGTTCTCGAAGGGGTAATGCACCTGGGCGAACGGCATCGAGCCGGAGTCGAACCAGACGTCCAGCACGTCCTCGATCCGACGCATGGTGCTGCGCCCGGTCGGGTCATCCGGATTCGGACGGGTCAGTTCATCGATGTACGGCCGGTGCAGGTCGACCTCGCCATCGGGGTTGCGCGGCAGGCGCCCGAAGTCGCGCTCGAGATCGGCGAGGGAGCCGTACACGTCGACACGCGGGTGGTCGGGGTCGTCGCTCTTCCACACCGGGATGGGTGAACCCCAGAAGCGGTTGCGGCTGATCGACCAGTCGCGCGCACCCTCGAGCCATTTGCCGAACTGTCCGTGCTTGACGTTGTCGGGAACCCACGTGATCTCCTCGTTCCCGGCGAGCAGCTGCTCCTTCACCTCGGTCACGCGCACGAACCAGCTCGACACGGCCTTGTAGATCAGGGGGTTCCGGCATCGCCAGCAGTGGGGATAGGAGTGCTCGTAGCTGGCCTCGCGGAGGAGGCGTCCGGCGTCGCGCAGCAGGCGGATGAGGGGCCGGTTGGCCTCCATCCACAGCTGCCCGGCGACATCCGTCACCTGCGGCAGGAAGCGACCGCCGTCATCGAGGGAGAGGATCGTCGGGATGCCGACGCCGTCGGCGACCCGCTGGTCGTCCTCGCCGTAGGCGGGTGCCTGGTGGACGATGCCGGTGCCGTCGCTGGTGGTGACGTAGTCGTCGACGAGGACCTGCCACGCGTTGTGGGTTCCCCAGGTCTCGGCGTCGGCGTAGTAGTCGAAGAGGCGGTCGTAGGCGACACCCTCGAGCTCGGATCCCGTGATGCGGGCGTCGACCGCGGCACGGGCCTCATCGGCCGACTCGTATCCCAGGTCCTTGGCGTACCCGCCGAGCAGATCCTCGGCGAGGAGGTAGCGGTGCGCGCTCGCCTCCACGGCATCGTCCGGTGTGCCGTCGGGTGCGGTGTGCACATCCGCCGCACCGTGGGGACCCGCGGGCAGCACGACGTAGCGGATGTCCGGGCCCACGGCCAGCGCGAGGTTCGTCGGCAGCGTCCAGGGCGTCGTCGTCCAGGCCAGGGCGCGCACGCCCGTCAGCCCGAGCGCCTCGGCCTTGGCTCCCACGAGGGGGAAGGTGACGGTGACGGACGGGTCCTGACGCATCTGGTAGACGTCGTCGTCCATCCGCAGCTCGTGGCTCGACAGCGGCGTCTCGTCGCGCCAGCAGTACGGCAGCACTCGGTATCCCTCGTACGCGAGCCCCCTGTCGTAAAGCGTGCGGAAAGCCCAGAGGACCGATTCCATGTAGGTGGTGTCGAGGGTCTTGTAGCCGCGTTCGAAGTCGACCCACCGCGCCTGGCGAGTGACGTAGTCCTGCCATTCCCGGGTGTAGGCGAGCACCGACTGCCGGGCGCGGTCGTTGAAGACGTCGATGCCCATCGCCTCGATGTCGGTCTTCTCGGTGATGCCGAGCTGCTTCATCGCCTCGAGCTCGGCGGGCAGGCCGTGCGTGTCCCAGCCGAAGACGCGGTCGACCTTCTTTCCGCGCATCGTCTGGAAGCGAGGGAAGAGGTCCTTCGCGTATCCGGTCAGCAGGTGCCCGTAGTGCGGGAGTCCGTTGGCGAACGGCGGGCCGTCGTAGAACACCCATTCCTCGGCGCCGTCGCGCTGGGCGACCGAGGTGCGGAAGGTGTCGTCCTCGCGCCAGAAGGCCAGGACCTCGTTCTCGATGTCGGGGAACCGCGGGCTCGGAACGATCGCAGCGGGGCCGAAGGAGGCGCCGGCGGAGGTGGGCTTCGGGTAGGTCATGTCGTCTCGCAGTCGTCGCTCGTTCCGGACGCCGGGACGACTCCTCTGGAGCCGCGGTACCACCCTGCTTGCGGGTCTCCCCGCCCCTCTCACAGCGGCTGTGACGGGCCTGCCCCGCTCGGTTCTACTGGTCCCCGGAGGGGATGTTCTTCCGAGTGCTCCCCGGTGATGGCCGGATCAATGCGTGTGCCTCGATCATATCGCCCCCATCCGTTCGCGGCCGCGGGGAATGCGCGGGTGGTGTCGGGGGTTTCTGGACTCGTGCCAGAATCATCCCCCGTGTCTTCCGTCTCCGTTACGTCCCCGTCCGCCCCCGACCGCTCCCCCACCCCCCGCGTCGCCTGGGCGTCGATGGTCGGCACCTCGTTGGAGTCTTTCGACTTCTACCTCTTCGCCTACTTCTCGGCGTTCTTCGTCGGTCCGCTCTTCTTCGAACCCCTCGGTGCGGTCGGCGGCACGGCGCTGTCGTTCCTCACCATCGCGGTGGCCTTCGTCGTCCGCCCGGTCGGAGCGGTGATCTTCGGCTACCTCGGCGACCGACTCGGACGGCGTACGACGCTGCTGTGGACGGTCGGCATCATGGGTGTCGCGACCGGCCTGATCGGGCTCCTCCCCACCTATGCCCAGGCCGGATGGCTCGGGGCGGTGCTGCTCGTCACTCTCCGCATCGCACAGGGGCTGTCGCTCGGCGGCGAGTGGGGCGGGTCGATCCTCATCGCCACGGAGCACTCCTCGCCGGTCAAGCGCGCCTTCTAGGCCGCGATCCCCCAGCTGGGCTCCCCGGTCGGCTCGATCCTGTCGGCCGCGGTCTTCATCGTGCTCACCCTCGTCCTTCCCGCCGAGGAGCTCGCGGCGTGGGGCTGGCGCATCCCGTTCCTCCTCGCCCTCCCGCTTCTTCTGGTGTCGCTGTATCTGCGCTGGTCGATCACCGAGACCCCGGTCTTCGAGGGGCTCGTCGCCGAGGGCCGCCGCGACCGGACACCCGTGGTGTCGATGCTGCGCCAGCGTCCGGGGGCTCTGGTGATCGCGATCGGCGCCGCTCTCCTGGGCATCGGGTCCTACTCGCTGATGAACACCTACACGATCAACTACGGCACGGCCGAACTCGGATTCAGCTATCAGGACCTGCTGGTGGCGACCACCGTCGGCGGTCTGCTGCAGCTGATCACCATCCCGCTCTTCGGCGTCTGGGCCACCCGCATCGGGTCGGCGCGCGTCGTGGCCGCCGGCGCACTCGGCACGCTTCTCATCACCTTCCCGATGTACTACCTGCTGCAGTTCTCTTCGTTCCCGATCCTCGTGGCGACGATGATCGTGGGCGGCATCCTCCCGACCATGTCGTGGGCGGCGCTCGGGGGACTCATGAACGATCTGTTCCCGGATCGCTTCCGCTATTCGGCGCTGTCGTTCTCGTACGCCCTCGCCGCGACGATCAGCGGCTTCGTGCCTTACCTGACCCTGTCGCTCGGTCAGACGACCGCGTTCGCGTGGTGGCACCCCGGCGTCGTCCTCGCCGTGATGTCCGCGGTGACCCTCGTCTCGGCGGTGACGGCCAACGCGGTGATCCGTCGTCGACCCGACGCCGAGACCGAGGCGACCCCCGAGCTCGTCGCGTCCGCGCGCTAGCGTCGCCGAGAGGCCGTGGGTCCGCCCGGTAGAATCGGGCGGACCCACACTCAGGCACGCTCACACAGTGCCGCACATAGCGCCGAGGAGACACCATGGCCACCATTCCCGACAAGCCCGCGCTCGAGGGGCTGGAGAAGATCTGGGACGAACGGTGGACCGCCGACGGCACCTACGCCTTCGACCGCCTGCGCGCCGCCGAGGTGGGGCGCGAGGGCATCTACAGCGTCGACACTCCCCCTCCGACGGCCTCGGGGAGTCTGCACATCGGCCACGTCTTCAGCTACACCCACACCGATGTGAAGGTCCGCTTCGAGCGGATGCGCGGGAAGGTCGTCTTCTACCCCATGGGATGGGACGACAACGGTCTGCCCACGGAGCGACGGGTGCAGAACTATTACGGGGTGCGGTGCGATCCGAGCCTTCCCTACGATCCGGATTTCACCCCGCCCTACGAGGGCGGCGACAACAAGTCGTCGCGGGCGGCCGATCAGATCCCGATCAGCAGGCGCAACTTCATCGAGCTCTGCGAGAAGCTCACCGTCGAAGACGAAAAGCACTTCGAGGCGCTGTGGCGGAGCCTCGGCCTCAGCGTCGACTGGAATCAGACCTATCGCACGATCTCCGACGAGACGATGCGCACCAGCCAGCTGGCGTTCCTCCGCAATGTCGAGCGCGGCGAGGCCTATCAGGCCCTCGCCCCGACCCTCTGGGACATCGACTTCCGCTCGGCGATCGCGCAGGCCGAGCTCGAGGACCGTGAGCAACCGGCGGCCTACCATCGGGTGGCCTTTCACCGCACGGACGGCCACGGCGACATCCACATCGAGACCACGCGCCCCGAGCTCCTCCCGGCCTGCGTCGCGCTCGTGGCGCATCCCGACGACGAGCGCTACCGCGACGTGTTCGGCACGACCGTGCGCACGCCGCTGTTCGACGTCGAGGTGCCCGTCCTCGCCCACCCGCTCGCCCAGCCCGACAAGGGATCGGGCATCGCCATGATCTGCACGTTCGGCGATGTGACGGACATCATCTGGTGGCGCGAGCTCGACCTCCCCAACCGTACGATCCTGGGTAAGGACGGCCGCGTCCTCGCCGACGTCCCCGATGTCGTCACCTCGGACGCCGGCGTGTCCGCCTACGCCGAGCTGGCGGGGAAGACCGTCTTCAGCGCCAAGAAGCGCATCGTCGAACTCCTGCAGGAATCGGGAGAGCTGATCGGCGAGCCCAAACCGTTCACGCACCCGGTGAAGTTCTACGAGAAGGGCGACCGCCCGCTCGAGATCGTCTCGACGCGGCAGTGGTACGTCCGCAACGGCGCGCGGGATGCGGCGCTGCGGGATCAGCTCATCTCGCTCGGACGAGAGCTCAGCTGGCATCCCGATTTCATGCGCGTGCGGTACGAGAACTGGACCAACGGCCTCACCGGCGACTGGCTGGTCTCGCGCCAGCGCTTCTTCGGCGTGCCGATCCCCGTCTGGTACGGACTGGATGCCGACGGCGAGCGCGACTACGACCGTGTGATCCTGCCCGAGGTCTCGCAGCTTCCGGTGGACCCCACCATCGACGTGCCCGCGGGCTTCACCGCCGACCAGCGCGGCGTCCCCGGCGGGTTCGAGGGTGAGCAGGACATCTTCGACACGTGGGCCACGTCGTCGCTGACCCCCCAGCTCGCCGGTGGGTGGGAGCGCGACCCGGAGCTGTGGAACCTCGTCTCGCCCTTCGATCTGCGCCCGCAGGGTCAGGACATCATCCGCACCTGGCTCTTCTCCACGATGCTGCGCAGCGCCCTGGAGGACGGCCGGTCACCGTGGCGCACCGCGGCGATCTCGGGCTTCATCGTCGACCCCGACCGCAAGAAGATGTCCAAGTCCAAGGGCAACGTCGTCACCCCCGCCGACATCCTCGCCCAGCACGGGTCCGATGCCGTGCGCTACTGGGCGGCCTCCAGCCGCCTGGGAACCGATGCCGCGTTCGACCCGCAGAATCCGACGCAGATCAAGATCGGTCGTCGCCTCGCCATCAAGATCCTGAACGCGGCGAAATTCGTGCTGTCCTTCCCCGTTCCCGACGGCGCCGAGATCATCCACCCCCTGGATGCGAGCATGCTCGCCGGCCTCGACCGGGTCGTCGCCGACGCGACGGCGGCGTGGGAGGACTACGACCACGCGCGCGCGCTGGAGATCACCGAGTCGTTCTTCTGGACCTTCTGCGATGACTACCTCGAGCTGGTGAAGGAGCGCGCGTACGACCGGTCCACCGCCGGCGGCGCATCGGCGGCGCTTGCTCTGCGCCAGGCCCTGGACATCCTGCTGCGCCTCTTCGCCCCCGTGCTCTCGTTCGCCGCCGAGGAAGCGTGGTCGTGGTTCCACGACGGCTCCGTCCACACCGCCGCGTGGCCCGAGGTCCGGGGGATCGACGGCGACCCGGCGGTGCTCTCGGCCGTGAGTCGCGCGCTCATCGGCATCCGGCGCGGCAAGACCGAGGCGAAGGTCTCGCAGAAGACCCCGGTGGCCGAACTCACCATCCAGAGCCCGTCCGAGACCGCAGCGCTCCTTCGACGGGCCGAGGACGATCTGAAGGCCGTCGGTCGCATCTCCGAGATCCGCTACGTCGACGGTGCCGAGACGGCCGTCACCGACATCCGCTTCGCCGAGGAGGCCTGAGATGCAGCTGGGTACGCGATGGACCTCCGGGGACGAACCGCCGACGTCGGTGCCCTCTGCCGTGGCTGCGGCCGTGCGCGACGTCGACGCCACGCTGGGTTCGGGCGGCCCTCGCCCCCGGTGGACGCTGACGTGGCTGGAGGGCCGGCCGATCGCCGAACTCGACAGCGGCGTGATCGTCGAGCTCGACGCAGAGGGCGCCGCAGTGGTGCGTCACGACGACGAGGACGAGTTCGGCTGAGCCGAGTCCGCGCCCACGGGCGCGGGGCCGGTCTGTCGGCTGGCGGCGAGGATGAGCCGCGCGGCCAGCAGGGTGGCGATCAGGGTGGCACCGGCGGCGATGACGTAGGGCAGCCGGAGGTCGACCCGCGCGACGAGCCCGCCTGCGAGCGTCGCGATCGGGAACAACCCCCAGGTGAGGCTGCGGATGACGCCGAGGACGCGTCCGAAGATGTCGCCGGGCACGATGAGCTGCCGGAGCGCGCCCCAGGGGACGTTCCAGGTGGAGACGGCGAAGGCCATGAGGGCGTAGAAGACCACGGCGAGGATCACCCCGGGAGCCACGGCGACGAGTGCCAGGCTCACCGCGGCCAACAGATTGGCGCCCAGCATGACGGCGCCCCGGCCGAACCTGTCCACCAGGAACGGGGCGACCAGAGAACCGGCGAGGGCGCCGATTCCGATACCCGCGGTCACGAAGCCGATGGCCGCGGGCGGCACGCCCTGCGTATCGAGGAAGTAGAGGATCGTCGCCGCCTGCGCGAAGGAGAAGGCCGACCCCACCACCGCGGTGAAGAGCACCAGGGCGCGGAGGTAGCGGTGCCGCCACAGGTATCCGAGCGCGCTGCGCGTGGAGATCGCCGCGGCAGGCCGGGCGTCGCCCCGGGCCCGGAGAGGTCGTCCGGCGGCGGAAGGCAGAAGCAGGGCGAGGATGACGGGCACCACGTATCCGGCGGCGCCGAGCCAGATCGGCAGAGCCAGCGAGAGGGCGAAGAGGAGCCCAGCCACCGGCTGGGCCAGGAAGCTGTCGATGGTGATCTGCGCCGCCTGCACCCGCCCGTTGGCCCGGTCCAACCCGACGGGTGCGACGAGCGCGGGGATGACGGCGTTCGTGGCGTTGTCGAACAGGGTTTCCCCCAGCCCGAACACCAGCACGCCCGCGAACAGCGCCCAGATCGTGATCTGATCGGCGACGATGAGAACGGCGAGAGCGACCGCGGCGGCTCCCCGGAGCACATTCGCCCCGGCCATGATGACGCGTCGATCGAAGCGATCCACGAGCATGCCGGCGGGCAGGCCGAACAGCAGCCACGGCAGGAACGCCAAGGCTCCGATCGCCGCGATCGCGAGCGGGTCGGTCGTCAGCGTCGTCGCGATCAGCGGCACGGCGGTGCGAACGAGTCCGTCGGCCAGATTGCTGAAGGCGGCCGCGGTCCAGAGCCGACCGAAGGCTCTCCCGAGCGGCGGGCGCTCCGATGGTGCCGGCCCGAGGTCGCGGGTCACCCCTGGTGCCGCGCCGCTCACCGGATCAGCCGGGGAAGATGCCGACGGCGCCGCGCGCGACGGCGAGATGACGTCGCTCGGCGGCAGCGACGAGAACGGCAGCGCTGTGCCTGCCGATCACATCGGTGCGACGCCGGACACGACGCGCCACGGCGCCCCGGGCAGCATCGGCAGCGACGAGGATCAGGCGCTCGACCCCGGTGGTCGCCTGCATGGGGGTGGTGAGAGTGGTCATGAGACACCTCCGATATCAGGAAGCGGAAAGACGTCGGCGCGGATCGTGACGGGTCGCACGTCCTCGCCTTCCTGGTTGCGGTAGCGATCGACGGTCTCGTCGATGATCGCCATGATGCGATGGGTGAGGTCCGCGCTCTGGGCCGGAGTCAGACGCGCGGTGGCCGTCGAGATCAGGCTCGCGTGCTTCCACTCGTCGTCTTCCAACCCGATCGCGTGGTCGTGGAAGTCCAGGAGAGCCTGCTGACGGAGGCGGAAGAACTCGCTGGTGACGAGCTGAGTCACGGCGCGCGCGGCGGGCGTCTTCGCCGTGCCCGCGGCGCTCATCGACACTCCCCCGACCGGACGCTCCCACCAGCGTTCGCGGCCGGTCCCCTGTCCGGGGCGCTCGCGGATGAGATCCTGCTTCGCCAGCGCGCGAAGGTGGTAGCTCGTCGAGCCCGTCGACTCGCCCAGGCGCTCTGCGAGAGAACTGGCGGTCTGCGGACCGTACTGACTGAGGATGTCGTAGATCTTCACCCGTAGGGGATGCGCCAGGGCGCGTAGCGCAGGCGCGTCCAGCACGCGATCGCCCGCGTGGCGGGACTCGACTCGCGCCGCGGCATCCGACTCGTGCTCCTCCGACGTGCTCATGCGTCGATGGTATCTCTGCAAAGAAGTCTTTGCAATGACTATTTTGCAAACGTATGGCTGCAGATTCAGCAGGCTCACTTAGGGTGGAAGGATGACCGACGCGAACCCGCTGCTCGAGCCCTCCTCTCTGCCCTACGGATTGCCGGACTACCGCAGGATCACCGCGGACGACTACCTCCCGGCGTTCCGGACCGCGTTCGCCGCTCACCGCGACGAGGTCGCACGCATCGCGGCGGACCCCTCGGAGGCGTCATTCGCCAACACCTTCGTCGCGCTGGAGCAGTCCGGTCGTCTGCTCGGCGACATCGCCCGCACGTTCTACACCGTCTCCTCGGCCGACGCCACCGAAGCGATCCAGGCCGTGGAAGAGGAGCTCGCGCCCCTTATGGCGGCGCACCAGGACGCGATCCAGCTCGACCCCGCGCTCTACGCGCGCGTGCGCCACGTCTACGACCGTCGCGAGGACCTCGACCTCTCCCCCGAGGACCGGTACCTCGTCGAGCGGCGCTACCGCGAGATGACGCATGCCGGCGCGGCTCTCGGAGAGGACGCGAAGGACGGGCTGACGCAGCTCAACCAGCGTCTGTCGTCGCTTACGACCACGTTCGAGAAGAACCTGCTCGCCGACACCAACGACCTCGCCGTGGTCTTCGACGACGCCGCACAGCTGGACGGCCTCACCGAGGGGGAGCTCTCCGCCGCAGGCCGAGCCGCAGGGGACCGGGGCCTGGAGGGGAAGTACGTCGTCACCCTCACCCTGTTCACGGGTCACCCCTACCTCTCGAGTCTGACCGACCGCGAGAGTCGTCGCCGGATCATGGCCGCCTCACGGGTGCGCGGCTCCCGTGGGAACGCGAACGACAATCGGGAGGTGCTGCGCGAGATCGTGCGACTGCGCGCCGATCGCGCCCGGATCCTCGGGTACGACTCGCACGCGGCGTACGTCACGGCGGATGAGACCGCGGGGTCTCCCGAGGCGGTGCGCGAACTCCTGTTTCGCCTGGCGCGGCCGGCCGCCCGCAACGCCCGTCGGGAGCGGGATGCCCTGCAGCGGATCATCGACGCCTCCGGCGACCCGTTCCCGCTCGCCGCCCACGACTGGGCCTTCTACACCGAGCGTGTGCGCGAAGCCGAGTACGACCTCGACCGGGCGGCCCTCCGCCCGTGGTTCGACGCCGAGCGCGTCCTGCAGGACGGTGTGTTCCGAGCATCCACCGACCTCTACGGCATCACTTTCACCGAGCGCCCCGACATCCCCGCCTACCACCCCGAAGCGAGGGTCTTCGAGGTCCACGATGCAGACGGGACGCCGATCGGGCTCTACATCCTCGACCTGTACACCCGAGACACCAAGCGCGGTGGGGCGTGGATGAACTCGATCGTGGTGCAGTCGCGCCTGCGCGGTACGGCGGCCGTCGTCGTGAACAACCTCAACGTCCCCCAGCCCTCCCCCGGGCAGCCGACACTTCTCACCCTGGACGAGGTGACGACGCTGTTCCACGAGTTCGGGCACGCCCTGCACGGCCTCTTCGCCACGGTGACGTACCCGTCCTTCGGAGGAACGAACGTCTTCCGCGATTTCGTGGAGTTCCCCAGCCAGGTCAACGAGATGTGGATCTACTGGCCGGAGATCCTCAGCGCCTATGCGCGCCACGTCGACAGCGACGAGCCACTTCCGGCGGATGTCGTCGAGCGACTGCACGCATCGGAGACCTTCAACCAGGGCTTCTCGACCAGCGAATACCTGGCGGCGTCTTGGATCGACCAGGCCTGGCACCGGCTCGGAGCCGACGCTGCGGCCGAGGACCTCGACGTGGCCGAGTTCGAAGCAGGAGCGCTGGCGGAGATCGGCCTGGACGATCCCGCGGTCCCGACCCGCTACTCCTCGACGTACTTCGCCCACGTCTTCTCCGGCGGCTACAGCGCCGGGTACTACTCGTACATCTGGAGTGAGGTGCTCGACGCCGACACGGTGGAGTGGTTCCGAGAGAACGGCGGGCTCACCCGCGCCAACGGCGCACGCTTCCGGCAGCGGCTGCTCGGAGTCGGCGGTTCGAAGGATCCGCTCGAGGCCTATCGCGACTTCCGCGGTCGGGATGCCGACATCGCACCGCTGCTGCGACGCCGCGGTCTCACCGCCTGAGTTCACAACGCTCCGAGCTCCCTCGCGAAGGCGCGCACCCGATCCGCCATCGAGGCGGGCACTTCGGCGATCGCGAAATGCCCGCCCTCGGTCAGCCGATCGAACGTCCGGAGATGGTTGTAGAACCTGCGAGCGAGGGATTCGGGGTAGTCGGCCTCATGCCGCTGGATGAACACGGCGGCAGGCACGTCGATGGGCGGGATCGGGTGGGGTGTGTCAGCGCCCTCGTAGTACGGACGGAACGACGTGCCTATGCTCTGCGTGACCCAATAGATCATCGCCTCGGTCAAGAGCCGTTCGCGAGAAATGCGCCGCTCGACCGTCCGCGGATCGTCGGCGGGGGTGTCGCTCCACTCGACGATCTTCTCGATCAGCCAGGCCAGAAGTCCGGCGGGCGAGTCGTTGAGCGCGACGGCCAGTGTGTCGGGCCTGGTGGCCTGCACATGACCGTATGCGCCGTGAGGACCGTGATCGGCGTCGATGCGCGAGAAGAACGCACGCTCCGTCTCGTCGGTGAGGTGAGCGCGCTCCTCACGGGTGGGGAAATGGGCGTGCGTGACGACGATCCCCTGGACCGATTCGGGATGGGTCGCCGCAAGCAACTCGTTGACATTCGTCGACACGTCTTCGCCGTAGGTGAAGTAGCGCTCGTAACCGAGCACCTCGGTCATGAGCCGGTGCATGGTGGCGGCGAGCTCGCGCTCGCCCACGGGTCGGTCCTCGTACGGCGTCGAGAAGGCGAAACCAGGGAAGCTGGGGAGGACGACGTGGAAGTCGTCGAGCAGATCGGCGAACTCCAGCTGAAGAGCGAACGTGTGAGGCCACCCGTGCATCACCAGCAGCGCGGGCGCATCCGCTCGCGCCGAACGAAGATGGGCGAAGTGCAGCAGGCAGCCATCGATCTGCACCGTGAACTGCGGATGGCGATTGAGCCACCGTTCCCGTTCCCGCCAATCGAAGGCCGCCCACGACTCCACCAGATCGCCGAGGTACGCCGCCGTCATCCCCGACGTCATCCGCCGCGGTGAGTCGGGCAGCAGCCGGGTGTCCCTCAGTCGGCGTCGGAGATCTGTCAGCTCGACGTCGGACACGTGCAGCTCGAAGGGTCGGATGATCGTCATCGCTCGACCGTATCGGGGACCTCCGACAGACTCCGCGCGTCAGTCGGCCCCATCACGGTTGCGTCCGAGGACCTCGTCCATCAGGTCACGGGTGCGCGTGAACGTGGGCACGGCGACGTTCGCCAGGCCGGTGACCGTGGTGCCGGAACCGGGATGGCGCCGGCTGACCGCGGTCACGCCGTGGTCACCGCCCGCCAAGACGAGATCCTCGCCGTCGATCCACACCCCGCGCCCGTAACCGAGGCCGTCGTCGGCGTCTGCCGTCGTCGGTGTGGTGAGCAGCCGCGCCAGGGCCGGGTCCAGGATGCGGCCGGCTGAGAGCGCCTCCCAGAACCGGTGCAGATCGGCGACGGTGGAATGCGCACCGCCGTCACCCGATCCCACGACGGGCAGCGCGAACACGTTCGTCCGCCCGTCATCCCGGTAGCCGGTCGCCGTGACCGCGGGGAGCTGATCGGATCGGGGAAAGCCGGAGTCGGCCATGTCGGCCACCCGGAAGATGCGGTTCCCGACGAGGTCGCCGAAGTGTTGGCCGCAGACACGTTCTGCGATGACGGCGAGGAGCACGTAGCCGCTGTTGCAGTAGGAGAACCGCTCCCCCGCGTCGAACTTCGGGGGATGTCCGTCGAGAAGCGGAAGGTAGGCCGCTGTCGAGTCGAGCTTCTGAACGGGAATCGACAACGGGGCGAGAGCGTCGACCTCCTCGTCGAGATAGTCGCCGATGCCGGAGGTGTGGGTGAGGAGGTGATCGACGGTGACGTCGGAGGGCACGAGCGGAAGGTCTCTGCCGAGGATGTCGCGGACCGGCGTGTCCAGCAAGAGCGCTCGATCTCCGACCAATGTGAGGATGAGCGTCGCGGTGAACATCTTCGTGCCGCTGGCCAGCCCGAAGCGCGTCGCCGCGGAGTTCGGCGTCTGCGATGTGCGATCGGCGAATCCTCGGGCCCATTCTCCCAGCACGGCGTCGCCGCGCCGAACACTGAGGACGCCGTGATAGTCCGCGATGAGCGGGTGGGGAGTGCGCATCGCGCCGACCCGCGGATCAGGCGCTCTTGCGCTTCTCTCGCAGAACGAAGGTCGGTGCGGCGCGCTCCTCGACCGCGGCGCGGGTGACGATGACCTTGTCGACGTCCTCGCTCGACGGGATCTCGAACATGATCGGGCCGAGGACGTCTTCCAGGATCGCGCGCAGACCACGCGCACCGGTCTTCCGATCGACGGCCAGGTCGGCGATCGCCTCGAGGGCTTCGGTGTCGAACTCGAGGGACACCCCGTCCAGCTCGAACATGCGCTGGTACTGCTTGACGAGGGCGTTCTTCGGCTCGGTGAGGATCTCCATCAGAGCGGTCTGGTCCAGTGGGTTCACGGACGCGACGACGGGCAGGCGCCCGATGAACTCGGGGATCAGGCCGAACTTGTGCAGGTCTTCGGGACGCACCTCGCTGAACAGGTTGAGGTCCTGCCCCTTGCTGTGGAGGGGCGCACCGAACCCCACGCCGTGCTTGCCGACGCGGGAGGAGATGATGTCCTCGAGCCCGGCGAACGCCCCCGCGACGATGAACAGCACGTTCGTCGTGTCGATCTGGATGAACTCCTGGTGCGGGTGCTTGCGGCCGCCCTGCGGCGGTACGGAGGCCACCGTGCCCTCGAGGATCTTCAGAAGGGCCTGCTGCACGCCCTCGCCCGAGACGTCGCGTGTGATGGACGGGTTCTCCGCCTTGCGAGCGATCTTGTCGACCTCGTCGATGTAGATGATGCCGGTCTCGGCGCGCTTGGTGTCGAAGTCGGCCGCCTGCAGCAGCTTGAGGAGGATGTTCTCGACATCTTCGCCGACATAGCCTGCCTCGGTGAGGGCGGTGGCGTCGGCCACGGCGAACGGCACGTTCAGCCGCTTGGCGAGCGTCTGCGCCAGATAAGTCTTTCCGCACCCGGTCGGACCGAGCAGCAGGATGTTGCTCTTGGCGATCTCGACCTCGTCGGCGCGCTGCTCGGCGGGCTGGAGGGTGCCCTGTGCGCGAACGCGCTTGTAGTGGTTGTACACGGCTACCGACAGGGCCCGCTTGGCGTCGTCCTGACCGACGACGTACTCCTCGAGGAAGGAGAAGATCTCACGGGGCTTGGGGAGGTCGAACTCCGAGACGACACCCGTGGACGACTCGGCCATCCGCTCTTCGATGATCTCGTTGCACAGCTCGACGCACTCGTCGCAGATGTACACGCCCGGTCCGGCGATCAGCTGTTGCACCTGCTTCTGGCTCTTTCCGCAGAAAGAGCACTTGAACAGGTCGGCGCTTTCACCGATGCGTGCCATCACGGCTCCTCTTCGTCGCCTCGGGGTTGCCTTCCCCGCCGTCTCCGTCGAGCCTAACCTCTGGTGAGGACATGCGCGGGGATTGAGTCGAGGTGAACGCGATGACGCCCCCGTCGCCGAAGCGCGGAGGCGTCATCGCGGTGGTCAGCGGGTCAGCGCCGGGGCGCCCGCGGTGCGCTTGCGCGTGGTGAGGACCTGATCGACCAGACCATAGGTGACGGCCTCCTCGGCCGACAGGATCTTGTCGCGATCGATGTCCTTGTTCACCTCTGCGACGGACTTGTTCGAGTGCGCCGCCAGGGTCTGCTCGAGCCAGGTGCGCATGCGCATGATCTCGGCCGCCTGGATCTCGATGTCGGAGGCCTGCCCGTGACCGGCCTCCCCCATCGCCGGCTGGTGGATGAGGATGCGCGCGTTGGGCAGCGCGAGGCGCTTGCCTGGCGCGCCGGCGGCGAGCAGGACGGCCGCGGCCGAGGCCGCCTGGCCGAGCACGACGGTCTGGATCTGGGGCGAGACGTACTGCATGGTGTCGTAGATCGCCGTCATGGCCGTGAAGGAACCACCGGGCGAGTTGATGTACATGACGATGTCGCGGTCGGGATCCTGGCTCTCGAGGACGAGGAGCTGGGCCATGACGTCATCGGCCGACGCGTCGTCGACCTGCACGCCGAGGAAGATCACGCGGTCCTCGAAGAGCTTGTTGTACGGGTCCTGCCGCTTGTAGCCGTAGGCCGTGCGCTCCTCGAACTGGGGCAGGACGTAGCGGCTGCCGGGCATCTGAAGGCCCTGCGGCGCCGACGGGGCGCCTCCGAAGGTAGGGGTCTGCATTCCTTCTTCTCTCTCTTTCGCCTTCGAGTTCAGCTGTCGGTGGCGGTGCCGCCGCCGCCGATGACGTCGCTGGCGGACTCGCGGATGTGGTCGACGAAGCCGTACTCGAGCGCCTCTTCGGCACCGAACCACCGGTCGCGGTCACCGTCGGCGTTGATCTGCTCGACCGTCTTGCCCGTCTGCTTCGCCGTGATCTCGGCGAGGCGCTTCTTCATGTCGAGAATGAGCTGAGCCTGCGTCTGGATGTCGCTGGCCGTACCGCCGAAGCCACCGTGCGGCTGGTGCAGCAGCACGCGGGCGTTGGGGGTGATGTAGCGCTTCCCCTTGGTGCCGGCGGTCAGGAGCAGCTGCCCCATCGAGGCGGCCATCCCGATCCCGACGGTGACGATGTCGTTGGGCACGAACTGCATCGTGTCGTAGATCGCCATGCCGGCCGTGATCGACCCACCAGGCGAGTTGATGTAGAGGTAGATGTCCTTCTCGGAGTCCTCCGCGGCGAGAAGGAGGATCTTCGCGCAGATCTCGTTGGCGTTCTCGTCGCGCACCTCCGAGCCCAGCCAGATGATCCGGTCCCTCAGCAGCCTGTCGAAGACGCTCGTCGCGACAAGTGGTTCGGCCATGTGTACTCCTGTTTCCGTGGTCGTGTCCTCGAATCTACCGGGGCCTCTCCCGCGCCCCGCCCGTGTTCGCCGTCGGCAGATCGGGCGCGTCGCACTCCCCGGGAGAGCCGTAGCACCGCACGAGAGAGGGACGGATGCCGCGGGCATCCGTCCCTCTCATGCGTCAGCGTGAACGCCTACTCGGCGGTGTCGGCCTTCTTCGCGCGACTCTTCCGTGCGGGCTTCTTCGGGACCTCGGCCTCTTCGGCGGCGATGACCTCGTCGGCCTCGGCGGCGGCGTCGGCGATCTCCTCCGCCTCTTCCACGACCTCGTCCTCGGCGGTCTCCTCGTCGTCGACGGCGACGAACCCGGTCAGGTCCACCGTCTTGCCCGCGGTGTCGACGACGGTGACCTTCCCGAGCGCCACGGCGAGGGCCTTGTTGCGGGCGACCTCGCCGACCATCGCCGGCAGCTGGTTGCCCTGCTGGAGCGCGTTGATGAAGTCCTGCGGCGACATGCCGTACTGGGCGGAGGACTGGATGAGGTACTGGGTCAGCTCGTCCTGCGAGACCTGGACCTCGTACTTCTCCACGATGGCATCCAGCAGCATCTGGGTGCGGAACTGCTTCTCGCTGGCCTCGGTGACCTCGGCGCGGTGGACGTCGTCCTCGAGGCGACCCTCGCCCTCGAGGTGGTTGTGCACCTCGTCCTCGATGAGCTGCGCGGGCACGGGGATCTCGGCGTCGGCGAGGAGCGTCTCGATGAGCTTGTCCCGGGCGGCGGAGCCCTGGGTGAACACCGACTGCTCGCCGGCCCGCTCGCGCAGGCTGTCGCGGAGCTCGGCGATCGTGTCGAACTCCGACGCCATCTGGGCGAAGTCGTCATCGGCCTCGGGAAGCTCGCGCTCCTTCACGGCCTTGACGGTGACGGCGACCTCGGCCTCCTGGCCGGCGTTGTCGCCACCGATCAGCGTGGAGCGGAAGGTCGTCTCCTCCCCCGCGGTGAGCGACTCGACGGCCTCGTCGATGCCCTCCAGCAGCTCACCGGAGCCGACTTCGTACGAGACGCCCTCGGCACGATCGACCTCGTTGCCCTCGATCGTGGCGATGAGGTCGAGCTCGACGAAGTCGCCGGTGGCGGCCGGGCGGTCCACGGTCACGAGTGTGCCGAAGCGCGAGCGCAGCTTGTCGAGCTCGGCGTCCACCGCCGTCTCGTCGACCTCGACGGCCTCGACCTCGAGCGTCGTGCCCTCGAAGGCGGGGAGGTCGAACTCGGGGCGCACGTCGACCTCGACGTCGACGAGCAGGTCGCCGCTGAAGTCCTTGGCGTCGGGCCACTCGACCACGTCGGCGCTCGGACGTCCCATGACGCGGATCTCGTTCGCGGTGACGGCCTCGCGGTAGAACGCGTCCAGCCCCTCGCTGACGGCGTGCTCGAGCACGGCGGTGCGACCGACGCGCTGGTCGATGATCGGCGCCGGAACCTTGCCCTTGCGGAAACCGGGCACCTGCACGTCCTGGGCGATGTGCTCGTACGCGTGGGTGATGCTGGGCTTCAGCTCTTCCGGGCTGACCGCGATGCGGAGCTTCACGCGAGTCGGGCTCAGCTTCTCGACGGTGGTGGTGACCATGCCTTGTGTCTCTCCTCGTCTGCCACCGCACGCGGACGCGTGGGCGTAGGTCTTCGTGATGGGGGGCCGATGGTCGGGGCGACAGGATTTGAACCTGCGGCCTCCCGCTCCCAAAGCGGGCGCTCTACCAAGCTGAGCTACGCCCCGGGCGGGTGCGCACGCACGCGTGCGCCGATCGGGCCTGTTGCAGTCTAGCCGACACTCCCGGAAGGCTCATCGACAGGCGGCGCCTCGCGCGTCCATTAGACTGGTCGAGCCGCGGATCGTTCCGCCGCGGGGATGTAGCTCAATGGTAGAGCCTCAGTCTTCCAAACTGATGGTGCGGGTTCGATTCCCGTCATCCCCTCCACAGCTTCAGGCGCGGGGTTCCGCGCCCTCGTGGGTCGACAGGTGCGCCCGGTAGGTCGCCGCGTTCCGGCGGATGCCCGCCCGCTCCTCGTCGCTGAGCGGGCGGCGGACCTTCGCGGGCACGCCCGCCACGAGCGATCCGGCGGGCACCACCGTTCCCTGGAGCACGACCGCGCCGGCCGCCACGAGGCATCCTTCGCCGATCTGCACCCCCGAGAGCACGACGCTCCCCATGCCGATGAGCGAATCGGCTCCGATCGAGCAGCCGTGGACGACGGCGTTGTGCCCGACCGAGACGTTCTCACCGAGGACGACGGGGTGATCGGCGTCGACGTGCACCGACACGTTGTCCTGCAGGTTGCTGCCCGCACCGATCGTGATGGGGGCGCTGTCGCCGCGGAGGACGGCGTTGTACCAGACGCTCGCGCCCTCACCCAGTGTCACGTCACCGACGACGCGCGCGCCGGCGGCCACGAAGACCGACGGGTGAAGCGACGGGCGCGCGTCGCCGAGTGCCAGGACGGATGCCGTCGGGTCGATGCTCATGCCAGGGAGCCTAAACGGCTCATGTGGGCGCGGGTCCGGTCACCGTGCGGCCAGGGCGTCGCGGATCGCCGCTTCGTACCACGGTTCGAGGGTGTCGGCGAAGGTGACGGTCAGGTGGTCCTGGTCGCGGTAGACGTTCGCGCCGCCGACGACCGGGCGACACACCTCGTCATCGCAGAAGACGTCGGTGAAGTCCAGCAGCGTGACCCCCGCCATCCCCTCCGCGGCCTCGCGCAGCGGATCGTCCGCGACGAGCACGTCGGCGCGCAGGCCGTCGCATTCGGACGCATCGCGGGTGCGCAGGCACTTGTTCGGGTCGGTCTCCCACACCGGGTTGTCGACGACGGTCACGACGGGCGTGCCGCGGTCGATCATCTCGCTCCACGCCTCGCGGTACCCCGCGACGGCGGCGTCCTGCGAGGAGTCGAATCCGGCCGACGAGTACGGCGTCGTCGCGAGGGCCGAGGTGAAGACGACGTCGATCTCGCGGTCAGCGAGGGCCGAGGCGACGCCCTCGCGCCACTCGGTGCACGCTGCGCCGAAGGCGCCCGGCGTCGAGAGCGGGGTGGTGTTCCACGGGCAGGCACCCTTGAAGAAGGTCGTCAGATGCCAGCCGTTGCGCTCCGCCATCCGCTCGAAAGTGGGGAGCAGCTGGAAGGCGTGACTGTCGCCGATCAGGGCGACGCGCGGCGCGTCGACGGCGTCCGATCCGAACTCGCACGAAACCGGACGCGCGTCGTTGAGCTGCACGAAGCACTGATCGTCGGAGGGACGGTCGGCGCCCGCGAAGCCCGGCGCGGGCAGGATCGTGTCGGGCGCCGCCGCTTCCTCGCACGCCGGGTCCAGCACGGATGCCGCGCCGAAGCACTCCGGCGGGTCCGCCCGCAGCTCGGCGAGGGCTCGCACCCCGGCGTTGTAGGCCGGCGCATTCACCGCCCACGCGGCACCGGCGGTGCCGGCCACCAGCAGCATCGCCGCGAGCGCGGCCCACAGGGTGACTCGGGGAGGTCGGGCGGTGAGCACCTTCCAGCTGCGGAACGGATCCTCAACGAAGGTCTTCGTCAGCCATGCCAGCACGAAGCACAGGGCGAGGAGGGCTACGCGGTGGTAGATCGTCAGCCCCCAGAAGGGCACGGACGGCGCGATGATGATGAGCGGCCAGTGCCACAGATACAGGGAGTAGGAGATCCCGCCGACGAACTGGGCGGGTCGGACCGAGAGCACACGGGTGGGGTACCACCACCGGTCGGTGTTCGACGCCGCGATGATCAGTCCTGCACCCAGCGTCGGCACCAGAGCGGCGTACCCCGGGAAAGGGGTCTGTCCGTCGTACGCGAAGGTCGCCCACACGAGGGCGGCGATGCCCGCCCAGCCGGCGACGAAGCTCGCCACGGCGGAGCGCAGACGCAGGAGCGGGACGAGGGCGATCAGGGCGCCTACTCCGAACTGCCACATCCGCCCGAAGGTCACGAAGTAGGCCGGCGCCGGGTCGGTGATGGTGAAGACGACGCAGAAGACGAAGGACGCGGCCGACACGACCGCCAGGACGGTGATGACGCTGCGACGCACGGCGCCGCGCACCCACTTCACGGCCGCCCACGCGGCCAAGAGCATCAGCAGCGGCCAGATGACGTAGAACTGCTCCTCCAGGGACAGCGACCAGTAGTGCTGCACCGTGGTGGGCTCGCCGCCGTTGTTGAGGTAGTCGGCGGAGGTGATCGCGAGATACCAGTTCTCGACGTAGAAGGTCGAGGCGAGGATCTCGCGCACCTCGTTCGGCAGTGCCGAGGTCGGGGTGAGGTAGGGCGTCATCGCGACCAGCGCGCAGAAGAGCAGCACCAACAGCGAGGCCGGGAGCAGCCGGCGCGCCCGGCGCGCCCAGAACTGACCGAGGCGCACGGTGCCGGTGGTGGTGAGCTCGCGCATCAGATGCGAGGTGATGAGGAAGCCCGAGATGACGAAGAAGATGTCCACGCCGATGTAGCCGCCGGGGAACCGCCCCGGCCAGAAGTGGTAGAGCACCACACACAGGACGGCGATCGCCCGCAGCCCCTGCACGTGCGGGAGGAAGCGGGCGGATTCGGCGTGCTCGGGCGATCCCCCGGCCGGGCGGCGCCGTCTGTCCTCCGTACCGCCGGGCAGGCGCGGTTCGAGGGCGGGATCGGCGGATGGCACGGTAAGACGGTAACCCCTGGCGACATCTCCTCGCTCAGCGACCTGCCAGTGTGACGGGTTAGCCGAGCCTTCACTTGCTTGCGGAATAGCGGGCGCGCACTAGCGTTGGCATCACTGGACCGCCGTGTGGCGGTTCGAAGGGAGCCGACAGAATGACCGACATTCAGACCACCCCCGCCACCGCCGCAGATCCGACGGTCGCCGCCGGCTCGGCGCAGTTCCTCGCCCCCGTCGTGCTGGGGCTGCAGGCCCTCGCCGTGAACGGCAAGCAGGCGCACTGGAACGTGCGGGGCGCGAACTTCATCGCCATCCACGAGCTGCTCGATCAGATCGTCGATCACGCCCGGCAGGCCGCGGACGACGCCGCAGAGCGGATCGTGGCCCTCGGCCTTCCGATCGACGCCCGCACCTCGACCATCGCGCAGAAGGTGGCGCCCACCGCCGTCCCCGCCGGGTTCACCCCGTGGCAGGAGATCGTGCGCGACATGATCGCCGACATGGACGCCGTGATCGTCGACGTGAAGGCGGCGATCGAGGGGCTCGACGAGGTCGACCTCACCAGCCAGGACGTTGCGCTGGCGATCATGCAGACGCTCGAGAAGGACCGCTGGTTCCTCTTCGCCCACCTCGCGGAGTGATCCCACGGGCATGACAGGCCCCGATTCCCCTTCGGAGGGTCGGGGCCTTCGGCTGTGTCCGAGGAAGCGCGTCGGATCGGTGCTCACCCCAGGTGCGTGAGTCGACCCGCGAGGAGTGTCGCCTTTACCGACATCCCGCGCATCTCGCTTTCGGACGCGACGAGCGGATCGGTCTCGCACAGGACGAGGTCGGCCGGAGCGCCGGGGCGGACCGCTGTCGGATCGGTCGACCCGCCGCGCGTCGACGCCGCCAGCGCCGTCTCCGGATCCAGTGCCTGCTCGGGGCGCCACGCCGGCCGGCCTCCCCGCGTCCGGTGGACGGCCGCCGCGAGCGCCGCCCACGGGTCCAACGGCGAGACCGGGGCATCCGACCCGAACAGCAGGGTGGCGCCGGCGTCGGCGAGGGCGCGGAGCGGATAGGGGGTCGCGGTCTGCGCGGCCCAGATCTCATCGGTCATGTCGCGATCATCGACGGCGTGCTCGGGCTGGACGCTCGCACCGACGCCGAGACGGGCGAATCGAGGGATGTCCGACGCGCCCACCAGCTGCGCGTGCTCGATCGTGCCGGTGGCGCCGGTGAGCGCGAACGCGTCCAGGGCGTGGGAGTTCGCGACATCTCCGATGGCGTGGATGGCGCACGACAGCCCGGCCGCGGTCGCCCGTGTCATCATCTCGACCAGCTCACCCGGCTGGACCGTGAGCAGTCCCCGATCGTCGGCGGAGCCTGCGTAGGGGTGGGAGCAGGCCGCGGTCCGGGTGCCGAGCGAGCCGTCGGTGATCACTTTGAGCGGTCCGACGCGGAGGAGATCGGAATCCCCGCCAAGCGGATCCCCGGTGCGAAGACCTTGGGCGATCGCACGATCGAGATGCTCCGGGTAGATGCCGAACGACACCCGTAGCGTGTCGAATCCCCGTTCTGCGCGGCGGGTCCATGCCTCCTCGTTCCAGGCCATGTCGAGATCCACCAGACCCACGACCCCGCGGGCGGCCGCGCGGCGGGCCATCCTCTCGACGAGGTCATCGGCGTGGGCGGCGGGGACGGCGTTGAGGCGGCGCGACACCTCGAACGCGGGGGCTTCGCGCAGGATGCCGCTGTCGTCGGCCGACAGCGATTCGCGCCGGAGTGCGGCGGAGTTCAGCCACACGCTGTGGACGTCGGCGTTGATGAGATAGGTGGGGACGTCGCCGGTGTGCGCGTCCAGCAGCGCCACGCTCGGACGGTCGGGCCACAGGGCGTCTCGGAAACCGACGCCGACCCGCCTCCCGTCGCCGAGGACGGGAGCCTGGGCCAGCCGCCGCGCCGCCTCGACGGCCGTCGTCGCGTCGACGACCGAGACCCGTTCGGCGGCGAGAGCCCACTGCGTCACGTGCACATGGTGGTCCCAGAGTCCCGGGATGAGGAATCGTCCATCAGCCTCGAGCACCGGCCCGACCGGCCGGACGACGCCGGAGGGGGCGATGTCGACGATCGCGCCGTCGGCGAGGAACACATCCACCCGGTCTCCGTCGTCGACGACCGGGAGGAGTGCGCGGCCGGGGCCTCGGACGCGAGCGCCCCGGATGACGGCGACGTGCTCTCCGACGTTCACGCGGTGCTCCCCGCGTCCGCCCTCGCGATCAGCGCCCTCTCCATCTCGGCTGCCAGGGCGGGGTTGTGGTGGGGGCCCTCCTCGGCGAGGCCGTCGATCACGGCCCGGACGACGTCGGCCGGCTTGTTCTGGCTGAGCTTGCGCTTGGCCACGATGCGGGTGGGCGTCAGGCGGAACCCGACCGTCCCCCTCTCGAGCCGTTCGACGAACGCGGCGTCGTTGGGCCGCTCCCACATCAGGCGGGGCTCGGGCATCGCCGACTCGAAGCGGGCCACCACGCGATCGAGGACCCGCAGGTTCTCCTGCGCGTCAAGGATCTCGGGCACCCCCGAGAGGTGGACGGCGGCGAAGTTCCACGTCGGGACCGCCGGCACGTCGCCGTACCACCCCGGTGAGACGTAGCCGTGGGGGCCCTGGATCACGACGAGCAGCTCGCGCGTGCCGAGACCGTGGATGAGGTCATCCGGCTTGCCGACGTGGCCCACGATCGTGAGGTCGTCGCGGTCGTCGTCGAGGAGCACGACGTAGTGGGAGGCGACCAGTCCCTGTTCGGTGGCACTGACGATCGTCGCCCAGGGATGGAGATCGACGAGGCGACGCAGCTCCGTCACATCCGTCATCGCGAAGCTCGGGTTCTGACGCATCCTCCCAGCCTAGGATCAGCTCACGCCTGGCAGGACGGGCACCAGTAGAGCTTCCGCGACGCCGCCTCCTCCACGACGACCGAGGTGCCGCAGACACGGCACGGAAGCCCCGCACGACCGTAGACCCAGTGCCGGTGCTCCCTGCGCGCCATGGCGCTGCGCCGCTCCTTCGCGCTCAGGTCGTCCCGCGTCATCATCTGTCCGGTCTCGACGCCGATGCGCAGAAGCCGTGACCAGTCCTGCCAGATCTCGCGCACCGTCTGCACGGGAACCTCCCTGCCCGGGGTGTGCGGGTTGAGCCTGGCACGGAAGAGCAGCTCGGCCCGGTACACATTCCCGATGCCGCTGACGACGCTCTGGTCCATCAGGAGCAGCCCGATGGGCGTGACGGTCCGTCGCACGCGGGCGACGACACGCTCCTCCCCCTCGTTGGCGTCGTCGACGAGGGGATCGGGGCCGAGCTTGGCGAGGGACTGCTCCACCTCTTCGGGGGTCTGGATCACGCACGCGGTCGGTCCGCGCAGGTCTGCGCAGGTGAGATCGGTGAGGAGCCGCAGCCGCACCTGGCCCCGCACCGGCGGGGGCCATTCCGCCTCGTCCTCGCCCGGCAGACCCGTGGTCTGCTCCGACATCCGCACGCGTCCGCGCGTCCGCCGGGGCGCACCGATCGAGGTCAGCGAGTTCTCGCCCGCGGTATCGAGGATCGCCTCCGACGCGATCCCGCGCCGACCGGTGCGCGCCATCCGGCCGTTGGAGGCGGCGATCGCCGGATCGCTGACGATCTCCCCCGCGAAATCCCACGCGCCGTAGAGACCGAGGTGCACGCGAAGCCAAAGATCGCCGTCGAACCGGACGAACATCTGCTTGCCCACCACGCGGGATTCGAGGGCCTCGCGTCCGTCGATGAGCGCCGCTCCCTCGGCGAAACGGCCCTGAGGACTGGAGGCGGCCACCTCGCGTCCGACGAAGTTCTGCGCGATCTGCCGGGCGATGCGGTGGACGGAATGGCCCTCGGGCACCGCGGTCAGCCGGCCTCGGGGTCGAACGAGCTCGTCTCGTCGGCCAGCACGTCGGCCTGCACGTCGCCGGTGGTCCCCGCCTCGCCGGCGCGAGGGTCGGGCTCGAGGCTTCCGTCCCGCTCGAAGGCGGCGATCTGCGCGATCCGTCGTTCGTGTCGCTCCTCCCGCGAGAACGGCGTCGCGATGAAGCGGTCGATGAACGCCGACGCCTCATCGAAGGTGTGCTGGCGCGCTCCGATGGCGATGACGTTCGCGTCGTTGTGCTCGCGCGCCAGTTCGGCGGTGGCGATGCTCCACACCAGTGCGGCGCGGATGCCGTCGACCTTGTTCGCGGCGATCTGCTCGCCGTTGCCCGATCCGCCGAACACGACTCCGAGCGCCTCCAGCCCCGCGGACTGGTCGCGCACGACCGCCTGCGCGGCGCGGATGCAGAACGCGGGGTAGTCGTCGAGCGCGTCGTACTCGATCGGTCCGTGGTCGATGACCTGGTGCCCCTGAGCGGCGAGGTGGTGCTGCAGCTGCGTGGAGAACTCGAGACCGGCGTGATCGGTGGCGATGTGGATGCGCATGGCCTTCATCCTAGGGAGGCGGAAGGGGGCGGAACGGGCGGGAAGCCGCGCGTTCTCGACGGGGTCGGGGCTCAGGGGGCGATGCCCGATGCGGCCGGCTTGAATCCGGCTCGGACGTTCTCGCAGCACCCCGGACGGCAGACGTCGAACCACGGTCCGAGGTCGGTGCGGTGCGGCCGATCCGCGGCGGGCGTGCCTTTCAGCCTCTCCTCGATGAGGTCGACCAGGCCCGACACGTACGCGCGGTCGATTCCCGGTGTCTGCGTCCGCACGGCGCGCAGGCCGGCCTCCTCCGCGGCTTCCATCGCCTCGGTGTCGAGGTCCCACATGACCTCCATGTGGTCGCTGACGAACCCGAGCGGAACGATGACGACCGCCTCCGCGCCGGCGTCGGGGAGCCCCTCGATGACGTCCACGACATCGGGCTCGAGCCAGGGCTGGGTCGGCGGGCCCGAGCGGGACTGGTAGACCAGCTGCCAGGGCACGTCCGCCGCCGCCGGGATCTCCGCGGCGATGTCGGCCATCACGACCTCGGCGACCGCGAGGTGCTGCGCCTCGTAGGCGCCGCCGGGTCCGAAGTCGCGGTCTCGCGGGCCGGACCGCTCGGCATCCGCCGTCGGGATGCTGTGGGTGGAGAAGAGCACCCGGATGCGCGTGGGCGCGATGCCGTCGCCCAGCAGCTCGGCGATCGCGGCGTGGACGCCGTCGACGAAGGGACGGACGAACCCGGGGTGGTCGAAGAACTGACGCACCTTGTCGATGGTCACGGTGTCGCCCAGGCCCGTCTCGTTGAGCGCACGCGCGAAGTCCTCGCGGTACTGCCGGCAGCTGGAGAACGAGCTGTAGGCGCTTGTGGCGAGGCCGAGCAGCGTCGTGTGGCCGGCGTCGACGGCCTCGCGCACCGCCTCGTCGAGGTAGGGCGCCCAGTTCCGGTTGCCCCAGTACACGGGCAGATCGATGCCGCGCGAGGCGAGCTCTGCCTCGAGGGCGGCCTTCAGCGCCCGATTCTGGGCGTTGATGGGACTGACGCCGCCGAAGTGACGGTAGTGGTGAGCGACCTCCTCGAGACGCTCGTCGGGGATGCCGCGACCGCGCGTGACGTTGCGCAGGAACGGGATGACGTCGTCCTGCCCCTCGGGGCCGCCGAAGCCGGCGAGCAGCACGGCGTCGTAGGCCACGGGTGTCTCGACGTGCGGCGATCCCGAGGCGGCGGCCGGGGAGGCGAAAAGAACCGTGGGCGTGTCGGAGGCGGTGTCCTGGGGGGCGAGATCGGTCACCCTGCCATCCTCGCATCGCACGAGCGCGCTGGCGCCGGGCGTAGGCTGGTGCAGTTGTCAGCGGTGCCGGTGCCACAGGGCCACGCCGCTTCGTCTACCCCCAGACCCCGGGAGAACAGCCGTGCCAGGAGAGAACCTCACCCGCCTCGAGGCGCAGGAGCGTCGTGCCGTCGTCGACACCGACTCCTACGAGGTCGATCTCGACCTCACCCGGGGGAGCGAGATCTTCGGTTCGCGGACGGTGGTCCGCTTCCGTGCCCGATCCGGTAGCGCGACCTTCATCGACCTGATCGCGCGCGAGGTGCGCGAGATCACTCTCAACGGCCGCTCGATCGATCCGGCCACGGCCTTCGCCGAGTCCCGCATCACGCTGGATGACCTCGCCGAGGACAACGAGCTGGTCATCGACGCCGACTGCCTCTACACCAACACCGGCGAGGGCCTCCACCGCTTCGTCGATCCCGTCGACGGCGAGGTCTATCTCTACTCGCAGTTCGAGGTCCCCGACTCCCGCCGCGTGTTCGCCGTCTTCGAGCAGCCCGACCTCAAGGCGACGTTCCGGTTCACCGTGACCGCTCCCGAGCCCTGGGAGGTCGTCTCCAACTCCCCCACCCCCGAGCCCGCCCGCCACGGCGACGGGACGGCGACCTGGCGCTTCGAGCCCACGCCGCGCATCTCGTCCTACATCACCGCGCTCATCGCCGGGCCGTACGAGAAGACCTTCTCGGAGCTGACGAGCGCGTCGGGCCGGGTCATCCCGCTCGGTGTCTACGCCCGGAAGAGCCTGTGGGCCCACCTCGACGCCGACTACGTCTTCGACAAGACCCGCCAGGGATTCGCCTACTTCGAGGAGAAGTTCGACTACCCCTACCCGTTCGCCAAGTACGACCAGCTGTTCGTGCCCGAATTCAACGCCGGCGCGATGGAGAACGCGGGAGCGGTGACCTTCACCGAGACCTACGTGTTCCGCAGCAAGGTGACCGACGCCGTGCGGGAGCGTCGCGTGGTCACCATCCTCCACGAGCTCGCCCACATGTGGTTCGGCGACCTCGTCACCATGAAGTGGTGGAACGACCTCTGGCTGAACGAGTCGTTCGCCGAGTGGGCCTCCACGATCGCCACCGCCGAGGCGACGGAGTGGACCGAGGCGTGGACGACGTTCAACGCGATGGAGAAGACCTGGGCCTACCGTCAGGATCAGCTCCCCTCCACCCACCCCGTCGTCGCCGAGATCAACGACCTCGAGGACGTCCAGGTCAACTTCGACGGCATCACCTACGCCAAGGGAGGCTCGGTCCTCAAGCAGCTCGCCGCGTGGGTCGGGATCGACGCGTTCTTCGCGGGCGTCTCGGCGTACTTCCGGAAGCACGAGTGGTCCAACACCGAGCTGTCGGACCTGCTGACCGAGCTCGAGACCACGAGCGGCCGCGAGCTCACCACCTGGTCGAAGAAGTGGCTCGAGACCGCCGGGGTGAACACCCTCTCCCCCGTCATCGACGAGTCGCCCGATGGCACGATCCGTCGCTTCGCGATCATCCAGACCGCGCCGGCCGACTATCCCACCATCCGTCCGCACCGTCTCGGAGTCGGGTTCTACAGCCTCCGGGGCGACGCCCTGGAGCGCACCCACGCGGTGGAGCTGGATGTGGACGGCGACCGCACCGAGGTACCGGAACTCGCGGGGCTCGTCCGCCCCGATCTGGTGCTCCTCAACGACGGAGACCTCGCCTACGCGAAGATCCGGTTGGACGAGCGCTCCCTGCAGACGGCCATCGACCATCTCTCCAAGATCTCCGATCCCCTCGCCCGCTCCCTGGTGTGGGGCGCGGCGTGGGACCAGACGCGGGATGCCGAGGCTTCGGCCACCGACTACGTCGACCTCGTGCTGCGCAACATCGCCTCCGAGACCGAGTCGACGACGGTGCGCACGACCCTGGCGCAGCTGCTGCTGGCGGCCAACTCCTACGTCGCGCCCGACCGGCGTGACGACACCCGTCGCCGGGTCGCCGGCCATCTCTGGGCGCTCGCCCAGAACGCGCCGGCCGGTAGCGACAGTCAGCTGCAGTTCGTGACCGCCTTCGCCGCGGCCGCGTCCACCGACGAGCAGTGGGCGGCGGTCAAGAGCCTCCGCGACGGCGAGGTCGTCCTCGACGGGTTGGAGATCGACACCGATCTGTCCTGGCAGCTGCTGGTGTCGCTCGCCGCCGGCGGGGTCGCCTCGGTCGGCGACATCGAGACCGCCCTCGCCGCGGACAACACCGCCAAGGGCGGCGAGTTCGCCGCGCAGGCGCGCGCCGCCCTGCCCTTCCCCGAGGCCAAGCGCGCCGCATGGGCGTCGCTGGTCGACCGCGACGACCTCCCCAACACCGTGGTGCGGTCCGCCTCGCTCGGATTCGTCAACCCCGCCGGTCGCGAACTGCTCGCCGGATACGTCCAGCCGTACTTCGACATGCTGCTGCCGATCTGGGAGTCGCGCACGTACAAGATCGCCGAGTACCTCATCGCCGGTCTCTACCCGGCGCCGCTGGCGGACACGGCGCTGCGCGATGCGACCCGGGCCTGGCTCGCCGCCCACGCGGACGCGCCGGCCGCCCTGCGGCGTCTCGTGCAGGAGAACCTCGCCGGCGTCGAGCGCGCGTTGGCGGTGCAGGAGCGCGACGCGCAGTAGGGGCCTCGGCAGACATGTTCACGTGGGAGGGGATCCTGCTGATCCTTCGGGACGTGGGGATGCGCGCCCTGCAGGTCGCGATCATCGTCGTGGCGGCGCTGGTCATCGCCATCATCCTCCGCGCCGTGATCCGCAGGGTCGTCGATCGCATCGTCTCGGGCGCCAAGAACCGCGCGCGCGTCGATGACACGCAGGCGCTGGAGCGCTCCCCCGTCGCGCAGGTGCGCGTCGTTCAGCGGACCCGCACGCTCGGCTCGATCCTGCAGAACATCGTCGGGGTCACGATCATCGTCGTGGCGTTGCTGCTCATCGTCTCGGTGATCAACCCGAACATCCTCGGGTCGCTCACCCTCTTGACCGCGGCCGTCGGCGCCGGCCTCGGCTTCGGCGCCCAGAACATCGTCAAGGACGTCCTCAACGGCATCTTCATCGTCGCGGAGGATCAAGTGGGGATCGGCGACGTGGTCGATCTCGGGCTCGCCACGGGCATCGTGGAATACGTCAGCGTCCGCGTCACGCACGTCCGCGACGTCAACGGCACCCTCTGGTACGTCCGGAACGGTGAGATCACCCGCATCGGCAACCTGTCGCAGGGATGGTCTCGGGTCATCGTCGACGTCGGCGTCCCCGCCGACTCCGACATCGACGAGGTCGAGCACGCCCTGCAGGATGCCGCGGCGGGCCTGGCGAAGGACCCCAAGTGGCGCTCGCGGATCGTCGACCGCCCCGAGGTCTGGGGACTGGAGGCGGTGACCGGCGAGACACTTGTGCTCCGGGTGGTGATCCGCACGCGCGCGCACGCCAAGGACGATGTCGCCAAGGAGCTCCGGATGCGACTGAAGCGCGCGACCGACGACCTCGGCCTCGGTGTCACCACCATCTCGACGGTGCGGCTCGAGGGGCACGACGGCGCCCACCGCGTGCGCGGCGCGAACCCGCCCAAGACGAAACCCACCCCCGTGCCGATCGCCACGGAGAGACCGGTCTGGCGACCCAAGCTGCGTCCCCGACGCCCGCGGGAGACCCCGCCCGCTCCCGACACCGCGCCGCCCGCCGGGCCCGCGACGCCCCCCGATGCGGACGCGTAGATTGGACACCGGCGTCGCGGGACGATGCCCACGGAAGGAGCGCCGAGCCGGTGAGTGACGCCCAGACATCGCCACGGTCGTTCTACGACGAGGTCGGCGGTCACGACACCTTCGTCCGCCTGGTGGACGTCTTCTATCGCGAGGTGGCCGCCGACGACGTTCTGCGCCCCATGTACCCCGAAGAGGACCTGGGACCGGCCAAGGAGCGCCTGACGCTCTTCCTCGAGCAGTACTGGGGCGGTCCGACGACCTACAGCCAGAACCGCGGCCATCCGCGTCTCCGGATGCGCCACGCTCCCTTCCACGTCAACCCCGACGCGCGGGATCGGTGGCTGCGTCATATGCGGACGGCGGTCGACGAGCTGCACCTCCCGCCCCTCCACGAGGAGACCCTCTGGGACTACCTCCACCGCGCGGCCTTCGCGATGGTGAACACCTTTGAGCCGACGAAGGGGTCGTGATGGCCGCGACGAGGCGCCTTCGGACCGATGTGCTCGTGATCGGCTGGGGCCTGGCGGGCCTCGTCGCGACCGCCGAGGCGGTGACGGCGGGCAAGCAAGTGATCCTGATCGACCAGGAGCCGCGGACCAATCTCGGGGGTCAGGCCTGGTGGTCTTTCGGCGGACTCTTCCTGGTGGACTCCCCCGAACAGCGCCGCATGGGGGTGCGGGACTCGCTCCCCCTCGCCCAGCAGGACTGGTGGGGAACAGCCTGCTTCGACAGACCCGAGGATCTGTGGCCTCGGCGGTGGGCCGAGGCCTACCTCGATTTCGCCGCCGGCGAGAAGCGGGCCTGGCTGCGCGGCAAGGGGATGTCGTTCTTCCCGGTCGTCGGGTGGGCCGAACGGGGCGGATACGGCGCGACCGGCCCGGGCAACTCCGTTCCACGCTTCCACATCACCTGGGGCACCGGTCCCGGGGTGGTGGCACCCTTCCTCCGTGACGTCGAACTCGCGGAGTCATCCGGACGCGTGAGCATCCTCCCCCGCCACCGGGTGACCGGGCTCATCAGCAACGACGGCGCGATCCGCGGCGCGGAGGGCCAGATTCTCGCACCGTCCGGCGCTGCTCGCGGACGCCCGAGCTCACGAGAGGTCATCGGCGACTTCGAGATCTCCGCCGGCGCGACCATCGTCGCATCCGGAGGCATCGGCGGAAACCACGATCTGGTCCGTGAGGCCTGGCCGGACCGACTGGGGACACCGCCGGAGCGGATGCTCGCGGGGGTACCGGCCTACGTCGACGGATCGATGATGCGGACCGCCGCAGACTCGGGGGCGCGGGTCATCAACGGCGACCGGATGTGGCACTACGTCGAGGGTCTGCACAACATCGATCCGGTCTGGCCGGGCCACGGCATCCGCATCCTACCCGGGCCTTCCTCACTGTGGCTCGACGCGCGCGGCACGCGCCTCCCCGTTCCGCTCTATCCCGGCTTCGACACGCTGGGGACCCTCGCGCACCTGCGGCAGACCGGTTTCGACCACTCCTGGTTCGTCCTGTCGTCCCGCATCGTGGAGAAGGAGTTCACGCTCTCGGGAAGCGAGCAGAACCCTGATCTGACCGGCAAGAACCTTCCCCTCCTCATCCGGTCGCGGCTCGGAAAGGGCGCCGCCGCACCGGTGCAGGCGTTCCTCGACCGCGGTGAGGATGTGGTGGTGCGAGAGACCCTCGATGACCTCATCGCAGGGATGCGCGCTCTCGACGGGGGCGAGGCGCTCGACGGCGACCAGGTGCGCCGTGAGGTCGAGGCGCGCGACCGCGAGGTCGAGAACGCCTTCACGAAGGATGCGCAGATCGCGCTGCTGCGTTCCGCGCGCGCGTTCCGCGGCGACCGGCTCATCCGCACCGCAGCGCCCCACCGTCTGCTCGATCCCAAAGCCGGCCCCCTGATCGCCGTGCGTCTCGGGATCGTCACGCGGAAGTCGCTCGGCGGGATCGAGACGGATCTCGACGGCCGCGCTCTCGGCGAGGGCGGCGGAGCCGTGACCGGGCTGTTCGCCGCGGGCGAGGCCAGCGGTTTCGGCGGCGGCGGTGTTCACGGCTACCGCACGCTGGAGGGCACCTTCCTCGGCGGATGCCTCTTCAGCGGCCGGGCCGCCGGCCGTGGTGCCGCCGCGGCGGTCTGACCCGCGGCACCCGAGCTCGCTCAGCCGTCGGCGCGACCGGTCGGTCGGACCGGGGTGAGCCCCTCTCGCGGCGGACGCCGCACGAGCACATGTCCGCGCTGGAGGCTCAGTCGCGTCCAGGACGGTGCCGTGAAGATCCGCACCGTCTCCTCGCCACCGATGAAGCCCAGACCGAACGCCGCGAAGGCGACGCCGAGCGGCAGGTCGGCCAGCTCCTCCGCCTGCGCGCCCCAGACATCCGCTCTGATCACCCGCACCACGTCCTCGCCGGCGTCGGCCGGGAGCTTGTTCGCCACCGCCGCCATGCCCCACTGGGCGCGCGAGGCGAGATCGGATGCCGCCAGGCGGCCACCGGGCACCCAGCCGCCCTGCGGCGGCGAGATCCCCGCCCAGGCGGGCGCCAGAGCCGTCGCGGGCAGCGTGAGGGCGGCGGCGGTCTCGTCGGCGGCCAGGGTCGTCGCGTCGACGACGAAGTCGCATTCGAGTTCCGGATCCGCTCGAATGGCCCGCATCCCGAGGATCGTCGGGGTGCTGTCGAACAGTCCTCGCGGCGCCAGCACCGCCGCCCACATCGTGAGCGTGCCCGTGGCGGCGCGAAGTCGCACCGCACCATCCCCGAGTCGCGCGGCCCGGCCGGCGAAGGTCAGGGCATCGGTGACGGCATGGCCATCGGCGAGAAGGAGGCGCTCGGACATCCGACCTAAACTACCAACGAACGGGTGCCGCGCCCGGACAGGAGGAGCCGCGTGACCGATTCCGACCGTTCCGCCGGTCCACTGCGCGAGCTCGGAGACCCCGACCCCGACCCCGTCGCGTCGATGCTGGCGGTCCTCGATCTGGAGGGTTCGTCGGCGCGGACCACGGAGGACATCTTCACCGGGGTGTCCCAGCGGATGCCGCTCGGACGCGTGTACGGGGGGCAGGTGCTCGCGCAATCGCTCGTCGCCGCCGAACGCACCATCCCCGAGGGCCGGACGGTGCACTCCATGCACGGATACTTCCTCAGGCCCGGTGACGCCGAGCAGGGGATCACCTTCTCAGTGGACCGCATCCACGACGGCCGATCCTTTGCCACTCGACGCACCCAGGCGTTTCAGGCGGGGGTGCCCATCTTCTCGGCGATCGCGTCGTTCCAGGACGACGACCCCGGACTCGAGCATCAGGCGAGCTTTCCGGACGACCTCCCCGCGCCCGAGGAACTGCCCGATGTCGAGGAGCAGTTGACCGGGCTGCATCCGATGTCCAAGCGGCTGTTCACCGATCGCCCCGTCGACGTCCGGCACGTGCCGTCGTCGATCTACGTGAGCGTCGAGGGTGCCAGGGTCCCGCGGCAGGCGGTGTGGCTGCGCACCCGCCGCGCGCTCCCGGACGAGCCGGCCCTGCACCGTGCGGTGCTCGCCTACCTCAGCGACCTGACGATCCAGGAATCGATCCTGCGCGCGCACGGCGTCGCCTGGGCGACACCCGGGCTGAAGGTGGCGAGCCTCGATCACGCGATGTGGTGGCATCGCCCGGCGCGAGTCGACGACTGGCTGGTCTACGTCCAGGAATCGCCGAGCGCACGAGGCGGGCGGGGCCTGGCTCAGGGCCGGATCTTCTCGCGCGAGGGCGTCCTGGTCGCAAGCGTCGCACAAGAGGTCATGGTGCGGGTGCCCGCCGGGGCATGACGCGGCGCGGCTCTCAGCGACGGTGCGCGTACACCAGCGGGGGTCCGACGTACGGCTCCCAGGCCGCGCGCTCCTCGGCGCTCAACCGGAGCGGGGCGCCGGAGCGGGCGTCGACCTTGACCACCACCGTGGTCGCGCGGGCGTAGATCGTCTGGGTGCCGTCGGGTGCGGCGGTCTCGCGGGGACTGCACACCTCGTAGCAGACCTCGATGCTCGAACCCCCCAGCCGGCCGAACCACATCTGAACGTCGAGAGGGTGGCGCTGGTACGGAACCGGCGCCAGGTACTCGATCTCCTGGCGGGCGATGAGGGTGAGGACGCCGGCGGAGATCCCCGAGGACAGCACCGCGGTGTCGGGGGCGGTCTCGCCCGGATCCGGCAGCCAGAACGCCCGCACGCGCGCCTCTTCGAGCAGCTTCAGCATGGCGGTGTTGTTGACGTGGTTGAACGCGTCGAGATCGCCCCAGCGGAGCGGAATCGGAATGTGGAGCCGGCGGCCGAGAGGCGTCGTCTCGGCGATGACGACGGGGTCAGTCACGGGTGAGCTTGCGGTAGGCCGAACGGTGCGGCGTCGCGGCATCGGGGCCGAGCCGTTCGATCTTGTTCTGCTCGTACGCGTCGAAGTTGCCCTCGAACCAGTACCACTTGTCGGGGTGCTCCTCGGTGCCCTCATAGGCGAGGATGTGGGTGGCGATCCTGTCGAGGAACCACCGGTCGTGGGTGATGACCACGGCGCATCCGGGGAACTCCAGGAGGGCGTTCTCCAGCGACTGCAACGTCTCGACGTCGAGGTCGTTCGTCGGCTCGTCCAGGAGCAGCAGGTTGCCGCCCTCCTTGAGCGTCAGCGCGAGGTTGAGCCGGTTGCGCTCGCCCCCCGAGAGCACACCGGCCTTCTTCTGCTGGTCGGGTCCCTTGAACCCGAACTTCGACACGTAGGCTCGCGAGGGGATCTCGGTCTTGCCCACCGTGATGATGTCCAGGCCGTCAGAGACGACCTCCCACAGCGTCTTCTCGGGGTCGATGTTCGCGCGCGACTGGTCGACGTAGCTGATCTTCACCGTCTCGCCGATCTTGAGGTTCCCCCTGTCCAGCGGTTCCAGGCCGACGATGGTCTTGAAGAGGGTGGTCTTGCCTACGCCGTTGGGGCCGATGACCCCGACGATGCCGTTCGGCGGCAGGCTGAAGCTGAGCCCGTCGATGAGGGACCGGTCGCCGAAGCCCTTGTGGAGGTTCTTCGCTTCGATCACGATGCCGCCCAGCCGCGGCCCCGGCGGGATCTGGATCTCCTCGAAGTCCAGCTTGCGGGTGCGATCGGCCTCGGCCGCCATCTCCTCGTAGCGCGCGAGACGGGCCTTGGACTTGGCCTGGCGACCCTTGGCGTTGGAGCGGACCCACTCGAGCTCCTCCTTGAGGCGCTTGGCGAGCTTGGCGTCCTTCTTGCCCTGCACCTCCAGACGCTCGCCCTTCTTCTCGAGGTAGGTGGAGTAGTTCCCCTCGTATCCGATCAGGCGGCCGCGGTCGACCTCGGCGATCCACTCGGCGACGTTGTCGAGGAAGTACCGGTCGTGCGTGATGGCGATGACGGCGCCGGGATACTTCTGCAGGTGCTGCTCCAACCAGAGCACGCTCTCGGCGTCGAGGTGGTTGGTGGGCTCGTCCAGCAGGAGCAGGTCGGGCTTCTGCAGCAGCAGCTTCGTCAGGGCGACCCGGCGCTTCTCCCCACCCGACAGCGGGGCGATCGCAGCGTCGCCGGGCGGAGTGCGGAGGGCATCCATAGCCTGCTCGAGCTGGGAATCCAGGTCCCAGGCGTCCGCGGCGTCGATCTCTTCCTGGAGGGTTCCCATCTCGGCCAGCAGGGCGTCGAAGTCGGCGTCGGGATCGGCCATCAGAGCGGAGATCTCATTGAACCGATCGAGCTTGGCCTTGATCGCGATCCCGTCCTGGATGTTCTCCAGCACCGTCTTGGACTCGTCCAGCTCGGGCTCCTGCATGAGGATTCCCACCGAGAATCCGGGGCTCAGCTTCGCCTCGCCGTTGGAGGGGGTGTCGAGCCCCGCCATGATCTTCAGGATCGTCGACTTACCCGCTCCGTTGGGGCCGACCATGCCGATCTTGGCTCCCGGGAGGAAGGCCATCGTGACGTCGTCGAGGATGAGCTTGTCGCCGACCGCCTTGCGGGCCCGGACCATCGAGTAGATGTATTCAGCCATACCGTTCGCAGCTCCTCTTCACGTCCCGACGTCAGCGTCCCAGCCTAGTCGGTCGGCGACCCGGTCACCGGTTCACCCGCCCCTGGCCCCCGCCCCTTCTCACCAGTCGATCGGCCGTGTCTCCCCCAGGAGGCAGGCACCGTCGGGAAGGGCCGCGAGGACGGTGGCGACCGGCTCCCCGGTGGCGTCGCCCACCTGCCCGATCAAGCACTGCTCTCCCCAGCGGACCGACACCTGGATGCTCTCGGCGGGGTTTCCGACCGTGGAGGTGTCGGCGGTGACCTGCATGGCGGCTTTGTCGAACCCGCCGGCCACCAGGGCGTCCACGTACGCCCGTCCGGCGCCGCGTCCGTCGCTGTTCCACACCGCCTGGATGATCTGCGTGAAGAACGGGAGGTTGTCCTCGGCGGATCCGTCCGGAACGAGAGCCGGTCCCGCCGGGGCGGGGGGCTCCACCGAGGACGTGGACTCCGGCACCGGCACCGTGGGCGTCGGCGACGGAGAGGGTGTCGGAGTGCAGCCGGCCAGCAGGAGAGCGAGGACTCCGCCGATCAGGATGCCGCGGAGAGCGATCAGAGGAGACAGCGGGCGACGGTCGTGGTGATCCGGTTTCCGCAGAGGCACGCGCCGAGTCTACGGCGTGGCTGCGAACGCCCCCTGCAACCGCCCTCAGAAGGGCGTCTCCCCTGTTCCGACGAGAACGGGTGGGCCCGGCTCACCCGCATCCTCGGAGGCGTCCCCCGATCCGTCGCGTGATCCGGGGGCATCCGTCGCCCACCCCTCGGACACGGCCTCGGCCGCGTCGTCGGCCGGCACACCGGGGGTGGACCACGCGTCCGCCGGGGACGCATCGGCCGGTGCCGCCTCGGCCGTCGACCGCGACGCGGTGCCGCGCGTGAAGCGCGACGTCCCGAACTTCAGATCGTGCCCGATCGCGTCCGCCTCGACCTCGACGGTGGTCCCCCGTCGGGTCCCGGTGTCCCACTCGCGCACTTTCACGCGGCCCGTGACGATGACGCGGTCGCCCCGACTCAGCGAGAGGACGGCGTTCTCGGCCAGCTGTCGGAACAGCTGGACGGTGTAGTAGCTCGTATCGCCGTCCACCCACTGCCCCGTGGCCCGATCCAGTCGCCGATGCGACGTGGCGAGGCGGAAGGACGTCACCGCCACCCCGTCGAGGATCTTCTTGTGCTCGGGGATGGTGGCGATGTTCCCGGTGAGGGTGATGGTGTCGGACATGATTCTCCTTGCTCCGTGCGGATGTTCGGTTGTGCCGGTGCCCGGGTGCCCGGCGGGCACCGGCACGACCCCATCGTGACGGCCGGGCGTCCGCCCAGGATGGGCCCGGCATTGATCGGTGGAGAATCGACGACGAGCCGGGATTGTGCAGGAGAGGACGACCCTTCGACGCGATGTCGGAGGTCGTATCTATCTTCGATGCAGGAGGAAGACATGACCGCTCTCACCCATCCCTCGATCCCCACCACGACATCGGCGGTGCCGCACGGACTGCGGCTCGTCGGCGCGGGGACGCGCCTCTGGCGTGTCGTCGACCGCGCCGGTCGAGTCGTGGGTCACATCCAGACCAGCGAGGAGGCGGACGCCCTGCGATTCCACGCGCTCCGGTACTCCGCGCGCATCAGACGCTTCCTCGAGGTGGGTCGGTTCTGGAGTCTGGATGACGCGGTCTCGTGCCTTCACTACGTGCGCTGACCCCGCACGTCATGCGGCCAACGCCCCTGCCGATGAGACCGCGGCGGTCACACTAGACCATCGCGTCCTCGCGCAGCATGAGGGTCGGAGGGGCAGCGCGCGAAACCGTCGTCCACGACTCCGCCAAGATGTCCGCCGCACGCACCAGCGTCTCCGGTGCCGCGGTGAAGGGCACCCGAAGATACCTGTCGTGACCGCCGTCGACCGAGAAGCGGGGCCCCGAGGTCAGGAGCAGTCCGCGATGGCGCGCATCCATGACCACCGCCGCACTGAGAGGTGCATCCATCTCGATCCACAGCGAGACTCCGCCCGAAGGCCGGGGAACGGTCCATCGCGGAAGGCGCTCGTTCAGGGCGGCGCTCATGACGTCGCGTCCTGCCCGCAGCATGTGCCGACGCTGGTCGACCACGTCGCCGAACCGGCCGAGGACGGCGGACGCGATGACCTGCTCGAGCTCAGGCGTCCCGAGATCCTGCGCGCTGCGCAGCGCGACAAGACGGCGGATCAGCTCCGGCGTCGCGCGGATCCATCCGATGCGGAGTCCGCCCCAGACGGTCTTCCCCAGGGAGCCGATGCGGACGACCAGGCGCGGATCCATCCGGTCGAACCCACGATCCAGCGGCCCCCGGTCGATGTCCAGATCTCCCGTCGTCTCGTCGAGGATGAGCGTGGTCCCCGCACGCTCGCACGACCGAGCCAGCGCGGCGCGCTCGTGAGCGCTCATCGATCGACCTGTCGGATTGTGGAAGTCGGGCATCACGTACGCCGCGACCGGAAGAGTACGCTGCGACACCTGCTCGGCCCGCTCGAGATCCCAGCCGTCCGTGATGGTCACCGGAACCGCGGTGAGGCGCGCACCGGCCTGCCGGAGCGCGTCTGCCGCATGGGGGTACGTGGGCGTTTCGATCAGCACGCGGTCGCCGCGGGTGACGAGGGAGCGGGCCAGCAGGTGGATCGCACTCTGCGCGCCCGTGGTGATGAGGATCTCATCGGGCGAGGTCGTCACGCCGCGAGCGGTGTAGTGCTCGGCCACGCGAACACGGAGCTGGTGCCGTCCGACGATGTCGTAGCCGCTTCGCGCGACGATCGAGGGGGCGTCGGCGATCGTCTCGGCCATGAGACCTGCCAGGCCGGGCCACGCCGCAGGGCTGGCCTGCTGGAGGTCGATGTCATCCCGGTGGACCCGGGAGGTGATGCCCGGGTCCCTCCGCGCGACGGGAAGCGTCATGCTCCCCGATCCGCGCACGCTGTGGATGTGTCCCGTCCCACGAAGGCTCGCGTAGGCCGCCGCCACCGTGCTCCGACTCAGACCGAGGACTGCGGCGAGCTCGCGCTCCGCCGGAAGTGTCGTCCGCGGTGCAAGCCTGTTGTCCAGGCACAGCAGGCGGATGCCGTCGGCCAGCGCCTCGTACGTCGGTTCGCGCGTGCGCCACCCCCCGAGGGCGTGGGAGAGGGCGCGCGCCGACATCCTGGAGTCCATCCGACCACTTTAGGGGGATTGGCCTGCTACGTGCAGTCCAATGAGATGGTGGAATGTCGGGGTGACCGACCGTGCCATCCGCCTGCTTCTCGGCCTCGTCCTCTACGGCGCGGGGTGCGCTCTGACGATCGAGGCCGGTCTGGGCGTGGATCCCTGGACCGTGTTCGCGGAGGGCCTCTCGCGGCAGTCCGGCATCGGCATCGGCTGGGTGACCAATCTCGTCGGTGTCGGTGTGCTTCTCCTATGGATCCCCCTGCGCCAGCGACCGGGGATCGGCACGGTCGCCAACATCCTTCTCGTCGGCACAAGCATGCAGATCGCGCTCTGGATCATGCCGCCCGCCCCGAACCACCTCGGGGTACAGGCGGCCCTGCTCATCGTCGGCATTCTTGTCGTCGCCGTCGGGTGCGGGCTCTACATCGGCGCCCGGTTCGGTCCCGGTCCCCGCGACGGTCTCATGACCGGCATGCATGCGCGCTTCGGCTGGCCCATCTGGGCGTGTCGCGGCGGCGTCGAACTCAGCGTGCTGCTGATCGGATGGGTGCTCGGCGGAACGGTGGGTGTCGGCACCCTGGTCTTCGCCGTGACGATCGGACCCCTGGTGCACATCACGCTGCCCCTGTTCGACACCGCGCGAGAAGGCCGTGCGCCGGCGACCTCGTCATCGACGACACGATGAACGCCCCGGCGCGATGACGGCGCGGGTTGTTCAGTGCTCCTCGAACGTCGGCCACTCGCTCCCCGGTCGCATCCGCGCGTGCAGCGCGTTCTTCGCGACATCCATGGTCGGGTAGGTCCCGGCCGTCGAATCCGCCCCGGCCATGGTGACGGTGTAGCCGTCCGCCACCTTGCGGATGCTGCCCACCACTCCGCCTGTTCCGTAAGCGACCCACAGGGTCGAGTGCGTGTCGGTCGTGCTCATCGTCGAACTCCCTCCGATGCTTCGACGCTACGCCTCGCCGGGACTCGCCGCCAGATGGCAGGCGGCGATTCCCGACCCCGTCGTCCCGGCCGCTACCCTGGTCTGGCGACCCCCAGTAGCTCAGTGGATAGAGCAGCGGCCTTCTAATCCGCCGGTCGCACGTTCGAATCGTGCCTGGGGGACCGAGTGAGGAGGTCGCGGCCACGGTCTGCGCCCGTCATTAGGATGGGCCCATGGTGGGAGCTTCCGAGAACGACCGGCTCGTGTGGATCGACTGCGAGATGACGGGCCTCGACCTCGCGGTCGACGAGCTGGTCGAGATCGCGATCGTGATCACGGACTTCGAACTGCGGCCACTGGATCCCGGATTCCAGGTGGTGATCAAGCCCGATGCCTCGGCGATGGAGAACATGAGCGACTTCGTGCGCACCATGCACGAGACCTCCGGACTCCTGGATGAGATCCCCGCGGGGGTGACGGTCGCCGAGGCGGAGTTCCAGGCCCTCGAATACATCCAGCGCTTCGCGCCGCAGGAGGGGAAGGCACCGCTGGCCGGCAACACGATCGGAACGGACAGGATGTTCCTGGCCAAGTACATGCCCCGGGTCGATCGGTGGCTGCACTACCGCAACGTCGACGTGTCGAGCATCAAGGAGCTCTCCCGTCGCTGGTATCCCCGCGCCTACATCCACGCCCCGGCCAAGAACGGCGGTCATCGCGCGCTCGCGGACATCCGCGAGTCCATCACCGAACTGGCCTACTACCGCCAGGCGGTCTTCGTTCCCGAGCCGGGACCGACCAGTGACGGCGCCCGTGCCGCCGCCGCATCTGTGGTGTCCGCGTTCGCGCCCGGCGTGTGAGAGAATCGTTGGGTTGTCCCGCCGAGGCGGGGCCCACGGTGGCTGTAGCTCAGTCGGTAGAGCACCTGGTTGTGGTCCAGGGGGCCGCGGGTTCAAGTCCCGTCAGCCACCCCAAATCTCCAGGGTCTGCGTGCCCGTATCGTGGAGACATGCTCGAGATGGATGCCGAGGCGTTCGAGCGTCTTGTGATCGAGGAGCTGGACCTTCTCCCCGACGACATGGTCGACGGCCTCGACAACGTCGTCTTCGTGGTCGAGGACCGGCCCGAGGACCCGTCGCAGGAGCTGTTCGGCCTCTACGAGGGATGGGCGCTGACCGAGCGCGACCGATACGGCATGGGCGAACTCCCCGATCGCATCGTGCTCTATCGCGAGCCGCACCTGGCCGCGTGCGCCGACGAGGGGTCTCTGCGAGATGAGGTGCACACGACCCTCGTCCACGAGATCGCGCACTTCTACGGCATCGACGACGACAAGCTGCACGAACTCGGGTGGGCGTGATGGCGGGAATGATGCAGACCCAGGAGCGCCTCGATCAGATACTTGAGGAGTCGGCGAACGGTCCGTGGCAGACCGTGGTCTGGAACGACCCTGTGAACCTGATGAGTTATGTCGCCCACGTCTTCCGGGAGTATTTCGGATTCCCCGCCGCCACCGCCGAGCGCCTCATGCTCGCCGTCCACCACGACGGACATGCCGTCGTGGCAGAGGGTGCCAGGGAGCAGATGGAACTCCACACACAGGTCATGCACGACTACGGCCTGTGGGCGACCGTGAGACGGGCTCCCGCGGCATGAACACCGTCCCGCTCACTCTGCAGATCACCCGCCTGGAGGCGACGCACCTCGTCGACCTGATCGACCAGTTCATCGAACTCGTCCAAGACGGATCCCCTCCGGGCGATGATCCGGCCGTCCTCCGCCTCGTCCCCGACGCGTACGCCGACGATGCTGAGGCTGCGCAGGAGTTCCGGGACGTCACCGAGCGCGACCTCCTCCGCCGCCGTCACCGGGATGCGCAGCTCGTCCGACGCAGCCTCTCGCCCGCAGCCACCCTTACCTCCGTCACCACCGCCGGAGCGGAAGGATGGGAGGAGGTCGACCTCGCCCTCGACCCCGAATCCGTGCAGGCTTGGATGCGCACCCTGGCCGCGGTGCGGCTGGTCATCGCCTCCCGGCTCGGCATCACCGACGAGGACCAGCACGACGGGGACGACCCGCGGTTCGGTGTGTACGACTGGCTGGGGTACCGACTGGAAGGACTCATCCGCGCGATCGAGGCCACGAGATCCGCGGAGCACTGAGTCGTCACGGGATGACGAAGACGTGCGTGGCGCGCTGCGCAGGCCCGTCATCGGCCAGGTGCTGCTCCTCCTGCCGCGCCCATCTGTCCCAGTGGGGCCGGTAGGTCTCACCATCTCGCGCCAGCGCGCGGGTCCGTCGAGCGCGCGCCGGGGACTCCAGCCAGATGCGGATGTCGCTGAGGGGCGCGGTTCCCGCGGTGAGCAGACCCGACCCCTCGACGATGAGCGGCAGCGAGGGATCCACGGCGTGCGCTTCAGCGTATTCTCCCCGCTCCCAGTCCCAGCGCTGCCACACACCGATCAGTCCTCGGGCGTGCGGCCGGAGGATGGCTTCCTGCGCGGTGCGCACGCCTTCGGCGAGCCCGTCCCATCCCGGGTAGAGCGCATCGAGCGCCACGGATTGCACACGACCGTGAAGTGGCCAGGCGGCGATGAGCTCTCGCGCGAAGGAGGTCTTTCCCGCGCCGCTTCGACCATCGATCAGGATGACCGGGTTGGCCGCGGCGACCGAGACGACCGCGTCGCGCGTGTGGTCGACCGCTGCTCTCAGTGCCCGCCCGACCGGGTCGGACTCACTTCTTGAGGGCGCGGATGACACGGCTGAGCGCACGACCGGCCACCCAGACGAAGGGAATGCCGACGGCGAGGAGCGAGACGACGTTCGGCTCGAATCGCAGATCGTCCCCACGACGGATGTAGGCGCCGAGCGGAACGGCGTATCCGCCGCCTCCGCCCCCGCCGTTGCCCGCCTCATCGGAGCCGCCGCCGAAGGCGGTCCACGTCAGGGCGACGGGGACCAGCCGGACGCCGTCCACGTCCTGCTGCTCGCCGTAGACGGATGTGACGCCGAAGTCCGCGGACTGCTTGCCGAGGTCGAGTGCGATGTTGGGCATGCCCCCACGGTACCCGGCGGCACCGTCATTGCCCAGCCTTGCCCGGCCCCTTGACCTGGCCGCCGAGAAGTGTTGCGCGCGTGATGCTCCCCCGGCCGAACCTCGCCGCCGCACCGTCCAGGACTCCCTCGACCCGCCGCCAGTCCTCATCGTCATCCCAGAGCGCGGGGAGCGCGTTCGCCGACGCGGAGAGCTTCTCGGCTCGGACGCCGATGAGACGGATCGGAAGAGGGCGCTCGAGGGCATCGAACAGCTCGATCGCCGCGGCGCCGATCCGCTGACCGACCGCCGTCGGCTCCGGGAGGGTCTGCGCCCGGGTCACCGTGCCGAAGTCCGAGAAACGCACCTTGATCGAGACCGTCGCCGCTTCCCAGCCGTGCTCCCGAAGGCGCGCTCCGACGCGGTCGGCGAGACGACGAAGCTCCACTCGCAGGACCACCGGATCATCGATGTCGGCGGCGAAGGTCTCTTCGTGCCCGACGCTCTTCTCCACTCTCGTCGTCTCGACCTCGCGCGGGTCGATTCCCCGGGCCAGCTGACGAACCCGGAGCCCCAGCGACGCGCCGAGGACGCGATCGATGACCGCCGCCGGAGTGTCGATGATGTCGGCCACGGTCCGGATGCCCCGCGCCCCCAGCGCGTCGGTGGCCTTCGGGCCCACGCCCCACAGATCGCTGGCCCGGCGGCCGGCGAGGAACCGCCCAGTCGCTGCTTCGGGAACGATGAGGAGGCCGTCCGGCTTGCTCAGCGTCGACGCCATCTTCGCCACGTGCTTGGTCGCCGCCGCGCCGACCGAGCACGGCAGGCCGACCTCCTCGCGAACCCGCGTGCGCAGGAGGCGCGCGACGTCCCCCGGGCTCCCCCACAGACGCCGGACCCCGCGGACGTCGAGGAAGGCTTCGTCGATCGACAGCGGCTCGACGAGCGGGGTGATGTCGCGGAAGAGGGCCATCACCTCGGCCGACAGCTCGGCGTATCGCGGGAACCGAGGGGGAACGACCAGCGCCGTCGGGCACAGCCGCAGCGCCTGCGAGACCGGCATCGCCGAGCGCACCCCGAAACGTCGCGCTTCGTACGACGCGCTGGAGACGACCGAGCGGCTCTCGGGCGCGCCGATGATCAGCGGCTTGCCGCGCAGGGACGGATCGTCGAGCACCTCGACGGATGCGTAGAACGCATCCATGTCGACGTGGAGGATGCCGGCTCCCGTGTCATCCGCGCCCTCCGGTGAGACGAGCCGGCCGCTGCCGTCACCGCGACCCATGAGTCCATTGTCGACGGTGCCGCCGACATCCGGTCACTGCGCGGCGCGTTCGAGGATGAGCTCGCGGACGCGCGCGGCATCGGCCTGTCCGCGCATCGCCTTCATCACCGCACCGATCACGGCGCCCGCGGCCTGGACCTTCCCGTCGCGGATCTTGTCCATCACGTCGGGTTGTGCGGCCAACGCCTCGTCGATCGCGGCGATGAGGGCCGTGTCGTCCGAGACCACCGCCAGGCCCCGCGAAGCGACGACCTCGGTCGGGTCGCCCTCGCCCGAGATGACCCCCTCGAGCACCTGGCGCGCGAGCTTGTCGGTGAGCGTCCCCTCGTCGACGAGGCGCTGGAGCTCGGCGACCTGCCTGGGGGTCACGAGCTCGCCCGGCTCCCGGCCGTCGGCGTTCGCGATGCGGCTGATCTCGCTCATCCACCACTTCCGAGCGGCCGCCGGCGTCGCACCCGCGGCAACGGTCGCCTCGACCTCGGCGAGCAGACCGGCGTTGACCACGCCGCGGAACTCGATGTCGGCGAACCCCCAGTCCGACTTCAGACGTCGGCGTCGCACCACCGGCTGCTCCGGCAGGGCCTCGCGCAGCCGGTCGATGAGCGACTCCGGGGGGGCGACGGGGAGGAGATCCGGCTCCGGGAAGTACCGGTAATCGTCCGCGTCGGACTTCGGCCGGCCCGGCGAGGTCGTGCCGGTGTCCTCGTGCCAGTGCCGGGTCTCCTGGGTGATGGTGCCGCCGGCGGCGAGGATCGCCGCCTGCCGCTGGATCTCATAACGGACGGCGCGCTCGACCGATCGCATCGAGTTGACGTTCTTGGTCTCGGTTCGCGTGCCGAGCTTCTCCTGGCCACGCGGCCGCAGCGAGACGTTCGCGTCGCAGCGGAGGTTCCCGCGCTCCATCCGCGCGTCGGAGATGCCCAGCGCGAGCACGATGTCGCGGATGGTCTGGACGTAGGCCTTGGCGATGTCCGGTGCGCGATGCTCCGCTCCGAAGATCGGTTTGGTGACGATCTCCACCAGCGGCACGCCCGCGCGGTTGTAGTCCACGAGGGAGTACTCCGCGCCCTGGATCCGGCCGGTCGACCCGCCGATGTGCGTGAGTTTCCCGGCGTCCTCCTCCATGTGCGCGCGCTCGATCGGAACAGTCACGACCGTCCCGTCCTCCAGCTCCACCTCGACAGAACCCTCGAACGCGATGGGCTCGTCGTACTGTGAGATCTGGTAGTTCTTTCCGAGGTCGGGGTAGAAGTAGTTCTTGCGCGCGAATCGGCTCGAGGGCGCGATCCGGCATCCGAGCGCCAGCCCCAGGCTGATGGAGGCGCGGACGGCCTCCTCGTTCACCACGGGAAGCGCGCCCGGGAGACCCATGTCGACCGGGGCGACCAGCGTATTCGGCGCCGCATCGTGGTTGGCGCTGTTCGCGGGGTTGGGTGCGCCGGAGAACATCTTCGTGCGGGTGTTCAGTTCGACGTGGACCTCGAACCCGAGCACCGGCTCGAAGCGCTCGAGGGCCTCGTCGAAGTCCATCAGCGTGTCGCGGGCCATCAGGCCACCCCTCCCTGCAGCGGCATGCGATCCAGCAGCGGACCGCCCCATTCCTCGACCAGCAGCGCCTCGACCGCCGCTCCGACCCGGTAGAGACGGGCGTCCTGGCGCGCGGGAGCGAGGAACTGGATCCCCACCGGCAGCCCGTCCTCCGGCGCGAGGCCCGCAGGAATCGAGATTCCCGGAACCCCCGCGAGGTTGGCGGGAATGGTGGTGACGTCGTTGAGGTACATCTGCAGCGGATCATCGAGCTTCTCGCCCAAGCGGAACGCCGTGGTGGGAGCCGACGGGGTGGCCAGAACATCGACCTGGGAGAACGCCGCGTCGAAATCGGACTGGATGAGGGTGCGGACCTTCTGCGCGCTGCCGTAATAGGCGTCGTAGTAGCCGGCGGACAGGGCATAGGTGCCGAGGATGACGCGTCGCTTGACCTCGTCGCCGAAACCGGCCTCGCGCGTCGCAGCCATGACCTCTTCGACGGTGGCACCGGCGTGCGGGATAACCCGCATGCCGAACCGGACCGAGTCGAATTTTGCGAGGTTGCTCGATGCCTCCGCGGGGAGGATCAGGTAATAGGCGGCGACGCCGTACTCGAAGTGCGGAGCGCTCACCTCGACGATCTCCGCGCCCTGCGCCGCCATCGCGTCGAGGGCCGCGCGGAAGCGGAGGGAGACCCCGGGCTGGAACCCGCTGTCGGGGAGTTCGGCGATGACACCGACCCGGAGACCGCGAAGGACGTCCCCCGTCGCGCCGTCGCGGGCCGCGTCGGCGAACGACGGCCAGACGTCCTCGAGCGAGGTCGCGTCGTGCGGATCGTGACCGCCGATGACGTCGTGGAGAAGTCCGGCATCGAGCACCGTCCGCGTCACCGGACCGACCTGGTCGAGACTCGAGGCGAGGGCGATCGCGCCGTAACGCGAGACCCCACCGTAGGTGGGCTTCATGCCGACGGTTCCCGTGACGTGCGCGGGCTGCCGAATGGAGCCGCCGGTGTCGGAGCCGAGCGCGAGCGGCGCCTCGAACGCGGCGACCGCGGCGGCGGAGCCACCGCCCGAGCCGCCGGGGATCCGGTCGAGGTCCCAGGGGTTGCGAGTGGGGCCGTAGGCGGAGTGCTCGGTGGAGGACCCCATGGCGAACTCGTCCATGTTCGTCTTGCCGAGCGGGACGAGACCGGCCGCGCGGGAGCGTGAGACCACGGTGGCGTCGTACGGGGACATGTACCCCTCGAGGATGCGTGATCCGCTCGTGGAGGGCATATCCGTCGTGACCAGGACGTCCTTGATGGCCAGCGGCACCCCCGCGAGCGCACCGAGTTCCTCGCCGGCGACGCGGCGGCGGTCGATGTCGGCGGCCACCTCGAGGGCTTGGTCGTTGACGTGGAGGAACGCGTGGACGTCGCCGTCGACGTCTCGGATGCGATCCAGATGCGCCCTGGTCGCCTCGACGCTCGAGATCTCGCCGGCGCGCAGTCGCGACGCCAGGTCGGCGGCGGTGAGTCGGATGATGTCGTCCCCGGCGCTCACTGCTCCTCCCCCAGGATGGCGGTCACGCGGAAGCGGTCGTCCGCAGCCTCGGGGGCGTTCTGCAGAACCTCCTCGACGGTGAGGACGTCGGCGGGGACGTCGTCCCGGAAGACGTTCTGAAGCGGAATGGGGTGGCTGGTGGCCAGGACGTCGGCGGTGGCGACCTCCGACACCTTCGCGATGTTGTCGACGATCACATCGAGTTGCCCGGTGAGGCGCGCCACCTCCTCGTCGCTCAGCTGGATGCGGGCGAGAACGCCGAGATGACGCACGAGGTCGGGTGTGATTTCGGACACCCGATCAGTTTAGGTGCTCGCCCCACCGCCCTCCGGTCCAGGGGCGAGGCGAGCCCGCGTCGCCCCCGTAGAGTGTCGGGCGTGACGACGTACGACCCACCCCGTCCCTGGATCGCCAGCTACGCCGAGGGGGTGCCGGCCGATCTGCCCGCGGTGACGGGGTCGCTCGTCGACATCATCGACACGGCCACCCGCGAGTATCCGGATGCGCCGGCGCTGGAGTTCTTCGGTCGCGAGACGACCTACCGGCAGCTGCAGGCGCAGATCGTCGCTGTCGCGGAGGGTCTTCGTGCCCGGGGCGTGAAGGCCGGCGACGCCGTGGCGATCGTCCTGCCGAACTGCCCGCAGCACATCGTCGCGTTCTACGCCGTGCTCCGACTCGGCGCCGTGGTCGTCGAACACAACCCGCTCTACACGGCCCGCGAGCTGCGCACCCAGTTCCAGGATCACGGGGCCCGCCACGCGATCGTCTGGAGCAAAGTCGTCGACACCGTCCGCGCCTTCCCCGAGGATCTTCGGGTCCAGACGCTCGTGTCGGTCGAGATCCACCGCGCCATGCCGTGGCGCACGCGTGCAGCCCTCCGCCTGCCCATCCTGCGCGCGCGCCAAGCGAGGATGGCGCTGGATTCGACCGTCGTCCGAGGTGCGGGAGCGCCGGACCGTTGGGAGGAGCTGACCGCCTCCGACCCCCTGGATCCCGGCCACCCCGGGCCGACGACCGATGACCTCGCGATCCTGCAGTACACCAGTGGGACGACCGGGTCGCCGAAGGGCGTCCGGCTCAGCCACCGCAACCTCCTCGCCAATGCCGCGCAGGCTCGCGCGTGGGTTCCGGAGGTGATCCTCGGCGAGGGATGCGTCGTCTACGCCGTGCTCCCGATGTTCCACGCCTACGGTCTGACCCTGTGCCTCACGTTCGCCATGTCGATGGCCGCGCGGCTCGTGCTGTTCCCTCGATTCGACCCTCAGCTCGTGCTGGCGGTGACCAGGAAGCGGCCTGCGACCTTCCTCCCCCTCGTCCCGCCGATCGCCGAGCGACTCCTCGCGGCAGCCCAGGACGCGGGGATCTCCCTGGAGGGTACGGAGGTGGCCATCTCGGGTGCCATGGCGCTCCCGCACGAGCTGGTCGTGCCCTTCGAGCGGGCGAGCAAGGGCTATCTCGTCGAGGGCTATGGGCTGAGCGAATGCTCCCCGGTGCTCATGGCGAACCCCGTCGCCGCCCACCGCAAACCCGGGACGGTCGGTCTGCCCCTGCCGGGCACCGAGTGCCGGGTGGTCGACCCCGACGATCCCCGTCGCGACGTGGCGCCCGGTCGTCCCGGTGAGCTCGTCGTCCGGGGACCGCAGGTCTTCGAGGGTTATCACGGACGCCCCGATGAGACCGAGCAGGTCTTCGTCGACGGCTGGTTCCGTACCGGCGACATCGTCACGATCGACGACGACGGGTTCGTCCGGATCGTCGACCGGATAAAGGAGCTCGTCATCACCGGAGGCTTCAATGTCGCTCCCACCGAGGTGGAGAACGCGCTGCGTCAGCACCCTCGGGTGAGCGATGCGGCCGTCGTGGGCCTCCCCTCGTCCCACTCCGGCGAGGACGTCGTCGCCGCCGTCGTGGTGTCCGGAGAGGATCCGCTCGATCCCGAGGACGTGCGTTCCTTCGCGCGGGGGATCCTCACCGCGTACAAGGTGCCGCGCCGTGTCGTCGTGGTCGACGAGCTCCCCAGATCGCTGATCGGCAAGGTGCAGCGACGCGAGGTACGGACGCGGCTCCTCCATGCGTCGGGCCCGGACGAGCCGGACGCGGTGTGATCACGACGAGGAGGGCCCCTGTCCCGACAGCGCGGACGGCCCCTCGGTCACCAGCAGGTGGAACTGCGCCGCGTCGATGATCGGCACGCCGAGCTCCTCCGCCTTCGCCAGCTTCGAGCCGGCGCCGGGGCCTGCGGCCACGAAGTCGGTCTTCTTCGACACCGAGGACGCCGCCTTTCCGCCGGCCCGCAGGATCGCCTCCTGGGCACCCTCCCGGGTGTAGCCCTCGAGCGTTCCCGTGGCGACGACGGTGACACCGTCGAGGACACCGCCGCCGGCAGCCGCGGCACCCGGACCGGGATGCCCCGGCGTCGCGAGCTGCGCGCCCGCCGCCTCCCAGCGGTCGACGATCTCGCAATGCCAATCGATCTCGAACCACTCGGTCACCGCGTCGGCGATGATGCCGCCGACCCCGTCGACGGCGGCGAGCTCATCCCGCGAGGCGTCGCGGATCGCTCGGATCGAACCGAACCACTGCGCGAGGGCGCGGGCTGCGACCGGGCCGACATGACGGATGCTGAGGGCGACCAGGAAGCGCCACAGTTCCTTCGTCTTCGCGCGCTCGAGGTTGGCCAGAAGCTCCTGGGCCGCTCGGGAGACGATGTGTGTGGCATCACCGTCGAACGCCCCGCCCGGGTCGAACGGCGGATCGGACTTCTTGCGCTGACGACGGAACGGGGACCGGGTGTCGGCTGTGCCGTCCTCGAGCAGGCGTGGCAATCCCGTCTCGGCGTCGCGCACCACGACGTCGATCGGGAACAGATCGCCGGCGGTGAGATCGAACAGCCCGGCCTCGGTGACCAACGGCGGGATCTCGGGCCGCACCGGCTGAGTGAGCGCCGCGGCGGACACCTCGCCCAGACCCTCGATGTCCAGAGCGCCCCGTGAGCCGATGTGCTCGACGCGTCCGCGCACCTGCGCGGGGCAGGAGCGGGAGTTCGGGCAGCGCAGGTCGATGTCTCCCTCCTTGGCGGGCGCCAGTGGCGACCCGCACTCGGGGCATCGCACCGGCATGACGAACGCGCGCTCGCTCCCGTCGCGCAGCTCCACCACCGGCCCGAGGACCTCGGGGATGACGTCGCCCGCTTTGCGCAGGACGACCGTGTCGCCGATCAGGACGCCCTTGGCCTTGACGACGTCCTGGTTGTGCAGCGTCGCCTGCCGGACGACCGAGCCGGCCACCTGAGCGGGCGCCATCACGGCGAAGGGGGTGGCGCGACCGGTGCGCCCGACCGACACCACGATGTCTAGAAGCGTGGTGTTGACCTGCTCCGGCGGGTACTTGTAGGCGATCGCCCATCGCGGTGCTCGGCTGGTGGCCCCCAACTCGTCGTGCAGAGCCAGGTCGTCCACCTTGATGACGATCCCGTCGATCTCGTGCTCGACGTCGTGGCGGTGCTCGCCGTAGTGCCGGATGAACTCGGCCGCCTCAGCCGCATCCTCCACCACGCGGAAATAGCTGCTGACCGGAAGCCCCCAGCCCTTCAGCAGATCGTAGACCTCGCTCTGGGCCGCCACCGGCGGGTCGGCCCAGGCACCGACGCCGTGCACCGTCATCCGCAGCCGGCTCAGTCTCTCGGTCATGGCCCGCAGCTGCCGTTCGGTCTTCCCCTCGGCCTTCTGCCGGAGCGATCCCGACGCCGCATTGCGGGGGTTGGCGAACAGCCGATCGCCCTGCTCCTGCTGGAAGGCGTTCAGGGCGGTGAAGTCGGCGACCGTGAAGAAAACCTCGCCCCGGACCTCCACGAGATCGGGATGCCCCGTGCCCGAAAGCGTCGTCGGGATCGTGGTGATCCGACGGACGTTCTCGGTGACATCCTCGCCCACCCGACCGTCACCGCGTGTCGCCGCACTGGTCAACCGGCCGCGCTCGTACCGGAGCGACAGGGCGAGTCCGTCGATCTTCAGCTCGCAGAGATACCGCACCGGGCGTCCAGCATCGCGCTCGACCCGCGCTGCCCAAGCCAAGAACTCCTCTTCGCTGAACACATTGTCCAGGCTCAGCATGCGTTCGGCGTGCGTGACCGGGGCGAACAGCGTGGCCGACGCGGCCCCGACGCTCTGCGTGGGCGAGTCCTGACCCTGGAGTTCGGGATGCAGCCGCTCGAGCTGCTCGAGCTCGTGCATCCACGCGTCGTAGGTGGCATCGTCGACGATCTCGGCGTCCTCGCCGTAGTAGGCGTCGCGTGCGCGGAGGATATGATCGGTCAGTTCCCCGGCCCGCGTGCGAGCCGCCGCGGGCGACAGGGACGCCCGGTCATCCGGGACGGGAAGACGATCTGCCGAGCTGCTCACCGGGTCTGTCACGCCGTCAGTCTAGGCAGTGCCTCCGACACCGCCTGGATCCTCAGACGATCCTCGTCAGGAGGCGATCGCGTCCACGGGAACAGTCGAGACCGTGCGCGCGATGGTGAACTGACCGATCACGCGCGTCCCCTCGTAAAGAACGGCGGTCTGACCCGGGGCGACCCCGTCGAACGGCTCGTCCGGCGTGATCTCGATCTCCCGGCCGTCGAATCGACCCCGCGCCGGGACCGGATCGGCGTGGGCGCGTATCTGCACATCGCACGAGAACGACCCCGCCGACGGCGGGTGCGTGGTCCAGCTGAAGCGGTCGCCGGCGATGCGGGCGGTGGCGAGGGCCTCCTTCGGACCCACCACGACCGTGTTCGTGACAGGGCGGACCTCGAGAACGAACCGGGGCTTGCCGTCCGGAGCGGGGACGCCGAGCGCCAGACCCCGGCGCTGTCCGACCGTGAAGGCGTGTGCGCCGTCGTGACGGCCGACCACGTCGCCCGCACGGTCGACGATGTCGCCGTGAGCGGCTCCGACGCGTTCGGCGAGCCAGCCGCGGGTATCGCCGTCGGGGATGAAGCAGATGTCGTAGCTGTCAGGCTTCTGCGCCACGGTGAGGCCGCGGCGCTCCGCTTCGGCGCGCACGACGGACTTGGAGGGGGTATCGCCCAGCGGGAAGAGCGAGTGCTTCAGCTGATCGGGGGTGAGGACGCCGAGCACGTAGGACTGATCCTTCGCGGCGTCCGATGCCCGATGGAGCTCGCGACCGGACGGCGTATCGACCATCCGGGCGTAGTGCCCGGTGCACACCGCGTCGAACCCGAGCTCGACGGCCCGCTCGAGGAGCGCGGCGAACTTGATGCGCTCGTTGCACCGCATGCACGGGTTGGGAGTTCGGCCGGCCCGGTACTCCGTCACGAAGTCCTCGATCACGTCGTCGCGGAATCGTTCGGAGAAGTCCCAGACGTAGAAGGGGAATCCGAGCAGGTCCGCTGCGCGACGGGCGTCCATCGCGTCTTCGATAGTGCAACAGCCGCGGCTGCCGGTGCGGAGGGTGCCACCCGCCCGGGAGAGCGCGAGGTGCACCCCCACGACGTCGTGACCCGCATCGACCATGCGCGCTGCGGCGACGGCCGAATCCACGCCGCCGCTCATCGCCGCCAGTACTCGCATCGCTCCAGTCTACGAACGGGTCGCTGTGCGGACTCCGGATGCCGCGCGCGCCCGTTCGACCGCCGCCGGCAGGTGTCCCAGCACCGCGTCGACGTCCGACGGGGTGCTGGTCCGTCCCAGAGAGAACCGCAGCACCTGGCGGGCCTCGAGCGGGGTGCGGCCGAGCGCCAGGACGACGTGCGACGGCTCGGCGATCCCCGCCTGGCAGGCCGACCCGGTCGACACGGCAATTCCCGCCTGGTCGAGCAGGAACAGCAGCGTCTCCCCCGCCGCTCCGGGGAACAGCACGTGGACGTTCCCCGGAAGACGCGTGACAGGCCCGCCGACCGACGGCGGGCCGAGGATCTGGGCATCGGGGACGGTCTCGAGGATGCCGCGGATCAGTCGATCCGACAGCTCGCGCAATCGCTCGACCTCGCGGAGGCGCTCGAGCTCGGCGGCCTCCAGCGCGACCGCGAAGGCGACGCTCCCGGCGACGTCCTGCGTGCCGGCACGCAGGCCCCGCTGTTGGCCGCCGCCGTGGAGGAGGGGTTCGATCCGCGCGTGGCGCGACACCACGAGCGCTCCCACCCCCACCGGACCCCCGACCTTGTGGGCAGCGACGCTCAGGGCCACCAGTCCCGTGGGACCGGACGCCTCTCCGCGCCATCCGCGGAACACGACCGGCACACGCCCGAGGGCGGCGATGGCGTCGACGTGAAGGGGGACACCCGCCGCGGCGGCGGCGGCGGCGAGGGCGGCGACGTCGTTCAGCGCGCCGACCTCGTTGTTCGCCACGAGAGCCGTCGCCAGTGCCGCGCCCGGGGCTGCGTCGGCGAAGTCCGAGACGGTGATCCGGCCGACCTCGTCCAACGGCACGTCGCGCACCTCCGCCCCGGCGACACGCGTCAGCCATTCCACCGTGTCGAGGGTCGCGTGGTGCTCGCCACCGGGCAGGACGATCGCCACCGAGTCCGGGGTCCTCGCCCACCACAGTCCCTTGAGCGCCAGGTTCACCGCCTCCGTCCCCCCCGACGTGAACACGATCTCGATGGGGTCGGCGTCCAGAAGCGCCGCGACCCGCTCCCGGGCGTCCTCCAGAAGACGACGCGCGGTCTGGCCCGCCGCGTGGATCGACGACGGGTTGCCGAGGACCTCGTGGGCGCGCACCCACGCCTCCCGGGCTTCGGGACGCAGGGGGGTCGTCGCCGCATGATCGAGGTACACCGTCATCGCCGGTCCCTCCTCCCGTCAGGATGAGCCGTGATCTCCGGGACACACGCGCTCACTATCGTAGTTCGCATGGTCAGCATCGACCCCCTCGCCCCCCTCTCCCCCGCCCCCTCGCTTCTGAGCCCGCACCTCGACGATCTCGGTGTGACGCAGGGCCCCGACGGGGGAACCCTCAGGGTCTGGTCGGCACACGCCGAGGCCATCGAGCTGGTGCTCTTCGATCGCGACGACATCGACTGGATCGTCGCGACCGCCTCGCTCCTGCCCGAAGGCGGAGGGGTGTGGGCGGTGACCACCCCGCTACTGCACCCGGGGGCCCGATACGCCCTCCGCGTCGACGGACCCTCCGGTCCCGGGAACGTCTTCAACAGCGCCACCCTTCTCACCGATCCGTACGCCAGGGGCATCATCGGAAGCGGGCTGGAGGACTGGCGCTGCGTCGTCATCGACGGCGGCTTCGACTGGGGCGGCGTGACCAAGCCGGGGATCCCGCTCGATGGCACCGTCATCTACGAAGGTCACGTCAAGGGTCTGACGAAGCGTCATCCGAGGATCCCGACCGCCCTTCACGGCACCTATGCCGGACTCGCGCATCCGGCGATGATCGAGCACCTACTGAGCCTCGGCGTCACGAGCGTCGAGCTCCTGCCGATCCACGCCTTCGCCTCCGAGCCGCGCCTGCTCCAGCATGGATTGTCGAACTACTGGGGCTACAACACCGTCAACTTCTTCAGCCCGCACGCGGCCTACGCCACGGCGGAGGCTCAGCGCCAGGGGCCTGAGGCGGTGCTGCGGGAGGTGAAGGGCATGGTGCGCCTGCTGCACGAGGCGGGGATCGAAGTCCTTCTCGACGTCGTCTACAACCACACCGCCGAGGAGGGCATCGGTGGTCCTCGCTCCAGCCTTCGCGGCATCGACAACCGGTCGTACTACCGCCAGCAGGACGACGGCACGTACATCGACGTGACCGGCTGTGGGAACAGTGTGAACACCTCGACGGACGCCGCGGCGCGTCTCGTCCTCGATTCCCTCCGTTACTGGGCGCGCGAGGTGCAGATCGACGGGTTCCGCTTCGATCTCGCGGCGACCCTGGGCCGCGATGCCGGACATGCCTTCACCCCGGACCACCCCCTGCTCCAGGCCATCACCGACGATCCGATGCTCGCGGACGTCAAGAAGATCGCCGAGCCGTGGGATGTCGGAATGGGCGGTTGGCAGACCGGCAACTTCACCCCCGGCTGGCAGGAGTGGAACGATCGCTACCGCGACCGCGTGCGCAACTTCTGGCTCAGCGACATCGACTACGCGCGCCGCGCTTCCACCCCGCCGGTCGGCATCGGCGGCTTCGCGACCCGGCTTGCAGGATCATCCAACACCTTCAGCGAAGAGCGCGGGCCTCTCGCCAGCGTCAACTTCGTGACCGCCCACGACGGATTCACGCTGCGCGACCTGGTGTCCTACGACGTCAAGCACAACTTCGGAAACGGAGAGCAGAACCGCGACGGCGCGGACACGAACCGCTCCTTCAACCACGGCGCCGAGGGCCGCACCGACGATGAGGCGATCCTCGCCACCCGCCGCCGCGCGATGCGTAACCTCCTGGGCACCCTGCTGCTGTCGGCCGGGATCCCGATGCTGACAGCCGGCGACGAGTTCGGCCGCACCCAGCGGGGCAACAACAACGCCTACTGTCACGACTCGCCGCTCACCTGGCTGTCGTGGGAGCACGCTCCGTGGCAGGAGGACCTCCTCGCCCACGTGCAAACCCTCACCCGGCTGCGGCGCGAGAACCCGGCGCTTCGCCCGATCCGGTTCGCCAGGCTCGGCGAACGGATTCCCTCGGCCTCGGTGATGGAGTGGTACGACGAGAACGGCCACACCATGTCGCCTGACCGCTGGACCGACCCCGGCCATCGCACCCTGCAGTACGTCGCCGCGTCGACACCCGAGAACGAGCCGTTCAACCGGGTCCTCCTCATCGTCCACGGCGTCGAACACCCGACGACGGTCGCCCTCCCCGAGCTCGACGAGGCCGAGCGGTTGGTGTCGCTGTGGTCCAGCGCCGACGAGAACCCGGCCGCTCACCACGGCCTCTTCGAGCCCGGTGACGAGCTGGAGATCCCCTCGACGAGCATGCGGCTGTTCCGGGTGGAGTGATCCGCGGCCCACGCGCAAGCCCTGCGGCCGTCCGATGCGGGGCGGTAGGTTCGAGTCGTGGCCACGACGACTCGTTCCCTCCGTCCCCGTCCCTGGCGCTCGGCATCGGCGATCCCGATGCGCGCCGTCCTCCCGACCATCGCGCCCGCGCCCACGGTGACACCGCGCATCCCGCTCACCCTCCCCTCCCCGAGCGTCCCCGGTGGGCGATACCGCCCCTCGGCGTATGTCGGCGACGCGGTCCCGTTCACCGTGACCGCCTTCCGCGAAGGGCACGACGCGATCGGCGTCCAAGTCCGGCTCTTCTCCCCCTCAGGAGATGAATCCCTTCACCGGCTGGCGCCGCTGAACGACGGCTTCGACCGGTGGACCACGACCGTGGCGCCCCTCGAGACCGGCGTGTGGCGCTTCCGATTCGAGGCCTTCAGCGACGATTTCGCGACCTGGCAGCACGCCGCGGACATCAAGCTCGCGGCCGGGCTCGACCCCTTCGTGATGCGCGAATCCGGCGCTCGCCTGTTCGATGCGGCCATCGCCGAGAAGGGCCGCCCCGCGGCCGACCGCAAGCTCCTGACCGCCGCGGCGGCGCGTCTGCGCTCTGACGACGTCTCCGACGCCGAAGCTCTGGACATCGTCCGCGACACCGCGATCGCGGCGTCGTTCGCCGCTCGACCCACCTCGGCGATCGTCAGCGCCGGCGAGGAGTTGGAGCTGCTCGTCGAGCGGGAGCGGGCCGGAGTCGGCTCGTGGTACGAGTTCTTCCCCCGATCCGAGGGAGCCCGCCGCAACGACGACGGCTCGGTCACCAGCGGCACGCTCCGCACGGCCATCGATCGGCTGCCCGGTGTGGCGGGCATGGGCTTCGACGTCATCTACCTCCCGCCCATCCATCCGATCGGAACCACCAATCGCAAGGGTCGCAACAACAGCCTCACCTCCGAGCCCGGCGACCCCGGCTCGCCCTATGCCATCGGATCTGCCGACGGCGGGCACGACGCCATCCACCCGGACCTCGGAACCGAGGTCGATTTCGTCGCGTTCGTCGACGCGGCGCACACGCACGGGCTCGAGGTCGCCCTCGACCTCGCGCTGAACGCCTCTCCGGATCATCCGTGGGTCACCGAGCATCCGGAGTGGTTCACCACCCTGCCCGATGGCTCGATCGCCTTCGCGGAGAACCCTCCGAAGAAGTACCAGGACATCTATCCGCTGAACTTCGACAACGATCCCGCAGGGATCTACGCCGAGATCCTGCGCGTCGTCCAGCACTGGGTGGGCCTCGGGGTCAAGATCTTCCGCGTCGACAATCCCCACACCAAGCCTGTGCAGTTCTGGGAGTGGCTGATCGCGACCGTCAACCAGGCCGACCCCGACGTCATCTTCCTCTCCGAGGCCTTCACGCGCCCGGCCATGATGCGCGGGCTTGCGATGGCGGGCTTCCAGCAGAGTTACACCTACTTCACCTGGCGCAACAGCAAGGCCGAACTCGAGGAGTTCTTCACCTCGATCTCGCACGAGACGTCCGACTTCATGCGGCCGAACCTCTTCGTCAACACCCACGACATCCTCACCGAGTACCTCCAGTACGGGGGCCGGCCGGGGTACCGGATCCGCGCCGCCCTCGCCGCCACGGCATCGCCGACCTGGGGGGTGTACGCCGGATACGAGCTGTTCGAGAACGTCGCCCGACCGGGCTCGGAGGAGAACATCGACAACGAGAAGTACGAGTACAAGTTCCGAGACTGGGAGGGCGCCGAGGCTCGCGGCGACTCCCTTGCGCCGTGGCTGCGCCGTCTCAACGAGATCCGGCGCGACCACCCGGCGCTGCGGCAGCTGCGCAACCTCTCGGTGCACTGGAGCGACGACGAGGCGATCCTCGTCTACTCCAAGCACCTGGATGCCGCGCTGTCGCCGACCGGAGAGTCCGACACCATCCTCGTCGTCATCAACGTCGATCCTCACTCCACGCGTCAGACCATGGTCCATCTCGACACCCGGGTGTGGGGCGTCGCGCCCGGCGAGCCCTACGAGGTCGAGGACCTCGTGACCGGGGCGCGCTGGACCTGGTCGGATCACAACTTCGTGCGCCTCGATGCCTTCACCGAGCCCGTGCACATCCTCCACATCGCAAAGGACCGCGCATGACCGCCACACCCCCGCCCCTCGATGCCGGACTCCTCGACGCCGTCGCCCACGGCGCCCATCACGATCCCCACTCCGTCCTCGGTCTCCACGCCACCGGTGACGGTGACGGTGGCACGGACTGGGTCGTCCGCACCCGCCGGCCGCTGGCCGACACCGTCGTGGCGGTCTTCGACGACGGTGTCCGTGTCCCCCTGACGCATCGGCACGCCGGGATCTGGGAGGGGCTCCTCACGTCCCGCCCGACCTCGTACGTCATCACCGCGACCTACCCGGACGGATCGGAGTACACCGCCGACGATCCGTACCGGCACGGTCCGACGATCGGCGAGCTCGACCTCCACCTCGTCGGCGAAGGCCGCCACGAGGAACTGTGGAACGCCCTCGGGGCGCACCTGCGCACGCACGACGGCGTCGACGGGGCCTCGTTCGCCGTGTGGGCGCCGAACGCGCAGGCCGTTCGCGTCGTAGGCGACTTCAACAGCTGGGACGGCACCGGCCACCCGATGCGGTCGATGGGTGGAAGCGGAGTCTGGGAGCTGTTCGTCCCGGGCCTCCGCGCCGGCGACCGGTACAAGTTCGAGATCCTCTCTCGGCACGGTGCCTGGGTGATGAAGGCGGACCCGATGGCGCGTCGCGCGGAAGTCGCCCCGGGCACCGCCTCGGTCATCGACGACTCCTCCTTCTCATGGGGCGACGACGCCTGGATGAAGGAGCGCGCCGCATCCCGGCCCGCCGAGAGCGCGATGTCGATCTACGAGCTCCACTTCGGCTCGTGGCGTCCGGGGCTGTCCTACCGCGACGCTGCCGATCCGCTCATCGAGTACGTGACGGACCAGGGCTTCACCCACGTGGAGTTCATGCCCCTCGCCGAGCATCCCTTCGGAGGATCCTGGGGTTACCAGGTCACCGGATACTTCGCCCCCACCGGGCGGTTCGGCACGCCCGACGACCTGCGCTACCTCATCGATCGCCTGCACCAGGCGGGCATCGGCGTGATCATGGACTGGGTGCCCGGTCACTTCCCGAAGGATGACTGGGCGCTGGCCCGGTTCGACGGCGAGCCGCTGTACGAGCACGCCGACCCGCGCCGGGGGGAGCACAAGGACTGGGGCACGTACATCTTCGACTACGGCCGCCGCGAGGTCCGCAACTTCCTCGTCGCCAACGCCCTGTACTGGCTCCAGGAGTTCCACGTCGACGGCCTCCGGGTCGACGCCGTCGCCTCGATGCTCTACCTGGATTACTCGCGGAACGAGGGCGAGTGGCTCCCCAACGTCTACGGCGGGCGCGAGAACCTGGACGCGATCGCGTTCCTCCAGGAGGTCAACGCCACCGCCTATCGGCGCTATCCCGGCATCTCGATGATCGCCGAGGAGTCCACCAGCTTCCCCGGTGTGACCGCACCCACCGACCACGCCGGTCTCGGGTTCGGCTTCAAATGGAACATGGGGTGGATGAACGACTCCCTGCAGTACATCGCCCGGGATCCGATGTACCGCGGTCACCACGAGGGCGAGATGTCGTTCTCGTTCGTCTACGCGTTCAGCGAGAACTACATCCTTCCGATCAGCCACGACGAGGTCGTCCATGGCAAGGGAAGTCTCTTCCAGCGCATGCCGGGCGATTACTGGCAGAAGCTGGCGAACCTCCGCGCCTACCTGGCCTACATGTGGGGCCACCCCGGCAAGCAGCTGCTGTTCATGGGCCAGGAGTTCGGCCAGCTGTCGGAGTGGTCGGAGTCCCGGGGACTGGACTGGTGGTTGCTCGAGCAGCCTCCGCACCGTCAGCTGCAGGATTTCGTCGCCCAGTTGAACAGGCAGTACCGAGCCCACTCGCCGCTGTGGTCCAGGGATGCCGACGGGTCGGCGTTCCACCGCCTGGGGGCGCCCTCGTGGGATCCCAACGTCATCGCCTTCTCCCGCCGCGACCACCACGGCAACACCGTCGCCGTGATCGCGAACTTCTCCGGCGTGCCCCTCCAGCCGTTCACCCTCGATCTGCCCGCGCCCGGCGTGTGGGAGGAGATCCTCAACTCCGACGCCGGCGAGTACGGCGGCTCGGGCGTGGGGAACATGGGGATCGTCCACGCTGACGACAACGGCCGCGCGACGATGGTCCTCCCGCCGCTCGGCGTGCTCTGGCTGCGTCACCGCACCCCCGCGCACATCCCCTCCCCGACCCGGGGCTGAGACGACGGAGGGGGGCGGGCATGTGCCCGCCCCCCCTCCGAAGGTCCGCGCGGGATCGTCAGAAGAGCAGCGAGGCCAGTCGTCCGCGGGCGCGGATGACACGGGGATCGGTGTCGCCGACCACCCCGAACAGCTCCACCAGACGCTCGCGCACGTCGGCGCGCTCGTCGTCGGGGAGGACGGCGAAGAGATCGAGGAGACGCGTGAAGGCGTCATCCACGTGGCCGCCGGCGACATCGAGGTCCGCCACCGTGAACTGCGCCCTGATATCCCGTGGAGCGGCGGCCGCCGCGTCGCGGGCGGCGACGAGATCCAGTCCCTGCACGCGCTGGAGCAGGCGCACCTGGCCGAGAGCGGCCCGGGCATCGGCGTCCCGCGGGTTCTCGGCCAGCGCCCGCTCGTAGGCGCTGACGGCCCGGGCGAAGTCGCCCGCCTCGATCGCGTCCGCCGCTTCGGCGTGCAGCGGCGGCAGTTCCGGTTCGGAGGACGCGTCATCGTCGACGTCTCCGCCGTCGGCGGACACGGTCCCAGTGACCCCGTTCTGCGCAGCCAGCTGGAGGAACTGGGCGAAGACCTCACGCACCTGCTGCTCGGGGACGGCGCCGGTGAACAGCGGCACCGGCTGGCCCGCGACGATTCCGACGACCATCGGGATCGACTGGGCACGGAACGCCTGGGCGAGCTGCGGATTGGCGTCGACGTCGACCTTGGCGAGCACGATGCGGCCGTCCAGCTCGCGCACGACGCGCTCCAATGCCGGGCTCAGCTGCTTGCAGGGACCGCACCACTCGGCCCAGAGATCCACGACGATCGGGACGGTCCGCGACAGCTCGAGCACCTGACCGAACGTGGCGTCGGTGGCATCCATGACCAGCGACGCGACACGTCCGGAGGGCGCCGGGGGTCCTCCGTCGGCCGGCGGTGCGGCGGCGCCCGCCGCGGGCGCTGTGGGTCGGTTGCGCAACGAGGAGAGGTCGACGGCGCCACGCAGCGTCGCACCGGGAGAGACGTCGGTCACGGGATCACCTTCGCGTTGAGGATGTCGGATGCGTACCCGAGCAAGCGGATCTTCTCGGTCGATCCCTGGCCGGGCACATAGAAGAACAGTTGGTCGGTGTACGTCGTGGTGAACCCCGTGGACGACTGCTCGGCGCCCGAGAGAGTCCGCACCGTGGGGTTGTTGTCGAGCTTGATCACCGCATCGGGATTGGTGGGCTTGACGGTGTCGATCTCGTCGATGTTCACCGCGACGATCGCCCCGCTCTGGAGGGTCGCCAGTGCGCGCGGCTCGTAGGCGCCTGGGGCCGCCTGGAAGGTCAGCTCCCCCGTGGACGCGCCGGTCTGATTGAACTCGTCCAACCGCTTCTGCCGGTCGCCGGCCACGCTCACACGGAACTGATCGCTGGCGGCGTCGAACATGTCGAAGTACTGGCTCTGCTCGCCGTTGTTCAGGATGTCGGCGTACGCCTCGGCGAGCTGCGCCGGCGGCATGAGGAGGAACGGCGAATCGGGAGCAGGCTGGACGGCGCCGATGTAGGCCGGAGCGACGACGGGAAGCTCGGTCGCCGCCTCGAGGCTGGCGAGGTACGTCAGCCTGTACGGCGACCACTGGTCCTGCTGGGTGAGCATCATGATGCTGGAGGTGTTGGAGCCGGGGTCGTCGACGACGCCCACGATCGAACGCGGCCACTCGTCGTACGCCTGCGGGAGCACCAGTGTGAGCGGCTCGGCCGGCAGTGCAGCGGGGGCGGGATAGTCGCCGATCGCCGCGCGCAGGGCGTAGTTGGTCGATCGTGCCGCCAGAACCGCTCCATCCATGCGGGTCGACGCGAGTGTCTCGTCCGCCGCCTCGTCGGCGGCAGCGGCCGTCTCCGCGATCCGCGTCCAGATGCGGTCGGCCTGCGCCTCCGTCACCGCCGGCGCCTGCTGCCCCTCGGGCACGATCACCGATGCCGACGGCGACGGGGTCGGTGAGGGGGCGAACTGCGGCCACGCCTCGGAGGAGCATCCGGCGAAAAGGAGCGCCGACACCGCGACGGCGGGGACGACGATGAGGCGGCGTCGGCCGCCCGTGAGCGCGCGGCGACCGCCGGCGCTGATCACGCCCTTGTCTTTCCCCTCGACGGCGAGGTCGATCGGCTCGGTGACGGGCACGGGCAGACCCTTGCGACGAGGTCCCCGCGAGCGCCGCAGGTGGCGGATCGCGAGGATGTAGAGGAAGACGCCGACAGCCATCATGACGCCGCCGGCGACGATGAGGGGTCCGGCCCAGGGTGTGGCGTTGGCGATCGGCCATGAGACCGTGATGTCCGCCGGCGCCGGCGCGGCGCCGTCTGCTGCGACCAGTACGCTCATGTCCTCCGGCAGCTGCAGTGGCGCAATGAGCACGTCCTCCTGCTGGAACTCGTCGAGCCACAGATCGGACCCCACGGGGCTCCGGACCGCGTCCGACGTCGCGCCGTCGTCGGTTGCCTCGCCCTCCGCCGATGCGGTCTCCTCCGGCGCCGGAGTCGCGCTCTGCGTCGATTCGTCCGTCACGGCGAGGCTCGGCGTGACCTCGTCGGCCTCCAGTGCCCCCTCCTCGTCGACGCTGACCCGCGTGTACGCAGTGTCGGACAGCCACGCCTCGAGGTCGGCGGTCCGGCCGTACGCGGCGAAGATCGTGCCCTCGCCCTGCGCACGGAGAGTCTGCGCGCCCGGTCGGCTGTTGAGCACATCGCCCTCGACGAGTACGTAGGGCGTCTCGTCCTCGATGGAGACGGCGGCGGTCTCGGTGTCGGCCCCCTGGAAAACCGTCCGCTGGGCGATGCCCGCGCCGATCATCAGGGCGGCCAGGACGAAGGCCGCGACGGCCCACACGAAACGCACGAAAGCCTCACCTCTCCTCGCTCCGAAACCGATCAGGACGCGGTGGAGCGCAAAACTCGACGTTCCAGACTACCGAAGGGCGCCTGGATGTCGCCCGGGAGCGAGTGATGGCGGGAGCGACGACCGCCTATCAGTATCCTGACAAGGCCGGACGCGCGAGCGGCGGTTCAGCCGAGAGAGGGCGCTTGCCGATGAAGATCCACAATCCGTTCCGCGTGGCGCTGGTCGCCACCCTCGGTGTGGGTCTGGGGCTGCTCCTTCTCGCGAGCATCCAGACCCTCTCGACGATCCTCCTCTACGTGGGCACCGCCCTGTTCCTCTCGCTCGGGCTCGATCCCATCATCTCCTGGCTCGAGCGGCGAGGTCTGCCGCGCTGGGCGGCGGTGCTCATCACCATTCTGGGCGTCCTCGGAATCTTCGCCGGCATCATCCTGATGGTGGTGCCCATCATCGTCGCGCAGGTCGCGCAACTGATCGCCGCGATCCAGGACCTGTTCTCCACGATGACGTGGGAGGAGTTCATCGGAGGGATCCTCGGCTGGGCGCAGGACACCTTCCCGGGCATCCGCGTCGATGAGGTGTGGAACTACATCGAGGACTGGTACACCTCTCTCGACCTCGGGTCCATCGGCAGCACGATCGGCGAGGGCGTCCTCGGGACCGTCGGCGCCGTGATCGCCGGATTCGGCGGGGCCTTCATCGTGCTCATCCTGACCATCTACTTCACCGCCTCCACCCCGAACCTGAAGAAGGCCGTCTACCAGCTGGTGCCCGCTTCCAAGCGGCCGCGCTTCATCGACCTCGCCGAGCAGATCACCGCGTCCGTGGGCTTTTACGTCATCGGCCAGCTGAGCCTCGGAGTCACCAACGGCATCCTGAGCTTCATCTTCCTCTCCATCATCCGGGCCCCCTTCCCCGCCGTCCTCGCCGTCATCGCCTTCTTCTTCTCGCTGATCCCGCTCGTGGGGACCCTCACCGGGTCGGCGATCATCGTCCTGACGTGTCTCATCCCAGGGCTGGGTTCGCCGACGACCGCGCTTGTCGCCGCGATCTACTACCTGATCTACATGCAGATCGAGGCCTACGTCATCTCCCCCCGCATCATGAACCGCGCGGTCTCGATCCCGGGCGCCGTCGTGGTCATCGCGGCTCTCGCGGGCGGGTCACTGCTCGGACTCCTCGGAGCGCTGGTCGCGATCCCCGTCGCCGCCAGCATCCTGATCATCTACCGGCAGGTGATCATCCCCCGGCAGAACGAGCTGTGACGCCCCCGAGCGCTCATGCCGGGTCGGCGACCGGACCGTCCCACTCGACGGGCAGGGGCAGCGCATCGGGATTGACCACCGCCACGATCTCGGTGAGCACGCGCCGCGTCTGATTCTCGCCGACCCAGAGGTGCTTGCCGCCCTCGACGGGGATGAGCGTCGCGTGCGGGATCGCCGCGAACCGCTCCCGAGCGGCATCCGGACGCAGATAGTCGTCGAACTCGGGGATGAGGGCGATCACAGGGCGCAGATCCCCGGCCCAGCCCGCGAGATCGGCCTCGGTCGCCCGGTGCAGCGGCGGCGACAGCAGGATGATCCCCTCGACGTCGTGATCGCGGCCGTACTTCAGCGCGAGCTCGGTGCCGAACGACCATCCCACCAGCCAGGGCCGGGGAAGGCCGCACTCTCGGACGAGCTCCATCGCGGCAGCGACGTCGAAGGCTTCGCTCCGGCCGCCGTCGAAGGAGCCCTCGCTCGTTCCGCGGACCGAGGTGGTCCCCCGGGTGTTGAAACGGAGAACGGCGAGATCGGCCAGAGCCGGAAGTCGGCCGGCGGCCTTCCGCAGGATGTGGGAGTCCATGAATCCGCCGGCGGTGGGGAGGGGATGAAGCGTCACGAGCGTGGCGACAGGCGCCGCGTGCTCCGGAGTGGCGAGTTCGCCGACGAGGGTCAGTCCGTCCACTGTGCGAAGCTCGACGTCCTCGCGGCGTGCGGGCAGCAGAACAGGTCCGCGGATCTCCATCAGCCGATCCTCCAGCAGTGCGTGTGCCAATGGCGCCGATCGGCGAGTGCCGCGGCGTCGCCCAGGATGCCGTCGGCCCGCCACACCACGACATGCGCCGTCCCCGGCGGGATCTCCTGCGCGCATCCCGGGCAGGAATAGGTCTTCACCGCCTGCGCCGCCGAGATGGGCTGGACTGTCCAGGTCGCACCGCGACGGTCCTCAGTGCGCTTCCACCCGGCGAGCAGCCGTTCGAAGGAGTCGTCGCGAGCGGGATCGGGGCGACGACGGTGCGAGCGGGGCATCGGGTCAGTACCACCCGGTACGGGTCGAGTGGTCCCACGCTCCGCACGGCGTCCCGTAGCGCCCGGCGATGTACCCGAGGCCCCAGGTGATCTGCGTCGCGGGGTTGGTCTCCCAGTCGGCGCCGGCCGAGGCCATCTTGTTGCCGGGGAGCGACTGCGGAATGCCGTACGCCCCGCTGGAGGCGTTGTAGGCGTTCACCCGCCACCCGGACTCCTTGTTCCACAGCGCCACCAGGCAGCTGAACTGATCATCGCCCCACCCGCGCGCGAGAACCATGTCGTAAGCGATCGCCTGAGCGCTTCCCGGATCGGGGGTGACGAAGGGCGGCGCCCATCCCCCGGATCCCGACGAGGACGCCGAGGATCCCGACCGTGTCGCTGTCGGGGTGGGAGTGGGCGTCGGGGTGGGGGTGACGTACACGGTGTATCCGCTGCGATCGAGGGACGGCGCGTCCTCCCGGGCCTCGGCGTCGGCGTCCACGGTGACCGCTTGAACGTCGCCGAGGGTGCTCGCGTAGAGCGAGATCGGCGGCACCTCTTCGGCGTTCGCCCGTGTCAGCGCGGCCCCGGTCGGACCGATCCACGCTGCGGCGAAGGCGACCGCCGCGAATGCTGCGAACGTGGCCACCGTGCTCCGTCGGCGAGACCAGCGAGCACTCGGACGCGGCCCCGAGGGCCGGGCCACCGCGCTCTGCACCGTGGAATGACGGCGCGCAGCGATGTCACGGCGGCGAGCGGGAACGACGGCGCGGGGCTCCGCGGCATCCTCGCTCGGTGCCGTCCGGTCGTGATCAGCGGTGCCGTCGGAAGTCACAGTGCCGCCGATTCTACCGATCCGGCTGCCATCCCGCCACGAGCCGCCGGCGGGCCGTCACGACACCGCGAGCATGACTTCCACGACCGCGTCGAGCACCGCATCGACCTGCTGCTCGCGATACCCGCCGCGCTGCATGCGGAAGGCGACGGCGCGAACCTGCTCGACCGTCACGGTCTGACCGGACTCCAAGTAGCGGCAGATGCGGTCTGCGACCAGGTCGACCTCGTCGATGCGGTAGCCGAAACGGAGGACGCTGACGCGGTCGAAGCGTCGTCCCTCCGGGCGCGAGAGTCGATCCAGCACCTCCTGGGCGAGTTCTCGCGTCCGCCCGACCCAGCCGGCGGCACCGAGCCGCCCGACCTCGGCTTCGCGTTCGCGGGCCGCGAAGGCATCCTCGATCCGGCCGAGGGCCGAGTCGACCGCGTCGATGACGTAGCCGCCGCGCACCAGCGCGAAGGCGGCGTGGCGGACATCCCACGAATTCAGGGGATCGGCCGCCCGCCCCTCGAAGGACTCACGGGCACGCAGCAGGAAGTCATCCACGGCGTCGCGGTCGTATCCCTTCTCGCGGCCGTGAGTGACAGGGAATGCCGCGCGGGGTCTGGAGTCTCCCGCCGCGGTCTCGGACGATCGAAGCTCGGTCATGCGACTCCCAACGGCGAGAGCAGGTAGTACAGCGCCAGCGCGGCGGTCGTGGACGGGAGGATCGAGTCGAGGCGGTCGAGGACTCCCCCGTGACCCGGGAGCCACGAACTCATGTCCTTGATGCCGAGATCGCGCTTGATCATGGACTCGCCGAGGTCGCCGGCCGTCGCCGTGCCGAGGATCACCAATCCGATGACGACGCCCGTCCAGATCGGCAGGCCCAGCATGAGTGGGGCGAGGAGCAGTCCCGCGATCACCGCGGCCACCGCCGCCCCGGCGAAGCCCTCCCATGTCTTCTTCGGGCTGATACGCGGGGCCATCGGGTGCCGACCGCTCCGCCCGAGCGTGAGTCCCGAGACGTAGGCGCCGGTGTCGGAGGCCACGGCGACGATGATGAACGCGAGGACCCACCACTGACCGCCGTCCTGGGCGAGCAGGGCGACGCACAGGCTCGCCAGGAACGGGACGTAGAGCTGTACGAAGGCGGCGACAAGGACATCCCCGAGCACACGCCCGTGCGATCTGCCGTCGTCGGCGAACAGCTGACCCACGAGGCGCCACACCACCACGAGCGCCACCGCGGCGAAGGCGCCGATCCAGTGCAGCCAGGGCTGCAGGAAGAATCCGGCCAGCACCAGGAGGGTTCCCGCGATCAGCTGGGCGACGACGTCGACCTTTCGGCCCGACGTGCGCAGCGCGCGGCTGAACTCGAAGGTGCCCAGGGTGCTGGCAGCCAGCGCGAAAAGGACGAACAGCTGCTTGAAGAAGATGAGGGAGGCCAGCACGACGACGCCGATCGCGAGGCCGATGAGGATCGCCAGGATCAGGTTCCGCCCGGTGCGCTGGGTGATCCGGGCGTTGGCTTCCTCAAACTCCGCTCGCGCATGCGCGAGCTGGGTCTCCAGTTCGCTCCGGGCGGCCCGCACGTGCGTCTGGAATCCGGGCTCGCCGGCCGCCAGTCCGCGTCGCGCTGCGGCGGCCTCCCGACGGGTCGCGGGAGCCTCGGGGGCGTCGCTGCCCCGCTCTCCGCCCGCGGTGTCTGTCATGACCGACTCACACTTCGAGCAGCTCAGCCTCTTTGCGCTTGAGCGCGTCATCGATGGCGTCGACGTGCGTGCGCGTCAGAGCGTCGAGCTCCTTCTCACCGCGGGAGATCTCGTCCTCGCCGACCTCGCTCTTCAGGGCGTCCAGGTCGTCCTTGGCCTTGCGGCGGATGCCGCGCACGTGCACTTTGGCGTCCTCACCCTTGGAGCGCACGATCTTGACGAACTCCTTGCGGCGCTCCTGGGTGAGCTCGGGCAAAGTCACCCGGACGATGTTGCCGTCGTTGGTGGGATTGGCCCCGAGGTTCGGCGTGTCGCGGATCGCCTGCTCGATGGCCTTCAGCGCCGACTTGTCGTAGGGAGTGACGACGAGGGTACGTGCCTCCGTGTTGTTCAGCGAGGCCAGCTGCGCGAGCGGCGTGGGCGAGCCGTAGTAGTCGACCAGGATCTTCTGGAACAGCTGCGGGTTGGCGCGTCCCGTGCGAACGGTCGCGAAGTCCTCCTTCGCGGCCTCGACCGCACGATCCATGCGGGAAGCGGCATCTGCCAGTACGTCGGCGATCACAGGAACTCCATTCTCCGAACTCATCAGAAGTCTAGTGCGCGCCCCCGGCCGGGCCGGAGCAGCACGCGGTGGCGGGCCCGCCGCGCTCAGACGGTGACCAGCGTGCCGATGGACTCGCCCAGCAGGGCGCGGGTGACGTTGCCCTCCGGCTCCATTCCGAACACGCGCATGTCCATGCCGTTGTCCATGCACAGGCTGAACGCCGTCGAGTCGACCACCTTCAGGCCGCGCTGGAGAGCATCGATGTAGGTGATGCGATCGATGCGCGTCGCCGTGGGATCCTTCCGCGGATCCGCGGTGTAGACGCCGTCCACGCCGTTCTTGGCCACCAGGACCTCGACGGCACCGATCTCCAGGGCACGCTGGGCGGCAACCGTGTCGGTGGAGAAGTAGGGGAGCCCGGCTCCGGCGCCGAAGATGACGACCCGACCCTTCTCCATGTGGCGCTCGGCCCGGCGCGGGATGTACGGCTCGGCGACCTGGGTCATCGAGATCGCCGACTGCACGCGTGTCGCGGCTCCGGCCTGCTCCAGGAAGTCCTGCAATGCGAGGGCGTTCATCACCGTGCCGAGCATGCCCATGTAGTCCGCACGGCCGCGGTCCATTCCGCGCTGGCTGAGTTCGGCGCCGCGGAAGAAGTTCCCGCCGCCGACCACCACGGCGATCTCGACCCGGTCGACCGCGGCGGCGATCTCGCGGGCGATCTGGCTGACGATGTCGGGGTTGACCCCGAGCTGCCCTCCGCCGAACGCCTCCCCCGACAGCTTCAGCAGTACTCGACGGCGGTGGCTCGTCTCATCGATCACAGGTCATCCTCTCGTCCAACGCAGACTATCGAAGCGTGAGAAAGGGCCCGCATCGACGGCGGATCGATGCGGGCCCTTGCGGCGTCTCAGGCGCCGACCTTGAACCGGGCGAACCCGGTCAGGGTCAGGCCGGCGTCCTTCGCGACCTGGGCCACCGACTGCTTGTTGTCGCGGGCGTAGTCCTGGTCCAGGAGCGACACCTGCTTGAAGAAGGCGTTCACGCGCCCCTCGACGATCTTGGGCAGCGCCGCTTCGGGCTTGCCTTCGTTGCGGGAGATCTCCGTGACGATCTGACGCTCCTTCTCCACGTCCTCCTCGGGAACCTCGTCGCGTGAGAGGTACGAGGGGTTGGCGAAGGAGATGTGCTGGGCGAGGCTGCGGGCGGTTTCGGCGTCGTCCCCCGAGTAGGCCAGCACGACACCGACCTGCGGCGGCAGGTCCTTGTTGGTCTTGTGCAGGTAGACCTCGAAGTGCTCGCCGGCGAGGGTACGCACGCGACGCAGCTCGACCTTCTCGCCGATGATCGCGGCTTCGTCCGAGATCAGTTCGGCGACGGTCTGCGACCCGGCGGGAGCCGCCAGCGCCGCCTCGACGGAATCGGCCCCGGCGTTCGCGGCGGCCTCGACGACCTTGTCCGCGAGGGCGACGAAGCGGTCGTTCTTGGCGACGAAGTCGGTCTCGCAGGCGAGCTCGATCATGGTGACCTTGCCGGCCTCCTCGCGAGCAGCGATCAGGCCCTCGCTCGTCGAGCGATCGGCGCGCTTGGCGTTGCCCTTCGCGCCCTTCAGGCGCAGGATCTCGACGGCCTTCTCGACATCGCCGTCGGCCTCCTCGAGGGCCTTCTTGGTGTCGACCATTCCGGTGCCGAGCTGCTCGCGAAGAGCCTTGATGTCGGCGATGGTGAAGTTTGCCATGGGTGGCGGCTCCTTATGTGGCGGGTGCTGTCGTGTGCATGGGCGTCGGTCGGGGCGGGGCCTGCGAAGAGGCCCCGCCCCGACCGACGACGGCTTACTTCTCGGTGTTCTCCGCCTCGTCGGCCGTGGCCTCGGCGGCGTCGGCCTCGGAAGCGTCGGCGGTGGCGGCGTTCTCGGCGGCGACGGCCTGCTCGGCGGCGTCGGCACCGGCCTCGTCTGCTGCGGTCTCGGTCGCAGCGACCGAGACATCTGCATCACCCGTGACCGTGGTGCCCTGCTCGAGGAGCTCGCGCTCCCAGTCGGCGAGCGGCTCAGCGGCCTCGGCCTCGTCAGAGGGCTGGTGGCGCTGGATGAGGCCCTCCGCGGCGGCGTCGGCGATGATGCGTGTGAGCAGCGACACCGAACGGATGGCGTCGTCGTTGCCGGGGATCGGGTACTGGAACTCGTCCGGGTCGGCGTTCGTGTCGAGGATGCCGATGACCGGGATGCCGAGCTTCGTCGCCTCGTCGACGGCGAGGTGCTCGCGCTTGGCGTCGACGACCCAGATCGCCGACGGCGTCTTGGACATGTTGCGGATACCGCCGAGAGACTTGTGCAGCTTGTCGAGCTCGCGCTTCTTCAGCAGCAGTTCCTTCTTGGTGAAGCCGCTGGCTGCCGGGTCGTCGTAGTCCAGCTCTTCGAGCTCCTTCATTCGGGCGAGGCGCTTGGACACGGTCTGGAAGTTCGTCAGCAGACCACCGAGCCAGCGCTGGTTGACGTAGGGCTGGCCGACACGGGTCGCCTGCTCGGCGATGACCTCCTGGGCCTGCTTCTTGGTGCCGACGAAGAGGACCGTGCCGCCGTGGGCCACGGTCTCCTTGACGAACTCGTAGGCCTTGTCGATGTACGACAGCGACTGCTGGAGATCGATGATGTGGATGCCGCTGCGCTCGGTGAGGATGAAGCGCTTCACCTTCGGATTCCACCGGCGTGTCTGGTGTCCGAAGTGAACGCCGCTGTCGAGCAGCTGGCGGATGGTGACGACGGCCATGGCCGTTCTCCTTCTCTGGCGCGTCTGCGCCGTTTCGGTTTCGTCCCGGTCGATCGGACCGGTGTGCCTGGTACCCGACCGCCTTCCGCCCGCACGCGACGAAGCCGAGTGTGAGACCGTGGGAAGGATGCCGCGCGCTGCGGGACCGGAGTCGTCGCCTCGCGCTGAGGGCACGCGTAGTCACCCCGATGTCGGGGTGCAGGAGGAAGTCTATCAGCGTCGACGCGCCGGCGTCCTCTCCTCCCCACAGGTGGCGCTGCTCGGCGAAGTGCACAGATCCGGGATGACGCAGGCGAAGCGCCCGTGGGTGGGCGAGCCTGGGACTCATGTCACCGACTGTGTCGTCACCTCCGCGCTCTCCCCCGCCGTCCCCCCGCGGACGCATGCGGGTGGCCGTGGTCGTCGGGGTCGCACTGGCGGTCGCCGGCCTCGCTCCGGCCGATGCCGCGCTGCCGGGGGCGGATCCGGGCAACGTCGTGTCGATTCCGGACGCGGGGAGGTGGGAATGGCCACTGGACCCGTTCCGACTCGTCCATCCCTTCCTCGCCCCGGCGCACGAGTACGCCCCCGGTCACCGAGGCCTCGACATCGCCCCGATCGATTCGCCGTCGGATGCGCAGATCGTCGCGCCTACGGGCGGAGTCGTGGCCTTCCGTGGACAGGTGGCCGGACGCCCGGTCGTGACGATCGATCACGGGGAGGGACTCGTCTCGACGCTCGAACCCGCCGCCGGCCTCCTCGAGCCTGGGACGACCGTCGACCGCGGGGAGGTGGTAGCCACCCTCTCCCGGGGCGGCCACAGCGACCCCGGGACGCTCCACTTCGGTGTGCGCCGTGACGGCGTCTACATCAATCCGATGCTGCTGCTCGGCGGAATCCCCCGCGCCGTCCTCCTCCCCTGCTGCTGACGGCGCCGGCTCAGGCCCGCGGATGAGCGAGGCGGTACGAGGCGGTGAGACGCTCGTGCGAGACGTGGGTGTAGATCTGCGTGGTACCCAGGCTCTCGTGGCCGAGGATCTCCTGCACGCTCCGCAGATCCGCTCCGCCGTCCAGGAGATGGGTGGCGGCGCTGTGGCGCAGCGCATGGGGACCGACGGGTCTGCCCACGAGTGGAGCGACCGTCCGCGAGACGATGCCGTAGACGGTGCGCGGACCGAGCCGGGCCCCGCGAGCACCGAGGAAGAGTGCCGGCTGCTCCGCGTCTCGCTGCGTCTGCCGTGCCAGGACGACAGGTCGCGCGCGGACGATCCAGGCGTCGACCGCTCCCGCGGCCGGGGCGCCGAAGGGGACGACGCGCTCCTTGGACCCCTTGCCCCAGACCCGCACCGTACGTCGCTCCCGATCGAGGTGGTCGAGGTCGAGGCCGCAGAGCTCTGAGACCCGGATGCCCGCGCCGTACAGCATCTCGAGGATCGCGTGGTCGCGCAGGGCGAGCGGGTCACCCGTCTCGGCGGCCGCGGCACCGAGTTCGGCGAGCATCCGGTCGAGCGCATCGGCGGCGGCCACCGTGGGCAGCGAGCGCCCCCGTTTGGGCGTGACCAGACGGGCGGCGGGGTCCGCCGGCAGGTCATCGACGGACACCGCCCACGCGAACAGGCCGCGCGCCGATGCCGCTCGGCGCGCGAGAGTCGCCCGGGATGCGCCGTTCTGCTGGCTGAGCCAGAGCCATTCGCGCAGATCCTCGCGCGAGATCTCAGCGAGCTCGGCATCCTGGAGCACATCGGCGAGGTCGCGCAGGTCGGCCCGGTACGCGCGCACGGTCGCCGGAGAGAGTCGCCGGACGTCGCGCAGGTGCGCGAGGTAGCGCTCGATGACCGCGGACAGCCGCATCACCCCAGGATGCCCGAAACGCCCGCATCCCCCTGCTGGCGCGCGGCGCCGAGCTCATCTCGTCGCCGAAGCCACCCTGCGCCATCCGCGCGGACCGCGCTCCACTCCGCCCGTGAGCGCAAGGATGCCCAGCTCCGCCTCGACGTCGGCAGGCGCGAGACCGGACGACCGGGCGATGTGCACCAGGTCCCTCTCCGTCCGCACGCTGAGCGCGTCCAGGACACGCGTGGTCCGATCGGTGCGCCTGTCCTCCTCGATGGAGAGGAGCGCGCCGTCCTCCCATCCCAGGAGCTCCCGGACGTCAGCGGCGGACGTGATGCACCGCGCGTCGTACTCGCGCAGCAACCGGTGGCATCCCGCCGACGCCGTGCTGGTGATCGGCCCCGGCACCGCTCCGAGCGGCCGACCGAGGGCGGCGGCGTGGGCCGCCGTGTTCAACGACCCGCTTCGCCAGCCCGCTTCGACGACCACCGTGGCGTCTGCGATCGCTGCGATCAGTCGGTTTCGCTGCACTTAGGCGAGGTTGTGATCGACGCCCCAGAGGCGTAGAACCCCGTGGAAAGGGTCATGATCATGACTGACTGCGACATCTACTGCCGCGTAAGCATCGACAAGGACGGGCGCAGCCTGGCCGTCGAGCGGCAGGAGGAGGAGTGCCGCGAGCTTGCGCGCAGCCTGGAACTCACCGTTCGCAAGGTCTGGGTTGACAACGACATCAGCGCGACCACCGGCAAGACTCGCAAGGACTTCGAGGCGATGCTGAAGGCGAAGCCCAAGGCCATCGTGGTCTGGCATCAGGACAGGCTTGTCCGCAAGGGCACGGACCTGGAGCGGGTCATCGCGCTGAACGTCAACATCCACTCTGTCTCAGGCGGCATCTTGGATCTCGCAACACCCCAGGGCCGCATGATGGCGCGCACCGTCGCCGCCTTCTCACAGTACGAGGGCGAACAGAAGGCGTTGCGTCAGCTGTCGAAGAACAGACAGCTCGCCGCCACTGGCATGCCTGTGCCGGGGCGTCGCCGCTTCGGCTTCGAGCCGGGGAACATCACTGCCCGCCCGGAGGAGGCGAGGGCAGTTCAGAACCTTTTCCGGGACTTCCTGGACGGCTCCAGCATCCGCTCGCTGGCGAAGAATCTGGGATGGCGCACGCTCCGAGTTCGGGAGACTCTGGCGAATCCTGGCTACGCAGGGTGGGTGGTCTGGAATGGCGAACGCTTTGAAGCCCATGAGTCCGTCGCGCGCATCGTGGACCGCGATCTCTTCGAGGGGGTTCAAGCGATTCTGAGCGCTCCGGGTCGCCGCACCTCTCCAGGGGCCACCATCCGCCATCTGGCCTCTGGAATCGCCATCTGTGGCGTCTGTGACGGCAGGCTGTCCTACCGCAACTCGTATCTTTGCCTGCAGGACCTGAGTCACCCCACGATCAAGAAGGCGTACCTGGATGACACGATCCGGAAGGCCATTGTGGAAGCCCTCTTCTTCGCGCCTTCTGTCCAGACGCACGAGTCGCACACCGTCACCACCATCGACCGGCGCATGGCCGAGCTGGAGCTGGAGAAGGCCGAGCTGGTGAAGGCTGTCCGAAGCGTGGGCTACAAGGCCGTGCAGCACGAGCTGGACGCCGTAGCGAAGGAGTCAGAATCTCTCGCTCTCCAGCGAGCAGAGGTGCTGTCGCAGTCGGTCCAAGAGTCGGTGCTAGCTGACCTCCGTCAAAGAATCATCGACGCGCAGCACCGAGCGTCGATCCAGGCGGCAGTCGATCTGAAGAAGGCCCTTGCTCAGCGCTTCGATGAGCTGCCACTGGATCACCAGCGGGAGCTAGTTCGTGGGCACCTCATCATTAAGGTCCATCCTGGTCGCGGCACTGACCGCATCGACATCAAGCACCTGGTCGCCGTGGCTTTGAACGAGGAAGCCGCAGCGTGACCGCTCGATGCCCTGAGACTGGCCGGTCGTGCAACACCAGCTACAACGCGCTCAGGTGCCGCTGTAGCGCCTGCAAGGCCTGGAACAGCCAGCACAGCGCCAAGCAGCGGCGACGCCGTGGTGACCGCGTACAGGCCCGCCTGGTGGCTTCTACGCCCCGGTGCCCCATCTCGGGCAAGACGACGATGACGAGCTATCGGGAAGGGTGCCGGTGTGACACCTGCCGAACTAACCAGCGACGCCCGAAGCTGCCTCCGCTTGGTCCTCGCCGCACCGCAGCTCAGCGCACTGCGTTCCTGCGTCAGCTGATCGCAGACGGAGAAGCCGCGTTCCTCCAGGACCCGCTGTCCATGGAGCCGCTTCTGATCGACGTGTTCTCAGGCCGTCAGCTCGATCCCGTGGATGCTCCCGACATCTTCGCCTAGACGTGACGAGAGGGCTCCAGCGGAGTCATCACCGGAGCCCTCTCGAATGCTTCGACCTTGGCAGTATCAAGCGAGTTCAGTCTCTCATTTCATTAATGCCTGTGTCCATTCTAAGGGTGCTCAGAAGTAGACAAGAACTGTGCATTGTTACCACTAAGCAGGTATCTGTAACCGCTAAGCAGGGTGCTCACAAGTAGAGGATTTTGCCTATGCTCACAAGTATCCTCCGGATATCATTCCAGCCCTAGGGAAGAAGAACAGGCAGTCATCATGGAGCAGCCGTGTGCAGCTCATTAGTACCGACAAGTGCCTCACGAATGTATGCACAACTCGCGGTCACAATTCGTTGCCAATGTCGGGGACTTCATGTAATCTTCGAGTCACAACACAACAGGCCCTGAAACAGTGGGCTGAAGGTCAAGACGCACCAGCGCGTAGCTCCGCAGTCGCCTCCCGTACGAGAAATAACCCTCCGGGAGCTGAGATGCGTTGAGCAGGTCCCGTGGAGTCATCCGAACTCAACGCAGGACCTTGGCCACGATGTATCCGATCAAACTCTTTCCCTACCCGCAGCCCGGCTACTACCGCCGCACCGGCTCTCCCGAAGCCCGAGTGAAGAACCCTGAGCAGTTCTGGAATCACAGCACTCGCGTCATCCGGTGGATGGGCCGAAATGCTCTTCGTCAGCTTCGCCAGTTCGAGCTTCACGGGATGCCCTTCCCCTCTGAAGACGAACTCGCCGCGTGGATTTTGGAAGCCTGCGATCCCCACGCACAGAAGCATTTCGACGCCGACGACGTGGCCGAGAAGGTCACCAGTGCCGCACGCTGGGCGCTGACGGCTTATGACCCTGGCTTCTACACCCGAGCAGCCAAGGGCGGCTCCGCCTCCATCCAGATCACTGACGAGCAGCTGGTCTCCGTACAGGGCCTCTCGCACGCTGAAGCCGCACGAGCCTTGAACGTGTCGAAGAGCACCATCCGTCGTCGCCGTGAAGAGCGCGGCCAGCTCGACGCAGATCAGGTGTGGATCGACGCACGCCTGGCCGAAGAGGCACAGAAAGAAGATTCTGCGCCCGAGGACGATGCCGAGCCCACCGCCCCTGTCGAGGAGCAGATCGAGCGGGTCTTCGAGGAACTGGACCCGCAGTCCAAGCCGTGGTGGTCCGGAGGTGGGGACGCCCTCCGCGCTCAGCGTGAAGCCGAGGGTGCCGCCCGCCTGATGGCCGATCTCGATGACCTCCTGGAGGTGTGACGTGGACGAGTTCGCAGACTACGAAGAAGCTCTGACCACCGAAGAGACACTGAAGCGGATGATCTCCGATCTTGCCTTCAGCATTCACACGCCTGAGGCCATCGAGCTGGCTCTCCTCATCCACCTGATCGAGCTGGATGACCCGCGCATTCCTCGCCTCATGACCGCTGTGACGGGGGTCAAGCGATGACCGCCGCACTGGGCTCCAAGGCCCGCCTGGAATCTGCACTCGATGAGGCCATCCAGCTCCTGGAGGACTGGCACGCCACTGACCCGCTCGCACCGAGTGAGGAGGAGGAGGAGCAGTGAAGAAAAATATCCTGACTCTCGCTGTACCGCTAAGCCTCCTTGCCCTCCTCACCGGCTGTGGCTCTACACCGGCTGACCCGTACGACGCAGCCTTCACCGCCTGCGTGGAGCTGTACGAGGAGATCAGCCCCGATGGCATCACTCACGCAGAGACCGGCGAGCACTACGACTCCACCCGCTCCTGTGACAGCGCAGCAGCCGCACAGGGCCGTGAGCACTTCACCGAGCTGTTCCTGGATGCCCAGTGGCGGGAGACCTACCGCGAGGCCATGACGCAGACGGAGAAGATTCCGTGACCGCTAAGCATGCAACTCCGGAATGGCGACGTACTGCCCGCACCGTACGAGCGCAGACCCGACGTGCCCACGAGCGCGGCGAGGAACCAACGTGCTGGCGCTGTGGCCGTCCGCTGCCTGTGGATGCAGAAGGCCGACTCATCTTCGACGTGGGTCACAAAGACCCCAACGGTGGCGAGGGCATCGAGAACGCCGCCCCCGAGCACCGAGCACGCAGCCCCTTCTGCTTGGGCAACAGGTCGCACGGTGGCCGCATCGGAGCCGCCCTCACCAACTCCCGCCGATCCGCTAAGTCCACCTTCAAGCCCTTGCCCTGGGCCTAGCCCAATTCATGAATCGAGAACGAACATGACCACTCAAATCAAGTACACCGACCCCATCAGCTCCATCGAGATCACCATCACCGAGGAGTACGCCACCGCCGCACTCGACGCAGCTCAGCTTCTGGGCATCCCGCTCGACGTGTCCGAGAAGAAGGGCTGACCATGACCATCCCACCCGCAGCACGCGCAGTCATCGAGCAGCGCATCGAAGAGCTGGATGCCGACATCGCAGAAGCGGAGGCCGCAGTCCAGTCCGTGATCGCAGGACTCTCCGCCATCCACAAGGAACACAGCGCACGAGCAGCACAGCTTGAAGATCTCCAGGCTCAGCGTGCCGAGCTGGCCGCAGCACTGGAGCCCCAGCACCACCGACGAGCCTGACACCGAGGAGGCAGAGCAGTGAGTACCAACTACGTCGGGCACACCACCATCGCTGTCACTGCGCCTTCGTCGTGCGAATGTGGCAAGCCCCTCCACGTCGGCAGCCAGTGGATGCAGCAAGTCTCCGCAAAGTTGAAAGATCGTCAGCTTCTTTAAGAGCTGGCACAACAACCCCCGCCTTCGGCTCTACACGCATCTCTCTCTCCGATCTCGACACGAACGAACGCCATGGACCTTCCCGAAGCTGTTGCAGAACACCCGCTCCTCGCAGAGGACGCCTGGGTGGCGCTTCGTGATGACGGAATCGCACCGCTGGTCCAGTCCGAGCTGGTGACGACGGAGCAGTCCCGAGCAGAGTTCCTGGTGGGTGCGTGGCTCCTGGGTCTTCTCGACACGATTCAGCCGCAGATGCTCCGGGTCTCCGACGCTCTCACGGCAGGCAAGCTCATGAATGCCGTGATCATGCCGCGCCGGTCCAGCAAGACCACCTCGCTGTTCTGCGTGCTCCTAGGCCGGTGCTACCTGCGCCCGGTGCACCTGGCTGGATTCACGCTCCTGACAACACAGAAGAAGACCGCAGAGCGCTACCGGCTCGACATGTACGGGCCGATCTCGCGGCGTTGGCCAGACTCCACCGAGCGGGCAGCGTTCGCCAAGGGTGCCCCGGTGAAGCTGGTGAAGTCCAACGGTGGTGAGCGCGTGGAGTTCTCCAACGGCTCCGTGCTGTCGGTGCTGTCCCCTGAGGGTGACGCGGTGCGTTCGGGTGCCTACGACACCCTCCTCCTGGATGAGAGCGGCGAGGCATCGCTGACGCTCTGGGAAGACGTGATCGGCGCTGTCATCCCCTCCTTCGACACGCGCCCCGAGGGCCAGCTCATCCTGGCCGGAACCGCTGGTGACTATCGTGGCGGGTCTGAATTCTGGAACACGCTCAACGATCCCGAGGCCGGGGTGATCCGCTACACCCTTCCCGACGAGATCGACCCCGAGGAGCTGGTGGCGTGGGAGCCTGACGAAGAGCACCCGCTGGCGCATGCCGGTGAGTTGATCCAGCAGATGCACCCCGGCCTCTATGGGCTGACGACGCTCGACCGGATCGCCAACTCCTTCAAGCGACTGGGCGTGAAGAAGTTCACTCGTGAGTACTTCGGTCTGTTCGGTGCCGAGGGCTCCAACGTGTCCATCATCAGCATGCCCAAGTGGACCTCCTCCACGCTGCCGCTCGACGCCGCAGGCCGTGTCGCTCCCACGCGTTTCTCCTTCGTTACCGTCGTCAATCCCACAGCCACCTACGCCGCTGTGGGCGTCGCATGGATCGGCAGGGACAAGAGGGTCCATGTCGGTCTCATTCATCATCAGGCGGGCGTCACAGGCTTCGGAAAGAAGGTCCTGACCCTGAGTCGGAAGTGGAAGAAGATCATCACCTGGGACGGTGGTTCCAACGCCACCGCCGTCGAGATCAATCAGCTTCGTGAGTCACGCCCTAAGCCCACTGAGCGGGTGCTGGTGACCCGTGACATCGGCAAGGCGGCAGTGCACTTCACCAACCTGATCAATCAAGATCGTCTCCGTCACCACGATCAGCCCGAGCTGACCAACGCCGTCGAGATCGCCACCAAGCGCGCCATCGGACAGTTCGGGGCCTGGGGCTTTGGTGGACCGAAGGGCAAAGAGGATTACGACATCGTGGGGCTGGAGGCCGTCGCGCTTGCCGCCTATGCGCTCGATCAGGAGAAGGCACCACGCAGCATCGGTGACGCCATCACCTTCGGCTGACGAAACGCCGCACTGACCTGGTAATACCTGACCGTTCGGTCTGTTAAGATATGCACAAGTCCCGGCATAAGCCGGTGAGAGGCCTGACCTCCGACTAACTCGAATCATCGAGGGAATCGGGCGTTGGGCCTTTTCGACTTTCTGACTGGTGGCATCCGGCTGGCGCAGGGTAGCGGCAGCACTCCGATGCTGGCTTCTCCGTACTCCGGAGACCACCTCGCCCAGGCCATCGTTGGTGACTACTTCGGTCAGCTCCCTGGCGAACTGATCGACCGCGCCACTGCCCGCCGTGTGCCCGAGGTGCGCCGCGCTCTGGGCGCTCACCAGTCTTTGATCACTCAGCTCCGATTCGAAAAGTACGTCGTCGGGTCCCCCGCTCTCCGCGCCGAGATCCAGCCCTTCTGGGTCAGCTCCTCCGCGTACACCGGCATGTCTCGCTGGCTGGCCATGAAGCAGCTTGTGGAAGAGCTGTTCTTCGAAGGCTTCGCTGTCCTCGGGTGCTGGCTGGATACCGAGGGCCTGGTCTACGACTGGATCACCATTCCCCGGTCGATGTGGTCTGTCGATACCGAATCCCAGTCCATCGTCATTGACGAAAAAATTCCTGCGCAGTGGCGAATGCGCGCTGTCGTCGTGCCGCTCGGAAACGCCGGGGTCATGACCGATGGCATCGACTCCATCCGTCAGGCCCGGAAGATCGAGCTGGCCCGCCAGTCCCGCCTGGATGCGCCCCCTGCCGCCACGGAGCTGCACGTCACTGATCAGGCCTACGACAGCATGACCCGCGACGAGCAGCTGGAGCTGATCGAGAACTACAAGGCGGGGCGCAACAAGACCTCTGTCTCGGTGACGCCGAGCTACATCGAGGTGAAGGAGCGCGGCACCAGCGGTCAGCTCGACCTCTTCGAGACCGCCAAGAACTCCGTCCGTATCGACCTCGCCATGCACACGGGCGTGCCGCTGCACTTCGTGGGTGCCTCCAAGGAGGGCGGCACGGGCGGCGACGTGCAGTACCAGAACGCCAACGGCGAGACCTCCGAGCTGTGGACCTTCGGCAGCTCTGAGTACGCCTACGCCATCGCCGCCGCGCTCTCTGCCGACGCCGTGGTCGGTGAGGGCGCAGAGGTCCGTGCCGACGCTTCCGCCTTCGCTATCCCCGCTCCCCTGGCCATCGATGCAGAAGCCGGGGATGCACCCGGCAACGGAGGACCCCAGACATGACCACTGACATCACGACCGAGGTGGGGCTGTTCTCCCGCGTGGAGGACACCCGCACCGTGCGCGGTCTGCTTCTGCCCTTCGGAGAGCTGAGCCGCCCGAGCCTGTCGAAGACCGAGCCGGTGATGTTCTCCGCCGAGTCCGTGACACTCCCCCGCGACCCCTCAGCCGTCACCCTCAACGATGAGCACGACCGCTTCAACCCCATCGGTCGAGCCACCTCGCTGGAGGTCACCGACGCGGGCGTGGTCGCAGAGTTCTCCATCTTCAACACCGACGAGGGCGACGCCTACCTCGCCAACCCATCGAAGCGGAAGCTCTCCGCCGAGCTGGGCTCCCTGGTCCGCAACGGAGCCAATGCCGTCCGCTCCCGCCTGACGGGCGCAGCGGTCTGCACCGAAGGCGCATTCGAGTCCGCTGCCCTCTTCTCGCTGGCACCCGGCGAGACCATCACCAGCCACGACGAGCACCGCTTCACCGACGAGAACGGCGTGACGTGGCAGCGCGTCGAGGACAGCACCACCACCGCCATCGAGGACGGCACCGAGACCGTCACGACCGTCGTCGTCACCGAGACCACCGACTCCGCGCCCGCGGACGAGGAAACCCCAAAGGACTCCGAGGAGGAGACCATGACCGCATCCGCCGCGGGCCAGACCCCCGCACCTCTCGTGGTTCCCGCCACGACTTCCGCGAAGACCGAGGACGTGGACCTCAACGCTGTCTTCTCGACCATGGCCGCTGTCAAGGCGGGCGTCCAGGTCGAGGACAACGAGAAGGCCCTCTTCGCTCTCGCTGACATCAAGACGACCGGCGCTGGCGCTCTGCCTGTCGCGGGCGTCATTCAGCCCAACTGGGTGGGCAAGCTGTGGCAGGGCAAGGAGTACGTGCGCAAGTACCTGCCCCTGAACAACCACACGTTCGGTCCTATCGACCTGGGTGGCCGCGCGGGCTTCCGCCTGGAGGGCACCGACGCTCTGGTCCAGAAGCGCACGGGTGAGAAGGTCGAGCTTCCCACCGGCTCCGCCACCACTGCCCGCCGTGAGTCCACCCGTGACAGCTTCGGCTACGCCGCTGACGTGGCCGCTGAGTGGCAGTACCTCTCCGGTGGTGCCGAGGTCATGGAGTCCTTCTGGAAGGGCGTGGCCAACAGCTACGCCAAGGTCACCGACATGGAGGCCCTGGCCACCATGTTCCGTGTCGCTTCCCGTGACACGGGCGCGGCGCTCTCGCGTCGTGTCGCACCGCAGACCCTGCCCGCTGGCATCCCGGCCAACTCGCAGTACGCGGCGGGCATCGTCATGCTCATCCAGGCCATCGAGGCCATCTCCGACGCCGACGACGACCCGGCATGGGCCATCGTCAACCCGGTCCTGTGGCAGCAGCTTCTGTTCACGCCCAAGGACCTCCTGCCGGAGTTCGTCTCGCTGGGCGTCACCGCAGGCACCGGACAGGCCAACGTCGAGAACGGCAAGGTCCAGGTGCGCAAGGCTCCTCAGTCGGTCTTCGCCGGCCTGTCGGCCACCGCTCCCCAGGTCTTCGCTGGCTCCAAGAACGCCATCGAATTCCGTGAGCTGGGCACCACGCCCATCCAGATCGACGCTCTCAACGTCGCCAAGTTCGGCGTTGACCGGGCCACGGTCGGCTTCCTGGAGACCTTCGTGGTTCGCCCTGAGGCCACCATCCTGGTCGGCACTGTCTGAGCGCCGGGGGCGAAGGCAATGACCAACTGGTACTCCGTCACCACGTCCGGGGAGACAGACCGTCTCCTCGCGGCGTGGCCTGACGCGCCAGTGGACAACGAAGAGACGTGCGGGCTGATCCTCAGCACGGCTCGGGAACAGATCGTTGCCTACGCCCCCGTCACCGCCTTCGACGTGATCACTACCTACCCGGCAGACAAGCCCGACTTCACCAAGCCCGCTGACCGGCTGGTGTACGCCCAGCTCCTCCAGGCACAGCGCCTGTGGAACGCAGGCCGCGCTGACGAGAACGGCAACGTCGGCACCGAGGGCTTCAGCTTCACGCCGCGCCCTCTCGACAAGACCGTTCGTCAGATCATCCGTCCGACAGGCGGTGTCCCCAATGTCTTTTGAGTTCGCCACCGTCAGCCAGGATCTGGCCACCTACCTGACCGAGAACGTGCCCGAGCAGTGGCAGGTGCTGGACGCCGAGAAGTTCAACGGCACGCCGAGCCGAACCATCTTGACGTACAGCCAGGGCAACGTCACCACCTCCGTCGATGGCCAGACGATGCCGCGCCACGCGCTAGGCGTCGAGTTCCTTCTGGGACTGTCGGTCCCCGGCACCGATGCCGCCAAGACGCTGCCCAAGCTCAACGCCGAATTGCCCCACCTCATCGAGGTCCTGGACACCCACCCCCAGCTCCTGTGGACCACCGCCGAGCGCGGACGCACAGGAGCTGGGGAATCCTTCTACGCCCTCACCGTCGTGGCCATCACGACCCTCACCATCCAGGAGTAAGCCATGCCACTCATCGCCAACGCCGCGTACTTCGGTACTACCGGCAAGCTCGAAATCGGAACGGACGAGTACACCACTTCGGTGACATCGTGCGCTCTCGTGCCGAACACCCCGAAGGCTCAGGTGACCGACATCGGCGGCGGTGTCGTCTCCTTCGTCGGCTCCGCCATGTGGGCTGCACAGATCACCTTCAAGCAGGACTGGGCCACCACGAACTCGCTGTCTCAGCAGCTCATCGCGTGGCACGGCACCTCCAAGGTCTTCAAGTACACCCCTGCAGCCGGTGGCAAGGTCGTGACCTTCACCGCCATCTGCGAAGCAGCCCAGGTCGGTGGCGGCAACAACACCGTGCACGAGGCTTCCGTCACTCTCCAGATCGTCGGTCAGCCGACCTTTGCCGCGAGCTGATCATGGCCAGGGGCGCAGGTTCCATCTCGCTCCTGATCGACAGCCCACTCCAGACGCTGGCGCGTTCTCTCCGGGCTGTTGGTCCGGAGACCCGCAAGCAGATCAACGCTGCCACCAAGAGCGCAGCCAACCCGATCTGGAAGCAGGAGACCGCAGGCCGAGCGCTGACGAAGATGCAGCAGGAGGGCCTGGTCTCGACGGCCAGCGTCGGGGTGAGCAGCCGGAACGTCACGCTCCGAGCTGGTGGTCTCACCTTTAAGGGTGGCCGCTCTGCCGACCGCATCACCGGAGCCCTGGAGTTCGGTGGCGGCGCAGGCAAGGTCATCCGGGTCCGCAGCCGCAAGGGCAAGCAGTACACCCGCCGTCTGGGTCCTGCCTTCGGTCCCCAGTACCGCAACGGTCGAGTGGCCTACCCCGCCGCCCGCGACTCCATCCCACGCTTTGCATCGCTGTGGGTCCAGACGGCACGACGCACTATTCACGGGCAGATCGAGAAGGGGGTCTGACATGGCACGCAGTGGAGCCATCGAGATTCCCATCGCCGTCGATACGGGTGGCGTGGAGAAGAGCATCCAGAACGGTCTGATCGATCCCGTCGAGGACGCTCACGAGGCCTTCGAGAAGCTGGGCGAGACCGATGCCGGTCGTGACCTGGAACGCCAGATCGAGCGCGCACAGGACGCCACCGAGGAGCTGGACGACGAACTCGACACCACCCGGAAGAGTCTCGACAAGCTGGGCTGGGCAGCGAAGGACGCAGGCGACGACGCCAAGAAGGGCTTCGAGCGAGCCGCTGACGGAGCCAAGGAGATCGGCACCGAAGCCGAGTCCACCGCCAAGGAGGCCGCTGCATCCTTCACCGGGTCCGCCGAGGACATCGGGGACGCCTTCCAGGAGCTGGCCGCAAACGCCTTTGCAGGCTTTGGCCCTGCCGGTGCTGTCGCTGGTATCGCCGCCGCTGCCGGTCTCGGAATGCTCCTGGAGCGCTGGCGTCAGGATGCCGAAGAGATGGAGGAGATCACCGCCTCCATGTACGACGACATGCTCGAAAGCGGCAACCGCTACCTGTCTGCCGACTTCATCCAGAAGGGCATCGGGCAGATCACGGGCGACGTGGACAAGTACAACCAAGCCCTTCAGATCTCGAAGGACCTGAACGTCGATGTCTCGGACGTGATCCGCGCCATGGCCGGTGACCAGACCGCCGTGAACTCGATCATCGATGAGACCAACGACAAGCGCCAAGAAGAGATCGACGCCATCAAGGAGTCTGGAGACTCGCTCGAAAACCAGTCGATCAAGATCGACGGCGTTGAGACCAAGTACGCGGAGCTGACGGACACCTTCTACAACCTGGCTGACGCCGAGGACAGCGCAGCCACCCGCGCCACCGCAGCCCACGACGCCACCACCGCCTTCCTCATGGACGCCATCCGCGACGCGGGCACGGCCACGGAAGAAGTCGATGAGTTCGGCAACCGGCTCTACACCCTGCCGACCGGCCAGAAGGTCCTCATTGACGCCGAGACCGGCCAGGCGACGACGGACATCTCCAACTTCAAGGGCGATCTGGACGGCAACGTACCGACCGTCAAGACCACGACCATCAAGGTCAACGTGGACGATTCCGCCTGGCGTCGGTGGGAGCCCAACCCCAAGACCGGACGTGTCAACGCCCGCGTGAATCAGGTGGTGTGACATGGCCCACACGATCACAGCCAACAACGGCGGCGGCATGACGGAGCCGCTGAACGTCATCGACTATTCCGCCGAGCTTGCCTCCCGCAACGTCACCTACGACCTTCTGGACGGCTCCCTGGGCACGGTCTACGTCCCTCCTCGCCCCCGCTCGGGGACGCTCCGCCTGGTGTACCAGAACCGCGCAGCAGCACACGCCGCTGTAGCGCTCCACAAGCAGCCCGCCTCCTTCACCTACATCTCCTCTGAGCTGGCCGAGGTGTCGATGACCTACGCCCTGGAAGGGTCCGTACGCCTCATCCAGGACGCCACGGTGGGCCTGTGGTACGTCGAGGTGGGATTCCAGGAGGTCACCAGTGGCCTTTGAACGTAACCCCCGCGCCTCCGCCACCATCGGCGGTGACCAACTCCCTGTCTCGGACGGTGAGGCAGAGCTGAACATCAACGCAGCTCCGTACGGTCTCGCCCGCGTCAGCGTTCCTCTCACCGACGTTGAGCTGGTCGAAGGCATCGACCCCTACGAAGGTCAGCGCCTCCAGATCTCCGCCAGCTCGCAGGGCACATGGAGTATGCAACCCGGTGGCTATACCCCCTGGGTCACGCAGCGCACGAACCTTTTCCGGACCCCTCGCGGGACCACCAACAGCTCCGTGCACTGGGGCACCGCCAACGGCACGCTGAGTACGCGCACCGACATGACGGGCGCGCCCCACAACACCGCCCTTCGCTGGACCCGCAGCGCCACGGGTGCAGCACGACTGTCCTTCCGCGTCGGCACAATTATGCCCAGCGCCGGGGAGCAGATCCGCGTGCAGATGGTCCTGCGCGCCTCTGTGGCCCTCACCGGCCTCACCCTATTCGCTCGGGCCACCGACAATCTTTCGACCGGCCAGACCACGCTGGGCACGTTCGACGTTGCCGCAGGCGTGAACACCATCGACATCAGCGGCACCACCTTCACCGCCGCCACGACCAGCAGCAGCGGCGTGAGCATCACCCTTCCCTCGGGACAGGGTGCCGTGGGCGCGACCATGGATGTGACGGCCATCATCATCGAGCTGGCACCGGGCGGGGCCTACTTCTCCGGGGCAACCACCGACGCCACACTGACCCGCTACGAGTGGACGGGCACCGCCGACGCCTCCACCTCGATCCTGCAGACACGTGAGGCCCTGTCGCCTGTTCCCGTGTGGAATCCCTCCGACACGCGCACCTTCGATCTGGCCATCACCAGCCGAGAGGTCAGCCACGACGGGCGAGAGATCACCGTCGAAGCCGCCACCGACGAATCTATTCTCCAGAACTACGCACAGACCACGCAGGACATCGGAGCCTTCGCCCACCAGTCGAGCCTGCGCGCGGTGTGCAATTTCGTCCTGAACAAGGTGATCTCCGGCGCAGCTCTCCAGCCCGGAACGCTCGACGCTAACGTGACGACCTACACCGACGCCACCAATCTCTTCAAGGACCCGCGCTTCACGCGCACCCCTGGCGGTGGTTACAGCCAGGAACGTATCCAGACGATGGTGGACAACGACTTCCCCAACCCGGTAGACGGCGTCGAGCACTACGGGGTACACCTCCACACGCCGACTAGCGCTGACAGCTTCATCGGTCTCAACGGCGCTACGGGGACGATGGCGGAAGGACTCCAGGCGGGGAAGACCTATACCGTCAGCGCGGAAGGCTCCGTCCGTATGGCGATCACTGGTGAGGCACCCGCCGAGCCGGACGCCGTAAAGCCTGGACTGCATGGACGGGCGCGCGCCATCGTCATCCACGCTCGGGTAGGCACGGGCGCTTATCAGGTCTGGCATTCCGCCCAGGTCCCCAACGTGGTTCAGTCCGGCCCGAACAACGGGACCCAGGGTACTCGCGTGAGTGTGACATTCACGGTGCCGGTAGGGGCAACGGAGGCGTTCATCCGCTTCTATCACGGCGGCACCGGGGGCACGATCACCTGGGGCAAGTTCCAGTTGGTCGAGCATGACCCCCGCCCCGGCGTGGACAACACCGCATACTTCTGGGGCTCCAAACCAGATACGTCGGAATACCTGTACGAGTGGACCGGCACCGCCGATGTGTCTACGTCTCGCCGCGTGGCCCTGATCGACCGTGCGCCCGAGCTGTTGACGTGGGACCCGGCTGAAACGGCATGGGACTTCCTAGTACCCATCGTTGGCTCCGCGGGCTTCCGTCTCTTCTGCGACGAGCAGCGCCGCTGGTGGCTCATCGACCCCGCAGAGTTCGCGCTGCCCGGTCGCTTCGTCGCGCAGCCGTCTAACACCATCAACGGCACCGACACCATCGCCACCAACTCCGGCCTGTACGCCACCGGGGTCATCGTCCGGTACACCTGGCGCGACTTCAACGGCGACGAGCAGACCAAGGACGACACGGCGGGCACAGGCCCCTATGTGGACCTCCTGGAGCTGAAGCGGCCCTACCCCGGCCCAGGGCTCGCAGCAGCGCGCCTGCGCACCCTCCAGACCCGTGGACGCACACAGGCCGTCACGACCGGCATGGACTACACGATCACGCCCGGTCAGGAAGTGGCCATCAACCTGCCGGGAACGTACGCGCAGATCGGGCAGCTCTCCAGCGTCCGCTGGCAGCTCACTGACGGCATTCAGCAGATCGAATCCGCAAACCTCCAGGAGACCCCGCCTGGAGCCATCGACCTCTTGTCGGGCACCATCGACGCCCTGCCCGGCACCATCGACTCCCTCACGTAAGGAAATGCATCATGGCCATTGGAGACACCGCAGCAGCAGCTGGCCTGCCCCTGGTATCGGGCACGGTCCAGGCCAACACCATCGACACCATCGAGAACCAGACGCGCGACATGGTGGGCCAGATCATGCTGAACAACCCCAAGAAGATCACCGTCTCCCCTACCGCGCCCGCGTCCCCCAACGTCGGTGATGTCTGGATCAAGCAGGTATGACCCATGGCCTACTCAGAAGGACAGCTCAACGGCGGTGCCGACTACCGCGTCGGCATCGACGTGTGGTACTCCGGCGTCCAGGACTGGGATGCCAACACCTCGCGCTTCGACTGGCGTGTGGTGCTCCAGCGCGGCTCTGACGGCTTCGCATGGTCAGGGTCCACGCAGTACTGGAGCGCATCCATCGGCGGCGTGAACTACAACGGCACGTTCACCCTGAATCAGAACGAAGCCACCACCGCCACGCGCGTCGTCGGCGCTGGGTCCACCTGGCACGGGCACGACTCCGAGGGCTACCGCCCAGGCTTCCCGTCGAACGCCTACATCGACACCAACCACGGAAACGTCGGTGACGGTGGCTCTGGGGACGCCTGGGTGGATGCTCCCCGCATTCCGAAGACCCCTGCCGCCCCGCACACGGTCTACGTCGATCTGTCCACGATCCGCCCCTCCAGCTTCGGCGTCCGCTACACCCGAGGCGACAACCGAGGCGCAGGCATCGACTACGACCATGTGCAGTGGGCAACCGACTCTGGCTTCACCAACGTCGTCTGGAACGACACCCCGCCCAACGGCAACCCCAACGGCTACTCCAACCCCTCTGGCGTCTCCCCCGCCGTGAAGCTCCGCCCCGGCACGATCCACTACGTTCGTGCCCGGTCGCACAACACCCGTGGATGGTCTCCGTGGTCCTCCACAGTCAACGCTCGCACCCTCTCCGGGGCCTACGTATGGAACGGCACCGAGTGGCGTCCCTGCGAGGTCCTGGTCTGGTCTGGCACCGCCTGGGTGACCGGCGAGGTATCGAGCTACACCGGCACCGAATGGAAGCAGGCATCGTGAACCGCACCGTAATGTTCGTCACCTTCTCGACCCTGGCGGCGCTGGGCATCATCGGGACGGCCCTGATTCTTCTTCTCCGCCCAGACGCCACTGCCACCTTCACCGCGCTTCTGGTCCAGGTGCTCGGGCTGGTGACCGTTGCCGCTGCCACCTTCTACGGGCTGGGCAAGGCCAACGAGAAGCTGGAGAAGGTGGAGCGCCAGACCAACGGCACCCTGTCTGAACTCCGTGCGGAGAACGACCGGCTCACCCGCGAGAACATCGAGCTGGCCAAGAAGCTCCCACCCGAGGACCACGACGGGCGCAGCGGCGTCTAGAACCTGTCCGAGAAGGTGTCGTCAAAGACGCCGAGCTTGCGACGCACGGTCTCCAGGGTGGTCACCATCCCGTCATGCACGACGAGCTTCTGACCGTCATCGGTCGCCGCTCTCTCTTCCAGGAACCGCACCAGCTCCAGGGTGGCGTCGCGCGTCTTCGCTTCAGCGCGGGCCGTGCGCATGGTCCAGACCAAGGACACCACCGCAAGCACCGTGGCAGAAAGCCCGCCCACGGCGGCGACGTAGTTGGGCACGACCGCGCCCCAGAAATCCATCTGCATAGGAGTGACCCTAGCTTTCCGCCAACTGGCTCTCGGAGTGGATCTCATCGCACAACCGGCACCACCAACCACGAGGGTCGCCGTCGCTCAGGACCGTTCCGCATCGAGGACAGGTCAGTGGCTCAGGCAGATCATGCACAGTCATAACTTGACAAATCTCTGGAGGAAGCGGAATTTCGTCGGGGCCGCTCCGCACGGCGTCTCGCTGATGACCGCGCCCGACGCCGCGATCCGATCGATCAGGGCGGTGTGACCGGCCGGGTAGGCGCGGTCGGCGCCTCCGGCGAGGAAGGCCAGGGTGAGACCGCCGACGGCGAGTGCCGCTCGATGGACCGCTCCGTCGATGCCGTACGCGGCGCCCGAGACGACGCTCACCCCCGCGCCGGCGAGCTCGGCGGCGAGGTCTGCGGCGACGTGCTCGCCGTAGGACGTCGCCGCCCGTGCACCGACAAGTGCCACCGCACCGGCGGCCGGTCGCAGCAGCGCTGCGTCGCCGCGCACCCAGAGGCACACGGGGCGATGCGGTCCGAGGTCGTCGAGAGCCGTCGGCCAGGACGCATCGCCGGGGAGGATCAGCTGCACCTCGGCGCGGGCGGCGGCGGCACACGCCTCTGCGACGCCGTCCGGCCGCCACCGCGGCATCCACCGCTGCCTGCCGCGGTCGACGTCGGCGGCGAGCGGCGCGGGCGCGGGATATCCCCCGACCGCGATCTCCAGTGCAGGGGCGGCCCCGACCTCCTCGATGAGGCACCCCGCGGCCCCGTCACCGGGCTCGGTGAGCAGACTCCACGCGACCCGCGCCCACGTCTGGACGGCGTCGCCATCGGAGAGGTCGGCGCACCGGACGCCGTGGAGCTCAGCCCGCGCGACGGCGGAGGAAACCGGTATCGCCCTCATGCGGCCACACCCTTCTTCAAGAACAGGGCACGACCGATGTCTTCGACACTCAGTTGCGGGCGACCGCCGAGGTCGGCCAGCGACCAGGCCACGCGGAGGACGCGATCATAACCGCGCAGCGTCAGCGCACCGCGGTGGAGCGCAGCATCCAATGGCCGACGGGTGATCGGCGGGGGTGCGGTGGGCCCCTGCCGGAGCCAGGCGCCCGACACGTCGGCATTGGTGCGCCAGGGGGTGTCGCGGAGGCGGTGGGCCGCGCGCGCCCGCGCTTCCCGCACCTGGGCGTGCGCGACCGCGGTCGTGGTGCCCCCGGAATCGCCGAGACCGGGCGCCACCGAGACGCGACGCAAGGACAGTTCGATGTCGATCCGGTCCAGGAGCGGACCGGACAGGCGACCGAGATACCGCCGAATGGCGATCGGCGGGCAGACGCACGCTCCTCCCGGCACCGCGTACTGTCCGCACGGGCAGGGATTGGTCGCCGCCACGAGCTGGAAGCGTGCGGGGAAGTCCGCCACCGCGCCGGCACGGTGGATCGTGATCCGGCCGCTCTCCAGCGGCTGTCGGAGCGCATCCAGGGCGTGGGCGGGGAACTCCCCGGCCTCGTCGAGGAACAGGATCCCGGTCGCCGCCCGGGCGATCGCACCCGGCCGGATGACCCGCGATCCTCCGCCGACGAGCGCAGCGACGCTCGCACTGTGGTGAGGGGCTTCGAACGGCGGCGTCCGACGAAGCACCGAGACGGCCTCTCCGGCGAGCGACCGCACCGAGGCCGCGAGGAGCGCTGCCTCCTCGTCCAGGGGCGGGAGGATTCCGGGGAGCCGGCGCGCGAGCATGGTCTTCCCGGCTCCCGGGGGACCGCTCATGAGAAGGTGATGTCCACCCGCGGCGGCGACGATGAGAGCCTCGACCGCTTCTCGCTGTCCCACGACGTCCGCCAGTTCGAGGTCGTCCGCCGTCTCCTCCCCCGGCCGCTCCGCCGTCACCGCGGCCTGCTCGGGAACGGCGACCGCACCGCCGTGGAAGGCCACCACCTCGGCGAGGTTGACGGCGCCGAGAACATCTATGCCGGTCACAAGCTCCGCCTCCTCGCGATTGGCGTGGGGCACCACCGCGCGGCGGATACCCTTCCGCGCGGCTGCGAGCACCGCGGGAAGCACCCCCGGCACGGGGCGGAGCCTTCCGTCGAGTCCGAGCTCGCCGATGTGGACCGTGGCGTCCAGGGATTCGCGTCCGAGCGGCAGCTCGGTACCGATGGCCGCGACCGCGATGGCGACGTCGAACCCCGAGCCGTTCTTCGGCAGGCTCGCAGGCGACAGGTTGACGGTGAGCTTCCGACGAGGCAGCGTCAGTCCGTTGTTCGCGCAGGCGTTGTGCACCCGCTGGACGGCCTCTCCGAGCGACTTGTCCGGCAGGCCGATGATCCGGAAGTCCGGAGTCTGCTGAGACAGATCGGCCTCGACCTCGACGAGGGCTCCGTCCAATCCCGTCAGGGCGACCGCCCGGGTGCGGACGACGGTCATCGCAGATCCCGCAGGTGCTCGATCGTCGCCGTGCGAGGGTCGGGTCCGAGCACCGACACGGCGTCGAGCCTCAGCTGCCGCCCCTGCGCGTGGTCGGGGTGCGCGGCGATCCACGCCATACCCAGGCGCCACAGACGCAGGCGTTTGCGCGCGTCCACCGCTTCGAGGGGGTGGCCGAAGCCTTCGCCGCGGCGGGTCTTGACCTCGACGATGACGAGGTCTCCCCCGTCCTCGGCCACGACATCGATCTCACCCGCGGCGCATCGCCAGTTCCGGGCGACGATCCGCCATCCTCGCTCCTGAAGATACGCCGCCGCGCGCTCCTCGCCGGCCCTGCCGACGTCATCCTTCACTGCCATGAGGCGATCGTGGCGGGTCCCCCCGCCGCGCGGCGGCCGCATCGTGGCATCCGTGCACAGAACCTACGCGAGGCCCGCTGTGCAGGAGAGAACGACGCGGCGTCAGCTGTCGAGCGAGAGTTCCTCGGGCAGCTGGAAATCGCGCCGGGTGAGCTCCTCGACGTTGACGTCCTTGAACGTCAGCACCCGCACCGCCTTGACGAAGCGATCGGCGCGATAGATGTCCCACACCCAGACGTCGTTCATCGTGAGCTCGAAGTAGAAGTCGTGCTCGGTGTCGCGACGCACCACATTGACCTCGTTGGCGAGGTAGAACCGTCGCTCCGTCTCGATCACGTAGGCGAATTGACCGACGACGTCGCGGTACTCGCGGTACAGCGCCAGCTCCAGCTCGCGGTCGTAGTCTTCGAATACCTCGTCGTCCATGGTGAGTCCACTCTAGATCGCCCGCGCCGCGTTCACGCTCCGGCTGATCGCCACCGGCCCTCAGAAGAGCGTCGGTGCGTCCGCGATCGACCAGGACGACCGGTGGTGCCGGCTCAGACCGTGCGAACGGATCGCCGCCCGATGCTCCGGGCTGGCGTATCCCTTGTTGCGCGACCACTGATACGCGGGCGACTCATCGTGCAACCCCGTCATCAGCGTGTCGCGCGCGACCTTCGCGATGACCGATGCCGCCGCGGCGCTGGCGCAGTCGCGATCGGCCTTGATCACCGGCCGCACGCGGAGATCCTTCGCACCCGCCGGCGTGATGTAGTCGTAATTGCCGTCGAGGATCACGATCGCCTCCGAGGCGTCCACGTCGTGGGCGCGCAGGTCGGCCAGGGCACGGATCGTGGCGAGTCCGAGCGCGCGCATGATGCCGATTTCGTCGACCTCGTCTGCCGAAGCCCATCCGACGGCGCTGGCGGCGACCCACGACGCTGCGCGGGCGGCGACCGCCGGTCGATGGTGCTCGGGCACCAGCTTGGAATCGCGAAGCCCCAGCGGCACCCGCTTGCGCGATCGGGGCGCGTCCACCGCGACCGCGCCGACGGCCACCGGACCCGCGAGGGCGCCGCGTCCGACCTCATCGCAGGCGATGACGACCGGATGCTCCCGCAGCAATCGCCGCTCGAGCGTGAGGCGCGGCTCGATCACGGTCATGGCCGGCTCCTCACGGCTGATCCGCAGGCTCCGGGACCCCCGCGAAGACCTCGTGATGGAAGTCCAGCAGTCCGAACCGCGACAGCGGCCACGTCGTGAGGAAGGCGCGCCCGACGACGTTCTCGATCGGCACGAAGCCCTCGCCCGGCTGGTCCTGGTTGAAGCGGGAGTCGCGGGAGCTGTTGCGGTTGTCTCCGAGCACCCAGAGCCTGTCCTCGGGCACGGTGACATCGAAGTCCTCGGCCGAAGCACGACTGACGCCGCCCGGCAGCTTGAGATAGTCCATCTCGTCGATGGGGACGTCATTGATCGTGATCTGGCCGAGCGTGTTGCAGCAGACGACGTGATCGCCGGGGAGCCCGATGATCCGCTTCACGAGGTGGTCGTCGCTGTCCGGCGCGGCGAGCCCGATGAGAGACAGCACCCACTCGACGCCGTCCACGAACGGCCCGCGGCTCGGCGTCTCGGAGGGTGGGAGCCATCCGCCCGGATCGCGGAAGACGACGATGTCGCCGCGGTCGTAGCCCCCGAAGCGCGGCGTGAGCTCGTCGACGAGGATCCGGTCGTTGACGTTGAGGGTGCTCTCCATCGATCCCGACGGGATGTAGAAGGAACGGACGACGAAGGTCTTGACCAGGAAGGAGACCACCAGCGCGATCAGCACGATGATCAGGACGTCCCGGAGGAAGGTGCCCCAGCCGCGCTTGCGACCCTCGGGCTGCGACCTCCGGGAGGGGAAGCTGTCGGCCGTCGCGTGCTGCTCGGTGGTCATCGGATCCTTCTCGGGGCCTTCCGCCCCGGTCGGTGCGGCGTCCTACCAGGGTGACACACTCGCGCGCCGTCGTCGGACTCTCCTCGCGGAGAATTGCCCGCGAAAGACGAACGCCCCGGCGATGACCGGGGCGTTCGGCGGCTTAGCGCGCTCAGCTGTCGCGCTTCTCCTTGATCTTGGCCTTCTTGCCGCGGAGGGCACGCAGGTAGTAGAGCTTGGCGCGGCGGACGTCACCGCGGGTGACGACCTCGATGTGGTCGATCACCGGGCTGTGCACCGGGAAGGTGCGCTCCACGCCGACCTGGAAGCTGATCTTGCGAACAGTGAAGGTCTCGCGGATTCCGTCACCCGAACGGCCGATGACGACGCCCTGGAAGATCTGGATGCGGGAGCGGTTGCCCTCGGTGATGTTGACGTGCACCTTGACGGTGTCACCGGGGCCGAAGTCGGGGATGTCGGAGCGCAGCGATGCTGCGTCGACGGTGTCGAGGATCTGCATGAGGGATCTCTTCCTGCGGCCGCCACAGGTCGACCGCGTCACGATGACGGGATGGTGTGCCCGAACCGTTCGCGAGATGACGCGGACGGGTGCTCCCCTGAGGCAGAGCCGTGCAGGGCACAAACAGCTATTCTGCCACGGATCTCGACGCCGGCAAAAACCCCGGCGAGACGGTCACCGTGACTTGCTGCGCTCCTCGATCACGACGACCCCGGCCGGCTGCGTCCGCGGGCCCGGGTTTCCTCCGCCGAGATAGCCCGATGCCGTGGCACGGAAACCCGCCAGCCCGGACGGCTTCGCCTCGCGCCAGAGCTGCCACAGCTGCGTCCAGAACAGGGCCAAGGCGGCGACGATCGTGAGTCCGAACGCTGCACCCCACCACCACGCGCCGAAGAAGCCGAGCGACACGGTCAGCGCGTGCAGCACGGCGAACCCGCCCACGTCGAGCCACGACACGGCGCGCTCGGCGCGGACGGTCCCCCGCGCGCGGACCAGCAGGGTGAGGACGACCTGTCCGAGGAAGACCGACGGGATGCCCAGGAGCAGCACCCAGAGGAAGGCCCATCCCCCACCGCTGAAGACACCCCAGCCCACGAGAAGCCAGATCGGCAGGACGAAAGCCGCCGGGAAGAGCCACCGGTAGACGGCGCGTCGCAGGAGCATACGCCGATGCTACGCCCGTCGTGGCGGGTCGGGGAGGGTGTCCCAGGCACCGGAGGGCCATCTCACAGTCGCCTCTCCAGGAGAATGGATCATGACGGAAGGAAACGGATGATCGAGTTGCGCACCCCTGCCGAGATCGAGGCGATGAGGCCTGCCGGCCGATTCGTGGCGGAGGTCCTTACGACCCTCCGGGACGAGGCGGCAGTCGGGACGAACCTCCTGGCGCTCGATCGACGGGCGCACGAGCTGATCCGCCGGGCCGGGGCGGAGTCGTGCTACATCGACTACCACCCGTCCTTCGGCGCCTCGCCGTTCGGCAAGGTCCTGTGCACGTCGATCAACGACGCGGTCCTGCACGGCCTCCCCTTCGACTACACCCTTCGCGACGGCGACCTCGTGTCGCTGGACTTCGCGGCCGCCGTGGACGGCTGGGTGGCGGACTCCGCGGTCTCCTTCGTCGTGGGCTCGGCGCGCGACGAGGATCTGGCGTTGATCGACACGACGCAGCGTGCGTTGAGCGCCGCGATCGACGCCGCGCAGACCGGCAGCCGCATCGGCGACATCTCCGCCGCGGTCGCCGCGGTCGCCCGCGCGGAGGGCTACGTCATCAACACCGATTTCGGCGGTCACGGCGTCGGACGCACGATGCACGGCGACCCGCACGTGCCCAACGACGGCAAGGCGGGCCGCGGCTACCCGCTTCGCGCGGGCCTCGTCCTCGCCCTCGAACCGTGGTTCCTGGCCACCACCGACCAGCTGGTCACCGATCCCGACGGCTGGACTCTCCGCAGCGCCGACGGGTCGCGCGGCGCGCACTCCGAGCACACCGTCGCCATCACCGAGGACGGTCCGATCGTTCTGACCGATCGCAGCTTCCTCGGCGTGGACTGATTTCGCTCAGCGGGTCGTGACGGCCGCGCTCCGCCCCGGAAGGATGATCCTGGCGGACTCGACCCTCGCCGCGTCATCCGTGGCCAGAACCAACCGGGAGCCTTCCTGGATCGGAAGCGTCGCAGGATCGGTGCCGAAGTTCACCAGGATGTCGACGGCACCGCGGTGCAGCACGAAGGTGCGCGCCGTCTCGTCGGCTTCGGCCGAGAGCGCGGTGAAGGCGGGGTCGGTGAGATCGGGGAGTTCCCGGCGCAGCCGCGCGAGCCGCCGGTAGAGCGCGAGCGTACGACCGTGACGCGGGTCGGCCTCCTCGTCCCATGCCTCCGACCAGTCCAGATGCGACCGCTCGAAGGTGGCCGGGTCCTGCGGGTCGGGTACGAGCGATTCGTCCCATCCCATCGCTGCGAACTCCGCCAGGCGTCCGTCCGCAGTCGCCTTGGCCAGCTCCGGCTCGGGATGCGACGTGAAGAACTGCCACGGGGTGCTCGCCGCCCACTCCTCCCCCATGAAGAGCATGGGAGTGAACGGCGCGAGGAGGGTGAGCACCGCGCCGATGCGCAGCCCGCCCTCGTCCAGCGACTGGGACAGCCGATCCCCGGCGGCGCGATTCCCGATCTGGTCGTGATCCTGGCTGTACGTCACCAGTCGCCAGGTCGGGATGCGGGGGTCGATGGGGTGACCGTGCTCGCGCTCGCGGAACGACGACCAGGTGCCGTCGTGGAAGAACCCCCGGGTCGCGGCTTTCACCAGGGCCGACAGGGGTGCGAAATCGGCGTAGTAGCCGACGGTCTCGCCCGTGAGGGCGACGTGGAGGGCGTGGTGGTAGTCGTCGCTCCACTGCGCGGTCAGGCCATATCCGCCCGCCTCGCGGGCGGAGATGAGCATGGCGTCGTTCATATCCGACTCGGCGATGAGGGTCAGCGGGCGACCGACGTGTGCGCTCAGCCGATCGGTCTCCTCGGAGATCTCCTGCAGGATGTGCCGATCGGTGCGGTCTAGCAGCGCGTGGACGGCATCCAGACGCAGGCCGTCGACGTGGTAGTCCCGCATCCACATCAGCGCGTTCTCCACGATGAACGAGCGGACCGCGGGCTCATCGAGGTTCACGGACGAACCCCAGGTGTTGCGCTCGGCGTCGCGGAGGTACGGGCCGTACTCGGGCAGATAGTTCCCGCTCGGACCCAGGTGGTTGTACACGACGTCCTGGATGACGGCGAGCCCGCGACCATGGCAGGCGTCGACGAATCGCTGATACGCCGCCGGCCCGCCGTAGGCCTCGTGGACGGTGTACCACAGCACGCCGTCGTAACCCCAGTTCCAGATGCCGTTGAAGCCGTTGACGGGGAGGAGCTCCACGTGGGTCACACCCAGGTCGACGAGATGGTCGAGCCGCGACGCGGCCGTATCGAGCGTGCCCTCGGGGGTGAAGGTCCCGACGTGGAGCTCGTACACGATCCCCCCGGCCAGCTGCCGGCCCGTCCAGGACTGGTCGCTCCACTCGTGCGCTCCCGGGTCGAACCACGATGAGGGCTCGTGGACGCCGCGCGGCTGCCGGCGCGAGCGCGGGTCGGGACGCACGGCGTCGCCGTCGTCGAGCACGAAGCCGTACCGATCACCGTCTGCCAGCGCGATCTCTCCCTGCCACCATCCCTCGGCTGTCGCCTGCATCTCGAGGTCTCCCCCGGCGTGCCGCAGCCGGACGCGGGAGGCCCGCGGTGCCCACAGTTCGATCATCGGCTCTGTCCTTCCTCGAGCCGGTCGGCCTCGACGAGGAGCGCCACCGGATACAACTGCAGAATCAGCGACAGCTCGGTCTCGCCGCCCTCGAACCGACGGCCCGTCAGCGCGTCCACGACCGGGCCTGCGGGAAGCATCACCGCGGTCCCGCCCCAGCCGCCACGCCGGGTGAGTCCGACCGGGAATCGCGTGGCCACGGTCGTCGCCGCGCCGCGATGGAAGGCGACGGCGTGCTCCGACGCCTCGCCCACCACGGCCGTCGGGCGATGGACGGTAAACAGATCGGGTCGATCGCGCCGGAGGCGCAGCGCCCGCGAGGTGATCAGCAGCTTCGCCCGGCCCGATGCGTCCACGGGCGGCAGGTCCCCGCGCGCGACCGCGTCGTCGAGGTCCATCAGCATCCGCCTCCGCAGCGCGAAGTCCACGGGGCGACGGTTGTCGGGGTCGACGAGCGACGTCTCCCAGAGCTCCGATCCCTGATAGACGTCAGGTGCCCCCGGCGCCGTGAGCTGTACGAGCTTCGCCCCGAGGGAGTTGATCCATCCGTAGGTCGATATCTCGGCGACGAACTCGTCGATCAGCGGCCGGGCGTCCGCGAACGCCGCGTCGACCAGCGCGTGCATCCTCTTCTCGAAGCCCTCGTCCGGATCCCACCACCCGGTGGCCTCGGCCGCCTCGCGGGCGGCTTTCTCTGCGTAGGCGTGCAGACGATCGGGGGTGGCGGGCCAGGCCCCGATCACCGCCTGCCAGAGCAGGGCGTCGAACGGCCCGTGGCCGGTGGTCGCCACCGCGCGGAGACCATCCAGCACCTCGGCCCAGCGTTCGGGGATCTCGGCGAGCACGTTCAGGCGCGCACGGACGTCCTCGCCGCGCTTGGTGTCGTGCGTCGACAGCGCGGTCATCGCGTGCGGCCACGCCGCGAGGCGCCGCTGCTGAGCGAGATGGAACTGCGCCGACGTCATCGAGAAGACCGCGGGATCGCCACCCACCTCGGTGAGGGAGCCGAGACGGGTGTAGCGGTAGAAGGCGGTGTCTTCGACGCCTTTGGCCATCACCGGTCCCGTCGTCTGCTGGAACCGGCGGGAGACCTCGAGGGAGGGGTCGCGCAGGATCGTCCTCAGCGCATCGAGGCTGGGGCCCAGATCGGGGCGGCGCCGTGCGGCGTCCTCGGTCGCCCGGGTGAGCTGCTCCTCGCCGGCCGGGAGGTAGGACCGGTAGACCGGGAAGCAGGCGAGGAGCTCGGCGAAGGCATCCGCGGCGTGGTCGACCGGTGCGGGCAGGCACCGCACGAGCCGTGCGATCTCGGCGCGCTGGATGGTGTCCCCGATCATCCGCTTCGTGGTGTGGATGAGGTCGGACCAGCTGCCCCCGGGCACCCCGGTCTCGTCGCGCAGTCGCGCGTCGAGCCGGTCGAGCGCATCTTCGCCGGCCGGATCGACGAACAGCCGGTCGATCTCGCCCATCGCGTCGTATCCGGTCGTGCCGGCGGTGCGCCACCAGGCGGGGAGGTCCTCGCCATGCTCGAGGATCTTCTCCACGAGGACGTGCGTCGGCGCGCCGCGGGCTTCCCGGGCGGCCTCGGCCAGCCGGTCGAGGTATCCGCCCGGGTCGAGCAGGCCATCCGGATGATCCACGCGCAGGCCATCGGCGAGGCCCTCGCGCAGCCAGCGGAGGATCTCGGCGTGCGTTGCCTCGAAGATCTGCGGCAGCTCGACGCGGACACCGGCCAGGGTCGTGACGGCGAAGAAGCGGCGGTAGTTCAGGTCGTCGGCCTCGGTACGCCAGAACGCCAGCCGGTAGTGCTGTCGGGAGAGCACCGCGCGCACGACGGCCGGATCGGACGTCTCCGCGTCCGGCGCCGATCCTTCGGCGAGGGGGAACGCGTGCTCGAAGTAGCGCAGCGCGCCGAAGGGGAAGAGGGAAGGATCGTCCGTCTCGGGCGACACGGTGATCTCGCCCGCGGTGACGACGGCCTCCTCATCGTCGCCGAGGATCGGGACGAGCACGCGGCCGCCGCCGAAGTCCCAGTCGATGTCGAACGCTGCCGCATGGGCGGAGCCCCGGCCTCGCAGGAGGACATCCCACCACCATGCGTTCTCCGCCGGCGACGAGATGCCCATGTGGTTGGGGACGATGTCGACGAGGATGCCGAGGCCCGCCTGCCGGGCCGCCGCCGCGAATCGCGCCAGCGCCTCGGGACCGCCTCGCTCGGGGTCGACGCGCGTGACATCGACGACGTCGTACCCGTGGTCCGACCCCGACGTCGCAGCGAGGAGCGGGGAGAGGTAGGCCCACGACACCCCGAGATCGCGCAGGTAGTCGGTCACCGCTGCGGCATGGTCGAGGTCGAACGATCTGCGGATCTGAAGGCGGTAGGTCGATGCGGGGTGCCGTCGGTCCCCTGCCGCGTCGGGGAGCGCGGTGGAACTCACCGACTGGCCTCGGCCTTCGGCGGCATCTGCGGCACCTCGGAGTCGGCGAGGAGCACCAGCGACGCCGCCACCGAATGATCGACCTCGGGCTCGGGGACCTCGTGCTCGCACAGCACCATCAGCGACTTCGCCGCCAGCGGCACCGACTCCCCCGGCTCCAGGGGGGCGGAGTCGGCGCGGCGACCCGCGGTGTCGACCACCGTGTCCCACTTCGGGCTGAACTCCACCGCGGGCAGGTGGAAGTCCACCTCTTCGTCCCCGGCGTTGAACAGGATGATGAAGTGCTTGTCCGAGATCGGCTCGCCGCGGCGATCGCGCTCGCGGATGCCGTTGCCGTTGAGGAACACGCCGATGGCGCGACCGAATCCGGAGTCCCAGTCCTCCGGCTGCATCTCCGAGCCGTCGGGGCGCAGCCACACGATGTCGGGGATCCGCGCGCCCTGCTCGCGGCGCACCGGGCGGCCGTTGAAGAACCGGCTCCGGCGGAACGTCGGGTGGTCGCGCCGCAGGCGCGCCAGCGCTGCGGTGAACTCGAGCAGAGGCTGATCGACCGCATCCCAGTGCATCCAGGTCAGCTCGTTGTCCTGGGCGTAGCCGTTGTTGTTCCCCTGCTGGGTGCGACCGAGCTCGTCCCCGTGCAGCAGCATCGGCACGCCCTGGCTGAGCATCAGGGTGGCGATGAAGTTACGCTGCTGGCGGGCGCGGAGCGTGAGGACCTCGGGGTCGTCGGTGGGTCCCTCGACCCCGTGGTTGTACGAGCGGTTGTGCGATTCGCCGTCGTTGTTGTCCTCGCCGTTGGCGTCGTTGTGCTTCTCGTTGTACGACACCAGATCGCGCAGGGTGAAGCCGTCGTGCGCGGTGACGAAGTTGATCGATGCCACCGGGCGACGCCCCGAGTGCTCGTACAGATCGGCCGAGCCGGTCAGGCGCGAGGCGAACTCGCCGAGCGCCTGCGGCTCGCCGCGCCAGAAGTCGCGGACGGTGTCGCGGTACTTGCCGTTCCACTCCGTCCACTGCGGCGGGAAGTTGCCGACCTGGTATCCGCCGGGTCCGACGTCCCACGGCTCGGCGATGAGCTTGACCTGCGAGACCACCGGATCCTGCTGCACGAGCTCGAAGAAGGTGGCGAGGCGATCGACGTCGTAGAACTCCCGCGCGAGGGTCGAGGCCAGATCGAACCGGAAGCCGTCCACGTGCATGTCGAGCACCCAGTAGCGCAGCGAATCCATGATCAGCTGCAGGGCGTGCGGGTTTCCGACGTTCAGGCTGTTCCCGGTGCCGGTGTAATCGGTGTAGTAGCGCTTGTCGTCCTGCTCGAGGCGGTAGTACGCCTCGTTGTCGATGCCGCGCATCGAGAGCGTCGGGCCCATGTGGTTGCCCTCGGCGGTGTGGTTGTAGACGACGTCGAGGATGACTTCGATACCCGCCGTGTGGAGGGCGCGGACCATGCCCTTGAACTCCTGCACCTGCTGGCCGCGCTGACCGGTGGAGGCATAGGTGTTCTGCGGAGCGAGGAAGGCGATGGTGTTGTAGCCCCAGTAGTTCGCCAACCCCTTGTCCTGGAGGGTGGAGTCATTGACGAACTGGTGCACAGGCATGAGCTCGATCGCGGTGACCCCCAGCTTGAGCAGATGGTCGATGACCGCCGGGTGCGCGATGCCGCTGTAGCTCCCGCGCAGCTCTTCGGGGATCAGCTCGTTGAGCTTCGTGAGGCCCTTGACGTGCGCCTCGTAGATGAGCGTCTCCGCATACGGGGTCTTGGGCTGACGGTCACCGGTCCAGTCGAAGAACGGGTTGACCACGACTCCCTTCATCATCGCGTCGGCGGAGTCCTCGTCGTTGAACGAGTCGGGATCGCCGAAGGTGTACGAGAACACCGACTGGCCCCAGGTGATCTCGCCGTCGACGGCCTTGGCATACGGGTCCAGCAGGAGCTTGCTCGGATTGAACCGCTGGCCGTTCGCCGGGTCGTACGGCCCGTGCACGCGGTACCCGTAGCGCTGCCCCGGTCCGACGTTGGGAAGGTAGACGTGCCACACGAAGGCGTCGACGTCGCGCAGCTCCACCCTGGTCTCGGCGCCGTCGTCGTCGAAGAGACAGAGCTCGACGCGTTCCGCACCCTCGCTGAAGACAGCGAAGTTCGTGCCGTTCCCGTCGAAGGTGGCGCCGAGGGGGTATGCCGACCCCGGCCAAGCCTGCAGCGTCATCCGTTTCCTTTCGTGATCGTGCGCACGCCGCACGATCGGTTACGAAGGTCCCGAGCATATCGAGGCCGGATGACACGCCGGTGCCACTTGACGCCGGATGCTCAGTCGAGCAGGTCGGGCCGGTGCATCCGGGTGCGGGCGACACTCTGCTCGCGCCGCCAGCGCGCGATCTCACCGTGATTGCCGCTCAGGAGAACCGGCGGCACCTCGTGTCCGCGCCAGGTGGCGGGCTTGGTGTAGCTCGGGTACTCCAGGAGGCCGGACTCGTGCGACTCCTCGACGAGGGACTCGGGGTTGCCGACGACGCCGGGCACGAGGCGCGAGACCGCCTCCACCATCGCCATCGCGGCGACCTCCCCGCCGTTGAGGACGTAGTCGCCGAGGCTGATCGATCGCACCCTATGCGTCGCAGCGAAGTGATCGACGACGCGTTGGTCGATGCCCTCGTAGCGTCCGCAGGCGAAGACGAGGTGCGCCTCGTCGGCGAGAGCGCGGGCGAGCGGCTGCGCGAAGCGCTCCCCCGCGGGCGACGGGACGATGAGCAGCGCGTCGGGGGTGAGGATCTCATCGAGCGCCTCCCCCCACGGTTCGGGCTTCATGACCATGCCCGCGCCCCCGCCGTAGGGGGTGTCGTCGACGGTTCGGTGCCTGTCGTGCGTCCACGCGCGCAGATCGTGGACGCGGATGTCCAGCAGGCCGCGATCTCGGGCCTTGCCGATCAGCGAGACGTCGAGGACGTCGAAGAAGGCCGGGAAGATCGAGACGATGTCGACGCGCACGTCAGGACGCGTCCGGTCGGCCGTCCTCGGCCCCGCCCGCCGGCGCACTTCCGCCGCCGCCGTCGTCGTCGGACCCGGCGGATGCGGCGTCGGACTCATCCGGCTCGCCCGGCAGGTCTTCGAAGAGACCCGGGGGCGGGGTGACGGTGAGACGTCCGCCGGCGATGTCGACATCGGGGACGATGGCCGAGACGAAGGGGACGAGCAGTTCGCCGTCACCGTCGCCGGAGGGGCGGATGATCAGCAGGTCCTGCGCAGGCAGGTGGTCGACGCGGATGACCCGACCGACCACCGATCCGTCGCGGACGACGTCGAGGCCGACCAGCTGGTGGTCGTACCAGGCGTCAGCCTCGTCCGATGTCGCCGCCGCGTCCTCATCGATCCAGAGGATGGCGCGCACGAGGCTCTCCGCCGTGGTGCGGTCGTCCACCCCGTCGAAGAACGCCACCGGATGGGAGTTCATCCAACGGAACTCTCGGACCGTCAGCGGCTTGCCGTGCCACGGGGAGGTTTCGGGCACCTGCAGGGTGAAGGTCGCGCCGGGGACGAATCTCCCGTCGGGGTCGTCGGTGTACAGCTCGATCTTCAGCGCGCCTTTGAGGCCATGGGCCTTCACCAGGCGGCCGACACGGAGCTGCGTCCGATCGCCCGCGCGCGTGCGCGCCGCGGGACCGGCGGAGGGGTCTTCGGTGGCCACGTCAGTCATCCGCGACGTCGACGCGCACGCGGCGTCCGTCTGCGAGGGCGGCGACGAGGGTGCGAAGGGCCTTGGCCGTGCGGCCGCCGCGCCCGATCACGCGTCCCCTGTCCTCGGGGTGCACATGCACCTCGAGGAGGTCGCCGCGAGGCGACGTGGACGACTGGATGCGGACGTCGTCCGGGTGATCGACGATCCCCTTGACGATGTGTTCGAGCGCGGCGGCGAGCACGGCGACGAGGCGCTTACTCGGCGGCGGCGTCGGCCGGAGCCTCGGCCTCGTCGGCCGGAGCCTCGGCGGTGTCCGCGGCCTTCTTCTCGGCCTTGGGCTTGACGACGGAGGACTTCGACGAGTCCAGCTCGAAGGCGGGCTTGTCCCCGCGCGTCTTCACCGTCGAGGTCGCGCCCTTCTCGCCCTTGAAGGTGCCCCAGTCGCCGGTCAGCTTGAGGATGGCGCGCACCTGCTCGGTCGGCTGGGCGCCGACACCGAGCCAGTACTGCGCTCGCTCGGAGTCGACCTCGATGAACGAGGGCTCTTCGGTGGGGTGGTACTTCCCGATCTCTTCGATGACTCGACCATCGCGCTTGGTGCGCGAGTCGGCCACGACGATGCGGTAGTACGGCGCACGGATCTTGCCCAGGCGCTTCAGACGGATCTTGACAGCCACGATTCTCCTGAATGTGTGGAAGGAATGAACTGGTCGACCGGGAGGTGGGGTGCAACACCCGGTGGAAGCTCTGCGGAGGACGGCGGTCTGGATAGAGGGTCGAGTCCGGCGTCCGACCCTCTATTCTGCCAGACGACACGAACAGTCGCGAACCGTCGAGCCAGCGCGACGTCATGCCACACTGGGCCCATGACGGAGCCCTTCGCCCGGTCGGCGCGGTCCACCGTTGGGATCGAGTGGGAGCTCATGCTCGCCGATGGCGAGACGGGCGATCTCGTCCCCCGCGCTCCCGAGGTCTTAGAGGCGCTCGGCGAGGAGGCGGCCCTCGAGCGGTACACCATCACGCAGGAGCTCCTCACCAACACCGTCGAGCTCACCAGCGGCATCGGCGACACCGTCGCCGCCGCCGTCGACGACATCGGCGACGCGATCGCAGCGCTGCGGACGGCCACCGACCCCAGGGGCATCGAGCTGCTCTGCGCCGGCAGCCATCCGTTCGCGCAGTGGTACGACCAGGAGGTCACCGACAAGACGCGCTACCACAGCCTCATCGAGCGCACCCAGTGGTGGGGGCGGAACATGATGATCTGGGGCATCCACGTGCACGTCGGCGTGGAGGATGTGACCAAGGTCTTCCCCATCATCAACGCGCTGTCGGTCTACCTCCCGCACCTTCAGGCGCTGTCGGCCTCCTCCCCGTTCTGGGCCGGGGAGCGCACCGGCTACGCCTCGAATCGCGCCCTGGTCTTCCAGCAGCTGCCGACCGCCGGGCTTCCCTGGCCGCTTCCCGACTGGTCCGCTTTCGAGCGCTACCTCGACGACATGGTCGCCACCGGGGTGATGGAGGATGCGACCGAGGTGCGGTGGGACATCCGCCCCGCCCCCCGCTGGGGGACCATCGAGGTCCGGGCATGCGACGGCATGTCGACCCTCCCCGAGCTCGCCGCCGTGGCGGCGTTCGTGCAGGTCATGGTCGAGCACTTCTCACGCCTCCTTGACGACGGCGCCGACATCAGCGGCATCCAGCCCTGGTTCGTCCGCGAGAACAAATGGCGCGCCGCGCGCTACGGACTGGACGCCCTCGTCATCGTCGACCGCGACGGCACCCAGGTGCCGGTCCGCGATCACCTGAGAGCCACGATGGACGAGGTGGCCGAGATCGCCGTGGAGCTGAAGTGCGCCCGCGAGTTCGCGGGGCTCGAGCGCATCCTCGCCGGCGGCGCGAGCTACGCCCGGCAGCTCCTGGTCGCCGAGGCCGCCGACGGCGATCTGCGCGAGGTGGTGCGTCACCTCATCCGCGAGTTCCGCGCCGGTCCGACGCTGCGCGACCACCTCGCCTCGCTGAGCGTCCACGACTGAGGCCCGTTCGGAGCCTCGGTGGTGGCGAGGAGCGCCACCGCGCCGATTCGTTCGTCGCAGATGTACGTCCTCGAGCCCTTCTGGCGGGCATCTGCGACGAACGAAGGTGCGAGAGGGTCCCGCAGAGTCGCCGCCCCGGCGGAGGAGCGTCAGCCCCGGCCGAGGAGCTTCTGCAGTTCGGCGAGATCCTGCGCGGTGGGTTCGGCGGGTGCGCCGCCCGAGCCGGCGGCGCCGCCCAGACCGAATCCGGTTCCTGTGGGGGCGGCGGACGCCGATGCGGCGATCCCCGCGTTCTCGGCGGCCCGCTTGGCCGGATTGCCCGAGCGCGAACCCTTCGGCTTCTGCTGCTTCCCGCGCTTCGCGGACGCGCCGGGACGCCCCGCGCCCGGCACAGGCCCCATGCCCGGGATGTTCGGCACACCGCCGCGGGCCACGGTCTTCATCATCTTCGCCGCCTGATCGAAACGCTGGACCAGCTGATTGACGTCGGTCACCGTCATCCCCGAGCCACGGGCGATGCGCAGGCGCCGCGAGCCGTTGAGGACCTTCGGATTGCGCCGCTCACCGGGCGTCATCGAGCGGATGATCGCCTCAGTTCGATCGATCTCTCGCTCATCGAAGTCGTCGAGCTGCTGTTTCATCCCGCCCATGCCCGGGAGCATCCCGAGCATCTTCTTCATCGACCCCATCTTCTTCAGCTGCTGCATCTGCTGCAGGAAGTCCTCGAGCGTGAACTGCTCGGTCGCGATCTTCTCGGCGACCTTGCGCGCCTCCTCCTCGTCGAAGGCCTGCTGGGCCTGCTCGATGAGGGTGAGGATGTCGCCGAGGTCGAGGATGCGCGACGCCATCCGGTCGGGGTGGAACGGCTCGACATCGTCGAGTCCCTCGCCGGTGGAGGCGAAGATGATCGGGCGCCCGGTGACCGAGGCCACCGACAGCGCCGCCCCGCCTCGGGCGTCGCCGTCGAGCTTGGAAAGCACCACGCCGGTGAAGTCCACGCCCTCCTGGAAGGCCTTGGCGGTGTTCACCGCGTCCTGACCGATCATCGCGTCGATGACGAAGAGGACCTCGTCGGGGTCCGTCGCCCGGCGGATGTTCGCGGCCTGCTTCATGAGCTCGGCATCCACGCCCAGGCGACCCGCGGTGTCGATGATGACGACATCGTGCTGCTGGCGGCGAGCGACCTCTACCCCGTCCATCGCCACCCGCACCGGATCGCCCACGCCGTTCCCCGGCTCGGGGGCGTAGACGGCGGCACCGGCCTGCCGGCCGACGACCTGGAGCTGATTGACGGCGTTGGGTCGCTGGAGATCCGCCGCGACGAGCAGCGGCGTGTGCCCGTCCTTCTCGAGCATCTTCGCGAGCTTGCCGGCGAAGGTCGTCTTCCCCGATCCCTGCAGCCCCGCCAGCATGATCACCGTGGGCGGGTTCTTGGCGAACTCGAGCCGGCGCTGCTGCCCGCCGAGGATCCCGACGAGCTCCTCGTTGACGATCTGCACCACCTGCTGGGCGGGGTTCAGAGCGCGATTGACCTCGTCGCCCAGCGCGCGTTCGCGGATCCTGGCGGTGAAATCCTTCACCACCGGCAGCGCGACGTCGGCGTCCAGGAGCGCCCGGCGGATCTCGCGCACCGTGCCGTCGACGTCCGCGGGCGTGAGCTTGCCCTTCGTGCGCAGATTGCGGAAGGTCTCAGTGAGCCGGTCGGAGAGCGTGCCGAAGGTAGCCATGGTCCGGCAATTCTACGCCGTGGGGTCGCCGGCTCCCTCGCGCGTCTCGGGCCGGCGGCACCCGGACGAGGCTCACTCGGGAGGCAGCTCCTGGAAGACGGTGAGCTGCAGGCCGTCCGGGCCTCTCAGCCGAGCGTTCCGCGAGCGCCACGGCGTCTGCGTGGGAGGAGCCTCCAGGTGCGCGCCGGCCCTCACGAGCACGTCCGCGGCGGCCCCGGCGTCGTCCACCTCGAGCGCCACCCTGATCCCGTCGCTCCGGCCACCGTCGGTCTCCACCAGATCGATGAAGCGCACCTGCGCGTCGTTGGCCAGCTCGAGGGTGGCACGGCCCGCCTCGAGGATCGCCACGCGCGCGCCGTCCGGGCCCTCGAAGGCCTGCGCCTGCGGCATCCCGAGGGTGTCGCGGTAGAACGACAGCGCGCCGTCCAGGTCGTCGGAGCGGACCACAAGCCGGAGCTGACGCACGCCTCCCCGTGGCGGCAGGAGAGGCGTCACGAGAGCGACCGCGTGGTCGAGGGTGCCGGCGAGCGACGTGCGCCCCGGGCCCGCTGCGGACCACGCCCTCACCGCTGCGAGGACCGCCCCGCCCACCGCCGTTCCCGCCACATCCGCGGCGAGCGGGTCGGCACCGGGCTGCAGCGCGGCGGCCACCGAACGACCGATGCGCGCCATCCGCACCGCCGACTCCCGGTCCAGCTCTTCCACGAGCCCCATCGCCTCGGCGTTCGCCATCGCGAGCGCCAGCGTGTCGGGGGCGAGTCCCGAAGCGAACGCGCGCAGCGCCGCATGAATCCCCTCCGGGCCGGACGCACCGTCATCGAGGCGGCGGACGAGGTGGCCGACCCGCTCGTCGAAGCTCGACCAGAGGATGTCGGACTTGGAGGTGAAGTAGTTGAAGAAGCTCGACCGCGAGACGCCGGCGCGCAGCGCGATGTCGGCGAGGGATGTCGCGTCGTAGCCCCGCTCGAGGAACAGCTCGCTCGCAGCCTCGGCGATGGTCTGAGGAGACGAGAGCTTCGGACGTCCGGAACGCTGCTCTGGCATGACCTCACCCTAGGACGCGAGGACCCGCGGCACCGGTGACGTATTGTTGGACGCAGTACAACAAGAGAGGCGGATCGGTGCTCGAAACGATGACGGTGGGGCTCGACCCCGACTTCGTCCCCTATGCCGACGCGTGGACGCTCCAGCGGCGGGTGCATGGCGAGGTGGTGCGCGCGGAGCGGTCCGACACCCTCCTGCTGCTCGAACACGAGCCGGTGTTCACCGCAGGCAAGCGCACCGAGACGCATGAGCGCCCGACCGACGGCACGCCGGTCGTCGACGTCGACCGCGGCGGCAAGATCACGTGGCACGGTCCCGGTCAGCTCGTCGGCTATCCGATCGTCCGCCTCCGCGAGCCGGTCGACGTCGTCGCCCACGTCCGACGTCTGGAACGCCTCCTGATCGAGGCGCTCGCGCGCCACGGCGTGGACGGATTCCAGGTCGAGGGGCGAAGCGGCGTCTGGGTGCGCAGGCCCCTCTCGACCGACAAGGTCGCCGCCATCGGTGTCCGTGTCGAACGGGGAGTGACCATGCACGGCTTCGCCGTGAACTGCGACAACTCCCTCGCGCCGTTCCGGCAGATCATCCCCTGCGGCATCGCCGACGCCGGGGTCACGACGATCAGCGAGGTGTCGGGCACGGAGACCTCCCCCCGCGACATCCTCCCCTCCATCACCGAGGTCTTCCTCGCCGCCGAGCAGGCGGTGGCCGCGTGAGCGCCGCGGCACCCGAAGGCCGGCGCCTCCTGCGGCTGGAGGTGCGCAACGCCCAGACACCCATCGAGCGCAAGCCCGAATGGATCCGCACGAAGGCGAGGATGGGTCCGGAGTACCAGGCCCTCCAGAGCCTGGTGAAGGACGAAGGACTGCACACCGTCTGCCAGGAGGCGGGCTGCCCGAACATCTACGAGTGCTGGGAGGACCGCGAGGCGACCTTCCTCATCGGAGGGTCGCAGTGCACCCGCCGCTGCGACTTCTGTCAGATCGACACCGGCAAGCCCGCCGACTACGACACCGACGAGCCCCGCCGGGTCGCCGAGAGCGTCCAAAGGATGCAGTTGCGCTACGCCACGGTGACCGGAGTCGCCCGCGACGATCTGCCCGACGGCGGTGCCTGGCTCCATGCCGAGACGGTACGGCGCATCCACGACGGCAACCCGGGAACGGGCGTGGAGATCCTCGCCACGGATTTCAACGGCGTGCCGAGCCTCCTGGAGGAGGTGTTCGCCTCCCGGCCGGAGGTGTTCGCGCACAACGTCGAGACGGTGCCCCGCATCTTCAAGCGCATCCGCCCCGCCTTCCGCTACGAGCGGTCGCTCGGCGTGCTGTCGATGGCCCGCGACGCCGGTCTGATCACGAAGTCCAACCTCATCCTCGGAATGGGCGAGACCCCCGCGGAGGTCGTCGAGGCGCTGCAGGATCTGCACGATGCCGGCACGGACATCATCACCATCACGCAGTACCTCCGTCCGTCCCCGCGCCACCTCCCCGTCGACCGCTGGGTGAAGCCCGACGAGTTCGTCGCCTTCAAGGAGGCTGCGGAGGAGATCGGCTTCCTCGGCGTGCTGGCGGGCCCGCTCGTGAGGTCGTCGTATCGGGCGGGTCGCCTGTGGGCGCAGTCGATGATCTCGAAGGGCCGCGAGATCCCCGACGACCTCTCGCACCTCGCCCGCGACCTCGCCTCCGACGGGACGGCGTTCGCCCAGGCGGTATGACCGCCCGGCGGGTCAGTCGGCGCTGGTGACCGAGAGCACGTCTCCGGCGGAGTCCAAGTTCACCAGCAGGACGTCGTCGGTGGCGTCGGGGTCGAGCGCGTACTCCAGGACGGCGAAGGGATCGGCGCCGCCGTGCTCGTCGGCGAGAATGGTCATGCTCATCAGCTGCAGCGAGCGGATCACGTCGATCCGGATGTCGCCCGAGATGTCGACCAGCAGGTTCTCGATGTCCTCCCCGAGGACCTCCTGCTGCTGCAGGATGTACTCGGTGACCTCGCTGGTGCGGTCATCCAGCTCGGAGACCATGCCGTTGCGCGCCGTCCGGTCGATGGCCTCGAGGGAGGACACCAGGCTCGCGGCGATGTCGAGGGCCGCCTGGGACACGTCGTCCTGGTCGGGAGCCGTCAGATCGACCGTGACGGACTGGTCGCCGAGTTCGACGGTCTCCGACCAGAAGATCGAGCCGTCCGGACCCGACTCGAGGAGTCCGAAGAAGTCGTGCTCGATCGCCATACGCCCATGAAACCAGCCTCCCGCCCGGGGCGATAGACCCGACCCGCGCGTCGGCCCGATCGAAGGTCGAACCCGCTCAGTCGACGAGGGCCGCGGCGAAGACGTGAGGGGTGAAGCCGGTCAGATCCCCGATTCCCTCGCCCTGGCCGAGAAGCTTGACCGGGATGCCGGTGCGTTCCTGCACCGCGAGCACGAAACCTCCCCTGGCCGAACCGTCGAGCTTGGTGAGCACCAGCCCGGTGACTCCGGCGTGCTGCAGGAAGGCCTCGGCCTGAAGGAGGCCGTTCTGCCCCGTCGTCGCGTCGAGGACGAGGAGCACCTCGCTGATCGGGGCCTGCTTCTCGATGACACGACGGATCTTGCCCAGCTCGTCCATCAGACCGCCCTTGGTGTGCAGCCGCCCCGCGGTGTCGACGAGGACGATCTCCGTTCCGGTGCGCTTGGCGTAGTCGATGGTCTGGAACGCTACCGAGGCGGGGTCCTGACCCTCCTGCTGGGGCCGGACGATCGCCGCTCCCCCGCGTTCGGCCCAGGTGGCCAGCTGATCGACGGCCGCGGCGCGGAACGTGTCGGCGGCGCCGACGACCACGGATCGTCCGTAGCGCTGGAGGAACTTCGCGAACTTGCCGATGGTCGTGGTCTTGCCGACGCCGTTGACGCCGACGACCAGCACGACGGCGGGCCGCTCGGTGAGGCGGAGCGTGGTGTCGAAACGCGCGAAGTGCTCTTCGAGGGTCTCCTTCAGCATCCGCTGCAGATCGCGCGGATCGGTCGTGCGGTACCGCTCCACCTTCTCGCGGAGCTCGTCCACGATGTGCTCGGTGATGTCGGGGCCGAAATCCGCTGTGAGGAGTGCGGTCTCGAGGTCTTCCCACGTCTGCTCGTCGATCGTGGGCTTGACGAACATGCCGCGCAATGCGCGACCCAACGACCAGGAGCTCTCCGCCATGCCACCAGCCTACGGGCGCGGACCTTGCTACCTCCTCGGCTGGGCCGCTCCCCTCAGCTCGCCACCCGCCGGCCGTCGTCGTCGGCGGTTCGGCCCAGTCGCTGCCCGACGACGGCCGAGACGCCGTCCTGACGCATCGAGACGCCGTAGAGCGCGTCGGCGATCTCCATCGTCCTTTTCTGGTGCGTGATGACGATGAGCTGGCTGCTCTCGCGGAGCTGCTCGAACACGCCGAGGAGCCGCCCGAGATTGGCGTCGTCGAGGGCCGCCTCGACCTCGTCGAGGATGTAGAAGGGACTCGGGCGCGCCTTGAAGATCGCCACCAGCAGCGCCACCGCCGCCAGCGACCGTTCACCGCCCGACAGCAGTGAGAGCCGCTCGATCTTCTTGCCGACCGGTCGCACCGTGACCTCGATGCCGGTCGTGAGCGCGTCGTCGGGCTTCGTCAACTCGATGCTCCCCGAGCCGCCGGGGAACAGGACGGGGAACACCTGGTCGAACGCTCGCTGGGTGTCGGCGAACGCGTCGAGGAAGATCGTCCGCATGCGGTCGTCGAGCTCCTCGATGATCGTGAGGAGGTCTTTGCGGGTCCGACTGAGGTCGTCGAGCTGCTCGGTGAGGAACGCGTGACGCTGCTCGAGAGCGGAGAATTCCTCCAGTGCCAGCGGGTTGACCCGCCCCAGTTGCGCGAGCGTGCGTTCGGCGTCGGCGAGTCGCCGCTGCTGAACCGCACGGTCGAAGGGGATGCCGCTTGCATCGGCGTCCGCTGGGTCGGGTATGAGCTGGTCGGGGCCATATTCCGAAATCAGGATATTCTCTTCGAGGCCGAGTTCCGACAGCGCTCGGTCGCGGAGCGAACCCGCCTGGAGTCGTCGCTCGTGGATGCGCAGCTCCAGACCGTGGACGTCCTCGGTCACCGCCGAGAGGCGCTCCCGGACCCGCGCATCCTCTCGCCGGAGCTCGCCGAGCTCTGCGGTCACGGCCGTCCGTGCGGTCTCTGCGGCCACGAGGTCGTTGCGGGCCTCGATGAGGGAACGGCCGACCGCGTCCAAGACCGGAGGGATCCGGCCCGCGACATCCGCGGCGGCATCACGCTGGCTCTTCCGGATGACGGCGCGCCGGGCCGCCTCGACCGCCGCCGCCTGCTCCCGCTCCCGCTGCTTCTCCAGCTGCACGACACGCGATTCCTGCGCGCGGATCCGCTCCGTGAGCGTCTCGACGTCCAGGCGCGCCCGCATCTCGGTCTCGCGGGCGGCCTCCAGCGCCGCGAGAAGTCCGTCCCGAGCCGAGGCGTCGAGGATGGGGCGAGGTGATTCGAGCGCCGCGGTGAGCTGTTCGTCGGCGACGCGAGCGGCGTCGGCCGCCTCGGTGACGCCGGCGCGGGCCTGGCTGAGGGCCGTCCCGAGTCGTTCGCATTCGGCGACGGCCGCTTCGTGGCGCACGGTGGCGCGGTTGACCTGCTCGGCTCGCGCCGAGAGCTCGGCGTCGTGTGCACGCATCGACTCCAGCGTCTGTCGCGCCCGTCGCCGCTTGTCGTCGAGGTCGGCGGCCGCCTCCGACCGCGCCTCCCGGAGGGAGTCGACGATCACGATCAGCTCATCCCGCCTCGCCGCCGCGGCGTCTCGCTCGGCCACCAGCTCCACGCGGGAGCGCGAGGATCCGGAACCCGCACGGAGCCGATTCACCCGGCACACTTCCCCGGCGCGCGTCACGATCGTCGCCTGCGCATGGCCCGGGTCCGACAGGAGCCGCTCCGCTTCGTCGAGATCCGCGGCGATGAGCACCCCCGAGAGCAGAGCATGGATACCCGCGGGCGCCGTCACGACCGCCGCGGCGATGACGACCGGTCCGAGGACATCCGCGTGCCCCTCGTCCCCCGGGGGCTCGGCCACGACGATGTCGACGGCCCCGGCGTCGTCGCTCCGGACCGCCGCCGCGAGCCGGAATCCCGCCGGCAGATCGTCGACGAGCACCGCCTCGGCCAGCGGGCCGAGGGCGGCCGCGACCGCCGCCTCGTATCCGGCTTCGACGCGGACGGCATCGCCCACCAGACCCCGGATGCCCTCGCCGCCGCGCGCGACGATGTCGGCGGCGGTGGAGCGGATGTCCAGAGCCCGGTCGATCGCCGCTGTCTCGGCGGTCAGCGCGTCGAGCTCGCGTTCGGCCGAATGCAGGCGCTCCCGCAGACCTGCGAGCTCTTCCTCGGCCGCCCCCGCGTCGCGCTGCGCGCGCTCGTAGTCCGCCGCATGGTCGGGGGTCGGCGCGTCCTCCTCCGGCTGGACGGAGGCCAACGCCTGCTCGGCCTCGTCGCGCCGGGCGAGCGCGGCCTGCCACGCGCGCTCCTGCCGTTCCACCGCCGTGCGGACCGCCGCCAGGGTCGACGCGGCAGCCTCGGCAGCCGCACGCAGGGCGGTGAGCCGCATGTCGTGCTCCGAGACCAGTGCGCTCTGCTCGGCGATGTCGACGTCGAGGGCGTCCAGTTCCGCGCGCGCACGCGTCACCTCGCGCGCGGCGGCGACGGCGGCGTCCTGCGCCCCCGCCAGGCCGGCCGCGACCGCATCGATCTCGGCGCGCGCGTGCGCGATCGCCTCGGGGGTGACCGTCACGCCGCCGCGGTCACCGTCGTGTTCGGCGGAGTCGGCGAGGAGTGACATCCGTTGCCCCGCCAGGGCGTAGAGCGACCGCAGCCTCTCCTGCACGCGCTCGAGCCCGTGCACCACGCGGCGTGCCTCGTCGACCGCCTCGGATCGCTGATCGCCCTCGAGTCGCTCGATCCGCGCGCGGACGTGCTGCGCCTGATCCTGCAGCACCATCCGCTCGGCGAGACGCTCCTGCTCGGTGCGCGCGTGACCCGTCAGCTCCTGACGGACGCGCAGCAGCTCGTCCGCGAGAAGGCGCGCCCGGGCATCGCGGACGACGGCGGCGATCGTCGCGGCCTCCCGCGCCACCTCGGCCTGACGACCGAGGGGCTTGAGCTGTCGGCGCAGCTCTCCGGCGAGATCGCTCAGCCGGGTGAGGTTGGCCTCCATGGCCTCGAGCTTGCGGAGCGTCTTCTCCTTGCGGCGCCGGTGCTTCAGGATCCCTGCGGCCTCCTCGATGAAGCCGCGACGGTCTTCCGGCGTCGCCTGGAGCACCGTATCGAGGCGTCCCTGCCCGACGATCACGTGCATCTCGCGCCCCAGGCCCGAGTCGCTCAAGAGCTCTTGGACATCCAGCAGTCGACAGGTCTCGCCGTTGATGGCGTACTCGCTGGCGCCGTTGCGGAAGAGCGTCCGACTGATCGACACCTCGGTGTAATCGATCGGGAGCGCACCGTCGCTGTTGTCGATGGTCAGACGCACCTCGGCACGACCGAGGGGTCCGCGCGTCGTGGTGCCGGCGAAGATGACGTCCTCCATCTTCCCGCCGCGGAGCGTCTTGGCACCCTGCTCGCCCATCACCCACGCGAGAGCATCGACGACGTTCGACTTGCCCGACCCGTTCGGCCCGACGATGCAGGTGACGCCGGGCTCGAAGGCGAACGTCGTGGGTTGCGCGAAGGACTTGAACCCTTTGAGCGTCACGCTCTTCAGGTGCATCGTCCACCTCCGGCCCTGCACGCCCGCGGCTCGGAGCGGCGCCGCCCAGGGTATCGAACTCCCCTCCCGATGCCGTTGAGGCCAGCGGACCGGCGCCGGATTCCGAGCGCGACACGCCCGGATGCCGGCCGATTCTGGCAATTCGCTTGACGACCCGGATCGCATCGCGCTAGTGTCACTGCTCGCGTCCGATGTCGAAAGGAGGTCACCGATGATGCACATGATTGATCCGCGCCGAACCGCGCGTCGATTCTCGCCGTTCCTTCCGTCGGTGACCGGATTCGCCGGCGCCCTCACGCCCACCACCGCCTGAGCGACACAGGGGACAGGTGTGCCCACCGGGCACCCGTCTGTACCTGTCGGCTGGATCAGCGCTCCTCCGGGCGCCCGGCCCGACGCCCTCTCGCGGCGTCCCCTCGCGACATCCCGCTCGCGGCTTCCCTTTGCACGCCCGTGCTCCCCCGTTCTCTTCGAAAGCGACCACATCCATGTCCTCTCCCTTTGTCTCCGTCCTGGATCTCGACCACGACCAACGCCATCGGCTCCTCGCCGATGTCGACCCCTTCCAGCCCTCCGCCGCTCCCTCCCGCCTCGAGCGCTGGGAGCTGCGGCTCGGACTCTGGCTGCTGCTGCGCGCGTCGCAGCGTCGGTCGGCTGCCCGTGATCGGTCGCACCTGCCGGCCTCTGCAGCCGAGCTCGCCCGTACCCGCCGCGAACATGCCGCCTGGCGCGAACTCGCGCTCAGCACCGTTCGCCTCTGACCCCGGTCCGGGGCCGTCCCGCACGGCTCCGGACCCCCGAAAGGACCCTCATGAACATGCACCCACCGGCGGGCGTCGAGTTCCGGCCGCTCACGATCCCGTCCGGCATCGACGCTTCCGACGCTTCCGACTTCATCGAGATGACCCGGGTGAGGAACCAGGTGTACCGGGAGATCTCCGGACACGACGACGAACGCATCACCGCAGCGGAGCTGCTCCCGCACTACCAGCCCGACGCGTACGAGACCAGGCTCATCTGGACCGTCCGAGAGGAGGGCCGGATCGTCGGCCGGTGCGGCATCGATCTCCCCCACGAGGAGGGATCGACGCTGGCCTTCTGGCAGATCGAGCTGCTGCGCGAGGTCTGGGGGCGCGGAATCGGCTCAGCCGCCTATCAGCTGATCGAGCAGATCGCGCGGGAGCACGACCGAAGCGTCCTGCAGTCCTGGGCCGAGCATCCGCAGGCCCCCGGGCCACGCCTGTCGGCACCGACCGGATTCGGCGACATCCCCGAAGACCACGCTGCCAGGTTCTACCTCCGTCACGGGTACACGCTCCAGCAGGTCGAACGAGCAAGCGCGCTCGACCTGCAGGCGCCCTTCGACACGATCGAGGCTCTCCATCGCGACGCCCAGCAGGCCGCAGCCGACTACCGCGTCGTGCAATGGTTCGCCCCGACACCGTCGGAGTGGGTCGACGGTTACGCCTGGATGAAGTCGCGGATGTCGACCGATGCTCCCGCCGCCGACCTCGAGTTCGACGAGGAGACCTGGGATGCCGACCGCATCGCCCTCCACGATGCGCGCTACACCGACAGCGGGCGCCTGCTCCAGGTGACGGCGGCGCAGCACGTCGCGACCGGAGAGCTGTGCGCCTTCAACGAGCTCGTCATCGGCGCGGACCGCACGGAGGCCTCTCACCAGGAGGACACGCTCGTCCTCCGGGCGCACCGCGGACACCGACTGGGGATGCTGGTGAAGTGCGCCGGCCTGCTGTCGTGGCGCGGGATCGCGCCGGCGTCACCGCGCGTGATCACCTACAACGCCGAGGAGAACCGTCCGATGCTCGACATCAACGAGGCGATCGGCTTCCGGCCCATCGCCTATTCCGGCGCCTGGAAGAAGGTCCTGCCATGAACCCCCCATCCGCCCCGGAAACCCATCTCGTGATCGAACCGCTGGTGGTTCCGCGGTCCCTCGACGACCCCGACGCCCAGCCGTTCCTGGCGATGGTCCGCCTCGACAATGAGGTCTGCCGTCATGACACCGGACACAGCGACCTCGACCGGGATCCGGCCGAGGCGCTGGGGTTCTGGCAGGCCGACGACGACTGGCTCCATGTCGGATTCGTCGCGCGCGCGAACGGCGCGATCGTCGGAGCGGTGAGCATGCTGTTCTCCCGCGAGCCGGATGCCACCAGCGCGGAGTTCGACCTCATGGTCGACCCCGGGCGGTGGGGCGAAGGCGTCGAGGACGCGCTCCTGGGGGCCGCCTGCGCCGAGGCGTGGCGCCGCGGTCGCACGGTCGTCCAGACCTGGACGCTCCATCGCCCCGACCCTCCCGCGAGGAGCATCGCGCCGGCGACGGGCCGCGGGCGGATTCCCGCCGACGACCGGCAGACCCGTTTCCTCACCGATGCAGGGTTCTCGCTGGAGCAGGTCGAGCGCACGAGTTCGTTCGATCTCACCGGATCGTTCGACCGCGTCGAGCAGCTCCTCGCCGCCGCGCGCGAGCGCATGGGCGAGGGCTACCGCGTGGTGGGGTGGAGCCCTCCGACACCGGAGCGCTATCTCGACAGCTTCGCGCACGCCATCTCCCGGATGTCGACCGACGCTCCCGCAGGCGGAATGGTCGTCGAAGAAGAGACCTGGGACGCCGACCGGGTCCGCCGCCGCGACGAGCGACTGGCCGCGCAGCACCTCTTCGTCTCGCTCGTCGCCGTAGAGCACATCGCAACGGGTGAGATCGTCGCGTTCAACGAGCTCGTCATCGGCGACGACCGCACCGCCGCCACGCAGCAGTACGGGACGCTGGTGCTGCGGGAGCACCGCGGCCGGCGCCTCGGCACTGTGGTCAAATGCGAGAACCTCCTGCGATGGCGGACCCTCGTTCCGCAGTCTCCGCGGGTGGCCACGTTCAACGCCGAGGAGAATCGTCACATGCTCGACATCAACGAGGCCATCGGCTTCGTTCCGATCAGCTACGCGGGAGCGTGGAAGAAGGTGAGGGAGGCGGGCGGCTGACACCTCGGACAGAAGTGGCTCGAGCGGTTGGTGAACGAGACGCGGACGATCGGGCGGCCGCATCGGGGGCACGGTTCGCCGGTGCGACCGTACGCGTTCAGCGAGTGCGCGAAGTAGCCCGCCTGACCGTTGACATTGACGTACTGGGCGTCGAAGCTCGTGCCGCCCTCGGCCAGTGCCTTCTGGAGCACCGACCGGACCTCCGCCAGCAGCCGGTTCACCCGTCGGGTGGACAGCACATGGGCGGGCGTCTCGGGATGCACGCGCGCGGCCCACAGCGCCTCGTCGGCGTAGATGTTCCCGATGCCGCTGACGACGGTCTGATCGAGCAGCACCCGCTTGATCGCGGACTTCTTCCGCCCGAGGATGTCGCGGAACGCCCGGTCACGGAACGCCGGGTCGAGGGGATCGCGCGCGATGTGTGCGACCTGCCGCGGGACGCGGGCGAGCTCGGATCCGGCACCACCGGGGGCGGCGTCGACCGTGGGGCCGAGCTCATCGATCGCGAGGGATCCGAAGGTGCGCTGATCCGCGAAGACGACGACAAGCTCGCCGTGATCGGGGTGACGCAGTTCGAGCCGCACCCGCTCGTGTCGTTCGGCCGGCGCCCCCGGGGAGCGCAGCAGCATCTGCCCGCTCATGCCCAGGTGACCGACGAGCGCCTTGTCGGTGCCGTCGAGGGGGAACCACAGGAACTTCCCTCGCCGAACGGCCGCCAGGACGCGCCGACCCGCGAGGACCGCTTCGAAGTCCGCGGGACCGCCTCCATGCCGCGTGAGAGCCCGGGGGTCGTGCACGAGCACACTCTCGATGACGGATCCGCTCATGGCCGGATCCAGGCCGCGGCGGACGACCTCGACCTCCGGCAGCTCAGGCATCGACGCCGGGAGCACCGCTCGGTGCCGACAGCTCGCGCCACGCCAGCAGCGCAGCCGCCATCTCGGCGTGCTTCTTGCTCGTCCCCGTGCCCCGGGTCTCGGCGTGCCCGACCCTCACGCGCGCGGTGAAGACGCGGTCATGGTCGGGTCCGGTCGCCGAGATCTCGTAGACGGGCGGAGGAAATCCGCGGCGAGCGGCGAGTTCCTGAAGGCTCGTCTTCGGGTCGACGGCTGCTCCGTAGCGCTCGGGATCGGCGAGCAGCGGTTCGACCAGCCGGAGAACGAGCGCTGTTGCGGCATCCGGACCGGCGGAGAGGTACGTGGCACCGATGACGGCCTCGGTCGCATCGGCGAGGATCGAGTCCTTCTGCCGTCCGCCGGTGAGCTCCTCGCCGCGACCGAGCAGGACGTGCTCGCCCAGACCGATCCGACGTGCGACCTCGGCCAGCGCGACGGTCGAGACCACGCTCGCGCGGCGTTTGGCCAGCTGACCCTCTTCGAGTTCGGGGTGCCGGGTGTAGAGGCGGACGGTGACGGCCTGACCGAGGATGGCGTCACCGAGGAACTCGAGACGCTCGTTGTGCGGAACGCCACCGTGCTCGTACGCCCACGAGCGATGCGTGAGCGCCAGCAGCAGAAGCTCGGGGTCGATCTCGACCCCGAGCTTCTGTGTCAGCGCCTCCAGCGGCGGGTGCGCCGGAGTGATGTCGGTACGGTGAGTCACCGAGTGCGCGGGGAACCGATCAGACGTCGGCGACCTTGCGGCCCTTGTACTCCAGGAACAGTTCCGTGCCCTGCGAGTCGGTGACGACCTTCGCCTGGTGCGGACGGCTGTAGACGACCTTGCCGTTCTCGATGGTCTTGACCAGCGTGGGGGCCTCGGCCTTCCACTGCGCGCGGCGCGAACGGGTGTTGGAGCGGGAGACCTTCCGCTTCGGGGGGTTACCTGCCATGGCTAGCTCTTCTCTGTGTTCTCAGCGCGGGGCGCTGGGTTCTCGGCACGATCCTGCTGCCCGGAGGCGTTGACCGTGTCGTGGTCGATGTAGTCCTGGAGCGCTGCCCACCGTGGATCGATCGGCTCGGCGTTCGGTTCGGCGTCTGCTGTCCGTCGGACGCCCGTGACCGGATCGAGGCCGGGGCAATCCGGCTGACACACCGGTTGGAAGGGAAGCGACAGGACGACCGCATCCCTGACCAGAGTTTCAAGATCCACGTGGTCGTCTTGAACCTCGAAGTCAGTTTCCTCCGACCCAGAATACGCGAAAAGCTCCTGGAACTCGACTTCGACGCCCTCGGCGATGTCGCGGAGGCATCGCCCGCACACCCCGGAGAACGTCGTATGCGCCTCCCCCGAAGCGAGGATGCCCTCGTGGACCGACTCCAGCCGCACGTCCAGTTCGAGGGACTCCGACTCAGGGACGGAGACGAGGCCCTCGCCCCACTTCTCCGGCACGCGCAGGTCTAGCCGGAACTCGCGCATCTCGCCGGGTCGGCGGACGATGTCTCGCACCGGGATGACGAAGGGTCCGTTCAGCCGTCTGGTCACGGGCGACCATGTTACCCGCCCGCCGGGACCTCGGCTCAGCCGGACAGATCGTGGGCGACCAGGAAGCGGGCGACGGCGGGCGGGACGAACGGCGACACATCGCCGCCGAGCGCCGCCACCTGGCGGACGAGCGAGCTCGAGACCATGGCATGCGCGGGATCGGGAAGGAGGAAGACCGTCTCGACATGGGCGAGGTGCCGGTTCACGATGGCCATCGGGGTCTCGTAGGCGACATCGATCTGCGAACGGATGCCCTTGACAAGCACGCCGGCGTCGACGTCGGCGGCGTAGTCCACCAGCAGTCCCATGCTCCACGAGGCGATGACCACATCGCTGTCGATGTCACTCTCGGCGACCGACTGCTCCAGAAGCGACAGGCGTTGCGCGATCGGGAGCATCGCCTCCTTGTCGGGGTTGTGAACGACGAGGACGTGCAGCTGCTCGTACAGACGCGCCGCACGGCGGATGACATCGAGGTGCCCGAGCGTCGGCGGGTCGAACGATCCGGGGACGACGGCGATCCTGCTGTTCATGCGACCACCCTATCGACGGGCCGCCGCCTCCCTGGCGTGCGCGAGCCGGGACGTCGCCTCAGGTGCGTGCCAACGCGGCGCGTTCGACGTTACCGATGCGCCGCTCGATCGCCTGAGCCAGAGCCGGATGCCGCAGCAGGGCGGGGTCGTCCGAGATCACCGTCTCGGCGGCGCGGCGCGCGGCGGAGATCAGGTCGGCGTCCCGGGCCACCCGCAGGAGGCGCAGCGACGACCGCGCCCCGGATTGCAGGTCGCCGAGCACATCGCCCTCTCCCCGCAGCTCGAGATCGACCTCGGCGAGTTCGAAGCCGTCGAGGGTGGCGGCGACGGCCTCGACGCGCTGGCGGGCGAGCGAGCCGTGCTCGGCCTCGGTCACGAGCAGACACAGACCGGGCACACCGCCGCGCCCGACCCGACCTCGCAGCTGATGCAGCTGCGACACCCCGAACCGGTCGGCCTCGAGGATCACCATCGTCGAGGCGTTCGCGACGTCGACGCCGACCTCCACGACCGTCGTGGCCACGAGCACGTCGATCTCACCGCGGGCGAACGACTGCATGATCTCGTCCTTCTGGTCCGAGGGCAGCTTGCCGTGCACCATCGCGACCCGGATGTCCGCGTAGGCGGGGTGTCGGGCGAGGAGCTCCACGACCTGCACGACGCCCCAGTGGGTGCGCCCCGAACCTCTTACGACCGCGCGGGGTGCCGCGTTCTCGCCTTCTGCGGGGGCGTCGTCGCCCCCGTCTGCGACCGGTGCCTCGTCGTCGATGATGTCGGCGTCCGCGTCGATCGCCGCCGTGACGACGAACGCCTGCCTCCCCTGCGCGACCTCTTCGGCGACGCGCTCCCACACCCGCCCGAACCACGCCGGGCGCTCGGCGAGGGGGGCGACGTGTGTGGTGATGCCCGCACGCCCGGCCGGCATCGACCGGATCGTGGAGACGTCGAGGTCGCCGAACACCGTCATGGCCACGGTGCGCGGGATCGGTGTGGCGGTGAGGACGAGCACGTGCGGCGCCGTGCCTTTGGCGCGGAGGGCCTCGCGCTGCTCGACGCCGAAGCGGTGCTGCTCGTCGATGACGACCAATCCCAGGTCGGCGAACGTCGTCGTCTCGCTGAGCAGGGCGTGGGTGCCGACGATGATGCGGGCCTGACCGGAGGCGGCGCGCAGCGCGGCCTTGCGGCGGATCGCGGCGGGCAGCTGACCGGTCAGAAGCGTCGGCATGAGCTCGGGGGCGAGGACGGGTCCGAGCATGCGCGCGATCGATCGGACGTGCTGCGCGGCCAGCACCTCGGTGGGCGCGATGAGCGCCGACTGGCCGCCGGACTGCGCCACCTGCAGCATTGCGCGCAGCGCGACGAGGGTCTTTCCGGAACCCACCTCCCCCTGCACCAGACGGTTCATCGGCCACCCGCCCTCGAGGTCGCGGCCGATCTGCTCCCCCGCCGAGTCTTGGTCGGCGGTCAAGGCGAACGGGAGCGCGGCGTCGAAGCGCTCCAGCAGGTCACCCGGCGGTCGTGGCGTCGCCGACATCGCCCGGACGAACTGCCGCTGCTGGAACAGCGCCGCCTGGAGGACGAACGCCTCCTGCATCCGGAGGGTCTCGCGCGCGGCGTCGACCTGCTCGAGGAAGTCGGGTCGGTGGATGCGCTCGAGCGCGGCTCGCGCGTCCAAGAGCCGGTGCGCCTGCCGCAGCGCCTCGGGCAGGGGGTCCTCGACCGGCCCCAGCACGTCCAGAACGACGCCGACCGTCTTGGCGACGAGGAAGCTCGGCACGGTCGCGGTGGCCGGGTAGATCGGGATCGGCAGGTTGGCGGTCGCCTCCGCGGTCATCCGCGCCGTCGCCTCGTCGTCGAAGAGCTCGTACACGGGATGGGCGAGCTGGAAATGACCGCGATACTCGCTGACCTTCCCGGCGAAGATGCCGCGGCGGCCCGGCGTGAGGTCACCCAGTCGCCACTTCTGGTTGAAGAACGTCAGCGTCAGCGTGCCGTTGCCGTCGCTGATGCGCGCCTCGACGAGGGATCCGCGCCGATTGCGCATCGGGCGATCGGCGACGCTCTGCACTTCCGCGACGATCGTCACCGGCTCACCGAGGGGCAGCGACGCGATGGGCGTCAGCTCCCCCCGCCGGGCGTAGCGCCGCGGATAGTGCGAGAGGAGGTGTTCGACCGTGCGCATGCCGAAGGCGCGATCGAACAGTTTCGCCGTCTTCCCGCCCACGGTCGCGTCCAGCCGCGAATCGAGGGTGACGGACGACATACCTCGAGTGTAGGGAGGGTCGCCGACAGCGACCTCCCCTCGGACGATCGGCTCAGCCGAAGATCTGCGACGCGATGTCGGAGAGGAAGGCGCGCCCGTTGCGGTTCACCGGCGCGTAGTAGATCCAGACGTCGTCGCGGGCGACGACGATCTCCTCGGTGTCGGGGCCAGCGCCGGGCAGCTCGCAGAACTGGGCGCCGAAGTCGTCGGAGACCTGGCAGGTGTATCCCTCCTCCGGAAGCGTCGCGATCGCGGCCGTGACCGCCTCGGGGGTCGCCGTGCTGATCAGGACGAGCAGGCCCGTGGCGTCGCCGACGATCCAGTCGCAGCCGAGCACGAGCGTCGCACCGTCCGGGGCGGGACGCACGAAGCCCTGACCGTCGCTCTGCAGGGTCATGTCGCCGACCATCTCCTGGCGTGACGCCTCGCTTCCCAGCTCGTCGCACTCGGTGGGGATCGACGCCGTGGACGTCGCAGATGCACTCGGCGACGCGCTCGCGGATTCGCTGGGCGATTCGCTGGGCGACTCGCTCTGCGTCGCCGTCGACGTCGGCGACGGCGCGGGCTCGGGCGCGCAGCCCGCGAGGAGGGCGAGAGCCAGAGCAGCCCCGGCGATGACGGTGAGGGAACGGGGGCGCTGAGACATCGACGGCTCCTGGAGACGAAGAGGGGTGCGGACGAGATCTCGCTCCGCACGCGTCATCCTAGGGACAGCGTCGACCCGGACCGCGCAGGCGGAGGGTCGTGTCGTCATCGGTATCGTGGTGCGGGTGACCCGCATCATCTCCGGACGGGCAGGATCCCTCACCCTCGACGTCCCCGATGCCGGCACCCGGCCGACGAGCGACCGCGTCCGGGAATCGCTCTTCGGGGCGCTGGACGCGTCGGACCTGATCCGCGGCGCCCGGGTGCTGGATCTGTACGCCGGATCCGGTGCGCTCGGTCTCGAAGCCGCCAGTCGGGGCGCGATGACGGTCGACCTCGTCGAGAAGGCTCCGCGAGCGGTGACGGTCATTCGACGCAACGCCGCCCGGATCCACGCTGCGCTCCGCGGCTCCGATGATCCGGCGCGCATCGCGGTACACCGTGTCGGGGTCGACGCCTATCTCCGTTCGGCACCCGTCGGCGTCTTCGACCTCGTCTTCCTCGACCCGCCCTACGACCTCTCCGACGCCGAGCTGAGGACGAACCTACAGCTCCTCGTGCCCGCCCTGTCGCCCGAGGCCACGGTGATCGTCGAACGCGGCGCACGATCGACGGCACCCGCGTGGCCCGCGGGTCTGACGGCCCGACGCGACCGCCGATACGGCGACACGACGCTGTGGTGGGCCTCCCGGGACGCCTCTCAGCCCGAGACCGCGTCCCAGTCCCGATAGGGGTCCCAGCCGCCCCGTCCGTCGAACGGCCCGCCGTCGACGAGGAGCGAGTGGTCCCCGCGGGCGACGACGGTTCCGATCACGCGGAAACCGGGGGCCGGCCCCGCCGCCGCGGGGAAGGTCGCCAGCAGCGCATGGTCCTCCCCGCCCGTCAGCGCCGCGTCGGGATCCGCCCCCAGCGCATCGGACCGAAGGGCGACGGTCACGCCGGAGGCGCGGGCGAGGCGGGAGGCGTCTAGGCTCAGGCCGTCCGAGACATCCATCATCGCCGTGGCGCCGTGCGCGGCCGCCACGACGCCGGCGGCGATCGGGGGATGCGGTCGCAGCTGCGCGCTCACGAGCGCGGCATCCGCGTCGGTCAGCGCGGTGACCGGGACGGGGCGTCCGTCGACGCGGAACCGGTCGAAGAGGATCGCCAGACCCCGCGCGGCCTGCCCCAGTTCTCCGCACACCGCCACCACGTCTCCAGGACGGGCACCGCTGCGTGTGACCGCCGCGCTCCCCTCCAGCACGCCGAGTGCCGTCACGGCGATCGTCAGGGTGTCCGACACGGTGAGGTCGCCCCCCTCGACCGCGGCGCCGGGTGCGAGCGCGTCGCAGCCCGCGCGCAGACCGTCGGCGAGCCCCTCGACGAACGCGACCGGCGTGTCATCGGGCATGGCGAGGGCCACGAGCAGAGCCGTGGGGCGCGCACCCATCGCGGCGATGTCGGCGAGGTTGACCGCGGCGGCCTTCCATCCCAGATCCGCCGCCGACGACCACGCCAGGCGGAAGTCGGGGCCGTGGACGAGCGTGTCGACACTGGCGACGATGCGGCCTCCCGGCGCGGCGAGCACGGCGGCGTCGTCCCCGGGGCCGAGGAGCGCGTGCGAGGGAGCGAGACGGCCGAGGATGCGAGCGAGGATCTCGCCCTCGGACAGGTCGCCGACGACGGGGTCCGGTGCGCTCACCCTCTCACCGTACCCACCGGCAGCCGGGGTTAGCCTGGTCGTGTGCGCCTGTCCCGTCATCGTATGCCGTTCGTCGCGCTTGCCGTCGGCGCGGCACTGACGCTGTCGTCGTGCGCGGGGACGGTGTCGGTTCCCGCCGCGGACGACGCCGACGACCCGCTCTGCGCCGAGGTCACGGTCCGCCTCCCCGCCGAGGTCGACGGCCAGGAACGGCGGTGGACCGACGCACAGGCGACCGGCGCGTGGGGCACGCCGACCTCGGTCATCCTCACCTGCGGCGTCGAGCCCCCGGGCCCGACCGAGGCGCGCTGCATCACGCTCGGCGGAGTGGATTGGATCCTCGACGAGAGCGATCCCCCCCGCTACCTCATCCGCAGCTACGGGCGGACGCCGGCAGTGGAGGTCTACGCCGACAACAGCGTGGTCTCCCCCAACGAGGTGCTGTCCACCCTCGGGCCGATCGTGTCGCTGCTCCCCCGCGAATCCGAGTGCACCTCGACCGAGACCCTGCTGGACTGACGTGACTCCCCGCCGATCACGTCGCGCACGGACGGACGTGGCGTCTCAGCGCCGCTCGCGCGCCGTGTCGACGAGCTCGCCGATCAGCTCGGGATAGGTCATCCCCGAGGCGATCCAGCATTTCGGGAACATCGAGATCGGCGTGAACCCCGGCATGGTGTTGAGCTCGTTCACGTAAAGGCCGTCGGCGGCGAGGAAGAAGTCCACCCGCGCCAGCCCCCGTCCGGCGACTGCGTCGAAGGCGCGCACGCCGAGCTCCTGCACGGCGCGGACCTCCGCATCCGCCAGCGCCGCCGGGCACACGACCTCCGCCCCGTCGCCGCCGAGGTACTTCCCCTCGAAGTCGTAGAACTCGCGTGTGGTCAGGACGATCTCGCCGGGCAGCGACGCCCGCGGCGCCCCACCGTGGCGCCCCTCGAGAATCGCCACCTCGATCTCGCGCCCCACGATGGCCGCTTCGATGAGCACCTTGTCGTCCTCGGCGAAGGCCTTCTGCAGCGCGGACGCCAGCTCGGCGTCTCCCGCCACCTTTGACACTCCGACGCTCGAACCCGCCCGCGCGGGCTTGACGAACACCGGGTAGCCGAGTTCGGCCGCCTCCCGGCGCACCGCCTGCTCTTCGCGCTCCCACCGGGTCGGGGTCACGGTCGTCCACGGCGCGACCGGGATCCCCGCCGCCTGCAGCACGATCTTCATGAAGTGCTTGTCCATGCAGAGCGCCGAATCGAGCACGCCACCGCCGGCGTAGGGCAGGTCGAGGGTGTCGAGGAAACCCTGCACCGTGCCGTCCTCGCCGTGCACGCCGTGGAGGATCGGCAGCACCACGTCGACGTCGCCGAGATCGTCGACGGTGTCGTCGGCGCGTCGCACGCGGAGCCGTCGTTCCCCGCCCGCCTCGGGCCACAGGATCCGCGTGCCGTTGTCGACGACCTCGGGCAGACGCTCGGCGTCCAGGGCGAACCGATCGGGGTCGTCGACTTCGAGCACGAAGGCGCCTGCCCGGGTGATCCCCACCGGGATCACCCGATAGCGGTCACGGTCGATCGCCCGCAGCACTCCCCCCGCCGTGGCGGAGCTGATCGAGTGCTCGCTGGATCGACCGCCAAACAGCACCACCACCGCGGGCTTGTCCATTACCGGTCCTCTCCCCTTGGGGTTCGTCATCGTCGTCGGTCGTCAGATGCGGAGCGATCTCGCGCGGGTCCATCGTGCCGTCGAGCACGCGCTTGACCTGTTCCACGATCGGCATGTCGACGTCGGCTCCGCGGGCGAGCTGGAGGATCGGTGCGACCGACGCCAGACCCTCCGCGGTCTGCTCCATCTGCTTGACCACATCCTGGAAGCTGTATCCCTGACCGAGCAGGCGCCCTGCGGTGTTGTTGCGGCTGAGCGGCGACTGGCAGGTCGCGATGAGGTCGCCGAGGCCGGCGAGGCCCTGGAGCGTCTCGGGGTGCGCGCCCTGCGCCACGGCGAAGTCGGTCATCTCCACGAGGCCGCGCGTGATGATGGACGCCTTGGTGTTCTCGCCGTATCCGACACCGTCGACGATCCCGATCGCCACCGCGATCAGGTTCTTCAAGACGCCGCCGAACTCGGTTCCGATGACGTCCGTGTTCACGAAGGAGCGGAAGTACCCGTTCCGCGCGCGCCGCGCGACGGCGTCCGCCGTCTCCTGGCTGAGCGAGGAGATCACGGCGGCCGTCGGCTGTTCGCGGGCGATCTCGAGGGCCAGATTCGGCCCGGATGCCACGGCGATCCGCGCCGGGTCGCAGTGCAGCTCCTGCTGGATCACCTGGCTCATCCGGAGCCCGGTGCGCCGCTCGACGCCCTTCATCAGCGAGACCACGGGCGCGTCACTCGACGAGATCAGCGGCCGCACCGCCTTGAGGTTCTCGCGCAGCGCCTGGCTCGGCACCGACAGGAAGACCTGCTCGGCTCCCTCGAGCGCCTCGGACAGATGAGGGGTCGCCATCATCGAGCGCGGCAGGTTGATACCGGGGAGGTACTGACTGTTGCGCTTGGCCTCGTTGATCTCGTGCGCGAGTTCCGGTCGCCGGGCCCACATCATGACGCTCGCACCGCCGTCGGCGAGGATCTTCCCGAACGTGGTGCCCCAGCTCCCGGCTCCCACGACCGCGACCCGCGGACGATCGGCGTCGTGCCTACGGCTCAAGACGCCCCGTCTCCTTCTGCCCGTGCGCGGACGGATTCCACCTCTCGGCGGGAGCCGGGAGGCCCCGCAGACCGGAGAGGAGGTCGGCGATGCGCCCCATCAGCACATCGGTCGCCGCAACGAGCGTCGCCGGCTGCGTCTGCGTGGCCGTGTAGGCGGAGAGGTCCATCGGCTCGCCGAAGACGACCCGGACCCGCCGGCGCGGCGGCCACAGGCGCAGCCTTCCGTACCTCGGCAGGATCTCCTGCGCGCCCCAGTGGGCGACGGGGATGAGAGGGATGCCACCGGCCAGCGCCAGCCGGACGGCGCCGGTCTTCCCCCGCATCGGCCACATGTCGGGGTCGCGGGTGAGAGAGCCTTCGGGATACACGATGACGCCTCGGCCGTGCTGCACGAGGGTGCGGGAGCTCTCGATGGTCTGCCGCGATCCCCCGACCGATGACGTGCGCGCCACGGGGACCATCCCGGTGGCCCGGAGCACGGCTCCCAGAACCGGAACCCGGAACAGGCTCTCCTTCGCCATGAAGCGCGGCGCGCGTCCCTCGCGCCAGACGGCGACGGCGACGATGAGCGGATCGATCTCGCTGCAGTGATTGGGGGCGACGACGTACGCGCCGTCGCGCGGCAGGTTCTCGCCGCCCTCGACCTCGACACGGGCGAGAAGTCCCATCGCGGGAACGATGATCGCGGCGAGCGGCCAGAAGACGCTCGGACGTCGCTTCTCCTCGGCGCCGGATCCCGGGGCCTTCGGGGTCGGAGTGGTCACCGGGTCACCCGACGACGCGGAAGTCGGCGCCGACGGCGTCCAGCTTGGCGAAGAACTTCTCGTACCCGCGCCGGATGATCCCGACGTTGCGGACCGTGGACTCGCCCTCCGCCGCCAGGGCGGCGATGACGTAGCTGTACCCACCGCGGAGGTCGGGCACCACGACGTCGGCGCCGTGCAGAGGCGTCGGGCCGTTGATGACGGCGGCCTGCTCGAGCGCGCGACGCGGAACCCGGCGGCCCGGCATGTCGAGCCCCTGAGCGTGGACCTGGATGTCCGCGCCCATCTTGTTCAGCGCCGCGGTGAATCCCAGGCGGTTCTCGTACACCGTCTCGTGCACGACGGACCGGCCCTGGGCCTGCGTGAGCGCGACGATGAGGGGCTGCTGCCAGTCGGTCATGAAGCCGGGGTGGACGTCCGTCTCGACCATGACCGGCCGAAGGGCGTCGCCGCGGCGGAACCGGATGCCGTCCTCGCCGATGTCGAAGGATCCGCCGGCCTTGCGGAAGACGTTGAGGAAGGTGAGCATCTCCTGCTGGCGTGCGCCCGAGACGAAGATGTCGCCGTCGGTGGCCAGTGCCGCGCAGGCCCAGGATGCGGCCTCGTTGCGGTCGAAGATGCACCGGTGGTCGTAGCCGCTGAGGCTCGGAACCCCCTCGATGAGGATGACGCGATTGGGCTCGTAGGAGATGATGGCGCCCATCTTCTGCAGGACCGCGATGAGATCCATGATCTCGGGTTCGATCGCGGCGTTGCGCAGCTCCGTCACGCCGCGGGCGCGAACGGCGGTGAGCAGCACCTGCTCCGTCGCGCCGACGCTCGGATAGGGAAGCTCGATGTTCGCGCCGTGCAGTCCGTCGGGTGCCGACAGCCGGATGCCGCTCGGGAGCTTCTCCACGACCGCACCGAAATTGCGGAGCGCATCGAGGTGGAAGTTGATCGGCCGGTCTCCGATGCGGCAGCCGCCGAGGTCGGGGATGAAGGCCTGCCCGAGCAGGTGCAGGAGCGGGCCGCAGAAGAGGATCGGGATGCGAGAGGCGCCGGCGTGCGCGTCGATCTCCTCCATGTGCGCGGACACCGCGTCGCGCGGGTCGAGGTGCAGCGTGCCCGGCTCGTCGCCGTCGTCCACGCGCACGCCGTGCGCCTCGAGGAGGGATCGGACGACCTTGACGTCGCTGATGTCGGGGACGTCGCGCAGGATGCTCGCGCTCTCGCCGAGCAGGGCCGCGACCATCGCCTTGGTGGCGAGGTTCTTCGCGCCCTTCACGTCGACCCGTCCGCGCAGCGGTCGCCCGCCGCGGATGCTGAGGATCTCTCCGGTGGCTTCGGTCGCGGCGATCTCGTGCTCCCCCGTGGGGGATGCCGCATCACTGAGAAGGGTCTTCATCCGGTGGTCCTCACTTCGGTGTCATCGAGGGGGTGGCGAGGGGTGATCGGCCTCGTGGGCCGTCATCCCGGCTTACCGGACGGGGAGTGTCCGCGGGCGCCACGCCTCCCGGCGGGCCTCGAACTGCGCGATCCGGTCTGCGCTGCGCAGCGTGAGCCCGATGTCATCGAGCCCCTCGAGAAGCCGCCACCTAGTGTAATCGTCGATCTCGAAAGGCACCTGGAGGGGCGCGGCGCCGCGGTCCGCGCCGTCGCCGAGGGTCGCGACGCGCTCGACGAGGTCGACGGTCATCGTCACCCCCGGCTTCGCGTCCACGGCATCCCAGATCCGGTGCAGGTCGTCCTCGGAGATCGCCGCCGTGAGCAGCCCCTGCTTGCCGGCGTTCCCGCGGAAGATGTCGGCGAACTTGGGGCTGAGGATCACCGAGAACCCGAAGTCGCGCAGCGCCCACACGGCGTGCTCGCGGCTCGAGCCGGTGCCGAAGTCGGGCCCGGCGACGAGGATCGACGCGCCCTGGAAGACCGCCTGGTTCAGCACGAAGTCGGGATCTTGACGCCAGTTGGCGAAGAGGGCGTCCTCGAAGCCGGTCTTAGTGACGCGCTTGAGGTAGACCGCGGGGATGATCTGATCGGTGTCGACCGCGGAGCGCTTCAGCGGCGCGACGATGCCGGTGTGGGTGGCGAACTTCTCCATGTCAGGCCTCCGCCCCGGTCAGGGTGTCGACGCTCGGCGCGCCCGACGGTCCGTCCTCGAGATCGCGGGGACTCGAGAGCGTCCCGCGCACCGCGGTGGCGGCGGCCACGAGCGGCGAGACGAGGTGGGTGCGTCCGCCCTTGCCCTGTCGGCCCTCGAAGTTCCGGTTCGACGTCGATGCGCAGCGCTCGCCGGGAGCCAGCTGGTCGGGGTTCATCCCCAGGCACATCGAGCACCCGGCGAAGCGCCACTCGGCCCCGAAGTCGGTGAAGATCTTGTCCAGTCCCTCGGCCTCGGCCTCGAGGCGCACGCGGGCCGAGCCCGGCACCACCATGACCCGCACCCCCTCGGCCTTCGTGCGGCCCTCGACGATCGAGGCGAACGCGCGGAGGTCTTCGATCCTGCTGTTCGTGCACGACCCCATGAACACCGCGTCGACCCGGACGTCCTTCATCGGGGTGCCGGGCTCGAGCGCCATGTACTCCAGCGCGCGTTCGGCGGCGGCGCGGTCGTTGGGGTCGGCGAAATCGGTCGGCGAGGGAACGACGTCCGACAGCGAGACACCCTGTCCGGGGTTGGTGCCCCAGGTCACGAACGGCTCGAGCTCGTCGGCGTCGAGGAACACCTCGGCGTCGTAGACGGCGCCCTCGTCGCTCGGCAGCGTCCGCCAGTAGGCGACCGCGTCCTCCCAGTCCCGGCCCTGCGGCGCGTGGGGCTTGTCCTTGACGTAGGCGAAGGTCGTCTCATCGGGAGCGACCATGCCCGCGCGGGCACCGGCCTCGATGGACATGTTGCAGATCGTCATCCGCCCCTCCATCGACAGCGAGCGGATCGCCGACCCGCGGTACTCCAGGACGTAGCCCTGACCGCCGTTCGTGCCGATCTTCGCGATGACGGCGAGGATGATGTCCTTCGCGGTCACCCCGGGGCGCAGCGTGCCCTCCACGGTGATCGCCATGGTCTTGAAGGGCTTGAGGGGCAGGGTCTGCGTCGCCAGGACGTGCTCGACCTCGCTCGTGCCGATCCCGAAGGCCATCGCCCCGAAGGCGCCGTGGGTGGAGGTGTGCGAATCCCCGCAGACCACCGTGATGCCGGGCATGGTCAGGCCCAGCTGCGGGCCCACCACGTGGACGATCCCCTGCTCCTTGTCGCCGAGCGAGTGCAGGCGCACGCCGAACTCCTCGGCGTTGCGACGCAGGGTGTCGATCTGCGTGCGGCTGGTGAGATCGGCGATCGGCTTGTCGATGTCGAGCGTCGGGGTGTTGTGATCCTCGGTGGCGATCGTCAGGTCCAGCCGGCGGACCGGGCGGCCCTCCGCACGCAGGCCGTCGAACGCCTGGGGGCTCGTGACCTCGTGCACCAGGTGCAGGTCGATGTAGATGAGGTCGGGCTCACCGTTCTCACCCTTGACCACCACGTGGTCCTCCCACACCTTCTCGGCGAGGGTGCGGGGTCGATCGGGGATCGAGACGGCGCCGGCGTCGGGCGTCTGGGTCTCGGTGGTGATGGTCGGGTCGGACGTGCTCATTGCGTTCTCCTCGGGAAAGGGGTCAAGCCCGCGACGAACTCCGCGACGAGAGAGGCCTGGTTACGAGGTCTCGCCGCGGCCGCTAAGGAGAAGGCGAGCGATCCGCACCGGCTCAGAGTACCACCGGGTACCGCGCACGCGACTACCGCGCCCCGTCCCCCGCCGGCGCGTCGTCGGCGCCGGTGCGGGAGCCCTTCTCCTCGGCCACGCTCTTCGCCGCCGCCTCGGCCGGCGTGCGCCCCGAACCGTCGGGGAGGTCGCCGTCCGGCCGATCCGCAGCATCCGTGGTCGTGATCGGGTCGCCCTCGCGACGCGCGGCGATCAGGCTCGCCACGGTGGCCACCGACATCGCGGCGACGATGACGGCGAGCGAGACCCACGTGGAGATGTCCGGTGCCCACTCGACGTGCTCTCCGCCGTTGATGAAGGGCAGTTCGTTCTCGTGGAGGGCGTGGAGGAAGAGCTTCACGCCGATGAACGCCAGGATGAAGGCGATGCCGTAGTGCAGGTACTTCAGACGGTCCAGGAGCCCGCCGAGCAGGAAGTAGAGCTGTCGCAGACCCATCAGGGCGAACAGGTTCGCGGTGAAGACGATGAAGGGGCTCTGCGTGATGCCGAAGATCGCGGGGATCGAGTCGATCGCGAACACCAGGTCGGTGAAGCCGATTGCCACGAAGACGAGGATCATCGGGGTGAAGATCTTCTTGCCGTTCACGACGGTGCGCAGCTTCGACCCGTCGTAGCTGTCGCTGATGTCGATGAAGCGGCGCAGGAACCGCACGATGCCGGTCTCGGCCTGCGCGTCGTCGTCGTGCTTGCCGGGGAACGCCTGGCGCCACGCCGTGTAGACGAGGAAGAGACCGAAGACGTAGAAGATCCAGCTGAGGTTCTCGATGAGCACGGCGCCGAGCATGATGAAGATCGCCCGGAGGATCAGCGCGATGATGATGCCCACCATGAGCACTTCCTGCTGGTACCGGCGCGGCACCGAGAACTGGCTCATCAGCAGGACGAAGACGAAGAGGTTGTCGACCGAGAGGCTGTACTCCGTCAGCCAGCCGGCGACGAACTCGCCCATCGCGTCGCCCGAGCCGGTGACCAGCAGCAGCACCACGGCGAATGCCAGCGCGAGGGCGACGTAGAACACCACCCAGAGGGTCGCCTCCCTCATCGAGGGGATGTGGGGGCGCTTGAGGATGATGAGCAGATCCGCGAGGAGGATCAGCGACAGCACGACCAGCGCGGTGATCGCGAACCACGTCGGGATCTCATAGGTCATGGGCCCCCACGATACCCGTCCCGCCGCGCCATCCCGAGCCCGGGCAAGTAATGAAATCGCGGGTGAGACGATCCGTGCCGTCGCGACACTCCTGGAGTGAGAGACAATGCGGATGCCGCGGTGCGGCGGAATGGGGAACGGTGAGCGAGCAGACGGACGCGGCGCTCGTCGCGCGGGCGGCGGGCGGGAGCGAGATCGCCTTCCGGTCGCTGTATCGCGCCTATGTCCGGCCGGTGTACTGGGTCGCGCACGGGCTGCTCCGAGACGCCTCGGATGCCGAGGACGTCACGCAGGAGACCTTCCTCGTGGCGTGGCGGAAACTGCCGTCCCTGGAGCTGGCGGGCGAATCGCTGCTGCCCTGGCTGGTGACGGTGTGCCGCCTCCAGGCGGCGAACCGCATGCGGCGGCAGCGCCGCGATCGCCTGCACGAGGTCCACGGCGACCTCGATGAGACGCTCCCCGCCACCGTCGACGTGGAGCGTCAGGTGGTCGAGGCCGATCTGGTCGAGCGCATCCTCGCCGAGGTCGGCGCCCTGAGCGAGCTCGACCGGGAGATCTTCCGGCTGTGCGCGGCGGAGGGGTACGGCTATCAGGCTGCCGCCGACGAACTCGGTGTCGGACACGGGGTCGTCCGCAATCGTCTCTCCCGCATCCGCACCCGCGTGCGGACCGCCCTGAAGGAGAGCACATGAACACCGTCTCGCGCCCGCCCCTCCCCGACCTCGACGAGGAACGGATCGCCCGCATCGAGCGCGGACTCTTCGCCGATATCGACGCCGAGCGATCCGCCCGTCGCCGGCGGCGACGCACGGGGTGGGCCACCGCCGGCGCTGCTGCCGCGGTGATCATCGTCGCCGCCGCCATCGCCCCGGCGGTCGGAGGGCTCGTCTCGGGCGCAGGGTCCGAACAGTTCGCGGTCGCACCCTCCGGTGCGGACGAGGCAACGCTCCCCCAGGGCCAGGAGGCGCCGATCGAGGGCGGCGCGATCGACGGGGTCCCCACCGATGAGGCCGGCGCGGGGGCGTCCGCCGCCGACACCTCCGTCGAACGGGAGATCATCACCAGCGCCTCGGCGAACCTCGTCGTCGAGGACGTTCCCACTGCGGCCGCCGAGGTCGCCGACGCCGCGGATCGGATCGGTGGCTTCGTCCAGTCGCAGTCGGTAGGTCGAAGCGGCGTTCCGATCCCCATCGACCCGGGGATCGGCGGCCCGGACGTCAGCTATCCGGCGCCCTACGCCGGGGGCGAGACCGGCTGGGTGACGGTCCGCATCCCCGCAGCAGAGCTCTCCGGCTTCGTGTCGGGCCTGTCGGCGATCGGCGAGGTCACGCAGTCATCGATCGATCGGCAGGATGTCACCGACCAGACCGTCGATCTGCGCGCGCGCGTCGAGGCCACGCAGGCCTCGGTCGATCGACTGGAGGAGCTCCTGGCCGAGGCCGGCGACCTCGGCGACCTGATCGCCGCCGAGAGCGCTCTGGCTGAGCGTCAGGCGACTCTGGAGTCGTACCAGCAGCAGCTGGAGTCGCTCGAGGGCCAGGTGGAGCTGTCCACGGTGTCGGTCTCGCTCGCACCCCGGGTGGAGCGGGTCGAGGCCGACCCCGCCGGCTTCGGCGACGGCGTCGCGGCGGGGTGGAACGGACTCATCGCCACGCTCAACGGCCTGGTGATCGCCGTCGGCTTCCTCCTCCCCTGGCTCGCCGTCCTCGGCGTGGCCGCGCTGCTCGTCTGGGCTGCCGTCCGGGTCCGCCGCGCCCGGCGGGCGCGCCGCGAGGCCGCGACCGCGACGGGTCCGGCGGAGGACGACACGCGCGGCGCCTGACGGCGGTGTGCGTGAAGAGGCCCTGGTGATGGGGGTCACCAGGGCCTCTTCATAGCCGCCGGGCGGCGGCGTGCGAGCCGGTCAGACCGCGACCGGAACCGCCGTGTCGACCGGGGCGGCGACAGGAGCCTCGCGCTTATGCACCCACTTCTTCAGTGCGATCACCGCGAACGCGGACACCAGCACTCCGGCGAGGATCGATACGAGGAAGCCCCAGATGGGCTGGATGGCGAAGAACACGAAGATGCCGCCGTGCGGGGCGAGGGACGACACCCCGATCGCCATGCTCAGGCCCCCGGTCACGGCGCCGCCGATCATCGAGGCGGGGATGACACGGAAGAGGTCCGCCGCGGCGAACGGGATGGCGCCCTCGGAGATGAAGGCCGCACCCAGCAGCCACGCCGCCTTGCCGTTCTCGCGCTCGACGGGGGTGAAGAGGTTCCGTGCCAGCACGGTGGAGGCGAGTGCCATCGCCAGCGGCGGCACCATGCCCGCCGCCATGACCGCGGCCATGATGAGGTACGGCGACGAGAACGGCTGCGACGCCGTCGCTGCCGCGAGGCCGGTCGTGGCGAAGGTGTACGCGACCTTGTTGACGGGACCACCCAGGTCGAAGCACATCATCAGGCCGAGGATCACCCCGAGGATCACCGCAGACGCTCCGTTGAGGCTGTTGAGCCATTCGGTCAGCCACGTCATGAGCTGCGCGATGGGGCGGCCGAGGAAGAGGATCATCAGGCCCGACGCGACGATGGAGCCGACGAGCGGGATGATCACCACCGGCATGAGGCCGCGCAGCCATCGCGGGGCCGGCAGGCGGCCGAGCCACAGCGCGATGAAGCCCGCCAGCAGACCGCCGATGAGACCGCCGATGAATCCGGCGCTCATCAGCACGGCGACCGCGCCGGCGACGAATCCCGGCGCGATACCCGGTCGGTCTGCGATGGCGAAGGCGATGAAGCCCGCCAGGACGGGAACGAGGAAGCCCATCGAGGTCGCACCGATCATGAACGCGACCGAGCCGAGGTACTGCCCGAGGCCCCCGGCCGGCAGGTCCCACAGGGAGTTCTCCACGATGACATTGGCCGCATCGTCGGTCACCTGATACCCGCCGAGGAGGAATCCGAGCGCGATGAGCAGACCGCCGCCGGCGACGAAGGGGATCATGTAGCTCACGCCGGTGAGGAGCCAGCGCTTGATCCGGGCGCCGACCGACTCCTGTGCACCGCTCGCCGCCGATGCGGCGGCGTCGGCAGACCCCGCCACGCGCTCCGCGCGAGGATCGGATGACGCGGCGACCGCCTCTGCGATGAGCCTGCCGGGCTGCTCGATGCCCCGCTTGACGCTCGTGCGCACCACCGGCTTGCCGGCGAAGCGCTGCGGTTCGCGCACGTCGACGTCGACGGCGAAGATGACCGCGTCGGCGTCGCGGATGACCTCGGGAGGGAGCGCCTGGTATCCGCTGGATCCCTGCGGCTCGACGACGAGGTCGACGCCCGCTTCCCGGCCCGCTGCGGTCAGCGCGTCGGCGGCCATGAAGGTGTGCGCGATGCCGGTGGCGCACGCGGTGACGGCGACGATCCTCGGACGGTCTCCGGTCGCTGCGGTCGGCGCCGGAGCGGCGGCGGCCGGGGCGGCTCCGTTTCGTGCGGCGGGGGACTCGCCGATCGCCTGACGGACGATCGCGACGACGTCGTCGTCGGTGCCTGCCGAGCGGAGACCCGCGGTGAAGTCATCGTCCATGAGGCTGCGCGCGAGCTTCGAGAGCACGGCCAGGTGGTCCTCCGCGGCGTCGGCCGGGGCGGCGATGAGGAACACCAGATCGGCCGGTCCGTCGTCGGCGCCGAAGTCCACCCCGGGCCTCAGCCGGGCGAACGCCAGCGAGGGCGTCGTCACCGCCAGGCTCTTGGCATGCGGAATCGCGATCCCGCCGGGAAGGCCGGTCTCGTCCTTCTGCTCTCTCGCCCAGGCGTCGGAGAACAGCGCGTCCGCGTCGGTGGCGCGTCCCTGCGCGACGACGCGCTCTGCGAGGGCGCGGATGACGGCGGCCTTGTCGGCACCGAGTCCGACGTCCAGGCTCACAAGGCCGGGGATGATGGTGTGCGACGTCGATGAAGACATCTTCGAGACCTCCTCTGGTCTGCTCACGGGGCGATGCCCGCGGGGTGGGTGCGCTCGGCAGTGAGCGTGATGGCTCGGATCTCCCCGGCGGGGAGGTCTGCGGGGGTGGGGATCTGGGTGCCGGGAAGAGACGCGGCGGCCGCCCCGTACCGGACCGCGCGCCCGAGGCGTTCGGCGGGGCCGTCGCCGGCGACGGCGGCGAGCAGGTAGCCGGCGAGCGAACTGTCGCCGGCGCCGACGGTGCTCACCGCGCGGACTCTCGGAGGTGCGGCGTACCAGGCACCGCCCTCGGCGACGAGGACCGCGCCGCGCGATCCCAGGGTGACCAGGGCCGCCCCGACTTTCGCGGGCACGAGGTCGGACGCGGCCCGGGCGACCTGGGCGACCAGGTCGTCGCCGTCGAGCGGATCTCCCGTCAGCTGGGCGAGTTCCTCGTCGTTGGGCTTGATGAGGTCGGGACGACTGCGCGCGACGACCGTGGACAGGGCGGGGCCCGAGGTGTCCACCGCGATGAGGGGAGCATCGGGCGCGGAACGCACGGCGTCGATGACGTCGGCGTAGAAGTCGTCGCCGACGCCGGGCGGCAGGGATCCCGCCAGTACCAGCCAGCGGGCGCCGCGGCTGGCGGCGACCGTGTCGGCGATGGCCGCGCGCCGGTCGGCGATCGTCAGACGCGCCCCCGGGAGGTTGATCTTGGTCGTCGTCCCCTCGGGGTCGGTCAGCGCGATGTTGGCGCGGACCCGGCCGGCCACCGCAGTGGTGCGCGTGGGCACCCCGGTCTGCCGAAGCAGGTCGGCGTAGGGATCGTGCGGATTCAGCGGCATGAGCGCGAGGGTCGGAACCCCTGCGGCGACGACGGCGCGCGCGACGTTGACGCCCTTGCCGCCGGCGTCCTCCCGGACGGAGACGGCCTGCTGCACCTCGCCGGTTCGGAGCGCCGATTCCAGGGCGACGGTGCGATCCAGGGAAGGATGGGCGGTGAGCGTGACGATCATGCGGTCCACACCTCCACGTCGGCGGTTCGCAGGGCCGAGGCGAGCTCGCCGGAGGGTGCGGCGTCCGTGACGAGGACGTCGATGTCCTCCAGTCCTGCGAAGCGCACCAGGTACTCCGCATCGACCTTGCTGGCGTCGGCGAGCACGATGACGCGCCGTGCGGCGGCGACGATCGCGCGTTTGACTGCCGCCTCCTCCGGGTCGGGGGTGCTGAGCCCGAAGGCGGCGGAGATGCCGTTCGTGCCGACGACGGCGACGTCTGGGCGCAGCTGCGAGACAGCCTCGACCGCTGCGGCGCCGACCGCGGCCGCGGTCATCCCGCGCACCCGTCCGCCGATGACGGTCAGCGGCAAGTCGGCACGGGCGCCGAGCTCGAAGGCGATGGGAACGGCGTGGGTGACCAGCTCGAGCCGTGCGGCGCCGTCCGCGGGGGTGCGGGCGGCGAGATCGCGGGCGAACGCGGCGGTGGTGGTGCCGGCGTCGATGAAGAGGGATCCCCCGAGCCCCGCAAGCGCCTCGGCGGCCCGCACGGCGATGCGCGCCTTCTCCTCGCCGTTCACGGCACCGCGGTCGCCGACCGCGGTCTCACTGGTCCCGCCGCGCGACGCTGCCACCGCGCCGCCGTGTACCCGGCGAAGGGCTCCGTCGCGCTCCATGGCATCGAGGTCGCGCCGGATCGTCTCGGTGGTCACGCCGAAGTCGCGGGCGAGATCGACCACCGACACGCGGCCTGCGGTCAGCAGCTGCCGTTCGATGGCGTCCTGTCGCTCCGTCGCGTACATGCGTCCTCTTCCTCAAGGTTTCCCACAGACTACAACACATACCAACACTAAACAACAATGAAACCCACATCCGACCACCGCGGTCGCCGTCTCTGAGCCCTCCCCTGGTGTGGCGCGCGAGTATGGTCGAGGAGTCCGCCGTCGGCAGACCCCGCGAAGGAACCGCCGTGCCTCCCACTCCGACACCACCCGAGCCGCTCCTGGACGATCGCTACCGGCTGGGCGCCCTCATCGGCGAGGGCGGGATGGCGCGGGTGTACCGCGCCGACGACGTGCTGCTCGGCCGCACCGTGGCCGTCAAGCTCCTCCGCCCGGGCGTGGAGGGCTCGGCGTCTCCGGAGCGCGCCCGCGCCGAGGTGGCGGCGCTGGCCGCTCTGAGTCATCCCGGGCTGGTGATGCTGCTGGACGCGCGTCTGGAGCCGGGGAAGCCCGAATACCTGGTGATGGAGTTCGTGGACGGACGGACTCTCGCCGCCGCCCTGTCCTCCGGGCCGCTACCGGCCACCGAGGTGGCAGCCCTCGCCGCCGAGCTCGCCGAGGCCCTGCACGTCGTCCACGCCGCGGGCGTCGTGCACCGCGACCTGAAGCCCGCCAACATCCTCGTCACCCCCTCGCCCCTCCCGCACCGCCTCTTCCGGGCGAAGCTCGCGGACTTCGGGATCGCCTACCTCCTCGACAGTGCGCGCATCACCACACCCGGGATGGTGATCGGCACCGCCTCCTATCTCGCTCCCGAGCAGGTGCGGGGAGACGATCCCGCCCCGCCGGCCGATGTCTACGCGCTCGGGCTCGTGCTCATCGAGGCTCTGACCGGCAGGCGGGCGTTCCCTGCCTCGTCGGCCGCCGAGGCGGCGCTCGCTCGCCTGGGCGGCCCGCCGCGAATCCCGGACGACATCGCCCCGGGCTGGCGCGCGCTTCTCGCGCGCATGACCGACCTCGAACCCGGCAGCAGGCCCACGGCTCTGGAGGTCGCGGTCGCCGCCGCCGACCTCAGCGGCGCGACTCCGGTCGAGATGCCGACAGCGGTGCTGCCCCCGGCGATGCTGCCGGCGGATCCCGCCTCCGGCGACGAGCCGACGGCCGTGCTCGCCCCCGCCGCGCCGGCCGCGCGTCGCCCGGGGAGCGGGCGCCGGCGGCTCCCGCTCCTCTGGGGATCCGTCGCCGCCGGTGCCGCGGTGATCCTCGCGCTCGGCACGTGGGCAGCCGTCAGCGCGGGCACCGCCGAGCCCGCTCCGGCTCCGGCTCCGACGAGCACGCAGCCGGTCACGGATGAGCCCGCCGACAGCCCCGCACCGGCAACGACGCCCACGGATCCAGGGGTCGCGCCGGCCGTCGAACAGCCCGCGGGCCCGGCACCGGCCGACGAGGAGGCGCAGCGCGAGGCCGAGAAAGCCCAGCGGGAGTCCGAGAAGGAGGCTGAGAAGGCCCAGCGGGAGGCTGAGCGGGAAGCCGAGCGAGGGGACGACGACGAAGACGGCTGAGGCCGAGATGGTTTCGAAAGCACGAAAGCCTCCGGCGAACCGGAGGCTTTCGTGATGCTGGTGACCCCAGCGGGATTCGAACCCGCGTTACCGCCGTGAGAGGGCGGCGTACTAGGCCGCTATACGATGGGGCCGTCAGGCAACCGTTCGATTATGCCATGCCCCCCGCGCCGCGAACAAATCGGGACGGCCCCCGAGAATGGCGCTTGCCGACGTCGCCGGCCGCCTGTTGACTCGGGGAATGCGAGTCACCAAGCACGAACATGCGGCGCTCACCCTCGAAGAGTCCGGCTCGACCCTCGTCATCGATCCCGGCGCCTTCACCGATCCCCTCTACGACCTCGGCGAGGTGGCGGGGATCGTCGTCACGCACGAGCACCCCGACCACTGGACCGCCGATCATCTCGAACGCATCCTGAAGATGTCTCCGGGAACGCCCATTTACGGTCCCGCGGGTGTGGCGGCCGCCGCGGCCGGGTTCGACGTGATCGTCGTCGATCCGGGCGACACCCTCGAGCTCGGGCCGTTCCGCCTCCGCTTCTTCGGTGGTCGGCACGAGGTCATCCACTCGTCGCTGCCGGTCGTCGACAACGTGGGTGTCCTCGTCAACGACGTCTTCTACTACCCGGGCGACTCGTACGCCGTTCCGAGCGGCGTCGACGTGCAGCTGCTCGCGGCGCCGCTCGGCGCTCCCTGGTTGAAGATCGGCGACGCGATCGACTTCGTGCTCGCCGTCAAGCCCCGGCAGGCGTTCGGCACCCATGACATGACGCTGTCGGTGCTCGGGAGAGACATGCACCGCAGTCGGCTGCGCTGGGCGACCGAGCAGAACGGCGGCGAGTTCGTCGCGCTCGACCCCGGCGATTCCACGGACGTCTGACGCCGACCGAAGGGGACGAGGATGCCGGGCATGCCGCCTGCCGATGTGGAGATCACGAGGGCCGTCGTCGCGGCTCTCGTCCGCCGGCACGTCTCCGACGCCGCATCCGAGACCCTCTCCCCGCGCCCCGACACGACCGGGTGGGATTGCGAGACCTGGCGGCTGGGTGAAGGACTCGCCGTGCGGCTGCCCCGTCGTGCCGCCGCAGCGGCCGGTGTCGCCCACGAGCAGGCAGTGATGCCGGCGCTGTCGCAGGCCCTCGTCGCGGTCGGTGTCGGCGCCCCGGAAGTGGTGTTCGCGGGCCCACCGGACGAGACGTTCCCCTACCCGTGGTCGGTCGTCCGCTGGCACGAGGGCAGCGCCGGGCTGGAGGTGGCTCGCAGGGATCGAGGCGCCTGGGCGCCACCGCTCGCCCGCGCACTCCGCGCGATCCATGCCACCGACCCCGGCTCCGTCCCGGCCAATCCGGTGCGCGGAGGTGCGCTCGCCACCCGGGCGGAGAGCATCGCAGAGCGCCTCGCCGCTCTCCGGACCGGCGCGACGGTCAGCGTCGGCGACACGGATCTGCTCGCGCGACTGTGGGACGAGGGGCTTGCCGTCGGCGGGTGGGGCGGCGCCCCCGCGCTCATCCACGGCGACCTCCACCCGGGCAACCTCATCGCCCGCGGGCCCAGACTGGTCGCGGTGATCGACTTCATCGACGTCGCACCCGGCGACCCCGCCTACGACCTCGCCGCCGCCTGGCTGTGCTTCGACCCCGACGGCCGCCGCGCGTTCATCCGGCACCTGGACGGTGCCTTCGCCCCCGCGGATTGGGTCCGCGCGCGCGCCTGGGCGGCGGCGTTCACGACGATTCTCCTGGGGCAGAGCGACGACATGCCCGCCTACGCCACCCTCGCCCGCGAGAGCGTCGCGGAGCTGCGACACCCGGCATGAACGACGAAACCCCCGACGGATCGGGGGTCTTCATCTGCTGGGGTACCTGGACTCGAACCAAGAACAACTGAACCAGAATCAGCCGTGTTGCCAATTACACCATACCCCAATGGCCGCAGCCGGAACCGTGCCGAGGATCGAGTCTAGTAGACCGCGGACGGCTCGCCAAACCGACAGCCCATGCCGCGGCTCATCCCCCGAGATGAGTCACGAGCAGGCTCAGCCGACGCAGCGACTCCGCTTTCCCGAGAAGCTCCATCGACTCGAACAGCGGCGGCGAGACGCGTCGCCCCGTGATCGCCACGCGCGGAGGACCGTAGGCCACCCGCGGCTTCAGTCCAAGTTCCTCCACGAGCGCGCGCGACAGGGCCTCCTGCACGGCCGCGGCCGTCCACTCCGCCGCGGGAACGAGCTCGAGGGCCGCGACGCTCGCCACCAGGACCTCACCCGCGTTCGCCGGAAGGCCGGAGAGCGCATCGTCGTCGTACCGGACGTCCTCGACGAAGAGGAAACCGAGCATCCCCGGCGCATCGCCGAGCAGGGGCATGCGCTCCTGCACGAGCGGGGCGGCCCGGCGGAGCAGGGCGATCTGGTCCTCGGACGGCGGATCCGAGACGAGGCCGGCCGCGACCAGGTAGGGAACCAGGCGGGCGGCGAAGTCGGCCGGTTCCAGCATCCGGATGTGATCGCCGTTGATCGACTCTGCCTTCTTCTGATCGAAGCGGGCGGGGTTCGGATTGACGTCGGCGATGTCGAATGCGGCGACCAGCTCGTCGAGGCTGAAGACGTCGCGGTCGGGAGCGATCGACCACCCCAGGAGGGCGAGGTAGTTCAGCAGTCCCTCAGGGATGAAGCCCTTCTCGCGCTGGAGGAAGAGATCGGCCCGGGGGTCGCGCTTGGAGAGCTTCTTCGTGCCGTCGCCGAGCACGAGCGGCATGTGACCGAAGCGGGGCATGAAGGTTGTCACACCGGCGTCGATGAGGGCGCGGTACAGGGCGAGCTGACGTGCGGTGGAGGGCATGAGGTCTTCGCCGCGGAGCACGTGGGTGATCCCCATGAGGGCGTCGTCGACGGGGTTGACGAACGTGTAGAGCGGGATGCCGCCTGCACGCACGATGACGAAATCGGGGAACGACCCGGCGGGGAAGGTCACCTCGCCGCGGATGAGGTCGACGTACGTGAGGTCCTCGTCGGGGACCCGCAGCCGCCACGCGGGCTCACGGCCCTCCGCACGGTACGCGGCCTTCTGCTCCTCGGTGAGGTCGCGGTCGAAGTTGTCGTAGCCGAGCTGCTTCGCCCGCCCCGCCGCGTCGTTGCGCGCGTCGATCTCCTCGGCGGTGGAGAAGCTCTCGTACACCGCGCCGGCGGCGATGAGCCGGTCCAGCACGCTGCGGTAGATCTCGTGACGTTGCGACTGACGGTACGGCGCGTGGGGGCCGCCCACTTCGACGCCCTCGTCCCAGTCGATGCGCAGCCAGCGCAGCGCGTCGAGAAGCTGGAGGTAGCTCTCCTCGCTGTCGCGCGCGGCGTCGGTGTCCTCGATACGGAACACCATCGTCCCGCCGTGGTGACGGGCGTACGCCCAGTTGAACAGCGCCGTGCGCACGAGTCCGACGTGCGGCAGACCCGTCGGGGAGGGGCAGAACCGGACGCGGACGTCGGTGCCGGTGGCGGTCGTGGTGCGGGGATCGGGCGTAGCAGGCATCACCCCTCAGTCTAGGCGGGGGACCTCGTCCTGCCCGGCTCGGCGAGCAGTGCCCGGAGCGCGTCTACGGTCGCCCGGATCGCCGGTACCCGCTGAGCTTCGCGGGCGGTGACGACGTGGATGCTGCGAGGATCCGCCGCGGGAAGCGGACGCGTGACGATGCCGGGGAGGGCGGGGAACGAATCGACAGCCCACCGAGGGAGGGTGGCCACACCCATGCCCTGCGCGACGAGAGCCTCGACCGCGAGGTAGTTGTCGGTTTCGAAGGTGACGCGCGGTCGGAACCCGGCGCCCTCGCACAGCTCCATGAGGTGTCCACGGCAATCGGGACACCCGGCGATCCATTCCTCGTCCGCGAGCGCCGCCAGGGTGAGGGAGCCGTCGTGCGCGCGCGGGTGATCCCGAGGGAGGACGAGGAGGAGATCGTCCTCACCGAGGGTGCTCACCTCGAGCCCGGCGGCGCTCAGGCGGTGGGGATCGCGTCGATCGCCGGGGAAGCTGAAGGTGATCCCCACGTCGGCGCGATCGGCCCGCACGGCCGCAATCGCTTCGGGCGGCTCCGCCTCGACGAAGGTCACCTCCATTCCAGGGTGCCTGGTGCGAAGCACGCGCAGAAGGCGGGGGATGACGGCGGAGGAGGCCGAGGGGAACGCTGCCACCCGCACCCGCCCGGCGCGCAGCCCGCGCAGCTCGGCCAGCTCGCCGACGGCGGCCTCCAAGGCGGTGGTCACCGCCGGCGCATGACGGGCGAGCACCCGGCCGGCTTCGGTCAGGCGCACGCGGCGACCGGCACGCTCCACGACGGGCACTCCCAGGCGCTGTTCGATGCGGCGGACGGACTGACTCACGGCGGGCTGGCTGTAGCCCAGTGCCGTCGCGGCGGCCGTGAGCGATCCCTCGTCGCCGATCGCCTTCATGAGCCGGAGGGTGTGGGCGTCGACCACGGGCTCGAGCGGCGTCTCGGCGTCCATGCCGAAATCATAACGTCAGGGCATGTCTTCCATGTCGAACCTGCACTGGACCTATCGGCGAGGGCGCGCGAGCATCGAGTCATGACGGTGACGACCTCCTCGACGGTCCCGGCTTCCACGATGCGTACGGTGCGTGAGGAGTTCCCCGGCCGACGCGGCTACCTTTCGGCTTGCACGACCGGGCTGCCCCCGATTCGCGGACGTGCGGCGCTTATCGCGGCAGTCGATGAGTGGTCGACCGGGCGGATCGACATGGGTGCCTGGACCCGCACCGCAGAAGACTGCCGGCGACATTTCGCGGCGCTGGTGGGGGTGAACCCGGCCCGCGTCGCGATCGGCTCGCAGGCGTCGGTCTTCGTCGGCCTGGCCGCCGGTGCCGTTCCGCACGGCGCTGAGGTGCTCTGTGCGCGGGAGGACTTCTCGTCGGTGATCCTGCCCTTCGTCCACTCCCCCTGGATCACAGTGAGAACCGTGCCGCTCGACGCGCTCGCCGATGAGATCACCGACCGCACCTGGCTCGTGGCCTTCTCGCTGGTCCAGTCGGGGACGGGAGACGTCGCGGACGATTCCGCGATCGTCACCGCGGCCGAGCGCCATGGCGCACTCACCCTGTGCGACGCCACTCAGGCTGTGGGATGGCTCGACGTCCATGCTGATCGATTCGACGTGACGATCTGCCATGCCTACAAATGGCTGTGCGCTCCGCGGGGGGTTGCGTTCGCGGTGGTGTCGGAGCGGATGCAGCGGATTCTGCCGCCGCGTTTCGCGGGCTGGTACGCGGGGAGTGATCCGTGGTCCTCGTGCTACGGAGCCGACGTCGTGCTCGCCGACGATGCGTCCCGATTCGACGTGTCACCCGCCTGGCAGGCCTTCGCCGGCGCCGAGCCCGCACTCGCGCTCTTTCGTGCTCTGCCGCCGGACGAGGTCTACGCCGCCACCACCGATCTCGCAGCGTCCTTCCGAGAGAAGCTGGGACTCGCGCGCCCCGTGCGGCCGACGCCGATCGTGACGTGGTCCGACCACGATGGGCGGGACCTGGCGCGCCTGTCGGCACGCGGTGTGGTCGCATCGGGGCGGGCCGGGCGAGCGCGTGTGGCGTTCCACGTCTTCAACGACGACGAGGACGTCGACCTCGCCGTGGGAGCACTCACCCGCTGACGGACGCGCGCCGCCGAGGGGCGGCCAGGGGTGCGAGTGCGCTCGTGGCGATGACGCCGAGGGCGACGACGAGCGCGAGTCCGCCGTATCCGATCCAGCCGAGCACCACTCCCGCAAGGATCGCTCCGCCCGCGCCGACGAGGCTCATGAGGAAGTCGCTGAGGCCCTGGCGGCGCGTGCGTCGCGCCTCCGACGACGCCTCGGTCAGAAGTGCCGAGCCCGCGACCGTCGACGCGCTCCAGCCGAGGCCGAGGAGGATGAGTCCGACCGTGACCCACAGGGTCGAGTCCTGACCGAACGAGGCCGTCACCAGCGCGGCGGCGAGGATCGCCTGCCCGAGAAGGATCGTGGGGATGCGACCGATCCGGTCGGCGAGCAGTCCGAACACGGGTGCGGCGGCGTACATGCCGGCGATGTGGAGGCTGATCGTAAAGCCGATCACCGTGAGGGTCGCCCCCTGGTGGAGCAGGTGCACCGGAGTCATCGCCATGACCGACACCATCACTCCGTGCGCAGCCGAGATGGCGAAGATGGCGTATCGCGCCGGCCCCGGGCGATCGCTCCGCGGCACAATGGCGGACCCGCCCGCCGTCGCGCGGCGGATGACGAGCTGCTGCGCGGTCAGGAGTGGGTCGGGCCGGAGCGCCAGGAGATACAGCGCAATCGCCAGTGACTGACCGATGAGGGTGAACACGTAGGGACCGGTGAGGGAAGGGAGACCGAGGAGGTCGCCGATCGCCTCGCCGGGCCCGGTGAGGTTCGGGCCGAGGACTGCTCCGATCGTCGTCGCCCAGACGACGATCGACAGATCGCGTCCGCGAGTGGCGTCGGTGGCGAGGTCGGCGGCGGCGAATCGCGACTGCAGGTTCGCCGCCTGCCCCGCGCCGACCAGGAGGAAGGCGACCAGCAGGAGCGGGAAGGACGCCGCCCCGACGGCGGTGATGACGCCCGCGACACCGACGAGGGCGATCGCCATCCCGGCGGCCAGCGACAGGCGCCGGCCTCGGCGCCGCGCCAGCGCGGCGAGCGGAACGGCCGTGAAGGCCGTGCCGAGGGTGACCGCCGCGGCGGCGAGACCCGATAGCGACTCCTCCCCCGAGACCTCGCCGGCGAGGATCGCGCCGAGCGAGATCGTCGCTCCGAAGGCGATGCCGCCGAGGATCTGCCCGGCCGAGAGCACCCGGACCGTCCGGCGCTGGACGACCGCCGCCACGGCGAGGTCCTCGGCGAGCCCGGTCGTCGCGGACGAGCGCGCCGGGTCCGCGGCATCCGGACCCGCGGCCATCATCCCTCGCCGGGGGCGCGGGCGACGTTGCGGAGTGTTCCGAGTCCTTCGATCTCGACGTCCACGGTGTCGCCGGCGGTGATCGGGCCGACCCCCGCGGGGGTTCCGGTGAGCACGACATCGCCGGGGAGCAGGGTGAAGGCCGCCGATGCGTAGGCGATGATGTCGGCGACGGAGAAGATCATGTCGGTCAGCGGCGCGCTCTGCACGGTCTCACCATTGCGGCGGGTGGTCAGCCGGGCGGCGGCGGTCGGGTCGAACTCGGTCTCGATCGCGGGTCCGAGGGGGCAGAACGTGTCGAAGCCCTTCGCCCGCGACCACTGCCCGTCGCTGCGCTGCAGGTCGCGGGCCGTGACGTCGTTGCCGATCGTGTAGCCGAACACGTACTCCAGGGCACGCTCAGCCGGGACGTTCTTGGCCACCCGCCCGATCACCGCCGCCAGCTCCCCCTCGAAGTCCACGCGCTCCGACTGCGGCGGCAGCACGATGGCGTCGCCCGGCCCGATGACGGCGGTGTTGGGCTTGAAGAACAGCAGCGGCTCGGCGGGCACATCGTTGCCGAGCTCTGCGGCGTGATCCCGGTAGTTTCGTCCGACGCAGACGATCTTCGATCGCGGGATGACGGGGGCGAGGAGAGTCACGGCGCCGAGCGCCACCCGCTCCCCCGTCGTGTCGAACCCGGCGAACAGGGGGTCGCCGGCGAGGACGACGAGCTCGCCGTCGTCGACGATTCCGTAGCTGATCGTGTCGTTGTGGCTGAAGCGGGCGACTCTCACCCGCTCAGCCTAGCGATCGCCTCCGGCGGGAAACGGTCAGTCGTCGAGCCGCAGCAGCCAACCGTGACGGTCTTCGCGGCGACCGTACTGGATGTCGGTGAGTTCTTCGCGCAGCGACAGGGCGAGCTCGCCCACAGGCTGCTCGTCGAGGAAGTCCCTCCCCTTCAGCACACCGATCGGCGTGACGACGGCGGCGGTGCCGCACGCGAAGACCTCGACGATGTCACCGGAGGCGACGCCCTCACGCCACTCGCCGATGGACACCGCGCGTCCTTCGACGTGGTGACCGCGATCGATCGCGAGCTGCAGGATGGAGTCGCGGGTGATCCCCTCGAGGATCGACTCCGACTGGGGGGTGACGATCCGGCCGTCCTTGTACACGAAGATGATGTTCATGCCGCCGAGTTCTTCGACGTTGCGCTTCTCGTCGAGGAACACCACCTGGTCGCACTCGTTCTCGTAGGCCTCCGACTGCGGCAGCAGGCTGGCGGCGTAATTGCCCCCGGTCTTGGCCGCTCCCGTGCCGCCCTTGCCGGCGCGGGAGTAGTCCTCGCTCAACCAGATCGAGACCGGCTGGACGCCGCCCTTGAAGTACGCGCCCGCGGGACTCGCGATCACGTAGTAGTTGACCTTGTGCGCGGGACGCACGCCGAGGAAGGCCTCCTTGGCGAACATGAACGGACGGAGGTACAGGCTCTGGTCGGCGCCGCCCGGCACCCAGGCGCCGTCGACGGCGATGAGTTCGCGCAGCGACTGGATGAAGTAGCTCACCGGGAGCTCCGGGAGGGCGAGCCGCCGCGCGGAGCGCTGGAGGCGTCGGCCGTTCTGATCGGGCCGGAAGGTGTGGATCGAGCCGTCGGCGTGGCGATAGGCCTTGATCCCCTCGAAGATCTCCTGCCCGTAGTGGAGGACGGCAGCCGCGGGGTCCATCGCGATCGGGCCGTACGGCTGCACGCGCGGGCGGTGCCACCCGCCGCCGACCGACCAGCAGATGTCGACCATGTGGTCGGTGAAGTGCGTGCCGAAGCCGGGGTTGGCCAGGATCGCGTCGCGCTCCGCCGGCGTCTTGGCCGCGAGGTTCTTGGCGACCGCGAACTTCAGCGGTGCGAGGCCGGTGTCGGGATCTGAGTCGATGAGAGTCATCTGAGCATCCTGAGGTGTGTGGCGCGGAGGTGTCCAGGTTACGCCTGGAGGCGTGCGACGATGTCGTCGCCGATCCGCGGGGTTGTACGGGCTGCGCCGGTGCGAGCGGCGATGTCCTCCTCGACCGCGCGGGTCACGCGGAGCGATTCGGTGCCGAGGCCGAGGTGATCCAGCATCAGCGCGACGGAGAGGATGGCCGCCGTCGGGTCGGCCCGGTGCTGCCCCGCGATGTCGGGCGCCGATCCGTGCACCGGCTCGAACATCGACGGGAAGGCGCCGTCGGGATTGATGTTCCCGGAGGCGGCGAGACCGATTCCCCCGGTGACGGCACCGGCCAGATCGGTGAGGATGTCGCCGAAGAGGTTGTCGGTGACGATGACGTCGAAACGGCGGGGGTTCGTGACCAGGAAGATGGTGGCCGCGTCGACGTGCAGATAGTCTACGGCGACATCGGGATGCTCCGCGGCGACCTCCCGGACGATGCGCTGCCAGATCGCCCCGGCGTGGACGAGCACGTTGGTCTTGTGCACCCAGGTCACCCGTCTCGAGCGGCGCTCGGCGAGCTCGAAGGCGTAGCGTACGACCCGCTCGACGCCGAAGGCGGTGTTGACCGAGGTCTCGTTTGCGACCTCCTGCGGTGTGCCGCGACGGATCGCCCCGCCGTTACCGACGTAGGGACCCTCGGTGCCCTCCCTGACGACGACGAAGTCGATCTCGCCCGGGTCCGCCAGGGGCGTCACCGAACCGGGATACGTCTTGGACGGCCGGAGGTTCACATAGTGGTCGAGCTCGAAGCGGAGCTTCAGCAGCAGTCCCCGCTCGATGTTGGCGTCCTTGAGCCGGGGATCGCCCGGCACACCTCCGACGGCACCGAGCAGGATGGCGTCGTGACCGGCGACGGCCGCGAGATCATCGTCGGTGAGCGTGTCGCCGGTGTCGAGGTAGCGTCCGGCACCGAGGGAGAATCGCGTCTTGTCGAACCGCACGTCGCCGCCCGCCGTGACGGCGTCGAGCACCTTCTCCGCCTCGGCGACGACCTCCGGGCCGATTCCGTCTCCGGGGATGACGGCCAGTTTCACCACACGCGACATCGCACTCCTGTTCATCGGAAGCCTCGTCCGACGAACGAGTCGGTCACGAGGCGCGGGATCCCTTCAGAGTAGTGGCCGCGACGATCGCCGCGAGAACGACCAGCCCCGCGCCGATCAGCGCGGTGACGCCGACTCCCGCCGAGAACGCCTGTGCCGCCGCCTCCTGCACGGCCTCCCCGACCGAGCCGCCGAGGTCGGCGGCCGCCTGCATCGCCCCGGCCAGGGTCTCCTCGGCGTCGGAGGCCACCGCCGCCGGGACACCGTCGGGAAGTACAAGGTTCGACCGGTAGAGCGCCGTCAGCAGACCACCCAGCAGCGTCGTTCCGAGCACCGCGCCGAGTTCGTACGCCGTTTCGGAGACCGCGCTCGCGGCGCCGGCCTTCGCCGGCGGCGCGCTGGCCAGGATGAGCTCGTTGGACACCGTCTCGGCTGCTCCGATCCCCATTCCGAGCGCGATGAAGGCTCCGATGAGAAGCGCCGGACCGGTCTGGTCCCCCGCCGCGGCGATGAGAAGGTACCCGAGCACCGAGAACGCCAGCGCCGCCGGCACGACGACACGCGGAGCGACGCGCTTGGCGATCGGAACGACCGTCAGGCCCGCTGCGATCATCGCCGCGAGGCCCGGGACGAGGGCGAGGCCCGACTCCAGCGGCGAGAGGCCCAGGACCAGCTGGAGGTGCTGGGCGACGAAGAACAGGAACCCGACGAGGCCGACGACGCTGAGGAGGTTCACCGCGAGCGCGCCGCTGAAGGTGCCGACGCGGAACAGGCGCATGTCGAGCATCGGGTTCCGCACGCGGAGCTGGCGCCGCACGAAGAGCACGCCGAACCCGATGCCCACGAGGATGAGGAGGGGCGCGGGCCCGGTGAGGCCGTGCACGGCGAGCTCCTTGATGCCGTACACGACGGGCACCATCGTGGCGAGGGACAGCGCGATGCTCACGGGGTCGATGCGACCCGGATCCGGGTCGCGACTCTCGGGAACGAGGATCGGGGCGAGGATCAGCAGCGGGATCAGCACGGGGACGGCGAGGAGGAACACCGATCCCCACGAGAAGTGCTCGAGGAGGATGCCGCCGACGATCGGTCCGAGCGCCGCGCCGGCGGAGAACATCGATGCCCACACGGCGATGGCGAAGCGACGCTGGTCGCGATCGGTGAAGATGCTCCGCAGCAGTGACAGGGTCGAAGGCATCAGCATGGCGCCGAAGACGCCCATGCCCGCGCGTGCGGCGATCAGCCACTCGGCACTCGGCGCGAAGGCTGCGAGCGCCGAGACGGTCGCGAATCCTGTGGCGCCGAGCAGCAGCAACCCTCGGCGACCGAACCGGTCGCCGAGGGTCCCCATCGTCACCAGCAGTCCCGCGAGCACCAACGGGTAGGCGTCGATGATCCACAGCTGCTGCGTGCTGGAGGGAGCCAGATCGGACGAGATCGCGGGGAGCGCGAAGCTCAGCACCGTGTTGTCGACCGAGACGAGCAGCACGGGAAGCATCAGGACGACGAGCGCGGCCCAGCCGCGCCAGCCCACCCGCCTGCCTGCGGCGTCGGCGAGTTCGATCTCCTGCGTGAGTGTCATCATTTCTATACCGTCCGGTCGGTATAGTATCAGAATCCTACCCGACCCGTCGATACGATCGAGGCCATGAGCAGACCGCCCCTCGCCCGCGAGAAGGTCCTCGACGCGTTCGAGGCGCTGCTCATCGGCGAGGGCGAACGCGGATCGACTCTGGACGCCACCGCTCGGGGGGCGGGAGTGTCCAAGGGCGGACTACTGTACCACTTCGCCACGAAGGAGGCCCTCGAGCAGGCGCTGCTCGAGCGGCTCCACGCACTCGTCGACGCAGACGTCGCCGCCACCGCCGCGGCGCCCGAGGGGCCCATCGCGTACTTCCTCCGCACGTCGGTCATGAACGACGATGCCCTCGACCGCGCGCTCCTCGCGGTGGCACGGCTTGCGCAGGGCGGGAACGCCGCGGCCAGTGAAGCGCTGCGCGATGTCCGGGCGAAGTGGGCCGATGTGCTGCGCCCGCACACGCGCGACGCCGCCGCCCTCGATCTGGTGATGCTCGTCAGCGACGGCCTCTACTTCAACAACGCCCTCGGCGGCGGGAACGTCCCCGGGCCGACGCCGCGTGGCAGCGCGCTCGATGCCCTCGTGGTGCTCGTGGAGCGCGCCGCGGGGGTGTGAGCCGATCCCGGTTCAGGACCCGGTGATGTCGATCTGGCGGAAGAGGTCGGCGCCGGTCGCGCGACGCATCTCGTCGAGGATCTCGTCGGGGACCGGCGAGTCGACGGTGAGCACGCTCAGCGCACGTCCCGTGCTGTCGGGCTGTGCGACCTGGAGCGCCTCGATGTTGATGTCGGCGTCGCCGAGGTGCTTGCCGTAGATCGCCACGATGCCGGGACGATCGGCGTACCTCATCACGAGGTGGTGTCGCGCGATCGCGACTTCGATGTCGTATCCGTTGATGCCGACGACCTTCGGGATCATCCGCGTGCCGGCGAGCGTGCCGGCGACGGTGAGCACCGTGCCGTCCGAGAGCGTGCCCCGCAGGACCGTGATGTTTCGGTAGAGGGGGCTCTCCGCCTCCACGATCAACCGCACTTCGATGCCGCGCTGCTCGGCGAACAGAGGGGCGTTGACGTACGAGACGTTCTCGCTGACGATGTTCGTGAAGATGCCCTTCAGCGCAGCGAGCCGGTAGACGCTGACGTCGTACGCGGCGAGCTCCCCGCGAACCTCGATGTCGAGACTGGTCAGCGCGCCGTGCGCCAGGGCGGTGAAGAACTGCCCGAGCTGCTCGACGAGCGCGATGCCGGGGCGCACGAACGGGTCGATCACTCCCCCGGCGACGTTGACCGCGTCGGGCACGAGGTCGCCCTCGAGCGCGAGCTTGACCGATCGTGCGACCGAGACCCCCGCCTTCTCCTGCGCCTCCTCCGTGCTCGCCCCCAGGTGCGGAGTGGCGACGACGTGGGGAAGGGCCACCAGGCGCGCGGCGACGGAGTCGGCGGCGGGCGGCTCGGTGGTGAAGACATCGAGCCCGGCGCCGGCGACCACCCCGGTCGTCAGTGCGGTGAAGAGGGCGTCCTCGTCGATGAGACCACCGCGAGCGACGTTGACGACGTACGCGGAGGGCTTCATCAGCCCGAGCTGCTCGGCCCCGATCATGCCCGTGGTCTCGGGAGTCTTCGGCATGTGGACGGTGATGGCGTCGCTCTGGCGGAGCACCTCGTCGAAGGCGAGGAGCTCGACCCCCAGCTGCTGCGCACGGGCGGGCGTGACGTACGGGTCGTATCCGACCACGCGTACGCCGAAGGCGCGGAGGCGCTCGGCCACCAGCGCCCCGATCCGGCCGAGGCCGAAGATGCCCACGGTCTTCTCGAAGAGCTCGACGCCGGTGAAGGCGCTCCGCTTCCACTGGCCGGCGGCGAGGGAGGCGTGGGCGGCGGGGATGCGACGAGCAAGGCTCAGGATGTGGCCGACGGTGAGCTCGGCCGCGGAGATGACGTTGGAGGTCGGTGCGTTCACGACCATCACGCCCTGCGCGGTCGCGGCCTTGATGTCGACGTTGTCCAGGCCCACACCGGCACGGGCCACGACCTTGAGGTCGGGAGCGGCGGCCAGCGCCTCGGCGTCGATGCGGGTGGCGGAGCGGACGAGCACCGCGCGGGCGTCGGCGAGGGCGGCCAGGAGTGCCGGGCGGTCGGTGCCGTCGACGTGACGGACGTCGAAATCGGGCCCGAGGGCGTCGATCGTGGCGGGCGAGAGCTGTTCGGCGATCAGGACGACGGGCTTCGACACAGGGGCAGACCTTCGGTGCGGGCGCGAGCGGCGACGAGCGGCTGAGGGAAGTCCCGCCGCACGAGGGGCGGGCAGGTGTCAGCCTATCGCGGGTGGTCCGAGCCCTCCGACCGTGTGACGACGCGCCGAACGCATCAGCCCAGGAGCTGCGCTCCGTACGTGTAGGCGTAGGCCAGCACGTTCACCCACAGCACGGCCACCACGGCGAGGCCGACGAGCATCACGAGTGCGAACTCGCCGATCGCCCGGCGGGCTCCGACCGCGAACGCCACGCCGAAGGCGACGATCGGGAAGACGATCGCGAGCCCGAGCACCGCCCAGCCGAGCGCATTGAGGCCGAGCGGACCCGAGGCCTGGGCGACGAGGAGGGTCACGGCGTTCCAGACCACGTAGGCGTAGAAGAGCCCGAAGGCGCCGCTGACGGCGACGGTCACCCAGACCGGTCGCCGGCGGGCGGGGGTGGCGGTGGCTGCGGTGCTCATGATCCGAAGGCTCCCACCACGATGAACGGCCACGGGACGAGCAGGACGACACCGGCCGCCAGCAGCACCCAGCGCAGCCACGACGCGGAGCGGCGGGTGAGCGTGTACACCGCGGTGAACCACAGCGCGGGAGCGGCGACCGCGAGCCCGACTGCGGCAGCGTTGCCCGTGGTCCACACCGGCGGCGCGATCCCGTCGCCCGAGACAAGGAACGAGGCGATGCCGTGGACGCGGAGGCCGCCGATGAGCCAGCCGATCGAGAAGAGCAGGTACACCCCGCCGAGGATTCCTAGGGCGATGAGCGACGCGTTGCCCATTCCGCCGGGCGCGGTGTCCTCTGCGGGCTCGTCGTCCGCGGGCACGCGCGCGGGCGTCTCCGACGCTGTCTCCGGCGGGATCTTGGGCGACGTCTCCGGGGGAAGTCCGTCGCTTCCCTTCCCGACCGCGCGGTACCCCGGCGGCAGGGCGGTCGCGGCGCCCGCGGTCGCGGCGGGCGGGTCGACCGGGGCGGGGTCGTCGTCGCCCTCCCACCGGAACGCATCCTCGTCGCGTGACATCACCGGTCCAGCGTATCGGCCCGGGGTCAGCCGACCGTGACCGCCGCGGTGTGCACGCCTTTGGGGTACTGCAGGCTGAGTGGGACGGCGAATTCGTCGTCGACCGCGGTGTAGCGATTCTGCAGGCCGCGGTCGAGCACGTTCCACGGACGCTCGTTGGAGTGGATGCCGTCGGTGCCGTTGTCCGGGACGAACTGGGTGTAATCGAAGGGATGACTCGCCGAAGCGTCGAGGGTGACGGAGAACGTGTCCACCGCCAGCATCCCTCCCGCGAGATCGATCTGGAGCAGTCGCTGGAAACCCGTGGCGCGCTCCCCGGTGGGTGTGCGGAACTCCTGGTAGTCGGCGACCGCCTCGACCACGGTGTGACCGGGGATCCCCCCGGCATCCTCGGTCACGATCGCACCGATCCCGTGGAAGTGACCGGACAGGACGAGCACGACGTTGCGGTTCGGAGCGATCACCCGCTCCCACAGCATGTCGGCGTGAGACAGCCACCGCGAGGAATTCGACCGGGCCGCCGGTCCGCCGTGGCCCTTGGGCGTGACGTGCTCGTGGGTGGCGATCACGACGTTCGCGTCGGGATGCGCGGCGACGACGTCCTCCGCCCAGGCGACCTCGGGCTCGCCATAGGCGTAGGGCAGGCTCACCACGACGAATCTCGCGCCGTCGGCGGTGAAGGCCGACCAGCTCGCCCGGTTGTCACCGGGCGCAATCGACCCGCCGTACCAGCCGGCGTCGGCGTACCGGTCGGGACCGAAGTACTCGTTGAACAGATCGTTGGTCAGCCCGCGCTTGTTGTCGTGATTGCCCGGCAGAACGCTGTTTGCGACCTGCGCGTCGAGCTCCGCCTGCAGCTGCGAGGCGATCTCGAACTCGTGTCGTGCGCGTGCTTCGCGCTGATCGGGATCGACCCAGCTCTGGATCAGATCGCCGGTGTGGATCGCGAAGTCGATCTTGCGGGACTCGGCGTTGGCGAGGATCCATTCGATCTCGGCGGCGTACACCTCCGGATAGCTCTCCGACAGGTACTGGGTGTCGGTGATGTGCGAGAGCGCCAGGTCGTAGTCCTGGGGATCGGCGAGTCCGGTCGCAGCGGGGATCGTCGAGGTCCGGGGGACCACCTGGACGAGGATCTGCGCCTCTCCGCCTGTCACCTCCGCCGCGTCCACCACACCGCTGAGAACCACGGGCGCGTCGGGCTCGGCGCCTGCGGCCGTGCGGTCGCCGACCCCCTGGTCCAGGAGCCGCCAGGCTCGATCGCCCGGCTGCCACACCGACAGGGCGACCGCGCTGCGTCCGACCACACGTCCGGACCACCTCACCTCTCCCCCGCCCGGGTCGAGCGCGAGCCCGAAGCGCACGTAGGGCAGGTCGTAGCCGTCGTCGCGGCCGTGGAGGGCGTCTGGGTCGTCGATGGGCACCTCGCCGTCGGCCGAGACCGTCGCGAGCGGCGCCGGCGAAGACCCCGAGAACGCCCACCGGACCTCGGCGGGCGCGCCCTGGCGCGACCCGCCCTCGCGCCAGGTCGAGCGGGACTCCGCGAGTGCAGCCGGAACGGCCACGGAGTGAAGGCCGGTACGAACGGCATCCTCGACCAGCGACGCCGGCTCCACCCTCGGGTGCCGGTCGATGACGCCGGGGGTCGCGACCCCGACGACGAAGTCCTGCATGTCGCTGCCGGTGAACCCCGTGCGCTGGTAGGTCTCCCCGCGAAGCCGATCCGGCGCGAACGTGGCCAGGGCGAGCCCGTTCGTGCACGGGCTCACCCGTTCGACGCTCTCGTCCATCTCGTTGCGATGGTAGATCCCCACGCTGTCCACCCGGCGACCCAGGTCGTCCTCCACCCACACGCCCGCGCCGTGGAGCGCGAACGGGGTGTCGAAGGTTGCGTCCCCGGCGACGTCGGTGCCCGCCAAAACGGCGACCCACGTCTCGCCGGGGGCGAGGATCGTCCCGGCCGGAACTATCGCCAGATCGTCGAAGGCCCGGAACCCGTCCGCTGTGCACGCGGTGAGCCGCCACCCGGAGATGTCCTGCGCGGTGTCGGCGTAGTTGCCGAGCTCGACGAAGGCATGCCGCCGGATGCCCGGCACGGCGAGGGCGGGGTCGGTGGCGACCTCGCTCAGAGCGACTCCGGGTGACGCGGGCGGCACGGTCGGCTCTTCCTGCCGCAGATCGACGGTGGCGTTCGGCAGGCCGGGCGTGCGACCGGCGACGAGCCAGTCGCCGGTCGGGGTCTTCTGCCAGCTCTGGCCGGACCGATGGTCCAGGATCCCGTCGAGCCGCGCGGGTCCGGTCTGGCAGGCCGTGTCGTGCTGCGCCGACACGGTCACACCGTCCACCCGCCGGCCGCCGTCGTCGACCAGGAGGGCTCCGGAGACGAGATCGGCGAGCGACGTCTCCGTACGGATGTCGGGGGTGCCGGGGTACTCCGGGCCGCCGATGACCATCCGCTCCCCGGCGCCGATCGATCGACCGGGGGCGAAGAGATGCTGGAGCGTGTCGCCCGAGGCCTCGCCGAGAGCCGTGCAGCGGTAGAGGCGCCATCCGCCGACATCGACCGGCGCCTCTCCGGCGTTGTGAAGCTCGACGACGTCGTCGCCGTGTCCGCCCGGCCCCGCGGCAGCGATCTCGGTGATCTCGACGGCCGGCGCCCGCCGCGTCCCCACCCCGCTCGGTGGCGCGCCGGGCGTTGCGGCCCCCCGGATCCAGGCGCCATCCGCGGTGCGCTGCCAGCTCTCCCCGAGGGCCCAGGCGAGTGCGACCGGCACATCGACATCACCGCACTCGCTGAGACCGGACTCCCGTCCTCCGGACGGGTATGCGGCGACGGCGTCGGCGACCTCGCCGTCCGGAGCGACGAGGACGAGCCCGAAGCCGCGCGTCGACATCGCCTGCGAGAACACCGCGTCGGGCGGCGCGGTCAGGTCGGCCGTCATCTGAGCGACGACGAATCGCTCGCCGGAGTCGAGGATCATCTGGTCGAGAGGGGTCTCGGGGTTCGAGGCCTTTGCCCGGAGTCCGTCCTCGTCGCATCGGAACACCGACCAGCCCCGCAGCGAGACGGATTCGGCGGAGGTGTTGTGCAGCTCGAAGAACGCACCGCCGGGACCACCGGGCCCGCCGTGGGTGATCTCGCTGATGACGACGTCGCCCGGTGCGGCGGTCCGGGCCTCGCCGCCGGCAGCCACGCTTGGAGCCGGGGAGGCGGCGAGGAGGATCGGGATCAGGAGCGAGGTGGCCCCGAGGGGCACGAGCGTCCGCACGAGACGACCCTGGTGGACCGCGGTGAACGCGGCCCACCAGGGTCGGGATGCTCAGGTGAACGGAAGACGGATGCTCAGCGTGCTGCGGAGCCTTCCGTGTAGTCCGCGTCGGTCTGCTTCCAGGCGAAGAGCGCGCGAAGGCCGCGTCCGACCTCTTCGATAGGGTGCTGAGCCGCCTTCTCGCGGAGGGCCAGGAACTCCTGGGCGCCGTTGTCCTGGTCTTCGATGAACCGCTTCGCGAAGGCACCGGACTGGATGTCGGCGAGGACGCCCTGCATGTTCTCCTTCACGTGCGGGTCGATCACGCGGGGGCCCGAGACGTAGTCGCCGTACTCGGCGGTGTCAGAGACCGACCAGCGCTGCTTGGCGATGCCGCCCTCCCACATCAGGTCGACGATGAGCTTCAGCTCGTGCAGCACCTCGAAGTAGGCGATCTCGGGCTGGTACCCCGCCTCGCTGAGGGTTTCGAAGCCGTACTGGATCAGCTGCGACACCCCGCCGCAGAGCACGGCCTGCTCCCCGAACAGGTCGGTCTCGGTCTCCTCGGTGAAGGTGGTCTTGATGACACCGGCGCGTGTACCCCCGATCGCCTTGGCATACGACTTCGCCACGTCCCACGCCTGGCCGGAGGCGTCGTTCTCGACGGCGATGATGTCGGGGATGCCGCGACCGGCGACGAACTCGCGGCGCACCGTGTGACCCGGGGCCTTGGGCGCGACGAGGATCACGTCGACGCCCTCGGGCGCCTGGATGTAGCCGAACCGGATGTTGAATCCGTGCGCGAATGCGAGCGTCTTGCCCGCGGTCAGCTTGTCTTTGATGTGGTCGGTGAAGATCCCGCGCTGGTGCTGGTCGGGCGCGAGGATCATGATGAGGTCGGCCCACTCGGCGGCATCCGCGACGCTCTTGACCTCGAACCCCTCCTCCTGGGCCTTCTCGGTCGACGCCGACCCGTCCTTCAGCGCGATAACGACCTCGACCCCCGAATCGCGGAGGTTCAGCGCGTGGGCGTGCCCCTGCGAGCCGTATCCGACGATGGCGACCTTCTTGCCCTGGATGAGCGAGAGGTCGGCGTCGTCGTCGTAGAAGATCTCAGCGGTCATGGATGTTTCTCCTTGTCGTGGTCGTTTCGTCTCGCTTCGCTCGCGCAACGACCGGTGCGAGGAAGCCGGGAGTGAAGATCAGCCGCGCAGGACGCGCTCGGTGATGCTCTTGCCGCCGCGGCCGATGGCGAGGAGCCCGGACTGGGCGAGCTCCTTGATGCCGAACGGCTCGACCGCGCGCAGGAACGCCTCGATCTTGCCCTTGTCGCCGGTGACCTCGACCACGACGGCGTCGGGGGCGTAGTCGACCACCGAGGCGCGGAAGAGGTTCACGACCTCCAGCACGTTCGATCGGTTGGCGTTGTCGGCGCGGACCTTGACGAGCATGTGCTCGCGCTGGACCGATGCCGTGGCATCCAATTCGACGATCTTGATGACGTTGACAAGCTTGTTCAGCTGCTTCGTCACCTGCTCGAGCGGCAGTTCGTCGACATCGACCACGACCGTGATGCGGGACAGGCCCGGCACCTCGGTGACCCCCACCGCGAGGGATTCGATGTTGAAGCCGCGGCGCGCGAACAGCCCGGCGACGCGGGTGAGCAGACCCGGCTTGTCCTCCACCAGGAGGCTCAACACGTGGCTGGACATGTCACATCTCCCGCTCGAAGGCCGGCGAGTGGTCGCGGGCGTACTGGATGTAGCTGTTGCTGACGCCCTGCGGCACCATCGGCCACACCATCGCGTCGGCGCTCACGACGAAATCGATGACGACCGGACGGTCGTTGGTCTCTAGCGCCTTCTGGATGGCCGCGTCGACGTCCTCGGCACGCTCGACGCGGATCGCCAGGCACCCGTACGCCTCTGCCAGCTTGACGAAGTCGGGGATTCGGATGGTGTCGTGTCCGGTGTTGAGGTCGGTGTGCGAGTAGCGACCGTCGTAGAACAGCGTCTGCCACTGGCGCACCATGCCGAGCGAGGAGTTGTTGATGATCGCGACCTTGATCGGGATCTTGTTGATGGCGCAGGTGGCGAGCTCCTGGTTGGTCATCTGGAAGCAGCCGTCGCCGTCGATCGCCCAGACGACGCGATCGGGCTCGGCGACCTTGGCGCCCATCGCGGCCGGCACGGAGTAGCCCATGGTGCCCGCACCGCCGGAGTTCAGCCAGGCGTTCGGACGCTCGTACTTGATGAACTGCGCCGCCCACATCTGGTGCTGCCCCACCCCTGCGGCGTAGATGCCCTCGGGCCCGGTCAGTTCGCCGATGCGCTGGATGACGTGCTGCGGGGCGAGGAGTCCGTCGGTGGTCGGGGCGTAGCCCAGCGGGAACTCGTCGCGCAGGCCGTCGAGGAACGACCACCACTGCGCGATGTCGGGGGCGATATCCGCACTGACCGCGCGGTAGGCCGCCTCGAGGTCGGGCAGCACCTCTTTGAGATCGCCCACGATCGGCACGTCGGCCGCCCGGATCTTGCCGATCTCGGCGGGATCGATGTCGACGTGCACGACCTGGGCTGCGGGGGCGAACAGAGCCGCCTTGCCGGTGACGCGGTCGTCGAAGCGCGATCCGAGGGCGATGAGGAGGTCGGACTCCTGGAGGGCGAGAACCGCCGGCACCGTCCCGTGCATGCCCGGCATGCCGAGGTGCTGCGGGTGCGAGTCGGGGAAGGCGCCGCGGGCCATGAGGGTCGTCACGACCGGCGCACCGGTGGCCTCGGCCAGCGACCGAAGCTCTTCGGCGGCGCGGGCGCGGATGACTCCCCCGCCGACGTAGAGCACGGGCTTCTTGGCCTGAGCGATCAGCTGCGCCGCGGCCTGGATCTGCTTGCCGTGGGCCCGGGTGACGGGGCGATACCCCGGAAGGTCGATCCTGGGCGGCCAGTGGAACGGCGCCTCGGCCTGCTGGGCGTCCTTGGTGATGTCCACCAGCACCGGCCCCGGCCTGCCCGTGGACGCGATCTCGAACGCGGCCGCGATGGCCCCCGGGATGTCCTCGGCACGCTTGACCAGGAAGGAGTGCTTGGTGATCGGCATCGTGATGCCGACGATGTCGGCCTCCTGGAAGGCGTCGGTTCCCATGAGGTTGGAGAACACCTGACCGGTGATGGCGACGATCGGAACGGAGTCCATATAGGCGTCCGCGATCGCGGTGACGAGGTTCGTGGCGCCGGGGCCCGACGTGGCGATGGCGACGCCGACCCGTCCGGACGCCGAGGCGTACCCCTCGGCCGCATGGCCGGCGCCCTGCTCGTGGCGGACCAGGATGTGACGGATCTCGGAGGTGTCCATCAGCGGGTCGTAGACGGGGAGGATCGCGCCCCCGGGAAGACCGAAGACGTCGGTGACGCCGAGCAGTTCGAGGGAGCGGACGACCGCCTGCGCGCCCGTGAGCACGGGCGCGGAGGGGGCCGCGGCGCGAGCGGGAGGCCGGGGAATGGCCGTGGCGGATTCGGCGGGCATGGTGAGGATCCTCACAGATGGGTGGAACGGATGCGGGAAGCAGGCCTAACCGGTGACCGCGCCCTCCGCTGCGGAGCGCACGAGTCGCGAGTACTTGGCCAGGACGCCACGGGTATAGCGCGGGGGGAGGGGCTCCCAGCCCTCACGGCGGGAGCTCAGCTCTGCGTCATCGACGAGTAGGTCGAGAGTGCGAGCCGCGATATCGACCCGTATCAGATCACCATCGCGCACGAAGGCGATGGGACCTGCGTCCACCGCTTCGGGTGCTATGTGGCCGATGCACAGGCCGGTTGTGCCGCCTGAGAATCGCCCGTCCGTCAAGAGTAGTACATCTTTTCCGAGCCCTGCGCCCTTGATGGCGGCGGTGATGGCGAGCATCTCCCGCATGCCCGGGCCGCCCTTGGGTCCTTCGTAGCGGATGACGACGACGTCGCCGGCGGAGATCTGCCCGGCCTCGAGTGCATCCATGGCCGCACGCTCGCGCTCGAAGACCCTCGCCGGGCCCTCGAAGACGGCCGCGTCGAACCCCGCCGTCTTCACCACGGCGCCCTGGGGGGCGGCCGAGCCGTGAAGGATCGTGATGCCGCCGGTGGCGTGGATCGGGTCGTCGAAGCGGTGGATGACGTCGCCGTCGACCGGGTCGGGATCGAGGTCGCGAAGATTCTCGGCGAGGGTCTTGCCGGTGACGGTCAGCGCGTCGCCGTGGAGCAGACCCTCGTCGAGCATCGCCTTCATGACGACCGGGATGCCGCCGTGCCGGTCGACGTCGTTCATGACGTACTTCCCGAACGGCTTCATGTCGGCCACGTGGGGAACCCGGTCTCCGATGCGGTTGAAGTCGTGCAGGTCCAGCTCGATCTCGGCCTCGTTGGCGATGGCGAGCAGGTGCAGGACCACGTTCGTCGATCCGCCAAGGGCCATGGCGAGCGCGATGGCGTTCTCGAACGCCTCCTTGGTGAGGATGTCGCGGGTCGTGATGCCCTGCTTCAAGAGGTTGACCACTGCTTCTCCTGAACGCCGCGCGAAGTAGTCCCGGCGGCGGTCCGCCGAGGGGGGTGCGGCCGAGCCCGGGAGGCTCAGACCCAGCGCCTCGGCCACCGACGCCATCGTGTTGGCGGTGTACATGCCGCCGCAGGCACCTTCGCCCGGGGCGAAGGCGCACTCGATCCGCTTGAGGTCGGCCTCGCTCATGCGACCGGCGAGACACGCACCGACCCCTTCGAACGAGTCGATGATGGTGATCTCCTTCTCGGTGCCGTCCGAGAGCTTGACCCACCCCGGTGCGATCGAGCCGGCGTAGAGGAAGACGCTCGAGAGGTCGAGGCGGGCCGACGCCATGAGCATGCCCGGAATGGACTTGTCGCATCCGGCGAGCAGGACGGAGCCGTCGAGACGCTCGGCCATCATCACCGTCTCGACCGAGTCGGCGATCACCTCGCGCGAGACCAGCGAGAAGTGCATGCCCTCGTGCCCCATCGAGATGCCGTCCGAGACCGAGATGGTCCCGAACTGCAGCGGATACCCGCCGCCGGCGTGCACGCCCTCCTTGGCGCCCTGTGCGAGGCGGTCGAGGCTGAGGTTGCAGGGGGTGATCTCGTTCCAGCTCGACGCGATGCCGATCTGGGGCTTGTCCCAGTCCTCATCCCCCATTCCGACACCGCGGAGCATGCCCCGCGACGTGGTGGCCTCGATGCCGTCGGTGACGACGCGACTGCGCGGCTTGATGTCGACGGTGGAGGGATCGGGGATGTCGGAGCGCACCATGCTCGCAGTCTATTCCCGTCCCGCGACCCGCCGTTCCGCGAGGCGTTGCAGCAATCGGGCGAGCGCGGCGATGTCGGGCACGGCGATCGTCGCGGCGGTCTCACCGGTTCCGACGTGGATGCCGAGGTCGTCGCCGTCGAGGCTGCGCAGCGCGTCCTCGTCGGTGACGTCGTCTCCGGCGAACAGCACCGCCGTCGCTCCGATCCGTTCGCGCAGCGTCGCGACGGCGGTGTCCTTCCCCTCGTGCCGGAAGGCGTACTCGACGATGTTGTGCCCGGTACGGCGACGCCAGTGCGGGGCGTCGCGGACGACGATGCTGTCGATGGCGTCGCGCGCGCGCGCGGCGTCATCCGGGGTCGCGAGCCTGGTGTGGACGCCGAAGCCGAAGGACTTGGGCTCGATCCACACGCCGTCCAGGTCTGCAGTGATCGCCTCCGCCCGGGCGCGCAGCCGATCGCGCAACTCCCCGTCGTCGGCGTCGTCGGGCGTGGATGCCGCGCCCGAGCCCGGGCTCCAGAATTCGGCACCGTGCGATCCCGCGAGCAGGATCGGCGAGTCGTCGTCGTGCTCGCCGATGACACGCAGGTCGTGGAGGCTCCGCCCCGACACGAAGGCGACGGTGGTGCCCGGCGCCCCCGTGAGCGCGAGCACGGCGGCGCGGGCGTCATCGGTCATCCGCGCGTCCATCGGCTCGTCCTGGAGAGGCGCCAGCGTCCCGTCGAAGTCGAGCGCGACGAGGAGGCGCGGGGTGGTCGCGAGGCGTTCGATCTCGTCGTCGATGCGGGAGGGATCGGTCCGCGCCGATGTCATGCTGACGTCCTTGCCCGCGAGACGTCCGCGAGGGTGTCGAGGAACTCGCGGGACCAGTCCTCGACATCGTGCTCCAGCACGCGCTTGCGCAGAGCCCGCATCCGCCGTCCCTGCTCCGCGCCGGGCATCTCGATCGCGCGGACGACGGCATCCTTCAGTCCGTCGATGTCGTGGGGGTTGATCCGGATCGCGCTGCCGAGTTCGTCGGCCGCTCCGGCGAACTCGCTGAGGACCAGCACGCCGCGGTTGTCGACGCGGCTCGCGACGTACTCCTTGGCCACGAGATTCATCCCGTCACGGAGGGCGGTGACGAGCATCACGTCGGATGCGAGGTACAGCGCGACCATCTCCTCGCGCGGGAAGGACTGATGCAGGTAACGGATCGCGGTGTGGTGCATGGTGTCGTGGTCGCCGTTGATGCGCCCCACCATCACCTCGATCTCGTCGCGCAGCTGCATGTACGCCTCCACCCTCTCTCGGCTGGGGCTGGCGACCTGGACGAGGGTGACGTCCTCGGTCTTGACCCGGCCGTCTTCGAGAAGCTCGCCGAAGGCCTTCAGCCGGTGGCGGATGCCCTTCGTGTAGTCCAGACGGTCGACCCCGAGGAGGATCTTCTTCGGGTTGCCCAGGCTCGCGCGGATCTCCGCCGCCCGGGCCTGGATCTCGGGCCGGCGGGCCATCTCGATGTACGAGTCGGCGTCGATCGATATCGGGAACGCCCGGGCGAGAGCGAGTCGCTCTCCCCCGTCGGGGAGCGGGACGGTGATCCCGCTGGCCTTCGTGTCAAGGCGCAGCTGCCGACGGACGGCGCGGGCGAAGTTGCCGGCGTCCTGCACCCGCTGGAAGCCGATGACATCCGCACCGAGAAGTCCCTCGAGCACCTGGCGACGCCACGGCAGCTGAGCGAACAGCCCGTATGCGGGGAAGGGTATGTGGTGGAAGTAGCCGATCGTGAGGTCGGGCCGCTTGTCGCGGAGCAGCTGCGGCACGAGCTGCAGCTGATAGTCCTGCACCCAGACCGTGGCGCCCTCCGCGGCCACGTCCGCGGCGGCTGCGGCGAAGCGCTCGTTGACGGCGACGTAGGCGTCCCACCACACGCGGCGATACCGCGGCGCGGAGATCACGTCGTGGTACAGCGGCCAGATGGTGTCGTTCGAGAAGCCCTCGTAGTAGTTCTCGACCTCGTCGGCGTCGAGCCGTACCGGGTGCAGGTGCGTGCCCTCGAAATCGAAGGGCTCGATGTCGAGGCCGGGCTTGCCCGCCCAGCCGACCCATGCGCCGCGGGTGCGACGCATCACCGGTTCGAGCGCGGTGACCAGGCCCCCCGGCGACTGGCGCCACCCGCCATCGGGGTCTCGATCCACCGGGAGTCTGTTCGCGACGACGACGAGCGGGGCTTCGGACACACGGACTCCTGACGAAGCGGACGGGCTTGTCCCCCAGGCTATCGGTCGGGTCCTGCGGACGCGGCGGGAGCCGGTCGGGGTTGTGTCAAGTGCCGGGTTGTGACACGCGGGCGCGGTAGCGTCAGGACATGCGCTCCTACCTGTTCGGTTCCGGCATCATCAGCGCGATCACCGGCGGCCTCGCGCTCCTGCGCGGGGTGCGCAACGGCGAGGCGTTCACCTGGCGGATGGCCCTGGCGTGGGTCAGCTGGGGGATCAGTCTCGCCCTCGCCGTCGGCACGATCGTCGACACCCGACGCGCCGCGCGGGGGAAGAACATCGATCTGGACTCCCCCGTGAGCGGGCGGGAGGACAAGCTCATGAAGAAGCGCGCGCGCCGCGGTCGCTGATCGACGACGGGTCTCCGCGCCGACGCATGATCAGCGCGTGAGGATCAGTGCGTCGCCCTGACCGCCGCCACCGCACAGTCCGACCGCCGCGGTGCCGCCGCCCCGGCGCACCAGCTCGTGCACGGCGTGCACGACCAGGCGATTGCCCGACGCCCCGATCGGGTGGCCGAGGGCGATGCCGCCGCCATGCGGATTGACCACGTCGTCATCCAGACCGAGCTCCTGCTGAGACCGCACGACGACCGCGCCGAAGGCCTCGTTGATCTCGACGAGGTCCAGGTCGGCGGGCGAGATCCCCTGGCGCCGACAGGCGGCGGCGATGGCGCGGGACGGCTGCGAGTGCAGCGAGTTGTCGGGCCCTGCCACCTGGCCGGCGGCGCCCACGACGGCCAGCACCGCCCATCCGTTCTCGTCGGCGTGGGATCGCGACGTGAGGACCACGGCGGAGGCGCCGTCGGAGATCTGCGACGAGTTGCCCGCGGTGATGGTGCCGTCCTTCGCGAACGCCGGTCGGAGGCCCGCGAGGGTCTCGACCGTCGTCTCGGGCCGAATCCCCTCGTCCGCCGTCACCACGATCGGGGCTCCTCGGCGCTGCGGTACCTCCACGGGCACGATCTCGGCGTCGAAGACGCCTGCGCGCTGCGCCGCCGCAGCCCGCTGATGGGATCGAGCCGCAACGGCGTCCTGCGCCTCGCGGGTGATCTCCAGAGTCCCGTTGTGGCGCTCTGTCGATGCGCCCATGCTCTCGGCGTCGTACGCATCGGTCAGCCCGTCGTAGGCCATGTGATCGAGCACCTCGATCGAGCCGTAGGCGTACCCGTCGCGCGAGTTCATCAGCAGATGAGGGGCCCGGGTCATCGACTCCATCCCCGCGGCGACGACCACCCGCGCGTCACCGAGCCGGATCATCCGAGCCGCGTCGATGACGGCCGTCAGCCCGGACAGGCACACCTTGTTGATGCTCCCCGCGTGCACCTGCCAGCCGATCCCGGCCCCCACGGCCGCCTGGCGTGCGGGGTTCTGACCCGACCCCGCCGGAAGCACCTGGCCGACGAGGACCGCGTCGACGGCATCGGCCGGGACACCTCCGCGCTCCAGGGCGCCGGCGATCGCGGCCCTCCCGAGCTGCACGGCCGTCAGCGGTGCGAACTGGCCCTTGAGTCTGCCCTGCGCGGTACGGGCGGCGGCGACGATGACGACGTCGTCGTGGTTCATCGGTTCTCCTTGAGATCTGTCGAGACGATGAGGGGCGGCTCGGTCTGGGACCGCACCTCCTCCATGCTCACACCCGGGGCGAGCTCGAGGAGGACGAGACCCTCGGGCGTGACGTCGATCACGGCGAGGTCGGTGATGATGCGATCCACCACTCTGCGACCGGTCAGCGGAAGCGTGCACTCGAGCACGATCTTGGGCGAGCCGTCCTTGGCGACGTGCTCCATGAGGACGATGACCTTCGCGGCACCGTGGACCAGGTCCATTGCGCCTCCCGGACCCTTGACCATCTTGCCGGGGATCATCCAGTTGGCGAGGTCGCCATGGCGCGACACCTGCATCGCGCCGAGGATCGCCGCGTCGATCTTGCCCCCGCGGATCATCCCGAAACTGGTCGCCGAGTCGAAGAACGCCGCTCCGGGAAGAACCGTGACCGTTTCCTTCCCCGCGTTGATGAGATCCGGATCGACATCCTCGTCGAACGGATAGGGCCCCACGCCCAGGATCCCGTTCTCGGACTGCAGAACGACCTTCACCCCGGCCGGAAGGTGGTTCGGCACGAGCGTGGGCAGCCCGATGCCGAGGTTCACGTACGCGCCATCGCGCAGCTCCTCGGCCGCGCGCGCCGCCATCTCGGCTCTCGTCCGCGCCATCTCAGCGCCCCCCGTTCCCGTCGGATGCCGCGACCGTGCGCTTCTCGATGCGCTTTTCGATCTCGGTGCCGACCTCGATGATGCGATGGACGAAGATGCCCGGGAGGTGGATGTGATCCGGGTCGAGTTCCCCCGGCTCGACGAGCTCCTCGACCTCGGCGATGCAGATCCTTCCCGCCATCGCCGCCAGCGGGTTGAAGTTCCGGGCCGCCTTGTTGAACACCAGGTTCCCCGCCGTGTCCCCGCGCCGCGCGTGAACGAGGGCGAAGTCGGTGACGATGGCCTCTTCCAGCACGAACTCGCGCGGAGAGCCGTGCACGTCGAACACCCGGACGTCCTTCGGCGGCGAGGCCACCGCCACGGACCCGTCCGGGGTGTACCGGCGCGGCAGGCCGCCGTCGGCGACCTGCGTCCCCACGCCGGTCTGAGTGAAGAAGGCGGCGATGCCCGAGCCCCCCGCCCGCAGCTTCTCGGCCAGGGTTCCCTGCGGGGTGAGCTCGAGCTCGAGCTCACCCGAGAGGAACTGGCGCTCGAACTCCTTGTTCTCCCCCACGTAGGACGAGGTCATCTTCCGGATGCGGCGGGCCTGGAGCAGGACACCGAGGCCCCAGTCGTCGACCCCGCAGTTGTTGCTGACCACGCTCAGATCGGTCGTCCCGCGGGCCAGGAGCGCCTCGATCAGGGCGATCGGGTTGCCCGAGAGGCCGAACCCGCCGACAGCGAGGCTCGCCCCGTCCGGGATGTCGGCGACGGCATCGGCCGCCGACGGGAAGGTCTTGTCGATCACGCGCACTCCTTCGTGTCCGGTGCCCCCTCATCCTCGCCGTGGCGGCCGCGCGACACCATTTCGTGCTTGCGATGTGGATGTCACGGCCCATAGTGTCCACATCATGGACAGCGTGTCTCAGCCGGGGGTGCCGGGAACCCAGGCCATCGGCCGGGCAGCCAGGCTGCTGCGCCTCGTCACCGCGGCGGGGGCCGACGGAGTGCCGATGAGGGACCTCGCCGCGCGGGCCGATCTCACCCGGCCGACCGCGCACCGGATCCTGCACGCCCTCCGGCAGGAGGGGCTGGTCGACTTCGACGACCGGCTCGGCCGATGGCTCCCCGGCCCCGAGCTCTACCTCATGGGCACGGTCGCCGCTGCACGCTTCGACATCACCGATCTTGCGCGGGACATCGTGCGGTCTCTCGCGGTGCGGACCGAGGAGAGTGCGTTCCTCTCCGTGCGACGCGGGGACGAGACGGTCTGCCTCCTGCGCGAGGAGGGGAGCTTCCCCATCCGGTCCTTCGTGCTCTCCGAGGGGGTGCGCTTCCCCCTGGGCGTGGCCTCGGCGGGCCTCGCCATCCTGTCCTTCCTCGCTCCCCACGATGTGGACGCGTACCTCGACCGGCATCCGGAGCTGGCCGACCGCTGGGGCGCCTCGCACGCACCCGGTCGACTGCGCTCGCGCATCAGCGAGACCCAGGAGCGCGGATACGCGGTCAATCCCGGGCTCATCGTCGAAGGGAGCTTGGGCGTCGGCGCGGCGGTGTTCGCACGAGACGGCCACCCCCAGTGGGCCTTGAGCCTCACGGGGGTGCAGTTCCGCTTCTCCGCGGACCGGCTTCCGGATCTGGGCAAGACCCTGCTCGCCCACGCCCACCAGCTCACCGCGCGCATCGCCGCCAGCGGGCGCTGACGGCTGGCCGTCGTCACCCGCCGCGACGGTCGAGCTGCGCGTCGATCTCCTCGGCCACGACGTCCGCACCCTCTGGAGTGAGGACGATCGTGTAGTGGTTGAAGCCGTCGACCCGGCGGTGCTCGATCACCGGGTGCTCCGAGAGCAGACGCCGGAGGTGCTCGGGCGGGTACAGCCCCGGCTCTTCGTCACGCAGTCCCCGCGGCACCGTCACCAGGCGTGTCGGGTGCGACAGCGCTGCGAGCGCAGCGGGGAGGGTCGTCCCGGTGGTCAGGTCCACCGTGTCGTCGATCGTGACGGCCTCGCTGGTCGCCGGGCGCATCCCGCCGCCGTCCGCGTCGACGAGGTCGTAGCGGAAGTAGTCGTCGAGCTCGGGTGTCCACGGCGGGGGGAAGGCCGGGTGATCGCGCCAGAACTCCAGGTAGGCGGTCTCGTCGGCGAACGTCATGCGCAGCCGTGCCGCGGTCGGTCCGAGAATGGCGCCGACGGTCTGCTCGGGCGAGAGCCCCTCCGGCGCTTGCAGGGGAAGCCCGCCGTCGATGAGCAGCACGCGATCCACGAGGTCCGGGTGGCGGTGGGCGAGCACGACCGAGACGAAGCCGCCCATCGAATGGCCGACGACCAGCGGTGCCCGTCCGATCGTCTCGGCGAGCACTGCGGCGAGATCGTCCGCGTGACGTGCCATCCCGGCGGGACCGCCCGCGCTGCTGCGGCCTCGCCCGCGCAGGTCGGGGGCGACCACGCGGACTCCCGGCAGCCGGGGAACGACGTGAGCCCAGACCCGGTGCGAGGAGGTCACGCCGTGGACGGCGAGGATCTCGCCCCGGACGGGATCGCTCGGCTCCCACACCCCGACGCGGAGTGCTCCCCCCGAGACCGGGACGTCGCGGGTGAGGTGGCGATGGGTTCCGGGTGCGGTCATCGGGCGGTCCAGCCGCCGTCCATGGTGTAGGACGCGCCCGTGACCATGCCGGCGGCCTCTCCGACGAGCCAGCCCACGAGCGAGGCGACCTCCTCGGGTTCGATGAGGCGCTTGACGGCGGTCTCGGTGAGCATGATCTTCTCGACGACCTCGTCTTCGCCGATGCCGTGCACGCGCGCCTGATCGACGATCTGACGCTCCACGAGCGGCGTGCGCACGTAGGCGGGGTTCACGCAGTTGCTCGTCACTCCGAACGGGGCGCCTTCGAGCGCGGTGACCTTCGACAGTCCCTCCAGTCCGTGCTTGGCGGTGACGTACGCGGACTTGAAGGGGCTGGCGCGGAGGCCGTGGACGCTGGAGATGTTGACGACGCGCCCCCATCCCCGTCGCGACATGCCCGGCAGCGCTGCGCGGATCAGCAGGAACGGGCTCTCGACCATCAGTCGTTGGATGTGACGGAAGTCGTCGGGCGAGAAGTCGGCGATCGGATTCACCCGCTGCATCCCGACGTTGTTGACGAGGATGTCGACGTCGAGGCGGACCTCCTCGAGCGACGCGGTATCGGCGAGGTCGACCACCCACGGCTCGGCGCCGAGCTCCTCGGCCACGGCCTCGGTCTGGTAGACGTGGTGGTCGGCCACGATGACGTGCGCGCCCCGGCGGCGGAACTCCTTCACGCACGCCAGCCCGATGCCGCTGGCACCGCCGGTGACGATCGCTCTCTTTCCGTGCAGGTCGCTGTCTGTCATGCCGGCTCCTTCGCTCACCGGTGCCGACGGGAGGGCACCCGCCCTCAGCGTAGGACGCCCGCACCTCGGTCCTCACCTCGAGCGGCGGAACGCAGAACGCCCCGGCGAACCGGGGCGCTCTGCGATGCGGTGCGCCCCCAGGGACTTGAACCCTGAACCCACTGATTAAGAGTCAGTTGCTCTGCCGATTGAGCTAGAGGCGCGGACCGGGACGCGTCGGAGAACAGCCCGCGAACCGAGGGTCAACATTACCATCCCGATGTCGCGGCGGTGAAATCGGGCCCGCCGTGCCGCCTATCCTTGACCGTGTGACCCTGCCGCCTGCGGATAGCGTTTTCGACACCCCTCACGACGGAGACCTCACCGAGGATCTCGCGCTCGCCGTGCGCCTGGCCGACGTCGCCGACGTCGTTTCGATGGCCCGCTTCGACGCCGCCGACCTCGACGTGCGCACCAAACCCGATTCCAGCCACGTGACCGAGGCCGATCTCGCCACCGAGCGGGCCATCCGCGAGGTCCTCGCGGCCGAGCGGCCGACGGACGACGTCTTCGGTGAGGAGTTCGGCTCCTCCGGCGGGGGCTCCCGGCGCTGGGTCATCGATCCGATCGACGGCACGGCGAACTACCTCCGGGGCATCCCGATGTGGGCGACGCTGATCGCACTGACGGTCGACGGCGTGCCACGCGTGGGTGTGGTCAGTCAGCCCGCGATCGGTCGACGGTGGTGGGCCGCGAGCGGTCACGGCGCCTGGACGAACACGCCCGAAGGCGGCGTGCGGCGCCTCGCCGTGTCATCCGTCGATGCGCTCGCCGACGCCAGCGTCAGCTTCCAGAGCATCGGCCAGTGGCGGGATGCCGGGGCGCTGGCGGCGCTGGAGAGGCTGACCGCCTCGGTGTGGCGCGACCGCGGCTACGGCGATGCGTGGCCGTACATGCTCCTGGCCGAGGGGCGGCTGGAGTTCGTCGCCGAGTTCGGCGTGAAGGAGTACGACATCGCCGCCCTCGTCCCCATCGTCCACGAGGCAGGCGGACGCTTCAGCGATGTCACCGGCGCGGACGCGCTGACCACGGGGTCGTCGCTCGCGACGAACCGCGTGCTCCACCAGACCTTCCTCGACCTGCTCCACTCCCCCACCCCGGAGACCGATCGATGACCTCCGCCCTTCGCCGCCTGCAGATCGGCGGCGCGCTCGCCGCCGCACTCCTCGTCCTCACCGCCTGCGCGGGGGGCACCCCCGAGGCCGAGCCGTCCCGCGCGCCCTCGCCGGTGGCGTCTTCGCCCACCGCCGAGCCCTCGGCAACCCCCACCGGAGAGACCGCGCCGACCGCCGATCCGACGTGCGAGTCGATCATCCCCGAGAGCACGGTGGCCGACTACGCCGGCGTCGGCTGGACCGCTCAGGCGTCGCCGTTCACCATCACCGGCGAAGAGGTCGCCGGCGGGATCGAATGCGTCTGGGCGAACTTCGACGGGCCGGCCAGCGACCAGCTGCACATCTACGGCTGGGCGCCGATCGACGACGCGACGGCCGACGAGGCTCGCGAACGTCTGCAGGCCGAGGGGTGGACGATCGAAGACACCCCGGAGGGCGTGTACGTCACCGAGCCGGCCGAAACGGCCGTGGCCACCGACGAGAACGGGTACGGCATCACCTACTTCTTCGAAGCGGGGACCGTGAAGATCGCCGACACCAAGCAGAGCATCCTCCTGATCGAATGGGGATGACCGCTCCCGCCCGCGTGTCCGCCGGCGCCGTGACCCAGTACGCGGTGCTCGACGCGCTCCTGGCCGGCGCCTACGCCTCCGGGATGCCGGTGGACGAAGCCCTTCGGCACGGAGACTTCGGAATCGGATGCTGCGATCGGCTGGGCAGTGAGGTCGTCATCCTCGAGGGTCGCGCCTTCGCATGCACGGTCGACGCGCCCCCGCACGAGATGACCGGCACCGACATCCTCCCCTTCGCCGACCTGTGCCTCGAGCCGCCCGTCCCGGCGGTGCCCACGGGGCCCGTGGACCTTCCGGGGCTGACCGCGCTGGTGGAGAACGCGACGGTCAGCCGGAACCTCTTCCACTCGGTCCGTGTGGACGGCTACTTCCGCGCCGTGCGCGTGCGGGCGACACGGCGGGAGCATTTCCCACTCCGCCCCCTCGCTGAGGTCGCGAGCGAGCAGGTCGAGAGCGTGCTCACCGACCTCGAGGGAACGCTCGTGGGCTTCTGGGCGCCGGCGATCTACCAGGGCATCGCCGTCGCGGGGCTGCACCTGCACTTCCTCGCCGCCGACCGGAGCGCGGGCGGCCACGTGCTCGATCTGACGGTGGATCGAGGCGCCCTGGCGGTCGGCGCCTTCGCGCGGTTCACGCTCGTTCTGCCCACCGATCCCGGCTTCCTCGCCTCCGAGCTCACCCACGACGACGACCATCGGATCGTCGCGGTCGAGGGCGGGGCCGCGCGGCCGCCCGACGATCAGCGATAGGGGTTCACGGGATCCGAAACGACCTCGGGGTCGCCTGCGGCAGCCCGACCCGCCGCGAAGCCCCGGTCCCACGCGTCGCCGCGCCCCTCGAGGTCGCGGGAGAGGGTGTCGAGGCGGATCACCCGTTGCGCGAAGCGCACCCACTCCCCCCACGTCGCCTCGCACGCAGCTCCCTCGGCGCCCGCCGTGGTCAGTCGCCAGCGCTCCGGCGCCTCCGACGGCGCGAACTGGAGGGCGCCGACGCGGGTCGGCTCTCGTCGGGGATCGGGCACGGCATCCTCCTGGGCTCGGAAACCCTTCGAGCATGCCGTATCGGCGGCCTCACCGACCGTGGGCGCGGGGCGGGTCGATCAGGTCGGTCAGGGGTGTCTCCGGGAGGGCGATCCATCCTTCGACACGGGCGACGTCCGCGAGGCCGGGCGGCACCGCGGTCGTCGCGCCGACCGCGTGCGCACGGGCGTTGAGCGCTGCGACGACGGCGTCGAACGCGTCGGCGGAGCGCATCATCACGCCTCGGATCGACGGTGAGAGTTCGAGCCACGGCGCCGCGGCGCCGAGCGCGGCCATCGCGACACCCCGGGCGCCGGCGTCGACCTTGTAGCCCGGGACGGCGATCTCCCACAGGCGCAGCGCGGCGGCCGGGTAGACCTCGACCAGCACCCCCGCGCCCGACCGGTCGATCGTCAGGCCGGCCTCGCCGAAGCGTGCGATCAGCGCGGCGCAGCGCATCGCGGTCAGCCCGAGTCGGTCTGTGGCGACGCTGAGCGGCCATCGACCGGTCCGCGCGCGCACCGCGCGGTCGGTGTGCCGATAGGCCAGGCGGCGGCGCCACTCGAGACCCGAGTCGGCGGCCGAGGGCGCCTGACCGCGCGCGTGGCGGGCGAGGAAGTCGACGAAGTCGACGGGCCAGCCCAGGGCGCAATCGATGCCCACCGACGCCGCGCCGCGCGCGCTGGCGACGATCTCGGGGTCGTCGATCCCGACCTCGAGGCCGGTGACTTCGGCGGCGTCGTCCCGCCAGTCGATCATGGCCATCGCGGTGCCGGCCGGCGAGGCCGCGAGGTCCACTCCGACGGTCTGCACAGCCACACGCTACCGTCGGAGTTCGCCGGCTTCGCGCCGTGGGGGTCCGAAGCCGCGCTACGGTTTCCTCAACGCCCGGCTCGGCGATTCGGGAGGCATGAGACGGATGGGCTTCGATCACGCAGTCGTCATCGGCGCAGGCATCGGCGGTCTTCTCTCCGCTGCGGCGCTGTCACGACGGTACGACCGTGTCACGGTGATCGAGCGCGACCGCCTTCCCGACATGCCGCTGCACCGCCGGGGGGTTCCGCAGGACGAGCAGATGCATGCGATCCTCGCGATCGGGCAGGAATCCTTCGAAGACCTCGTTCCCGGCGTGGCGGGCGAGTTCCTCCGCGCCGGCGCCGCGTGGTACGACTCCCCCCGCGGAATCGCCAGTCTGAGCTCCCAGGGCTGGGCTGCCCGCGGGCCCAGCGAAGCGTGGATCTACGGCATCCGTCGGGTCGTGCTGGAAGACGCCCTCCGCCGCAAGGTGCTCGAGATCCCGCGGGTGCGCATCGTCGAGGGCCAGGTCGTCGCACTGCACCCGGCGGCCCGCGGCGTCGGCGGCATCGTGCTGAAGGGCATCGGGCGGCCGCACCTCGACGCGGATCTCGTCGTGGACGCCTCGGGCCGGAACTCGCACGCCCCCGCGTGGCTCGACGAACTCGGGTTCCCCCCTCCGCCCGAGCAGGAGATCGTCAACCCGGTCGGCTACTCCACCGCGCTCGTCCGGCTTCCCCCGGGCGCGCTCCGCGACGACATCCAGGGCTATCTCATCCCCCCGCTCCCCGACAGCCCGACCGGTGCCGTCGTGCTGCCGTGCGACAACGGCCTGCACCAGATCGTCGCGCTGACCCAGTCCGACACCGCTCCTCCGGCGACACGCGAGGACCTCATCGCCCACCTCGAGGGGGTGCGCTCGCCGGTGGTCGCCGAGCTGGCACGCCGCGCGGACTTCCTGGGCGATCCCAAGCCGTTCCGCATCCGCGGATCGCGCCGGCGACGATTCGAGGACATGGCCCCGCACCCCGAGGGCTTCGTCGCCGTCGGGGATGCCGTCCTCGCCCTGAACCCCATCTACGGCCAGGGGATGTCGGTGGCCGCGGTCGAGGCGCGCGCCATGCGCGACATCCTCCTCGACGCCGCCGACTCGACCGGCCTCGCCGCCCGCATCCAGGAGGCCTTCCGCCCCACCCTCGACTTCGTCTTCGGCTCCGTGGTCCGCAGCGACGGCGCCTTCCCGGCCGCGATGCTGCACGGACTCGAACGTCCCGATCCTCCGAAATCGCACGTGCTGGGGGCCTTGGCCACCGAGGACTGGAAGACGGCGGTCGCTCTGCGATACGCGGGTCACTACTTCACGGCGGAGCCCGTGCAGGCACCCGAGATCCGCAGCCGCGCCCGTGCCTGGGCGTCGAGCGGTCGCACGCCCCGTCGGTCCGACCCCCGCGACATCCCGCGCGCGCATGACGGAGCCCCCCTCCCGCGATAGCGTCGGGAGCGCGTGGCGGGCACCGCGGACAGGAGGCGGCGATGGAGCGGATCGACACGATCGTGGTGGGTGCCGGGGTCGCCGGTCTCACGGCCGCCCGGCTGCTCCGGTCGGCGGGACAGCGGGTGGTCGTGCTCGAGGCCCGTGATCGCATCGGCGGCCGCGTGCACACCGCCCGCACGGACGGGCGGGTGACCGATCTCGGAGCGTCCTGGATCCACGGCATCGCCGACTCACCGGTCGCCGATGCCGCCGGGGCGTTCGGGATGCGCATGGTCGAGTTCACGGTCGGCAGCTTCCAGCCCGACGGGCGGCCGATCGCCATGTTCGGACCCGACGGGATGCCGCTCGCGGCCGACGCTGCTGCCGCGTTCGCCGCCGACGTGCACGCCGTGGACCGGACCTTGCTCGAGGTCATCGCCGCGTCCGACCCCGAGGAGTCGTACCGCGACGTCACCGAGCGCGCCCTCGCCGCCATGGGCTGGGACCCGGAACGCGCCCAGCGGGTGCGGGAGTTCCTGGAACATCGGACCGAGGAGCAGTACGGCGCCTGGATCGAGGACCTCGCCGCGCACGGCCTCGACGACGATCAGGTCGAGGGGGACGAGGTGGTCTTCCCCGACGGTTACGACCGCCTGCCCGCCCACCTCGCGGCGGGCCTCGACGTGCGGCTGCGCCACGCCGTCTCGCGAGTCGCGTGGAGCGCCTCAGGCGTGGAAGTGACGACCGATCGCGGCGTCTCGTCCGCCGCCGCCGCGGTGGTCACCGTGCCTGTCGGAGTGCTGCAGTCCTCGTCCTTCGTCATCGACCCGCCCCTCCCACCCGCCGTCGCCGAGCCCCTCGGACGACTGCGGATGAACGCGTTCGAAAAGGTGTTCCTCCGGTTCCCGGCTCGGTTCTGGGGCGACGGCGTGTACGCCCTGCGCCAGCAGGGACCCGGGGGCAGCCGATGGCACTCCTGGTACGACCTCACGCCCTTGCACGGCGAGCCGACCCTCCTCACCTTCGCGGCCGGCCCCGCCGCGCGGGAGATCCGTGCCTGGAGCGACGATCAGGTTGCCGCCTCGGTGATGGAGCAGCTCCGACGCCTGCATCCGGGCGCGCCCGACCCGGTCGACGTCGAGGTCACCGCGTGGCAAGCCGATCCCTTCAGCCACGGCTCGTACGCGTACATGACGGTCGGGTCGGCCACGAGCGACCACGACGACCTCGCCACCCCCGTGGGCGGCGTCCTCCACCTCGCCGGTGAGGCGACCTGGACGGATGATCCCGCCACCGTCACCGCGGCGATGTGCTCGGGCCACCGTGCGGCGGAGCGCGTGCTCGGCCGCCCCCTCCCGGTCGACCGCCTCTGGCAGGCGGAACTCTGACCGGGCCGAGCCCTCAAGCCGGCTGAGCGAACTGTGGGAGATCCAGGATGCCGCGTCGCGCCTCCTGCACGGCGGCGCAGACCGCTCCGAGGGAGACGATATCGGCGCCGAGGGCGGACGCGACGATCTCGGGGGCGGGAAGGTGGAGCGTCGCGGCCACCGCGCCTCGAGCCGCCTCGATCAGCGGCGCCGCCCCGTCGGCGACGGCACCGGAGACGATCAGCAGGCGGGTGTCGAAAAGACTCCCGAAGACACCCGCGATGATGGCCAGCGATCCGCCGATCTCGTCGGTGATCCGCCGCGCGCCGGGGTCGCCCTCGGCCGCTGCGGCGAAGACATCCCGCCCCTCGAGCTCGCCCGGCGCCGACCGGTGCAGCACGCTCGAGGGCGGGAGGGTGCCGCGGGCGATCGCCTCGCGCGCGAGCTCGACCGCGCGGTGCCCGAACCCCCACGCGCTGTCGACGCCCCGGACGTGATCGAAGGCCACCATCTCGCCGGCGCCGCCGTGCGCTCCGGTGAGCAGGTGACCGTCGACCCAGACACCGGCGCCCAGACGCTCTCCGGCGAGGAGGACCACGACGTCGTCGCAGCCGCGCGCGGCGCCGAGCGTGCGCTCGGCGACCGAGGCGAGCGACGCGTCGTTTGCGACCTTCACCATCGGCACCCACTGCCGGAACTGCGGGGCGAACCCGGGATTCATCCGGGTCCAGAACCCTGCGTCGTCCGCCGGCGACTCCCCCCGCGCATCGACCGGGGCCGGAACGCCGACGCCCATCGCCGCGACATCCCCGCGGGTGACGCCCGCGATCCGAAGTGCGCGATCCACGGCGCGCTCCGCCTCGCGACGCCGGACATCCGGGGCGTCGTCATCGGCGTCGACGACGACGCGCTCGACCGCGCGGGTCGTCCCTCGCAGATCGGCCACCGTGGCGGTCAGATGCCCCCGGCCGGCGTCCAGTCCCACGACGAAGGCGGCATCCTGGCGGAGCGCGAATCGACGCGCAGGGCGTCCCTTGCGGTAATCCCCGACGGCGCGGGCGTTGGGCAGCTCGACGACGAGCCCACGGGCCACCAGCTCGTCGATGACGTCGATCGCCGTGGACCGCGTCACCGCGACGGTCTCGATGACGTCCGTGGCAGTGAACACCTCGGCATCCCAGGCGTAGCCGATGACGGCGAGAAGACTCGCGCGCCGCGGCGGGAGAGGCATCATCGCGGGGCTCGACAAGAGGGTTGACCTTTCTCGGGTTCCTTTGCATTATGGATGCCAGGAACTTGATTTGCGGCATAAATTTAATGCGGCGAGCAAGTGAGTGACAATTTTGACGAAGGACGATGACGTGCCTCCAGGAAACCCTTCCCGTCGCGCCGCCGCGACGATCTCCCTCCTCGCCCTCGCCGGCGCCCTGCTCGCCGGGTGCTCCGCCGACGGCCGCGAGACCATCCGCTTCACCTTCAGCAAGCGGGAGGCTCTCGACTTCATGAATCAGCTGGTCTCGGATTACAACGCCTCCCAGGACCGGGTCCGGGTGGAGATGGACACCTCGGGGGTCGACGTGGTGTCGGCCAGCTTCGTCCGCGGAAATCCGCCGGACATCATGCTGGCCAACTACAACTACGAGGTCGCGCGCTTCGTCGATCGATGCGCGCTCTCGGATCTCTCCGACACCGAGGCGGCATCGACCGTTCGCGACGACCTCGACGTGCTGATGGCGCAGTACGGGTCGTGCGAGGGACGCACCAGCGCCCTGCCGTACTCGGTGATGGCGTCGTCGGTCATCTACAACCGCGCCATCTTCGAAGAGAACGGCCTCGACGTCCCCCAGACATGGGACGAGCTCATCGCCGTCTGCGACGCACTCGAGGCCGCGGGGGTGACGCCCTTCTACGCGACCTTCAAGGACGACTGGACCGTCGCCCAGGGGTGGTACGACTACGCCATCGGCGGTTCGGTCGACGTCGTGGACTTCTTCAACCAGCTGGCCGAGGAGGGCGCGGATGTCGGGGCCGGATCTGCGGTGTCCTTCCAAGACCAGTTCGCCGAGCCGCTGGACAAGATGGCGCAGCTGACGGACTACACCAACGCCGACGCCGATTCGCGGGCGTACAACGACGGCAACCTGGCGTTCGCGCGGGGCGAGGCGGCGATGTACCTCCAGGGGCCGTGGGCGCTCGCAGAGATCGCCAAGACCGACCCCGACCTCGACCTCGGGACCTTTCCGCTTCCCATGACGGATGATCCCGACGACCTCAAGGTCCGGGTGAACACCGACCTCGCGGCGATGATCCCGGAGGAATCGCGTCATCAGGACGCGGCGCGGGACTTCCTGGAGTTCCTCTACCAGCCTGAGAACATCGAGGCCTACAACGAGTCCCAGCTCGGCTTCGCTCCCACGGAGGGGGCTCCGCCACCGAGCGACCCCCGCGTCGAGGGCATGATCGCCTACTACGACGAGGGCAGCTTCTATCAGGGCCCCTCCGTCCTCGTCCCCAAGACCATCCCGGTCTTCAGCTACGCGCAGGCGCTGGCGCTCGGCGCCGACACCGAGGCGACGCTGCGGACGATGGACACCGACTGGGCCCGGCTGGCCTTCCGCTCGCCCCTTCCCTCGAGCGAGACCGACGCGCAGGGCGAGGAGGCCACGCAATGACCACCACCGAGACGATCGTCGCCGGACCGGCGGCGACACACCGCTCCCGTCGGCGCGTGGAGCCGATCTACTACCTGTTCCTGCTTCCCAGCCTGGTGCTGTTCACGCTGGCGATCACCGTGCCGGGGATCGTCGGGATCTTCTTCAGCTTCACCGACTCGATCGGCATCGGGTCGTGGAACTTCATCGGCCTGACGAACTACATCGCCCTCTTCAGCGATCCGGCGATCCTGCAGAGCTATCTGTTCACGTTCGGGTTCGCCACGGCGACGGTCATCGTCGTCAACATCGTGGCGTTCCTGCTCGCGGTGGGATTGACATCCCGCATCCGCTTCCGCACCGGACTCCGGACGATCTTCGTCATCCCGATGGTGATCTCGGGGATCATCATCGCCTACGTGTTCAATTTCCTCTTCTCCAACTCCGTGCCCTCGCTCGGGCAGGCGACGGGGATCGGATGGCTGCAGGAGAGTCTGCTCGCCAACCCCGACCTCGCGTGGGTGGCGATCGTCATCGTCACCGCCTGGCAGGCGATCCCCGGCACTCTCCTGATCTACATCGCCGGGCTCCTGTCGGTGCCCGGGGACGTCTACGAGGCGGCCGAGATCGACGGGGCCAACAAGCGCCAGCAGCTGTGGCGCATCACCGTCCCCCTCGTCGCCGGCTACGTCGTCATCAACGTCATCCTCGGATTCAAGAACTTCCTCAACGCCTACGACGTCATCGTCGGCCTCACCAACGGCGGGCCGGGAACGGCAACGCGCAGCATCGCGATGAGCATCATCTTCGGCTTCAACAGCGGCGATTACGCCTACCAGATGGCGAACGCGACGATCTTCTTCCTCGTCGCCGTGCTGATCTCCATCCTCCAACTCTCCCTCACTCGCGGAAGGAAGGTCTTCCGATGACCACGCAACCCGCCCTGTCCGCCGAGACCGCCGAGGGCGAGCTCATCGCCGATCGCGAGAATCGGGCGATCCGTTCCTCTGATGACCGGCCGAGGTCGAAGACCCGGGGCCGCGTCGGCCAGGAGCGCGTCAACTGGTCGACCACGGTGATCCTCATCCTCTGCGCGGTGACGGTCCTGCTGCCGCTGTACGTCACCATCTCGATGTCGCTGAAGACGTCCGCTCAGGCCGTCGACGGAAACGCGTTCTCGCTGCCGGCGCCCTTCAGCTTCGACGGGTTCGTCGAAGCGTGGACCCTCACCCGCTTCCCCGTCGGTGCGGCGGTGTCGCTGTTCGTCACCGCCGGCACGGTGATCCTGACGATCATCCTGGCTGCCTTCGCCTCCTACGCGATCGTCCGCAACTGGGACCGGCGACTCTTCCGCTACTCGTTCTTCTATCTGCTCGCGGCGATGTTCATCCCGTTCCCTGTGGTGGCACTCCCCCAGATCCAGCTGACCGGTCGTGTGGGCCTGGACAACCCGGTAGGAGTGATCCTGCTCGCCACGATGTTCCAGCTGAGCTTCAGCGTGCTGCTGTTCACCGCGTTCCTCCGCTCGATCCCCTACGAGCTCGAGGAGAGCGCGCGCATCGACGGCGCCAGCACCTGGCAGACGTTCTGGCAGCTCATCTTCCCGCTGCTGGCGCCGATGAGCGCAACGGTGGGGATCTTCGCCTTCCTCTACGCGTGGAACGACTTCATGATGCCGTCGCTCATCATCTCCGACCCGAACCTGCAGACCCTGCCGGTGCGACAGAACCTGTTCCAGAACCAGTTCAGCAATAACTACAACGTCGCCTTCGCGTCGTACCTCATGGCCATGGCGCCCGCGATCATCGCCTACCTGTTCACGCAGCGATGGGTCATGGCGGGCGTCACGCAGGGCGCCGTCAAGGGCTGAATCCACCCTCTCCATCCTCGAAGCGAAAGGCTCTCGTCCCCGTGACATCCGCTCCCACCTCCTCCACGCGCACCGCCGACACCCCAGAGATGGACCTGCCCGAATGGTGGCGTCAGGCCGTGGTGTACCAGGTCTATCCGCGCAGCTTCGCCGACGCCGACGGCGACGGCATCGGTGATCTGCGCGGCATCCTCTCGCGGGTCGACCACCTGCGCGAGCTCGGCGTCGACGCGGTCTGGCTGAGCCCGTTCTACCCCTCCGAGCTCGCCGACGGGGGCTACGACGTCGCCGATTACCGGGACGTGGACCCCCGGCTGGGAACCCTCGACGATTTCGATCGGCTCGTCGAGGCCCTCCACTCGGCCGGGATCCGGGTCGTCGTCGACATCGTCCCCAACCACACCTCCGATCAGCACGCCTGGTTCCAGGAGGCCCTCGCCGCGGGGAGCGGATCGGCGGCGCGGGATCGGTACATCTTCCGCGACGGCACGGGTCCTGACGGGTCCGAGCCGCCGACCGATTGGGTCTCGGTCTTCGGCGGCCCGGCCTGGGAACGTGTCGCCGACGGGCAGTGGTACTTCCACAACTTCGCCGTGGAGCAGCCCGACCTCAACTGGGACAACCCCGAGGTCCGTGCCGACTTCGTGCGCACCCTGCGGTTCTGGGCAGATCGGGGAGTCGACGGGTTCCGCATCGACGTCGCGCACATGCTCACGAAGGATCTCACCGACCCGCTGCCCTCGCGGGCGGAGCTCGACGCCCTGCCTCGCGACGGCCGGCATCCCCTCATCGACCGAGATGACGTGCACGAGGTCTATGCGCAGTGGCGCGCGGTCTTCGACTCGTACGACCCGCCGCGCACCGCCGTCGCCGAGGCGTGGGTCGACCCCGCCCGCATCCCGCTCTACGCGAGCGCCGAAAGCCTCGGTCAGGCATTCAACTTCGACCTGCTGGAGGCGGATTTCGACGCAGGGCAGTTCAGCCGGATCGTCGGCTCGAATCTCCTTCTGGCCGCGGAGTCGGGCTCATCGACCACGTGGGTGCTGTCCAACCACGACGTCGTCCGGCACGCGACGCGCTACGGCCTCCCCGATGCCGAGCGCGCGGGAGACGGTCGCCCCGTGCGCAAGCACGGCAACGAGTGGCTGCTCTCCGGCGGCCGATCGCCAGAGCTGGACCGCGAGAAGGGGCTCCGCCGGGCGCGCGCCGCGATTCTCTTCGTGCTCGGACTCCCCGGCTCGGCCTACATCTATCAGGGCGAGGAACTGGGCCTGCACGAGGTCGCCGAGATCCCCGACTCCCGGCGACAGGACCCCACGTTCTTCCGGAGCCCCGGTGAGGACATCGGTCGAGACGGATGTCGCGTGCCTCTGCCCTGGTCGGCCGGCGCACCCGCGTTCGGATTCGGCGCGGGTGAGCCGCACCTCCCCCAGCCGTCCTGGTTCGCGCAGGCGGCGGCGTCCGAGCAGGAGGGCGACCCGGCGTCGACGCTCACCCTGTACCGCGAAGCGCTGGCGACGCGTCGACGTCTCCAGACGGCGGAGTCCCTGGACTGGGTCGAGACCGGCCGCGACGACGTGCTGCGCTTCCGGCGGCCGAACGGGTGGACCGTGATCACGAATTTCGGCACCGAGCCGTTCGACCTCCCCGACGGCGCGACCCCTGTGCTGACGTCCGAGCCGTTGGTCGGCGGCCGGCTCGCCGGCGAGGCGACCGCCTGGTTCAACGCGCTCTGAGTCCAGCCCGAGAGGGCTGAGTCCGGCCCGAAAGACAAGGGGCCCGAGTCCCGCGGGATGCGCGGAACTCGGGCCCCTTGTGTGCGACAGCGGCGCTGGTGGAGATGGGGGGAATCGAACCCCCGTCCATCGCTGAGATACTGCGTCTTCTCCGGGCGCAGTCTGTAGAGACGTTCTGCTCGGCCCCGACCTTTGTCACAGACACCTAAGTCGACAGGCCCAGCCTGGGAAGAGTCCCGCGTGACGTCCAGGCGCCGTCACACAGCAAGTCCCCTAGATGACGCCGGAATCCGTAGCGGGAACACCTACGGTCCAACGGAGTTCAGGCTCGCTTAGGCAGCGAGGGCGAACTCAGTGCGCTTAGGTTCGGCACTTATTGGTTCGCAGAGATCGTTAACGAGATAACTCTGCATCCTCGGCCCGCTTCCCGCAGATTCACAGGCGATGTCGAAACCGATCATCCCCATGGATCCCTGGAGAGGGAGCCGCTGTCGCACTGTGGAGTTGTTGACCTCGGACGGAAGACGACCGAGCACATCAGGATACAACGGATGCCGACGCCGCGCCATTCCACGAGGATGGCGACGCGACCGGGTGCCTCTCCCCCGGCGCGCCGCCACCACGTCAGGCGAAGTCCAGCGCTCCTCGGACGATCGAATCACCGGAATGTGCCGGATCCCCGTCCACCGGCTCGTCCGAGACGTCGACCAGGACGTACTCCCGAAGGTCGATGTCGGCGGGCACCACGAACTCTCCGGTCTGCCCCTCGAGCATTCCGAGACTCACGATTGACGTCGCGTCCTCGGTGATCAACCACACCTCGCGGTTGCTGCCGGGGTCCACATCCGCATCCAGGGTCACCTCGATGACCCGCTCGTCTCCGCGTTCGACGACGACGGCAGACCCCTCAGCGCCGGGGTGGTCCGGGAATGCCGCGAGTTCGGCGGATGCCAGCTCGACCACGGTCGCCTGCCTCGTCAGCGCCCATCCGCCGACAGCCACGCCGAGGATGGCGACGCTCGCGGCGAGAACGAACAGCCCGCGCAGAAGTCCGGTGCGACGCCGAGCGGGGGCGGGGGCTCCGCCCGACTCGGCGGCGGCGCGCTCCCCCGCGTCCGCGGGCTCGAGGCGGACGGTCTCCGCGGCGGGATCGATCTCGGAGGCGGCAGCCGCGTCGGAGATCGCTGTGGAGCCGGAGAATCCGAGCTCCTCCGAGATGCGCGACCAGACGCGCTCGGGCGGAGACTCGAGGTCTTCCAGCAGAACGGTGGAGCGACCGGCCACGACGGTGCGGCTCAGAGCGGACAGCTCCCCTCCGCAGCGCGGGCACGTGCTGAGGTGATCCTGCTCGGCGGGCGTCGCCACCGGTTCCCCGATGGCGAGCAGCGTCAGGACCTCGGGATCGAGGTGCGACTCAAGATGCGGCATGACTCACCTCCAATCGGGATCGCAGACGGGTAAGACTTCGGCGGATGTGGCTCTTGACGGTGCCGAGTGGCATGTCCAATCGGCTGGCGATCTGCTGGTGCGTCAGATCGTCGTAGAACGCGAGCTTGACGACTTCTCGGGCGTCGGGTTCGAGCCGGCTGATCTCGTCGGCGAGAAGGATCGTATCGCCGATGTCGACCTCGGGCGCGGAGCGTCCCATCGGCTCAGCCACCCTCTCCAGCTCCCGCTGCAGGGCGCCGATCCGCGCACGGGCCTCATGGGTGTCGGCGATGCGGCGGCGGGCGATGGCGATCAGCCACGTGGACACGCGTGCCTTCGAGGGATCGAAACTCGCCCGGGAGCCCCATGCCGAGACGAAGGTCTTCTGCGTCACGTCCTCGGCGTCGGTCCGGTCTCCGAGCGATCGGAGTGCCAGGGTGAACACGACCGGGGACCAGCGACGGTAGATCTCCTCGAGCGCTCGTTCGTCGCCGTCACGGAATCGCTCCCCCACGCCCTCGTCGGCTGCTCCCGGCGGGGCGGCCGCCGCATTGTCGATGCTCATCGAGGCGCTCATTCCTGTACCGGGGTGGCGAGGGCCACCACATTGTCCTCGTAGCGACCGATCGAGGCATCGAAAGGACCGCCACAGGTGATGAGCACCAGCATGGGGGAACCGGAACGGGCGAACAAGTCATCGACAGGAAGGTCGGCCTTCTTGTAATAGGTCACCGAATCCAGCCGGTAGCGGGTGAGGTTCCCGGTGTCGTCGGTGACCTCGATGAGCGTCCCCTGCGCCAGATCCCGGATGCGGCTGAAGGGGCCGATGCCGTACCCCGGCATGTCGACGTGAGCGGAGACCACGGTACGGCCCTCCGGGGACTGCGGGCCCGGACCGAATCGGTACCACCCGGCGACCGCCGGATCCTCGGGGAGCTCCATCGCCTGGTTGGCATCGACGCCGACCGGGATCACCGGGACGTCGATTCCCGCGTCGGCCACCGACACCCGCACCGGGGCCGGTACGACGGCAGCCGGTGCGGGTGTGGCCGGCGCCACGGGGATCTCTACGGAGGGGGTCGGCGCCGGAGCCGAGATTTCCGGGGCGGGAAGGGAGGTTGCCGGCTGCGGCGCCGTCTCGACCGAAGCGGTGCCGCAGCCGGTGAGGGCGAGGACGAGAAGTACCGCCAGGGGTACCGCTCGCCTCGCCCTCATCATCCTTCTATCCTCGCCGATCAGCGTCCGCTGCGAGCGCGGACGGCGACCACGGTGCCACCGGCGACGCCGAGGGCGACCAGGAGGCCGGCGGCAAGCCACACACCCTGCACGAGCGTGTCCTGCGCGGCCAGCTGGCCACCGGCACCCGACGGGACGCCACCCGAGGGACCACCGTGCAGACCGTCGATGGTCTGCACCGCGAGCGCGAGGTTGCCGGCCTCAGCCGAGCCCCACGCGTAGACGATCGTCAGCGTACCCTCGGCGACATTGACGTCCGCCGGGCCGATGACGGGCTCGGTCGTACCCTCGAGCGCGACCGCGGCCGAGATGGTGCCGGCGGGCAGGTTGAGGGACTCCTCGTTGGGGTTGGTGAGCCCGGTGATGACGGCCGTACCACCCGCGAGGACGTCGACGGCGGGGGCGGCGGCCACGTGGCGCACCGTCAGGCGACCTTCACCCGCGGCGGTCTGCGCGGTGTCGTTGACGAAGGCGTTCAGAGCCGGCTCGCCCGCCTCGGTCAGGTTGGCGGTGGCGGTGTAGTTGACACCGGCCTCCAGCGGGACCGAAGCCTCGAGGATCGGCGCGCTGGCGTCCGCTGCGTCCGTCGCCGTCAGGGCGATGTCGTAGGTACCGGCGGCAAGCGCCAGCGGTCCGGCGAGGTCGCCGGGCTGGAAGTCGTCGAGGGTCAGCTCGCCATTGACGTAGACGTCGACGGGGGTGTCGGGGATGCCGTGCAGCACCGAAAGCTGAGCCTCGCCGCTCGTGCTGGCGTTCGCGGGAAGGGCGAGGCCCAGTGCCGCGACAAGGCCGACCGTGAGGCCGGCAACCATGGTCTTGCGCATGAAGATCCTCCTGGGGTGAGTGGCAGTGAGGGTCACCGCCTTTCATGTAGTACTTCCCGGGACCCGACGCGTTTGGATGCAGCAGCATGAGATTTTTCTGACAGCGCGCCGTAGAGTCGCCCTCATGAAAGAGGTCGTGGTGACGGTGCACGGAGAGCACGAGGCTCGGGTGGCGCCCGAGGAGGCCGTCGCAACCCTGGTGGTGCGCGCCGAGGGCGCAACGAGGGAACAGGTGGTCTCGGAGGTGTCCGCGTGGACCGCGCCGCTGCGCGACGAACTCGACTCCGCCCGCGCGGCGGGTCGCGTCGCGCAGTGGTCGAGCGACAGCGTGGCGGTGTGGTCGGAGCGTCCGTGGAACGCGGACGGCAAACGTCTGGCCCCTGTCGTCCACGCCGCAGTGAACCTCGCCGCCACCTTCACCGATTTCGGCGCCCTCTCGACGTGGGCGAGCGAGGTCATCGAGCGCGACGGCGTGCAGTTCTCCGGCGTCGAGTGGCGGCTGTCGCCCCTGACCCGCGCCGCTCTCGAACGCTCGGTCGCCGCCGAGGCGGTGACCGTCGCCGTCGAACGCGCGACGGCCTACGCCCGGGCGCTCGGGCTGTCGGACGTGACCCCGATCGAGGTCGCCGATGCGGGGATGCTGACCGAGGATCGCGGAGCGCGCGCCGAATCGGCTCGCCCGCTCATGGCGCGCGCGGCGTTCAGCGGTGACGCCGGAGGCGCGGACATCCGGCTCCAGCCCACCGATGTGGTCGTCGCTGCGACGGTCGACGCACGCTTCATCGCCCGGTGACCGCCCGCATCAGCGGGGCGGAGCGTCACTCGCCGAGACGGTTGCGGGTGCGCATCGCCCGCTCCGCCTCGCGGCGGTCCTGGCGCTCGCGAAGGGTCTGACGCTTGTCGAACTCGCGCTTGCCCTTCGCGACGGCGATCTCGACCTTCGCGCGACCATCGGAGAAGTACAGGCGCAGCGGAACGAGGGTGTAGCCGCCGGCGGAGACGGCGTGGGAGAGCTTGACGATCTCGTCCTTGTGCAGGAGGAGCTTGCGCGTGCGCTTGGCCGCGTGATTCGTCCAGTGACCCTGCGAGTACTCGGGGATGTGGACCGCGTCGAGGAAGGCCTCTCCGCCGTCGATGTACGCGTAGCCGTCGGTGAGGTTGGCCCGACCCTGCCGCAGGGACTTCACCTCGGTGCCGGTGAGGACGAGCCCCGCCTCGTAGGTCTTGTCGATGAGGTAGTCGTGGCGCGCGCGACGGTTCGTCGCGATGACCTTCTCACCGCGTTCGCGTGCCATGGCTGCCCTCCTCCTTCACGGCCGCGCAGCGGCATCCGTCCTTCCGGATCGCGCACGGCAGCCCGCCAGCTTAGCAGGCTTCAGGTCCGCAGCCACCGGCGGATGGCGAAGCTCGCCGAGAGCGCGGCCAGGATCACACCGATGGCGACGATCACGGGGATGACGACGGCGACGTCGCCCCCGTCCACCCAGGTCGTGACGAACTGCACCCTGCCGCGCAGCTCCTCGACGCCGAACCGCAGCCCGAGGACAACTGTGATGCTGGCGAGGATCGAGCCGATCAGCGCGGCGAACACTCCCTCCAGCACGAAGGGGGTCTGGATGAACCGGTTCGATGCCCCCACCATGCGCATGATCCCGAGCTCCCGGCGTCGCGCGAAGGCCGACAGCCGGATCGTGGTCGCGATGAGGAGGACGGCGGCGATGAGCATCAGTCCGGCGATGCCGACCGCGATGTAGGTCGCGACGGTCAGCGCGGAGAAGAGCGGATCGAGGTACTGCAGCTGATCCTCGACGACTTCGACGCCGTCCGTGCCCTGGAAGGCCTCGATGATGACATCCGATCGCCGGTGGTCCACGAGGTTGATCCGGAAGGTCTCGTTCAGCTGATCGGGGGTGATGACGCTGGCGTAGTCCTCGCCGAGCAGGTCGATCACGTTCTGGTACGCCTCGTCGCGGTTCTCGAATCGCACCTCGTCGATGAGCGGTGAGATGGCGGGACTGTCGAGCTGGGCCTGCACGGCGGCGATCTGTTCGGCGGTGGCGACCCCTCCCGCACAGGTGCCCTCCTGGGTCGACACCGACGTGCACATGCTGATGGCTACCTGGGCACGGTCGGCCCAGAAGTTCTCCATCTTCCCGATCTGCATCTGCATGAGGATCGCCGCCCCCACGAAGGTGAGCGAGACGAAGGTGACGAGCACCACCGAGATGACCATCGAGGCGTTGCGGCGAAGGCCCGTGAACGCCTCGGTCAGCACCAGACCGACCCTCATGAGGTGGGCCCCACTTCGTCGTCGCGGTCCCGGCCGCCCAGACCCAGGCGGTCGGCCACGCCGAGCTCGGCGACCTCGACGTCGGGGATGTCCTGCACGGGCACGGGCTGTGTTGGGGGACGGGTGAGGCCGCGCGGCCCGGCGACCTCGGCGCGACCGTCGTCCTCGGCCGGCGCACCGACCCGAACCGTCTGGGGCTCGGGAGCCGTCTCGCGGATCTCGCCCGCCCACGGCGGCGCCTCCGATTCCGTCGGCAGGCTCGTCCCGGCCATCGCCGCGGCCTCGCGCTGGAGCTCGAGCACCGCCGTGAGGGCGGCGACGGCGGCTGCGCCCCGCTCGGGTTCGGGTGCGAGACTCGGGATGGCCGAGGTGTCGCCGTAGCCGCCGTGGCGCTCGTCGCGCACCATCTCGCCGTTCTTCAGCTCGATCACGCGGCGTTTCATCTGGTCGACGAAGCCCGCTTCGTGCGTGGCCATGACCACGGTGGTGCCGTTGGCGTTGATGCGCGCGAGCAGTTGCATGATGTCCACCGAGGTGGCGGGGTCGAGGTTCCCGGTGGGCTCGTCGGCGAGGAGGACCTGAGGCCGGTTCGCCAGGGCCCGGGCGATGGCCACGCGCTGCTGCTCGCCGCCGGAGAGCTCATGTGGGAACCGCTTCTCTTTCCCGGCGAGACCGACCAGGGCCAGCACCTCGGGGACGGCCTGCTGGATGAAGGCGCGGGACGATCCGATCACCTGGAGGGTGAAGGCGACGTTCTGGAAGACCGTCTTGGAGGGCAGCAGCCGGAAGTCCTGGAACACCGCCCCGATGTGGCGGCGGAAGTAGGGGACCTTGCGGTTGGAGAGCGTCCGTACGTCGCGGCCGAGGACGACCACCCGACCCTCGCTCGGCACGTCTTCGCGGAGGATCAGCCGGAGGCAGGAGGACTTCCCCGATCCCGATGCGCCGACGAGGAAGACGAACTCTCCCCGGAGCACCTCGAAATCGACCTCGTGCAGGGCGGGGCGGGAGGTGCCGCGATAGTGCTTCGTGACGTTCTCGAACCGGATCATGGCGTGACGAGCCTAAGCGGCGGTTCGCCGCATGCGCCGAGCGACACCCGGCGCGGCGTCATCCGTCAGTCGTCGTCGTCCTTGCGCTTTCGCCAGCGGATGCCGGCGGCGATGAAACCGTCGATGTCGCCGTCGAAGACCGGTGCCGGGTTGCCGACCTCGTGCCCGGTGCGCAGGTCTTTGACCAGCTGCTGGCCGTAGAGGAAGTAGGAGCGCATCTGGTCGCCCCAGCTGGCGGTGATGGTGCCCGCGAGCTCCTTCTTCTTCGCTGCCTCCTCTTCGCGCTTGAGCAACAATAGGCGCGTCTGGAGCACGCGCATCGCGGCCGCGCGGTTCTGGATCTGCGACTTCTCGTTCTGCATCGACACCACGATCCCGGTCGGGAGGTGGGTGATGCGCACCGCCGAGTCCGTCGTGTTCACCGACTGCCCGCCGGGGCCGGACGAGCGGAACACATCGACGCGGATGTCGCCCTCGGGGATGTCGACCTCGACGGCCTCCTCCATCACGGGGATCACCTCGACCGCCGCGAAGGACGTCTGCCGCTTGTCGGCGGCGCCGAACGGGCTGATCCGGGCGAGCCGGTGGGTGCCGGCCTCGACCGACAGCGTGCCATAGGCGTAGGGGGCGTCGATCTCGAACGTCGCGGACTTGATACCGGCGCCCTCGGCGTACGAGGTGTCCATGACCTTGACGGGGTACTTGTGCCGCTCGGCCCACCGCAGGTACATGCGCATGAGCATCTCGGCGAAGTCGGTGGCGTCGTCGCCGCCCGCGCCGGATCGGATCGTCACCACCGCGGAGCGGTCATCGTACTCGCCGTCGAGGAGCGTCTGCACCTCGAGCTGTCCGATGACGTCCTCCAGCTCGGCGATCTCGTGACGGGCCTCCTCGGCGGAGTCCTCGTCGTCCATCTCGTTGGCCAGTTCGACGAGCACCTCGAGATCGTCGAGGCGCTGCTCGATCTCGGAGATGCGCTTGAGCTCGCTCTGGCGGTGGCTGAGGGCGCTGGTGACCTTCTGCGCCTTGTCGACGTCGTCCCAGAGGTCGGGGGCGCCGGCTTCCTCGCTGAGGCGCGCGATCTCGGACTCCAGGGCGTCGACGTCGACGACGGCCTTGATGTCGGAGAACGTGGACCGGAGGGCCTTGATGTCGTCGGACGGATCGAATTCGAGCATGACACTCCAGACTAACGTGGATGATCGTGTCAGATCTCCCGCCCCGCTCCCCCGGCGCGGCGGCAGTGCTCGGCCGCTTCGCGCCGATGATCTACGGCCCGACGCTGCTGTTCGCCCTCGGCGAGGGCGCCATCCTGCCGCTCATCCCCGTCATCGCGGCGCGGCTGGGCGCCGACGTCGCCACGGCGGCACTCGTGGGCTCGGCCCTCGTCGTCGGCCAGCTCTGCGGCAACATCCCCGCGGGGTACGCCGTCGCACGCATCGGCGAACGGTTCACCATGGCGATCGCCGGAGTGCTGGCCCTCCTCGGGGTCGTGGGCATGGTCGTCGCCCCGGGGCTCGGGGTGTTCGCCGCCTCGGTGTTCGTCATCGGGTTCTGCGCGGCGGCCTTCGGCCTGGCCCGGCACTCGTTCATGACCACCCGGGTGCCGCTGTCGTTCCGCGCGCGGGCGCTGTCGCTGCTGGGGGGCACGTTCCGTCTCGGGATGTTCGTGGGTCCCTTCGTCTCCGCCGCCCTCATCGCCCTCTTCGGCGGAGAGGCGGCGAGCATCTGGTTCTTCGGCGTCTGCCTCGCCGCCGTCATCGCCCTGGTGCTCCTCGGCCCCGATCCCGAGCGAGCACTGCGGATGGACGAGGCTCGAACGGATGCCGCCGCGTCGGCCGCCCGCGCCGGCGACACCCGACCCGGCGAGTCCGACACCGGCGAGCCGGTGACGACGGGATCCGTACCCGTTCTCGGACGGGCACGACGGCGGGAGGGGGTCTTCCGCACGATGTGGCGTCATCGGGCCGTGCTGTCGCGGCTCGGCGTCGCCGCGGCATCCCTCTCCGCCGTCCGATCGGCGCGACAGGTCGTCCTGCCGCTGTGGGGAGTCTCGATCGGCCTGGACGCGCAGACCATCGCGCTCGTGGTCGGGGTGTCGGGCGCCATCGACTTCGCCCTCTTCTACGCCAGCGGCCAGGTGATGGACCGGTTCGGCCGGCTGTGGGCGGCGCTTCCCGCGATGATCCTCATGGGGGCAGGCTTCCTCGCCCTGGCGTTCACGCACGACCTCGCGTCGGCGGACATGTGGTTCGCGATGTTCGGCGCCGTGCTGGGGGTCGGCAACGGTCTCTCCAGCGGCATCCTCCTCACCCTCGGCGCCGACGCGGCCCCGCCCGAGGACCCCGCGCCGTTCCTCGGCTCGTGGCGCACGCTGACCGACGCCGGGGGCGCCCTGGCGCCGCTGGCGGTGTCGGCGATCGCGGCGGCGGCATCCCTGTCGGTCGCCGCCGCCGTGATCGGCGTCGTCGGATTCGTCGGCGCGGGAGCGTTCGCCCGGTGGGTTCCGCGGTTCGTGCCGCGCCCGTGATCCGCGGCGCCCCGGGCGTAGTCTCAGGAGCATGGTCGTCGCAGGACTCGTCTTCGCAGCCATCGCTGCGGTGATCCACGTCTACATCTTCGTGCTGGAGTCGGTGACCTGGACGAGCGCCCGCACCCGCCGGACCTTCGGCATCCGCAGCCTCGAGGAGGCGCAGGCGACGCGGGCGATGGCGTTCAACCAGGGCTTCTACAACCTGTTCCTGGCCGTCTCGGCGCTTGTGGGCATCGTGCTCGTCGCCGTCGGCGCCACGGTCGTCGGTGCGACGCTGGTGTTCGTCGGCACCGGGTCGATGGTCGCCGCGGGCCTCGTGCTCGTCCTGTCCAACCGGCGGATGCTGCGGCCGGCCGCCATCCAGGCGGTGCCGCCTCTGATCGCGATCATCTCGCTCGCGATCGGTCTGACCGCCTGACTTCCCTCTCAGGGCGTCACCGCAGCGCAGTGCGGCTGGTCGCCGTCGCCTCGAGCGGCACGCCCTCCGGGACGAAGGCCGTGGCGATGGGCGGTCGCCAGGTGCCCGCCACCGTCACCCGCGCCGACGTGCCGTCCGGCGTGCCCGCCGCGATGATCCGCAGATCACCGCCCCACTGATCGACGAGCGCCGCGGCGAGCTCGGCGACGTCGTCGTCGGTGAGAACGGCGCGCGGCTCACCGCCGTCGACGACGAGTTCGAACCCGTCCGCACCCGCCAGGGCGGCGGCGTCGGCCGCCGCGTCGACCCGCTTCTGAGCGAGGTAAAGACTCGTCGCGTCGACACAGACGAAGACCACCACGAGGGTGAGGATCGCGTAGCCGAGCGTGAGGAGCAGGACGCTGCCGGTCTCGTCGGACCGTGCAGCGGCGGGCCGTGCGCGGCGCGTCATCCGCCCTCCCAGAAGCGCGACACGCGCTCGGCCGCCGTCGCCTCGACCGGGACGGCCGCGATCCGGTCGAGACCGAACACGGGCGGCACGAGGGGCAGCGAGACGGTGCTGCGGACCCGCACGAGCAGGGTCGCGCCCGCTCGCGGACATGCGGCGCCCGCCGGAGCGCACGCGAGCGAGAGGTCGATGCGGTCGGGGTCGAGGCCGTACTCCTCCGTGATCGAGGCGATCACGGCCTCGGCGCGCCGGTCGGCGTCCGCGGCATCGCTCGCGCCGGCGACGGCCCGTGCGACGTGACGGGCTCCGGCTTCGGCTCCGAGGGCCTGGCCCTGGATGAGCCCCAGCGAGACGACGACGTAGACGAGCGGAACGAGGAGGAGGAGCCCCACGACGATGAACTCGAGCGCGGCCGAACCGCGGTCATCCGGATCGTCGGCGGCGGTCGTCCGCTCAGTCGAACGACTCCACGGGCGCATGGGCACTCACCTCCAGCAGGCCCGGCAGACCGATGAGCCCGATCACCGGCAGGGGCGCCTGAACGCTGACCTCCACCGCCGGGTAGCCGAGGGCGGTGGTCTCGGCGACGGACACGTCTCCGGCGTAGGCAGCACCGACGGTGCGGGCGACGATCTGGGAGGTGCGATCGGCACCGTCGCGCAGCGTCGTGTCCGCCAGCGCCGCGTGATAGGCGCCCTCGACGGCGGCGTCGTGGACGACGTTCCGGACGTAGATGCCGAGTCCGAGCTGGAGGACCCCGAGCGTGAGGGCGGTCAGCATCACTGCGACCAGCACGAACTCCACGGGCGCCGAGCCGCGCTCGTCCGCAGCATCCGCTGTCAACGACCTGATCAGACCACGGATGCCGCGCGCCGTCGCCGGCATCTCAGAAGCCCGAGACCCGCTCGATGGCCTGCTCGAACAGTCCGGCCAGCGCCGGTCCGGCGAGGGCCCAGATCACCACGACGAGCCCGGCGGTCATGAGGGTGATGAGCACCCAGCCGGGTACGTCGCCGCGATCGTCGTCGATCAAATCTCCGAACGCGGTCCGCGCGCTGATCCAGTGTCGGCTCACGAGCTCGCGCATGCCGTTCTCCTTTCGTCGGGGGTCTGCGCCCACGGTTGTGCCGGTTGTTCCGGACGTCGGGCCGAGGTCGAGGTCATCCGACTCCCAACCGCAGCAGCAATATCCCGGGGAAGACCGCGAACAGGACGCTCAGCGGCAGGATCAGGAACACGAGCGGCACGAGCATGGCGATCTCGTTGCGTCCCGCGCGCTCGATCAGGGCCCGCTTGGCATCCTCGCGCGCGTCGAGCGCCTGGGCGTGCAGCACCTGGGCCAGCGGCGCACCCCGGTCGATGGCCGCCACGAGGTGATCGACCGCCCGTGACAGGGCGGGGGAATCCACCCGGGAACCCAGCTCGGCCAGGGCATCCGAGAGCGAGGAGCCGGTGCCGACCGCGACGACGGCGCCGCGCAGCTCGCCGGTCACCTCGCCGCCCGGAAGGTCGCCCACCCGCCGCAGCGCGTCGAGGATGCCTTCCCCGGCCGACAGGCACAGTGCGAGGAACTCCAGCACGGTCGGCAGTTCCTCTTCGATGCGTGCCCGGCGCGCCCGAGCGGCGCGGGACAGCTGCAGGTCGCACATGATCGCTCCCGCCGCCGCGAACAGGGGTGGGAGGAAGGCCGTCGCCGGCGACCCCCGGCCGGTGAGCACGAGCGCCACGACGACCAGGCCGCCGACGGCGAGTCCGGCGAGGGCCAGCCCGAGCTGACGACCACGGAACGCGGCGCTGTCCGTGGTCCACGCCGCCTGGCGCAGACGCCGCTCGATCGAGGCCGAGCCGGCGAGACGCCGGGCGACCGCCTCCTGCGTTCGTCGCCAGATCGCCGCGAGATCGTCTCCGAAGCCCGCCGTGACGGGGGTCGCGCCGATCGGGTCGGTGACGTCTCGGATGTAGGGGGCGATGCGCTGGCTGAGGGAGGCCGATCGCCAACGCGGAGCGAGGGAGAGGAGAAGCAGCAGGCCCGCTCCGAGGGCCACGCCCAGCACGATCGCGAGCGACGCATCGGTGAGGGTGAGGGGGTTCATCGTGCCCACCTCCGCGCGTCCGGGAGACGGCCGATGCGCAGCATGATCCGGAAGGCGACCACGGACACCACGGCGCCACCGACGATCAGGACGACACCCTCTGCGCTGGCGTAGGCCGCGGCGCCCTCGGGTCGGAGCGAAAGGAGCGAGAGGATCACCCACGGGGCGGCCGCACCGAGGACCGCCGCCCCACGGATCCACGACTGCCGCGCGTCGACTTCGGCGCGGATCGCCGCGTCGGAGCGGACCGAGGCGGAGAGCGCCCGAAGCACCGTGGTCAGCTCGGTGCCGCCCACCTGACGCGCCATGCGGAGCGTCTCGATCACCCGATCGGCGACCGGATCGGCGAGGTCGTGCTTCAGAGCGACGATGGCGGAGTCGAAGTGCCCCGACGCCGCGAGATCGCGGGCGAAACGCCGGAAGTTCGGGCGAAGGGGAAGGGGTGCCGACTCGCCCAGACTCGCGACGGCGTCAGGGAGCGACATCCCGGCCCGAACCGAGGCGACGAGAAGGTCGCAGACATCGGGCCACAGCGACCGGCGGGTCTTCCTCATCCGGTCGCGCCGCGCACGGACCCACCACAGGGGTGCGAGGCCGGCTCCGGCGAACGCCACCAGCGCGAGCGGCAGGACCGTCGTGATGAGGAAGGCGGATGCCGCGACGACGGCCGCGACGAGCACCGAGACCACCGCGAGCGCGAACGGCGTCACGCGGGCCAATCCCGCTTCGCGGAGGAGCTGAGCAGTCCGACCGTCGACACGTGCGGAGACCGCCCGACGCCCTCCGGTCGTGGGCCACAGCCAGGGCGACAGCGTCAGCAGGATCCCGGCGGCGAGCATCCCACCCCAGAGGAACGTCATCGCTCCCCCGCCCGGTAGAGGACGCGCGACGCGATCGCACCACCCTGGACGCCGGTGGGCTCGACGATCTCTCCGACGCGGCGGCGTCCGTCGACCGCTCGCTCGCAGTGGACGACGAGGTCGACCCCCTGAGCGACCGCCGGCACGACGAAGCCGGCATCGATGTTCCGCCCCGCGAGCAGCGGCAGCGTCGAGAGCTTCACCAGCGCCTCCCGCGCGGAGTTCGCGTGGATGGTCGCCGCTCCCGGCACGCCGGTGTTGAGCGCCAGGAGCAGATCCAGTGCCTCCGCATCACGCACCTCACCGACGACGATGCGGTCGGGCCGCATCCGCAGGGCCTCTTTGACGAGCCGGCGCAGACTCACCTCGCCGGTACCCTCCAGGCTCGGCTGCCGGCCCTGCATCGCCACGAGATCCGGAGCCGTCACCGCCAGCTCGAAAGTCTCCTCCACCGTCACGATGCGATGGGCCCGAGGACTCGCGGCGACGAGCGCGGCGAGCAGCGTCGTCTTGCCGGCGTGGGTCGCTCCCGACACCAGGACGCTTCGGCCCTCGCTCATCGCTCGCCGGAGCAGATCCGCCGCGCGCGGCGCGAGGGAACCCACCTCGACGAGCGCGTCGAGATCGCGGTACGCCGGAAGGAACTTCCGGATGTTGACGGCCCAGTGCCGTCGGGTGATCTCGGGGATGACCACGTGAAGACGGCTGCCGTCGGGCAGAGAGGCGTCCACGAACGGCTGGCTGAGGTCCACGCGGCGCCCGGTCGCGTGCAGCATCCGTTCCACCAGATCGCGAACGGCCGTGTCGGTGAGCTGGAGGGGTACCCGTTCGGATACTCCGCCCCGCGCCACGAATACACGATCCGGCGCATTGATCCAGAGCTCCTCGACCCCGGGGTCGTCGAGGTAGCTCTGCAGCGGGCCGTAGCCGGTGACCTGGGCGACGACGGCGCGCACGGCGCCGGACTCGTCGTCGATGGTGGCGAGCCCCCGGGCGAGTGCGTAGTCGTTGTGACGGCGGACCTCGTCGGCGGCGATCCGCGCAGCGGCATCCGGATCCTTCGTCGGATCCGCACTCTGCGCGCGCAGCCGGTCGCGCACGCGGGCGGCGACCGCGCTGGTCGGCGCTGCGTCGGTGAGCACGGCGGAAGTCACCGGAGCATCCTCGCAAAGCGCCGGAGACCGGCCCGGATGTTATCCACAGCCGCGTCTCGGGCGGAAGACGGGTGCGCGAATCACCGCGACGCGGCAGGATGTCCTCAGCGACCATCGCCGAGAGGACGACCATGACGCACGCGGCCGACAACAGGACCACCACGGGCTCTCTGAAGGATTCCCCCGCGGTGAAGGCCGCCAAGACCGCCGTCGCCGCGGCGCCCGCGGCGCGGGCCGCCCTCGGACTCGCCGGCATCGTCCAGGCCGCGTTCGCGTTCCTGGCGTTCTGGGACCTCGCCCACCGCGACAGCCGTCAGGTGACCGGGCCGAAGCCCCTGTGGATCCCCGTCATCCTGGTGAATTGGATCGGGCCCGCAGCCTACTTCCTCTTCGGCATCAAGCGCTGATCGGACGCCCGGAGCTCTCGGGTTATCCCCATGCTCGTGCGGGAACCGCTCGCCTAGACTGAAGCCACCCGCGGGAGTGGTGAAACTGGCAGACACGCAGGATTTAGGTTCCTGTGCCTCCGGGCGTGTGGGTTCAAGTCCCACCTTCCGCACGCACATCTTCTCCGTTCACCGAGGAGATGCCGCGCCCTTGCCGCCGCCGACGACCCGACGGGACTCTCGTGTACACCGTTCCCACCGCTCTCATCCCCTGGCTCGATCCCGCCGCGATCATCGCGGCGGCCGGGCCCTGGGCCCTCGCCGTGGTCTGCTTCATCGTCTTCGCCGAGACCGGCCTGCTCGTGGGATTCCTGCTGCCCGGCGACACCCTGCTGATCATGGCGGGCCTGCTCTCCCACCCCTCCGAGGTGGCGCCCAACGGCGTCTTCGGCATCAGTGCGTGGTGGGTGGCGCTGCTGATCGGCCTGTCGGCCTTCGTCGGCGGTGAGGTGGGCTATCTCATCGGACACAAGGGCGGTCCCGCGGTGTTCGAACGGAAGGAGTCCGGCATCTTCAGCCGCCGGAACGTGGAGCGCACGAACGCGTTCTTCGAGCGGTGGGGCGGGCTCACCATCATCCTGGCCCGCTTCGTGCCGATCGTCCGCACGTTCGCGCCCGTCGCCGCCGGCGTCGGACACATGCCGTGGCACCGCTACACGCTGTACAACTTCATCGGCGCGGTCATCTGGGGCTTCGGTCTGACGATGATCGGCTACGGCATCGGCTTCATCCCGGGCGTCGGCCAGTTCGTGACCGACTACATCGACGTCATCCTGCTGGCGGCGGTCGGTGGCACGGTGATCTTCATCGTCTGGCACTACCTGTCCGAGCGTCGCAAGGCCAAGAAGGCCGCGGCGGCGGGCGCCGACACCGACACGGACGCCGTCGAAGCCCGACAGCTCGTGCTCGACCCCGATGTCTTCCAGCGGGGCCCCGAGCACCGCCCGGAGACGACCCCCGAGCCCTGAGCGTCCCCGACGACCTGCTCTTCCCCGATCCGGGCGCCGGGCGTACCCTCTGCGCATGTCCGTCATCCGCACGCCTACAGATGCCGAGGTCGAAGGCGCCGCCGCCACGCTGTACGCCGAGGATCGTGAGAGTCTCGGCTACGTGACGACCCACACCAGGGTCACCGCTCTCAACCCCGAGGCCGTCGCCGCATTCGAGCAGCTCATCCGGGCGGTCGTTCCCAGCCTCGGGATGCGTCGGTACGAGCTGGTCACGCTGGCGGCGGCCGGTGCCCTCGGCTCGACCTCCTGCCGCGCCCATCACGGCGTGAAGGCGCTCGGCTACATCGAGGCGGACGAGCTCGAACGCATCGCCCGCGACTACCGCGCGGCGGGGCTCGCCCCCGACGAGGTCGCGATGATGGCGTTCGCCGAGAGACTGAGCGGGGATTCGGCGTCCATGACCAAGGAGGATGCCGCTGAGTTGCAGCGACACGGTTTCAGCGACCGCGAGATCGTCGACATCGCCTTCGCCGCCGCGGCGCGAAACTTCTACAGCCGGTCGCTGCACGCCCTCGGCGTCGAGCCCGACATCCCGCCCACCCTTCCCTCGTCGCTCCGCGATGCACTGCTCGAGGGGATGCGCACCCAGGAGCGTGACGGCGCGCGACGCTAGGACGCCTTCGCGGTCTTCTTGCGAGGCGCCTTCTTCTTCGCCGCCCCGCCCGAGGCATCCGATGACGAGTCGCGCGAACCGCGCGAGCCGCCCGAGGAGGCGTCGTCCTTCTTCCCCGACCGCGCCTCCCGCGAGCGCTCGACGCTGGCGCGGAGCGCCTCCATGAGGTCGATGACCTCGCCGCCGCCGTCGCCCTCGTCGTCATCGGCGCCGAAGGTCTCGGCCGTGTCGATGGCGTCGCCCTGCTCGATCTTGGCCTTGATGAGGGTGCGGAGCTCTTCCTGGTAGTCGTCGGTGAACTCGGCGGGATCGAAGTCGCTGGCGAAGCTGTCGACAAGGGCCGCCGAGAGCTCGAGCTCCTTGCCCGAGATCTTGACGTTCTCCTCCAGCGATGGGAACGCCGCCTCGCGCACCTCGTCCGCCCACAGAAGCGTCTGGAGAACGAGCACGTCGCCGCGAACCCGCAGCGCCGCCAGCCGCGTCTTCTGACGGAGCGAGAACCGCACGATCGCGGTGCGGTCGGTCTGCTCCAGCGTTCGGCGCAGGAGCACGTACGCCTTGGGTGACGCCGAGTCGGGCTCGAGGTAATAGGCCTTGTCGAACAGCAGCGGATCCACCTGGTCGCTCGGCACGAACTCGACCACGTCGATCTCACGGCTCTTCTCCGCGGGCAGCGCGTCGAAGTCGTCCTTCGTGAGGACGACGGTCTGCTGGCCGTCGTCGTAGGCGCGGTCGATGTCGCTGTAGGGGACGACCTCTCCGTCGATCTCGCACACGCGCTGATAGCGGATGCGGCCGCCGTCCTTGCTGTGGACCTGATGGAGCGACACGTCGTGGTCCTCGGTAGCGGAGTACACCTTGACCGGCACGTTGACCAGCCCGAACGTCAGCGCGCCCTTCCAGATCGACCTCATCACACCAGTGAACACCTGTCACACCGCCCACGGCTACCCTTGCCACATGCCCGGCGATGAGCAACTGGTCCGCATCGGCGGTCGTCGGCTGCGCCTGACCAACCTCGAGAAGGTGCTCTACCCCGAGACGGGCACCACCAAGGGCGAGGTGATCGCCTACTATTCCCGGATCGCCCCCGTCCTCCTCCCTCACGTCGCCGGCAGGCCCGTGACCCGGAAGCGCTGGCCGGAGGGCGTGGGAACCGCCGAGCACCCGGAGATGTCGTTCTTCGCCAAGCATCTCGAGCCGGGGGCGCCCGACTGGGTGCCGCGGAGGCCGATCCCCCACTCGAGCGGCACCAAGGACTATCCGCTCGTCGAGGACCTCCCGACCCTCGTCTACCTCGCGCAGGTGGCGAGCCTCGAGCTGCACGTCCCGCAGTGGCGGTTCACCGCCGAGGGCGAACGCGGCGACGCCGACCGGCTGGTGCTCGATCTCGACCCCGGGCTGGGGGTCGGTCTCGCCGAGTGCGCCGAGGTGGCCCGGTGGGCTCGCGACATCCTCACCCCGATGGGCCTGGATCCCCATCCCGTGACGAGCGGCAGCAAGGGCCTGCAGCTGTACTGCGCCCTCCCGCCCGGTCAGACCAGCGACCGCGCATCGCGCCTGGCGCACGAGCTCGCCCGGTCGATCGAGGCCGACCACCCCGACCTCGTGGTGAGCAGCATGAAGAAGGCGATTCGCGACGGACGCGTGCTCATCGACTGGAGCCAGAACAACGGCTCGAAGACCACCATCGCCCCCTACTCCCTGCGCGGCCGGGCACAGCCCACGGTCGCGACGCCGCGCACGTGGGCGGAACTGGATGACCCGAAGCTGCGCCACATCCGATTCGACGAGGTCCTCGACCGGGTCGACGAGATCGGCGATCCGCTGGCCGCGCTGGATCGCCGCACCGGCCCGAGCTCGTCAGACAGAGCCCGCGCGCCGCTTCACGCCTACATCGCCAAGCGCACCGCCGGCGCCACGCCCGAGCCGGTGCCGACGGCGCCGGACGCCGAGTCGTCGCCGTCCGGCGAGTGGCCGATCTTCGTCATCCAGGAGCACCACGCCTCGCGCCTGCACTGGGACCTCCGCCTCGAGCACGACGGGGTGCTCGTCAGCTGGGCGGTGCCCCGAGGCATCCCCCACTCCACCGCCCGCAACACCCTCGCCGTGATGACCGAGGACCACCCCATGGAGTACGCGACCTTCGCGGGGACCATTCCCGCCGGCCAGTACGGAGCCGGGACGATGACGATCTGGGACGCCGGCCACTATGAACCCGAGAAGTGGCGCGACGACGAGGTCATCTTCACCGCCGAGGGCCGCCCCGGCGGCCCCCTCGGCCGGGTGCGGCTGGCCCTCATCCGCACCGGCGGCGAGGGAGAGAAGTCCAGTTGGCTGCTCCACCGCATGAAGACGGATGCCGCGGGGAGGCCGCAGGGCGAGGCCGAACCGGTCACGGCCACGCCTCCGGCATCGCGCGCGGACCCGAGCGATCCCCCGCCGCCGTCCGGCTCGACGCGGGTCGCCGATGACCTCGCCGCGACTCCCGAAGCGCCGTGGCCGCCTCGAGCCCGCGACCTGGCACCCATGCTCTCGACCTCTGCCACACCCGCCCGCGCACGCTCCGACGCCGCTCGCTGGGGAGACCCGGCGTGGGCGGAGGCGAAGTGGGACGGCATCCGCGCGATCGGGGTCTGGGAGGACCGGCGCCTGCGCCTGTGGGCACGCAGCGGCAACGAGCTCACGGCGCGCTATCCCGAGATCAGCGGCGTCGACGCCGGGCTCGGCGACGCCCGCGCGATCGTCGACGGCGAGCTCGTCGCCCTCGACCACGGCCGCCCGAGCTTCCCGCTCCTGCAGACCCGGATGAACCTCGTCCGCGAGGGCGACATCGCACGCGAGGCGGGGCGCACACCGGTGCACTACTACCTTTTCGACGTGCTCGTCGCAGAGGGGAAGGATGTCACGGGCCTCCCGCTCCGGCAGCGGCGGGCGATCCTGGAACGGCTGGCCGCATCATCCGTACCCGCCCTGGTGACACCGCCGGTGTTCGAGGACGTCGGCATCGCCCTGGAGACGAGCACGCGCCTGCGGCTGGAAGGCGTGGTGGTGAAAGACCCCGCCTCGCCCTACCGGCGGGGCACGCGGTCGGAGGCGTGGCTGAAGGTCAAGCTGACCCGCACGCAGGAGGTGGTGATCGCGGGAATACGGCCGGGCCAGGGCGGCCGGGCGGGCACCTTCGGCTCTCTCCTCCTCGGCATCCCCGATGACGAGGGCCTGCGCTACGCGGGACGAGTCGGGACGGGCTTCACCGATCGGGAGTTGCGTACGCTGCACGAGCTGCTCACGCCCCTCGCGATAGATCGGAACCCTCTCGTCGGCGTGCCCGCCGCCGACACCCGCGGGGTGCAGTGGGTGCGTCCCGAACGGGTGGCGGAGGTGGAGTTCGGCGAGTTCACACCGACGGGAATCCTCCGTCACTCGCGCTGGCGCGGGCTCCGGCCCGACAAGAGTCCCGACGAGGTCGTCCGGGAGAGTTGATCAGGCATGGGCGTCGTGCTCGACGTGCCCCGCGCCTTCGACCTGGAACGTCGAGTGCGCGACGTCGAAGTGCTCGGAGAGGCAGCCCTGCAGGTCGCGGAGCACCGCGTCCGACCGTCCCTCGGCGATGACCTCGGGGGCGACGACCACGTGCGCGCTGAAGACCGGCGCGCCCCTCGTGAGCTGCCACACGTGGACGTCGTGGACGTCGACGACCCCCGCGGTTCCGAGGATGTGGGCACGGATGTCGCGCACCTCCATCCCGCGCGGGGCGGCTTCGCTCAGCACCGATGCGACCTCCCGCAGGAGCGCCACCGCGCGCGGGACGATCATCGCCGCGATCGCGAGGGATGCGATCGCATCCGCCGGCGCCCACCCGGTCACGAGGATCACGATCGCGGCGATGATGACCGCGATCGAGCCGAGGAGGTCGCCGAGCACCTCGAGGTAGGCGCCCCGGACGTTGAGGTTCGTCCTCTGCGCGACGCTCAGCAGCCACATCGCCGCACCGTTCGCGACGAGCCCGATCACCGCGACGACGAGCATCACCCCTCCGGCGACCTCGACCTCGGCGGAATCCAGCAGCCGCGTGACGGCCTCGAACCCCACCCAGGCGGCGAGCACGATGAGGATCACACCGTTGGCGAGGGCGCCGAAGACCTCGGCGCGCTGATAGCCGTAGGTGCGACGATCGGTGGCGGGGCGGGCCGCCACGACCGCGGCGAGAAGGGCGATGACCAGGCCCGCCGCATCGGTGAACATGTGCGCGGCATCGGCGATGAGAGCCAGCGATCCGGACAGGATCGCCCCGACCACCTGGACCACCATCACCGACGCGGTGATCGCCAGCGAGATCGCCAGGAGCCGACGGCTCGAGGCGCTTCTCCAGCCACCGGCCGGCTCGGGGTGATCGTGCACCCTCCCAGGCTAGGGCGGGAGGAGAGCGGGGGTGAGCCGGGCGCGCCTGTCGGGAATGAGAGTCCTTTTCAGGCCGCGGACGGCGGGCTCAAAGAGCCGTCAGCAGCGGCGCGAGGTGCTCGAACGCCCGGGCCCGATGGGACTGCGCGTTCTTCTCCTCGGCGTTCCATTCGCCGACGGTCCGCTCCGCGCCTCGCGGCTGGCCGTCGGGGATGAAGATCGGGTCGTAGCCGAAGCCGCCCGTCCCCCGCTCGGCCGTGGCGAGCCTGCCCGGCCAGACGCCCTCGACCGTCCGCTCGTCGCTCCCGGGGACGACGAGCGCGATCACCGAGACGAACTGGGCCGCGCGGTGCGGATCGCGGAGGTCCGACAGCTGATCCAACAGCAGCGCGCGATTGGCCGCGTCGTCCTTGCGATGCCCGGCCCAGTAGGCCGAGAACACCCCCGGCGCGCCGCCGAGCACGTCCACACGGATCCCGGAGTCGTCGGCGAGAGCGGCCAGGCCCGTATGTGCAGCGGCCGCCCGTGCTTTGATGAGCGCGTTCGCCGCGAAGGTCACTCCGTCCTCGACGGGCTCGGGCCCGTCGTAGCCGACGACCTCGAGGTCGGGACGAACCCGGGCGACGATCGCCTGGAACTCCGCGACCTTATGGGCGTTGTGGGTGGCGAGGACGATCGGCTGCTGCATCCTCAGTCCTCGTTCGGGGCCAGCGCTGCGGTCTGGATGTCGCGGAGGTCGGCGCAGCCCGCGACGGCGAGGTCGAGCAGCGCGTCCAGCTCGCGCTTGTCGAACGGCGCCCCCTCGGCCGTACCCTGCACCTCGACGAAGAACCCGCGGCCGGTGACGACGACGTTCATGTCGGTCTCGGCCCGCACGTCCTCGACGTACGCGAGGTCGAGGAGCGGCTCGCCGTCGACGATGCCGACCGACACCGCCGAGACGGAGTCGATCAGGGGGGTCGCCCGCTGCGCGATGAACTTCTTCGCACGGCCCCACTCGATCGCGTCGGCCAGCGCCACGTAGGCACCGGTGATCGCGGCCGTGCGGGTGCCGCCGTCCGCCTGCAGCACGTCGCAGTCGATCACGATGGTGTTCTCGCCGAGCGCCTTGGTGTCGACGACGGCCCGCAGCGCACGACCGATGAGACGTGAGATCTCGTGCGTCCGTCCGCCGATCCGGCCCTTCACACTCTCGCGGTCGTTGCGATCGTTCGTCGCGCGCGGCAGCATCGCGTACTCGGCCGTGATCCAGCCCTTCCCCTTGCCGGTGAGCCAGCGGGGTACGCCGTTGGTGAAGGACGCGGTGCACAGTACGCGGGTTCCCCCGAAGGAGATCAGTGCCGACCCCTCGGCCTGCGCGCTCCACCCCCGCTCGATCGTGATGGGGCGGAGGTCGCCGGGGCTGCGGCCGTCGGCACGGGTGATCTCGGACATGGGGGTCTCCTTCAGGCCCGCGGAGCGGGCAGGTCGATGGCGCCGGTCTGGACGAGACGCACGTCCCGCACCTCGCGGCCCATCAGGCGGTGGGCGAGGCGCACGAAGTCGTCGGCCGAGGCGCCGGTGGCCTCGTAGACATGACGCGGTACGGCGTCGGGGCCCGCGAGCAGGTCTCGGCTGACGAGCTGGCGGTAGACGTCCTTGGCGGTCTCGGTGTCGCTGGAGACGAGGCTCACGCCCTCCCCCATCACGTAGCTGATCGCGCCCTCGAGGAACGGGTAATGCGTGCAGCCGAGGACGAGGGTGTCGACGCCGGCGTGGCGGAGCGGGGCGAGGTACTCCTCCGCCGTTGCGAGGACGCGCGGCGTGTCGGTCTCGCCCGCTTCGACGAAGTCGACGAAGGCGGGGCAGGCCCGGGCGAAGACCTCGAGCCGGGCGTTGACCTCGAGCATGTCCTGATAGGCGCCCGACCCGATCGTCCCGTCCGTGCCGATGACGCCGATCCGCCCGTTGCGGGTGGTCGACATGGCGGTGCGGACCGCGGGCCCGATCACTTCGACCACCGGAACGTCGTAGCGCTCGCGGGCATCGCGCAGCATCGCGGCCGACGCGGTGTTGCATGCGATGACGAGCATCTTCACGCCCTGCTCGACGAGTGTGTCGAGGATCTCCAGCGCGTAGCGGCGCACGTCGGCGATGGGCTTCGGCCCGTAGGGCGAGCGCGCCGTGTCGCCGATGTAGAGGATCGATTCGCGCGGCAGCTGCGCCGAGACGGCACGGGCGACGGTGAGACCGCCGACTCCCGAGTCGAAGATTCCGATCGGCGCATCGTTCACGGTCATCCAGCCTACGCCGCGACGCCCGGGGCTCGCGCCCGTCGATAGAGTGACCGCCATGAGCGCTTCCGCCGCGCCGTCCAGCGCCCTTCTGACCGACCGCTACGAGCTGACCATGCTCGATGCGGCTCTGCGCGACGGCACCGCCGAGCGACGATGCGTCTTCGAGCTGTTCGGCAGACGTCTCCCCGGTGCCCGGCGCTTCGGCGTCGTGGCCGGCACCGGACGGTTCCTGCAGCTGCTGGCCGACTATCGCTTCGGCGAGGAGGAGCTGCGGTTCCTGCGCGACCACCGGGTGGTCGATGCCGACACCCTCCGGTTCCTCGAGCAGTACCGATTCACCGGCACGATCAACGGATATCGCGAGGGCGAGGCCTACTTCCCGGGCTCGCCGATCCTCGTGGTCGAGGGCACCTTCGCCGAGGCGGTGGTGCTGGAGACGCTCGCGCTGAGTGTGATGAATCACGACTCGGCGGTGGCGACCGCGGCGGCCCGGATGAGCGTCGCCGCCGGCGGCCGGCCCCTGGCAGAGATGGGGTCGCGGCGGGCGCAGGAGCGCTCCGCCGTCGCCGCCGCGCGCGCGGCCTACATCGCCGGTTTCGCCGCGACCAGCAACCTCGAAGCGGGCCGCCAGTGGGGAGTCCCCACGATGGGCACGGCCGCACACGCGTGGACCCTCCTGCACGACACCGAGGAGGATGCGTTCCGCTCCCAGGTCGCCGCTCTCGGAGTGGGGACGACGCTGCTCGTGGACACGTACGACATCGCCGCCGGCGTGGAGACCGCAGTGCGGGTTGCGGGGACGGGGCTCGGCGGGGTGCGCATCGACTCGGGAGACCTCCCCACGGTCGCCGCCGCCGTCCGGGAGCAGCTGGATCGCCTCGGCGCGACCGCGACGAAGATCACCGTCACCAGCGACCTCGACGAGTTCGCGATCGCCGCCCTCGCCGCGTCACCGGTGGACTCCTACGGCGTCGGAACGTCGGTCGTCACCGGATCGGGGTCACCGACCGCCGGCATGGTCTACAAGCTGGTGGCACGACAGGATGCCGCGGGCGGCTGGGTGCCCGTCGCCAAGGCGTCGACCGACAAGGCCTCCCGTGGGGGGCGGAAGGCGGCCTTCCGCACGCGGGAGGGCGGCACCGCGACATCCGAACTCATCGCCGTCTCCGACGGATTCGAGCGGATGGCGACCGCGGTGGATCATCCTGAGGCCCGCGCCCTGCAGGTGACGCTCGTCGAGGCCGGGGAGACCGATCCCGCCGCCCTCGGCCCGGACGGGGTCGCCCGCGCTCGGAGGCACCATGCCGAGATCCGTGAGGAACTGCCGGTGAAGGCCCTCGCCCTGAGCCGATCGGAGCCGGCGCTGCCGACGGTCTTCGTGGACGTCGAGTGAGGTCTGGGACCGCGACCGGTCAGATCATCGACTCGTAGATCTCCTTGCAGGTCGGGCACACCGGGAACTTGTCGGGGTCGCGCCCCGGCGTCCACTTCTTGCCGCACAGGGCACGCACGGGCTTCCCCGTCATCGCCGACTCGAGGATCTTGTCCTTCTTGACGTAGTGCGAGAACCGCTCGTGGTCTCCGGGCTCGAGGGTCTCCTCGCGAATGAGCTCTTCGAGTTCGCGGTCGAGGGTTGCGAGGCCGCCCTGGTCAGGGCTGTCGAGGGGCGTGCTCATGAGGTGAAAGTGTACCCGCGCGGCCCCCGCGCCGGGCATCGCACGGCGCTCAGGACGACTCGGCGAACTCCATGATGCGGCTCCCCCGTCGTTCGAACACCGCGGATCCCACGGCGACACCGGCGATGGCGGTGAACCCTCCGATCGCGAGGCCGCCCCACAGAGCGAGAGTCGTCGCCTCCTCGTCGCCCGTGAGCGACAGCCACCCCCACCACGCGACGGGGGCACTGAGCAGGATCGCCCCGATCATGACGAACGCCTGTGCCAGCGCTCCCCCGGACCCCGTCCGCTGAGGCTGCTGGAAGGGGCTGTCTCCGGGCCGGGTCACCGGGTAGGGCCAGGTCGCCGAGGTGATGCTCGACAGCCCGAGGCCGCAGAGGAACAGTGCCGCGCACAATCCTGTCATCGCGGGCAGCGCCGACCACCGCCCGTGAAGGGAGATGCTGATCGGGACGGCCACCGCGAGCAGGACGACGCCGATGAGGATGATCGGCACGAGGCGTCCGATCCGGTCGGACGCTCCGCGGACACCGCTGCCGATGTGCATCCACACGGCCGTGGAGTCGTAGGCGAGGTCGTTGTGGGGCAGCCAGCCGGAGAAGAGCGCGGCCACCGGCACCGGCACCAGCACGGCGATCTCGAGCGGCACACCGGCGACGAGGAGGGGCACGATGGTGAGCACGGCGGCGACCGGGATCACCAGCACATTCACGAGGTAGCGCCTGTCGGTCAGCCAGTACAGCAGGCTCCGTGCCGCGATCGCGCCGCCCGGGGTTCCCGGCGCCACGGCGAACCACCCGAGGCCGCCGCGCTCGCGACCGGTGAGCGGACGCTCCGAGGTCGTGAGCAGCATCCGGACCAGCCCGAACCACAGCCCGGTGAGGGCTGCGACCGTGAGAATGGCCACGAGGAACGACAGCGGCGCCGACTCGGCCCCCGTGACCACCAGCCCCGGGAAGGCCCACGCCGCGCCGAGCGGGGTGAGCGCGAGGATCTCGATCGCCTCGGACAGCTGCGAGGGAACCGTGCCACGCCACTCCAGCGATGCCAGGAACACCCCGACGGGCACGACCACGACGAGAACGGCGAGGATGAACAGCCCGGTCAGTTCACGCGAGCGGCGTTCACGCAGGAAGAGAGAGGTGACCGCCATGCCGACGCGTGCGAGCAGGCCGCAGGTGACGACGGCGAGGATGACCCCGAGGGCGATCGCCCACCACGCGGCGCCGAGTTCACCCCAGGTGATGCCGGCGGCGACGGCCATCGTCGTGAGGGCGGCGATGGGCACGCTCACGAGCCCCGCGACCGCGAGCGTCGCCGCGAGCGGTGCCGGGGCGAGCCCGAGCACGGCGAACCTGCGGGGGTCGAGGGGATCGGATACCGCGGCGACCACGGGCGCGAGGGCGAACCCCAGGGTGAGGCCCGCACCGCCGAGAACCGTGACCGCGAGCACCACCGCCGCCCGTGCGTCCGCAAGGGTGAGCAGCGCCCAGCAGGCCGCCGCGACGGCGGCGACGAGCAGGACCGATCCCAGGATCATCCGGGTGACGTGGCGACCATCGCCGCGAAGAGCACCGGCGACGAGGGCGAGTCTCAATCGGAGAACGTGTGCAACCACTCCAGGCCTTCCACGTCGCTCAGGCCACCGGCGAGCTCGATGAAGCGCTGCTCGAGCGTCAGTTCGCCGCGCACCTCGTCGATCGTGCCCTCCGCGAGCACCTGCCCGGCCACGATGACCGCGACGCGGGAACAGACGCGCTCGACGAATTCCATCCCGTGGCTGGAGAGGATCACCGTTCCGCCGTGCGAGACGTAGGCCGACAGGATGTCGAGGATCACGGCGCTCGAGACGGGATCGACGGACTCGAACGGCTCGTCCAGAACGAGCAGGCGCGGTGAGTGGATCAGGGCGCCGGCGAGCATGATCTTCTTGACCATTCCGGCGGAGTAGTCCGACACGACCCGATGCAGCGCATCGGTGAGATCGAAGGCGCGAGTCAGGTCGGCGCTGCGCGCCTCGACCACCGACGAGGGCAGCCCCCGGAGGACGCCGTAGTAGTAGAGGAGCTGACGTCCGGTGAGGCGGTCGAACGTGCGCAGCCGGTCGGGCAGGACTCCCATGAGCTTCTTGGCCTGGAGGGGCTTGGCGCCGGCATCGATGTCGCCGACGCGGATGGTGCCCCGATCCGGCCGGAGGAGGCCGGCGATCATCGAGAGGGTCGTCGTCTTGCCTGCACCGTTGGGACCCACGAGCCCGTAGAACGTGCCGGCGGGGATCGTCAGGTCGATTCCGTCGACGGCGCGCGTCCCGCCGAACGACTTCGACACGCCGCGCACGGTGAGGGCGGCGTGATCGAGATCGGGCTCGGGGAGGTCGAGGCTGTCCGCGAGCGCGAGCGGGGCGGCCTCAGGAGCTGTCGGGCGGACTTCGTCTGGTTCTTCGGACACCTCGTCGGACACACGCTCGGCGCCATCGTCGACGGCCTCCGCGGGCGCGGGCTCCTCGGTCGGGACCTCGAGGGGCAGGGCCTCGACGACCGGGGACCCGTCGGGCGTCGCGTCCTCGACCGCCGACACCTCGGCCGGAGCCTCGACCGGTGGCGGGACCGCGTCGTCCGGCACGGTCTCGGCGACCGGCGGCAGGGGTGGGCGGGGCGGGATCACGATGGCGTCGGCAGGAACCGACGGCAGGGGCGGGATCTGCGGCACGACGACGGCCTCGGCCGGAGGGAAGGCCGGAACCTCGGTCGCGGACGGGATCGACGCCGCAGTGTCCGTCACGCTGTCGTCGGACGGGCGGGGGGCGCGGGGCGTGCGGGGCGAGGCCGACGACTTCCGCACCGGGGTTTTGCGTGCCGGAGTCTTCCGCGGAGCGCGCGGTGCACGGGGCGCCCGGGACGGGGCAGCCGCATCCTTCACCGTCGGCTCCGTCGGTGTGGTCGGCGTCGTGGGCGCCCTCGGATCTGTCCCGGGCGTCTCATCGGTCTCAGACCGGGGCAACAGCGGGACGAGCTTGATCTCGACCTCACGCGCCACGACACCGTCGTCGTCGCTGGCGGCGCGGGCCGTGTCAGCATCGTCGGGCATCGGGAGTGAGGGAGTCACTGCATCACGCTATCAAGCGCATCCGATTCGGCGAACGGGTTGTGAGCGAACCGTCATTGTTCGATATATCACAATGCCGCAACGGCGGGAAGATATTATGCCTCCTCCCAGGGGTTATGGCTACCATCAGATGGGCACAACGGAGTGTCCAGTCGGTTAACCGACCGTGAATCGCACACTCCAGGAGCAGACCTTGACCGTTCAGACCGTTATTCTCGCCGCGGGCATGGGCTCGCGGCTCGGCCGCAGCCTCCCCAAGCCGCTCACGGAGCTCAACGACGGCCGCAGCATCATGCAGCAGCAGCATGACAACATCCGGGCAGCTTTCGGCGACGACGCGCGCATCACCACCGTCGTCGGCTATCGCGCCGAAGCGATCGTCGACGCATTCCCAGACGTCCACTACGTGCACAACGACCGGTACGACCAGACCAACACCTCCAAGTCCCTCTTGCGCGCCCTCACGGCCACGGGCAAGGGCGGCGTGCTGTGGATGAACGGCGACGTCGTCTTCGATCCCCGCGTGCTCGGCCGCGCGATCGAGCTGATCGAAGGCGATCGCTCCTTCGTGACGGTCAACACCGCCAAGGTCTCGGACGAAGAGGTCAAGTACACCCTCTCCGAGGACGGCTTCGTCAAGGAGCTCTCCAAGACGGTGACGGGCGGAATCGGTGAGGCGGTCGGGATCAACTACATCTCCAGCCGCGACAAGCGCGCATTCATCCGCCAGCTGAACCGGGTCGCGGACCAGGACTACTTCGAGCGCGCCCTCGAGCTCGCGATCGTCGAGGACGGTCTGCAGCTGCGTGTGATGGACATCTCGGATCTGTACGCGGTCGAGGTGGACTTCGCCGAGGATCTGGAGCGGGCGAACCTCTTTGTCTGACGACGCGATCAGCGTCATCCCCTGTCGGCGGGCCCTCGTCAACACCCAGGGCGCGGACGGCCCCGGCTCGTAGGATCGCCGCCATGGCTGAGAAGGTGCACCGCATCCACTCGATGACCGACGACGCACCCTGGCAGGGAGGTCTCCCGCCGGTCGGATCGGACGAGCACCCGCACGTCGTACGTCTGCTGGACCGGGTGCTCGCCATCCAGCGTCCCGTCGTTCTTGCCCATCTGCGCAGCATCCGACTCCGCCATCCCGATGCGACGCCGGCCCAGATCATCCGGATCCTCGAACGCCGGTACCTCGCCGCCGTGACGACCGGCGGGGCCGCCGTCGGGGCGACGGCCGTCATTCCCGGAGTGGGCACCGGGGTGACCCTCGCATTGAGCGGCGTGGAGACAGTGGGCTTCCTGGAAGCGACCACGCTGTTCTCGCAGTCGATCGCCGAAGTGCACGGAATCGCCGTGACCGACCCCGATCGCGCCCGGGCGCTGGTCCTCACCCTGATGCTCGGCACGGAAGGCGTCGACCTCCTTCGGCAGCTCGCTCAGCAGGCCGCCGGAAAGGGTCCGGCCCGCGACTCGTACTGGGGCGAGATCATCACGAAGACCCTCCCCCGTGCCGCGGTCGGCCCCCTCGTCGACCGTCTGAAGTCGACCTTCGTCAGACAGTTCGCGGCGCGTGGCGGAGCGAGCTGGCTCGGCAAAGCGCTGCCGTTCGGCATCGGTGCGGCCGTGGGCGGGGCCGGGAACAACATCCTCGGGCGGCGGGTCCTCGTCGGGTCGCGACGCGCTTTCGGGCTCCCGCCCGAGGTCCTGCCCGTCGACGTGGAGCCCAGGCCGGGCGCCCAGCGCGTGGAATCCGCGGCCGTCGGCGTGATTCGGCGTGCGGGAACGGCCGTCGCCGGAGCCACCGGCGCGGTCGGACGGATGATCGGTTCCGGGGGTCGTCGCGAGCGGATGACGTCGCCGGGGGCGGTGGACGCGACCGATGAGGGTAGGGGCTGACCCACGCGACTCGGGTTGGGTTCACCCTGCGGGTGAGGGTTTCGGGTGTGAATGTCGGAGGGTGGTGGGATGATTCATACATGCGTTCGAACCCGCGGCTCACTCTCCTCCGTGACGAGGACCGGTCCGAGCTGACGGGGATCCTCGCGGAGGCCGAGGAAGCGGAGCGGGTGCTCGCGGCCGCAGAGGCGGTGCAAGCGAAAGCGGGCGCGTTCGCGGCACGGTTGGCGGAGGGGTCGTCGGCGGTGGTGCGGGACAGGGACATGGCGTTGCGGGGTGTGGCGGCGGAGATCGCCGCCGCGATCAGGTTGTCGGACCGGTCGGTGCAACGCCAGATCGACACCGCCTACGCGCTGGTCAACGACTACCCCGCGACGCTGCACTGCTGGGAGAAGGGGCTGATCACGCGGGCGCACGTGGCGGTGGTGGAGGATGTCGGGCGGCGCCTGCCGGTGGAGGTGAAGGGGGAGTTCGATCAGGTCGCTGCGGAGATCTGTTTGGACGAGACCCCTGGTCGTGCGAGGGCGGATTTGGAGGTCATCGCGGAGCGGATGCACCCTCGGTCGCTGACCGAGCGGCATGGGGAGGCGTTCCGGGAGCGGAGGATCGTCCGGTACTCGATCGGGGAGGGGATGTCGGAGCTGCGGGCGGTGCACTCCACGGTGCTGATCGAGGCGATCTTCCAGCGCCTCACCGACGAAGCGAACGAGGTCATCGCCGCGCGGGAACCGCAGCCAGGCGATGACTCGGCGGACACCCGGTCCATCGACGAGGTCCGCGCGGACGTGTTCGCCGACATGCTCCTCACCGCCACCCCGACCCTTGACCCGGTGCGCGACGGCGAGCTTCCGGGAGGGTTGGGGGCGATCCGGGCGAAGGTGCAGGTCGTGATCCCCGTCATGGCGCTCATGGGGCAGAGCGATGTCCCGTGCGACCTCGCCGGGGTAGGCCCGATCGACGCCGAGACGGCGCGGTCGCTGGCGGGGAACAGCGACGGGGTCTGGGAGCGGCTGCTGACCCATCCGATCACGGGGTTGATCATGGCGGTGGATCAGTACCGGCCGACCGGGGCGATGGTCCGGTTCCTCAAAGGCCGGGACAAGCACTGCCGGTGGCCGGGCTGCCGGATGCCCGCCCGAAAATGCGAGGTCGACCACAACCACGACGCCGCCCTCGGGGGGAAGACGGAGATCTGCAACCTGTGCTGCCTGTGCCAACGGCATCACAGCATGAAACAGTTCACCGCCTGGACAGTGACACAACTCGACGGTGGGGTTATGGAGTGGACCTCCCCGACCGGCCGGACCCATATCGACAATCCACCCGGCCACGGGGTGCACTTCCATCCGGAAGAAGACCTCCCCGACGACCTGTGGGTCAAATGGACCACCCCCGGCACCGAATTCCGCAACCTCGACGAACCCGCCGACGACCCACACGCACCCGCACCCCTCTGACACCCCGAGGGAAGGCATGCTGGCGCAGCCGCTAGTCGAGCTCCTCGTCGCCCTCGCGATCCGGGGAATCCTGCACGTCGTTGGCGTCATCGCCGTCGCCGTCGGCGTCGGCGGAGCGCAGGTGCCACTCCTCCCACGCGGCCATCAGCTCGGCGACGGCGGCATGGAACCGCGCCGTGGCAGCCCCCGGCGACGTGTCTCCGAAGTAGTGGCGCACCCAGCGCTGCAGCCGCGACACGGCCTCCGGGTCCCGCAGGACGCGATCCGCTTCGGCGACGATCTCGGAGGCACGGTCGGCGTCGAGCCATTCGCAGGCCGACAGATATCCGTGCGCATCCACAGCGGCGGCGGGGTCAGCCGGTCGCGTGATGAGGAGGGGTTTCCCGGCCGCGAGTCGGTCGTAGACCATGGCCGAGATGTCGGCGATGGCGATGTCGGCGGCAGCGAGCTGCCAGCCCAGTTCGGGTCTGTCATCGAAGACGTGGTGCGCAGACGGATCTGCGGCGTTGGCGTCGGCGATCGCGGCGATGATGCGTCGATTCGCTGCACCGTACTCGTGGTCGACGACTCCGGAACGGGGATGAGGACGGTAGACGACGCGGTGCCGCCCGGTCGCCAACAGGGCCGAGACCAGGGCCTCGCCATGGGTCCGGATCGAGCCGTAGTGCGCCGAGGGACGATCACCCTCCCAGGTGGGTGCGTAGAGCACGACCGTCCGGTCGTCGTCGGGATACGGGACCGATCCGGAGTAGTGATCCGCCTGGGGCCGACCGATCTGCCGCGTCCGCCGGTCGAGGTCGTAATCCCACAGAACCCTCGACAGCCGTTCGCGAGCGGCCTCACCCGCGATGAAGGCCACGTCGTAGGCCTTGTACTGATTGGTGGTCATGTACATCTTGTCCGACTCGCCGTGGTTGATGAACACATGCCATCGCCGGCCGTACCGGAACATCTGGAAGTTCCGCGTGTTCTGGTTCACGTAGAAGACGATCCGGATGTCTTCGGCGACGAGGAACTGCTCGAGATCGCGCACCGTCGGGACGAACGCGACGGGCAGGGCGTCATCCTCCATCAGCGCGCGGGCGCCGGTCACGGCGCGGCTGAGCACCACGACGGGCCATGTGCGAGCCAGTTCCTGGAGCGGGCGGTACCACTGCCGCATCTGGTACATGTTCACCGCTCCGTCGGCGAAGTACACAGCGATCCGGTAGTGGTCCGAGGGATGCGGCCGCGCCGCCGCCTGCCGCCGACGCACATCGGCCACGGCCGCCCGATTCTCCAGAGCCCGTCGCACCAGGGCGACGGCCTTCCCCGCATCGGACACCCACTTCACCCATCCAGACTAGCCAGCGGTCGCGTGACATGATCGACGGGTGCAGGCAGACGAACGGAGGCGGCGGGACGCGCCCGCCGTTCCCGTCGGCGCCGGAGTGTCCTTCGTCATGCCCGTCCTGAACGAGCGCGACTACCTCGCCCGAGCGGTCGAGACCGTTCTGACGCAGGACGTCGACGCACCGATCGAATTGATCATCGCCCTCGCACCGTCCACCGACGGCACCAGCGAGCTCGCCGCCACCCTCGCCACCGGCGACCCCCGCATCGTGCTTGTCGACAACCCCGAGGCCGACATCCCCGTCGGATTGAACATCGCTATCCGCGCGAGCCGGTACCCCACCATCGTGCGGGTCGATGCGCACTCCGAGCTCGAGCCCGGGTACACCCGCCGCGCGCTGCAGACGCTTTCGCGCGTCGGCGCGGCGAACGTCGGCGGTGTGATGCGGGCCGACGGACGCACCCCGTTCCAACGCGCGGTGGCGAGAGCCTACAACTCCCGGATCGGTCTGGGCGGGGGCGCCTACCATGGCGGAGCCGCCGAGGGCGATGCCGAGTCCGCATACCTCGGGGTCATGCGCCGTGCCGTCCTCGACGAGGTGGGCCTGTTCGACGAATCGATCCGGCGGGGCGAGGACTGGGAGCTGAACCTCCGCATCCGCCGCGCCGGCTACCGAGTGTGGTTCGATCCGACACTCTCGGTGACGTACTGGCCCCGCGAGAGCTGGGCCCGGCTCGCACGGCAGTTCTTCGCCACCGGACGATGGCGCGGTGAACTGGTGCGCCGCTACGGCCTGGTGAACTCACTGCGGTTCTTCGCCCCGCCGGCGCTCGTGATCGACGCCGCCGCAGCCGCGGTCGTGGCCGTCCTCCAGCTCACCGGCGTGCTCACCGGCATCCCCGCCCTTCTCGCCTCCATCGTCCACCTGCCGGTGCTCGCCTACCTGGTGCTCCTCGTCGTGGTCGCAGCCGGACCCGGTGGTGGCGCGGGCTGGCGAGACAAGGCGTGGACGCTCGCCGTGCTTCCCACGATGCACTTCGCGTGGGGCACCGGGTTCCTCATCGGCCTGATCCGCGGCGCCGACGACACCGTCGACACCTCGCGGATCGGCGATCGCAACACACCGCTCCCCTGACCGGCGGCAGCTCGGGTGTCACTCGCGTCCGATGAGACCCTGATCGAGGATGCGGCTGACGACCCGTTCGGCCGCCCGTCCGTCGTCGCGGGCGTTGAAGGCACGGCGCCACGCGTCGTACTTCTCGGCGTAGGCCGTGGTGTCCTCCCCCGCGAGCGCCGTGACGAGTTCCTGCTGGGTGCGGACCACCGGCCCCGGAGCGCGGGCGGCGAGGTCGAAGTAGAAGCCGCGGAGCGTCCCCCGGTAGTGGTCCATGTCGGGAACCAGGAAGTACATCGGCTTCCCCGTGACGCTGAAGTCGAACATCACCGATGAGTAGTCGGTGACGAGCGCATCCGCGGCGAGGAGCAGAGCGGAGGTGTCGGGGAATCCGGTGACGTCGATCACCCGGGGACCGGAGAGGTCGTGCCCGGGCTGAAGGGTCCGGGAGTGGCCGCGGACCAGGACGACCGACCCTGTCTCGGCGGCGAGGCTCGACGGATCGACGAAGTCGACGATCTCATCGCGGTCATCCCGCCAGGTGGGGGCGTACAGGATGACGCGCTCGTCGGCCCCGATGCCGAGCGCCCTTCGCGTCGGCCCGCCGTCGCCGGTGACCAGCACGTCGTTCCTCGGGTACCCCTCGACCCACAGCGGGCGACGCAGGAATGCGTAGGCCTTGCGGAGCACGGTGGCCGCATAGGGGTTCTGGGCGAGGAGGATGTCCCACCGGAACGATTCGCGGATGACCGCCGCCGCCCGTCGCGGGTCGAAGCCCGGGCGGTGGAGGGCGAGCCGCTTCAGCGGCGTGCCGTGCCAGGTCTGGAGGACGATCTGTCCGCCGCGTCGTGAGAAGCGGCGCCGAAGCCAGTCGTTGACGACGAGCAGGCGTGACACGCCCCGCGCCCGCCACCAGTCGGGGCTCCCCTCGACGACGGGCACGGCGCCGTCCGGGACGACCACCGACAGGTCGGCGACGCTCCAGTAGCGGGTTACTCCTGGGGCCCGCCGCGCGAGCTCTCGATCGATGGCGAGCGGGTTGCAGCTGGCGTTCCGCCCGTAGAAGCTCTCGAAGAAGACCGCGTTCTCGAGCTCGCCCGGACGCGTTGCGTATCGCCGTTCGAGGGCGGCCTGCCCTTCACCCGAGTCGTACACCGGGTCGACCGGCGGGCCGATCACGACCAGGTTGTCGCGCACCTCGGCGCGGAGGGTGCCGAGGAGGCTCATCGCGACATCCGGAACTGCCGCGTCTTCGGCTCCGGGTCCGCTCAGGCGCAGCGCGTACGACCCCCGCGGAAGGGGGAGGTCCGGTCCGCCCCATCGCGCGACGTGCAACGGCAGATCGATGTGCCACTCATCGCCGTCGGCGACGACCGCGGCGGAGACGCCCGCCCGCGGGCCCTCGAGGCTCGCGCGCTGCGGCGCCGGCCCCGAACCGGAGATAAGGAGCGCGGGCGCGGGGTCGGACTGGAATCGGGCGTGGATCATCTGCGTCCTCTCGTGCGGCCGTCGGCGGTGGCGGCGCCCGTGGCGTTCAGGATGGCACGGTGCACCCGTGCGGTATTGCCTCCGTCACGGAAGGCGTGGACCTCGGCGCTCCGCGCAGCGGAACGCTCGGCCAGACGGTCTCGAGCCGCGCCGTCGGTGACCGCGGGACCCAGCCGCCGGATGATCTCCGCCCAGTCCGACGCGACGTCGCCCGACGCGATGGCGTCGAACGAGCCGTAGAAGCCGCGGCGCGCGGCGTACTCCTCGACATCCGGCGCGAGGAACAGGACGGGCGTGCGGTTCAGGCCCACGTCGAACACCAGCGACGAGTAGTCGGTGATGAGCAGATCGATTCCAGGGAGGACGGGGGTCACATCCCGAAGGAGGTCGCTCCCGATCATCCGGATCCGCGCCGTCGGATGGGGCGGCGCGTACTCGCCGGCGCCGAGCGGGTGCGAACGGATGAGCAGGATCGCGTCCTGCGCCTCGAGGCTCTCGCCGAGCGCCTGCCAGTCCTCCGCCGTCGGCACCGCAGGATCCGGCGCGCCGTCGCGCCAGGTGGGAGCGTAGAGGATCACCCGCGCCGCGTCCGGGATCGTCCCCACCGTCGACGACAGCAGTGCCCGGGCCCGACGTCGACGCCCCTCGGCCGAGCCTCGTGACAGGACGTCGACCCGTGGCTCACCGGTCACCGGAACGCGCTCGTCCGGGAGGGAGAAGGCCGATTCCAGACGGCCCCGCACGAGGTGCGACGCCGCCGGGATGAGGCCGATGCGTCGCGTCGCACCGCGGTACATCGCGCGGATGAACGCGCGCATCGCGCGCGATCGGGGAAGGATGCTGCTGCGCACCGTCTCGGGGGAATCCACGCCGATCCGCTTCAGCGGGATGCCGTGCCACAGCTGAACCACGAAGGCGCCACCGGTGGCGTAACGGTTGACGTCCCCGAACCCGTGGGTGACCACGACCACCCGCGCGCGGGCGGTCAGCCAGAAGCCCCGGAGCGAGGACCTCCGCACTGTCGGGATGCCTCGGGCCGCGGCATCCCTATCCTCGTCCTCGGACGCGGTCAGCCAGACCGCACGGCGCCCATGGGCCGCCGCTTCGTCCCAAAGGGCGAGCGCTCCGTCGGCGATGCCCACCGCGCACCCGAACACCCAGAGGTCGCGTCGGCGCGGCACGAGCAACGTCGCGACACGACCGAACGCGTACAGCGGAATGCTCGCCACTTTGCGTGCGTTCCCCGCGCCGAACGAGAAGGACGCCATCCCGCGAGCCTATCGCGGGATGGCGTCCGAACCGGGGAACGGCTACTGCTGCAGCTCGCCCAGGGTCACCTCGGCCGTGGCTTCCTGACCGTCACGGACGTAGGTCAGCGAGACCTCGCTGCCCGCGGCGAGCGCACGGACCTGAGCGGTGAGGTCGACGGAGTCGGTGATCGGCACACCGTTGAACTCCGTGACGATGTCACCCGCCTGGAGGCCGGCGGCCTCGGCCGCGCCGCCCGGGGTCACCTCGGCGATGTAGGCGCCCGTGATGTCGGCATCGTCGACGTATGCCGCCGACTGCACGTTCGCACCCAGCAGTCCGTGGGTCGCCGAGCCGTTGTCGATCAGCTCGTCGGTGACCCGCTGCACGATGTCGGACGGGATGGCGAAGCCGACGCCGATGTTCCCCCCTGTCGTGGAGCTGCCGCCCGCAGAGGCGATGGCGACGTTCACGCCGATCAGCCGACCCTCCGAGTCGACCAGCGCCCCACCGGAGTTGCCCGGGTTGATCGCGGCGTCGGTCTGGATGACGGCGATCTTGATCGACTCCGCTGCCTGACCCGACTGCTCGCCCTGGCCGAAGTCGAACGAGAACGGCGGTGCCTCGCCCTGGTCCTCGTCGGCGTCGCCCTCATCGGGCGCGGCAGAGGAGGCGATCTCGATCGACCGGTTCAGGGCGCTGACGATTCCGGTGGTCACCGTGTTCGACAGTCCGAGGGGTGCGCCCACGGCGGTCGTCTCATCGCCGACGTTGAGGTCGGACGAGTCGGCGAACTCGATCGGAGTGAGTCCCTCCGCATCCTGCAGCTTGATCACCGCGAGGTCGTACAACGGATCGGTCCCGACGATCTCCGCGTCGAAGACGCGGCCGTCGGCCGTGGTCACGCGGATCGCCGCGTCCGCTGTCGCTCCGTCGAGCGTCACCACGTGGGTGTTGGTCACCACGTAGCCGTCGCTGGAGAGGATCACCCCTGATCCCGTGCCGCTTCCCGCGGTGCTCGTGGCTTCGATCGTCACCACGCTGGGCACCACCTTGGCGGCGATCGCCGTGGTCTGGTTGACCTCGTCGGTGTCGTTGACCGTCACGCTGGTCGGACCGGTCGCCGTCGACGTGGTCGCTGTCGGCTGGAACAGCGAGACCCCCGCGTAGGCACCGCCCAGTCCGGCCGCGCCGCCGACGACCGCAGCGGCGACGAGCAGGCCCGCGACCCGGGCCGCACCGGACTTCCGCTTGGTGGGGGTAGCCGTCGGCGTCGCCGCGCCCGGCGCGTCACCGTACCCGCGAGCGGCGTCGCCGAGGGGAAGGGTCGGCTGCGTCGGGTGGGTTCCGGTCGAGAACGCACTGCCGGCGGCCGCGGTCGGCGGCGCGGGCCGCGGGGGGACATGCCAGCCGGCCGGCGGCGTGTGCTGGGCGGCCGTCGCCGCCGGCGTCTCCGGAACGGGGGGCGTCGGCGGGACCTCGCCCGCCGGGCGTTCGCTGCTGTTGTCGCTCATCTTCGTTCCTCCTCGGGCCGGAGCCCATCGAAACCCTCGATCGCGTGTCTTCTCGATCTGAGGACAAGCGTGGTCATCCATCCTGTGGGTTTCTTATGATCCGCCCGCGATGCGCCTATGCAATGCTGAGGAACCCGTGCAGGAGGGATGCCCATGATGCCCCGTTCCCTTCCCGGAGCCTGGCGGCGAACGGCCGACGGCGCCGGGCTGCTCTCCTCGGACGGCAGCACCCGCCCTACCATCTTCGCCGAGATGTCGGCCCTGGCGGCCCGAACCGGGGCGATCAATCTCGGCCAGGGGTTCCCCGACGAGGACGGGCCGGCCGAGGTGCTGGATGCCGCCCGCGCCGCCATCGCCTTCGGCGCGAATCAGTATCCGCCCGGGCGGGGCGGGGCGGAGCTGCGCGAGGCGATCGCCGCCCATCGGCTGCGATTCCACGGCGTGCACCTCGATCCCGATCGCCACGTGCTAGTCACCGCCGGGGCGACCGAAGCGCTGGCGGCGGCACTCCTGGCCCTGGTGGACGGACCCCAGGACGAGGTCGTGGTGTTCGAGCCCTTCTACGACGCCTACGCGGCCCTGGTCGCGCTGTCCGGCGCTCGCCTGGTGACCGTTCCGCTCAGATTTCCGGACTTCCAGCCAGACCCGGAAGACCTCCGCGCCGCGGTCGGAGATCGAACCCGCGTCATCCTCGTCAACGACCCCCACAACCCCACCGGAGCGGTGTTCTCCCCGTCGCTGCGCGCCGAAGTGGTGCGACTTGCGCACGAGTACGACGCCTGGATCGTGACCGACGAGGTCTACGAGCACCTCGTCTTCGAAGGCCGACACGCCTCGATCGCGGCGATGCCGGGTGCGTGGGAGCGGACCGTCTCGATCTCGTCCGGAGGCAAGACCTTCTCCACCACCGGGTGGAAGATCGGGTGGGCCACCGGACCCGCCGATCTGATCGACGCCATCGTCGCTGTCAAGCAGTACCTCACGTACTCGGGAGGTGCGCCCTTCCAACCCGCCATCGCCGCGGGCCTGAGGCTGCCCGACGCGTGGTTCTCGACGATCGCCGACACGCTTCGGCAGAAGCGCGATCTCCTCGGCGACGGACTGCGCGCCGCGGGCTTCGACGTGTCGGTTCCGGCGGCGACCTACTTCACCGTCGTCGACGCGCAGGCCCTGGGGGTCGTCGATGCCGACTCGTTCTGCCGGGAGATGGCCGAGCGGATCGGTGTCGTCGCAGTACCCGTGACCGCCTTCGTCCGGCCGGAGGCGCGCCCCTCCGTGGCGAGCCTCATCCGCTTCGCGGCCTGCAAGCAGGTCGGCGTTCTCGAGGAGGCCGTGCACCGGCTGTCGCGGCTCCGGCGCTAACGGCCTGGTTGCGGGGAATCGGCGATCACTCGGAAGCGGCGGAGCCGAAGCGCCGGGTTCTGTTCGCGGACCCCCGCGACGAGTCCCGGATCGAGGTGGGCGAGCGCGATTCCCGTGCCCGATCCCACGCCGGCAACAGTCACTCCCTGAGGATCGATCACGCCCGAGAGGCCCACCCCCAGGGGCGGTGGGTGGTCGGCGGCGACCACATAGGCGGTGTTCTCGATGGCGCGCGCCTGCAGGAGGGTCTGCCAGTGATGCTCCTTCAGCGGGCCGCGCACCCATTCCGCGGGGACGAGGAAGGCTGTGGCACCGGCGTCGGCGAGGATCCGCCCCATCTCAGGGAATCTGAGGTCGTAGCAGGTCATCAGGCCGAATCGGATGCCGCCGACGACGAACGTCTGCGGCTGCGTCGTCTCGCCCGCCTGGATCCAGTCGGACTCCCGCTGTCCGAAGGCGTCGTAGAGGTGGATCTTGCGGTACACCGCGATCGGCCCGGCCTCGGTCACCGCGACGACGGTGTTGCGCACGCGGTGGGCGTCGCCGCGCTCCAGCAGGCCGGCGACGATGCAGGTCCGTGTCTGGGCGGCGAGCTGCTGCAGCGCCGACACGAAGGGCCCGTCGAGAGTCTCGGCGTGCGCGTCCAGCGACGCGTCGAAGGGATCGATGAAGTAGTTGGAGTATTCGGGGAGGACGACGACTCGCGCCCCCTGCGTGGCGGCGCTGCGGACGAGTTCGGCCACCCTTCGACGGTTGGCCGCGCTGTCGGCGGTGGGGCCGAACTGGGCCACCGCGGTGAGGACACGGGAATCGACGTTCACTGCGGGGATCCCTTCTCGGCGACCCCGGGGTCGCTGCGATGGCGACCACGGACGACCGCGGGTGTGACGATCCAGAGCACGACCACCAGCAGCACCAGCGCAGCGGCGGAGACCGCCGCCGCAGCGGTGCCCAGGACGACGTCGAAGACGAAGGCCACGACACCCGAGAGCAGCAGCGCGACGATCGTGAGCGCCGTGAGCAGGGCCGAGTGGCCGAACCGCACCACCGTTGCCTTCAATCCTCGTCCGAAGAGCACGCGATGCAGCGCCACCGGAGCGAGTGCGATGATCGCGCTCAACGCCGAGAGCAGGACAAGGGCGAGATAGAAGCCCCGCTGCGCCCCACTCAAGTCGGCGAACGCCGGCTGGAACGCGAGGGCCAGCAGAAAGCCGGTGAGGATCTGCGTGCCTGTCTGCAGCACGCGAAGCTCTTGGAGCACCTCGTTCCAGTTCCGATCGGCGCGCTCGGTCGGCGACTCGTCGCGCCCGTCGGTCCGGTCGTCCACGACGTTCTCGGGCGAAGCGGGCATGCAGCTACCCTGCCCGGCCGGGGGGCACGCCGGCAACCGTGGACCGCCCCGGTTCGACGACGCGGATCGCCCGTGCTAGGCTTTTCTCTTGTGCCGCGGGGTGGAGCAGTTCGGTAGCTCGCTGGGCTCATAACCCAGAGGTCGTAGGTTCAAATCCTGCCCCCGCAACCAGAGGAAGGCGTCCCGGAAGGGACGCCTTCCGTCATTTTCGCCGCGACACGCGGCGTCGCACCCCTCCTGCGCGTGCGCCCCACCCTCTCGTTCCAGGGCATCATGGAAGGCGCGGACGCAGCGAGGGTGCCGTGTAGACACCCCCACAGCCTCCTTGTATCATCGACCAACCGATATCGCTAGGAAAACTAGCGAACTGTTCAGGAGGCGCCATGACGGAGATCGACCACGTCGTCCTTCTCGACGAGGCCGGCCGCGCCATCGGCACCGCTCCCAAGTCGAGTGTCCACGGCAGTGACACCGCCCTGCACCTTGCCTTCTCCTGCCACGTCGTCAATGACGACGGCGAGGTTCTGGTCACCCGCCGGGCGCTGTCGAAGAAGACCTGGCCCGGCGTGTGGACGAACTCCTTCTGCGGACACCCGCGGCCGGCGGAGCCGGTCCTCTCGGCCGTCCGGCGCCACGCCGAATCCGAGCTGGGACTCGTCCTCAGCGACATCCAGCTCGCCCTGCCCCTCTTCCGCTACCGGGCCACCGATGCCAGTGGCGTTGTGGAGTACGAGGTCTGCCCCGTCTACACCGCACGGGCAGAGCGCGAACCCGTGCTGAACCCCGCCGAGGTCATGGACGCGCGATGGGTCGATCCGGCGGACCTCGCCGCCTCGCTGGTGAGTACGCCCTGGGCCTTCAGTCCGTGGCTCGTCCTCCAGGCCCAGCAGCTCCACCTGTTCGACGCCGCAGAACCCCAACGACGGGCCTCATGATCCCCGCCGCCTCCAGTGCCGAGATCGATCTCGCCATCGACTCGGCGGTGCAGCGCATCAGCGACCGCGCGGCGCGCCTGGGCGACGGCTTCTGCGTGCTCGGCGAGGCCATCGCCCGCGCCGCCTCCGGCGGAAAGCGCCTGCGCCCCACTCTCGTCGTCGCCTCGTTCCACGCCTTCGCCGGCGACGAGGCGCGACTGCCGACCGTCTACCGGGTCGCGGCGGCCTTCGAACTGCTCCACACCGCCTTCGTCGTCCACGACGACGTGATCGACCACGACCTCATCCGTCGCGGCATCCCCAACGTGGGCGGTGAGTTCCGCCTTCGCGCCCTCACCGCGGGTGCGAGTCCCGGGGGCGCGGCGACGCTCGGCGACGCCGCCGGCATCCTCGCCGGCGACCTCCTCCTGCACGAGGCCGGCCGGCTCATCGCCACCTCCGACACGACGTCGCGCGCACGCGAGGCTCTGTTCGGCCTCCTCGACGACGCCGTGTTCGTCTCGGCCGCCGGAGAGCTCGCCGACGTCGAGAATGCGGTCGTGCCCGATCTCGCTGAGGATGCCGCGCTCATCGCCGCCGCTCGCGACAAGACCGCCGTCTACTCCTTCAGCGCCCCCCTCCAGGCCGGCGCCGTGCTCGCCGGTGCGGATGACGCGGCGATCGCCGCTCTGGGGGACGCCGGCGCCCGCATCGGACTCGCGTTCCAGCTCGTGGACGACCTCATCGGCGCCTTCGGCACGGCAGACCAGGCCGGTAAGGAGGAGGGCGGCGACCTGCGCGAGGCCAAGCGCACCCCGCTCATCGCGTTCGCCCGGCAGACCGCAGCGTGGTCACGGGTCAATGATGCACTCGCCGTCGCCCACACCGGTCCGATCGCCATCCGGGAAGCGCAGGAGGCCCTCGAGGCCAGTGGCGCCCGGACACGCCTGCGCGAACTCATCGACGACACACTCGCGGGAGCAGGAAAGCACTCCGCCGCCCGAGAGCTCCCCGTCGCTGCGAGAATGCTGTTGCAGGACCTCTGCGTCCGCATTCAGGAGAGGATTCCGTGACCGCATCCGGCGATCGTCCCACCGGGCTCGCTCAGTACGACCGCACGGCCGAGGACGCATCCGCCGCAGTGATCGCCGCGTATTCGACCTCGTTCGGCCTCGCCACCCGTCTGCTGGGTGTGCGGCCGCGGCCGCACGTCCGCAACGTCTACGCACTGGTCCGGGTGGCCGATGAGATCGTCGACGGGCCCGCCCACGAGGCGGGTCTGGATCCCGAGGCGGAACGGGCGGTCCTGGACGATCTCGAGCACGAGACGATGGCGGCCATCGACCGTGGATTCAGCTCCAACCTCGTCGTGCACGCCTTCGCCCGCACCGCCCGGGAATGCCTCATCGGCGCCGATCTCATCGCGCCCTTCTTCCAGTCCATGCGCACCGACCTCACCGTCGCCAACCACGACGACGCCTCGCACGACTCCTACGTCTACGGCTCGGCGGAGGTGGTGGGCCTGATGTGCCTCCACGTGTTCGTCAACGCCGACAACCCCCGACCCGCCCTCCCCGATCCGGCGCTCGTCGAAGGGGCGCGCCGGCTCGGCGCCGCGTTCCAGGACGTCAACTTTCTGCGGGATCTCTTCCACGACGAGGGCGCCCTGGGCCGCGACTACCTGGGCGTCACCACCGGTCGACGCACCCGCACCGAGGTCCTCGACCGCATCGACGCCGACCTCGCCGCCGCCGCTGCGACCATCCCTTCGCTCCCCGCGGACTGCAGACGAGCTGTCACGGTCGCCCACGACCTCTTCGCCGAGCTCTCCCGTCGCCTCCGCCGCGAGGGAGACGACGCCCGCACCCGGGTCCGCGTACCCGACACCGTCAAGGCCGCCCTCGCCGCGCGTGCGATGCTGGGCCTTCACCCGAGAGGAGCCCGCGAATGACCGCCGAACGAACCGTGGTGATCGGCGGCGGGATCGCCGGGCTCGCCACCGCCGCGCTCCTCGCCGCCGAGGGACACGACGTGACCGTGCTGGAGGCGCGGAGCGACGTCGGCGGGCGGGCCGGCTCATGGGAGAGCGACGGGTTCCGCTTCGACACCGGTCCGAGCTGGTACCTCATGCCCGAGGTGTTCGACCACTTCTTCCGCCTCGTCGGCACCACCGCCGACGAAGAACTGGATCTGGTCAAGCTCGATCCCGCCTACCGGGTCTACCGTGAGCCCGCTTCCGCCGGCACCGCCGGAGAGTCGGTGGACGTCCGTTCCGGCCGGGCGGAGTCGACCGCACTGTTCGAGTCGATCGAGCCCGGCGCGGGCAAGACGCTGGCGACCTATCTCGACTCGGCAGGCAGCGCCTACGACCTGGCCGTCTCGCGGTTCCTGTACGACACCTACGAGACCACGGCGGGGATCCGCGATCCCGCGATCCTCAAGCGTCTGCCTCAGCTCCTGCCGCTGCTGACCACGACGCTGGCCCGCTTCGTCGACCAGCGTTTCCGCGAGCCGATGCTCCGCCAGATCCTCGAGTATCCGGCGGTGTTCCTCGGCGGCTCCCCCTACGGTGTGCCGAGCCTGTACCACCTCATGAGCCACCTCGACCTCGACGATCGCGTCCTGTATCCGCGGGGCGGGTTCACCGAGGTCATCCGCGCGGTGGAGCGCGTCGCGCGACGGCACGGCGTGACCATCCGCACCGACGCCGAGGTCGCCGCCATCCTCACCGCCGACGATGCAGGGCCCGTGCGGGCGACCGGCGTCCGCCTGCAGGGCGGCGAGGTGATCGACGCCGACCTGGTGGTCTCGGCCGCCGACCTGCACCACACCGAGACGGCGCTCCTCCCCCGCGAACTCCAGACGTATCCGGAGGAGTGGTGGACCCGCAAGCAGCCGAGCCCCGGCGCACTCCTGCTCCTGCTCGGCGTGGAAGGGCAACTTCCCGAGCTCGCCCACCACACGCTGATGTTCGTCGACCGCTGGAAGGCGAATTTCGAGGCGATCTTCGGTGCCGACGCGCACATCCCGGACCCCGCGTCCATCTACATCTGCCGGCCGAGTGCCACCGATGACACCGTCGCGCCGGCCGGGCACGAGAACCTCTTCGTCCTCGTCCCCATCCCGGCCGACCCGTCGCTCGGACGGGGCGGAGTCGAGGGCGACGGTGACCCGCGCATCGAGGCTGCCGCCGACCATGTCATCGCGCAGATCTCGGAGTGGGCCGGCATCCCCGACCTCGCCGATCGCATCGTCGTCCGGCGCACGATCACCCCGGGTGACTTCCTCCATGATCTGCACGCGTGGCGTGGGAACTCCCTGGGCCTTGCCCACACGCTGAATCAGAGCGCCATCTTCCGGCCGAAGAACGCCTCCAAGAAGGTGCGTGGACTCGTCTACGCCGGCGCCTCCACTCTTCCGGGGATCGGTCTTCCGATGTGCCTCATCTCGGCCGAGCTGGTGCTGAAGCGTCTTCGGGGAGACCGGAGCCCGGGGCCCCTTCCCGAGCCTGCGAGGGTGTGAGGTGCCCGGACTCTACCTTCTTGCGATCGTGTTCTCGGGCGCAGGGATGGCGGTGATCGACGCGCGCTTCCGGCTGGCGCTCTGGCGCACGCCGCTGGCGACCGTCGTCTCGGTCGCCGCCGGCGTGCTGTTCTTCCTCGCCTGGGATGCCGTCGGCATCCTCACGGGGGTGTTCTTCCAGGGCGAGAGTCCCCTGTTCGTCGGGATCCTGATCGCTCCCGAACTCCCGATCGAAGAGGTGTTCTTCCTGACGTTCCTGTCCTACCAGGCGATCCTCTACTACGCGGCTGCCCTGCGCATCCGCCGCCATCTCGCCGACCGCCGTGCGGCGCGACAGGAGGTCGGCGACGCGTGACCTACACCCTCATCAGCATCCCGTTCGTGCTTCTCGCGGCCGGGGTGACGCTGGCCACCGCGCGACGACCACGGTTCCGCGAGAGGATGGTGGCATCCCTCGCCGGCGCGGTGGTGCTCGTCATCCTCACCGCCATCTTCGACAATGTCATCATCGGAACAGGACTCGTGGCCTACGACGAAGAACACCGCAGCGGCATCCTCATCGGGCTCGCGCCGATCGAGGACTTCCTCTACGCCATCGCGGCGGCATTCCTCGTTCCCGCCGTCCACACCCTGATGACCGCTCGCCGCGTGCCGGAGGAGACCGCATGACCACCCCGACGCCCCTGCGGCCCGGTCGGGTCATCCGGCAGCTCTTCGTCTCGTCGAGGCCCGTCAGCTGGATCAACACCGCCTACCCGTTCGCCGCCGCCTACCTGCTGGCCACGCGCCAGGTCGATCTCACCCTGATCCTGGGCACGCTGTTCTTCCTCATCCCCTACAACGTGGCGATGTACGGGATCAACGACGTCTTCGACTACGAGTCCGATCTGCGCAATCCCCGCAAGGGGGGCGCGCACGGTGCGGTGCTCGACAGGCGGCTGCACGCCCTCACGCTGTGGGTGTCGGGGCTGCTGTGCCTGCCGTTCGTGGCCTACCTGGTGTGGGTGGGCTCCCCCGCCTCGTGGCTCGTGCTGGGGGCGAGCCTCTTCTTCGTGGTGTTCTACAGCGCACCGCCGCTGCGGCTGAAGGAGCGGCCCTTCGCCGACTCGGTGACCAGCAGCATCCACTTCTTCTCCCCCGCCGTGTACGCTCTCGTCCTCGCCGGAGTCGCCTGGACGTGGCAGCTCCTCGCGATCATCGTCGCCTTCGCGCTCTGGGGCGTCGCCTCCCACGCGTTCGGCGCCGTCCAGGACGTGCTCGCCGATCGCGCCGCCGGGATCAGCTCGATCGCCACCGCGCGCGGCGCCCGCTGGACGGTGCGGTTCGCCCTCGCCTGCTACTTCGCGGCGGGCCTGGTGATCCTCGCGACGGCGTGGCCCGGGCCGCTGGCCGTCATCGCCGTACTCCCCTACATCGCGATCGTGTGGCCGTATCGATCGGTCACCGACGACACCGCCGAGCGGGCGACGACCGGCTGGCGCCGCTTCCTGTGGATCAATCAGATCGCGGGCTTCATCGTCACGGTGCTGCTCATCTCCTACGGCCTCCTGACCGCCGACGCCTGACGCCCGCACACCGCCGCGGAAAGTCCGGATGCCCCCGGACCGGCGCCCCGGGTGGGGACGCGGTCCGGGGGCATCTGCTTCGGCCGGCTCGCCCGCGGCCGGAGGCTACTGCTCCCCGAGCTCGATGAGCCGTTCGACCGCCGCGGTCAGTCGCGCGTCCGCCTCTCCGTAGGCCGCCCAGTCCGCCGCCTGAAGGGCCTCCTGGCGGTCCATCATCGCGTCCTGCGCCTCCTGCAGCGCGGCCTGGTACTCATCGGCCGGGGGCGCGGTCGGCGCCGGGGTCTCGCCGGCGTCGGCGGTCTCGGTCGGAGTCGGCGTGGGCGTCGGCGTGGGCTCGGTGTCCGGCGGCACATCCGTGTCGCCGGCGGTGGCTCCCGAGTCGCCGCCGAAGAGGGTGTCCAGAGCCTCGTTGAGAGTGTTCTCGAACGCGATCCGATCACCGAAGGCGACGAGCACCCGCTGGAGGGTGGGCAGCTGCGTGCCGCCCGACGACTGCACGAACACCGGTTGGACGTAGAGCAGACCGCCACCGACGGGGAGCGTCAGAAGGTTGCCGTTGAGCACGTCCGACTGCCCCTGGGACAGGATGTTGATCTGCGCCGACACCGTCGGATCGGCGTCGAACGTGTTCTGGACCTGTCCGGGCCCGGGAACCGGCGTTTCGGCGTCGATCTCCAGCATCCGGAGCTTGCCGTAACCCTCGCCCTTCACGCCCGCCTCTGCTCCGGCATTGGAATCGACCGCCAGGTACCCCATCAGGACGTTCCGGCTCGCGCCGCCCTCGGACGAGGGGATGAAGGTCGTGAACATCGAGTAGCTCGGCGTCTCCTGGCCCGGCATCTGGATCGTGGAGTAGTACGGCGGCTGGAAGCTGCCGGGGTCCTGCGGATCCTCCGGTGTGGCCCAGGCGTTGTCGCGCTGGTAGAAGGCACGGGCGTCATCGACGTGGTACACCCCGAGCATCGCGCGCTGGATCTTGAACAGATCCGTCGGGTAGCGCACGTGGCTCATGAGGTCGGCGGACATCTCGCTGATCGGCTCCACGGTGGAGGGATACACGTTCTGCCAGGCCTGGAGGACCGGGTCCTCCTCGTCCCACGCGTAAAGGGTGACCGAACCGTCGTAGGCGTCGACCGTGGCCTTGACCGAGTTGCGGACGTAGTTGATGTCGTCGATGGCGAACCGCGGCTGGACGTTGTTGGAGTCGGCGATGGCCTGCTGCAGGCTCACCGTCGTGGAGTACGGGTAGTTCGCGCTCAAGGTGTAGCCGTCGACGATCCACACGATCCGGCCGTCCACGACGCTCGGATACGGGTCGCTGTCGAGGGTCAGATACGGGGCGACCTTCTCCACGCGCGTGAGCGGATCACGGTCGTAGAGGATCTGCGATTCCTCGTTGACGAAGTCGGAGAACAGGATCTGCTCGGACTGGAACTTCAGCGCGTAGATCAGGCGGTTGAAGACGTTGCCGACGCTCGGTCCCCCGTCACCGGTGAAGGTGTAGCGGGTCTCGTTCTCGCCATCCGCACCGGAGGGGTAGTCGAGCTCGAACGGCTCCGTTCCCGCCGGAGCGCCCACGATCGAGTAGGGCGGGGAGTTCTCGCCGAAGTAGATCCTCGGCTGATACTCCTCTTCCTCGGTGAGGACGCCGGAGACCGGGATCCCTCGCTCGATGAACTCGGGGAAGCCCTCGACGGTGCGCGCGTTGCCACGTGCAGCGACCATGCCGTAGCCGTGCGTGTACACGACCGTGGTGTTCTGCCAGGTCGACGCCTGGCCGAGGCGCTCGACGTCCAGTTCGCGCACGGAGACGATGGCATCCTGGGACTCCCCGTCGATCTCGTACCGATCCACGTCCAGCGTCTCGGGGAACTGGTAGAAGGCGCGGTACTGCTCCTGCTGCCGGACGGTCGGGCTGATGATCGCCGGGTCCATGATGCGGATGGATGCGGTCGTCTCGGCGTCCTCGCGCAGCTGCCCGGGCTCGACGTCGGTCACGGCGCTGAAGTCGGTCTTCTCCAGCCCGTCGATGCCGTAGGCCATCTTGGTCATGTCGATGTTGCGCTGGTAGTACTCGCTCTCGAGAGTGAGCTGGTTCGGACGCACCTGGAAGGTGTTCAGCACCCACGGGTAGCCGACGCCGACCACGATGGCCGAGACGACCAGCAGCGCCGTGGCGATGAGGGGGTACCGCCAGCGCCCGATGACAGCGGTGACGAAGAACAGGATCGCCACGATCGCCGCGACGATCGCGAGGATCGTCTGACCGGGGATGACCGCGTTGACACCGGTGTATCCCGGCCCGGTGATCCGGTCGTACGGCTCGACGAGGGTGCGGTACCGGTCGAGCCACAGGCTCCCGGCCTGCACCAGGATGTACAGGCCCGCGATGACGGCGAGCTGGATGCGCGCGGCCTTGGAGATGCGGAGCTCGCGCTGGCCGACCCGGACCGACCCGTAGAGGTAGGACACCAGTCCGGACACGAGCAGGCAGACGAGGAGGACGGCGGAGGCGAACCCGAGGACCGAGCCGTAGAACGGCATCGCGAACATATAGAACCCGGTGTCCAGGCCGAACTCGGGGTCGGTCACATCGGTCTGCACCCCGTTGAACCACAGCCACGTCGTCTCCCACTGCGTGGACGCGGCGAATCCGGCGAAGAAGCCGAAGAAGACGGGGATCCCCCACATCGCCAGGCGGCGGAGCGGCTCGACGACCTCCTGGTAGCGGTCGAGCTGCGAGCTCAGGCGGGCGTACACCGGGCGGAGCCGGTAGGCGAGCTGGATGGCGAGCCAGACCGGGATGCCCATGGCGAGGAAGCCCACCGCGAACATCACCACGCGCGCCAGCCACTGGGTCAGCAGGACCGAGGTGAACTCGAGCTGGTCATACCAGAGCCAATCGGCGTACAGGTTGGCGAAGATGAAGAAGGCCGCCACCAGTGCCGCGATCACGGCGAGGGTGATCGCGATCGCCCGTCGGGATCGGGAGGGTGCGGCCTGCGGCGCGGGGGTCGTGGTCACGGTCTCAATCCTAAGAGGGCGTTTCCCCGCGCACGCGCGGGCGGGGAGTGGTCAGGGCGAACGCTCAGCCCGCCGGCGGTCACCCGGCCGCGGCCGTCGTCGCGGTACAGGTGGGAAGCGCGTCGAGGTCGCCGCCCTCGGCGACGGTCTCGACGGCCGTCAAGGCGTCGTCCAGGTCCTCGACGGCGAAGACGCGCAGGCCGTCGGGGACGTGTCCCACGACCTCGTCGCAGTTCGCCTGCGGCGCGAGGAACCATTCCGCACCGGCCCCCACCGCGCCCCACATCTTCTGTCGGATGCCGCCGATGGGACCGACCACTCCGTCGGCGGTGATGGTTCCGGTGCCGGCGACGTCTTCGCCGCCGGTCAGATCCCCGGGGCTCAGCAGGTCGACGATCCCGAGGGCGAACATCATCCCCGCGCTCGGGCCGCCGACGTTGTTCAGCTGGATCTCCACGTCGATGGGGAACTCGAACTCCCTCGCGAGGATGACGCCGATCACCCACGACGTGGTGCCGTCCTCGGCGACGGTCTCGGTGGGGGTGACCGACACGGTCTCCTCGTCGCCGCCGCGAAGGATCGTCAGCTCGACGGGGTCGTCCTCGCCGTCGTTGATGATCTCACGCAGATCGTCGACGCCGTCGATGGCTGTGCCGTTCGCCGCCACGATCACGTCGTCGACCTCGAGGAGTCCCTCCGAGGCGGAGTCCGGGGAGAAGTCGTACACGACGATGTCGGAGGGGACGTCGAATCCCGCCTCGGTCAGGGCGGCCGCCGTCGCATCCTGCTGCGAGTTGACCATCATGCTGGTGCTCTGGTTCTGACGCTCCTCGGTGGTCTGGCCCGCGGGGAAAACCGACTCGAGGGGAAGCACCGCCCGCGTCCGATCGAACCACGCGCCCGCCAGCTCCAGCCACGACGGCGTGCGCTCCGGATTGCCGACAACCTGAACGGTGAGAAGGTCCAGCGACCCGTCGGTCGGGTAGGTCTCGGCGCCGTCGACGGTGATGAGCGGGACGTCCTCGCCGTCAGCGTTCTGCGCGGTGCCGAGGGTGTTGTACACCGGTCCGGGCTGCTGGATGACGTACGCGGTGGGCAGGAAGGTCAGGACCAGCAGCACGACCAGGGCGATCACCAGCGCCCAGATCCCCGCCAGCGTGGCGCGGCTCAGCGGCCGCCGCGGCGGCGGCGTCGCGACCGTCGCCTTCTCGTCGAACAGCACCAACGGTGTCCCTGCTTCCTGCTGTGATCCTCGTGCCGGTGTCGCTGATCGTTCGCGACCGGCGTAAGGGTCCGCCCGGCCTGTTCGGAGAGTGCGATCATCCGTGCCACTAGCGTAGACACCACGTCTTTGACCCGGCTGAGAGGGCGATTCACGTGCCAGACGACGACCGCAGCCCAGAGGATGAGTTCCAGGAGCTCATGCGCCAACTGTTCGGCGGAGGGGGCGGTGCTCCCGATCCCGAGGCGCTCGCGCGCCTGTCGGGGATGAACATCGATCCCGCCATGATGCAGACGATCATGTCGCAGCTGCAGGGCGCCTTCACCGCCGGCAGCGACGGCATCCCGTGGGACATGACCACGCGCGGCGCCCTCCACATCGCGAACCAGGATGGGCTGAGCGTCACCTCCGGTCAGCGGGCCGACCTCGACCAGGCGTTCTCCCTCGCGAACCTCTGGCTCGGCGAGGCGACGACGGTGTCGGACCTCGCGACGACGCCGAGGGCGATCACGCGTGGCGCGTGGGTCGAGGCGACCCTGCCGGTGTGGCGGGAGATGGCCGAGCCGGTGGCCACGAGCATCACCGACGCGCTCACCCGTGCCCTCAGCGAGCAGGCGCCCGAGGAGATGAAGGCGCTCGTCGAAGGTGCAGGAAGGCTCATGCGCACCGTGGGCGGATCGCTGTTCGCGTCGCAGCTGGGCCAGGTCGTCGGCAACCTCTCCAAGGAGGTCGTCAGCGGAGGCGACGTGGGCATCCCGCTCATGCCCGATGGCGAAGCGGCGATCCTGCCGCAGAACTTCGACGACTTCGGGAGGGATCTCGAGATTCCCGACGACCAGCTGGCGCTGTACGTCGCCGCGCGGGAGCTCGCCCACGCACGCCTGTTCCGTCACGCGCGCTGGTTGCGTCTGCACGTCATCTCGCAGGTCACCGAGTTCGCCCGCGCGATCCATGTCGACACCGACGCACTGGAAGATCTGGCGACGAGATTCGACCCGTCCGAACCGGAGGAGCTCCGGCGCGCCCTCGAGAGCGGCGCGCTCCTGCCGCCGCGCAGCGACGCGCAGAACGCCGCCCTGGCCCGACTGGAGAACCTCCTCGCGACCATCGAGGGATGGGTGGACGTGGTCACCGAAAACGCCACCTCGCGCCTGCCCTCGGCTGTGCGCATCGCGGAAGCCGTCCGTCGCCGGCGCGCCGTCGGAGGGCCCGCAGAGCGGGCGCTCGGATCGCTCGTCGGACTCGAGCTGCGCCCCCGGCGCATGCGGGAGGCCGCCGCGATGTGGCGCGCGGTGACCGACGCGGTGGGGATCGCCGGACGCGACAGTCTGTGGGACTATCCCGACCTGATGCCCGGAGCCGACGACATCGACGACCCGTCGGCGCTCGTCGCGCGACTTCAGGCCCGCGAGCGGGGCGAGGAGCCGGCGCGGGACGAGATGGACGATGCGCTCGAGCGCCTGCTGTCCGGCGAGTCGGACGAGGCGGGCCCGTCGGGCGAGGATGACCCGGATCGGCCGGACGACCCCCGCCCGGTCTGACGACACCACCTCTCCTGCACAGGCGCGAGACGAACCCCCGTTCTCCCCTAGGTCTGTGGACAGTTCCCGCGGAGTGTCGCCGGGGGCGAGGATCGGGGCATGCTCCGACTGGACCCCGCCTTCCCGCCCCTCTGGCGAAGCCCGTGGGAGATGCAGTTCGGACTCGAACCGGCGGTCACCCTGGCGGCTCCGGCGCTCTGGCAGGAGCGCCTGATCGACGAGCTGCGCCAGGGCCTCCCCGCCTCTGCGGTCCCTCTCGTGGCGGCATCGCTCGGCGCCCCCGCCGGAGCCTGCGACGATCTCCTCGAAGCGATCTCACCGGCGCTGGAGCCGCAGCGTCCGGTGCCGCCACCGCGCGCCGTCCTTCAGATCGCCGGCGATGTCGCGGCAGAGCTCGTCGAGACGATCCGCGCCGCGATGACCGGCTGCGGGCTGGCCCTGGAGACCTCCGACTGGCCAGGTGAAGCGGCGACCGACGCCGCGGTTCCGGTGATCGCGCTGGCGGCTCATCTCGTCCATCCCGCGCGGGTGAGTGCACTCATGGCCACCGATGCGACCCACCTGCCGTTCGTCCTGTCGGGGAGCCGGGTGCGCATCGGTCCCCTCGTCGTGCCGGGGGTCACGGCCTGCCTCAGCTGCCTGGCACTGACCTCGACCGACGCCGACGCGGCATGGCCGGTGCTGGCAGCCCAGCTGTGCGGCAGGACCGTCGCCGACGTTCCGGGTCCCCTCCTCGTCGAGTCCGCAGCACGCGCGGTGCGCCTGCTCAGCGGCGAGGAGTCGATGCGGTCGACGACGACCGAGGTCGTCCTGACGAGCGAGCCGGTGCCCCGAGTCCTCCGGCACGAGCCGCACGCACGGTGCGGGTGCCGATCTCCTGCAGGAATCGCGACGGGCGGCGGTCCCGTGATCCGCGGGACCAGCTCAGCTCGAGAGTTCGCACGGCCCGCGTGATGCCGACGTAGGTCAGTCGTCGCTCTTCGTCGATCGTCTCGAAGGTCTGGGCGTAGGAGATCGGCAGCAGCCCCTCCGCCAGTCCGATCAGATGAACGTGGTCCCACTCCAGGCCTTTGGCCGCGTGAAGGGTGGCCAGCGTCACGGTGCGCAGCGTCGGCTCCTCGTGCACCCTGGCGCGACGCAGCAGCTCGTCGGCGAACTCGCGAAGGGTCGTCCCCTCCGGCGCCTCCTCCGCCAGGCGGAGGAGAGCGGCCCGCGCCTCCCACGCGTCACGCACCGCTCCCCCGGCCGGCGGCGGGTCGTCGGTGAGCCCGAGCGAGCGGAGCACGTCGCGCACGGCCTCGACGAAGGTTCCGGTGAGAGGTGCCACGGCCGCGGCCCGCAACGCCATCACCGCCTGCCGGACCTCGGGCACATCGAAGAAGCGTCGACCGCCGAGCACGGTCGTGGGGACCCCGACGTCCGCCAGCGCCCTCAAGAGCTCGGCGGACTGAGCGTGGGCCCGGTAGAGCACCGCGATCGTGGCGGGATCGGCCCCCTCGGCGATGCGCGCGCGGATGCGAGCCGCCACCGCCCGGGCCTCGTCGCGCTCGTCGTCGTAGGCGTTCACCGTCGGCACGAACGCCTCGCCGGCGGCATCCGGGCTCTCTTCGGCAGCGGAGACGAGGCGAAGCGCACCGGGACGATCTTTCATCAGGGCGTTCGCGACATCGAGGATCGCCGGTGTGGAGCGGTAGTTGCGCTCCAGGCGGATGACGCGGGCGCCGGCGTGGCGCCGCTCGAAGTCGAGGAGGAAGCGCGGGTCGGCTCCGGCGAACGAGTAGATCGTCTGACTGGCGTCGCCGACGACGCACAGGTCGCGGCGGTCGCCGAGCCACAGCTCGAGCAGTCGTGCCTGCAGCGGTGAGACGTCCTGATACTCGTCGACGGTGAAGTGGCGGTACTGCTCGTGAATGGTCGCGGCCACGCGCGGCTCGGCTTCGATCATCCCCGCGCATGCCAGGAGCACGTCCTCGAAGTCGATCTGCCGACGCTGGTCCTTCAGGTCCTCGTAGGCGCGCTGGAGTCGGACGATGCGCTCGACGTCGAGACCACCCACCCCCTGGGGCCGGTCGCGGGCGTACTCCTCGATCGAGCGCATCGTGACCTTGCGCCACTCGATCTCGGACGCGACGTCGCGAAGGGTGGCGGTGTCGGGCTCGAGACCGACCCCGTCGGCGGCGTGCGCGAGGAGGCGCACCTTGTTGTCGACGATCGAAGGCATCGCATCCCCCGCGAGCGTCGGCCAGAAGTAGTTCAGCTGTGCCAGCGCGGTGGCGTGGAAGGTCCGCGCGGAGACCCCCTCGACGCCGAGGGCGCGGAGGCGGGCGCGCATCTCTCCGGCGGCCTTCGTGGTGAAGGTCACCGCCATCACGCGACCGGGCGAGTACGTCCCCGTGTCGACACCGTGGGCGATGCGGTGTGTGATGACCCGCGTCTTGCCGGCCCCGGCTCCCGCGAGGACCACCACGGGTCCGCGGAGCGCGGTGACCGCCTCGCGCTGACGCTCGTCGAGATCCTCCAGAGGACCGGTCACGCGGACCCCGCTGCGTGCCAGTCGCTGATGAGACGATGCGCGATCGATGCCGGCCCGGGGAGGAGCAGCTCGCCGCGGCCCGCGAGCGCCTCCCCGATCTCGCGGCGGTGGAACCACCGAACGCTGACGATCTCCTCACCGTCGGGCCGTGCCGTGCCGGCGTCGACGGCCTCGGCGGTGAATCCCAGCATCAGCGAACGCGGGTACGGCCACGCCTGCGAGGAGCGATACCGCACCGCGCCGACCTCGACACCGGCCTCTTCCCGCAGCTCCCGCCGGACGGCGCCCTCGAGCGACTCCCCCGCCTCGACGAACCCGGCGAAGCACGAATAGCGCCCGTCGGGCCACGCCGCGTTCGATCCGAGCAGCAGGCGGTCGGGGTCGTCGCGGTGGGTGATCGCGACGATCACGGCCGGATCCGTGCGGGGGAAGTGCTCCCGTCCGCAGAACGGGCAGCGACGCGACCACCCTGCGTCGCGGACCTCGGTGCGGGTGCCGCAGGCGGGGCAGAACGGCGCGTCGGCGAGCCATCGGGCGAGGCTCACGGCCGTGACGGCCACCGCTCCTTCGGCGTCGTTGAGGTCCGCAGAGACCATCCGCAGCGACGGGGTCGTCTCGTGATCGAGGACCGCATCGGGGTCGACGACAGCGAGGATGATCGCCGCGTCACCCTCGTCCCGCCCGAGGAACGCCCAGTGCGCGACCTCCACTGCTCGGGAGCCGGTCCATCGGTCGGGCGGGCTCCAAGATAGTCCCCCGCCCCGGACGGAGACGCGATCCCCCGCGACCGCCAGGACGCGCGTCTGCGGATCGCTCAGCGCCGCGGCGATCACCCCGTCCACGGAACGATCAGAGGCGGCGCGATCCCAGCGCGTCATCGGCCCGGCGACCGCCGGACGGGGCAGATCCCGGGCGCTGTCAGACGATGTCATCGAGACCTTCCCGCGTTGGTCGACGAGCCAGGGCGTGGCGCGAAGGCCCGGACGCGTGCCCGACCTACCCTGGGCACATGGCACGCTCACCCCTCACTCTAGCCGCGTCGGTGACCTCCGCTCTGCCGGGCGCCGGCGTCGTCGGCGTCGCCGCGCTGACCGAGAACAGCGCCGGGCGCTACGACTCCGCGCTGGTCGATCTCGACGACGGGCGTCGTGTTGTCGTACGGGCGCCGGTCGACGAGGGTGCCGCGGTGGAGACGGCGGCAGAGGTGCGCGCCCTGACCGTGCTCACTTCGGGTGTGCGTGGACTGCTTCCGTTCCGCGTCCCGACGGTGCTGGGGCAGACCCCCCTCGTCGACGGCCGCGCGGTCGTCGCCGACTTCCTGCCCGGGTACCGCGTCGACCCGCCGCACCTGCCCGGCGGCCGGGGAGCCGCGACCTCGCTCGGCGAGGCGATCGCCGCCATCCACGCCCTCCCGGTCTCGGTCGTCCGGGACGAGGGACTCCCCGCCCGTACGACCCGTCAGCTGCGCGACGACATCGAGCGCACGGTCGAGCGCGCGGTGGCCACCCGTCGTCTCCCTCCGAGCCTCGACGTCCGGTGGAGTCAGGCGCTGGACGCCGAGGGGCTCTGGCGCTTCGAGACCACCGTCGTCCTCGGCGGTGCCGGGGCTTCGTCGTTCCTGTTCGAAGACTTCGCCGGCGAACCCCGCGTCACCGGCGTCCTCGACTGGCACGGCCTGAGCGTGGGAGACCCCGCCGGCGACTTCATGTGGCTGGCCTCGGCCCCCGATGCCGCGGACGACGTCTTCGCCTCCTATCTGGCCCGCAGCGTCCACGCTCCCGACGGGCTGCTGCGCGAGCGGGCCCGGCTGTATGCGGAGTTGGAGTTCGCGAAGTGGCTCGTGCACGGGCACGAGACGGGGCGCTCCGACATCGTCGATGACGCTGTGGAGCTCCTCGAGTCGCTCGCCGCCGGTGTGGCCGGCGACGACCTCGTGCCGCAGGATCGCGGGGACGTCGAAGACGCGATCGCGTTGCTCGATCGTTTTCCGGGGCGGGCTGCGCCGACGGTCGACACCTCGATGCAGACCGACGCGTACGACCCCGCCGAGGTGTCGGGGTGGTTCGGCGACGACGCGGACGAGTCCGACGACGCCGGGTCCGATGCCCCCGAGTCCGACGCGGCCGACGAGGCCGCTGCCCGGCGCGATGTCGCCGCGGCGCGGCAGGATGCCGCCCCGGACGACACGGCGCCGCTGGATCTCGGTCCGATCCGGGACCGACTGGACGACGTGGGCGAGGCGGAGCGCGCCTCGCAGGCGGCGCTGCGACGCTGGGCGGTCTCGGAGTAGGCCGCCGACCCGGTCAGCCGCGCAGGACCAGGTCGTCGGCGACGTAGTAGAGCGCCACATCGATCGAAGACACGGGGATGCCGTGCTTGGCGTGGTACGCCCGGCGGTAGAGCTCCAGCTGCACCATCCGCTCCTGGCGCTCCCGCGCGTTCTTCGGCGGCGTGCCGGTCTTCCAGTCGACGATCTCGACGCGGTCACCCCGCCGGTAGACGGCATCGAGCTTGCAGATGATGACGTGCGGGCGGCCGTCGGGACCGGTCATGGTGAAGTCGATCTCGGTCTCGACCTCGATCGGCTTCAGACCCGCCCACTCGGATGCCAGGAAGCGCTCCTGCAGCCGGGCGAGCTCATCCACCGCTGTGGAATCCGCCTCGTCGCCTGCATCCCACAGCGCATCGTCCAGGGAGACCGCGCGAGCGGTGATCCCCGAACGTCGCTCGACCCACTCATGGAATTGCGTCCCGATGCGCGTCTGCCGGTAGGGGCGTTCCGGCAGCGGTCGCGACACCGGGTCGTCGGGCGCCCCGTCCGCCGAGACCATGTCCTTGTACCGGGACGCGGGGATGCGGGTGGGCAGCGGGTCGGCGCGGTGCCGTGTCCGCGCGCGACGCTCGGCAAGCAGCATACGTACCTCCTCGTCCGGCGCGGCCGGAGGTGCGTCCATCGCCTCTCGCACCAGGCGGGCGGCATTCTCGACCCGCTGACGACGCGCCCCGAGCGGATCCATCGGCCACGCGAGGATTCGTCGATCGCCCTCGAACGGGTTCGATTCCAGATCCGGCTCGGCGAGGTCGACGCCGAGGGCGGCGGCGATCTCGCGCAGGAACACGCCCGTCGGCCTCGGGCGTTTCGTCCCCGACCAGGGCGAAGCGGTCAGCAGCAGGTGTTCGCGGGCGCGGGTGACGGCGACGTACGCCAGGCGACGATCCTCGTCGAGCTGCCGCGCCCGATGAGCTGCGATGAAGGCATCGATCTCGCGTTTGAGGTCCTGCTGCGAGGGTGCGGCCTCCGCCTCCCACGACAGGGTCGGAAGCCACGCCGCGTCGCCACGGAAGGCGTACGGGAGGACCCCGAATCCCAGCCACCCCCGGGTGTCCTTCGCGGCAGACGGGAGTTCGTCGGCGACCATGCGCACCACGGCGACGGCGTCCCATTCGAGCCCCTTGGACCCGTGGATCGTCAGGAGCTGCACGACGTCGTCCTCGGGGGGCTCGGTTCGCGGCGCGAACTCGTCGACCTTCTCGGCGTGGTCGAGCCAGGCCAACAGGCTGGCGAGAGAGCCTCTGTCGTCGGCGGCGAGGAAGGCGTGCACCTCGTCGAGGAAGGCGCGCAGCTGGGCCGAGGCGATCCGCGCGGGGCCGCGCGTCTCATTCGCGGCGAGCTCGATGTCCAGCAGGAGTTCCGCCTCGATCAGGCGGATGAGATCAGGCAGGGGCGCACCGGCCGCCTGACGAAGGCCGGCGAAGACCGCACCCGCGTCCTTCAGCCGCATCCGCGCCTCCGGCGTGAATGCCGCGAGCCACCCGTGATCGGGGGCGGACCGCACCACGAAGTCCAGGGCATCGACGAGCGAGGCTCGGTCCTCCCCGGCGCCGGCGCGCACCCGTTCGGCGACGACGTCCGTGAGGGGCCGCAGCGCGGTGTCGTGCGTCGCCAGACGTCGGGCGAGGTCCGACAGCGCGCGGAGGTCGGCGAGCCCGATCCCCCAGCGCGGCCCGGCGAGCAGTCGGATGAGGGACGAGCCCGCGGTGGGGTCGCTGATGACGCGGAGGGCGCTGACGACGTCGACCACCTCGGGGGTGGAGAGTAATCCCCCCAGGCCCAGGATCCGATGGGCGATACCGCGCCGGCCCAGAGCGTCTCCGAACCTCACCATGTGCTTCTTGCTGCGGAACAGGATCGCGCCGGTGGTGGGCAGGCCTGCGCGGCGTCGATCCGCGCGCACCCGGGCGAACCACTCGGCGACCCGTGCGGCCTCGGCGTCGATGTCGGCGTCGACCGCGATGTCGATCTCGCCCTGCGGCGCGCCCGGCCGCGCGCGGAGCTCGGCGACGGTGACGGGCGACCGCGGCGCGAGCGGTGCGAGCACGGCCCCGGCGGCACGAAGGATGTCGCGGCTGTTTCGCCAGCTGGTCATCAGCGCATAGGTGCCACACCCCGCCTGGCCCGAGAAGGCCGCGGCGAAGCCCCCGAGATTGCCCGAGCTCGCTCCGCGCCATCCGTAGATCGCCTGATGGGGGTCTCCGACCGCCATCACCGCGGAACCGGCGAACAGTGCGGAGAGCAGCTCGGATTGGCTCACCGAGGTGTCCTGGTACTCGTCGAGCAGCACGACCCGGAAGCGATCGCGGAAGTCGGCCGCCGCACCGGGGTGGCGGCGGACCACTTCGAGAGCCCCCGCCACCTGGTCGGAGAAGTCGATCACGCCGCGTCGACGCTTCGCGTCGAGGTACTCCCGGGCGAGGTCCGACAGCAGCGAGAGCGCCGAAACCCGGGACTCGGCGTCGACGACGTCCTTATAGACCGTGACCGCGCTCTTCTCCGACGGACGGGCCAGGACATCGGCGAACCTCTCGGGGAACAGCCGGAGCGCGTCGAAATCGACGAGGTTGTCGGCACCGTCGCGCGCGATCCGCAGCGCGGCGTCGACGATGGTACGCAGCGCCTCCGGCCGATCCTCGAGGCGGGGATCGTCGGAGTCGAGCACCACCCGCCGCATCAGCAGCCACGCGGCCGACTCCGACAGGACAGCTGAATCGGTGTCGCGGCCGATCCGGATCGCGTGCTCCCGGACGATCTGGTCGGCGAAGCTGTTGTAAGTCGCGATGACCGGGCGCTCGAGCAGGTCGTGGCCGGTGCTGCCGCCGCCTTCCACGCCGGCGCGCTCGGCCAGCGAGCGCAGGTAGCCGCGTCGCGTCGCGTCGTGGTGCGCGCTTTCGGTGGATAAGAACGCCAGGGCTCCCGAGGAGTGCAGCTCGGGGAGCAGGGGCAGCAGTCCGGCGCTCTCGAATTCGCCGAGTCGGCGCAGTCGCCGCTGCACGCGGTCGGCGAGTTCGCCGGCCGCCTTGCGTGTGAACGTGAGCCCGAGGACCTGATCGCGCCGCACGAATCCGTTCGCGATGAGCCAGACCACTCGCCCGGCCATCGTCTCGGTCTTCCCGCTGCCGGCCCCCGCGACGACGAGCGCGGGACGCAGGGGGGACTCGATCACCGCGGTCTGCTCGTCGGTCGGCGGGAACTGGCCGAGCGCGGCCGCGATCACCGCGGCGGACAGGCGTGCCGTCACCACCTCGGTCACGACGCGCTCACCGCCCCGACGGTGTGGATGCGGCAGAGGCCGTGACTGTGCTCATCCCGGCAGTGCTCTTCGTACGGCGCGCGGAAGGACGTCCCGGTCATCACCGTGACCGCGGCGTGGATGCGGGAGAGGAAGGCCGACCGACGCTCGTCGTCGAAAGGCGGCTGCGTCGGGGTGACGAAGTCGCGCTGCGAGGTCGGTCGAAGCACGAGCAGACGGGCACCGCCGGAGGTCAGCCCCTCGGTCCCGGGGATGGCGCCGGACTCGAAGGCCAGCTGATAGGCGGCGAGCTGGGGGTGATCGATCACCTTCGCGTCGGTCTGCGGCTCGCTCTTGCCGGTCTTCAGATCCACGATCACCACCGCGCCTTCGGCGGTGACTTCGACTCGGTCGATGTATCCCGAAAGCACGGCGCGCGCCGGCGCCTCGCCCGCAGCGCCCACGGTGAGTCCCGCGGGTCGCGCGGGATCGAACACCAGCGGGACTTCGAAATGGGGTTCGGCGTCGAGGAGTCTGCCCCCGTCGGCGTCGAAACGACGCAGGTAGCGCGCCAATCTCCGCACCAGTTCGCGGGCTCGGGCGCGCTCGGCCCGGTCCTGCCACGACGCGTCGAAGGAGAGCTCGTGCCAGCGCCCCTCGACCACCTGCCACAGCGCCTCTTCATCCGTTCCGGCGGCGGCGATCTCGAGCGCAGCGTGGATGATCGTCCCGACCCCGGCGGTGGTGTTCCCGGGGTCGCCCCCCAGCTCGGCGATCAGCCAGTTCAGCTCGCACTCCTCGAGGGCGTGCAGTCGGGACGGCGACACCCGCACGCGTTCATGCTCCAGATCGCGCAGGGGCCCGCGCGAGGTCGGCGGACGCACCCCGTACCATTCCTCGGGAGACGCGCCCGGCACGTCGGCGGCGGCGAGCAGCGCGAGCTGCCCGGCTGCTGCCCGCACCCCGGCAGGATCGTCCTGCGCATCGGCGGCGGTGAGGGTGCGACGGTGGACGGCGACGAGGCCCCGGAGGCTCAGCGGGTGAGCCGCGGATGCCACGGGGACCTCGGGTTCGGGCAGCAGATCGAACAAGACGCTCGGGCCGAGGTCGTCGTCGTCGACGGCGGTGACGATGGTGCGGGTGCGCGCCCTGGACACGGCGCGCGCGAACAGACGCAGCTCGTCGTGCAGCGCACTGCGCCGTCGGTCCAGCGCGGCGGTCGCCGCGTCGGACCGTGCCCCGGCGTGCCGGGCGACCTCGGGAAGCCGCCATGTCTCGAGCAGGCTGCCGCGGTGCCGGGTGTTCGGCCAGACCCCTTCCTGAACGCCCGCGACGACGACGGTGTCGACGTCCAGACCGAGGGCGGAGGCCGGGGTCATCACGGCGACGACGTCGCGCGACAGCGCGGCATCCAGGCGGTCGTCGGCCACCGCACTGTCGAGGATGCCCCGGATGAAGGCGCGTGCGTCGCCCTCGGCGGATCGTTCGACGAAGCGCTTGGCCGCCTGGAAGAGCCCGACCATCGCGTCGAGATCGCGCCCGGCCTGATCGGCGAGGGGCCCGTGCCCCTTCGCCTGCTCCACCCACGCGCGTTCCAGGCGGCTGCGTTCCCACGCCGTCCACAGCAGCTCGTGCACGGTGGCGTCCCGGGAGATCTGCTCCCGCAGGCGCGCGAGGGTGTTGGCGACCGCGGCGGCGCGTCGCGCCTCGCGTGTGTCGACCCGCTCCCACTCGAGCGGATGGATCATCGCCGAGCGCAGGAGATCCCGCCCCGGCCGGTCGCCGCCCGCGGCGAGCTCCAGATGCCGCAGGCTCGTCCGCAGCCTCCGCAGCTCGATGGCGTCGAGGCGGCCGCATGCTCCCTCGAGGGCGGCCGAGACGTCGTCGTCAGTCCAGTCCTCGACCGGCCGGTGGGCCAGCTCCACCAGCCGGAGGATGTCGCGGACGGCGCGCGCCTCGCCGAGCGCGCGGCCCGCTCCCTGCGAGCGCGCCGGCACCTCGCGGGCGGACAGCTCGGTTTCGAGCGCGGCGACCTGACGACTGTCGTGGGCGATCACCGCCAGGTCCCGCCAGGGCACGCCGTCGAGGAGGTGACGCTCACGGAGGATCCGTGCGACGGCGTCGAACTCCTCGGCCGCGGACCGTAGCAGCAGCGCCCGCACCGACGTATCCGCCTCCGCGGGGTCGGGCGCCCGGCGGTGAGCCACCACACCGACGGCGCCGATTCGCTCCACGACGCGGCGCACCGTCTCGCGCTGCGCCGCGGTGCCGCGATGCCCCCGACCCAGCACGTGCACCGTCTGCAGCGAGGCGGCCAGCCGGGCGAAGTTCTCCGGCGACGCACCGCGGAACGCGCCCGCCCCGACATCCGGATCCCCGAACGCCAGCACGGCGATCCCGCGAGCGGCACAGGCCTCCAGCAGCTCGATCGCCCCCAGCGTGAGCTCCTGCGCGTCGTCGACGAGCAGGATGCGCACACCGCCCGCGGCGGCGCGGGCGGACACCGTGTCCCGCGCGGAGCGGACGAGCCCGACAGCCTCCCGGACCAGTCCCGCGGCGTCACGGTGCGCTCCGCGCATCGCCGCGCGCACATCCAGGTACTCCTGGAAGAACGACGCCAGCGGATGCCACACCTCCACCTCGTGGGTGCGGGCGAGTCGGGCGAGCGCGGCGGGCGCGAGCCCGAGTGTCGTGCACTCCGCGAGGAAGGTGCGGACCTCCGTCCGAAACCCGGCCGTGGCGCGGATCTCCGGTCCGAGCCACGCCGGCCAGCCTCGCGGTGTACCCGCGGCCTCGTCCTCGGCGTCGCCGTCGAGGAGATCGCGCAGCAGCTGATCCTCGTCGCCACCGGTCAGCAGCTGCGGGGCGTCACCGCCGGCGGCGACCTCGGCCGCGCGGACGATCTGGAAGGCGAAGGATGGCACGGACCGCGCCGGGGCACCCGAGGTCGCCCGCGCCGCGGCCAGCGACAGCCGGTCGCGCAGAAGCGTTGCGGTCTGACGGGTCGGGGTGAGGACGAGGATCTCGTCGGGCTCGACGCCGTCGTGAACGAGGTGCCGGAAGCGCTCGACGACGCAGTGGGTCTTGCCCGACCCCGGGGCGCCCACCACCACACCCGAGGCGTCCGGGGGCAGATGGACCACCGCCGACTGATCGCCGTCCAGGGTCGTGATGTCGTCGAAGACCGACCGCGCATCCCCCGGCCCGGGGATCAGCGCGCGCAGGTCGATCGATGTCACGCCTCGACGCTAGCCCGAGGCTCCGACAACGCCTGTCACCACACCGGTGTCGTAGAGTTGCCATGCGCATCGAGGTCCGAGCGCGAGAGGAAGGCAGACCTGTGGAGATCCGTATCGGTATCGCGAACACCGGCCGCGAGCTCAACTTCGACACGAGCGAGTCGGCGGCGGACGTGAAGGCGTCGGTGGCAGCCGCGCTCGATGCCGGGGCCACCCACGTCACCTTCGCCGACAGCAAGGGCACCACCTACATCGTCCCCACCGCGGGGCTCGCCTACATCGAGGTCGGGACCGAGGAGTCCCGCCGCGTCGGCTTCGTCGCCTGAGGACTTCGCATGCAGATCCTGCTGGCCTTCATCGCCGGGGCCGCGATCGGCCTGGCGGTCCACTTCCTCTCGAAGGGGCGCGAGAGCCGCGGCGTGGTGCTCATCCCCCTCATCGGGGCAGCGGCGTCGGGCATCGTCTGGTGCGCGCTGACCTGGGCGGGCGTGGGGATCGACAGTCCGTGGATCTGGCTGAGCGCGATCGTCGCGCCGGCCGTCGTCACCGTGCCGGTCGTGGCGTTCCTCACCCGGGCGCGGATCGCCGCGGACCGGCGGGAGCGCGGTCGCCTCGGCATCGCCTGAACGGCATCGACCGCTGACGGGGCGCCTCAGGCGGCCAGGCCCATGTCCTCCATGCGTCGCGAGTGCGCCGCCATGAGGGCGGTGAAGACGGGCTCGACCCGCTTCTCGTCGGAGGCGGCGAGGGTCGTCGGCCGCAGTGCCGCCCGGGCGATGAGGAGGGTGTCCCCCACCAGGCGGCGCCCCCACATCGCCAGCAGGGACCGCCACTCGGGGTCGCTCTGGATCGCCTCGACGACCAGCTCGACGATCGCCTGCCGGTCGTCGTCGGTGCGGAGGATCCGGGCCACTCGACGCCCCGTCTCGGCGTAGCTGGCCGAGAGGGCGAGATAGAAGTCGTCGAGCATGCCGGCGATGATGTGCACCGAGAGCATCGTCTCCTCGGGCCGGACGCCGTGGGTGGCCCGACGGAAGGCGTCCAGGGGCTCCCGGAAGGGCAGCATGAGCGAGGTGGGGTCCTCCCCGCGATCGCGGATCAGGGCGACGAGCTCCTCGTGCTTGGCCAGCGCCGCCCCCGCCGCTCTCGAGAGCGATTCCTTCTCCGCCAGCGAGGGCGTCATCGCGATCAGCTCGGAGAGCGTCTCGAAGAAGCCCAGCTGCAGGTAGGCCGCCTGGCCGAGGAACGTGTTGACATCCGGAGCCAGCTCGGCGAAATCCACGCGTCGCGCGTCGCCGAAATCCCCACGCGACCGCAACGACAGGGTTCGAGCGGTGCCACGCTGCCTGCGCCAGAACCAGTTCACCACGCACGTCACCTTACCCTCGCGGCTCGCCGCGGGAGGGCCCGCGGCGGCCGTGGGGGCGTCGCCGGGTATCCTGGAGTGCGTTCCGGCATCGGATCGGAACCCCCGCGCCTGCGGTCGACGAAGGGCGTGGATCCATCACGCGGCCCGTCTGCACCATCCGGGCCCCTTCGACAGACAGGCATGACAACGTGACGACTTTCGCCGAACTCGGCGTCGATCAGGACATCGTCGAGGCGCTCTCCGCGCGCGGCATCATCGACTCCTTCCCCATCCAGGAGCAGACCATCCCCCTCGGCCTCCCCGGTCAGGACATCATCGGGCAGGCGAAGACCGGCACCGGGAAGACCTTCGGGTTCGGCATCCCGGTCGTCCAGCGCCTCGGCCTCGACCCGTCCCCGGGCGTGAAGGCGCTGATCGTGGTCCCGACCCGCGAGCTCGCGGTGCAGGTCTACGAGGACATCGACATGCTGACGCAGAACCGCTCCACCTCGGTGGTCGCGATCTACGGCGGCAAGGCCTACGAGGGCCAGATCGAGCAGCTCCAGGCGGGTGCGCAGATCGTCGTGGGTACGCCCGGTCGCCTGATCGACCTCGCGGGCCAGCGCCTGCTGGATCTCTCCGGCGCGGTCGAGGTCGTCCTCGACGAGGCCGACAAGATGCTCGACCTCGGCTTCCTCCCCGACATCGAGAAGATCTTCCAGAAGCTCCCTGCGGTACGCCACACGCAGCTCTTCTCGGCGACGATGCCCGGTCCGATCGTGACCCTCGCACGCCGCTTCATGTCGAACCCCATCCACATCCGCGCCAACGATCCCGACGAGGGCCTCACGCAGGCGAACATCAACCACCTCGTCTACCGCGCGCACTCGCTGGACAAGGACGAGGTCATCGCGCGGATCCTCCAGGCGGAGGGTCGCGGCAAGACGGTCGTCTTCACCCGCACCAAGCGTGCCGCCCAGAAGCTCATGGACGAGCTCGGCGACCGCGGCTTCTCCGTCGTCGCCGTCCACGGCGACATGAGCCAGGAGGCCCGCGAGCGATCCATGGCGGCGTTCAAGGCGGGGAAGAAGGAGATCCTCATCGCCACCGACGTCGCTGCCCGGGGAATCGATGTGGACGACGTCACCCACGTCATCAACCACACGATCCCCGACGACGAGAAGACGTATCTGCACCGCGCGGGCCGCACCGGCCGTGCCGGGAAGACCGGTATCGCCGTCACCTTCGTCGACTGGGAAGACCTGCACAAGTGGGCGCTGATCAACCGCGCGCTGGAATTCGGTCAGCCCGAACCGCGGGAGACCTATTCCTCGAGCCCCCACCTCTTCGAAGACCTCGGCATCCCCGCCGGAGTGCGCGGCCGCCTCAGCACCGCACCGCGGACGGAGACGGTCAAGACCGCCGCCGGCGGATCCGACCGCGCCGCCCGGTCCGACGCTCCGCGCCGCCGGCGCCGCCGCAGTGAGGGTTCGGCTCCCGCGGACGCCGTCAGCGTCCCCGCAGAGCACGGCGCGGAACGCGCCGCGGAGACCGACGGCCAGGGCACGCACGACGGCAGCGGCAAGGGTCACCACGATGGCAACGCCGCCCCGGCACGTCGCCGCCGGCGCCGCCGCGCGCCGCGCACGGGTGGAGCTCCCACCGTCGGCTGACATCCACCGCGCAGCGAAGCGGGTCGAGCGGTATGGTGAGCGTGACGGCGCAGGAGGCGCCGTCCTCCCTCGCGACGAAAGGCACGACCGTGCGCTTTACCGACACCATCGAGTACCAGGGATTCTGGGGGTCGTTCTGGGACCTCATCTGGTGGTTCCTGTGGGCGTTCGCCTTCATCGCCTACCTGTTCGCGCTGTTCGCCATCATCGGCGACCTCTTCCGCGACCACAAGATGAAGGGGTGGGCGAAGGCGATCTGGATCGTCTTCCTCATCTTCGTGCCGTTCCTCACGGCCCTCGTCTATCTGATCGCGCGAGGCGGCGGCATGGCCGAGCGCAGCGCCGCCCAGGTACGGGCCATGCAGAAGGCGCAGGACGACTACATCAAGTCGGTTGCGGGGCCGGGAGCGCACCCGAGCCCGGCCGACGAGATCGCCAAGGCCAAGACCCTTCTGGATGCCGGCACGATCACGCCCGAGGAGTACGAGCGCCTGAAGGCCCGCGTCCTCTCCTGACCGGCCCGCGCGTGCTCTGCTGAACGGTAGGGGCGGCGCCTCGTCCGGGTTCAGGCCAGGACGGGGCTGCTCCCTCGCCCGAGGTCGATGATCCGCTCGATCATCGCGGTGTCGGTGCTGTTCTCGCCCGGGACGTTCGGCTTTCCCTGCCCGTGATAGTCGCTGGAACCGGTGACGATCAGGTCTCGCTCCTCGACGACGCGCCGCAGCTGTCGCACCTGGTCGGGGATGTTCTCCCGGTGGCGCAGCTCCAGGCCGGCGAGCCCGGCATCGATCATCTGCTGCATCACGCCGTGCGGCAGCATCCCCCGCCCTGCCGGGTGGGCGACCACCGCCACCCCGCCCGCCCGGGTGATGCGCTCGACCGCGGTGACCGGATCGGGGGCGTAGAGCGCGACGTAGTAGTCGCCGCCGGGGTGCAGGATGCGCGAGAAGGCCTCGGTGCGGTCTCGCACGTATCCTCGGGCGATGAGGGCGTCGGCGATGTGCGGACGCCCGACGGTCGCGCCGTCGGTGGTCTGGGCGAGGATGTCGCTCCACCCCAGGTCGAAGTCGGCGCTGATGCGCTCGGCCATCTCCTGCGCCCGGTCCATGCGTGAGGAACGGATGCGATCCGTCAGGGCGCGCAGCCTCTCATCCTCGGGGTCGAAGAGGTAGGCGAGGATGTGGACGCTCCGCCACTGATGCTTCGCCGACAGCTCCATCCCCGGCAGGAACGTCAGCCCCAGTCTCGTGGCCGCATCGGCGGCCTCGCGCCAGCCCGCCGTGGTGTCGTGATCGGTCAGGGCTGCCGTGCGCATGCCGTGCCGGCCGGCGGCGGCCATGACCTCGGCCGGCGTCTCGGTGCCGTCGGAGTAGACCGAGTGCAGGTGCAGATCCCCGGGGCCCTGGGGTCCGGGAGAGCTGTGCATCCCCCCACGCTACCGCCGGCCACCGGTCCCCGGACGCCCACGGACGGCGGGGCAGACGGATCTTTCAGGCTCGTCGCATAGTGTCGCGATGTGCTTCGCCTGGTCGGGATCCTGCTTGCCGTGGTGGCGGCGATCGTGGCCGCCGTCCTGACGTGGCCGTCGTTCTTCCGGCTCGAGCGCACGTTCCCCGTCGCCCAGATCGTGTCGTTCCGTCCCGTCCTGGTCGCGGTCCTCGTCGCCGCGGCGGTGCTGTTCCTCCTCGTCGCGATCATCCGCCCGCTCCGTGCGTTCGCGCTGACTCTCGTGCTCATCTGCGTCGCGGCGTCGGCGGTGAGCCTCACCACGGTCGTCGGCCGCGGGATCGGCACCCAGACCCTCCCCGAGAAGGGCGAGGGCAGCATCCGGGTTATGACGTGGAACACCGCCGGAGAGGCGACGACGGCGGAGAGCATCGCGCGCGTCGCGGTGGCGATGGATGCTGACGTGGTCACCCTGCCCGAGACGACCATCGAGACCGGCGAGCAGGTCGCGATCGCGATGCGCGAGCTCGGCCATCCGATGTGGGCGCACCACACGGAGTACTTCCCCGGCGAGGGATGGGATGCCCACTCCACCACCCTGCTCATCACGCCCGACCTCGGCGACTACAGCGTGATCGAGTCGTCGGTCAACGGCACGACGAACACCTCGACGCTGCCGAGCGCGGTGGCGATGCCGGTCGACGGAGAGGGACCCATCGTGGTCGCCGCACACGCCGTGGCTCCCCGCCGGGAGTACATGGATCAGTGGCGCACCGATCTGCAGTGGCTCGCCGACCAGTGCGCCGACCAGAACGTCATCATGGCCGGCGATTTCAACGCAACTCTCGATCACATGAGCGGGCTGGGGGTAGACGGCGGCGACATGGGCCGGTGCCGGGACGCCGCCAGCCGCACCGGCAACGGCTCGGTGGGGACGTGGTCGACATCGATGCCCGCCCTGCTGGGGGCCGCCATCGATCACGTCATGGTGTCTGCGCAGTGGACGCCGACCGCGTCGGTGGTGCTGCGCACGATGGACGACTCCGGCAGCGACCACCGCCCGCTGATCGTCCAGCTCGACCCCGCCGGCTGACGCGAGAACCGCCCGTTCCGCTCGGGTGCCGCGGCCAGGTGCCACACTGGAGGGATGACGACCTCCGGCGACTCCCCCTCGAACACGACCACCAATCGCCGCCAGCCGTTCCCGCAGGGCTTCCTCGACAGCATCTCCACGGGGTGGGCGGAGCGACCCGACACACTGCCGCCGCAGCGTGCGCAGGCGGAGTACGCCGCCGCGCGCCGGGAGCGTCTCTCGGCGGCGTTCCCGGGGCAGCGGCTCGTCATCCCGGCCGGCGAGATGAAGCCGCGTAGCAACGACACCGACTACCCCTTCCGCGCCCACTCCGCGTTCTCGCATCTGACCGGGTGGGGTTCGGACTCCGAACCCGGCGCGGTACTCGTCATGGACCCGCGTCCCGAGGGCGGGCACGGCGCGACCCTCTACTTCCGCGAACGCGCCGACCGCACGACGCCGGAGTTCTACGCCGACGCCTCGATCGGCGAGTTCTGGATCGGACCGCGGCCCGCCCTGGCCGGAGTCGCCGCCGACCTGGGTCTGGGTACCCGTCACGTGGACGAGTTCGCGGCGGCCGACGACGACTTGGTCGTGGACGTCGACGCCGGACTGACCCGTGCGGTGTCCGAGCTCCGCCTGGTCAAGGATGCCTTCGAGATCCAGCAGATGCGTCTGGCGGTCGAGGCGACCGCGCGCGGATTCGATGACATCGTGGCCGAGCTCCCGCGCGTTCTGGCCCATCCGCGCGGTGAGCGCGTGGTGGAGGGCGTCTTCCACCTCCGGGCCCGCACCGACGGCAATCGCGAAGGCTACGACACGATCGCCGCATCGGGCCCGCATGCGTGCTACCTGCACTGGACCCGCAACGACGGCACCGTGGCCCCCGGCGACCTCATCCTCATCGACGCCGGCGTCGAGGTCGACAGCCTGTACACCGCCGACATCACCCGGACGATCCCGGTGAGCGGCCGGTTCAGCGAGGTTCAGCGCCGGGTGTACGAGACCGTCCGCGAGGCCGCCGACGCCGCATTCGCCGCCGCCCGCCCCGGGGTCACGTTCCGCTCCGTCCACGAGGCGGCGATGCGCGTGATTGCGCAGCGCACCGCCGAGTGGGGTCTGCTGCCGGTCACGGCCGATGAGGCGCTCGACGCCGATCGCGGCGGACAGCACCGGCGCTACATGGTGCACGGCACCAGTCACCACCTCGGGATCGATGTGCACGACTGCGCTCAGGCGCGGCGCGAGATGTACTACGACGGGATCCTCGAGCCCGGCATGGTGTTCACGATCGAACCGGGCCTGTACTTCCAGATCGACGACCTCACCGTGCCGACCGAGTACCGCGGCATCGGCGTGCGCATCGAGGACGACGTGCTGATGACCGCAGACGGGCCCGAGAACCTGTCGGCGTCTCTTCCGCGGACCGCGGACGAGATCGAGGCGTGGGTCGCGCGGCTCTCGCCGAGCGCGCCGGCCTCGTGAGCTTCACTCCGCCGGCCGCGTTCACCACCCGGCCGACGCTGTCGGGCACCTTCGGGATGGCCGCCTCGACGCACTGGATCGCGACCGCCTCGGCGCAGGCCGTGCTCGAGCGCGGCGGCAACGCCTTCGATGCGGCCACCGCGGGGGCCTTTGTGCTGCACGTGGTCGAGCCGCATTTGAACGGCCCGGGGGGCGATCTCGTCGGTGTGTTCGCCACCGCCGAGGACCCGACCCCCGTGGTGCTGATGGGCCAGGGACCGGCACCGGAGGCGGCGACCATCGCGCGGTACACCGCCGAGGGACTCGATCTGGTGCCCGGAGCGGGGGGACTCGCCGCCGCGGTCCCCGGCGCCGTCGACGCCTGGCTCGTGCTGCTGCGCGACCACGGTACGTGGGAGCTCGCCGACGTGCTCGCCTACGCCATCGGCTACGCCCGTGAGGGCCATCCGATCATCGCACAGGCCGCCGCGACGATCGGGCGGGTCGCGGAGCTGTTCCGTGACGACTGGCCGAGTTCAGCCGATCGGTGGATGCCGGATGGCAGACCGCCGCGCGCCGGAGAGGTCGTCCGCAATCCGGCCTACGCGAGCGTGCTCGAGGGTCTCGTCCACGCCGCGCGTCAGGTGCGCGGCGAGGGTGCGATGGATCGAGCGGCGCGCATCGACGCGGCGCGTCGCGAGTGGCGGGAGGGTTTCGTCGCCGCGGAGGCCACGGCCTTCCTGCGCACACCGCACCGGCACTCGGGCGGGGGCGTGCACGCCGCCGTCATCGAACCATCCGATTTCGCCGCCTTCGAAGCGGGATACGAGCCGGCCTTCACCCGGGAGTTCCGCGGGGTGACGATCGCCAAGGCCGGAGCGTGGACGCAGGGCCCGGCGCTCCTGCAGACGCTCGCGCTGCTCGAACCCCTCTCCGACGACCTGCTCGATCCCTCCACCGAGCGCGGCGCGCACACGATCCTCGAGGTGCAGAAGCTCGCCTACGCCGACCGCGAAGCCTGGTTCGGCGACGCCTCCGATGCGGAGGGGATCACGGGCCTCTTCGACGAGGACTATCTCGCCGCGCGCCGCGCGCTCATCGGGGACGAGGCGGCGGAGACGTTCCGACCTGGGCGCCTGGGCGGCGCCGAGCCCTGGATCCCGCCGCTGCGGACGACGTCCGATCATTCCGGCGGCGCGGGGACGGGCGAGCCCACCGTCGACCGCCGGGGCCGGACGCGGGGCGACACCTGTCACATCGACGTCGCCGATCGCTGGGGGAACATCATCGCCGTCACGCCGTCCGGTGGCTGGCTGCAGTCCTCCCCCACGATCCCCGCCCTCGGGTTCTGCCTCGGCACACGACTTCAGATGACGTGGCTCGAACCCGGTCACCCCTCCTCGCTCGAGCCGGGCCGCCGCCCGCGGACGACCCTCACGCCCACCCTGACGCTTCGATCCGGACGGCCCTGGTTCGCGATGGGCTCCCCCGGCGGCGATCAGCAGGACCAGTGGCAGCTGCTCGCTCTGCTGCGCATGATCGTGGGCGGCTACCGAGCGCAGGAGGCCATCGACGCTCCCGCGCTGCACTCCACCGCCCTCCCCGAATCGTTCTGGCCCCGCACCTGGACGCCCGCCGGTGCGGTCGTCGAGGACCGGCTCGGCGACGAGGTCATCGCCGGCTTGGAACGGCGCGGTCACGTCGTGACGCGGGCCGGCGACTGGTCGCTCGGCCGGGTGTCCGCCGTCGGCCGCGAGCCGTCCGACGGCGCGCACCCCCCTCTTCTCTGGGCGGCGGCCAACCCCCGTGGGATGCAGGGCTACGCCGCGGGGCGCTGAGGCGCGCGCCCCCGCCACCACTGCGCGACCGTTTCCCCGATCTCGCCCCCGATCACCTCGCCGGCGCGTCGGTGACCGGCGACCTCGAAGGAGTGATCGCCGCCGGGAACCCACGTGAGGGTGGCGTCAGGGCATCCCGCGACGACACGCTCGAGGGCGTCGGGCGGCTGCACGAACGGGTCGCGCGTTCCCGACAGGAACAGCTGAGGCCGCGAGATCCCCGGGAGGTGGTCGGCGCGCTCCTTCGCCGGCTCGCCCGGCGGGTGGAGGGGGTAGCCGAGATACATCAGGGCGGCGGGGTCGATCAGCCCTGATGCGGCGGCCAGGGACGCCATCCGGCCGCCGTAGGACTTCCCCGCCGCCGCGATCGCAAGCGTCGGGTACCAGCCCGCGAGCGCCGCCATCGCCGCGACCCAGGTCGCCGTCGCGTGGGTCGCCGGGCCGGGCATCCGGCGCCCGGCTTCGCGGTACGGGAAGGCGAAGCGCATCACGGCGACCCCGTGACGTGCGAGCGCCGCAGCCGCGCCCGCGAGAAACGGATGCTCGGGCCCCGCCCCCGCCCCATGCGCGAGGGCGACCGCACTCCACGGGTTGTCGGGCACCGTGAGAAGGGCCGACACCAGGGCGGCGCCGCCCGGGAGCTCGACCTCGATGCGCTCGTCGCGCGCGAGAGTCATCTCTCGTCCGGCGCCGATCCGGCGGAGGGCGGCGGCGTCACGCGTTCGCCGTAGCGGGGCGGCTCAGCATCGGCGGGCGTCCCGCCCGGCGACTCGGTGCCATCCGCGGCATCCGTCCCGTCCGCTGCGGGCGCCGACGCCGGCTCATCGCCGGCGGTCGCAGCCGTCGCGGGGACAGCGGCGGGCGCGGTCGCGCGGGGGCCGAGCACCCCGCGGGCCTTCGCGACGTCGGACGCGCTCACGGTGACGTCGTAACGCTCCGCGACAACCTGCATCACCGAGGCGAAATCGCGCCGGCGACGCACCAGCGAGTAGGTGACGAGGCTCAGCAGCATGCCGATCGCGATGCCGACGAACAGCACGCCCACGAACGCCTGGATCGGCACCGACGGCGAGCCGAGGACGAGGATGGCGGAGAACAGCATGCCCAGGAGAAGTCCGTTGATGGCGCCGGAGCGTGCGGCCTCGGCGTAACCCAGCCGTCCAGTGACCCGCTCGACCGAGCGGAGATCGTGACCGACGATCGCGATGTCCCGGGCGGGGATCTCCGCGGCGATCAGGGTCGACACGGCCTTCTGAGCCGCCTCGTACGTGGGAAAGCTCGCAATCGCCTGACCCGGGGCCTCCAGCCCCTGCGGCAGGCGCCCTCCACCCATCATGCTCATCTCATCATCCTCCCACGCGCGACTACGCTTGACCCGTGAGCACGCAGAGGGTTTTCGTCGCGCGCCTGGCGGGGTGCTCCGTCTTCGACCCCACCGGCGATCGCCTGGGCAAGGTCCGCGATGTCGTGGTGATCTATCGGAAGGACGATCCGCCCCGCGTCATCGGACTCGTGGTCGAGATCCCGGGCCGGCGGAACGTCTTCCTCTCGATCAACCGGGTCACCTCCATCGCCACCGGGCAGGTCATCACGACCGGCCTGATCAACGTGCGGAAGTTCCAGCAGCGCGGCGGCGAGGTGCGCGTGATGTCGGAGCTGCTGGGTCGCAAGGTCTACTTCCGCGACGGTTCGGGTCACGCGGTGATCGAGGACGTCGCGATCGAGCGCAACCGGCTCGGCGAATGGGACGTCGGCCAGCTGTTCCTCCGCAAGCCCAAGACCAGCGCCTCGCCGTTCGCCAAGGGGCCGACCACCTTCTCGTCGTGGGCCGACGTCCGCGAGGATCACACCTCCGGCGAGGCGCAGTCCGCGGAGCAGCTCGTCGCCACCTATTCCGAGCTCAAACCCGCCGACCTCGCCAACACCCTCCTCGACCTTCCCGATGACCGACTGCTCGAGGTCGCCGAGGAGCTCTCCGACGAGCGACTCGCCGACGCTCTGGAGGAGATGCCCGAGGACGACCAGGTCCACATCCTCGAGCAGCTCGGCGACGAGCGCGCCGCGCACATCCTCGACAACATGGAGCCCGACGACGCCGCCGACCTCCTGGGGCAGCTTCCCGAGGAGCGTCTGGAAGAACTCCTCGAGCTGATGGAACCCGAGGAGGCCGAGGACGTCCGCGAACTGCTGAAGTACCTCCCTGACTCCGCGGGCGGACTCATGACGAGCGAGCCGATCGTGCTCTCCGCCGACGCGACCGTCGCCGAGGCCCTCGCCCTCATCCGGCGTCACGAGCTGCATCCGGCCCTTGCCGCCGCGGTCTTCGTCACCCTGCCGCCGTACGAGACGCCGACAGGTCGGCTGCTCGGAACGGTGCATTTCCAGCGGATGCTGCGCTATCCGCCCCACGAACGACTCGGCACCATCATCGACGACACCCTCGATCCCGTCCCCGTGACCGCATCGGCCGCGGAGGTCGCGCGCATGCTGGCCAGCTACAACCTCGTCTCGCTGCCCGTCGTGGATCGCGCGCACCGGCTCGTCGGCGCCGTCAGCGTCGACGACGTGCTGGACTACCTGCTCCCTGAGGACTGGCGCTCGCACGACGGCGACGACAGCGCCCGACCTCCGCTCACCGCCGCCCCGGCGGCGCGCCCGACGGGGCGGCGCTGATGGCGCGCGGCAACCGCGGCGCCGTGTCGCTGGACGCCCCGCGGGGGCGGTCCGGGGTCCTCAGCCGTACCCCGCAGCCCTCGCGCGACCGATTCGGGCGATTCACCGAGTGGATCGCACGAAACATGGGCACGCCGGTGTTCCTGCTCGGTCTGACGCTCTTTTGCGTCAGCTGGATCGCCTGGAACACGCTCATGCCGATCTGGCTGCGGTTCGATTCCGCGGAGTTCGGGTTCACCGCCCTGACCCTCGTCCTCTCGCTGCAGGCGTCGTACGCCGCGCCTCTGATCCTGCTCGCGCAGAACCGTCAGGACGACCGCGACCGGGTGCAGATCGAGCAGGATCGTCAGCGCGCCGAGCGGAACCTCGCCGACACCGAGTACCTCGCCCGCGAGATCGTGGCCCTGCGGATGACCCTGCGCGACTTCTCCGACGAGGTGGTCACCAAAGACACCCTTCGCAGCGAGCTGCGTGCCCTGCTGGAGGATCTCGACCAGCGGCGCGACGCCCCCGGCGAGCGACCGTGACCGACGCGGCGCTGACCTCGGCCGTCGCCGCGGCCGTCGGCGCGGTGAGCGACCCCGAACTGCGGCGCCCGCTCTCCGAGCTGCAGATGGTCAAAGACGTCCGCACCGCCGACGGGATCGCCCACGTCGCCATCGCACTGACGATCGTCGGCTGCCCCGCGTCCGATCGCATCGAATCCGACGTGCGCCGCGCCGCGGCATCCGTTCCCGGCATCCGCGACGTCGACGTCACCCTCGGCGTCATGACCCCCGATGAGAGGGCAGCACTCACCGAGCGCCTGCGCGGAGGGCGGGCACGGCGGGAGATGCCCTTCGGCCCGGGCTCCCTCACCCGTGTGATCGCCGTCACCAGCGGCAAGGGCGGTGTCGGCAAGTCCACGCTCACCGCCAACCTCGCCGTCTCGCTCGCGGCGTCCGGTCTGTCGGTGGGACTCGTCGACGCGGATGTCCACGGGTTCTCGATCCCGGGGCTGCTCGGACTTGTCGGCGCCGACGGATCGGTGCCGCAGCCGACCCGCATCGACGACCTCATGATCCCCCCGGTCGCGCACGGGGTGAAGGTCGTCTCGATCGGGATGTTCCTGAGGCGCGGAGCGGACGACGCGCCGCTCGGGGCGGTCGCCTGGCGCGGACCGATGCTTCATCGCACGGTGCAGCAGTTCCTCACCGACGTCTGGTTCGGCGACCTCGACATCCTGCTGCTCGACATGCCGCCGGGCACCGGTGACATCGCCATCTCGGTCGGTCAGCTCCTCCCTGATGCCGAGGTGCTGGTGACCACGACGCCGCAGTCGGCGGCGGCCGATGTCGCCGTCCGCAGTGGCCTCGTCGCTCGGCAGACCGGACAGCGGGTGGTGGGCGTGGTCGAGACGATGGCGCCGATGACCCTCCCCGACGGAACGACGCTCGACCTCTTCGGCGCCGGAGGCGGGGCGGCGGTCGCCGACGCTCTGTCGACGACGGCGGAGCCGGTCGAACTCCTCGCCTCGATCCCGCTCAGTCCCGCCCTCCGCGCCGATGGAGACGCCGGGACACCGGTGGTCCTCTCCCATCCCGACGATCCCGCGGCCCTTGCGATCAACGATCTCGCGGCGCTGCTCGCCCGTTCACCGAGAGGGCTCGCCGGCCGCGCACTGCCGCTGCGCACCCGGTGAGATCAGGTGGCTTCGCTGTCGAACGGCGGCCGCTCCCCGGCGCTGAGCGAGGTCTTCCGCGCGGGGGCAGCCTCCATCGCGGTCACCACCGATGCCGCCTGCGCCGCGCGGACGGTGGCCACCGGCGCGTCGTCGAGGAGCGCTTCGCGGATGATCCGGCGGGGATCGTACTGGCGGGGGTCCAGCGACCTCCAGTCGACATCGTCGAAGTCCGAGCCCATCTCATCCCGGACGCGGGTTTTCGCGCCCTGCAGGAAGTCGCGGGTACGGCGGGTGAATCTGGCCAGCGACTCGGCGTAGCGGGGCAGTCGCTCGGGACCGATGAGGAGGGCGGCGATCACGCCGATCAGCAGAAGCTTCTCGATCGTGATCCCGAAGAACATGCGTCCAGATTACCGCCGCGCCTGAGGAGTCAGCCCCGCGGATCACCGTAGGCTGAGGCGGCAGGCCGGAAGGAAGGACGAGCGCATGGGCGAGCACGACGCGAATCACCGCTTCGCCGACGAAGCGACGCCCGAACCCGACCACATCGCACGCGCGAGGGCTCACGCCCTCGAGCTCGGCGCCGCACCGATCAGCGCGGCGGTCGGAGCCCAGTGCGCCCTCGTCGCCGCGTCGTCGCGCGCGCTGAACATCGTCGAGATCGGAACCGGAGGAGGGGTGTCGGGCCTCTGGCTCCTGCACGGCTCCCCGCGGGCGACGCTCACGACGATCGACAACGAGCCCGAGCACCTGGGTGCCGCGCGTCAGGCCTTCGCTGACGCGCGCATCCCCGCGGCCCGCGCGCGCTTCATCACCGGTCGCGCCGCCGAGGTGCTCCCCCGCATGAACGAGGCCTCCTACGACATCGTCCTCATCGACGCCGACCCCGACGGCGTGCTCGAATACGTCGAGCACGGACTGCGCCTGGCGCGCATCGGCGGGACGGTGCTGGTGCCCCGAGTGCTGCGCGGCGGGGCGGTGGCCGACCCGGTCCGACGCGACGCCGTGACCACCGCCTACCGATCGCTCATCCAGGAGACGCTGTCGTCCTCCGCGGTGATCGGCGCGCTCTCCATCGTCGGCGAGAGCCTCCTCCAGCTGACCACGGTCGGCGCGGACGCCTGACGACGCAGAACGACCGGCCCGAAGACCGGTCGCTCTGACTGTCGAGTGTGCGGTGCGGACTCAGGCGCCCACGACCTCGCCGAGGACGTCGTAGAGCTCCTTCGCTTCCGCGTCGTTGACGGAGACCACCAGACGGCCACCGCCTTCCAGCGGGACGCGGACGATGATGAGGCGCCCTTCCTTCACGGCCTCCATCGGCCCATCCCCGGTTCGCGGCTTCATGGCTGCCATCGCGGCTCCCTTTCGTCGTCGGTATACCGGTCAAGTTTATCGGGTGCGCCGGACACCGCAGCGTCGCCCCTCGCCCGAAGATGCGGATCGCTCAGGGGATCTGCCAGAACGAGACCCCGAGACCGTACATGTTCCAGATCCACCACCACTGACCCAGCACGCACAACGCGAGGATCGATACGCGCCACGCCGGATGCCGCGGCGCGGCGAACGCCCCCCAGAGGGGCGAGAGGGGCAGCAGCAGCCGGAAGACGCTCGACTGGGGGAAGAAGACCGCCAAGAGGTACACCACATAGCTCACCGCCCACAGCCGCACCTCGACTCCGAGCCGGGCGATGTGGGGTTCGAAGAGCAGCAGGCCGCCCACCGCGGCTGTTCCGAGCCCGAGGACCGTGAACCCGAGCCACGCGGGAAGCCCCCAGACCCCGAACCAGAACTCCGCCGCCTGGACCCAGCCCTCGAAGGGCAGGAACCCGCCGGTGTCACCCACCCACAGCCGCCGCCAGGCCAGCTCGGTGTCCAGATACGCCGTCGGGTCCGATGTCACCGCGCCGGCGAGGAAAGTCCAGGAGAATCCGGCGGCCGTCGCCAGCGCTCCGAGCGCGAGGATGTGCACGACCTCCGCCCGGCGGAGCGGGTCGACGCGCCGCTGGACGAGGCGCTGGATCCCGTACAGGCCGAACAGCAGCGCCACGGCCAGGACGCCCGGACGGGTGTAGGCCATCAGGATGACCGCGGGGTAGAGCCACCCGTACCGCCGCGTCTGCAGACACCGCAGGACCCACAGCAGGAGGAGGAGGAACAGCGTCTCGGCGTAGGCGACCTGGAACATCGCCGCGAGGGGCGCGAATGCGAAGAACGCCACGGCCCACATCGCCGCGATCCGGCCGATGCGCTCGCGCAGCAGCATCCACAGCAGCACGCAGCAGCCGTAGCCCGCGGCGAGTGCGACGAGCACTCCCCCCGCCCCCCACGCACCGAGCGGCACCCCCACCGCCCTCGCGAGGATCGGGAAGACCGGCATGAAGGCCCAGGCATTCTCGCCGACCGTGCCCTCGGCGTCGCGGGGCAGGTCGGCGGGGTACCCCTCGACCGCGATCAGCCAGTACCACTGCGCATCCCACCCGACGATGTAGTCGGCGAGGCTCGCGCCGGGACCGAACCGGCTGCCCGCGGGGGCCAGGGCCGAGGCGAGGAGGAACAGACCGGTGGTCACGGCCCGTGCGAGCGCGTAGAGGACGAGGATGAACAGCGCCGGATGACGCAGCAGCACCGCTCCGGCAGGGCGGGCGGCGAGCGAGGAGATCAGTCCGCGAGCCACGCGCGCAGCCCGCGCTCGACGTCCTCGATCTGAGCGATCGGCACCCGCTCCGCGTCGTGGTGCGCCAGGTGGGGATCGCCGGGTCCGTAGTTCACCGCGGGGACCCCGAGGGCGGAGAAGCGTGCGACGTCGGTCCACCCGTACTTGGGGCGGGGCTCTCCGCCGACGGCGTCGACGAACTCCTGGGCCAGCGGCGCGTCGAGCCCGGGTCGCGCCCCCTCGGCGAGATCGACGACCTCGACGTCGAAGCCCGCGAAGACATCGCGGACGTGGCGCTCCGCTTCCTCGCCGCTGCGACTCGGCGCGAAGCGGTAGTTGACCTCGATCTCGCAGGCATCCGGGATGACGTTGCCGGCGATGCCCCCGTGGATGCGGACGGCGTTGAGCCCCTCGCGGTAGACCAGCCCGTCGACGCTGACGTCGCGCGGGCGGTACTCCGCCAGTCGGGCCAGCGCGGGGGCCGCGGCGTGGATGGCGTTGACCCCGACCCAGGCCCGTGCGCTGTGGGCGCGCACCCCGGAGGTGCGGACGATCGCGCGAAGGTTGCCGTTGCACCCACCCTCGACTGTTCCGTTCGAGGGCTCGCCAAGGATCGCGAAATCCCCGGCGAACAGGTCGGGGCGCGTCCGGGCGAGGCGGGTGAGGCCGTTGAGGTCGGCGTCGACCTCTTCGTGGTCGTACCACATCCACGTGAGGTCGACGCGAGGCGCCGTCAGTTCGGCGGCGAGCTTGAGCTGCACCGCGACGCCCGCCTTCATGTCGACCGTCCCCCGCCCCCAGAGGAAGGCCTCGCCGTCGATCTCGACGTCGCGGGTGGGCACGTTGGCGTTGATCGGCACGGTGTCGATGTGCCCCGCGATCACAACCCGCTGGGCCCGCCCCAGATCCGTCCGCGCCACGATGGTGTCGCCGTCGCGATAGACCTCGAGGTGGGTCAGATCAGCGACGGCCGCGAAGATCGCCTCCGCAAGGGGGGTCTCCTCGCCGGAGACACTGGGGATGTCGCAGATGGTCCGGGTGAGATCCACGGATGACGCGGACAGATCGATCGCGGGCACGCCCTGGAGTCTACCCAGCATGTCCGTGTCCGACCGTTCGGCGAGGGGCTCGGGTTCGCTACCGTGGAGGCATGGGTGAAGACCGCTGGGTGTGGGGCGTAGGGCTGTCGACGATCGCCGAGAACGGCACGGCTCTGGACGCGTGGTTCCCCGAGCCGCGCCTCGGTCGGCTCCCCAGCGGCTTCGATCCGGCGCTGGCCCCCTCCGACGTCGAACGGCACGCGGTTCCCGATCCCCGCCGGGCCGTGGACATCCAGGTCGTCGCGATCGAGATCGATCTCGACCACCCGCCCACCTCCACCGTGGACGCGTACCTCCGCCTGCACGCGCTGTCGCACCGCCTGGTCGCTCCGAACGACCTGAACCTCGACGGGATCTTCGGCCAGCTGCCCAACGTCGCCTGGACGACCGCGGGCCCCATGCATCCCGATGACCTCACGCGGCTGCGTCCGTTCCTCGCCCGGGACGGCATCCAGGTGCAGGGCCTGGACAAGTTCCCGCGCCTGCTCGATTACGTCACGCCCGCCGCGGTTCGCATCGCCGACGCCTCGCGGGTGCGCCTGGGCGCCTACCTGTCCCCCGGGACCACCGTCATGCACGAGGGTTTCGTCAACTTCAACGCCGGGACGCTCGGCGCCTCGATGGTCGAGGGCCGAATCTCGCAGGGCGTCGTCGTCGGCGACGGAAGCGACATCGGCGGCGGCGCCTCGATCATGGGCACCCTCTCCGGCGGCGGTGCGCACCGCATCTCGATCGGCCGCCGCACGCTCCTCGGCGCCAACGCCGGCATCGGCATCTCCCTCGGCGACGACTGCGTCGTCGAGGCGGGCCTCTACGTGACGGCCGGCACCAAGGTCGTGCTCGCCGACGAGCCTCTGCGCGCCGACGGGGCACAGCCCGTGGTGAAGGGCGCGGAGCTGTCGGGCCGCGACGGCTTGCTCTACCGCCGCAACTCGATCACCGGGGCCGTCGAGGCGGTGCGCCGGGCCGGAGTCGGCGTCACGCTCAACGAGGCGCTGCACGCCTGACGTCGGGCCTGGTCACCCCTGGCCGGGGTAGTTCCGTTCCACGGCTCCGGTGTACAGCTGCTGCGGGCGACCGATCTTCGTCTGCGGATCCTGCTGCATCTCGCGCCAGTGCGCGAGCCAGCCGGGCAGGCGCCCGATCGCGAACAGCACGGTGAACATGCGGGTGGGGAAGCCCATCGCCTTATAGATCACGCCCGTGTAGAAGTCCACGTTCGGGTAGAGGCGACGTTCTTTGAAGTAGTCGTCCTCCAGTGCGATCGTCTCGAGCTCCTTCGCGAGGTCCAGCAGCGGGTCGCTCACCCCGAGCGCCTCGAGGACCTCGTCGGCGGACTCCTTCACGAGCTTCGCGCGCGGGTCGTAGTTCTTGTAGACCCGGTGCCCGAAGCCCATGAGCTTCACACCGTCTTCCTTGTTCTTCACGCGCTCGACGAAGCGGCGGACGCCCTCGCCCGAGTCGCGGATGCGGCCGAGCATCTCCAGCACCGCCTCGTTCGCCCCACCATGCAGCGGACCGTAGAGCGCATTGATGCCGGCCGAGATCGAGGAGAACTGATTCGCCCCCGTCGATCCGACGAGGCGCACCGTCGAGGTGGAGGCGTTCTGCTCGTGGTCCTCGTGGAGGATCAGCAGCCGCTCGAGGGCCCGGGTCATCACGGGATCGACGTCGTAGATCTCCGAGAGCACGCCGAAGTTGAGCTTGAGGAAGTTGTCCACGAAGCTCAGCGAGTTGTCGGGGTAGAGGAAAGCCTGTCCGACGCTCTTCTTGTGCGCGTAGGCGGCGATCACGGGGAGCTTCGCGAGCATCCGGATGGTGTTCAGCTCGACGTGCTCCGGATTGTTCGGGTCGGACTCGCGCTCGTAATAGGTCGAGAGGGCCGCTGTCGCTGCGGAGAGCACCGACATCGGGTGCGCTGTGTGGGGAAGGGCGGAGAAGAACCGCTTGAGGTCTTCGTGCAGCAGGGTGTGACGACGGATGCGATTGTCGAATTCGGCGAGTTCGTCGGCGGTGGGAAGCTCCCCGTAGATGAGCAGCCACGCGACCTCGAGGTAGGTGCTGTGCTTCGCCAGCTGCTCGATCGGGTACCCGCGGTAGCGCAGGATGCCCTTATCGCCGTCGATGAAGGTGATCGCCGACTTCGTCGCCGAGGTGTTGACGAATCCGTAGTCGAGGGTCGTGTGCCCCGTCTGCCGCATCAAGGTGGAGATGTCGACGCTCGGGATGCCGTCCGTCCCCGCCAGTACCGGGAATTCGGCGGTGCGTTCCCCGATCGTGAGGGTGGCCTTCTGCTGCTGCGTTCCGTCGCTCACGGCGCCTCCTCGCGATTCCTGGTCGTGCCGGGGGTGTCGTCCAGCCCGGGCGGCAAGATCACCTGCCCGAACGATACGGCCCACGACGCGTGTCGCGGCGCCGTCTACAGCCTATCGGGCCGCGGCGCCAACTGTTGTCATCGCCAAAGCCCGACGGAATCGGCTGGAGGAATCAGACGATCCTCCGCGCGCGCAGCCGTGCGGCGGCGGTCTCGATCCGCTCGTCCGACGCGGTGAGCGACAGCCGGATGTGCTGCGGGTGGTGGGGTCCATAGAACGTGCCGGGCCCGACGAGGATGCCGAGGTCGGCGAGGTCCGCCAGGCTGTCCCAGGCGTCGCGCCCCTCGGTCGCCCACAGGTACAGCCCGGCCTCGCTGCGGTCGATGCGGAACCCGGCATCGACCAGGGCGGGATGCAGGATGGCGCGACGCCGCCGATACCGCTCGCGCTGTTCGTCCACATGACGGTCGTCACCGAGCGCGGCGATCATCGCGGCCTGCACGGGTGCCGGTGGGATGAGACCGAGGTGCTTGCGGGCGGTGTGGATGCCGGCGAGGAGCACCGCGTCGCCGGCGGCGAAGGCCGCCCGATATCCGGCGAGATTCGACTGCTTGCTGAGCGAATACACCGACAGCACGCCGCGTCGGTCACCGTCGGTGACGCGCGGGTCGAGCACCGACGGAATCGGGGTCGCGTCCCACGGGGCGTCCCAGCCGAGTTCGGCGTAGCACTCGTCCGAGGCGAGGACGGCACCCAGGGAGCGTGCGCGCTCCCGCGCCTCACGGAGAGCCGCGACGTCCTGCACCGCGCCGTCGGGGTTGCCGGGCGAGTTCAGCCACACCAGGCGCGCCGCGTCGGGCCACTCGGCCGGGTCGTCCGAGGCGAGCGGGGTCGCGCCCACCAGCCGCGCACCGACCTCGTAGGTCGGGTACGCCGCGCGCGGGTGCACCACGACATCGCCGGGCCCGAGACCCATGAGGAGGGGAAGGAGGGCGACGAACTCCTTCGACCCGACGGTCGGCAGCACCTCGTCATCGGTGAGGCCCGAGACCCCGCGACGCCGCGCGTACCACTGGGCGATCGCGGTACGCAGTGCGGGCGTTCCCGCCGTCTGCGGGTAGGCATGCGCGTCGGTGGAGTCACGCAGGGCCGAGGCGACGACGTCCGGAGTGGGGTCCACCGGTGAGCCGACGGAGAGGTCGACGATGCCGTCGGGATGCTGCTGAGCCCTGACCGCGAACGGCCGGACGGCATCCCAGGGGTAGTCGGCGAGGTCGGCGACCCCCACGGTCAGTGTTCCTGGGGCGGAAGGGCGGCGATGATCGGGTGGTCCTTGGCGATGACGCCGACCTTGGCAGCACCACCGGGCGAGCCCACATCGGAGAAGAACTCCACGTTCGCCGTGTAGTAGTCCGACCACTCCTCGGGGAGGTCGTCCTCGTAATAGATCGCCTCGACCGGGCAGACGGGCTCGCACGCGCCGCAGTCCACGCACTCGTCGGGGTGGATGTACAACGAGCGTTCACCCTCGTAGATGCAGTCGACCGGGCACTCGTCGATGCAGGCGCGATCCTTGACATCGACGCACGGGAGGGCGATCACATACGTCACGAGTTCAGTCTATGGTCTCCGACCGCACCGGCTTCGCCGCCGGGGACATCCGTTCGGGCCACGCGACGACGACGGCGACGACGAGCGGTACGGAGAAGGTCCAGATGATCCCGAGACTCGTCTGCGGGACGATGACGCTTCCACCCGGGCCTTCGCCGGAGAAGACGAGGGTGGCCAGCAGCATCCCGAGGCCCGCCGCCAGCGTCGCCCATCGATCCCCGGTGAGAAGACGGATGGCGACGAGGAGCGCCGTGGATCCCACGATCGCCAGCACGAGGCCCACGGGCAGGACTCCCAGCGTGAACGGGTGGGCGATGGTTCCCGCCAGTCCGTAGGCGCCGCCGATCACCACCGCGACGATCCCGGTGAGGATGCGGGCGAGGATCGACGTGCGCATCAGACCAGCCTAAGCGCTGCCGCGACGCCGCCGCCGGTCAGGCCGCCCAGCCGGCCCACCGCAGGAGTGCGGCGGTGAGGGCGGCGGCTGCCACCACCACGAGGAAGGGGGCACGGAGCACGAGGAGCCCACCCGCCACGAGCACTGCCGGCACCCGGGCGTCGATGACGATCGCCTGCCCGGCGCCGAGGGTCTGCACGGCCACGAGCGCCGCCAGCAGCGCCACGGTGAGGAGGTCGGCGATGCGAGCCGGGCGGGGCGCCTCAAGCACCCTGGGCGGAATGAGGTAGCCGATCGCCTTCAGCGCCACGCAGATGATCGAGGAGGCGAGGACGGCCGTCCACAGCGTCACGACCCACCCGCCTTCGGTGCCGCGGCGATCGGGGCAGGGCCGAGGAGATTCCCCCAGCCGATGATGACGGCGACGAGGGCCGCGACCAGAACCGGCACCCCCGGCATGAGCGTCGGGGTCAGGACGGTGGCGACGACGGCCGCCGCGATGCCGGTCGCGATCGCCTGGCGTTCACGCAGGCGCGGCCACAGCAGGGCGAGGAAGGCGGCGGCCGCTGCGGCGTCGAGCCCCCACGCGCGCGGGTCGCCCAGGACATCGCCGAGGAGCGCCCCGGCCAGGGTGGACAGGTTCCACCCGAGGTAGATGCCCACACCCGTCACCCAGAACCCGATCGTTCGTCCGCGAGAGGTGCCGCGCGCGAGCGAGACGGCGGTGGACTCGTCGATGGTGACGTGGGCGGCCGCGAGTCGCTTCACGGCGCCGGGGCCCACGATCGCCGACATCCGCATGCCGTACGCGATGTTGCGCACGCCCAGCAGCGCGGCCGACGCGATCGCGGCGGGAGCGGCTGCGACTCCCCCTGCTCCAATGATGCCGACGAAGGCGAACTGCGAGCCGCCCGTGAACATCAGCAGGCTGAGCACACAGGTCTGCCACACGTCCAGCCCAGCGGCCACCGAGAGCGCGCCGAACGACACCCCGTAGGCGCTGGTGGCGAGTGCGACGCCGAGGGCGTCCCGCCAGGCCTGACGGGCGTCGGCGTGCTCGTTCATCACGAGGTCCTCTCCGGTGACGGACGCTCCGGATGGAGATCCGGACTCATCCTGGAGGACGAGAACCCGTCAGTCAAGCGAACGATTGTTTGCCATACTGAACGCATGGAGTCGCTCGGCCCTCGGATCGCCACCTCTGTCCGCCGCGAGCGGGAGGGCGCCGGCCTCTCGGTCTCGGAACTGGCTCGGCGTGCGGGCATCTCCAAGGCGACGGTGTCGCAGCTCGAGGGAGGAGCCGGCAACCCCAGCGTCGAAACGCTGTGGGCGATCGCCACGGCTCTCGGCATCCCCTTCTCGGTCTTCGTCGACGACCCCGCCCCGGTCACCCGCCTCGTCCGCGCGAGCCAGATGCCGGCGGTCCCCTCCGCCCTCGCGCCCTATGCGGCGGCCCTGCTGTCCGCCTGCCCGCCGGGCGCGCGTCGGGATCTGTATGTGATCCGCGCAGAGCCGGGAGGCGCGCGCCGATCGGCTCCCCACCCCCGCGGCACCGTCGAGTACGTCGTCCTCGTCTCAGGACGCGCGGTGGTCGGCCCCGAGGACGACCCGGTGACCCTCGAGCCCGGGGACTTCCTCACCTACGCCGGCGATGCGCCGCACGTGTTCGAGGCACTCGTGCCCGCGACATCCGCCGTCCTCGTCTCGGAGGCACGCTGAGCCGATCGCGGCTCGCGCCCGGATCAGGCGTTCGCGTCCTGGCGCTTCAGACGTGATGCGGCACGGCCGCGTTCGGTCGCATCCAGGACCACCTTGCGGATGCGCACCTTCTCGGGCGTCACCTCCACGCACTCGTCCTCGCGGGCGAACTCCAGGCTCTCCTCGAGCGAGAGCTGACGCGGCGGGGTCAGCCGCTCGAGCTCGTCAGCCGTCGACGAGCGCATGTTGGTGAGCTTCTTCTCCTTGGTGATGTTGACGTCCATGTCGTCGGCGCGGGTGTTCTCGCCGACGACCATCCCCTCGTACACCTCTTCGGTGGGCTGGACGAAGAAGCTCATGCGCTCCTGCAGAGCCATCATCGCGAACGGGGTCACGACCCCCGCACGGTCGGCCACGATCGACCCGTTCTGGCGGGACTGGATGTGACCGGCCCAGTCGTCGTAGCCGTGGGAGATGGCGTTGGCGATGCCGGTGCCGCGCGTGACGGAGAGGAACTCGGTGCGGAAGCCGATGAGGCCGCGCGAGGGCACGATGAACTCCATCCGGACCCAGCCGGTGCCATGGTTGACCATGGTCTCCATGCGGCCCTTGCGCGCGGCGAGGAGCTGGGTGATGGCGCCCAGGTACTCCTCGGGGGCGTCGATCGTGAGGTGCTCGAAGGGCTCTTTGACCTTGCCGTCCTCCCCCTTGCGCGTGACGACCTGGGGCTTGCCCACGGTGAGCTCGAAGCCTTCGCGGCGCATGTTCTCCACGAGGATCGCCAGGGCCAGCTCGCCACGGCCCTGAACCTCCCAGGCGTCAGGACGCCCGATGTCGACGACCTTCAGCGAGACGTTGCCGATGAGCTCGCGGTCGAGGCGGTCCTTCACCATGCGGGCGGTGACCTTGTGCCCCTTGACCTTTCCGACCAGGGGTGAGGTGTTCGTCCCGATGGTCATCGAGATCGCGGGGTCGTCCACGGTGATGGCCGGAAGCGGCCGGACGTCCTCGGGGTCGGCGATGGTCTCGCCGATGGTGATGTCCTCGAAACCAGCGATGGCGACGATGTCGCCCGGGCCCGCCTCTTCGGCGGGGTAGCGCTCGAGCGCGCGGGTCTTCAGCAGCTCGGTGATGCGCGCCGTGGAGTGCGACCCGTCGTGGCGCACCCATGCCACGGTCTGCCCCTTCTTCAGCGTGCCGTTGAAGACGCGGAGCAGTGCGAGGCGCCCGAGGAAGGGGCTGGAGTCGAGGTTCGTGACCCAGGCCTGGAGCGGGGCCTCGTCATCGTAGGACGGTGCCGGCACGTGCTGGAGGATGGCCTCGAACAGCGGCTCGAGGTCGCCATTGTCGGGCAGGTCGCCGTTGGCGGGGCGGGTGCGCGATGCCGCTCCGGCACGGCCGGACGCGTAGACGACCGGCACGTCGAGCAGAGCGTCGACGTCGAGGTCGGGCACGTCGTCCTGCAGGTCGGAGGCGAGACCGAGCAGCAGGTCGTGCGCCTCCTCCTCGACCTCGGCGATGCGCGCGTCGGGGCGGTCGGTCTTGTTGACCAGCAGGATGACGGGGAGCTTGGCCTCGAGCGCCTTTCGGAGTACGAAGCGGGTCTGGGGAAGCGGGCCTTCGCTGGCGTCGACGAGCAGCACCACGCCGTCCACCATCGACAGGCCCCGCTCGACCTCGCCGCCGAAGTCGGCGTGACCCGGGGTGTCGATGACGTTGATCGTGACCGGCACGTCGGTGTGCGCGCCGTTGTAGGTGATCGCGGTGTTCTTGGCGAGGATCGTGATCCCCTTCTCGCGCTCCAGGTCGTTGGAGTCCATCGCACGCTCTTCGACGTGGGCGTGTTCGCCGAACGACCCGGTCTGCCGCAGCATCGCGTCCACCAGGGTGGTCTTGCCGTGGTCGACGTGCGCGACGATCGCGACGTTGCGGAGGTCGGGACGGAGGGCGCGCGCCATGAGGGAATCCTTGAAGCTGTGGGGAGAGCCCGGAATCGGGCGGTCCCATCCTACCGCCCGCGCCTGCGCGGCCCGTTCAGGGGCCGCGCAGGCGCGGGGAATTCAAGAATTTAGAGAACGCTTAGTCCCTCTACTAAGACCATCCGACGCACATTTTGGTCGCGGACAAAACCTCCGAGCCGGGGTCGTTCCACTTTTGATAATAGCCGATATTGGCACCAAGATTTATGTATCGGGTCTGACCGGGATCAACATAAATGTAGTTACCAGCAGAAGCCTGCGAAGAAGTGCGGCCATATCCAACGATGGCTCTTGAACCGGTAACAGTGAACTTGACCTGAGCGATTTGCCCTGACGGGCAAAAAACCTGCACGACCGGTCCCCAAGGCCCGGCGTGTGCTGCAGTAGCAGGAACCAATAAACCGAGCGCAATGCCAACAGAGGCAGCAATCGAAAGTAACCCTGTGGTCCTTCTTTTCTTGATCATTTTGGAACTCTACGACCGCCCCGTATCTTGGTCAAGCATCTTAAACGCCCTCTAATGTTGCGGGCCGTTCGCCGATCCACCTCAACCACGATTATGAAACGAGTCGAGAATCAAGTAAAGCTTGCACACATTGCGAAGAACAAAATCAACTAATGGCCGAGGAGCGCCGCGCGCGCCTCACGGCGCTCGCGCTGCGCGTCGGGATCGGGGACGGGGACGGCGGCAATGAGGCGCTGGGTGTAGGGGTCCTGCGCACCGCGGAGGATCTCGTCGCGCGTCCCGGTCTCGACGAGCTTGCCCAGGTGCATCACGCTGATGCGGTGGGCGAGGATGTCGACGACGGCCAGGTCGTGGCTGATGAACAAGCACGCGAACTGCAGTTCCTGCTGCAGCTCCTGAAGGAGGTCGAGGAACCGCGCCTGCACCGAGACGTCCAGGGCCGAGGTCGGCTCGTCGGCGACGAGCAGCTCGGGGGCCAGGGCCAGGGCCCGGGCGATACCGACGCGCTGACGCTGACCCCCCGACAGCTCGTGCGGGAAGCGGTTGCGGTAGGAACGGGGCAGCTCGACCTGGTCGAGGAGGTCTTCGACCCGGCGATCGAGGTCCTTGCCCTTGGCTTCGCCGGCGAGGAGGATCGGCTCCCCGATCGACTGACCGATCGGCATGCGGGGGTTCAGCGACGACGCAGGGTCCTGGAAGACGATGCCGGTCCGGCGACGAATGGCGAAGAGGTCCTTCTGCGAGGCGTTCGAGATGTCGGTGCCGACCGTGGTGAGCGTGCCCTCCGCGATCGGGATGAGTCCGATGGCGGCCCGGCCGATCGTGGTCTTCCCCGAGCCCGACTCCCCCACGAGACCCATGATCTCGCCGGGGTAGATCTTCAGATCGATGTGCTCAGCCGCCCGGAACGCGGGGATCCGTCCGCGCTTGGGGTATTCGATCGCGACATCCTCGAACGACAGCACCGGTTCCCGGGTCTCGGTGACCTGCTGGGCGTTGGCGTGCTCGCGGATCGACGCGATCGTCGGCACCGCGGAGGTCTCGCTGACCACTTCGTCGGACGCCGACTCGTCGATCGGCTCCAGAACGCCCAGGCCGAGGTGGGGCACCGAGGCCAGCAGCTGCTGGGTGTAGGGATGCTGCGGCTTGTGGAAGATGGCGTCCACCGAGCCGGCCTCCACCACGATACCGTTCTTCATCACCATGATGCGGTCGGCGAGGTCCGCCACGACCCCCATGTCATGGGTGATGAGGATGATCGCCGAGTCCAGGCGCTTGTGGAGGTTGCGGAGAAGGTCGAGGATCTCGGCCTGCACCGTGACGTCCAGCGCCGTGGTCGGCTCGTCGGCGATGAGCAGAAGCGGGTCGCACGAGATCGACTGGGCGATCATGGCGCGCTGGCGCTGACCGCCGGAGAGCTGATGGGGGTACTTGTGGAAGGACTGCTCGGGATTGGGCATCTCCACGAGGCGCAGCAGCTCGATCGCGCGCTCCTTCGCGGCCGACGGCGAGAGGGAGCGGTCATGGGAGCGGAGCGCCTCGACGATCTGGAAGCCGACCGTGTACACGGGATTCAGCGCCGTCATCGGCTCTTGGAAGATCACCGCGATCTCGTTGCCGCGAAGGGACCGGATGGTCGCCTGGTCGACGCCCCGCAGCTCGCGGCCGAGGAGCTTGATCGACCCGGTGACCCGGGCGTTCTCGGGAAGCAGGCCCAGGAGCGACATGGAGCTGGTCGACTTCCCCGAGCCGGACTCGCCCACGATGGCGAGGACCTCGCCACGGCGGACGACGTAGTTCATGTCGACGGCGGCGGGGTAGAACTCCCCGTCCACCCAGAAGTCGACGTTCAGGCCGTCGACCTCGAGGATCGTCTCGGGAGCGCCGGTGTTGGCGGTGGTGTCAGTCATGCGGTGGCATCCCATCTGAGAAGCTTGAGGTCATGGCGTTCCAGGAGGTCGACTACAGGCCGGTGTTCGGCCGCATCCTCGCTGTCGTGACCGTGGTGTTGTGCGCGGGGGGAATCATCGCGCTGTGGGTGGATGACCCGGGGTCGGGGCTGCGTTACTCGTGGCCCCTGGTGTTCGTCTCGGTGCTGGCGTGGACCCTGTTCTGGCGTCCTCGCCTGAAGGTCGAGCCGCACGGGGTGACGGCCGTCAACGTCCTTCGCACCCACTTCGTGCCGTGGCCGGCGATCCGCGACATCGACACGCGCTTCGCGCTGACGCTGCGGACCGGTCGCGGCAAGGTGTCGGTGTGGGCGGCGCCCGCGCCGGGACGGCACCGCGTGCTCGGACTGGCCGAGAAGGACTTCGACGGCGTCGGCGATAGCGCGCGCGGCGAGTTCGGCTCGCTCCGCCCGAGCGACGCCGTCACCACGCCGACCGGCAACCTCGCGCAGCTCATCCGCGGCCAGTGGGAGGCGCTTCGCGCCCAGGGCCTCCTCGCCCCCGGGGAGGACCCCGAGGCCGAGAAGGTCACCTCGCACGTGGGCACGATCGCCGCGCTCGCGATCAGCGGCGCGGCGACCATCCTCGGGCTCGCGCTGTAGAAGCGCCATCTCAGCGCTCCGGATCGAACCGGCCGTGACCGGCATCGCCGGGCTCTTCGGGGCGGGGATCGTGGTAGTTCTCGACGTCGCCGGTGTACACCGCTTCGCCCGCGACCGTGACCGAGGCGGGCCCCTGCGGGTCGACACGGTCGAGGATCGGCGCCGCCGGTCCCTTCGCGCGCGCGGCCCGGGCCATGGCCCGCTCGCTCGGCATCTTCTTCTGGCGGGGGTCGAACGCGTCGCGCAGTCCGTCGCCGATGAAGTTCACGCACAGGGCGATCGCGATGATGAAGATACCGGGCCACCAGAACAACCACGGACGCGTGGAGAACGCCGCTTGGTTGTCGGAGACGATCTTGCCGAGCGAGGTGTCGGGTGACACGACGCCGAAGCCGAGGAAGCTCAGCGCCGACTCGAGGAGGATCGCCCCCGCCATGAGGAGTGTCGCATTGACGACGATGACGCCGACGGCGTTGGGGAGGATGTGGCGGAAGATGATCCGTCGATCGCGCGCACCCGACACCCGGGCGGCATCGACGAACTCGCGCTCGCGAAGGGTCAGGAACTCCCCTCGCACGAGGCGGGCCAGCGTCGTCCACGCGAACAGCCCGATGACGACGCCGAGGACAGCCGCTCCGAGGTTGCCGAGCGCGTTTCCGAGCACCGCTCCGATGACGATGAGGGGGATCGTGATGATGATGTCGGTGAAGCGCATCAGGACCGAGTCGGCCCACTTGCGGTAGTAGCCGGCCACCGCGCCGATCACGACGCCGATGATGGTCGCCACGACACCGGCGATGACCATCACCATCAGCGACTGCTGCGCACCGCGCATGACCACCGCGAAGGTGTCGCGGCCGACCTCATCCTGCCCGAACGGGTGATTGCCGAACGCGATGCCGGCACCGCCGAGGAACTCGGGGATGAGACTGAGCGTGGGCGCACCGCGGTTCTCCACGGCCGGGATCTCTCGCCAGTCGTACTGCCACCATCCCGGGATGCGGAGACTGCCGATCTCGATGCCCACCGAGGTGAACGACAGCACGACGATGAAGGCCAGCACGATCATCGAGGTGACGGCCGCGCGGTGCCGGAAGAACCGGCGCCGGACGATCTGGCCCTGGCTGAGACCCTCGGTCTCGCGCTGCTCGATGGAGATCTCCGCGGTCGCCTCGGCCTCGCGGTTGTCGGGTCCTTGTGTGACGGTGCTCATCAGCCCACCTTGATTCTCGGGTCGAGCGCGGCATAGACGAGGTCCGCGATGAGGTTGAACACCACGGCGAGCGTCCCGGTGACGACGAAGAACGCCATGATCGGATTGGGGTCCGCGACGCGGAGCGCGTCGACGAACAGACGCCCCATCCCGGTCCAGCCGAAGATGGTCTCCGTCACCACCGCGCCGCCGACCAGGGCACCCACATCGAAGGCGATGATCGTGGTGATCGGGATGAGGGCGTTGCGGAAGGCGTGGCGGACGACCACGGTGCGCTCGGTCAGACCCTTCGACCGCGCGGTGCGGATGTAGTCCTGGTTCATCACCTCGAGAAGGCTCGCCCGGGAGTACCGGGTGTACGAGGCGAAGGAGATCAGCACGATCGCGATCGTCGGCAGGAGCAGGTGGGTGTACAGGTCGATGCCCTGCACCCAGAAGTTCCCCCCGAGACCGGGCGTCGACGCCCCCACCGTCGCGATCGGCCGGCCCCGGATGCGGCTGGAGTTGGCGTAGGCCTCCCAGTACGACATGTACTTGTCGAGGGCGATGAGCCCGGCGGCGAACACGCCGACGAGGATCGCGGTCCGGATCACGGGGCCACGGTCGGGAGCGCCGAAGAACCATCCGATGGCGCCGGTCACCACGACCGTGAGGACGATGAGCAGCACGAAGAAGCCCAGCGTCATCCCGTTGAGGATGTAGTTCATCATCGGGAAGTACAGGGCGATGCCGAGGACCGCCACCGCGAGGGCCGCGTACAGCGCCTTGCGGTTGCGAAGCCCGGTGGAGATGGCCGTCATCCCGAACGCGATGCCGATGACCAGTGCCGCGTAGACGACGATGCCGATGCTCGGGTCGGCGAACCACTGGGTGGCCGACAGGTACGTCAGAACGGCGGCGGTCGCGACGGTGGCGACCCCGAACACGATGAGGCGCCGCTTCCATGCGCCGCCGAGCAGCGACATCCACAGCACTCCGGCGATGAGCGATATCAGCACGATCGCCGGTATCGCGATCGTCGGATCGGCCAGCCACGAGTTCAGCTGGATCGCACCGTACTGCTTCAGCAGCACCGCGACCCAGAAGATCGGGAGGGAGAAGAAGAGGAACGCGATGAGGGTGACCGTGTAGTCGAAGCCGGTGTACTGGCGGAGCGCCGAGATGATGCCGACCGTGATTCCCAGGACGATCGCCACGACCGTCGCCGTGGTCACCAGCGTCAGCGTCGACGTCAGTGCGTTGGAGAGGAGGGCGTTGACCGACTGGTTCTGGATGCTGATGCCGAGGTCACCGCGGAAGAGTCCGCCGAGCCAGAGGAAGTAGCGAAGCGGCGCGGGAACGTCGAGGTTTAAAAGCTGCGTCCGGGCTTCGATGAGCTCGGCCTTGTTCGGAGCGCTCGAAGTCCGGAGCTCCTCGAGGGGGTCTCCCGACAAGGAGACCAGAATGTACATCAGGAAGGTGGCGGCGAAGAGCACGAAGATCGACGCGATCAACCGCCGGACGATGAATGAAGCCATATGAGGCTGCCTGCCTATCGATGAGTCGGCACGTCGCACACAGGAGCGGGGGATGCAGCTCGGGCGCGCGTCATTGCCGCGGAGAAGTCTAACAAGCGGGAGGGGTGCAGATTCCCGAGGGAATCTGCACCCCCGACCCTGGTGCGGTTTCGGGCATCAGCCCGAAGTCAGCCCGTGGTCTCGCTTACTCCTCGGTGTCGGCGTCCGTGACTTCCCAGTCCCACGCGTTCCAGAACACCGTGGGGGCCAGGATCGACGACGACACATTGGTCACACGATCACTGATCGCGGTGACCTCAGGGAACTGGAAGATCGTCACTCCGAAGGCGTCCTCGAAGAGGATCCGGTCAGCTTCGATCTGCAGTTCCTTCTGTGCCTCCGGATCGAACTCGCTCGAGATCTCCTGAGAGATCTCGTCGATACGCGAGTTGGAGTAGAAGCTCAGGTTGTTGATACCGCCGGTGACGAAGTTCGCGGTCCAGTCGGTCACTCCGAGGCTGGTCGACTGCCATCCGAACAGCGAGGCGTCGTAGGCGCCGGGGGTGCCGAGCAGTGCACTCCAGTTCTCAGCGCCACAATCGGTGACGTTGAAACCGGCCTCGTTCGCCGACTGCTGGATGAGCGCGAACTCGTTGACGCGACGCGGGTTGTTCGATGCGTACAGCAGGCAGACCTCGGTGTTCGTCACGCCTGACTGCTCGAGAAGCTGGCGAGCACCCTCGATGTCGACGTCGTTGTAGGCGTCCGAACCGTTTGCTGCGACGGCCTCCTCATAACCATCCGCACCCGGAACGAAGATCTGCGAGTCACGGAGGATCGCCTCGTCGCCGATGATGGGCCGGATGAGCGTCTCAAGGATTTCTTGCCGCGGAATCGTCTTGAGGAAGGCCTCTCGGACGTCGGGGTTGGCGAAGATGTTCTCGGGGTTACGCGCCTGGTCGAACTGCAGATCGACGTGCTCGTAGGTTCCGCCGACGCTCGCGTCGACGGTGATTCCCTCGATGCCCTCGAGCGCCGTGGTGATGTCGGCGGTCGCCTGCGGCTGGATGATGTCCACCTCGCCGTTCTCGAGCGCCTGCACCGCCGCGAGCGGGTCGGGGATGAAGCGGACGGTGATCTCCTCGATATTGGCGGCGTTATCGCCGCTGTACTCGGGGTTGGCCGTCAGCGTCACGTACTGGTCAGCGACGAAATCGCTGATGATGTACGGGCCGCTGGCCGTGACGAGCTCGGAGTCTTCCGGCATCTCGGTGAAGTTGAAAATGTTGTTCCAGGCGCTCGACACGGACGCAAGGGATGCGGCGTCCTCGCTGTCGATCGCATCGAGAACGGCCTGCTTGGCCTCCTCGTTGTCCTCGAGTCCGAGGGCGTTCTTCGCCACGACGTGCGCAGGAAGAATGGTCCCGAGCGATCCGAACGCGAGCTCCCAATCGACGTACGGCGCGTCGTACGTGAGGGTGATGCTCTGGCCGTCCTCGCTGATCTCGGGCGTCTGAGTGACCAGCCCGAAGCGCGAGCCCTGGGTCGCGCCCGAGTTGAAGAAGACGACGTCCTCGGGGAACGCGTCCGTGAACTCACCGGTCTCGGGGTCGGTGAACTCGTTCGGGTCGAAGTCGGGGGTGTCGAGCGCACGCGAAAGCGCGGCCCACGTGAGCATGAGGTCGGCGGCGTCGATCGGGGTGCCGTCGGACCAGTTGACGCCCTCGTTGACCGTGTACGTGACCGTCAGCGGATCCTCGCTGACGAGCTCGTAGGTGCCGAACGAGGTGTTCTGCACGAGCTCGGGGGTGTTGTTGTAGTAGTTGAAGCCGTCCAACACCAGGTAGTTGATGTTGTTGTTGGCGGTGGCGTTTCCGAACGACGTGTTGCCGTTCATCGAGTAGAACGCCTGGTTCCACGCCGCGGTGATGGACGATCCTTCGACCAGACCCGAGTCGTCGCCGGCATCGCCGCCGTCGCCCGGGGCGCAGCCCGAGATCACGAGTGCGCCGACCGCGGTGAGTCCCACCGCGATCGAGAAGCGCTTCATTCTCACTGTTCCTCCTGTGCAGGGTTGTGCGCACGCGAAAAGGCCTGGACCTTACGCCGCGCGGATACCGAAACCCTAAGCACGCCCTCTGCGGATGGTCAAAAGGGTGGCCCAAAACGTTACAGAGCCTTAACTCAGAGCGTCGGTGATGTGACAATCTGACAAGATGGCCGCCGTGACGCCCCCGGATGATGTGAGGAATCCCACGGCGCCCTCCCGGGCACGCACGTGGTGGGAGATCGGCATCGTGCTGGCCATCACCGTCGGACAGAGCGCGGTCTACAGCCTCCTCTCCTTCGTCCGATCGATCATCCGCGCGCTCGAAGAGGACCGCCGGATCTCCGACCAGCAGACCCAGCTGAATCCGTCACGGGATAGCGCCGCGATCTGGGACCTCGTCTACCAGCTCCTCGACATCTTCTTCTCCCTGGCGCTGGTGGCCCTCGTGATCTACCTGCTGTGGGAGCCGGGCAAGAGCGCATTCGCCAAGATCGGCCTGGATTTCCGCCGATTCGGCGGCGATGTCGGACGCGCCGTGCTGCTGGGCCTCGTCATCGGGGTGCCGGGGCTCGGACTCTACGTCCTCGGCCGCGCGCTCGGGCTGACCGTGGCGGTGGTCGCCTCCCCGCTGGACGCCGCGTGGTACACCGTCCCGCTCCTCGTCCTCGCGGCGCTGCGGGCGGGCTTGACCGAGGAGGTCATCTTCCTCGGCTACCTCTTCGACCGCCTGCGGCGGGTCGGCTGGTCGTGGTGGGCGATCATCCTCGCCACCGCGGGCCTCCGCGCCGCTTATCACGCGTACCAGGGCGTCGGCGCGATCGTCGGGAACTTCGTGATGGGCGTCGTCTTCGGCTGGTGCTACCGCCGCTGGGGTCGGGTGATGCCGCTCGTCATCACCCACACCCTGATCGACATCGTCGCGTTCATCGGCTACCCGCTGGCCGTCGCCCTCTTCCCCGGTGTCTTCGCCCCCGTCATCCCCTCTCCCTCTCCCACCGCGACCCCGACTCCGACCGCGACCCCCTGACGCCCCCGCCTCGCCCTCCCGCGTCCACCTCACCGAAACCGATCACCGCTGCGGAGACTGGTCGTGTCGCGGTCGGTCTCGACGCGGAGGGTCAGCCTCGGCGCGTCGGCGCGACACTCGACCCCTCCTGCACAGGGCGGCCGTCACGTCGTGTCATCCACATCCGGTGCCCCCGAGCACCGCGTGCGGCGCGCGATCACCATGGTGGGGGGATGCCGCTCATCCACCCGAGCCCGATCATCCTTCTCACATCTCGCGATGCCGAGGCGATCAGCCGGCGACCCAGCGATGATCCGTCCCTCGTCCGGGTACGGCACGGCGTCTACGCCGGACTCGCCGAGTGGCAGGCGCTCGCGCCCTGGAACCGCTACCTCGCGCGTGTGCACGCTGCGGCGATGAGCCTCGGGGATGTCGTCTTCAGTCACGAATCGGCCGCCGCACTCCTGGGACTCCCCGTGTTCGGCGAACCTGCGCACATCCACCTGCTGGACGAAACGGGCCACACGCGTCGGTTCGGCGACGTGATCGTGCACTCGGCGACAGGTCATCGCGACATCGAGGGCTCGGCCGGCCTGTCGATGACCTCGCTCGCCGACACCACCGTCGACCTCGCACGGCTGTTGCCGCCGGCGTACGGGCTGGCCGTGGCGGACGCGGCGCTCCGACGCCTGGAGTCCGAAGGTCGGGTCCTCGCCGTCGACGAGATCGCCGCCCGCCAGCGCACCACGCGTGGCGCTCGACGACTGCAGTGGGTGGCCGAGAATGCCACACCCGTTGCGGAGTCGCCGGGCGAAAGCGTCAGTCGAGCGGTGATCGGATGGCTTGGATTCGAGGCGCCCGAGCTGCAGGTCACGTTCGCGGTCGAGGGGTTCGTCGACCGCTGCGACTTCTTCTGGCGACACCAGAACGTCGCCGGCGAGTCCGATGGATACGGAAAGTACCCCGCAGACCCCGCTCTCGCGCGGGCGGCTCTCCTTCTCGAAAAGAAGCGAGAGGATCGGCTGCGACGGCGCCTCGATGACCTGGCGCGGTGGGATTGGGACGACGCGCACCTCGTGGAACCGCTCGATCAGAAGCTTCACGCGGCGGGTCTGCGGCCGGTGACGCGCCGAAACGAAGCCGCCCTGGCGACGATGTGGGCGCTTCGTCCCCGACGCTGAACACCGAGACCCACCCGGGCCGTCGAAACCGACCTCGAGGAGGCGGGTCTCGACAGCCGAGGTGGGTTTCGGCGGGTGGGATGCGTGGGGGCGCCCGCGGGAAGCCCGCGCGGGCGGGCGCGGGCTACGCGAACGCCTCGATCGGCGGGCAGGCGCAGGTCAGGTTGCGATCGCCGTAGGCCTGGTCGATGCGACGCACCGGCGGCCAGTACTTCGTCCGCACCAGTGCGCGGACGGGGTACACCGCCTCCTCGCGGGAATACGGATGCCGCCACTCGGCGTCGACGATCGACTCGGCCGTGTGCGGGGCGTTCACGAGCGGATTGTCGTCGGCGGGCCACTCGCCCGAAGCCACGCGCGCCGCCTCGGCGCGGATCGCGATCATCGCGTCGATGAACCGATCGATCTCGGCGAGATCCTCCGACTCGGTGGGCTCGACCATGAGGGTCCCCGCGACGGGGAACGACATCGTCGGGGCGTGGAAGCCGTAGTCGATGAGCCGCTTGGCCACATCGTCGACCGTCACACCGGTCTCCTCGCGGAGCGGGCGAAGATCCAGGATGCACTCGTGCGCGACCAGTCCGCCCTCGCCGGTGTAGAGCACCGGGAAGTGATCGCGCAGCCGCGCGGCGATGTAGTTGGCGGCGAGCACCGCCGAGGCCGTGGCCCGCGTGAGGCCCCGCTCCCCCATCATCCGGACGTAGGCCCACGAGATCGGCAGGATGCCCGCCGACCCGTGCGGCGCCGCCGACACCGCACCTCCCTCGAACCGGAAGCCGCCGGCGTGATCGGCCCACTGCGAGAACGGATGCGACGGCAGATACGGGGCGAGATGCGCCTTCGCCGCCACCGGCCCGACGCCAGGTCCGCCCCCGCCGTGCGGGATGGCGAATGTCTTGTGCAGGTTGAGGTGCGACACGTCGCCGCCGAGGTCGCCGAAGCGCGCGTAGCCCAGGAGCGCGTTGAGGTTCGCCCCGTCGATGTACACCTGACCGCCCGCGTCGTGCACCGCCTGGGTGATCTCCAGCACATCGTGCTCGTACACCCCGTGGGTCGAGGGGTAGGTGATCATGAGCGCCGCGAGCGCGTCCGCGTTCGCGGCGATCTTCGCGCGCAGGTCGTCGATGTCGACGTTGCCGGCCTCGTCGCACGCCACCACGACGACCCGCATGCCCGCGAGCACCGCCGAGGCGGCGTTCGTGCCGTGCGCGGAGGACGGGATGAGGCACACCACGCGCCCCTCGTCGCCGTTCGCACGGTGCCATCCTCGAATCGCGAGGAGCCCCGCGAGCTCGCCCTGAGAGCCGGCGTTGGGCTGCAGCGAGACCGCGTCGTACCCGGTGAGCTCGGCCAGCCAGCTCTCCAGCTGTTCGATGAGCGCCGCGTAGCCGCGCACGTCGTCGGCCGGCGCGAACGGATGCACGCGGGCGAACTCCGGCCACGACACGGCGGCCATCTCGGTGGCGGCGTTGAGCTTCATCGTGCAGGACCCGAGCGGGATCATGCCGCGGTCCAGCGCATAGTCGCGGTCGGCCAGCTGATGCAGGTACCGCATCATCGCCGTCTCACTCCGGTGCTGCGAGAAGACGGGATGCTGCAGATAGGCGTCCTCACGACGGAGAGCGGCCGGCACCCCGCGGAGCCCCGAGACCTCGGCGAACGTCACCTCGCGCGCACCGTCGGCCTCGGTATCGGGAAGACCGAACGCCCACGCGACCGCGGCGAGGTCGGCGGCGGTCGTGGTCTCATCCACCGACACGCCGACGGTGGCGTCATCCGCCCAGAACAGCTGATACCCCTTCGACCGGGCGCGCTCGACGACCCGCTCCGCGGGGCCCGGCGTCACGACTCGGAGCGTGTCGAAGAACGAGTCCGACACGAGGTTCAGCCCGTACGAGCGCAGTCGTCCGGCGAGCGCCTCGGTCTTCTGCGCCACCTCGTTGGCGATCGCGCGCAGCCCGTCGGGGCCGTGGTAGACGGCGTACATCGACGCCATCACGGCCAGCAGCACCTGGGCGGTGCAGATGTTCGACGTCGCCTTCTCACGCCGGATGTGCTGCTCACGGGTCTGCAGCGACAGGCGGTAGGCGGGGTGCCCGGCGGCGTCCTGCGAGACACCGACGAGGCGCCCGGGCAGCTGGCGCTCGAGGCCCTGGCGCACGGCCATGAAGCCGGCGTGGGGGCCGCCGAACCCGAGGGGTACACCGAAGCGCTGCGTCGTCCCGACGGCGATGTCTGCCCCGAGCGAACCCGGCGAGGCGAGGAGGGTCAGGGCGAGGAGGTCGGCGGCGACGACCGCGAGACCACCGGCGACGTGGACGGCGTCGATGACCCCGGAGGGATCCCACACCCGCCCGGTTGCCCCGGGGTACTGCAGCAGCACGCCGAACACGCCGTCGGGGAGGGTCTCACCCCGAGCGAAGTCGCGCTCGACGATCTCGATGCCGACGGCCGTGGCCCGCGCGTGCAGCAGCGCCCGCGTCTGGGGCAGCGCGTCGGCGTCGACGGCGAAGACGTTCGCGCTGCTCTTGGAAGCCCGCCGTGCCAGCAGCATCCCCTCCACCACCGCGGTGGACTCGTCGAGCATCGACGCATTCGCGATCGCGAGCCCCGTGAGGTCGGAGACCATCGTCTGGAAGTTGATGAGAGCCTCGAGGCGTCCCTGCGAGATCTCGGGCTGGTACGGCGTGTAGGCGGTGTACCACGAGGGGTTCTCGAGCACGTTGCGCGCGATCACCGACGGCGTGATCGTGTCGTAGTAGCCGAGACCGATCATCGGACGAGCCCCCCGGTTCTGCGACGCCAGCGCCCGCAGCTCGGCGAGCGCCTCGGTCTCACTCGCGGCGGCGGGGATCGATGACGACGCGCGCGGCGTCGCCCGGATGGATGCCGGCACGGCAGCGCTCAGCAGCTCATCGACGGTGTCGTACCCGAGGGCGCCGAGCATCGCGGTCTCGGCTGCGGCGTCGGTGCCGATGTGCCGCTCGGCGAAGGTCCGCGCCATCACTCGCCCCCGGTGAGGGCTTCGTAGGCGGCCCGGTCGAGAAGACCGTCCACCGCGGCGGGGTCCACCCGCAGCTTCAGCAGCCAGCCGTCCTCGTACGGCGAGGCGTTGACCAGCGACGGGTCGTCGACGACCGCCTCGTTGACCGCGACCACGTCGCCGGCGACGGGGGCGTAGAGCTCCCCCACCGACTTGGTCGACTCGATCTCGCCGCAGACCTGGCCGGCGCTCACGCCGGAGTCCACGGCGGGCAGGTCGACGAAGACGACGTCGCCGAGCTTGTCGGCGGCGTAGTCGGTGATGCCGACGGTGGCGACATCCCCGTCGAGCGAGATCCACTCGTGCTCGGCGGTGTACTTCAGGGCGCTGGTGTCGGTCATTTCTTCCTCCGGTAGAACGGCAGGGCGGTCACGGTGGCGGGAATGCGGGTGCCCCGCACGTCGATGGTCAGTTCGGTGCCGAGAGCGGATGCCGCGGGCGAGACGTACGCCATGGCGATGGGGTGGCCGAGCGTCGGGCTGAGAGCGCCGCTCGTGACGTCCCCGACGCGTTCGTCGCCGGCGAAGACGCCGTAGCCGGCGCGCCCGGCGCGGCGGCCTTCCGACACGAGCCCGACGAGGACGGGTGCGCTGTCGTCCGACCGCACGGCGTTCGCCCTGTCGGGCGCGACCACGCGGCCGAGCCCTGCCTGGGCGGGGCGGATGCCGCGACCGAGCTCGTGGCCGTAGAGCGGCATGCCCGCTTCGAGGCGCAGCGTGTCGCGGGCGGCGAGGCCGGCAGGCACGAGGCCGAGCGGCGCGCCGGCTGCCAGGAGCGCGTCCCACAGGTCGCCCGCTGCGGCGACGGGGACCATCACCTCGAAGCCGTCTTCGCCGGTGTACCCCGTACGGGCCACGAAGAGCGGGATGTCATCGAAGGTCCCCTGGCGCCAGGCGTAATACCCCAGATCGTCGAGACCCTCGACCTCCATCCCGACGACGGCACGGATGATCTCCTCGGCCCGCGGGCCCTGCACGGCGACGAGCGCCGTCTCGTCCGTGACGTCCTCGATCCTCGGGACCGAACCACCGACGACGTATCCGAACTCGCCCCCCTCGGCCGGGCGCATCCGGGATTCCTCGCCTGCGCGCCAGGCATCGGCGCCCTCGGCGAATGCATCGACGACCGCCTCACGGTTCCCGGCGTTCGCGACGACGAGGAAGTGCTGCTCTCCGGTGCGGTAGACGATGACGTCGTCGATGATGCCGCCGTCCTCGGCCAGGACGAGCGAGTACTTGGCCTTCCCGATCGCCATGGTGGAGATCCGGCCGGCAAGCGCGTCGTCGAGGAAGCCCGCGGCGTCGCCGCCCTGCACCCAGATCTCTGCCATGTGCGAGATGTCGAAGAGTCCCGCCGCGGTGCGCACGGCGTGATGTTCGGCGAGGTCGGAGGTGTAGCGGACCGGCATCAGCCAGCCGCCGAAATCGGTGAACGACGCGCCGAGCTGGGCGTGTCGATCGTGCAGAGGGCTCTGCCGCGCTGTGTCGTCCATGGAGTTCTCCCGGTCGGATCGGGTCGACACGGGCATCCGTGTCGAAGAACTCCCCCTCTGTCATGGACCTGAGAGTTTCGCGCCGGGGCATGCCCGGGCTTTCACCGTCGGCGGATGACGCAGAAAGCGGCGGCATCCTTTTTCAGAGTCGGCCGGCACGGACGGTACGCGGTACCTGAGAGATTGGCGGGGAGGCTTGCTCCTTCGGTGCTCGGCGCCGTCGGCGCCGAGGCTCTCCCGTCCGTGTCATGGGCCGGTGTGAAGTTGTGACCCGGCGGGGCCGGTGGGGCCAGCATAGCGGCGTCGACGCCATTCGCCCAGAGTCTCGCGGCTGCGCGCGTCAGCCCAGGCAGTCGCCGGTGGAGACCCGGTCGCTGAGACCCGCCGCCCCGGCGGCGACGGGCTCGAGTTCGGCATTCGTCATCGCGAACCCCCGCGTGTCGTCGCCGTCGGCCCGTGCGAAGACGACGCCGGCCACCTCCCCGTCTCCGGTCAGGAGCGGCCCACCGGAGTTGCCGGGTCGCACCTCGGCGAAGAGCTGATAGATCTCACGCGGATTGGCGGTGTCGTCGTAGATGTCGGGAACCGGCACCGTGCCCACCGAGAGCACTTCCGCCCTGGTGGGCGTCCAGGGCCCTCCGAGCGGATAGCCCTGCACCTGTGCGGCGCTTCCCGCCGTGAGGGGGCCGCTGAGACCGAGCGGGGCGACGCCGAGGCCGTCGACGGCGATGACGGCGAGGTCGTCGATCGGGTCGAAGTACACCACGCGCCCCTCGACGGCCGTGCCCCCGTTGGGCTGCACGACGGGGGTGTCGACGCCGGCCACGACGTGGGCGTTGGTGACCACGCGGTCGGGGGCGACGACGAAGCCCGATCCCGTCGAGCTCGTGCCGCAGGCGAAGGCCGTGCCCGACACGCGGAGAACGGATGCCGAGGCGAGTTCGAGTTCGGGATCCTCCTGCGGGATCGGCGTCGCCGTGCCGGGCGTGACCTCCGGGGTGACAAGGCCCCCGAGGCGCGGCAGCCCGTCGTCGGTGACGAAGCTGCGCCACTCCCCCAGTGTCTGGGAGACGGGCGCCGGGATCACCCCGTTGATGATCGTCATGACGCGCGACGACGCCACCGCCGGTCCGAGGACCGGCGCTCCGGTGTTCGCCACGCTCTGGCCGACGAGCGAGAGCGCGAGCGCAGCGACGACGACGCTCACCACGCCCCCGAGGAGCCGGTCGATGACCCGCAGCTTCACCCGATCCACGCCGCGCCGGATCACACCCCCCACCGCCCCGCCGATCGTGCCGCCGAGGACCAGGAGGAGGAACGACGCGACGATGACCACGAGCGGTCGCCAGTCCTGCCAGGGCCATGCATCGTTGATGACGGGGGCCAGCCACCACGCCGCGACGCCGCCGGCGGCGAGCCCGAGAAGGGTCCCGAGGCTCGCCACAAGCCCGCGCTGGAGGCCCACGACGAGGGCCACCACCAGCAGGACGATGAGGAAGAGATCGACGAGCAGCACGGCCATCCTTCGGCAGGGAGCCACCAGCGTACGGCGCTCGCCTGTGACATCCCCGAAGCGGGGCCGCACGACGTCCCATTTGCCTTCAGGTCGCGATGACAATAAGATGGGATCACCCTTAAAGTCAGGATGACAAGAACATGGATCCCGAAGTCGAGGACATCCGCGTGGCGGTGTCGACGGTGATCTTCTCCCTGCGCACCCCGAGACCCGGTGATGCGCCGGCGGTCGTCCTCCCGCTCGTGAAGCGCACCCGGGACCCCTTCGAGGGCCTGTGGGCGCTTCCCGGTGGCTGGCTGGGAGCCTGCGAGGGACTGGATGCCGCGGCATCCCGCACCCTCGGCGAGACCACGGGGCTCGCCCCCAGCTACCTCGAACAGCTCTACGCCTTCGGCGCGGTCGACCGCTCCCCCACCCGCGTCGTGTCGATCGTCTACTGGGCGCTCCTTCGTCCCGAAGAGGTCTCCGACGTCGAGAACGTCGGCTGGTTCGACGCCGCCGACCTCCCCCGTCTCGCCTTCGACCACAACGAGATCGTCGACTACGCCCTGTGGCGCCTGCGCAACAAGGTCGGCTACAGCCGGATCGCCCACGGCCTGCTCGCCGACGAGTTCACCCTCGCCGAACTCCGCGAGGTCTACGAGGCGATCCTCGACAGAAAGCTCGACCCCGCGAACTTCCGCCGCCAGGTGGACACCTCCGCCACCCTCATCCCGACCGACCGGTTCCGCACCGGCAGTCACCGCCCCGCCCGTCTGTATCGCTACAACCGCGATGTGGAGCTCGCCGACCGCGGGCCCCTCTCGCGCTCGCCCGAAACGAGTGTCCGATGACCACCCTGCTTCCCACCCCCGCGCTCCGCGAGCCCGTCGACCCCTCGGTCGATCATGAGATCCAGGCGATCGTGTCGGGGAGATCCACGACCGAGACCTGCGCGACCGACCTCGCCGTCGGACCCTGGGACTTCGACGCCCGGCCCGGCTACGGACCGGGGTCGTCGATGGGCGATGTGATCCCCACCGGCGCGCCGCGCCAGGGGGAGCTCCCCCGCGAGTACCGCGAAGCCCCCGAGGCCGAGCTCGCCGACCGGATCCGGGCCGCCAAGGCCACCCTCGGCGACCGGGTCGTCGTCCTCGGCCACTTCTACCAGCGCGAAGAGGTGATCGCCCACGCCGACTACGTCGGCGACTCCTTTCAGCTCGCCAATGCCGCGCTGGCACACCCCCACGCCGAGGCCATCGTCTTCTGCGGTGTGCATTTCATGGCAGAGACGGCCGACCTCCTCTCGCGGCCCGAGCAGGCCGTCATCCTGCCGAACCTCGCCGCAGGCTGCTCGATGGCCGACATGGCCGACATCGACCAGGTCGAGGAGTGCTGGGAGCAGCTCGCCGACGTCTACGGCGATCTCGACACGCCCGACGAGGACGGCCGGGTCCCCGTCATCCCGGTGACCTACATGAACTCCTCCGCGGCGATCAAGGGATTCGTCGGCCGTCACGGCGGGATCGTCTGCACCTCCTCCAACGCGCGCACCGTGCTGGAATGGGCCTTCGCCCGCGGGCGCCGGGTGCTGTTCTTCCCCGACCAGCACCTCGGGCGCAACACCGCCAAGGCGATGGGCGTGCCGCTCGAGCAGATGCCGATGTGGAACCCGCGGAAGCCGCTGGGCGGCAGCACCGCCGACGAGCTCGTCGGCGCCCGCGTCATCCTCTGGCACGGGTTCTGCTCGGTGCACCGTCGCTTCACGGTCGACCAGATCGACCGCGCGCGTGCCGAGCACCCCGGCGTCCGCGTCATCGTCCATCCCGAGTGCCCGATGGCGGTCGTCGACGCCGCCGACGAGGCCGGTTCGACCGACTACATCCGCAAGGCCATCCAGGCCGCGACCGAGCCGACGACGTTCGCGATCGGCACCGAGATCAACCTCGTGCAGCGACTGGCCGCCGAGCATCCGCAGCACACCATCTTCTGCCTCGACCCCGTGGTGTGCCCGTGCTCGACGATGTATCGGATCCACCCCGGGTACCTCGCCTGGGTCCTCGAAGGACTCGTCCGCGGGGAGGTGCAGAACCGCATCACGGTCCCGGCCGAGGTCGCCGACCCCGCGCGGCTTGCACTCGAGCGGATGCTGGCGGCGAAGCCCTCATGAACCACACCCCGTCACCCGTGCACGCCGTCGTCGTCGGCAGCGGCATCGCCGGTCTCACCGCCGCCCTTCACGCCGTCGGCGGCGGCTGCGCGGTCACCCTCGTCACCAAAGACGTCCTCGAGCACGCCAACACCCGCTACGCCCAGGGCGGCATCGCCGGGGTGATGTTCGACGACGACCGCGTCGAAGACCACATCCGCGACACCCTCACGGCGGGCGCGGGACTCAGCGACCCCGAGGCCGTCCGCGTGCTCGCCGAAGAGGGTCCCGCCCGCATCCGCGACCTCATCGCGCTCGGTGTCGCGTTCGACCGAGCGCCCGACGGCACCCTCGTGAAGGGGCTCGAGGCCGCGCACTCCTACCCGAGGATCCTCCACGCCGGTGGGGACGCGACGGGCACCGCCGTGGAGAAGGCGCTCGTCGCGCGCCTCCGCGAGAGCGGGGTGACGGTGATCGAGCACGCGTTCCTCATCGACCTCGTGGTCGATGCCGGTCGGGTGCGGGGCGTGGAGCTGCTCGTCGGCGAAACGCCGGACCGCGCCGGCGAACGACGTGCCCTCGCCGCCGACGTCGTGGTGCTCGCCACCGGCGGCGCGGGCGAGCTCTACGCGCACTCCACGAACCCCTCGGTGGCCACCGGCGACGGGATCGCCGCGGCCCTGCGCGCCGGCGCCGAGATCGCCGACCTCGAGTTCTTCCAGTTCCACCCCACTGTCCTCCCCGAAGACGATCGCGGCGAGGCCTTCCTCGTCTCCGAGGCCGTACGCGGGGAGGGCGCGACGCTCATCGACGACACCGGGCGGCGCTTCGTCTTCGACGTGCACCCCGACGGCGAGCTCGCGCCCCGCGATGTCGTCGCCGGGGCCATCGCCGACCGGATGGCCCGGCAGGGCGGGCGTCCCGTGCGCCTGGATGCGACGCATCTGCGCCCCACGCTCGCTGAGCGCCGCGCGTTCCTCGCCCGACGCTTCCCCACGATCGATGCCGCGGTGCGCGGCCGAGGGTGGGACTGGGCTGCAGAGCCCGTGCCCGTCACACCCGCCGCGCACTACCTCATGGGAGGCGTCGTGACCGATCTCCACGGCCGCACCTCGCTCCCCGGCCTCTACGCGGTCGGGGAAGTGGCACGCACCGGCGTCCACGGCGCGAACCGGCTGGCGTCGAACTCGCTGCTCGAGGGCGCGGTCTTCGGCGCCCGGGCGGGCGACGCCATCGCGGGCGACGCCGCGTCCGGCTGGCCGTCCCCGCCCGCCCCTGCCTCGTGGGACGACACCGCGCCGGCGCTCCCGATCGCGGTGGTCGCGCCCCCGCCCTTCGATCGCGCCGCTCTGCAGGAGCTGATGTGGACGCACGCGGGACTCGTCCGCACCGAGCGGGGGCTCGCCGAGGCCGCGGCCGTCCTCCGCGCCTGGAGCGCAGTGGTCGCCCCTCCCACGACCGAGTCGGACTACGAGGATGCCAACCTGCTCCTCGTCGCCGGCCACCTCGTCGCAGCCGCCCGGGCACGACGCGCGTCGGTCGGGGCACACGTCCGCGCCGATGCCCCGGCACCTGCGTCGATGGCACAGGCGGCGTCATGCTGACGCCGGCGGCGATCGACCGTGTCGTCGGAGCAGCCCTCTCCGAAGACGCGCCGTGGGGTGACCTGACGAGCTCGGCCTTCATCCCCGAGACCGCCTTCGCCCGGGCCGAGCTGATCGCCCGCGAGGCGGGCGTCGCGAGCGGGCTGAGCGTCTTCGCGTCGGCCTTCCGTCTGACCGACCCCGGGATCACGGTGACCGCGCTCCTCGAGGACGGCGCAGTGTTCGACCCGGGATCGGTGCTCGCCGTCGTCGAGGGGCCTGCCCGCGGCATCCTGACCGCCGAACGCGTCGGCCTGAACCTGACGCAGCGGATGTCGGGAATCGCGACCCTCACCGCTCGCTACGTGGCGGAGGTCGCGCACACCCGGGCCCGGATCGTCGACACGCGCAAGACGACACCGGGGCTGAGGCCCCTCGAGCGTCACGCCGTCACGAGCGGCGGCGGCCGCAACCATCGGTACTCGCTGTCCGACGCGGTCATGGTCAAAGACAATCACCTGGCGGTCCTCACCGCGGACGGCTCCTCGGTCACCGAGGCGCTGCGCACCGCGATGTCCTCCCTCCCCCACACCGTCCACGTGGAGGTCGAGGTCGATCGGCTGGACCAGATCGAGCCTGTGCTCGCCGCGGGCGTCGACACGATAATGCTCGACAACTTCTCGCTGGACGACCTCCGCCTCGGCGTGGGAATCGTCGCCGGGCGGGCGATCGTCGAGGCCTCCGGCGGCGTCTCCCTCGACACCGTGCGCGCGATCGCCGAGACCGGTGTCGACGTCATCTCCGTCGGAGCGCTCACCCATTCGGCCCGAGCGCTGGATCTGGGGCTCGACATCCGCATCGCCGCTCCGGATGCGGAGTGAGCGATGTCGCTGCTCTACCTCGACAACGCCGCGACGACGCCGGTGCGCCCGGAGGTCCTCGAGGCCATGGCGCCGTACCTGACCCGCTGGTTCGGCAACGCCTCGAGTCACCACACGGTCGGCGAGGCAGCGGCCGCCGCCCTCGACGACGCCCGTTCGCGCGTGGCCCGCGTGGTCGGGATGCGCGCGGGTGACATCGTCTTCACCTCCGGTGGTACCGAGGCCGACAACCTCGCAGTGAAGGGCATCGCGGTCGCGGCCCAGCAGAACCGGGGCGCCCGGCACGTGGTGACCTCACCGATCGAGCACGAGGCGGTGCTGGAGTCGGTGGAGTACCTTCGCCGGATCCACGGGTTCGCGGTGACCGTGCTGCCGGTCGACCACGACGGACGGATCGACCCGGCCACGGTCAGCGACGCCCTGCAGGAGGACACCGCCCTGGTCGCCCTCGGCTACGCCAACAACGAGGTGGGGACGGTGCAGGATGTGGCGGCGATCGCAGCGACGACGGCGGCGCGGCGCATCCCCCTTCACCTCGATGCCGTACAGGCGGCGGGATGGCTGTCTCTTGCGGGAACCGGCGCCGACAGCCTCGCCATCGCCGGCCACAAGGTCGGCGCCCCCAAGGGCACCGGGGTGCTCGCCGTGCGCGGAAGGATCCCGATCGAACCGCTCCTGCACGGCGGCGGGCAGGAGCGGGGGCGCCGAAGCGGCACCGAAGACGTCGCCGGGGCGGTGGCCCTCGCGACCGCGCTCGAGCTCGCCGAGGCCGAAAGGGCAGAAAGCAGCGCCCGTGCGGCCGTCGACCGCGACCGCTTCATCGCCGCCGTGCGGGCGCGGGTCCCCGAGGCGCGTGTGACCGGACACCCCGTTCATCGGCTCCCCGGCACGGCGAGCTTCGTGTTCCCCGGCACGTCGGGCGAGGCGATCCTGCTCGAACTCGAGCGCCGCGGGGTGGTGTCTTCGAGCGGGTCGGCGTGCGCGGCGGGCAGCGACGAGCCCTCGCACGTCCTGCTGGCGATGGGCGTCGACCCCGAGGTCGCGCAGACCGCGGTGCGGTTCAGCTTCCCCCACCAGCCCGCCGTCGACGTGGACGCTCTCGCCGACCAGGTCGCGGCGGCCGTGCGGGCGATACGATCGGCCCCGTGACACCCGCCCTCACCGTCATCGTCCCGGGCTTCGACGTCGGGCCCTGGGTCGGCGAGGCGCTCGCATCCCTGCAGTCCCAGACCTTCCGCGACTGGCACGCGGTGCTGGTGGACGACGGGTCCACGGACGACACCCCCGAGATCTTCGCTCGCGCGGCGGCCCGAGACGAGCGCTTCCGCGTCATCCGCCACCCCCAGCGGCGCGGCCTCGCGGCCGCCCGAAACACCGGGCTCGGTGCGGTCGATACTCCCTACCTGGCCTTCCTCGACGGTGACGACCGGTTCACCCCGACCGCGCTGGAGCGACTCCTCACCGTCCTCGACGACACCGGCAGCGACTTCGTCGCCGGTGCCTACGTGCGACTGCGACCCGACACCGCGGGCGGGTACACCGCGGGATCGGTGCAACCGTGGGTCGCCGCGGCGACCGACCCCGAGCGCCGGCGCACCTCGCTCGAGGAGCACCCCGAGGCATCCGGGAACATCGTCGCCTGGTCCAAGGTCAGCCGGCGCGACTTCTGGCGCCGCGCCGGCCTGACCTTTCCGGAGGGGCGGCTGTACGAGGACCAGATCCTCGCCCAGCGGATGTACACCGCCGCACGATCGTTCGACGTCGTCCCCGACGTCGTGGTGGAGTGGCGTGAACGCGCGGACGGGTCGTCGATCACCCAGCACAAGGAGGCTCTCCCGGTCCTGCGCGACTACCTCGACGGTCTCCGGGGCGGTCTGGAGATCCTGGATTCCGCAGGGCACCCGGCCGCCGTGCGCGCGCGCATCGAGCTCATCCTGCGTCTGGACCTCCCCCCGCTCGTCGCCATCGCCCGCACCCACCGGGACGACGGCTATCGGCGGGCGGTGGGGGCGTTCGTCCGCGACCTGCAGGGCCGGGGATCCGAGCGCGCTGCGACGGCGGAGGTGTCGGCCGCCGCGCTCTGGTGAGCGCCGCCCCGGTCGAAATCAGGGCAGCGGGCGGTCGGGAAGGACGACCACCGGCTCGGTGAGGAGTCTCGCGACCTCCTCCCGATCGCGACGCAGGTCGTCCGCGACCTCGGGCTGCGCCTCCTCATCCGGCGCGCGGTCCGCTCGACGCTCGGCGAGGTCGGCAGGTTCGTCGCCGGCCTCGGCGTCGAGCACCCGCGTGGTGGCGAGCTGCTGCGCCGCGAGTTCGGCGTAGAGCCCCCCTGCGGCCACGAGTTCGCCGTGCGTCCCCGACTCCACGATCCGCCCGGCCTCGATCACGTGGATGACGTCGGCGGCGATGACCGTCGAGAGGCGGTGCGCGATCGACAGGGTGGTCCGTCCCCTCGCCGCGGCGTCCAGCGCCTCCTGCACCACCCGCTCCGAGACGGTGTCCAGGGCCGAGGTCGCCTCGTCGAGGAGGAGGACCGGAGGATCTTTCAGCAGAACGCGGGCGATCGCGATCCGCTGCTTCTCACCGCCCGACAGCCGGTAGCCGCGCTCGCCGACGACGGTGTCGTACCCCCGCTCGAACCCTTCGATGACGTGGTGGATGTTGGCGGCCCGGCATGCCGCCTCGAGCTCGGCATCCGTCGCGTCTGGTTTCGCGTACCGGAGGTTCTGCCGGATCGTGGCATGGAAGAGGTATGTCTCCTGCGAGACGATCCCGATCCGGTCGATGATCGACTCCTGGGTGAGGCGACGGACGTCCTCGCCGGCGAAGAGCACCGCTCCGTCACCGGCCTCGTAGAAGCGGGGGGTGAGGTAGAGCACGGTGGTCTTGCCCGCGCCGGAGGGACCGACGAAAGCGACGTGCTGTCCGGGCTCGGCGACGAACGAGATACCTCCGAGGGTGGGGCGGGTCTCCGGTGCGGCATCCGGGTAGCGGAACACCACGTCGCGGAACTCGATGCGTCCCAGGGGTCCGGGTGCTTCGGCGACGTCGATGGCGTCGGGGGCGTCGCGGATCGCCGGCGTGAGGTCGAGGTACTCGAAGATGCGGGCGAACAGGGCCGCCGAGGTCTGCAGGTCGAGCGCCACGCGCATCAGACCCATCAGCGGCATGAGCAGGCGCGCTTGCACGGTGGTGAAGGCGACGATCGTCCCCGCGGTGATCGCGTCGGCACCGCCGGTCACGAGGAGCCCCGCGACGAGGTAGATGAGGGCCGGCACGCTCGACATCAGCACCTGCACGACCGCGAAGAAGCCCTGACCGCTCATCGCGCGTCGCACCTGCAGCCGCACCTGGTTGACGTTCTCGTCGGCGTAGCGCGCCGACTCGGTGCGCTGGCGGTTGAACGACTTCGACAGCAGGATGCCCGAGACACTCAGCGTCTCCTGCGTGATGGACGTCAGCTCCGACAGCGACTCCTGGGTCTCCCCGGCGATCCGCGCGCGCACCTGACCGACACGGCGCTGGACGATGACGAGGAACGGCATCATGACCACCGCGATGATGGTCAGGCGCCAGTCGATGATGATCATCGCCACGAGCGACGCGATGACGGTGACGACGTTGCCGAGGATGCTCGTCACCGTGTTCGTGAGCACCCCCGATACGCCGCCGACGTCGTTCTGCAGCCGGGATTGGATGACGCCCGTCTTGGTCCGGGTGAAGAAGGCGAGCTCCATCGCCTGGAGATGATCGAAGAGGCGCACCCGCAGGTCGCCGGTCACCCTGTTCCCCACGGTCGAGGTCAACCACGTCTGCACGACCCCGAGCACGGCGGAGAGGAGGAAGAGCCCGATCATGATCGTCACGAGCCGGGCGAGGAGGGGGATGTCGGGGGACCCGCCGCCGACGGGGAACAGCGCGTCGTCGAAGATGCGCTGCACGAGCAGGGGCGGGATCACCGCCACACCGGCGCCGACGATGACGAGAACGCCCGTCAGGATGATTCGGCCGAGGTACGGGCGGAAGAGGGCGATGACGCGTCGGCCCAGATTCGGGATCTTCGGCGCCTCGGCGTTCAGCCGGCGCTGCGCCTCGATGTCGACGGGTCGGAAGCCGCCGGGGGCTCCCCCGCCCCCGCCGCCGCCGCCGCCGCCGCGCATACTCACCTTCGCCAGCCTACTGACGCCCACCCCTACCGGCTCGGTAGGGTGGCTGCATGAGCGAGACCACTCCGGAACAGCCCGCCCGCGATGGAGAGGACCTCGCCGAGATCCGCGCCGAGATCGACGAGCTCAGGGCCGTGCCCGAGGAGGAGCTGACCTCCCCGACGCCGGCGGGACTCCTGGCCGCCGAGCCAGAGCCCGAGCCGACGGATCCGATCGGTTCGGCCGACGACGACGACGCGGAGCCGACCGTCACGTCGTGACAAGCCCTCCCCGAGCGGATTGCCCCCAGGCGGATTCGCCTTGGACGGGAATGCCGCGTCGGAGGCGTCGGTTAGCCTCTGACAGTCCTCGCGGTGACGCGCGCCTGCGCGCGCCCTCCGTCTCTTCGCCTTCATCCACCCGTTCCGAGGAGCCTCGTGGCAGCCACCGACACCGTTCCCACCGCCGGCACCGTCCGGGATGCCGCGACGCCGCCCGCGACGCTCAGTCCGATCGAGAGCCGGATCATCTGGCTGCTGCTGGCGGCCGCCTTCGTGGCGATCCTGAACGAGACGACGATGGGCATCGCGATCCCGCGTCTCATCGTCGACCTCGGCATCACCGCCGTCGCCGCGCAGTGGCTGACCACGGCGTTCATGCTCACGATGGCGGTGGTGATCCCGATCACGGGCTTCCTCCTGCGCCGCTTCACGACCCGGCAGATGTTCATCGCCGCGATGAGCCTCTTCTCGCTCGGCACGCTGATCGCGTTCCTCTCCCCCGGCTTCCCCATGCTGCTCGTCGCGCGGGTCGTGCAGGCCTCGGGAACGGCGATCATGATGCCCCTCCTCATGACGACGATCATGAACGTCGTCCCGCCGCAGTCGCGTGGGCGCATGATGGGCCGCGTCAGCATCGTCATCTCCCTCGCTCCGGCGATCGGACCCTCGCTGTCGGGCTTCCTCATCGACACCGTCGGGTGGCGGTGGAACTTCGGGGTCGTCCTCCCGATCGCCCTGGTCGCCCTGGGCGTCGGCGCGATCTGGATCCGCAATCTCGGCGAGACCACGCGGGCTCCGATCGACGTTCTGTCCGTCATCCTCTCGGCCTTCGGCTTCGGCGGCCTCGTCTACGGTCTGAGCCAGATCGGGGGCGCTGCCGAGGCGCACGGCGGCACGGCCGCCGAGGCGGCGACCGCATCCACGACCGCGACGGTCTCGCTCATCGTCGCGTTCTCGGTCGGCGTGATCGCCCTGGCGCTCTTCGCGTGGCGTCAGATCCGACTGCAGCGCACCGACGACGCCCTGCTCGATCTGCGGGTCTTCACCTTCCGCAATTTCAGCTTCGCCACCGGCCACATGACGCTGCTGTCAGCGGCGTTCTTCGGCATCATCACCGTGCTGCCGCTGTACGCGCAGAACGTGGTGGGCCTCGACCCGTTCATGTCGGGCCTCATCGTCCTGCCCGGCGCCCTGGCCATGGGTCTCGCGGGCCCGATCGTGGGTCGCATCTACGACCGGTACGGCACGCGGGTCCTTCTCGTCCCGGGCACCGTGATCGCCGTCGGGATGCTGTGGGTCTTCACGACGTTCACCGCGACCACGCCGGTGTGGGCCATCGCCGCAGGCCAGACCGCGCTGTCGATCGGTCTCGCGCTGTCGTTCACGCCACTGTTCACAGCGTCGCTGGCGTCGCTTGACCGGAAGTACTACTCCTACGGCTCGGCGGTGGTCGGAACGGTGCAGCAGGTCGCCGGGGCAGCCGGCATCGCTCTGTTCATCACCGTGATGTCCAGCGTGCAGGCGGCCGCCGAGGCGTCCGGAGCCGAGGACGCGGGAGCCCAGGGGGCGCACGCCGCGTTCCTGCTCGCGACGATCGTGTCGCTGCCGCTGCTGTTCAGCGCCTTCCTGGTGCGCAAGCCCGCCGACGAAGGGCTCCCCCTCCCCGCGGCGCACTGAGGCGTAGCCGTCACAGGTGCCGGGGGCAAGCCCCGGGTCAGGGACGGCGGAGCGACCTAGCGTGGGGGCGACCCCACGAAAGGATCCGTCATGACCGACCTGAACGGCAAGACCGTCGCGTTCCTCCTCACCGACGGCTACGAGGACAGCGAGTTGACCAGTCCATGGCAGGCGGTGACCGATGCCGGTGCCCGGGCGCACCTCGTCTCACCCGCGACGGGGAGCGTGACAGGCAAGAAGGGGCACGAACAGGCGGTCGATGTCGCCGTCGCGAGCGCCGATGCCGCCTCGTACGACGCCCTCGTGCTGCCCGGCGGCGTCGTCAATGCCGACCATCTCCGGATGGATAACGCCTCGGTGGCCTTCGCCCGCGACTTCTTCTCTCAGCACAAGCCGGTCGGCGTCATCTGCCACGGCGCCTGGATCCTCATCGAGGCCGGAGCTGTGGAAGGCCGCACTCTGACGAGCTATCCGAGCCTCAAGACGGATCTGAGCAATGCCGGAGCCCGGTGGGTGGACGAGGAGGTCGTCGTCGACCAGGGACTCGTTTCGAGCCGGACACCCGACGACCTTCCGGCGTTCAACGCGAAGGTCGTCGAGGAGATCGCCGAGGGCACGCACGCCGGTCAGACACTCTGACCGGCTCCGCGGAAGTCCTCAGACGCCGCAGGCGCTGCCGCCGCAGCACGAACCGGCGGCGCCCGGTGCGCCCAGGAGGTTCGCGCCCGGGACGAGGGGCTTGGTGTCCTCGGTGGTCGCCGCGGCGGGAGTATCGGTCGTGGAGGTCTGCGTGGTCATCCCTCCATGCTAATCCGATCCCCGCGGGCCGGACGTCTCCGCTCAGTCAGCGGGACCCTGGCACGTCGGACAGTACTGCGCCGACCCCTTGGACCCGGGTACGTCCGCCACCTTCCCGCCGCACACCGGACAGGCTTCGCCGGTGCGCCCGTGGACGCGCATCGACTCCGCCTTTGCCTGTTTCAGTCGCGGGAGCGGGATGCTGCGGCGCGCACGCACCGCCTCGGCGAGCTCGTCTCGGATCGCTTCGAACAGCACTTCCCGCTCGGCCTCGTCGAGAGCGGCGGCGTGCGTCGTGGGTGCGATCTTCGCGCGATGGAGGATCTCGTCGGAGTACGCGTTGCCGATGCCCGAGATGCTCTCCTGCTCCTGCAGCAGCGCCTTGAGCTGCTTGCGACGTCCGACGGTGATCCGGTCGAAGTCGGCCCGGGTGTACGTCGGTGACAGCGGGTCGGGTCCGAGCTTCTTCACCGCCGGCACGTCCTGGGGGTGATCCACCAGTGACAGCGCGAGAGAGAGCCATTCGCCGGCGTCGGTGAACTCCAGGGCGGTGTCGTCGTCGAGTTCGACCGTGGCGATCACCGCCGCGGCAGGCGAGGTCGGCTCGGCGGCATCGTGCGCTGCGTCGTCGTCATCCTCGACGCGGTGGCGCACCCACCCCGCGCGTCCGAGCGTGACGACCAGGTCGCCGCGGTCGGTGTCGATGTCGAGGTGTTTGCCGAAGCGCGTCACACCCGTGATCGTGGCCCCGACGAGACCCTCCACCGGTCGATCCCGGGTCTTCCACGAGCGGAACTCCCCCACATCGACGCCGATGATCCGACGGTGGGACACCGCGTCGTCGAGGACGTCGGCGAGGACCTGCACTTCGGGCGACTCGGGCATGCGGTCATCCTTTCATCGACGGCGCCACGCGGCATCCGCGTGTCTAGAATCGCCGGATGGCGAACGCGAGGGTGTGGTGCCGCAGCAGGAGCGGCGGCGCCGTCTGCACCCGCCCTATCGGTCATGCCGGGCTCCACAATCGTGTCGGCACGGGGAGGATGTGGTCGGACGCGCAGTCGGATGCGCCTCGGTGCGAAGGAAGCGGCATGCCGGCGGGCGTCGCCGCGCCCCTCCCCGACGGATTTCCTCACGGTCGGGCGGTGTGCCCGGTCTGCTGGGATTTCGTCGACCTCGAAAACGATGCGCTGACAGACCATGACGCCTTCACGGGCCCGTCGGACGAGCAGGACGCCGCAGCGCGCGCGGCGTGGTTCAACACTCACGGCTGGGCCGACGAGACGGCCACGGTGTCGGACTAGAACTCCTCGCCCCAGTTCAGTCCCTCGCGGGGATCGGAGGCCATCCGCATCACCGGCCGCTGCTCGCGCGTCAGGGATTTCAGCTGAGCGACGACCTCTGGGGCGGAGATCTCGGCACCCGTCAGCGGGGCGTCCTTCACCACGATCTGGCTCGCCGGGCCGACCAGGAAGGTCGCGGTGATCGTCGAGCCGTCCGGCTCGCGAACCGGGATCTCCACGATGTGCGCGGCGTGCGCGGCGCCGAGGGATTCACTGTAGTCGAGGAGGGCCGCAGCGACCTCGTCCCCCGTCAGGAACTCACTCCCGGCGTAGACGATGATCTTCATGCCTCATGTCTACTCCGCCACCCCCGCGAGGAGGTGCCCCCTTGCCAACCCGGCCGGGGCGAGGTACACGGGTGCGGCGCCGGGGGGATCGAGTCAGGCTCCGGGGTCGATGTCCTGCTCGGGGTCGACGCTCTGACCGGTCGGCGTGCGGAAGTGCGTCGGTGACAGGGGCGGCTCGCCGCTGTCCGCCGCGCTCCCCTCGCCCTGCTCGAAGAAGACATCCGGCTCGGACTCGTCGCCGCGGGAATGGTCCTCCCGCTGGAACGGGCGGTCATCGTCGCGGCGCGGAGGGACAGGGAGGAAGGGGTCGGCGGTCGACATGAGCCGAGTGTGCCAGCCGGACGGCCCGTTCGGGTGAACTCCCGCTGGGAATCGGTAGCGTGTGGTGATGACCTCTGCGCACCTGCTCGCCCTCGGTTCCGAGGCGTTCGTCTCCCTGACGACGTTCCGGCGCACGGGAATCGGCGTGTCCACCCCGGTGTGGATCGCGCGAGACGGAGACGCGCTGGTCGTCACGACGCCGGCCCCCTCGGGGAAGGTCAAGCGGCTGCGCAACAATCCGTCCGTGACCCTGCGTCCGAGCGGGCGGATGGGACACGTCGACCCCCACGCGCCGCTCACGATGGCGACGGCGGAGGTCGTGGCCGACCCCGCGGAGGTGCAGCGCTGCTCGGAGGTGCTCCACGCCAAGTACGGGGCCGAGTACGTCATGATCATGGGCATCGAGAGCCGCTTCGCCCGCGGCCGTCAGGAGCGGGTGATCCTGCGCATCACGGACTGACCGGACCCTCCCCGGTCAGTCCCAGTCGAGGTACTCCTCGATGAACAGCGCCGTCTCGATCGGGTGGGACATCGGGAAGAGGTGATCGCCGGGAACCGTGCGGACCGTCGCCCGATCGGGGGCCGCGGCGTGGAGCCGCTCTCCGTTCGCGGAAGGGGTCACCGCGTCATCCGTCCCCTGGATGATCAGCACCGGGATGCCGGGCGCGAGCTCGATCTCGCTCTCCTCTGCTCCGAGGAGCAGCAGTCCGTCGATACGCGCGGTGTACGAGGCCGCGACGGCGCGCGCCACCGTGCCCCCGGGCCCGTGCCCGCCGACCCAGGTGTCGTCGAGGCCGACGTGGTCGAGAACGGCCATGACGTCGGCGACGCGCTCCTGCACATCCGTTGCGGCGCCAGCGGGCTCATCCACACGGATGACGCGGAAACCCGCCTCCTCGGCGAGGTAGTGGGCGATCGCGCCCAGGGCGTCGCCCTCCAGGCTGTGCTCGGGAATGAGGACCAGCGAGACCGGGCCCTCGCCCTCGTCGATGAACGGGATGACGCGCGCGTCGCGCGCGACGGTCTGCACGTCGGGCATCGGGATCCTCTCGAGTCGGGGCTGCGGGGCGCTCAGCGCCGGACATTCGCCTGGAGGAGCCTACCCGGTGCCGCGTCAGGCCTCCGGCAGATCCGCCTGCGCCAGGATCGAATCGTCGGCCGAGCGGATCTCGATCCGAACGGCGTCTGCACGCAGCACCGCGGCGTTGAGGCGGCACTCGATCGGCACCTCCGACCCCAGCATCGCCCCGGCCGAGTATTCCTGACCTGATTCATCGATCAGCACGACGTCGTAGGTGGCCCCGACGTCGAGCCCCGTCGCTTCGAAGACGGCCTCGGTGCCCCACGTGTGCGCCACGAGATCGGCCTCTATGTCGACATCCGCCGGAATCCCGTCGAGGTCGACCGATTCGATCGCCCCGAGCGTTCCGGGCGGACCCGAGGGCGTCGCCCCCGGGGGCTCGGGCCACGCGATGCCGATGACGACACCGACGGCCAGACACGCCGCAGCCAGGGCCGGAGTGATCCACCGCCGCGCCCGCCGGACGGTGGTCGCGGTGGCTGCCGACGCGGACGTCGGGGACGGCACCGCGGCGTCGGCGTCGATGGCCCGGAAGATCCGATCGCCGAGCGCGTCGGCGTCCCGCGGCGCCGTCCACGTGACATCGCCCTCACGCAGCCGGCTCGACAGAGCGGCGAGCTGGCGGAACTCCTCCTCGACCTCGGGGCGCCGTCGCCGGAGGGCGTCCCATTCGGCCGCCTCGCTCTCGGTGAGTTCGCCGGCGAGCGCCGCCGCCATCAGTTCGGCGATGCGGTCATCGGGGGTGCGCATCATTCCTCCTCCGTTCCCTGGAGATGTCTCCGCAGTGCTCTCAGCCCGTGGAAGGCCCGGGTCCGCCACGTCGCCACCGGAATGCCGGTGGCGTCGGCGAGCTCCTGATAGGTCCGGCCTTCGATGTGGACGGCTACGACGACCGTCCGGTGCGCCTCGCTCAAGGCGGCGAGGCCCTCGATGATGCGAAGCCTGTCCAGCGGGTCGATCGCTTCCGCCATCCGCGTCTCGAGCTCGGCGTCGTCCCCGATGCGGGGCAGCCGGGCACGGGCGCGGAGAGCGTCGACGATGACGTTGCGCGCGATGGCGAAGAGCCACGTGCGCTCGGTCGCCCGGGCGCCGTCGAAGCGGTGGCGGGAACGCCAGGCGCGCAGAAAGGTCTCCTGCACGCAATCCTCTGCCAGGGGCCGGTCGCGGAGCGCGTTGACGGCGTAGCCCAGAAGAGCGCTGCCGTTCTCGGCGAACGCCCGTCGCGCGTCGAAGTCATCCGGGGGGCGCCGCTCCGAGGTCATCCGCTCCCCCTCGCCCCGTCGTGCGGTGTCTCCCACCTCGCCTCCTCACAGGCTAACGACCGCCACGCGCCGGCCGGTGCGCGGCGATCGATCATCAGGGGATACCCGCGGCGCGGGTCTTTCATTCACTCGGGCGGAAGTTTTTCCCGCGGTCGATGAACGTATCGGCAGGCCCCCTCGTAGAACCCGACAACGGATGCGACCGCGCGTCCTGATCGGAAGGTTCGAGGATATGACGAAGAAGACATCCGCCCGGCTCGTGACGATCGGCGCTCTGGCCGGCGTGGCCGCCCTGGCCGTCGCAATGCCTGCGCACGCCGAGACCGAGGTCGAGGAGCCCAGCACGTTCACGAGCGCCTTCACGGTGATGGCGACACCCGACCAGGTCGTCAATCCCGACGGCGTCGTCACCCCCGGGCAGGAGGGCGCGACGGGAACATTCACGTTCCGCATCAACTCCGAGCTCGAGATCATCTGCTACGACATCCGGTTGGAAGGCGTGAGCGGCGACTATCAGAGCCCCGCGAAGACCGCCACGCACATCCACGAGGCGGCAGCGGGTCAGCCGGGGCCCCCGCGCATCGCGTTCCCCAACCCCGAGCCCGTCGGTGACGGACCGCGCACGTCATCGGGGTGCCTTCAGGGACCCTTCACCACCGGCGTGATGGTCGACGGCGTCGACAGCGGCGAGGGCTTCTCGCTTGCCGAGATCGAAGCCAACCCGGCCGGATTCACCGGCGACTCGCACACGGTCGACTTCGTGGCGGGTGTGGTGCGCGGCCAGCTCTCCGCCATCCCCGTCGGCGGTGTGGACACCGGAGCCGGTGGCACCGCCGACAGCGGCGTCTCTCCGCTCGGCGTGGGCGCAGCTGCCCTGGGAGTGGCGGGACTCGGGCTCGGCGCGGCGGTCGTGGTGGCTCGGCGCCGGCAGGCCGCCGTGCGATGACCCGAGCGCGGTCGGCTGTGCGACGTCCATTCCGGGGGGGATGGACGTCGCGCGGCGCGCTCGCGGTCGTGGTGGCCCTGGCGATCGGCAGCGCCACCGCCTGCACGGCGGGCGCGGGCGCGGGGGCGTCCGCACCCGCCGTGTCGGAGGTGCCTGGGCCGTCGGTCTCGACGCCGACGGCGTCACCGGAGCCGTCGGCGTCATCGGAGCCGGCTGCGACGGCGCTGCCGCCGACGCGGGTCTCGGTGCCCTCCATCGGACTGGACGAGCCGCTCATCGACCTCGGTCTGAACACCGACGGTTCGATGGAGGTTCCCGCGGACTTCGACGCAGCGGGATGGTTCACGGGCGGCGGCAGACCCGGTGGTACCGGTCCGGTGGTGATCGCCGGGCACGTCGACTCGCCGACCGGCCCCGCCGTGTTCGTCCGTCTTCGCGAGGTGCAGATCGGCGACCGGGTCGATGTCGCGGATGCCGCCGGCACCGTGCACACGTATGTGGTCACCCAGACCGCGGACTACCCGAAGTCCGCTTTCCCCACCGCGGCCGTGTTCGGGGCGGTCTCTTCGGACGAGCTTCGCCTCATCACCTGCGGCGGGGTCTTCGACTCCGACGCCGGATCGTACGTGGACAACCGGGTCGTCTACGCCGCGCGCGAAGCGGACTGAGCGCCGATTCAGTTGTTGAAGCGGAACTCCACGACGTCGCCGTCCTGCATGACGTAGTCCTTGCCCTCCAGGCGCGCCTTGCCCTTCGCACGGGCTTCGGCGACGGAGCCCAGCGCGACAAGGTCGTCGAAGGAGATCACCTCCGCCTTGATGAAACCCTTCTCGAAGTCGGTGTGGATGACACCGGCCGCCTGCGGCGCCTTCCAGCCCTTGCCGATCGTCCAGGCTCGCGCTTCCTTGGGTCCGGCGGTGAGATACGTCTGCAGGCCGAGGGTGTCGAAGCCGATCCGGGCGAGCTGGTCGAGTCCTGACTCGGTCTGCCCCGTGGAGGCCAGCAGCTCCGCGGCGTCCTCGGGGTCGAGGTCGATCAACTCCGACTCGATCTTCGCGTCGAGGAACACCGCCTGCGCGGGAGCCACGAGGGCGGCGAGCTCGGCCTTGCGTGCATCGTCGGTGAGGACGGCCTCGTCGACGTTGAAGACGAAGATGAAGGGCTTGGCCGTCAGGAGGCCCAGCTCCCGGATGGGCGACAGATCCAGCCCCGAGGCCGAGAGCAGTACGCCCTTGTGGAGAGCGTCCTGCGCGGCGACGGCGGTCTCGAGCACGACGGGGTCGAGCTTCTTGCCCTTGACCTCCTTCTCGTACCGGGTGATCGCCTTCTCCAGGGTCTGGAGGTCGGCCAGCTGCAGCTCTGCGTTGATCGTCTCCATGTCGCCGGCGGGGTTGACCGCTCCGTCGACGTGCACCACGTCATCGTCGGCGAACCCGCGCACGACCTGGGCGATCGCGTCGGCCTCACGGATGTTGGCGAGGAACTGGTTCCCCAGCCCCTCCCCTTCGCTCGCGCCGCGGACGATCCCGGCGATGTCGACGAACGACACCGCCGCCGGCACCACCCGCTCGCTGTGGAAGACCTCGGCGAGGGCGTCCAGACGCGGATCCGGCAGATTCACCACCCCGACGTTCGGCTCGATCGTCGCGAACGGATAGTTCGCCGCGAGAACCTGGTTCTTGGTGAGGGCGTTGAAGAGCGTCGACTTGCCGACGTTGGGAAGACCGACGATTCCGATGGTGAGAGCCACGGGAGTCCAGCCTACCGGCGGTGCGTCCTGTTCCCGACGTGATCAGCGGGCGGCCACCGCACGGAATGCCTCGGTGCGGTAGGGAAGGGTGACGACGCCGTCGTCGGCGAGCTCGTCGAACAGCTCGCCGACCTCATCGAGGATGCTCCGGCGGGCGGTCTCACCGGCCGTGATGACGTAGCTGCGCGAGGCGACCATGTCGAGGAACATTTCCCGGCCGAGCGGTCGGCCCCATTCCCAGACCCTGCTCTGGAAGGAGGCGAAGGGCGGATGCGGCTGCGGGCCGCCCTCGGCGACGAGCTGCTCCGCGGCGGAGCCGTGCATGATCCCGGTGAGGCGTCGCACCCAGGCGACACCGTCGTCGCGGACGTTCCAGATGAGACCGAGGACGCCGCTTCGCCGCAGGACCCGGCCCGCTTCGGCGGCGCCGGCGACAGGATCGACCCAGTGCCACGCCTGACCGGCGACGACCGCGTCGACCGATGCGTCGGGGAGCGGCATGCGCTCCGCCGTTCCGACGTAGGCGGGGGTTCCGGAGACGCGTCGACGCAGTTCCGCGAGCATCGCGGCATCGGGATCGACCGCGACGACCTCGGCCTCGAGCTCTCGGAGGGCCCTGGTGAGCTTGCCCGTCCCCGCGCCGACGTCGGCGACGCGAGGTCGCCGACCGGGGACGACGACGGGCTCGAGGAGCCACGCGACCGCCTCGGCGGGGTAGTCGGGACGTCCGCTCTCGTACCGGGCGGCGTCACGCCCGAATGACGTCGACATCTCCTCGCGGCTCGCCATGCTCCGAGCCTACGCCGAGGCGATCCCTCGAACTCCGGCGCGCCTCGGACGCACCCGGCCGAAGGACGATGAGGGTGAAGAGGTGCCCCTGGACTTCACCGCGATCGACTTCGAGACGGCGAACTCCAGCAGCGCCTCGGCATGCGCGGTCGGTCTCGCGCGGGTGCGCGACGGTGAGGTCGTCGCCACGGCGGGATGGCTCATCCGCCCGCCCGCGGGCCACGATCACTTCTTCGACATCAACATGCGCATCCACGGCATTCGCCCGGCCGACATCGTCGATGCCCCCACCTGGTCGCAGCAGCTGGGTGACCTCGCCGCTTTCGCGGGGAGCGATGTCCTGGTGGCCCACAATGCCGGCTTCGACATGGCCGTGCTCGCGCGCGCCTGCGAGGCGACCGGCGACGACTGCCCGCCGTATCGCTACGTGTGCAGCCTCCAGGTGGCCCGGAAGGTCTACCAGCTGCCGTCCTACCGCCTCCCCTACGTCGCAGCGGAGGCGGGGTTCGCCGAGTTCGCCCACCACAATGCCGTTGCGGACGCGCTCGCGTGTGCGCACGTGATGATCGACGCGGCCCGGCGTGTCGCCGCCGACGACATGGACGACCTCGCGACGTGGACGGGGGTCCGGGTGTCGCAGATCGCCAGCGTCGCCGCGCCGGCGCCGCGACCCTCCGTGTCGTTCGGCGCGGTCGCCTGAGCGCGAGCTCGCGCGCGTCGCGGGGCCGATGTCCGACCCCTCGGGCAGGGTGAGGACATGGACGCCCTCCTCCTTCCCCTTCTCGTCACCGCGAGCCTCCTCGCGGGGGCCCTCGCCGGCTGGACGGCCGCGGCGATGCGCGCGCAGAACCGAACGGCCGGCCTGCGCGAGCGGTTGGCGGCCTCGGAGGCCAGGGGCGCCTCGCTCGACGGGCAGCTGGCCGAGCAGATGCGGCTCTACCGCGACGTCGTGGCCCAGTCCCGGGCCGAGCAGGCGACGCGCGAAGAGCGAGAGCGCCGCGAACAGGCGGTCCTTCGCGCCCTCGCACCGGTGGCCGAGACCCTTCAGACCATGCAGCATCGGGTCGGCCAGATCGAACGGGAGCGGCAGGAGCAGTTCGGCAGCCTCGCCGAGCAGCTGCGACGCGCGCAGCAGTCCGACGAGGCCCTGCGAGCGACGACCGAATCGCTCGCCTCTGCGCTGCGGTCGGGCACGACGCGAGGCGTGTGGGGCGAGACGCAGCTTCGCCGCGTCGTCGAAGCTGCGGGGCTGACCCGGCACGTGGACTTCGATCTGCAGAGCGCGATCCGCACGGATGCCGGTGGCGGGCGTCCCGACATGGTGATCCGCCTCCCCGGCGGCAAGGCGATCCCCGTGGACGCCAAGGTGCCGCTCGACGCCTACCTCGAGGCGTCTGCGATCCCCGACGGCTCCTCCGGAGAGCAGGCGGTGCGTCGTCGCGCACTGCGGGACAAGCATGTCAAGGCCGTCCGCGCGCACGTGGATGCGTTGGCGAAGAAGGCCTATTGGGCGGGTCTGGACTCGAGCCCCGAGTTCGTCATCTGCTTCATGCCGAGCGAATCGCTGCTCGCCGCGGCGCTGGAGGACGACCCGTCGCTGCTGGACTACGCCTTCGGTCGGCGCGTGGCGATCGCATCGCCGGTCAACCTGTGGGCGGTGCTCAAGACGGTCGCCTACACCTGGACGCAGCAGGACGTGTCAGCCGACGCCCGCGCGCTGTTCGACCTCGGCACCCAGCTCTACGACCGGCTCGGAACCCTCACGGGTCACGCCGACGATCTGCGCCGGGCACTCGAACGCACCGTCGACGCATACAACGGCCTGGTCGGATCGCTGGAGTCCCGTGTCCTCGTGACCGCGAGGAAGTTCCCCGGCATCGACGAGACCAAGATCGATGGCCTCCGGGCGCCGACGGCCATCGAGACCGGACCACGCAGATTCACCGCCCCCGAGCTCCTGACCACCGACGCGCCCGGGGTCACCGCCGATATCGGCGTGCTGAGGGACCGACTCGGGACGAGGCCGGACTGATCGTCCCGTTCGTGCCGCCGCCGGGGCGGCGACGACGTGCGATCAGGCTCCGCCGGGAACGAAGCTCAGGAGGGTGATCACCGCGACCGAAACGCCGACGAAGGCGCCGATCATCCACCACGGCGAGAGCTGATGGTCTTCATCCCGGCGCACCCGGAACAGCACATCAGGACGGCGGGCGGGGTCGACGGCATCGGCGATGACCGCCTGAGCTCCCGTCTGCGGACCCACGGACTGTACCGACATGGAGTGACTCCCTGCTGTGGACGAACGACACGTGACTCCGTTGGCACTGCGACCAATTGTGCCAGACCCACCCGCGCGAGCCCGTCACGACTGCGTCACGATCGGCGATTCGCTAAAGTTCGCCGCGCGTCCGCCGCCCGCGCGACGGCGTCTTGATCACAGCCACTTCGAGGTCAGATGCTCCGACGTGATGCGCCGGAGCGTCCCGGACGCCCCGCGGAGCACGACGCTCTCGGTGTAGACGTGGTCTCCCTCGCGCCGCACGCCATCGACGAGCTGGCCGTCGGTCACACCGGTGGCGACGAAGATCGTGTTGCTCCCCCGCACCAGATCGTCCGCCTCGTAGACGTGGCCGTCCAGCAGCAGCCCGGCGTCGATGCCCTTCTGCTTTTCGTCGTCATCGCGAGGCCAGAGCACACCCTGGACGTGGCCGCCGAGAGCCTTGATGGCGCAGGCGGTGACGATCCCCTCGGGGCTCCCCCCGATTCCGACGCACATGTCGGTGCGCGCATTGTGGCGCGCCGCATTGATCCCACCGGCCACGTCGCCGTCGCTCATCAGGCGCGTTCCCGCGCCGGCCTCGCGGATGTCGGCGATCAGCTGCTCGTGCCTCGGACGGTTCAGCACCGACACGACGACCTCGTCCACCGGCTTGCCCAGCGCCGCGGCCAGCCGCCGGATGTTCTCACCGATGGGGAGGCGGATGTCGACCACGCCGACACCGGCGGGACCGGTGACGAGCTTGTCCATGTAGAACACCGCCGACGCGTCGAGCATCGAGCCGCGGTCGGACACCGCGATCACCGACAGCGCGTTGTTGCGCCCCGCCGCCGTCAGCGACGTGCCGTCGATGGGGTCGACGGCGATGTCGCACTGGGGGCCGCGGCCGTTTCCCACCCGCTCGCCGTTGAACAGCATCGGCGCCTCATCCTTCTCGCCCTCGCCGATGACGATGGTGCCGTCGAAGTTCACCGTCGTGAGGAAGGCCCGCATCGCGTCGACAGCGGCGCCGTCGGCGGCTTCCTTCATGCCCCGCCCGATGAAGGGCACGGCGCGGATGGCTGCCGCCTCGGTGGCCCTCACCAGTTCCAGCGCGAGGTTGCGGTCGGGGTGCAGGGGGCTCATGTCGCCGGTGATGCTCACCATAGGGTCAGCCTATCCAGCCCGCGCGGCGCGCGACGGTTCCTGCTCGGAGCGGCTCTCGAAGGAACGCCGGATCTTTCCGCAGCGGAAAGTCCCCGCCGCTCCGGGGGCGCGCAGGCGGCGGGCACGAGGACGACGCCTTCGCTAGAGTTTCGATCGACCCGCGTTTGCGCGGAGCCGCACGACCTCTCCCTCCAGGCCACTCGACAACGCCTCCCGGCCACTCGATGATCAGGCCACTCGACAACAAGGAGTCCTCATGCCCGTCGCCACCCCGGATCAGTACGCCGACATGCTCGACCGCGCCAAGGCCGGTGGGTTCGCGTACCCGGCGATCAACGTGTCGAGCTCGCAGACGATCAACGCGGTGCTCCAGGGTCTGACCGAGGCCGGTTCGGACGGCATCATCCAGGTCACCACCGGCGGCGCCGACTACTTCGCCGGTCACACCGTCAAGGCTCGCGCGGCCGGCGCCCTCGCCTTCGCCAAGTTCGCCACCGAGGTCGCCAAGAACTACCCCGTCACCGTGGCCCTCCACACCGACCACTGCCCGAAGGAAGCGCTGCCGAACTTCGTGCTGCCGCTCATCGAGGCGTCGGAGGAAGAGGTCAGGGCGGGCCGGAACCCGATCTTCCAGTCGCACATGTGGGACGGTTCGGCCGTGCCGCTGGATGAGAACATCGACATCGCGAAGGACCTTCTGCCGCGCCTGAAGAACATCAACGCGATCCTCGAGATCGAGGTCGGCGTCGTCGGGGGCGAGGAGGACGGTGTCGCCCACGAGGGCTCCAACGAGGCGCTGTACACGACCGTGGGCGATGTCACCAAGGCGGTCGAGGCCCTGGGGCTCGGCGAGAACGGTCGCTACATCTCCGCGCTCACCTTCGGAAACGTCCACGGCGTGTACAAGCCCGGCAACGTCAAGCTCCGCCCCGAGCTTCTCGGCGAGATCCAGGAGGGCATCGCTTCGCGCTTCGGGACGGCTCCCAAGCCGCTCGACCTCGTCTTCCACGGCGGCAGCGGATCCAGCGACGAGGAGATCGCCCTGGCCGTGGCGAACGGCGTGGTGAAGATGAACATCGACACCGACACGCAATACGCCTTCACCCGGTCGGTGGCGGGGTTCATGTTCGTCAACTATGACGGCGTCCTCAAGGTCGACGGCGAGGTCGGGAACAAGAAGCAGTACGACCCGCGTGCGTGGGGCAAGGTCGCCGAGTCGGCCATGGCCGCGCGCGTGGTCGAGGCGACCCAGCAGCTGGGGTCGGCGGGCAAGTCGCTCGGCGCCTGACGGCGGATCTGGACCGGACGGTCAGACGCCGCGGTAGACCTCCAGCACAGTGGGGGCGTCCTCGGGGCGCTCGATGACGTCGAGGACGTCTCCCGCGGCGACCGAACCGGTCCTCCGTACGCGCAGGTACGCCCCCAACCGACCCTCGTCCGAGAAGCGCTTGACCCAGCCTCGCCCGTCGCTGCCGCCGACCCAGCGCGCGAACGTGGCACAGGGGGTGCGGGGCATCGTCACCTCCAGCTCCAGACGATCGCCGATGCGCCAGATCTCGCCGACCCGCGCGGCATTGACGTCGAGGCCCTCGACCCGCAGGTTCTCGCCGAACCATCCCGGTGCGAGCTCGCGGCCGAGCTGCCGCTCCCAGAACGCGGCGTCCTCCGCCGCGTAGGCGTAGACCGCCTTGTCGAGCCCGCCGTGGTGCGTGCGATTGGCCTGGACGTCACCGCGCACACCGTAACGGCCGACGGCCGCGGGGCCTTCCACCGGGCGCTTGTCGATGGCGGTCACGCCGTTGCTCCCGGCGTCGGGTCGCAGCTGGTGAACGGCGCAGACGGCGATCAGGCGAGGCATGTCCTCCAGCCTACGAACTGCTCCGGGCGAATCGGATCCCGACATCCCCGTGGGTCGATCGGGCAGGTGCGCCGCGGCGGATGTCGGCTCGCGCCGACCAGGCATCGTCGGCGAAGCCGCCCCCTCTGATGACACGCGCATCGCCGGACGCGTCCGGGTCGAACGGATCCCAGCACCACTCCCAGACGTTGCCGAGCGTGTCGAAGATCCCGAAGAGGTTCGGGAGCTTGCCACCGACATCCTGCGGGCTTCCGACGCCGTCCAGCGCCGTCCACGCCACATCGGGGAGCGGCCCGTAGTGAGGCGAGGGCGACCCCGCGCGGCACGCGAACTCCCACTCCCGCTCGGTCGGCAGCCGGAAACCGTCTGCGTCGAGGTCCCACAAGACCTCCTCGCCCTCGAAGGTGTACACCGGGTCCAGGCCCTCCCACTCGGACGCGGCGTTGCAGAGCCGCACCGCGCGGAACCAGCTGAGCGCGGTCGCAGGGCGTCGGGGATGTCGGCCGACCTCGCCGATGAGCTCGGCGACGAGCTCTTCCGTCACGGGGAACACCCCGATGTCGAAGGCCGACATCCGGATGACGCCGCGGGCACGCCCGCGGGCGTCTCGTTCGATCAGGTCGCCGGCCGGTATGCGGGCGAGCTCTATGTCGGTCACTGCGACAGCAGCGCCCCCATGAGGGCGGGGGCGCTCAGAAGCGGCACCATGAGGAGCACACCCGAGAGGAGGTTGAAGACCACTCCTCCCGCGATGGGCACCCAGAAGGCGACCTTCCCGCGCTGAAGCATCATCCACGACACCGTGGCGGTCAGAAGGAGGCCGACGCCGAGCACGAGGGACGCCGCGATGCCCCACGGACGTCCGTCGACGGTCGCTGCGGGAGCCTCGGTGATGCCCATGAACTCGAAGAGCGTCTGCACGTAGCCGGTGTAGTCCACGAGCGCCGGGATCGACGTGGCGACCGACAGCACCGCGTAGACGAGCAGGGCGATCGTGAGGACACGGTCGAAGAAGCGGCGTCGCATCGCGATGACGTCGGGAGCGGCTTCCTTCGGCGTAGGCTGCGCCGGTGCGTCGGCCGCGGCATCGGACGGGGAAGCGCCGGTCTCCAGCGCGACGGTGACGTCCGGCTGCTGGATGCGCGCCCGCTGTTCCTCGGGCGTGGCGTACTCGCCGTACTGCGGCCTCGGCCGCGGGTCGGACCCGTCGGTCACGCGCGACCCCGGCCGCCCAGAGCTCGGGCATCACGACGACCGGCGGGGTCGGTGCGCAGCTCCTTCGGGAGGGAGAACATCAGATCCTCCTCGGCCGTGCGCACCTCTTCGACGTCACGGTAACCGGCGCCGGAAAGCTCGGCGAGCACCTCCTCGACGAGCACCTCGGGCACGGATGCACCGCTGGTCACCCCGACGGTCTGCACGCCGTCGAGCCACTCCTGCTTCACCTCATCGACGTAGTCGACCCGGTAGGCCGCCTTCGCGCCGTACTCGAGGGCGACCTCGACGAGGCGGACGCTGTTGGACGAGTTCGCCGAGCCGACGACGATGACGAGGTCGGCGTCCTTGGCGACCTTCTTGATCGCGACCTGCCGGTTCTGGGTGGCGTAGCAGATGTCGTCGGAGGGCGGGTCCTGCAGCTGCGGGAACCGCGTGCGCAGGCGCCGGACGGTCTCCATCGTCTCGTCGACGGAGAGCGTCGTCTGCGAGAGCCACACGACCTTCGACGGGTCACGGACCTCGACCCGGTCGGCCTCATCGGGCGAGTTCACCACCGTGACGTGGTCGGGGGCCTCACCCGCTGTGCCCTCGACCTCTTCGTGACCCTCGTGGCCGACCAGCAGGATCTCGAAGTCGTCGCGGGCGAACCGCACGGCCTCGCGGTGGACCTTCGTCACCAGCGGACACGTGGCATCGATCGCCTGCAGTCCGCGATCTGCAGCGGCGGCCACAACGGCCGGCGACACTCCGTGCGCGCTGAAGACGACGTGCGCACCCTCGGGGACCTCGTCGACCTCCTCGACGAAGATCGCGCCCTTCTGCTCCAGCTCGGTGACGACGTGGATGTTGTGCACGATCTGCTTACGGACGTACACCGGAGCGCCGTAGCGCTCGAGGGCTTTCTCGACCGCGATCACCGCCCGGTCGACGCCGGCGCAGTACCCGCGCGGGGCGGCGAGGAGCACCTTCTTCGGTCCGGACACCGGGATATCCTGGAGCCGCCCGCGGCGCCCCGGTATGCGGGGAAGGGGAAGGCTCACGCTCGGAGTGCTCATCCCCTTGATTCTACGGGGCAACCGCCCCCGACGACCCCGATCGACCGATGGAGTCCGATGACGACCTTCCAACCCGCCGCGGTGCCGGGAATGGCGCCGCCTCCCGACTCCGTCCACCCGCGCGATTCGAAAGCGGAGGCGCCGACCTCGGTCTCGCGGTTGAACGACACCATCCGGGGGTTCATCGATCGCTGGGGCTCGGTGTGGGTCGAGGGCGAGGTGACCTCGTGGAATGTGCGCGGCGGCAACGTCTTCGGCCGCATGAAGGACCTCGCGACCGACTCCACCGTGTCCTTCCGGGTGTGGTCCTCGACGCTGCAGCGTCTTCCCTCGGACCTGAAGGCGGGCGATCACGTCATCGCGTGCGTCAAGGCGGACTACTTCGTCCGCACGGGCGACTTCACCTTCGCGGTGTCGGCGATGCGGCATGTGGGTCTCGGCGACCAGCTCGAGAAGCTCGAGCGGCTCCGGCAGAAGCTGCGCGCCGAGGGATTGTTCGATCCCTCCCGCAAGAAGCCCCTTCCGTTCCTGCCCCGCACCATCGGACTGATCACCGGTGAGCGATCCGACGCCGAGAAGGACGTGCGCCGCAACGCCGAGCTCCGCTGGCCGCAGGTCGACTTCCGCACGGCCTACGCCGCGGTGCAGGGGGACCGCTGCGTGCCCGAGACCATCGGGGCACTGAAGGCGCTGGATGCCGACCCGGGGGTCGACGTCATCATCATCGCCCGCGGCGGCGGCGACCCGCAGACCCTCCTGGGTTTCAGCGACGAGCGCCTGCTCCGTGCGGTCGCCGAGGCGAACACGCCGGTGGTCAGCGCCATCGGGCACGAGAACGACCATCCGCTCCTCGACGACGTCGCCGACGTGCGCGCATCCACGCCCACCGACGCCGCCAAGCGGGTGGTGCCGGATGTCGCCGAGCAGCGCGCGCTGATCGGACAGCTGCGATCGCGGATGACCTCGCGCCTGACCCAGCGCGTATCGCACGACATCGCCCAGCTGGAGCAGCTGCGATCGCGCCCCGTCCTGCGTGCGCCCGAGCAGATGGTGGACACGCGGGCGCAGCAGATCTGGCTGACCACGGTGCGCGGCCGCGACGTGGTCGATCGCGCCCTCCACACCGCGGAGCGCGCCACCGCCGAACTGCGGGCGTCCCTGCGCGCGCTCTCCCCCGCTTCGACGCTCGCGCGCGGGTACGCCATCGCCCAGGGTGAGGACGGCCGCGTCGTCCGCGACGCGACGGCCGCACCCGCGGGCACCAAGCTCGTCATCACCGTCGAGCGGGGGATCATCGCCGCGCGGTCGGAGGGGGTCTCCGACGTCACCGTCGCGCCGGATCCGGCTCGGGATGAGCGCGCCGGAGCCGAACTAGAATGATGGGTATGACCGGGGCGAGCGCGAACGTGGCCGACATCCAGGCGATGACGTTCGAGCAGGCCCGCGACGAGCTCGTCCGTGTCGTCGCCGAACTCGAGCAGGGCACCCCGACCCTCGAGCACTCCCTCGCCCTCTGGGAGCGGGGCGAGGCCCTCGCCGCCCGCTGCGAGGAGTGGCTGCGGGGCGCGAAGCGCCGTCTCGACGCCGCCCGCTCGGCCGCCCCGGCCGGACAGGAGGGCTGATGGCCCGCGATCCGAAGATCGTCGCCGAGCTGGGGCGCCCGGAGACGCCCGACGAGGCCGCCGATCGCAAGGCCGCGTCGTCGCGCACCTATCGGGCGAGCCAGAACACCCGGAACCTCATCGCCGCCCTGATCGCGACCCTCGCCGTGGTCCTGATCATCATCCTCGCCGTCCCCCGCGGCACTCCCCCGGAGCGAGAGCCGATCGACGTCGCCGAGGTCGCGGCGCGCATCTCGGCCAATGAGAACCGGGCCCTCGTGGTTCCCGACGTCCCGGCGGAATGGCAGGTCAACGCCGCAACGGTCGAGGGCGACTCCGTCCGCGCCTGGACGATCGTCTACGTCCCCGCCGAGGACCGCGGATTCGTGCGCGTGGCGCAGGGTTTCGACGCCGACGAGGGGTGGCCGTCGCGCACCCTCCGCGGCGCCGAGATCGCCGACACGGTCACCATCGGCGGCATCCCGTTCGACCGCTACGAGATCCGCAACCCCTCCGCAGCCGGCAATGTCGCCGCCGCCCTGGGCACCACGTCCGGTGAGGACACCATCCTCATCTACGGCACCACCGATCAGGCAGCGCTGGAAGAGGCCGCGACCGCCGTCGCCGCCGACCTGCCGCTGCCCACCGAGGAGGAGGGTCAGTGAGCGAGACCAGTCCGCAGCAGGCGTGGGACGAGATGAAGCGCGGCAACGCACGCTTCGTCGCGGGAGCACCGCGTCACCCCCGCCAGGACGCGGAGCGTCGCAACGAGGTCGCTGCCGGTCAGCGTCCGCGGGCCGCGCTCTTCGGGTGCGCCGACTCGCGGCTGGCCGCCGAGATCATCTTCGACAAGGGACTCGGCGACCTGTTCGTCGTCCGCAACGCCGGACAGGTCGTCTCGGACTCGGTCATCGGCAGCCTCGAGTACGCCGTCGCCGTCCTCGGCGTGCCGCTGATCATCGTCCTCGCGCACGACGAATGCGGTGCGGTCCGAGCCGCGATCGACTCCGTGCGCCCCGATGCGCCCGCCCTGCCCCCGCACATCTGGCGGTTGATCGCCCCGATCGTCCCGGCCGTGCAGCGGGTCGTGCGCGCCGATCCGGCCTCGAGCAGCATCGACGGCGAAGCCGTCGGACGCGAGCACCTGCGCGACACCGTCGGCGACATCCTGCAGACCTCGGAACTGATCAGCGACGCCGTCGCCGAGGGCCGCCTGGCGGTCATCGGCGCGAACTATCGCCTCGCCGAAGGCGTGGCCGTCCCCGAGATCATCGTGGGCGCCGTTTCGGACGACCTCACCACCTCGGCGGCCTGACCGGAAAGGTCCCCGCCCGCACCGACCCCTTCGCCGCGCCCTGCGGCATCCGTCACACCTCGGAGGACAACGACGTGACCGACATCGAATACCGCATCGAACACGACACCATGGGCGAGGTGCGCGTACCCAAGGACGCGCTCTACGCCGCCCAGACACAGCGTGCCGTGGAGAACTTCCCGATCTCGGGCGATCCCCTGGATCCGTCGCAGATCGTCGCGCTCGCGCGTATCAAGAAGGCGGCAGCGCTCGCGAACAAGGAGCTCGGAACCCTCGACGGTGAGATCGCCGACGCCATCGCCCGCGCGGCGGACCGCATCATCGCGGGCGACCACGCCGACCAGTTCCCGATCGATGTCTACCAGACCGGCAGCGGAACCTCGTCGAACATGAACATGAACGAGGTCCTCGCCACCCTCGCCACCCGTGACCTCGGCCGTGCGGTCCACCCGAACGATCACGTCAACGCCTCTCAGTCCTCCAACGACGTCTTCCCCACGTCGGTCCACATCGCCGTGACACAGGAGCTCATCGACGACCTGATTCCCGCACTGGATCACCTCGCCGTCGCTCTCGAGGACAAGGCGCAGGCCTGGGCGGAGGTCGTGAAGTCCGGCCGCACCCACCTGATGGATGCCACCCCTGTCACCCTGGGTCAGGAGTTCGGCGGCTACGCCCGGCAGATGCGGCTGGGCATCGAACGCGTGCAGGCCGTCCTCCCCCGCGTCGCCGAGGTCCCCCTCGGCGGCACCGCGACCGGAACCGGCATCAACACTCCCGTCGGCTTCCCGCAGCGCGTGCTCGAACTCATCGTGTCCGAGACCGACCTGCCGATCACCGAGGCGAAGGACCACTTCGAGGCGCAGGGCGCGCGCGACGGCCTCGTCGAGGCATCCGGAGCCCTCCGCACCATCGCCGTCTCGCTGACGAAGATCAACAACGACATCCGCTGGATGGGATCGGGCCCGAACACCGGTCTCGCGGAGCTGCACATCCCCGACCTCCAGCCGGGGTCGTCGATCATGCCGGGCAAGGTCAATCCGGTCGTCCCCGAGGCCAATCTCATGGTGTGCGCTCGGGTCATCGGCAACGATGCGACGGTCGCGTGGGCGGGTGCCTCGGGAACCTTCGAGCTGAACGTGGCGATCCCGGTCATGGGCACCGCGGTGCTGGAGTCGATCCGGCTCCTGGCCAATGCCGTCCGGCTGCTGGCCGACAAGACCGTCCGGGGACTCGAGGCCAATGTCGAGCGCGCCGCCGCCTACGCGGGCATGTCGCCGTCGATCGTCACCCCGCTGAACAAGCTCATCGGTTACGAAGCGGCGGCGAAGATCGCCAAGCATGCGGTGGCGCAGGGAATCACAGTGCGCGACGCGGTGATCGACCTCGGTTACCTCGAGCGAGGCGAACTCACCGAGGCGCAGCTCGACGAGCGCCTCGACCTGCTGTCGATGACCCGACCGGGATGAGCCTCGCGCGCCGCGTCTGAGCGGGGTTCCGCCTCGCGCGGCCGCGGGGGGCGATAATCAACAGCGTGGTCCGTATCCCGCGCCCGCTGTCGGCGAGAACGCGCATCCTCGCCGCCGTCCTCGCGGTCGCGTGCGTCGGACTGACCCTGGTGGGAAGCGTGACGTTCCTCGTCCAGCGCGAGATGGTGCTGACCGAGATCGACGACCGGTTGGCGGGGCAGGCCGAGAGTCTGCTCTCCGTGGCCGAGTCCGAGGACGACGTCGCGCAGATCGACGACCTCGCCACGGTGGAGGAGTTCCTCCGCGCGGCGATGGAGCGCACGGTGCCCTCCCGGAACGAGGCGGCGCTGGCGATCCTCGACGGCACGACGCTCATCGGTCCGGGTGTCGCCTCGGGGATCGACATCTCCGGAGACGGCGCGCTCATCGCGCGCATCCTCAGCGGTGTCGAAAGCGGCGTCCCCGTCGCGCCGAAGACGGCGGTCACCCCCGAGGGGACGCTCCGTTACATCGCCCTGCCGGTGTCGCTGCCAGCAGACCCCTCGCGCGGCGTCGTCGTGCGGGCGGTGGAACTCGGCGCCGCCCTTCGCCCGGTGGCCTCGGCGCTGGTCACCTACGGCATCACGGCCGTCGCCGTGCTCGCGGCCATCGGGGTGGTCGGGTGGTTCGTCACCGGCCGCCTCCTCTCCCCCATCCGCCGGCTCCGCGAGACCGCCGACGCCATCACCCTCACCGACCTCTCCCCTCGTCTGCCGGCCGAAGGCACCGACGACATCTCCGACCTCAACCGCACGGTGAATTCGATGCTCGACCGCCTCGAGGGTTCGGTCGACGTGCAGCGACAGCTGCTGGACGATGTGCGTCATGAGCTGAAGACGCCGATCACGATCGTCCGCGGGCATCTGGAGATGATGGACCCCCGGGATGCCTCCGACGTCACCTCGATCCGCGAGATCAGCATCGCCGAACTCGACCGGATGACCCGTCTGGTCGAGGACATCGACCTGTTGGCGGCCGTCGAGGGCGACTCCTTCGCGATGGGCGACGTCGACCTCGCTCTGCTCACCGCCAGGATCGGCGAGCTCGTGGCGGTCATCCCCGGGCATCGGTGGCGGATCGACGAGATCGCCGACGCAACGATCGCCGGCGACGCCGACCGGCTGCTCCAGGCGTGGCTGCAACTCGCCGACAACGCCGCGAAGTACACGCCTGCCGGGTCGCCGATCGAGCTGGGGAGCACGTGGGATGCCGCGGGCGCGCGCCTGTACGTGAGAGACCACGGCGGCGGCATCCCCCACGCCTCGAGGCATCGCATCTTCCGGCGGTTCGACCGCGCCGAAGGAGCGAGACTGGCCGGCGGGTCGGGTCTCGGACTCGCCATCGTCGATGCCATCGCGAAAGGTCACGACGGGTACTGCGCGGTCACCGACACCCCCGGTGGCGGCGCCACCTTCACCATCCACGTCCCCCCGCAGACGGCCGAGCTTCCCGCTCCGGTGCGCGCGGGCGACGTGCTGCAGCGGGAGTCCAGCACATGACGACGATCCTCATCGCCGAAGACGAGCCGCGCATCGCCGCCTTCGTCAGCCGGGGCCTGGAGAATGCCGGCTTCACCACGGTGCTCGTCACCGACGGCGGCGAGGCGCTGACGGTCGCCCTCCGCGACGGCGTGGACCTCGTGCTCCTGGACGTCGGCCTGCCGACGATGGACGGCTTCGAGGTGCTGCGAGAGCTCCGCGCCCGGGGTTCCGCCGTCCCCGTGATCATGCTCACGGCCCGCACGAGCACGCGCGACACCGTCGAGGGACTCGAAGCCGGCGCCAACGACTATGTGCGCAAGCCCTTCACGTTCGAGGAGCTCCTCGCCCGGGTGCGCTCGCGCCTGCGTGAGAATCCCGCGCCGGCGGGGATGACGCTGCGGCACGGCGAGGTGATGCTCGACCTGCTGGGTCGCCGGGCCACAGTCGCCGGCGACGAGGTCGAGCTGTCGGCGCGCGAGTTCGCGCTGGCCGAGCAGTTCCTCCGCAGCCCCGGACGCGTCCTCAGTCGCGAGCAGCTGCTCAGCCGGGTGTGGTCTCTGGACTTCGATCCGGGGTCGAACGTCGTCGATGTCTATGTCCGGTATCTGCGCGCCAAGCTCGGCTCCCACCACATCGTGACGGTGCGAGGCGCGGGGTACCGCTGGGAGTGACGCCGCCGCTCCTGAGGGGCGGGACGGGAGAGCCCCCGGCGTTGGGGGAACACCGGGGGCTGTATCCGGGTTGGGGGCCCGGTCACCGACCGCGTGCGATTTGGGGGATACGCGGCCGTATCCCCCATGGTGGCAGACCGGCGACGTCCGCCGGCACTGCGCAAGATGAGACTCTTCTCACGTTGGCGGCGACGAGGGCGCGACGCCTCACGCGAGCTCCCCCGCCTCGAGCAGGTCGGTCACCAGCGCCGCGATGGCCGAGCGCTCGGAACGGGTGAGGGTGACGTGGGCGAACAGGTCATGGCCCTTCAGCGTCTCGATGACCGACGCGATGCCGTCATGACGCCCCACGCGCAGGTTGTCACGCTGTCCGACGTCGTGGGTGAGGACGACGCGTGAGTGCTGGCCGATGCGGCTGAGGACCGTCAGCAGCACGTTCCGCTCCAGGGACTGCGCCTCGTCGACGATCACGAAGGCGTCGTGCAGTGAGCGACCGCGGATGTGGGTGAGCGGGAGCACCTCGAGGATGCCGCGCTCGATCACCTCTTCGATGACGTTGGCGGAGACCACCGAGCCGAGGGTGTCGAAGACCGCCTGGCCCCAGGGGTTCATCTTCTCGGCCTGATCGCCGGGGAGGTACCCCAGTTCCTGGCCGCCCACGGCGAACAGCGGCCGGAAGACGATGATCCGCTTCTGCTGCTGACGCTCCAGCACCGCCTCGAGGCCCGCACAGAGGGCGAGCGCGGACTTCCCCGTCCCGGCTCGACCTCCCAGCGACACGATGCCCACCTCGGGGTCCAGCAGCAGGTCGAGGGCGATCCGCTGCTCGGCCGAGCGGCCGTGGAGCCCGAAGGCGTCCCGGTCGCCGCGCACCAGACGGAACGCTCCGTCGCCGGTCACGCGCCCGAGGGCGGAGCCGCGCTCGGAGTGGATGATGAGGCCGGTGTTGACGGGCAGCCCGTGCACCACGTCGGCGGTCGCGACCTCGCTCTCGTAGAGGTCGCTGACCTCGTCGCCGGACAGGTCGATGTCGGCGATGCCCGTCCAGCCGGAGTCCACGGCCTGCTCGGCGAGATACTCCTCGGCCACGATGCCGAGCGACGCCGCCTTCACCCGCATCGGGAGGTCCTTGGACACCACCGTGACATCCTGGCCGTCCTGCGTCAGGTGCATCGCGACGGCGAGGATGCGGGTGTCGTTGTCGCCCAGGCGCATGCCCGAGGGGAGGACGGTCGGGTCGGTGTTGTTGAGCTCGACCCGGAGTGTTCCCCCCGATCCGACCGGGACCGGGAAGTCGAGGCGACCGTGCTCGATGCGCAGCTCGTCGAGATGGCGCAGCGCCTGCCGGGCGAAGTACCCGATCTCGGGATCGTGACGCTTCTTCTCCAGCTCGGTGATCACCACCACCGGGATGACGATGCTGTGTTCGGCGAACCGGAAGAACGCCCGCGGATCACTCAGCAGAACCGACGTATCCAGGACGTACGTGCGCAGATCCTGCGACTGCGTGTCCTCGTCGATGTACTGCTCGCGGCGCTGGTCGTGCGGTGCTCGTGTGGTCACAACCCACTCCTGCCCCGGGCGTGTCACCCGGCAGTCTCGAGTCGACCGTGGGTCACGAGTCGCGATCCGAAAGGCCGACCCGACCGGGCACCTTGCCCGGTGAGATGACGCTACGACCGTTCGGGGGTTCGCGGGGCCCAGACACGCTGTCCGCCGGTTACGAGCAGATGAAGTTCTTTCGACGCGTCGTCGGGTGCCCGCGGCGAGCGCCGGTCACCGTCCGAAGCGACGATCGCGGCGGGCGAAGTCCCGTACGGCGCGTAGGAGGTCGACCTCACGCAGATCGGGCCCGAGGGCCTCGACGAAGTAGAACTCGCTGTGCGCGCTCTGCCACAGCAGGAAGTCGCTCAGCCGCTGTTCGCCCGACGTGCGGATCACCAGGTCGGGGTCGGGCTGTCCGCCGGTGTAGAGGTGCTCGCCGATCTGCTCGGGGGTAAGGCTCGCCGCCAGCTCCTCCAGAGACCCGCCCTCGCGATCGTGGGTGGCGATGATCGACCGCACCGCATCGACGATCTCGCTGCGCCCGCCGTAGCCGACGGCGAGATTGACATGCAGGCCCCGGTGGCCGCGGGTGCGCTCCTCTGCGGTGGCCAGGACGTCGGCGAGCTCGGAGGGGAGCAGGTCGGCACGTCCGACGTGCTGCACCCGCCAGTCGCGCTCGTGGGAGAGCTCGTGGGCGAGCTCGGCGATGATCTCGAGCAGATCGGTCAGTTCGCGCGAGTCGCGGCGACGGAGGTTGTCGGTGGAGAGGAGGTACAGCGATACGACCTTGACCCCGATGTCGTCGCACCAGCGGAGGAACTCGCGCATCTTCGCGGCTCCCGCACGATGACCGTGCGCGGCGGAGTCGTATCCGAGCTGCTTGGCCCACCGACGGTTGCCGTCGATCATCATCGCGATGTGGTGGGGCACCACGTCCGGCGTGAGACTGCGCCTCAGCCGCGAGATGTACAGCCGGTAGAGCGGCCCCCGCCCCTCGTCCGTCGCACTCACACATCTACGCTACTCCCGCCACCGCGCCGCCCGTGCGCACCGTCAGGTCACGTGCAGCCGCCGGCATGCGCGGCGCCGTACCCTTGGGAAGATGACCTCCCGCCCGGACACCGACCTCTCCCCCGACGGACCGGACATGCCGCAGCTGCCCCTGCTCAACGCCGCGGCCGTCGACGCACGGACCGAGGTCAAGCCCAGCTGGCGCGGCTGGATCCACGCCGGAACCTTCCCGGTCGCGATCGTCGCCGGCATCCTGCTCATCCTCTTCGCCGACGGCGCCGCGGCCAAGTGGTCGTCCACGGTGTTCATGGCGACCTCGATGCTGATGTTCGGTACCTCGGCCCTGTATCACCGGTTCGACTGGTCACCGCGAACCAAGGTCATCCTCAAGCGCATCGACCATGCCAACATCCTGCTGCTCATCGCCGGCACCTACACACCGATCGCGGTGCTGGCGCTGCCGACCGACAAGGCGATCCTGCTGCTGTCGCTGGTGTGGGGCGGGGCCGTCCTCGGCATCCTCTTCCGCGTCTTCTGGATCCACGCCCCGCGCTGGCTGTACGTCGCGCTGTACCTCGTCCTGGGGTGGGCGGCGGTGATGTACCTCTTCGACCTCTTCGCCGCCAACGCCGCGATGATGATCCTGGTGGCCGTCGGCGGCGTGCTCTACACCGCCGGCGCCGTGGTGTACGCCCTGAAGCGACCGAATCCGTGGCCCGGGCACTTCGGGTTCCACGAGATCTTCCACGTCTGCACGGTGCTGGCGTTCCTCTGCCACTGGACGGCGTGCCTGCTCATCGCGCTGGCGCCGGCCTACCACGCCTGAGCGTCAGGACGCTCCGTCGCCGTCTCGCATCCGCTCCTCGGCATCGAGCTGCTCGGCGATCTCACCGCGGATCCGAGCGCGACGGATCCGTCGCATCATGTCCCACACCAGCAGCACCACGGCGAGCGCGATGAACGCGATCACCGCGAACCCCACCGGCCCGGGGGTGACGAGGTCGGGATCGACCGTCGGGACCGGGGAGGGGGTGGCGGCCGCGACGAGAGTCGCGAGAGCGTGATGCATGGTGTCCTCTCCGGGCGTGGGAACGCGTAGCCTGGAACCTCCAGCCTAGACGCCCCGAAGAAGGCCATGACGACTCACCAGATGCTCGACGAGCGCTACGGACGCACCCGTTCCCGCGCGCCCCGGTGGCTGGTCGTCTCGGGCGTGGTCGTCGCCGCGGCCGTGATCGTCGGGGCCGGATGGATGACGGTGGCCGGCGCTCTGGACGACGTCGACGCCCGCACCACCGGCTTCCAGCTCGTCGACGACGGCTCGGTCCGCATCGACTTCCAGGTGACGGCGCCTCCCGGGCGCAGCGTCGCCTGCGCGCTGGAGGCGCAGGACGCCGACCACGGGGTGGTCGGCTGGAAGGTGATCACCCTCGACGAGACGGACGGCACCGCGCGGGCCTTCCAGGAGAGCATCCCCACCGTCGCCGAGGCCACCACCGGTTTGGTCAACTCCTGCTGGGTGACGTAATCTGGCCGGACAACTCAGATGGACGCCCTGGCCCGCGCCGGGGCGTCTTTGCATACCAGCCGACGACCGAAGGAGACGAACGTGACTGGCGAAGCCCCGGTGACCTTCCTGACCCAGGACGCCTACGACCGTCTCGCCGCCGAGCTCGAGCACCTCTCGACCACCGGCCGCGAGGAGATCGCCAAGCGCATCGAAGCCGCTCGCGAAGAGGGCGACCTCAAGGAGAACGGCGGCTACCACGCGGCCAAGGACGAGCAGGGCAAGCAGGAGGCGCGCATCCGCACCCTCCAGCAGCTGCTGAAGGACGCCAAGGTCGGCGATGCCCCCGAGAGCACCGGCGTCGTCGAATCCGGAACCGTCGTGACGGCGATCGTCGCCGGCGGCGAAGAGGTCTTCCTGCTCGGCAACCGTGAGATCGCCGCCGGCTCCGAGCTCGACGTCTACAGCGAGGCCTCGCCGCTGGGCGCGGCGATCCTCGGGAAGAAAGAGGGCGAGAAGACCTCGTACACGGCCCCGAACGGCCGGGAGATCGCCGTCGAGATCCTCAAGGTCGAGACCTACTCAGGGCAGTGAGCCCCGCCACCGCTCGGCCCTAGTCGACGGCGATCGTCGGAGCGAACCCCGCAGCCGAGAGCATCTGCATCACGTGCGCGCGGTGCTCCTCCCCGCGGGTCTCCACGCTCAGCTGCAGGATCACCTCGCTGATCTGCAACCCCTGCCCGTGGCGCGTGTGCAGCACCTCGATGACGTTCGCCCCCGCCTGGGCGAGGACCTCCGACACCCGGGCGAGCTGACCCGGGCGGTCGGGCAGCGGGATGCGGAGGGTCATGTACCGTCCCGAGGCCGCCAGACCGTGGGCGACGACGCGCTGCAGCAGGAGCGGATCGATGTTCCCGCCCGAGAGGATCGCGATGGTGGGTCCGTCCGATCGGACCTTGCCGGCCAGGATCGCCGCGACGCCGGCGGCACCGCCCGGCTCGACGACCTGCTTGGCGCGCTCGAGGAGGACCAGGATGGCGCGGGCGATGTCGTCATCGGTCACAGTGACGATCTCGTCGACGAGATCGCGGATCATCGCGAAGGGCAGATCGCCCGGACGCGCCACGGCGATGCCGTCGGCGATGGTCGGGCGCGACGATGCGGTGACCGGGTGGCCGGCGGCCAGCGACGGGGGGTAGCCCGCCGCGTTCTCGGCCTGCGCGCCGATGATGCGGATGCGGCGCCCCTCGGCGGCCGCGCGCGCCTTCATGGCGGCCGCGACCCCGGCGATGAGCCCGCCGCCGCCGACGCACACCACCACGGTCTCGACGTCGGGAAGGTCGTGATGCAGCTCCAGCCCGAGGGTCCCCTGGCCGAGGATGATGTCGCGATGGTCGAAGGGATGGATCAGGACGGCGCCCGTCCGCTCGGCGAACTCCGCCGCCAGCCGGAGCGGCGTCTCCACCGTCTCGCCCTCGAGGATAACGTCCGCGCCGTACCCCCGGGTCGCCAGGAGCTTGGGCACCGGGACACCGAGCGGCATGAAGATGGTCGCCGGGATCCCGAGCTTCTGGGCGGCCAGCGCCACGCCCTGGGCATGATTGCCGGCGGAGGCGGCGACCACGCCGCGCGCGCGCTCGGCCTCGGTGAGGCGCGAGAGCCGGTAGGTCGCCCCGCGGATCTTGAACGACCCGGTGCGCTGCAGGTTCTCCAGTTTCAGGTAGGTCGGGACGCCGAGGACGTCGGTGAGATGCTGCGACTCCTCCAGCGGCGTGTGCGCGGCCACGCCGCGCAGCGCGGCCGCGGCGTCCTCGAACTCTGCGAGCGTCGGGATGCCGGAGGCGGCGATCGTCGGGATGCTCACGTGGGGGTTCTCCTTCGACGGGGGACGGTGCTCCAGATGAGGTCTTCCGGCGGCGGCCGATCCCCGGTCTCCCACCCGCGGGAGCCGAGGTAGAGCACGACGACGTTGACGAAGGCGGCCAGCGGCACGGCGAAGAGGGCGCCCGGGATCCCGGCGATCATCGCCCCGCCCGCGACGACGAGCACGACGGCGAGGGGATGGACCTTCACCGCCGCACCCATCAGCAGCGGCTGCAGCACATGTCCTTCCAGCTGCTGCACCCCGAGCACCACGATCAGCATCCACAGGGCGATCAGCGGACCGTTGTAGACCAGCGCGACGAACACGGCGACCGCGCCGGTCAGGACCGCACCGACGATCGGGACGAAGGCACCGAGGAAGACCAGGACGGCGATGGGGACGGCCAGGGGCACCCCCAGCAGGAGAGCACCCAGCCCGATGCCGATCGCATCGATGGTGGCCACGAGCAGCTGCGTGCGCGCATAGTTGACCAGCGTCACCCAGCCCGCGCGCGCGGCCCCGTCCACCGGGACGCGGGCGGCCTTGGGCAGCAGGCGGGTGCTCCATCGCCAGATCCCGCCGCCGTCGGCGAGGAGGGTGAGCAGGATGAACACGGCCAGAAGCGCGCCGGTGACGACGTGGCCCAGGGTCGTGCCGATCGCGAGCGCCCCCGACCACAGCAGCGAGGCCTGCTCCTGCAGGAGCGTTCCCACCTGGTTCAGCAGATCGTCGATCTGCCCTGCGGAGAGGTGGAGGGGCCCGTCGATGAGGTACTGGCGGAAGGCGGCGATGGCGTCCAGGGTCCGCGCTTGGACCCGGCCGAACTCGCGTGTGACCTGCCAGACGACCACCCACAGCAGGCCCGAGACCACCGCCAGGGTCGTGACGACCGCGATCACGATCGCGAGCCATCGTGGCACGCGGTGGCGCAGCATCCAGCTGAAGAACGGCCAGAGGAGGGCGGTGACCAGGATCGCGATGAGCAGCGGCACCACCAGGAGCTTCAGCTGGATCACGAGCCAGATCACGACGCCCGCGGCGGCGGCGATGGCCAGGAAACGCCAGGAATAGGCCGCCGCCAGCCGGAGCCCGCGCGGAATCGATCCCGACAGCTCCGTCGACACCACGCGCGAGCGGTCGCGCAGGGCGCTCCACAGCGATTCGCGCTCGTCCGACCCGGCCATTCGGCAAGTCTAGAACCGACGCCCGCATCGGATGTCGGGGGCGGGGTCTAGTGTTGCGGCCGTGACGACCCGTGAGACGCTGAGCGCCGCGGAGGCGCGTCGCGTCGCGGTAGCGGCTCAGGGTCTTCACCGCGTCCGCCCCGCCCGCGTCGGCACGCGGCAGCTGAACGAGTCCCTCCGCCGGATGTCTGTGCTGCAGATCGATTCCGTCAACGTCTTCGCCCGCTCGCACTACCTCCCCCTGTTCTCCCGGCTCGGGCCTTACGACACCGCGCTCCTCGATCGCCTGCTCTTCGCTCCCCGACCGCGGTACGTCGAGTACTGGGCGCACGTGGCGGCGTTCATCGACGCGGCGGACCGCCCGCTCTTCACGTTCCGGATGGCGGAGTTCCGGCAGAAGTACGCCGGAGACCCCGGCGGATGGGTCTCCCGGCACCGCGACGTCGTGGACTGGGTCCGCAGCGAACTCGCGGCACGAGGACCGCTTCGCCCCGCGGAGATCGAGCGCGATGCGCGTCGTTCGCCGCGCGGGGGCTGGTGGGAATGGGACGCGGTCAAAGAGGCGCTGGAGTTCCTCTGGCTCTTCGGCGAGGTCGCCATCGCGGGCCGCCGGGGTTTCGAGCGCCGCTACGGGCTCGCCGCCGACGTCCTCGGCGCGGACCTCGCCGGCCGAGAGGTGCCGCGGTCCGACGCCATCCGGGAGCTGGTGCGGCGTGCGGCGCGGGCATACGGCGTGGCGACCGCGGCAGATCTCGCCGACTACTGGCGGATCCGCGACCGGCGAGCCGTTCTGGCCGCCGTGGCCGACCTCGTCGACGAGGGGGAACTCCTCCCGGTCCGTGTCGACGGCTGGCAGAGCGCGGGGCGCCCGGCGCCGGCGTGGCTGCATCGCGACGCCGTGGTGCCACGACGGGTCGAGGCGGCGTCGATCCTCACCCCGTTCGATCCGATGGTGTGGTTCCGCGACCGCGCCGAGCGACTGTTCGGCTTCGCCTACCGCATCGAGATCTACACCCCCGTCGCCCGGCGGCGCTTCGGCTACTACTCGCTGCCCGTCCTGGTCGACGACGCTATCGTCGGGCGGGTCGATCTCAAGGCCGAGCGCTCGACGCAGACGCTGCAGGTGCAGTCCGCGTGGTGGGAGCGGGCGACCGCACCGGACACCGTGGAGCGCGTCGCCGGGCAGCTGCGTCAGGCGGCGCTCTGGCAGGGACTGGAGCAGATCTCCATCTCTCACTGGGGCGACGCGGTCGACCACCTGGCCGCCGCGCTGCCGGGCGCGACCCGGCATGGCGGGATGACCTAGCGTGGAGGGATGAGAGGGTCGCGCCGCACGCGCACGATCGCGATCTTCACCGCCGCAGGATTCGTCTTCGTCGCCGTGCTGGTCGGGGTCTTCGCCGTCGCCGCATCGCGGGAAGAGGGTCCCGAGGCGATGGCGACCACGTGGCTGCGTGCACTCGCGGAGGGCGACGATGAGGCGGCGCGAGCGGCGATGACTCCCGATGCCGGCGCGGCGGGGGTCGGCATCGGCGACGCCGCGGAGCGACTGACCGATCCGGTCGTCGTCGGCGTCCGCGTCGACGGCGACTCGGCGGAGGTCGATGTGTCATTCGTCCTGTCCGGCGAGGAGCACGACGTCACCCTGTCGCTCGCGCGATCCGCGGACCGGTGGCGGGTCGGCACCGACGGACTGGGACGCCTGAGCGTCGCCACCACCATCGGCGACAGCGTCACCGTCGGGGCCTCGGTGATCCCCACGGGAGAGGTCCTCCTCCTCCCCGGCGTCTACGAGGTCACCGCCGCTCCAGCGGACTACCTCGACGGGGAGGCCTCCGTGTCGGTCCTTCCCGCGCGGACGCGGGACGTCACGATCGAGGCCGGGTGGGGCGCCGCCGGGGTCGAGGCCGTGCGCGACGCCCTCACCGCGCACCTGAACGCCTGCACCCGCGCCGCCGCCACCGTACCGGACAACTGCGGCCTCCGCGTGCCCTGGCCGGCGGACATCGCGCAGCTCGAGCGGATCGCCTATCGCGTCGAGCGCCTCCCCGAGGTGCAGCTGATCGGTGGCGACGGTTTCGCCGCGACCGGCGGCAGCGTGGTCGCCACCGCGACGGGCACCGGTCGTGACGGCGCCCCGGTCTCCGCGACATACCGCGACGATGCCTGGGGGGTGCGGGGAACCGTCGCCGTCACCGGCGACCGGATCCGGCTCGGCGTGCTCTAGGGCCGCGCGACATCGACGCCGAGCCATCTGGCCAGATCGTCGATCTCGGCGTCCACGGCATCGGCTGTCGAGCCGGCGAAGGGCTCGTCCTCGTGCACGGCGTTGATGCGGAGGGTGCCCGCCCGGCGATCGAGGGTGGCGTCGAGCTTTCCGATCAGCCGATCACCGTGGAGGATCGGCAGCGCGAAGTATCCCCAGCGCCGCGATGCGGCGGGCTTGTACATCTCCAGGACGTACTCGAAGCCGAAGATCTCCCGCAGGCGCACGCGATCGAAGACGAGGCGGTCGTGCGGCGAGAGGAGGGCCGTGCGCGGATCCGAAGCGCCGGCGTCGAGCAGTATCGGGTCGACTCGCCATCGCCCGTCGACCCCGTCGACGATCACCTCGACACCGATGTCGCCGACATCGATGGGCTCCCCCGGCTGCGCGGTAGCCTTCCGCCGTGCGATCCCCAAGGCCGACAGCCGTCGCTCCGCCCTCCCGCGTGCGGCGTCGTCGTCGGGCGGTGACGCCACCTCCGGGTAGATGCGCTCAGCGAGGTCGAACCATCTGCCCTTCGCATCCCGATGATCCACGGCCACCTCGCCGACACCGGTGAGGATCTCGAGCATCTGCAGGACGTTGCGATCGTTCGTCCATCCCGTCGATCGCCAGGGCACGTCGGCGGTGTCTTCGATGTCGGTCGGCCGCAGCGGCCCGTCAACCCGAAGCCGGTCCAGGATGTCGCGACGGAACCGTTCGTTGGACGCGACCCAGTCGCGGGCGGATGCCGACCGCGGACCGCGGCGCATCTCGGGGAGGAAGAGCGGAAGGTCGCTCATCGGCCGATAGAAGCCGTGCCATTCGAAGATCTCACGATCGTCGTGGAAGAGCCGGCGGAAGTCGGACGGCTCATAGGGCCAGCCGATACGGCTCCACAGGATCAGGTCGGCGGTCGGGGCGATCGCCGCCGTCGGATCGATGGGAAGGACCGTCAGGGACTGGACGGTCTCGACGATGTCACCGGGCCGCTGCGCGGTCAGCAGCTGCGCCTGCACGGCGATGCGCGCCGCCTCGGCGCGGGAGAGGATGCGAACCGAGGTCAAAACTGAACGCGCGGAGGCTCCGAAATAGCCGCGCCGTCGACGACTTCGAAGAATTCCCGCTCGTCGAAGCCGAGGTTGCGGGCGAACAGGTTGTTCGGGAACACCTTGATCTTGGTGTTCAGTTCGCGCACGCCCCCGTTGTAGAAGCGCCGCGACGCCTGGATCTTGTCCTCGGTGTCGACGATGGACTGCTGCAGCTGCAGGAAGTTCTGACTCGCCTGCAGCTGGGGGTACGCCTCCGCGACGGCGAACAGCGACCGCAGCGCCTGCTGCATGTGACCCTCCGCCACGCCCGCCTCGGCGGGGCCGCCCGCGGACAGGGTCTCGGCGCGCGCCCGGGTGACGTTCTCGAACACCGCCTTCTCGTGTGCGGCGTATCCCTTCACCGACTCGATGAGGTTCGGCAGGAGGTCGGCTCTGCGCTTGAGCTGAACGGTGATGTCGCTCCATGCCTCGTCGACGCGCACATTCAGCTGCACCAGCGAGTTGTACGTCGCCCAGAGATAGATCCCCGCGATGACGACGAGTGCGACGACGATCAGGACGGGGATGAGCCATTCCCACATACCGGGGTCTCCGTTCCAGTCAGTGCTGACAATCCTAACCGTCCCCCAATCCCCTCCCCCGGCTGTGCGGCGACCTCACAGCCCTAGACAGGCGACGGGACGCCGAGCACGCGGTCGAGGTACGCATTGCGGAACAGCCCCTCGGGATCGAACTCGCTGCGCACCGCGAGGAAGTCATCGAACCGCGGGTACCGCTCCCGCAGCGCATCGGCGTCGAGCGCGTGCAGCTTGCCCCAGTGCGGGCGCCCGCCGTGGGCCAGCATGATCTGCTCCACGGCCGCGAAGTAGGCCGTGGGATCCTCGCGGAAGTAGCGGTGAACGGCGATGTATCCGGTCGGTCTGCCGTACGCGGAGGACAGCCAGCGGTCGTCCCCCGCTGCGAAGCGCACCTCGATCGGGAACGAGATCCGCCATCCCTCAGCGTCGATGAGCGCGCGCACCTCGCCGAACGCCGCGGCGACCTGTGACGCGGGAAGGGCGTACTCCATCTCACGGAAGCGCACGTTGCGCCGCTGAGTGAAGACGCGGTGCGACCGATCGAGGTAGGCGCGATCGCCGGTGACCCGTGCGGCCAGGCGCGAGAACGCCGGGATGACCGGGGGGAGGGCGACTCCTGCGGCGCAGATTCCGCGATACACGCCGTTGGCGAGGATCGTCTCGTCCACGAAGCGGCCGACACGCGGCAGAGGACGACGCGGGGTCGTCTCGGGGAGCCGCTCGTTCGTCTTCGTCAGGGCCACATCGGTGTGGGGGAACCAGTAGAACTCGAAGTGGTCCGCGGTGCCCGCCCGCTCGTCGAGTGCCGCCACGACGTCGTCCAGCGGCTCGGGACGCTCGACCGCAGCGAGGTGGAAGGCGGGAACGCACTGGAGGGTCACATCCACGAGGACGCCCAGCGCTCCGAGGCCGAGAGCGACGGCGGCCAGCAACGGATCGTCCTCGCCGATCCGGCGGGTCTCACCGGTGCCGGTGACCAGGGTGACGCCGACGACCTGCGTGGCCAAACCCCCGAAGGCGGCGCCCGTGCCGTGCGTGCCGGTGGAGAGGGCGCCGGCGAGGGTCTGTCGATCGATGTCGCCGAGGTTCTGCATTGCGAGGCCGTGACGGGCGAGGAGGCGGGGCACCTGATGAAGCGGCGTGCCGGCTCCGAGGGTCGCCCGCCCGGCTGCCCGGTCGATCGCCACGACACCCGAGAGTGCCGAGAGGTTCAGGAGCACTTCGGGCGCGACGGCGATCGCCGAGAAACTGTGCCCCGACCCGACCGGCTTGATCCGCAGGCCGCGGCGGGCGGCCGCGCGGACTGCGCGCTCGACTGCCTCGGGGCTGCCGGGGAACTCCGCGCGTACCGGTTTCGCCTCCGCGGTGCGTCCCCAGTTGCGCCAGACGGCGCCCGGGCGGGTCACAGGAAGGCCATCCCTTCGCCGCGGTAGGTCGGAATCCGATCGACGATCGCTCCCGCGGACACGAGGGCGAACTCGGCCACGCGCTCTGCGAGTTCTCCGCTCTTGGCATGCCGGAACCAGACGCGGTCTCCGACCGCGAGGTGCATCGCGGCCGGTCCGCGCAGCGGGGTTTGGACCTCTCCCGCGCCCTCGCGCGGCAGCATCCGAAGCCCCGCCGGCCAGACCGGTCGAGCCAGGCGTGAGTCCCCCGCAGGGCCCGAGGCGACCCATCCGCCCCCGAGGACGGTGGCGATGTCGGGTGCGGGCCTGCGGACCACATCGAGGGCGAACCCGGCGGCGGGGGCCGGGTCGAACGCACGGTATCCGTCGAAGAGGTGACCCGCGAGCAGCCCGCTCCCGGCGGTCAGCTCGGTGACGGCGAGGTCGGCGGCTGTCGACTCGAGCGACCCCGTGCCCCCGCCGTTGACGAAGTCGAGGTGCGCGACCTCGCGGACGCGCTCCACGACCTCTGCGCGACGCTCACGCAGCTCCGCCGCGGATCGGCGCTGCATCCAGCGGATGACGGCGTCCTCGGCCCCGGCCGCGTCCGGCTGGCCCGCGATCTGGGCCTCGTACATCATCAGCCCGACCAATCGGAAGCCCGGACGCTCGGCGACGAGCCGTGCGAGACCCGCGGCATCCTGGGCCGTGTGAAGCGGCGAGCGGTGCACCCCGACATGACCGAGCCCCGGAGCGCGCCACGAGGCGTCCACATCCAGCGCCACCCGCAGCTCGGTACGTGCGGACGGCCCGGCGACGGCGTCGATGAGGTCGAGCTGGGCGGGATCGTCCACCATCAGCGTGATCCGGGCCGCCGCCGACTCGTCGGCGATGAGTCTGGCGAGGCTCTGCCGGTCGGCCGTGGGGTAGCCCACGACGACATCGTCGGAGCCGGCGCTCAGCCAGAGCGCCTCGGCGAGGGTGAAAGCCAGGATGCCGCGGTACCCGGGCAGCCGGAGGACGGCGTCGAGCACCTCGCGGACGCGGATGGATTTGCTCGCCACTCGGATGGGGACGCCCCCGGCGCGCACCATCATGTCGAGGGCGTTGTACGACAGTGCTTCGCGATCGATCGCCGCCACCGGTGCCGGCAGATGCGCCGTCGCCGCCGACAGCTCCGCCCAGTACCGCGCCGGGGTCCGCCAGCGCTCAGCGGAGAGAGTCGCCGCGCCATCCCGGGCCAGAAGATCGATCGTCACCGAATCATCATGGCCCGCCGCGGGTCGATCTCCACGCAGATCCGTACCCCCGGTGGGACTCGAACCCACACTGAAGCGATTTTAAGTCGCCTGCCTCTGCCATTGGGCTACGGGGGCGCCGTCGTCCGACACCCGTCACCTTAGCGTCAGCGTCCGGCGGCGACCCGCGACTTCTCGGGTGCGTCGGCAGCAGCGCCCGCGTCGCGGGGCGCCTGCGGCGGTGTCACCGCGGGCTGAGCCGGCCGGGGGCGCGCAGCGAACTCCTCGAATGCCGCGCGCGGGTGCTGGACCGCTTCGAGATTGGCCATGTCACGACCCAGGACGACGTTGCCGAGCCAGCCGGCGACGACGCGCAGCTTGCGCTCCCAGGTCGGCATGGCGAGGCCATGGTAACCGCGGTGGGCGAGCCAGGCGAGGAAGCCCTTGATGGCGATGTTGCCCGACTGGAATGCGCCGTTGTAGAGGCCGAGACCTGCGACGGCTCCGAGGTTCTTGTGGAGATAGTCGACGGGATTCTCACCGCGGAGCACCGCGACGATGTTCTTGGCCAGGAGCTTGCCCTGCCGAACGGCGTGCTGGGCGTTCGGCACGCAGTAGCCGCCGACGCCGCCACCGGAGAGGTCGGGGACCGCCGCGACGTCGCCCGCCGCCCAGGCGCCCTCGACGATCTCGTCGTCCGTGCCGACGCGCAGGTCGGCGCGGGTGCGGATGCGACCGCGCTCCTCGACCGGCAGATCGCCACCGCGTACGACGGTCGGGTTGGCCATGACACCGGCCGTCCAGACGATGAGGTCGGCGGGGATGACCTCTCCGGTGGACAGTTCCACATCGCCGTCGACGGCGCTCGTGACCTGGGTGTCGAGGTGGACGAAGGCTCCGCGCTTGGCCAGGTCCTTCAGCACCCACTCGCTGGTCTTCAGCGACACCTCGGGCATGATGCGGCCCATCGCTTCGATGAGGTGGAAGTGGGTCTCGTCGAAGGTCAGCTCGGGGTACTTCGCCACGAGCGACGACGCGAACGAGCGCAGCTCGGCGAAGACCTCGATGCCCGCGAACCCACCGCCGACCACCACGACCGTGAGCAGGCGCTCGCGCTCGGGGCCGGGCGGCAGGGCGGCGGCCTTGTCGAAGTTCGTCAGCAGGCGGTCGCGGATCGCGACGGCCTCTTCGATCGTCTTCAGCCCGATCGCGTTGTCGGCGATGCCCGGAATCGGGAAGGTGCGTGAGACCGCGCCCGCGGTGACGACGATCTGGTCGTACTCCTGCTGATACGGCTCACCGGCGATCGGCGTGATCGTCGCCGTCTTGTGGGCGTGATCGATTCCGGTGACCTTCGCCGCGACGATCCGGGTGCGCTTCAGGTGTCGTCGCAGGGGGACCACCGAATGCCGAGCCTCGATCGAGCCGGCGGCCACCTCGGGCAGGAACGGCTGATAGGTCATGTAGGCGAGCGGATCGACGATCGTCACCTCGGCCTCGCCGCGGCGCAGACGCTTCTCGAGCTTCCACGCCGTGTAGAAGCCTGCGTATCCGCCACCGACAATGAGGATCCTGTGCGCGGTGTGGGTCACGATGTGGAGTACTCCCCTAGATCAACGGCTCGGCGTGCGGGACGCCAATCGGACGCGTCGGACAGCAGCAGTGACGCCGAGCGCCACCAGTATAGCCCCGACGGTCAGGGCCCCGAGCGGCAGGGTGCCGTACAGCAGGGTCTGCGCCGTCGGCAGGAACGGCGATCCGGGAGGGCCCGCGGCGTCGGCCGGCGGCAACGCCGGCACCTCCACGGTGCTCGGCGTGGGCTGCGGCTCGGGCGCGCTCGTGCTCTCGGCCCGGCGGTAGAGCCGCACCCATTCCGCGAGGTCGCCGAGCGGATTCTGCGTCACCTCGGGCACCGTCGCCGAGAGCGCCGCCGAGGCGTCGATGAGGCCGTAGCCGTACAGCGGATCGGGCACCGCGACCCCCGGCACCGGGCGCGCCGTGGCGATGATGCGGTTGATGACGTTGGCCGCGTCGAGCTCGGGGTACGCCGAGCGCACCAGCGCGGCGACCCCGGCGACGATGGGCGCGGCCCCGCTGGTGCCGTTCCACGACACCACCCGGCCGTCGGCGGAGACGCCGAGGAGGTTCTCGCTCGGCGCGGCCACTCCGATCGTGATGCCCTGGGTGGACGCTTCGACGCTCGCACGACCCTCCGGGTCGACGCCGCCCACGGCGAGGACCCCGGGAATGGTGGCCGGCGCTCCGACCCGTGTCGTGCCGGTCCCCCGGTTGCCGGCGGCGACCACCACGACCACGTCGTTGTCGAAGGCGTAGAGGAACGCGTCGTCCCAGCTGCGATCCCAGTCGGGGGTGTTCGTCGTGAGGGAGAGGTTGATGATGTCGGCGCCGTTGTCGACCGACCACCGGACGGCTTCGGCGATCTGCTCGGCGAAGGGCACCGGAGAGGAGTTGCCCACCCCGATCGACACCGAGAGCAGTTCCGCCGCCGGGGCGACACCGATCATGCCCGTGTCGGGACCCGTGCCGCGCGCCGCGGCGAGCGAGGCGACCCAGCTGCCGTGATTGCCGTCGATGGCGCCGACGGGAAGCCGGCCGTCGGGCGCGCCGATGTCGGACACGTCGGTGCCGCCGACGACGGCACCGGCGAACTCGACCGGACCGCGGCCGATGCCGGTGTCGATGACCGCGATGCGCACGCCCTCTCCGCGCGTGGTGCGCCACGCGTCGCGGATGCCGTAGTCGTCGAGCCAGTACTCCGCCGCCCGCACGGGATCAGCGGCCGCGGCATCGGGCGTCGGCGACGCGACGGCCGCCGCGGGGGCGACCAGCCCCCCGAGGAGCGCCGCGACGAGGACGCCGATCGTCGCCGCGCAGCCGCGCCGGGTCATCCGCTCTCCTCCGGGGCGCACGCGCACACATCGGGTGACCACGTCGATCGCGCGAGTGCGGCATCGCCCACCGGATTGACGCCGGGGCCGGCGGCCAGCGCGTGCGCTGCCAGCGCATGCAGGCACTTCACCCGCGTGGGCATGCCTCCCGCAGAGATCCCGGCGATCTCGACGACCTCGCCGAACTGCGCGCGATCGGCGAGGTACTCCTCGTGGGCACGCCGGTACGCCGCCATCCGGTCGGGATCGGCCTGTGTCTCGGCAAGGAGCTCGGGCATGACGTGCCCGGCCTCCAGCGCCGACATGGCCGCGGTCGCCGCCGGGTGGGTCAGGTAGTAGAAGGTCGGGAAGGGCGTGCCGTCGGGGAGCCGGGGCGCGGTGGCGACGACGGTGGGATTGCCGCACACGCATCGCGCGGCGATGCCCAGGACGCCGCGGGCCGGACGCCCGAGCTGGCGCCGGACCACGGTCAGGTCGGCGTCGCTCACCGGGGGAAACGGGGGCCTCGTCACCCCGACAGGCTACCCGGGGTCGGTGACGCTGGTGGCGAGACCGGCCTCGGTGACCGAGCGCAGCAGCTGCGACATCCAGTCGGTGCGGGTGCGCTCGACCTCGTCGCTGACGGCGCCCTGCTCACGGGGGACGTCCTCGGGCGGCAGGTCATTGTCGATCAGATACACCACTTCTCCGGGACGCACGTAATAGAGCCGCTCGCGGGCTTCGGTGGTGATGTAGGCGGGGTCGCTCCACCGCTCGCGTTCGGACTCGAGCTCGTCGATCTGCTCCCGGGTCAGCTCCACCGACCGCTCCAGGGCGGCGATCTGCTGACGCTGATCGAGGTAGGTCCCGACCGTGGGAACCAGCACGAAGGCGGCGAGGACGACCAGGCCCAGCATGATCACCATGAACCCCGAGAGGCGGATGCCGCCGAGCCAGCCGCGCACGTCGACACGGCCGCCGCCGGAGCGGCCTCCGGGACGACGGCGCCCGCGCGTCGAGGACGGCGAAGGGGGAGCCGATCCGGTGGTCACGGCTCCCCCTTCGTCGACGATCGGACGCGCGTCAGCCCCGGTAGCGGGGGAAGGCGGAGCGGCCGGCGAACTCCGCGGCGTCGCCCAGCTCCTCTTCGATGCGCAGAAGCTGATTGTATTTCGCCACCCGCTCGCTGCGAGCGGGCGCGCCGGTCTTGATCTGACCGGCGTTGACGGCCACGGCCAGGTCGGCGATGGTGGTGTCCTCGGTCTCGCCCGAGCGGTGCGAGAGCATCGACGCGTAGCCCGACCGGGTGGCCAGGGCGATGGCGTCGAGGGTCTCGGACAGCGTGCCGATCTGATTGACCTTCACCAGGAGCGCGTTCGCGACACCGCGGGAGATCCCGTCGGCCAGGCGCGTGGGGTTGGTCACGAACAGGTCGTCGCCGACCAGCTGCACCTTCGACCCGATGGCATCGGTCAGGCTCTTCCAGCCGTCCCAGTCGTCCTCGGCGAGGGCGTCCTCGATGGTGACGATCGGGTAGTCGGCGACCAGCTCGGTGAAGTACGAGATGAGGTCGTCGACGCTCCAGGCCTTCCCCTCGACGGTGTAGACGCCGTCGGCGAAGAACTCCGTCGCCGCCACGTCCAGGCCCACGGCGATGTCCGCGCCGGGGGTGAAGCCGGCCTTCTCGATCGCGCGGACGAGGAAGTCCAGACCCTCGCGGTTGCTCGGGAGGTCGGGGGCGAAGCCGCCCTCGTCACCGAGGCCCGTGGCGAAGCCGGCGGCCTTCAGCTCGCCCTTGAGCACGTGGTACACCTCGGTGCCCCAGCGCAGCGACTCGGCGTAGGTGTCGGCACCGATGGGCGCGAGGAAGAACTCCTGGAAGTCGATGCCGTTGTCGGCGTGCTCACCGCCGTTGATGACGTTGAACAGCGGCACAGGCAGGAGGTGCGCGTTGGGTCCGCCGAGGTAGCGGAAGAGCGGCAGGTCGGCGCTGTCGGCTGCCGCCTTGGCCACCGCGAGGCTGACGCCGAGGATCGCGTTGGCGCCGGTGCGGGACTTGTTCTCGGTGCCGTCAGTCTCGATGAGGATCTCGTCGATGATGCGCTGCTCGCTGGCATCGACGCCTTCGATCGCGGGGCCGAGCTCGTCGATGACGGCGGCGACGGCCTTCAGCACGCCCTTGCCGCCGTACCGGCTCTTGTCGCCGTCGCGCAGCTCGTACGCCTCGAACGCACCGGTAGACGCGCCCGAAGGCACGGCCGCGCGCTGCACGATGCCGTCGTCGAGCAACACCTCCACCTCGACGGTCGGGTTGCCGCGCGAATCCAGGATCTCGCGCGCGCCTACAGCCTCGATTGATGCCACGGGGTGTCTCCTTGCTCGTGGGAGGGCGTCGTGCGCCCGATGAAACGGTGGAGCGTCGTCGGTCCGCCACCGAGTCTAGTGATGCGCGTTCACACCACCACGGCCAGCGCCAGCCCGTCCCACCCCTTGGCGTCGAGGGTCTGCAGCGCGGTGGCGTCGAAGCGCGGATCGCGAGCGAGCATCTCCAGACCTCGGCGGACGCCGTGCACCTGCAGGCTCTCGCTGGCGGGGTTGGCCACCTCGCCGGCCCGCACGACGTTGTCGACGATCACAACGGTGCCGGCGCGCCCGAGCCGCGCCGCCCAGTCGAGGTACACGGTGTTGGACTCCTTGTCGGCATCGATGAACACCAGGTCGAACGGCTCCTCGCCGACGAGTTCCGGCAGCACCTCCGAGCCGCGCCCCTCCCTGATGCTCACCCGCTCCCCCACTCCGGCACGGGCGAGGTTCGTCCGTGCGACGGCGGCGTTGCGGGGCTCGGCCTCGACGGTGACGACGGTCCCGCCCTCCGGCAGAGCCCGCGCCATCCAGATCGACGAATACCCGCCGAGCGTCCCGATCTCCAGCACCCGTCGGGCGCCGGTCATCCGCACCATGAGGTGGAGGAACTTCCCGGTCAGCGGCGCCACCTCGATGGCCGGGAGGCCGGCTGCCCGCTGGTCGGCCACCGCCTCGCGGAGCGCGGCGTCGTCGCCCACGAGGGCGCCGGTCAGATAGCGGTCGACGCGCGACCACGCGTCGGGAGTCGGCAGGGTCATGCCCTCAGCCAACAAGTGCTCCGCCCCGCGCGTCAAGGACGAGCCCGCCATTCGGTCACGAGTGCCGGAATCAGCGCCTCCGCCGTGCGCCGGTACCCCAGCGCACTCGGGTGGAACCGGTCGACACTGAACATCGTCTCGGGCTCTCGGGCGAAGGAACGACCGACGGCCGCCCTCAGCGACACGGCATGCGCGCCCTCCTCCCGCGCGACCCGCGCCTGCCCGGCCGCGAGCTGACGCGACAGCCGCGAGGCCAGGACGCGCAGGGGCTGCGGAACCGGCCGGAGCGCGCCGAGGTCGGGGCAGGTGCCCACCACCACGCGCGCGCCGCGGGCGCGCAGGACCCGCACGGCGTCGCGGAGGTGCCTGAGCGACACGTCGAGGGGCACCCGGTGGGTGACGTCGTTGCCGCCGACGATGATGACCGCGAGATCCGGGCGCAGATCAGACGGGATCCGCTCGATCTGCGCGGGGAGGGCGGATGACTCGGAGCCGACGACCGCGACGGATCGAAGCCGCACCGGGCGTCTGGCCGCCGCTCCCACCCCCTTCGCCACTCGGGCCCCCAGCGTCTCCTTCGGTCGATCGGCGCCTAGCCCCGCCGCGATCGAGTCGCCGAGGATCACCAGCTCGATCGGATCGCCCTCCAGGCGGCGTCTCCAGACGCGGTCGGCGTCGCGCGCCTGCTCTCCGAGGGGCTTTCCGATCCGCCGGCGGGCGATCGCCGCCTGCCGGCGAAGGGCGCGGGGCACCCCGACGCCCACGGCGACGACGACCGCGGCCGTGGCGCCGAGGACGGAGGCGACGGTGACAGCGGGACCTCGGGACGAGCGGCGACGGGGTCTGGGCGAAGACCGCATGAGCTCATTGCACGGTGATTCGGTGAACGGATGGCGACGCGAGGGTGACGGCCTCGGTCTCCGGGGTTCAGTAGGGTGCCGCTCATGGCCTCCCCCTCCCTCGCTCGACGACTGGGCCTGGGCGACGCGGTGTTCATCGGGCTGGGCGCGATGCTCGGCGCCGGTGTCTTCTCCGCCTTCGCCCCGGCGGCGCAGGCCGCCGGGGTGGGTCTTCTCCTCGGTCTCGTGCTGGCCGGCATCGTGGCCTACGCCAACGCGACGTCCTCCGCCCAGCTCGCCGCGGTCTATCCGACCTCCGGCGGAACCTACGTCTACGGGCGTGCGGAACTGGGCCCGTGGTGGGGGTTCCTCGCGGGCTGGGGCTTCGTCGTGGGCAAGACCGCCAGCTGCGCGGCCATGGCCCTCACCTTCGCCGCCTACGCCGCGCCGGACGGGTGGGAGCGCCCCCTGGCTATCGCCGCCGTCGTCAGCCTCGGAGCGGTCAACTGGTTCGGCATCACGCGGACCGCGCAGCTGACGCGCATCATCGTCACGGTCGTCCTGCTGTGCCTGGCCGTCGCGGTGATCGCCGCCGGCGCCGGAGCCGCGGGCGCGTCCGCGGCCCTCTCGGTGACCGCGGCGGACCTGTTCGTCGGAGGCCCCTACGGCATTCTCCAGTCCGCGGGCCTGCTGTTCTTCGCCTTCGCCGGCTACGCCCGCATCGCCACCATGGGAGAGGAGGTGCGCGACCCCGCGCGTGTCATCCCGCGGGCGATCACCCTGGCGTTCCTCATCGTCGTGGTGGTCTACGCCGTCGTTGCGGTCGCGATTCTCGCCGCCCTCGGCCCGGAAGCCACCGCGGCGTCCTCCGATCCCGTCGCCGCGGCGGCTGCGACCGCGGGGTGGGCGTGGGTCGACCCCGTGGTCCGGATCGGCGCCGCGGCCGCCGCGCTCGGGGCCCTCCTGGCTCTCATCGCCGGCGTCGGGCGGACGACCCTGGCCATGGCGCGCGAGCGCGACCTGCCCGCCTTCCTCTCGGCGGTGCATCCGCGGTGGCGGGTACCCCACCGCGCCGAGGTGCTGATCGTGGTCGCCGTGACGCTTCTGGTGGCGTTCACCGACCTCCGCAGCGCGATCGGCTTCTCCTCGTTCGGGGTGCTCACCTACTACCTGGTGGCGAACCTGGCGGCCCATCGGCAGACGGGGAGCGCTCGTCGTTACCCCCGCTGGCTCCCGCTCCTCGGCGCCGCCGGATGCGTCGTCCTCGCGCTGACTCTGCCGTGGCAGAGCGTCATCGGGGGCGCCGCGGTCCTCGCGATCGGGCTGGGCTACCGTTTCGCACGGCTTCGCCGGAACCGCCGGCGGTGATCAGCCGAGCGACTTGACCTCGAGCCGCTCCGCGTCGCGCTCGCCTGGTGCGACCGTCGCGAAAGCGGTGAAACCGTCGGCGCGAGCGCGCTCGAGGAGGGCCTTGAGGTTCTTCGTCCGCTGCTCGAGGCGCACGCGTGCGCCGCGGCCCACGAGCGCGGACTTCAGAGCCAGCAGGTCGTCGACGGAAGCCTCGCGATCGTGCACCAGCACGACCGCGTCGGCGACGGTGTCCTCGCCCGACGGCACAAGGTCGACGAGCCGCTCGAATCCGAGCGAGAAACCCACCGCGGGGACGTCCTGCCCGAGGAATCTCCCGATCATCCCGTCGTAGCGGCCGCCGCCGCCCAGCGAGTACGACACCGAGGGGTGCGCCAGCTCGAAGATCGTTCCGGTGTAATAGCCCATCCCCCGTACGAGGAACGGGTCGAATCGCAGCGGAATCTCGGCGTCTCTCCCGCGCAGCCCGCGTGCGGCGGCGACGGCGTCGCCGATCCCCGCGAGGTGGGCCACGACCTCGTCGGGCATGCCGTCGGGGAGGGCGGCGCGGATGCCCTCGATGGTGAGCGCGTGACCGGACCCGGAGGCCGCGGCCGCCGCCCTGTCGAGGTGTCTCGCCACCGCCATCACCGCGGTCTCGTCGGCCCCGCGCTCGCGCAGTTCCGCCGTCACACCCTCGGGCCCGACCTTGTCGAGCTTGTCGAGGGTGATGAGCACACCGGGGCGGGCGTCGGCGGGGAAGCCGAAGGCCTCGAGCATCGCATCCAGCAGTCGCCGGTCGCCGACCCGCACCTCGCCGCCCTCGAGCCCCAGCGCATCGAGGGTGTCGAGGGTGGCCGTGACGAGCTCGGCCTCCGCACGGGACGTGCCGTCGCCGATGATGTCGATGTCGCACTGCAGGAACTGGCGGTACCGCCCCTTCTGGGGGCGCTCGGCGCGCCACACCGGAGCGATCTGCACCGCGCGGAAGACGCTCGGCAGCTCAGCGCGGTGACTGGCGTAGAAGCGCGCGAGCGGCACGGTGAGGTCGTACCGCAGGCCCAGATCCGTCAGGGATGCCGGGTCGTCGGCGGCCGCGCGGATGGCATCGGCGTCGAGTCCGCGCTTGAGGACGTTGTAGGCGAGCTTCTCGTTGTCGCCGCCGATGCCGGCGTGGAGGCGGTCGTAATCCTCCATCACCGGGGTTTCGATCTCGTCGAACCCGTGGACGCGGTAGCGGTCCCGGATGGTGCGAAGCACCCGCTCCCGGCGGGCTTTGTCTGCGGGGAGGAAGTCGCGCATGCCGCGCGGCGGGGTCATGGAGGGCACCGCACTATCCTTCCAGGTCGTCGCCGCGGGTCGCCGCGCGCTCCGACGCCTCGGCCGTGCGGATCTGCTCCCCGAGGTTCCGCAGCGCAGCACGGAGCGCCCGGTCGGCATCCCACCCCTGCTCGCGCGCGTGCGCCGTCAGCGCGAGGAGGGCCTCGCCGAGCTCGGTCTCGGTGGACGGCGCCGGGGATGCCGGGTGGGCGGCCCCACGCGGGGGGACGCCCGGCACGCGTGCCGCCTTCCCCAGCATCTTCTGGGCGAGGGCGAGAGCCGGCATCCGCTCCGACACCCCGTCGAGGACGCTCGTGCGCGTGCTCTTCTCCGCCGCCTTGGCGGCGTTCCAGTGCACCAGCACCTCCTCGGGCGTCTCGGCGACGGCGTCCCCGAAGACGTGCGGATGACGGCGCAGCATCTTCTCGGCGAGCGCGGCGGCGACATCGTCGATGTCGAAGGGGTCGCCGGGATCCTCCGAGGCGATCTCGGCATGGAAGAGCACCTGCCAGAGGAGGTCGCCGAGCTCCTCGCGGAGTTCGGCTCGAGACCCCTCCTCGACGGCATCGATGAGCTCTGCGGACTCCTCCACCAGGTAGGGCACGAGGTCGTCGTGGGTGATCAGCCGTGACCACGCGCACCGCTCTCGCACGGCGTGCATCACCTCGGCCGCCCGCCGAAGTCCGTCGTTCTCGCTCATCCGCACCTCTCGCTCAGGCGAGGTCGCCCGTCGTCCGAGCCGGCTCCGGCAGCTCGTCGTCGGCGGTCTCGGGAGACACCCGACGATAGTGGCGCGCGCGCTGCGCGACCAGGAGGGCGGCGAGGATGATCGAGATCGCCGATCCGGCGAGGACGCCCAGTGTCGCCTCGTCGCGCACGAGCGGACTGCCCGCGAAGGCGAGCTCGGACAGCAGCAGCGACACGGTGAACCCGATGCCCCCGAGCGCTCCCGCCGCCAGGAGGTCGAGGAACGACAGCGGCGGCGTCGCGCCGCGGCTCAGCAGCCTCATCGAGATCCAGCTGAAGATCGAGATGCCGATGATCTTCCCGACGGGGAGGGCGACGAGGATGCCCCAGAACGCCGGTGACAGCTCGGTCGGCGAGACGGCGGGGATGACCACGAGCGCCGCCGAGAAGGCGAAGAGCGGCAGGACCAGCCCGTTCACCCAGGGCTCGAGCGCGTGGCGCGCGCGAAGGGCCGGCTGCTGGGCCATGGCGATGCCGAGTGCCACGCCGGCGATCGTCGCGTGCACGCCGGAGAGGTAGACCAGCACCCAGGTTGCAAGCCCGACGACGACGAGGGCGACCGCGATCGGGATCCGCCCGCGGGTGTCCAGGCGCCGGCTGAGGAAGCCGAACACGATGACGAGCAGCGCAGCGACGGCGAGGAGCCCGACATTGACGTCGGTGGTGAACAGCACCGCGATGAAGATGATGCCGACGATGTCGTCGAGGATCGCCAGGGCGAGGAGGAAGATGCGGATGCCGGAGGGCAGCCCCTTTCCGAAGACGGCGAGGACCCCGAGGGCGAAGGCGATGTCGGTCGCCGTGGGGATCGGCCATCCCTGCGCGGCATCCGAGCGTCCGGCGATGAGGAGGAAGATCGCGATCGGGATGATGACGCCGCCTGCGGCGGCGATCGCGGGCTGGAGCGCCTTCTTCGCCGAGTTGAGCTCGCCGCTGGTGAGCTCGTACTGAAGCTCGACGGCGACGACGAAGAAGAAGATCGCCAGCAGGCCGTCCTGGACCCAGTGGCCCACGGACATCTCGAACACCCCGGGGATGCCGAGGTAGGTCTCCTTCAGCGCCTGGGCGGAGGCGCCGAGCGGTGAGTTGGCGATGATGAGCGCGGCGGCGGCGGCGGCGAGCAGCACGACGGCGGGGAAGCGGGCAGAACGAAGCAGGGACACGGGCGGTCCTTTCGTCGGTGTCTGGCGGGCACGTCGGAACGTACGCCGACCAGGCTTCCCGGCACACCGTCGCCCATTCTACCGGTCGGCCCTGTGACATCCCCGTCACACAGCGGCGATACCGTGGGGGGATGCGCGAACTCACCCGGACCGAGGCCATCGATCTCGTCGGTCGCTACGAGGCAGGGCAGGGCATCCCCGAATCCATGCGGGCCAACGTCCGGCTCCTCGGCGCGCTCCTCGGGCAGGTCCTGCGCGAGAGCGGTTCGCCCGAGCTCTTCGACGACGTCGAGCGCCTGCGGATCGCCACGATCCAGGCTTATACCGACGAGACCGACGAGGCCTTCGCCCGCGCCGCGGAGATCGCCGATTCCTTCTCCGTCGCCCGCGCGGACGAGGTCGCCCGGGCGTTCACCTGCTACTTCCACCTGGCCAATCTCGTCGAGGAGCACCAGCGGGTGCGGGTGCTGCGCGAGCGGGACCGCACCCCCGATGCCGAAGGGGATTCGATCCCGGCGGCATTCCGACGGCTGGCCGACGAGATCGGCGAGGATGCCGCGACGAACCGCCTGCAGTCGCTGCGCTTCCACCCGGTTTTCACTGCGCACCCCACCGAGGCGCGACGCCGCGCGGTGTCGACGAGCATCCGACGGCTGGCCGCCCTCCTCGCCGAGCACGAGAGCGCGCCCGACGGGGGCAGCGAGGAGCGACGCGCACGCCGGCGCATGCTCGAGGAGATCGACACGCTGTGGCGCACCGCTCCGCTTCGGCACGAGAAGCCCACGCCGACCGACGAGGTACGAGCGGTCATGGCCGTCTTCGACGAGACGCTGTACACCGCCGTCCCCCACGTCTACCGCCGGGTCGATGACGCCCTGCAGGCCGAGAGCGCGGGAAGCGCCGCGCCGCTCGTGCGGCCCTTCGTGCGCATCGGATCCTGGGTGGGCGGCGACCGCGACGGCAACCCCTTCGTCACGGCCTCGGTCACGAGGAAGGCCGCCGCGATCGCCAGCGAGCACGTCCTGCGAGGGCTCGAGCGCTCGGCCGAGCGGATCGGGCGGACCCTGACCCTCGACGCCGCGACCACTCCCCCGAGCCCCGAGGCCGTCGCACTGTGGCAGCGACTGCGCGCCGAGGACGACGATGCCGCCGCCGAGATCGCCGCGCGCTCGCCGCAGGAGCCGCACCGGCAGATCCTCCTCATGATCGCCCGCAAGATCGAGGCCACCCGTCTGCGCAATGCCGACCTCGCCTACACCGATCCCGACCAGCTGCACCGCGATCTCGCGGTGGTGCAGGACTCCCTCATCACCGCGCACGCGCCGCGGCAGGCCTACGGACACCTGCAGCAGCTGATCTGGCAGGTGCAGACCTACGGCTTCCACCTCAGCGAGCTGGAGGTGCGACAGCACTCCGCCGTGCACGCCAAGGTCCTCGCCGAGCTGGACGAGGGCGGGGAGCGCTCGGAGCTGGCCGAAGAGGTGCTCGATGTCTTCCGGGCGGTGCTGTTCCTGCAGGATCGCTACGGCCCGAGGGCCGCGGGGCGCTACATCGTGTCGTTCACCCAGTCCGCCGACGACCTCGCCGCTGTCCACCGTCTGGCCCGCCATGCGGCGGGGCCGGGCGGTCGGGTCCCGGTGCTCGACGTCATCCCGCTGTTCGAGACCTTCGCCGATCTCCAGGCGGCCCCCCGGATCCTCGCCGAGATCGTCACGCACCCCGAGTTCCGCGCACGGCTGGAGGCTACCGGCCGGCGCATGGAGGTCATGCTCGGCTACTCCGACTCGTCCAAGGACGTCGGGCCGGTCGCCGCGACCCTCGCGCTCTACCAGGCGCAGGCGCAGATCTCGGCGTGGGCGCAGGAGAACGACATCGAGCTGACGCTCTTCCACGGACGAGGCGGCGCCCTCGGGCGCGGCGGCGGTCCGGCGAACTCCGCCATCCTCGCTCAGCCGCCGGGATCGGTGGACGGGCGCTTCAAGCTCACCGAGCAGGGCGAGGTGATCTTCGCGCGCTATGGCGATTCCGCCATCGCGATGCGTCACATCGACCAGGTGGTCGCGGCGATGCTGCTGGCTTCCTCGCCCTCGATCGAGGTGCGGAACCGCAGCGCCGCCGAGCGGTTCGCCGAGGTCGCCGAGCGCATGGACCAGGCCTCCCGGGCGCGGTTCTTCGAGCTGGTCAAGGCTCCGGGCTTCGCCCCGTGGTTCGCCCAGGTCACCCCGATGGAGGAGATCGGACTGCTGGCGCTCGGATCGCGTCCGGCCCGGCGCGGCCTGTCGGTGGAGTCCCTCGCCGATCTCCGCGCGATCCCGTGGGTCTTCGCGTGGACGCAGGCCCGCATCAACCTCGCGGGCTGGTTCGGCCTCGGATCGGCTCTGGAGGCCGTCGGGGACGAGGAGGTGCTCAGGAGCGCCTATCAGGAGTGGCCGCTCTTCCACACCCTGATCGACAACGTCGCGATGAGCCTCGCCAAGGCCGACGCCCGGATCGCCCGGCGCTACCTGGACCTCGGCGACCGCGACGACCTCGCCGAGCTGGTGATGAGCGAGATGGAGCTCACACGGGCGTGGGTGATCCGGGTGACCGGCGGCGCCGAGCTGCTGGGCAACAAGCCGGTGCTCCAGCGCGCGGTGAAGATGCGCAGCCCCTACGTCGACGCCCTCTCGCTGCTCCAGCTGCGGGCGCTGCGAGCGCTACGGGCGGACGCGGCGACGGGCTCCCCTGCCGATCCCGAGCAGCAGCGCCTTCTGCTGCTCTCGGTCAGCGGCGTCGCCGCAGGCCTCCAGAACACGGGGTGAGCGTTCACCCCATCGCCGCCGGCGATCTGTCCCTCCGCGGCTTCTTCGAGCCCACCATGTAGGGCAGTCCTCGCCCGACGGCGGAGAACGTGCTGGCAAGGCGCGCCCCGAGGCCCGGACGGGACGGTCCCGGTCCGGCGTCGAGCTCCGTGACGTCGACGAAATGGGCGGGCACCGGCCCGATGCCCTCCAGATCGGCGGTGATCCCGGTCGCCGTAGCCGGGAGATCGGCGCCGCCGGCGTAGAGATCGTCCGTCAGCAGCACGTATTCGCGGATCGAGACATCGTTCTTCAGCAGACGGTGCAGGAGGATCACGTCGATGCCGACCGGTTTGGTCCGGCCCCGGATGCTCTGGAGTGCCACGTCGCCGACGTGGGCCACGAACTTCAGCGTCAGCCCCTTCGCCTCCCGGCACCCGCCGCACGGGCAGAGATTGGCGACGACGTACTCACGCTCGGCGTGGAACGCCCGGTGCATGGCGGCGGCCGTGCGCAGCACGTCCGAGAGGGTCGCGTCGGACTCGGGTGCCACGCGTCGCGAGAGGAACGCGGCATCCCCTTCGATCTCGACGAGATCGAATCCCGGCGCGGCGGCCACGATGCGGTCGAGCAGGCGTGCGGTGTTCACCTCCGCGTGAGCGAGGCTCATGCGGTGCGTGCCCATATAGGCGGTGTACCCGCCGATGTCGGCGATGAGCAACGCCGTCCTGCGTGTCGTCATCCGATCCTCCGCTTTTCGTTCATCGATCGTGACTCTCTTCGTCAGTGTGCGCGTGGTCCCCGGCCGGCGAGAAGCGGGCGAGATGGTCGACGACGTCCTGCTCGGCACGAGCGGTCGCCGGCGCATAGCCGAGGACGGCGGTCGCGAATCGATCGGCGGTCAGCGAAGTGAGGTTCAGCCGCTCGGTGGCGACGACTGATGCCGTACGGCGACTTCGGCGCAGAAGGGCGATCTCACCGAATCCGTCGCCGGGGCCGAGGCTCGCCACCCGTCGTCCGTCGCCGAGGACCTCCGCCGTGCCGGATCGGATCACGTAGTAGAGGTCCCCGACGTCGCCTTGGCGGAAGACCGTCTCGCCGGCGGCGAGCTCGCTGTCGTCGAGACCCCGAGCGAGTTGCTCGATGGCGGGGAGAGGCAGGGGCGCCAGCATGGGGACCCGCTGCAGCAGACTCACGTCCGCGTCCAAGGCCCCCACGGATCGATCCAGGCGCCGCAGCCGCCACCACGACGCTGCGGCGAGGACGGGACAGACGAGTCCGATCGAGATCAGCGCCCACGGAAGACCGACCCACGCGATGACGATCGACGCGAGAACGGACCCGACCCCGATCGAGATCGTGACGAGGCTCTCGAGCACTCCGAAGACGCGCGCCATCACCGCATCCGGGGCGAGCCTGCCGATCAGGGTGAAGCCGGCGAGATCGATCAGGGCGTTGCCGATGCCCACGAAGGCGAGAAGCACGAGCGCGGCGGCCTGCGCAGGGAAGACGCCGATGAGGGCGATCGGAAGCCCCCAGAGCGCCACGCCGATCGCGAACCACGCCCCGAGCTGTCCGCTGCCGACGAGCAGGGAGGCGAAGAGCGATCCGACCACGGCCCCCACCCCGACCGCGGCCATCAGAGCCCCCGCACCGGGCTCGCCGAGTCCGAGGAGCTCGATCGCGACGACGACCGAGAAGACGGTCAAGGCCCCCCGGGTGAGCGACTGCGCTGCGGCCAGTCCGAGGATGAGCATCAGGCCGCCGTCACCTCTGACCGCGCGGAGACCCTCGACGGTCTCCTTCAGAAGCGCCGGACGCGCGGACCGCCCACGGGCCGGCGCGTCGTAGCGCAGACGCAGGAGGAGAAGCGCAGCCCAGAACGACGCCGCCGCGGCAACACCGAACACCACCCACACGTCGGCGACCGCGAGCAGGATGGCTGCCAGCAGGGGCCCGACGAGGGTCGCGATCGAGTCGAGCATCCCGCGCACGACATTGGCGCTCGCCAGCTCGTGCCCGGTCCGACACAGCGTCGGCAGGAGCGCGGAGTGGGCGGGGCGGAAGAGCGTGGCCGCGATCGTGGAGATCACGGCGAGCACGTAGACGAGCGCCACCGGTCCTGAGAACGCGATGGTGACGGCGGCCAGAGCCGTGGCGACGCCGCGCGCGACCGAGACCACGATGAGGACCCGCTCGCGTCTTCCCCGGTCGGCCAGAGGAGACAGGACGGGAGCCAGGAGGGCGGACGGCAGCATCCGCAGCAGCCCGACCAAGCCGAGGGCGAGAGGTCCGCCGCTGTTGTACGCGACGATCCCGAGAGCCACCGTGAACGCCCACTCCGCGGTCCACGCGCCCAGGAAGCTCAGCTGCGCCCGTCGCAGATTGGGATTGCGGGCGTTGCTGACGAACGCCTGGGCCCCCGTGGCCAGCCGGCTGCGAACGCCCGACGTCATGGGGTGACTCTACGACCTGGTGGTCGAATCGCCCCCACGAATTCTCAGGCCGTCGCCGGGGCCGCCGCGTCGACCGTCGCGTCGGGCCACAGCTGCGTGAGCAGCTGCTCGACCCACGCCAGCAGCTCGGCATCCCCGAGCGGGGCGTCCCCCGCGCGAGGAAGCGGGACGACCAGCGCTTCGCCGCCGGCGAGGAGCTTGGCCTTGGGGTGCAGGCGTTGGAGCCTCACCCGCATCGAGTCGGGGAGGTCCGCCGGCGCGATACGCAGATTCGGCCCCATCGCGACCACGTCGGTGAGACCCGCACGTGCCGCCCTGCGACGCAGTCGGGCGACGGCGACGAGTCCGTCGACCTCTGCGGGCGGCTCGCCGTAGCGATCGCGCAGTTCGTCGATCACCGCGTCGATCGGATCGCGGCCATCCGCGTCGCGCGAGACCGCGGTCGGCGTCGCGGCGGCGGAGAGCTTCTGGTAGGCCTCCAGCCGCAGCCGCTCGCTGTCGATGTACTCCTCGGGCAGACGCGCCTGCACGGGCAGCTCGAGCCTGAGCTCGGTCGGCCCCTCGGTGTCCTCGCCGCGGAAGGTCGCCACGGCCTCACCGATCATGCGGAGGTAGAGGTCGAAGCCGACGCCGGCGATGTGACCGGCCTGCTCCGCGCCGAGGAGGTTCCCTGCGCCGCGCAGCTCGAGGTCTTTCAGCGCCACCTGCATGCCGCTGCCGAGATCGTTGTTCACCGCGATCGTCTCCAGCCGATCGGCGGCGGTCTCGGACAGCGGCTTGTTCTCGTCGTAGAGGAAGTACGCGTATGCGCGCTCGCGTGCGCGACCCACGCGCCCGCGGAGCTGGTGCAGCTGCGACAGCCCGTACTTGTCGGCCCGGTCGATGATGATCGTGTTGGCATTGGCGATGTCGAGCCCGGTCTCGATGATCGTCGTGCACACCAGGACGTCCGCGCGGCGCTCCCAGAAATCGTCTACGACCTGCTCGAGCTGATGCTCGCCCATCTGGCCGTGCGCCACGACGACACGGGCCTCGGGCACGAGCTCGGCGAGGTGGGCGGCCACCCGCTGGATCGACGAGACCCGGTTGTGCACGTAGAACACCTGCCCCTCGCGCAGCAGCTCCCGACGGATCGCCGCCGTGATCTGCTTGTCGTTGCGGGCTCCGACGTAGGTGAGGATCGGATGCCGGTCCTCGGGCGGTGTCGCGAGGGTCGACATCTCGCGGATCCCGGTCACCGCCATCTCGAGCGTGCGCGGGATCGGGGTCGCGCTCATCGCGAGGATGTCGACGTTGGTCTTGAGCTTCTTCAGCGCGTCCTTGTGTTCGACGCCGAACCGCTGCTCCTCGTCGATGATCATCAGCCCCAGGTCTTTGAAGACCACGCGCTCGGTGAGGATGCGGTGCGTCCCGATGACCATGTCGATCGTCCCGTCGGCCAGGCCCGCGACGATCTCCTTGGCCTGCTTGTCTGTCTGGAATCGCGACAGCGCCCGCACCTTCACGGGGAACCCGGCGAAGCGCTCGGTGAAGGTCTCGAGGTGCTGTTTGACCAGGAGGGTCGTGGGCACGAGCATCGCGACCTGCTTGCCGTCCTGGATGGCCTTGAAGGCGGCACGCACCGCGACCTCGGTCTTGCCGAATCCGACATCGCCCGAGAGCAGCCTGTCCATCGGGATCGGCTTCTCCATGTCGGCCTTGATCTCATCGATCGTCTGCAGCTGATCGGGCGTCTCGGCGAACGGGAAGGCCTCCTCGAGCTCGCGCTGCCAGGGGGTGTCGGGTCCGAAGGCGTGACCGCGCGCCGCCATCCGCGCGGAGTAGAGCTTGACCAGCTCCACCGCGATGTCGCGGACCGCCTTGCGCGCACGTCCCTTCGCCTGCGCCCAGTCGCTCCCGCCCATCTTCGACAGCGTGGGAGCCTCTCCGCCGACGTACTTCGACAGCAGGTCGAGCTGATCGGTGGGCACGAAGAGCTTGTCGCCGGGGTAACCGCGCTTGGAGGGCGCGTACTCGAGAACCAGGTACTCCCGGACGCTCTTGACGGCGTTGCGTCCGCCGCTGGACACCTCGCGCTGGGTGAGCTCGATGAAACGCCCGATGCCGTGAGTGGCATGGACGACGTGATCGCCGGTCTTCAACTGAAGCGGGTCCACCACGTTGCGCCGGCGCGAGGCGAGCTTCTTGACGACCCGCGCGTCGCCGCCGATGGTGCGGCCGTAGAACTCCGACTCGGTGATCACCGACAGCTGTGCTTCGGCGACCTCGAATCCGCGCTCGAGCGAGCACGCGACCACCTGGGCGACGCCGGGTTCGGGCAGATCCTCGATCGATTCCACCCGCCGCGCGGCCAGGCCCCGCTCGGCGAGGACATCGCGGGCACGCTCGACGAGCCCACCCCCCGAGGCCATGACCACGACCCGCCACCCGGCGCGCAGTCGCTCCGCGACATGGCTGATCGCGCCGTCGACATTCCCCTGGAAGGCGGGGAGGGAGGTCGCCGCCACGCGCGCGACGCCGGTGTCGCCGACATCCAGCAGTCCTTCGGCCGAGGCATCGGCCGCCCCCGAATCGAAGGAGCTGAGGCTCCACCACACGCCGCCGCGCTCGGCGACGACCTCGCGGAGGCGCGGAAGCGGCACGAAGTCGCCGGCGCCCAGATCGATGGGAGACTCGGCTCCCGACGTCGCGGCGTTCCATGCGGCATCCAGGAACTCGCGGTTGGTGTCGCTCAGCGTGGTGGCACGCGCGATCGCCCGCTCGGGGTCCACCAGGGCGACCGCCGTTCCCCGGGGGAAATAGTCCACCAGCGTGACGAGCTGGTCCACCACGGCCGGCATCAGCGACTCCATCCCCTCGACGGGGATGCCCTCGGCCATCTTCTCGAGCATGCCGCGCAGGCCCGGGAACTCGTCCTTCAACTCCCGCGCCCGGTCGCGGACGGCCTCGGTCAGGAGAAGCTCGCGGCTCGCCAGGAGACTCACCACGGCCACCTCGCCGGGAAGGGAGCGCTGATCCGCCACCGAGAACGCTCGGATCTGATCGACCTCGTCCCCGAAGAACTCGACTCGGAACGGGTGCTCGGCGGTGGGAGGGAAGACGTCGAGGATGCCGCCGCGCAGGGCGAACTCGCCGCGCCGCGACACCATGTCCACCCGGTGGTAGGCGCGCTCGACCAGTTGCGCGGCCACCTGCCCCAGGTCATGGCCGCGCTCGCCGACCGCGAGTTCGATCGGGGTGGCCGCATCGAGCCCCGCGGCCAGCGGCTGCACCGCCCCGCGCACCGAGGCGGTGACGACGAGCGTGTCGTCCGGGTGCAGACGCGCGATACGGCCGAGGACGTCGAGCCGACGGCCGACGATCTCGGGCGTCGGACTCAGCCGTTCGTGCGGCAGCGTCTCCCACGCGGGGAAGTGACGCACCTCGGCGTCGGGAAGGAGCGCCTGCAGTGCCGGCCCGAGGGTCTCGGCCCGGCGGCCGGTGGGAGCGATGGCCAGCAGCACCGCGGGCTTGCCGGCGGTGCGTCGCCGCTGCAGGAGGGACGCGAGCAACGGCGCGTCCAGCCCCTCGACCACCGAGTACTCGGCGTCGGCCGCGCCGGCGGCCACCGCCTCCCGGAAGGAGTCAGCCTGCTCGAGGGCGCGCACGATCCCGGGAATTGTCACCGCAGAAGTCTACGGTCGCCCGCCGACATCGGCGCTCCTAGGATGTCAGCGTGAGCACACCCCCCGCGCCCGGAGCGCCGATGCCCGGCAGCTACCCCCCTGCCGCCGGTTACGCGCCGCCCACGGGGTACCTTCCACCGTCGGGGTTCGCGCCCGGGCAGGGGTGGGAGCCCTCATCGCCCAAACCCATCCGCGGCGCAGCCCTGGGGCTGACGGCCTTCCTCCTGGCGCTCGCCGCCGCCGTGGTCGCGCCCGCGGTGGGCGGCGTCGGCGGGTACTTCATCGGCGCAGGAACCGGTGAGCGACTCTTGGCGGGCACCCTGGGAACGGATTTCGACTGGTCGCTGCTCAGTCCGGTGCGCGACTGGGTGCTGCTGGCCGAGATCGGCTTCTGGAGCGGCACCCTCCTCGGTGTCTGGGCCCTCCTCCAGGGCATCGTGGCCATCGCGCGGCGCGCGGGACGCGGTTGGGGTATCGCCGCCGTCGTCTGCGCGGCCCTCGGACCCGTCATCTTCGGGCTGACGCTGCAGGCGGTGATCGTCGCGGGGCTGGCGGCGTCCGCGGCGACGGGCTGAAGTCCGCGTCAGGCGCGGGGCGCGTGGAATCGCTGCTGGGCCGTGACGAGGCCGTGCTCGATCAGCTCTTCGACCGCGTCGGCGGCGTCGGCGACGAGAATCGAGACGGCCTCCCGGTCGCCCGCGGCGAAGGGCTGCAGCACCCAATCCGCCGCGTCCTGTCTGCCGGGCGGACGGCCGATCCCCACCCGCACCCGGGCGAAGTCCGGTGACCCGAGGGCGGCGGCCACATCGCGGACGCCGTTGTGACCGCCGTGTCCACCGCCTGACTTCAGTCGGACCGTGTCGAAGGGGATGTCGAGTTCGTCGTGGACGACGACGATCCGCTCCGGTTCGGTGCGGTAGAACCGCGCGAGCTGCGACACCGGGCCGCCGGAGACGTTCATGAACGAATTGGGCTTGGCGAGGATCAGCTTCGCCCCACCGGCTCGCAACCAGGTCTCCGCGACGCGCGCATTCGCGCGGTGAGCGCGGAAGGAGGCGTCACGACGGCCGGCCAGCTCGTCGAGGACGAGCTGGCCGACGTTGTGACGTGTGCGTTCGTAGCGGGGTCCCGGGTTTCCCAGGCCCACCACGAGCCACGTCTCCGGCACGGCCGGTGATTACTCGCTGTCGGAGGCCTTGTCGTCGTCGCCCGACGCCTCGCCCTCGCCCTGCTCGGACTCCTCGGCCTGCTCGGCCGCGACCTCGGCGTCGGCCTCTGCGATCTCCTCTTCGGCGATGAGGGTGGAGATCGGCACGGAGATCGCCACGACCAGCACATCGGCTTCGGTGAGGAGCGCGGCACCGCGCGGCAGGGTGAGGTCGCCGGCGGTGATGTGGGTGCCGTCCTCGAGACCCTCCACGTCGACCTCGATGGTCTCGGGGATGTGGGTGGCCTCCACCTCGAGCGCGACCGTGGCCGAGTCGAGGTTCGCGATGGTGCCGGCGAAGGGCTCGCCGGTGATGACGACGGGGACGTCGACCTGGACCTTCTCACCCTTGTTGACCACGAGCAGGTCGATGTGCTCGATGATCTGGTGCACCGGGTCCTTCTGCACGTCCTTGACGAGGGCCAGCTGCGGGGCACCGTCGACGGAGAGGTCGAGGACGGCGTTGGCACGGCGGATGAGCAGCGCCGTCTGGTGACCCGGCAGCGCAAGGTGCACGGGGTCGGTGCCGTGGCCGTAGAGCACGGCGGGGATCTTGCCTGCGGCGCGAAGGCGGCGGGCGAATCCCTTGCCGAAGTTCTCGCGGCGCTCGGCGACGACGGTGGTGTCGGTCTCGGTGGGCATGATGTTCTCCTCGCAGGCTCTCGCCTGTCGTCTCGGCCCGCGGGGGCCTGGGTCTGGGTCTGGGTCGACTCGAACGCGAGCGCGTGAGGAAAACGAGCCTGCACACCCCCGTCGATCACGGATCCACTCCCCTGCCGCAGCAGGAGGGATCCCTCGCCGAAGTCCAGTGGGAGAGTCTACCAGCGACCGGCGATAGCATGGGAGTCCGGCCATCCCAACGGAGGACACCATGGATTACGGCTTTCTCTCGCACGTCATCGTCTGGGTGGTCGGGGCGATCACCGTCATCGGCGCCGTCGGCCTCGTCGGCGCGATTTTCTCGATGGGACGCACGGCATACCGCAAGGACTGAACGCGGCGCCAGACCCGGGTCGGGTCGAGAGCGACCGAACCGATAATCTTTCACCGTGACCGATCCTTCCCACGCGCCGAAGATCTCCACCGACCGCGACGACCAGCCCGGGTCGACCGAGGAACACGAAGGCGCTCCGGCGCCGGAAGACGTTCCCCGCCCCCGGGCCGAGGCCGGAGTCGCCAGCCCGTCCGATGCCGCCCCGACGGCCAACATCGGTGTCGTGGGCTTGGCGGTGATGGGCTCGAATCTCGCCCGCAATCTCGCCAGCCGCGAGGGCAACACGGTGGCCGTGTTCAACCGCAGCCGCGAGAAGACCGATCACCTGCTGCAGGCGCACCCCGAGGCGGGCTTCGTCGCCGCCTTCTCCTACGAGGAGTTCGCCGCCGCCCTCACCACCCCCCGCACGGCGATCATCATGGTCAAGGCCGGTCGCGGCACCGACGCGGTCATCGACGAACTGGTCCGCGTGTTCGAGCCGGGCGACATCATCGTGGACGGCGGCAACGCGCTGTTCAGCGACACCATCCGCCGCGAGAAGGCCGTCCGCGAGACCGGGATCAACTTCGTGGGCATGGGCGTCTCGGGCGGGGAGGAGGGCGCGTTGCTCGGCCCGTCGCTCATGCCGGGCGGGTCCGATGAGTCCTGGGTCACCCTCGGCCCGATCCTGCGCTCGATCGCGGCGATCGCCGAGGGCGAACCGTGTGTGACGCACGTGGGCCGTGACGGCGCGGGTCACTTCGTGAAGATGATCCACAACGGCATCGAGTACGCCGACATGCAGCTGATCGCCGAGGCGTACGACCTCATCCGCCGCGGCACCGGCAAGTCCCCCGCCGAGATCGCGGACGTCTTCGCCGAATGGAACCGCGGCGAACTGGAGTCGTACCTCATCGAGATCACCGCCGAGGTGCTCCGGCAGAGCGATGCGGCGACGGGACGTCCGCTCGTGGACGTCATCGTCGATCAGGCGGGAGCGAAGGGCACCGGTGCGTGGACGGTGCAGACCGCGCTCGACCTCGGCGTCCCCGTGTCGGGGATCGCCGAAGCGGTCTTCGCACGATCGCTGTCCTCCCACCCCGAGCAGCGTGCGGCCGCCGCCGGGCTCCCCGGGCCGGCGGAGGACGCGGTGGGCACGTCCGTCACCGATCCCGACGCCTTCATCGAACAGGTCCGGCTCGCGCTGTACGCGTCGAAGATCGTCGCGTACTCGCAGGGGTTCGACGCCATCCGCGCCGGCGCCGCGCAGTACGGATGGCAGATCGACCTCGGAGCGGTGTCGCGCATCTGGCGCGGCGGCTGCATCATCAGGGCGCAGTTCCTCAACCGCATCGCCGACGCCTACGCCGACGCCGCCGACCTGTCGGTCCTGCTGTCGGCGCCGTACTTCGTCGAGGCGCTGGGCCGTGCACAGGACTCGTGGCGGAGCATCGTCGCGACCGCGGCTACGGCGGGGATCCCGGCCCCGGCCTTCTCGTCCTCGCTGGCGTACTACGACGGACTGCGCGCTCCGCGGCTCCCGGCGGCGCTCATCCAGGGACAGCGCGACTTCTTCGGGGCGCACACCTACCGGCGCATCGACCAGGACGGCACCTTCCACACGCTGTGGTCGGGTGATCGCTCCGAGACGGCGGCCGAAGACACGCACTGATCCGCCGCCGGTCGCCCCGAGGATCTAGGGTCGGAGGATGACGCGACGCATCCTCTTCCTCGGCGGCACCGGAACCATCAGCGCGGCCTGCGTGCGCCGCGCCGTGGCACGTGGCGACGAGGTCACCGTGGTCAATCGCGGGACGGGGCGTCGGGTGCTCCCACCGGAGGTGCGCTCGCTCACAGCGGATCTGCGCGACCCCGACGCGGTTCGCGCGGCGCTCGGCTCCGAGGGGTTCGACGTCGTGCTGCAGTTCCTGGCCTTCACCCCCGAGCACGTCCGGTCCGACCTCGAGCTGTTCGACGGCCGCGTCGGACAGTACGTCTTCGTCAGCTCCGCGTCCGCCTATCAGAAGCCGCCCCTGCGGCTCCCGGTGACGGAATCGACGCCGCTGCGCAATCCGTTCTGGCAGTACTCGCGGGACAAGATCGCCTGCGAGGATCTGCTGGTCGAGGCCTACCGCGACCGCGGCTTCCCCGTGACCGTGGTGCGTCCGTCGCACACGTACGACGAGCAGCTCCTCCCCACCCTCGGCGGGTGGACCGACATCGCCCGGATGCGGGCGGGTCGCCCGGTCATCGTGCACGGCGACGGGACGAGCCTGTGGACGATCACTCACAGCGATGACGTCGCGGTGGCGATCGTCGGGCTGGCCGGTCATCCCGACGCGGTGGGCGAGGCCTTCACCGTCACGGGCGATCACGCACCGAGCTGGAATCGGATCTACGGGTGGCTCGCCGATGCGGCCGGAGTGCCGTCCCCCGACCTCGTCCACGTGGCATCCGAGACGATCGCCGCGTTCGCCCCGGAGCTCGGGCCGACTCTCCTCGGAGACAAGGCGCACTCGATGATCTTCGACAACACCAAGGTCAGCACCCTCGTGCCGGAGTTCACCACCACGATCACGTTCGACGAGGGCGCGCGGCAGATCGTGGCGTTCTACGACGCCGACCCCGCCCGGTTGCGCACGGACGCGGACCGCGATGCGCTGTTCGATCGCATCGCGGCCCACGCCCGGAGTGCCGGGTAAGACGGATCACCGCGTGATGTCGCGGACCACCCCCTTCTCGAGGCGGAGCCGGCGGCGCGCGCGCCGGGCCACCGCGGAATCGTGGGTCACCATGATGAGGGTGAGTCCGTCGTCGTTCAGCCGCTGCAGAACCCCGAGGATCTCGTCCCTCATGCTCTCGTCGAGGTTGCCGGTCGGTTCGTCCGCGAGCAGGACGCGGGGTCTCTTCACGATGGCCCGTGCGATCGCGACGCGCTGCTGCTGGCCCCCGGAGAGCTCTCCCGGCCGGTGATCGGCGCGCTCTGCGAGACCGACGCGCCTCAGCGCATCGCTCACGCGCTCGGCCCTCTCGGTCGCGGGAAGGCGCAGCGGCTCGAGAGCCATGTCGACGTTCTCGCTTGCGGTGAGGGTCGGGATGAGGTTGAACCCCTGGAACACGAAACCGATCTCGTGCGCACGGATGCGACCGAGGCGGCGGTTGTCGGCGGTGGCGATGTCGAGCTCGCCGAGGTGGACCGATCCGGTGCTCGGGCGGTCGAGGGCGCCGAGCAGCTGCAGGAGCGTCGATTTCCCCCCTCCCGTGGGTCCCTGGATCGTCACGAAGTCCCCCGCCTCGATCTCCAGATCGACGCCGACGAGCGCGGTGACCTCGCGGCCCTTCTGGGAGTAGGTGCGGGTGACGCCGTTCAGTCGGTAGAGCGCTGCCGACGTCGAATCAGTCGCTGGTGTCTGCACTGCGGGGGTGTCGAGGGTCATGACGGGTTCTCCTGTCTGGGATGCCGGATGAGAGGGGGGATGAGGATGAGAGGGCGCAGCGGCATGCGGGTCGATCACGGTCAGCCCACCGACCTGAGGGCCTCGGCCGGGCTCAGCCGGGCGGCGCGCCATCCGCCGAAGGCCCCGGCCACCAGACCGCCGAGGATCGAGATGCCGACGGCGGCGAGGATCACCCAGAGGGTGACGGGAGCCTGAAGGACCACGTCGGCGGCAGCCGTCGTCATCGCCTCGCCGAAGCCACCACCGCCCGGTCCGCCCGGGCCGCCGGCACCTTCGGGACCGGTCGTGGTCTGGGCGGTGGCCGTCGAGGAGATCGTCGGGGCGATGAGATTGACCACGAGGATGCCGGCCAGTCCCAGAGCGACGCCCACCGCTCCCCCGATGAGTCCCTGGACCACCGACTCACCGGCCACTTGACCGACCACGCGGCCGTTCGACCACCCGATGGCCTTGAGCGTGCCGAATTCCCGCGTCCGCCGCGACACACCCGAGATCGTGAACAGCACGGCCAGGGCGAGAGCGAGCGCGAGGACGATGAGCGCGAGCCAGGTGCCGAGGTCGGTGATGAGGGACGAGGCGCTGGAGAGCGACCCCGACACCGAGGCGGCGAGGTCCGACTGGGAGCTCACCGTGGCGTCGGGAAGCTCGTCCTGCAGCGCCGTCTGGACGGTGCTGATCGCGTCGGACGACGTGGCCTGCACGTAGACGGTCGAGACGGCAACGCCCGCTCCGGACAGCTCCTGAGCCACATCGAGCGGGATGTAGACGTTCGCCGCCGTGTCGGCCTCGTCCGAGGTCGACGCGACGATCCCCACGATCTCGAATTCGGCGCCGCCGATCTCGATGGTGTCTCCGACGCCGAGCTCTTCGCTCGTGGCGTAGGTCGCGTCGAGCACGGCGACGTCCTGACCGGCATCGTCGGCTGCCAGCGTGCGGCCATCCGTCACGTCGACGGCGGACATGGGCCCGATGCCCTCGGCGCCGGGCTCCAGGCCGAGCACGGTGAAGGAGTTCAGGTCGAAGGATCCGCCACCGAATCCGCCGCCTCCGCCCTCGGACTGCTGGGGCGGCTGCCCCTGCATCGTCGTGTCGTCACCCGTGCCGCTCGGCGGCTCGGGGAGCTCGCCCGAGAAGGTCACGTTGGTCAGGCTCAGCGCGCCCGCTGCGGAGGCGACGCCGTCGGTCGAGGTCACGGTCTCGATGACGGATGCGTCGAGCGTCGAGCGGAAGGGCTCGGTCATCAGGCGCGACTGGTTCAACTGGGTGGTGCCGTCGTCACCGGTCTGCCCGGCGTCCTCGTCGAAATCGAACTGGGCGCCGCCCTGTCCGGGCTCGGCGGTGCTGCCGGTCACCGTGAGATCGGTGCCGATCCCGTAGACCGATTCCAACGCCTGGGCCTGGGCATCGCGGACACCGGCCGCCAACGAGGTCACGATCATCACCAGAGCGATGGCCAGCGCGAGCCCGGCTGCCACGATGATCGTCTGTTTCTTCCGTCCGGCGAGCTCTCGCCGAAGATACGTCCCGTACATGGGTCTCCTCTCGCCGGGCTGCGGTACCGGCCGTCGAGGAGACGCTAGGGATGCCGGCAAAGAGCATCGTCAGGAGGAGTTATGGGATCCCTATGGGACGCTCTCAGCCGGTGCATAGCGGACGCCATAGGTAATCCATAGGAGACGAGGCACACTGGGCACCATGACCGCCCTCTCGCCCTCCGCCCTCCGCCGCCCCGACGGCGAGTCGCTCCGTCTCCTCGTCGTCGACGACGAGCAGATGCTCACCGACCTGCTCTCGATGGCCCTGCGGATGGAGGGGTGGGAGGTGAAGACGGCGTCCTCCGGCTTCGAGGCGCTGCAGGCGGTGCGCGACTTCCGTCCCGACGCCATGGTGCTCGACATCATGATGCCCGACCTCGACGGCATGTCGGTGCTGCAGCGCCTGCGCGCCTCCGGCGACGATGTGCCGGTGCTCTTCCTCACGGCGAAGGACGCCGTCTCGGACCGGGTCGCCGGACTCACCGCCGGCGGCGACGACTACGTCACCAAGCCGTTCAGCCTCGAAGAGGTCGTCGCGCGCCTTCGCGGACTCATGCGGCGTGCGGGAACGGCTCAGACCGCCGAGGCCGAGCCGATCCTCCGGGTCGGCGACCTCTCGCTGAACGAGGACAGCCACGAGGTCCAGCGCGCCGGGGTGGAGATCGAGCTGACAGCCACGGAGTTCGAACTGCTGCGCTTCCTCATGCGCAATCAGCGACGCGTGGTCTCCAAGGCCCAGATCCTCGATCGGGTGTGGAACTACGACTTCGGCGGGCGCTCCAGCGTCGTCGAGCTCTACATCTCGTACCTGCGCAAGAAGATCGACCAGGGCCAGGAGCCCCTGATCCACACCGTCCGTGGTGTCGGATACATGATCAAGGCGCCGCAGTGAGGCCAGCCCGCCGCCCCTGGACCCTCCAACGACGACTGATCGTCACGATCGCCGCCATCGTCTCCCTCATCCTGATCCTCGTCGGCGTCGCCACCTCGGCGATCCTCGGATCGGTGCTGGAGCGGAGTCTGGACAGCCAGGTCGAGGCGACCGCGAACCGGGCGGCGATCTGGATCCGGCCCCTGATCGGCAGCGGCGCCACGGCCGCGGACATCCTGGAGGAACAGGCCCCGCAACCGGGCTTCCTCCTCGTCGTCGGTGATCCGGTCACCGGCGAGACGACCGCGGCCGCCACCGACGACGGTGGCAAGGTGGTCGAGCTCAGCGACGACCAGATCACCGAGCTGGTGGATCGGCTCGACACCGCCGGCCCCGCCGTGTCGGCCCTCGACGGCGTCGGGACCTACCGACTGGCCAACGTGCCCGCCTCCCCCGCGATCGTCGTCGTCGGCATCTCCCGCACCGCGGTGGCGACGACGATCGGCGAGATGCTGCTGACCATCGCCCTGCTCACCCTCGGAGGCCTGCTGCTTCTGGCGGTGGCCACGGCATGGACGGTGCGGGCGGGCCTCGCCCCGCTCCGCTCCGTCGCCGAGACCGCCCGTCGGGTCGCGGCGGTCCCTCTCGATCAGGGCGAGGTCTCCATCCGCGACCGCGTCCCCGACGACGAGGCCGACCCGCGCACCGAGATCGGGCAGGTGGGGCAGGCCCTGAACACGCTCCTGGATCACGTGTCGACCTCGCTCACCGCACGACAGCGCAACGAGGAGCGGATGCGCTCCTTCGTCGCCGACGCCAGCCACGAGCTGCGCACCCCGCTGGCGTCGATCCGCGGCTACTCCGAGCTGTCGCTCCGCGCCCTCGAGCGCGGGCACGACGACGGCGCGGTGCACACCGCCGAGGCGTCTCTGGAGCGCATCCAGAGCCAGTCGCTGCGGATGACCTCGCTCGTCGAGGACCTGCTCCTCCTCGCGCGCCTCGACGAGGGCCAGGAGCTGGTCTACGGCACGGTCGATCTGTCGCAGCTGGTCGTGGAGTCCCTCGGCGACGCCCAGGCGGCGGGGCCGGATCACCACTGGGAGACCGATGTCGACGAGGATCCGATCGTGGTCGCGGGCGACGCGCGGCGCCTGCATCAGGTGATGACGAACCTCCTCGGCAACGCGCGCATCCACACCCCCGCGGGCACCACGGTGCGCGTCTCGATCGAGCGGCAGGGCACACACGCGGTGGTGCGGGTGCACGACGACGGCCCCGGGATCGATCCCGCCGTCGCCGACGAACTGTTCGAGCGGTTCTCCCGTGCCGACCGGTCGAGGGCGAGGAACACCGGCGGCACGGGGCTCGGTCTGTCGATCGCCCGCGCGATCGTCGCGGCTCACGGCGGCACCCTCGCCGTCACGAGCGCGCCGGGCGACACGACCTTCGAGATGCGGCTGCCCGTCAGACCCGAGGATCCCGCCGGGGTCAGTACCCGCTGAAGGCGTCCGTCGTCAGCGACCGGGCCCGCCGAAGCGCCGGAGCGAGCTCGGCGATGAGCCCGGCCGGGCCCGAGACGAACGCGTCACGGGCGGAGATGTCGGGAACGACACCGAGCAGACCGTCGGCATCGAGGCGGACACCGCGCGCCCATCGCCAGTGCGGGGGAAGATCGGCGGGTGTTCCGCGGGTGAAGACGATCACGGGCACCCCCGAGGCGGCGATCTCGTCGCGATAGGCCAGCTCGGCGGCATCCGAGGCGACGTAGACGAGCACGATGTCGCGGTCCTCGCCCGCGAGACGGTGATGGCGCAGCTGGGAGACGAAGGGGGTGATCCCGATGCCGGCGGCGACGAGGAGCACCGGTGCGGCGGTACTCCGCGGGAGGACGAAGTCTCCCCACACCCCGGTGACCGAGAGGTCGGTGCCGGCGTCGAGCTGCGCGAGAGCGCGCTTGAAGCTCGAGGGGGCGCTGCGGGCCGGCTCGCGGTAGGCGATCTTCACCTCTGGAAGGTCTTCGGGGGCGCTGGCGATGCTGAACTCACGGCGGGTGCCCCGGCTGTCGGCGCGCCGGTGGGGCACGTCCAGCTCGAGGTACTGACCGGGCGCGAAGGTCATCGGGCCGGACACCCGGAAGGTGAGCTCGCGCACCGTGGGGCTGAGATGGGAGCGCTGGTGCAGCCGAAGCCGATTCGCCGCGCGGACGGCGAGTAGGAAGCCGAGGAGATTCCCGATCAACAGGGCCCGCTCCTGCCCGAGACTGAACGATCCGATCACGATCGGCCACCCCGCGAGGACGCCCACGACGAGGGCGACGAGCAGCTGCTGCCACCTCCGGGGCGGCAGGGTGAGCGGTTCGGAGAGCATGAAGGCGCCGAGGAACAGGAACGGCGACGAGAACAGCACCTGAGGAAGGATGTCGCCGAGCGTCACCGGCGCACCCAGCGCCGCGTACTGCGAGAAGACCCGGACGAGGGCTACTCCGACGGCGACGACGAGGAAGAGGGCGGCGATCCGGAGCTTCTCCGCACGCCAGAGCACGATGATCCCGAGGAGGATGACGGGCGCGGCCAGCACCGGGCTGCCGACCCACCACGCCGACGCACCGAGCGCCGGCACCCAGACGCTGAGCAGGGTCAGCGCCGAGGCGCCCGTCGCGGCGGGGTTGAGGATGTGCCGGCCGCGCCAGGCCAGGACGTACTTCGACAGCGCGGCGATCGCACCGGCCAGGGCGGCGCCGAGGAGCAGCAGCGGGTCCAGCGACGGACGGAGGACGAACAGCAGGATGCCGGCGGTGATCACCGAGGACTCCCACCGCCAGGGCAGGCGGAGCACGCGCTGGGCGAGGAGGTCGACCGCACCGCAGGCGACGACGAGAACGACGGCGGTGGCGAGGATCTCCAGCGGCCCCTGAGACAGGACACCGAAGAGCGACAGCACGAGCGAGACGGCCGTCAGCGCGGCCAGCGCGAGGAGCATGATCCGGTACATCGAGTATCGGCCGAGAATCGCGAAGACCCGGGCGGTCAAGGCCCGGATACCGACGGTCAGCGAGTTCACGATGCCACCGTAGCTGTCCGCCGGAACAGCTCGGCCGGATTACCCGGTGACCAGTCGACACGGCCGTCGGTGGTCATGCGCACCCATTCCGCACCCCATCGGTGGGCGATCTCGGGGCCGCCGTCGAAGAACAGCGCGGTGGCGACCGCGTCCGCCGTCATCGCCTCGGGCGCGAACGCCCAGGTCGCGGCGACGGTGCGGACCGGTATGCCGGTGCGCGCGTCGAGCACGTGGTGGAGGCCGTCGCCCCAGCGGCGTCGATTGGTCGCTGACGCGCAGACCGCCCCGGACGACGCGGTCACGACGCCGATCGCCCGCGTGGTGTCGAAGGGGTGCTCGAGCGCGATCCGCAGCTCGGCGCCGCTCACCCGGAGATCCCCCGACGCGTCGACGACGAGGGGGCCGCTCGTCCGCTCGGCGAGGAGGTCGTGGACGATGTCGACGAGGCGGCCCTTGCCGAGGGCCCCGACATCGATGGTCGCCGGTTCGGACAGGCGCAGCATGTCCGGGGTCCACGACAGGGTCTCGCGCCACAGGGGTGCCGGTTCGGCGCCCCGGTCGGTCAGCGACATCCCGGCGTCGTATCCGCGGCGCGCGAGCACACCGCCGACGAGCGGACTGACCGCACCGCCGGTGGCGTCGGCGATCTCGGCCAGGCGCGAGAGCAGCAGGTCGGTGTCGGCCGGGGCGGCGACGGCTCCGCCCCCGCGTGCGAGGGTGGTCACCGCGGAGTCGTCGCGGAACCTCGACCACGCCCGATCGAACGCGTCGACAGCCTCGGCCACCGCCGCGCGGTCGTCCGCGGTCAGAGCCTGGGCGGTGCCGACCTCCCACCGGGTGCCGATCGCCTCGAAGCGCCAGATCTCGGGCGTCGTGCGTACTGCGGCGGGCGGGGTCATCTCACGCCGCCGCTTCGGCCTTGATCTCCTCGACCGCGGCGTTGAAGCCGCCGCTCGTCAGCGAAGAGCCCGCGACGCGATCGACCGAGAGATCGTCGATGTTCTGACCGACCACCTCGTCGGCGATGCCGCCGATGAACTGCGACTGGTACTGCTGCGACTCGCGGGCCTGCGGGTCTCCGGTCACCTCGACAGCGGTGACGATGTCGTCCTCGAGGGTCAGGGTCACCGTGATCTGCTCGACGGACTCGGGGGTGTTGTAGGTGCCCTCGGCCGTGTATGTGCCGTCGGCGTAGGCGCCGCTGGAGGATCCGGTGTCGGTGGAGCTCGAATCGCTCGACGGGGTGCCCGAATCGCTCGAGGTGGCCCCCGTGTCGGTGGAGGTCGAACCGGAGTCATCCGCACCGTCGGCGGCGCCGCTCGCACAGCCGGCGAGCAGGAGCACACCCGCGATACCGACTCCGGCGGCACCGACGCGGACGGGACGGGGGGCGAGATCGAGACGGATCATTGTTCCTCCAAGGGGGACGGGGGCCGATACCGTCATCCTCCCGCGGTCACCCTATGGAGTGGCTTTGAGCCGGCGCAGGCGCAGCAAAGAGTCAGCTCACGCGGCGCCGTCGAACATGCTCGTGACCGAGCCGTCCTCGAAGACCTCTCGGATCGCCCGGGCCAAGAGCGGCGCGATAGGGAGGATCGTCAGCCCCGGGAAGCGCTTGGAGTCGGGGACGGGCACGGTGTCGGTGACGACGACCTCATCGATGGCGTCGCTGCGCAGACGCTCGGCGGCGGGGTCGCTGAAGATCGCGTGGGTCGCCGCGACGATGACCCGCTCCGCGCCGCTGGCCTTGAGCGCCTCGGCGGCCTTCACGATGGTGCCGCCGGTGTCGATCATGTCGTCGACGAGGAGGCAGACGCGGCCATCCACCTGACCGACGATCTCGTTCACGGTGACCTGGTTCGCCACATTCGGATCGCGCCGCTTGTGGATGATCGCCAGCGGCGCCCCGAGGCTGTCCGACCAGGTGTCGGCCACCCGCACGCGTCCGGTGTCGGGCGAGACGACGGTGAGCTTGGCGCGGTCCTCGGTGCTGAGGGTGCTGCGGAAGTACTCGAGCAGCACGGGTTTGGCGAACAGATGATCCACGGGTCCGTCGAAGAAGCCCTGGATCTGGGCGGCGTGCAGATCCACGCTCATCACACGATCGGCGCCGGCGGTGCGGAGGAGGTCGGCGACCAGGCGGGCGCTGATCGGCTCACGACCGCGGCCCTTCTTGTCCTGCCGGCTGTAGGGATAGTACGGCGCGACGACGGTGATGCGCTTGGCGGATGCCCGCTTGGCGGCGTCGAGCATGATGAGGGTCTCCATCAGCCACTCGTTGACGGGAGGACCGAAGGACTGGATGAGGAAGAAGTCGCACCCGCGGATGGAGACCTCGAAGCGCGTGAGGATCTCGCCCGACGCGAAGGTGCGGTACTCGGTGGGGACGAGCTGCGTCCCGAGCGCCGCGGCGACGTCGACCGCCAGGGTCTGGTGTGAACGGCCGGATGCGACGACGAGCCGCTTCTTGGTCTTGGCGACGATGCCCGGGGCGATGTCGTTGTCGAGGTCGAGGTCAACCGTCTTCGTTTTGCGCGCCATCGTCCGCTTCCTGTGACGTCCGGGCTCGCGCGGCGGCCTCGGCCGCTGCCGTCCCGGGCCTGTTCTTCTCGACCCACCCCTCGATGTTGCGCTGAGGGGCCACACTCAGGGCCAGAGCTCCGGCGGGGACGTCCTTGCGGATGACGGCGCCGGCTCCGGTCTTCGCGCCGTCTCCGATCCTAACGGGCGCGACGAAGACGTTGTGCGAGCCGCTGTGGACCTCGTCGCCGATCTCGGTGCGATGCTTGGCGAGGTCGTCGTAGTTCGCCGTGATCGCTCCGGCACCCAGGTTGACTCCGGAGCCGATCGTGGTGTCGCCGATGTACGACAGGTGCGGCACCTTGCTCCGCTCGCCGATGTCGGAGTTCTTCACCTCGACGAACGTCCCGACCTTGCCGCCGGCGCCCAGCCGGGCGCCCGGTCGCAGGTAGGCGAACGGCCCGACCGAGGCATCTGCGCCGATCACGGCGAGGGTCGCATCGGTGCGCGTGACCGTCGCACGTTCCCCCACCTCGCAATCCACCAGTGTGGTGTCGGGACCCACGACGGCCCCCTCCCCGATGACCGTGGCCCGCAGGACGTGCGTGCCCGGGAGCAGGGTGACGTCGCGGGCGAGGGTCGCGGTCACATCGATCCAGGTCGTGGCCGGATCCATCACCGTCACGCCCTCCCGCTGCCAGTGCCGGACGGTGCGGGCGTTGAGGGTGCGCGCCGCCTCGGACAGCTGGATCCGGTCGTTCACCCCGAGCGCGGCGGCGGCATCGGGTGCGGTGACGGCGGCGACCGGAAGCGCCGCGTCGCGCAGCAGACCGATGACATCGGTGAGGTACTTCTCGCCCTGCGCGTTCGCGGTGCCCACGCGTGCGAGCTCTCGCCGGAGCGTGTCCGCCCGGAAGACGTAGACGCCCGCGTTGATCTCGGTCACCGCCAGTTCGTCGGGGGCGGCGTCCTTCTGCTCCACGATCCGGGAGACGGCATCGTCCGTGGCGCGGATGACCCGGCCGTAGCCCGTGGCATCCTCCAGCACCGCCGTCAGCAGCGTCGCCGCCGCCCGCCGTTCCCGATGCGCGGCGAGGAGCGCGGTGAGCATCGGCACGTCGAGCAGGGGCACGTCGGCGCTGAGCACCAGGACGTCGGCGGTGTCGTCGCCGAGGGCCTCCACGCCGAGCTCGACCGCGCGTCCGGTGCCGGGCACCTCGTCCTGATCGACGATCACCGCCCCGGGGGCCACCGCGGCGACCTCGGAGGCCACGAGATCGCGTTCATGCCGCACCACCACGGCGGTGCGCCGGGGATTCAGGTGCGCCGCCGTGTGCAGGACGTGACCGAGAAGAGAGCGGCCCCCGATGCGGTGGAGCACCTTCGGGGTGGCGGACTTCATCCGTGTTCCCTGCCCCGCGGCGAGGACGATGACCGAGAGGGAGGCGGGGGCGGTGCTGTCTGTCATGCTCCGCCGCCAGGACTCGAACCTAGACCTCACAGCTCCAAAGGCTGTCGTGCTGCCATTACACCACGGCGGACCGCGCCCGCTGAGGGCGCCCGACAAGTCTGCCAGAGTGGATGCATGCCCCGAGAGTCGGACGAAGTCGACCGCATCGTCGAGGCCTGGGGCGCGCAGCGGCCCGACCTCGACTTCTCTCCCCTGGAGGTGCTCTCCCGGGTGGATCGGCTGTCGCGGCATCTCGATCGCGCCCGGCGCGAGGCGTTCCGCCGCAGCGAGCTGGAACCGTGGGAGTGGGACGTGCTGTCGGCGCTGCGACGCGCGGGCGAGCCGTTCCAGCTGAGCCCCAAGCAGCTGCTCCAGCAGACGCTCGTCTCCAGCGGCACCATGACCAACCGGATCGACCGCCTCGTGGGGCGCCGTCTGGTGCGACGCGAGGCCGACCCGGGGGACGGCCGGAGCATCCTGGTGACCCTCACCGAGGAGGGCCGCACCCGCGTCGACGCCGCGATCACCCGCCTCGTCGACGCCGAGGCGCTCCTTCTCGGCGCGTTGTCGCGAAGCGATCGGGATCGCCTCGCGGGACTGCTGCGCAAGCTCAGCCTCGGCTTCGACGCCTGAGTCTCAGCCGATCTGCTCGATGAGGGCGAACCAGCGCTCCTCGGTCGCGTCGCGCTCGGCCTCGAGTGCGCCGATGCGGCTCATCTCCGCCGAGAGCCCCGTGTAGTCGGACTGGTCGTGCTCTGCGAGGGCGATCTTGGCGCGCGACACCTCGCTCTCGAGCTTCTCGATGCGACGCTCGAGCGCCGCGGCCTCCTTCTGCGCGGCGCGGAGCTCGGCGCCGCCGAGCGTCGTGAACGGCGGTGAGGACGTCGGCAGCGCCGTCGGAGCGTGCCGTGCCGCGGCCCGCAGCCGCAGGTACTCGTCGACGCCGGCCGGGAGGTGACGCAGGCGTCCGCCCAGCAGCGCGTACTGCTGGTCGGTCACCCGCTCCATGAAGTACCGGTCGTGGGAGACGACGAGGAGAGTGCCCGGCCAGGAGTCGAGGAGGTCCTCGAGAGCGGCGAGCATGTCGGTGTCGAGATCGTTCGTGGGTTCGTCCAGGATCAGGACGTTCGGCTGCGAGAGGAGGATGAGCAGCAGCTGCAGCCGCCGCTTCTGCCCGCCCGAGAGGTCGCGGACGGGGGTGGACAGCTGCGCGCTGGAGAAGCCCATCCGCTCCAGCAGCTGCCCCGGCGACAGCTCCTGGGCCTTCGACCCGGCACCGAGGGTGTAGGTCGTGCGCAGGCCTGAGATGACCACGCGCACCGGATCGTCCAGGTGGGGGTCGAGCTCGTCCATCTGCTGGCTGAGGATGGCCACCCGCACCGTCTTCCCCCGCTTCACCCGGCCGGAGCTGGGCTCCAACTCCCCCGAGATGAGCGACAGCAGCGTCGACTTGCCCGCGCCGTTGACGCCCAGGATGCCGGTGCGCTCGCCGGGCGCGATGCGCCATTCGACATCGTGGAAGACCTCGGTGCGGGTGGCTCCGTCGTCGTACACCACCGAGACGTCGAGCAGGTCGACCACGTCCTTGCCGAGCCGCGTGATCGCCAGAGCCTGCAGGGCCACCGGGTCGCGGAGCTCGGGGACGTCCTCGATGAGGGCGTTCGCCGCGTCGATGCGGAACTTCGGCTTGGACGTCCGCGCGGGGGCGCCGCGGCGCAGCCACGCGAGCTCTTTCCGGGCGAGGTTCTGCCGGCGCGCTTCGATGGCGGCCGCCTGCCGGTCGCGCTCGACCCGCTGCAGGATGTACGCGGCGTACCCGCCCTCGAAGGGCTCCACGATGCGGTCGTGCACCTCCCACGTCGTCGTGCAGACCTCGTCGAGGAACCACCGATCGTGGGTGACAACCAGGAGTCCCCCCTGGTTCGCCGGCCAGCGACCGCGGATGTGGTCGGCCAGCCACGCGATCGCCTCGACGTCGAGGTGGTTGGTCGGCTCGTCGAGGAAGAGGACGTCCCAGTCGCCGACGAGGAGGGCGGCGAGGGCGACGCGTCGCCGCTGACCGCCGGAGAGACCGGTGACCGGTCCGTCCCAGTCCAGTCCCTCGAGCAGACCCTCGATGACGTCGCGTACCCGCGGATCTCCCGCCCATTCGTGATCGGCGCGGTCGCCGACCACGGCGAAGCGCACGGTGTGGTCGTCGTCCAGGGTGTCGGACTGATCGAGGACCCCCACCCGGACGCCGCGCCGGACGGTCACGCGGCCGGAATCGGGCTCGAGGCGTCCGGCGAGCATGGCCAGCAGGGTGGACTTGCCGTCGCCGTTGCGTCCCACGACGCCGATGCGGTCTCCCTCATCGACGCCGAGGGAGATGCCGTCGAAGACGACCTTCGTGGGAAATTCCAGGTGCAGGGCTTCGGCCCCGAGAAGATGCGCCATATCCGTTCCAGGCTATGGCCACCGTCGGGGCGCGCCGACCACGGCAGTCAGTACCAGAAGCTCAGCCGTGGCGCACGAGCGGTCAGGAAGAGGAGGGAGACGGTTTCGGCGTCGTCGACGGCCAGCCGCCCCGCAGCCGCGAGGGTCGCGACCGACACGCCACCGAGGGAGATCGCCGACAGCTCCTCGATCCCCAGGCGCACCACCGGCGCGGCGGCGGCGGAATCGCCGATGTCTTCGACGGTGCCGATGCCGTCGACCACCCGCAGATGCCAGCGGCCGGTGGACAGGCCCAGCGAGTCCTCCACATCGAGGACGACCTCGCCCGAACCGCTGTAGGTCCGCCCCTCGAGCACCCGGGGGACGTCGATGATCCGCACGTACTGGTGATCGCGGAGCGTGATCGTGGCTGCGCGCTGGTCGGCGATCATCCACCACAGCGGCTCATCCACGGCGAGTTCTCCGGCATGGATCTCGCCGATCAGGTCGAGCTCGAGGAGGAAGCGCCACAGCGCCGCGTAGGCGGTGGGCGTGACGGCGAGGAGGGAGGTCACGTCGACGCGGGACTTCGTCCAGTCGTCGCTGTTCTCGGTGACGGTGTAGAGCGCCGCGCCGCGGACCCGTCCGGCGTCGTCGCGCCACTGGATCGCGCGGCGTTTGCCCGGGTCTTTCGCGTCGGGCCTCGTACCGGCGAAGCTGTCCCAATGGCCGGCGGGGATCTCCAGTTCGCCCACCGAGCGCAGGCGCACCTCCTCGTGGAGGGCGGGCGCGATCTCGCGCCAGGTCTCCCGTGAGATGAAGTCCACCCGGCCGGACCGGCCGGGCCCGCGCCATCCGGCCCGCTTGGTGTCGATGACCCAGTTCGCCGCCGGGGCCGCCGGGCCGAAGCCGTACCGGCCGTACAGGGTGGCTTCGCTGACGGTCAGCATCGCCAGCGGCACACCGCCCGCGACCGCGCTGCGCAGCTCGGCCTCCAGCAGAGCCCGTGCGACCCCCCGTCGCCGATGGGTGGGCGCGACGGTGACGGCGCTGATGGCGCTTCCGGGCAGCACGCCGCCGCCGGGCAGCGTGAGCTCGGACAGCCACGAGGCGCTCGTGGCCACGGGCGCAGACGCCGTCGGCGTCTGCGGGTCGTAGACGCCCGTGAGGCGACGGTAGCTCCCGCGGGAGCGCGTCTCGCGCACCTGCTCGTCGGTCAGTTCGGGATCGAGGAACCCGCGGGCGACGACCTGGATGAAGGCGTCCCGGTCGGCGTCGTCGGTCACCATTCTCATCTCGAGGCCCTGAGCCTCGAGGCGTTCTCGGGAGACCGGATCCACATCGCGCGCGAGATGGGCGTCGGCAGCAGCTGCATCCATACCCACCACGCTAGTGAGGGGCACCGACAGGCGCACGCCCGTCGATGCCCCTCCCCCGTTCCCGGGTCAGGAGATGCTGTTCTCCTCGAGCCACTGCGTGGCGATCTCGGCGCTGGAGAGCTGGTCGACCGTGCTCTGCACGTTGAGCGCGACCAGGGCCTCGGGCGTCAGCGCGGCGCTGACCTGGTTGATGACGTCGGCGATCTCGTCCGCGACGTCGGCGCTGACCACCGGCACCACGTTCGACGCGAGGAACAGGCCCTCGGGATCTTCGAGCACGACGAGGTCCTCGGTCTGGATCCGCGGGTCGGCGGTGAAGACGTTGGCGACGTTGACGGTGCCGGCCACGAGGTCTTCGACCGTGGTGTCACCGGTCGCGGAGAACGACACGTCCACCCCGTAGGTCTCGGCGAGGCCAGCGGGGCCGTAGGGGCGCTCGGCGAGCTCGGGCGGACCGCCGAGGGTCAGCGGCACGTCGACGTTCGCCAGGTCCGCGATGGAGGACAGGGAGTACTCGTCGGCGAACGCGGCGGTCACGGTGTAGGAGTCCTGGTCGCTGGCGGTGGACTGGTCGAGCACCGTCAGCCCCTCCGGGAGCGCGTCGGGCAGGGCGGCGTAGACCTCGTCGGCGGTACGGGCGGTGGTCTCCTCGTCGAAGTACTGCAGCAGGTTGCCGCTGTACTCGGGGAAGAGGTTCACCTCGCCGCTCTCCAGGAGCGGGATGTAGGCGTCCCGCTGCCCGATGTTGAACTGCCTCTCCACCTCGAACCCGGCGTTCTCCAGGGCCTGGGCGTAGATCTCCGCGATGATCTCGTTGGAGTAGTAGGCCTGCGATCCCACGACGATGGTGCTGCTGTCTCCGGCGCCGGCACTCTCGTCGCCGCCGCCGGAGTCGAGCGGGTCGCTCGACGCGCAGCCGGCCATCGTGAGGACGGCACCCGTCAGGATCGCGACGCCCGCAAGGCCCTTTCGAAGTCGTGCTGTGAACATGGTTTCCTCTTTTCTGATGCGGATAGGGAAGGAGCCGAATCAGGCCGCCGCCATGCGGGGGGCCCGGGCACGTGAGGAGGTGGACTGCCGGAGACCGGCGACGACGCCCCGCGGCACGGCGAGTCGTTGCAGGATCGCGAACACGCCGTCGAGGACGAGGGCCAGCGCGGCGACGAGGATCGCACCACCGATGATGACCTCGATGCGGCGCAGCTCCAAGCCGGTGATGATGTATTGCCCGAGGCCGCCCAGTCCGATATACGCGGCGATCGTGACCGTGGCGACCACCTGGAGGGTCGCGGACCGGATCCCGCCGACGAGGAGCGAGAGCCCGAGCGGCACCTCGACCCGCCAGAGGATCTGCCGTTCGGTCATGCCCATCGACCGCCCTGCGTCGATCACCCGGCGGTCGATGGCCTCGAATCCCGCGTACGCCCCGGCGAGGATCGACGGGATGGCGAGCACGACGAACGTGATGACGGCGGCCTCGGGCTTGCGCAGCACCCCGAGCAGCAGCGTGAGGAGGATCAGCAGTCCGAACGAGGGGATGGCGCGTGCGGCGCCCGAGATCGCCACGGCGATCTCCCGGCCCTTGCCGGTGTGCCCGATCCACCATCCGATGGGCGTCGCGATGGCGCCGGCGATCACGACCGAGACCACGGTGTAGGCGACCTGCTGGGCGAAGGCGACCGGAATGGGATCGAGGTAGCCGGTGTCGCCGCCGAAGATCCACGCGAACGCGTCGATGAAGTAGTTCATGCGCCCGCTCCCGTCAGGGCGACGCGGCCCGTCCTCACCCGCGTGCTCGCCACGCGCCGGGTCCACGGCATGAGGAGCCGGCCCGCGACGAGGAGGACGAGATCGACGAGGAGGGCGAGGACCACGACGGCGACGACACCCGCGACGACCTCGGGGATGATCCGTCGGTCGAGGCCGTTGGTGAACAGGTAGCCGAGGTTGATGATCCCGGCGAGGATCCCGACCGTCGCCAGCGCGATGGTGCTCGCCGCGGTCACCCGGAGCCCGGCGAGGATGACGGGACCCGCCAGCGGGAACTCCACCGCCCAGAAGCGGCGGAACGAGGCATACCCCATCGCGGTGGACGACTGCCGCACGCCCTCGTCGACCGAGTCGAGCCCGTCGGCGACGGCGCGCACGAGAATCGCCACCGCATAGATCGTCAGGGCGACGATGAGGTTCGTCTCGCTGGTGATGGAATACAACCCCGTGGCGCTGGGCAGCAGCACCAGCAGGGCGATCGAGGGAATGGTGTAGAGCAGACCGGTGATCGTGATCACGCCGCTGCGCACCAGTCGGTAGCGCCAGGCGACCCAGCCCAGCGGCACGGAGATGACGAAGCCCAGGACCAGGGCGATGACGCTCTGCCGCAGGTGCACTACGGCGAGCTCCCCGATGAGTCCGAGGTTGTTCAGCACCCACGTCACGTGCGAGCGCCATCCTCGATGAGAGCTCCCTGCGTGCGCCCCTCGCCGTCGACGACGACCGTGCCGTGCGGCGTCTGCTTCAACCTCAGCGCACGCTTGCCCTTGTCCGCGCCGATGAAAGAGGCGACGAAGTCGGTCGCCGGGTCCTCGATGATCTCGTCCGGCGTGCCGCGCTGGGCCACCTGGGCGCCCTTCTCGAGGATCACGACCTGATCCCCGAGCAGGAACGCCTCGTCGATGTCATGGGTGACGAACACGATCGTCTTGGCGACCTCGCGCTGGATCCTCAGCAGCTCCTCCTGGAGCTCCGCCCGCACGATCGGGTCGACCGCACCGAAGGGTTCGTCCATGAGGAGGATGTTGGGGTCGGCGGCAAGGCCTCGGGCGACCCCGACGCGCTGCTGCTGACCGCCGGAGAGCTGGCTGGGGTAGCGGTCGGCCATGCCGCGGTCGAGTCCGACCGTGTCCATGAGCTCGAGCGCCTGCGCGCGGGCCTTCTTGCGGTTCGCGCCCTCCAGCACCGGGACGGTGGCGATGTTCTCGGCGACGGTGAAGTGCGGGAGCAGCCCGGAGTTCTGCATGACGTACCCGATGCTCCGGCGGAGCTTGACCGGATCACGGCCGGCGATGTCGTCGCCGTCGATGAGGATGGTCCCGTCCGTGGGCTCGACCATGCGGTTGATCATGCGCAGGAGCGTGGTCTTGCCGCATCCGGAAGAACCGACGAAGACCGTGGTGGTGTGGGCGGGCACGACGAGGTCGAAGGATCGAACCGCCTCCGTGCCGTCGGGGAACCGTTTGGTGATGCCTCGGAACTCGATCATCGCGCGGGTGCCTCAGGTCGCCTCAGTCGACGACCTGAACTTCCTTCCAGAAGGCGACGTATCCGGAGAAATCCGTGCCGACGCGCTCGATCGCGGTCGGGTACGGGGTCGGGTAGGACCACGCGCGGTCCTTCAGCGCGCCCTCGCCCGACGTCACGTCGTAATACTGGCACTCGCCCTTCCACGGACACGTGTACGGCGTAGGGCTCTCGACGAGCACACCCTCCACGACGCTCGAGGGCGGGAAGTACCAGTTCCCCTCGATCGAGACGAGCTCGTCTTTCGATGCCTCGGCGATCACCGTTCCGTCCAGTACTGCCTTCATCGAGTCCTCCTGACGTCGTGCGGATGCGCCGCCGGGGCGACCACCCTGTTCACGCTAGCCGACGCCGCCGACACCGGGACCCGATCGCGACTTACTCCGAAACGATCCGCGCACCCGCGACCGGCCCGTGAACGTGCAGGGCGCGGTGTCCGGCGACGCTCAGCGCGACCTGCAGCTCGAGCGCCGATTCGGGGTCGGCCGCAAGGAAGGCGAGGGTCGGCCCCGACCCCGACACGATGCCGACGAGGGCTCCCGATCCCTCTCCCAGCTCGAGGACGTCCCTGAGGTCCGGACGCAGCGACAGGGCCGCGGTCTGCAGATCGTTGCGCACATGGGCGGCGAGCGCGACGGCGTCGCCGACCCGCAGCGCCTGGAGCACACCCGGATCCACGTCCGGGGTCCGCGGGGCCAGGGCGATGTTGGATCGACCCCGCATCACGTCGAGATGCCCGTAGACCTCCGGGGTCGACAGTCCGTCCTCCGAGGTCACGACCACCCAGTCGAAGCGCCCCTTGGCCAGAGCGCGGTTCAGCTGGTCGCCGCGACCGGTGCCGATGGCCGTGCCCCCCATGAGGGCGAAGGGCACGTCGGCGCCGAGGCGCCGGGCGAGCCGATGCAGTCCGGATGACCCGAGCTCGGCCCCCCACAGGGCGTCGCAGGCGACCAGCGCGGCTGCGGCATCCGCAGATCCTCCGCCCATCCCGCCTGCCACCGGCACGTGCTTGTCGATGTGGAGTCTCACTCCGCCGCGGTGACCGATCTCGCCGGCCAGCAGTCGAGCCGCCCGCAGGGCGAGGTTCCGATCGTCCACCGGCACCCCCGCGACATCCACCGAGCCCGACACCGTGAGGGAGAAGTCGTCGGCGTTCTCGGCCCATAGATCCTCGACGAGGGAGACGGCCTGGTAGGCCGAGGCGACGTCGTGGTAGCCGTCCGGCTGGACCGCGCCGACCTCGAAGAAGACGTTGAGCTTGCCCGGGGCACGGACGTGGACGCGATCGGCGGGGCCGGCAGGGTCCACGGTCATGCATCGAGGCTATCGCCCACGGCGAAGGGCGGTCCGCGCGCCCGCGGCCGACTTTCGAGGAAACGCCGAGGAAACAGAAGGAGAACTACAGTTGTCCGGTGCCCACCCCTGGGCACGCCCCACCCGACATCCCGAGGAGGTTCCCATGGCACGCGTCGCTCCCCTTCCGTCGATGAGCGATCCCTGGACGAACCTGCTCGCTCGCGACGACGTGCGTCTGGTCGACGGCATGCTGCACACCGTCCACGACACGCTCCCCGTGAGCGAGGCGGCGATCGTCGACCTGCTCGCCGTCGCCGACGCCCTGGCCGCCGTCGGCATCGGCGTCCTGCTCGTACGCGACGCCGAGCGCCGCGACCGCCTCGTCGTCGACGTCGAGGACGGTGCGCGCGCGTACGACGCCCTCCGGCGTCTCGGCGCGGATGACCCGTTCTACGCGCGCACGCCCGGCGAGGACGCGGTTCCCCTGCACACCCTGTCCGACCCCGCGGGACTGGCCACGGTGACGGTGTTCCGGCCCCGGGTGACGCCGGGCGGCACTCTCCGCTACGGATCGTCCTCGGGCACCCGCGTCGATCTCTGGCGATTCGGCGCCGATCTCGTCGAGGCACCGCGCCCCACGCTCCTCACCCGCCGGATGATGAGCACCGACGATGTGTCCTACACCACAGTCGAGCGCCACGGCCGGCGCTGGCGCACCCTCGCCGGCATGTACGAGACCCACGCGACGGAGTTCTCGGGCGAGGTCGACATGGTCTTCTCGTGGGTGGACGGCTCGTCCAACGAATTCCAGCGCAGCCGGGCCGCCCGCATGCAGAGCTATGTCGTGGGCGACGGCGACGACGCCCCCGCCCGCTACCGGCAGATCGACGAGCTGAAGTACGCCCTGCGCAGCGTCCACATGCACGCGCCCTGGGTGCGGCGGATCTTCATCGCCACCGACTCCCCCGCCCCCGCGTGGCTGGCCGACCACCCGCGGGTCACGATCGTGCGCAGCGAGGAGTTCTTCGCCGACCCGGGTGTGCTCCCGACGCACAATTCGCACGCGGTGGAGGCGCAGCTGCACCGCATCGACGGACTGGCCGAGCACTTCCTCTACAGCAACGACGACATGTTCTTCGGGCGGCCGGTGGATCCGGAGCTGTTCTTCTCCCCCGGGGGCGTCAGCACGTTCGTGGAAAGCCGCGTGCGGATCGGCACCGGCGACCCGCGCCCCGAGCGCAGCGGCCACGACAACGGCCTGCGCGTGAACCGAGCCCTGTTGCGCGAGCGGTTCGGACGCCTCATCACGCACGACCTCGAGCACTGCGCCGTCCCCATGCGCCGGTCGGTCGCGTACGAGCTCGAGCGCGAGTTCGCCGAGGACTACGCCCGCACCGCGGGCAGCCCGTTCCGGTCGGCCACCGACATCTCCGTCACGAACAGCCTTTACCACTACTACGCGCTGCTGACCGGCCGGGCGATCGTGACCACCAAGCCCCGGGTGCGCTACATCCAGACGACGCAGCTCGCGTCGCTGCGTCGCATGGAACGGCTGCTCGCCCGCCGCGACACCGACATGTTCTGCCTGAATGACGGGAGCCTCCCCGAACTGCCCGAAGAGGTGCGCATCCGCGCGATCCGCGACAGCCTCGAACGCTACTTCCCGGTGCGGGCCCCGTGGGAGCGGGACGAGGTCAGTGCAGCACCGGCAGCGGAGACGTCGGCGGCGAACTCCCGTTGATCGCGTCCGCGTCGACTCCCTCGGGTCCGCGGAGTTCGATGCCGGCGTCGTCCAGACGTCGCCGCGACTCGGCCGCATCGACGAAGTCGAGCACGGGCCCTGCATCCACCGGCACGACCGAGTGGACGACGGTGTCGTCGTAGACGTGCACCACGTTGAACGCCTGTGCGGCATCCTGGGGTCTCGTGCCCCCGACCGGAACGGTCAGGTCCTGCGTGTAGCAGGTGGCGGACGCCACAGAGACCGGAACGCCGGCGAAGGTGGCGAAGGTGGAGTAGTGGAGGTGACCGGCGAGGATCGCCCGGACGTCGGTCGACCGGATGACGTCGGCGAGACGCGACTGCTCCCGCAGCTCGACGCTGGCGGCGAGATCGAGCACGCTCGGCACCGGCGGGTGGTGCATCGCGAGGATCGTCCCCAGGGGCGCGGGGACGGCGAGCACCCGGCGAAGCCACGACAGCTGGGCGTCGGTCACCTCGCCATGGTGCTTGCCGGGGACACTGGTGTCGAGGGTCACGATGCGGAGGCCGTCGATCTCGTCGACACGGTCGATCGGTCGACCCGAGTCATCCCGGTGCCCCCAGAGCCCTGCGTGGAAGGCCGAGCGCTGGTCGTGGTTGCCCATGACCCAGATGACGCGCGCACCGACGGCCTGGGCGACCGGATCGACCAGCTCGCGCACCCGCTCGTAGGCCTCGGGCTCGCCGAAGTCGGCGAGATCGCCGGTGAACACCAGCGCGTGCGGGCGCACACCCGAGTCCGTGATGGCGGCCAGTGCCTTGTGCAGGCGCTCTTCCGCGTCGATGCGGTCGTAGAGGCGCGAGCCATGGGCCCGCAGGTGCGTGTCGCTCAGGTGCAGCAGCACGCGTTCGGGTCTGGGGTACTCGGCGAGGAGTCTGTCCACTGTCTTCTCCGCCCCCTTGGCGGTGTCGGGTGCGTCCGATGGTAGCCGGATATATGAACCGTAGGGTGCGTTCGGGTGAATGCAGGGGGCACACCCCGTGTACGCGCGATGTAGTCAGGCGGCGGATCGGGCCTCGAGGACGTGCGCGATGCGGAGGAAGTCTCCGATGAGGAGCTCCTCCCCTCGAGCAGTGGGTGCGACACCCGCCTCTTCGAGGATCAGCGAGGCCTCCGCCGAGCTGCCCCCGAGCGCGGCCGACAGGGCCTGTCGCAGCATCTTCCGTCGCTGCCCGAACGCGGCGTCGATGAGCGAGAAGGTCGCGCGCCGCTCGTCGTCGGTGCCGGTCGGTACGGGATGCCGCTCGAAGGCCACGAGGACGCTGTCGACGTTGGGCACGGGCCAGAACACCTGCCGCGGCACGGTTCCCGCCAGCCGCCATGCGCCGTACCACGAGGCCTTGACGCTCGGCGAGCCGTAGGCCTTGGTCCGGGGAGCGGCGGCGAGCCGCTCCCCCACCTCGGCCTGCACCATCACCACTCCTCGCTGAAGCGCCGGGAACGTCTCCAGGAAGTGCAGCAGCACGGGCACCGAGACGTTGTAGGGGAGATTGGCCACGAGCACCGTCGGGTCGCCGGGGAGGACGGTGACCGCGAGTGCGTCATCGTCGATGACGTGCAGCGACCCCGGCGCCACGCCGTGCGCGCCGGCGGTGACCGGCAGCCGTGCGGCCAGGCGATGGTCGATCTCCACGGCCGTCACCTCGGCACCGGCGTCCAGGATCGCGAGGGTGAGCGAACCCAGCCCCGGACCGACCTCGACGACGTGCTCGCCGGGCGCGACCCGGGCGACCTGGACGATCCGGCGCACCGTGTTGGCGTCCACGACGAAGTTCTGACCGAGTTTCTTGGTCGGGGTGACGTCCAGCTCGGCGGCGAGGGCACGGATCTCGCCCGCACCGAGAAGGGTCACCGCCATGTGTTCCACCCTAGTGACTCGCCGCGCAACCGCCCCCGCGCGCATCCGCCCGGGTCTATGGTGACCCTCGTGAGTTCCTCAGCGTCGATTCCCACCCAGGCCTTCTCCATGCGCAGCCCGTTCGGGCGCCGAGCCGTTGCCCTCTCGATCGCTGCGGCCGTCGGCGGGTTCCTCTTCGGGTTCGACTCGTCGGTCATCAACGGCGCCGTCGACTCCATCGAGAGCCAGTTCGACCTCACCGCGGTGATCACCGGTTTCGTCGTCGCCGTGGCACTGCTGGGGTGTGCGCTCGGCGCGGTGCTGGCGGGCGTTCTCAGCGACCGCTGGGGGCGTCTGCGCGTGATGATGCTCGGGTCGGTGCTGTTCTTCGTCAGCGCGATCGGGTCGGGACTGGCCTTCAGCGCGATTGACCTCACCGTCTGGCGCTTCATCGGCGGCCTCGGGATCGGCATCGCCTCCGTCGTTGCCCCCGCCTACATCGCCGAGGTCGCCCCGCGGCAGATCCGGGGAACCCTCGGCTCGCTGCAGCAGCTCGCGATCACCCTCGGCATCTTCGGCGCACTGCTCTCCAACGCCCTCCTCGCGGGGGTCGCCGGCGGTGCCTCGTCGCCGCTGTGGCTGGGGCTGGAGGCCTGGCGGTGGATGCTGCTGGTCGAGGCGGTGCCGGCGATCGTGTACGGCGTCCTGGCCTTCACGATGCCGGAGTCCCCCCGCTTCCTCATCTCGCAGGGGAAGTACGACGAGGCGCGGGCGATCTTCGCCCGGCTGGTGCCCGAAGCGGACCTGAATCAGACGATGAAGGACCTCGAGCAGGCGATCGCGGCCGACAAGAAGTCCAAGGGCGTGTCGCTGCGCGGCCCCCGGTTCGGACTGCAGGGGATCGTCTGGGTCGGGATCATCCTGTCGGTGTTCCAGCAGTTCGTCGGCATCAACGTGATCTTCTACTACTCCACGACCCTGTGGCGGGCGGTCGGCTTCACCGAGCAGAACTCGCTGCTGATCAGCGTCATCACGTCCGTGACGAACGTGCTCGTGACGATCGTGGCGATCGTGCTCGTCGACCGGGTGGGCCGCAAGCCCATCCTCCTCACCGGATCGGTGATGATGACCGTCGCGCTCGGAGCCATGGCGCTGTCGTTCGCGTTCGCCGAGACCGTGGACGGCGAGGTGAGCCTCCCCGGCGCCTGGGGGCCCATCGCGCTGGTCGCGGCGAACCTGTTCGTCATCGGGTTCGGAGCATCGTGGGGGCCGCTGGTCTGGGTGCTGCTGGGCGAGATCTTCCCCAGTCGCATCCGCGGGAAGGCGCTCGGCGTCGCCGCCGGGGCGCAGTGGATCGCGAACTTCCTCATCACGGTCAGCTTCCCGGCGATGTCGAGCTGGTCGCTTCCGCTCACCTACGCCATGTACGCCGTCTTCGCGGGCCTGTCGTTCTTCTACGTCCTGCTGAAGATCCCCGAGACCAAGGGGATGGAGCTGGAGCAGACCGAGACGCTGTTCGTCTCGAAGGCGAAGGTCGGCAGAGGAGCCTGACCGGCTGCGCCCTGTGCGGCCACCGATCGTAGGATGATCGGATGCCCTCCCTCGGCGACCTCATCGCTCCTCGTCGACTCGGCCGGGACTTCCGATGGCTGCTGGCGTCGTCGTGGACGAGCAACCTGGGTGACGGGATCGCGCTGGCCGCCGCACCCCTGCTCATCGCCTCGCTGACGTCGTCCCCGATCCTGGTGGCCGCCGGCGCCATGATGCAGTTCCTGCCGTGGCTGCTGTTCGGGCTGCTCGCGGGCGCGGTGGCGGATCACCACGACCGGCGTCGCCTCGTCATGCTCGCCAACGCGCTGCGCGCCCTGGTGATCGTCGGGCTCGTCATCTTCCTGCTCACCGGGCAGGCGACGGTCTGGCTGGTGCTGGTGACCTCGTTCCTCTACGGCACCGCCGAGGTGTTCGCCGATTCTGCGGGCAGCACACTGCTGCCGATGCTGGTCCAGCCCGGTGATCTCGGCATCGGGAACGCACGGATGCAGGCCGGATTCCTCGTGGGAAATCAGCTCGCCGGCCCGCCGCTGGGCGCATTCCTCTTCGCCGCCGGGTCGTTCGTGCCGTTCCTGCTGCAGGTGTTCTGCGTGAGCCTGGCGATCCTCCTCATCTCACGGATCGCTCGCACCCCCGCGCCCGATTCCGGCGAGACCGAGCGGGAGTCCAAGCTCCGCGCCATCCGCGAAGGCCTGCGCTGGCTGCGTCACAACGCGCCGGTGCGGACGCTCGTGGTGATCATCCTCGTCTTCAACGTCACCTGGGCAGCCCCGTGGGGTGTGCTGGTGCTGTACGCCACCGAGTATCTCGGCATGGGTCCGGTCGGCTACGGCGCGCTCACGACCGCCTCCGCCCTCGGCGGGATCATCGCGGTGTTCGGCTTCGGATTCCTGGAGAAGCGCGTCCGCTTCGCGACCCTCATGCGCGTGTGCCTGACGTGCGAGGTGCTCATGCACCTCGCCTTCGCGCTGACCACCGTCCCGGCCGTGGCCTTCGTCATCATGTTCGGCTTCGGCCTCTACGCCTTCGTGTGGGGCACGATCTCGACCACCGTCCGCCAGCGCCTCGTCCCGCTGCCGCTCCAGGGCAGAATCGCGTCGGTGAACATGGTGGGCGTGTTCGGCGGGCTCGTGATCGGCCAGTTCCTCGGCGGCGTGATCGCCCAGATCTGGGGACCGACCGGACCCTGGTGGTTCGCGTTCGCGGGGTCGGCGATCACCCTCGCCCTGGTGTGGCGGTCGATCTCCCACATCGCCGCCGCTCCCCCGGCCCTCGGCGCGGCCCCGACCCCTGCCTGACCGTCAGCTCCGGATCAGCGCCCGCAGCGTGTCGCCGAGTTCGCGCAGACGCCGCACCCATGGCCCTGCCATCTCGCCGGCCGCCGTGCGGGCGAAGACGGTGTCGACCGGCGCCCATTCGGCCTCGCTGACCTCGGCGGGATCGGGCACGACCGCGGGATCGTCGACCCGCGCGAGGTACAGGTCGAACAGGGCCTGCTCCTCCCGCACGCGACCGACGAGCACGAGCGCGGCGGGGTCGACGACGACACCGGTCTCCTCGGCGAGTTCGCGTACCGCCGCCTGCCGGCTCGTCTCGCCGGCCAGGGCGCTGCCCGCAGGGAACTCCCACGACAGCGGCCAGTCCTTCACAGCCGCGCGGCGCGAGGTCAGCACCCGCCCGTCCCGCCGCACGACGCACACCGACACGACGAGGTGGAACGCCCCCTCGGGGAAAGCCGGGTCATCCCGCCGATGCGTCCGCCCGAGCGGACGGCCCGTCTCGTCGACCAGGTCCCACAGCTCGCTCATCGCGCCTCAGTCGGTGAACGCGCCGTAGACGGCGAGGGTGTTGGAGGCGATCTGGGCGCACAGCTCATCGACCTCGACCTCGAGCTCGGCGGCGAGGAAACGCACCGTCACGGGCACGAGGTAGGGCGCGTTCGGGCGGCCCCGGTGCGGCGTCGGGGTGAGGAAGGGCGCGTCGGTCTCGACCAGCATCCGCTCTCTGGGCGTCACCTTCAGGGCATCACGCAGGTTCTGGGCGTTCTTGAACGTCACATTGCCGGCGAAGGACAGATAGTAGCCCGCGTCCGCGCAGCGGCGCGCCATCTCGGCATCTCCCGAGAAGCAGTGGAACACGGTCCGGTCGGGCGCTCCGACCCGGGCGAGGGTGTCGAGCACGGCGTCATGGGCGTCGCGATCGTGGATCTGCATGGCGATCCCGTGCTTCTTCGCCAGCGCGATGTGCGCCTCGAAAGAGGTGTGCTGGGCGGTGAGACCTTCTTCGCCGGTACGGAAGAAGTCCAGCCCCGTCTCGCCGATCGCGCGGACGCGGGGCTCGGCGGCGAGGGCGTCGATCACGCCGATCGCCTCGTCGAGGCGTCCGGCCTCGGCGTAGGCCGGTGCTTCGTTGGGGTGGATGGCGACGGCGGCGAGGACGTCGGGATGGGATGCCGCGGCGGCGGCCGACCAGCGACTGGACTCGATGTCGCCGCCGGCCTGCACCACCCCGATCACACCGACGGCCCGGGCGCGAGCGAGCTGGGCGTCGAGGTCGAGCGGCTCGTCGCCGTCGATGATCTCGAGGTGCGCGTGGTTGTCGTAGACCGCAACCGGCAGCGGCTCCGGAGCGGCGGGCCAGCGCACGTCCCGCGATCCGTCGTTGTGGCGCTCGCGGATGTATCCGCTCGGATCGCTCACGCCTTCGCCGCTCCGGGCCTCTCGTCCCCCGCCTGCTCCACGCGCGGGAACAGGGGTGCAAGGGCGTTGACGCTCGTCCCGGGGAGAAGCTGCCCCCAACGCCCCGCGTCGCGCAGCGGCTGATCCTGCAGCCGGCCGAGCGAGGCGTCGCCGCCGAGACCCACCCAGAGCTTCTCGGTGGCGATCGGCATCACGGGCGAGAGCAGCACCGCCAGCGCGCGAAGCCCCTCGGCAGCGGTGTACAGCACGGTGTCGAGGCGTCCGCGCGAGGCGTCGTCCTTCGCAAGCACCCACGGCTCGTTCTCGGTGATGTAGAGGTTCAGCGCATCCACGATCGTCCAGATCGCGGCGATCGCCTCGTCGGGCCGGAAGCGTTCGATCGCGGCATCCGCCCTTTCGGCAGCGCTCGCCACCGTCTCACGGATGACCCGGTCGCCGTCGGTCTCCTCCCCCGCGGGCGGAATGATCCCCTCGCGGTAACGGGCGATCATGGCCGTCGTGCGGGAGGCGAGATTGCCGAAGCCGTTCGCGAGCTCGGCCTGGTACCGGGCCGACAGATCCTCCCACGAGAACGACCCGTCCTGGCCGAAGGCGATCGCCGAGAGGAAGTAGAACCGGTACGCGTCCGATCCGAACACGTCGGTGATCTCGGTGGGGGCGATCCCCGTCAGCTTCGACTTCGACATCTTCTCGCCGCCGACCAGCAGCCAGCCGTGGGCGACGACACCGCGGGGCACCTCGATGCCGGCGGCCATCAGCAGAGCAGGCCAGATGACGGCGTGGAAGCGGAGGATGTCCTTGCCGACCACGTGGTACGCCGGCCAGCGCCGCGCGAACGTCTCCGGATCGCTGCCGTAGCCCACAGCGGTGGCGTAGTTCAGCAGGGCGTCCACCCACACGTAGATGACGTGGCTCTCGTCCCACGGCAGCGGGATGCCCCAGTCGAACGTCGACCGCGAGATCGACAGATCCTTCAACCCCTGCTTAACGAACGAGATCACCTCGTTGCGGGCGGACTCCGGACGGATGAAGTCGGGGTTCTCGGCGTACAGCGCCAAGAGCGGCTCGGTGAACTCGCTGAGCTTGAAGAAGTAGTTCTTCTCCTGCAGCAGCTCCAGCGGCTTGGAATGGATGGCGCACACCTTCAGGCCCTCGAACGGACCCGTCCCGTCGACGATCTCGGACTCGGGCTTGAACTCCTCGCACCCGACGCAGTAGAGCGCCTCGTACTCTCCGGCGTAGATGTAGCCGCGGTCGTACAGTGCCTGGAAGAACTTCTGCACGCTGCCCTCGTGCCGCTCCTGCGTGGTGCGGATGAAGTCATCGTTGGCCACGTCGAGTGTCTTCAGCAGCGGGAACCACGACTCGCCCACCAGGCGGTCGACCCACTCCTGGGGCGTCACGCCGTTCGCCGCCGCCGCACGCAGCATCTTCTGCCCGTGCTCGTCGGTGCCGGTGAGCATCCAGGTGTCGTCACCGGCCTGCCGATGCCAGCGCGCCAGCGCGTCCACGGCGACGGTGGTGTAGCCGTGGCCGATGTGGGGCACGTCGCTCGGATAATAGATCGGCGTCGTGATGTAGAAGGATCGGCCGGAAGTCACCCGAGAATTCTAGGTGGACCGGATGCCGCCGGCTGCCGTGTGACGACCGGCGAGCGCCGCTTCGTACAGATCCCGGCGCGACAACCCGGTCTGACCGGCCACGTCCGCGGCGGCATCCTTCAGCCGCATTCCTCCCGCGACCAGCGCCGTCACCTCCGCCACCCCGTCGGCCAGCGACACCCCGCGCCGTTCGGCACCGGCGACCACGACGACGATCTCACCGCGCACTCCGCCCTCCGCCCAGGCGGCGAGCTCGCCGAGAGACGCCCGGCGGATCTCCTCGTGGAGTTTGGTGAGCTCGCGGCAGACCGCTGCGGGGCGATCCGATCCGAAGGCCCGGGCGAGCGCGGCGAGGGTCTCGGCCAGGCGCGACGGGGCTTCGAAGAACACCATCGTGCGCCGCTCGGTCGAAAGCTCCGCCAGGAGCGTGTCGCGTTCGCCGGCCTTCCTCGGGGGGAACCCCTCGAAGGTGAACCGGTCGGTGGGGAGCCCCGAAGCGGCGAGCGCGGTGACCACGGCGCTCGGCCCGGGGATGACCGTGACGGCGACCCCCTCGACAGCCGCCCGCGCGACGACGGAGAAGCCGGGATCGCTGACGGTGGGCATGCCGGCGTCGCTGAGGAGCAGGACGTCCTGCTCACGGGCGAGGTCGACGATCTCTGCCGCCCTGGCCTTCTCGTTGTGATCGTGCAGGGCGATCAGCCGCGGGCGGTTCTCGACCCCGAGCGCCGCGAGCAGCCGCTGGGTCGTGCGGGTGTCCTCGGCCGCGATCACGGGGGTCTCGGCGAGCGCGCGCCGCAGCCGGTCCGACGCGTCGCCGAGGTTGCCGATCGGTGTGGCCGCGAGGATCAGCATGCCGTCAGCTTAGGCGCGCGGCGCCTTTAGGCTGGTCGATGTGACCGCCCCCGCTCCCGCGCCGACGCTGCCGTCGGCATGGGATCGGTGGCAGCATCGCCTCGCGGGCGATCCGCGGCAGCTCCGCCGATGGACGATCCTCACCGCCACCGCCGTCACTCTTCTCGCGGCCGTCCTGCGGTTCTGGAACCTCGCCCATCCGCACGCGCTCGTCTTCGACGAGACGTACTACGTCAAGGACGCCTGGACCCAGTGGGTGCTGGGGTACGCCGCGGAGTGGCCCGAGGGCGACGACACCAACGACCGCTTCGTCGCCGGCGAGACCGACATCTTCCTCGCCGGGGATCCCGCTTTCGTCGTCCATCCGCCGCTCGGCAAGCTCCTGATCGGCGCCGGCATGGGGCTCTTCGGCGCCGATTCGTCCTTCGGGTGGCGGTTCGCCACCGCGCTGGTGGGCACCGCCCTGGTGCTGGTGCTGTTCCTGCTCGCCCGCACCCTCACCGGCTCCACCGTCTTCGCCGGCGTCGCGGGGCTGCTCCTGGCCGTGGACGGATTGGCGATCGTGATGAGCCGGGTCGCCCTGCTCGACATCTTCGTGGCCTTCTTCGTCCTCCTGGCCTTCTGGTTCGTCGCCCTCGACCGCAGAAGCCTTCCCGACCGCCTCGCGGCGGCGCTCGCCGCGCGATCACCCGACGGCGACGGCGGCTACCGGCTCGGACCGGTGCTCTGGGACCGCCCGTGGCTCGTCGCCGCCGGGGTCGCCGCCGGCGCGGCCACCGGCGTGAAGTGGTCGGGGCTCTACGCCCTGGCGGGGATCGGCATCTACGCCGTGGTCACCGACCTGCTCCAGCGTCGGCGCGCGGGCATCCGGCTCTGGGCCGTCGACGGCGTGCTGCGGCAGGGGCCGGTGTCGTTCCTGCTGGTCGTCCCGGTGGCGGTGCTCATCTACCTCGCCTCGTGGTGGGGATGGCTCGCTACGACCGGGGGTTATGGTCGTCAGCGCGGCGCGACCGCGCTCGAGAGCCTGTGGCTGTATCACCAGGGCATCTACAACTTCCACGTCACCCTCGACACCGATCACGCGTACGAGAGCCCCGCGTGGCAGTGGCCGTTGCTGCTGCGGCCGACCTCGATGTTCTACGACCAGACCGACGCGGGCGTGCAGAACATCTACTCCATGCCGAACCCCGTCATCTGGTGGGCGGGCGCCGCCGCGGTGGTCTACCTCGCCTACCGCTTCTTCCGCGACCGCGACTGGCGTCACGCGCTGGTCCTGACCGGTGTGGCGGTGACCTACCTGCCGTGGCTGCTCTACCCCGAGCGCACCGTGTTCCAGTTCTACACCGTGGCGATCCTGCCCTTCACGGTGCTCGCGCTCACCTTCGCCCTCCGCGACGTCACCCGCTCCCCCGATCCGCAGCGTCGCCTCCAGGGACGGGTCGCCGTGCTGGCCTTCCTCGTGATCGTGCTGCTGGTGTCGGCGTTCTGGTACCCGATCCTCACCGCCACGACCGTGCCCTACGACTTCTGGCGGGCGCACAACTGGCTCCCCGGCTGGGTCTGAACCCGCCGCGCCGCGCGGAGCGCGTCAGACCACGTCGGGAGGCGTGGCGGATGCCGCGGCGGCGGCCGCCTTCGGCAGGGCGGCGAGGATCTTCTCCAGCGCCTCGTCGTCGTGCGCGGCCGTGAGGAACCACGCCTCGAACACGCTCGGGGGAAGCGAGACCCCCGCGTCGAGCATCGCGTGGAAGAACGCGCGGTAGCGCCATCCCTCCTGCGCCCGGGCGTCGTCGTAGTCGCGCACCGGCCGGTCGCGGAAGGCGATCGAGAACAGGCTCCCGGCGTGGGTGACCACGTGGGCGACCCCGGCGGCATCCAGCGCCTCGCCGGCCGCGCGGGAGACGGCGGCGGCGGCCCGGTCGACGTGGGCGTACACCGCGTCGTCGGCCAGCCGCAGCGTCGCCAGCCCGGCGGCCACGGCCAGCGGGTTCCCGCTGAGCGTGCCCGCCTGGTACACCGGGCCGAGCGGGGCGAGAAGCTCCATCAGGTCTCTGCGCCCGCCGATGCCGGCCAGCGGCATCCCGCCGCCGATGACCTTGCCGAAGGTGACGAGGTCGGGGGTCCACGACGCCCCGGCGCGATGCTCGAGTCCCCACCATCCGGCGGGGTCCACCCGGAAGCCGGTCAGCACCTCGTCGGAGATGAGCAGGGCGCCGTGCGCGTGCGCCGTCTCGGCGAGGAAGGCGTTGAAGCCGTCCTCGGGCAGCAGGATCCCGGCGTTGGCGCCCGCCGCCTCGGTGATCACCGCCGCGATCCGGTCGCCGTGCAGCGCGAACGCCTCTGCGATGGCGGCCCGATCGTTGTAGGGCAGCACGAGGGTGAGCGCGGCGATGTCGGCCGGCACTCCCGCCGAACCGGGAAGGCCGAGGGTCGCGACCCCCGACCCCGACTCGGCAAGGAGGCCGTCGGAGTGACCGTGGTAGTGGCCTGAGAACTTCACGATGAGGTCGCGCTGCGTGGCGCCGCGGGCGATGCGGATCGCGGTCATCGTCGCCTCGGTGCCGGTGGACACCAGGCGGAGCCGCTCGATCTCGGACGCGTCCGCCACGCGCAGGCGACCGATCACCTCTTCGGCGAGGAGCGTCTCGCCGGGCGTGGACGCACCGAAGGACAGTCCGCGAGCGGCGGCCTCCTGCACGGCGGCGACGACACCGGGGTGGGCGTGGCCGAGGAGGGCCGGGCCCCACGACGCGACGAGGTCGACGTACTCGCGCCCCGAGACGTCGCGGACGTACGCTCCGTGCGCACCCACGATCGACAGGGGCGTGCCACCCACCGACCCGAAGGCGCGGACCGGCGAGTTCACCCCGCCGGGGATCACCGCGCGCGCCCGAGCCGCGGCCTCGACGTTGTCGGTCGGGATGAGGGTCGTGCTCATCGTGCCCACCTCTCTGCTGCCTCCAGCGCCCAGTACGTCAGCACCGCGTCGGCGCCCGCCCGGACGATGCTCTGCAGCGACTCGTCGATGGCGCGCTCCCGGTCGATCCAGCCGTGGGCGGCGGCGGCCTCGATCATGGCGTACTCGCCGCTGACCTGGTAGGCCCAGACCGGGACCGGTGAGGATGCCGCGGCGTCGGCCAGGACGTCCAGATACGACATCGCGGGCTTGACCATCACGATGTCCGCCCCCTCGGCGACATCCAGCGCCACTTCGAGGGCCCCCTCGCGGCGGTTCCCCGGATCGAGCTGGTAGGTGCGCCGGTCGCCCCGGAGCGAGGACTGGACGGCCTCGCGGAAGGGACCGTAGAAGGCCGAGGCGTACTTGGCGGCGTAGGCCAGCAGCGCGACGCGCGTGAACCCCGCCTCGTCGAGGGCTGCGCGGATGACGGCGACCTGGCCGTCCATCATCCCCGAGAGCCCGAGCAGCTGAGAGCCGGCGGCAGCCTGCGCGAGCGCCATGTCGCGGTACCGGGCGAGCGTGGCGTCGTTGTCGACCTCGCCCCGGGCGTCCAGCACGCCGCAGTGACCGTGGTCGGTGAATTCGTCGAGGCACAGGTCGGTCTGCACGACCAGGGCGTCACCGACCTCGTCGGCGGCGATGCGGGTGGCGACGTTGAGGATGCCGTCGGGATCGGTCGCGCCCGACCCCACGGCGTCCTTCTGCTCGGGCACCCCGAAGAGCATCACCCCGCCGATGCCGGCGGCGGCGGCGCGCTGCAGTTCGCGGCGGAAGGACTCCAGCGAGTGCTGCTGCACACCCGGCATCGAGCCGATCGGGAGGGGCGCGTCGGCGTTCTCGCGGACGAACATCGGCAGCACGAGCTGCGCGGGGTGCAGCCGCGTCTCGCCGACGAGCCGCCGCCAGGCGGCGCTCTGACGCAGCCGGCGCGGGCGGGTGACGGGGAACGGCGGAGGGGTCGGGGTCATTCGTGATCCTCTCGGGCGCCGGGGCCGACCGGTGCGAGATCGGCGGCGCCCTGAGCGAGGAGCTCGTCGGCGACGCGGACCGCCAGCTCGGCGGCGATGCCCGGGTCGTCGGCGTCGGCGGCGTGGGCGCTGGTGAGCTGGGCGGAGCCGTCGGGACGGTAGATGCGGGCGGTGAGGAACATCAGCCCGTCGTCGAAGAAGGCGTGGGCGCCGATGGGCGCGGCGCAGCCGGCCTCGAGCCGCGCGAGCACGCCACGCTCGGCGTCGACCGCCATCCGGGTCGGGCGGTGATCCAGCCGCGACACGCGATGCTCCTCCCCCGCGCGGACCTCCACCGCCAGGGCACCCTGCGCCGGGGCCGTCGGCCAGCGTTCGAGGGGCAGGAACTCCGTCACCGCGTCGGAGCGGTCGATCCGGCTGAGCCCCGCGGCGGCGAGGAGGATCGCATCCAGACGCCGCTCCGTGTCATCCGCTCCCACCCGCGAGAGCCGGGTGTCGATGTTGCCGCGGATGTCGACGAGGTCGAGGTCGGGGCGCCGGGCGGCGAGCTGCGCGCGCCGGCGGGGCGAACCGGTGCCCACGCGCGCGCCCTCGGGGAGCGTGTCGAGGGTGAAGCCGTCGCGCGCGCAGAGCGCATCCCGCGCGTCCGCGCGAGCGGGAACGGCCCCGATCGCCAGCCCCTCCTCGGGAGCGGTGGGGAGGTCTTTGTACGAGTGCACGACGACGTCGACCTCGCCGGCGCGGAGTGCCGCGCGCAGAGCCGTGGCGAACACCCCGGCGCCGCCGAGCGAGGCAAGGGGCGCGGTCGAGCGGTCGCCGTCGGAGACGATCGGCACGAGCTCGGCGCCGAGGGCGGCGGCGACGGTGCCGGCCTGCGCCATCGCCAGCGCGCTCGCGCGGGTTCCCAGCCGCAGCGTCATCGCACCACGTCGGCGATCTCGGCGGGGTCGATCAGTCGCCCGGTGAAGAACGGCACCTCTTCGCGGACGTGACGGCGCGCCTCGGTGGCACGGAGGTAGCGCATCAGGTCGACGAGGTCGATCACGTCGTCGGCCTCGAGGGCGAGGAGCCACTCGTAATCGCCCAGGGCGAAGCTCGCGACGGTGTTGCTCTGCACCTGCGGGTAGTCGCGGCCCATCCGCCCGTGCTCGCCGAGCATCGCGCCGCGCTCGGCGGCGGGGAGGAGGTACCACTCGTAGCTGCGCACGAAGGGGTAGACCGTCAGCCACTGCTTGGGAGCGAGCCCCCGGGCGAAGGCGGGACTGTGGTCGCGGCTGAACTCCGCGTCGCGGTGGACGCCCAGGGCGTTCCAGGTCGGGGCCAGCGGTGCGAGCTCGCGGGTGCGCCGAAGGTCGCGCAGCACCGCCTGCAGGTGCTCGGCGGTGTGGCCGACGAACCACAGCAGGATGTCGGCGTCGGCGCGCAGCCCCGAGACGTCGTAGACGCCGCGGAGGGTGTCGCCGGCGGCCTCGGCCGCCACGACGATCGACGGCAGACCGTCCGGTACCGGCGTCCCGGGCGCACGCCGCAGCACCGCCCAGAGGGCATAGTGGCGGTCGTTCGGGGTCTCGGGTGCAGCGGAGGAGGCGGTATCGGTCACCCCTCCATCCTCCCCCGTTCGCCCGGGCACCGGCCACTCGCCCTCTCGACGGTGAGAGATGTGGCCAGTCCCTCGGCCTGACGGACGACGGCGGAAAGCCCCGTTCCCGCCCGCTCTTCGCCGACGGTGAGGGCGGCGTCATCCGAGACGGCGCGGCCGGAGCGGTCCCACGTGCGGACGGTGTGGTCCAGGAGCGCGTCGACGGGTGCGCCGAGGAGCGTCTCGGCATCGCGGACGGCCGCGGCCGCGGCATCCGGAGCAGCCGACCCGTCGTATGACAACCGCACCGCCTCCCGGTCCCCCATCGCCTCGCGGACCCACGGCCACTTCGCGGTGAGGTGGGTGAGGGCCCGCGCCCGCACGCGCCCGGCCTCGGGCCCGACGAGCACCCCTGTCCCGCGCGGAGCATCCCGCCACCCCGGCGCCTCCACCACGAGGGTCACCACGGTGATCCGCCGGGCCGGGTCGGGCGCACGCTGTGCGCGGGCGAGCACCGGGATGCCGCGGAGGCGGCGTCCGTCGACCTCGACGCCGTCGTCTTCGACGGCCGTCACCCGGGCGCCGGCAGTGAGCTCGGCCCCGTGCGCGGCGGCGTCGGCGACGAGGGCGTCGACGAGGCGGAACACCCCGCCGCGCACTCCCGCGACCTGGCTGCCGGCCGGCGATGTCGAGCGGATCGACGCGACGGCCGCCGCGAGCGAGCCGGTTCGCCCGAACTCCGCCCGCAGGTGGGGCGAGGCGCTGTCGATGGGCAGCTGATCGGGGGTGGTGGAGTGCACGCCGCGGACGACCGGCGCGACGAGCGCTTCGACCACGCGGTCGCCCATGCGGGCGCGGACGAGTTCGCCGAGGGTCAGGGCCGTGGCGCCCTGCTCGGGAGGCAGGACCGCGTCCTGGCGGGCACGGGCGAGCCCCGCCTCGCCGAGGGCGGGGAGGAGCGCGTCGTCGAGGACTGTGGGGATCCCGAGGAGCCCCGCGGCCGGAAGGGGGAAGGCGCGGTCGTCGCGCTCCTGCACCCAGGCGGGTGACCCGGCGGCCGGAGCGACGACATCGCCGGCGAGGCCGAGTTCGCCGAGGAGCCCCAGGACGGTCCCGGGCCCGTCGCCGCCCCGCGTCGCGAACGACTCCGCGCCGGCGTCGAGGGCGACGCCGGCGACATCCTGCCTCGTCACCTGACCGCCGAAGACGCGCGCGGCCTCGAAGAGCCTCACCCGGTGACCGGCGAGCGCGGCGCGTCGTGCGAAGACGAGGCCCGCGACGCCGCCGCCGACGACGAGGAGGTCAGCGGTCATGGACGAACGCGACGATGCGCGTGAGGGCGTCCGGGTCGGTCTCGGGAGGAACGCCGTGGCCGAGGTTCAGGATGTGGGCGGGGGCCGCCGAGCCCGCCTCGATGACCTCCTCGACGTGACGCTCGAGAAGGCGCCAGGGGGCGTTCAGCAGGGCGGGATCGATGTTGCCCTGCAGCGGAACACGGCCCCCGAGGCGGCGGCTGGCCTCATCGAGCGGCAGGCGCCAGTCGATGCCGACGACGTCGGCGCCGATGCCCGGCAACAGGTCGAGCACGTCGCCGAGGCCGAGACCGAAGTGGATGCGGGACACGCCGCTTCCCCGGAGCGCATCGAACGCCCGACGGGAGTGGGGGGCCACCCGCTTCTGATAGTCGGCGCGCGAGAGCGACCCGGCCCATGAGTCGAACAGCTGGGCCACGCTCGCGCCCGACTCGACCTGGGCGCGCAGGAACGCACCCGTGACGTCGGCGCACCAGTTCAGCAGAGCCGCCCACGCGTGCGGATCGGTGCGCATGAGGGCGCGGGTGCGCAGCTGCTCCTTCGACGGCCCGCCCTCGACGAGGTAGCTCGCGAGCGTGTAGGGTGCGCCGCCGAATCCGACCAGGGGCGTCGATCCGAGCTCGGCCACCACGATCGCGACCGCCTCACGGATGGGGGAAAGCGCCGCGGGGTCGAGGGGGCGCAGGCGCAGGATGTCGGCGGACGAGCGCACCGGTCGATCGATGACGGGGCCCCGGCCCGGGACGATGGTCACATCCACGCCGGCCAGGAGCACGGGGACGACGATGTCACTGAAGAACACCGCCGCATCCACGCCGTGTCGACGCACCGGCTGCAGCGTGATCTCGGCGGCGAGGTCCGGCGTCAGGCACGCGTCGAGCATCTCGGTGCCGGCGCGCGACGCGCGGTACTCCGGGAGCGACCTGCCCGCCTGCCGCATGAACCACACCGGGGGCCGGTCGGGGCGGTCCCCGCGCGCAGCGCGCACCAGCGGACTGTCGGCGGTGCGCCCGTCGACGAGGGGATGCGTGGCGGGAAGGAGGGGCGGGAATTCGGGGGATGACACGCCCTCAAGGCTAGACGCGCGCGGCCGGGAGCTCGTCGGTTGGGTAGACTTGTCCGGTGCTGTTCTGTGTGACGGCGAATCATCGCAATACGGATTTCGAGGTGCTGGGTCGCATCTCGGCCGTCGCCGAATCCACCGGCCGGGCGCTCGTCTCGGAGCACGACTTCGTGCGCGGAGCGGTCGTCCTGTCGACCTGCAACCGCTTCGAGGCGTACCTCGAACTCGACGAGCCCCTCACCGGCGGCGCCGTCGTCGCGCGGGAGGCGGTCCTCGAGGCACTCGGCGATGCCGCCGGCGACGACGCGCACGCGTTGCGCGAATCGGCCGTCTCGCTCTGCGGTGACGATGTCGTCCGCCACCTGTTCGCCGTGAGCTCAGGCCTGGAGTCCATGGTCGTCGGCGAAGAGGAGATCAGCGGCCAGGTGCAGCGGGCGCTCGTGCAGGCCCGTACCGAGGGGACGACCAGCACCGAGCTCGAGCAGGTCTTTCAGCGCGCCACTCACGCCACCCGAGAGATGCGCGCCAAGGCCGATGTCGGGGCCGGCCGTCGCTCCCTCGCGCGCCTCGCCCTGGATCTCGTCGACACCCGTGTGACGGACTGGGGACGCGTTCCCGTCCTCCTCGTCGGCACGGGCAGCTACGCCGCGACCACGATCGCCGCCCTTCGCGCCCGCGGGGCCCGCGACATCGGCGTCTACTCCGCCACCGGCCGCGCGGCCCGGTTCGCCGCCCGCTACGGCGTCCGGCCCGAGGCCGATCTCTCCCGCGCCATCGCGCACGCCGAGATCGTCATCACCTGCACCGCCCGGTACGTCGTCACCCCCGACGACATCCCCGACACCGCCCGCCGCATCGTCATCGATCTGGGCCTCCCCCGCAATGTCTCGCCCGAAGTGGGCGAGCTCCCCGGTGTCGAGCTCCTCGACCTCGAACTCCTCGGCCGCCACGCGGCACTCCCCGAGCTCGGTCCCGGTGCCCACGAACTCGTGGGATCGGCGGCGGCGACCTTCACCGCCGAGCGGGCCGCGGCTCCCGCGATCGTCGCGGTGCGCCGTCATATCGAGGACGCCCTTCAGGACGAGCTATCGCGGCTGCCCGCCGACGCCGAGCAGGCCCGCAGCGCGCTCCGTCACCTCGCCGGAGTGCTGTCGCACCGGCCCTCCGTCCGGGCGCGCGAAGCGGCCGCCGCCGGCGAGCTGGAGGAGTTCGAGCGCGCGCTGGACCTGGTGTTCGGGATCACCGTCGACCACGGCGCAGCCGAAGCCGGCGGCGCGGTGTCACCGGCCGCCGGCTGAGGCGCTGCGGGTCAGTTGACCTCGTCGATCGTGGCGCCGACGCGCCCGTCGTCCGCGCGATCGAGCGCGTCGATGGACGCCATCTGATCGGTCGTCAGTTCGAAGTCGAACAGGTCGAAGTTCTCCTGCAGACGTGCCCGGCGCACCGATTTCGGGAAGACGATGAAGCCGTGCTGGATGTGCCAGCGCAGCACCGCCTGAGCCGGCGACTTGCCGTGGGCAGCGGCGGCATCCGCGACGGCCGGCAGCTCGAACAGGTCGTACTTGCCCTGGCCGAGCGGCCCCCACGACTCGATGTGCACGTCGTGCTCCGCCGCCCACCCGGTGATGTCGCGCCGCTGGTAGGCCGGGTGCAGCTCGATCTGGTTGATCGCCGGCGTCACGCCGGTCGCCGCGATGACCTCTTCGAGGTGGCTGACGTGGAAGTTCGACACCCCGATCGAGCGGGCCTTGCCCGCGTCGCGGATCGCGACGAGCTTCTCCCAGGCGTTGACGTAGGAGCCGCGCTTCGGCGCCGGCCAGTGGATGAGGTACAGGTCGACGTGGTCGAGGCCCAGCTTGGCGAGGCTCTCGTCGATCGCCGCGAGCGGCTCGTCGCCGCCCTGCCGGTCGTTCCAGAGCTTCGTGGTGATGAACAGCTCGTCGCGCGGGATGCCCGATTGCGCGATCGCCGCGCCGACGCCCTCTTCGTTGCGGTAGATGGCCGCGGTGTCGATGTGGCGGTAGCCGATCTCGAGGGCCTCGCTCACGGCCCGCTCGGTGTCCTCCGGCGGGACCAGGAAGACGCCGTAGCCGAGCTGGGGGATCTGGTGTCCATCATTGAGTTTCACAGTGGGGATGGTCATGGCCTCAGCCTAGAATCACCGCCGGTGCGGAGGTCGCGTGTTGCGCCATCCCGCGCGACCCGCTAACGACGGCCCCCGCGGCCGTACGATGGAGGGCTATGCCCACGACCGCCCCGGTGATCGCCTACCCGCCCGAGCTGCCCGTCAGCGCGGCCCGGGACGAGATCGCCGCCGCCATCCGCGACCACCAGGTGGTGATCGTCGCGGGGGCGACCGGTTCGGGCAAGACCACGCAGCTGCCGAAGATCTGCCTCGAGCTCGGGCGGGAGCGCATCGCGCACACCCAGCCCCGCCGCATCGCCGCCCGCTCGATCGCGGAGCGGATCGCCGAGGAGCTCGAGGTGCCTCTCGGCGGCACGGTCGGATACAAGGTGCGCTTCACCGACCAGGTCTCCGACGACACGCGGGTCGCCCTCATGACCGACGGGATCCTCCTCAACGAGATCCACCGCGACCGGCTGCTGCGCCGCTACGACACGATCATCGTCGACGAGGCGCACGAGCGGTCGCTGAACGTCGACTTCCTGATCGGCTACCTCACCCGCATCCTGCCGAAGCGTCCCGACCTCAAAGTCATCATCACCTCCGCCACGATCGATCCGCAGAGTTTCGCGGCGCACTTCGCCGACCGCTCGGGCACCCCCGCGCCGATCATCGAGGTCTCCGGACGCACCTACCCCGTCGAGATCCGCTACCGTCCCGCCACGGAGCACGAGGACGACGACATCGACGGGCTGCTGTCGGCCCTGCGAGAGCTCGATCGCGAACCGGCAGGCGATGTGCTGGTGTTCCTCCCCGGCGAGGCCGAGATCCGCGACGCCATGGATGCCGTCCGCGGCATGTACGCCAGGGACGTCGCACCCACCGAGGTCCTCCCCCTCTACGGCCGGCTCACCTCGGCGGAGCAGCACCGGGTGTTCGAACGCTCGAGCACCGCGGGGATCCGTCGCCGCATCATCCTCGCGACCAACGTCGCCGAGACGAGCCTCACGGTGCCCGGCATCCGGTACGTCATCGACACCGGCACGGCCCGCATCTCGCGGTACAGCAACCGCAGCAAGATCCAGCGGCTCCCGATCGAGCCGGTCTCCCAGGCCTCGGCCCAGCAGCGCGCGGGCCGCGCCGGGCGGACCGCGCCGGGCGTCGCGATCCGGCTGTACAGCGAGGACGACTTCCTCTCTCGACCCGAATTCACCGAGCCCGAGATCCTGCGGACGAGCCTCGCCGCCGTGCTCCTGCAGATGCTCAGCCTCGGCTTCGGAGACGTGGCATCGTTCCCGTTCCTCACGCGCCCGGATTCTCGCGGCGTGAAAGCGGCGCTCGATCTCCTCACCGAGCTCGGCGCCGTGCACGCCGGGGAGCGCGGCCCGCGGCTGACCGACATCGGACGCCGCATCGCGCGGCTGCCCATCGACCCGCGCTTCGCGCGCATGCTGATCGAGGCCGAGCGGACGAAGGTGCTCGCTCCGGTGCTCGCGATCGTCGCGGGCCTGTCGATCCAGGACGTCCGCGAGCGACCGGAGGAGCGTCGCGAGGAGGCCGACCGCCTCCACGCCCGCTTCACCGATCCGACCAGCGACTTCCTCACGCTGCTGAATCTGTGGAAGCACCTGCGCGAGCAGCAGGCCGAGCTCGGCTCGAGCGCGTTCCGGCGGCTGTGCCGCAGCGAGCACCTGAACTATGTGCGCGTTCGGGAATGGTTCGACGTGCACCGGCAGCTCAGTGCGCTGCTGGGTGCGAGAAGAGCGGATGCCGCGGACACGGCCGATCCCGATGACATCCACCGGGCGATCCTGTCCGGCCTCCTCTCGCAGATCGGCATCCTCGACGAGCGCCCGAGCTCCCGACCCGATGAGCGCGGTCGTGATCGCCGGCGCGGCGACCAGGGACGCGCCGAGTACCGCGGCGCGCGAGGAACACGCTTCGCGATTTTCCCCGGCTCGGGGCTGCGCAAGCGCCGCCCCGCGGCGGTGATGGCCGCCGAACTCGTGGAGACCTCGCGCCTGTTCGCCCGCACCGTCGCCGAGATCGACCCCGCCTGGGCGGAGGCCCTCGCCGGCGATCTCGCGCACCGCAGCGTCAGCGAACCCCACTGGTCCAAGAGCGCGGGCGCGGCGTCGGCGTACGAGAAGATCACGCTGTTCGGGGTCGAGATCATCCCGCGGCGCCGGGTGCAGCTGGCCCGCTTCGACCGGCCGCTGGCCCGGGAGATGTTCGTGCGCCACGCGCTCGTCGAGGGCGACGTGGATCTGTCGTACCTCGACAAGCGGCTCAGCGCGTTCGAGCGCCGCAACGCCGACCTGCGCCGACGGCTGGAGAAGCTCGAGGAGCGCGAACGCCGCCGAGACATCCTCGCCGGCGACGAGGCGGTCTACGCGTTCTACGATGCGCGCCTGCCGGCCGACGTCTTCGACGTGCGCTCGTTCGAGCGGTGGTGGAAGGACGCCTCGACCCGCACCCCGCGCCTGCTCGACATGAGCGAGGCCGATCTCCTCGACGACGCCGCCCGCGCGGACGAGCGCGACTTCCCCACCCGGTGGCGGCAGGGCGATCAGGTGCTCTCGCTCGCCTACCGGTTCGAGCCCGGCGCTCCCGACGACGGCGTCACCGTCGTCATCCCGCTGCCGCTTCTCGCACAGCTGCGCCCCGACGGCTTCGACTGGCAGGTGCCGGGGCTTCGTCCCGAGCTCATCGCCGCGCTCATCCGCTCCCTCCCCAAGGCCATCCGCCGTCACGTGGTCCCCGCCGCCGACTGGGCGGCCCGGCTCGGCGATGAGCTCCACGGTCAGGGCCCAGAGGCCACCGACGGTCGTCCCGACACGACGCTCACCGTCGCCCTCGCGCGGCTGATCCAACGCGCCGCCAGCCAGCCGGTGGGCGAGGAGGACTTCGATCTGGAGCGGATCCCCGGGCACCTCCGCATGTCGTTCCGCGCCGTGGACGATCGGGGCCGGGCCCTCGGCAGCGATCGCGACCTCACCGCACTCCAGGACCGCCTCCGCGGCCGCGCACGTTCCTCGGTCGCCCGCACCCTCGAGCGCCCGACCGCGAAAGTCGCCGCGGCCGGGGCGTCGGCGACTGCGGCGACGGGAGTCACGGTCGCCGAGCGCACCGGGATCACGACCTGGGATCTCGGCGACCTCCCGGCCCTCGTCGACACCCGGGTCGCGGGCGGCGTCGTGCGAGGCTACCCCGCCCTTCTCGACGAGCGGGAGAGCGTGGCCCTGCGGATCGAGTCGACTCCGGATGCCGCGGCCGCGGCCCTGCGCGCAGGCGTGCGACGGCTGCTGCTGCTCGCGGTGCCCTCCCCGGCGACCTACGTCCTCGAGCACCTCACCGCCCCGGAGAAGCTCGCGCTCGCCGCGAGCCCCTACCCGTCGGCCCGGGCGCTCATCGAGGACGCGCGCTCGACGCTCGCCGACGCGGTCCTCGACCGTGTCGCAGGCTCGGAGCCCGTGCGGTCGGCCGCGGTGTTCGCGCGGGCCCGCGAGGAGTTCTCTCGCGCAGGCGTCGACGAGCTGTTCGCCCTGGTGTCCCTGGCGGCGAAGATCCTCACGGCCGGGCGCGAGGTCGAGCGGGCTGTCCGCGCCGTGACCTCGATGGCGCTCCTCGGCGCTCTCGGCGACATCAAGGCGCAGCTGGCGGGCCTGATCTTCCCCGGCTTCCTCTCCCGCACCGGCGCCGCCCGGCTCGCCCACCTCCCGCGCTACCTGCGTGCCGCCGCCGACCGGGCGTCCACCCTCGCCGACAACCCCGGCCGCGACCGGCAGCGACTGACCGAGTTCGAACGCGCCGCGGCGGCCTACGCCGAGGCGGGCGGGGTCATCCCGCTCCCGCCGGACGCGCCGCATGCGCTTGTGCGCGCCCGGTGGATGCTGGAGGAGTACCGGGTCAGCCTGTTCGCCCAGCCGCTCGGCACGGCCGAGCCCGTGTCGCTGCAGCGCATCCAGAAGGCGCTCCGGGAATAGCCGCGCCGCCGCCCCGCGTTCCCGCAGGTATGGCTCAGGCGATCGCGTACTCCTCCTTCGGCGACCCCGGGGTCCTGACCCTCGTGGACATCCCCGATCCCGTCGCCGGGGCGGGCGAGGTCGTCGTCCGGGTCGAAGCGGTGGGGGTCAACCCCATCGATCACAAGCTGCGTTCGGGTCTGCGCCCCTCGCCGGCGATCGAGGAGCCGCGGCGCATCGGAAGCGATGCCGCCGGCATCGTCACCGCCGTGGGCGAGGGCGTGGACGGCTTCCGCGCGGGCGATCCCGTGGTCGTCTTCGGCGCGACGGGCACCTACGCCACCGACCTCGCCGCCCCCATCCGCGCGGTGCAGCCTCGCCCCGCGTCCGTCACCGCCGCGGAGGGTGCGGCACTCGGGGTCCCGGTCGGCACGGCCTATCAGGCGCTGCGTTCGCTCGGCGTCCGCGACGGCGACACCCTCCTCCTCCATGCCGGATCCGGCGCGGTGGGTCAGGCCGCCATCCAGCTCGCCGCCCTCTGGGGCGCACGGGTGATCGCGACGGCCTCGCCGGAGCGCTTCGACCGCGTCCGCGACCTCGGCGCAGAGCCGGTGGCGTACGGCGAGGGCCTCGCCGACCGGGTGCGCGCCGTGGCGCCCGAGGGCATCTCCGTCGCCCTGGACGCGGCCGGAACGGATGAGGCGATCCGCACCTCCCTCGCTCTGGCCCCCGCCGAGCGCATCGCTACCCTCGTCCGAGGCCGCGACGCGGCGGGCTTCGGCATCCGGGCGTTCGGGGGCGGTGCGCCGCACCCGCTCACGTCGCAGCAGCTGGCGTGGCGTGCCGAGGCCCTCCCCGTGGCGCTCTCCCTCCTGGCCGCCGGGGCGTTCTCCGTGGAGCTCGGTCCCTCCTTCCCCCTCGGCGACGCCGCGGCCGCGCACCGGGCCGTCGAGCAGGGCGCCGCGGGGAAGGTCATCCTGCATCCGTGACGACACCGTCCACCCCGGTACGCTCGAACCCATGACCGGACTTCGCTGGGGCATCCTCGCCACGGGAGGCATCGCGCACGCGTTCGCCTCCGACCTCCGTACCGCCGAGCGCGACCTCGTCGCCGTCGGCTCGCGTCGTGAGGAGGCATCGCGCGAGTTCGCGGCCGAGTTCGGCATCCCGCACGCGCACTCCTCCTACGAGGCGCTTGTCGCCGACCCCGATGTCGACATCCTCTACATCGCCACCCCGCACCCTTTCCACGCCGAGAACGCGATCCTCGCGCTCGAGCACGGCAAGCACGTCCTGGTCGAGAAGCCCTTCACCCTCAACGCCGCCGAGGCCGCCTCGATCCGCGACGCAGCCCGCGCCAACGGGCGCCTGGCGATGGAGGCGATGTGGACCCGGTACCTCCCCCACATGATCCGCATCCGCGAGATCATCGCAGCCGGGACGCTGGGCGACATCCGCGCGGTGTTCGCCGATCACACCCAGAAGATCACCGATGACCCCGAGCACCGGCTGAACGCGCTCCACCTGGGTGGTGGCGCCCTCCTCGACCTCGGGATCTACCCGATCTCCTTCTTCTGGGACATCCTCGGGGAGCCCGTATCGGTCACCGCTCGCGCGCGCCTCGCCGACACCGGCGCAGACTCCGACGTGGCGACGATCTTCACCCATGCCTCCGGTGCCCTCTCGACATCGGTCACCTCGTCCCGTTCGGCCGGCCCCAACACCGCCCACATCATCGGCACCGAGGCGCGCATCGACATCGACCGCACCTGGTACGCCCCGACGAGCTTCCGGGTGACCGCGCCCGACGGCACCGTGATCGAGGACTACGTCACCGACATCTCCGGACGCGGCATGCAGTTCCAGGCTCTCGCGGCCGAGGAGATCATCGCGCGAGGGGACACCGACAGCCCGCTGCTGGGGATCGACCAGACGGTGGCGATCATGGGGACACTCGACGACGTCCGCGCGCAGATCGGCGTGCGCTACCCCGGAGAGAAGTGATGGCCGATTCCCACGGCCGCGTGGCCGTCTACCTCGACTTCGACAACATCGTGATGTCCTGGTACGACCGGGTCCACGGGCGCAACTCCTATGCCCGCGACCGTCAGCGGATCGTCGCCGGGGACGGCGACCCCGAGATCACCGAGCGGCTGGCCGCGGCGATGATCGACGTGGGGGCGATCATCGACTACGCCGCCACCTTCGGCACCCTCGTCCTCACCCGCGCCTACGCCGACTGGTCGTCGCCGGTCAACGCGGTCTACCGGTCGCAGCTGGTCGCCCGCGCCGTCGATCTCGTCCAGCTGTTCCCCGCCGCGGCCTATGCCAAGAACGGCGCGGACATCAGGCTCGCCGTCGACACGGTCGAGGACATGTTCCGCCTCGACGACCTCACCCACGTCGTCATCGTCGCGGGCGACTCCGACTACGTCCCGCTCGCGCAGCGCTGCAAGCGACTCGGACGCTTCGTCGTCGGCATCGGCGTGGCGGGATCCACCGCGAAGTCGCTCGCGGCCGCGTGCGACCAGTTCCATGCGTACGACGCCCTCCCCGGTATCCCCGCCCCGGCAGTGACGGAGAAGCCCGAGACGGCGCGCAGCCGGTCGCGGAAGAAGACCGTCGACCCCGGCGCAGACCTGCTCCAGAGAGCGCTGCGGCTGGAGAGCGACCGCGAGGGCGAGGCCTGGCAGCACGCGTCGGCGGTGAAGAGCCTGATCAAGCGGCTGGACCCGTCCTTCAGCGAGAAGGCCTATGGGTTCCGAAGCTTCTCGGAGTTCGTCAAGGCGCACGCGGACGTCGCCGAGGTCGACGAGTCGGGCCACATCGTGCTGGTCCGTCTCGCGGGTGAGAAGACCTGACCCGCTACAGTGTGCATGTGATCCGCCGAGAGACGCCGCCGGGCTCGCAGTCGTCGCTGCGTGAAGCCAACCGCGCGCGCCTGCTCGAGACGCTGAAGCGCCACGGCCGGATGACGCAGGTGGAGCTCGCCGGCATCACCGGCCTCTCTCCCGCGACGGTGTCGAACATCGTCAAGGAGCTCGTCGCGTCGGGGGTGCTCCACACCTCGATCACCTCGCGCAGCGGCCGTCGGGCGACCCTCGTCTCCCTCGCCCGTCAACTGGGGCTCGTCGCCGGCGCGCACTTCAGCTCGCGACAGCTGCACATCGCGATCTCGGACGTCACCCGAACGGTGGTGAGCCAGAGCTCCCTCCCCCTCCCCCTCGACCACCGGCACGACGCCGAACTCGATCGGCTCGCCCTCCTCCTCGGCGACATGATGGACTCCCTCGGCGGCTCCGTCGACGACCTGCTCGGCGTCGGTCTCGCTCTTCCCGCTCCGATCGATCCGCGCACCGGGATGGTCAGCGCCGCCGGGATCCTCCGAGGATGGGAGAACGTCGACATCGCGGCATCCCTCACCGCCCGCATCCAGCGACCGGTCCTCGTCGACAGCGAAGCCAACCTCGGGGCGCTGGCCGAAGCCCGCGAGGGCGTCTCGAGGGACGTCGCGTCGTCGGTCTACCTGCGTGTGGGGCACACCATCAGCGCCGGCATGGTCGTCGGCGGGGAGCTGTTCCGCGGCGTCAACGGCAAGGCCGGTCAGATCGGGCACGTCACGATCGACGAGAACGGGCCCATCTGCCGCTGCAGCAACCGCGGCTGCCTCGAGACCTACGCGGGCGGTCCCGCGCTTTTGTCCCTCTTCCCGCCGGGAGAGGGGATGCGGCGCCTGGGCGACCTCATCCAGGGCGCCGAGTCCGGCGACGGCAGCGCCCGGCGCGTGATCGCCGACGCCGGCCGGCACATCGGCATCGCCGCGGCGAGCCTGTGCAACCTCCTGGATCCAGGCTTGATCGTCGTCGGCGGCGAGCTCGCCGAGGCCGGCGAGACCCTGATGGCACCGATGCGGCACTCGCTGGAACGCACGGCGCTGGCAGCCGGGAACGGGCTGCCCGAGATCGTGGCGAGCTCGTTCGGGGAATGGACCGAGACCCGGGGAGCCATTGCCGCGGCGCTCGACGCCGTCGCCTTCGATCACGTCGCGGTCGACACCGGAGTCGATCGCGCCACCGCGTGAGCGGCCGATGACCGCCGCTCTCCGCCGCATCGGTGCGGCCCTCCTCGCGACGGCGATGGCACTGGCGACGGCCGGGTGCGCTGCGCAGAGCGGCGGCACGGAGGGGACGATCGCGCTCCTCCTCCCCGACGCCAAGACCGCACGGTACGAGACCTTCGACCGCCCGTACTTCGAGGAGCGCGTGGCCGAGCTGGGCGATTTCCGGGTGCTGTACTCCAACGCCGATCAGGATGCTGCGAAGCAGCAGCAGCAGGCGGAGGCGGCCCTCACCGGCGGCGCCGGCGTCCTGGTGCTCGATCCGGTCGACGCCAATGCGGCCGTCTCGATCGTCCGCGAGGCGAATGCGCAGGGGGTTCCGGTGATCTCCTACGACCGACTCGTCGCTGGAGGCGATCTGGCTTACTATGTCTCGTTCGACAACGAGAAGGTGGGTCAGCTCCAAGCGGCCGCGCTCACCGAGGCCCTGGCCGGCGTCGAACCCGAGATGGAGCAGAGAGGCATCCTGATGGTCAACGGCTCGCCGACCGACAGCAATGCCGCGCTGTTCAAGTCCGGTGCGCAGGAGGTCATCGACGACGCCGGACTGACCGTCCTATCGTCCTTCGACACCCCGGAGTGGAGCCCCGACCTCGCCCAGGAGTGGGTCGCCGGGCAGGTCGCGCAGTACGGCGACCGCATCGCCGCCGTGTACGCCGCCAACGACGCCACCGCCGGGGGTGCGGTGGCCGCGCTCCGAGCCGGCAATGTCACCCCGTTCCCGATCGTGACCGGTCAGGATGCCGAACTCACCGCCATCCAGCGGATCCTCACCGGCGATCAGTTCATGACGGTGTACAAGGCGATCCGGCCGCAGGCCGAGCGCGCCGCCGACGTCGCCGTCGCGCTCCTGCGCGGCGACGAGGTGAGCGCACCGCTCGAGATCGAGGGCACGCCCACCACGCTCCTCGACCCGGTCGCGGTGACGGTCGACAACATCGCCGACACCGTCGTCGCCGACGGATTCTGGACGATCGAGGACATCTGCACCCCGGACTACGCGGCGGCCTGCGAGAGGGCGGGACTGGGATGAGCACCGGGATGACAGCGCCGCGCCCCCGCCCTCGCGAGCGCGTGCTGACCATGCACGGCATCGGCAAGCGCTTCGGCGCCGTCCGGGCCCTCAGCGACGTCGACTTCTGGGTCGACGAGGGCGAGGTCGTGGCCCTCGTGGGCGACAACGGCGCCGGCAAATCGACGCTCGTGAAGATCCTCGCCGGCGTCTACACCGCCGATGCGGGCGTGATCGAGTTCGACGGGTCGCCGGTGCGCCTGCAGAGCCCCGCCGACGCTCAGGAGCTCGGCATCGCCACCGTGTTCCAAGACCTCGCGCTCTGCGACAACCTCGATGTCGTGGCGAACCTGTGGCTCGGCCGCGAGCTGGTATCGGGCCGGCGGCTCGACGAGGTCGAGATGGAGCAGCGCACCTGGACGCTGCTGCGCGAGCTCGCGGCGAAGCTGCCCTCCGTGCGCGTGCCGGTGGCGTCGCTGTCGGGCGGTCAGCGCCAGACCGTCGCGATCGCCCGCTCCCTGATCGGCGATCCTCGCGTCGTGATCCTCGACGAACCGACGGCGGCGCTCGGTGTCGCGCAGACCGCCGAAGTGCTGAACCTCATCGAGCGCCTGCGTGAACGCGGGCACGGGGTCATCCTCATCAGCCACAACATGGCCGATGTGATGGCCGTCGCCGATCGGGCGGTCGTCCTGCGTCTCGGCCGCAACAACGGCGAGTACGACATCGCCGACATCACCACCGAGACCCTGATCGCCGCGATCACCGGGGCCACCGCCGACGTCCCGGCGCGGCCCGCTCCGGCACCCGAGCAGATCACGCCGGGTCGGATCATCCCCCTCCCCACCGATCGCCCCCGTCGACGTCCGCGCGCGCAGGACCTCGACGGATGACCGCCGCCGACACGTTCTCGCGCGTGGCCGCCCGCGTGCGGGAGGGCGACCTGGGTGCCCTTCCGGTCATCGTCGGGGTGGTCGTCATCTGGTCGGTGTTCCAGTCGCTGAACCCCTCGTTCCTCTCCAGCCAGAACCTCGTCAACCTCACGATGCAGTGCGCCGCCATCGGCACCATCGCGCTGGGGGTGGTGCTCGTGCTGCTCGTCGGCGAGATCGACCTGTCGGTGGGCTCGGTCTCGGGCCTGGCCGCCGCCATCCTCGCGGTGACCTTCGTCCAGCTCCAGTGGGATCTGCTGCTGGCCATCGTCGCCGCCGTCGCGGCCGGGGCGGCGATCGGCGCTGGGTACGGGGTTCTGCTGACCCGGTTCGCGCTGCCGAGCTTCGTCATCACGCTGGCCGGCCTCCTGGGGTTCCTCGGCCTGCAGCTGTGGGTCCTCGGCGAGACCGGTTCGATCAACCTCCCCTTCGACTCGTGGCTCGTGGTGTTCGCGCAGCAGCTGTTCCTGCCCGACTGGGCGTCGTACCTGCTCGTCGCCCTCGCCGTCGTCGGGTTCGCGCTCTCGCGCGTGCGCCGCGCCCGGCGCCGTGTCCAGGCGAACCTCGACAGTCAGAGCTACCGCGAGATCGCCGTCCGGACGATCATCCTCGGCGTCTTCCTCGCCGGCGCCACGTGGTACCTCAACCTTTCTCGGGGCGTGGGGGTGATGTTCCTGTTCTTCCTCGCCCTCGTGGTCGTCGTCGACATCGTGCTGCAGCAGACGCGATGGGGACGGGCGGTGTACGCCGTGGGCGGGTCGAAGGAGGCCGCGCGGCGCGCGGGGATCCGCGTCGGACGCATCTACGTGACCGTCTTCGCCCTGTGCTCGAGCCTGGCCGCGATCGGCGGCATCCTGGCGGCCGCCCGACTGGCCGCCGTGAGCCAGAGCTCCGGCGGCGGGGACACGAACCTCAATGCGATCGCGGCGGCGGTGATCGGCGGGGCGAGCCTCTTCGGCGGCCGCGGCACGGCGTACTCCGCACTGCTCGGGATCATCGTGATCCAGTCGATCTCCTCGGGCCTGACGCTGCTGACCCTGGACTCGTCGGTGCGCTACATGATCACCGGGCTCGTCCTCGTCATCGCCGTCATCATCGACTCGCTGTCGCGCCGCACCCGGGAGGCGACCGGCCGCTGAATGACTTCACGGACCGAACGCATTCCGGGCCGTTGCCAAAGCGTTACGTTCACTACTTGACGCCAAGGGTCGACTCTCGGGATGATCGCTCTCGTGAGCGGCCCAACGGGGCGTCGCGCTCACCATTCGACGATGAAAGGTGAACAATGAAGAAATCCTTCCTCTCGGCCGCGGCGGTCGCCGGCGCAGCCGTGATGCTGCTGGCGGGCTGTTCGAGCTCGACCGGCGGCGACAGCGGTGATGGCGGCGGAGACACCGGCGGCGGCGACGCTGCGGGCCGCGCCTGCGTCATCCTTCCCGACGCGGCGTCCTCGCCCCGCTGGGAGAACTTCGACCGCCCCTACCTGCAGGAGGGCCTGGAGGCCGCGGGCTTCGAGGTCGACATCCAGAACGCGCAGGGCAACACCAACACCTACTCGACCATCGCCGACCAGCAGCTCACCCAGGGCTGCGGTGTGATGCTGCTCGTGGACTACCAGGGTGCCGCAGAAGCCGTTGCGGCGAACGCCACCGCCGAGGGCATCCCGGTGATCGCGTACGACCGTCCCTTCGAGGGCGCGGACTACTACGTGTCGTTCGACAACATGGAGGTCGGGCGCCTGCAGGGCCAGACGGTGCTGGACGGCCTCGAGGCCGCCGGCAAGGACCCCGCTTCCGCGACCGTGGTCTACATGGGCGGTGACCCGACCGACGGCAACGCCGCGATGTTCAAGTCCGGCGCGGTCGAGGTCATGGAAGCGGCCGGGATCACTCCCGCCGCCGAGCCCCCGGGGGTGTGGGACCAGGCCGAGTCGCAGACCAACTTCGAGCAGGCCCTGACCTCGCTCGGTGGCCAGGTCGACGGCGTCTGGGCGGCCAACGACACCAACGCCGCCGGCGTCATCAAGGTGCTGCAGGACAACAACCTCGAAGGCGTCGCGGTCTCGGGCCAGGACGCCAACGTCGCCGGTCTGCAGAACATCCTCCTCGGCTGGCAGACCGCCACGGTCTACAAGCCGGTGGCGGATGAGGCCGCAGCCGCCGTCGAGCTCGCCGTCGCGCTGCTCAACGGCGAAGAGGTCACCGCCGACGCCGAGCTCGAAGACGGAACGCCCTACATCCAGGTCACGCCCGTCCTCGTCGGACCGAACGAGGTCAAGGACGTCATCGCCGCCGGCGACGCCGCCTACGACGACGTCTGCACCCCCGACGTGATGGCAGCGTGCGAGGAGTTCGGCGTCACCGAGTGACGCCCCGCGCGTGAGAACGCGCCGAACCGGGGGCGCCACGGCACCGCGCCGTGGCGCCCCCGCCGCGCCCCTCCCTCCGGCCGCAAGGAAGCGAGCATGACAGACACCACCCACACCTCCACCGCCCTGGAACCCATCATCGAACTCGTCGGGGTCAAGAAGTCCTTCGGCCCCGTCAGCGTCCTCAAGGGCGTGAACCTGAAGGTCTACCCCGGCAAGGTGACCGCCCTCGTCGGCGACAACGGCGCCGGCAAGTCCACCCTCATCAAGGGGCTGGCCGGCGTGCAGCCCTACGACGAGGGCGAGGTGCTGATCGACGGACAGCACCGCGATCTGGTCGCCCCCCGCGACGCCTCGGGCCTCGGCATCGAGGTCGTCTACCAGGACCTCGCCCTCTGCGACAACCTCGACATCGTCCAGAACATGTTCCTCGGTCGCGAGGAACTCACCTTCGGCATGTTCGACGAGGGCCGCATGGAGAAGGATGCGTCCGACACCCTGCGCTCCCTCTCGGTGCGCACGGTGAAATCCGTGCGACAGAAGGTGTCGTCCCTCTCGGGTGGACAGCGTCAGACCGTCGCCATCGCCCGCGCGGTGCTGAAGAAGGCCCGCGTGGTGATCCTCGACGAGCCGACGGCGGCGCTCGGGGTCGCCCAGACCGAGCAGGTGCTGAATCTCGTCCAGCGCCTGGCACAGCAGGGTGTCGCCGTCATCCTCATCAGCCACAACCTGGCCGACGTGTTCGCGGTCGCCGACGACATCGCCGTGCTCTACCTCGGTCAGATGGTCGCCCAGATCCCGACCGCCGAGACCACCCGCGACGACGTGGTCGGCTACATCACCGGAACCAAGACGAACGGGGTCGACATCATCGACACCACCACGCTCAGCACGGGAGGAGCCGAATGAGCAGCAATGCGACCCGCACCGAGGCGGCGCCCGACCCGGTGACCAGCGACCTCATCGGAAGCGGGGTCGAGGGTGGCCTCATGGACCAGGTCCGCGCGTGGATGCAGCGCGTCCGCGGCGGCGACATGGGGGCCCTCCCCGCCGTCGGCGGACTGCTGGTGCTGGCGGTGCTGTTCTCGACGCTGAGTCCGTTCTTCCTCACCGAGCGCAACTTCGCCAACCTGCTGAATCAGGCGGCGACCCTCGTCGTCCTCGGGATGGCGCTGGTCTTCGTCCTCCTCCTGGGAGAGATCGACCTGTCCGCCGGGGTGACCGGCGGCGTCGGCATGGCACTGTTCGTCGTGCTCACGGCCCAGTTCGGCATTCCCTGGCCCCTGGCGCTCCTCATCGGGTTCGCCTTCGGCTTCCTCACGGGCGCGTTCATCGGGTTCTTCGTGGCGAGGGTGGGGATACCCTCCTTCGTGGTCACGCTGGGTCTGTTCCTGGGATTCCAGGGTCTGGCCCTGACGGTCATCGGGCCCGGTGGTCTGTACCGCGTCGAGGTGCCCGAGCTCCTGGCGCTGCAGAACGGCAACCTGCCGGTCTGGGGCGGATGGGCGATGCTGGTGGTGATGCTGCTGATCTCGGCGGCGACGAGCTTCTGGGACCGCAACCGCCGCACCCGCGCCGGCGTGCCGAACCGCGCGCTGTCGCTGGTGTGGATCAAGCTCGCCGCGATCGCGGTCATCGGCGGAGTGGTCGTCTACGTCCTCAACCAGAACCGCGGACAGTCGGTCGTCGCGGTCGAAGGCGTCCCGATCATCGTCCCCGTCGTGCTGACGATCCTGTGGATCGGCACCCTCGTGCTCGACCGCACGAAGTTCGGGCGCTACATCTACGCCATCGGCGGCAACGCCGAGGCCGCGCGCCGCTCGGGCGTGAAGGTGCGGTGGGTGAAGTGGTGGGCGTTCGTCATCTGCTCGAGCCTTGCCGTCGCCTCGGCGCTCCTGGCGGTGACCCGCGTCGGCTCGGTCGACGCCACGGTCGGCCGTGACATCGTGCTGAGCGGCGTCGCGGCCGCGGTCGTCGGCGGCGTCAGCCTCTTCGGCGGACGCGGGCGTCTCGTCCACGCCGCCATCGGCGCGCTCGTCATCGCCGTCATCACCAATGGCCTGGGCCTGCTCAACCTGCCGGCGGGTGTCAACCTCCTGGTCACCGGTGGCGTGCTCATCCTCGCGGCGACGGTCGATGCGCTGTCGCGTCTGCGAGCGGGCGGCATCAGGATCTGACGTCCTCGATGAGGGCGCCGCGGCACGGTCCGCGGCGCCCTCATCCGTGCGAGAGCACCTCCGCCACCCACGCCGGAACGACCTGCGACGCAGGCCCTGCGCGGACCTCGTCGAACGGCACGGCGGCATCGCTCGGCACGAGGTTGAGCTCGACGGTGCGGGCGCCGAGCGCCGACGCGAACGCGACATACCCCGCGGCCGGGTAGACGTTCCCCGACGTGCCGATCGACACGAACACGTCCGCAGTCACGAGCGCCCGCTCGATCCGGTCGAGCTCGTAGGGCATCTCACCGAACCACACCACGTCGGGCCGGAGGGCGCGCACGCCGCACCGCGGACACCCCGGCCGATCGGCGAGGTCGTCGACGATGGTCGACACCCCGCCGCACGCCGTGCAGAGGGCATGCGCGAGGGTGCCGTGCATATGGACCAGCCGCCGCGTGCCGGCGCGCTCATGCAGGTCGTCGACGTTCTGCGTGACGACGAGGAGGTCGTCCCCCAGAGCGTCTTCGAGCTCCGCCAGAGCGCGATGGGCGGGGTTGGGCAGAGCGGATGCCACCGCGCGCCGTCGCGCGTCGTAGAAACGCAACACGGTGTCGGGATCGCGCTCGAACGCCTCGGGGGTCGCGACATCCTCGACGCGATGCCCCTCCCACAGCCCGTCGGCGTCGCGGAACGTCGGCACACCGCTCTCGGCGGAGATGCCCGCGCCGGTGAGGACGACGACGCGCACGGTCAGCCGCGCAGCAGCGCGCGGAGCGCGTCGATGGTGTCGGCGTCGGTCGCGGTCTTGTCGGGTCGATACCTTTTGACGCGCGCGAAGCGCAGCGCGACGCCGCCGGGGTAGCGGGTCGAACGCTGCACCCCGTCGATGGCGATCTCGACGACCGTCTCGGGTCGGACGTGCACGGTGTGCGCAGTCCGGGCCGTCGCGATCGTGGGGAAGTGTGCGGTCTGCCAGGCGAGGAGCTGATCGGTCAGGCCCTTGAACGTCTTGCCGACCATCACGAACCCGCCGGGCGGCCCGAAGACGCCGTCGGGGTCGCGGGCACCCAGGTGCAGGTTCGACAGCAGCCCGCTCCGCCGGCCCGACCCCTCTTCCACGGCCAGGACGACCAGGTCGAAGGTGAGGACGGGCTTGACCTTCAGCCAGCTCTTGCCTCGCCGGCCGGCCTGGTAGGCGGAGTCGATGGCCTTGACCATCACGCCCTCGTGTCCGGCAGCGAGGGCCGCGCGCGCCGTCTGCTCCGCGACATCCGGATCACCCGTGCGGACGGCCGGGATACGCCACTCCCCTGCCACGCGCTCGAGCTCCGCCTGTCGCACGTGCAGCGGCTCGTCCAGCAGATCCCGGCCGTCCAGGTGCAGCAGGTCGAAGAACCAGGGACGGAGGGCGACGGCCGTGGCGCTCTCGGACCCGAAGCGCGACATCGTCTCCTGAAAGGCCCGTGGGGCGCCATCGTCGTCCAGCGCGAGCGTCTCGCCGTCGAAGATCGCCGCGCGCACCGGCAGCGCGCGGACCGTGTCGACGATCTCAGGCAGCCGGTGGGTGACGTCGGCGAGGGTGCGGGTGAACACCCGCACCTCGTCGCCGTCGCGGTGCACCTGGATGCGCGCGCCGTCCAGCTTGTACTCCACGGACGACTCACCCGCCGCCACCGCCTCACCCGCCGAGGACGCCGTCGCGGCGAGCATCGGGAGCACGGCGCGACCGACGACGAGGCCGACGTCGTCGAGCGCCGCGGGCTCGCCGAACAGGGCCACCGAGGCGGCCTCGCCGAGATCTCCGGAGAGCATCGCCGCGCGGCGCACCGACGCGACGGGGCGATCCGCCGCCGCGGCGACGGCGTCGAGGAGCACCCCCTCGAGGGCCCCGGTGCGCAGCTCGCCGAGGATGACGCGGCTGAGGAAGTCCCACTCCGCCGCCGTCGCCTGCTGAGCGAGGCGGTCGAGCTCACCCTGTCGCCGCCCTGCGGAGCCGGTTCCGGCGGCGACGGCGAGGCGTTCGAACGCCGCGTCGACCTCGAGGACGGTGAGCGTGGCATCCCGCGCATGATCCCGCTCGGCGGCGAGCGAGCGCCATCCGACGCCCAGCCGCCCCTGCCGGGGCTTGGCCAGCAGCAGACCGACGGTGATCGGGACCTCCTCCGGCGCCATGGCGCGGAGCGTCTCGGACAGCACGGCGACCTTCGCCTTCCTCGACGCCGTCCGCGACACCGCGTCGGCGGCACCGACGACCTCTCTCAGGAGCATGCGCGCGATTCTGCCACGGAGGTGCGACACCCGTCAGGGAACGGCGATCTCGGCGGCCCGGTCGATGAACCGGAGAGCGGCCGCTCCGTCCGACGGGTCGGCGAGCATCATCCGCAGCACCACCTCGTCGACTCCGCCGAGGTAGGCGGGGAGCCGATCCGCGGCGGTCTCGGGCGTGATCACGGTGTCGGCGGGCGAGAGTCCGAGCCGGGCGTAGTTCGCCGCGTAGGCGGGATACCCGGCGTACGCGTCGCGCTCGGCCTCGAGTCGTGGCATCGCATCGGCGTCGAGGGCGGCGCGGACGTAGAGGGCCGCATGGGCAGCGGTGCCTGCCCGGTGCGCCTGGTCCGCCTGCGCCGCGGCGATCTCGGGGCTCAGCCAGCTGAGCAGCACGCCGTCCGCCGTCGTTGCTCCCAGGTGTCGCATCCGGGGTCCGAGAGCGCCCACGACCAGGCGCGCGGGCGTGCCGTCCCGCAGGTGGTCGACCGCCGTACGCACCGCGTCGAGGGCGCCGTGCCGGAGGCCGCCGGACCCGATCCCCAGCGTCAGGCGGTCGTCCGGGAGACCCAGATCGACGACGCGACGGGCGATCTCTTCACCCGGCCGGCGATCCACGGGAATGACGCCTGTCGCCAGCCCCAGCCGCCCGGTGACCTCGGCGACAGCGGCGAGGACTTCGAGCGCATCGTGGCCCGGAGTGTCGTTCACCCAGAGGGCGCTGAACCCGGCGTCTTCGATGGCCGGCGCGATCGTCCGGGCGAACTCAGGCCCGGCCGCGGCGGCGATTCCGATGGAGCATGCCATGACCTCAGCATGCCCCATCGGATCGGGCGTCAGGCCGCAGCGACCACCTGTGCGGCCCTCACGCGCAGCTCGCCCGCGAGCGCGTCGAGCCGCACCGAGCCGCCGTCGACGAGTGCTCCCGAGACGAACAGATCGGCGATGCGGTCGTCGACCTCGCGCTGGATGAGCCGGCGCAGGGGACGCGCCCCGTACTCGGGCTCGTACCCGTTGTCGGCGAGCCAGGCGATCGCGGTGTCGTCGACCTCGAGCGACACCTCGCGCGTTGCCAGCCGCACCCGGGTGGCCCCGAGCATGAGACCGACGATCTGCTCCAGCTGCTCCTTCTCGAGCTTGCGGAAGAGCACGATCTCGTCGATGCGGTTGAGGAACTCCGGCCGCATCGCGTCGCGGAGACGCCCCATCACGCGGTCGCGGAGATCCTTGTCCGAGCCGAACCCGGTGGCCCCGCCGCCGTCGGCGATGAAGCCGATGGCACCTGAGCGCGACGCGAGGAACTCGCTTCCGATGTTCGAGGTCATCACGACCACGGTGTTGCGGAAATCGACCGTTCGTCCCTGGCCGTCCGTGAGCCGGCCGTCGTCGAGCACCTGCAGCAGCAGGTTGAACACGTCGGGGTGGGCCTTCTCGATCTCGTCGAACAGCACGATCGAGTACGGGTTGCGCCGCACGCGTTCGGTGAGCTGCCCGGCCTCGTCGTAGCCGACGTATCCCGGAGGAGCGCCGACCAGGCGCGACACGGTGTGCCGCTCTCCGAACTCGCTCATGTCGAAGCGGATGACGGCTCCGTCGTCATCGAACAGGGAGTGGGCAAGTGCCTTCGCCAGCTCGGTCTTTCCCACCCCGGTCGGGCCGAGGAAGAGGAACGACCCCACCGGGCGACGGCTGTCGCCCATGCCGGTGCGGTTGCGGCGAACCGCCTTGGCGACGGCGGCCACCGCGTCATCCTGTCCGATCACCCGGGCGTGCAGCTCGTCCTCCAGCTGCGCCAGGCGCTCGCGCTCGGTCTCGGTCAGGCGCTGTGCGGGAATCCCCGTCGCGCGGCTGATCACCGCGGCGATCTCGGGTTCGTCCACCACGGCCGCCCCGGCCTTCGCCCCCGCGTCGGTCGCCTCGCGCAGGCGCTCCTGCACGGCGGTGATCTCGTCGCGGATCTGCGAGGCCTCTTCGTAGCGCTCCGCGGCGACCGCGGCGTTCTTGTCCGCCTCGAGCGTCGCGAGCCGGGCCATGAGCTCGCGCGTGTCGATCTTCGCGCCCAGCCGCAGCCGCAGGCGCGCCCCGGCCTGGTCGATGAGGTCGATCGCCTTGTCGGGCAGCACCCGGTCGGTGAGGTAGCGGTCGCTGAGCTCGACGGCGGCGCGCAGCGCGTCGTCGGTGTACGAGACCCCGTGGTGCTCCTCGTAGGCGCTGCGGAGGCCGCGGAGGATCTCGACGGCGTCGACGAGCGACGGCTCGCCCACCTTCACCGGCTGGAAACGCCGCTCCAGCGCGGGGTCCTTCTCGATCGTCCGGTACTCCTTCAGCGTCGTGGCGCCCACGAGGTGCAGCTCGCCACGGGCGAGGCGGGGCTTGAGGATGTTCCCCGCGTCCATGGCGCCCTCACCGCCGCCTCCGGCGCCGACGACGGTGTGCACCTCGTCGATGAAGACGATCAGCTCGTGCGAGCGCGCGGCGATCTCGTCCATCGTGTTCGTCAGGCGCTCTTCGAAGTCGCCCCGGTAGCGGGTGCCGGCGAGCATCGCCGGCAGATCGAGGGTGATGACGCGCTTGTCGCGAAGCTGCTCGGGAACGCCGCCCGACACGATCGCCTGCGCCAGGCCCTCGACGACGGCGGTCTTGCCCACGCCCGCCTCGCCCACCAGAACGGGGTTGTTCTTGGTCCGGCGGCTGAGGATCTCGATCGTCTGCTCGATCTCGTCTTCACGGCCGATCACCGGGTCGAGCAGCCCCTCACGGGCACGCGCGGTCAGGTCGGTGCCGAATCGGTCGAGCATCGGGGAATCGGATGCCGCGGCATCCGAACTCTCGTCCGTGCTCGTTGCGCCGGGCGTGACCGTCTCGCGCACGCTCTGGGTGAGGGCCTCGGCGGTCACCCCCGCCTGCGCGAGGATCTGCCCGGCCGGGGTGTCCTGTGCCAGCACGAGGGCGAAGAAGAGGTGCTCGGGGTCGACGTAGGTCGAGCCGGAGGAGCGGGCGACCTGGAACGCGTGGAACAGGGCGCGCTGCACCGACGGGGTGACCACGGCGCCGTCGACGTCGGCGGCCGTCGACGCGGCGGGAAGCCGCTCCTCGGCAGCCCGGGCGATCGCCGCGGGGTCGGCGCCGATGCGGGCCACGGCGTCCTTCGCCGGGGCGTGCTGGACGAGGACGCGCAGGACGTGCAAGGCGTCGAGCTCACGCTGACCGCGCTCGAGCGCGTAGCGGCCGGAACGCTGCAGCATCTCCTGCGTGCGGGCGCTCAGGAAGCGGCTCAGGTCGATCGAACGCTCGGCCCGAGCCCGCTCACCCGCGAGGTAGCGAGCGAGGAACTCGTCGAACGCGCTCTGACCGTCACCGGTCTGGGGGAAGTCTTCGGGCATGTCACTCTCCGTGAATGGTGATGCGAAGTCTGCTCCATGGAACTTGAGCAGACACGTATCAACTTCAACGTGACGGGTCGCCAGCTATTCCCGGGGCCTGTCACCGAATCGTGGGGTCCGGATCCTTCCAGGTGCGGGCCGTCTCGACGACCCAGAACGCCGCGAACAGAAGCAGGAGCACGATCTCGCCGATGAGGACGAAGGGGATGCCGGAGGCCGGCGGATCCGGGGCGGCGAGCGGCAGGACGACGACGGCGAAGAGGAAGAGGATGGCGGCGAGGATCCCGATCGCGATGCCTCCGTAAACGCCGCGCGCGGAGGGTCGCGCGGACGACGGCGCCCAGGCGGTCCATCCGGCCACCGCCGCGATCAAGGCGAAGAATGCCAGGGTCGCCGTGAGATGTCCGACGCGGAGGAGGCTCTCCTGATCAACGACCCCCCACACCGGGAAGCCGACGACGACCACGCCGGCGACGGCGGCGGTGGCCGCGACACCGCGGGTAAGGCTCCCCTGCGCACGCGCGACGAGCAGGGCGACGATGAGCCCGACGATCCCGACCAGGAGGAACGTGGCGAGCCCGTTGACGACGTCGCCGTGCACTGCGGCGGGCACCTCGCCGCCCACCGGGGTCGGGATGATCGCGATGAGCGGTGCGAGGACGGCGGCGACGTCGAGCAGAGCCTGCGGGACGCTCCGCCCCGAGAGCGCGAGGAGCGCGAGCGAGACGGCGAAGAGCGATCCGGTGAACACCGTCCGGGCGGGCGTGTAGAAGCCGGCGCTCAGCGACTCCGGCGCGACGCCGTCGGCGATCGCCACCCCCGCGACGGAGACGAGGAGGGCGAGGACCGCGCCGAGGATCGCCAGGCGGACGTACCGGTAGGTGCGCGCGAGAGACGTCGCCGCGGCGGTCTGACTCACCGGAACCGCCGCCCCGCCGCCCACACCGCGTCGACCTCGAGGCCCGGTCCGAGCATCACGACGTCGGCCGCGTAGCCCGGTGCGAGGCGCCCGAGCCGATCCTCGAGCCCGAGGACGGTCGCCGGGGCCTCGGTCAACGCGGTGACGGCGGTGGGAAGGTCGAGTCCGACCTCGTCGACGGCGCGGCGGAGCGCGGCATCCTGGGTGAGGGTGGAACCGGCGATCGTCTCGGTGCCCGTCAACGTCGCCACCCCTCCCGAGACCGTGACCTCCAGATCGCCGAGGGCGTAGTCGCCGTCGGCGGCGCCCGCGGCCGCCATCGCGTCGGTGACGAGCGCGACCCGCCCCGGGGCGAGGGTGAAGAGCATGCGGACGACTGCGGGGTTCAGGTGGCTGCCGTCGAGGATCGCCTCGAGGAAGACTCCCGGCGTGTTCACCGCGGCGAGCACCGGCCCGGGCGCCCGATGATGGATGCCGCGCATGGCGTTGAACGCGTGGGTGAGAAGGGTCGCGCCCCGGTCGAACGCCGCGTCGGCGAGGTCACGGTCGGCACCGGTGTGGCCGACGGCCACGACGACGCCCGCGCGCGCGAACGTCTCGATCGCCTCCAGGGCGTGACGCCGGTCGGGGGCGATGGTGATCTGCACGAGCGCGCCGGCGGCGGCATCCCGCAGGCGCCGCACCGTCTCGGGGTCGGGATCGCAGAGCGCCTCCGGATCATGCGCCCCCCGGAAGTCGGGGTGGAGGAAGGGGCCCTCCAGGTGCGCGCCGAGCACGCGGGGGTCGCGCGCCTTCGCCTCCGCGATCGCCGCGAGGCGCGAGGAGAGCACGTCGACGGGGGCGCTGACCAGCGAGAGCGCAGAACGCGTCGTGCCGTGAGCGGTGTGGGCGTCAAGGACGCGCTCGATCGCCGCCGCACCATCGTCGACGGCCGCTCCCCCGCCGCCGTGACAGTGCAGGTCGATGAACCCCGGCGCGAGGACGCGCCCTCCCACGTCGATCACTTCTCCGGCCGTGTGGCGCGGCCAGTCGTCGCCGGTTCCGCGGGCGGAGACGACCTCGCCGTCGAGCAGCAGCCAGGCGTCCTCGGTGACCTCACCACCCGAAACCAGTCGCGCCGAATGCAGGACTGTGGAGCCGGTCGCGTTCACTCCGCCACGATATCCGGCCGGGCCTCGCTATCCTTCACAGGGCCGGAAGGAACGGGATGTCGGAACTGTGGCGCGGGGTGGGGCTCCTCCTCCGGGGGTTCGGGTGGTGGGGCCGTCGTCCCGGGGCGATGGCGCTCGGTCTCGTGCCCGCCGTCGTCGTCGCGATGGTGTTCCTCGCGGCCCTCGTGCTTCTGGGCGCCTGGGTTCCCGAGGTCGCCGAGTGGCTCACGCCCTTCGCATCGGGGTGGCCGGAGTTCTGGACCGGGGTCCTCCGCATCGCCGTGAGCGCCGCCCTCCTCGGTGGTGCGGGCATCATCGCGATCGTGACCTTCACCGCCGTCACGCTCATCGTCGGCGAGCCGTTCTACGACCGCATCTGGCGTTCGGTCGAGAAGAGCGCGGGCGGCGAGATCCCCGGAGAAGACTACGGCTTCTGGCGATCCGCCGGTGACGCGCTGTCCCTTCTCGTTCGCGGCATCCTGATCGCGATCTGCGCGGCGCTCCTGGGATTCATCCCCGTCGTCGGCACGGTCCTCGGGGCGGTCACCGGCACGGTGCTGACCGGCTGGATCCTCGCGGACGAGCTGACCTCGCGTGCGTTGACGGCGCGCGGAATCTCGCGGAAGGAACGGCGTGCGCTCCTCCGCCGCGCCCGCCCGCGCGTCTGGGGGTTCGGGATCGCGACCCAGCTCTGCTTCCTGATCCCGCTGGGCGCGGTGGCCGTCATGCCGGCGGCGACGGCGGGCGCGACGATGCTCGCGCGCACGCTCGTCGGGGAAGATGCGAGCGGCTAGCGGCGTCCGTCCCGCGTGGACCACAGCGCCACGGCGACGAGGACGGGCTGGAAGAACAGCCGCAGGAATCGTTTGCGATCGGTGTCGAGGCCGAAGCCGTCGCGCTTCTTCAGGTACTGCTCGACGTTCCCCGGGAAGATCCCGACGAAGAACGCCGCGAGACAGTTCCCGAGCGTGCGGCGGGACCCGGGGAGGACGACGAGCGATGCTCCGAGCATGACCTCCAGCACCCCCGAGACGATCACGACGTCGTCTTTGTCGAATCCGGTGCCGCGCGTGGTCCAGTCCGGCACCTGCGCCTGGAACTCCTTGCGGCCCCAGAAGAGGTGGGTGAGGCCGGCGAACACCATCGCACCGGACAGCGACCAGCGGGCGAAGGTGCGAAGCGAACTCGTGGTGTCCGACATCCCGTCAGCCTAATCGCGCGGAGGTCAGTCCCGGCCCCCAGGCGGTCCGACGATCAGCAGCACCGTGAACAGCAGCACGACTGCGGCGGCGATGAGGACGGCGAGCACCCACGGCCGCTGCAGGAAGAAGCGCAACATCCGGTCGAGGATGCGACGGTCGCGGGGATCGGAGGTCTCTTCGGTGCGCCAGGGGCCGCGAAGCCGCCCCGTGCGCTGCAACCAGATCTCCGTCGGGATGGTGGCGTACGGGATCACTGCGCTGCCGATGGCGACGATGGCGGGGCCGGGAGCCCAGCGCTGGTTGAGCGCGACGAGGACCGCGGTCGCGCCGTAGGCGAGGAAGACGAACCCGTGGATGCCGCCGCCGATCGTCACGGCGATGTCGAGGCCGGCCGTCGCACGGAGGATCAGTCCGGTGATCAGAAGCGTCCACGACACCGCCTCGGCGATGGCGAGCGTGCGGAAGAGGGTCAGGGGCGTGCGGAACACAGGTCTCCTCGGCGAGAGGTGGGGGCTTCCAGCCTACGGAGGCGGACCGAGCCTCTCCGGCCGGATCGATCGGTATCAAGACATCGCACCACCGTCTCCTCACGATCAATGGATCGATCGGAAGGGATCATCATGGCGAATTATGTCGAGGTCAGACTCATCCGGGTCATCTGTCACGATATGGAATCCTCGTCTGCCGAGCATGATGTCTTCGCGCTGACGGGCGCCGTGGTCGCGGACGGGCAGACCTTCCCCTTCGCTCACCCGGCGGTGCCGTTGAAGACCGGGTGGACCTTCAGCTACCAGATGCCGCTGTTCGCGGGATGGGTCCAGCAACCCTCGATCGGGATCGGGGCCCTCGGGATGGACCTGGACAACAGCGACGGGTGGGCCCACAGCGAGGACGATGTGCGGAAGGTCACGAAGGCGATCGCGAAGGCGGCGTCATATCTCCCGGTGCCGTACATCGACTCGGTGATCGAGCACATCCCGGACGCGATCGACTTCTTCACCGGGCTCGACGAGGACGACGAGGTCTTCCGGTGGGCCGAGAACGTCCCCCTCGAACGGCTCGCGCCCGGCCAGACCGAGACGAAGATCATCGCCCCGAGAGTCCGCGGCGAGAAGTCCGCCCTCATCACGATCTCCGACTGGGATTACGCCCTCGAGTTCGCCGTCACCTGGCAGGAGCCGTACCCTGTGTTCCCGCCGACGAGACCCATCTCCTGGAGCACGCAGCCGGACACCGACACGATGCCTGCCGCCTGGTTGGGCGGGTGGGAGTCCGCATCCGGAGGCATCGAGTGCTGGATCACTCGAACCCCGGGATCGCTCTGGAACCTCGACGTCCACATCAAGGAGCGCCTCCCCAATGGCGAGATCCGTGAGTTCGATACCCTCGCAGCCGCCGTTGCCGGCGTGACGCCGGCGGCTCTGCGCCTCGGCGGCCCGGAAGCACCCACGGACGATGCTCCGGCGCCGGGTGCGGGCGACCGGGTCCAGCTCGCGAACGGATGCCTCCTGGAGATGCGACGCGTCTTCGCGGACGGGGTGGAGATCAGCGATCGCCTGATCCGATACGCCGGTCCGGCTCGGGTCGACGACGTCTTGGACGCACCTCCCATCGACATCGATCTCGAACGCCCCCTGCACATCGGGTGACCCACAGCGGCCGGGTCGTGACGGCGACCCGGCCGGGCTCCCTCTAGCGTGGAGGGGTGGAGTTCCCCTTCGACGTGCTGCGGCGATGGCCAGACGTCGAGGCGCCGGATCTCGTCGCGGTCGACGCCGCCGACCGACTGATCCTCGATGTCTCCGAGGAGGCCCGCCGCGACACCGCCGCCGGGGATGTCGTCGTGATCGGAGACGCCTACGGGGCGTTGACCCTCGCATCCACGGGGCCGGGCGAGGGCATCCGGGTGCACCAGGACTCCCTCCTCGGGGAGCGCGCCCTCGCAGAGAATGCGGCGACGCTCGGGATGGCGGGGCGCTTCCATTCGCTGCCGCTGAGCGCCGAGCTCGTCCGCGAAGCCCGCCTCGTGCTCTTGCGCCTGCCGCGTTCGCTGGACGCGTTGGACGACATCGCGGGCCTCATCGCGCGGCACGCCCACTCCGCGGTGCGGGTCTACGCCGGGGGCCGGATCAAGCACATGAGCCTCGCGATGAACGATGTGCTGCACCGGTATTTCGGACGCATCGACGTCAGCCCCGCGAGACAGAAGTCGCGGGTCCTCATCGCCGCCGAGCCTCACGACGGACGCGACCCCGAGCCCCGGCGTGCGCAGATCGATGACCTCGAGATCTGCGCCTTCGGTGGGGTCTTCGCGGGCGCCGGCCTCGACATCGGCACGCGATTCCTCCTCGAGAGCCTGCCGGAGAAGATCGGCGATGATGCACTCGCCGTCGACCTCGCCTGCGGGTCGGGAGTCATCGCGGTGACGCTGGCTCGGCAGCATCCGCGTCTGCGTGTTCATGCGTCGGACGTCTCGGCCGCCGCGGTCGCGTCCGCCCGCGCAACGGCCGCCGCCAACGGCGTCGCCGACCGTGTCGAGGTCATTCAGGATGCCGGGCTGTCGAGCCTCCCCGACGGTGTCGCCGACCTCATTGCGGTGAATCCCCCGTTCCACACCGGTGCAGCCGTGCACGAGCGGCTTGCCCACGGACTGTTCGCCGATGCCGCTCGGGTGCTCGCTCCGGGTGGTGAGCTCTGGACGGTCTGGAACTCGCACCTGCGCTATCGCGCGGCGCTCGAGCGGCTCGTCGGCCCCACCCGTCAGGTCGCCCGGAACGCGAAGTTCACCGTCACCGTGTCGAGGGGTCGCTGACATGCACGACCTCGGCCGATGGGTGGTCACCCTCTCGACGCTGATCGGTCTGGGGCTGGCGCTCGGCCTGAACCCCGCCCTGTATGGCGCGACCGCCGACATGCTGGCCCGCAACACGCAGGTCGCGGCGAGGACGGCGTGGATGGTCGGCGGTCTCGCGACAGGCGCCACCATCCTCTTCGTGGCGTTGCAGAGCTTCAATCCGGCACATCTCGTCGCCCTGGCCGAACGGGACGCGGATGCCCTCGCGTTGAGCCGGACCGTGGATCTCATCGCCGGGGGCGTCTTCCTCGCCGCGGCAGCGGGAGTCGCCGTCTGGCGGCTCCGCGTGCCGCGTCGGCCCGACGCTGCTCGCCCCGCGCGGACGCACGCCCACCCGGGGAGCTACTTCTGGCTCGGTCTCAGCTGTTCGATCGTCGGGTTCACGACGCTGCCGATCATGTACACGACGGGCCGCCTCACCGCAGGCGTCAGTGACGAGATCCTCCCCCGCATCCTGGCGTACGCCGTGTTCCTCCTGGCCCTCATCGCCCCGTTCGTCCTGCTCGCGGGAGTGTGGTCGCGGCTGCCCGGCGCCGCGGGGTTCGTATCGCGCGCGTATGACCGCCTCATCCACCTCGACCTCCGGTGGACCTACGCCATCGTCCTCGCGGTCGCAGGCGTCGTGTGCCTCGGCTTCGGGCTCGTGGCCGGGCGATGACGTGAGCGCACACCGCTGCCTCAGACGTCAGAAGGGTGCGGGCGTGTGGGGGTCGTCGGCGGGTTCGTCAAGGATGCGGAATTCGGTGCCGGGGGTGGTCCATTTCACCCACAGGTCGTCGGGGAGATCTTCTTCGGGATGGAAGTGCACTCCGTGGCCGGGTGGGTTGTCGATGTGGATCCGGCCGGTGGGGGAGGTCCACTCCATCATCCCACCGTGGAGTTGTGTCACTTTCCAGGCGGTGAACTGTTTCATGCTGTGATGCCGTTGGCACAGGCAGCAGAGGTTGCAGATCTCTGTTCTGCCCCCGAGGGCGGCGTCGTGGTTGTGGTCGAGCTCGCATTTTCGGGCGGGCATCCGGCATCCCGGCCACCGGCAGTGCTTGTCCCGGCCCTTGAGGAACCGGACCATCGCCCCGGTCGGCCGGTACTGATCCACCGCCATGATCAACCCCGTGATCGGATGGGTCAGCAGCCGCTCCCAGGTGCCGTCGCTGTTGCCCGCGAGCAACCGCGCCGTGTCCGCGTCGATGGGTCCCACCCCGGCCAGGTCACACGGGACGTCACTCTGCCCCATGAGCGCCATCACGGGGATCACGACCTGCACCTTCGCCCGGATCGCCCCCAACCCTCCCGGAAGGTCACCGTCGCGCACCGGGTCAAGGCTCGGGGTGGCGGTGAGGAGCATGTCGGCGAACACGTCGGCGCGCACCTCGTCCAGGGACCGGGTGTCCGGCGTCAGGGCTTCCGCATCCGCCGCGTTGAGCGCAGCCTCACCCGCTTCCGGTTCCCGCGCGGCGATGACCTCGTTCGCCTGCTCGGTGATCCGCTGGAAGATCCCCTCGATCAGCACCGTGGAGTGCACCGCCCGCAACTCCGACATCCCGTCCCCGAGGCTGTAGCGGACGATCCTCCGCTCCCGGAACGCCTCCCCGTGCCGCTCGGTCAGCGACCGGGGATGCATCCGCTCCGCGATGACCTCCAGATCCGCCCGGGCACGACCGGGGGTTTCGTCCAGGCAGATCTCCGCGGCCAGCTGATCGAACTCCCCCTTCACCCCCACCGGCAGGCGCCGCCCGATGTCCTCGACCACCGCGACGTGCGCCCGGGTGATGAGCCCTTTCTCCCAGCAGTGCAGCGTCGCGGGATACTCGGTCACCAATGCGAACGCAGAATCGATCTGCCGTTGCACCGAACGATCCGACAACCGCACCGCGGCCGCGATCTCCGCCGCCACACCCCGGAGCGCCATGTCCCGGTCCCGCACGACCGCGGACGACCCCTCCGCCAACCGTGCCGCGAACTCCCCGGCCTCAGCCAGCGCCCGTGTCTGCTCGGCTTCCGCGGCAGCCAGCGCCACCTGCGCGGCCTCCACCCGGCTCAGCACCCCGGTCAGCTCAGACCGATCCTCGTCACTGAGGAGAGTGAGCCGCGGGTTCGAACGCATGTATGAAGCATCCCACCACCCTCCGACATTAAAACCCGAAACCCTCGACAACAGCTCGAACCCGAGATACGCGGACGAGGCCCCCGGTCAGTCACCCGAGAAGGTGCCTTGGCCGGGGGCCTCGTCGTCATGCGCCGACTGGTGGAACGGGGCGTTCACCAGGGGTTTTCAGAAGTCCCAGTCGTCATCCTCGGTCGCGACCGCCTTGCCGATGACGTACGACGATCCCGACCCGCTGAAGAAGTCGTGGTTCTCGTCCGCGTTCGGTGACAGCGCCGACAGGATCGCCGGGTTCACATCGGTGACGGTGGCCGGGAACATCGCCTCGTAGCCAAGGTTCATCAGCGCCTTGTTGGCGTTGTAGTGAAGGAACTTCTTCACATCCTCGGTGAGGCCGACCTCGTCGTACAGATCCTGCGTGTACTGGATCTCGTTGTCGTACAACTCGTACAGGAGCGAGAACGCGTAGTCCTTGATGTCCTGGCGCGCCGCGTCATCCAGCAGCTCCAGACCGCGCTGGAACTTGTAGCCGATGTAGTAGCCGTGCACGGCCTCGTCGCGGATGATGAGGCGGATGATGTCGGCCGTGTTCGTCAGCTTGGCCTTCGACGACCAGTACAGCGGCAGGTAGAAACCCGAGTAGAACAGGAACGACTCGAGCAGGGTCGATGCGACCTTGCGCTTGAGGGGCTCGTCGCCGCGGTAGTAGTCCATGACGATCCGCGCCTTCTTCTGAAGGTTCTCGTTCTCGGTCGACCAGCGGAAGGCGTCATCGATCTCGGGCGTCGAGCACAGCGTCGAGAAGATCGACGAGTAGCTCTTGGCGTGCACCGACTCCATGAATGCGATGTTGGTGTACACCGCCTCCTCGTGCGGGGTGATCGCGTCGGGAATCAGCGAGACCGCGCCGACGGTGCCCTGGATGGTGTCCAGGAGGGTCAGGCCGGTGAAGACCCGCATGGTGAGGGTCTGCTCCTGCGGGGTCAGCGTGTTCCACGACTGGATGTCGTTGGACAGCGGCACCTTCTCGGGCAGCCAGAAGTTGTTCACCAGACGGTTCCAGACCTCGAGGTCCTTGTCGTCCTGGATGCGGTTCCAGTTGATCGCCTGGACCCGGTTGAGCAGTTGCAGCTTCTCAGCCATCGTGTCTCCTAAAAAGTCCTGGTCAGAGGGTCACAGCATGCAGCTGACGCACTCGGACATATCGGTTCCCTCAAGCGCCATCTGCCGCAGGCGGATGTAGTAGATCGTCTTGATGCCCTTCTTCCAGGCGTAGATCTGAGCCCGGTTGATGTCACGCGTGGTCGCGGTGTCCTTGAAGAACAGCGTGAGGGACAGCCCCTGGTCGACGTGCTGCGTCGCCGCCGCGTACGTGTCGATGACCTTCTCGTAGCCGATCTCGTAGGCGTCTTCGTAGTACTCGAGGTTGTCGTTCGTCATGAACGGCGCCGGGTAGTAGACGCGGCCGAGCTTGCCCTCCTTGCGGATCTCGATCTTCGACGCGATCGGGTGGATCGACGACGTCGAGTTGTTGATGTACGAGATCGACCCGGTCGGCGGAACCGCCTGAAGGTTCTGGTTGTAGATGCCGTGCTGCTGGATGCTCGCCTTCAGCGCGCGCCAGTCGTCCTGCGTGGGGACGGGGATCTCGGCGAACAGCTCCGTCACCCGCTCCGTCGTCGGTGCCCACACCTGGTCGGTGTACTTGTCGAAGAACTCCCCCGACGCGTAGGTCGAGTCCCAGAAACCGTCGAAGACGGTGCCGCGCTCGATGGCGAGGCGGTTCGACGCGCGCAGCGCGTGGAAGAGCACCGTGTAGAAGTAGATGTTCGTGAAGTCCAGGCCCTCTTCCGAGCCGTAGTGGATGTGCTCGCGGGCGAGGAAGCCGTGCAGGTTCATCTGCCCGAGGCCGATGGCGTGCGAGCGGTCGTTGCCGTCCTCGATCGAGCGGACCGAGCGGATGTGGCTCTGGTCACTCACTGCGGTGAGCGCCCGGATGGCGGTCTCGACCGTCTGGCCGAGATCACCCCCGTCCATCGCCAGCGCAATGTTCATCGAGCCGAGGTTGCACGAGATGTCCTTCCCGATCTGGGCGTAGGAGAGGTCCTCGTTGTAGGTGGTCGGGGTGTTCACCTGCAGGATCTCCGAGCACAGGTTGGACATGTTGATCCGACCCTTGATCGGGTTGGCCTTGTTCACCGTGTCCTCGAACATGATGTAGGGGTAGCCCGACTCGAACTGGATCTCGGCGAGGGTCTGGAAGAACTCGCGCGCGTTGATCTTCGTCTTCTTGATCCGGGCGTCGTCGACCATCTCGCGGTACTTCTCGGTGACCGAGATGTCGCCGAAGGGCACGCCGTAGACGCGCTCGACGTCGTACGGCGAGAAGAGGTACATGTCCTCGTCGTTCTTGGCCAGCTCGAAGGTGATGTCGGGGATCACCACGCCCAGCGACAGCGTCTTGATGCGGATCTTCTCGTCGGCGTTCTCGCGCTTGGTGTCGAGGAACCGCAGGATGTCGGGGTGGTGGGCCGAGAGGTAGACCGCGCCCGCGCCCTGACGGGCGCCGAGCTGGTTGGCGTAGCTGAAGCTGTCTTCGAGCAGCTTCATGACGGGGATGATGCCCGAGGACTGGTTCTCGATCTGCTTGATCGGTGCCCCGGCCTCGCGGATGTTCGACAGCAGCAGCGCCACGCCGCCGCCGCGCTTGGACAGCTGCAGGGCGGAGTTGATGCCGCGGGCGATCGACTCCATGTTGTCTTCGATGCGGAGGAGGAAGCACGACACGAGCTCGCCGCGCTGCGCCTTCCCAGTGTTGAGGAACGTCGGCGTGGCCGGCTGGAACCGCCCGGAGATGATCTCCTCGACCAGCTGGACGGCGAGCGCCTGGTCGCCGTCGGCGAGCCCGAGGGCGGTCATCACCACGCGGTCCTCGAAGCGCTCGAGGTACCGCTTGCCGTCGAAGGTCTTCAGCGTGTAGCTGGTGTAGTACTTGAACGCGCCGAGGAAGGTCTCGAAGCGGAACTTCTTGCCGTAGGCGAGGTCGTTGAGCTGCTGGATGAACTCGAAGGGGTACTTCTCGAGCACGGCGGGCTCGTAGTACTCCTTCTCTACCAGGTAGTCCAGGCGCTCCTTGAGCGAGTGGAAGAACACCGTGTTCTGGTTCACGTGCTGCAGGAAGTACTCCCGCGCGGCCCGCTTGTCGGCGTCGAACTGGATCTTCCCGTCCGGGCCGTACAGGTTCAGCATCGCGTTCAGGGCGTGATAGTCCAGACCCTCGAATCGCGCGTCGGTCTTGAAGTCCTTCTCGGTCAGTGCAGCTTCCACCATCGTTCCAATCCATCGCTGACGCGTGCCACGTCTTCAGGCGTGCCGAATACTTCGAGCCGGTACAAGTGCGGCACACGGCACTTGCGGCTGATGATCTCGCCGGCGAGGCAGAACGACTCGCCGAAGTTGCTGTTCCCCGCGGAGATCACACCGCGGAGGAGTCGCCTGTTCCGCTCGTCGTTGAGGAAACGGATGACCTGTTTGGGGACGGCACCCTTCTCTTCACCGCGTCCCTGGCCTCCCCCGTAGGTGGGGGTCACGAGAACGAAGGGCTCGTCCACGACCGGGGTCGGTTCGGAGGCGGTGATCGGGATGCGGACGGCGGGGAGGTCGAGCTTCTCGATGAAGCGTGCGGTGTTGCCCGACACGCTGGAGAAGTAGACCAGGAGCGGGGCGGAGGTCGCCAGTGCGCTCATCGTTCCCTCCTGGGCTCGATCCTCGCGGGTCCCCGACGCGGCGCCGGGCTCAGGCCAGGCGCGACGCCAGTTCGTCGATCTTGTCGGGGCGGAAGCCCGACCAGTGGTCCTCGTCGGTGATGACGACGGGTGCCTGCAGGTAGCCGAGGGCCTTGACCTGCTCGAGCGCGGCCGGGTCTTCGGAGAGGTCGTGGACCTCGTATTCGATGCCCTTCGAGTCCAGTGCACGGTAGGTCGCGGTGCACTGCACGCAGGACGGCTTGGTGTAAACGGTGATCGTCATGTCGATCCGTTCTCCCCTCGATCTCGGATGATTCCGCCGGTGACCCCCACCGGGAGTCCAATACTACATATGGGTGCCGACATCGGACAGCACCACTAGGGATAGTAGTTACATCCGTGTAGTTTTCCCCCGTCATCCCCATGTACAACACAGGTTGTCCACCGTTTCATCCACAGGCGGCGCCCTGATCCCCGTTGCAGGAAAGCCCGGATTCCTGCGGCTTTCCGCTCCCGGCGGAACACTCCTCCACAGGCGCGACGATAACGGCGGGTTCCGACATCGGTTTTCCTGTGGACAACGCGCGACGGCGTGTCGCGGCGTGTCGCACTACCGTGGTGGGGTGGCGGGATATCGAGACCTTCTGCGCACACCCGGAGTGGCGCGCATCATCGCCGCACAGCTGACCGCCCGGCTCCCCAGCGGCATGACGAGCCTCGCCGTCCTGCTGCACATCGAGCAGGTGACGGGCTCCTACGGGGCGGCCGGCCTGGTGCTCGCCGCCACTTCCGTCGGCCAGGCGGTCGCCGGCCCGGTCACGAGTCGCTGGATGGGCCTGTGGGGGATGCGCAGGGTGCTCTCGATCACCCTGGCGATCTGCGCGACGGCGATCGCGACGCTGGCACTCGTGGAGATGCCGCTCCCCGCCTACATGGTGCTCGGCCTCGTGGCGGGGCTGTCCACGCCCCCGATCCAGTCGGCGGTGCGGACGATCTACCCGAAGATGGTCAATTCACGGCAGCTGACGCCGCTGTTCTCGCTCGACGCCTCGCTGCAGGAGATCATCTGGATCATCGCGCCCGTGCTGGTGACCTTCGTCGCGACCCAGATCGGCACCGTCGAGGCGCTCATCCTCATCGTCGTGATCCTCGTCGGCGGCGGCCTCTGGTTCATCCTGTCGCCCGAGGTCGGACGCGTCCGCATCCCGCGCAGCCGCCGGAGCATCGGCAAGGTGCTCGCCAAGCCGCCCGTTCTCCTCGCCACCGTCATCGGGTTCCTGCTCATCGGCGGCTGCGCCGCGGTCGAGGCGGGCGTGGTGGCGACGTTCGGCCACAGCGGTCTGGAGGCCGGGCTCGTGCTGGCGGTGTTCTCCATCGGCAGCCTCGCCGGCGGTCTCGGCTTCGGTCACATCCCGATCGGGCCGTGGGCGATGGCACGCCGGATGGGGATCTTCACCCTCGGCCTCCTCCTCGCGGTGGTCTCGCTCGACGTCTGGTGGCTCGGCGGCACGCTCTTCCTCGCGGGGATCGGCATCGCCCCCGCGCTGGCGGTGCTCTTCGCGATGACCTCGGCGAGCGTGAAGTTCAGCGAGACCGCCGAGGCCTACGGATGGATCGGCACCGGGCAGCTCATCGGCGCGGCCGCCGGGTCGGCCGTCGCCGGGTTCCTCATCGACGGCGTGGGCCCGCAGGGCGCCTACATGGCGGCGGCGGCCTTCGCCGGCATCGGCTTCCTCGTGGCGGTGGTCTTCGTCCGCGGCTTCCCCGATCTGCGCGGGCGCGACGCGAGCCCCATCCCCGACACCGAGCCGGTCTCGACGATCACCTGAGCACACGCCCGGGCGGACCTACTGGATGCGACGCAGCAGCTCCAGCACGGCCAGCGCGTAGGCGTCGGCGGGCTCGGGGTGCTCGAAGACGATGACGTCTCCCCCCAGCTCGATCTCCACCTCGTGGGTGTCGACGAGACGGCGCAGGGACCGGAACGCCCCGCGAAGGAGCTCCCGCAGCTGGCTCTCGTGCGGGAGCCACAGGGCGTCCTCGAGCGCGACGGAATCCAGCGCCCACTCGGTGGTGCCGTTGAAGGCCAGGATGCGACCGGTCGGGTAGTCGCGCGGCTCGATCGTCATCTCGCTCACGGTGAAGACGTCGGCGTCGAACTCGGGTTCGTCCAGTTGGAAGCGGTCCCCCGAGGTCGGATGCCACACGAGACCCGCCGCGCGAAGCTGGAGGGCGAGTTCGGTCGAGATCATGCCCTCCATCTTCCGCCACCCCGACGCGGCACGGCCCGCATACGCTGAAGGGCGTGATCTTTCCGGTAACCCTCCCCCGCATCTCGTGGGGCGATCCGCAGGCCGCGCGGCGCGCCCTCCTCGTCCACGGACTCGGCTCCACCGCCGCCCTGATGTGGCGTTACGGCGTGGCGCTGGCCGAAGACGGATGGCGCGCAGACGCCGTCGACCTACGCGGGCACGGTGCCGCTCCGCGGGCGCTCGACTACACCATCCCGGCCTACGCCGCCGATCTCGTGCAAGCGCATCCCACCGCCGGTGAGCCGACGTGGGATCTCGTCATCGGCCACTCCCTCGGCGGCGCGGCCACGGCTCTGGCGGCCGCCGACACGCCGGGCTGGACCCGTCGGATCGTCCTCATCGATCCGGCGATCCACCTCTCCGATCACGACCGCGAGGTCGTGCGCCGCAGTCAGGAGGACGCATTCGCCGACCCCACCGAGACCGCGGTGCGTGCGGCGCACCCGCAGTGGCATCCGCACGACATCGAGCTGAAGGCCCTCGCCGCCCGGCAGGCCAGCCGCTGGGCGGTCGAGCAGACGAGCACGCAGAACCCGGCGTGGGACGTCCGCGATGCCGTCGCGCGCCTCGAGGTCGACGTCGATGTCATCGCCGCGGACCCCGGGGTCTACAGCATCTTCGACGGCGCGCTCGCCGCCGAGGTGCTCGCCGGAGGCGACCGGGTGCGGATGACGGTGGTCGCCGGCGCCGGACACTCGCCGCACCGCGACAAGCCCGAGGAGACCATCGCCGAACTGCGCCGCATCCTCCATGACGGACGGACAATGGGCTCGTGACCGATCCCGAGGCGATCCTCCCCTCCGACCTGCTCGAGCGATTCCGAGAGCGCGCGGCCGTCCACGACCGGGAGAACACCTTCCCCTCCGACGACCTGGACGAGCTCCGCCGCATCGGCTACCTCTCGCTCCTGGTGCCGACGAGCTCGGGGGGTGCGGGACTGCGGCTGGGCGAGGTCGCCCTGCTGCAGCAGCGCCTCGCCACCGCCGCGCCTGCGACCGCGCTCGCGATCAACATGCACCTCATCTGGACCGGGGTGGCACGGCAGCTCGCCGACCGCGGCATCGACGACCTCGCCTTCGTCCTCGAGGGCGCGGCGGCGGGCGAGATCTTCGCCTTCGGCATCAGCGAGGCCGGCAACGACCTGGTGCTCTTCGGCAGCGACACCGCCGCCGAGCGTCGTGCCGACGGCGGCTACGCCTTCACCGGCACCAAGATCTTCACCACCCTGTCGCCGGTGTGGACGCAGCTCGGTCTGCACGGTCTGGACTCCGGCTCGGGCGATGACCCGAAGATCGTCTACGCCTTCCTTCCCCGCAGCGAGGAGGCGGCGGGGAGGGTGAGCATCCGCGACGACTGGAACACCCTCGGGATGCGGGCGACGCAGTCGCGCACGACGGAGCTTCACGGCGCGGTAGCCCCGCCCGGACGGGTGGTGCGCCACGTGGCACCGGGACCCCAGCCCGACCCGCTGGTGTTCGCCATCTTCAGCATCTTCGAGGTGCTCATCGCCTCGGTGTACACCGGGATCGCCCGGCGGGCACTCGACCTCGCGGTGGCGTGCGCACACCAGCGGACGTCGAAGAAGACCGGCGCGCAGTACAGCGACGACCCCGACATCCGGTGGCGGATCGCCGACATGGCGATCGCGTATGACGCCCTTCCCCCGCAGATCGCCGCGCTCAGCGAAGACCTCGACACGGGTGTCGACCACGGCAGCCGCTGGTTCTCGCTCCTCGCCGGAGTCAAGCACCGCGCGGTCACGACCGCGAAGCGGGTGGTCGACGAGGCAATGCTCGTCGCCGGCGGTTCGTCCTTCTTCGCCCGCAACGAGCTGTCGCGGCTCTATCGCGACGTGATCGCCGGCCAGTTCCACCCGTCGGATCCGGAGTCGGCGCACTCCACCGTCGCCTCGGCCTGGCTCGGGCCGGTCACCCCGCGCTGACGGCGAGGGAGGCCGCCGCGCGGAGCATAGACACGCTCGGCTCCGGATCACTACTCTGAGCGCCACGGCCACCTGCGCTCCACCGGTCGCTCCGTCTCACGACATTCCGAGGAGCTTCACCATGCGCCACACCCGCCTCCCTCTGGCTGCAGCCGCAGCCGCTGTCCTCATCCTCGCCACCGCCGCACCGGCCAATGCGGACCATAACGCGGGCGCCGGTCTCACTGACGCGACCGGCGGACCTTCCAGTTGCTATGCGGGCGCCAGCACACCCGGCACCCCGGGGGTGGACATCACCACACGCAACTGGCGGACGGCCGAGTACGGGGGTTCGCTCCACCTGGTGTGCTACTTCACCGTGCCGAGCAACCTCCCCGCCCCGTCGGAGGGGTCGCCCGGTGAAGAGAAGGGACCGTGGGTTTCTCCGACCCGTCCGACGACGTCCATCAGCACGTCCGACAATTGCCTGCCCCCCGGCACGGAGGCCGCGGGTGAGACGTGGCTCGACACCGGGGAACCAGCTCCCAAGTCCCGGACCAAGGTCGTGGCCTATAAGAACTCGATCGTCATGTACTGCTCGTGGCCGCTCTCCGTGCTCCACTGATCCCGATCCACTGAGTCGGCCCGCACCGGCCTCGTACTGTCGTTTTCGATAGTTCCGGGTCGACAAATCGACGGAATCGGTTGCCGGGGGCGGGCTCGAGTGCCAGAATCGAGCCATGACAGCGCGGACCACTCCCCCGCACATCGACGAGGTCTCGAAGGCGATCATCGAACTGCTGCAGGAGGACGGGCGCCGCTCGTACGCCGAGATCGGCAAGTCCGTCGGGCTCAGCGAGGCGGCCGTGCGTCAGCGTGTGCAGAAGCTCACCGAGTCGGGAGTGATGCAGATCGTCGCGGTCACCGACCCGCTCCAACTCGGCTTTCTCCGCCAGGCGATGATCGGCATCACCGTCTCGGGCGACACCCGTCAGGTCGCCGAGGCGCTGGCTGCCCTCCCCGCCGTCGACTACGTCGTGCTGACGGCGGGGTCGTTCGACATCCTCGCCGAGGTGGTCTGCGAGAGCGACGACGACCTGCTCGCCCTGCTGAACTCCGAGATCCGCAGCATCGACGGCGTCCGTTCCACCGAGACGTTCGTCTACCTGAAGCTCCACAAGCAGCTCTACAACTGGGGAACACGATGACGCTCGAATCCACCGGCACCGCACGCATCACGCCCGACGCCGCGTCGCTTCAACAGATGGCCGAAGACCACCTCTGGATGCATTTCACGCGCCAGTCCACCGTCGCCGACGGGGTGCCAATCATCGTGAAGGGCGACGGTCACCACATCTGGGATGCCGCCGGCCGGAGGTACTTCGACGGGCTGTCGGGGCTGTTCGTCGTCAACGCCGGCCACGGGCGACGGCGACTGGCCGAGGCGGCCGCGCGGCAGGCATCCGAACTGGCCTTCTTCCCGATCTGGTCGTACGCGCACCCCGCGGCGATCGAGCTCGCCGATCGTCTGGCGTCGTACGCTCCGGGCGACCTGAACAGGGTGTTCTTCTCCACCGGCGGGGGCGAGGCCGTCGAGACCGCGTTCAAACTCGCGAAGTACTACTTCAAGCTCCAGGGCAAGCCGACCAAGCACAAGGTGATCTCGCGCTCCGTCGCGTACCACGGCACGCCGCAGGGAGCCCTTGCGATCACCGGCATCCCGGCGATGAAGGCGATGTTCGAGCCGGTGACGCCCGGCGGGTTCCGGGTACCGAACACGAACTTCTACCGCGCCGGCGACATGGGCGCACCCACAGACGACGAAGAGGCGTTCGGCGTCTGGGCGGCCGACCGCATCGAGGAGATGATCCAGTTCGAAGGACCCGAGACGGTCGCCGCGGTGTTCCTCGAGCCGGTGCAGAACTCCGGCGGATGCTTCCCCCCGCCGCCCGGGTACTTCCGGCGCGTGCGCGAGATCTGCGACCGGTACGACGTGCTGCTCGTCTCGGACGAGGTCATCTGCGCCTTCGGCCGCATCGGCCACATGTTCGCCTGCGATGCGTACGGCTACGTGCCCGACATGATCACGTGCGCGAAGGGGATGACGAGCGGATACTCGCCGATCGGCGCGACCATCGTCAGCGACCGCCTCTACGAACCCTTCGCCACCGGCCAGACGACGTTCGCGCACGGGTACACGTTCGGCGGACACCCGGTGTCGGCGGCGGTCGCCCTCGAGAACCTCGACATCTTCGAAGAGGAGCGGCTGAACGAGCGCGTAAGGGAGAACTCACCGCTCCTGCGCACCGAGCTCGAGAAGCTGCGGGATCTGCCGCTCGTGGGCGACGTGCGCGGCGACGGGTACTTCTTCGGCATCGAACTGGTGAAGGACAAGACCACGCGTGAGACGTTCGACGACGACGAATCGGAGCGGCTGCTGCGCGGCTTCCTGTCCAAGGCGCTGTTCGCAGCCGGCCTGTACTGCCGGGCGGATGACCGCGGCGACCCCGTGATCCAGCTCGCTCCCCCGCTCACGACGGGACCCGCCGAGTTCGCCGAGATCGAGCAGATCCTCCGCGCCGTGCTGACGGACGCCGAGAGGGTGCTGTAGCCGGCGTGCCTCCCTCGATCGGGAACGTCTCGTTCTGGATGTCGGAGCTGGGCGTTCCGCGACCGACGGATCGCCTCGTCGGGGATGCCGAGGCGGATGTCGCCATCATCGGCGCCGGCTACACCGGCCTCTGGCTCGCCTACTACCTCGCCAGGCAGAACCCCGGCCTGTCCGTCCGCGTGCTCGAGGCGCGCTTCGCCGGCTTCGGCGCGTCGGGGCGCAACGGGGGCTGGTTGACGAACACCGTCACCGGCGGCCACGACCACTACGCGGCCAAGAACGGACGCGCCGCCGCCGCGGCGCTGCAGGTCGCGCTCAACGAGACGGTCGAGGAGGTGATCGCCGTGACCGAACGCGAGGGGATCGACGCCGAGATCCGCAAGGGCGGAAGCCTCATCGTGGCGCGGAACCCGGCGCAGCTCGCCCGGGCGGACGCGTTCGCGCGGGACGCGGCCGCGTGGCCCGAAGAGGGCTTCCGGCGGCTGAGTCGAGAGGAGACGGATGCGCGGGTGCGCGTCGCCGGATCGCTCGGCGGACTCTGGCAGCCGCACTGCGCACGGATCCACCCCGCGAAGCTGGTGTCGGGCCTGGCCGACGTCGTCCGCGGGCTCGGCGTGCGGATCCACGAAGACACCCCCGTCGAGCGGATTCGTCCCGGCCGCGCCGTCACCGCGACCGGCACGGTTCGCGCCCGGCACGTCATCCGCGCCACGGAGGGGTACACGGCGACTCTGCGGGGCGAGCGCCGCACCTGGGTTCCACTGAACTCCGCGATGGTCATCACCGAACCCCTCCCGGCATCCGTGTGGGCGGAGATCGGGTGGGACGGCTACGACACGCTCGAGGACCTCTCGCACGTGTACGCGTACGCGCAGCGCACCCCGGACGGGCGGATCGCACTGGGCGGACGCGGGAACCCCTACCGGTTCGGGTCGCGTACGGACGCCGACGGAGCTGTGTCCGCAGCCACGGTGGCGGGACTCGCGGGCATCCTTCGCTCCTGGTTCCCGTCGACCGCCGGCACTCCTCTCGCCCACGGGTGGAGCGGTGTGCTGGGAGTGCCGCGCACGTGGCGGGCGAGCGTCGGGTACGACCCGGCCACGGGGATCGGCTGGGGCGGCGGGTACGTCGGCACCGGCGTCGCCGCCACGAACCTCGCCGCGCGCACGCTCGCCGACCTCGTCGCCGGACGGGACACCGACCTCACGCGTCTGCCGTGGGTCGATCAGCCGGCGCGGCGGTGGGAGATCGAGCCGCTGCGGTGGCTCGGCATCCAGGGGATCTACGCAGCCTATCGCGCGGCTGATCGTCGCGAGAGCCGTGGCGGCGCGCAGACCTCGCGGCTGGCCCGCGTCGCCGACGTGATCAGCGGCCGTTCCTAGGCGGTGTGGACCCGCACGCCGCCCACCCAGGTGCCGAGCACACGGGTGTAGCCGATCTCGTCGGGCGGCGCGGCGAAGGGGTCTCGATCGAGGAGCGCGAGGTCGGCGAACGCGCCGACGCGGATGGTGCCGGTGTCGTCGAAGCCGTTCACACGGGCCGAACCCGCGGTGTAGGCCGCGAGCGCCGTCCCGAGGTCGAGCGCCTGCTCGGGCAGGAACGGCTCGTAGTCGCCCTCCCATTCGCTGGGTGCGGAACGACGATTCACCGCGACGTGGATGGCCGCGAGCGGGTCGGGTGTGCTGACCGACCAGTCGCTGCCGGCCGCGAGCGTCGCGCCCGATCGGAGGAGATCGCCGAAGGGGTACTGCTGCGATGCGCGCGGCTCGCCGAGGAACGGCACCGTGAGGTCGACCATCTGCGGCTCGAGCGTCGCCCAGAGCATCTGCATGTTCGCGGTGACGTCCAGGTCGCGGAATCGCGGGATGTCATCGGGATGGATGACCTGGATGTGCGAGATGTGGTGACGATTCCCGCTCGGGCCGTTCGCCTGTCGGGCAGCCTCGATGGCGTCGAGACATTCGCGCACGGCGCGGTCGCCGATCGCGTGGAAGTGCATTTGGAACCCCAGGGCGTCCAGCCGGATCGCCGCTTCGTTCAGCACGGCGGGCTCGACGAAGGAGATGCCCGCGTTGTCGGTGTGGTGGCCGTGCCCGTCGTGGTAGGGATCGAGCATGGCGGCGGTGAAGTTCTCCGCCACACCGTCCTGCATGATCTTCACGCTCGTCGCCCGGAACCGCGCGACGGACGACTCGGCGCGGCGGCGGACGATGTCGTCGATCTGGTCGAGGCCCCGATGTCGGTCCCACCAGAGCGCACCGACCACGCGGGCGGTGAGCCGACCGGATGCGGCGGCCGTCAGGTAGGCGGGGAGCGGGTCGCCAGCGTCGGAGTACTCGGTGCCGACGATCGCATCCTGCCAGCCGGTGATCCCGAAGGAGTGCAGGTGGCGCTGCCCCGTGAGGAGGGCCTGGACGAGCCTCTCGGGCGGCTCGGCGGGAAGCAGCCTGTTCACCAGGCTCATCGCGCCTTCGTGGAGCGTGCCGGTGGGCTCCCCCGCGGCATCCCGTTCGATCCGACCGTCGGCCGGATCGGGGGTGTCACGGGTGATGCCCGCCCGCTCGAGCGCGCGGGAGTTGACCCAGGCGCCGTGCCCGTCCCGGTTGGGGAGGAAGGCGGGACGGTCGGCCACGACGGTGTCGAGGTCGGCGGCGGTCGGCGTGCCTCCGGGGAACGCCGACATCATCCACCCGCCGCCGAGCACCCACTCGTCGTCCGGATGCTGTGCGGCGAACGCGGCGATGCGAGCGAGGTAGGCGTCGCGGCTCGAGTCGGTCGACAGGTCGCAGCGCAGCATGTCGAGCCCGCCCCACACCGGGTGGACGTGCGCGTCCTGGAAGCCGGGGACGAGGAGTCTTCCGCGCAGATCGACCACCTCGGTGCCCGGGCCGACCCAGCCGCTCACGTCGTGGCCGACCGCCACGATGCGCTCGCCGCTCACAGCGACGGCCGATGCGCGGCTGCGGGCCGCGTCGGCGAGGAAGACCGGTCCCCCGGTGAAGACGACGTCCGCGTGCACGATCAGCCTCCGGTCATGGTGCGCGCGATCTGGGTCGCGGAGTCGCCCGCGCGCCGGAGCACGAGCGCGACGAGGGCCAGGGCCACGAGCGTCAGGAGCAGCATGATCGTGGAGACGGCGGCTATCTCGGGTCGAAGGCCAGACCGCACCGCGCTCAGGACGTAGACCGGCCACGGGGTGGTGCCCGAGACCTGCACGAAGGCCGCGATGATCGTGTTGTCGAGACTCAGGGTGAACGCCAGAAGGAATCCCGCGAGCACCGCGGGCATGGCCAGGGCGAGCGTGATGCGACGGAAGGTCGTCAGCGGCGTCGCATAGAGGTCGGCGGAGGCCTCTTCGAGGTTCGCCTCCTGCCCGACCAGGCGCGCGCGCACGATGTAGGAGACCACCGCGGTGGCGAAGAGCGAGCTGCCGATCGACAGGCGCACGATGCCGTCGTTGAAGATCGCGAGGCCCAGATCCTGCCCGAGGAAGACCATGAAGGGCAGCAGAGCCACCGCGTCGACGATCTCGGGGGTGACGGAGACGAGCAGCAGGAGGCCCAGGAACCACCAGACCCATCGACCCGGATGCCGTGCCATCGCGATTCCGGCGAGGGTGCCGAGCACGGTGGCGATGACGGCGGAGATCAGCGCGGTGATGATCGAGACGCGGACGGCGTTCTGGATGGCGGGCTTTTCGAGGATGGCGCCGAACGCGTCGAACCCGAAGCCGTCCCACGCCACGAGGAGGCGCCCGGTGTTGAAGGACGAGATGACGATCACGATGATCGGGGCGAAGAGGAACAGCAGCACCAGGACGCCCCAGACCGTCAGCGCGATCTCCGACCACGATCGCGGAGCCGTCCGCCGCTCGAGGGTCACGACCCCACCTCCACCCGCTCGGGCGCGGCGGTCACCGGCGCCGGGGGCTCGGGCGGGGGCCCGAGCACCAGCCCCGTGCGGGCGCGGAACGGCAGCGCAATCAGCCAGATGAGCGCGGCCGCGACGGCGATGGTCAGCACGATGACGAGCATCAGCAGCACCGCCATCGCCGAGCCCAGCGCCCAGTTCTGCGCGGTCTGGAATTGGCTGGCCACGAGCTGCCCGACCATGTTGCCCCGTGCTCCGCCGAGCACGGTGGCGGTGATGTAGTCGCCCATCAGCGGGATGAAGACGAGCAGCACGCCGGCGATGACCCCCGGACGCGAGAGGGGAAGGGTCACCCGGAGGAACGTCGTCAGCTTTCCCGCTCCCAGGTCCTTCGACGCCTCGCGAACAGCCGGTCCCACGCGGTCGAAGGCGACGAAGAGGGGCAGGATCATCAACGGCAGATAGTTGTACACCACGCCGATGAGGACGGCGGTGCGGGTGTAGAGCAGTTCGAGGGGGCCGTCGATGATGCCGACCGACTGCAGCACCCCCGACGTCCAGCCCTCGGGGGCGAGGATCACCTGCCAGCCGATCGTGCGCACGAGGAAGTTCGTCCAGAAGGGCACGAGCACGAGGGCGATGAGCAGCCCGCGGCGCTGGGGCCGCACTTTGAACGCCATCCAGTAGGCGACGGGCATCCCGATCAGGAAGCAGATCGCCGTGCCGAGCATCCCCACCCAGAGGGTGTTCGCGAAGGTGGCGAAGAACGTCGGGGACAGCGCCTCGACGTACCGGTCGAAGGAGAGCACATCGTTGGCATGGGTCCCGAAGACTCCGGGCTTGTACCCGAAGCTGAACCACACCACCATCGCCACGGGGGCGACGAAGAACACCAGCAGCCACGCCCACGCCGGAACGGCGAGCGCGGCACCGGCGCTGCGTCTACGCACCCGCCGCGGCCTTCATCTCGTTCCAGATCTCCACGCGGGTGGTCTGCGAGTCGTTCAGAGTCTGCTCGCGCATGCTCTCGAGCTGTTGGGGGGTGAAGAAGATCATGTCGGTGAACTCCAGACCCGCGTCGACGGCGGCCTGCTCCATGTCCTTCCCCCCGACGTTGTAGCCGATGTAGTCGAGGTTCAGGGCGAGGTTCTCAGGCGTCATCGAGAAGTTGATGAACGCGTGCGCGGCCTCGGGGTGCGGCGCGCCCGCGGCGATCGCCCAGTTGTCCATCCACAGCTCGGTCACCGGGCCGGGGAGCACCCACTGCCACCGGTCGGGCTCGCTGCTCTCGAGCAGGCCGAGCCGGGCGTCGCCGTTCCAGGCCTGCATCAGCACCTGCGTTCCCTGCGGGATGGCGTTCGTGCCGGGGTAGGAGTCGAACGCGGAGATGTGCGGCGCGATGGTCTCCACGAGGAACGCGCGGCACTCCTCCAGCTCGGCGGCATCCTCGGTGTTCCAGTCCATGTCGTTCGCCCAGAAGTACGCGCCGATGATTCCCGCCGGGTCGTCCGACATCGACGTCCGTCCGCTCGCCTCGTTCTGCGCCGCGTCGAAGAAGTCCGACCAGGTCGCGAGCTCGCGCGTGATGACCGTCTTGTCGTAGACGAACCCGGTCGTCCCCCACGCCTTGCACACCGAATAGTCGTTGGAGGGGTCCCACGCCCGCCCGAGATAGGCGGGATCCATGTTGGCGAGGTTCGGCAGCAGGTCCTTATTGAAGGGAGTGAGCAGATCGTTCTCGATCATCTGCGGGATGAACACGCCGGTGGGGACCACGATGTCGTAGCCGGACGTTCCCCGCGCCGCGACGAGCTTGGCGATGAGCTCTTCGTTCGAGCTGTACGAGTCCAGGGCCACCCTCGGTCCGAGCTCCGACGTGAAGTTCGCCACCACGTCGGGCGAGTCGTAGTCGCCCCAGGTGTAGACCGACAGGTCGCCCTCGAGATCGCCCCCGGTCGCCTGCGGGGCCGGTGCGCTCCCCGCGCCGGGCGCACAGGCGGCGAGCACGGCCGTTCCGCCGACGACGGCGGCCAGGCTCAGGAACCGTCGCCTCGACAGTTCACGCGCGATCACGGGCACGGCGGCGTCGGGGGCGAGGATCCGGAGCGGGTTTCGGGATTCGGTCATCGGGGCTCCTGGGTGTCGGGAGGGCGGGGAGTGTCGGGAGGGCGGGGATGCTGCGGCGGGGGTCAGACGGTCGGCGGCGGGACGTAGCCGCCCTCCTCGGCGGCGTCGTCGGCGGGGAAGAGCAGGACGTGGTGGTCGGCCCAGGAGCACCGCACCGGATCCCCGACGCGCAGGGCCGGGGCGTCGGGAGTGGGCCGGCGGACGATCAGGCTCTGATCTCCGCCGAGGCTCACGAGGTACTGCATGGTGTCGCCCAGGTGGGAGAGGCCGATGAGCGTGCCCTGCACGGCGTTCACGCCGTCGGCGTCCGTCGAGGATTCGATCCGGATGTACTCCGGGCGCACCGCCGCCTCGCCCCGCGATCCGGTGAGCACTCGCTCCGTTCCGCGCACGAGGACGTGCGGAGAGGCGACCGCCGCACCCGACTCCGCCACCGCACCGCGGAAGAAGTTCTGCTGGCCGACGAACGCCGCCACGTAGGCCGAGGAGGGCCGTGCGTAGATGGTGTCCGAGTCGGCCAGCTGTTCGATCCGGCCGTCGCGCATCACCGCGATCCGGTCGCTCATCGACAGCGCCTCGCCCTGATCGTGCGTGACGAAGACGAAGGTGATCCCCAGCCGCGACTGCAGGAGCTTGAGCTCGAGCTGCATCTCCTCGCGCAGCTGCCGGTCCAGGGCGCCCAGGGGCTCGTCCAGGAGGAGCACGGAGGGCCGATTGACCAGCGCCCGGGCGAGGGCGATGCGCTGCTGCTGCCCACCCGAGAGCTGCGTGGGTTTGCGGTCGGCGAAGCGGCGCATCTGCACCATGTCCAGCGCGTCCGCGACGCGCTCGCGCACCTCTCCCTTCGGCGTGCGCGTCTGCTGCAGACCGTAGGCGACGTTCTCGGCGACGGACAGGTGCGGGAAGAGCGCGTAGGCCTGGAAGACGGTGTTGACGTCGCGACGGTAGGGCGGCAAGCCGAGGACCGACCGACCGGAGACGGTGATGTCGCCGGCATCGGGATGCTCGAATCCCGCGATCATGCGGAGCGTGGTCGTCTTCCCGCATCCCGAGGGTCCCAGGAGCGAGACGAATTCGCCGGACTCGATCGAGAGCGAGAGCTCGTCGACGGCCGTCTGACCGGCATAGCGTTTGGTGACCCGATCCAGAACGACCGATCCGGTGGTGCCGCTCGCGTCCTCCGCTGGCCCCGCGGAGGGCACGCGCGGGGCGGGGTGCGTGGTCAGGGAAGCCTCGGGCATGAATCCTCCGCCGGCGGCAGTGCCGCGCCTTTTTGAACCGCTGTGCCCCGTAGTCAAACACACGTGCTGTTGCCCGTACAGACGTGATTGTGTGTCGGAGATGTAAAACCTCACGGATTCCGTCGTCAACAGCGGCGGATGCTGTCGGATCCGGCGTTCGATGACGGGCGGCCGCGCCCGTGCGAGGATGACCTGATGGCACGCACCCCGACGGACCAGCTGAGCCCTGCCGATCAGCAGCGGCGCCGCGCTCTGCGCACCATGAAGGCCGTCGCGCTCGGGGCGCTCCTGGCGATGGCCGTGGTCTTCGCGATCGCGTTCTCGCTCCAGGAGCAGGTGCCCTGGCTCGGCTACGTCCGCGCCGCCGCGGAGGGCGGGATGGTCGGGGCGCTCGCGGACTGGTTCGCCGTGACGGCGCTCTTCCGGCATCCGCTCGGCCTCCCCATCCCCCACACCGCGATCATCCCCAAGCGGAAGGACGAGATCGGCCGGACGCTCGGGGAGTTCGTCGAGACGGAGTTCCTTCGCGGCGAGGTCGTGCGCACGAAGCTCGCCGCCACCCGCATCTCGCGCCGCGCCGGGGAGTGGCTCCGCCAGCCCGAGCACGCCGCGCGCGTCGGTTCGGAGGCGTCGGCGATCGCCGCGGGCGTGCTGCGCGCGCTGAGCGACGACGACGTGCGCGAGGTGATCGAAGAGCTCGCGCGCGAGCACGTGCTCGTTCCCGAATGGGGGCCCCCGGTGGGCGGGTGGCTCGAGCGGGTCATCGAGGCCGGTGCGCACCACGGGGCGGTCGATCTCGCCGCGGAGACCATCGAGAACTGGCTCTCGGCGAACCGGGTCGCCTTCGAGGGCCTGGTCTCGCGGCGCCTGCCCGCCTGGGTGCCGAAGATCGCGCAGCGACTGGTGGACGACACCGTCTACAACGAGGCCGTGAAGTTCGTCGCGGCGGTGCGCGCCGATCCGGATCATCCCGCCCGGCACGCGATCGACGGATACCTCGAACGGCTCGCGCACAATCTGCAGACCGACCCGGCCACCATCGGACGGCTCGAAGACGCCAAGTCGGCGGTGTTCGACAGCCCGCGGGTGCGCGAGCTCGCCGCGCAGGCGTGGGGCACGGCGAAGTCTGGGCTGCTCGCGGCCCTCGACGACCCCGACAGCGGCCTGCGGCACCGCCTCACGGACGCGCTGGCCGACATCGGCGAGCGCCTCGTGACCGATGCGGCGCTGCAGAAGCGCGCCGACGGTTGGGTGACCGAGGCCGCGGTCTTCCTCGTCGACCGGTACCGCCACGACATCGCGTCGATCATCACCGACACCGTCGAGCGGTGGGACCCCGAGGAGACGACCGAGAAGATCGAGCTCATGGTCGGACGCGACCTGCAGTACATCCGTCTGAACGGCACGATCGTCGGGGCGCTGGCGGGGCTCGTCATCTACACGATCGCCCGCGCCATCTGGGGATGACGCTCCTTGCGGCGCTACAGTGAGCGCGTGGAATCGGTGAGCGGCGAACTGCTCTTCAGCTACGGCACGCTCCAGCAGCCCGAGGTGCAGCTGGACACCTTCGGCAGGATCGTCGAGGCCGAGCCCGACATCCTGCCCGGATTCACCGTCGACTACGCCGAGATCATCGACGAACGGGTGGTGGATGTCTCGGGGCATGCGGTGCACCCCATCGTCCGGCCGACCGGGAATCCCCTCGACAAGGTGGTGGGGAAGGTGTTGCGCGTCACCGAGGACGAGCTCGACGCCGCGGACGAGTACGAGGTCTCGCTCTACCGGCGCATCGCGGCGCCGCTCGCCAGCGGCCGCACGGCCTGGGTCTACGTGTCGGTGTGAGCGGCCTCTTCCACGACCCCCTGTGGCCGCGCGCCGGTGACTGGCCGTCGGCGCACGACGGCGCCGAGACCTCCGGCCCGATCGACGTGGCCCTTCTCGGGGTGCCGACCTATCGGACGTCCCTGTCGGCGACCGGGGCCCACGCCACCCCTGCGGCCGTGCGCGAGGCTCTCCGGCGGTACAGCCCCACCGTGATCGGTCCCCCCGCCGTCGACCTCGACGCCGCGCTCACGATCGTCGACGCGGGAGATGTTCCCGAGCCCGACGGCGAGGAGGGTGAGGCGCGCGTCCGCCGCCTCGTCGCCGACCTCGCCGCCCGCGGCGGGCTGGTCATCGCCCTCGGCGGCGACAACGCCGCCACCGTGCCGGTCGCCCAGGGAGCCAGGGCCGGCGGCCTGATCACGCTCGACGCTCATCTCGACCTCCGCGACGGCAGATCCAACGGCTCACCGGTGCGCCGGCTCGTCGAGGACGGACTCGATCCGGCGCGGATCGTGCAGATCGGCATCGCCGACTTCGCCAACTCCCCCGCCTACATCGCCCGGGCACGAGCGCTCGGCATCACCCTGGTCACCCTCGACGAGGCTCGCGGCCGTCCGGCCGGCGACCTGATGGACGAGGCGTTCGCGATCGCAGGTGCGGGTACCGGCGGCGTGCACCTGGACATCGACGTGGATGTCTGCGACAGATCCGTCGCGCCGGCGTGCCCGGCCTCGGTCCCGGGCGGGCTGAGCGCCCACGCGCTGCGCGCGCTGGTCCGTGCGGCCGCGTCGGACGCGCGACTCGTGACGGCGGATATCGTCGAGATCGACGCCACTGCCGACACCGACGACGGCCGGACGGTGAGACTGGCGGCGCTGTGCGTTCTGGAGCTTCTGGCGGGGAGGGCGATCCGATGACGATCGAACTGGTGCTGGTACGACACGCGAAGTCGGACTGGGGCGACCCGGGGCTTCGCGATCACGATCGACCGCTGAACGAGAGGGGTCTGCGCGACGCCCCGAGAATGGCCGCGCGCCTCGCCGAGACGGGCTTCCGCCCCGACGCTCTGCTGTCGAGCACGGCCGTCCGCGCCCGCACCACCGCCGACGCCTTCGCGGCGGCGCTCGGGGCCGAGCTCACCCTCGATCCCGACCTCTACGGCGCCCCGCCGTCGACGCTCCTCGCGACGGCGGGGCGCAGCGGCGCGGCCCGCGTGATGGTCGTCGCGCACAATCCCGGCATGACCGAGCTCGCCGAGGCGCTCTCGGGAGGCGGCATCGGCGAGATGCCCACGTGCGCGGTCGCCCGGTTCCGCTGGGACGATGACGACTGGGCCGTCGTCGGCGCCGTCGACCCGGCGGAGTGGCACCTCGACACGCCGCGCTGACGGCGGTCACCCGACCGTTTCACCGTCCTTCCAGACGGCCGCGACGATCGGCACGCCCGGTCGATAGGCCAGATGGGTCCGCGACGGCGCATCCAGGAGCACGAGATCCGCACGCATCCCGGGCGAGATGCCGCCGACGTCCTGTCTCCGCAGCGCCCGCGCCCCGCCGGCGGTCGCCGCCCACACCGCTTCGGGCACGGTCATCCCCATCTCGCGCACGGCGAGGGCGATCATGAGCGGCATCGAGCTGGTGAAGCTCGACCCGGGGTTGCAATCGCTTGCGAGGGCGACGGTGACCCCGGCGTCGATGAGGCGACGGGCGTCGGGGTAGGGCTGTCGAGTGGAGAACTCCACCCCCGGCAGGAGCGTGGCGACCGTGTCCGAGCCCGCGAGCAGGGCGACGTCGGCGTCGCTCAGGAAGGTGCAGTGGTCGACGGATGCGGCGCCGAGACCGATCGCGAGGGCGACGCCCGGGCCCTCCCCGAGCTGATTGCCGTGCACGCGGGCCGCGAGGCCCCGGCGCTGACCGGCCTCGAGCACCCGGCGTGCCTCCTCCCCGGTGAAGGCGCCGTCCTCGCAGAAGACGTCGATCCAGCGACTGAACGGCGCGCAGGACTCCAGCATTGGGCCGCAGACGAGGTCGAGGTAGCCGCTCCGGTCACCGGCGTACTCCGGCGGGATCACGTGCGCGCCGAGGAACGTCACCTCGGCGGTCACCTCGGCCGCGAGGCGCGCGAGCCGCTCCTCGTCGTGGACGGTGAGCCCGTACCCCGTCTTGATCTCCACGGTGGTGGTTCCCTGACCGCGCAGCTCGCGGATGAGTTCCGCCAGGCGGATGCGCAGCTCGTCATCGCCCGCAGCGCGCGTCGCCGCCACCGTCCGGTGTATTCCCCCTGCGGAATAGGACCGGCCGGCCATCCGCGCCTCGAACTCGTCGGCACGGTCACCCGCGAACACCAGGTGGGTGTGCGCGTCGACGAAGCCCGGCAGCACGGCCCGCCGCGCGGCATCCACGACCCTTATCCCGGACGTTGCGCGAGCGAAGCGAGACAAGACGTCCGATGCCTCCGCCGCGGCGCCGACCCAGACGATCCGACCCTCGTCGATCAGCACGGCGGCGTCGCGGACGGTGCCGCACGGATCCCCCGCGGCGCCGACGTTGGTCGTCAGCTCGCCGATGTTCGTGATGAGCGTCGCAGTCACGGCATCGGCACCTTCAGGCCGCGCTCGGCGGCGACCTCTCGCGCGCGGTCGTAGCCGGCGTCGACGTGGCGCATGATGCCGGTTCCGGGGTCGTTGACGAGCACGCGGGCGAGCTTCTCGGCCGCGAGCGGCGTCCCGTCGGCGACGGTGACCTGACCGGCGTGGATCGACCTCCCGATCCCCACCCCGCCCCCGTGGTGGATCGACACCCACGACGCGCCCGACGCGGTGTTGAGCAGGGCGTTCAGCAGCGGCCAGTCGGCGATCGCGTCGGAGCCGTCGGCCATCGCCTCCGTCTCCCGGTAGGGGGACGCGACCGACCCGGCGTCGAGGTGATCGCGGCCGATCACGATGGGTCCCGCAAGCTCTCCGGAGGCGACCATCTCGTTGAACCGCAGCCCCGCGAGGTGACGCTCCTGGTAGCCGAGCCAGCAGATGCGCGCCGGGAGCCCCTCGAAATGCACCGCCCCGCCGGCCCTGTCGAGCCACCGCACGAGCCCGGCGTCGTCGGGGAACAGGGCCTTCACCGCCTCGTCGGTATTGCGGATGTCGTCGGGGTCCCCCGACAGCGCCACCCAGCGGAAGGGCCCGCGCCCCTCGGCGAACTGCGGACGGATGTAGGCCGGCACGAAGCCGGGGAACGCGAAAGCGCGGTCGAAGCCGCCGAGCTGCGCCTCGGCGCGGATCGAGTTGCCGTAGTCGAACACCTCGGCGCCGGCATCCTGGAATCCGACCATCGCGGCCACCTGTGCCGCCATCGACTCCCGGGCCCGACGCGTGAACTCCCCCGGGTCGCGCTCGGCCTCGGCGCGCCATTCCTCCACCGAGACGCCGACGGGCAGGTACGAAAGCGGATCGTGAGCACTCGTCTGGTCGGTGACGATGTCGATCGGCGTGCCCCGGCGCAGCAGCTCGGGGAAGACCTCGGCCGCATTTCCGACGACACCGACCGAGAGTGCGTCGCCCGCCGATCGCGCGGCGACGACCCGCGCGATCGCGGCGTCGAGGTCGGTGGTGTACTCGTCGAGGTACCCGTGCGCAACGCGGCGCGCGAGGCGCGAGGCGTCGACGTCGACGATGAGCACCGCTCCCCCGTTGAGTGTCACCGCGAGCGGCTGGGCGCCGCCCATGCCGCCGCACCCGCCGGTGAGCGTGAGGGTGCCTGCGAGGTCATCGCGCCCGAGCGAGCGTGCGACGGCGGCGAAGGTCTCGTACGTCCCCTGCAAGATGCCCTGCGTGCCGATGTAGATCCAGGAACCGGCCGTCATCTGGCCGTACATCGTCAGGCCCAGGTGCTCGAGACGGCGGAACTCGGGCCACGTCGCCCAGTCGCCCACGAGATTCGAGTTGGCGATGAGCACGCGGGGCGCCCACTCGTGCGTCCGGAAGACGCCGACGGGCTTTCCCGACTGGACGAGCAGCGTCTCATCGGGCTCGAGCTCGTCGAGCGTGCGCACGATCGCGTCGTACGCCTCCCACGAGCGGGCCGCCTTCCCGGTGCCGCCGTAGACGACGAGGTCGTCGGGGCGCTCGGCGACCTCGGGGTCGAGGTTGTTCATCAGCATGCGCTTGGCAGCCTCGGCTCCCCAGCTCTTCGCGGTCCTCTCCCCTCCTCGGGGCGCGCGGATCGAGCGGGCAGGGGCAGGAACGTCGATCATGAATCCTCCTTCGGTGCGGTGGACGAGAGAGCGGACGCCGCGGAGCGTGCGACGGCGCCGGCCGAGACGAGGCCCGTGACCGCCTCGATCTCGGGCGAGAGGAAGCGGTCGGGTCCGGGCCCGCCGGACACTCCACGGACGAGGTCGGCGACCGCACCGGTGGCGGCGGCGGGCCGGAGCGGCGCGCGAAGCAGCTGCGCCCGGACGCCGACCATCACCTCGATCGCCAGCACGCGTGCCAGGCCGTCGAGGGCACGACGGAGTTTGCGACCCGCCGCCCACCCCATCGACACGTGGTCCTCCTGCATCGCCGAGGACGGGATCGAATCGACCGAGGCGGGTGCGGCGAGGCGCTTGAGCTCCGACACGATGCCGGCTGCGGCGTACTGAGCGATCATGAACCCCGAGTCGACCCCGGGCTCGTGGGCGAGGAAGGGCGGCAGGCCCTGGTTGCGCGCGACGTCGAGCGCGCGGTCGGTGCGTCGCTCCGAGATCGACGCCACGTCGGCCACGGCGATCGCGAGGAAGTCCAGGACGTAGGCGAGGGGCGCGCCGTGGAAGTTGCCGTTCGACTCCACCCGGCCATCGGGTGTCACGACGGGATTGTCGATGGCGGCGGCGAGTTCGCGGGCGGCGACGGTCGAGGCGTGCGCGAGGGTGTCGCGCGCGGCACCGTGCACCTGCGGACTGCACCGGAGCGAGTAGGCGTCCTGCACGCGTGTGCAGACGGCCGGGTCGCGATGGCTGGCGACGATGCCCGAGCCGGCGAGGAGCGCCCGCAGTTGAGCGGCGGCATCGCGCTGTCCCGGGTGGGGCCGGAGTGCCATGAGGTCGGCGGCGAAGACGGCGTCGGTGCCGAGCTGGCTCTCGATGGAGAGCGCTGCGGCGACATCGGCGGTGTCGAGGAGCATCTCGAGGTCGTGGGCGGCCAGGAGCAGCATCCCCAGCATCCCGTCGGTGCCGTTGATGAGCGCGAGTCCCTCCTTCTCCTCGAGGACGACGGAGGTGAGGGATGCCGCGGCGAGCGCGTCGCGCGCCGACGTGACCTCGCCGCAGCCCACCCGCACTTCCCCTTCTCCCATCGCTGCGAGGGCGACGTGCGCCAGGGGCGCGAGATCGCCCGAGCACCCGAGAGACCCGTACTCGCGGACGACCGGCGTGATCCCCGCATTCAGCATCGCCGCGTACAGCTCCACGACCTCGGCGCGCACGCCCGTGTGTCCCGAGGCGAGGGTCTGCAGGCGCAGGAGCTGCAGCGCCCGGACCACCTCGTCCTCGACCTCAGCGCCCGTTCCGGCGGCGTGCGAGCGGATGAGGCTCGCCTGCAGCTGACGGCGTCGCTCGGGGGCGATGAAGGTGGTCGCGAGGGCGCCGAAACCCGTCGAGATGCCGTAGTGCGGACGCGGGTCGTCGGCGAGTCTCTCGATCAGGGCACGGGAGTCGGTCACGCGGGCGAGCGCGGCGGACGACACGCGCACCGACGCGCCGTGGCGCGCGACGGCGACGACCTCGGCCGGGGCGAGGGGATGATCGCCGAGGAGCACTTCCGTGGTCGTGGACAGTAGGGACATGACTCGATTGCACTCCGTGGCCGGGCGGATCGCCACGCCCGCGTGGCATCCTGTGTCTGTGATCTCAGACAGTGCCGTCGCCGGGGGACGCCCGCAGGTGCCCGCCGCCGACCAGACCTTGCGGATGCTCTCCTATCTCGCCCGACAGCGCGGACCCGTCCCCGCCCGGACCATCGCCGACGCCCTCACTCTGCCCCGCTCGACCGTCTACCACCTGCTCACGACGATGGAACGGCGCGGCTTCGTGGTCCACGTGACGACGGAACGTCGGTGGGGCCTCGGCATCGCCGCCTTCGAGCTGGGTGGCGGGTATGCACGCCAGCAGCCGCTCGCCCGTCTCGGGCGCCCCGTCGTGGCAGCGCTCGCCGACCGTGCCGGCCAGAGCGCGCACCTCGCGGTGATGAGCGGTCGCGATGTGCTCTACATCGTCGAGGAACGCGCGCCGGGTCGCCCCGCCCTGGTGACCGATGTCGGGGTGCGTCTTCCCGCCCACCTCACCGCGACGGGTCGGGCGATGCTGGCCGCCCTTCCCCCGGCGCAGGTGCGTGCGCTGTTCCCCGATGCGGGGGCCTTCTCCGACCGCACCGGGCGAGGTCCGCGGCGCCTGAGCGAGCTCCGCCAGGTCCTCCGTGCCGTCCGCGCCGAGGGGGTCGCCGAGGAGCACGGTGAGGTCACGCTCGGATTCGGCTCGGTCGCTGCCGTCGTCCTGGACCACGCCGGGTGGCCCGCCGCAGCGGTCGCCACGACCTGGGCCGAGGATGACGCCGATGCCGATGACGGGATGGCGGCACTCGTCCGCGAGACCGCCGGCACCCTGACCCGCCGGATCGGCGGGTGAGCGTCAGCGAATGACGAGACGCGGCTGGACGAGCAGACGCTCGGGCGCCCGCTCCCCGGTCGAGATGCGGCGGCCGCCGTCGTCGGTGAGGAGGTCGAGGACGGCGCGGGCCACCAGCTCGGGCGCCTGCTCGACGCTCGACAGTCCCAGTGCCTCCGCGACGGGGGTGTTGTCGAAACCGATCAGCCCGATGCGGGTCGCGCCGGTGTCGACGGCTGCGAGGTGAGCGCCGACCGCCAGGGCATCGCTCACACACACCACCGCGTCGATGTCGTCGCGCACGGTCGCGTCCGAAAACGCCTGTGCCATGACGTCGCGGGCGTCCGCCACGCTGTCGGGCACGCGGAAGACCCGGTCGGCGGAGCCCGACCCCGTCATCGCCTCTCGCCACCCGCGCTCGCGGTCATCCCCCGTGCCCGCATCGGGCGGCCAGCCGAGCCACGCGACGCGGGGTCCGTAGACCTCGAGGGCGTGCGAGGTCGCCGCTCGGGTGCCGGCGGCACCGTCGACATCCACCCAGGAGTGACCGGACTCCCACACGTCGCCGCCACCCCAGGGCCGCCCGAATGCCGCGTAGGGCAGTTCTCGACCGTCCAGCCACCCCGTGCGCGGATCGCCGAACGCAGTCCCCGTGATCACGGCCGCATCGATCTCGCCGCCGTCGATCAGGTCGCTCAGACGCGCGATCTCCTCATCGCGGGTGCGGGCACTGTAGATCAGCACCCGCAGCGCTCGTTCGTTAGCGTTCTCGGTGAGTGCGTGGATGAACCGGTCGAGGATGACGCCGGAGATGCCGCCCGTGAACGGGTCGATGTGCACACCGATGGTCGAGCTTCGCCGGGTCCGCAGGCTCCGGGCGGCGACATGGGGACGATAGGCGAGCTCGTCGATCGCCCGCTGCACCCGTGCCCGGGTCTCCTCGCGCACGATGGCGGGGGTGTTGATCACGTTCGACACCGTCTGACGCGACACCCCGGCGCGGCGGGCGACGTCCTCGACCGTCGGCGCTTTCGCCATCCCCCACCCCCCGGCTCTGAACGATCAAAATTGTTACCCGAGCGTATCCGTCGCGCGTTGACATCCGAAAGAACCTCGTCCTAGTCTCATGTCGACACCAATTTGAACGTTCATATTTGAACGATCAAGCATCCTCGGGAACCGGTGTCGCGACTTCATTCAAAGGAGAGGGAGACATGACACGCAGCAAGATGCGCGCCGCCTTCGGCGCGGGAGCGATTCTCACCGCCGGCGCCCTGGCGCTGACCGGATGCGGCGGCGGGAGCTTCGACGACGGCGGCGGAGCCGCATCCGACGGCGAGCTGACGTCCTCCGACGACGCGATCAGCGTCCTCATCGCCTCGAGCGGCGAGGCCGAGGCGACCGCGGTCGAAGACGCCGTCGCCGCCTGGTCGGCCGAATCCGGCGTCGAGGCGAGCGTCGAGATCGCCAGCGACCTCAACCAGCAGCTCGCGCAGGGCTTCGCCGCCGGCTCGCCGCCGGACCTGTTCTACCTCTCCCCCGACGCCCTCGCCGGCTACGCCGACAACGGCTCGTTGCGCGCCTACGGCGACGAGCTGTCCAACGCCGGGGACTTCTACGCGCCGCTCGTGGAGAACTTCACCTACGAGGACGAGTTCTACTGCGCCCCGAAGGACTTCTCGACCCTGGCGCTCATCATCAACGCCGACCTGTGGGCGGCGGCCGGGCTCACCGAGGACGACGTGCCGACCACGTGGGAAGAGCTTTCCACGGTCAGCCAGACCCTCACCACCGACGGCGTCACCGGTCTCGCCTTCGGCCCCGAGGTCCAGCGCCTCGGCGCCTTCATGGCGCAGGCCGGCGGCGGCCTCGTCACCGACGGTGCAGCCACGGCGAACAGCCCCGAGAACGTCGAGGCGCTCGAGTACGTCAAGACCAACCTCGAGGGCGGCAACTTCGCCTACGCCACCGACATCGGCGCGGGATGGGGCGGCGAGGCCTTCGGCCTCGGCTCTGCCGCGATGGTGATCGAGGGCAACTGGATCGAGGGAGCCATGCGCAACGACTACCCCGATGTGAACTACCTCGTCGCTCAGCTGCCCGAGGGCCCCGGTGGTCCCGGAACGCTGCAGTTCACCAACTGCTGGGGCATGGCCGCCGACAGCCCCAACCAGCAGGCCGCCCTCGAGCTGGTGGAGTACCTGACCGCCTCCGAGCAGCAGCTCGCCTTCTCCGAGGCGTTCGGCATCATGCCGTCGCTGGAGACCACCGCCGACGCGTGGCGCGAGGCCAACCCCGACCTCGCCGCCTTCATCGACGGTGCCGAGTACGCCCAGTTCCTGCCCACTCAGGCCGACGCCGCCGCGGTGATCACCGACTTCAACGCGCAGCTGGAGTCGCTGGCCGAGTCCGACCCGACGACGATCCTCGACTCGGTCCAGGGCAACCTCGAGGCCGTGGTCGGCTGACATGACCGCCACGGTCACCACCCCCCGCGTCGGGTCCCGGAACTCCGGGATCCGACGCGGGGAGGCCGCCGCGGGGTGGGTGTTCGTCCTCCCCGTCATCCTGATCCTGGGTCTGTTCCTGCTGATCCCGGTGCTGATGGCGCTGTGGGTGAGCTTCTCGGACTGGTCGGGACGCGGGAGCCCCCTGTCGGGGACGGTGAACTTCGTCGGCCTGGAGAACTACGCCGCAGTGACGACCGGAGGCGGCCTCGCCGAGCGCGACTTCGGCATCTCGCTCCGCAACATCGCATGGTACGTGCTGCTGGTGGTCCCGCTGCAGACGGCGCTGTCGCTCTTCCTCGCGGTCCTGGTGAACCGCGCGGTCCTCCGAGGCCGCGGGTTCTTCCGCACCGCGTTCTACTTCCCCTCCGTGACCTCCTCGGTGGCGATCACGATCCTGTGGCTGTTCCTCTTCTCGCAGACCGGTGTGGTCAACGCCGTCCTCGCCTGGATCGGCATCTCGGGGCCGAACTGGTTCCAAGAGCCGAGCGGCATCGTCCACAACGCCCTCGCCGGCGTCGGGATCACCACCGGTCCAGAGGCGCTCACCCAGACCGACGTGCTCGGCGTGAGCCTGTGGGAGTGGCTGGCCGGCCCCTCGGTCGCCCTGTCGGCGTTCATCCTCATGGCGGTCTTCACCACGAGCGGCACCTTCATGCTCCTCTTCATCGCGGCCCTGCAGAACGTGGGCGTCGAACTCGGCGAAGCCAGCATGATGGACGGCGCGAACGGCTGGCAGCGGTTCTGGCACATCACGCTCCCGCAGCTGCGACCGACGATCTTCACCGTCGTGACCCTCGGCCTGATCGGCGGCTGGCAGGTCTTCGATCAGATCTATACGGGCACCGAGGGCGGTCCGGCCAAGACCACCGTCACCCCCGCCTACCTGTCCTACGAGGCGGCGTTCACCCGTCAGGAGTGGGGAGAGGGGTCGGCCATCGCGTTCCTGCTCTTCCTCATCATCATCTTCTTCACGCTCATCCAGCGCTGGGCACTGCGTGAGCGCGGAGTCTCGAAGCGGCGTGCCGCGCGCTACGAAGTGAAGGGAGGCAGATCGTGAGTGAGACACTTCCGGCAGAGGCGAAGGTCGAGCAGGTCGATCCGGATCGGACGACGCGGGAGCCGGCCGGTCGGCGCCGCGGCCTGTCCCGCCGCCTCAGCGGTCAGATCTTCCTGTACGCGCTCCTGGTGATCCTCGCGATCATCTACATCTTCCCGTTCCTGGTGCAGGTCGCGACCTCGTTCAAGACCGATTCCGAGGCGGCGAGCAACGCACTCTCGCTCTTCCCGCAGACCGTGACGTTCGCGGCGTACGAGACGCTGTTCAGCCGGAGCGACTTCCCGCTGTGGTTCGCCAACTCCACGATCGTCACGATCGCCGTGACCCTCGGGCGGGTGTTCTTCGTCTCCCTCGCCGGGTACGCCCTCGCCCGCCTGCACTTCCGTGGCCGCGGAGCCATCTTCGCGCTCGTCGTCGGCGTGATGGCCGTGCCGGCCGTGGTCCTTCTTATCCCGAAGTTCCTCGTGCTGAACCAGATCGGGATCTACGACACCTATGCGGCGATGATCCTGCCGCTCCTCGTCGATGCGGCCGGGGTGTTCATCATGAAGAACTTCTTCGAGTCCATTCCGGTCTCGGTCGAGGAGCAGGCCCGCATCGACGGCGCGGGCGCCTTCCGGGTGTTCTGGTCGGTGGTGCTGCCGATGGCCAGGCCCGCCCTCATCACGATCATCATCCTGTCCTTCCAGGGGTCGTGGAACGAGCTCAGCCACTTCATCGTCGCCACGCAGTCGCCCGAACTGACGACCCTCACCAAGGGCGTCGCATCGCTGGCCTCGGGGCAGCTCAGTCAGGGCACGCAGTACCCGATCAAGCTCGCGGCGGCGCTGATCATGACGATCCCCGTGGCCGTGATGTTCTTCGTCTTCCAAAAGCGCATCATGAACACCACCGAAGGAGCCGTCAAAGGATGAACACCGCCACCGCCCCCGCGACCCGCACGCGTCAGCCGCTGCTCGACGACGCCGTCATCGTGCTCCGCGCTCCCACGCAGGTGTGGTCGCGCGAGACCGGCGACGCCGGCCCGGGGGCGATCGACGGGATCTACCACGGCGATGTCCGGCACGTCCGCGAGCTCGAGCTCACCTGCGACGAGTCCGAGGTCGAGTGGATCTCGGTCGCCCCCGACGGCCCGTCCCGCGCCGTCTTCAGCGCGGTGCTCCGCGGCGTCGACGACGACACGCCCGATCCCAAGGTGAGGCTGCTGCGCGACCGCGTCGTGGCCCCCGGCGAGGTGCGCGAGACGGTGACGCTGCGATCCGCGCGGGACGCACCGCTGACGGCGACCCTGCGGCTCCGCCTCGGCGCCGAGTTCGCCTCGCTCCATGACGTCAAGGGCGGCGCGCCCGTTCCATCCGTCATCGACGTGAGGGGGACGGATGCCACAGCGTCGGCGCGGTCGCAGACGGCGTCGTTCACCCTCGAGGCGGCGGGGGGTTTCGTCGAGGCGACCGGCTCCGACATCCGCGCGGTGTGGTCGATCACCGTCCCCGCTCGCGGTGAGGCGACGGTGTCGTGGCGGATGATCCTCGACGACACCACCCTGGTCGTCCGCGGGGCGGCGCGCCCGACCGGCGTCGACACGGAGGCGGCGATCGACGCCGCGCGCGGCCACGATCCTCGGCTGAGCCGGTGGCTCGAGGTCGCCCTCGGCGACCTCGACGCGCTCCGGCTCACCCTCCCCGGCGAGGGCGACGACGCGTTCTACGCGGCGGGCGCGCCCTGGTTCTTCACGCTGTTCGGTCGCGATTCCCTCTGGGCGGCGCGGCTCGCGCTGCCGCTCGACGTCGGCATGGCGGCATCCACTCTTCGGGTGCTCGCCCGCCTGCAGGGCGATCGGGACGAACCCGACTCTGCGCAGGAGCCCGGGAAGATCCTCCACGAACTGCGTTCGACCACCCTCGAGCAGCCGGGCGAAGGGATCGCCCTGCCGCCGCTCTACTACGGCACGGTCGACGCGACGGCGCTCTGGGTCTGCCTTCTCGCCGACGCCTGGCGGGCGGGCATGCCCGAGGCCGAGGTCACCGCGCTCGTGCCGGCCCTCCGCGCCGCGCTCGGCTGGCTCCGCCACCACGGCGACAACGACGGCGACGGCTTCATCGACTACCTCGATCGCACCGGCCACGGACTCGCCAATCAGGGCTGGAAGGACTCCGGAGACTCCATCCAGTGGCGCGACGGCCGGCTGGCGGAGGGCCCGATCGCGCTGTGCGAGGTGCAGGGCTACGCCTACGAGGCCGCCCTCGCCGGGGCCGAGATCCTCGAGCAGCTCGCCGGCGACGCCGACGAGGCTGCACGACTGCGGGCCTGGGCCGGCGACCTGCGCGAGCGCTTCGCCGCCTCGTACTGGGTCGAGACCCCCGAGGGGCGCTACCCGGCGGTGGCGCTGGACCGTCACAAGCAGCCCGTGGACACCTTGACGAGCAACATCGGTCACCTGATCGGCACCGGCATCCTCGATGCCGACGACGAGGCGCATGTCGCGCGGCTCCTTCTGGATCCCTCGCTGTCGAGCGGGTTCGGCATTCGCACGATGTCGACCGGAGCCGCGGGGTATTGGCCGCTGTCGTACCACGGCGGGAGCGTCTGGACCCACGACACCGCGATCGCCGCGCACGGGATGCTGCGCGCCGGCCTCCGCGACGAGGCTGAGCAGGTCGTCTCCGGCCTGCTCGCCGCGGCTGAGGCGTTCTCGTACCGGGTTCCCGAGCTGCACTCGGGCGACCCGGTCACCGAGGTGTCGCGCCCCGCGCCCTATCCGGCGGCGTGCCGGCCGCAGGCGTGGTCGGCGGCCGCATCGGTCGTCGCGCTGAGCGCCCTGCAGCGGCGCTGACGCGCCGGGCGCTCAGTCGACCTTGCTCACCGTCCCGCCGGTGAGGTGGACCAGTTCGTCGAAGGTGAGCGGGAAGACGGTGTGCGGGGTTCCGCCGGCGGCCCAGATCTCGGGATACTGCGCGAGATCCTCGTCCACCACCGTCGTGAGGGGGGCGGGGTGGCCGGTGGGCGCCACTCCCCCGATCGCCTGACCCGTGGCATCCCGCACCTGCTCGGGCGTCGCACGCCGGATGCTGTCCCGACCGAGGCGCGCGGCGAGCGCGGCGGTGTCGACGCGGTGCGCGCCGCTCGTCATCACCAGGAGCGGTTCGCCGTCGCTCCAGAACACCAGGCTGTTCGCGATCGCCCCCACCTCGACGCCGAGAGCCTCGGCGGCGAGGACCGCGGTGGAGGCGGCATCGGGAAGCACCACGATGTCACCGGCGATGCCGGCGGCGCGGAGGGCGTCGTGGACGAGGCGGCTGCGGGCGGGGAGCGAGGAGGTCATGACCGTCAGCCTAGGGTCGGAGGTCCCGATTAGCCTGGCCGCGGACAGACCCGCTCCCGACCGAAGGAGGACACGATGGCCGAATTGTTCACACCAGGCGACCCCGTGCACGAGAAGGCCCAGCATCTGCTGGACTCCGAGTTGATCGCCTGGTTCACGACCGTCGGAGAGGACGGCACGCCCCACGCGGTGCCGGTGTGGTTCTTCTGGCACGACGGTGCCGTATGGATCCTCACCCGACCCGATTCGGTCAAGGCGCGGCAGGTGCGGCGCGGATCTCGGGCGCTGGTGCACCTGAACACGCAGGGCCGGTTCGGCGCGGACGTGGTGGTGCTGAGCGGGTCGGCCCGGATCATCGATCAATCCGCCGCCGAGTGGCTGATTACCGTCCGTGAGCCGTGGACCGAGAAGTATGTCGAGGCGATCGAGGACTTCGGGATGCCGGTCGACGAACTCGTTCAGCAATTCGAAGCCGTCATCCGGATGGAGCCCGAAAAACTCCTCGCGTGGTGAGGTGACGCGCCGCGCGTCGGCGGCCGGTTGAACCACAGCCCGGGCGATGATGCAATGGAGTCGGGTGCGGCGAAGCGGCCGCATCCGAGAGAGCACGCCCACAAGGCCCGCCGAAAGAGGACGCGATGTCGCACACCCTGCCCTTGCCCGATTTCACCCACGAGCGCGTGGAGGTGATCACGGGGCGGCGGAGCGGACTGTTCCTCGCGGTCGCCCTGCACTCCTCCGTCCTCGGTTCCGCCCTCGGCGGCGCGCGGCTGTGGACGTACCCGCACTGGAGCGACGCCCTCGGCGATGCCCTGCGCCTGTCGGCGGCGATGACGCTGAAGAACGCGGCGGCCGGGCTCGACGCCGGGGGCGGCAAAGCGGTGATCGCCCTCCCCGAGGGGACGATGCTCGACGCCGACCGTCGACGCGCGGCCTTCCTCGACCTCGGCGACGCGGTCGAGGCGCTGAACGGCCTCTACCGCACGGCGGAAGACGTCGGCTCGACCACGGACGACATGCTCACGGTTCGCGAGCGCACCGAGCACGTCGTGGGTCTTCCCGACGCGGTCGGCGGATCGGGTGAGCCCGCGGGCCCGACGAGCCTCGGCGTCTACGCGTCGCTGCGCGCGACGCTCGAGCGTGTGACCGGCAGTGCGGAGGTCGCAGGCCGGCGCATCACGATCTCGGGCCTCGGTCAGGTCGGCAGCCGCCTGGCGCTCCGCCTCGCCGCCGAGGGCGCCGTCCTCACGGTGACCGACGTCAACCCCGCCAAGCGGGACCTCGCCCGCGAGCTGCAGGCCTCGTGGAGCGAACCCGGGTTCGAGCACCTCGTGCCGGCCGACGTCTTCGTGCCCGCGGGGATCGGCGGCATCCTCACCTCCGAGGTGATCGACGATCTCGACGCCCGCGCGGTCTGCGGCCCGGCCAACAACCCGCTCGCCGAGCACTCTGGCTCCGACCGCCTCGCCGCGCGGGGCATCCTCTACGCCCCCGACTTCGTCGTCAACGCCGGCGGGGTCATCTACCTCGACCTCGAGGCGAAGAAGCTCGGCACCCGGGACGAGATCATGGACCGGGTCGCCGGCATCGGCGACACCCTCCGCCGCGTCTTCGACGATGCCGCCGAACGGGGCATCACGCCGCTGATGGCCGCCGAGGGGCTCGCCGCGCAGCGGCTCTCCGTCGGCGACCGCTCACCGGCCATGGCCTGACCGATGCGGGCCGAGGTCAGTTGATGATCTCGGCCCCAGTCGCGGCGAGCGCGGCGAGGCGTTCGCGCCATATCTCCCGCGCGTCCTGACTCAATCGCGTCCAGTCGCTGACCTCTTCGATCACGATGAGCGGCGAGTCCGATCGGTAGGACTGCGTCGGGTTGCCCGGGAACTTCTTGTCCGTGACGTTCGGGTCGTCCTCGAAATCCCCCGTCACCTCGACGCGGTAGACATGCGGCCGGGCATTCTCGGGCCCGAGCATCACGGCGAGCTCCGCCGCCAAGCCGGCGCCGTCCAGCGCGGCGGTGAAGTAGACGTGATTCATGGTGACGTCGGAGCGGTAGTTCGAGCGGAACCCTGGCCTCAGGCGATCGCCCGGGGCCAGCTCCGCACGGGTGCCGTGGTAGAACGGTCCGTCGTGGAGGGGAGGATGCGCGGCCATCCGCCCATTATGAGCGCGCCGCCGGCGACCTGACAGACCCGCGAAACAGGAAGAGCCCGCCCTGCCGGGCGAGCTCTTCTCGGATCGGTGGACCTGAGGGGATTCGAACCCCTGACCTCTTCATTGCGAACGAAGCGCGCTACCAACTGCGCCACAGGCCCGAGAACCTCCGTTACATTATCACCCTCGCCGGGTCGCCGACGAACCCGGGCGGGCTCAGGCGCCCGCTGCGCGGCGCTGGAGCAAACGCCGGACATGATCCTCGATCTCGGCGTCGTCGACGAAGCCCATACGGGCGAAGTCCGGACCGGTCTGCGCAGCGCGCGCGGCCCGCGCGACCTCGATCGACGGCGGCTGCGCAGCTTCGGCGCGCACGCGCAGGGCCTCGGCGACCGCGGCCTGGCGCAGCTCTTCGCGGGCGTCCTCGACGTCGCGGACCGCGGCTGCCTGCGACCCGGCCGAGACGGTGAGCGGCCTCGGCAGCTCGCGCGGCGCCCACGCCGCCCGCTGCCGAGCCACCGGCAGCGGAACGTCCTGCACGATGGGCGCGGTCCGGGCGACCGGAACAGCGGATGCCGCAGACCGACGCGCCACCCGCGCCGCGACGCGAGCCATCTGCGCGAGCGCGGCGATAGACAGGATGACGAGGGCGAGACCTCCGACGAGGGCGCCGATCGCCCCGGTCGACACGGTCAGCCATGCGCCCCATCCGGCGAGACCCAGCCCGGCGAAGCCCAGCGAGGTCGCGACCAGTCTCACGCGGCGACGAGCGCGTGCCTGACGAGCTTCAGGAGCAGCCTTGGCGGCGGCCTTCTCGGCGCGTGCCCGCTCGAGGTCGACGCGCGCCTGCTCGAGGGCAGCGTCCTCGCGTTCGGCCATGGCGCGTTTGGCGAGCTTCTGCTGTGCCGCCGCGGTGCGGGCGGAGAGCTCGAGGCGCACCTCTGCCGGCGTCTCACTCGTCTCGGCGAGGACCCGCAGCGCCTGGTTCAGCCGGACGGCGTTGCGTTCCGCGGCGTCGAACTGACGGCGGCTGTGCCATGAGGGCAACAGGTAGACCAGCCACAGCAGCACCGCCACGAGCACGATCACCCCGCCACCCAGCACCTGTCCGCCCATGCGCATAACGGTATGCGACACCGGCATCCGCGCCCGGCAAGGCGGTTGCGTGTCGTCGCGGCGGATTCGCCTCAGATGTCGGCGAGGGCGGGCAGAACCTCGTCGGCCATCCGCGCGACCCGTCCGACGGGATCGTCGGGGGCGGCGCCGAGCACGACCTGTGTGATCCCGAGAGCCGACAGCTTCTCCATGTGCGGGAGGAACCCCGGATCGTGCGGGTCGGAGAAGGCGGAGACCACGGTCTTCTCGATCGCGTCGTAGTCCGTGCCGGCACGGTCGCAGTGCCCTCGGAGCACATCGAGGAGGTGCGCCACGCGCTCGGGGTCGGCGGTCGTGAGGTTCACGATCTGCGCGTACTGGGCGGCCAGTCGCAGGGTCTTCTTCTCTCCCTGACCGCCGATCATGATGGGAGGGTGGGGCCGCTGGATGGGCGCCGGGCTCGACAGCGTCTCTTCGAGGACGTAGTGCTCGCCCCGGTAGGCGCCGTTGTCATCGCTCCACATCTGCAGCGCGATCTGCAGGGTCTCTTCGAGCCGCTCGAAGCGTTCGGCGAGCGGCGGGAAGGGCACCCCCAGGCCACGGTGCTCCCGGTCGTACCAGGCGGCACCGATCCCGAGCATCGCGCGGCCTTCGCTCAGGACGTCGAGCGTCGTGACGATCTTCGCGAGCAATCCCGGATGCCGGTAGGTCACGCCGGTCACGAGCGGACCGATCCGCATCGAGTGCGTGTGCGCCGCCAGGAAGCCGAGCGTTGTGAAGGCCTCGAGCATCGGCTCATCGGCCGGAGCGACCCGTTCCATCTGGAACCAGTGGTCCATGACCGTGAACTGCGCGAACCCGCCCTGCTCAGCGGTGCGCGCGGTGCGGCCGAGCACCTCGGCAAGGGTGTCGGGAGCGCCGGGGACGGAGAAGTTCCAGAAGTGGAAGCCTGCCTGCATGGCGTCACGCTACGTCCGCGCGGGGGTATGCGGCCCGGGTTTTCATCAGTTTTCGCCGGACGTTCACCGTCGGCGAAATGCTCACTGGCGCGTGGTGCACCGCAAAGCCGCGCCGTCGTCTGATCACACGATGCTTCCGGGGAAGCCGCCGCTTCAGCCGGAAGCCACCGTGTCAACTCGGAAGGCCAAGCGACCACCTGGGGTTGCCATGGTCTCGCGCGAGCGTCAGAAGGGTGCGGGTGCGTGCGGGTCGTCGACCGGTTCATCGAAGATCCGGAATTCGGTGCCGGGGGTGGTCCATTTCACCCACAGGTCGTCGGGGAGATCTTCTTCCGGATGGAAGTGCACCCCGTGGCCGGGTGGATTGTCGATGTGGATCCGGCCGGTAGGGGAGGTCCACTCCATCACCCCACCGTCGAGTTGCTTCACTTCCCAGGCGGTGAACTGCTTCATACTGTGATGCCGTTGGCACAGACAGCACAGGTTGCAGATCTCCGTCTTCCCCCCGAGGGCGGCGTCGTGGTTGTGGTCGACTTCGCATTTTCGGGCGGGCATCCGGCATCCCGGCCACCGGCAGTGCTTGTCCCGCCCCTTCAGGAACCGGACCATCGCCCCGGTCGGCCGGTACTGATCCACCGCCATGATCAACCCCGTGATCGGATGAACCAGCAGCCGCTCCCACACCCCGTCACTGTTCCCCGCCAACAACCGCGCGGTTCCCGCGTCGATCGGTCCCACCCCGGCCAGGTCGCACGGGACGTCACTCTGCCCCATCAACGCCATCACGGGGATCACGACCTGCACCTTCGCCCGGATCGCCCCCAACCCTCCCGGAAGCTCGCCGTCGCGCACCGGGTCAAGGCTCGGGGTGGCGGTGAGGAGCATGTCCGCGAACACGTCGGCCCGGACCTCATCGATCGACCGGGTGTCCGGCGTCAGGGCTTCCGCATCCGCCGCGTTGAGCGCAGCCCCACCCGCTTCCGGTTCCCGCGCGGCGATGACCTCGTTCGCCTGCTCGGTGATCCGCTGGAAGATCCCCTCGATCAGCACCGTGGAATGCACCGCCCGCAACTCCGACATCCCCTCCCCGAGGCTGTACCGGACGATCCTCCGCTCCCGGAACGCCTCCCCGTGCCGCTCGGTCAGCGACCGAGGGTGCATCCGCTCCGCGATGACCTCCAAATCCGCCCTCGCCCTCCCGGGTGTTTCGTCCAAACAGACCTCCGCCGCCAGCTGATCGAACTCCCCCTTCACCCCCGGCGGCAGGCGCCGCCCGACATCCTCAACCACCGCGACATGCGCCCGGGTGATCAGCCCCTTCTCGAGGCAGTGCACCGTCGCGGGGTAGTCGTTGACCAGCGCGTAGGCGGAATCGATCTGGCGTTGCACCGACCGGTCCGACAACCTGACCGCCGCGGCGATCTCCGCCGCCACACCCCGGAGCGCCATATCCCGATCCCGCACCACCGCCGACGACCCCTCCGCCAACCGTGCCGCGAACTCCCCGGCCTCAGCCAGCGCACGTGTCTGCTCGGCTTCCGCGGCAGCCAGCGCCACCTGCGCAGCCTCCACCCGGCTCAGCACCCCGGTCAGCTCAGACCGATCCTCGTCACTGAGGAGAGTGAGCCGCGGGTTCGAACGCATGTATGAATCATGGCACCACCCTCCGACATCCAAACCCGAAACCCTCAACCACAGGTTTAAGCAGATTTGGCGACGGTAGAGCTGGCATCGGGACACCACGCACGCCGCGCGCGGCGGCACGAACCCCAGGCGGCACGAACCACACGTTGAACCAGATCGGCGACGGCAGACCTGGCATCGGGACACCACGCACGCCGCGCGCGGCGGCACGAACCCCAGGCGGCACGAACCACACGTTGAACCAGATCGGCAACGACAGGGGTGGCATCCGGACACCATGCACGCCGCGGGCGCCGGCATTAACCCGTGCGTCACGAACCCCTGGCAGCATGAGCCGCAGGCGGCACGATCCACCGGTTGAAGCAGATCGGCGACGACAGGGGTGGCATCGGTACACCATGCACGCCCTGTGCGCAGGAGGCACGAACCCGAGCCCATCCGGATCAGGCGTGCAACCGATCCGCCGGAGGGATCGTCGCCGCGTCCTGCGGCGCGCGTCCCTCGACCCACCGGGCGAGCACTCCCCCGGGAACGTCCTCGCGCACCAGCGCGAAGCAGTAGTGGTCGCGCCAGTCCCCGTCGATGTGGATGTACCGGCGCCGCAGCCCCTCGTACCGGAATCCGAGCTTCTCCACCACCCTCAGGCTCGCGCGGTTCTCGGGGCGGATGCAGATCTCCATCCGGTGCAGCCGCGCCTCGGCGAAGCACACGTCGGTCGCGAGCGCCACGGCGGTGGGCGTGATCCCGCGCCCCGCGAACCGCTCGCTCACCCAGTACCCGATGGTCGCGGTCGCCAAAGACCCCCGCGCGATCCCCCACACGTTGAGCTGTCCGGCGATCACGCCGTCGTACTCCATCACGAACGGGATGCCGGCGCCGTCGCGGTACTGCTGCAGCAGACGGCGGATGCCCGCACGCATGTCGAACGACACCGGGCCGTCGGGGCTCGTGGCCTCCCAGGGGCGCAGCCACGACCGATTGGTCAGCAACTCGTTCTGCACCGTCCGCGCGTCGCGCTGACGGATGAGCCGGATCGAGATCGGGCCATGCTCACGGGGGGATGACAGGTCCACACACCCCCCTCGCTGCGGCGGTCGCTCCGTGTCAGCTCACAGCTTCGCCGCGAACTCCTTGAACCAGGGACGCAGCTCAGGACCCAAGTCCTCACGGTCGGCGGCGAGCTGCACGATGGCCTTGATGTAATCCACTCTATCGCCGGTGTCGTAGCGACGGCCGCGGAACACGACGCCGTAGACGCCCGGCCCGTCGGGGTCGGAAGCCATCTCCTGAAGGGCGTCGGTGAGCTGGATCTCGCCGCCCTTGCCGGGCTCGGTGCGCTCGAGAATGTCGAACACCGAGGGCGAGAGAACGTAGCGGCCGATGATCGCGAGGTTGGAGGGGGCGTCCTCCTTCGCGGGCTTCTCGACGAGGCCCGTGACCTTCACCACACCGTCGTCGTCGGTCGCTTCGACCGCCGCAGCACCGTAGAGGTGGATCGAGTCGGGGTCGACCTCCATCAGCGCGACGATCGCCGCACCGCGCTTGGTGTGCTCTTCGAGCATGGTCGTGAGGAGCGGGTCGCGCTCGTCGATGAGGTCATCGCCCAGCAGCACCGCGAACGGGTGGTCGCCGACGTGGGCGCGGGCCCGCAGGACAGCGTGCCCGAGACCCTTCGGCTCACCCTGACGGACAAAATGGATGTCGGCGAGGTCGCTGGAGTGCTGAACCTTCGCCAGCTTCGAGTGGTCGCCCTTGCGCTCGAGCGTCGACTCGAGCTCGGGCACCGAGTCGAAGTGGTTCGACAGGTTGTTCTTATTGCGCCCGATGATGATGAGCACGTCGTCGATGCCGGCCGCGGTGGCCTCCTCGACGACGTACTGGATCGCGGGCTTGTCGACGACCGGGAGCATCTCCTTCGGCATCGCCTTGGTTGCGGGCAGGAATCGCGTTCCCAGTCCGGCGGCGGGAATGACGGCTTTGAATGAGCTACGAGGCACGAGCCCGATTGTAGGGGGTGGATGTTTCACGGAAAGCACGTGCCGCACCAGAGCACCGCGATCTCCGAGACCGCGCCGCCTATGATCAACGCATGTCCGACGCGATCGCCGACGCCAAACGGGCGCTCCGCGCCGATCTGCGCGAGCGCCGGAATCTGATGTCGGCGGCAGCACGCGACACCGCCGAGAGCGGCATCACCGCACAGCTCGATGCGCTCCTCGACCGTTTCGGCGTCCGCTCGATGTCGTGCTTCCTCTCCACGACGACCGAGCCGGGCACCCGGCAGTTCGTCACCGAGGCGGTGCGCCGCGGCATCCGTGTGCTCCTCCCGATCACCCGCGCCGACGGACTGCTCGACTGGTCGGTCGCCACGCCCGACCTCGACATCACCGAGGGGATGTATGGCCTGCCCGAGCCCGTCGGCGAGGTGCTCGGCCCGATCGCGGTGAATGACGTCGACCTTCTCGTCATCCCCGCCGCGGCCGTCGGGCAGGACGGCACGCGCCTCGGCTGGGGGCGCGGGTTCTTCGACAAGACCATCGGATCGATGGAGCGCTGTCCCCCGGTCTACGCGGTCATCTACGACACCGAGCTGCTCGACTCCGTTCCGCGCGATGTGCACGACCAGCCGGTGTCGGGTGTGGTCACCCCGACGCGTACGATCGATCTCGCGCCTGCCCGACGCTGATCGGCGCACCCCCGACGAAAGACACCGACATGCCCACCTACGCCTACGCCTGCAAGCAGTGCGGGCACCGCTTCGACGCCGTGCAGTCCTTCGCCGATCCGGCGCTGACCACCTGCCCCGAGTGCGAGGGACCGCTTCGCAAGGAGTACGGCTCGATCGGCGTCACCTTCAACGGCTCGGGCTTCTACCGCACCGACTCGCGTGCCGGCAGTGGAGAGGGCAAGAAGAGCGAAGGTACGAAGAGTGAGAGCGCACCGGCGAGTTCCGGTGGCGAATCGAGCGGGTCTTCGCCATCATCGAAGTCCGAGGCGAAGGCCTCGCCCGCGTCCAGCGGTTCGTAGCCCGGCGGCAGCCGGCGACGTCGGAAGGCACCATCGATGATCAAGGGCTTCAAGGAGTTCATCCTTCGCGGGAACGTGATCGACCTCGCCGTCGCCGTCGTGATCGGCGCCGCGTTCACCGGAATCGTGAACGTCCTCGTCACCGCCTTCATCAATCCGCTCATCGGGCTGGTCTTCCAGACGGGTGACCTCGAGACGGCGTTCGTCGTGAACGTGCCCACCCTGCTCGGCGGCGTCTCGGTCTTCTCGTTCGGCGCCGTCATCGCCGCGGTGATCAACTTCCTCGCCGTCGCCACGGTCGTCTACTTCGTGTTCGTCATGCCGATGAACCACTGGAAGAAGCGTCAGGAGGCACGCGCCGGCGCCGCGACCGGGGCCGCAGCCGACCCCGTGCCGACCGAGCAGGAGCTGCTGGTCCAGATCCGCGACCTGCTCGCCGCGCAGCCCGGCGCCGGCACCTCGCGGACCACTCCCCCGACGCCGTAACGGCTGCTGCCGCAGACGCCGCCTCAGTAGTGGGGTGGTTTCTCCCGCCGCATCCGTTCGTCATTCGGGCCGGAAAGACCATCGGATGCCGCGGGGGCGGCGTCCTCGCTGTCATCGACGGCGGAGGGTTCGGCCTCCGTGTCGGGCGCGGGTGTCAGCCGGGCGCGTCGTGACCCGGGAACCCGTTCCACGCGCTGGCGGGGCTCGTCCTCGGCCATCGACTTACTCGATGAGGTCGACCGGCTGCGTGTCGGGGTCGGCGGTGATCGCCGGGGCTCCCAGAAGCTCGGCGATGCGCGCCGCAACCCCTGCCGGGTCGCTGTACAGGTCGAACGAGTGCACGCGCACGTAGTGCCAGCCCAGGCGGCGGAGGATCTGGGGCCGCAGCCGCAGCGCTTCGCGGAGCGACTCGCCGCGGGTCTCGGGATCGCTCTCGGCGACGACGGCCTTGCCGTTGTACTGGGCGACGAGGGGCAGGAGGCCCCGGTACTGCACGTCGACCGAGACGCCGAGGCGGCGGAGCTCGCGGGCCAGCGACCGGGTGAGCGGGTCGGCGAGGTCTTCGAGGCGCGCTTCGCGCGCGCGGGCGGCGAGGCCGCCGAGGATGCCCATGAGGGTCGCCGCGCCGTGCTCGAGGCGTCCTTCGTCGAACGCCGAGGGACGGATGGACGACACGATCACCATCGACCGGCGGGCGCGGGTCATGCCGACGGTGAGCAGCCGCTCGCCGTCGGGGGTGGAGAGGTCGCCGAAGTCGCTCAGTACGCGGCCGTGCTTGGTGAGGCCGAACCCGAGCGAGAAGATGACGCGGTCGCGGCTCTCGGCCACCGACTCTTCGAGGCTGAGGACGGCGAACGGCTCGGCGGTGTCGCGACCGACGAAGTCTGCGACATCCGTCCGCCCGGCGAACGCGGCACCGACGGCGGCGCGAATCCGCTCGGCGTGCTTCCGCGATGCGGTGACGACCATCAGCGACTCCGACGCCCGGTTCACGGCGTGCTCGACGACCAGGGTCACCACGCGGGCGACCTCGGCGTCGGGGGTCTCGACGGCTCCGCTGATCGGGTCGGGCGCGCCAGTGCCGCCCTCGACGTAGTCGACGCTGAGGCTCCCGCGGCCGAGGTACGACCCCGCCCACGGCAGCGACACGATCTCGCCGCCGTAGAAGGCGTCGTTCACGAGCGCCGCGAGGTCTTCTCCCCCGGCGCGGTAGCTGCGGGTGAGGGTCTCGACGGGGAACAGCTCCGAGAGCCGGACGAACACGCTCTCGTCGTCGAACGGGTCGTCGGGCGCATCGGGGTCATCGGTGGGAATGGCCGACGCCACCCGGAAGGGTGTGGGCTTCTGCGTCACCGGGTCGCCGAAGACCACCAGCTGACCGCCGCGCCGCAGGGCCGGCGTTGCCTCGGCGAGGCACAGCGCCCCGGCATCCGCGATGATCACGACGTCGAAGCGCAGGGAGTCGGGGATGAGCGGCACGTCGTAGGGCGATGCGAGCCACACCGGCGCGAGGGCGCGCGAGAGCGTGGGGGCGGCGTCGAGGAACTGAGCGGGGCTGATGTCGCCCGACTTCAGGGCGGCTCGCAGGGCCGCGGCCTCCTCGGCCTCGTCGACGATGCCGATCCGCCACTGGGTTGCGAGCTGCGAGGCCAGCAGCGGCCCGGACGCACCGGTGTGCGCCTCGTCGACGAGCCGGAAGTCGCGCTCGAGGCGGTCCACGACGGCGGTGTTGGCGCCGAGGAGCGCGCGGTCGGTGCGCAGCAGGTACTCCAGCGCCGACTGCCACCACGCCCACTCGAGCTCGGCGCCGACCTGCTGCTCGGGCACGTGACGCACTGAGAGCTCGGTGAGGAGTGGCTCGAGCCCGAGCCCTGCGAGTTCGGAGCGCAGGGTCGCCCGCTCGACGAGGTTGTCGAAGACGTCCGATTCCGCGGCGAGTTCGGCAAGCGTGCGCACGAGCTGCGATACCGGGATCGAGCCGAGCGCGTCGGCGCCCGAGCGCCCGAGGATCTCGTCGAGCTCGGCGAGGTCGGCGTCGACCCGCTGCCAGGCGACGTGCACGTCGGCCAGCCCGAAGGGCACCTCGGGGATGACGCCGGCCTCGACGTAGCGGTGCCACTCGGTGCGCTGCTGCTGCACCTTCAGGAGGGCCTCGTGCATGTCGACGATGTGGACGCCGGGCCGGATGTACTCGCGCGAGAGACGCTTGAGCCGTCGACGGTTCGCCGCGTTCATCGACGGCGAGTCGCGACGCGGGCCGTGGGCCTGGATGAGCTCGCCGAGCGGCCGCTCGAACACCGTGGGGCTGAACCGGTCGAGCGAATCGCGGATGCCCGAGAGCAGCCGCAGCTGCACCCCGAGCTCGGCGACGCTCTGGAACGGCCGCATGTGGGTCTGCCCGACCATCGCGTAGCCGCGCTCGAGGAGCGCCGGCACGTCGGCGCGGTGGAGGCGGGCTGCGAGGCCGTGCGCACGGCGGGCATCGGCGGTGGTGGCGAACGAGACGCCGAACCACGGCGAGTCGTGCGGGCCGAACCGGAATTCGCCGAGGCGCGCGGCGGTGGCGAGCTTGGTCGCGGCTTCTCGCCGCTTGCCCGCCAGGCGGATGAGCGTGCTGACGTCGAAGCGCGCGGCGGTCGACGGCGTGGGGTCGAGGGCCGAGAGTTCTGCGAGCCGGCGCAGCACGTCGAGCGTGCAGACGCCGAGGTCGGAGTGCGTGGTCGTCAGGGCGTGACGGTAGTCGCGCAGCACGGTGCGAAGACGCACGAGGGCGTCATCGACCTCGGCCACGGCCGGCTTCTCGGCCTTCTCGTTGCGACCGATCGCGCGGATGAGGTCGCGGCGCACGTGCCGCGGCGAGACGGTGAGGCCCGGCAGCCCGACACCCGCGAGGCGGTGACGGACGCCCTCGAGGGTCGCGCGTCGCGCACTCACGACGAGGACGCGTCGCCCCTCGCGGACGAGCGAGCCGACGGCGTTGATGACGGTCTGGGTGCCGCCGGTGCCGGGGAGCGTGTGGACGACGAGCGACTGGCCCGACGCGATGCGCGCGAGAACTCCCTCCTGTTCGGCGTCGGCGTCGAGCAGCAGTGCGTCGGCGGCGGGGGGACGCTCGTCGGCGGGGAGGATCGAGGGGATCTCCCGGCGGTGCATCACCCGTTCGCGATCGGCAGGATGCCCCGCGAGGGCGTTCAGCACAGGGTGGTCGAGGTTCGCGGCATCCCTCGACATCGGCGATGCGACGTCGGCGAAGGTCGAGACCACCAGGCGCGGCTGCACCTTCACGTTCGGCAGCGAGGCGGTCAGGGCCCGCAGGTGGTCGATGACCGGCTGGGGTTTGAAGACGCCGCCGTCGTAGGCGAGGGCGGCGAGCGCCGCCCCGTCGACGGTGATGCCGAAGTGGGTCTTGAAGGCCCGGATGAGCTCGGGGTTGACGTGGAACGAGCCCCGCAGCTTCAGCTCGAAGTCGGAGTGGTGCCGCCGGATGGCGAGGGGTCGCAGCAGCACCGGTGCGGTGCAGGCGAGGCCGCCCAGTCGCCATGAGGCGAGGCCCACCGCGAGGTGGACCGCGTCGATCCCTCGGGCGGTGCGCAGCTCGACGTTCTTGGCGGTGATGCGCTCGGCGGCGAGCCGCGCGTTTCGCAGCGCCACCTCGTCGCGAAACAGCCCCGACAGCAGCGTGGATCGGCCGGTGATGAACTGCGGGAGGCTCCCCGGGTGGGCGCCGGTGATCTCGATGCCCTCTTCGCGGGAGTCGCTGTAGTGCAGCAGTGTCGACCGACCGCCCAGCTGCGACGCCTGACGCCGCAGGGTCTCTCGCGCGGGGTCGGCGATGTGGGCGACCGTGACGCCCGGCTCGGAAAGACCGAGGTCACCGGGGTTCACGGCCGGACCGGTCACTGTTCCTCCCCGGTTCTCCATGACATCCGATTCGACTCGCCACACGTCAGCCACACTAAGCGCCCGCCAGGTCGGGCGCCGTTAGGCGGGGCGGGTTTTCGCGGTATTGACGACACGCCGGGTGATCGGCCCTTCCTGCACAGGCACCCCCGATCGCCGATCACTCACAGATGCCGCCCCGGCACCCGCGGGAGTGGGCGTGACGGGCGAGGATGTCGTCATGATCGCCGCCCTCGCCCCCCGGTTCCTCCTCCACCCCTCCCCCGTCGGCGAGGTGCTGATCGTCGCGCGTGACGACGCCCTGCTCACCGTGCACCCGATCCACGGGCCGGCAGAGCCGGAGCTCGAGGGCCTCGCCCGCCGCTACGGCGACGTGGAGCCCGGGCCCGAGCACCCCCTCGCCCGCCGCACCGCCGAGCAGCTCGACGAGTACTTCGCCCGTGAGCGCCGTCAGTTCGACCTGCCGCTCGACCTCGGTCAGGCCACCGGCTTCACCCGACTCGCGCTGGAGGCGATCCAGCGGATCCCCTACGGCGAGACCGCCGGCTATGGCGAGGTCGCCATTGCCGCAGGGAGCCCCGGCGCGGCGCGCGCGGTCGGCACCGCCTGCGCCACAACGCCGTTCTCGATCGTCATCCCCGTGCACCGGGTGGTGCGCGCCGACGGGTCGCTCGGCGAGTACGGCGGCCATCCCGAGGTGAAGCGGTTCCTCGTCGACTTCGAGCGTGCGGCGGGCGTGTAGGCCGCCGGTCGCGCGCAGCGGCCCCGCGGGAGGTTCCTCTCCGCGGGGCCGCCGGGCCGTGGCATCCGGATCGAAGGCGTCCTAGTGGTTCGTCGCCTTCTCGGCCCCGAAGCCGGTCAGCGAGCGCACCTCCATCTCGGCCGCCTTGGTGCGGTCTTCGCCGCCGCGCGAGGTGACCGACCCCAGCCAGCCGAGGAAGAACCCGAGCGGGATCGAGACGATCCCGGGGTTGTTCAGCGGCCAGATCGCGGTGCCCACCTTGAACACGCTGGTCTCCGACCCCCAGAACACCGGCGAGAGGACGATGAGGATGATCGCGGCCGCGAGTCCTCCGTACATGCTCCACACCGCTCCACGCGTGGTGAACTTCCGCCAGAACAGCGAGTAGAGGATGGTCGGGAGGTTCGCCGACGCCGCCACCGCGAACGCCAGCGCCACCAGGAACGCGACGTTCTGACCTTGCACGGCAATGCCGCCGAGGATCGCGAGGATGCCGATCACGATGACGGTGCGCCGGGCGACCTTCACCTCGCCGTCGGGCGGCACGTTCCCCTTCTTCACCACGTTGGCGTAGATGTCGTGGGCGAACGACGCCGCGGCGGTGATGGTGAGCCCCGCGACCACGGCGAGGATCGTGGCGAACGCCACCGCACTGATGAACCCGAGGAGCAGCGGCCCGCCGAGTTCGAGCGCGAGCAGCGGCGCGGCCGAGTTGACCCCGCCGGGTGCCGAGGCGATCCGCTCCGGGCCGACGAGCGCCGCAGCGCCGTAGCCCAGCACGAGGGTGAGCAGGTAGAAGAGGCCGATCAGCCAGATCGCCCACACGACCGAGCGACGCGCCTCTTTGGCGGTCGGCACCGTGTAGAAGCGCATCAGCACGTGCGGCAGGCCCGCGGTGCCGAGCACGAGCGCGATCGCGAGGGAGATGAAGTCCCACGGGTTGCCGCCGTACTGCAGGCCCGGGCCGAGGATGGCGTCAGCGGGTTCGGTCACCGACGCGGCCACCGCGTTCTCGAGCAGCGTGTTGAGGCTGAAGCCGTTGATCGCCAGCACCCAGATGGTCATGATGAGCGCTCCGCCGATGAGGAGGAACGCCTTGACGATCTGCACCCAGGTGGTGCCCTTCATGCCGCCGACGAGTACGTAGACGATCATGATGACGCCAACCACGGCGACGACCACCGCCTGGCCCACGCTCTCGGTGATGCCGAGCAGCAGGGCGACCAGGCCCCCCGCCCCCGCCATCTGCGCCAGCAGGTAGAAGAAGCACACCGCGAGGGTCGTGATCGCCGCCGCCATGCGCACGGGGCGCTCCTTCAGGCGGAAGGAGAGGACGTCGGCCATCGTGAACTTGCCGGTGTTGCGCATCAGCTCTGCCACGAGCAGCAGGGCGACGAGCCACGCGACGAGGAATCCGATGGAGTAGAGGAAGCCGTCGTATCCGTTGATCGCGATCGCGCCGCAGATGCCGAGGAAGGATGCCGCGGAGAGATAGTCGCCCGAAATGGCGAACCCGTTCTGCGGCCCGGTGAAGGAGCGTCCGGCGGCGTAATAGTCGGCGGCGGTCTTGTTGTTCCTACTCGCGCGGATGACGATGAAGAGCGTCACCGCGACGAAGGCGCCGAAGATCGAGATGTTCAGCACCGGATTGTTCTCGGTCGTTTCCACCGCGGCGCTGACCGCCGACCCGACGGAGGCGAAGAATTCGTTCATGCGCCGGCCGCCTCTCGCTTCTCGAGTTCTTCACGGATCTCTTCGGCGATGGGGTCGAGCTTCCGGTTGGCGAACCAGACGTAGAGCATCGTGATGCCGAAGGTGGTGACGAATTGTCCGAGCCCGAAGATCAGGCCGACGGTGATGTCACCCCACACGCGCTGCGACATGAAGTCGACCGCGAAAGACGACAGCAGCACGTAAGCGAAATACCAGACGAGGAAGGCGAGGGCGAAGGGGAAGATGAAACTGCGCTGCCGCCGTTTCAGTTCCCCGAATCGCGGCGATTCCTCCACCGCGATGTAGTCGATTCCACCCGGTGGGGCGGACTCGGTGCGTCGATCGGACATGTGGCCTCCTTGCACACAAACCGTGGGCGCATTTGCGCCGGTCCCGAACTCACGACGCCCCCCACCGTCGGCGAGGCGCCTGCTATGGTCGACGCTACGAAAGGCGGCGACGTAGCCGTCACCCCCGGAAGTAGGTAGTTCGTGGTCGGTTCGTCAAGCGCTCCGAGCGACGTGCAACTCGTTTCCCGTGCCGTGGGAGATCTCACCCGCCGCACCGGCTTCCCCGTCGCCTTCGGCGGCCTCTCGCGAGACGACGCGATCCATGTGTCGGCGATCTCCGGCGCCCGCACCCGATACCTCGAGGGGCTCGTCGTCCACCCGATGAAGGGGCTGGGCGGCCGAGCCTACGTCGAGAAGCGACCGCGGCTCGCGCTCGACTACCGCACCGCCCGCAGCATCACGCACGACTACGACCGCGCCATCCTCGGTGAGGGCATCGCCACGCTGTTCGCCGTACCGGTGCTCGTGTCGGGAAAGCCCCGGGGCGTCATCTATTGCGGATCCTGGGGCGAACGCCGCGTCGGCGACGTCATCGCCCGCCCTGCCTTCCAGGTCGCGGAAGAGCTCGCGACCGAGCTCCGCGTCCGCGACGAGGTCGCGCGGCGGCTCGAGACCTTCACCCCGTTGCAAATGCCCGCGGCCTCGATGCCCGCCGCGGCGCGCGAAGAGCTGCGCGAGAGCTACGCCGAACTGCGCAGCATCGCCGCAGGAGTGGATGACGACGGGCTGCGCCGGCGCCTGGCGCGCGTCGAGCAGCGACTTGCCGCCCTCTCGCACGATGAGCCCCACCCGTCGATCGGCGACATCCACCTCTCCCCCAGGGAAACGGATGTCCTCGCCCGAGCTGCCCTCGGAGAGACGAACGCCGAGATCGGCGACACCCTGGGGCTTCGCGAAGCGACGGTGAAGTCGTATCTGAAATCGGCGATGGCGAAACTGGATGTCTCGACCCGCCATGCCGCAGTGATGCAAGCGCGTCGGGCGGGCCTCCTCCCCTGAAAAGCCGAAATTCTGCGGTGCGGCGCCTTTCGCATCTTCGTCACCCCATAATGTGTGACCATGGCCCGAAAAATTGTGCATCAACTCGTTGACGATCTGGACGGAACTGTCCTCGAAGTCGGCGAAGGTGAAACCGTTCTCTTCTCTCTCGACGGCGTCGCGTATGAGATCGACCTCACCGTCGATAACGCCGCCGAATTCCGGAATACATTGTCCCGATATGTCGACGCCGCCCGCTCGGTGTCGACCGGCCGACAGGCCGAATCCGCGGCATCCCGCAAGCGCCGCCGCACGGGACAGGCCGACTACACGGCCGTTCGTCAGTGGGCGAAAGAACGCGGAATGTCGGTGTCAGAGCGTGGCCGCATTCCGGCGTCGGTGATGGAGGCGTACGAAGCCGCGAATTAGGCAATCGCGGCGCTTCTGCGTTCCGTGAGTGTTCCATCGAAGAACCCTGGGTATCGGCGCTCTGGCTTGCGCCTGCGCTCGATACTCGGAAGCGTGGCTGACTCCACCACGGAAGGAGAAGCACATGCTCACTCTCACCGAGAACGCCGCCATCGCCGTCAAGGCTGTGGTCGCAGGCACCCCCGACGTCCAGGCCGCAGGTATCCGCATCCGCGGAGCCGAGGCACCCACTGCCGGTTTCGAACTGACCCTGGCCCCGCAGCCCGAGCCTGCGGACGCCGTCGTTGAAGCGGACGGCGCTCGCGTCTTCCTCGACAGCACCGCGCAGGCGGCGCTGGACGACCAGGTCCTCGACGCTCAGATGAACGAGGACGGCTCGGTGCGCTTCGCCCTCGCGGCGCAGGCGTAACGACCTGAAGTTTGACGACGGGCCTCGGTGCACACGCACCGGGGCCCTCGTCGTCGGCGGTTAGACTCGATCCGCCAGCCTCTGTAGCTCAATGGAAGAGCAGTTGCGTCCTAAGCAAACGGTTGGGGGTTCGAGTCCCTCCAGGGGCACAGTCTCTTTTAGCCTCTGACCAGGAGTTTCTTCTAAGGTCAGACCACACAGATGGCGTTTTTGCCCGCTTTTTGCCCGCATTCTGAAAACTCTGAGGCCGCGCTGAGGGCACCGACATGCCCCTTCAGCGCACTCCGCTGGACGTCTCGAAACGCCGAAAACGAGCATCTCGGACGTCTCGAGCCTCGGCAGGACTGAGCAATCTGCTCTCTGCGGTCACTGCGGTCGGGCGTAGCGGGTCTGCGGACCCGACGGCAGCGCCACCAACGGCATCTGGTCGTTCAGTCGGGTGGCAACGGCATCCAGATCGTCGTCGAAGAGGTCGGCGTACGTGTCCAGCGTCATCGCCGCAGACGCGTGCCCGAGCATGCGCTGCACGGCCTTCACGTTCGCGCCTGAGCTGATCGCGAGCGACGCAGCGGTATGACGGAGGTCGTGAGGAGTCAGCCGCGGGATCGACGGATCGAACTCCTGCGCACGCCGGACCGCGTTCGCGAACCACCCCTTCTCCCCCGAGTTGCGCATGTGATGGACCCCGTCGCCGAACAGCAGACCCTCCGGGCCCTTGCCGGCGCACGCCTGCTCGATCATCGGAGCGAGACGCTCCGGGTAAGGGACCGAGCGCTTCTCGTGCGTCTTCGGCGTGCCGACATGGATCTCGTACGCGATCATCACCGCGTTCTCCTCGATGACGAACCGTCGACGGAGGCGGTTCACGCTGCGGACCCGCAGCCCGGTCGCCTCACCCCACCGCAGGCCGGTGTACGCCAGCGTCAGGACGAGCGTCGGATGCGCGGAGCACGCCGCCAGCGTCGCGACCTGGTCGTGCGAGAGGTAGACGCGACGTTTGCCCGGTCCGTGCCGAGGCAGGTTGCGCACGTTGCGGGCCGGATTGCTCGCGAGACGCCGATCGTCGATCGCCACATCGAGAATGCCGGCAAGGATCCCCAGCGAACGGAGGACGACGGTCCGTGACTTCTGCGTCGCGAGGTCGGACACCCAATCCTGAACCTCAGAGCGACGGATCGAAGAAATCTCCCTGTCGGCCCAGACCGGCGCGACGTGGTTCTTCCACGCGCGCTCGAGCGTCATGTAGTACGACGGCTTCGACATCGGCGGTTGTTTGGATCGCAGCCAGCTGTCCGCGAACATCCGGACAGGAACCCGCGACGAGGACGGGTCGATGTACTCGCCCTTTGACTTCGACACCGTGACCATGGAGAGGTACAGCTTCGCTTCGCGCATCGTCGTGAAGCCGCGCTTCTCCGCCTCGGTGCGATCCGGCTTGCGATACCGCACGCGGTAGCGGCGGCCCTTCGCCGATTCGTACGGGGTGATGCTGCCCATCTCGACCTCCGCTCATGCCGGCTCGACGGTCAGTATCCGGCCAGTATCGAGCACGGACCGGATGCCTTCAATGCGGCCGATGACAGATGTGGATAGATGACGGAAGACGTCGTCACCTGGCGTTGGCGTACAGGGCCGCGCTTCCCTCCGACGCCGAGAGTGTAGCGATCGAGTTCGGCTCCATTCCGGGCTTTCGCGACATAGACTCGGTGCTCCGCTGCGCTCCGGCCTGCGCTATTTTCACGGTCCCGGCACTCCGCCGCGCCCGCTCGCTGATTGCTGATTGTCGGGAGAGCGCCAGGCATGGAGAACCAAGTGGGTGCCCTGCACGGTCGCACTCGTGACGAGTGAGCGAGTTCGACAAGCCCTGAAGGAGTTCGTTCGAGAGCGCAACTGGGCCAAGTTCCACACCCCCGCAAACCTCGCCAAGAGCAGCTCGATCGAGGCTGGCGAGCTGCTGGAGTGCTTCCAATGGAACGATCATGCCGACCCTCCGCGAGTTAGCGAAGAACTCGCGGACGTCCCTACCTACTGCATGCTCCTCGCCGAACAGCTGAGCGTCGATCCTGACGAGATCGTGCTCGCGAAACTGGTCGTGACCGCTGACAAGTACCCTGCCGAACGCGCGAAGGGACGGACCACGAAGTATGACGCCCCTTAGCGTCGAGAAGGTCAACTCGAGAGCGGGCATCGCCTTCACCGACGACGACCTGCTCCAGTAATCCGCAACATCTATGGGGTGCTGCTGACGCACGGAATGCGCGGCACCTACCTCTATGTCTGCGACCCCGCGTTGCGTGAGTTTTTGCGGTCGCGCCTGTGTTTGGGCTGATGTAGTCCACCGGCTCGCGACCTGACAGGGTTCGCGTGTTGATCTGTAGGCTCGCAACCGTGCCACGGTTGGACCGATTTTCAATGCCCAAGGCCGTTCGGATCTCGGGTCGTTCCTCGAGCATCACGAACTCCTTCGTGAACGGCATCATCCCAGTGATCTGGCCTACGGCCGCCCAGGTCGAGGAGGCGCTCAACATTCTTGGGATGCCAGGCCAGGTCTTGTGCGCCTACTGTGGTGACCCTTCGACCGAGTGGGATCACCTTCGGCCGCTCGTAGTCAATCAGCAGCCGACCGGTTACATCTCGGAGATCCACAACCTTGTACCCGCATGCGGGAAGTGCAATCAGAGCAAAGGAAACAGCTACTGGTATGACTGGTTGTTCGGTGCCGCCCGACTGTCCCCGACAACGCGCGGCGTCCCCGGACTCGACGAACGCGCAGAACGACTTCGGCGCTACGAGCAGTGGGGTACCCCGACGCGCGTCGATTTCTTGGAGGTAGTTGGCGATGAGCTTTGGAACCAGCACTGGCGTAATCACGCTGCGATTCTTGAGCTGATGCGGGACGCCGAATCCACGGTCGCTCAGATTCGTGATCGGATCGCCTCGTCTGGTTCTGTAATCGAGCCTCCGCCTACCGCGGCGGGATAGAAACCACGCGGCCGCGAGCAGTTCGAGACTCGATAGGGGCAGTCCGATCGCGCAAGCGAGGACCCGAGCGCATCCTCATGTTTCGAGATCCGCGAGATTGGAACGCCAATCGGCCGTCACCGTCTGGACGGGCGCAAGACGGTCCGGGAAGCTGCCATGCCGAGGCATCGCGTCGGTAGCACCAAACCTGAACTCCCATTTGCCCGTCGGCGAGAACAGACAAGCCGCCACGACATCGAAGCCGTCGACCGGGTAGAACCGCGAGGCAGGGTCCGCCTTTGACGCGCGAGTTTTTTGCACCTCTACCTTGAAATCGCCACCAGCCGTAGTCCGCGGGCTCGCGTTCTTACACTCGACCCGGAGTTTCCGCCCGTCCACGAGTGTGACATTGAAGTCGTGCATTGCATCGACATCAAGACGCTCGATTTGCTTGACATCCGGTGACCGGCGCAGCTGGTCCTCGAGGTGATGTTCGGCGACGCCACCGCGCACAGCCACCGCCAGACGATTTCGTCCGCCAATGATGTCAAGTATCTGTTCGCTTGTCAGCGCGAACTGTTCTTCGAGAACGTGCCTGATCGGCGTCGTGTCGCGATTGGCGTTGTCACCGATCGCGAGAGCCGCGGAGTAGCGAAGCGCCGGATCAAGCCGTAGAGCACTCGCTCGCCGCTCGAGGCGAACGTAATCGAATAGCCGCCTCGGCACGAACGCGACAACGGTCTCGAGGTTGGTCGGCGAGCGTGGCTCAGATCGTCTACTTCCGCCGCGATTGATCTTCTCCCAGACGTGCCATCCATTGCGCATGGCTTGGTCGAGTTCAGAATCCTTGGCATAGAACGAGATTCCCATGGGCAGCGGGTCCCAGAGATTCGCGTCGAGCCCGATCACCACGTCGTCAGCGATATCGATCCCGAGGATCATCGTTACGTCGAGGCCGGCAACATCACGTCCAACGGGATGTTCTCGCTCCCAGCTGTCTTCTGAGCCGTAGCGAAGCTGGCCACGCACCTCATCGACGGGGCGATTCTTGATCGCGTTCCGAGTCACACGGAAGGGATAGATGAGCATGCCAATGCGCTCATCAGTGTCGAGCTGAGCACCAATGAAGATCGGTGCTCGACTGGCGTCGCTTGCGTAGAGGATGCGTCCGCCGGACTCTTCCACGGCGTCGAGGAGGAACGCATGTAGATCGGCCCGTCCCTGGACCCGATAGACCTCCCCGACAGATCGACCTGCAATCGGTTCCTCCACAGTGGCCTCCTCGGGCAGGATCTCCACCGATCAGGACCGTATCGATGGCATGTCGGACACAGACGGCAGACTGGTACCGACGATACTGGTCAGACATGCGCGCGCACCGGCCCCGGCCCGTGCGGGTGCGAGACGAGAAGGTGACGATGCGCGAACAACTACCGGTGGTGAGCCTGTTTTCTGGAGCCGGCGGACTGGATCTGGCAGTGGAACGCGCTGACGCGCAAGCGCTCGTCTCAAACGACCCGGGTGAGGGTCTCCTGCGAGTTGCTGTCGCGACGGACTACAACGCACCGGCGCTCGCGACGCTGAAGACGAACTTCTCCAACACGGCGACTCTCACAGGCGACATCCGTGAAGTTCCAACTGAGCAGATCCTCGCTTCAGCAGGGCTTCGCTCCACGGAGCCGGTTCTTGTCGTGGGCGGCCCACCGTGCACGCCATTCAGCAAATCGGGCTTCTGGCTCGAACAGAAGAGAGAGAGCCGGGACCCTAACGCTTCCCTACTCGATGAGTACGTTCGCGTGGTTCGAGACTCTCGCCCGGAAGCTTTTGTTCTCGAGAACGTGCAAGGGCTCACCTACAAGACACATCGAGCTCAGTTCGACCGGCTACTGAGAGCGCTCGGCGAACTCGGATACAACCCGCAATGGAAGGTTCTGCTTGCCGCCGACTACGGCGTGCCGCAACTACGACGCCGGGTCTTCGTCGTCGGGCGCCGAGACGGCGAGAAGTTCGAATTTCCCGAACCCACGCATTCCGGGTGGAGCGAACGCGATCGGAAGATCGACGTTACGAAAGTGCCGCATGTGACCGCGTCCCAGGCGTTCGCAGATCTGCCTAAACTTGTGCCCCTAAGCGACGACGAGATTGTCGATGGCGTGTATGGCGAACTCGCATCTGAGGTTCCGCCGGGCCAGAACTATCTGTGGCATACCGATCGCTACGCGGGCCGAGATCACTTCGAGTGGCGCAGCCGGTATTGGACTTTCCTGCTGCGGCTTGACCCGAACCGCCCTTCCACGACCCTTCAGGCGCAGCCCGGGCCTTGGGTCGGTCCCTTCCACTGGGAGAACGTGCGCACCGCCTCAGGCGACGAGCGTGCGCGCCGCCTCCGAGTGAAGGAAATGCTTCGTCTCATGTCCTTCCCTGATGACTTCAAGATCGATGGCACGCGCGTCGAAGTTCAGCGCCAGCTTGGTAACGCCGTGCCACTGGAGCTGGGCAAGGCCGTCGTGAAAGCGCTCATGACGCAACTCGGTTACCTACACTCCCACCGGGCGACCAGTGAACTGATCTTCGCCTGAGAGGAAGCTCCGCATTGCGGACCCTCGCAGAAGGCCACCAATACTGGGCCCCTCGCTCATTGGTCACTATGAGGCGGTCAACTTGAGTGGTCTTCTACACATGGATACCGCGATACCTCTCCGTCATTCCCGTTCCAGGATCGGCGGCTGAGCCCCTGGCGGACTGTAGTCGGGCAGGCGCGTACCGCGATCAGAGCACACGACGATGCGCGCAAATGAAGGCGAGATGATCGGGCCGTGAGATGTCGCGGTGACACCGTCGCAGCGATACTCAGCTTCTGCCGTCCGTATCGCCGTCAGCTCGTCCCAACCTCTTACCCCCGCCGTCGGCTTCCGTGAACATGCGGGAAACAAGGGCTCACCTGGCGTTGTGAGGCGCCCAGCTGGGATGTAGTCGCCAATCCGACCCAGGCAGGGTCCGACCAGCGAGCATGGCGTCAGACTGGGAGCTTCCATATGACGTCGTGAGCGCGTTCGGCGAGCATACGGGTGCGGGCTGTGATCTCGCTCGCAGACCAGTTCGCCTGGTCGACGACGCCGCCAATGTCGTACGCGGAGCCGACCCGCTTGAGCACAGCCTTTTTTGCCTCGAAGGTCTTGCTTCCCAACTTCTGGTTGACAGCCTCACTCACCAGCAGGAGATTTCCCAGGGAGCCAACTGTTTCCATAGATTCTCCGTTGCCGATCTTCGCTTGAGACATGATGTGCTCGATCGTCAGGTTGTCTAGGCCCGTCGTCGGGTGCGCCGCCCGCAGGAACGCGGAGAGGACGTATCGGACCAGCTTGCTGTCGCGAGTGAAGTCGTCTGTGAAGAGGAATCGCTCCTCGAACGCCAAGAGAAACTGCTCACGATCTGGCTTGCGATCGATCAGCTTTGCTCGGAGATCGTTCAAGACTCGCACTCTCGCTGACTGGTCTGTTCCAGCTAGGTAGAGTTCGCGCGCGGCTTTCGCGTACATCTCGGAAACGCCGCCGCTGCTGCTCAGCTGACTCACGACTGTGCGTTGGAAGTGGAATCGCTCAATCGTCTGAAGAGTCTTCTTGAAATGAGCTGCACCGAGCTTTGGGCTAGCCTCGCGGGCTCGCATCAATGAGAGGAGGAGGGGTGCCGGTTGCACGATTCCGAAGAGCGCGAGTGCACTCAGGCTGCGTCCGGCGTCAGACACCTCGGTGGCCCAGTTCACTCCGGAAGGTTCGACGACCTTGCGATAGAGGGCGGCATCGCGGACTAGGGAATTCAATCGGGCTTCGGCAAGAGGCTCAGAATTCACTTTCGCTTTGATTGCTCTGAAGAGTTTGCGCTGAGCAACGTAGTCCTCCTGCGAGAGCCACCAGTGGAGGATGAACCGATTGGCATCGATACGAACTCTTGAATCGGTCGACTCGAGGCGGTCCCGCAACTTCTCCCAAGTCGCGCGGTATGTGTCTGCGGCCGCGTTCCCGTTTCCGCGCAACCGGGCAAGCAAGTGATTCTTGAGTAGGTCGACGACCTCCAGATCCTTTCCGCGACTGTTGAGAGTCTCGAAAATGATGTACGCGTCATCCTCGTTGCTGTGCTCGATCCAGATGACCTTCAGCCCTAGAATTCGATCACGGAGTTCCAAGAGCCAGTCGAGCGGATCCTGACGCTTGCCGAGTTCTTCGGTGATCAGCCGCCGTACTTGCGCAAGGGCCTGGGAAAGGGCGACTTCCTCCTCGGTTGCCGGATTGATTGCACTGTTCGCCGGGTACTTGAAGATCGCTTGCGAGAGGAACGGCGAACTCACCTCGGTCTGCAGGGTGAACTGGAGCTCGTTGCTCCGGTCGTACTTCTCTAGATACCGGTGAACTCCGGCCGCGAGGGTTTCCTCACCCAGCGCCTTGAGTTCGTCACGGATCACCGCGAACATGATCGAGATAGTCGTCAAGCGTTGCTGTCCGTCGACGAGTCTGCGGATCGGGCTTCCCGATTCACGCCAAGCGACCATGGGGCCGATGAAGTAGCCCACCGAATTGTCAAACACGATGTCACGCCAGAAGTCGTCTAGGTTGGTCGCCTCCCAGCTGTAGGGCCGTTGAAAGCGTGGAATCACGTAGTAATCAGCGCCAACATAGAGATCCTCGACCGATCGCTTCTCGGGTTGGAAGTCGATGTCTGGCATGGTGCTCCCCGTGTGATTGGTGGGTAGTGCGGCCGAGGGTGAGAAGGCGGTAGACGATCGCACGATGTCTAATCCAACTACGAATCCATCGCGCGCGTCGACGGCGCGGCCTGGAGACATCCGCCCGCTTCCGCTGTGATGCTGCGGCTAGGCAGGTGCACTCTACTCACAGATTCCTGCCGCTGAGCCATTCGGATGCGCCGGCTCATCTATTTCGCGTCCGCACAGAGCCCCACTAAGCCCGAAGAAGGCTCTGCTGCGATGAAGACGCGGTAACCATCGAGAGAGCAATTCAGAGAACAATGCACGTAGGCACCCAGGGTGACGAACACCGTTTAGAAGCACTGCCCTGCACGCACCTGCACACCAGGAAAATACCTGGATAACTGGCAAAACACACCCTATTCTGAGGGCATGCGAGGAGGCCTTGAGCGATGGAAGCGAGGTGTCGAGTCCAGAGGGGTTCGGCAGGCGATCGGCTACGCGCTAGAGGGCACCTGCGATGCTCACATGCAGCGCTCCCCCGGCATTGACGCGCTCGAAGCGTACAGTGCCGCATCCGATTCGACCGTCTCACGATTCATCGTGGCGAACGGCGTCATCACCTCGGACGAGCTCACCGCCGGCGGCCTTCGTGTCTGGCTCACCGGACATGATCCGGTCACCGGGGAAGAGCGCGGCCATCAGCGGCTGAGCCCCGACGCCGACCTGCTGCTCGACGGAACGCTCAACCACCCGAAGTCCTACAGCATCGCCGCGCTGCTGCATCCCGAACTTGCCGCCGAGTTCGAAGCGCTTCAGGACCGGCTACGTGACCGGATCCTGCTCACATGGCAGACGGAGCTCAACGCGCGGCGCGGGCACGGAGGGCTCATCCGCGAGGCGATCACCCGCATCGAGGTGGTCGAGCTGCAGCATCGGCGCTCGCGCGCGCTCGACCCGCACATCCACCGTCACCTCTGGCTGAACATCAAGGTGCTCGGCGCGGACGACAGGTGGTCGAACCTCGACTCGCGCGTCGCGATGAAACTGCACACCGTCATCAACGCCGAGGGCGAGCTCGCCGCCCGCACGGATCCCGCCTGGATCGCCGCGCTCGCCCGGCACGGATACTCGCTCGACGACACTGGCGAGATCGCCGTGCTCGCGGGCGCCGTCCGACCCATCTCGCGTCGGTCGGCGCAAATCGAAGACAACCGCGCGCGCCTGATCACGGAGTGGTCGGCGGCGCACGGAGGATCTGCGCCGAGCGTGGAGGTGCTGCAGCAAATCGATCGGCGCGCGTGGGCGGTGTCGCGTCCGAACAAGCCGGCCAATCTCGACGAGACGTCGTGGGAGGCGCGCGTCCGCGACGAGATCGCAGCGATCGATCCGAATCTGACCACCCCGCGCGCCCCCATTCCAGTGGCTGCAACAGACCCGCATGCCATCAATCTGGATCTGCTCGCTGCACAGGCGGTCGTCGACGCGGACGAACGGTCCACCTCCTGCGGCGGGAGGTTCAGCTTCTTCGACATCCGAGCGGGCGCAATACGCGCGCTCTCACGCACGAGGGTCGTTGCGGAGCGCGACCGCCTCGACGGCGTGATCGCCGAGATCACGGAGCGCGCCACGTGTTCCGTCTATCGGCTCGTTGCGGATGTGCCGCCGGCCCACGTGAAGGCGTTCATGGCGACCGAGACCGTGCGCGCCAAGGTGCGTCTCGTGGGCCGCCTGGATGCGCTCGCCTGGCCGGGCCGCTCGCGGTTGGCGGGCGAGTTGCGCCGGTTCGCACCGAACGAAGATCCGTCAGTACTGGATGCATCGCAAAGCGTTGCCGCGTGCGCCATCGCCGGCACCGACGATCTCGTGACGTGACCGAACCCGCCGGCACGGGCAAGACGACGATGCTGCGCGCTGCGTTCGCGGCGCGCACGTCGCAACGGCGGCGCATGCTCGTCGTTGCACCCGCGCGAAAGGCGGCATCGGTGGCTTCCGCGCGAGGTCGGGGCCGCGGCATCCAGCATTCGTGCCCTACAGCGGACCGACGCAGTACGTGCTGCGATCTGGCGATCGGATCGTCGTTGACGAAGCCGGAATGGTCAACCTGCGGACGGCGACCGTCCTCTTCGAGCTCGCGATCGAGCAGGGTGTCGGGCTGGCGTTCGTGGGTGACACGCATCAGGCGTTGCCGGTCGGGCATGCGGGTGCGATGGGTTCTGCGTTCCGGCACGCGAACGCTGCGATCGAGCTCGACACGGTGCACCGGTTCCGCGATCCCGACTACGCGGCGCTCACGCTGCGGCTCCGCGATGCGGGTGATCGCGAGCGTGCGCTGGTGGTTGCGGGCGAGCTTGCCGAACACGGTCACGTCGACCGGGTCGATCATCACGACGCGGCGCGTGAGCGGATGATCGACGCGTACTTTGGCTGGCACGCACGCGGCAACCGGGTGACGTTGGTATCTGGCACGAATGCTGAGGCGGATGCGATCAACGACGGCATCCAGCAGCGGCGAATCGATCAGGGCGAGCTCGACGCCCGCGTCGCCGCGTGGGGACTCGGGCAGCAGCGCATCCTCGTCGGCGACACCGTCCAGACCCGTCGCAACGACCGGCTCACGGGAGTCGAGAATCGCGCACAGTGGATCGTGCGCGGCATCAGCGACGAGTACCTGTCTCTTGTCTCGGTGAGCGACAGCGGCGAGGTGGCGCGTGTGTCCACCGAATACGCGCGCGAGCACCTGCAGCTCGCCTACGCGTCCACCGTGCACGGTGTGCAGGGCGACACCGCCGACGCGTCGGTGGTCGGGCCCGATGTCGATGCCGCGGGGCTCTACGTGGGCCTCACGCGCGGTCGGCTGAGCAACGTCGCGGTCGTCGTAGCGCGGACGGATGCCGCGGCCCGCGAGTGCCTCGCTGAGTCGATGCAGCGCGGCACACCCGAGTTGACGATGCAGGATGCGGTGCGTGCGGCTGAGGCGGAGGTGCGGCGTGCGGCGAGGAACCGGGAGGCGGCGATGACTACGGGGCCGGTGGGCAGGACGCCGACTGCCGGGCGCGGGATTGGCATCTAGACGCGCTGGATCGGCGGCGCTCACCGTGCCAAGGCAGCTCGGGCAAGCTGTAAATGCGCGGCTGAAGAGCGAGCGACGCTCCCGCGCGACTTCCGCCGTCTGTTCTGTGGAGCACCGGCCTGCGGCGACGCGATCACGTGAAGGCGGCCGTCAATTGGATCACTCGATCGGGCTCGGGTCGAGCATTTGATCGTGGGGAGCGAACTGTGCTCTCGACACACCATCCCGATTTTTTGAGACACCAACGAGTTCAAACGAGTGACGGCGCGCGACCACACGGAGGTCTTGATCGCGGACTGGCAGGGAGAAAGCCGATCCTTGTTCGGGTGCTGCAAATCTGACTGCGAGCTGCAACATACCTGTGGTATCGCTTCGCCAGGCCGGCTTGACACTTCTATGAACCGTCTTTGCGATGTCATTAACTAGCAGCTGGCCTCGAAGTCTCATCTCGCCCGGCACTAAATGCTCGGATGCGCGGCCGGGGTCGAGTAGGTCCTCAATTCCGAAGGACGCCCGGAGCGAACCGCTCGTCAGTCAGCTCCGACAGTTGGCGCTGAATGTCGTGGAGCGCCTCCCACATGAGCTCGTCACGCGCTTCGTCACGTGTAACGCCGGGCTGCGGCTCCGTGGCCTCGATAGTCAACCCGAAGTGACGCCAAAGTGGATTCGTGTTCTCGCTCCTTGCGGCGCTGTCCGTGATGTGTGTGGCAAGGGCAGCAACTTCAGAGCCCGTGTCCCACGCATTGAGCGTAGGTTTGTACGAATGTGTGATCAGGCTGGAGATATCAAATGGAAGCCGGGTACCGATTTCGCACACTAGGGCGACCGGACGATTGACGGCTGTACGAACGCCAAGTTCGAAAAAAACGTTGGGGTTATGAGTACTCATATCGCAGAGCACGAGATCGGCGGTCGACAGATGCTTCACGATCCCGGCATGGATCAGGTCGGTTCCCTGGGCAATCGGGCTGATTGGTTCGAAGCCGGCCCTGACGACCGCGGGGATGAAGAGGGTCTCCATCACGTGCTTCCAATGATCGGCATCGCCGTACACCTCGGCTTGCTCCGGGTGCGTAGTGATGGGCATCGCGATGAAGCAGGTTGGGAGCGCATCGGGCATGCGCCATACATTAGTGCCGCCCGCAGGGGCTACGGGAACAACGGTTTCTCCGTGGGTCTCGCACCCAGCATCGCGGAGTTCGTTTCTCGGGTGCTGACCCCTGCGGTCTGGCGCCCAGCAACTCCACGATGAAGCGAATCGCGGTGGCTTCGCGACGCGTTGCGATCCTAAGACCTACCCGATGGATGCAGGATCCATCAGATCCGGCCCGCCTCCTTGAATTCCTTCCGCAGTTCGTCCTTCCAATTCAGGCCTGGGTACGCAACGTAGCTGAGTCCCGCTAGGTCGGACGGCCGCTCGACGTCTGCGTCCATCACCACGACGTTCTCCCGCCCGATCTTGCCGATGAAGTAGCCCAACTCGAGCACGACGTTCTGTCGAGCACGCAGACTGGGCGTCGAGCCAGCCTGGTGCTCCGAGATCGTCTGGCCGACGTCGTCCGGTGTGAGAAGGAGGATTACGTATGACGCGCTTCCGCCCCGCTTCTCGAACTTTTCTATGATCGTGGCTCAGCCGCCGGCCTTCTCCGCAAGGGAGGTGGGCATCACTCCTATGAGGTCATGAACATAGATTCGTATTGGATCTCTCGATGCGTCTCCGAAGGGCGTGAGCCCATCAAGTTGTATCTGACGCAGCAGGTCCTTGGACTATCGCAACGGCCCCACTCGGTACTCAACGGAGGTGGGGAAGGCGCTCTCTTAGTTGATTCCGCTGCCGATGTCGTCCCCGACGTCCTGCAACCAGATCCGTTCCCGGACGTCCAAGGTCGGCGATCGAGCACGGGATAGGACACCCGCGTTCGTCTATAAGGCTCCTGTCAACTTTTCGGTTCGCCTATAACCCTGCGCGAGGCCGACTGGTGGGCGGGCCTTCTTCGCCGCGGGTTGCCAGCCACATGGTGTGCTCTCGGCTAATCGCTTCCTCCGCGTCAGCGACGGCTTGCGGCCAATCGTTAACAGCGACTCGTCGTAGGACATCCGCCTGAACCGCGAGCTCGGCCGCTGCTACTCGGTACGCAGAGGTCAATTGAGAGTATTGCTTTATTGCCAACCATGCCGCTCCGCCAGCGACGACTGCGGCGATTATCCCCGCGAAGTCGAAGGGCTTGTCGCGCCCCAACGCGATCGCCGCTGCGACGACAGCGATCAGCTCTCCCAATAGGAGGCCGTACCGCCAGGAAGTCGCCCGAACCTCGTTTTTGCGAGCGTTCGACGAGTACCAGTGGCGCTGATCCTCAGTTCGGTGCATCAAGTATGCATTTCGTCGCACCGAAAAAGGCGACGACCGAAGCTCGATCATGCTTTCGGTGAGGATCGCATCCCCGGGGCCGACGTTGATTCGATCCCGACCGCGTTGAAGAACCTCTTCTACCCGCTCCCTAAGCAACGACTGCGCGTCAGCTTCACTCACGTTAGGCCCGAACGGCTCGCCCTGCACCGCAAAGCGCCAGGCGAGTGTCTTCGTGGACTCTGCCACAGCTCGGCCGGCATACCAGTCTCGCTCGGGCTGGAACCGGATGAGAGCGATTTCGGCAAGAGCGGCAGCTACGAATGCGACAAGTAACACCAAACCAGAAAAGTCGAACCCGCTTATCACGATGCCAAGAGCAGCCGCGAGAGTAGCGATTAGGAGAGAGAGCAGTCGCGCCGCACTAAGACGCACGTAAGCCGTTTGTCCGCGCGCAGATGCGCTGTTCGCGGCATCGTGCACACCGGGCAGCACGATATTAGGGGGCGCCGCAGGGCTAACGCTCATCTCGTGCATGTGCTCATGGTGTTGGTCGGCATAGAGCGACTCCTGCTCGTCGCAGCAATCGCCCGTTCGATTGCGTCGTCGAATTGGTTGACGTCCGCCGGCGTGCTCCAGTCAAGAATCTCGGCACCGTACTCGGTCAACCCCTCAGGGACTTGGGCGTCGGGATCGATACGGATACCTATGATCCCCTTTCCCTGCTCCTTACTCCATCGGATTTCTTTCTCGACCCATTCGCTTTGCGAGGTCTCCTTGCCGATGAGCACGATCGTCGCCGACGAACCTTTGATCCGCTCCTTGATCTTTCGGCTGATGTAGTCCGCATCTTGGCTCTTCACCGGGTCGAGCAGGTGCCGTCCGGTGAAGTCAATGTTCACGTTCTTGTTATAGGTCATGAGGTTCAAGCCACGAGCCTTCATCTGATCGGCGTGCTGGTAGCTGATAAAAACCCGACGGGTCACGTGCCCTCCTCAGCTGGAGTGAGCGTGGCCATCTGCTTGCACAACGGGCACTTCTTAAGCAGGGCGCCGCTTTTGATGACATAGCCGCACTCTCGACAGCGCCACTTACGGCTCTTGGAGCTGTTAGGCACTCTCGAAAGTTCGGCATCCGTCTGGTAGTAGTCGTGAGCGTCCGACCAGCTGAATCCGGCCTCCCGCCCCCATGACGGATATGCGTAGCCGGATCGAGCGCGTGCAAACGTTTCGATGCGAGTGACTTCGCCGAGATAATCGGCTGTGCGTTCGGGGCGTTCGTCGCATGCGCTGCGAAGCGCTGCCACGGTCTCGGCGTCAATCGGCTTCATTGTGCGGAACTGGGCAGAGCATATTCCTGCCAGCGGCTCCGCCAGGTCCTCCACGGCGATGGGGTCGATGAAATGCATCCTGTCGGCGGCGAGCGCGTAGTCACGATTGACGGCACCTTGGGTGCCTTCCGTGTACCAGCCAACGTGGTAGTAACCGGAGATCACTCTCCCTTGATGCGGCTTGCGCGTCGTGAGGAAGAAGATAGTGGCCGCGCCATCGTGAACGATCCGATTCCGCATCGACGGCTCGCACGTAGAGAACAGGCCGTACGTTCCGGTCTCGATGTTCGGATCGCTCTTATTGTCCGCAGGTCGGGTGATCTCGCGAACCGGCCATCGCGCGAGAGGGTCCGAGAAGTAAACGGACAGGTAGCCGCGTCCGGTGTCATGAAGCTTGCGCCATGGGTCGCCAAGCCGCCGCGCTGCCGCGCCCTCGCCGTGTTCCCTGGCTTCTCGCACACTTTGATGCTACGGCTGGCCTCCGACACACCCTGGGAGCCACGCTGGGCGGAGAGGGTGGGGGTGATGGCCAAGGCTCACTTCTCGATCCGCACCGGGCGCCGTGATTGTGTCGAGGGAGTCGATCAATCCGGCAAGTCGACGCAGCTGAATCGCCTCCGACGCTCGGCCGAGTCGACGGTCTTCGCTCAAATGCGAGCGCTTCGCACCATTCACCAGCCGTGTGTATAGGGCGTTGGAGGACGAGGTTACCGACGACGGCAAGCCCACCCGTGGACTCACCCGACCGCTTGCGCATCCCGAATGCAACCACAAGGCACGGACCGCCGCGCGCTTCCGAGTTTCTCGCCCAGCCAGTCGTCGATCACATGGGACGCAGACCTTAACAGGGGCGACCTCGGGATCACGTAACGACGTTGACGATGAAGGGGGTCTTCGTCCTCATGGTCCAATACATACAGGCCCGCGCCCGGGGAACTGCCACCTTAGTCATCAATAACCCCAAGAATGCGGTCGACGATATTCTGCAGGCGGTTGAGTCGCCCGGGCACGGCGTCGAGCCACGGCAGTCGAGCCCTCGCTCGATCGTCGTCATTCGTCGCCAGATATCGCTCGCAGATCAGAAGCAGCGTCGTCAGTTGCTCTTCAAGCTCGACTTGGTCTTGAGTGCTTCCCGCGATCACCCTCGCTTCTCTTAGTGCCGTGATCAACTCCTTGAGGCCGAAGACCGGGACAGGGTCGCCATCTGCTGGAGCCTTCTCGCTTGGAGCCCAGTCCGACAGAGCAACCACCCAGGCGTTCCGCGCCTTCCCGGCGTCGCCGACTCCGTAGAGCGGCATGACCAGTTCCAGGAGCCGGATTGGCTTATCGGCTCGGCGGTCGAGGTCCGGAATCTGGACGCGTGGCGTGCCGCGACCGAACGCGGGGTGGGCGGTGATCGTCGTAATCGATCCCGGGGCGTAGTGCTTGCCCCGGGCGGAGAGATCCTCGATTAGCCGGCCCTGTAGGTGGGCGAGCTCTCCCACGTTGATCGGCCACCAATGCGGCATCTCTTGCTTTCGGAAATAGGCGGTGACGTGAACCTGCCCCGCGCGAATCTGGAACTGGACGAGGACAAACGCGGGAAACAAGCGCCTTTCAGCAGAGAGATCTGCGGACGGCTCGACCAGAATGGCGACGGCCCGGCTGGTTTCCGCATCGTCCGCAAGAGCACGCGCCGCTTCCTTCAGTTGGTCCGTGTGGCCGGTTTGCAGTTCCGGGTCAACCGACCCGTGGGCGCTGATCCTCTGTCCGTGGTTAAAGCTGGCGCCTCGGCCCGCTCGAGGCGACTGCCACCACCCGATCGTCCGATCGAACCATGCTTGTGGATCCGATTCAGTTGATGGCAGATCCGGGTAGAGCGGAGGGATGCTCAGCCCGCTAGCACCGTCAATGACAACGCACACGAGTGGAAGAGCAGCGGAATTGTGCGGAGTCGGCAGCGAGACAATCCGCTCGTGCACCTCTTGCGCCGTCGTGCCAACTATGCGCCCCCTCTCCGCGTCATCGTTGAGATACCACTGCGAAGTCGGAAGGTTATGGAGGTCGATCGCCCCTCCCGGGCCAACAGGCTTGAGATCTACGATCGTCACGCCCGCAGTCCGGGGCGCCGTGGGGGCGATCGTCAGGAGTCGCGCAATGGGCGAACCTTGATTATCGATGTGCCCTGCGCTGGGAGCGCTCACTACCAGCATGCGTTGCTCAGCATCGACGGTCGTCAGACCTCGGTGCGACAGCGCAAAGGGCCGAGAGACATGCTTGTGGCCGTGTAACGCGATATCTACCCGCTGTGTGGCGAGCCATTCGAGGACCTCGCCCAAGTTCAGTATCGACTCATAGGGCTTGATTTCGGCTACCGCACCGACCGGCATGAGCTGATGGTGCATCACGGTGATTCTCAACGGATCGCGGAGTGGCTTCGACGCGATTTCAAGAGCCTCGGCTGCATGCCGGAGTTGATGCTGCCCGAGCCACGCTATATCTACTTCGCCCCGTTCCGCCCAGGCTTTGAGAAGCTCGGTGACCGCCGGATCTCCTGCGTTAGGAAGTTGGCTAAACCGGGAGTCGAGAGCGGGCTCAATCGGCAGGTCGGTCTGACAGAGATCCGCAGAGTTGATCGCAACGATGACATACGAGCCATCCCTCGCCGTGAGCGTTGTCGGCTGGGCCGGAGCCTCATCTGCTCCCGGCCAGTCAACGCCTTCTAGCAACGGCGTGATGTAGCCGTGCTTGCGAAGCTGAACAAAGTCCTCATAGCGCTCAGAGGATGAAGGTGGCGCTCCGCGGAGTACATCATGGTTCCCCGGCACCACAACGACCCTCTCAGGCGGCACCACGGCCGGCACCAGCGGCGCAAGGATCTCCGGCAGACGACGGTAGCCACCGGGATCATTGCGGTCAACGATGTCGCCCGAGATGACGATGCAGTCGAGCCCGAGTTCGTCCTCGTTGACGGCGCGTGTCAGCGCCTCGAGTGTCGAGCGCAATCGGTCCCCCGCCGAAGCCTGAGCCGAGGCGGGAACAGCATTCTGCTTGTTGTCGGCAACCAATTCGTCATCGCGATCACCGTGGAGATGGAGGTCGGAGAGATGCAGGATGCGCGCCACGCCCCTATCATGGCCGAGAGGCGCCCATTCCAGAGCTTGGTTTCGGGGCGAGTTCGCACAGACCTGACACGCAACCGGCCATCGAGCACATCGCCGTCTCGGGCGCTGGCGTTCTCGAGTGGAGCGTGATGGAGAGAATGCTTGCGTTCTGGGTGGGACTCAGACGTCGGTGAACTCGCCTCTCTGGATCTCGTCGCTCCACGTATCCGAGAGGCCCGACGCGGTCCCGCTCTCGCGATCTTGAGCGACGCGCAACGAATTTCACTCGGAACAGTCACCTCCCGCAGACCGGATTCGATCAAGGAGTTCAGCGCAACAGCACGAAGCCGTCGTCCGTGGCGTTCAGGACAGGGGCGGTTCAATATTCACCGCCGCCTCCAACAGCCACGAGTTAGTATTCGTCGCGCAGTTTCCGAATCCGCCGCGACGCACGTGTCGCACTCGGCCTCACATCAACTTCTTCGTTTCCCGCCACGATCAGGGTGCGATTTCTCGCCGGCAACCTCGCATTACAGCGTTCGTGATGCGTCCGGTAACGAGGTTCGTTGATGCCCGAGAAGCCTCGCGCACCTGCGGAGGCCGACTCTACGAGCCTGTTGCGCGTGGCGGCAGCATCCACCGGAATCACCTCCACCTCGTGATCCGCGGTCCTCCGACGGCCTGCGAGCTGAACGTCCGAGAGATGCAACACTGTCGCCTCACTTCCCCGCGCAGGTCTTTCCGCACCCCACTGACTACGTAGACCTCGCAGCGCACGGCTCGCCATCCGCGGACAGTGGCGCATACCCCGATACGCTCTGGACCGGAGGAGGGGAGATGGAATATCGCAACGCACAGTCCGCGTTTCTTGCGCAGGCCGCAGAGATCTTGTCTCGCGGCCAGATGGCCAACGTTCGCGGGGCGGTCACTCGTGAGCTGCGCCAGGTGACCATCACCCTCCTCAATCCACTCGAACGCTGCATCGTCATACCCGGCCGCAATAACAATCCGTTCGCCGCGATCTACGAGACGCTGTGGGTCCTTTCCGGCAGGAACGACATCGGAGATCTGGTGAGTTACCTTCCTCGGGCGGCGGACTTCTCCGACGACGGCAAGACCTGGCGCGCCGGTTACGGTCCCCGGTTGCGGGCCTGGCATGGCGTAGATCAGCTCACGGCAGTCGTCGACGTCCTGACGCAAGACCGGCAAAGCCGCCGAGCTGTGATGTCGATCTTCGACCCCGCGCTCGACTATCAGCCGTCGAAGGACATCCCCTGCACCAACTGGCTGCAGTTCACGTGCCGCGATGACGTCCTGGACCTCGCGATTACGGTCCGCAGCAACGATCTGATGTGGGGATTCACCGGCATTAACACGTTCGAGTGGAGCGTGCTGCACGAGATGATGTCGTTCTGGACGGGTGCACAGGCAGGGAGCGCTACCTATTTCATCGGCTCGCTCCATCTCTACGAGCGCCACTTCGGGCGAGTCGAACGCATGCTCGGCAACGCGCTGGCCGAGGACCCATATCTGGCGGGTGCGGCGCCGCAGTTCATGACCCCGCTGGTCGAATTTGATGCGGCGCTCAACCAGTGGTTCGAATTGGAGGCGCAAGCGCGTGGAGGGCGGAGCCTGGACGCGGAAGCTCTGGCAAAGGTCGCCGATCCACTACTCCGAGACTTCCTGACGATGGTGAACGTGTACTGGGCACACCAGCGTGGGGAAGGTTCGCACTTCGACTTGGTCGCCGACCTCGGTCTCCGCGCTGCCGGCAGAGAGTTTTTGTCCCGCGACGAAACGCTGTCGAGCGCTCCTTCGATAGACGTCTATCTCGCCGACTTCGTGGTCTCACTTCATCGCGTGAAGGCGGATGCATACGGTGACAGCTGGAAACGGCGCGGCGAGCTACTGTCGATCCTGCCGAACGTCGCCCGCAAGGTCGATCGCCTGGAACGCTTGGACCTCGAGCGCGGGGCGCCGAGTGTCAGTTTCGACACCGCCGTCGACCTGTTTGTGTACGCGGTTAAGCACCGCACGTTCCTTGCAGACGTCGAATCGAACCCGGGGCTTGCGTCGTGGAGCGACGGAGTGGAGGGGTTCGAGCGCGTGGCCAGACAATACATGACCGGCGATGCGACTATCGATATCGAAGCCGCTCGCAGCATGGTCCTGGGCGCGTACCACCACGTAGAAGCACAGGTAGTGGGCGGCACGAACAGTGCCGCGGAACGAGCAACAGCCGTGGAAGCGCTGGCGTCGTCGGCATGGATTCTCTTGGCGACGCTCGCCCGCAGGAACCCCTGGGTCGTGCGTGAAGCAGCGGCCGAGCTCGTTAAGTTTGCGGACTGGAAGGATTGACGTGGGACGGATAGCGCCGGAGCCACGCGACGAGGTGTTCGACATCTTCTGGCGGTTCACCGCCGAGCGTCACCGCGTCTACGAACGACGGGTCGCGGGCGAGCCTGGGCCATGGACGGACGACGCGATCCTGCGTCAGTTCAAGTTCTGCAACGTCTACCGCGCTGCGGACCGCGTCTCCCAGGGCCTCATCAAGGAGGTAATCTACGTGGACGACGCGACGGCAGCTGAAGACCTGGCGTTCCAGATAGTGCTGTTCAGAACTTTCAGCAACATCAACACGTGGCGGTCCCTCGTCCATCATCTCGGGCGCAAGCCCGTCATCGACGACCTCTGCGGCAACAGACTCGAAGAGGCACTGAATGCCGTGCGTGCCGAGAACAGCAGGCTGTACACGGGTGCATTCATCCTCTGCGCGACGGACGCGTACGGCCGCGGCATCAAGCACCTCAACCACGTCGAGCTGTTCCGCGACATGTTCGTCATCCAGAACCTGCAGAAGCAGATCCTTGAGGCGTCATCTTTGAAGGACGTTTACGACGCTTTGCACCGGTTTCCACTGATGGGCGACTTCATGTCGTACCAGGTGGCGATCGATCTCAATTACTCCGAGTTGACCGACTTCTCCGAGAACGACTTCACGCAACCGGGCCCTGGTGCGCTCCGCGGAATCAAGAAGGTGTTTGAGAGCACGGGCGAATACTCCCCCAGCGATGTCGTGCACTGGATGGTCGACCGGCAAGAGGAAGAGTTTGCAGCCCGCGACCTGACATTCAATGGGTTGTTTGGGCGACCGCTGCAGGCCATTGACGTGCAGAACCTCTTTTGCGAAACGGACAAGTACTGCCGTGAGGCGCTGCCTGATCTGAAGAGCGCGCGTACACGAATCAAGGCCAAGTTCGCCCCCTCACCCGAACCGCTCGACGCCTTCTTCCCACCGAAGTGGGCCATCGTGGCTCCGACACTGGAAGCGATAGCCAGTTAAATCGCGTTTGGAGGCGTGAGATTCGTGTCCGAAAATCGGCCATGAAGCGCCCTTCGACCAGACCTTTGTATCGCCCGCGAGATCCAGTGCGCCTGGGGTCTGGTCCGTCGCATCGGCGATGAGCGTCATGCTTCGATGATGCCGGGCGCTACGGCGAAAAGCTGCCGCATCTCTAGCGCGGCCCAACGGATCGCCTTCGCATCTGCTCGGGCCCCAAGTTCGGGCGTCGCGCGAACATGGATGGCGACGCGCCTGCCGGCCGCTTGGACGCCGGGCCGCCTCCCCTGTCGTGCCGCTATCAGGCGTCGACGCCGAAGGCGCGCAGCAGTCCGGCGCGTGGGATCATCCGGCGCGGGCCGAGCTGGACCGTCGGGATGGTCCCGCTCTCGATGCCGAGCTTGATCGTGCGGTAGTCGACGCCGACGAGCTTCGCGGCATCCTTCATCGTCAGGGCAAGCGAATTCGGCGATGAGTTCATGACCTTCTCCTCCGCTGATTGGTAGATGTCATCACTTGCTCACGCACTGTACACCGGTGAGTGGCCGATGTCATCACTTGCTCGCATTCCCCGAAACTGGGAAACTCGCAGCATGCCTGAACTCTCGATCGAACTGATCGACGACGAGATCCTCGACGCCGGCGACGGCATTCACATTCCACGCTCCTGGGTCGCCGTCGTGACTGGTCTTCCTGACATTCCGGGCGCCGTGCGCGCGCACGTCGTGTACGACCCGACGCTGAGGCGGGCGGCGGCTGAGTCGATTCGAGTGGATCGGAGCGGCCAGGGCGATGAGGTGACCACCACGCTGCTGCGCGACCTCCGAGTGCAGGCCATCGTCAAGTGGGCCGCGGCTCGCGTTGTCCGCATTGACGGTGATCTCTCCGAGCCGGAGACCTACGGACAGTACCTGGCGCGCCTGCGGGCGGACGAGTCGCGCTCCGAGGAACAGAACCTGCGCGAGGCGGTCAGGCTCTACCGGCTCGCTTCCGTTATCAACGACGGCCCACTCAAGCTCGTCTCGGAACAGCTCGGCATCAGCGTCAGCACCGCGACGCGCATGATGAATCGCGCCCGCGTTGCGGGTCTTGTCGACGAGGCCACCGGTCGGGAGGTCCTCGTTCAGGCTCGCGAGCAGCAGCTCCGCGAGCAGTTCACCGGACCTGTCGTCCGCTCAAGGCCATCGGGGCCCTCGATCGGTCGCTGACACCATTGGGATGCGTTAACGCGCATTTGAGCCCATCTGAGCACTCTGCCAAACAAAACCAGCCGCTGCGAGCAGACCGCCCAAAGTGGTGCTCTTCCGGTTGCCGCGAATACCGACTTGGCCGCATCCATTTCTGACATGTCCCCGAAGCTTGCTCCAGGACTAACAACTCTTGCCCGCATTTTGGCCGCATCTTATTCGCTGCTGGCTGTTTTCGGACGTCGCCGGATGTCGCAGTGGTCTCGAAAACCCGCGTAAATCCGCGGAAGTTGTTGTTCGACGCCGCTATGCAAAATGCTCAAAACGTGTTCGAGTCCCTCCAGGGGACCCGAACAAGAGCGCACATCGCCCCTCACGCCCGCGGTGTTGCCGGATCACCCTCGGCCGGAGCCGCCGACGCGCCCTGCGTCGTATTCGCCAAAAGGCTCTGGGCCCGCAGCAGCTCGTCGGACCTGACGGTGACGTCCCACCGCTCCGCGAGGAACTGCTTGACGGAGCTGAAGTCGCGGCGGCCCCGGGTGGCCGCATGTCCGACGAAGCCGAACACCGCTCCCCAGAGAGCGCCGAGTCCGAGGCCGAGGATCAGCAGCAGGATCCACGCCGCGATGTTGTCGGACAGCAGCCCAAAGAGCAGTCCGATGAGAAGGCCGAACCAAGCGCCCGAGGCGGCGCCGTAGCCGGCGGCCGTCCAGTTCGTCATCCGCCCGGTCACCTGCTCCTCGATCCGGACGTTGTAGCCGATGATCGCTACGTGTTCGACGGGGAACTGCTGATCAGACAGCCTGTCGACCATCGCCTGCGCGTCGGCGTACTCGGTGAAGCTGGCCAGCACGGAGCGTGCCTGGCTGGGAGCTGCTGCGTCGGTCATGGTCGGTCCCCCGGTTCCTGCGGTGTCGGGCCTCACCGAACACCTCGGCTGGCCTCAACGCCCATCGTCCGCCTCGTCGTAGACCACGTCAACGGCCTCCGAGCCGCGCACCCCGCAGTGTGACGCCCGATGACAGCCCGGTCGACCTCCCCGGACGTCATCCCGATGCTGGAAGCATGAGCAAGCAGATCCGGTTCAACGCCTTCGACATGAACTGTGTCGCGCACCAGTCATCCGGCATGTGGCGTCATCCCGATGACCAGTCCGCCCGGTACAAGGACCTCTCCTACTGGACCGACCTCGCACGGCTTCTCGAACAGGGCACCTTCGACGGCATCTTCATCGCCGATGTGCTCGGCACCTACGACGTGTACGGCAACTCGAACGAGGCCGCGATCCGTCACGGCGCGCAGGTGCCGGTGAACGACCCGATCCTGCTCGTGTCGGCGATGGCCGCCGTCACCGAGAACCTCGGATTCGGGGTGACCGCGGGTACCGCGTACGAGCACCCCTACCCGTTCGCCCGGCGCATGTCGACGCTCGATCACCTCACCAAGGGCCGGGTCGGCTGGAACGTCGTCACCGGATACCTGCCGAGCGCCGCGCGGAACATGGGGCACGACGACCAGCTCGAGCACGACCAGCGCTACGACGTCGCCGACGAGTACCTCGAGGTGCTCTACAAACTCTGGGAGGGGTCTTGGGAGGATGACGCGGTGGTCCGCGACCGCGGGACCGGCGTCTTTACCGACCCGGCCAAGGTGCACGAGATCGGCCACTACGGCACTCACTACACCGTCCCCGGCATCCACCTCAGCGAACCGTCGCCGCAGCGAACGCCCGTGATCTATCAGGCGGGGGCCTCGCCGCGCGGCATCGCGTTCGCCGCCGGCAACGCCGAGGCGATCTTCGTCGCCGCCCCCACCAAGCACGTCCTCAAGTCGACCGTCGCGCGCATCCGCGACGCCCTCGAAGCCGCGGGGCGTCCACGCGACGCCGCGAAGATCTACACCCTGCTGACGATCATCACCGACGAGACCCCCGAGAAGGCGCGGGCCAAGCACGCCGACTTCTTGCAGTACGCCAGCCCAGAGGGGGCCCTCGTCTTCATGTCGGGGTGGATGGGCGTCGACCTGTCGGAGTACGACCTCGATGACCCGATCGGCAACGTGAAGAGCAACGCCATCCAGTCGACGGTCTCGAACTTCCAGGCCGCGAACGACGATGGCGAGGAATGGGTCGTCCGCGACATCGGCCGTCACAGCGCGATCGGCGGTCTCGGCCCGCTGATCGTGGGCGGGCCGGAAGAGATCGCCGACGAGCTGCAGGCGTGGGTCGACGAGACGGATGTCGACGGTTTCAACCTCGCCTACGCGATCACCCCCGGCACGTTCGAAGACATCGTGAAATGGGTCATTCCCGAGCTGCGGCGCCGGGGCGTCTACCCCGAGGCGTACGAGCCCGGCACCCTGCGGCAGAAGCTGCACGGTCGCGGCGACCGCCTCCCGAGCGACCATCACGGATCCCGCTACACCGTCGGGCAGGGCCTCCCCGTCGGGTAGCGTCGCGGTATCGGACAGGATGCCACGGCTGCCGCGCAGCACCCGCAGAATCGTCACCTCGGTGGCGGGTCTGGTGTCGCGCCGCCGGCGCCGGTGACCTGGCGGGCGTCGATCGTCACCGCTCTCGCCTGGGTGACGGTCCTCGGCGCGCCGCTTCTCGCGGGTGCGCTCGATCCCGGCACGGGCCTCGCGGCGCGGCTGCCGGTGGAGACGATCCTCGTGCTGCTGCTCGTCGTCGCCGTTCGCGGCGTCTTCCAGCGAGTCGTCGCGTATGCGTTCGGGGCGGTCACCGTGATCGCGGCGCTCGTCGCCCTGCTCGACCTGACGTTCCGGGGAACGATCGATCGCGGATTCGCCGCCACCGAAGACTGGCGCGCCGTCGTCAACGCCTACAAGGTGGTGCAGGACGTCGTGGGGCCGTTCACCGCGGCCCTCGCAGCGCTCGTGATCATTGGTGTCGCTGTTGCCGCCGTGTTCGTGGTCGGCCGGTGCGTGCTGCGGTGCGCCCGGTCGGTGACGCATCTGGGCGCGCGGGGACGGATGGCGGTCGCCGCCGCGGCGACCGCGTGGGTGATCCTGTCGGTCGTCGGGGCGCAGCATCCGACCGGAGCAGCTGTCGCGGCGGCGGATGTCACGAGAACCCTCGTCGGCGAAGCCGTGCAGGCGGCGGAGAGCATCCCCGACCAGGAGGCGTTCGAACGGGCGCTCCAGGACGACTCGCTCGCCGGTAGCGCTCCCGGCGACCCCCTCGCCGGGCTCCGCGGCAAGGACGTCGTGATCGCGTTCGTCGAGAGCTACGGCGAGGTCGCGGTGTCGGACGCCGACGAGATGGCGGGCATAACGCGGCTGATCGACGAGAGCGCCGCGCGGCTGGCCGAGAACGGATACCGCGCCGAGAGCGCGTTCCTCACCTCCCCCACCTTCGGCGGCGTGAGCTGGCTCGCCCACGGCACGTTGCAGAGCGGCGCGTGGGTCGACACGCAGCAGAAATATGACGCGCTGCTGTCGAGTGAGCGGATGACGCTGAGCCGCCTGTTCGGCGAGACCGGGTGGCGCACGGTCACGGTTAACCCCGCGCACACCGAGCCGTGGCCGGAGGGTGAGGCGTTCTACGGCTTCGATCGGATGCTCGACGAGCAGGAACTCGCGTACGCCGGCCCCGCCTTCGGCTTCGCGCGCGTGCCCGATCAGTTCACCTGGCAGCGCTTCTTCGACGAGGAGCTGAGCCGCGACGGCGCGCCGATCATGGCCGAGGTCTCCCTTGTCTCGTCGCACACGCCGTGGAGCCCGACGCCCCGGCTCGTGCCGTGGGCGGACCTCGGCGACGGCAGCCGCTTCGCCGGACAGCTGGATGACGCGGCCGCAGCAGGCTTCTGGCCCGACGAGCGACGCACCCGCGCCGACTACGCCGAATCGATGGAGTACTCGCTCGGTGCGACCCTGTCGTTCGTCGAGACCTACGACCCCGAGGATCTCGTTCTCATGCTGGTCGGCGATCACCAGCCCTCTCGTGTCGTCAGCGGGCCGGATGCCGACAGCGACGTGCCCGTCACGATCGTGTCGAAAGACCCCGCGGTGTTCGAACGGATCGAGGCGTGGGGATGGGATGCCGGGTTCCGCCCGTCCGTGGATGCGCCGGTGTGGCGCATGGATGCCTTCCGCGACCGGTTCGTCGACGCGTTCAGCGGCTGACGCCCGAGTGTTACGGATCGTGACTGCGATTTCCGGCCTTCCGGAGCCCGCACTTCGGAGGGCGCCGAATAATCGGAGCACGCCGCCGTCGGCGCGCGGCCCCACCGACATCCGATCTTCGACAGAGGAGTACTTATGAGCACGACCTCCCCCACGACCATCGCCGACGAAGTCACCGCGTTCGTGCCCGGCTTCTCCGAGGCCGTCGGCCCGAAACTCTCCGCGGTCTTCGACGGTGAGCAGCGCGACCTGCGCGAGGCCGGTGTTCCCGACGGCGTCGTGTCGGTCGGCGACACCCTGCCGGCAGCCACGGTGATCGATGTGCGGGGGGAGGCGCGTGACCTCGCCTCGCTGCTCGGCGACCGCCCGGCGGTGCTGGTCTTCTACCGTGGCGCGTGGTGTCCGTTCTGCAACATCACCCTCGCCCACTACCAGCGGTCGCTCGCACCCGCCCTCGACGAGCGCGGGGTCGCTCTGATCGCGATCAGTCCCCAGTCCCCCGATGGCACCGCCGCGGCCGTCGAGAAGGGCGAGCTCGGCTACACCGTCGTCTCCGACCCGGGCAACGCGCTCGCGCACGAGCTGGGCATCGTCACCGCGCCGAGCGCCGCCGCGCAGGAGGCCCACACCGAGCTCGGCTTCGCCGTCAAGGACAGCAACGCCGATGACACCCCCGCGATCCCGTTCCCGTCGGTGATCGTGCTCGACCCTTCCCGGACCGTCGTCTTCGCCGACATCCAGGTCGACTACACCCAGCGCACCGAGACGAGCGAGATCCTCGCGGCCCTCGACGCGCTCGACACCGTGAGGGTCGGGTAGCGTCGCGGTATGACCTCCGGTACCAGCACCCAGGACAAGGCCCGCACCCTTCAGACGCTCCACCAGGCACCCGAGATCCTGCGGGTGGTGAACGTCTGGGACGTCATCAGCGCCCGGACGATCGCCGACCTGCCCGAGACCCGCGCGCTCGCGACCGCCGGGCACTCGATCGCCGCGAGCCTCGGCTACCCCGACGGCGGGATGCCGCTCGACACCGCCCTCGAGGCGGCGGGGCGGATCGCCCAGTCCGTCGACCTGCCGGTCAGCGCCGACCTCGACGACGGGTACGACGAGCCGGGCGAAACGGTGCGCCGCGCGATCGGGCTCGGCATCGTGGGCGCCAACGTCGAAGACCGCATGCGCCCCTTCGACGATGCCGTCGCGCGGGTCCGCGCGATCGTGCGTGCGGCCGAGGCCGAGGGCGTGCCCTTCCAGCTGAACGCCCGCACCGACGCGCTTCTGCGCGGCGGCGACGCCCCGATCGACGAGCGCATCGAGGAGGCCATCCGGCGCGGCCGCGCGTTCCTCGACGAGGGGGCTGCCGTCGTATTCGTCCCGGGCGCCATCCAGCGTGCGCACGTCGAGCGGATCGTCGAGGCCCTGGGCCGCGGGAAGCTCTCGGTCATCGGATTCCCCGGTGCCCTTCCGGCCAAGGAGTACGAGCAGCTCGGCGTCGCCCGCATCTCGTACGGCCCGCTCACTCAGCGGGTCGCCCTGCGGGCCCTGCGCGACCTGGGCACGTCGCTCTACGGCGACGGGGTCATCCCCGACGACACCCCCGAACTCAACTGACGGCGCTCCCGCCATGTTCTCGGTGACCGAGGTCGTGACCATTGCGCGGCCGCGCTCCGACGTGTTCGCGTACCTCACCGACGCCGGCCGGCGCCCCGAATGGGATGACACCGTCATTTCGGAGGCGCTGACCTCGCCGCCGCCGGTCGGGGTGGGGAGCACGATCCACAGCCGGATGCGAGTGATGGGCCGCGAGGTCGACTTCGACTGGCGGGTCACCGAGTACGTGCCGCCGGGACGGATGGCCATCGTCAGCACGAAGGGGACGTTCCCGACATCCCTCCTGTTCGAGCTCACCGACGACGGGGCGGCGACGCGCGTCAGCGCCACCATCGACGGCGAGCCGTCGGGCATGCTGCGGCTGGTGGAGCCGATGATCGAAGACACCATCCGCTCGACCCTGGCGACCGGGCTCGGCCGGGTGCGCCAGATTCTGGAATCGCGCTGATCGTCGTCGAGAGATCGGTCGATCTCGGATGACGCGGATGCGCCATCATGGAGAGGTGACCTCCCGTCTTCCGCTCCTGCTGTCCCTGGCGTCGCTCGGCATCCTGTTCCTGTCGATCATCTTCGTCTTCCTGCTCGTGATCGGCAGCTACTTCGGCATCGTCCCCTTCACCGAGAACCACGAGTCGACCGAGTCACTCGCCCGGGCGCTGGCGCTCGTCGCCTGAGCCGCCGCCTGCTGAACCGTGATGTGACCGAAGACTGACACGGCCACTGGTCTGGCACGAGTCGGTCCATCAGGTTAGGTTCCTCACATGAGTCGCGCTGCCAAGGTCGCAACCGGCGTTGTCGTGGCGGGCGTCGCCAGCCTCGTTGCTCTCGCGGCTCCCGCTGTGGCAGGCGTCTATGGCGCGGTGTCGTCCTGGGCACTATCCCCACCGGCCGAGGAGCGCGTCGTGGAGGCGCCTGCCGAGCCTGCGTCTGGTGATGACGATGCCAACCCGGACCGAATGCTCGACGAGCTTGGCGATGGGTACGTGTACGTCGGCAACGGCACCGCGATCCCGAAGGGCAACCCCGCGGGATGCGACAAGCCGGCGTGGCTTCACATCGGCCGGATGAAGGCGAGCTTGAGCGGCGACCTGGTGGACCGTGGCGTACGAGACCTGGCCGCGGGGACGACGGGTCTGAACGACCAGGGTGAGGTCGTGACCTACACCGTTGCTCCCGGTGACGCGCCTCACGCCATCGGTGATCGGTTCTGTATCGCGAACCCACTGATGATCACGATGCTCAACCACACGCGGACGATCCAGCCGGGAGAAGTTCTTCTGTTGCGTCCCGACAGCTCCATCCCCTGGATTCCGTACTTCAACCCCGACGACGCCCCCGCCGGCTACCAGCAGATTCCGTATCAACTCGCCGTAGAGGCGATGAGCGCCGCCGCACATGCGGGCGATCTCGACGCGATGCGAGCCATCTTCGCGAACGACTTGGCTCACCTCTTTCCCGACCCGGCCGACGCCGATCTCATTGCGCGCGCGCTCGACGGCGGTGACCTCGCCGTGCTGCGTCAGATGTTCGCGTAGATGAGCGTCGCTATCGTGAGCGTCATGCGTCGGATGCCGGGCGGCCTCGTGATCGCCGCGATCATCGCAGGCTTGCTCGTCCTCGGCGGCATCACGGTGTACCTGGTGGGGAATTCCGCCGGCGCGGCATCCTTCGGGTGGTTCGCCTATCAGCCGCTCGCGGGCGCCGCCTTCTTCCCCAGCTCGCTCGTCGTGTTGACGCCGCTCATGGTGGCCGGAGTCGCAATTGCGGTCGCCGGTCTCCTCGGGTTCGGCATCATCGCAGGTTTTCTCCTCGGGCGACGACACCCGACCGGCCGCTAACGTCAGAAGATGACCGACGATCGGCCTCTCGGCCCGCACCCCGATGAGCCGCACCGGCCGGGGCTCGCCCAGCGCCTCAATGGCCTGCGCGCCGGGGTGCTCGGTGCCAACGACGGCATCGTCTCCACCGCAGCGGTAGTCGTGGGCGTGGCGGGCGCGACGGCGGAGGTAGGTCCGGTCCTGCTCGCAGGGGCAGCGGCCCTCGTCGGCGGCGCGGTCTCGATGGCCCTCGGCGAATACGTGTCGGTCTCGAGTCAGCGCGACAGCGAGCACGCGCTGATCGAGAAAGAGCGCCGCGAGCTCGCCACCGACCCCGAGGGCGAGTTCGCCGAACTCGTGGGCCTGTACCGCGCCCAGGGGCTGAGCGAGCCGACCGCGACCGCGGTGGCGAGGGAGCTGACCGACAGCGACGCCCTCGCCGCGCACCTGTCGATCGAGTTGAACATCGATCAGAGCGACGTCGTGAGCCCGTGGTCGGCGGCAATCGCCTCCGCCGTCGCGTTCACGGTGGGTGCCCTGCTCCCGCTGGCCACCATCCTGCTCGTCTCCCACCCGGCGCGCATCGCGCTGACCTTCGCCAGCGTCCTCGTCGCGTTGGCCATCACCGGCTATATCGCCGCGTGGATCGGTGGCGCCCGTCGCCTCCGTGCGATCATCCGCACGGTCGTCGGGGGTGCGCTGGCACTGGGAGCGACGTTCCTCATCGGATCGCTGCTCGGCACCGGGATGGTGTGACCCGCGGGCGCGCGGGCGGGTCAGCTGCCGGAGACGGCGCTGCTGACGTCGGTGGGGCTGTCGAACGAGTCCTGCCCGGCGTTCTCGAGCGCGGAGACCAGGTCGTCGGGCGCGCCGTTGGTTCGGGCCGCCTCGACGAGGTCATCCTGCGAGGCGGGATAGTCGACGCCGCCGAGATACTTCTGGAGCTCGATCGGTGTGGGGTTGTCAGCCATGATGTTCCTCCCGTGTCCCCGCGGCGCACTCGTCCACGGGCACCGGCCACGGTAGGAGCGGAGGGGAAGGAGGTCAGGGGGCTTGACGCCGCTGCAGCCGTGCTGTCGCGTGCACGCGACGACTCGGATTCACCCTGTTGGAGCAGCGGATATTGCCACACCGAACGCCGAAAGAAAAGGGTCCTCCGAAAAGCGTCCGCGAGGGGTTCACTGATATTCCAGGCAGAAGGACGAGGACGCCATGCTGACCGAGTCACCGCGCACATCGCCGGAGCCGTTCGACAGAGAATCGTTCGGTGCAGACCAGTTCGAACTGGTGCGGCTTGCGGCCGGAGGATGGGTCATCACCGACCTCGCACTGCCTCACGACGATCCGGCCTGCCTCCTCGCCTACGTGCAGGAGGACGGGTCGAGGTTCGAGGTCGTCTGGGTCCAAGCGCCGGTGCGGACCGGCTGGTTCGACTCCCTCGACACCATCCTCGACGAGGCCCGCTCGCGCCGGCACCGCCGCGTCGCCTGAGGGACCGCCCCGGCGATTACCGCCATAGGGGTCAGCGGAAGTCCCTCGACCGGTGCCCGACGCCCACCCGCAGATCCTCGAAGCGATCGGCGACGAGGTTGGTGACGCCCTCCTCCGATCGCTCCAGCATCCCGCGCACGATGAGGGCCGGCGCATCCCGCGCCACGCGGCGATAGCGGTTCCAGACGCCGACGGAGCAGATGACGTTGACCACGCCGTGCTCGTCCTCGAGGTTGAGGAAGGTGATGCCCGACGCCGTGGCGGGCCGCTGACGGTGGGTGACGAGCCCCGCCACCTCGACGCGGCGCCCCGGGTCGTGGGTCCGCAGCTCCTGTGAGGTGAGCACCCCGCGGGCATCGAGACCCGAGCGGAAGTGGGTGAGGGGGTGGTCGTCGGTGGAGATCCCGGTCGCCCATAGGTCTGCGGCGAGGATGTCGTAGCTGGACTGATCCGGGAAGAGCGGCGGCTGCACCGCGACCATCGAATCGGGCAGGAACTCGGCGCGATCCTGTGCGGCGGAGCCGGCGATCCACAGCGCCTCGCGGCGGGTGATCCCGAAGCACTCGAACGCTCCCGCCGTCGCGAGCGCCTCGAGGTGCGCCGCGGTGGCCCCGGTCCGGCGGACGAGATCCCGCATGTCGCGGAAGTCGCCCCGCTGCCGTCGCTCGGTCACGATCTTCGCCGCGAGGGTCTCACCGATCCCCTTGATCGCCGCGAGCCCCAGCCGCACGGCGTGATGGCCGTCGCGCCGATGCGCGGCAGACTCGTCGGGCGCCTTCGGGTCGAACACCGGCACCGGAGGCTGGTTCCGGTGCGCGCACTCGGGGCGGCCGGTCGCGCCGCGCGCGTCGCCGACGGGTTCGAGCGTCGCGTGCACGTCGGAGCGGAGCAGGTCGGGGCGCTGCACCTCGACCCCGTGCCGGCGCGCATCGGCGACGAGGGTCGCGGGCGAGTAGAACCCCATCGGCTGGGCGCGGAGGAGCCCGGCGAGGAAGGCCGCGGGATAGTGCAGCTTGATCCAGGAGCTGGCGTAGACGAGGAGCCCGAACGACAGCGAGTGCGACTCGGCGAAGCCGAAGTTCGCAAACGCCTGGATCTGACGGTAGATCGCGTCGGCATCTTCTCCGACGAGGCCGTTGCGCGCCATCCCCTCGTACAGCCGCTCGCGCAGCGACTCGATGCGCTCGACTCCGCGCTTGGATCCCATCGCACGACGCAGCAGGTCGGCATCCTCACCCGAGCAGTCGCCGATGGCCATCGCCATCTGCATGAGCTGCTCCTGGAACACCGGCACTCCCAGAGTGCGCTGCAGCACCGGCGCGAGCTTCGGATGGGCGTAGGTCACCGGCTCCTGGCCCAGCTTCCTCCGCACGAACGGGTGCACCGCCCCGCCCTGGATGGGACCGGGGCGGATGAGGGCGATCTCCACGACGAGGTCGTAGAACCGCCGCGGCTGCAGCCGCGGGAGAAGTCCCATCTGGGCACGGGATTCCACCTGGAACACCCCGATCGAGTCGGCGCGGCAGAGCATGTCGTACACCGCCTGCTCTTCCTTGGGCAGCGTCGCCAGCTCCCACCGCTCACCGGTGGCGGTGTGGACCATGTCGAAGCAGTACTGCAGCGCAGCGAGCATCCCGAGGCCCAGCAGATCGAACTTCACCAGCCCCATCCAGGCCGCGTCGTCCTTGTCCCACTGGATGACGGTGCGGTCCTCCATCCGGGCGTGCTCGATGGGGACGACCTCGCCGACGGGGCGGTCGGTGAGCACCATCCCTCCGGAGTGGATGCCGAGGTGGCGGGGGGCCTTCAGCAGCTCGGAGGCGTACTCGATCACCTGGGCGGGGATGTCGTTGTCGGGGCCCGACTCCAGCGACGCCCCCCAGCGCTCGACCTGCTTCGACCAGGCATCCTGCTGGCCGGTGGAGTAGCCGAGGGCTTTGGCGACGTCGCGGACGGCGTTCTTGGGGCGGTACTGGATGACGTTGGCCACCTGCGCGGCGCGGTCGCGACCATAGGTGGCGTAGACCCACTGGATGATCTCTTCGCGGCGATCGGAGTCGAAGTCGACGTCGATGTCGGGCTCTTCGTCCCGGAGGCTGGAGAGGAAGCGTTCGAAGGGCAGCTCGTAGGCGATGGCGTCGACCGCGGTGATATCGAGCAGGTAGCAGACCGCACTGTTGGCCGCCGATCCGCGGCCCTGACAGAGGATGCCGCGGCGCCGCGCCTCTTGCACGATGCCGTGCACGATGAGGAAGTAGCCGGGGAAGTCCTTCGTCTCGATGACCTGCAGTTCGCGCTCGATGCGGGCGCGGTTGTCGGCCGAGAGGTCGGGGTACTTGCGGGGAACGGCCTCCCACACCAGGTGCCGCAGCCACGACATCGGCGTGTGCCCCTCGGGCACCTTCTGGCGTGGCAGTGCGGGGCGCGCGCGACGGAGCGGAAATGCCAGCTCGTCGGCGAGCTCCACCGTCCGCGCCACCGCTCCGGGGTAGCGGGCGAAGCGCTCGGCCATCTCGGCGCCGGAGCGCAGGTGCGCGGCGGCGTGGGCGGGCAGCCACCCGTCGAGCTCGTCGAGCCCCCGGCGCGCGCGGATCGCCGCGACGGCGGAGGCGAGTCGCGCCCGCTCGGGGGCGGCGTAGTGGACGTTGTTGGACGCCAGCACCGGGAGCCCGCGCTCCCGGGCGAGCGCGGCGAGGATGTCGTTGTCGCGGGTGTCGGTCGGGTTGCCGTGATCCATCAGCTCGACGTTCACCGCCTCCGCGCCGAACAGGGCGACGAGGCGATCGAGCGCCGCGGCGGCGCCCGCCGGACCGTCGTCGACGAGCGCCCGGCGAACGGCCCCCTTGCGGCATCCGGTGAGAATCGCCCAGTGCCCCTCCGCCCGCGCGGCCAGCTCGTCGAGATCGTAGGCGGGACGCCCCTTCTCAGACCCCAAGAGTTGGGCGCGGGTGAGGGCGGCGGCGAGCCGGTGATAGCCCTCCTCCCCCCGGGCGAGGACCAGCAGGTGCGACCCCTCGGGGTCGGGGTCACCCGCCCGCGAGGGGGTGGGCGCCCGGTCGTCATGACCGAGTGACAGCTCCGCCCCGAACACGGTCTTCACCTGCAGCTTCTCGGCGGCTTCGGCGAAGCGCACGATGCCGTAGAACCCGTCGTGGTCGGTGACGGCCAGGGCGTGCAGGCCGAGACGCTCGGCCTCCTCTGCCAGTTCTTCCGGCGAGGACGCGCCGTCGAGGAACGAGAACGACGAGTGCGCATGCAGTTCGGCATACGGCACCGTCTCGGCCGGACGCTCGATGGTGGGCGGGACGTAGGGTCCCCGCTTGTGCGACCAGGCGGGACTGTCGCCCCCGTCGGCGCCGGCCGGGACGTTGCGCGGTCGGCGCCGGTCGCTGAGGACGCGCTCGAGCTCCGACCAGGGGACGCCGGGGTTGTTGAAGCCCATCAGCGGCCCCGTCCGCATCGATCAGTCATAGCGGCCCTCGGCGATCCACGAGCCGCCCGCGCACACCAGCAGCCAGGCCGTGCGGTCGGCGTCGACCACCTGGAACCGGTGCGCCCGGCGGCTGCGGGCGGCATCCCACGTGCGCTCCACGATCGGCCACGGACCCGCCCACTCCCGGATCGCCCGGGGGCGCCCGGATTCCACCAGCACCGCAGGAGTCGCCGTCATCCGGTCGCGCTCGTCGACGGCGACCGGTGAACCCTCGCCGGTGACGACGCGCACCGGCACCGGTTCGGGGAAGACGGTGCCGGGGAGAGGGTCGGGGAGGCTCCCCGGCCAGGGCCGGGTGCGCTCCGCAGTCAGGACGGTGCGATCGCCCCACGGCACGAGCACCTGACGCTCGGCGAGCCACCTGCCCCCTCCCACCTCGGCGGTCAGCACGCCGCGATGACCGAGCATCGCCTGCACCCGCGACAGGACGTGATGGACCCGCTCATCGGTGCCGGCGCCGAACATCGCCGGGGCGTGGTGCGAGGCGGCGTCCACCGCCTCGGGAGAGATGCGCACGAGCGCCACGCCGCTGGCCAGCACTCCCCCGTCGTCACCCGTCGCCTCTTCGGCCAGCTGCCATCTCACCCGGTCGACGACCGCCGCCGCGTCGAAGGAGTGCGGGTGCAGCCACACCCGTTCGCTGCGCTCTCCACGGTCGCCGGTGAGCTCGACCCTCAGCTCGGTGCAGACGAGGTCGATCGCGCCGAGGCGCGCGATGAACTCGTCGGCCGCGATGCGCAGGGCGAACGCCACCTGCTCGGCGATCTCGAGGGGCGGCTCGAAGGCGACCTCGCGGTGCAGCTCGGGCGGGGGCACGCGCGGTTCGACGGGACGCGAATCCAGCCCCGACGCCAACCGGTGCAGCCGCATCCCCGGCTCTCCGAGGCGTTCTCGCACCCGCTCGGCGTCCAGACGGCTGAAGTCGCCGAGGGTCTGCACCCCCAGCCGCGCCAGCAGCGCCACGACATCGGCATCGGCGAGCGCGGTGATCGGGAGCGGGGCGAGGAACCCCGCCGCTCCCCCGGTGGGAACGATCGACACCGGATCGGAGGCGCGGGTGATGCGGGCGGCCTGCTCGGCGGTGAAAGGGCCGTCGGCGATGCCGGCGCGCGCGTCGACGACACCGTGGGCGCGGACCGTGCCCAGGAGCACGCGGGCGGCCTCGGTCTCGCCCCCGTAGTACCGGGCCGGCCCCCGCGCGCGCAGCGCGCACAGTCCCGGGCGGATGATCTGCACCCCCGGCGCCCGCTCTTCCAGCGCCGCGACGAGCGGCGCGAACGCCCGGTGATCGCGGGCCTCGTCGGCGTCGACCACGCGCAGTCCCGGGCATCGGGACTGCGCGTCGCGGCGACGCTGCCCACGGCGGACGCCCTCCGCACGGGCCGTCGCCGAGCAGGAGGTGACCATCCCCCCGGCGATGACGGCCACCGGGGTGTCGTCGCCCTCAGGCGCCGAGCCGGCGGCATCCCGCGCCAGCGCCGCCACGGGCCAATCCGGGAACCACAGCACGAGACTGCGCACCGGGGCGTCGGGGCGCATCAGCCGACCGCCTCGAGACGGGGAAGAGCCGGAACCGACGCCGCCTCCGACCCGGCGGCACCGACGACGCCGTCGGCCGCGGGCAGCAGCATCCGCGCCCGCCGGGGCATCGGCCACCGCCGGCTGCGCGCATCGATCGTGACCTCGCGCGCCGCCAGGTATCCATGGCCGCGCCCCACCCCCGACCACTCCGGCTCGGCGAGGTCGAGCGAGGCCTCGGCCTGGGGCCACGGCCCCTGCACCAGCAGCACCGCTGCGCGATCCCGCAGGCGCGCCCCCAGCCGGGACACCTCGGCATTCGTCGTGCGGGACGCCGGGCGCACCGCCACCACGGGGATGACCTCGGCGAGGGTGGCGGCGACCGCCAGCCAGCGGGGACCGGGCTCGGGAACAAGGACGAGGTGGGACAGATCCACGCCCGCGCTCTCGGCGGCTTCGATGCCGAAGTCGGGCATGCCCACCACGGCGCACCAGGTGCCGTCCTGCGAGGGACCGGCCAGCAGCGCCGCCAGCAGCGAGGCGGAGCGGGTGAGCGAGTAGGCCGACCCGGTGCGCAGCCCTCCCCCGGGCAGGATGCCGGTCAGCGGGGCGAGGACCGGCAGCACCGGAGCATCCATCCGGCGGCCCTGCACGCGCTCGAGCTGCGCGCGAAGGCGATGCACTTCGCCGCGAACCTCGTCGCGGGTCGCCTCGCTCTGCACGATCACCCTCACCTCCACAGGGTAGAACATGTGTTCTACGAACTCAACGCCTGTGGTGAGCGTAGGAGGGGCCTCCGACATCCTCTGCGCGGGGAAACGCGGAGGATGTTCGAATCAGGGGCCGGCGGGCGACACGCGGATCGTCTCGGCCAGCAGGTCGCGGCCGAGGCGGAGCGGCACGGCCGGCTGACCTGCAACGCTCACCGCGTACTCCCCCCGGAAGCCCGAGAGCGTCACGCGCCCCACGGAATCGGTGCGCACCGTCGTCGGCGTCACCCACCACTCGTCCGCGATGAGCCGCCGGAGCGCGTCGAAGGACGGCTTCGGCGTGCCATCCGCCCGGACGAGGCCGCCGGGAGCCCCGAGCCACATGCCCCGGTCGCTGAAGCCCCAGTAGGTGACGGCCTCCACCGCCGGATGCGACACGAGAGACCGGTAGTGCCGCTCGATCTCGTCGGCCTGGCGGGCCTCGCCCTCCGGCGTCGACGGCCAGTGATCGACCTGATAGTCGTTGAGGTCGTCGATCTCGGGAGGCATCAGGTCGCCCGAGAGCAGGGTCGTCTCGGTGAAGTGCAGCGGCAGCCCGAAGCGCGCGAATCGGTCGGCGACCTCGAGGATCTCGTCCTCACCGCGGTACCCCTGGTGCATGTGCGTCTGGAGTCCGATCGCATCCGGCCGGATGCCGGCATCCATCATCTCTTCGATGACGCGCTCGTACGCGGGCGACAGGTCGAAGTCGTTCACCAGGAGGACGGCGTTCGGGTTGGTCTCGCGCGCCTCGTCGAACGCCAGCCGCAGCATCGCCAGGCGCCCCCGGTCTTTCGCCAGGCGCGTGATGCCGTTGTCGCCGTTGTCGAAGACCGGCATGATCACGGTCTCGTTGATGGCGTCCCAGGTGTCGACGAGCCCGGCGAAGTCGGCGACGTCGCGCCGGATGCGCTCCCGCTGCGCCCGCTCGATCTCATCGAGGTCGAGGTCGAGCAGCCACGGCGCGGTCACGGTGTGCCAGACGAGGGGATGCCCCTTCAGTGCGACGCCGCGCTGTCGCAGCCACTGCGCGGTCCGGCGCATCTCGGCCGTGCGCGGCGCCCCGCGGGTCGGCTCGAACCTTCCCCAGTAGAACGGCAGGGTCGCGGCGTTGTGAATCTGAAGCCAGAGCTCGGCCTCCGCGGCGGTCAGCTGCCACTCGCCGGTGAGGTCTTCGCCGTCGCCGACGTCGAATCCGGTGTTGCCGAAGGCGAAGTCGTGGCGTATCTGGGTGATCGTGACGTCGGCGTTCGCGATCGGCTCGTCGTCGGCACCGACGACCGTGACGACGGCCTCGCCGAGGCGGTGCATGGGAACGGAGCCGAGGGCGACGGCGGGTGGCGCGACAGTGTGCATCCGTCGAACAGTGTGCATCCGTCGATGCTACGAACGCCCGGCCCGTCGACGGCGTTGCGGGCGTGTTTTCGAAAGCGCTTGCGCCGCGGCGCTCAGGCCGCGAGAGCCAGGTAGGGCTCCCAGCGGGGGTCGGAGCGCTCGGTTCCGCGCACGGTCCACTGCCCGCCGCGCGGGGGCTGCGGGGTGATGCGCAGCTCCCACGACATCTCCTGCGGGGTGCGATCGCCCTTGACGTTGTTGCATCGCAGGCAGCAGGCCACGAGGTTCTCCCACGAATCCGCCCCGCCGCGCGAACGCGGCAGGATGTGATCGATCGTCGAGGCGGACTTGCCGCAGTATCCGCAGCGGTGCCCGTCGCGGCGGAGCACGCCCCGCCGGGTGACCGGGACGCGCCGGCTGCCCGGGACGCGGACGTATCTGGTCAGCAGGATGACCGCGGGGCGGTCGTACGACCCGGCGGCTCCCCAGACCGGCTCGCCGTGGATGTGCTCCACGACTGTGGCCTTGTCGTTCATCACGAGCACGAGCGCTCGCTTGAACGACACGACGGCCAAGGGCTCGTAGCCCGCATTCAGCACCAGTGTGCGCATTCCTGTTCCCCTCGAATGGCCGGGACGGCTTTCACGGTTATTCGACTCGTGACGATTCGAGGGCTGAGGGCATGAAAAAAGGCGCTGTCTACAGACAGCGCCTTGGCGCCACGGTCACACCGTGGCCTCCATCGACATGATGCCGAAGGACGAGCAGGCCCAACGCATCCATGGTTCGGATACGTGGTACGCCGTCCATCGGCTCCCTCCGCTTCTCTAGAGCGTCAGCTGACCTCAGGCTAATACACGCGACACGCCCGGGGGTTCAGCGACGTGAACATCGCATGACGTGTCGAGAAACGACGAAGGGCGCCGGGGATGCCCCGGCGCCCTCGTCATTCTTTGCTGCGCGTCAGCCTGCGTTGGCGAGGAGCCATTCGTAGGAGTCGACGACCGAGCCGTTGATGTAGGTCTCGAAGTGCAGGTGGCACGCGGTCGAGCGACCGGTGCTGCCCACGAGGCCGATGATCTGCCCGGCCGAGACGGTCTGCCCGGCCTGGACGGCGCGGCTGCCGTAGGTCATGTGACCGTAGAGCGTCGAGACGCGCTGGCCATTGATGACGTGGTCGATGGTGACGGCCACACCGTAGCCGCCGTAGCTCTCCTGCGAGACGCGGACGACACCTGCAGCTGCGGCGAACAGCGGCTCACCGCACGGGGCGAGCATGTCGGTGCCCATGTGAGCGCCGCCGCGTGCGAAGGTGCGGTCGCCGACGGTGAAGCCCGTCAGCGGCCAGCGCACCTCGCCGGTGCCGGGGGCGACCATCGAGAGGTCGACGTTGGCGCGCGAGCCCGAGGACGAGGATGACGACGATGCGGCGGAGGCCGCGAGCTCGGCGGCGATGCGCGCACGCTCGGCGGCGGCCTCTTCGGCCTTCTTCTTCTCGATCTCCTCCGCGGTGGTGGCGGAGTAGCTGCTGCGCGAGAGCTCGGCCGCTCCGGCGTCGGAGGCGACGACGAGCGACTGGGCGTCGTCGACGGCCACCTGCTGCAGCGTCATCGGATCGGCGGTCGCGCTCTCGACGGCGGCGTAGGCCGGCAGTGCCACGGTGGCGATGAGTCCGCCGACCATGGTCAGGATGACGAGGGTCCGCGCCGGTTTGCGGCCCGATCGCGGGCGCCTGCTCCTCGGCGGGGCGGCGGGGGCGACGACGGCCGGGCGGGCGGTCTTCAGGGATGTGGTGCGGGCCGAGGGCTTGCGTCGGGTGCGGTCTCGGCGTTCGAGCCCCGGTCCGTCGGTCGCCGACGGGGAATCGGGGGTGTGGTGATGATCGGCCATTGTCCTCCGGCGCCTCTGCGCATTTCTGCGCTGGCTCGTCGACACTCAGTGTGGGGGCACGATGTGCGGGGCGGGCCGCGTGAACGACGAGCCGATGAGGCAATTCACGCGGAGTCCGTCGGCGGGCTTCTCGCCTGTGGACTCTCAGAGGCTACCCGAAGGTAACGAATAAGTCACGTTGGGATCGGTTCGACCTCGGCGTCGACGAGGAAGATGTGCGACGCCACCTCGACGGGAAGCTCCAGCGCTTCGTCGTTGCCGTCCATCTCGACCAGCACGTACCCCTCGCTGTAGCGGTAGGTGCCGGTGCCGCCCGGGACGACGCCGGCGGCCTTCAGCTGCTGCAGCAGCTCAGGGTCGACCTGCGCCGGCTCGGCGAGTCGGCGCACCGTTCCGCGCAGCGGACCGCCCGCGGCGTTGAGCTTGGTGACGAGTCCGATGACCCCCTGCGCGAAGGTGTTCGCCGGGATGTCGCCCAGCTGGTCGAGACCCGGGATCGGATTGCCGTACGGAGACTCCGTCGGGTGGCCGAGCAGTTCGACCAGGCGCCGCTCGACCTGCTCGCTCATCACGTGCTCCCAGCGGCACGCCTCTTCGTGGACGTATGCCCAGTCCAGACCGATGACGTCGGAGAGGAGCCGCTCGGCGAGGCGGTGCTTGCGCATCACGTCGATCGCCTTCTGCCGCCCCGCATCCGTCAGCTCGAGCCGGCGATCCTCGGAGACCACGACGAGCCCGTCGCGCTCCATCCGCCCCACCGTCTGCGACACCGTCGGGCCCGAGTGCCCGAGGCGCTCGGAGATGCGCGCCCGCAGCGGCACGATCCGCTCCTCCTCGAGCTCGAGGATGGTCCGCAGGTACATCTCGGTGGTGTCGATGAGGTCGGTCATTTGGCGGTGTCCTCGCGGGTCTCAGGGGCTGTTCCAGCCTAGTCGCCGCCGCCGACACCGAGCTCGGGCCGCTGCCGGGCGCGGAGCCTGCGAGAAACGGCGCGCCAGCGACATCCCTAGAATCACTCGCATGGCCCACGTCGCACTGCCCCACGACCTGCTGCCCACCGACGGTCGTTTCGGATGCGGTCCGTCCAAGGTCCGCGGTGCGCAGCTCGAGGCACTGGTGACCCGCGGCGCGACCCTGCTGGGCACCTCGCACCGTCAGGCCGGGGTGAAGAACCTCGTGGGGTCGGTGCGCGAGCGCCTCGGGATGCTCTTCACCCTTCCCGAGGGCTACGAGATCATCACCGGCAACGGCGGCTCGACCGCGTTCTGGGACGCGGCGGCCTTCGGACTGATCGAGCGCCGCAGCCAGAACCTCGTCTTCGGGGAGTTCGGGGGCAAGTTCGCCGCCGCCGCCCGCGCCCCCTGGCTCGAGGCGCCCGATATGCGCACGGCCGACCCGGGCGGCCGCGCCCGCCCCGAGGCCGTCGAGGGCGTCGACGTCTACGCGTGGCCCCACAACGAGACCTCCACCGGCGTCGCCGCCCCGGTCGAGCGCGTCACCGGCGACGAGGGGGCGTTGACCGTCGTCGACGCGACCAGCGCCGCGGGCGGCATCGACCTCGACATGGCGCAGGCCGACGTGTACTACTTCGCCCCGCAGAAGAACCTCGGCTCCGACGGCGGCCTGTGGTTCGCGGCGGTGTCTCCCGCCGCCATCGAGCGGATCGAGCGCATCGCCGCCTCCGACCGCTACGTCCCCGAGTTCCTGAGCCTGAAGAACGCCCTGGACAACTCCCGGCTGCAGCAGACGCTGAACACCCCGGCGGTGGCGACGCTCGTGCTCCTGGACGAGCAGCTCGGCTGGATCCTCGACAACGGCGGACTGACGTGGGCCGATGCCCGCACGCGCGAGTCGTCGGGGGTCCTCTACGACTGGGCCGAGGCCTCGCCGGTGGCCACGCCCTTCGTCGCCGATCCGGCGGACCGGTCGCCGGTGGTGGTCACCATCGACTTCGATGAGACGGTGGATGCCGCTGCGTTGGCCGCAAGCCTGCGCTCCAACGGCATCGTCGACACCGAGCCGTATCGCAAGCTCGGTCGCAACCAGCTGCGCGTGGCCACGTTCGTCTCGATCGAGCCCGACGACGTCCGCGCCCTGGTCGGCGCGATCGACTACACGCTCGAACGGATGTGAGACCCCGGGGCCCGGCGCCCCGACTCAGTCCTCGTCCGGCTCCTCGTCGTCGGATGCCTCGTCGTCGTCGTCATCGGTGACGTCGTCGTCGTCTTCGTCCGAGTCATCGTCTTCGTCTTCGTCAGCATCCCCGCCGTCGACATCCTCATCGTCGGCCTCGTCATCGTCGGCGAGCTCGTCGATGTCGACACCGTCGAGATCCCCGGCGTGGAGGATGGGCGACCCGTCCGCATCGAAGTCGGTCGCGTCGAGGTCATCCAGGTCGTCGACGTCCGCGTCGTCGTCGAACTCCTCGTCGTCGTCGACGTCCTCGTCCTCCTCCTCGGCGTCATCGACGGCCGCGGCCTGGGCGGCCTGATACTCCGCCAGGCGCACCGCCCACGGAACCCAGTCGGGGGCGAGCAGCGCACCATCACCCGGCAGCAGCTCGGCCTCGAGCACGGTCGGCTCGGCGTCGTCGACACGGGCGAGGCTCACCGTCCAGAACCACCCCGGGTAGCCGTGCAGGCGGTTCTCGAACCGGAGCGAGACGACCCCGTCATCCTCGACCTTCACCCCGGCGGGCTCGCCGATCGTCTCGGGCGGCGTGATCTCGTGCAGCGCCGTGAGCGCGAGGTCATGCGCCTCGAGCAGCCTCGGGTCGGCCTCAGGCTTCGAAGTCATCGGCGACCTTGCGGAGGACGGCGGCGACCTTCTTCGAATGGGAAGAGCTGGGGTAGCGCCCGCGACGGAGGTCGGCACCGATCCCGTCGAGCAGCTTCACCAGGTCTTCGACGATCACGGCCATGTCATCGGCGGGCTTGCGGGACCTCTTGGCGAGGCTCACCGGGGCCTCCAGAACCCGCACCGACAGCGCCTGCAGACCACGGCGGCCGTCCGCGACGCCGAACTCCACGCGCGCGCCGGGCTTGGGCGCCTCCGAGCCCGCGGGAAGGGCGGTGGCGTGCAGGAACACGTCCTGGCCGTCATCTGTGGTGATGAAGCCGAAGCCCTTCTCCTCGTCGTAGAACCTGACCTTGCCGGTGGGCATGAGACCTCGCTGGAATCGGTGCCCGCGCTCTGCGGGCATGATGGATGGCGGGCGGATCGCGCCCTCCCCAAGCCTACGCGGGCAGGCGCGAGCTCGTCACCGCGGGTCACGCCCCCGACCGCTGCGGGGGCGCACCCGATAGGCTGTGGACGATGAGCACGCCCACTTCGAACGCCGACCTGCCGGTGCGGCGGATCGACCGCATCCTGGCCTTCATGTCGCTGGGACTGATTCTGCTGTCGATCGTGTGCTTCCTGGGCATCATGATCGGGTCGGCGGCCGGCGCGGAGATGTCGGCCGGCATCTGGCCGACGATCGGCGTCATCGTCTGGATCGCCCCGCCGCTGGCGTTCGTGCTGATGCTGACGGTCCTCATCATGAGCTTCGTGCGGAGGGCGCGGGCCAACCGGGCCGGGTGATGGCTTCCGACGAGCGCGCCCTCGCGACATGGCTCGCCGGTCGCGATGACCGCGAGCTCGCCGACATCCTCGTCGCCCGGGGAGTCTCGCCGTCCGCGCCCTGGAAGGACTTCTTCGACGCGGCGGACGCGCTGCTGGAGAAGACGTCGATCGAGCGCGCCCTCGTCCACCTCACGCGGGGCGAGCTGACCGCCCTCGCGGCGCAGCTGGACGGGCGGCCCCTCCCGGCGTCGGAGACGGCCGGGCCGCCGGCGCGACTCGCCCTCACCGGCGTCGACGGCGCCCCGTGGCATCCGGTCGCCACCGCCCTCCGGCGGATCCGCGACGAGCGGCCCGACGCCTTCGAGGCCGTGACGGACGAGACCGCCCCCGAGCCGGCGTCCGAGGACGAGACCCTCGCGGCGGCCGAGCGGACGTTCGCCACCGTCGGGTCGCTCGCCGACGTCCTCGTCGCCGCGACCCACGCACCCCTCGCCCGGATCACCTCGGGCGGCGTGAGCGCCGCCGACCGCCGGAAGCTCCTGGATGCGGGGGCGCTGGGCGAGAGCGACGAGCTCGACGACATCGTCGGGGCGGCCGCGGCGGCGGGTCTTCTGACCACGAGCGGACGCGACTGGGACGTCTCCGACGCGGGCGCCCGGTGGCTGGAGGCCTCGACCGCCGAGCGGTGGCGGATCGTCGTGACCGGGTTCCGGGACGCTCTCCCCTCGGGCCTCCGCACTCCCCGCGGAGGGTATGTGCCGGTGACGGCATGGACCACGCGCTACCCGCTCGACCCGGAGTGGGCCCCGCGATCCGACCGCCTCGCGCGCATCGCGCGGCAGTGGGGCCTCCTCACCCCCGAGGCCCACGAGCCCGCCTGGGCGACACCGCTCCGCGACGGCGGCGACCCGCAGACCGACGAGCTCACGCGGCACCTTCCCGCCGAGATCGACCGCGTCTACCTGCAGGCAGACCTCACGGCGATCGCGCCGGGACCCCTGGCCCCTCGCCTCGAGCTGCGCCTGCGCCGCCTCGCCGCGCGGGAATCGCGTGCCCAGGCCTCGACCTACCGGTTCACCGCCGAATCGCTCACCGCCGGCCTCACCGAGGGCGAGACCGCGGCGTCGATCCGCGAGTTCCTCACCGGTCTGTCCCTGACCGGACTCCCCCAGCCGCTCGGCTACCTGATCGACAGCACCGCGGCCCGCCACGGGCTGATCCGGGTCCGAACGGATGCCGCGACGCGGCGCACCATGGTCGAGAGCGGCGATCCCGCCCTGCTGGACGCCGTCTCGGTCGATCAGGGGCTGCGCGCGCTCGGGCTCGTCGCCGACGGCGACGCGCTCACCACGGGGGTGTCGCAGGAGACCGTGGCCTGGGCCCTCAGCGACGCCCGCTACCCGGTCGTCTCGGTCGGCGACGACGGCCGCCCGGCGGCCCTTCGCAATCGGGCGCGCCCCCGCACCGATCGCGCCGAGCCGGCGCCCGAGCCGCACGCGTCACTCATCCGGGTGCTGCGCGGGTCGCACGACGACAACGCCGAGGGTGCCTGGCTCGAACGCGAGATCGTCCAGGCGGTGCGGAACCGATCGGTGATCGACGTCGTGGTGCGCATGCCCGACGGCGCGGAGCGCACCTTCACGCTCGAGGCGACCGGGTTCGGCGGCGGCCGGCTGCGCGGCCGGGATCAGTCGAGCGATGTCGAACGCACCCTGCCGCTCTCGCACGTGGTCACCGTCCGAAGCGTCGCCTGAGTTCCGGCATCCCGCCCGCATCCCGCCCTCGGGCCGCCCTCCCCCGGAGGCACCGGTAGACTGGAACGCTATGGCTGACGGACCCCTCATCGTGCAGAGCGATCGGACGGTGCTGCTGGAAGTCGCCCATCCCGAGGCGGAATCCGCGCGGCACGAGCTGGCGATCTTCGCCGAGCTCGAGCGTGCGCCCGAGCACATCCACACCTACCGGATCACACGCCTGGGGCTGTGGAACGCCCGGGCCGCCGGGCACGGGGCCGACGACATGCTCGGCACCCTCGACCGCTGGTCGCGATTCCCGGTGCCGCCGTCGGTGTCGCTCGACATCCGCGAGACCGTGGGGCGGTACGGGCGACTGGTCATCGAGCGCGACGACGAGGGCACCCTCGTGCTGCGCTCGAGCGACTCCGCCGTGCTCACCGAGGTGTCGCGGAACAAGCGCATCCAGCCGCTCCTCATCGGCCACCCCGCCCCCGACACGTATGTAGTCGACGCCTGGGCGCGCGGTCAGATCAAGCAGGAGCTGCTGAAGATCGGGTGGCCCGCCGAAGACCACGCCGGCTACACGCCGGGGACGCCCCATCCGATCGATCTGGCCGAGAACGGCTGGCACCTGCGGCCGTACCAACAGCAGGCCGTCGAGACCTTCGCCGACGGCGGCTCGGGGGTCGTCGTGCTCCCCTGCGGGGCCGGGAAGACGCTCGTCGGGGCCGGGGCGATGGCCGAGACCAAGACGACCACCCTCATCCTCGTCACGAACACCGTCAGCGCTCGGCAGTGGCGCGACGAGCTGCTGCGGCGCACGAGCCTCACCCCCGAGGAGATCGGCGAGTACTCGGGCCAGGCGAAAGAGGTCAAGCCCGTCACGATCGCGACGTACCAGATCCTCACCGCGAAGCGGAAGGGCCAGTACGCCCATCTCGCACTGCTGGACGCCCTCGACTGGGGCCTCATCGTCTACGACGAGGTGCACCTGCTCCCGGCGCCCGTCTTCAAGCTCACCGCCGACCTGCAGGCCCGCCGGCGGCTCGGGCTCACCGCCACGCTCGTGCGCGAGGACGGCCGCGAGGGCGACGTGTTCAGCCTCATCGGCCCCAAGCGGTTCGACGCCCCGTGGAAGGAGATCGAGGCGCAGGGCTTCATCTCCCCGGCCGCCTGCTACGAGGTGCGCGTCGACCTCCCCGCCGACGAGCGCCTCGAGTACGCTGCCGCCGCCGACGAGGAGCGCTACCGGCTGGCCGCGACGGCTCCGGCGAAAATCGACGTCGTGCGACAGCTCGTGTCCCGCCATCCCGGCGAGCGCATCCTCGTGATCGGGCAGTACCTCGACCAGATCGACGAGCTGGCCGACGCCCTGGGGGCGCCCAAGATCACCGGTGCCACGCCCGTCGATGAGCGCGAGGAGCTCTACGGCGCCTTCCGTGAGGGCGAGATCTCGCTGCTCGTGGTGTCGAAGGTGGCGAACTTCTCCGTCGACCTGCCCGAGGCATCCGTCGCCATCCAGGTCTCGGGGTCGTTCGGCTCGCGTCAGGAGGAGGCCCAGCGCCTCGGGCGCCTGCTGCGCCCGAAGGAGTCCGGCCGCACCGCGAGCTTCTACACCCTCATCGCCCGCGACACCGTCGACCAGGACTTCGCGCAGAACCGTCAGCGCTTCCTCGCCGAGCAGGGCTACAGCTACACGATCCTCGACGCCGAAGAGGTCGCTGCGGCCTGATCGAGGCGCCCCGGCGGGGCCCGGTGCCCTCATACGCACGTAGTGTCGAGGCATGGGCGACGGGGAGCGGGACTACGACGTCGTCCTGCTGGGCGCCACCGGCTTCGTCGGCCGGCTCACCGCCGCGCACCTCGCCCGGAGCGCCGGTGAGGGCGCGCGGATCGCGCTGGCGGGCCGCTCGGCCGAGCGACTGGCGGCGCTCCGCCGGGATCTGGATGTCGCGTGGGACACGCTCGTCGTCGACGTCGCCGACGCGACGGCTCTGGACCGGCTGGCGGCGTCGACGCGCGTGATCGCCTCGACCGTCGGGCCCTACGCGCGTCACGGACTTCCCCTGGTGCGGGCCTGCGCCCGCGCGGGCACGGCCTACGCCGACCTCACCGGTGAGAGCACCTTCGCCGCGCGCAGCGTGAGAGAGGTGCATGACGCCGCCCGCGACAGCGGCGCCCGGATCGTCCACGCGTGCGGGTTCGACTCGATCCCGTCCGACATCGGCGTCGGTCTCGCTCACGCCGCCTCCGGCGGCGGCCCGCTCGCCGAGGCCGTCGTGCAGGTGCGCGCGATCAAGGGGGGCGTGAGCGGGGGGACGATCGACTCCCTCCGCCAGCAGCTCCTCGACGCTCGGAACGACTCATCGCTTCGCCGCACGGTGGCGAACCCCTACGCCCTCACCCCGGGGCCATCCCGCCGGCTCCCCGCGAGCAGCCGCCCGCGCGGCCTACGTCTCGACGAGACATCCGGGGTCTGGCAGGCCCCGTTCGTGATGGGAGCCTTCAACCAGCAGATCGTGCAGCGGACGAGCTATCTCGGCGGCTGGTCGTACGGCGAGCTGATGCGCTACCGCGAGGTCGTCGACACCACCACCGGCACGACGGGCCGCATCATCGCCGCCGGGGTGTCGGCGGGGACCGCCGCCCTCGTCGGAGGGCTGCTCTTCCCGCCCACCCGAGCGCTCCTCGACCGCGTGCTCCCCGCCCCCGGCGAGGGACCGAGCGAGCAGGCGAGGCAGGCGGGCCGATTCACGGTCGAGTCGGATGTCTATCCCGTCGACGGCGCGCCGATGCGCACGCGGATCTCGGCCCCCTACGACCCGGGCTACGACGGCACCGCCGTGATGCTCGGCGAGTCGGCGCTCTGTCTCGCCTTCGACGACCTGCCGGACGTCGGCGGGGTGCTCACCCCGATGAGCGCAATGGGCGAGGCGCTCGCCGAGCGCCTCCGTCACCACCGCTTCACCGTGGAGACGACGCCGCTCCCCGCCGGGTGAGATCCCGCCCCTCCGCGCGGTATCCAGGCGGCGTATGAGATCGATGGCCATAATGAGGGGATGACTGCACCCCGCATCCTCGTTGTGGACGATGAGCCGAACATCCGTGATCTGCTCATCACGAGCCTCCGTTTCGCCGGCTTCCAGGTCCGGGCCGTCTCCAACGGTGCGCAGACGATCTCGGCCGTGCTCGAGGAGGAACCCGACCTCATCGTGCTGGACGTCATGCTCCCCGACATGAACGGGTTCAGCGTCACCAAGCGCCTCCGCGGCGCCGGGTACACCGCGCCTATCCTCTTCCTCACCGCGAAGGACGAGACCGAAGACAAGATCACCGGCCTGAATGTCGGGGGCGACGACTACGTCACCAAGCCCTTCAGCCTCGACGAGATCGTCGCCCGCATCCAGGCGATCCTCCGCCGAACGATGCAGGCCGACGAGGAGTCGGTCATCCGCGCCGGCGAGCTGACGATGGATCAGGACACCCACGACGTCCGGGTCGGCGACGTCTCTATCGACCTCTCCCCCACCGAGTTCAAGCTGCTGCGCTACCTGATGCTGAACCCCAACCGGGTGCTGTCGAAGGCCCAGATCCTCGACCACGTCTGGGAGTACGACTTCAACGGCGACGCCGGGATCGTCGAGAGCTACATCTCCTACCTCCGCCGGAAGATCGATCCGCACTCCTCCGAGGCGCTCATCCAGACCAAGCGCGGGTTCGGCTACATGCTCAAGGCCGGCAAGACCGTCTGACGCCGGGCACCACGGCGCGAGACTGCGCCGGATACGACGAGGAGCAGACCCTGGGGCAACAGCCGGACGCGATCACGCGATGGTGGCGGGGCACGAGTCTACGGACGAAGGTGACCGGCGTCACGGTCGCCCTGCTCATCGTGGGTCTCTTCGCGGCCGGGGTCGGCACGGCGATCTTTCTGCGCAACAGCCTGATCGGGAGCCTGAACACCCAGGTCGAAGCGCTCGCCAGCGCGAACTCGTCCGCACCGCTCATCGACATCGGAATCGAGGACGGGGTCCTCGTCGCGCGGGCGGTGCCCGGCGCCCCACCGACCGACTACTACGTCGCCGTCTGGGATAAGGACGGTCAGCTTCTCGCCGTTGCCGGCGGGCGCGGCGGCCCGCAGCCCGAGTTCCCCGAGACCTATCCGCTCGCCGACGCGACGATCAGCGAGCTGTCGATCGAGACGCTCCTGTCCCGTGACGGCGCGGTCGAATTCCAGGCCACCACGATTCTCAACGAGTATCCCGGCGCCGCCGGCTTCTACTCGGAGATGGTCGCGCTTCCCGTGTCTCCCGTGAACCGCACGATCGCCAACTACATCGCGATCTACGGCATCCTCGCCGTCATCATCATCGCCGCCGCCGCGGCCCTCACCCGGTTCCTCGTGACGCTGACCTTCCGCAGCCTCGGACAGGTCGAGACGACCGCCGACGCGATCGCCGCGGGCGATTTCAGCCAGCGGATGACCGACATCGAACCGAAGACGACCGAGGTGGGGCGACTGAAGACAGCGATCAACGCGATGCTCTCGCGCGTCGACGCCGCGATCACCCAGCGCGATTCGACCGTGCGCCAGATGCGCCGCTTCATCGGGGATGCGAGCCACGAACTGCGGACGCCCCTCGTGACGGTCCGGGGCTACGCCGAGCTGTACCGCATGGGAGGGATCTCCGGCGACGAGGCCACCGGCCAGGCGATGGAGCGGATCGAGAAGGAGGCCGTCCGCATGGGCCTCCTCGTCGAAGACCTCCTCGCGCTGGCCCGCCTCGACGAACGCCGGGACGTCGCGATCACCCCCGTCGATCTGGTGCCGATCGCGCGAGACGCCGGCCTGGATGCCCGCGCCGCCTCTCCGCAGCGCACCGTGACGGTGCTCGACGCCACCGTCCATCAGCTGCACACAGCTCCGGCGCCCGAGGCCGATGCCGCCGTGACCGACACCGGGCGACGCGGCGGCGCACCCCGCACCGGGGCCGTCCCGCGGCGCAGCGCGTCGCTGTCGCGCCTGCGCCGCCGCCCCCGCACGGCGGCTGAGGCCCCCGAGACGACCGGGGAGCTCACGCCCGCGCCCGCCCCTCAGCCGCCCGCCGTCACCGCCGCGGCGGCCTCCGCGGTCGTCGTCTGGGGAGATGAGAACCGCATCCGCCAGGTCGTGGCGAACCTGCTCGGGAACGCCCGCCGCTTCACCCCGGACGACTCGCCGATCGAACTCCGGGTGGGTCTGGACCGAGACGCGAACCTGGGGTGGATCGAGGTCATCGACCACGGCGAGGGTGTGCCCGACCAGATCAAGGACAAGATCTTCCAGCGATTCTGGCGGGCAGACACCTCCCGCACCCGCGAGACCGGGGGCACCGGGCTCGGACTGTCGATCGTCGCGTCGATCGTCGACGCTCTGCACGGATCGGTCGAAGTCTTCGACACCCCCGGCGGCGGGGCGACATTCCGGGTCGGCTTCCCCCTGGCCGAATCACGGGATGCCACGGACCACCTGCTGCTCGAGACGCAGCCGCTCCCGCGGCCGCCTCGGGACTGACGCGGGGTCGTCCTCTCCTGCACAGGCGGCACGAGCTCGCGGTTCTCCACCGATCCCCCGGTCGCCGGTTCGGCGACCCGGTCGCCTCCCTAACGTGGCGGGTGTCCACCTCGAAAAGGAGTACCCCATGGCCACCTATTCCGTCGACAGCGATTCCCTCCTCGCCGCGACATCCACCATCCGCGGCACCATCGACCGGATCCAGGCCGACACGCAGTCGATGCTGGCCCAGCTGACGCACCTGCAGGGCTCGTGGACCGGCAGCGCCGCCGTCGCCTTCCACTCCGTCGTCGACCAGTGGCGCGCCACCCAGCGTCAGGTCGAAGACAGCCTGAACGGCATCAACACCGCCCTGGCCTCCGCCGGACGGCAGTACGCCGACGCCGAACTGGCCACCGCGAGCCTCTTCCGCTGACCCCCACACGAAGCTGCAGCGGAAGACCGGACGGTCCCTCCCCCGGAGGGACCGTCCACCCGTGCGAGCGTCGGCTAGCGCCGACCGGGCCGCTCGCGATCCGGACGCATCAGCAGATCCCCCAGATTCTGCGCGATCCAGCCGTTCCACATCCCCACATTGCGCCAGGCGTCGCTGACGATGTCGAACACCTCAGGGCCCCACATCCAGTCCGCGAGCGGCTCGGTGCGCCCGACCGCCAGGTGCTTGAGCCGCAGCAGCTCGATCCGGGGGTGATCGATGGAGTACCCCCTCGGTGCGGTGAGCACCGCGTCGTCGCTCATCGGCACGAGGTCGTCCTCGGCGAGCGCCGAGAAAAGGCCCTCCACCTCGGGGCCGCGGCGGTCGTCGTCGACGAGCTCACGGAAGCGCGCGAGCGCGGCCGGCGGAACGTCATAGGAGCCCCCACCGATGAGAAGTCCGGTGGCCGAAAGCTGCAGGTAGTACGCGACCGGCGTGAGCGAGACCATTCCGATGTGCAGCTTGTAGGGGGACTTGTCGGCGCTGAAGCGCACATCGCGGTTCGGTCGGAAGATCTTCAGCTGACCGAACTCCGGCTCGAGCTCGGCGGCGAGCGCCTCGAACGGACCACGCACGACGGCGTCGTAGCGCGCCTTGTTCGCGAGCCACCATTCGCGGGTGTTGTCGGCGGCGAGGTCGTCGTAGAAGCGCGAGGCGGCGGGGTCGAGTCCGTCGAAGGCCATGCGGGAGATGGTAGTTGGCGGGTGGGAGGCGAGGGTGGGATGCTGCGGGATGCGCCGTGATACCAGAAGCGCCCCTCCCGGAGGAGAGGCGCTTCTGTGTGTGCGGGCGGGCTAGGGTCTCGATACGCCGCCGGTGGCGGCTACTCGACCTTGATACGCCCGGGACTCAACGCCGCTGCGCGACATTGAGTCCCGTCGTATCAAAAGTCCATGCCACCCGTCGGGTCGGCGGGCGCCGCGGCAGCCTTCTCGGGCTTGTCGGCGACCACGGCCTCGGTGGTGAGGAACAGGCCGGCGATCGACGCGGCGTTCTGCAGCGCCGAGCGGGTGACCTTCGCGGGGTCGATGATGCCCTGAGCGAAGAGGTCGCCGTACTCACCGGTCGCGGCGTTCAGACCGTGACCGACGGGCAGCTCCGCCACCTTGTTGGCGACGACGCCGGGCTCGAGGCCGGCGTTGAGGGCGATCTGCTTCAGCGGAGCCTCGATGGCGACCTTGACGATGTTCGCGCCGGTAGCCTCGTCACCGACGAGGTCGAGGGTCTCGAAGGCGATCTTGCCGGCCTGGATCAGCGCGACGCCACCACCGGGGACGATGCCCTCTTCGACGGCAGCCTTCGCGTTGCGGACGGCGTCCTCGATGCGGTGCTTGCGCTCCTTCAGCTCGACCTCCGTGGCCGCACCCGCCTTGATGACGGCGACGCCGCCGGCGAGCTTGGCGAGACGCTCCTGGAGCTTCTCGCGGTCGTAGTCGCTGTCGGTGTTGTCGATCTCGCGGCGGATCTGGGTCACGCGACCCTCGATCTGCGCAGCGTCACCGGCACCCTCGACGATGGTCGTCTCGTCCTTGGTGATGATGACCTTGCGCGCACGGCCGAGCAGGTCGAGGGTGGCGTTCTCGAGCTTGAGACCGACCTCCTCGGTGATGACCTGGCCGCCGGTGAGGATCGCGATGTCCTGCAGCTGGGCCTTGCGACGGTCGCCGAAGCCGGGAGCCTTGACGGCAGCCGACTTGAAGATGCCGCGGATCTTGTTCAGCACCAGGGTCGCCAGGGCTTCGCCCTCGACGTCCTCGGCGATGATGACGAGCTCCTTGCCGTCCTGGATCACCTTGTCGACGACGGGCAGAAGGTCCTTGATGTTGGAGATCTTCTGGTTGGCGATCAGGATGTAGGGGTCTTCGAAGACCGCTTCCTGGCGCTCGGGGTCGGTGACGAAGTAGGGGTTGATGAAGCCCTTGTCGAAGCGCATACCCTCGGTGAGCTCGAGCTCGGTGCCGAACGTCTGCGACTCCTCGACGGTGACCACGCCCTCCTTGCCGACCTTGTCGATCGCCTCGGCGATCAGGTCGCCGATGGTGGAGTCTGCGGCCGAGATCGACGCGGTGGCGGCGATCTGCTCCTTCGACTCGACCTCCTTGGCGTCAGCCAGCAGCTGGTCGGTCACAGCCTTGACGGCCTTCTCGATGCCCTTCTTGAGCGAGATGGGGTCGGCACCGGCGGCGACGTTGCGCAGACCCTCGCGAACGAGAGCCTGGGCGAGGACGGTCGCCGTGGTCGTGCCGTCACCGGCGACGTCGTCGGTCTTCTTGGCGACCTCCTTGACCAGCTCGGCGCCGATCTTCTCGTAGGGGTCGTCCAGCTCGATCTCCTTGGCGATCGAGACACCGTCGTTGGTGATCGTGGGGGCGCCCCACTTCTTCTCCAGCACGACGTTGCGACCGCGGGGACCCAGGGTCACCTTGACGGCGTCGGCCAGAATGTTCAGGCCGCGCTCGAGGCCGCGACGGGCCTCCTCATCGAAAGCGATGATCTTTGCCATGTGTGTGTCGTCCCTCCCGGACGTTGGCTTTCGGACTTAGCACTCAACAATCACGAGTGCTAATCCATTCTGGCACTCGCCATGGGTGAGTGCAAGCCACGCGACACACGGCGTGTGGCGGGGTCCGAGTGGGACGCCGCCCTGCGGCATCCGCCTCTCAGACGACGCGGACCGATTCGGCCTGCGGCCCCTTCTGGCCCGAGCCGACGGTGAACTCGACAGTCTGACCCTCCTCGAGCACGCGGAAGCCGCTCATGTCGATGTTCGAGTAGTGGACGAAGACATCCTGACCGTCACCGGCGGTGATGAAACCGTAACCCTTCTCGGCGTTGAACCATTTGACGGTGCCCTGTGTCATTGCGAACTCTCCTGTACTGCGGCGGGACAGGGCCCATGCTAGGGATCGCAGCAGGCTCGGAAAGTGCTCTCACGCAACTGTTGACATGCTCGCTGTCAAACATTTACGCGGGCGAAACACACCGTCGCCCGTCAGGGCGCGGGCGACTCCTCGGCGGGCGCATCGGCGGTGCGGTCGAGGCCGATGACGACCGTGAGCTGCAGCGCCTGACTCTCGTCCTCGGGGGTGTTGGGGTCGTCGGCGAGCTGGTAGACGTCGGTCTGCTCGATGCGCGCGCCGCCGAGCACGAGCTCGGCGAGGCCCGCAGCGGCCGCCTGGTCGCCGGGGAAGGCGTAGTAGACGGTGGTCTCGGCGAAGTCCGTCGTCCCGGCACCGCTGGCCGAGACCGCATCGGCCGACCAACCGGCCGCGACGATCTCGTCCTTCACCTGAGTCGCGAGACCCTGCTCGGGAGTGGCGTTGAGCACCTGCACCGTGTAGGCCGTGTCGATGACGGGCTCCACAGTGGCCTCGGGCGTGGCGCTCGGCTCGGCGTCCGGCGCGAGCTGGATGCGACCCGAGGTCAGCAGCGTGCCGAAGATGCCCACGACGATGAGGACGATGGTGGCGAGGCTCGCCCACAGCAGAACCACCCAGGGGCGCATCCGGGGATTCTCGGCACGGTGTGCTCCGACCCGGCCCTCGTCCGCGGTGAGGTCATCGAAGCGATCCCGCGGAAAGGTCGTTTTCGGCACCACAAGATGCTACCGAAGCGGGCTGGGGCAACCTAAGCGACAGCTGGACGCATGCCCGGATGGCGCAGAGCGGTCCTCAGCGCCCGGTCGCCGCCGTGCGGATGACCCGCGCGCGCACGCGCGCGTCGCGAATGCGCCGCAGACGCTTGACGAGCATGGGGTCGTACTCCTGCGCCTCGGTAGTGTCGATGAGCCGTGTGAGCAGCTGGTAGTAGCGCCCCGGCGACATGCCGAGACGAAGGCGGATGGCCTCTTCCTTCGCGCTGCCGTGCCGGGTCCACAGCGCCTCGAAGTCGAGGATCAGCCGATCTCTCTCGCTCAGGGGTCTGTCGTTCAGGGGCACCCGCTCACGCTAACCCCGCACGTCGGCCCTGCCGGCGCGCCACTCCACGAAACCGCCCAGCGGGTCGACCTCGGCGCACGCGACTCCGTCGACCGCGAGCACGAACCCCGTCCATCGCCGCGGATCCAGGGGCGGATGCCACTGATCGGCCAATCCCGCGGGGGTGAGGGTGACCCACCGCGCCCCGACCCTGGCGCGGAGGGCATCGATCTCGGCCCGGAGGCGCCGCCGCCCGTCGCGCGGGATGTGCGGGAGGACCCCGGGGGTCGTGATCACGAGGGTCGCCCCCGCCGGAGCCTCGGCGGCGACGGCCGCCACGACACCCGGTTGGGCGGCGTCGCCCCGCCACGACCGCGGCGGATCCGCCGCCGCGATGTCGAGGGCCGCCGCGATCCGTTCGCGGCGCCCCGTCTCGCCCGGCCACACGAGAGCGGTCAAGAAGTCGCGATCGGCCGCGTCGGCGGCATCCAGGGGGGCGAGGTCAAGACCCGCCCGCCAGACGACCCGGGGCATTGTCAGGGTCTCGGCGACCTGGGCTGCGGCCGGGCCGCGTAGCGCGCTGCCCAGGACGACCGTCGACGGGCCGTCGACGGGGTCGAGCGCCGGTCCGGCCGCATAGCGGTAGGAGTACCGATCGGGGTAGAGGCACAGGCCCGCGCTCGCGCCGACCTCGAGCAGCGCCAGGGGTCCCGTGATCATGGCGAGCGCGGGGAGGAGGGCCGCGCAGCGGAGAGGCTCGTTCGTCTGCAGCGACCGGGCCTCGCACAGGTCGACCACGGCGTCGGCGTGCGCGTGCGTCCACGCGGCCCACGCCGGGTAGCCCTCCTCAGGAGCGCCGAGGAGGCGGGTGACGGCGAACACCAGCGGCGGCTGCCGGTGCGCGGCGGGGATCCGTGCCAGCACCCGCTGCATGGCGGGGTCGCCGGCGACGCCCGCCGACCACTCCTCGTAAAGCGCCGAGCGCCCGGGCGCCTCGCTGTCCGCGAACCTGCGGTACCGCGCGGCGACGTCGGCGGCGGCGTCGACTACGGCGGCGTCGGCGTCAGCGGCGGAGTCGGGCACTCCCCCATCGTGCCGCGATCGAGCCTCCCCGGCATCCCGAATGTGTCGCCGCGCGTACCCGGCGACACCCCTCGCGCGTCCCGGGGTCGCGGGTCTGCGGTTGAATGGACGAAGGAGGTTCCATGTCTTACACGGTGGACAAGTCCGACGAGCAGTGGCGGGCCGAGCTCAGCCCCGAGCAGTACGCGGTGCTGCGCGAGGCGGCGACCGAGCGCCCCTGGACCGGAGAGCTGCTCGACGAGGAACGCGCGGGTCTCTACACCTGCGCCGCCTGCGGCGCGGAGCTGTTCAAGAGCGGCACGAAGTTCGACTCGCACTGCGGGTGGCCGAGCTTCTACGAGTCGATCCGGCCCGAGGCGGTCGAGCTCATCGAGGACAACAGCCACGGGATGGTGCGTACCGAGGTGCGCTGCGCGGCGTGCGGCTCGCACCTCGGGCACGTCTTCCCCGACGGCTTCGGCACCCCGACGGGCGACCGCTACTGCATGAACTCGCTCGCCCTGGATTTCACACCCGAATCGTGAGCATCACCGTCACGAATACGGCTGTGTACGACGCCGTCGCCGGTCGGCGATCGTGGTCGCGGGTGACGACCGACGCGCCGACCCACGACGAGTTGGCGCGGCTCGTGGCCGCCGCCGGCCGCGTCGCCGACCATTCGTCGCTGCGGCCCTGGCGCCTCATCGAGCTCCGCGGCGACGATCGCGAGCGACTGGGCCGGGCGATCAACAAGGCCGAGGGCCACAAGGGCGCCTCGACGAAGCCCCAGCGAGCCCCGCTCCTCGTCGCCGTCGTCGCCAGCTACCGCAAGAGCGGCAAGGTGCCGCGATGGGAGCAGGAGGCCGTCGCCTCGGGCGTCGCGCACATGCTGAGCCTGCTGCTCGACGACGCGGGCTACGGCGTCATCTGGCGCACCGGGCACTACACCCGCAGCAAGGCCGTCGCGAGGGCCCACGGCCTGAAGAAGAACGAAGAGCTCCTCGGCTGGCTCTACGTCGGCGGCAAGCCGGCCGACGCGCGCCCGGGTCGACGCACTCCGATCGAGCCCGATCGCTTCCTCTCGCGGATGCCGGTGGGGAAGGCCGACCGAGGCTGAGGCGGTGGCGTCCGCGCCGGGGTGGAACGTTCACCCGCGGAGCATCCGGCGCCACGGCAGGCTCGCGACGATCACCGACGACAGCGCCAGCGTCACCATCGCGATGGCTTGGAGGGTGTCGGGAGTGCCGACGGCCGGCCAGAGGGCGTCGACGAGGACGGATGTCGCGAGCTGACCGACCACGGCGCCCAGGCCGAGCAGCAGCACGCCGGTGTATCCGACGATCGCCGCGGACAAAACGATGTAGACGACTCCGGCCGCACCTCCCAGATAGAGCAGCGGGTCAGACGGCAGGCGCGTCGGGAGTCCGGAGATCGCGACACTGACCCCGGACGCCACGGCCAGGATCGCCGTTCCGCCGATGAAGTTGACCAGCGTCGCCGTCAGGGGCGAACCGACCCGTACCCGCAGCCGGCCGTTGGTCGCCTGCTGCCAGGCGATGCCGGCCCCCGCGAGGAGCGGGAGGACGAGCATCCACAGCGGGACCGTGGCGAGCGTGTCACCGCCGAGCGCGAACGCGACGGCGCAGATCGCCAGCAGCGCCCCGACCAGCCGCGGCACGGTGACGGCGACCACCCCGGCCGGGCCGTACCCGGCACGGTCGAGGACGAGCCCCGACACGGTCTGTCCCGCCACCACACCCACCGTGAAGAGCGAGACGCCGATGATGCCGACGGCGAGCCCCTGGGTCGCGGTGGTGAGGGCGCCGGCGGCGCCGCCGAGGAGCATCCATCCCGGGATGGCGCGCTCACGCAGGCCCTCGACGAGGCGCCGGTACCCGCGGCGACCCTCGGGGAGGAGAAGACTGAGGACGATGAGGAGGACGAGCCCCGACGCGAAGGAGATGAAGGCGGCGACCATCCCGTCGCCGATGCTCGCGCCGAGCTGACCGTTGGCCCGCGCCTGGAGCGCCGTCAGCACTCCCACGAGGACGGCGCCGCCCACGGCGAGGACCAGCGGAAGGCGCGGCGGCGGCATCCCTCCATCATGCAGTCACCGGCATGGCCGCTCGGGCGCAGGACAGGAGGGATGCGCCGACGTACGCTGGAGTGTGCCCCTCACCCGTCGAACCCGGACGCTCCTCAGCTGGCTGCCCGCGGCGCTGCTGGTCGTCATCATCGGAGCGATCGTCGTCGGGACCTTCACGTTGCAGGCGTCGTGGTGGGCGGAGGACGACCCCGAGGCCTCGGCGGATCAGAAGGCCTCCGACGGCGGCAGCATGCTGACCGACGCAGGGTTCGACTACGTCAACGTCGAGGGCGTCCTGCGGGTGCGGGTGGGCGAGGGCGCTCTTCCGGCGTCCGATCTCGGGCTGCGGGCGAACGAGACGAAGGACGCGGAGTTCCGCCGGCCGGTGCAGGCGCTCATCGCCGCCGGCGACGACGTGCACGTCATCGACAACGTCATCACCGCCACCGCTGTGGCCTCGTCAGACCGCCTCGCGGAGGTGACGGTCGGGATCGACGGCGCGGGGTCGTGGCGTGGCGCGATCGAGGGACTGCGCGCGCGGGCGGCGGAGTTCGGCTGGGACGCCGCGCAGTTCGAGGGGCTGGACGAGCGCCTGCTGGAGTTCAACTCGACCGGGTCGGGCGAGGTCTTCGAGGTGCAGATCGGTCCGGGGCAGGATGCGGACACCACGGTCACAGCGACCGTGACCTTCTCGCGCGAGGGCGGCGCCACCACGGTGGCGCTGAGTTTCGCGCCGCCGGCGTAGCATCCGCCCGTCCTCTCGGCCGCGACCCGTCACAAATTGCGGCCCGGAAGGGCTCGAGGCCGCGTCCATCGACGGATCGCGCATGGTCGGACGCGGGCCGCCGGAGGAGCGCGGCGCGGGCGCCGCGAAGGGAGCGCGCGCGGCGGGGGCGCCGCGGAGGGAGCGCCCGCGGCGGGGGCGCGACCCGTCACAAAACGCTGTCCGGATCAGCTCGAGGCCGCATCGATTGACGGATCGCGGCGCGGAGCGGGTGGTGCCGGCTACAGGACTTGAACCTGCAACCCCCTAATTACAAGTTAGGTGCGCTACCAATTGCGCCAAGCCGGCAGGGATCCCATCCTACCGACCGGCGCACGGGTCACGGAGTCGCGGCGGGCGACGGCGTCTCGGTCGACGCGGGCGTCTCGGTCGGACTCGGCGACGCTTCCTGGTAGTACGCGTCGCTGCCGATCGTCAGCACGAACTGCGAGAACTCCTGCGGGTCGTCGAGCGCACCGACGTACGGCACACCGTTCACGAGCACCATCGGGGTGCCGGTCAGGGTCACGCCGTCGGTCTCGGGAATGCCGTTGAGGGCGCGCTCGGTCGCATCCCGCGCCCACGAGAGGAAGGACTCCTCCTCGATGCACGAGCGCACCAGCTTGGGCGACTCGGCACCGGCGGCCTGCGCCAGATCGGCGAGCTCGCTGTCGGTGAAGCCGTCGGTGTCCACCTCGGGCTGCTCGCGCAGCAGGGCGTCGTTGAAGGCGAAGAACTCCTCGGGCGAATGCGTCGCGACGCACGCGGCCGCCGCGGCCGCGCGCAGCGAGTACTTCGTGCCGTTCGATTTGGCCGTGAGCATCGCCACGGGGTGGTAGGTCAATTCCACGGCGGCCTGCGACACCCAGGTCTTCAGCTGCTGCACGTTGGCGAGCTGGAACTCCCGCGAGCCCGTCGACAGGTAGTCCACATAGACGCGGATGTCGACGACCGGCGCCTCGGTGGGCGTGGGCGTCGGCGAGGGAGTGGCCTCGGGCGTCGCCCCCAGGGTGGCGCTCGCGGCCGCGTCATCCGCTGCCGAGGCCACGTCGGCGGCGGCCACGCCGGTGACCGAGGTCACGGCGAAGCCGTCATCGGTGACGTTCTGCGGACGCAGCTCCGGACGCGACATCGCCGACCCGACCGCCCACGTCACCATGACCGCCGCGACCGTCACGACGCCCACGGCCAGCAGCGTGAGGCTGCCGCGACGCAGCCAGCGCAGCCGCGACTGGCGGGCCTGCACCTGCTGGGCCTTCTCGCGGACCGCGTTCCGGCGTTCACGAGGGGCCGGAACGTTCGGTGACTGGTCGTGGGACATGAAACCTCTCGGACGATGGGGGCTGCCGATGGGCAACGAAGCGGGGCGCGGGCGAGGCGGGCCGGGTTCGATGCTAATCAGGCAGGCTGGGAAAAGCCCAGACGATGCCGGCCCTTCGCGCTCTCCCGCGCCCCCGGGCGTAGGCGCTCGCGCCCACGCGTGACATACTGTGGGCAGGCGCCCGATGGTGGGCGTCTGCGGTCATACCGCTCCATTCACAACGGATCGTCCGGCACGTACCTGCCGGTGAAGGAGAAGAACACATGGCGTCCGTCACTTTCGACAACGCAACCCGTCTGTACCCGGGCGGCACTCGCCCGGCCGTCGACAAGCTCAACCTCGAGGTGGGCGACGGCGAATTCCTGGTCCTCGTCGGACCCTCCGGCTGTGGCAAGTCCACGTCGCTGCGCATGCTCGCGGGCCTGGAAGAGGTCAACTCCGGCCGCATCCTCATCGGCGACCGCGACGTCACCGATGTCCCGCCGAAGGACCGCGACATCGCGATGGTCTTCCAGAACTACGCGCTGTACCCGCACATGACCGTCGCCGAGAACATGGGCTTCGCGCTGAAGATCGCGGGCGTCGGCAAGGAAGAGCGCGCGCAGCGCGTGCTCGAGGCCGCGAAGCTGCTCGACCTCGAGCAGTACCTCACCCGCAAGCCGAAGGCCCTCTCGGGTGGTCAGCGTCAGCGCGTCGCCATGGGCCGCGCCATCGTCCGCCAGCCCCAGGTGTTCCTCATGGACGAGCCGCTGTCGAACCTCGACGCGAAGCTGCGCGTGCAGACCCGCACGCAGATCGCGTCGCTGCAGCGTCGCCTGGGTGTCACCACCGTCTACGTCACCCACGACCAGACCGAGGCCCTCACCATGGGCGACCGCATCGCGGTGCTCAAGGACGGCCTCCTCCAGCAGGTCGGCACCCCGCGCGACCTGTACGAGCGCCCGAACAACGTCTTCGTGGCCGGCTTCATCGGCTCGCCCGCGATGAACCTGTTCCCGTCCTCCCTCGCCGAGGGTGGCGTGCACTTCGGTTCGGAGATCGTGCCGCTCGACCGCGACACCGTCGGCCGCGCCCACGGCTCTGAGGTCACCGTCGGGGTCCGCCCCGAGGACATCGTGGTCGGACCCGCCGACGGCAAGGGCCTGTCGGTCACCGTCGACCTGGTCGAAGAGCTCGGCGCGGACGGCTACCTGTACGGCCACACCGACATCAACGGCAAGCGCACCGACATCGTCGCGCGCGTCGACGGCCGCCGCCACCCGATGGCCGGCGACACGGTCACCCTCGCCGCGACCGCGGGCCACGTGCACGCGTTCGACATGGAGACCGGCGAGCGCCTGAACGACGCCCCGGTGGTCTCGAACTCCTGACACACCTCGACGCGGCGCGGGCGGGTTCTCTGAGCCCCCCGCGCCGCGTCATGTCCCCGGAGGAAAGATGGTCGATTCCCTGAGCATCACCGCCAGCGCGGTGGATCCGGGGCTGCTGACACTTCCGTGGTCGACGCCGCTGGCGGACTGGCCGTCGAACCACATCGTCTTCCTGCCCAAGGGCATCTCACGGCACCTGGTGCGATTCGCCACCCTCTCGGGCCGGGTGGTCGCGATCAAAGAGACCACCGAAGAGATGGCGCGCCGCGAGTACGACATGCTCGGCAATCTGCAGCGGCTCGACGCCCCGTGCGTCGAGCGCGTCGCGGTGATCGCCGGGAGGACGGATGCCGCGGGCGAGCCGCTCCCCGCGGCCCTGGTCACCTCGCATCTGCGCTTCTCGCTCCCCTACCGCGCCCTGTTCACCCAGGTGCTGCGGCCCGACACCGCCACCCGGCTGGTCGACGCCCTCGCGCTCCTTCTCGTGCGGCTGCACAACGTCGGCTTCTTCTGGGGCGACGTGTCTCTCTCGAACACCCTCTTCCGCCGCGACGCCGGCGCCTTCGCCGCCTACCTCGTCGACGCCGAGACCGGAGAACTGCACGAGAGCGGTCTGACAGCGGGGCAGCGTGCGCACGACCTCGACGTCGCGCGGACGAACATCGCCGGCGAGATCATGGATCTCGAAGCGGGCGGCCGGCTCGAGGGCGGTGTGGACGCCATCGCGATCGCCGACGGCATCATGGAGTCGTATCACTCGCTGTGGGGCGCCCTGACCGACACCGAGACGTTCCGCTCTGACGAGATCTGGCACATCACCGAGCGGGTGCACCGGCTCAACGACCTCGGCTTCGACATCGGCGAGATGTCGATCGACACCACGCGCGACGGCACCCGCGTCTCGATCCAGCCGAAGGTCGTCGACGCGGGCCACCACCAGCGCCGACTTCTGCGCCTCACGGGGCTCGACGTCGAGGAGAATCAGGCGCGCCGACTCCTCAACGACCTCGACGAGTACCGCGCCCGCGTCTCGCGGCTCGGATCCGACGAGGAGATGGTCGCCCACGAATGGCTGACGCGGGTGTTCGAACCGGTGGTCAAGGCCGTTCCGTTCGAGTACCGGGCCAAGCTCGAACCCGCCGAGGTCTTCCACCAGGTGCTGGAGCACCGGTGGTACATGTCGCAGGAGCGGGGCCGTTCGGTACCGCTCGCCGAAGTCCTCACGAGTTACATCGACGACGTCCTCCAGCACCGGCGCGACGAGGCGACCGTGATGGGACCCCCCACCGAGACGACGGGTATCCCCGTGATCACCGGCGAGCTCGCCCTGTCTGGCGGCGAGGAGGACGAGGTCGACTGGCGAGACCTCGTGTGAGATCTGCCGTCAGTATCCGACGGTGAAACGCTCCCGGTGGTGCGTGGGCTGCTCGATCTCGTCGACGACGGCCACGCCGAGATCGGGACCGGAGATGAAGGACTCCCCGTCGGCGTCGGTCACGAGAACCTCCCCGCCGTCGCGGTAGCTCCCTGTCCGCTCTCCGGGGTTCCAGGCTCCGAACCCGCCCGCGGGGTGGACGTAGAACCAGTCGTGGCCGACCGCGTCTGCCTGCAGGTCTTCGAGCACGCCGATCGCCTCGAGCGCCTCGGGCTTGAACTCCTCGGTGAACCCGGGGGTGTCGACGACACGGGGCCCGTCGGGCGACACAAGGCTCCCGCCGGCGCCGCCGATCACCCCGATGCGCACGGTCTCCGGCAGCTCCTTCACCAGCTCTGCCACCGCCGGACGTACCTTGCCCGCCATGTCATCCCGGGCGGGAACGCTGATGACGACGACATCGACGCCCTGCAGCTCCGCGACGAGCCCGGGCACGTCGAGGATCGTCCCCTCGACGTAGGTCACATGCTCGAGGCGCTCGCTCGGCACGGTGCGGGCCACCGAGACCACGGTGTGGCCCCGCGAGGCGGCCTCTTGAGCGATGTGTCCTCCGGCGTAGCCGGTTCCTCCGATGACGGCGATGCGAGCCATGGTGCGATCCTTCCGTTGTCCTCGTCTCATTCAAGCGGACGTTCGCGCGGACCCGCGCCGTCACACGAGGATGCTGAGCGGATTCTCCATCCTCGCCGTGAAAGCTGCCAGCCACCGCGCGGCCAGTGCGCCGTCGATCACCCGGTGATCGGCGGACAGCGTCACGGTCATGACCGTCCCGACCGCGAGCTCCCCGTCGACCACCACCGGGGAGGGACGCGCCGCCCCGACGGCGAGGATGCCCGCGTGCGGCGGATTGATGATGGCGGCGAACTCCTCGGTGCCGAACATCCCGAGATTCGAGACCGAGAAGCTCCCGCCCTCGAGCTCCCCCTGTTTCAGACGTCCCGCGCGCGCCCGTTCCACGCGATCGGCGATCGCAGCGCTCACCTCGCCGAGCGACATCCGATCCACCCCGCGGACGACGGGGGTGACCAAACCCCCGGGGACGGAGACCGCCACCGCGATGTCGGCGTGCGAGAAGCGGTGCATCGCCTGGTCGGTCCAGATCGCATTCGCCTCGGGCACCTCCCGAAGGGCGGCCGCGACCGCCTTGACCACGAAATCGTTCACCGAGATCCGGTTCGTCCGCCCCTCGTTGATCCGGGCACGAAGCGCCAGCAGCTCGTCGACACGGATGCGGGACCGCAGGAAGAAGTGCGGCACCGTCGAGGTGCTCTCGGTCAGCCGCCGCGCGATCGCGCGGCGCATCCCCGTGTGGGGGATCACCTCGACGTCGGCCGCGGGGGCTTCCTCCGTGCGGGCCGCGGCGGGGGGAACCGCGGGGGCGGGCACGGCAGGAGCGGCCGGCGTCGAGGGTGGCTCGGCGGCGAGGGCGGTGTGCGCCTCGAGGTCGCGACGGACGATCCGTCCGTTCGGGCCGGTGCCGACCAGCCCCGACAGGTCGAGGCCGCGCTCGGCGGCCAGACGTCGGACGAGCGGCGAGGCGAAGAGCCGGCGCGCCGGCCCGGGAGGAGGTGCAGGCTCGGTGTCCGGCGCGGCCTCGACCTCCGTCACCGGCGAGGGCGGTGCGAGGGTCCCGTCCTCGGAGGATTCCGTGCCCATGCCCGCGCCCGTCGTCGCGGGGGTCTGCGCGGGCGGGGCATCCGTCGCGCTCTCGTCCACGTCGGAGAGCTCCTCCCCCGCGGCGGCGAGCACAGCGATGGGCGATCCGACCTCGGCCGACCCGCCTTCGTCCACGAGGATGCGGGCGAGGACACCGGCTTCCTCGGCCTCGTACTCGACGACGGCCTTCTCGGTCTCGATCTCGACGATCGGCTGTCCGGCCGAGACCTCGTCACCGACGGAGACCAGCCAGCTCTGGATCGCGGCCTCGGTCGCCCCGGCGGCGAGCGCCGGCATCCTCACCACGGCGGCCATCAGCGGCCTCCCCACTCGGCCCGCACGCGTTCGAGGCCGCGCGCGACCTCCTCCGTGCGGGCGATGGCGGCGCGTTCGAGCACCTTGGAGATACTCGGGCTCGCCTCTCCCCCGGTCACGCGCTGCACCGGCTGATCGAGCCAGTCGAAGAAGCGACGCTGGATCTCATCGGACAGCCACGCACCGTACGACGGCCCCTGCGATCCCTGCTCCACGATGAGGACGTTGTTGGTCTTGCGGATACTCTCGCCCACGGTGTCCCAGTCCAGCGACGCACGGTCGAGCCAGCGCAGGTCGATCACCTCGGCATCGATCCCGGTCTCGGCCGCCGCCTCGAGACTGTGGGCGACCATCGACAGGTAGGTCAGCACCGTCACCTCGTCGCCCGCGCGGCGGATCGCGGCGCTGCGCGGCGGAATGATGTAGTCGAGGTCGCCGTCGGGAACGCGATCGGCCGTGCCGTAGAGGTCGACGTGCTCGATGACGAGCACGGGGTCTTCCAGCGCGAGGGCGGCGTTCATGAGTCCGACGTAGTCGGCGGCGGTGGAGGCGGCGACGATCCGCCAGCCGACGCTCGTGGCGAAGATGCCCGCCGGATCCATGAGGTGCTGCGAGCCGTACCCCGAGCCCATCGCGACCTTCGTGCGCAGCACCAGGGGAACGCGGTTGTTGTCGCCGAACATGTGACGGGCCTTGCCGACCTGGTTGAACACCTGGTCCGCGGCGACCCACATGAAGTCGGGGTACATGAACTCCACGACCGGGCGGAAGCGTCCGTCGAGGGCGATCCCGCCCGCAAGGCCGAAGAAGCCGTTCTCGCTGATGGGCGTGCCGATGACGCGGTCGGGCCCGAAGGCCTTGGCCAGCCCCTTCGTGGCGCCGTTGGTCCCTCCGTTCAGGCGGTGGACGTCTTCGCCGAGCACGATGATGCGGGAGTCCTCCGACATCCGCCGGTTCATCGTCTCGGCGACCGCGTCGACGAACTTCACCTCGCGCCACCCTCCGGCGTGCGCGGCGGGGTCGGCGGCCACGAGCCGTTCCAGCTCGCTCTCGTCGCCCCGGATGCCCCGGTCGACACCCGCCGGGTCCGGCCAGAGGGAGGGGCGGATGCGAGAGCGGCCGGCGTTCTCGGGATCACCCTCGGTCAGCGCCGACACCGCGTCGGCCATGGCGGCGACGGCCTGTTCGCGCACCGCCCGGATCTCGTCCGGGGAGGCGACCCCGAGGGCGGAGAGCTCGCGCGCGGCCTTCTCCAGCGGGTCGCGCGCCTTCCACTCCGCCTCCTCCTGCTTGGTGCGGTAGCCGAAGGCGCTCCCCGGGTAGGGTCCGTTCTGGTGGAAGAAGCGATAGACCTCCGCCTCGATCACGGCGGGGCCCTCCCCCGCGCGCATCCGCTCGAGGGCTTCCTGGGTGGCGAGGTGCACGGCCAGCGGATCCATCCCGTCCACGCGCCACGCAGGGATGCTGAACCCCTGCGCGCGGATCGAGAACCGCGGATCGGCCGAGGCTTCGCCGGCGTGGGTCGACACGGCGTAGAGGTTGTTCTCGATGAAGTACATCACCGGCAGCTGCCAGGTGGCGGCCAGGTTCATCGACTCCAGGACCGAGCCGATCTGACTCGCCCCGTCGCCGAAGTAATTGATGCTGATATCGGTGGTGCCGGCGTGCTTCTGCGCCCACGCGTTACCGGTCGCGAGCGGCGCTCCGCCGCCCACGATGGCGTTGGTGCCGAGCGCCCCGGCCTCCAGCCACTGCAGGTGCATCGATCCGCCGCGTCCGCCGGAGAAGCCCTCGGCGAGGCCGAGGATCTCGGCGAGAGTGCGGCGAAGGAGCGCCTGCAGGTCGGGGGTGACCAGCGTGTCCAGGCTCAGACCGCCGCCGGAGACGTGGCCGATGGCCTTGGCCAGGAACTGGTGGTGCCCCCGGTGCGATCCGTTGACCGCGTCGGATGACCGCAGCGACACGATCGACCCGACGGCGCCGCCCTCCTGGCCGATGCTCGAGTGCGCCGGCCCGTGGACGAGCCCCTGGGAGGCGAGGTCGAGGACGGACTCCTCGAACGCGCGGATCAGATGCAGCTGGCCGAGCATGGTCACCAGCAGCGCCGGGTCCGCCGCCTTCCAGTCGGCGGCGGTGGTGCGCAGCTCCACCCACGGGGTTCCGGTGTCCAGCCGGCGTCGTCGCGGCATCGCATCTCCTTCGATGGTCGGCAGCCCGAGGGCGCCATCCCACGGTACGGCTGATTGGATCCAATGGCAAGGGATCGGGCATGGTTCTCCTGGTAGATCACCGCCACAGGTGGCATCCTGGATCCAAACGGAAGGTGAACGCGATGGTGCGAGGCATACCCGGGATGCGGGGGATGGACCACATCGGCATCACGGTGCCCGACCTCGACGAGGCCGAGGACTTCCTCGTCGAGGTGCTGGGCGCGGTGCCGGTCTACCGCCTGGGTCCCAAGCGCGCGGATGACGACTGGATGGCCGTGCAGCTGGGAGTCCATCCGAGGACCGAGATCCGACAGATCCGCTTCTACCGGCTCGGGCACGGGACCAACCTCGAGGTCTTCGCCTACGACGCCGCGGACGGCCAGGGGCCGCCGCCGCGCAACAGCGACATCGGCGGTCATCACCTCGCGATATACGTCGACGACATGGATGCCGCGATCGCCCACCTCCGTGCGCACGACGTGGAGATCATGGGAGAGCCCGTCGCGAGTGCGGGTGCGAGCGCGGGTCAGACGTGGCTGTACTTCCGCGCCCCGTGGGGGCTGCAGCTCGAGCTGGTGAGCTTCCCCGGCGGGAAGGCGTACGAGAGCGAGGCCGAGACGCTGCTGTGGCACCCGGCGAGGCCGGGCGAATGAGCGCGACGGATGTGCGAAGCCGCGACGGCGACGCGGGGGCGCGGGTTGCCGAGCGTGTGCGCGAGGGAATCGTGCAGGGGACTTTCCCGCCGGGAACCCGCATCCGTCAGGAGGATCTCGCCGAGCAGTTCGGCGCGAGCCGGGTGCCGGTCAGAGAGGCGATCCGCCAGCTCGAGTACGAGGGGCTCATCACGGTCGTCCCCAACTCCGGAGCCTGGGTGGCGCGACTCACCCTCGCCGAATGCGAGGAGATCTACCGGATGCGCGAGCGGCTCGAGCCGCTGCTGCTCGGCTACAGCGCGCCGCTGCTGACCTCCCAGGCGATCGCGGAGCTCGGCGCCCTCGCCGCGCGGATCAGTCAGGTCGGCGCCGACACCGACGCGTTCCTCGAACTGGACACGGCGTTCCACCTCCGCAGCTACGGCGCCGCCCGCACCGCCCATCTCGGCGAGCTGGTCGGCAGGCTCTGGAACATCACCGCCCCCTACCGCCGGGCGTACGTGGCGTCGTGGGCGGAGGACTCGCGGCGCATCGCACACGAGGAGCACCATCTCATCGTCGCCGCCCTCCAGGACGGCGACACCGAGGAGGCCGAGCGCGTCCTCGCCGGCCACATCCGGCGCACGCGGCGCCAGCTGGGCCGGAACCCCGGGATCTTCGCCCCCGAGCCGCTCAGCTGACCGCGGCCCGCAGCATCCCGAGGTGAGAGACCGCGGGCTCGAGCTCACGCCGTTCGATCCGGTGCGCGATGTCGGTGATGAGCGCGTTGACCGGCGTCGGGATCGCAAGCCCGGCACCCCGGCGGACGACCTCGCCATTGAGGTCGTCGACCTCGCTGTGCCGGCCCTTTCGCCAGTCCTGCAGCACGGTGGTCGTCGCGCCGGGCACGACGAAGCCGGCGAAGAGACGATCGGTCATGACCTCGACCACTCCCCGCGGGTCGTCGAGGTCGCCCGGTTCGAGGCCGAAGATCGGGAGCGTCCGGTACCCCAGGGCCCCGCCGACGGCGAGCGCCTCGTTCCCGGCCGCCACCATCACGTCGCGGAAGCCGGGCTGGTGCAGGGCATCGAGCATCGGCAGGCCGAGGATCGCCGAGGTCACGAGAAGAGTGCAGTTGCTGACGAGCTTCATCCACTTGGCACTGAGGATGTCGTCGACCCGCGCCACCGTCCCCGACAGCGCCAGCAGATCGGCCACGGGCTCGATCCGCTCGGCGCCGCCGGGCAGGGGCCCGACGGCGAACCACGACCGCTCCCGTGGCGTGTGCCGGTGCACCACCCCGGGATCGGTCATCGTGGCGGAGCATTCGATGACGGCGCCGACGGCCCGCGAGACGCCGACCGCCGCCGAGACGGCGTCGGCCGTCATCCCGTTCTGCACCGCCGCCATCACGCCGTCGGAGGCGAGGTAGGGCGCGATCAGTCGACTCGCCCACCCCGCGTCGTAGGCCTTCATCACCAGCAGGACGACATCGAAACCCGCGCGCAGCTCGGCGACCTCGCAGAGATGGATGATGTGCGGGCGCACGTGCAGCTCGTCCTCGGGCGTGAGGATCCGGAGCCCCTCGGACCGGATGGTCTCGACGTGGACGGGCCACTGCTCGACCAGCGTCACATCGACCCCTGCCCCGTGCAGATCGGCTCCGATCGAGGCACCGTTCGCGCCCGCTCCGACGACGGCGACGCGGGGACCGACCATGGTTCCTCCCGGATTCGGCGCCGGGCGGCGATGCCCGACGGTCTGTGTGTCTCTCACACCAGTGTCTATCAAGCCAGAGTGTACAGTCGGCTTGCCCCCAGCACCGGGTCGGTCTAGCGTGAGAGCGTCGTCCGCTGATGCTGGACAATGCTCCGGCTTTCGACGAGGAGAGCGAGAACCCCATGATCCTGCACCTGGTCACGTTCCGATGGGTCGACGGCGTCTCCGACGAGCGCGTCGCCGCGCTGACGGAGGCGCTGAACCGCATGGCCGAGGGCATCGACGTGCTGCGGTCGTACGTGGCGGGCGCGAACCTGCACCTCCGGCCCGGGGGCGCCGACTTCGCCGTCGCCGCCGTGGTGGACGACGCCGCCGCCCTCGATGCGTACCTGGACCATCCGCTGCACTCGGAGGTGTACCGCGATCACCTCGGCCCGATCGTCGCCGATCGGTCGGCCGTGCAGCTCCCCCTGACAGCGGGCACTCTGACGTGACGACCATGCGCGCCGCCGTTCTCCACGCGGTCGGCGATCTGCGCGTCGAAGACCGGCCGATCCCCACTCCCGGCCCCGACGAGGTGCTCATCCGGGTCGAAGTGTGCGGTGTGTGCGGGTCGGATGCCACGGAGTTCGGACGGGGGAAGGTGCTCGCCGAGCCGCCGGTCGTGCTCGGCCACGAGTTCGTCGGCACGGTCGAGGCGATCGGCCCGGACGTCGACGGCCTCGCTCCGGGGGCCACCGTGGTCTGCGGCGCGGGAGTGTCATGCGGCCGGTGCGCACCCTGCCGTGCCGGACGGACGAACCTCTGCCGCACCTACCGCACGCTCGGCTTCCACCGCGACGGGGGCCTCGCCGGTTATGTCGTCGCCCCGGCGGCGATCGTCCTCGACGTCAGCGACACGGGACTGACCACGGACACGCTGGGGCTCGCACAGCCGATGGCCATCGCGGTGCACGCGGTGCGGCGGAGCGGCCTGCGGGCGGGGCAGGACGCGGTGGTGGTCGGCGCCGGCGGCATCGGCGCTTTCATCGCCTTCGCCGCCGCCAGCACCGGCGCGCGTGTACTCGTCCTCGACCGCAACGACGACAGGCTCGAGCTCGCCCGTCGCCTCGGCGCCTTCGCCGCACAGAACGCCCGGACGACCGAGCTCACCGCCGCGATCGCGGCCGCCGGACTCGAGCCGGAGGTGTTCTTCGAGGTCTCGGGGAGCCCCGAGGGACTCGCCCAGGTGCTGGGCGCCGCATGCCCGAGCGCGACCATCCTGCCGGTCGGCATCCAGCGCGGCGAGCCCGCCCTGCCCCTCGGGTCGTTCACCCTCCGCGAGTACACCATCGTCGGGACGGTCGCCCACGTCTTCGCCGACGACATCCCCGAGGCGGTGAGACTCCTCGCCACACGCGAGGACTGGTCGGACGTCGCCCGGACCGTCGTGCCGCTGGAGGATGTCGAACAGGCGGCGCTCCGCCCGCTGCTCGACGGTGGGCCCCGCCAGATCAAGACGCTCGTCGACCCGTGGATCGACGCCCCGCGGAGCGCCCGTCACCGCGTCGCGGGGTCTGCCATTCCCTCCATTGCCCGCAGCACGTCGACCGCCGACGACGGGGCCGCGGCGGGCTGACCGCCGGCCTCGGCGTCGTCGTATCCGGGTGCGACGGGCATCTCCTGGTGATGCTGGCGCCGGCCGACGACGAACCACACCCCGCGTGCGGGCGCCTCGGCCCGGTTGGAGAACAGGTGGGGCCTCGTGGAGTCGAAGTGCAGCGAATCCCCTGCGCGCAGGACATGGGTGTCGAATTCGAGCTGGAGGGTCAGCTCCCCCTCGAGCAGGTACGCGTACTCGGTGCCGGCGTGCCGCATGAGCTTGCCCTCGATCGAGCTGCTCGCACCCGGCTGGTAGGTGACCAGGAGCGCATCGGCCGGCCCCCCCGGCTGCCCTGCCAGGCGCTCCCACCGGACGCCGTTCTCCATCTCGATCGCCGGGTTCTCGGCCGCCCGCTGGATCGCGGATGCCGCCGCATCGGCGATCGCACCGGCGGGAGCGGACGCCGCCGCGCCGCCGACCAGCTCGTCGAGCGAGACCCCGAGGTGGTTGGCGATGGCGTACAGCGTCGAGACCGACGGCTGGGTCTTGCCGATCTCCACCTGCGACACCAGGCTCGCAGAGACCCCCAGCGACTGGGCGACCGACCGCAGGCTCAGCCCACGACTCACGCGCGCGGCGCGGATGCGGGCTCCGAGAGTGTCAGCCATCCCCTGATTCTCGCTGGTCAGAGCAGTGCCGTGCCACGGTCCACAGGGAGGTTGACCGCAGAGACGCCGCGATTGCGCAGCAGGAACTGCGTGGCATCCACGACATCGGCCATCGTGGCCAGCTGTCCCCCGGGTGTGTGGCGCTCGTACTGCTCGAGGACCCCGGCGGGCTTGGAGGCCCAGAACGGGCTGTCGCCGATGATGCCGGGGTGGAGGGCGTTGACGCGGATCGGGGCGAGCTCGAGGGCGAGGGTGTTGATGAGGCCCGTGACCCCGCCGTTGATCGTGGACACCGTCGTGGATCCGGGGTAGGGCAGGTCTTTGGCACGGCCGCCGAACAGCACGATCCCGGTGTCGGCCGAGACGGGCATGCGATCCAGCAGCGCCCGCACGGTCGCGGCGTAGCCGACGAGCTTCAGGGTCGTGAGCCGGATGGCGCGGTCGATGTCGTAATCGCGGATGGTGTTGGCGTCCCGCTCGATGGCGGCGAGGACGAGTCCGTCCACCCTGTCCACGGACGACAGGCTGTCGGCGATCGTGTGGGGCTCGGAGATGTCCAGGGCGACGCCGCGGGCACCGGGGCCGAGCTCGGCGGCGACCGCCTCGGTGCGCCCGAGGTCACGACCGGTGATCACCACCCCGTCGCCGCGTCGCACGCAGTCCGCTGCGATCTCCCGCCCGATGCCGGAGGTTCCTCCGACGACGACGATGGTGCGTCCGCTCACATCTCCTCCTCGCGATGTCGGAAGCAACACTGGACAACTGTGTCCAGTAGAGCTTTACTGGGGAAGTCAACTCGACGCGAGCGGTGAAGTCAAGACACCCTCGCCGGCGAAGGGGAACACTCGATGAAGAGCACCGGCACGACGGGTCCTGCGGCGGTCGACTGGGAAGAGCGCGTCGACATGGAGCGGTTGCGGGATGCGCGGCTGGCCAGACTTCACGCCGAGTTGGACCGGTCGAGCCTCGGGGCCGTGCTGGCGTTCGATTTCTCCAACATCCGGTACATGAGCGGCACCCATATCGGCACGTGGGCGATGGACAAGCTGATCCGGTTCGCGCTGCTGACCCGGAAGACCGATCCGATCGTGTGGGATTTCGGGTCGGCGGCCAAGCACCATGCGCTGTACAACCCGTGGCTGGATGTCACCACCGCTGAGGCGGACGCGGACCCGCACGCCCCGCACGAGGGCGCGAAGCGGCCCCGGCTGGAAAGCGGCGCGCGGGCGGGGATCTCGACGCTGCGGGGGGCGTTCCCGCCGGATGCGGACCTGGCCGGGGATGTGGCCCGCAAGATCAAGCGGGAGCTGGAGAGGTTCGGGCTCGCGGGTGAGCCGCTCGGTGTGGACGTGGTCGAGATGCCGGTGCTGCTGGCGTTGCAGCGGGAGGGGATCGAGGTCGTCGACGGGCAGCAGGTGTTCATGGAGGCGCGCCGCATCAAAACCCATGATGAGATCCGCCTGCTCACCCAGGCGGCATCGATGGTGGACGCCGCGTACGAGGAGCTGTACCGGTTCCTGCGCCCGGGCGTCCGCGAGAACGAGGCGGTGGGTGTGGTCGCGAAGACCCTGTACGACCTCGGGTCGGAGTACGTCGAAGGGGTCAACGCGATCTCCGGGGAACGCTGCTCCCCCCACCCGCACGTGTTCTCCGACCGGCTGATCCGGCCGGGGGACCCCGCGTTCTTCGACATCCTGCACAGCTACAACGGCTACCGCACCTGCTACTACCGCACCTTCGCCGTCGGGTCCGCCAGCCCCGCGCAGAAGGACGCCTACACCCGGGCCCGCGAGTACATGGACCGCGCCATCGCCCTCGTCAGGCCCGGCGCCACAACCGCCGACATCGTCGCGGTGTGGCCGAAGGCGGAGGAGTTCGGGTTCCCCGACGAGATGGCCGCGTTCGCCCTGCAGTACGGCCACGGTGTCGGCCTGTCGATCTGGGAGAAGCCGATCTTCTCCCGCCTGACCTCGTTCGACCACCCCGAGACCCTCGAAGAAGGCATGGTGTTCGCCCTCGAGACCTACTGGCCCGCCGCCGACGGCTGGGGCGCCGCCCGCATCGAGGAAGAAGTCGTCGTCACCGCCGACGGCTGCGAGGTCATCACCAAGTTCCCCGCCGAAGAGCTCATCGTCGCAGGCCGCCGCTACTACACGATCGATGGGCCCCTGAACCTCAACCGCGACGCCCAATCCCACCTGAACACCGTCTGGGGGCGCGGCGAAGCGTGAGCACCATCGCATTCCTGGGCCTCGGCTCGATGGGCTCCGGCATGGCCGGTCGCCTCGTCGACGCCGGACACGACGTCGTGCTGTGGAACCGTTCGCCGGACGCCGTGGCCCGGTTGGTCGAACGCGGCGGCCGGGCGGCCGCGTCGGCGGCCGAGGCCCTCGCCGCCGACGTGTCGTTCTCGATGCTCGCCGACGACGCCGCGATGACCGACGTCCTCACCGACGAGGCCATCGGCCGCGCCCGTGACGGCGTCCACGTCGCCATGGGGTCGATCAGCCCCGCCCTCGCGGAAGAGCTCGACACCCGGTTCGGCGCGGTCGGCGCCCGCTACGTCGGAGCCCCGGTGCTCGGGCGCCCCGCCGTGGCCGCCGAGGGGAAGCTCAACATCCTCGCCGCCGGCCCCACCGACGCCGTCGACACCGTCGCCCCCCTGCTCGACGTGCTCGGCGCCCGCACCTGGCGCTTGGGAACGCGCCCGGCCGTGGCGAACGCGGTGAAGGCGGCGGTGAACTACAACATCATCCACGCCATGCAGGCGATCGGCGAGACCGTGGCGATGACGGAGCGGCTCGGCGTGGATCCCGCGCAGTTCACCCGGCTGCTCGCCGAGACGCTGTTCGGCGGCGTCGTCTACACCGGCTACGGCCGGATCATCGCCGAGCGCGCGTACGACCCGCCGGGTTTCCACATCGCCCTCGGTCGGAAGGACCTCGATCTCGCCGAGCAGGTCGCCGCGTCCGTCGACGTCGACCCCGCCACCCTTCCCGCCCTCATCTCCGTGTTCGATCGCGCCCTGGCCGATCCCGACCTGAAGGACCTGGACTGGTCCGCCATCGCGGAGGTGAGCAGACGCCGGCCGAGCTGAGACCCGACATCCCGCACCGCTTCGACCCACCACCGCAACGAACCGCCCGTCAAGGAGGATGAGCGCAAATGCCTGAAACCCCGCTGCCGCAGAGCGGCCAGCCCATCGTGTTCCGTCACGGCATCGTCCTGACCATGGACGACACCCACACCGTGATCCCCGACGGCGACGTCCTCGTCGTCGACGGCACCATCGCCGAGGTCGGCACGAATCTCTCCGTCCCCGACAACACCTTCGAGATCGACGCCACCGGCGGGATCCTCATGCCCGGGATGGTCGACACCCACCGGCACATGTGGCAGACCGCCATGCGCGCCTACGGCGCCGACTGGACCCTCACGCAGTATTTCGTCTGGTACTACCTGCAGCACGGCGCGAAGTTCCGCCCCCAGGACTACGCCGCCGGCAATCTCATCTCTGCCCTGGACGCCGTGGAATCCGGGGTGACGACGAGCGTCGACTGGTCGCACGGCCTGCGCACGCCCGACCACGGTTGGGCGGCGTACGAGGCCCTGGCCACCTCGCCCGGGCGATTCGTCTTCGCCTACGGCAACATCCACGTCTCGCCGTGGGAGTGGACCGCCGACCCCGAGGTGCAGAAGATCCTCACCGCCTCACGCGACGACGCGCGCATGTTCGGCACCCAGATCGCCTTCGACGTGCCGAACCAGGACGAGAACTTCCCCGAGCTCGCCGCCTACCGCGTCGCGAAGGACCTGGGTCTGCGGGTCACCACCCACGCGGGCGTCTGGGGCGCGACCAACGACTGGGGGATCCGCAACGCCTACGCCGCCGGGGTCATGGACGAGGGGTTCACCTACGTCCACGCCGCGACGCTGTCGGCGGATTCGTATCAGAAGATCGCCGCGACCGGAGGCAACGTCTCCCTCGCCACCGAGTCCGAGGACACGTGCGGCCAGGGCTACCCGCCCGTGCACCAGCTGCGCAAGTACGGCATCCCCACCTCTCTCTCGGTCGACACCAGTGTGTGGTTCAGCGCCGACCTGTTCTCGGCGATGCGGGCGACCGTCAACGCCGACCGCGCCCTCGAGCACTACCTCGCTCACCAGCTCGAGCCGGCCGAGACCGTCACCCACGTGAAGCTCCGCGCGGAGGACGTCGTGCACATGGCCACCCGCGGCGGCGCGCAGGCGCTCGGCAAGGACGGCGAGATCGGCTCGCTCGAGAAGGGCAAGCTCGCCGATGTCGTGCTGCTGAAGAACGAGCACTCGGCGACGTGGGCCCCGCTGGTGAACCCCTGGGGCCAGGTGGTCTACCAGGCCCAGCGCGGCGACGTGCACACCGTGCTCGTCGGCGGCGAGGTCGTCAAGGCCGAGGGGCGGCTGATCGCCGGCGACCTGCCGGGCGTCAAGGCGAAGCTCGACGACACCGTCTCGTACCTCGAGCGCGAGGTCGGCGACGACTGGGTCGCGGGGATGCACCCCGAGATCCCCGAGGTCGAGGTGCTCTACAACCCCTACCAGTACAAGAAGTGATGGGCTGCCGAGCCTGAAGTGCCCTGCGGGCGGCGTCTCGACGAAGCCGGACGCCGCCCGCAGTCATGCTGTCTTCTTCGCTGTCCGCAACGTCGCCACCTGGTAGAGGGCGACGGATGCCGCGATGCCGGCGTTCAAGGATTCCGCGGCCGCGGAGATCGGGATCGAGACGATCTGATCGCAGGTCTCGGTCACGAGCCGCGACAGACCCTTGCCCTCCGACCCCACGACGATCACGACCGGCCGGTCGGCGAGCTGCAGGTCGGGCAGGGCGACGTCTCCGCCGCCGTCGAGGCCGAGCACGAACACGCCCTGCTTCTTGAATTCCTTCAGCGTGGTGGTGAGGTTCGCCGCGAGCGCGACCGGCACCCGCGCGGCCGCCCCCGCGCTGGTCTTCCACGCCGCCGAGTTCACTCCGGCCGAGCGCCGCTGGGGTACGAGGATGCCCTGACCGCCGAATGCCGCGGTGGAGCGGATGATCGCGCCGAGGTTGCGGGGGTCGGTGATGCCGTCCAGCGCCACCAGCAAGGGGGTCTGTCCACTGTCGACGATCTTCTCCAGGAGGTCCTGCGGGTGGGCGTACTCATAGGGCGGCACCTTCAGCGCCACTCCCTGATGCACACCGTCGAACCCCGCCATCCGGTCGAGCTCGGGCCGGGTGACCTCCAGCACCGGGATCTCGCGATGCGTCGCGATCGCGAGCATCTCCTTCACCCGGTCGTCCATCTCGACCCGCTGCGCGATGTACAGCGCGGTCGCCGGGATCTTCGCCCGGAGGGCTTCGAGCACGGAGTTGCGACCGGTGACGTTCTCGGTGTCTTCGTCCTTCTTCGGCGCCCCCCGCCGGGAGGCGGTCGTGCCCGATCCGCTCGGACGCCCCTTGCCGCCCGCAGCCGCATACCGCTCGGCGGCCGCCTTGCGCTTGCCGGCGGGGTGCCAGGCGCGATCCTCGGCCTTCGGTGTCGGACCGCGACCTTCGAGCGAGCGGCGGTTCTTCCCGCCCGAGCCCTTGGTGGCGCCCTTCTTCTTGCCGCGCCCGGCGGCGGGGTTTCCCGGCTTAGCCATTGTCCAGACTCCAATGCGTTCCGTCGGCGGTGTCCTCGAGGACCACGCCTGCTGCGGCGATCGCGTCGCGGATGCGATCCGCGCTCGCCCAATCCTTCTCCGCGCGCGCCCGTGCGCGTTCGGCGATCATCGTGTGCACCAGCGCATCGAGGGCCGCGGCTTCCGCCCCGCCGCCCACGCGCCAGCGGGGATCCTCCGGATCGATGCCGAGGATGCCCACCGACACGGCGACATCGGCCCACGCCGCGCGCGCGGCATCCTTCTCCCCCGCGTCCAGCGCAGCATTGCCCTGCCGCACCCGCTCATGGATCACGGCGAGCGCCTGCGGGACGTTGAGGTCGTCGTCCATCGCGGCCGCGAACGCGTCGGGGACGGTCGCGGTGACGACCGTGTCGTCGTCGGGGCGCGCGAGCGTGCGAGCCGCGCGCTCGAGGAAGGAGCGGATGCGCTCGACGGCGGCCGCGGCCTCGTCGAAGCTGGAGGCGGTGATGTCCAGGCTCGAGCGGTAGTGCGCGGCGGCGAGCGCGTAGCGCACCACGAGCGGGTCGCGCTCGGCGAGCACGTCGGCGGCGAGGAGGTAGTTCCCGAGCGACTTCGACATCTTCTGGTCGCCGACGGTCACGAGGCCGTTGTGCACCCAGTAGCGGGCGAAGTCGTCGCCGGCGGCAGCCGACTGCGCGAGCTCGTTCTCGTGGTGGGGGAAGCGCAGATCCAGTCCACCGCCGTGGATGTCGAACGACGGGCCGAGGTAGCGCCGCGACATCGCCGAGCACTCGATGTGCCAGCCGGGGCGCCCGGGGCCCCAGGGCGACTCCCACGTCGCGGATTCAGGTTCGCCGTCCTTCGCACCCTTCCAGAGGGCGAAATCGCGAGGGTCGCGCTTGCCGCGGGGGTCGGCGTCGGCGGCCGGCTCCATCGCGTCCAGGCTCTGCCGTGTCAGGTCGCCGTACGACGGCCAGGAACGCACGTCGAAGTACACGTCACCGGCCGCCGCGTAGGCGTGACCACGCTGGACGAGCCGCTCGATGAGGGTCTGCATCTGCGGGATGGATCCGGTCGCCCGCGGTTCATAGGTGGGAGGAAGGATGCCGATTTCGGCGTACGCGCGGGCGAACTGCTGCTCCATGCGGTAGGCCAGCGCCCACCACGACTCGTCGGTCGTCGCGTTCGCCAGCACCTTGTCGTCGATGTCGGTGACGTTGCGGACGAAGGTGACCCGGCCGTAGCGGTGGCGCAGCCACCGGCGGAGGATGTCGAAGCTCAGCGCGCCGCGCAGGTGACCGATGTGCGGCCCGGACTGCACGGTCGGGCCGCAGACGTACACGGTGATCTCGGAAGGGTCGAGCGGCACGAAGTCGCGCAGGGACTGCGCCTTGGTGTCGTAGAGCCGGAGAGTCACCGACCCAGCCTACCGGCGGCGCCCGCCGGCCCCCCGCCGGAACGGTCGGGTGCACGCGCCGCGGGCCGGTAGAACTGTAGGGTGCACGTTCTCGCCGTCCTCGCCGCCGCGGTGCTGTTCGGGACGACGGGCACATCGCAGGCTCTGGGTCCCGACGACACCACGCCGCTGTCGATCGGCGTCATGCGCATGGTCATCGGCGGCACCGGGCTCGCGCTCCTCGCGGGCGTCCTCGCGCGCCGTCACGCCGGGCGACGACCGGTGCACGCACCTCCCGCTCCGCGCCCGGGCATCCGTCCCCTGCTGCTGATGACCGTCACCGGTATCTGTCTGGCGCTCTATCAGCCGCTGTTCTTCCTCGGCACCGAGCGCAACGGCGTCGCGGTCGGCACGGTGGTGGCGCTCGGCTCGGCACCGGTGCTGGCGGGCCTGCTCGAATGGCTGCTGACCCGACGCCTGCCCACGGCCACCTGGGCGCTCGCGACCGGCGCCGCGACGATCGGCGTCATCCTCCTCGGAATCGGCGGGGGCGACGTCGGCGGGAGCAGCGGGACCGATCCGGTGGGCCTCCTGGGCTCCCTCGGCGCCGCCGCCTCGTTCGCGGTCATCGCGAACGTGCAGCGCAGGCTCCTCGACTCCGGCTGGGATCCCTTCACCGTCGTCGCCGGCATGGGCGCGAGCGCCGCCCTGGTGTCGTTTCCGGCTCTGCCGTTCGTGGACGTGTCGTGGCTCGGAGAGCCCGTCGGGCTCGCCATGGCCCTCTGGCTCGGTCTCGGCACGATCTCCGTCGCCTACGTGCTGTTCACCTGGGGCCTCGGGGGCCTCACCGCAGCGACCGCGGCCACCCTCACCCTGGGCGAACCGCTGACGGCGGCGATCCTCGGCCTCACCCTCCTCGGCGAGCGCCTCTCGGCGCTCGCGGTGCTGGGGCTCATCGTTCTGGGGGTCGGCCTCGCCCTCCTCGCGCGCGGTTCCCGGACGCCCCGCGATCCGCGACCCTTCGCGGTGGAAGGCTAGGGCGATGTCCGAGATCGTGCTGCGCCCGGCCACGGTCGGGGATCCCGCGGTGCGCGAGCTCATCGAGCTGCACCTGCGCGACATGCACCGGCTGTCGCCGCCCGAAAGTGTGCACGCCCGGGGAGCCGATGCGCTGGACGACCCGGCGGTGGAGCTCTGGGGCGCGTGGGACGGTGCCGCGCTCGCCGGCGTCGGTGCGCTGATGAGACTGGACCCCGACCGCGGGGAGCTGAAGTCCATGCGGGTCGCCGACGGGTACCGCGGCCGCGGGATCGGTCGGCGGATCCTCCGCCGTCTCATCGCGCGGGCCCGAGGGCTCGGCATGTCATCGCTGTGGCTGGAGACGGGGTCCGCACCGGCATTCGCCCCGGCCCGAGCGCTCTACCTCAGCGAGGGGTTCGCGTTCTGCGATCCGTTCGGCGAGTACGTCCTCGACCCGCACTCGGTCTTCCTCACCCGGGAGGTGTGATCCCCCGAGGGTCGTTCACACGGGCAGGACGAGGGCGACCGCGAACGCGGCCACACCGTCGCCGCGACCGGTGAATCCGAGTCCGTCCGTCGTCGTCGCCGACACCGACACCGGCGCACCCCCGAGCGCGCGCGAGAGCGCCGCCTCGGCTTCGGCTCGTCGCGCGGCGAAACGCGGTCGTCGGGCCTGGACCTGCACCGAGACGTTCCCGATGCGCAGGCCCGCCTCCGCGAGGAGCGCCCGGGTGCGGGCGAGGAACGCGTCGGCGTGCGCGCCGGCGAACTCCGGTCGATCGGTGCCGAAGTGGGTGCCGATGTCTCCGAGGCCTCCGGCCGCGAGGAGGGCGTCGACGATGGCGTGGGCCACGGCATCGCCGTCTGAATGCCCGGACAGGGCCGGTTCGCCCGGCCATTCGAGCCCGGCGAGCCACAGCGTCCCCTCGCCGCCGACGGCGTGCACGTCGGTGCCGATCCCCACGCGCGGCGCGACCGGGCCGGGAGAGCCGAAGGAGGGCACGTGAGCCACCGGCGCGGCCGCGACGAGGCCTCGGGCCCGTTCGAGGTCGGCCGGCGTGGTGACCTTGAACGCGCGGGCGTCGCCGGCGACCGCCAGGACCGTATGACCGGCGTCGGAGACGAGGGCGGCGTCGTCGGTGAACTCCGCGGTCGCCGCACGATAGGCCGTCTCGAGGATGTCGCGGCGGAAACCCTGGGGGGTCTGCGCTGCGGCGAGCTCGCTGCGGTCGACGACGCCGACGATGAGGTCGCCCTCGACACGCTTGATGGTGTCGATCACCGGCAGCACGGGGACGGCGCCGGCGTGCCCGAGTTCGAGCGCGGCGATCACGCGGTCGAAGACCTCGGGCGGAGTGAGGCAGCGTGCGGCGTCGTGGACGAGGACGTGATCGACGTCGGCCCAGAGCGCCCGGATGCCCGCGGCGACCGACGCCTGCCGGGAATCCCCGCCCGTGACGACCGTGACGAGATCACGACGCTCCCCCGCCGCCTCGATCGCGTCGGTGAGGGCACTGCCCTCCAGACCCGACGGTGCCACGATCACCACCTGGGCGGGCGCGGCCTCGAAGACCCGTGCGAGCGCGTGACGGAGGATCGTGTGCTCGTCGAGGCCGACGAACGCTTTCGGGCCTGCGCCCAGGCGGGTGCCGGAACCGGCGGCGACGACGATGACCGCGACGCGGGGAACGGGGGTGATGGTCACATCCCCACGCTAGCGACTAGGAGGCGAGCACCTCATCGAGAAGGACGCTGGCCTTCTCTTCGTCGGTCTTCTCCGCCAGCGCGAGCTCGGAGATGAGGATCTGCTTGGCCTTCGCGAGCATCCGCTTCTCGCCCGCCGACAGGCCGCGGTCCTGATCGCGGCGCCACAGGTCGCGCACGACCTCGCTGACCTTGATGACATCGCCCGACGCGAGCTTCTCGAGGTTCGCCTTGTAGCGGCGCGACCAGTTCGTGGGCTCTTCGGTGAAGGGAGCGCGGAGGACGTCGAAGACGCGCTCGAGGCCTTCCTTGCCGATCACATCGCGGACGCCGACGAGGTCGACGTTGTCAGCGGGAACCTCGATGGTGAGGTCGCCCTGTGTGACGCGGAGCTTGAGATAGACCTTCTCTTCGCCTTTGATGATGCGGGTCTTCACTTCCGCGATCGTCGCTGCCCCGTGGTGGGGGTAGACGACCGTCTCGCCAACCTCAAAAAGCATGGAGTTATGTCCTTTCGGCAACGTCCAGAATACCACAGGCGACATACGCTAGAGTTCGCCGGCCGCCCGCGCCCTCTCCTCGCGACTCCCTCCCGGGTGGCCCGTGCGGGTCGGGCGCACCCCATAGAATGCAAGGGTTGCCGCCGTCCGTCCCGGGAGGATCCGTGATTTCGTTGAACCGCACTTTCGGCACGGGACGCTCCCGGACCGCCGCGCGCCTCGTGGCTGCCGGCGCCCTCGGCACGGCTGTTCTCCTCGGCGCGAGCGGATGCGCCTTCATCTCGACGCAGGCGACGACCATCCAGTACGCCCCGTCGGACGGCATCATCATCGACCCCCTGAGCGGACCCGTGCAGATCCGCAACGTGCTCATCGTCGCGAACGAGGACGGCTCCGCGGGCAACCTCCTGGGTGCCTTCGTGAACTCGACCGACGAGAACCACACCGTGACGATGGAGTTCGGCGAGCCCGGCAGCGGCGTCTCCGAGACCGTCCGCGTGCCGGCGAACACCGTCGTCAGCCTCGGGGTCGACGGTGAGGACCCGATCCTCCTCGAAGGGATCGAGATGCTCCCGGGCAGCGACGTGCCCGCAAGCTTCCAGTCCGGCGACGGCGAGACCGTCATCGCCGATGTCCCCGTGCTCGACGGCGAGCAGGACTACCTCGCGCCGTTCGTCCCGGAATCCTCCTGACCGACCCCGGTCGCCCGGCTCAGCCCTCGAACCGATAGCCGAGACCCCGCACCGTGACGAGCATCGTCGGGTCGGACGGATTCTGCTCGATCCGCGACCGGATCCGCTTGATGTGCACATCGAGCGTCTTGGTGTCGCCGAAGTAGTCGCTCCCCCACACCCGGTCGATGAGCTGACCCCGAGTGAGGACGCGCCCCGCGTTGCGCATGAGCACCTCGAGCAGCTCGAATTCCTTGAGCGGCATGTTGATCTGCTCGTCGTCGACGCTGACGGTGTGGCGGTCGATGTCCAGCACCACCCGCCCGCCGACGAGCACGTGGTCCTGCAGGTCGGAATCGGTCTGCTGCTGGCGGCGGAGCACCGCGCGCATCCGCGCGAGCAGCTCGCGGGCGGAGTAGGGCTTGGTGACGTAGTCATCCGCTCCGAGCTCGAGCCCGACGACGATGTCGACCTCCGAGTCCTTCGCGGTCAGCATGATGATCGGCACGGCCGAGGTGGTCCGGATCTGACGGCAGACCTCCGTCCCGGGCATGCCGGGGAGCATCAGGTCGAGCAGCACGATGTCGGCTCCGCGCTCCCGGAAGGCGGTGAGGGCGAGCGCCCCGTCCTCGGCGATCTCGACTTCGTAGCCCTCGCGCCCCAGCAGGTAGGCCAACGGGTCGGACAGATCGGGTTCGTCTTCGACGAGCAGGACGCGGGTCATTCGGGTTCTCCGTTCGGGACGGGGCGGGAGGGGACGGATGCCGCGGCGCGGCCGAGCGCGGAGGCGTGGCGCTTGCGCCGAGGACGGCGACCGGGCGCATCGTCCAGCGGAGGTTCGACCAGGGGCAGCCGGATCGTGAAGGTCGAGCCGTTCCCGGGGCGCGACCACAGCCGCACCTCCCCGCCGTGGCGCTGCACGGCGTGCTTGACGATGGCGAGTCCGAGACCGGTTCCGCCGGTGCGGCGCGACCGCGCCTGGTCGGTGCGGTAGAAGCGCTCGAAGATCCGCTCCTGGTCGGCCTCGGGGATGCCGATGCCGCGGTCGGCGACGGCGATCTCGACGATGTCGTCGACGGCCTTGACGCCGACGCCGACGCTCGAGCCCTTCGGGGAGTAGGCGATCGCGTTGGCGATGAGGTTGCCGACCGCTTCGCTGAGGATCTGACCGTCGCCGCGGACGTAGAGGCCGCGCGATCCGCCGCGCGTGAGCGTCACCCCCGCGGATTCGGCCTGCAGGGTGTGGGCGTCCACGGCGGAGGCGATGACCTCGTCGACCGAGACGCTCCGCTCCTCGGAGAGCTCGTCGGCCGACTGCAGCCGGGAGAGGTTCATGATCCGTGAGGTGAGGAGGGCCAGGCGGTGCGCCTCGGCGGTCAGCCGGGAGGCGAAGACCCGCACCTGGTCGGGGTCGTCGGCGGCGGACTCGATCGCCTCGGCGAGCAGACTCACCGCTCCCACCGGGGTCTTCAGCTCGTGGCTGGTGTTCGCGACGAAGTCCCGCCGCATCTGCTCGACCCGCTCGCGCTCGGTGATGTCGCGGAGCACCAGCAGCGTCAGGCGAGGAGAGATCCGCGTCGCCCGCACCGACACCAGCCGCGGCTCGGCCGGCGGGGCACCACGTTGGAGGCGCAGGGTCGACGACGCCGAGGTGGCGTCATCCTTCATCTTGCGCACGAGCACCCGCAGCTCGTCGGCGGGGAGCGCCGAGCCCTCGGTGAGGTGGAACGGCGCCGCCGAGGTGGACGCCGCCAGCACGGTGAAGGAGTTGTCGACCACCACCGCCGGGTCGTCCATGCCGTGGAGCACCTCGCTCATGCCCTCGGGGAGCTCGCGGGAATCCGCGGCGCGGAGGCGATCGCGGGCCCGCATCGAGACCAGGACGATGGCGCTCAGAAGTGCTCCCATGACCACCCCGGCGAGGAGGGCCAGCAGCGCGAGCTGCGTCGTGTCCATGGGATCAAGCGTAGAGTGCCGGACAGCAGCGCTCCGGCGCCGCGGAAGGCCCCGCGAGGGCGGGGCCGGTACTATTCACCGTTCGGGCACCGTTCGTTAACCTCCGCTGACGACAATCGCGGGGGTTACGCGTGCCCGCCCGACGCGGATGACGATCACGAGGAAAGGTGCTGCGATGCGCGAAGTGTTCCATCAGTCGCTGGAGGACGTGCAGGCGCGTCTGGTCGAGATCTCGGAGCTCGTGACGGTGGCCATCGACAAGGCGACACGCGCCTTCGGCTCCAGCGACGTCTCACTGGCCGAGGAGGTCATCGACGCCGACCTCGTCATCGACCAGAAGACCGTCGAGCTGGACGAACTGGCCATCGAGATCCTCGCCCGCCAGCAGCCCGTCGCCCGCGACCTGCGGATCGTCGTCAGCGCCCTGCGCGTCAGCGCGTCGCTCGAGCGCATGGGCGACATCGCCGAGCACATCGCCCAGCTCACGCGCATGCGCTTCCCCGAGCGGGCCGTCCCCAAGGGCCTGAAGTCCACGTTCTCGAAGATGGGCCAGCTCGACGTCGAGGCGGCGCGGCTGCTGACCGAGCTGCTGCGCACGATCGATCTCACGATCACCGACCGCATCCGCGACCTCGACGACAAGATCGACGACCTCCACGTCAGCGTGTTCGAGAAGGTGCTCTCCGACAGCTGGGAGGGTGAGGCCTCGGCGACGGTGGATGCCACGCTCGCCAGCCGCTACCACGAGCGTTTCGCCGACCACGCGGTCTCGATCGGCAAGAAGATGATCTACCTCGCCACCGGCGACTGGGCGAGCCACGGCGAAGCCTTCGAGGCGGCGCAGGCGGCGAACGCCTGAGCGCTCCCGACAACGACAGAACAGGCCCGCGGATTCGCGGGCCCGTTCTGCGTCCTGGGGTTCTACTTCTTGGCGCCCTGCGCAGCCACGGCGGCCGCTCCGGCGGCGGCGGCCTCGGGGTCGAGGTACTGCCCCGGGCCCTCGGGCACGAGGTTCTCGTCGAGGCGGTAGACGAGCGGGATGCCGGTGGGGATGTTCACCTCGGCGATGTCGGCGTCGCTGATGCCCTCGAGGTGCTTCACCAGGCCCCGCAGCGAGTTGCCGTGCGCGGTGACGAGCACGGTCTTGCCCGTCTGGAGGTCGGGGACGACGTCGCTGTTCCAGTACGGCAGCAGACGGTCGATCACGAGCGCGAGCGACTCGGTGCGGGGCACCTCGCCGTCGATGCCCGCGTAGCGCGGGTCGCCGACCTGGCTGAACTCGGAGTCGTCGTCCAGCGGCGGCGGCGGCACGTCGAACGAACGGCGCCAGAGCATGAACTGCTCCTGACCGAACTCCGCCAGGGTCTGCGCCTTGTCCTTGCCCTGCAGGGCGCCGTAGTGGCGCTCGTTCAGACGCCACGACCGCTTCACCGGGATCCACAGCCGGTCGGCGGCGTCGAGGGCGAGGTTCGCGGTCTGGATCGCGCGGCTGAGCACCGAGGTGTAGAGGATGTCGGGAGCGAGCCCCGACTCGGCCAGCAGCTGGCCGCCGCGGGTGGCCTCGGCCTTGCCCTGCTCGGTGAGGCGGACATCCACCCATCCGGTGAAGAGGTTGAGCTCGTTCCACTCGCTCTGGCCGTGACGAAGGAGGATCAGCGTAGAGGGCTCGGTCATACCTTCATGCTACTGAGCGCGTCGACGCCCCCCGAACCCGCTGGCATCATGGAGGGATGACCGGCGGACCCGCTCCCATCGGTCGCGTCACGCGGGGGACGACCGGCACCAACCGGCTCCGCCGCGTGGACCGCTGGATCGCCCGGCACCCGGCCCTCCGACGCTCGGAGGATCCCATCGTCGTCGACCTCGGCTACGGGGCCCGCGGCTGGACGGCGCTCGAGCTGTGGTCACGGGTCGCCCGCGTCCGCCCGGACGCCGAGGTCGTCGGGCTCGAGATCGACCCCGCCCGGGTGGAGACCGCCCGGGCGGAGCTCGCCCGGGTGCGCTCCGGCGAGACCTCTTTCGCCACCGATGCCCGCGTGCGCTTCGACCGCGGCGGATTCGAGGTTCCCCTCGCGGCCGGACGCCGCCCCGTGGTCATCCGTGCCATGAACGTCCTCCGGCAGTACGACGAGACCGACGTCGCCGGCGCCTGGGAGCGGATGGCCGCCCGGCTTCAGGCCGGCGGCGTCCTGGTGGAGGGCACGTGCGACGAGCGGGGCCGGATCGCCAGTTGGATCGCGGTCGACGATTCCGCGGTCCCGCGGACGCTCACCGTCTCGCTCCGTCTCGCCGGTCTCGAGCGGCCCGGCGTCGTCGCCGAACGCCTGCCGAAGGCGCTCATCCACCGGAACGTGCCCGGTGAGAGGGTCCACGACGTGCTGCGGGCGCTGGACGACGAGTGGGACCGCGCCGCGGCCCTCGCCCCGTTCGGCCCTGTGCAGCGGTGGGAGGGGGCCCTCCGCGCGCTGCGGGCCCGTGGTGTGGACGTCCGCGACCGCGGGCGCTGGCGCCTGGGTGAGATGACCGTTCCGTGGGCGGCGGTCGCACCGCGTTGACCGTCACCGTGCCCGCGCCGGCGACGGCGGCGGTCACGCCGCCGTCAGGACTCGACGACCTTGCGTCGCGAGAGGCGGGTGATGCGCGGAACGCCGGCGACCGCACCTGCCTCGGGTGGCACGATGGCGATCTGCGACGCGGCGATCGCGGCGTCGTCGGTGTCGACCACGAGGTCGGCGTCGATGGGGGTGTTCCGGCGTACCAGGGCCAGGGCGATCGGCCCGTCCTCGTGGTGCAGCGCCGATGAGGTGATCGTCCCCACCGCGTCCTCCCCCATCCGCACCACCGATCCGGTGCCGGGGAGGGCGCTGTCGCTGCCGTCGAGGTGCAGGGCGACGAGGCGGCGCGGCGGATGACCGAGGTTGTGCACCTTGGCCACTGTCTCCTGCCCGCGATAGCAGCCCTTGCTCAGATGCACCGCCGTCCGCAGCCAATCGGCCTCGTGCGGGAGGGCGCGGTCGTCGACCTCGGTGCGCCAGCGCGGCCGCCAGGCGGCGATGCGCAGAGCGTCGGCGGCGAGGGAGCCGGCGAGCATCCGCTCGCCGCGGCGGGCGTCGTCGACGAGCCGTGCCGCGTCGTCCGGACGCACGAGCACCTCGGTCCAGTCCCAGTCCGCGCCGGGGTGGTGCTCGTCCGGCCCGTAGGCGTGACCGCCGGGCTGAACCCGGGGCCACGGGTCCTGCCACGCGAGACGGTGACCCGCAGGCTCCGCCGCGGGGACGCCGCGGACCGCGGCATCCGTCCCGCCCACCACGACGAAATCGCCGCTCGCGTCCCCGATCTCCACGCGCAGCCGGAACCGCATCCGCATCAGCCACGCCGCCAGCGGCTCGGCGTCGGCGGCGTCGACGATCAACCAGGTCGTCTCGGTGTCGTCGAGGACGGATGCCGCGTGCTCGACGTGTCCGTGCGGATCGAGCACGAGCAGCTCGGTGCTCTCCCCGGGGGCGAGACGGGCCACGGCCTGCGAGGTGAGCGAGTCCAGCCACGACAGCCGGTCGGGCCCGGTGACGGCGACGACCCCGCGGTCGCCGAGGAGCGCCACGGCGCGCCCGCGATCGAGCGCCCGCTGCTCGCCGAGGGGATTGCCGAGGTGCTGGAGCACACCGTCGACGACGATCGCGCCGGGAAGGTCGAGGGAGGGGAGCACGTCAGTCCGCCTTCGCCAGTCGGGCCGAGGCATGCGCCGCCAGGCGCGCGCCGACGGCGGCGATGTCCCACGCCCACAGCAGGTGGCCGTCGACGAGCCCGTACATGCGGGTGGCGGCGGTGTAGGGCTTCGCACCCGCGGTGCGGACCACGGCGTCGGTGGCCAGGTCGATCCGCGGACCGCGGACCCGTCCGAGATACAGCTCGCTGACACCGTCGGAGTGAACGACGGCCGCCTCGACCTCGAAGTCGCCCTCGGGGGTGCGCAGGGACTCGACGTCATCGACGGTGCGGGTCGGCCCGGCAGCGATCGGCGGCAGGAGGCCCGGACCGGCATCGGCGTCGGTGGCGGAGCGCGACAGGCGCCAGAACCCCATCTCCGACACCAGCTCCTGCGGCGCCGGATCGGGAGCCGGGGCCAGCAGCCACGCTCGCGCGGAGTAGTTCAGGTGGTCGCCGCCGTCATGGCTGAAGCTCACGCGATGACGGAACTCGCCGGCGTAGTGGTGCCCGGGGGTGTCGTAGTCGATGACACCCGTACCCTCCCAGACGCCCAGGAGCCACGAGAGGGGGGCGAGATCGGCGGGGAGGTCGGTCGGAAGCTCGAGCACGAAGGGCTCGTCAGCGCTGACCGCGATAGAGGTTCTTCACCACGACGGCCGACACCACCGCGATCGCGACCGACGCGAGACCCAGCAACCCCAGGTAGAAGATTTCGAGCGCAAGAAGGTCCATGACTTCGAGTCTAGCGCCGCCCGCCGAGGCCTATCCCGTCACGACCGCGGCCAGCGCGAACCCCATGCTCAGCACCCCGAGGACGAGGAGGGCACCGAGGACGCTCGCTGCCACGCGCTCGGTGAAGCCCTGGGACCGGCCGTACCAGAGCTGCACGGCGAACGCGACGATCAGGCAGGCGCCGAGGCTGACCGTCAGCCAGGCGGCGCGCCACTCGGCGGGAACGAAGAGTCCGACCACGGTGCCCGCGATCGCCGCGAGCACCCACACCGCGATGATGCCGCCGATGGTGCGGCGGGGAACGAGCTCGATCTCGGACATGCCTTCATTGTGACCTACGAGGAGCGCGAGGTCAGCCCCGCGCGCCGGGGCGTCGGCGCTCTTCCTGCCACGCTCTACACTGGCCTTTACGACGTGAAGTCAAAGTGCACGACGCCCCACGGCGTCGGGAGGACGGTCGCAGCGAGTGGCACAGCTTCTGGTGTTGAGCTCCACGCAGGGAGCAGGCCCTGTCTTGCCTGCCCTCGAGCTGCTCAGCCACCGCGTGCGTCTCATTCCCGCCGAGCCGGCGCAGCTGGTCAACGCCCCCGCCGCCGACGTCATCTTCGTCGATGCGCGCGTCGACCTCGTCGGCGCGAAGTCGCTCTGCAAGATCCTCAACACGACGGGACTGGACGCGCCCCTCATCCTCGTCGTCACCGAGGGCGGGCTGACGGCCGTCTCGACCGACTGGGGCGTCGACGACGTCATCCTGGTGACCGCCGGCCCCGCCGAGGTGGACGCCCGCGTCCGACTGGTGATCGGCCGGGTGTCGAAGGAGCAGGTCTCCACTCGCATCCAGACGTCCGGGATCAGCATCGACGAATCGTCCTACTCGGCCAAGGTGCACGGCAAGCCGCTCGACCTCACCTACAAGGAGTTCCAGCTCCTGCACTTCTTCGCCACACACCCCTCCCGCGTGTTCACCCGCGAACAGCTGCTCAGCGAAGTCTGGGGCTACGACTACTTCGGCGGCACCCGCACCGTCGACGTGCACGTGCGGCGTCTCCGCGCGAAGCTCGGCGACCTCGAGCAGCTCATCGGCACGGTGCGCAACGTCGGATACCGGTTCAACGTCTACGAGGACGATCAGATCCCCGCACCCCGTGATCGCGCGGCCAACCGAGAGCGCACCGACGCCTGATCCCTCCGTCGCGTCCACGCTGTTCACGCATGCGACACCTCTCCCTGCAATGATGTGGGGATGATCGAACACGACGTGCTCGACGCGGGCCTGGGCGACGCGGATGACGACGACTTCGACGTTCCCGAGGCGTTCGACTCCGAGCTCCCCGACGATCGGTACCTCGACCGCGAGCTGAGCTGGCTGGCGTTCAACCAGCGGGTCCTCGAGCTCGCCGAAGACCCTTCGCTCCCCGCTCTGGAGCGGGCGAACTTCCTGGCCATCTTCGCCAGCAATCTCGACGAGTTCTTCATGGTGCGCGTCGCCGGGCTCAAGCGCCGCATCCTCACCGGTCTGGCCGTCCCCACCAATGTCGGCCGTGCCCCGCAGGAGGTGCTGGCCGACATCTCCTCGGCGGCGCACGCGCTGCAGCTCCGGCACGCTGACGCCTGGACGACCCTGGTGCGTCCCGAGCTCGCGGCGAAGGGGATCGAGATCCTCTCCTACGACGATCTGGCCGACGACGAGCGCACCGCGCTCTACGACTACTTCCAGGCGCAGGTCTTCCCGGTCCTCATGCCGCTCGCGGTCGACCCCGCGCACCCCTTCCCCTACATCTCTGGCCTGTCGTTGAACCTCGCGATCCGGATCCGAAACGCCCGCACGGGGCGTCAGGAGTTCGCGCGCTTGAAGGTCCCCCCGATGCTCCCGCGGTTCGTCGAGGTGGGCCGTGACGGCGAGCGTGTGCGCTATCTGCCGCTGGAAGACCTCATCGCCCACAACCTCGACGATCTCTTCCCCGGCATGGAGATCCTCGACCATCACGCCTTCCGCCTGACCCGCAACGAGGACATGACGATCGAGGAGGATGAGACCGAGAACCTCATCCAGGCCCTCGAAGCCGAGCTCCTGCGCCGCCGGTTCGGCCCGCCGATCCGCCTCGAAGTCACCGAGGACATGGACGACCTGACGTTGGAGCTCCTCCTCAGCGAGCTCGACATCACGGCGCAGGAGGTCTATCGCCTCCCCGGGCCGCTGGATCTGCGCGGCCTGTTCGATCTGTCCCGCCTCGACCGCCCGGATCTGCGCTACAAGCCGCACCTGCCGACCACCGCGGTGGCGTTCCAGCCGGGCGACAACAACGAGCGCGCCGATATCTTCACCGCGATCCGCAAGGCCGACGTGCTGGTCCACCACCCGTACGAATCGTTCGCGACGAGCGTGCAGGCCTTCCTCGAGCAGGCGGCGAAGGACCCGCACGTCCTCGCCATCAAGCAGACGCTCTACCGCACCTCGGGCGACAGCCCGATCGTGCAGGCTCTCATCGACGCCGCCGAGGCCGGCAAGCAGGTGCTCGCGCTGGTCGAGGTGAAGGCGCGGTTCGACGAGGCGGCGAACATCGTCTGGGCCCGCAAGCTCGAGAAGGCCGGGGTCCACGTCGTCTACGGCCTCGTGGGGCTGAAGACCCACTGCAAGCTCGCGCACGTCATCCGCGAGGAGGACGGTGTCCTGCGCTCGTACAGCCATGTCGGAACCGGGAACTACAACCCCAAGACCAGCCGCATCTACGAGGACTTCGGGCTGTTCACCGCCAACGACCAGGTGGGGCGCGATCTCACGCGCCTGTTCAACGAGCTGTCGGGCTACGCGATCGAGAAGAAGTTCAAACGCCTCCTCGTCGCCCCCCTGCACCTGCGCAAGGGCCTGCTGCGTCTGATCGATCGCGAGCGCCGGAACGCCCTGGCGGGAAAGCCCGCGCGCATCCGGATCAAGGTCAACTCCATGGTCGACGAGCAGATCATCGATGCGCTGTACCGGGCGAGCCAGGCCGGGGTGCCGGTGGAGATCTGGGTGCGTGGCATCTGCTCCCTCAAGCCCGGGGTGCCCGGGATGAGTGAGAACATCACCGTCCGCAGCATCCTGGGTCGGTATCTCGAGCACTCGCGGATCTTCTCGTTCGCGCACGACGGCGACCCGCAGGTCTACATCGGCAGCGCCGACATGATGCACCGGAATCTCGACCGTCGCGTCGAGGCGCTGGTGCGGGTCACCGCCGAGCAGCATCTGAAAGAGCTCTCGGACCTGTTCGACCTCGCGATGAACGACGCCACGAGCTCGTGGTGGCTCGGGCCCGAGGGCGAGTGGACCCGCCACAGCCGGAGCGAGGACGGCAAGGCCCTCGTCGACCTGCAGGATCGCACGATGACGAACGTGCAGCGCCGCCGGCGCGCACGGGCGGTGCGATGACGGCCGACACGGTCTACGCCGCGGGCGGCGTCGTGTGGCGCGTGGTGGAGGGGAAGCTGCGGATCCTCCTCATCCACCGCACGAAGTACCGCGACATCACGCTCCCCAAGGGCAAGGTCGATCCGGGCGAGAGCCTCGCCGAGACGGCTGCGCGCGAGATCCACGAGGAGACGGGCATCAAGGTGAGCCTCGGCGCCCCCGTCGGGGTGTCCCGGTACCACCTGCCCAGCAAGCGCGAGAAGGTCGTGCACTACTGGGCCGCGGAGGCGACCGAGACCGCCATCCGCGCCTCGTCCTTCGTTCCCAACCGCGAGATCGCCGCCCTCGAATGGCGGTCGCCGAAGAAGGCCCTGAAGCTCCTCAGCTACCCGGTCGACATCGACATCCTGGAGCGGTTCCTGGCCCTCCGAGAGGGGGATCCGCCCCGCACGTTCCCGGTCGTGGTGCTCCGCCACGGCAAAGCCCTCGGGCGCGAGGACTGGGACGGGAAGGACGGTGATCGCCCTCTCACGGTCCGCGGCAAGCGCCAGGCTTCGGCCCTCGTCGGCCAGCTGCAGGCGTTCGGTGTGCAACAGGTGCTCTCGAGCCCCGCGGTCCGCTGCGTCAAGACCGTCGCCCCCTTCGCCGCCGCGGCCGGGCGCAAGGTGGAGTTCTGCCGGAACATCAGTGAGGAAGCGTGGGACGACGGTTCCGCGGACGTGCGCCGGGTCATCGGCGAGCGGGTGCGCAGCCGCAGACCGGTCGTGCTCGTCAGCCACCGCCCGGTGCTCCCCACGATTCTGAGCGAAGTGGTGCTCGCCACCGGCACGCTCCCCGGGATGCTGGCGAAGGCGCCCCCGCTCGAGCCGGCCGGATACTCCGTCCTCCATGTCTCGGCCGACGCACCGGGCTCCGGTGTCCTGGCGATCGAGACCTTCACGCCCGCGCTGTGACAGCGCGCGATGACCGCGGGCGCGGCACCGTGAGCGCGGCACAATGAGCGAGCCCCCGCGGCATCCCCCCGGATTCACCCTGGACTGGGCCGAGGTGCCCGAGGGGGTCGCTCGGCGAGAGGTCGCCTGGTCGCTGCTCGCGCAGCTCGCGGGACACCCCGCCGGCCTCCGTCTGCGCAATCCCTGTCCGCGCTGCGGGGGGCCGCACGGCCCCGTCGTCCTCGAGGGCACCCGACTGCGCGGATCGGTGGCCTACGCCGGAGCGATCGCGATCGCCGCCGTCGTTCCCGCGGCGGGGATCCTCGGGTTCGGAATCGACGCCGAAGCCCGCACCGATCCCCGACGCGACGCCGCGGGATGGGAGGGGGTACCCGGGCCGGGTCTGCCCGGCACCCTGCGCGGATGGACTCGGATCGAAGCGGCGCTGAAGGCCGACGGGCGGGGGCTCGCGGTCGATCCCGCCGAGGTCGTCGTGCGCGAGGGGCGGGGCGGTTCGTGGTCCGCGATCGTGCCCGGCCGCGCGCAGCCGGCCGAGGGATGGGACGTTGCGGCGCCCGAGCTCGTCGTCAGCGCGGCCATCCTGCGTCAGCGAAGCGGCGGGAGCGCGGCGGCATCGATCCAGCGGTGAAGGAGCTCCTCCCCCGCCGTGCCGAAGGACTCGGCGACGGCGAGACGGAAGTCGGCGGTACCGACCAGCTGATGGCGGTGCGTCGTGGTCCATCGCCTCAGGAAGGCGAAGAACGCCTCGTCGCCCGCGGCGAGGCGCAGGGCGTGCAGGGTGAGCGCTCCGCGCTTGTACACGCGATCGTCGAACATCGCCGCCGCCCCCGGATCCGACAGGATGAGGTCGGCGGGCTCCGCCCGCACCCGTTCGCGGTGCAGGGCGGCGAGGGAGTGCGCCGTGGGTCCCCCCGAGCGCTCCGACCACAGCCACTCGGCGTAGCAGGCGAAGCCCTCGTTCAGCCAGATGTCGCGCCAGTCCCGGAGGCCGACGCTGTTGCCCACCCACTGGTGGGCCAGTTCGTGCGCGATGAGCCGCTCGTAGACGGGGTCGAGGTGATTGACGCCGAAGAGCGCCATACCCTGCGCCTCGAGCGGGATCTCGAGGGGGTCGGCGGTGACGACCATCGTGCAGCGCTCCTGCGGATACGGACCGAACACGTCCTCGAACACCGCGATCATGCGCGGAAGCATCGCGAACGCCCGCGCGGCGGGTTCCGCCAGCTCCGGCGGATGGACGAGCTCGGCGATCACTCCGGGGACCGCCACCTCGGTGGTCGCGAAGCGTCCGACGTGCGCGGCGACGAGGTAGGTCGCCGTCGGCACGCGCAGCTCGAACGTGCGCTGCTCGAGTCTGCCGCGGCGGCGGGAGTCGACGGCGACGCCGGTGGCGAGCGGCTGGTAGGGCGCATCGGTGGCGAGGGTGATCCGGTAGGTCGCGCGGTCGTCGGGGCGGTCGTTGCAGGGGAACCACGTCGGCGCACCGATGGGCTGGGCCGCCACGAGGGCTCCGTCGTGCAGTTCCTCCCAGCCGAGCGTCCCCCAGCGCGTCCGTCGCGGCCGTGGCGCGCCGGCATAGGCGACATCGATCGAGAATCGCTCCCCCGGCTCGAGCGGCACGGGAAGGGTGAGTCGCAGCGAGCGCGCGTCCTGGCGGAACGAGACCGGGTCGCCGTCGACGCGTACCGCTCCGGCACGGAGCCCGACGAGGTCCAGACGCACCTGGCGGGTGGGGAGCGCGGCCACGGCGTTCAGCACCGCCCGCCCGTCGAGGCGGTTGGTGCGCACACGGTACGTCAGGTCGAGGTCGTACGACTCGACGTCGAAGGTGGGATCACCGCTGTCGGGGGTGTAGGCCGAAACGGGTGTCACGAACGCCAGACGGTCACGAGGTCGACTGGTAGGCGCGGATCTTCACCGCACGCCAGGGGCCGATCGGGTTGCCGCTCCAGCGCGAGCCGACGGGCACCGCTTCGCCGCGCATCACCAGCGATGCCGGGCCCACGGTGGCGTGCGAGCCGATGACCGCGCCGGGCAGGATGACGCTGTGCGGCCCGAGCGTGGCCCCGGGTTCGAGGGTGACGGTGTCCATACTCATGATTCGATCATGGAACAGGTGGGTCTGCACGACGCACCCGCGATTGACGGTGCTGCCGTCGCCCAGGGTGACGAGGTCGGGCTCGGGCAGCCAGTAGCTGTCGCACCAGACGCCCCGGCCGATGCGGGCGCCCAGGGTGCGCAGCCACACCGCGAGTGCGGGCGTTCCGGCGGCCGCCCGGGCGAACCAGGGCGCGGCGACCATCTCGGTGAAGGTGTCCGACACCTCGGTGCGCCAGACGAAGCTCGACCACAGCGGCGACTCGCCGGCGCGGATGGGCCCGACGATGAGCCACTTCGCGGCGGTGCTCAAGAGCGCCGCGACGGCCCCGGCGACGAGCAGCACCGCGCCCGAGAGCAGGAGGGCGGCGACCGGTCCGGCTGCCTCCCAGAGCGCCGCGAGGGCGAAGAGGACCCCGAGTCCGATGCCGCAGGTGAGGATGACCGGAACGATCCGGCACAGTTCCCACAGGGTCCGCGCCACGCGGAGTCGCGTCGGCGGGTGGTAGGTCCGCTCGTCGTCGCCGCCGGCGGTGACCCGGCGCAGCCGCACGGCGGGCGAGCCGAGCCACGACGATCCGGCCTTGGCCTTGCGCGGCGCGGCCGAGAGCACGGCGACGAGGCCGTCCCGCGGCACCCGATGACCGGGCGCGGCCATGCCGGAGTTCCCGAGGAACGCGCGTTTGCCGATGCGCACCGCGCCGATCCGCACCCAGCCGCGCCGCAGCTCGTAGGAGGCCACCATCGTGTCGTCGGCGAGGAACGCGCCGTCCTCGATCCGGGTCATCGACGGCAGGAGGAGGACGGTCGACGCCTCGACGTCCTTGCCGACCTCGGCACCGAGGAGCCGGAGCCACACCGGGGTGAACAGGCTCGAGTAGAGCGGGAAGAGGATGGTGCGTGCCGAGTCGAGCAGGCGCTCGATCGTCCAGGCGCGCCATCCGTTCGCACTTCGCACCGGGAAGGTGCCCTCCTTCAGCCCGAGGGACAGCAGCCGCACCGTGACGACCACCGCACCGGCGAAGGCGATCCCGGCCACGAGGACCCCGGGGACGAGCAGGGCGAGGGCGCCGAGGAACGCGGCTCCCAGGTCATCCGCCCCGCGGATCCCCGCGGCCACCACGAGGCCGCCGAGCGAGAACGCCGCGATCGGCAGGAGTGCCAGCAGGACGGATGCCGCGGCGTACGCCCACAGCCACCGGGTCGGCGCGGGGGCGCGGTCCACCGGCCACCCGGCCGCGACCTCGCCGACCCGGACGGCCGGCGATCCCGCCCACGACTGGTCGGCTTTGACCCGGCCGAACACCGCCGATCCCGGGGCGATCTCGGCCCGCTGACCGATGCGGGTGCCGGGAGCCAGCGTCGAACGCGCACCGACCGTGGCGTTGGCACCGATCCGCACGCGGCCGATCCGCACGACGTCGCCGTCGATCCAGGTGCCGGTGAGGTCGACCTCCGGCTCGATCGCGGCCCCGTCGCCGACCTCGAGCATCCCGGTGATCGGCGGGAGGGTGTGAAGGTCCACGCCTCGGCCCACCTTCGCCCCGAGGGCGCGGGCGTAGTAGACCACCCAGGGCGCGCCGGCGAGCCCGACGGCGTCGATTTGATCGGCGATCTGCTCGGCGAGCCAGAGCCGCAGGTGCACGCTCCCGCCGCGGGGGTAGTCGCCGGGCCGGACGCCGGCGAGCAGGAGCCTCGCCGCCGCGGCGGCGATCGCCATCCGGCCGAGCGGCGTGGCGAAGATCAGCAGTCCGACGACGATCATCGGCCACGGTGCGCTCGGGAGCGCCTCGAAGCCGGGCACGAGCCGCAGGAGCGCCGAGGCGGCGAGGAGGTAGAGGAGCCACCGGATGCCGCTCAAGACGAACAGGGGCGCCGCCAGCAGCGTCTGCGCCCACTGAGCGCGGCGGGGTGTGGGCACGGGCCGGTGGAAGTCGGTGCGGGCATCCTCGGCGACCGCTCCGAGCGCCTTCGCCATCGCGCCGAGTCGCGGCACGTCGTAGATGTCGGCGACCGAGAATTCCGGCACCCGGGCCCGAAGACGCGACACGAGCTGCGCCGCGGCGAGCGAGCCGCCGCCCAGGTCGAAGAAGTCCGCCTCGCGGTCGGCCACGGGCATGCCGAGCACCGCCTGCCATTGGCCGGCCAGCCAGACCTCGTCGGGCGAGAGGTCGCCGACGTCGATCTCGACACCGGGGAGCGGCCACGGCAGGGCGGCACGATCGACCTTGCCGGAGGTTCGGACGGGGAGGTCGTCGACGACGGCGAGCAGGGGCACGAGGGCAGCGGGAAGCCGCTCGGCGAGGAACGCCCGCGCGGCGGAACGATCCAGGTCCGCTGGGGCGACGAGGTATCCGACGAGGAGGGGGACTCCGGCGTCGCTGGTGCGCACCGCCGCGGCGGCCGCAGCCACACCCGGGATGTCCTGCAGCGCCGCCTCGACCTCGCCGAGCTCGATGCGACGGCCGCCCACCTTCACCTGATCGTCGGCGCGACCCACGAACACCAGCCCCGCGGGGTCGTACCGGACGAGGTCGCCCGACCGGTAAGCCCGCTCCCACCCGAGCGGGGGGAACGGCGCGTACTTCTCGGCGTCCTTCGCCGGGTCGAGGTAGCGGGCGAGACCGACCCCGCCGATGATCAGCTCCCCGGTCTCGCCGGGTTCCACCCGCCGGCCGTCGGCGTCGACCACGGCGAGCGCCCAGCCGTCCAGGGGCAGACCGATGCGCACCGGGCCGTCGCCCCCGAGCGGCGCAGCGCACGCCACGACGGTCGCCTCGGTGGGCCCGTAGGTGTTCCACACCTCGCGACCCTCCACCGACAGTCGCGCGGCGAGCTCGGGCGGGCACGCTTCGCCTCCGAAGATCAAGAGCCGCACGCTCTCCAGCGCGTCCTGCGGCCACATCGCCGCGAGGGTCGGCACGGTGGAGACCACCGTGATCCCCTGACGGATGAGCCACGGCGCCAGGTCCTCGCCCGATCGCACCACCGCCCGCGGGGCCGGGACCAGGCACGCGCCGTGACGCCAGGCGAGCCACATCTCCTCGCAGGACGCGTCGAAGGCGACCGACAGCCCCGCGAGCACCCGGTCTTCCGCTCCCAGCGGCGCATCCTGCAGGAAAAGCCGGGCCTCGGCGTCGACGAAGGCCGCCGCCGACCGATGGGTGACCGCCACCCCCTTGGGCACCCCCGTCGAGCCGGAGGTGAAGATGATCCACGCGTCGTCGTCGGGCGTCGGCGGCGCGAGGGCGGCCAGAGCCGCCGTGTCGGTCGGCACGGCGCCATCCCGAGCGTCCGGTGGCGTCGGTACGGACGCCCTGCCCTCACCGGCGACGAAGACGAGCCCGTCGGTGAGGATGCCGGCGACGCGGGCCTCGCCGAAGACCAGGCGTGCCCGCTCGTCGGGATCGTCCGCGTCGACCGGCACGTACGCCGCGCCGGCGGCGAGGATCCCGAGGATCGCCACGTAGAGATCCTTCGAGCCCGAGGCGATCCGCACGCCGATCCGGTCGCCCGTGGTCACCGCTTCACCGCGGAGCCGGAGCGCGAGACGGCTCGCCGCGCGTACCGTCTCGCGGTAGCTCAGGGCCGTCGAGCCGTCATCCAGCGCCGACGCCTCCGGGTGACGGGACGCGGTCTCGCGGATGATGTCCCACAGGGTCCGCGGCGGGGCGGCGGCCGCGGCGCGATCGAGCGGCGATTGGTCGCCACCGGCACCCGCCAGCGGGGGCTGAGGGTCCGGTTCGGGCTCGGGCATGTCTCGGATCGTAGCGAGAGAAGGTAACGCAGCCGGCCATGCGGGGGCGGGCCCCGTTCACCTCCCGTTCACCGGCCCAGCGCACTCTCTTAAGAGTCGATGCTTAGCGTGCCCCTCGGACCCTGCACCGGGTATCCACATCCCCAACCCGAAGGACTCACACAGTGAAGATCTCTCGCATTGCTCAGCTGGGCGCCGTCGCGGCCGTCGCGGCGCTGACGCTCACCGCCTGCGCCGCCAACGAGACCGCCCCCGCCGGTGGCGACTCCTCCGACGCCCCCGCCGAATCGACCCTCTCGGGCGAGCTCGTCGGCTCGGGCGCGTCGTCGCAGGAGGTCGCGGTCCAGGCCTGGTCCGCCGGCTTCCAGGGCGCGAACCCCGACGTCACCGTCAGCTACGACCCCTCGGGCTCGGGCGCGGGCCGCGACTCTTTCCAGGCCGGTGCGGTCGCCTTCGCCGGCTCCGACCGGGCCTTCACCGCCGACGAGATCGCCGAGGGCCCCTTCGACGGCTGCGTCGAGGGCTCGGGCATCGTCGAGCTCCCCTCCTACATCTCCCCCATCGCGGTGATCTTCAACCTCGAGGGCGTGGACGAGCTGAACATGGATGCCGCGACGATCGCCGGCATCTTCGCGGGCACGATCACCAACTGGAACGACCCGGCCATCGCCGCTCTCAACGAGGGCGTCGAGCTTCCCGACCAGGTGATCACCCCTGTCCACCGCGCCGACGACTCGGGCACCACCGAGAACTTCACCGACTACCTCTACCAGGCAGCCCCCGACGTGTGGACCTACGAGCCCGACGGCGTGTGGCCGCTGAGCACCGGTGAGGCCGCGCAGGGCACCTCGGGCGTCGTCTCCGCCGTCGAGGGCGGCGTGGGCACCATCGGCTACGCCGACGCGTCGCGCGCAGAGGGCTTCGGTCAGGTCGCGGTGCAGGTCGGCGAAGAGTTCATCCCGTTCTCCCCCGAGGCTGCGTCGGCGATCGTCGACGCGTCGCCGCGCGAGGAGGGCCGCACCGACGGCGACCTCGCGATCGCCCTGGACCGCACTCCCGATGAGGCCGCATACCCGATCGTCCTGGTCAGCTACATGATCGCGTGCGAGGAGTACGCCGACGCCGCTCAGGCGCCGCTGGTGAAGGGCTTCCTCGAGTACGTCATCAGCCCCGAGGGCCAGGACGCCGCGGCTGAGGCCGCCGGCTCCGCTCCGATCTCCGACACCCAGCGCGAGAACATGCAGGCCGCGATCGACCTGATCGTCACCGAGTGACACCCCGGTGTCCGACCCGCTCCGGCGGGTCGGACACCGTTCCTCTCCCCCGGGAGAACCTCACCACCCCACCCGAGAACAGGATGAGATGACCACTCTGGCTCCTCCGGCGGCCGAGCCCCGCACGAAGCCGAAGCAGCGGCCCGGCGACCGCTGGTTCTCGGGCACCGCGCTGTTCGCCGGCTCGATGATCCTGGTGACCCTCGCCGCGGTCGCGATCTTCCTCATCGTCCAGTCGATCCCCGGCCTCACCGCGACGAGCGAGAACGCCTCGGTCCTCACCTCCACCTTCTGGTCCTACGTCTGGCCCCTCGCCTTCGGCACCCTGTGGGCCTCGCTCCTGGCCCTGGTGATGGCCGTGCCGCTCTCGGTCGCCGTCGCACTGTTCATCTCGCACTACGCCCCGCGGCGTCTCGCGCAGACCCTCGGGTACATCGTCGACCTGCTGGCCGCCGTCCCCTCGGTGGTCTTCGGACTCTGGGGCATCCTCGTCCTCGCCCCCGCCGTCCAGCCGGTCTACACCTGGCTCGTCGACAACGCCGGATGGTTCCCGCTGTTCGCCGGCCCCGTCTCCGGCACCGGGCGCACGATCTTCACCGCCGCCATGGTGCTGGCGGTCATGGTGACCCCGATCATCACGGCCATCTGCCGCGAGATCTTCCTGCAGACCCCGGTCCTCCACGAAGAGGCCGCCCTCGCCCTCGGCGCCACCCGCTGGGAGATGGTGCGGATGGCGGTCTTCCCGTTCGGTCGCTCGGGGATCGTCTCGGCCTCGATGCTCGGTCTGGGACGCGCCCTCGGCGAGACGATGGCCGTGGCCATGGTCCTCTCCGCCACGGGCGTCGTGACCTTCCGGCTCTTCACGTCCGAGAACCCCAGCACCATCCCCGCGAACATCGCCCTGACCTTCCCCGAGGCGTACGGCGTGAACGTCAACGTACTCATCGCCACCGGCCTCATCCTCTTCATCGTGACCTTCGCCGTCAACGCGCTCGCCCGCTGGATCGTCAGCCGGCGCAAGGAATTCTCGGGAGCGAACTGACATGGCCATCACCTCCGCTCCCCCCACCGAGACCCCTTCGGCACCCACGCTCACCGTCGACCAGCGGATCACCACCGGGCGGCTGCCGAAGTGGGCTCCGTGGGGCATCCTGGGCGCGAGCATCCTGCTCAGCCTGATCCTCTTCGGCATCGTCTCGCTCGCCCCCGAGGGCAGCTTCAACATCGCCGGCTTTGCGGTCGTCGCCGCACTGGTGTACCTGGTGCTCATCACGGTCGTCTCGAGCGTCGTCGAGGGCCGCCGCAAGGCCGTGGACCGCCTGGTGACGGGCATCGTCTCCACCGCCTTCGCGATCGCCATGGTCCCGCTGATCTCGCTGGCGATCACCGCCGTCGTCAACGGCGTCGCGGGCCTGTCGGCGGAGTTCTTCACCTCGTCGATGCGCAACGTCGTCGGCGAGGGCGGCGGCGCGCTGCACGCCATCGTCGGCACGCTCCTCATCACCGGTGCCGCGGCGATCATCTCGATCCCGATCGGCATCTTCACCGCGATCTACCTCGTCGAGTACGGCGAGGGCAAGCGCCTCGCGCAGGGCATCACCTTCCTCGTCGACGTCATGACCGGCATCCCCTCGATCGTCGCGGGGCTGTTCGCGTACGCCCTCTTCGCGATCTTCTTCGGTCAGGGAATCCGCCTCGGCATCATGGGCGCCATCGCCCTGTCGGTGCTGATGATCCCCGTGGTGGTGCGCTCCTGCGAGGAGATGCTGCGGCTGGTCCCGAACGAGCTGCGCGAGGCATCCCTGGCGCTCGGCGTGCCGAAGTGGCTGACCATCGCCAAGGTGGTCCTCCCCACCGCGATCGGCGGCATCGTCACCGGCATCATGCTCTCGATCGCCCGTGTGATCGGCGAGACGGCTCCCCTGCTCATCACGGCGGGGTTCACCACGAGCATGAACTACAACCTGTTCGAGGGGCGCATGATGACCCTCCCGGTGTTCACGTACACGCAGTTCATGAACCAGGGCATCCCCGCCGAGGCCTACATCAACCGCGCGTGGGCCGCCGCGCTCGTGCTCATCCTCATCGTGATGGCCCTCAACATCGTCGCGCGCGTCATCGCCAACTTCTACGCGCCCTCCAAGGGCCGCTGAGCCTTCCCACCCGAATCAGAGGAACCGTGTCCAAGAGCATCGAAGTCAACGACCTGAACGTCTACTACGGCGACTTCCTCGCCGTCGAAGGCGTCTCCCTCAACATCGAGCCGCGGAGCGTCACCGCGTTCATCGGTCCGTCCGGCTGCGGCAAGTCGACGTTCCTGCGCACGCTCAACCGCATGCACGAGGTCATCCCCGGCGCGCGCGTCGAGGGCGATGTGCTGCTGGACGGCGACAACCTGTACGGCTCGAACGTCGACCCCGTGCTGGTCCGCCGCCAGATCGGCATGGTCTTCCAGCGCCCCAACCCCTTCCCCACGATGTCGATCCGCGACAACGTGCTGGCCGGCGTGAAGCTCAACAACAAGCGGCTGTCGAAGTCCGACGCCGATGGCCTGGTGGAGAAGTCGCTCAAGGGCGCGAACCTCTGGAACGAGGTCAAGGACCGCCTGGACCGGCCGGGCTCCAGCCTCTCGGGCGGCCAGCAGCAGCGACTGTGCATCGCCCGTGCGATCGCCGTGTCACCCCAGGTCCTGCTGATGGACGAGCCCTGCTCGGCGCTCGACCCCATCTCGACCTACGCGATCGAGGAGCTCATCGCCGAGCTGAAGAACGAGTACACCGTCGTCATCGTCACCCACAACATGCAGCAGGCCTCGCGGGTGTCGGACAAGACGGCGTTCTTCAACATCGCCGGCACCGGCAAGCCGGGCAAGCTCATCGAGTACGACGACACCACCACCATCTTCACCACGCCCTCGGTCCAGGCCACCGAGGATTACGTCTCCGGCCGCTTCGGATAAGCAGCCCGCGAACCTCCGCCGCGCGGCGCGCCCTGCTGGGGGGCTCGGCCCGTCGCGCGGCGAGAGTACCGTCGCGCGGCGAGAGTACCGTCGCGCGGCGCGCGACGTCATCCGCGCGGGCTCAGCAGGTGGTCGTTGAAGGATGCCGTCAGCGCGGCGTCGACCGGGATCGGGTGGTCGTCCACCCGCGCGATCGGTGCCGCGAGCCGCACGCTCGATACGAGCCATCCGCTCTCCGCCCGCTGCAGGCGATCGACCGACACCCTCTCGTAGCCGACCTCGAACCCGCGGGCGGCGAGGAAGGCGAACAGGCTCAGCTGCGTCGTGCCGTGGAGGATGCCCGCCGCGGGCTCGGGGGTGACGAAGCGGTCGCCGAATCGCAGAATGACCGACGCGGTGGGAGCCTCCAGGACGATCCCGTCGGACGACACGAAGACCGCGTCATCCGCCCCCCGTCGGTGCGCCTCGCGGATCGCCGCCATGTTCACCGCGTACGACAGGGTCTTCGCCCCGAGGAGCAGCCAGGGGGCGCGCGCGGACGCGTCGCTGTCGATGCCGCGGTCGAGCGTCACCACCCGGACACCGTCCCGGCGGACCCGCGTGAAGTCCGGCGCAGCCGTCGCCGTGACCCACGCCGTGGGGGCAGGGCCCCGGTCGACGCCGCGGCTGAGGACGAGCTTGATGACGCTCTCCCCCGCCGGGCAGCGCTCGGCGACGACGTGCACCGCCGCCCGCCACTGACCCAGATGCGGGCGGGGCAGGTCGCACAGCCGTGCCGAGTGCGCGAGACGCTCCAGGTGCGCGGTGACGTCCTGCGGGTGCCCGTCGACGACGCCGATGGATTCGAAGACGCCGTCGCCGCGCTGCGCGCTCAGTTCTCCGAGGCTCAGGACGGGCCCTGCCGGATCGACGTCGGAGAACGTCGCGGTGAAATCCGTGAGGTCCGCGCCGGATGCGGCGGGGTCGATCATCAGGGCGTGTCGCCAGGTCATCCCTCGAGCCTAGGTGACGGGAATAGCCGTCGTCGGAGGTCGGTTAGACTGTCGTAGCCGGGCCGCAGTAACCCCGGGCTCCATCTTCTGCCGCTGCGAGCGGCCATGCGCCGAGAGGCGTTCTGCGGCCCGGCACCATCGTCTTCCGGCGAGGGCGTGCGTCAGCTGAGCGCGTCGCGGCGCCAGAGACCCGCGCAGGCGGAGAGATCGACCGCGTAGTCGGTGAGGCGCAGCGCGCGGGTGGTCAGTGCCCCGGCGCGATCGGGCTCGGTGGCCTCGTAGTCGTCGGCGAGGTGACTCGCCCCGGACGCCTGCACCCGACAGAACGCCGCCGCCCGGTCGAGCGCGACGGCGAAATCACCCTGGAAGAGGCCGCGCAGCAGCGTGTCGACCAGCTCGACGAGCTCGTCGGGGCCGGCGGGGCTCGGAGCACCCGCGATGACCTCGTCCGCCGACGCCAGCTCCGCACGCCCGCGCTCGTACAGCAGCGCCGCGGTGCGCGGATCGTCGTGGATCATCAGCTGCAGCAGGTACAGGCGCCACAGCGCCCCCGGAAGGCTCTTGGCGGGGGCGTGAGACCACAGCTCCGCGAGATCGTCGATTCCGTGGTGGTCGGTGAACGTCACCAGGCGATCGACGATCTCGGCGGTGGGCTCGGAGCGCACCCTCGTCAGCAGGGCCTGCGCGGTCGAGTGCGCCACGCGTGAGACCTCCGCAGGATCCCGCGAGGCGAAGACGCGGTCGAACAGCTCTGCAGGGCGCCTCACCGGCTTGTGGAATTCCCTCGATCCGTCACTCACCCGCCCCAGGTTACCCCCGTGTCTCGACGGGCGGCCGGTTCCGTGGCGTCGGTTCTCAGGCGTCGGTTCTCAGGCGTCGGTGTTCAGGCGTCGGTGGGGATGGCGACGAGCGGGTCGGAGGTCGGCAGCCCCGTGGGCGAGCCGCCCGTCGGCTCGACCGACATCGCGATCGTGTCGCCCTGCTCGAAGCCCGCCTCCAGCAGCGCGACGGTCTCGCCGCCGGGCGCCGGCTCGAACGTGCCGGCCGAGGTCACCTCGTCGCCGCGGAGGACCCAGAGCTCGAAGACCTGGTCGTCGGCGAGTCGAGGCAGTCCGTCGGTGACGACGACCGCCTGCTCGAGCGAGGGAGACCAGCGGGCCGTCACGACCCCGCCGTCGGCGGCTTCGGCCGTCACGGACGTCGCATCCGGCGCCGCCTCGATGGCGGCCAGGGCCACCTGGGCGGGAGTGCGGTTCAGGTACTCGTTGACCGACGCGGCCCCGAACCCGAGCGCCACGAGAAGGACGAAGCTCGCCGCGAGGGCGAGGAGCCCACGGGTCCACCGGCGACGGACGACGGCGACCGCGCCCGTCGTGGCCGGGTGGTGATCGTCTTCGTCGGTGCGTGCAGCGGCCGGCCCGGCGGCGTCCGGGGCCGGCGCATCGGACGTGCCGCCCACCGCGGCGAACAGCCCGGTGGCCGAGGAGATCTCCGGTTCGCGCTCATCCCGGTCGAAGACGTGCGCCAGAAGGGCGTCGCGGATGGACGGCGGCGGGGCGACGGCGGGCGCCATTCCGGCCAGGAGGGAGGCCGTCTCGAGCGCATCGTCGACATGGTGAGCCCACTCCGGGTGGGCGGCCCGCGCCTGTGCGAACACCTGCGCGTCCTCGGGTGACAGCGCGGCGAGCGCGAAGCCGGCTGCAAGCTCGGCGAATTCCTGTTCGTTCACGTTGTCACCCCCATTTCCATGCGCAGGCGCGAGAGTCCGTCCCGCATCCTCGTCTTGATCGTTCCCAGCGGCGCACCCACCAGCGCCGCGATTTCGCTCTGACTGTAGCCACCGAAGTAGGCGAGGGTCAGCGCCTCACGCTGCGGCACCGGGAGGGCGTCGAGCGCCCGATTCACTTTTTCTGCTTCGAGGCGGAGTTCCACGTGCTCGGCGACCGTGTCGTGCGCGACACCGAGATCGCGGTACCCCACGCGGATGTCTCGATCTGCACTCGACTGCGACGACCGTACCCGGTCGACCGCGCGGCGATGTGCGATCGTGAGCACCCACGTTCTGCCCTGCCCCTTGTTCGGGGCGAATCGGGAAGCGGATTGCCAGATCTCGAGGAAGACCTCCTGCAGAACCTCTTCGCTCTGAGACCGGTCGACCAGCACCCGCAGGATCAGGCCGAACACGCGTGACGAGAGCATGTCGTACAGCCGGGTGAAGGCCTCGCGATCGCCCTGAGCGACCCGCTGGAGAAGATCTCCGACGTGGTCGGCGTGCGGTTCGTCCTCGCGCACGTCGGCTCCGTCGATCACCACATGCACCAGCATGCCGTACTCCCCCCGGAATCCCGATTCCGCCGCTCGGTCGACACCTGTTCGTTGCGAAGCATCCAGCGGTTTGCCAGAACCCGGGATCCGGACCGGTCCCATCCGATCGGTGAGGCGTTCCGAAGGACCCGTTGTACCCGCTGAAACCGGCGGGGTCCCTGCACCAGGGATGCGGCCCGAAGCCGCTTCGACTATCAGGAGGAACGCAATGTCACGCAAGACTCGTCTCACCGCCGGTCTTTCCCTCGCCTTCGCTGCGACGCTCGCGCTGAGCGCCTGTTCGTCCGGCGCCGGCACCGCGGAAGACACCATGGAGCCCTCGATGGAGCCCTCGACCGAAGCGTCGTCGCCCGCCATGGAGGAGGACATGACCATGGACCCGGCTGCCAACCTCGTCGGCCCCGGCTGCGAGGCCTACGCCGAGCAGGTGCCCGACGGCGCCGGTTCGATCGAGGGCATGTCCACCGAGCCGGTCGCCACGGCCGCGTCGGCGAACCCGCTGCTGAGCACGCTCGTGCAGGCCGTCAGCGGTCAGCTCAACCCCGAGGTCGACCTCGTCGACACGCTGAACGGTGACGAGTTCACCGTCTTCGCGCCGGTCAATGACGCCTTCGCCGCGCTCGACCCGGCGACGCTCGAGTCGCTGCAGACCGACACCGCCGGCCTGACCTCGATCCTCACCTACCACGTGGTGCCCGGTCAGCTCTCGCCCGACGAGGTCGTCGGCACCCAGACCACCGTGCAGGGCGCAGACCTGGAGGTGACCGGCTCGGGTGACGAGCTCATGGTCAACCAGGCCAGCGTGATCTGCGGTGGCGTGGTCACCGCGAACGCCACGGTGTACCTGATCGACTCGGTCCTGACGCCGCCGGCTCAGTGATCTGATACTCCCGTCCGTATCTGGGGTGCGGCCGGGTGAATGGGGCGGCGTGGTCGCCGGTGCCGAGCGAGGTTGGCACCGGCGGTCACGTCGTTAACCGGCGGTCGGTCCGGCCGCTGAGACACCGTTAGGCTGGATCCACGGGCCTCTAGCTCAGTCGGTAGAGCATCGGACTTTTAATCCGCGGGTCGTGGGTTCGAGCCCCACGGGGCCCACCGCATCAACCCCTGCATGGTCGGGACGATCCGTCAAGGGCCGTCGGCCACTTCTCCTCCCGCCGTACCGTTTCAGGTATGCCACCGGCCGAGCCCCCCTTGCTGTCAGGGCGGTACCGCGTCGGCGAATGCATCGGCGAAGGCGGGATGGCACGGGTGTACCGTGCCGAGGATGTCGCCCTCGGCCGCACCGTCGCCATCAAGCGCATGCGGGGATCCATCGACGACGACCCCGCGCGCGTGCGGTCGGAGATGCGGCTCCTCGCCGGTCTCAGCCATCCGTCCCTGGTGACCCTTCTGGACGCCCACCTCGGGGATGAGACCCCCGGCGGCGACGGAGACTTCCTGGTCATGGAGTACGTCGACGGGCCGACTCTCGCGCAGTGTCTGAGCGGTGGCCCGCTTCCGGCGGCGACGGCGGCCGCGGTGACCGTGGATCTCGCCGATGCCCTCCACACCGTGCACTCGGCGGGGATCGTGCACCGCGACATCAAGCCGTCCAACATCCTGCTCTCCCCCTCGCCGCTGCCGATGCGGCAGTTCCGTGCCAAGCTCGCCGACTTCGGCATCGCCTATCTGCACGACAGCGCGCGGATCACCTCGCCGGGCCTCGTCCTGGGCACCGCGGCCTACCTCGCGCCCGAACAGGTGCGCGGGGATGCCCCGACCCCCGCGGTCGACGTGTTCTCGCTGGGTCTGGTCATCATCGAGGCCCTCACCGGCCTTCGCGCGTACCGGCGCGGCACCGGCGCCGAAGCCCTCGTCGCCCGGCTGGCCGCGGCGCCGGCGATCCCGCCCGACCTCGACGACGGCTGGCGCGAACTCCTGATCGCGATGACCGCGCTCGATCCCCGCGACCGGCCGACTGCCCTCGACGTGGCCGTCGCGGCATCCGCCCTCACCAGCACGGGCATGATGATCGCCATGCCGCCCGCCGCGCCGGCGCCCTCACCGGAGCCCTCCGGCGACATCGCCCGCGAGCCGGTGACGCCGGTCTGGGATCTGGACACCTCCGCACTGCCGACGACGCTGCCGACCGCCGCGCCCCTGGTGAGCGGACCGGCCTCCGCGTCGCCGACAGCCACGATCACACCCACCCGTCGGGCCGCCCGCCTCGGTCGCACCCGGCGTTCCCGCCGCGCCACGGCCCTGTGGGGCGCGGCCGCCGTGGCCACCCTCCTGGTCGCCGGCGTCGTCAGCGCGCTGTCGGGCGCATTCGGGACGGCAGGATCGGTGACCCCGGTCGTCTCCGAGCCGACCCCCGCCCGCATCCTCCCCGCCCCCGCGCCCACCGAGGAGATCGCGGAGGACGGCGGGACCTCGCCCGCCACCGTTCTCGACTCAGTCCCGGCGTCCGACACGGGAGTCGGGCTCGACGACGGTCAGGTCGCGGAGCCGCAGACATCGCCCACCCCGGCGGCGAGCTCTGGCCCGATCGGAACGGCAACGACCCCTGCCCCGAGCGCTCCTGACCCGAGCGCCCCCTCTCCCGCGCCCGGCGGCGATGACGGCGCGGTCGGCGGCGCGACGCCCACGCCCGCGCCTCCTGCACCCACCCCCGCACCGAGCGACCCGGCCTCGGACGAGGGATCCTCCGGGCCAGGCGGCGGAGGCGGTCCCGGGAACGGGAACGGGAACGGCCCCCCGGACGGGGTGAGCCCGCCCCCCTTCGACCGCGGATCCAGCTCGAGCAGCTGACTCAGATCTGCGCAGGCACGAGCTCGGCGCCCGCCCGTGCGATCTCGTCGAGGGCCCGGGCGCTGGATTCCGGGTGCACACCCGCGATGAGGTCCGTCAGCACCCGTACGCGACGGCCGGCGGCCAGAGCGTCCAGCGCCGAGGCGCGCACGCAGTAGTCGGTCGCGATCCCGGCGACGTCGATGTCCACAATGCCGTGACGATCGAGCAGGTCGGCCGCGGTGGCGCCGTCCTCGGCATGCCCCTCGAAAAGGGAGTACGCCGGCCGCCCCTGGCCCTTCTTCAGGTGATGAGTGACCGACGAGGCGTCGAAGAGATCGTCGTACTGCGCGCCGTACGAGCCGGCGACGCAGTGGGGCGGCCACGTGTCGATGAAGTCGGGGGCGTCGGAGAAGTGGCCGCCGTTGTCGTTGTCGGGGTCGTGCCAGTCGCGCGAGGCGACGATGAGGGCGTAGTCCCGGGCGTGCTCGGCGAGGAATCTCGTCACCCGCGCCGCGACGTCATCTCCCCCCACCACGCCCAGCGCACCGCGCTCGGTGAAGTCGTTCTGGAGGTCGACGATGAACAGCGCCCGGGTCATGGGTCGAGCCTACGACGGCGGGTGTCCTCGGGGGTGACCCGTCGGCTCCCGCCGTTATTCGGCGAGCCGGCTCATCCGCCCGCGAAGAGCAGGATCCACGAGATCACCAGGGTGACCATGCCGAGGCCCACGAGGCCGACTCCAAACCAGGCGACGAAGCGCACGGTGGGCGATCCCTTCGTGAGGCGCATCCGCCCCGGATCGTCTCGGCGGGCGAACACCGGCGCGGAGTCCTGACCCGCCAGTGCGTGCAGCTGGTCGTGCGTCAACCGAGCCTCACCGACCTCTCCGTCGGAGCCGAACCACCGGGCGACCCGGCCCCCCTGCTCGTCATCATCGTCGATCATGGCGGTGACGGGCTCCCACGTGCCGTCCGCGAGAGCGAGGATGCCGGCCACGACCAGAACGAGACCGCCGAGACCCAGACCCACCCAGCTGAAGATCTCCAGCACCGCGTTCACCGCGGTGTCGGCAGAGGTGGTCACTCCGTGAGTTTATTCGGCCGCGGACGCCGATGACGCCGGCGCGGGGATGATCGGATCGTGGAGCCACCTAAGGGAATCGAACCCTTGACCTATTCATTACGAGTGAATCGCTCTGCCGACTGAGCTAAGGTGGCGCGCGTCGCTCTCGCGATGCACGATCACCGATCTTACAGCCTCACCCGGCCCCGAGCGAACCGCGCGGGCGCTTACCGGCGGGCTACTCGCACCGCAGTCCGTCTTCCGGCACGATGCCGTCGACGAGGTAAGACTCCACGGCCGCGTCGACGCACGCGTTGCCCTTGTTGTACCCGGTGTGCCCTTCACCCACGCGGGTCACGAGCACCCCCGACGCCAGCTGATCGGCCAGTGACACCGACCACTCGTAGGGGGTCGCCGGGTCGTTGGTCGTACCCACCACGACGATGGGCGCGGCACCGTCGGCGGTGATCGCCTCACGCACTCCCGTCGGCGGGTAGGGCCACACCGCGCAGGGGTCGGGCCCTGCCCAGTACGGCGCGATCGTGGGGGCCTCGGCCTCCAGCTGCGCCTGCGCCGCCTCCTCGTCCGCCTCGAACGTCTCGTCGTCGGGGTAGTCCATGCAGTTGTACGCCCGGAACGCCTCGGTGGAGTTGTCGAGGTACTGGCCCTCCTGGCGGTTGTAGTAGAAGTCGGCGAGCACGAACGCGAACTCCGGGTCGCCCTGCAGGACGTCGCCGAGGGCGTTGGTGAGGAACGTCCAGTTGTCGCGGGAGTACAGCGCCGCAACGATCGCGGTGGTCAGGGCGTCGGCGTTGAGCGCACGCCCGTCGGACGCGACGAGGGGGGCCGCATCGGCGCTCGCGAGGAGCGCACCCAGATCGGCCATCGCCTCGTCGACCGCACCCCGGAACGGGCAGTCGTCGCCGGCCAGGCAATCGGCCATGTAGGCCCGCAGCGCCGACTCGAACCCGATGGCCTGCGTCGTGCTGACGTCGATTCCCGAGGCGGCCGGGTCGATCGCGCCGTCGAGCACCAGGCGCCCGACCCGCTCGGGGTAGAGCTTGGCGTAGGTGGCCCCGAGGAAGGTGCCGTACGAATAGCCGAGGTAGTTCAGCTGCTCGTCGCCGAGGACCGCCCGCAGGAGGTCCATGTCGCGGGCCGCGTTCTCGGTGGTGATGAAGGGCAGGATGCCGCCGCTGTTCGCCTCGCACGCCTCCGCGAAGCCCTCGTGTGCGTCCAGCAGCTCCTGCGTCCAGGCCTCGCTGCCCCGCGGTTCCGAGACCTCGGGGAAGAGGTAGGCGTCCATCTCGGCAGAGTCGTAACACCGCACGGCCGTGGACTCCCCCACTCCTCGGGGGTCGAACCCGATCACATCGAACCGCTCCTGCAGCTGCCCGCCGACGGCGAATCCGAGGGAGTCGCGGATGAGCGAGACGCCGCTGGCCCCCGGTCCTCCCGGATTGGTCAGCAACGACCCGATCGCCTCGCCGCCGGTGGCCCGGTGGCGGACGACGGAGAGCTGGATCTCGCCCGCCGACGGGTCGCTCCAGTCCAGCGGCGCCCTCACCATGGTGCAGTCGAAGCCGTCGCCGCAGTCGGTCCACGTGAGCGTCTGCTCGTAGAACGGCAGCAGCTCCTGCTCCACCCCGTCGGTGTCGGGCGTGGGGCTCGCCGTCGACGCCGGCCGGGTCTCGGGGATCAGGGAGTAGACGCATCCCGACAGCACCAGCGTCACCGCGACGACGGTGGCGAGCGCCGCCGCGACGCGGCGGCCAAGACGAGGGGGTGCGGGGGTCACGGTGTCCTTCCGGTGGCGACGGTGATCAGCATGCTCTCGATCGCGAGGGTCGGAGCGACGTTCTGCTCGAGATTTCGCCGGGTCTCGGAGATCTGATCGAGGACCACGAGCGTACGCGACGGCTGCCACTGATCGGCGAGCGCGTGGATGTCGTCGGCGAACTCGCGGTTGATCACGTCGTCCTCACGATGGAACTGGCGCATGAGGACGTCGCGGAAGAGCGACTGCAGATCCGTGAGGACGCGATCGATCCCGTCGCGCAGACTCCGTGTCGCCCGGCGCTTCTGGTCGTCTTCCAGCGCGGAGAGCTGGCCGCGGACCGCGGGCGGGAGGGGGGCTCCCTCGGCGACGCCGAGCGTGCGCCGGAGCTGCGACCGCTCCTGGTCGTCGCGCTCCGCACTGAGGGCCTTGGCATCCTCGGTGGCGGCCGCGACGATGCGGGCGGCCACCTCGACCGCTCCCCCGACACCGCGCACCGACAGCACGTCGGCGAGGGTGTCGGCCCGACGCCGACGGGCGGCCTCGTCGCTGGCCAGGCGCTGCGCCATGCCGATGTGCCGTTGCGCGTGCCGCGCGGACTGCTCGGCGATCTCGGCGGACGCTCCGGTGCGGGCTGCGATCAGCGCCGCGACATCGGCGACAGCGGGCTCGCGGAGCCGCAGGGTGCGCACGCGCGAGCGGATAGTCGGCAGCAGGTCGGCGTCGCTCGGCGCGCAGAGCACCCACACCGTGCGCTCCGGCGGCTCTTCGAGCGCCTTCAGCAGCACGTTCGAGGTGCGCTCGGCCATCCGATCGGCGTCTTCGACGACGATCACCCGATGGCGCCCGAGCGACGGCGCGAAATAGGCCCGCTCCACCAGGCGCCGAGCCTCGTCGATGCGGATGATGACCTGCTCGGTGCGCAACGCCGTGAGATCGGGGTGGGTGCCGGCGAGGACCTGGGCGATCGCCGCCTCGTCGCCCGGTTCGGCGATGAGGGCGGCGGCGAAGGCGTACGCGAGGGTGGACCGACCCGATCCGGGAGGCCCGACGAGGAGCCACGCATGCGTCATCGACGCCGGGTCGGCCGCCGCGCTGCGCAGCGCGTCCACGGCGTCGGGCTGCCCCCAGACCCCGCGCCACGGATCGGTCGCGGCGCCCGTCGTCGTCGCGGTGGCCTCCATGGGCTTCAGCCTAATCTTCGCGCCCGACACCCCGGCTGGGGGGTTGCTCACGATGTGCGGGCATCGAGCAGCGCTGCGACACGCGCGCGCACGGCCGCCGCGATCTCGTCAGGCGACGCGGTCGCATCGAGCACGAGGAAGCGTCCGGGCTCGGCGTCGGCGAGGGCGAGGAATTCGCGGCGCACACGCGCGTGGAAGTCGTCCTGCTCGGCTTCGAGCCGGTCGAAGGGCTTGTCGTCGGCGTCGAGGCGGGCGCGGGCTGACGCCGGATCGAGGTCGAGCAGCACGGTCAGATCGGGCAGCAACCCCTCGGTGGCCCAGAGCGAGAGGTCTCGCACCTCACGCGGCCCGAGGACGCGGCCGGCTCCCTGGTACGCGACGGAGGAATCGAGGTAGCGGTCCTGGATCACGACGTCGCCGCGCTCCAGAGCGGGATGCACCACCGTCTGGACGTGGTGAGCGCGGTCGGCGGCGTAGAGCAGGGCCTCGGCACGCGGCGAGACGTCTCCGCGATGGTGGAGCACGATGTCGCGGATGAGCACCCCGACCTCGGTGCCGCCCGGCTCCCGGGTGCGCACCACCCCGCGGCCGCGCCCGGTCAGCCACTCCTCGAGGCGCGATGCCTGCGTGGTCTTGCCGGATCCGTCACCGCCCTCGAACGTCACGAACAGCCCGGGTGCCGGCCGGCGATCGACCGCTGCGGGCCGCCCCTCCGACGCCTCGGCGGCGCCGGAAGTCACTTCTTCTTCGCCGCGGGCTTGCGGGTGGTCGTCGTCGTCCGTCGCGTCGTCCGCTTCGGCGCCGGCCCCTTCGCCCGCTTGTCCGCGATCAGCTGCACGGCGCGCTCGAAGGTGACATCCATCGCGTTCTCGCCGCGCGGGATGGTCGCGTTCGTCTCGCCGTCGGTCACGTACGGGCCGAAGCGGCCGTCACGGAGCTTGATGGGCTTGCCGCTGACGGGATCGTTGTCGAACTCCTTCAGCGCGCTCGACGCCTTCCGCGCGCCGTATTTAGGCTGCGCGTACAGCGCGAGCGCCTGCTCGAGCGTCACGTCGAAGATCTGCTGCTCCGATTCCAGCGAGCGGGAATCGGAGCCCTTCTTCAGGTAGGGGCCGAATCGGCCGTTCTGCGCCGTGATCGGCTCTCCCGACTCGGGGTCCTCACCGACGACACGCGGAAGGTCGAGGAGGCGGAGCGCCGTGTCGAGGTCGATCGTGTCGGGGCTCATCGAGGCGAAGAGCGATGCCGTGCGCGGCTTGGGCGCCGCCTTGGCGGCATCCTTCCTGCCCTTCTTCGGCGTCTCCTCGATCACCTCGCCGGTGGCCTGGTCGACCTCGGCGGGCTCTTCGGGGTCGTTCTCTTCGATGTACGGACCGAATCGACCGTCCTTGACGACGACGAGCTTGCCGTTGGCCGGGTTCGTGCCGAGCACGCGGTTGCCCGCGACCGGGGCGTCGCGCAGCTCCTGCACCTTCTCGGGGGTGAGCTCGTCGGGGGCGAGATCCTCGGGGATGTTCACCCGGCGCGGCTCGGCCTCCGGCTGATCGGGATCGGTGATCTCGAGGTAGGGGCCGAACTTGCCGAAGCGGAGCGTGGCGGTGTCGGTGATGCGGGTGGCGTTGAGCTCGCGCGCATCGATCTCGCCGAGGTTCTCGACGATGTTGCGAAGACCCGGATGCTCCTCGTTGCCGAAGTAGAAGGCGCGGAGCCAATCGGTGCGCCGCTGCTCGCCGCGCGCGATCCGGTCGAGGTCGTCCTCGAGCGCGGCGGTGAAGTCGTAGTCGACGAGATCGGCGAAGTGCTGCTCGAGCAGTCGGACGACGCTGAAGGCCAACCAGCTGGGAACCAGCGCCTGCCCGCGCTTTCGGACGTACCCGCGGTCGAGGATGACGTCGATGATGCTCGCGAAGGTCGAGGGGCGACCGATCCCCTTCTCCTCCAGGGCCTTCACCAGGCTCGCCTCGGTGTAGCGGGGCTTCGGCGAGGTCGCGTGGCCCTTGGCCTCGATGTCGCGCAGGCGCAGCGCGTCGCCGACGGCCAGCATCGGGAGCGACTGGTCGTCGCTGCGGTGGGCGTCGCCCCGCTTCTCGTCGGTCCCCTCTTCGTACGCCTCGAGGAATCCCTTGAAGGTGTACACGGTGCCCGACGCGGTGAACTCGGCGCGCTGCGCGGCACCGTCGACGGAGACGTCGGCCGTGATCGTCACCGTCGTCGTCTCGTACTTGGCGTCCGACATCTGGCTGGCGATGGTGCGCTTCCAGATCAGGTCGTACATGCGCAGCTCGTCGCGATCGAGCTGATCCTTCACGGACGAGGGCGTGCGGAAGTCCTCGCCCGAGGGACGGATCGCCTCGTGCGCCTCCTGCGCGTTCTTGCTGTTGTTGCGATACGCCCGCGGATTGGCAGGGACCGCCCGGTCGCCGTAGAGGCTCACAGCCTGCGCCCGCGCCGCTGTGACCGCCTGGGTCGACAGCGCCGTGGAGTCGGTGCGCATATAGGTGATGTACCCCTTCTCGTACAGGCGCTGCGCAACGCCCATGGCGTGCTTCGCGCTCATCGAGAGCTTGCGCCCGGCCTCCTGCTGGAGGGTCGAGGTGGTGAAGGGGGGTTTGGGGCTGCGGGTGCCGGGCTTGGATTCCAGACCCGTGACGGATGCTTCGCCGGCGGCCTCCAGCGCGGCGGCGAGCGCGCGCGCCCGCGCCTCGTCGAGGACGACGACGGCCTTCTTCAGGGTTCCGGTGTCGTCGAAGTCGGTGCCGCGAGCCAGGGAGGCACCGTCCAGGCGCGCGAGCCGCGCGGTAAAGGGCTGGGCGCCGTCGGCGAGGGATCCCTTGACCGCTGCGGTCTCGACGTCCCAGTAGCTGGCGGTGACGAACGCCATGCGCTCCCGCTCGCGGTCGACCACCATGCGGGTCGCCGCGGACTGCACGCGGCCGGCGCTCAGCGCCGCGCCCTCGCGGCCGCTGCCGACCTTGCGCCAGAGCACCGGCGAGACATCCCAGCCGTAGAGCCGGTCGAGCACACGCCGGGTCTCCTGGGCGTCGACGAGCGCGTGGTCGAGTTCGCGGGTGTTGTCGACGGCGGCGCGGATGGCGTCCTTGGTGATCTCGTGGAAGACCATGCGCTTGACGGGCACCTTGGGCTTGAGCACCTCGAGGAGGTGCCACGCGATGGCCTCGCCCTCGCGGTCCTCATCGGTGGCGAGGAGGACCTCGTCGGCATTCTTCAGCGCACGCTTGAGTTCGGCGACGGTCTTGGTCTTGCGGTCGTTGACGACGTAGAGCGGATCGAAGTCGTTGTCGATGTCGATGGAGTACTTGCCGTACGCGGCCTTCTTGTCGGCGGGGATGTCCTTCTTGCTCGCCAGGTCGCGGATGTGCCCGACGGAGCTGAGCACCTCGTACCCGTCACCGAGGTACCCCTGAATGGAGCGCATCTTCGTCGGGGACTCGACGATGACGAGCTTCTTGCCTGTGGATGCCACGGGGGTCCTTTCTTCGATGCACACCATACACACCGCACAGGGGGGTGATCGCTGAGAGCGGGCGCGGCATGCCCGGCGACGTCGCGGGAAAGCGAGACGCCGGATCGCGTCCGGCGGAACCGGTCGTCCTCACGGCGGCGGTCCGGCGCGCGCCGACGCCGACACCGGGAAGCCGACGACGAGCCGCTCGAGAGTGATCGTCGCGATGAGGTCGTCAAGCGCGCAGCGGGTGAGTTCGGCCCCGACCGTCGCAGCCATCTGAGCCGCTCGCTCGCAGGGCGCGCCCGTGATCGCGCCGGACGCCGCATCGGCGGCGGCGAGCGCAGCGGCATCTGCGGCTCCCGCGACCCGCTGAGCCTGGACCGCCGCCCCGCCCACGGCGAGCAGACCCATCGCGAGGACGGCGGTCACCCCGACGACCCCGACGGTGAGGGCTGAACCGGCCATCGGGTCACCACCCTCCCGCAAGCCCGCAGCTGCGTGCGGAGAGGGGCACCGGCACCGCCGGGTGGGCAGCAGCCGTCGCCGAGACGCACACGAGATCGCCCTCGTGCGAGACGGTGCTCGCGGCTCCGGGCACGGCCGTGACGACCGCGCCGGCAATGCGTCCGGCGTCCTCGCCGCGCGCAGCGAGTCGCGCGGCGTCGGCGGTGGCGTCCTGCAGCCGCACCTGCACGGCCGCCGCCGTCAGCGCGGCGACGCAGAAGAGGACCACGACGATGACGGCGGGGAGTGCCACCGCGAACTCGGCGACGACCGACCCGCGGTCATCGCCGAGCCCACGGCGTGTCATGCGACCGTCAGGGCGCGCCGGACCAGTTCGGTGAGGATGCCCCGCACCTCGTCGCTGCGCATGATCAGGACCAGGAGCCCCGCGAAGGCGACCGCGGCCATGGTCGCGATGGCGTACTCGGCGGTCGCGGCGCCGGAGTCGTCGGTGAAGAGCGTCGCGGCGCGGCGGCGGGTGAGCCGGAGCGGTCGCGCAGTGCGGTGGTGGGTCATGGGTGGCTTCCTTCTTCGTGTGGGATGGATGGTGGGCACGCTCGAGGCGGCGACGCTCAGAGGCTGATCGCCGCCGAGGACAGGACACTGAGGAACATCGGTCCGACGCCGAGGAGGAGGAAGGCCGGGAGGGTGCAGACCCCCAGCGGCAGCAAAAGCCTCGTCGCCAGCTTCGCCGCGCGCAGGCGCCCCTCGACACGGGCCTGATGGCGCGCGAGGGCTGCGGCGGCGCGCAGGAGCTCGACCGCGGGCACGCCCGCGCGACGGGACAGATCCAGAAGTCCGGCGGTCGCGGGTGCGGGGGGCTCGCCCGACGCCGCGACGACGAGGGCGATCGCCCGCTCGATCGAGACGCCGCCGCTCAGGGCGATCGCCAGCAACTCGCCGTCGAGGCCCGGGATGCCGGCGGGAGGTCGGGCGCGCCGCGCGAGCGCCGTCGTCCAGCGCCGGGCGACGAGGACCAGGACGCCGCCGCCGACGAGGCAGGCGATACCGACTGGATGAGTGGTCAGGGTCCCGATGGTGTCGAAGCCGAGCAGGAGGCCGAGTCCGATCCCGAGAAGCGGCAGCCAGCCGATGAGCCGGGCCGTTCCCGTCGGTTCGGCCAGGGCGACGCGGATCTCGTCCGCCGCCTCCTGCGCGTCGCGGAGGGCGGCGGCGAGACCCCGCAGGCTCGGCGCGAGCGGTGCCCCGGCGACGGTCGCCACCTCCCAGGCCGCTCCGACCTCCCGCCAGGCGTCGGCGCCCGTGCCCGTGCCGCTGATCGCCGCAGGAAGGGGCGAGCCCTGAAGGCGACGGTCGCGGATCGTGCGGGCGGCGACATCCCCCGTCTCGGCGAGGTGTTCCCAGGCCCGGTCGGGAGTCACCCCGGCCTGCAGGAGGACCGCGAGCTTCAGAACGGTGTCGGCGGCGGGCGGCGCCATCGGCGACGACCTCCGCACCGGGCGGAGCGGAAGCAGCGTGCTCATCGGTGGGCGACCTCCTCGAGGTCGACCGGGATGATCTCGAGGCGACCGGTCGCGGCCAGGCGCGGGCGGCCTGCCCCCGCGAGACGGCGGGCGGCGGCGCTGCGCTCGACGTGCAGCACGACGTCGATCGCGCTCGTCACCTGACGGGCGAGTGCGTGGTCGGTGAGCCCGGCCAGCGCGCCGAGGGCTTCGAGCCGCGTGGCGACTTCGCCCAGTCCGTTCGCGTGCACGGTTCCCGCGCCCCCGTCGTGACCGGTGTTCAACGCCGAGAGGAGCTCGCGCACCTCGGCGCCCCGACACTCCCCCACCACCAATCGGTCCGGGCGCATCCGCAGGGCCTCGCGCACGAGGCGGGCCAGCGCGATCTCGCCCGCGCCCTCGAGATTGGCCTGGCGCGCCTCGAGGCGGGCGTGGTGCGGATGCGAGAGGCGCAGCTCCGCGACATCCTCGATCGTGACGATCCGCTCGTGCGCAGGAGCGGCGGAGAGGAGCGCAGCCAGCAGCGTGGTCTTCCCCGCGCCTGCGGCGCCGCTCACGAGCAGGTTGGCGCGCCCGGCCACCAGCTGCTCGAGAGCACGCTGCGCGCCGCGATCGAACATGCCGGTCGCGGCGAGGTCGTCGAGCGTCGGCGTGCCCAGTCGCGGGATCCGCAGCGAGATGAGGGTCCCCTCCGGCGAGATGGGAGGGAGGACGGCGTGGACGCGGATGCCGCCCTCCAGGCGCACGTCGACGCACGGCGTCGCGTCGTCGATGTGACGTCCTCCGGCGCCGATGAGGTGCACCGCCAGGTCGCGGACCTCGTCTTCGCCGGCGCACCAGCCGTCGGCGCGCCGGGGTCCCGCACCGCGATCGACGAACAGGCCCTGTGCGCCGTTGACGAAGACATCCGAGACGTCCGGATCGTCGATGAACGGTGAGAGGACGTCGAGCACCGCAGGGCGCCGACCGCGCCCCGGCACGCCCCCGCCCGCGGCGTCCGCTCCGCCGGTCCCCTCTCGGGGCCGGACGACGAAGGGGAGCGACATGCCCTCGACCGTAGGGACGGCCGACGCTTCCGGTGGTCGCGCCGGACGCATCGGTGGACAGTCCACCCGCCGACCCGACTGTGCAGGAGACGTCGACGCCTCGATACGCGGGCCACCCCTCCAGAACGCGATCCGTCAGAGGATGTGGCCCGCGCCCGCTCGGGAAAGCATTCTTCGACGGATCGCGGAGCAGCGCGACCCGATCCAGGGCGCCGCCGGGGACAGAAGGAGGCGGTATCCCATGGGGGGGAATGGGATACCGCCTCCTGCGACGCCCTGGCTCGGGGGGATGGGCGGGCGTCGCGAATGCCAGAATCGAAGTTCGGCCGGAGATGATCTTACGCACGAGGCGGGAGTCGTCAAAACGATGGGTGTGATCTCTCATCGGGTTATCACGTTCCTCTCATCCACCCACTAACGGAGGTAGTGACGGGGTGAGAGCCGTCGGTACCCTCACGAGTGTCGTCGCCGAACACGGCACACCCGTTCGCCCGCGAAGGAGCGCGCACCGATGAGCATGACCAGCAGCCAGATCGACCACCTGTTGAACGAGAACCGCCGGTTCGCCCCGTCGGCCGAGTTCGCCGACAACGCCATCGCGAACGCTGACCTCTACGCCCGCGCGGCCGAGGACCGTGAAGGATTCTGGGCCGATCAGGCCCGGGATCTGCTCCACTGGCACACCCCCTTCACCCAGGTGCTGAACTGGACGAACCCGCCGTTCGCCGAGTGGTTCGCCGACGGCGAGCTCAACGTCGCCTACAACTGCCTCGACCGTCACGTCGAGGCCGGCAACGGCGACCGTGTCGCCCTGCTCTGGGAGGGCGAGCCGGGCGAGGAACGCCGCGTGACGTACGCCGAGCTGACCGACGAGGTCAAGCGCGTCGCGAACGTGCTCGAAGGCCTGGGTGTCGGGGTCAACGACCGGGTCGCCATATACATGCCGATGATCCCCGAGGCGATCGCCGCCATGCTCGCGGTCGCCCGCATCGGCGCCGTGCACTCGGTGGTCTTCGGCGGCTTCTCCGCCGACAGCCTCCGGGCGCGCATCGATGACGCCGGTGCCAAGCTCGTCATCACCGCCGACGGCGGCTACCGCAAGGGGAAGGTGTCGCCGCTCAAGCCCGCGGTCGACATGGCCCTCGCCGATCGGAACGGCTCAGGCCCGCAGGAGACGGTCGAGAACGTCCTCGTCGTCCGCCGCGGCGGCAACGACGTCGACTGGGTCGAGGGCCGCGACCTGTGGTGGCACGACGTCGTCCCGGCGGCATCGGCTGAGCACGAGGCATCCGCCTTCCCGGCCGAGAATCCCCTCTTCATCCTCTACACCTCGGGCACCACAGGGAAGCCGAAGGGCATCCTCCACACGTCCGGCGGGTACCTCACGCAGGCCGCGTTCACGAACCGGGTCGTCCACGACATCCACCCCGAGACCGACGTGTACTGGTGCACCGCCGACATCGGCTGGATCACCGGACACTCCTACGTCACGTACGGGCCCCTGGCCAACGGTGCCACGCAGGTCCTGTACGAGGGCACTCCCGACACCCCGCACCCCGGGCGCTGGTGGGAGGTCGTGGAGAAGTACGGCGTCACGATCCTCTACACCGCCCCCACCGCCATCCGCTCGTTCATGAAGATCGGACGCGCGGTGCCGCAGAAGTTCGACCTGTCGTCCCTCCGCCTCCTCGGCTCTGTCGGCGAGCCCATCAACCCCGAGGCGTGGGTCTGGTACCGCGAGATCATCGGCCACGGCGAGACGCCCATCGTCGACACCTGGTGGCAGACCGAGACGGGCGCGATGATGATCTCCGCCCTCCCGGGCGTGACCGAGACGAAGCCCGGATCGGCGCAGGTGCCGCTCCCCGGCATCTCGATCGACGTCGTCGACGACGACGGCACCCACGTCGGCAACGGCAACGGCGGCCTGCTGGTGATCACGGAGCCCTGGCCGTCCATGCTCCGCGGCATCTGGGGCGACCCTGAGCGATTCAAAGAGACCTACTGGGACAAGTTCCACGACAAGGGCTACTACTTCGCCGGTGACGGCGCCCGCCTGGACGACGACGGCGACGTCTGGCTCCTCGGCCGCGTCGACGACGTGATGAACGTCTCGGGCCATCGCCTGTCGACCACCGAGATCGAATCGGCGCTCGTCGCGCACGAGGCCACCGCGGAGGCGGCGGTCGTCGGAGCATCGGATGAGACGACGGGCCAGGCCGTGGTCGCGTTCGTCATCATCAAGCAGAGCTACCTCGACAAGAACTCGCCCGAGGGTCTCGCGCAGACGCTCCGCGCGTGGGTGGGCGAGCAGATCGGCCCGATCGCACGCCCGCGCGATGTCTACATCGTCGGCGAGCTGCCCAAGACCCGGTCGGGCAAGATCATGCGGCGCCTGCTGCGGGATGTCGCGGAGGGACGCGAGGTCGGAGACACCACGACGCTGGCGGACACCGCCGTCATGAGCGTGATCTCCGCCCAGGTGAAATAGGCGCGCGCGGCTCACCTCCGCCGAGAGTGCGTCAGGGGGCCGAGGGTGCGGGGTTCACCCGCATTCTCGGCGCCCCGATGCACTCTCGCCGAGGCGTGCGGGGAGGGCCGAGGGTGAGGGAGCGGGATGCCGCGAAGCGGCGTCAGGCGAGGGTGAAGACGACCTCGACCTCGACCGGGGCGTCCAGGGGCAGGACCGGCACGCCGACGGCGGAGCGGGCGTGACGACCGGCGTCGCCGAAGATCTCACCGAGAACGGTGCTCGCACCGTTGATGACCCCGGGCTGACCCGTGAACGCCGGCACCGAGGCGACGAAACCGGTGACCTTCAGCACTCCGGCGAGGCGGTCCACACCCCCAGCGGCGGCCGCTGCCGCCGCGAGGGCGTTCAAGGCGCACTGACGGGCGTATCCAGCCGCGGCATCCGGGGGCACGAGCCCCTCGCCCTCACCGACCTTCCCCGTCGCGGGAAGTGCCCCCGAGACCATCGGCAGCTGACCGGCGGTGTAGACGAGGTCGCCGTGCACCTTGGCGGGGACGTAGGCGGCCACCGGAGGAACGACAGAGGGGAGCTCGATGCCGAGCTCGGCGAGGCGCGCGGAAACGCTCACTGCTCGTCTCCGAACTGGCGCGCCGCCTGCTCCGCGGCACCGAGCGCCGCGTTGGGCGCGCCGCCGCCTGAGGGCCGCTTGAAGTAGGCCACGAGGCCCCCTTCCGGGCCCTGGACGACCTGCACGAGCTCCCACCCCTGCTTGCCCCAGTTGTTGAGGATGGCGGCGGTGTTGTGGATCAGCAGCGGAGTGGTGAGGTACTCCCACGTCGTCATCGAGGCTCCTGGGGTCGGGGCGGAATCGCAGGCGGATGCTGGGAAAGATCTTCGTGGGCGCACGCCGGTCGAGGGATCGCCCAGGAAGCTCCCTTACGATCAACCCTATGCCTGAGACGAAACGGACGGGTAGCGGTGTGCTCGGCGGCCTCCTCGGGGTCGTCGGGCTGAGTGCCGTCGCCGGTGTTCTCGTGACCGCCGCCGTCACCCCCGCGATCGCGGTGTCCGGGGCCGCGGCCTCCAGCGCCATCTCGATGTTCGACAACATGCCGAGCTACCTCGAGATCGACGAGCTGATGCTGCCGACCACGCTCATGTACGTGAACCCCGACAACGGCCAAGAAGTCGAGTGGACGAAGTTCTACGACCAGAACCGGTCGCCGGTGAACTTCGACCAGGTCGCACCGGTCGTCTACGACGCGGTGCTGTCGTCCGAGGACCCGCGCTACTACCAGCACGGTGGCGTCGACCTCATCGGCACCACCCGTGCTCTGCTCAGCAACGCCTCGGGCGGTCAGACCCAGGGTGGCTCGTCGATCAGCCAGCAGTACGTCAAGAACGTGCTCATCCAGCGCTGCGAGCGCGATGCCGAGGCCGAACTCGATGCCGACAACAACGTTGTGAAGACCCGCGATGAGGTTTTGCGCAACTGCTGGGAGGAGGCGACGAACGCCACCGGCGCCGAGGGCTACGAACGCAAACTCCAGGAGATGAGGTACGCCATCGCCCTCGAGCAGCGCTACTCCAAGAACGACATCCTGCTCGGGTACCTCAACATCGCCAACTTCGGTGGCACGAACTACGGCATCGATGCCTCGTCGAAGTACTACTTCAACGTTCCCGCGTCGCAGCTGAGCGTCTCTCAGGCCGCAACGCTCGCGGGCATCGTGCAGAACCCGAACTCCTATCGCATCGATCTTCCGGGTGGATCATTCACCGGGTCGGATGGCACTCCGCGCAACACCGCGCCGGACGGGTCGATCGACGATGTGGAGCCCACCACCATCCAGGCGCTCTACACGCTCCGCGACGAGGGCGTCATCAACGACGAACAGCTCCTCGCCGCCGCCGACGGCTACAGCGCGACCAAGGGTCGCCAGCTGTACGTCCTGAGCCGGATGCTGGATGACGGCAAGATCAACCGCGATCAGTACATCCAGGCCGCGATCGAGCCGATCACGCCCGCGATCACCCAGCCGGTGACCGGATGCCAGTCCACCGGGTCCGCGGCCTACTTCTGCCAGTACGTCGTCTCGACCATCCAGAACGACCCCGCCTTCGGCGAGACGCAGGAGGCGCGCGACCGCGCGCTCCGTCAGGACGGTCTGAAGATCTACACGACGATCGACCCGCGTGTGCAGGCGGCCGCGGAGCAGTCGATGGCCGAATACGCGCCGACGTCAATCGAGGGCATGAAATTCGGCGCCGTCGCCACGAGCGTCGAGGCCAAGACCGGTCGCGTGCTGGCGATCGCGCAGAACACCCGCTACGTGCCGGGCTACACGGAGGACCCGAACGAGTCGTCGATCGTCTTCGCGGGCGATCGAGCCACCGGGGGGTCGGGCGGATTCGGAGCAGGTTCGACCTTCAAGCTCTTCACCCTCATCGACTGGCTCGAGCAGGGGAAGTCGCTGCGCGAGGTCGTGAACGGGACCGACCGCAACATCCCCCGCATGACCAATTCGTGCGAGGGGCAGGGCGACTGGGTCAACCCCGGGAGCGACCGGATCCGCAACTTCGGCAATCAGCGCGGCTACAACGGCACACCGTTGCAGTTCACTGCGCAGTCGCTGAACACTGGCTTCATCGGGATGGCGGCGGAGCTCGATCTCTGCGACATCACCAACGTGGTCGCGAAGATGGGCGTCACCAACCCGACGAACGGCGAGCAGATCAACGTCGACGTCCCCTCGGACATCATCGGCACCGAGTCGGTGTCGCCGATCGCCATGGCGGGCGCCTACGCCGCCGTCGCCAACGGCGGAACCCTCTGCCAGCCGAAGGTCATCGACCGCGTGGTGGACAACAACGGCGTGGACCGCCCCGAGCTCGTCCCCGCTCGGAGCTGTTCGACGGTGCTGACCCCCGAGGTCGCTTCCACCGCCGCCTTCGCCCTCCAGGGCGTGATGGTGCGGGGCGGAACGGGCTCGCAGGCGAACCCGTTCGACGGCACGCCGATGCTCGGCAAGACCGGAACGAACGAGCAGCGTCACTCGTGGATGATCGAGTCGTCGACGAATGTGACGACCGCCGTCATGGCCGGCAACTACGACGGCCTCGTCGACATCTCGCGCACCTACGCCTACGACCGACGCGTCATGGACATCCGCTACCCGATCGCCCTGCAGATCCAGGCGGCGGCGAACGCGGCGTACGGCGGGGACGAGTTCCCCGCCCCCGCGCAGAACCTGATCCGCCAGGTCGTCCGCGAGGTGCCGAACGTGGTGGGCCAGACCATCGACCAGGCCCGCGCGACCCTCGAGGGGGCCGGCTGGGAGGTCGCGGTGGGTGAAGCGGTGAACTCCGACCAGCCGACCAACATCATCGTGCAGCAGAACCCGTCCGGCCAGGCCCCGGGAGGCACGGTGGTGACGATCAACCCCAGTAACGGGCAGGCCGTCACGGTCCCCGACGTCAGCGGGCAGAACCCCGCCGTCGCCGCGGGTGCGCTGAACGCTGCCGGATTCTCGGCCGTGCAAGGGTCGTGTACACCTGATCCGTCCGCCGGCGGCGGACGCGTGACCGGCACCGATCCGGGTGCGGGCACAGCCACCACACGCGGGGCCACGGTCGCGATCAACTTCGCCGCCGCAGCCTGCCCCGGCCAGGGTGGTCCCGGCAACGACGAAGACGACGACGAGTAGTGCCTCACCCTCTGACGAGGGCCGCCCTCACCACGCTCGGCGCGGTGGGGGCGGCCGGCACCGCCGCCGCCGTGTGGGGCATCGGGATCGAGCGTTACCTCTTCACGCTCCGTGAACATCAGCTGCAACTCCTGCCCGCGGGGGCCCGGCCCCTGCGCGTCCTCCACCTGTCGGACGCCCACATGGCGCCGTGGCAACGTCGGAAGCAGCGCTGGATCGCTGCCCTGGCATCCCTGAAGCCGGACCTCATCGTCAACACCGGCGACAACCTCGGACACCCCCTCGGGCTCGATGGCATCCGTGCGTCGTTCGGGCCGTTCCGCGGAACCCCCGGGGTCTACGTGCACGGATCGAACGATCACGTCGCCCCCAGCCCCCGAAACCCGTTCAAGTACTTCCTCGGCCCGTCCAAGATCAAGACCGAGACCGAGTACCTCGACACCGATCTGCTGGATCGGTATCTCGCGGACGAGCTCGGCTGGCACGACCTGAACAACTCCGTTGCCGCGCTCGACGTCGCCGGCACCGCTCTTCACGCGTTCGGCGTCAACGACGCCCACCGCGGCTGGGATCGCCTCGGGTCCCTCGTCGAGCCGCTCGATCGGATGCGGCAGACGGAGAGCGCCGCGCTGACCATCGGGGTCACGCACGCCCCCTATCGACGGATTCTGGACTCCTTCGTCGATCTCGGAGCCGACGCGGTGTTCGCCGGCCACACCCACGGCGGGCAGGTGCGCCTCCCCGGCGTCGGCGCGCTCGTGGCGAACTGCGACATCCCGCTCGATCAGGCGCGGGGGCTCAGCACCTGGACGCGTGCCGACCGCACCGCACCGCTCAATGTCAGCGCGGGTCTCGGCCACTCCATCTACGCCCCGGTGCGCTTCGCGTGCCGCCCCGAGGCGACGCTCATCACGGTCCTCCCCCGCCGCTGAGATCCGGCGTCCTCTCCTGCACAACAGCGGGGAGCGCGGACTTGTCCACCGAACCTCGTCAGAGCGGAATCCGCGGGACGGCGGACGGCGACGATCGATGCGTCCGATCCGTCATCCCGGGAGTTCGCCACGATGTCCGTCACCGTCCCTCACTCCGCCATCTCCCGATCTTCGGCGTCCCGCCGCGCCGTCCGGCTCGTCGCCGCGACGGCAGCCTTGATCCTCGCCCTCATGCTCGGGTGCGTCGTCACGGCCGCACCCGCCTCCGCCGCAGACCGCGGCACCGGCTTCGGCACCTGGGCGCCGGTGTCGGCCCTCGGATGGCACGGCAGCATGCTCGTGAACGGCGTGCACACCTATTGCATCCTCCCGGGCCTGCCGCTGCCGACCGGCCCGAGCGTCGACCACGGCATCAGCGGCGACGCCGCAGGTCTGTCTCCCGAGCAGCTCGCCCGCATCAATCACCTCGTCTCCTCCCATGGACAGACGGATGACCCGGTGCAGGCCGCGGCGGTCGGCTGGGCCGTGAAGGCCATCGCCGACTGGGACGCGACGCTCCGCCAGTTCGGCTACCAGGGCGACGCGCTGGCCGGAGTGATCGACCGGGTCTTCTCCCGCCTCGCGCCCGAGCACAACGCGGCCGTGCAGCAGCGCGCTGTCGCGTACTACGACGAGGCGATGGGGATCGCCGCCGACATCCCGTCGGGAACCCTCGTCTTCACCGTCGACCCCGTCGACCACCGCCGGGGCTCCGTCCGGGTCGAGACGGGCGCGGCGAGCGCGGTCGGGACGGTGACCCTCACCGGTGCGGTGTTCGCCGACACCGGTGCGGCGACGCGGGAGGGTGTGACCCCCGGCACCGACTACGCCATCACGACGGCGCCTCCGGCACCCGGACGCGCCTACACGGTGAGCGGCACCGGTCGCTTCACCGGCGGCGTCGCGCCGGCGGTCCGCCACATCACAACCGCCGGCGGTCAGGACACCGCGGGCCCCGGCGGCCCCGCGACCTTCGACGTGTCCGGTGCCGACGCCGCACCCCGGGTTCCGCTCTTCTCCCCCGCCATCACCACGCAGGTCGCCTCCCGCTACATCCCCGGCGGACCGTTCGTCGACGACGTCACCGTCACACTCGCCGACGGCGACTGGCCGCGGACGCAAGACGGGTCGCCGCTGCCCCTCACCGCCAGCGCGGAGATCTACCGCACCACATCGGAACCCGCCGAACCTCAGCCCGCCGTCCCCGCCGACGCCGAGCACGTCGGCTCGCTCTCGCTCGTGACCGGCGACCAGGGTGGGGACGTGCCCTATCGCGTGTCGTCGGAGGAAGAACTCCCCGGCCCCGGCTTCTACACGGCGGTGTGGACGATCACTCGCGACGCGCAGCAGCCCGAGCTCGCCGCGCACCTCGCCGCCGACTTCTCGTGGACGGAGGCGTTCGGTGTGAGGAGTCAGATCTCGGTCGTCCCCGACATCTCCTCGCGTGCTCAGGAACGCGTCACGGCCGGTGAGCCGATGTCGGACACGATCATCGTGGGCGGCGTCGTTCCCCCGGGAGGACTGACCGTCTCGTCCGCCGTCTTCCGCGCTGACCAGGACGTGCCCGCCGCCGAGGCCTGCACTCCGGAATCCCTGGTGTGGCAGAGCGCGCCGATCACCGTCGCCGCCGCCGGCGAATACACCGTGACCTCCCCCGCGATCACCGAGCCGGGAACCTACTACTGGCGAGAGCGCGCCGTCGATGCCGCCGGCGAAGAGGTTCATCACGGCCCCTGCGGCGTGGCGAACGAGACCACGATCGTCGAGGCGGCACCCCCGGCGCCGGCCCCGTCTCTCGCGGCCACCGGCGCGAGCATCGCCACGACCGCGGCCCCGCTCGTCGTCGGAGTGACGGTCGTCGCCACCGGCATCGCCCTCGGGCTGTCGAGATGGCGCCGGTTCGAACAGACCGCGGGCATCGGGTAGGCTTGGGGGGTTGCCACGGGGTGTGGCGCAGCTTGGTAGCGCGCTTCGTTCGGGACGAAGAGGCCGCAGGTTCAAATCCTGTCACCCCGACCGCAGAGAGGCCTCACCGGAATCGGTGGGGCCTCTCGCACTACACCGAACAGGAGCGCCGTGAACGCCACCCCGCCCCAGCCCACGCCGAAGCTCGTCGCCTTCGATCTGGATGACACGCTCGCCCCGTCCAAGAGCGCGATCGATCCTCGCATCGGCGATCTGCTGATCGCACTGGCCGAGCGCGTCGAGGTGGCCATCATCTCCGGCGGACAGCTCGCCCAGTTCCGCACGCAGGTCGTCGACCGGCTCCCGGCTGCGGCATCCGACGTCCTCGATCGCGTCCATCTGCTCCCCACGTGCGGGACGCAGTACTACCGCATCGACGCCGACGGCATCCGGACGGTCTACGCCCACAGCCTCACCGACGACCAGAAGTCCCGCGCGCTCACCGCCGTCGAGGAGGAGGCTCAGCGTCTGGGTCTGTGGGAGAGCGAGCCGTGGGGTGAGATCCTCGAGGACCGCGGCTCGCAGATCACCTTCTCGGCGCTCGGGCAGCAGGCGCCGCTGGATGCCAAGACCGCCTGGGATCCCACCGGCGAGAAGAAGAACGCCCTCCGCGATGCGGTCGCCGCGCGGATCCCCGACCTGGAGGTGCGCTCGGGCGGGTCGACGTCGGTCGACATCACCCACCGCGGCATCGACAAGGCGTACGGCATGCGCCGGCTCTCCGAGCAGACCGGCATTGCGCTGGACGACATGCTCTTCGTCGGCGATCGCCTCGATCCGCACGGCAACGACTACCCGGTCCTCGCGATGGGAGTGCGCTGCCACGCGGTCGAGGGCTGGCACGACACCGCCGAGTACCTCGACGCGCTCCTGCCGACACTTCCGCTCCGCGCCTGAAGAACCCGCTCAGCGCCCGAAGAACACGCTCAGCGCTCCGCCGCGCTGCGCGCGTCGCTCACCGGTACCAGTCGGGTCAGCTGGGTGACGTGGCTCGGTGCGAGTTCGGCGAGGGTGGACACACCGAGCAGGCGCATCGTCCGCTCGATCTCCTCGCGGAGGATCGCGATCGCACGATCGACGCCGGCCCGCCCGCCGGCCATCAGCCCGTACAGGTAGGCCCGCCCGACGAGGGTGAAGGATGCTCCGAGCGCGATCGAGGCGACGATGTCGGCGCCGTGCATGATCCCGGTATCGACCATGACGGTGGCGTCCTCGCCGACCTCGCGCACGACCCGCGGCAGGAGGTGGAACGGCACCGGCGCGCGGTCGAGCTGACGTCCGCCGTGGTTGGACAGCACGATGCCGTCGACCCCGGCATCGATGAGCCGCACAGCGTCTTCGACCGTCTGCACACCCTTGACGACGATGTTCCCCGGCCAGAGATCCCGGATGACGGCGAGGTCGTCATAGCTGATGGTGGGGTCCATCGCGGCATCCAGCAGTTCGCCGACTGTGCCGCCGGTCGAGGTCAGCGAGGCGAACTCGAGCTTCGGCGTGGTGAGGAAGTCGTACCACCACCAGGGTCGCGGAAGGGCGTCGAGCACCGTTCCGATCGTCAGCTGCGGCGGGATCGAGAAGCCGTTCCGCTTGTCCCTCAGGCGCGCCCCCGCGACGGGGGTGTCCACCGTGAACAGCAGCGTGTCGAAGCCCGCCGCGGCGGCCCGCCTCACCAGGCGGTACGAGATCTCGCGGTCGCGCATGACGTACAGCTGGAACCAGTTGCGACCATCGGGGTTCGCCGCCCTGACGTCCTCGATCGAGGTCGTTCCGAGGGTCGAGAGCGCGAAGGGGATACCGGCCGCGCCGGCCGCCGAGGCGCCGGCGCGCTCCCCCGCGGTGTGCATCAGCCGGGTGAAGCCGGTCGGCGCGATGCCGAAGGGAAGGGCGCTGTGGCCGCCGAGGAGGGCGAGGGAGGTGTCGACGTGCTCGGCAGGACGAAGGATCGACGGATGGAACTCGACATCCTCGAACGCGCGCCGGGCCCGTGCCAACGAGAGCTCGCCCTCGGCCGCCCCGTCGGTGTAGTCGAACGCCGCCTTCGGGGTGCGGCGCTGAGCGATCCGCCGCAGGTCTGCGATCGTCAACGCCGCGGAGAGCCGACGCCGGGTGCCGTTCAGGTCAGGACGCGTGAAACGCATCAGCTCCCGCAGATCGGCCGGCACGGGCAGCCGACGCGGGATGGACGACTCGGTCATGAGCGGTTCCTCTCCGTTTCCGTCGCGCTCTCGCGCGCGAGATGCGCGTCGGCGTAGTAGCCGGTGATATGGGCGCGGACGAGGTCACGGGCAAGGCCCGGGTCACCGGCCTCGACGGCGTGCAGGATGGCGCGGTGCTCGCGCTGGAGCCGGGTCGCCATCTTCGACCAGTCCGCCACGCGTGCGGCGCCGATCCGCACGTACGACTCGATCGCGCTGCGGAGCCCCGCCATCGTGGCGGTGATGACGAGATTCCCGGAGGCCTCGGCGAGGCCGAGGTGGAACTGCGCGTCCAGCGCCAGGAACTCCTCGCGGCTGCGTCCGGCGGCATCCATCGCATCGAGGATGCGGCGGACGGCGGCCGTGTCGGGATCCGCCGCCTCGGCGAGGTCCTCGACGACAGCGGTCTCCAGCGCGACACGGGTGCGCACGACGTCGTTGAGCGGGAACCCGTGCGCGGCCACCTGCAGTCGCAGCAGTGCCGACATGCCACCCTGCGGGGTGGCGATGATCACCGCCCCCGAGCTCGGGCCCGAACCCGTTCCCGTGCGGATCAGCCCCATCACCTCGAGCACCCGCAGTGCCTCGCGGACGCTGGACCTGCCGACCCCCAGTCGCGCCGCGAGGTCGCGCTCGGGAGGAAGGTGGTCGCCGGGGGCGAGTCTGTCGCCGAGGAGGTCTCGCTCGATGTGCTCGAGCACGACCTGCCACGCGCGCGGCGCGGGCGCAGGCGCCGCGGCGCCGTCCGGTGAAGGCATGGGATCTCCGATGAACAGATCGCCACCCTAGCTTGTGGTCAGACCACACGCAAGGGGGCGGATCACCGTCCGTCCAGGCGCCCGCCCGACTCGCGGAGGTAGCACTCCGCGCACATCGACTCGTAGGTCACGCGGTCGGCTGAGAGCTCGTCGATGGCGACCTGGTCGCCATCGAAGACGAACCGGCCGCCGACGAGCCGGGCGTTGAAGAGCGCTTTGCGTCCGCACCGGCAGATGGTCTTGAGCTCTTCCAGACTGTGGGCGAGCTCCATCAGCCGGGCGGACCCGGGGAACGCATCGGTGCGGAAGTCGGTGCGGATACCGTAGGCGAGCACCGGCACCCCGTCGAGCACGACGATCCGAAGCAGGTCGTCGACCTGTTCGCGGGTGAGGAACTGGGCCTCGTCGATGAGGAGACATGCCACGTCGGGCGCACTCTCCCCCGCCTCGGGCATCAGCGCGTCCTCTTCGGCATTCCGCACGCGCTCGCGGTGCTCTCCGAAGAGCAGCCGGATGTCGTCGTCGGGGCCGACGAGGAAGTCGACGTCGCGGGTCACCCCCAGGCGGCTCGAGACCTTCGTGGCATCCTTCGTGTCGATCGCGGGTTTGGCCAGCAGCACGTGCTGTCCGCGCTCCTCGTAGTTGTAGGCGGCCTGCAGGAGGGCGGTCGACTTCCCGGAGTTCATCGCTCCGTAGCGGAAATACAGCTTGGCCACCCGGAGAGTCTAGGCCCGGTCGCCGCGATCACCGGCCGCCGAAGCGCCCTCCCCCGCCCCCGCCACCCGAGAACCCGCCGCCGCGCGAACTCCCCGACGATGACCAGCTGCGCGAGGCGGACGACCCGGACGACGACGAGCCCGTCCGCGACACGGGGGTCGCCGCGAGCGTGCCGAGGGAGGACGACGCCCGCGAGAGCGAGCCGGTCGTGACGGCGTCGAAGAGCGCCGGCCGCGACCCCGTCGAACCGACCAGGTTGCCGCCCGCGGTGCGGATGACCTCGACCCACTCCCCCTGCATCCCGAAGAGGACGGCGTACGGAAGAAGCCGCTCGTACAGATTCACGACGTCGGCCCCCGGCGCGCCCGGGGCATCGGTCAGGGGTCGTCTGCCCGAAGACACCAGGTCGGCGGTCGCCGGGGCCTGTGCGGCCCGCAGCCGCTCCTCCTCGGCGAGGAGGAGGTAGCGACGGATCCCCTCGAGAAAGGTCCGGTGCCGCCCACCGGCCAGGGTCAGGACGGTTCCGGGAACGGAGAAGAATGGAAGGATGAAGAAGGCGGCGAAACCACTCGCGATCGCCAGGCCGTAGATCCACCCTCCGGCGGCGCCGAGGTCGCGGACGACCGAGGGCACGTCGTCGGCGAAGAAGCACAGCAGGATGGCGACGACGAGACCTCCCGACGAGAACAGGCCCCTGACCCAGCCGATCCAGGCCGGCGCGGCAGCCCGATAGCCGCGGTCGATGGTGGCCCGATCGATCTGGCGCACGTAGGTGACCGAGCGGACCGGTGGCGTGCGCGCGAAGGCCCCGAGATCGACCCGATCACCGGCCTCGGCATCCTTCCCGTACAGCGCGGTCACGACCCGTCGATCGTCGTGCGCGAGATCGTCGGTGCTGCGCAGCACCACGGAGAAGTCATCGGCGTCGGCACGGTCGCCGGAGGCGACGATCTCGACCTTGTCGCGAACGGCGAGATCGACCACGTGAGCCGCGAGTGCCCGCTCGGGCACGCCCCACACACCCGCCGAGAGCGTGGGGGACTCATCGACCGGGGGCGCGTACTGCACGACGACCGGGGCGCGGTCCGGGTTCCGCCGAAGCAGTGCGCGCATCGCGCCGACGAAGAGGAAGCCCCCGACGCCGGCCAGGTATCCCGCGGCCGGCAGCATCCACTCCGTCCAGGGATAGGCGGGAGGGGGTGGCGGTGAGAGGGCCGCGAACGTGCCGGTGGCGAAGCCGAGCGACACCGTGACGTTCTCGTCGGGTCCGAGGCCGGCATCGTCCGCGACGAAGGTCGCTTCGACGACCGGCGGCGCACCCGGACCGAGCTCCGCCGCCCAGGCCGCGACCGATCCCTCCGGCACCGCGACCGGGGTCACCGGACGCATGTGGCATCTCTCGGTCGATCCCGCGGGCCCGGTATAGCAGAACGCGCGTCCCGGGAGCAGTCCGTCGGACGCGTCGCCGAGCACGTGCACGAGGGCCTCGACACGGTCGAACGGCTGCGCGTGGTCGGTGCCGACGGTGTCCCACGTGAATTCGTCGGCGTCGGTGTCGTCGTACCGTACTACCACGTCGGTCATCGTGTACGAGATGATGTAGGTCTGCGGACCTCGGACGAACGTGTCGTCCCCGGTCAGCACGTAGAGGAAGTCGTCATCCTCCTCGATCCACCACGGAATCGGGTCGCCGTCCCCACCGGTGACGCTCACCACCGAGGTGTCGTGCTCGACACCCGCATCGGCCTTCGGGAGTGCGCGGACGATTCCCCGGTTCTGATCGATGTCGGGAAATCGCGCGACGATCGTCTCGGTCGTGAACAGGGCGCTCCGCCCGTTCGGCTCTCGCCCGAGCCAGTACTCCCCCCGGAACGAGTCGTAGGAGAAGTCGTCGACATCGGCGGCGACGGTTCTGCCCACCTCCCACGCCGGGACCTCCGACCCCGTCGACGCCACGGTCGAGCCCAGCCCGCCGGCGACGGCGAGAAGCATCGCCCCGGCCACTGCGTGCGTCGCGATCCCCACCGCGCCAGCGTAGCGACCAGCGTTATCAGGCTGTGAGAGCCAGAGCCTCCGCGGTCTCGGAGAGGACCTCTTCGGCGATCTCGGGTCGGGGGTTCAGGGTGTGGCCGTAGCTCGGGATGAGCTGCTGCAGCCGCGGCTCCCACGCGTCGATCCGGTCGGGGAAGCAGGTCTTGAGGAGCCCGAGCATGATCGACACCGCGGTGGACGCTCCGGGCGAGGCTCCGAGCAGCCCCGCGATCGTGCCGTCGGCCGACGTGACCACCTCGGTGCCGAACTGCAGCACGCCACCCTTCTTCGGGTCCTTCTTCATGACCTGCGCCCGCTGACCGGCCTGTAGCAGCTCCCAGTCCTCATCGCGGGCGGTCGGCATGAAGTCGCGGAGGCTGTCCACCTTGCGGGCGTGGTTCTTGAGCAGTTCGCCCACGAGGTACTTGATCAAGCCGGGGTTGTCGACGGCGACCTTCAGCATCGGCAGGATGTTGCCCGGACGCACCTGCGCCACGATGTCGGTGATCTTGCCGTTCTTGAGGAACTTGGGGCTGAAGGTGGCGAAGGGACCGAACAACAGCGAAGCCTGACCGTCGACAACGCGCGTGTCGAGGTGCGGCACCGACATCGGCGGCGCTCCGACCGAGGCCTGCGAGTAGACCTTCGCCCGGTGCTGGGCGACGAGGGCGGGGTTGCTGGTCTTCAACCACTGCCCACCGATCGGGAAGACTCCGTAACCGCGGATCTCGGGGATGCGGCTGGACTGCAGGAGCTTCAGAGCCCACCCGCCGGCACCCACGAAGACGAACCGCGCGCGGGTCTCGCCGGGCGTGTGGCCGACGGTGTTGCGCCAGACGACCCGCCAGGTGCCGTCCCCCGCCCGCCGGATCTTCTTGACCTCGCGGTTGGTGACGACCTCCGCGCCCTTCTCGACGAGGTCGTCGAAGAGCTGCCGGGTGAGCGCACCGAAGTCGACATCGGTGCCGCTGGGAACCCGGGTGGCCGCGAAGGGTTCGCCCTTCTTGCGCTTCTTCATCAGCAGCGGCGCCCACTGGTTGATCACGCGCGAGTCCTCGCTGTACTCGATGCCGGCGAACAGCGGCTGCTGTTTGAGCACCTCGTAGCGCTTGCGGAGGTAGGCGACGTCCTTCTCGCCCGTGACGAAGGTCATGTGCGGGGTGGCGTTGATGAAGGTCGACGGCTCGTCGAGCACGCCCTTTTCGACCAGGGAGGACCACAGCTGGCGACTCTGCTGGAACTGCTCGTTGATCGCGATGGCCTTCGCCGGGTCGAGCGACCCGTCCGGCCCCTCGGGCATGTAGTTAAGCTCGCACAGGGCGGCGTGGCCGGTACCGGCGTTGTTCCACGCGTTGGAGCTCTCCTGCGCGACCTCGCCGAGGCGTTCGTAGACGACGATCCTCCAGTCGGGCTGGATCTCCTTGAGCAGCGTCCCGAGGGTGGCCGACATGATGCCCCCGCCGATCAGGACGACGTCGATGACCTCGTCTGGTGCCACCGGTGGGGTCTCGGAATCGGAGGAATCGCTCACACCATGATTCTACGCGCGGTCGAAAACATCCTGATCGGGAGCAGGGTCTGAGGAAGCGAAAGGATGACGGAAGTTTCTCGTCATCGAAAGACCGGCCGTCTACGCGCCGGCAGCGGCGAACCGGCGCGAAGCCACGAGCTCGGCGATCTGCACGGCGTTGAGTGCAGCGCCCTTCCGGAGATTGTCATTGCTGACGAACAGGACGAGCCCGCGCCCCTCGGGGGCCGATTGGTCGGCACGGATGCGGCCGACGAAGCTCGGATCCTTCCCCGCGGCCTGGAGCGGCGTCGGGACCTCCTCGAGACGGACCCCGGGGGCGTCGGCGAGGATCTCGGTCGCCCGCGCGGGCGAGATCCCGCGCGCGAACTCCGCGTGGATGCTCAGCGAGTGACCCGTGAAAACGGGAACCCTGACGCAGGTTCCGGCGACACGGAGGTCGGGGAGCTCGAGGATCTTGCGGCTCTCGTTGCGGAGCTTCTTCTCCTCATCCGTCTCGTTGTCGCCGTCGTCGACGAGGTTCCCCGCCAGCGGGATCACATCGAAGGCGATGGGCGCGACGTACTTCTCGGGCGCGGGGAAGTCCACCGCCGATCCGTCGTGGACGAGGCGGAGCGTGTCCCCCTGCGCCAGCACGCCCTCGACCTGGCCGAGCAGCTCCTCGGCGCCGGCAAGCCCCGAGCCGCTCACGGCCTGGTAGGTGCTCACGACCAGCCGCTCGAGTCCGGCCTCGGCGTGGAGCGGCTTCAGCACGGGCATGGCCGCCATCGTCGTGCAGTTCGGATTGGCGATGATGCCCTTCACGGCGTCGTCGATCGCGTGCGGGTTGACCTCGCTGACGACGAGAGGCACGTCGGGATCCATGCGCCAGGCGCTGGAGTTGTCGATGACGATCGCTCCCGCCTCGGCGAAGCGCGGTGCGTGGGCGCGACTTCCCGTCGCGCCCGCTGAGAAGAGGGCGATGTCGATTCCCTGCGGGTCGGCGGTGGCGACGTCCTCGATGATCACGGTGCGACCGCCGAACTCCACGGCAGTGCCCGCAGAGCGGGCCGTGGCGAAGAGGCGGAGCTCTCGGATCGGGAACGAGCGCTCCAGGAGGATCTCTCGCATGACGGTGCCCACCTGTCCGGTGGCACCGACGACGGCGAGGGAGAGACCGGAGTCGGAGATGCGTGCCATGGTCACGGAGTCTATCGCTGACGCCCGGAGCGCTCGCGTCTGTGACGGGCCGCGCCGGCCTCAGCCGAGCGCGGCCGCACCGAACGACACGCTGAACTGCACGCACCACAGGTCGACGGTCCGGAATCGGTCGAGGTCGACGTCATCGGGGATCTCGTAGAGCTGATCGCCCAGATTGCCCTTGATCTGTCCGAGGTCGACGAAGGGGTGCTGTGCGGCCGTGAACCAGCCGTCGAATCCCTCGACGACCGGGCCGGCGCTCAGCCAGACGTGGACGTCGGGGCCGTTGGTGGTCGCGAGGTCCTCGATGGCGAGATACCGCGAACCGTCCGGGTTCTCGATGACCCGGACGGTTCCCGAGGTGGCGTGCTCGTGACTGATGAACGTCCCTGAGAGCAGATCGACCGGGCCCGCGGGCGCCGGCGGTGCGGATGCCTCGGGGGCGCCGTCTTCCGAGGGCGCGGAGATCTGCGGCTCGGCCGTGGGAGACGGCGCCGGGGTCGCGACGGCGACGGGGATTTCGTCGTCGACCCGCACGTCGATGAGGGCCAGCCACGGCTGGAAGACGAGAGCGGCGATCACACCGGCGGCGAGCGCGAGCGTCCCGCCGATGATCCAGATCCTGCGCGATCTCCGCGGCGTCGACGCATCCCGCTTCTGCACTGTCCGCCTCCGCCCGGTACACACCGATGGTCCCGACAGGCGAATGGTAGGACGCGAGGCTGAACGCGCGCCTCACATCGGAGGGCGCATGCGCGCGTACTCGGTGATGAGCACACCGGACTGGAACGTCCGGCTCGACTCGAGCACGAACCCCGTCGGGTCGTACTCTCCGGCGAAGAGAGGGCGTCCGTCTCCGAAGACGACGGGATTGACCTTCAGCACCAGCCGATCGATGTCCGCGATGAGCTGACCGGCGAGGTCGCCGCCTCCGCAGAGCCAGACATCCCCGCCGCCACGCTCTTTCAGAGCGGCGACGACGCGGCGAGGATCCTCCCTCGTCAGCGTGACCCCGGCCCCCACGTCCGCCGCGGTGCGCGATCGCGAGAAGACGATCTGCTCGAGATGGGAATAGGGCGAGTCGGTCATGCTCAGCCCCGCGGCGTAGGTGTTCCAGCCCATGAGGACGGTGGCGAACCGCTCCCGGGGTGCGGTCGACCCGGACCGATCGTAGAGGACGGAGGGCAGCGTGTCCGCCCAGTCCTCCTGGATCGCCTCGAGGTGGTCGCCGGTCATCGGGAACGCCTCGAACCCTCCGTCGGGTGCGCAGATCCGCCCGTCGAGGCTGATCGCGACGTAGTAGACGAGCTTCGTCATGGATTCCCCTTTCACAACATCTGTCGTGGTCAATGTACGACAAATGTTGTGGTCACGCTAGGGTGACGGTGTGGCACGGAATGACGCACGACGGCGGATGCTCGCCGACGCGGGGCTGTCGGTCATCGCGCGCGACGGGATGAGGGGTCTCACCCACCGCGCGGTGGACGCCGAGGCAGCGGTGCCTGTGGGCACCACCTCGAACTACTTCCGCAGTCGCGCCGCGCTGGTCGCCTCGCTCGTCGAGCGCATCGGAGAGCGCCTCGCGCCGGACCCGGCCGTGTACGCGCCCTGGCGCGATCGCCCCGCGACCCCGTCGCTGTTCGCCGATTACGCGCGCGACGTCGTGCGACGGCTGCTGGCCGACCGCGAGGTCTCGCTCGCGCTGTTCACCCTCCGCCTCGAAGCCGCGCGCAACCCCGAGATCGCCGGCCCGCTGAGAGCGTGGATGCGGCAGGGCTTCGCCGCCGACGTCGCCTTCAACCGGGCCGCGGGTCTGCCGGGCGGCGAGGTCGAGATCGCCCTGTTCCACTACGCCCTGGAGGGGCTGGTGCTCGACAGGCTCACGGTGTCGATCGATCCCGAGATCTCCACGGATGCCGCGGTGGATGCCTTCGTGCGGGGAATCCTGGGCGAGGATCCCCCCGAGGGTCAGCGCCCGGTGCCCGCGTAGACGACGGCCTCCGTCTCGCCGTCGAGGCCGTAGGCGCTGTGGACGACGCGCGCCGCCTCGCCGAGATTGTCGCCGCGGACGACGACGGAGGTGCGGATCTCGGACGTCGAGATCATCTCGATGTTGATCCGCGCGACACTCAGGGCCTCGAACAGCGTCGCGGCGACGCCGGAGTGCGTGCGCATCCCCGCCCCGACGATCGAGAGCTTGCCGATCTGGTCGTCGTGGACGAGGCTCTGGAACCCCACCTCGCTCTGCTCGCCGGCGAGCGCTTTGAGGGCGGCGGTCGCGTCGGACTTGGGCAGCGTGAAGGAGATGTCAGCCAGACCGGTCGCCGCCGCGGAGGCGTTCTGGACGATCATGTCGACGTTCGCGCCGGATTTCGCCACGATCTTGAAGATGTCCGCGGCCTTGCCCGGCACATCGGGAACACCGATGACGGTGATCTTGGCCTGGCTGAGGTCGGTCGCGACTCCGGCGACGATCGGCTCTTCCATGTTCTCTCCCTTTTCCCCCTCGGGAAGGCTCTGGCCCGGGCCCACCACCCAGGTGCCGACGTCCGGGCTGAACGTCGAGCGCGCGTGGATCAGCACCCCGTGCCGCCGGGCGTACTCGACCGCGCGGATGTACAGGACCTTCGCGCCGTTCGCGGCGAGCTCCAGCATCTCCTCACTGGAGATGCTGGAGAGCTTCTGCGCCCTCGGCACGACCCGCGGGTCCGCGGTGAAGATCCCGTCCACGTCGCTGTAGATCTCGCACACATCCGCGCGGAGCGCTGCGGCCAGCGCCACGGCGGTGGTGTCGGATCCGCCGCGTCCGAGCGTCGTGATGTCTCGGGTGTCGCGGTTGAAGCCCTGGAACCCCGCGACGATGACGATGGCCCCGTCGTCGAGGGCCTCTCGCAGGCGCACCGGGGTGACGTCGACGATGCGCGCGGCGCCATGGGTGGCATCCGTGATCATGCCCGCCTGGCTGCCCGTGAACGATCGCGCTTCGAAGCCCATCGAGTGGATCGCCATCGCCAGCAACGCCATCGAGATGCGCTCACCGCTGGAGAGCAGCATGTCGAGCTCGCGCGGGGCCGGCATCGGGGCGACCTGTCCCGCCAGCTCGAGGAGTTCATCGGTGGTGTCGCCCATCGCGCTGACGGCGACGACGACCTCGTGCCCCGCGCGCCGGGTGTCGACGATCCGCTTGGCGACCCGCTTGATGCTCTCGGCATCGGCGACGGACGAGCCACCGTATTTCTGGACGATCAACGCCACGTGTAAGACCCCCGCGTACGTCTGGCGCGAGAGCGCCCGGCGATGACGCGCGACGGGACGGCGCGCCGATCCCCCATCTTACGGACCTTCGCATTCCCCGACTCCCATGTAGCCTGCCGACCATGACGGCGGATCTGGCGGCGTGGTCGGACTTCAACGTGGCGATCGTGGGCGCGACCGCGGCTCTCGCGGGCCTCGTGATCGTCGCCGCGAGCGTCAACATCCGGGAGGTCATCCAGGCGAGGAGCGTCACCGCACGGTTGGGGGCGGGCATCGTGGCTCTCGTCGTGGCCCTCTCGATCGCGGCGATCGGAGTGATCCCCGCCCTCGACGTCGTCGCCTACGGTGCGATCATCCTCGCGCTCACCGCCGTCGGCGCCGTCTTCCCGTGGCATGCCGCACGGGTCATCCTGCGGACTCCCCCACCGAGCGATGACACCCGACCGCCGGTGATCAAGGCCGTCATCGGCTTCGTGCCGATCGCCGCGTACGCCGTGGCGGGGATCGCGATGCTCCTCGGGCACCCCTGGGGGCTGTACGCAGCGGCGGCGGCAGCGCTCCTCACCATCGCCTCCGCGCTGCTGGTCTCGTGGATCGCCCTCGTGGAGGTCCTCCGGTGATCAGCCGGGCGCGACCGGTGGAGGATCCAGCGCGGCGCGCCGCGGGCGGAGAGTGCCGCCGGTCGCGGCGAGCCAGCATCCGAGGATGACGAGGGGGAAGCCGAGCAGCAGCCCTGCCGTCAGCGGTTCGGAGAGCACGATGACACCGAGAAGGATCGCCACGACGGGATTGACGTAGGTGAACAGCGGCGCCCGGGCGGGGCCGACCTCGCGGATGAGGGCGAAGAACGCGATGAAGGCCAGGGCCGTGCACAGGACCGCGAGGAGTCCGAGCGACCACAGGCTCCGCGGGCTCGGGGGTCCCTGCTGGACGACGAGCGCCACCGGGAGGTAGCAGACCCCGACCGCGAACAGCGACACGGTGATCGTGCCGAGCGGCGGCACGTCGCGCAGCTTGTGCGCCACGATGAAGGGAGCGATGGCATACAGCACCGCCACCAGCAGCACCTCGCCGACGGCGAGGAGGCTCGCGACGACATCACCGTCGGCGAGAGCGGGCCCCGCGACGATCACGCCGACGCCGAGGAATCCGATCACCAGGCCCAGCACGCGCGTCGGACGGAGAGCGGCACGGTCGCCCCCGATCACGGCGATGATGGCGGCGAAGAGGGGCACGGTGGCCACGAGCAGTCCGGTCAGCCCCGAGGACAGCGTCAGTTCGGCGTGGCTCAGCAGGAAGAACGGCCCCGCCATCTCGATCGCGCCGAACGCCAGGACCCAGCCGATCTTCGCGAAGGCGGGACGCAGCGCCCGCGCGCGCAGCGCGAAGGGCAGCAGGAGCAGCGCGGCGCCGAGCGTCCGACCGGCGACGACCCCTGCGGGCGAGATCGTGTCGACGGCCTCTTTGATGAAGAGGTACGGCATGCCCCAGAGCACCGCCATGACGGCGAAGAGCAGCCACCCGCGCGAACTGAAGCGCGCCGCGGCCACAGGGGCGGTGACGGATACGGTCACATCGAGCGCCGGCCTTCGAAGGCCCGCCCCAAGGTCACCTCGTCGGCGTACTCGAGGTCGCCTCCGACCGGGAGTCCCGAGGCCAGGCGGGTGACGGTGATCTGAAGGGTGTGCAGCAGTCTGCTCAGGTACGTCGCCGTGGCCTCGCCTTCGAGGTTGGGGTTGGTGGCCAGGATGACCTCCTGCACCGTGCCGTCGGCGAGACGCTGCATGAGCGATGTGATCCGCAGATCGTCGGGGCCAATCCCCGCGATCGGGCTGATGGCACCGCCGAGCACGTGGTAGAGCCCGCGGAACTCCCGCGTCCGCTCGATCGCTGCGACGTCCTTGGCGTCCTCGACCACGCAGATGAGCGTGACGTTGCGGCGCGGGTCGCGGCAGATCGCGCAGCGCTCCTGCTCGGACACATTGCCGCAGATCTCGCAGAAGCGCACCTTTTCACGCACGTCGCCGAGCAGCTGAGACAGGCGCGACACGTCGAAGTTCGGCGTCTGGAGGATGTGGAAGACGATGCGCTGCGCCGACTTCGGCCCGATGCCGGGAAGGCGCCCGAACTCGTCGATGAGGTCCTGGACGATGCCGTCGTACATCAGCTGAACCTCGTCGGCGGCTCGTAGGGCTCTTCACGGACGAACCGGGCGCCGAGAACCTGGCGGACGACCGCTTCGCCATAGCGCTGCATCCCGGCGGAGCGTCGCGGGGGTGTGACGATCGGTGGCGCGACGACCGGAGGAACCGGTGCGTCGACGATCGTCGGGGCGATCTCGCCCTCGTCGTCGGGCTCCGCCGAGGACGCGATCTCGGAGGCGGGGAGCACCTCGCCCTCGCGCGAGCGGGCCGCTGTCGCCGCTCGGACGCGCGCGACCTCGATCGCGGCGTCCTCGGGGTCGTCGTCGACGGCGAACGCCTGCGTCGCGCGCGCGTCGGCACCACCGCGTGCGCCCCCGTCGTCGCCGGGAACCGGGGCGACGGCCCACTCCGTCACCGACGCCGCGGCACTCGCAGTCATCGCATCGCGTGGGGACCCGGCCGGGCGACCGGAGCCGCCGCGCATCGGCGCCTCCTGACGAGGTCGCGGCGCCGCATCCGAACGCGCACCCCCGCCTCGACCCTGCGGATCCGCCGGCCCGGGATCGTCCTGCGGATCCGGGGGCGGCGGCGGGCCCTCGTCCCCGCGGTCGCCGTCCGGGTCTTCGCCACCGGACGTCTCGGCGGGATCGGCGTCGTGCCGCGCGAGGTACTTGACCCGCATCCCCAGGACGCCCTGGATCGCGGTGCGGAGGTCTTCGCTGGGGCCGGTCCCGCCGGTCCGCTGCTTGAACTTGGCCACGTCGGCCTGACTCCGAAAGGACAGTGTCAGCACGTCGTCTTGCAGATCGGCGACCCGCGCGCTGGTGGCCACCAGCCAGGACGACCGACTCAGATCTTCGAGCCTGGCGAGCACCTCCGTCCAGGCGTTGCGCATGAGGTCGAGGGTGACGGGGCCGGCGGGCGGGGTGGCGACGGGCTGCACCGGTGTCGGTGCGGGGCTCGTCGCCGCCTCCGGCGCCGTCTCGTCCCGAGGTGCCGGCGGAATCGCGGCGGTCGAGGAGCCCACTGAGCCCGGGGCAGCCGGAGCACTCCGAGCGCTGGGAGCGCTCGACGGGCCGGGAGGTACGGAGACGGGTGCGGGCACCGTCGGCACGTGCGCCGCCGTCGCCGCGCCGACGCCGCTCGCCGAGGGCACCGTGTGCGTCAGAACGCGCGCGATCATCAGCTCCAGCTGGAGCCGGGGCGACGTCGCGCCGGTCATGTCGTCGAGGGCGCCGACGACGATGTCGGCTGTGCGTGAGAGGCGTTCGACGCCGAAAGAGTCCGCCTGACGCATCATCAGCGCGAGCTCCTCCTCCGAGGTGCCCCGCAGGACCGCGGCGGCACCCTGACCGGCCGCGCCGACGATGATGAGGTCGCGCAGCCGCTCCAGCAGGTCGTCGACGAAACGGCGGGGGTCCTGACCGGTCTGGACCACTCGGTCGACGGCGGTGAAGGCCGCGGCGGCATCGGCGGCGGCGAAGGCGTCGACGACCTCGTTCAGCAGCTCGCCGTGGGTGTAGCCGAGCAGCGCCACGGCCCGCTCGTACCGCACCACGGGCCCGTCGGACCCGGCGATCAGCTGGTCGAGCAGCGACAGTGTGTCGCGGGGTGAGCCTCCCCCGGCGCGCACGACGAGCGGCAGCACACCGGTCTCGACGGTGACCCCCTCGCTCTCGCAGAGCGTCTGGACGTACTCGAGCATCGCGGCGGGCGGCACGAGCCGGAACGGATAGTGGTGCGTTCGCGACCGGATCGTGCCGATGACCTTCTCAGGCTCGGTGGTGGCGAAGATGAACTTCACGTGATCCGGCGGTTCCTCGACGAGCTTCAGCAGGGCGTTGAAGCCCTGCGGGGTCACCATGTGCGCCTCGTCGAGGATGAAGATCTTGAAGCGGTCGCGCGCCGGGGCGAAGACCGCCCGCTCCCGGAGGTCTCGGGCGTCGTCGACACCGTTGTGGGATGCGGCGTCGATCTCGACCACGTCGAGGGAGCCGCCCCCGCCCCGGCCGAGCTCGACGCAGCTCTCGCAGGTGCCGCAGGGGGTGTCGGTGGGGCCCTCGGCGCAGTTCAGGCAGCGCGCGAGGATGCGTGCCGAGGTCGTCTTGCCGCACCCGCGGGGGCCGGAGAAGAGGTAGGCGTGACCGACCCGATCGCTTCGCAACGCCGTCATCAGGGGCTCGGTGACCTGCGCCTGCCCGATCATCTCGCCGAACGCCTCGGGTCGGTAGCGGCGATACAGGGCGGTGGTCACCCGAACAGCCTACGGCGTGGCCCCGACATCCGTTCTGCCGGCCACGTCGACCCGCGACCCGGCGGGCTCACCGTTCTCCGACGGGCTCCGGCTCACCGCTCGCCGGAATCGGAGAGGTGATGATCGGGATGGACGCGGTCACCGTCGGCACCGAGGCCGACAGCGTCGTGCCGTCCTCCAGGCGCACGTCGGCGAACTGGGTGAGCGACGGTCGTCCGGGGATGAGCGGTCCCTGATCCGCCAGCGCGACGGTGACCTCTTCGCCGGGGGCGACGACGTACGGCGTCCCGCGCACGCTGAAGATGAGCGGCTCCTCACCCTCGATCCGCACGCGCATCTCGGCGGCGCGGATCGCCACGTGGACAGGGGTGCTGCGCCAGCGCAGGGGGAACGACAGCTCCTCCCACCCGGCCGGCAGACGCGGGTCGAAGGAGAGCTCGCCGGCGTGATCGCGCATGCCGCCGAAGCCGCTGATGAGAGCCGTCCACACCCCGCCCGCCGAAGCGACGTGGACTCCGTCGGCGGCATTGTGGTGGAGGTCGGCGAGGTCGACGAAGATGGCCTGCCGGAAGTAGTCCAGCGCCAACTCCTGGTACCCGACCTCGGCGGCGAGGATCGTCTGCACCACGGCGGACAGCGTCGAGTCGCCCGTCGTCAGCGGGTCGTAGTACTCGAAGTCGGCGAGCTTGTCCTCGTCGGAGAAGTGCTCCCCCTGCAGGAACAGCGCGAGGACCACGTCGGCCTGCTTGAGCACCTGGTAGCGATAGATGACCAGCGGGTGGAAGTGCAGCAGCAGCGGGCGCTTGTCGGGCGGGGTCGCCTCGAGATCCCACACCTCGCGCTCGAGGAAGATCTCGTCCTGCGGGTGGATGCCGAGCGCCGTGCTGAAGGGGATGTGCATCGCCTCGGCCGCGCGCTCCCAGTGCTCGGCCTCGGTCGGATCCAGCGAGAGGCGCTGTGCCGTCGCACGGTAGGCGTCGGGGTCGCTCTCGGCCATGTCCCGCAGGGTGCGGGCGGCGAAACGCAGGTTGAAGCGCGCCATGACGTTGGTGAAGAGGTTGTCGTTGACGACGGTGGTGTACTCGTCGGGTCCGGTGACACCATGGATGTGGAACGATTCGATCGCATCGCCGTTGGACGTGCGCCAGAACCCCAGGGTGGTCCACAGCCGCGCGGTCTCCACGGCGATGTCCACGCCCTCGCGGTAGAGGAAGTCGGTGTCGCCGGTCGCTCGCACGTACTTGGCCAGCGCGAAGCAGACGTCGGCGTTGATGTGGTACTGCGCGGTGCCCGCGGCGTAGTACGCCGAGGCCTCCTCGCCGTTGATCGTCCGCCAGGGGAAGAGGGCGCCCGCCTCGTTGAGCTGATACGCGCGCCGCCGTGCGGCGGGGAGCATGAGGTAGCGCATCCGCAGGGCGTTGCGCGCCCAGAGCGGGGTCGTGTACGCCAGGAACGGCAGGACGTACACCTCGGTGTCCCAGAAGTAGTGGCCGCTGTACCCCGACCCCGTCACGCCCTTGGCCGGCACGCCCTGCCCGTCGGCGCGCGCCGCGGCCTGCGCCAGCTCGAAGAGGCACCAGCGGGTGGCCTGCTGGATCTCGGGCTGACCCCCGATCCGGATGTCGCTGCGCGCCCAGAACGCATCGAGCCAGGCCCGCTGCCGCTCGAACTGATGACTCACGCCCTCGGCCAGGGCCCGGTCGATGGTGCGGCGGCACCGATCGACCAGCTCACGGGCGGGGACGCCCCGCGAGGTGTGGTAGCTGACGAGCTTGGTCACGCGGATCGGAACGCCGGCGCGCGCCTGCACCCGGAAGACGTTCTTGGCGATGTCGGGCTCGACGATGCCCCGCGCCGAGTAGTGGTTCTCGGTCTCGACCACGTGGTCCGCGACGACGGCGAGGGTCATCCCGGAATCGCTCACCTGATACGCCAGCGCCGAGCGGTCGCGGTCCTGCCAGTACTCCTTGGGCTGGAGCACCCGCTCGTGGATCTTGTCGCTGCGACGAGGATCGAACCCCGCCTTCTTGGCCGGCGCGGGCGATCCGCCGTAGACGTCTTCGCCGTCCTGCCGGTTGATGAGCTGGCAGTTGATCGTCACCGGCGCGTCGGCGTTTCGCACCGTGACCTCGAGACGGAGGACCACGAGGTGCTTCTCTTCGAACGAGACCATCCGCTCGTCCTCGATCAGCACCTCCTTGCCCGAGGGTGTCACCCAGAGCACGCGACGACGCAGCACGCCGCTCTGCATGTCGAGCTCGCGGTGGTACTCGCGCACATCGGCGACGTCCAGGGACAGCGGCTCGTCGTCGACGTAGACGCGCATGATCTTGGCGTCGGGGGCGTTGACGATGATCTGACCGACCTCGGCGAAGCCGTAGGCCTGCTCGGCGTGGTGGATGGGGAAGGTCTCGTGGAACCCGTTGATGAAGGTGCCGTGCTCGTGGGCGTGACGCCCCTCAGGGGTGTTCCCGCGGAGCCCGACGTAGCCGTTGCCGACGGCGAAGAGCGTCTCGGTGACGCCCTGATCCTCCAGCGAGAACCGCTTCTCGATCAGCCGCCACTCATCGACGGGGAACCGGTCGCGGTCCATCATGCCGGGATCTCCTTCTCCACGAACTCGGCGAGGTCGTTCACCACGACGTGGGCGCCCGCGTCGCGCAGGGTCTCGGCACCGGCGCCACGGTCGACCCCGACCACGAGCCCGTAGCCGGCGGCGACCGCCGACTGCACTCCGCTCAGCGCGTCCTCGACGGCGGCACTGCGCGCGGGGTCCACCCCCAGCATCCGCGCCGCTTCGGCGAAGACATCGGGCGCCGGCTTGGAGGCGAGGTGATCGCGCTCGGCGATCACGCCGTCCATGACCACCGAGAAGCGGTCGCGGATGCCGGCGACGGCGAGCACCTCCTCGGCGTTCTTCGAGCTCGAGACCACGGCGATCGGCACCTCCGCCGCGATGAGGACGTCGAGGAGCGCGACCGAGCCCGGATAGGGGGCGATGCCCTCGTCGCGGAGCACGCGCGCGAACACGTCGTTCTTGCGGTTGCCGATGCCGCAGACCGTGTCGGCGGTGGATGCGTCGGACGGGTCTCCCCAGGGCACCTCGACGTCTCTGCTGCGCAGCAGGCCGGCCACACCGTCGTACCTCTTCTTGCCGTCGAGGTGCGCGAAGTAGTCCGCGTCGCTGTAGGGCGGGGTGACCTCCCACGCCGCGAAGAGCTCTTCGAACATCGTGCGCCAGGCGTGCATGTGCACTTCGGCGGTGGGCGTGAGCACGCCGTCCAGGTCGAACAGCACACCGTCGTAGGTGGTGAGGTCGGGAAGCGAGGGACCGGTCAAGGGTTCTCCATACGCGATGCGAGGCTCCGAGCCGGGGGGTGCAGGACGGAGCAGCGAGAGGGTCGGATAAAGCGTAGTGGCCCGGGATCGAGCCCGGAGAACACCGCGGTTTCGCGCGTGTTACACGGTCTCGGGGCGCCCGGCCACGGTAAGCGTCTGCCGCGCGATCTCGAGTTCTTCGTTGGTGGGCACGACGAGCACGGTGACCGCGGAATCGTCGCGGGAGATCACTCGGATGCCGCGCTCGCGCGCGTCGTTGCGTGCCGGATCGACCCGGACGCCGGCGAACCCGAGGGTCTGAAGGGTCGCGGCGCGCACACGGGGGGCGTTTTCGCCCACGCCTGCGGTGAAGGAGATGACGTCCACGCCGCCGAGCTGTGCGAGGTAGGCCCCCGCGTAAGCGCGGAGGCGATGCACGTAGACGTCGAAGGCGAGGGTGGCGGCGGCGTCTCCGCGATCCACGCCGGCCTGGATGTCGCGCATGTCGGAGACCCCGGCGAGGCCCTGAAGGCCGCTCCGCTTGTTCAGCAGCGCATCGAGCTCGTCGATGGAGAGCCCGGCACGACGGGAGAGCTGGAACAGCACAGCCGGATCGACGTCACCGGAGCGGGTGCCCATCACGAGCCCCTCGAGCGGGGTGAGGCCCATCGAGGTCTCCACCGATCGCCCGCCGTCGATCGCGGTGACCGACGCGCCGTTGCCGAGGTGGAAGACGATCTGACGAAGCTCGGTCGTCGGCCGTCCGAGGAAAGCCGCGGCGGCCTCGCTGACGAATCTGTGGCTGGTGCCGTGGAAGCCGTAGCGCCGGATCCGGTGGGCCGCCGCGAGGTCGGCGTCGATCGCATAGGTGTAGGCGGCGGGCGGCAGGGTCTGATGGAACGCGGTGTCGAAGACCGCGACGTGGGGCGCGTCGGGGAAGGCCTTCTTCGCCGCCACGATCCCGGCGAGGTTCGCCGGGTTGTGCAGGGGGGCGAGCACCGACAGTTCGTCGATGGTGATCTCGACGAGCGGGGTCACCAGGGTCGGCGCGAAGAAGCGCGCACCGCCGTGGACGACGCGATGGCCGACGGCGACGGGAGGGGTGTCGGCCAGCGACGGGCCATTGTCGGCGAAGGCCTCCAGCATCACGGCGAATCCGGCGGTGTGGTCGGGGATCGGCAGCTCGCGCGAGAAGGTCGCATCGACCATCGTGGTCGCGGGCCCCGTCGTCGCCGGCTGGTGGACCGTATGCGTCGCCCGCCCCGGGCGGTCCTCGCCGATCCGTTCGACGAGTCCCGACGCCAGCAGCGTCTCGTCCGCCATGTCGATCAGCTGGTATTTGAACGACGACGAGCCGCTGTTGACGACGAGGACCGGGTTCACGCCCCGTCCTCCCCCTGCGCCTGGATCGCGGTGATCGCGATCGTGTTGACGATGTCGTCGACGAGCGCTCCCCGGGACAGATCGTTGATCGGCTTGTTCAGCCCCTGCAGCACCGGACCGATCGCGACCGCCCCCGCCGAACGCTGCACCGCCTTGTAGGTGTTGTTCCCGGTGTTCAGGTCGGGGAACACGAACACCGTCGCCCGCCCCGCCACGGCCGAGCCGGGGGCCTTGGCCGCTGCGACGGCGGCGTCGGCGGCGGCGTCGTACTGGATCGGGCCCTCGACGGGCAGCTCGGGTGCCCGCTCGCGCACGAGCGCCGTGGCGGCCCGCACCTTCTCGACGTCGGCCCCCGAGCCGGACTCCCCCGTCGAGTACGACAGCATCGCCACCCGCGGCTCGATGCCGAACTGCTCGGCGGTCGCCGCCGACGAGATGGCGATGTCGGCGAGCTGCTCGGCCGTCGGATCGGGGATGACGGCGCAGTCGCCGTAGACCAGCACCCGGTCGGCCAGGGCCATGAGGAAGACGCTGGAGACCACGGACACGCCGGGTTTGGTCTTGATGATCTCGAACGCCGGACGGATCGTGTGCGCGGTGGTGTGCGCCGCACCCGAGACCATGCCGTCGGCGAGGCCGAGGTGCACCATGAGGGTGCCGAAGTACGACACATCGGTCACGGTGTCGGCCGCCTGCGCATAGGTCACGCCCTTGTGGGCGCGCAGCCTCTCGTACTCCCTCGCGAAGCGGTCGACGTGCACGGCATCGAAGGGCGAGATGACGTCGGCGGCGCGGATGTCGATCCCGAGCTCGATCGCGCGGTTTCGCACCTCGATCTCCTCGCCGAGGATCGTGAGATCGGCGATGCCCCGCGCCAGCACCGTGCCGGCGGCCCGCAGGATCCGGTCGTCATCCCCCTCGGGCAGCACGATGCGGCGGCGCTCGGCGCGGGCGCGCTCGAGCAGGCGGTACTCGAACATCAGCGGTGTGACGACGGTGGGGCGGGCGAGCCCGAGCGCGGTGACGAGGCTCTCGGTGTCGACGTGCCGCTCGAACATCGACAGGGCCGTGTCGTAGCGGCGCTGCGAGTCGGCGGCCAACCGGCCCCGCGTCCCCATGATCCTCACCGCGGTGTCGTAGGTGCCGAGGTCGGTGGCGATGATCGGCAGCGACGAATCCAGACCGTCGATGAGGGTGTCGACCGGTTCGGGAAGGGGGAAGGGACCGTTGAGGATGACCGCGGCGATGCTCGGGAACGTTCCCGACGAGTTCGCCAGGAGTGTCGCCAGCAGCACCTCGGTGCGATCGGCGGGAATCACCACGATCGCCGATTCGGTCAGGCGCGGCAGGACGTTCACCATCGACATCCCCGCGATGACCACCCCGAGCACCTCGCGGGTGAACAGGTCGGCGTCGCCCTTGATGAGGCGTCCGTCCACGGCGCGGGCCACGTCGCGCACCGACGGGGCCACCAGCAGCCGGTCTTCGGGAAGCGCCCACACCGGCACCGGTCGCGCGCCGTCGACGGCGCGGCCCCCGGCAGCGCGGGCCGCCGAGACCACGCCGGAGATCGCCTCTACGACGTCGTCGAGGCGATCGGGGTCGGCGCGGTTGGCCACGACGGCGAAGAGCTCCGCGCGCTCGTGCGCGAGCTCGGCCAGCGCGAGCGCGGCGATCTGACCCATCTCGGAGGGCGTCCGGGCGATCGTCGTGCCCAGCTGCTCGCCCTGCCCGTGCTGGGCGCGGCCGCCGAGGACCAGGAGCACCGGCGCCCCCAGATTGACCGCGATGCGCGCGTTGTACGTCAGCTCCGCAGGGCTGCCGACGTCGGTGTAGTCGCTGCCGAGCACCACGACGGCGTCGCACGCCGCCGCGACGGCGTGGTAGCGCTCGACGATCGTGGCCAGCGCCCGCTCGGGATCCTGGCGCACGTCGTCGTAGGTCACGCCGATGCAGTCCTCGTAGGCCAGGTCGACGCCGTCGTGGGCGAGGAGCATCTCCAGGACGTAGTCCGGCTCGTCCGTGGACCGTGCGATGGTGCGGAACACCCCGACGCGCGAGGCGGCGTGACTGAGCGCATCGAGCACCCCGAGGGCGATCGTCGACTTCCCGGAGTGACCTTCGGCCGAGGTGATGTAGATGCTCTGCGCCACCCGTCCAGCCTATGGGCGGGGCCTCGAGCGGGGCACGTCCCGGGGGAAAAGTAAGACTCTCCGCGAACCCGGCAGAGCCTGGTTACCCTTGCTACGTTTCCGTCCTGGGGGAGTTGGCCTGGGTGCCGCCTCGCGGAGAGCTGCCTCGAGTCTACCCCGGGAGAGGTCGGACGATTCCCAGGCCGCCCTGTGCCGGTGGCGGTTACGATCGCATAACGAGCGCCGCCGCTCGACCCGCGCGCCGTCCGAGAGGACCCCATGGATCATCCCGTCACGACCGAGCAGGTCGCGCTCTCCCGAGCCCCCGTGCCGCCACGACCGGCGTCCGCCGAGGAGTTCGCGGGCCTCACAGAGTCCATCGTGGCCTCGGTGCAGCGGGTGATCGACGGCAAGCCCGACGCGGTGCGCAGCGCCCTCGTGTGCCTCCTCGCCGAGGGGCACCTTCTCATCGAGGACGTCCCCGGGGTCGGTAAGACCATGCTCGCGCGGGCGCTGGCAGCCAGCGTGGATGCCACGGTGCGCCGCATCCAGTTCACCCCCGACCTGCTGCCGGGCGATGTGACCGGGGTGAGTGTATTCAACCCCGTCGCCCGCGAGTTCGAGTTCAAGCACGGCGCGGTCTTCGCCAACATCGTCATCGCCGACGAGATCAACCGGTCCTCCCCGAAGACCCAGTCCGCCCTCCTCGAGGCCATGGAGGAGGGCCAGGTCACCGTCGACGGCGCGACCCACCCCCTCCCCGACCCGTTCCTCGTCGTCGCGACGCAGAACCCGCTGGAGATGGAGGGGACCTACGCCCTCCCCGAGGCACAGCGCGACCGCTTCATGATGCGCATCTCGATGGGATACCCCGATGCCCGGTCCGAGGCGCTCATGCTGCGTCAGCGCGAGTCGGTCAACCCGCTCGACGCGATCCGTCCCGTCGCCTCGGCGCCGCAGATCGCGGCGCTCATCGCCTGGGCGCGCGCCGTGCACGTCGCTCCGGCGATCGAGGACTACGCCGTGGCGCTCGCGGCCGCCACGCGGACGCACGGCGACCTGCGGCTCGGGGCGAGCCCGCGCGCGACGCTGCAGCTGGTGCGGGCCGCGAAGGTCTGGGCGGCCCTCGACGGCCGCGGATTCGTCATCCCCGACGACATCACCGCCCTCCTCGTCCCGGTCTTCGCGCACCGGCTGATCCCGACCCGCTCCGCCGGCGGAGCGCGGGCGAAGTCGATGACCGAGGTCATCGAGTCGGCGCTCGGACAGATCGCCGCGAGCGTGCGGGTGCCGATCGCCGCACGGCAGTGACCCGATGCTCCGACGACTCTGGCCCCTGACCCTGCGCGGAACCGGTGCGGCGCTCCTCGCGCTCACCTGCTTCGTCGTCGCGAACGAGGTGGGGATTCCCGAGCTGATGTACTTCGGGATGCTGCTGGTCGCCGTCCTCGTGGCTGCCGTGGCCTCCCTCTACCTCACCCGCCACGCCGACTCGGTCACCCGGTCGCTCGCCCCCGACACCGTGGGAGTCGGTCGGGCCTCGCTCGTACGCGTGCGCGTGGGCGTCCGCACCGCGCTGCCGACGCCGCCCGGAACGTGGACGGACACGCTGCCCCCCGGGCTGGAGGGCGCCGCGGCCGGTGTCTTCCCCGCCCTCGGCTCGGGCCTGCGGGGTTCGGACCGCGTGGTGAACCTCGCCTACACGGTGACCGGGGTGCGCCGCGGCATCCACCATCTGGGCCCCCTGCGCGTCCATTCCGCCGACCCCTTCGCCCTGGCCCGCCGCAGCACCCTCTACGGTCAGCGCACCCGCGTCACCGTCGCCCCGGCCGTGATCGAGCTGCCGCCGCTCACGGGCCTCGCGGGCGAGGCCGGGGGAACGCTGCAGACGCAGAACAATCAGCCCGGTCAGGGCGCGGACAACCTCATCGCCCGGCCCTACGCGCCGGGCGACTCGATGCGACGCATCCACTGGCGCGCCACGGCCCACCGCGACGCGCTCATGGTGCGGCAGGAGGAGCAGGAGGCCACCCCCGAGGCGACGGTGGTCCTCGATCGCGGGGTGCTGCGGTGGTCGACCGAGGCGCTGCACGAACCGGGCGCCGACGACGCCTTCGAGACCGCGGTGTCGGCGTGCGTCTCGGTGGTCTCACGACTGGTGCGCGACGGCTACGGCGTGAGCGTCCTCGACAGCGACGGCGCCGCCCTCGCCGAGCGCATCGACGGCGGAGACACCGCGGCGGTGGAGGACCTCGTCACCCAGTTCGCCACCGTCACCGCCCGGCGGGACGACCATCTGCCGCGGCTGGCGCGGCAGTTCGCGGGAGTCATGACCGGCCCCGTCATCGTCCTCACCGGACGCCTCGACCCCGCCGACGTCGACGCGCTCGCACCGATCGTGCATCACTCCACCTTCGCCGTGCTGCTCGCCGCCTCACCGCGGAGCGGCGCTCTGGACCGCGCGGGCGACGTCGGCTGGCACGCGGTCCATCTCGACCCCGACGGCGATCTCGTCCAGGAATGGGCCGCCGCCGGCGAGCGGGGGGTGACCCGTGCCCTCCGCTGAACCGTCCTCGCGCCGCGCCGCGGACCTCCTGCTCACCGCCGGGGTCTTCGCCGCCCTCATCGCCGCGCTCCTCCCCCTCATGCGGGTGGTGCGCCCCACCGGCTGGCTGCTGGGGACCCTCGTCATCGTCGCGGCGGTCCTCGCCACCGGGTACGTCGCGCGCCGCTTCCGACTTCCGGCGGTGGCGGTCTCGCTGATCGAGGTGCTCGTCTGGGCAGCGTTCGTGACCGCCGTGTTCTTCCGGGACACGGCGTTCCTCCTCGTCATCCCGACGGTCGAGACCTTCCGGGAGATTCCCGACGTCCTCTCCGCCGCCGGCGAGGAGATCGCGCTCGGGGTCGCACCGCTGGCTCCGAGCGGGCCGCTCGCGCTGCTCATCGTCGGAGCGACCGGGCTCCTGGCCGTCGTCATCGACCACGTGGTCCTGACGGCACGGATGCCGCTCCTCGCGGGCGTGGGACTGATCGCCGTCTCGCTCATCCCGGCCATCGCCGTGCCGGCGGAGATCGACGTCGTCGCCTTCGCGCTGCTGGCCGCGGCCATCCTCTTCCTCATCCGCACCGACACCCGCATGCGGGAAGAGCCGGCGACGACCGAGGCGACCCGCGCAACGGGGGTCTCGGCGACTGCGGTCGGCATCGGCGCCATCGCCGTCGTCGTGGCCCTCGTGGCCACCCCCCTCCTCCCCCAGCCCACGATCCGGCCGGGGTCGGGAGAGCTCGGTCCCGGGCCCGGCATCGACGCCACGCTGCAACTCGGCGACGACCTCCGCCGGCCTCGCGAGGTCGAAGTGCTGCGCATGCGCAGCGACGCGCCCACCCCGCCGTACCTGCGGGCAACGACTCTCACCGAGTTCACCGGCGCGGTGTGGGAACCCGACAGCGGTCGCTCCTACCCGCTCGACAGCGCCGAGGCTCTGACCGCCCTCCCGGTCGACCCCGAGATCGAGGTGGCGGAGTACTCGACGACCGTGGAGATCCGCAATCTCAACTCCACGTGGCTTCCGGTGTCGTACCCGGCGACCGTCATCGACGGACTCGACGGAGTGTGGGGGGCGTTCCCCTACAACCGCACGGTCGAGGCCCGCCAGGGCGGGACGCAGGGTCAGGACTACGAGGTGACCTCGAGCGTCCCGCGACCGACGCTCGAGCAGATCCGCGCGCGCTCGGCCGGGGGCGAGGGAGTGCGCGCCGACACGCTCGGGCTTCCCGCCGATCTGCCTCCCATCGTCGGCGAGCTCGCCGCCGAGGTGACCGCCGGCGCGGCCTCCGACTACGACGCTCTCCTGGCGCTGCAGAGCTGGTTCCGGGGCACCGATTTCCGCTACTCCCTCGACGCGCCGGTCGAGGAGGGCTTCGACGGCAGCGGCGCCGAAGCGGTCGCGCAGTTCCTCGAGGTGCGCGAGGGGTACTGCATCCACTACGCCTCGGCGTTCGCCCTCATGGCCCGGACCCTCGACATGCCCAGCCGCATCGTCGTGGGATACCTCCCGGGGACCTCGACCGGGGACGCGGTGGAGTTCCAGACCGTGTACTCGGTGATGTCGGGGCAGTTGCACGCCTGGCCCGAGATCTACTTCGACGGCGTCGGCTGGATTCCGTTCGAGCCGACCAACGGTCTGGGTCAGCCGACCCGCTTCTCTCCCGAGACCTCCGCCCCGGGTGAGACCGCCGACGGGGCCGACGCCGCCCCCGAGGCATCCGCTCCCGCCGACGTGCCCGACGCCGTCGACCCCGACACGGGCGAGCCGTTGACACCGGATGCCGGGACCGCCGCGCCCGACGCCGAGGTCGACGCCCTCCCGACGGTGGCCGTGGTGTTCGCCGTGCTGGTCGTCCTGGGGATCCCCCTCCTCGTCCGGGATCTCCGCCGCAGGCAGCAGGTGTCCGGCGCGCGGGCCGGCGATGCCGCCGCGGCATGGGCGGTCGTGCAGGACACCGCGATCGACCTCGGCATCCCGTCGCCGGTCAGCGAGAGCCCCCGCGCGCTCGGCTCCCGACTCGTCGGCGAAGCCGGGGCGCCCTCAGAGGCGATGGGCGTTCTCATCGGCGCGATCGAGCGGGCCAGCTACGCGCCCGGCGGGCGTCATGGCTTCGGTCAGGGCGAGGCGATGGCGACCGCGGCCAGCGAGGTCCGGGCGGGTCTGCTGGCTGCCGCGCCGCCGGCGCGGCGCATCCTCGCCCAGCTCGTGCCGCGCTCGCTCATCATCCGTCCCGGCTCGCTGTACGCCGGCGCCGGCCGGGGCGCGTCCCGCCCTGCCGGCTGACGCGCCGCCCCCGCCCGTCCTCCGCGAGAGTGCATCTGGGCGCCGAAGGCGCGGGGGTCACCCACGTTCTCGGCCCGCGGATGCACTCTCGCCGCGGGGAGGTGGGCGCTCGGCGGCGGGGGCGGGATCAGCGGGACGACGGCTGCAGCTGCGGGGGTGCCGCGGGGCCCTCGAACTCGTCCGACGTAGGCCGGTCCGCGGCATCCGCCCCGTTCCGCCCGGGGGCGTCGTCAGCGGCGACGTCGTCGGAGTCGTCTGCGAAGGGCACATCCCCGCGCGGGGCGTCGTAGAGCTCGACGTCGAGAATGCCCTCGCGCTTCGCGACGATCGTCGGCACGAGCGCCTGCCCGGCGACGTTCACCGCGGTGCGGCCCATGTCGAGGATGGGGTCGATCGCGAGGAGGAGCCCGACGCCCTCGAGCGGCAGCCCGAGCGTCGAGAGCGTCAGGGTGAGCATGACCGTCGCCCCGGTGGTGCCGGCCGTCGCCGCAGAGCCGACGACGGAGACCAGCGCGATGAGCACGTACTGCCAGATCGTCAGGTCGATGCCGAAGAACTGCGCCACGAAGATCGCCGCGATCGCCGGGTAGATCGCCGCGCAGCCGTCCATCTTGGTCGTCGCACCGAACGGCACGGCGAACGACGCGTACTCGCGCGGGACGCCGAGGTTGCGCTCGGTCACCCGCTGGGTCAGCGGCAGCGTGCCGATCGACGACCGGCTGACGAAGGCCAGCTGAACGGCAGGCCAGACGCCGGAGAAGTACTGCCGGATGGACAGACCGTGGCTGCGCAGGAGCGTGGGATAGACCACGAAGAGCACGAGCGCGAGGCCGGCGTAGACGGCGAGCGCGAACCAGGCGAGGGTGGTGAGCTTCTCCCACCCGTACTCGACGACCGCCGAGGCGATGAGCCCGAGGGTGCCGAGGGGGGCGATGCGGATGATCCACCACAGCACGCGCTGGATGACCTTGAGGGTCGACTCGGTGAAGGTGAGGAACGGCTCGGCGCGGCGGCCGAGCTTGAGCGCGGCGATGCCGACGGCGGCGGCGACGACGATCACCTGGAGCACGTTGAAGCCGACGGAAGACACCGCGGCACCGGTCTCGGCGTCCACCGACGTCGACACGGTGAGCCCGAACACGTTCTGCGGCACGAGGCCCACGAGGAAGTTCCACCAGGTGCCGACGGTGGAAGGCTCGGCGGTGGTCAGCGCCGTCTGGTCGACACGGGCTCCCGGCTGGATCGTGACGCCGAGCCCGATGCCGATCGAGACCGCGATGAGGGCGGTGATAGCGAACCACAGCAGGGTCTGCCCGGCGAGGCGGGCCGCGTTCGTGACGCGACGCAGCTGGGCGATGCTCGCCACGATCGCGAAGAAGATGAGCGGGATGACCGCGGTCTTCAGCAGCGTGACGTACGAGTCGCCGATCGTGCCGAGGGTCGCCGCGAGGGGATTCGGGCTGCCGTCGGGGAGGGGCCCGAGCTGACGGGCCACCAGACCCAGCACGACCCCGAGCACGAGGGCGAGGGTGATCTGGAACCCGAACGAGGTCAGGATGCGGCGGGCGCGCGACCTCTGCGGCGTGGTGGGCCGGGAGGTCGCGGGGGAAGCGCTCGTGGCGGAACTCATATCTCTCCTGGGGGGTCGTCGGTCCGTCCGGGGGTGAGGACGGCCTGGTCGAGGCTACGGCGAGCCGGGCGGGGCACGCCGTCACGTGACCCCGGATGACAACGACGCATGCTGTCGCGATCATTCCCGTGAAAGGGAGAGGCCCTCATCCCGGGGGATGAGGGCCTCGACGCGGAAGCGACAGGATTTGAACCTGCGAGGCGAGTTACCCCGCCTACATGGATTCCAGCCATGCTCCTTAGGCCGCTCGGACACGCTTCCGTCGCCGACTTTATCACGCAGCCCGGTTCCGCCCGGGCGCCCTCACCACCCCATGGAGCCTGCGACGCCCTTGAACGGCCCGGCGACGCGCGAGGTGATCCATCCGCCGTAGAAGCCTCCGGGCTGCGGCGTGACGAGCTCGTCGTCGACCGTGCAGCGGTCCATCGCCTGCGCGTAGACCGCCACGCGATCCGCGAGCAGCTCGTACCCGCCGCTCGGCCGCGGATAGTTCCACGCCGCCGCGGGCCGGCTCTCGCCGCCGCCGCGCACGTCGAGGTAGCGCGCAGCCCCCTTGAACTCGCAGAACGACGATCCGACGCCGTCGGTGACCGCACCCTCGACGAACGCGCCGATCGGCAGGTAGTACACCGGTGGATGACTGGTCTCGAGCACCCGGACCACGTCGCCGGTGTCGACGATCACCTCACCGCCGAGGGTGATCGTGACGCGGGCGTCGACCTTCTCGATCCGCGGCGGCCGCGGGTAGTCCCAGACCGATTCCTGCCCTGGCGCGACGGGGTCGGGTGACGGATGACGCATGCTCTCAGGCTACGCCTCGCAGGCCCCGACGGCTCCGGATGCCCCGCGACGGCGATCCCGCGGGAAACCGCCCGCGCCGGGTCATCCGCTGGTTGACTGAGGGTGTGACGCAGGTGGCGATGTTCCCCCTCGGCAGCGTGCTCTTCCCCCACGCGCCCTTGGCGCTGCGCATCTTCGAGCCGCGCTACCTCACGATGCTCGGCCGCCTCCTCGACGAGGAGAATCCGCAGTTCGGCGTGGTGCTCATCGAGCGCGGGCCCGAGGCGGGCGGCGGCGACCAGCGCAGTTCCTTCGGCACCATGGCGCGCCTGGCGCAGGTGCAGGTCGGAAAGGACGACATCTTCGTCCTCGCCGTCGGCGAGCAGCGCGTCACCGTGGACGCATGGCTGGACGACGATCCGCACCCCGTCGCCGACGTCACGACGCTTCCGGAGCTGACCTGGGATGACGCGCTGACGCCGCTGCGCACCGAGGCCGAAAGCATCGTGCGACGCGTGCTGGGCAAGGCCGAAGCCGCCGGGGTGGCGTCCTACGACCCGAACATCGAGCTGTCCGAAGACCCGGTCGAATCGGCCTGGCAGCTCGCCGCGATCGCCCCCCTCGGCGAGCTCGACCGGTTCACCCTGCTGCGCGCGACCACGATGGGCGGACTGCTGAGGCAGATCATCGATCTGACCCTCGACATCGAGCCCGTGATCGGCCGCGACGAAGCATCCGATCCATTCTCGGGAATGTGAATCGGCCGGCGGGGGTTGTTCCTCGCATGAAGAGTTTCGGCACCCTCTCGTTCGGTCACTACGGTCCGCTCGGCGGAGGTCGGCAGCTGAGCGCCGGCGAGTCGATGCTCCAGGCCATCGACCTCGCGCAGGGGATGGATGACCTCGGGGTGAACGGCATCTCGTTCCGCGTGCACCACTTCGCGCGCCAGCAGTCCTCGCCCATGCCGCTCCTCGCGGCGATCGCGGCTCGGACGCGGCACATCGAGATGGGCACCGGGGTCATCGACATGCGCTACGAGAACCCCCTGTACCTCGCGGAGGAGGCTGCGTCGGTCGATCTCATCAGCGGTGGCCGACTGGCCCTCGGCGTGAGCCGCGGGTCACCCGAGACGGTGGTGCGCGGGTACGAAGCCTTCGGATACACCGGCGCGGAGGATCCCCGCGGCGCAGACCTCGCCCGCGACCACTTCGGGACGTTCCTGCACGCGATCGAGGGCAACGGGATCGCCGAGCGCGACCCGTCGAGCCCCTTCGGCGGCGGCAGCGGCCTCCAGCGCATCGAGCCCTACTCCCCCGGCCTGCGATCGCGCATCTGGTGGGGCGCCGGAAACCGCGAGACCGCCGAATGGGCCGGCCGCATGGGAGTGAACCTCATGTCATCCACCCTCCTCACTGAGGACCGGGGGCTTCCCTTCGACATCCTCCAGGCGGAGCAGATCGACGCCTTCCGCGCCGCGTGGCGCGAGGCGGGTCACCCCGGCGAGCCCCGCGTCTCGGTGAGCCGGTCGATCTTCCCGATCACGAGCGCGGAGGACGAGCTGTACTTCGGCGGCCGGCAGGACGGCGACGGCGTGGGCTACATCGACGGCTTCCGCTCCACCTTCGGCAAGACCTACGCCGCCGCACCCGACGTGCTCGTGGAGCAGCTGCGCGAGGACGCCGCCGTGATGAGCGCCGACACCCTCATGCTGACCATCCCGAGCCAGCTCGGGGTCGCGTTCAACCTGCGTCTCGTCGAGTCGTTCGCGAGGGACGTTGCGCCGTCGCTGGGCTGGATCCCCTCCACCGAGCGGGCACCCGTGTCGCTCGGCACCGCCTGATCCCGCCTCCCGCCGGGCCGTTCAGTCCAGCCCGGTCAGGCGCACGCCGAGCCAGTCGGCGAGGTCGCTGATCTCGGCGCGGACGATGTCGGTCTCCTCCCGCTCGAACGGGAGGAATTCGTGGACCGCGTTGACCCGCAGCACCTCGGCGTCGCGCTCGAGCTCGGCATCCAGCATCCCGACGAAGCGGTCACCCAGGAGGATGGGGTGGGCGAAGTACCCGTACCGCCGCTCTCCCCTGGGCTTGAACTGCTCGAGCACGTAGTCGAAGTCGAAGGCTTCGGTCAGGCGCGGGCGATCGAACAGCAGACTGTCGTAGGGGTTGAGAAGGGCCACGCGACCGTCGACGTCGATGTCGGCCGCGTCGAGCGCCTCGGGATCGACGCGCCATCTCCATGGAGATCCCTCGACCTCGGCAGGCTCGCCCGCCGTGCCCACCCGCGTCCATCCCGACCTCTCGCGGGCGAGGCCCGCGGCCCTCAGCCGCCGGGTCTCGAGCTCGGCTGCGGCGGTGTCGTCGTCGATCTCGGGGAGACCGGCGGGGTACACGCGCTCGGCGAGATCCCACACCCGGCTGCGACTCTCGCGCCGCGACACCGCCACCTCGCCCCGCCGCGCGAGGAGGTCGAGCATGAGCGGCACCTGATTCGACCCCGACCATCCGTCGGGCCGTCGCGCCTCGGCGGCGGTGTCGGGGATCTCCCGTGAGGTCAACGGACCCTCCGCCCGCAGCCGCGCCAGGACATCGGCGCGGAACCCCGCGTTCGCCTCGAGCCACTGCCGGCTGCTCTCGCGCTCGGGGTGCCGGCGCATCCCCGGGCGAAGCAGCGGCAGCAGGCTCATGGGGCGGAACGCGCCTTGGAACTCGAAGAGGAGCCGGTCGATCTCCACGGCCTTCTTCAGCTGTCCGGTCTCGTACGACCATCCGATCCGCGACCACAGCACGGTGTGCTCGCAGGGCGCGATGACCGCGGTCGGGTCGATCTTGACGTATCCCAGCTGCTCGGCGACCTCGACGACATCGCCGGGTCGGTCGGCGTCGAGCAGCTGCGCGCGCACGATGATGCGTCGCGCCTGGTCGCGGCTGAGTCGGTGCACCATCCGTCGAGTATGGCCCGAGGCGCCGACGCCGCAGCTGCCCTCAGACCAGACGTGATCGCGTGGCCCCGAAATAGGGCGATCGCCCGATGGGGGGCGGCCACCTTAGGGAGCAGAGTCGACCCTGTCAGACCTGAGGACGGGAGAGCGACATGGACGCGATGACGTACGCCGCCAGCCGGATCGCGGCACAGCGTGCGGAGGCGCTTCGCGCCGAGCTCCGGATGCGTGAGGCCCGGGCCCAGCGGACGGAGGGGGGCGAACCCCGGGCCGACGGCCCCCGAGCCGACCGATCGGCACCGCATGCCGGCCGGTTCGGGCTCGCCGGACCCGCGGCATGATCCGAGCCCGCCCGTCCGCGCTGGGGACCGGTCCGACGGCACGCGGATCCCGTCGACGCTGTCGGAGGTGAGTGCCACGATATGAGCATGCCCACCCTCGCCTCGAGCCCTCGGATGGTCGGTCGTGGTGACGAACTCGGTGCGCTGCTGCGCGCCCTGGATGACGGCCGCGACGGCACACCTCGATCCGTCATCGTGCGTGGCGAGGCGGGCATCGGCAAGACCCGACTGATCCAGGAGTTCGTCAGGGAGGCCGGGCGCCGCGAGCGCCCCGATCTGCCGGTCGTGGTCGCCGTCGGTCAATGCGTCGATCTCGGTCCGATCGGCGCACCCTTCGGGCCCATCCGTCGGGTCCTGCGCGACCTCCACGCCGCTGTCGGAACCGAAGCGCTCCGCCATGCAGCGGGCTCGCCCGCCGCCCTGGCGACCATCGCCGCCTTCGTTCCCGGCGTCACCGCCGAGATCCCCTCGCCCGAAGAGCTGATCGGTCAGTTCGCCGAGGCCATCGAGGTGGTGCTGGAGAACCTGTCGGCCAGCCGGCACCTGGTGGTCGTGATCGAAGACCTTCAGTGGGCGGATGCGGCCACGCTGGCACTCCTGAAGACCTTCGCCAGCACCTTGCGCGGTCGGCACCTGACGATCGTGGCGACCTATCGCTCGGATGACATCGACCGCTTCCATCCCCTGCGTCCCGTCCTGGCCGAACTCGACCGGACGCGAGCGATCGTCCGGGTCGAGGTGCTGCCGTTGAGCCCCGGCGAGGTGGCAGAGCAGGTCAGCCTCCTCGCCCGGGTCGATCCTCCCGAGACCGAGCTGCGGGCCCTCATCGACCGCAGCGGCGGGATCCCCTTCCTCGTCGAGGAGCTCGTCGATCTCGGCGAGGCGCACCTCCCCGACACACTGCGCGAGCTCGTCCTCGCGCGATACAGCAGGCTTGACGACACCGCGCAGGAGATCGTGAGGGTGATGGCCGCGGGCGGCATGCACACCGAGCACGACACGCTGACCGCGGTGGCCGGGCACGACGAGCGGACCCTCGACCAGGCTCTCCGCGACGCGATCGATGCCCGCGTCATCGTCGCCGAGGCCTCCGGCTACACGTTCCGGCACGCGCTGACCCAGGAGGCCGTCCACGACGAGATGCTGCCCAGTGAGCGGGTTCGCGTGCACCGGCGCTTCGCCCGTCACCTCACCGACCATCGCGGCGACGCACCGGAAGCGGTGTCCGCGATCGCCGAGCACTGGCTCGTCGCGCGCGAACTCGGGCCGGCGTTCGACGCAACCGTGCGGGCGCTGGAGCAGTCACGCGCGACGTTCGCTCCCGCAACGTCGGTGAAGCTCGCCGAACGCTTGACGGAACTGTGGGGGCAGGTGCCCGATGCGGCGATGCGATCGGGCACGACGCTGGCGGCACTTCATCTCAGCGCCGCGCAGGACTGGCACGACCTGGGCGACCCCGATCGTGCGTTGCGAGCGGCGCTCGAGGGCCTCGCCGCGGAGCCCGAGGATCCGATCGTCCGCGCGGCGCTGATCCGCCAGAAGTTCGTGCAGGAGTTCAACACGCACCATGACCCGCAGCGCGAAGAACTGCTCGAGGCCATCAGCCTGCTCGAGGGGATCGACACCGACCACGCGCGTGTGTTGCACTCGCGCATCCTGTCGAATCTCGCGCTGGAGCTCGGCGACGGCAGGGCACAGGACTATCTGCGGCGGGCCATCGACCTCGCCGAGGGCGCCGGGGATGACGCCGCCCTGGCCGTCGCCCTGGTGAACGAGTCCTGGCTGCACTCCGACAGCGACGGCGACGAGGTCGCGGCGCTGACGCCGCTCGAGCGGGCGATCGGGCTCCGGGTCAATCCCGCGGTGCGGGCATACGTGGGCGCCGCATACATCGACCTGCTGGCCCGGCTGGGGCGTTATGACGAGGCGGCGCTCGTCGGAGAGCGTCTCTTCGCCGACGCCGTCCGCGGCGGGATCGAACGCGGCGCGGGGGGATCGATCGCCATGCAGATCGCCCACGCCCAGTTCTGCGGCGGACGACCGGACGAGGCGAAGCGGTACGCCCAGCGCGCACGACGACTCTTGGACAGACCCTCGCGCGCCTCCGTCATCCGCCTCCTCGCGACCCACTACTCCTGGAACGATCAGCTCACGGAGCGTGAAGCCCTGCTGGCCGCCGAGCGCGCCATGATCGACGAGGTCCGTCGAGCCGTTCCTGGGAAGCACGACTGGTGGGAGGTGGAGGCGGTCGACGCGGTCCTGCTGTCCTCGTCCGGGCTGCGGACGACACTCGACGAGAAGAGCCGAGATCCCTGGGTGCAGCGGATCGACAGCATCCGGCACGTCATCGGCGAAGGGCACGCCGCGGGGGCGCGGCGATACGCGACGGTCGCGGCAGCCATGATGGTGCGCGCACTGTCGCCTGCAGACGTCGGCGGCGACGCATCCATCGACGTCTCCTCGCTTCGCCGTGCGATCGACGGCGCGATGCGCGAGTGGCCGCGCACGGGCGTGACACCGGTGATCATCGACGTCATCGACGCCACGCTCGCCGACGCCGACCACCGCGATGCCGAGGAACGGGTGCGACGGTGGAACGAGGTCGTCGAGAAGACGCAGATCGGCGTCATCCCGGTGCGACACCATCAGATCGCCCGACTGAGCCTCGCCGCAGCGCTCATCGATGCCGGCGACCGCGATACCGCGGCGACGCACCTCGCAGCCATCTCCGCCGACGCCCCGCGGCTCGGGGTCGCGAGGATCGCACGCTGGGCGGATCATCTGGCCGATCGCGCGGGCCTTCGCCGACCCACCGGTCGCGCCGTGGAAACGTCGGACGACGGAGGTTTGACGGGTCTCACGCCCCGCGAGCGTCAGGTGCTCGAACTCGTCGCCGAAGGTCTGACCAATGCGCAGATCGGTGCACGCCTCTACATCAGTCCCAAGACGGCGTCGGTGCACGTCTCTGCGATCCTCGCGAAGGTGGGGGCGGCGAATCGCGCGGAGGCCGCTGCCCGATTCGGCCGGCGCTCGGGCTCCCCTCACACGGTGTGATCCGGGCGCACTCCCGCCAACGCTGTCAGTGCTCGTAGGCTGGCGGCGGGAAGAGGGGGATGCCGCATGGGAGCGCTTCACGGATGGGCGACGGCGGGCGACCGCGACACGGGCCGGGTGCCGAGCCGCATCATGCGGGTTCTGGCTGTCGCAGGGGCGAGCCTCGCCATCACCGGCGCCCTGTCGGGGTGCGGGATCGTCGAACGCATCGCGGCGGACGGTCAGACACCGACGCCCACACCCACGGCGCCGATCGCCCCGACGCCGACGGGCCCGGACCCGGTGCTCGCGTGGGAATGCGGGCAGATCAGCGCGCTCAGCGGCGTGGCGATCCGCACCAACTTCGAGTACCAGACCAGGCGGATCGACGAGGTCGAGTACGTCTCGCGCCTCCAGGCCCTGCAGGACGCCTGGGTGTACATGCCGACCTACGACACCGAGATCACGCCCTTCATCTACGAGGTCCAGGTGCAGGCCGCCGCCGACCCGTCGGGCTCGAACCAGGGCTACATCGACGCCATCAACGCGGCCACGGCGGCCTGCCAGGAAGCCGGGTCGCTCGCGGTCATCACCCCGCTGCCGGAGATGGGCGGCTAGCCTCCTCGGGCAGCAGCAGGGGGAGCTCTCGCGAGGCATCCCAGGGACGCGTCCAGCCGAGGCTGTCGAACACGCCGTCCAGCAGCATTCCCGTGAAGCCCCAGACCAGGTGCTCGCGCGCGCCATCCCGGACGAGGAAGCCCGGCCCGCGCCACTCGCGGCCCTCGCGACGGATGACGGTCACCCCGCGGTTGGCCGGGTCGAGAAGGTCGGCGACCGGCGCCCGGAAGACGTGCGCCGACTCGGCCTCGTCGACCACCCGCACCGGGGACGGGCGGCGCCACCATCCGATGACGGGCGTGACGAGATGCCGGGAGTACTCCAGCGGAATCTGTCCGAGCGTGCCGAGGACCTCGACTCCGTCGGGGTCGAGACCGGTCTCCTCCTGCGCTTCGCGCAGGGCCGCGCCGACGGGCCCGTCGTCGTCATCGTCCACGCGTCCGCCGGGGAAGGCGATCTGCCCCGGATGCGAGCGGAGGGTGAGCGCCCGGGCGAGGAGCAGGACGTCCAGGTCGCGCGAGACGGTGTCGACCTCGTCGGCCACGGCGCTGTCACCCGCGGCGCTCGGCTCGGCGTCGAGGATTCCGAAGAGGATCAGCACGGCCGCGTCGCGTGCGTCCGCGACCCCGGGAAGCCCCGCCACCCGGTCGCCCAGGCCGCGTCGTGGGTCGACCGCAGCGGCGCGGACGAGGTCGCGAAGAGCCTGTCGCGCGGCGTCCGCCGCCGGAGCTGGAGTCACCCTGACAGCGTACGCGGCACCCCGACATCCGCCCCGCGGTCCCGCGATCAGGACTTTTCCGAACCGGGGCGCGGAAGATCACGTTCAGGTAACGCACGGGAAGCGTCCAGACTCAGGCACCAGACTCGGGGACTTGTGCCCCGCCCGGGCGCGTGCCGCGTCACCCGAAGACGCATCCCCCGACACGAAACCGGTACTTCATGCGCTCCACCACGACGACCACCTCCGCCCGCCGCGCCCGTCGCGCCGCTGACCGGCGCTCTCGTCGCCGGCCCGCCCTCGTCGTCGCCGGCCTGAGCTTCTCGGTCCTCGCAGCGATCGGCATCACCGCGACCGCCCCGACCGCGGCCGCCTCGACGACCACCGCCTTCGGGCCGGTCACCCTCGCCTCCTACTCGACCTCCCAGGCCTCGCCGCTCGTCTCGGGCGAAGCGGACGGAGCCGCCGAGGGCGAGACGGCCGGTATCGACGCCACGGCGACCGACGCGGCCGGCCAGGCCCTCGCGGCCGCTGAGACGATCGAGGCCGACATCCAGGCCGCCGCCCTCGACATCGGCGACGCCGATCCCACGGTCGACACCGCGGAGCTCGAGGCGGCCCTCGATCGACTCGAGTCCGCCGACATCCTTCCCGCCGCGTTCCTCCCCGACATCGCCGACGACGTCACCGAGGCCGTGGCCGCGGTCGATCAGCGGGTCAGCCAGCTGCGCGGCAGCCTCGACGGCGCTCTGGCGAAGAAGGCTGAGGAAGAGGCCGCCGAGAAGGCGCGCCTCGAGGCCGAAGCCGCGGCCGCCGCGGCAGCCGCGGAGGCCGCAGCCCTGGCGGAGAGCACCTCGGCCGGCAGCAGCAGCGGTGGCGGATTCATCCCGACCGGCGGCAGCACCGGCGGCGACAACAGCCCCGCGGGTGCGCAGGCGACCGCCCGCGCGATGCTCGGGAACTATGGCTGGGGCGACGACCAGTTCTCGTGCCTGGTGTCGCTGTGGAACAAGGAGTCGGGCTGGAACTACCAGGCCTACAACCGCTCGAGCGGCGCGTTCGGCATCCCTCAGGCCCTCCCCGGCAGCAAGATGGCCTCGGCCGGCGCCGACTGGCAGACCAACGCTGCGACGCAGATCTCGTGGGGCCTCGGCTACATCTCGGGCCGCTACGGCACCCCCTGCGGCGCATGGAGCCACTCGCAGTCGGTCGGCTGGTACTGACCTCGAGGCGGCATCGCACGTCACTCGGCTGGCGGATCACCGAAGGGTTCGATCCGCCAGCCGACGCGTTCGAGGGCGACGGCGAGCCGTCGGGCGTCCTCGCGCGCTGCCGCCGGTTCGTGCGAGCAGACGTCGACGGCGAACGGCGGCGGCTCGGCGAAACGCGGCAGATCCACCATCGCCCACGACCGAGGGCTCACCCACACCCGCGGGTCGGCGGATCCGGCGTCGAGCACCTCACCGTCCGACACCAGGGCGATGACGGCGAGCGCGTCCGGTTTCGCGATGGGGAGGTTCACCACCAGCGATACCACGTGCACGACCTCCATGGTCTCAGACCCGGACGCCCACGGGGTCGATCCGCGTCACGGTCTGCCGCAGATCACGGATGACCCGGCCGCGACCGGATGGCGTGACTCAGCGCCCGAACAGGTCGCCGAGCGAGCCGAACTGGTCGCCGAAACTCGAGACCTGATCGCCGAACCCCGACACGACGTCGCCGGTGCCCCCGACGATCCCCTCCGCGCTCTCGGCGAAGCTCGAGGCGTCGACGCCGTCGGCGAGGCCGGTGAGATCGACGCCGTCGGCGAGGGCATCGAAGTCGACGCCGAATCCGGCGGCCTGCTCGAGGAGCGGGGCGGCCACCGAGCTGACGACCGCGGCCCCTGCCACGGCCCCGAGGACGCCGACGGCGAGACCGCCGGCCCCGACCATCGCCGCACCGCCGCCGACGCGGCCGAGGAGCCCCCGCATGCGGCCCGGACGCAGGGCCTCCGCGCGTCCCGCCGCGCGGGCGAGATCCTCGGGGGCCGCCGACCGCGGGCGCTCGGACGGCGGGAACTCGGTCCGCATGCGCGACTCGATCTGCTGCCGCTGCTGGGGGGTCAGCCGTGCGAACGCCTCGCGATGGATCTGCTCGACCTGGTGCGGATCGGCCGTCTGCATGAGGTAGTCGTAGCGGGCGATCGCCGCGCGGTCGGCCTCGCTCGGCCGGGACGGCGAGCCGGCGACCGGGGGCATGGTCGACGGTCGGCTCCGCGGCGCCGGCGACGCGGACGGGGTCGCAGGTGCCGTCCCGGCGGCGGGCCGGCCGTCACCGGTCAGGGCACCGGCGGCGCTGCGGACGATGCCGCGCCAGTCCGACGACGAGGACGACGCCCCCTGGGTGCTGCCGCCCTGGCTGTCCAGGGCCTTGGCTGCCATGCCGATGAGTTTGGAGAGCTTGCTCATGACGATCCCTTCTGAACGTCAAGGTCTCCTCCACCCTCACGGGCCGGTGGGCCGGAACGCCACCTGGCGTTCGTACTGACGGGTCCACCGCGATCGGGAGTACTCCCCTTGCGCGCACCACGCTACCGACGCCGACCTATGGATTCGCTTGAAACCATCGCGCCTTCATCACACCGGCCCGCGGGACCCCAGTACGCCCGCCAGGAGCGCATGGAGAAGCGGCGGCACGGCGGCGAGGAGCAGGATGGTCCCGAAGACCGGGTCGTCGGGACGCAGGAGGATGCCCCCGATGAGGAGGGCGCCGAACAGGACGGCGGAGAGGATGCGGCGACCGAGGCGTTCGAGCCGCGCCAGCCGCCGGTCGACCCGGGGCGCGTCGACGGCCAGACGCCCCTCTTCCATGCGGGTGGCGAGCTTGTCGATGCGGCGGGGAAGGCGTGTGATGAGCCCCGCGGTGTCGACGGCCTGGCGGGTGACGGCCTGGAGGACGTTGCCGCGCTCCTCGCGCAGCAGCGTGGCGGCATACGGCTCTACGGCCTCCCAGATGTTGAACGCCGGATCCAGGGCGCTCGAGACCCCCGAGGTCAGGGACATCGCCCGGATCACCAGGAGGAAATTCTCGGGCAGCTGGAAGGGGAGGGCGCGCACGAGATCGCCGAACTCGATCGCGAAGTCGCGGAACTCACGGGGATCGACCTCGGCCAGCTCGGCGAATCCCATGCCGCCGAACCGGGCGAACAGCTGCGTCATCGCCCGCTCGAGCTCCGCGGTGTCGGCCGAAGGCAGAAGCACCCCCACCTCGCGGATGCTGTCGACGAGCCCGACACCGTCGCGTGCGGCCACGGCGATCACGAGGCGCCGAAGGCCCGCCCTGAGCGAGTCGGGGACCTGGCCCATCATCCCGAAGTCGATGAAGGTGAGGGTCCAGCCGGGTGCCGCCCCCTCCTCATCCCCGCTGCGGGGCTCCGCATGCGAGGGGGTGACGAAGATGTTCCCGGGGTGCGGGTCGGCGTGGAAGTAGCCGTTCCCGAAGAGCTGCTGGAACATCACCGAGGCGAATGCGAGCGCGACCTCGCTGGGGTCGAGCCCGGCGGCGACGAGCGCATCACGGTCGTTGATCTTGATCGCCGTGACGTCCTGCAGCGTCAGCACCCGGCGAGTCGACCGCTCCCACACCACCTCGGGGGTTGTCACCCGCGGATCATCGGCGAAGTCGCGCGCGAACCGCTCGCCGTTCGCGCCCTCCTGCAGGTAGTCGATCTCCTGCAGCGAGGTCTCGGCGAACTCCTCCACCAGCTCGGGCATGTCCACGCGCTTGGACACCAGCGACACCCTGCTCAGCCACACCCCGACCTTGCGGAGGGCCCGAAGGTCGACGTCGACGATCTGGTCGATGCCGGGGCGCTGGACCTTCACCACGACGTCGGCGAAGCCGGCGAGAGCCGCGTCGTCCGGTGACAGCCGGGCGCGATGCGCCTGCCCGAGGGACGCCGCGGCGACCGGATCCGGGTCGACGAAAGCGAAGGCGCGCTCGAGGGGGACGCCGAGCTCGCTCTCGGCGAGCGCGCGGATGCGATCGAACGCGACCGGGGGCACCTCGTCCTGCAGCCCCTCCAGCTCCTTCGTGATCTCGGGCGGGAGGATGTCCAGGCGCGACGAGAGGAACTGCCCCACCTTGATCATGAGCCCGCCGAGATCCACAGCCAGCACATGGAATCTCTGGGCGATGCGTCGCATCCGACGCGCGCGTCCGCGCGCCACGAGAGCAGTCAGTCCGAACCTCGGAAGGAACAGCTCCCACCACCACGTCTGCAGCATGACGCGCAGCGCGAAGCGGGTGATGCGGCGGTAGCGGGCGCGCATCCATGGGGCGTCGGTCATCGATTCTCCTGGACGCCGACGCACGTGCGGCGTCGAGATCAGCTCTGGGCGAGGATGGAGTAGAGCCTACGGCGAGCATCCTCGAGGACGGCCACAGCCTCGTCCACCTGCGCCGACGAGCCGGTGCGGGCGACCTGTGCGGCAGCCTGCGCCAGATCGAGACCGGCCTTGGGAAGGGCTGTCATCCGCGGCGACTCGCGACGCGCCGACGAGCTGGACTCCCACGGCGCCCCGCGCTCGGCGGCGGCCTCCGCCTCGGCGATCCCCGCCTCGGTCAGGCTGTAGGTCTTGCGACCGTCCGCCTCCTGAGCCTCGATGAGGCCCTCGTCGGCGAGGAGCTGGAGGGTGGGGTAGACCGACCCGGCGCTGGGCTTCCAGCTCCCGCCGCTGCGCTCCTCGATGAGCTGGATGATCTGGTAGCCGTGCATCGGCCGCTCCAGCAGAAGGGTGAGAACGGCAGTGCGCACGTCTCCGCGGTTCATCCGCGGAGCGGAACCGCTTCCGACACCCTTCTCGAAGGCGGAGCGCAGCTGGTCCATGGCCTCCGCGATGTTCGACATCGGCCATCCCGACGCGGACCCGCCGCGACCCGAGAATGCATCGCCGAAGAATGAGTTGCTCATGATGACCTCCTTCGCTCCGCCGCGGTCGCGACGTCGAGCGATACTCAACGATATGTCGTTATGCATCGCCAGCGGGCGGTACGGAGCGAATTCGCAGGGATGCTGCGGCGCCGGCGACCCGCCGGGCTCAGACCTTCGTCCGCTCATCGCGGCGGGCGAGGATCTCCGCCCGCTCGTACTGCGGCGCGAGGGACCACTCCTCCCCCAGCTGTCGTGCCGCCGTGACCGGCCAGAGCGGATCGAGGAGGAACTCCCGGGCCAGGGCGATCAGGTCGGCGTCGCCGGCATCCAGGATCTCTTCGGCCTGGTCGGGGTCGCGGATGAGTCCGACGGCAGCGGTGAGCACGCCGGCCTCCTGCCGGATGCGGCGCGAGAACGGCACCTGGTAGCCCGGCCCGACCGGGATACGGGCGTCGGCGACGTTGCCGCCGGTCGAGACGTGCACGACGTCCACGCCGCGCTCGCGAAGCCTCGCGGCCAGCGCCACGCTGTCGTCGGCGGTCCAGCCCGCCGGCTCCACCCAGTCGGTCGCCGAGATCCTCACGAAGATCGGCGTGGCCTCGCCGGCCGTCCGCCGGACGGCATCCACCACCCGCTCGAGGAGGCGCACCCGGTTCTCGAACGATCCGCCGTACTCGTCGGTGCGGGTGTTCGACTCGGGCGAGAGGAACTCGTGCAGCAGGTAGCCGTGCGCCGCGTGGATCTCGATGACCTCGTAGCCGGCCTCGCGGGCCCGCCGTGCGGCATCGGCGAACTGCGAGACGACCTCGTCGATCCCCGCACGATCCAGGGCCAGCGGCACCTGCTTGCCGGGCGCGAACGCGACGGCGCTGGGGGCGACGGGCTGCCAGTCGGCGGGCGGCTCGCTGCTACCGAACGGGCCCTCGAAGGGCCGCGGTGAGCTCGCCTTCCGGCCTGCGTGGGCGAGCTGGATGCCGGCGGCCACGCCGTTGTCGCGGAAGAACCGGGTGAGTCGGCGGTGGGCGGCCACCTGGGTGTCGTTCCAGATGCCCAGGTCGTAGGCCGAGATGCGCCCCTCGGCGCTGACGCCGGTGGCCTCGACGATGATGAGTCCGGGCCGGCCGAGCGCGCGCGATCCGTAGTGCTGGATGTGCCAGTCGTTCGGTGCGCCGACGTCGGGACCATCGGGGTCGGCCGAGTACTGGCACATCGGCGCCATCACGATCCGGTTGGCGAGGGTGATGCCTCGAACAGCGAGCGGGTGGAAAAGGGGGGATGTCACGGGGGTACCTCCAAGGATCGCAACACGGCGGGCGCGGCGGGGAATTCCCGCGGCGGAGTCAGTCGCGTGCCGCGACCTCGACCTGGAGCTCGGCGGCGATCCGTTCGAGGTCGGCGATGACGTCGGCGACCTCGACCGTCGGCGGCACCACGGCGGACACCGTCGCCTCGAACAGGCGCCCCCCGGCCATGGCCGCGTCGCGGGTCTGGGTCGTCATCCGGTCGATGCTCACCCCGTGGGAGCCGAGGGCGGCGGAGATCTCGTGGACGATGCCGGGGTGGTCGTTGCCGAGCACGGTGAAGGACAGCGGCCGCGACGTCGTGTCGCGCGCGGCCCCGCCTCCCTGGGCGGGAACGCTCACGGTGACGAGACCCGGCAGCGCGGCCAGTGCCGCGCGGAGGTCGTCGACTCCGCCCTCGGGCGCCGATACCTGCACCACCCCGGCGAACGCACCGGCGAGTTCGGCCAGCTCGCTGTGCTCCCAGTTGCCGCCGTGGGCGTCGATCACCTCGGCCACCGCGGCCACGAGACCGGCACGGTCGGTTCCGACGAGGGTGAGCACGAGGGTGGGCATGGACTCAGCGTACGACTCCGGACCCCTCGCCGCCCGGGGCTGGTTGACTGGGCCCATGGCATCCTCGTCCGACGCACCGCACCCCGGGGCGGCCGTGGCCACCCTCGTCGCCGCCGACGCCGTGGACAAGATCGCCGCCCTCGCGATCATCGCCCGCGCGACGGAGAGCACCGTGATCGGCGGTGGCACCGCGCGGCCCCGGATCCCGCTTGGCGAGGGCGTCTGGATCGAGATCGAGATCCCGAAGTTCGGGGAGCCGCCGCCGCTCGCCATCGACGTCCACGCGGTCGACGGCGTGGTCGTCGCCCGGCGGGAGGCTCTCGCGTTACGCGGTGTCCTCCGACGCGTCACCCGATGGTCACTGACGGCCGCCTTCCCCGAGGACGCCGATCCAGCCGCAGCGCCTACGATGGAATCCGACAGCCGGTGACACCTCGGGGAGGCCCACCGAAATGAGAGTCGCATCCTCTGCGGACTGGCGCGACGCGCTTCCCTTCGAGACCCCGGTCCCCGCCGCTGACGTCGCCCCGGGCGATCCGGCCCGCTGCGCCGGGTGCGCAGCCGATGTCGCGCCGTGGGAACGCACCGCCCTGTTCGCCGTCAAGCACCGGCATCCGAATCATCACTCCGGGTTCGTGCGGTTCTACTGCGCCGGCCACGTGCCGGCCGTCGCGCCGCCTCCCCCGACCGCGCCGTCACCGGCACGGAAGGCGCGCGCCGAGCGCGCTCCGCGCGAGCGGGCCGCACCGCAGCGCCGCGTCGTGGACGACAAGCCGCGCCCCGTGTGCCCCGACTGCTTCATCGAGGTGTCGGCGACCGGGATCTGCGGGATGTGCGGCGAGCGGATCGCCTGACTCAGGTGAAGGCGACGGCGCGCACCGGCGCACCGTCACCCGAGACCTTCAGGGGGAAGAATCCCACCCGCACCCGATCGGGCAGCGCCGCGGCCCCGCGGAGGTTCTCGACGATGAGGTGATCGGCGCCGAGGACGATGTCGTGGACGGGGAAGGCCGCTCCTCCTGTCGGGTCGGGGCTCAGGGTGTCGACGGCGAGGACGTGCACCCCGCGGTCCACCAGCATCTGCGCCGCGGCGGGGTCGAGCGCCGGGTGCCGCAGTCGCCGCCGATCATCGGCGAACAGGGCATCCCACCCCGTGCTGATGAGGACGATCGGCGGAAGGATGTCGGGCAGCGCGCCTCCTGGATCGAGGTCGCTCCAGCCGTACGTTTCGCCGTCGCCTGCCCGGACCCGGAGCACGATCGCCTCCCCCACGAGCTCGTCGAGGCTCACGGACGCCATCGTCCGCCCGCCCGCGACGGTGTGCGACGGGGCGTCGACGTGCGTTCCCGTATGCGTCCCCATCGAGATCCGGGCGACCTCGACGCCGTCGGACGCGATCGTCAGACCGGCGCCGATGCGCACCTCGGGATCACCCGGATACACCGGCATCCCGTCGTGGACGACATGGCTGAGATCGTGGATCACCGGGCTCAATCCGATCGGCTGGCGACGAGGTGGCGTTCGGCGGCGAACCTCCCCGTGCGACGGGTGGGCAGGGAGACGAGGAGGTAGAGCAGAAAGGTGACGACGAAGGCGGGCACCGTGGCTCCGAACGGCAGCGGCCAGACGTAGGCCCACACATAGGCGAGGGTCGCGCCGACCGCCCAGGCGATCACGGCGACGACGTTGACGCCGCCCGTGTACCAGTACCGGCCGCCGGTGGGCCGGAGGATGTCGTCGTCGTACTCCCCCCGCTTGATGAGGTAATAGTCGACGATCATGATCGCGAACACCGGAGCGAACAGCGCACTGATCGTCACGAGGAACGTCGTGAACTGATCCAGGAGCCCGAAGAACGTCGCTCCGATGATCGAGAGGACACCTACGACGAGCGCAGTCGGCAGGAATCGCACGCGCGACCCCGGCACCGCGTTGACCACGGTGGTCACCATGCCGTAGACCACCATGGTGTTCGTCGCCATGACGGAGAGGAAGATCGCCACCGCGAACAGGGCGCCGAAGGGCTCCACCACGGTCGCGGGGTCGAACGGGATCGCCTCGCCGCCGCTGAGGACCACGTACCCGATCGCCGTCGCGCCGAGCGTCATGGCGATCACCGTCGACAGCGTGTAGCCCACGCCCGAGCCGATGACGCCCGAGCGGGTCGACCGGGCGAACCGGTTGAAGTCTGCGGAGAGGACCGTCCACGAGATGGCGGTGGCGAGCACCACGTCGAAGACGAGACCGGGCGTGTAGAACGGCGCGTCGGGAGCGGGGATGGCGGCGAACTCCGCGGGGCTGAAGGACGCGAACGAGACGGCGAAGATGTAGACCGCGATGGCCAGGATGACCGCGGCGAACCACGGCTCGACCCGCGCGACCCCGGCGTGCCCGAAGATCGCCAGGACGACGACGATGCTCTGGCAGACGACGGCGAACAGCACCGGACTGGAGAAGCCCGTGACGGCCGCCACGATGTAGTTCAGGGCGAGACCGGCCAGCATCGCCTGGACCCAGCTCCACCCCATGAGGATCACGACGTTGGCCGCCACCGGGAGGAGGCTGCCGCGCGTGCCGAACGGACCGCGGGTGAGCGCCATCGTCGGAAGCCCGGTCCGGGTTCCGATCGCACCCACGGTCACGAGCACCGCCGCGCCGAGGACCGTGCCCCCGACGATCAGCGCGACGACCGTGCCGTAGCCGACCTCGGGGACGAACAGCGTGCCGGTGAGGAGGGTCGTCACCACGAGGTTCGCGGCGAGCCAGATCATCAGGATCCGGCCCACCGAGTAGTCCCCGCGGACGGGACCGGCGTCGTCGGATTGGGACTGCAGACGACGATCGAGACGGGAGTAGAGCGACATCATCGGGCTCCTAGAGAAGAGAGAGGGGTGGGTTTCAGCCGAGGGGTGAGAGGTGTTCGTGGACGGCGAGGAGGCCCGCGTCATCGACGGCGAAGACGATGGTCTCGCGTTCGCGGTACGACTCCTCGCCCTCGACGGTCTGCACCGTGGTGTCGACGGTGTGGGTGAAGATCGCGACACCGGGGTGGAGCTGCACGAGCGGCTCGGACGAGGTGCACGAGACCACGCGCCATCCCTCGCGGATCCAGCCGTCCCACAGCCGCTCGTAGGTGGCGCGGTCGCCCAGTCGTCTCGGCTCGGTGTGGAAGAGGAACGTCGCCGAGGGCGCGAACCGCGAGAAGTAGCGCGCACCGTCGGTCGCCGCGAATGCCGCGATGATCTCGTCAGCCGCCTGCACCACCTCGTCGCGCGTGGGGGTCCTCATGCCTCGGGTCCCTTCGGTGCCATGGCGCTGAGCAGTTCGTAGACGGTGTGGCTGGCCGCGACCGCGGTGATCTGCGCGTGATCGTAGGCCGGCGCGACCTCGACGACGTCGGCACCCACGATCGGCAGGTCGCGAAGGCCCCGGATGATCGTCAAGAGCTCGCGGCTGGTGAGTCCGCCGGCCTCGGGGGTGCCGGTACCGGGAGCGTGAGCCGGGTCGAGGACGTCGATGTCGATCGAGAGGTAGAGCGGCGCGCCTCCGACCCGGGCCCGGATCCGCTCGATCGCGCGGGTGACGCCATCGCGTTCGATCTCGTCGGCGGTCACGATGGCGAAACCGAGCCGTTCGTCGTCGCTGAGGTCGCTCTTGTCGTACAGCGGACCACGGATGCCGATGTGCATGCTGGCGGTGAGGTCGATCAGCCCCTCCTCGGACGCCCGCCGAAAGGGGGTTCCATGGGTGGTCGGCGCGCCGAAGTAGGTGTCCCAGGTGTCCAGGTGCGCGTCGAAATGGATGACCGCGACCGGGCCATGGCGCTCGGTCACCGCGCGCAGCAGCGGGAGGGCGATGGTGTGGTCGCCGCCGATCGCGACCAGCCGCGACGCCCTCTCGCCGAGCGTGCGCGCCGCCGCCGCGATCTCCGCCACGGCGGCGTCGATGTCGAACGGGTTGGCGGCGATGTCCCCGGCGTCGGCGACCTGCTGGGCGCCGAAGGGGAAGACGTCCTGCGCCGGGTTGTAGGGACGCAGCAGCCGCGAGGCCTCGCGCACGTGCGCCGGCCCGAAGCGCGCACCCGGCCGGTAGCTGACCCCGCTGTCGAAAGGCACCCCGACGACCGCGATGTCGGCGCGTTCCACGTCGTCGAGCATCGGCAGACGAGCGAAGGTGGCGATTCCGGCGAAGCGCGGGACGACGCTCGCGTCCACGGGACCTCGCGGCGAAGGATCGGCGGGTTGCATATTGGTAAACCTTTGGTACTCTGGGCGCAACTAGTGCGCTGCACGCTACGCGGGTCGGCGCTGCGCGTCAAGAGCGACGCCGAGAGGAGGACCGATGCGGGCGATCCATCCGGCGGCCGCAGACAGGGTGGCTCCGATCGGGGCCAAGCTGCGCGGGGCGCGGACAGCGCAGGGGATGTCGCTCGCCCAGGTGGCGACGACCACCGGTCTGTCGAAGGGCTTCCTCAGTCGCGTCGAACGCGACGAGACCTCGCCGAGCGTGTCGACGCTGGTGCAGCTGTGCCAGGTTCTCTCGCTCCCGATGGGGACGCTGTTCGCCGAGCCCGAGGTGCAGCGCGTGACCTGGGACGAGGCTCCCCGCGTCAACCTGGGCGGCGTCCACGTCGACGACCGCCTGCTCTCGCCACGCTCCGAGCAGCGGGTGCAGCTGCTGCGCTCCGAGCTGGCCGCCGACGCCCACGGAGGGCGGGAGCTCTACACGATCAACTGCGACGTCGAGGTGGTGCACGTCGTCTCGGGCCGGATGTCCGTGCGCTTCGCCGATCGGACGATCGCGCTCTCGCCTGGAGACGCGCTGACCTTTCCGGGCCGCGAGCCCCACACCTGGAACGTGGAGGGAGCCTCACCCGCCGTCGTCCTCTGGGTGATCGTCCCCGCGCCCTGGAGCGGCTCGGCCTGAGTCAGAGCCGGCCCGGCAGGATGGCGTGCCAGTACAGCCATGGCAGGATGCGTCGGTCGAAGATCCACGACAGTCGGTTCTCGCGGTACATCGACCGCCAGAACGGGATCGTCGGCTGCAACGCCCCGCGATCGTCGAACTCGACGAAGACCACCGTCGAGCGCGAGACGGTGAACGGACAGACCGAGTAGCCGTCGTAGCGCGCCGTCGGCCGACGTCCGGCGATGACCGCGGCGAGGTTCTTCGCCAGGACATAGCTCTGCTCGCGAAGGGCGCCACCGGATTTGGAGTTCGTCGTGTCTGCGGCATCCCCCAGGCTCCAGACGTTCGGCCACCGCGGATGCCGGAGCGTGCCGGCGTCGACGGCGACGAACCCGCCGGGGTCTGAATCCGCCGATAGCGGCGTCGCCTTCAGCCAGTCGGGCGCCGACTGCGAGGGCTCCACGCAGAGCACGTCGTATTCGACGTCCTCCCTCGCGCCGTGCGACTGCAGGGTGACCCGGCGCGCCTCGCCGTCGACGACGGCCAGCTCGGTCGAATAGCGCACCTCGATGCCGTAACGCGAGACGACGCGCTCGAGCTCGGTGTCGATCTCGGGGATTCCGAACATCGTCGGGGTGGGGAGGACGAGGATGACGCGGATGTTGTCGAGCACACCGGTGGCGCGCCAGTAGTCGCATGCCTGGTACATCGGCTTCTGCCCCGCACCGGCGCACGAGGCAGGCTCCGGCGGCTGGACGAAGACCGCTGTGCCCCGGCGCAGATCGCGCAGGGCCACGCTGGCCTTCTGCGCCAGCTCCGGCTCGTAGTTCGACACGACCTCCGGCGTGGTGAGGGCCGCGTACAAGCCCGGGACGTCCTTCCAGTCGTGCTGGACGCCGGCGCTCACGATCAGGTGATCGAATCCGACGACGTCGCCGCCGGTGAGGGTCACGGTCGAGTGCTCAGGATCGATGTCGCTCGCGGCATCCTGGATCCAGGTGACTCCGCGCGGGGTCACCTCCCCCTGAGGACGTGTGGTCTCGTGCAGGCGAGCAGTGCCGCCGGCGACGTGAGAGAGGAGCGGCTTGTAGACGTGCTCGCTCCGCGGCTCGACGACGGCGATGTCGGTCACTCCGCGCCGGGCGAGCCGGCCGGCCACCGAGAGTCCGCCGTTGCCGCCGCCGATCACCACGACACGGTGTCGGCGGGTCGCCTGCGGGACCGGGGTCACAGGTCGAACTTCTCGTTCTCACCCTCGAGGCGCTCGCCGGTCACCTTGTGCTTCACGAACGCCAGGAGGGTGGCGACCCGGCCACCGGGGCTGTCCCAGTACTCCCCTCCCTCCGCGTCGAAGCGGAGGAGGACGATCTCGGGATCCTCGGGGCCGTTCGGGAACCAGGCCTCGATGCCGGCGTTCCAGAGTTCGCGCAGCTTCGCGTCGTCGCTCACCACCTCGGCACGACCGGACAGCGACAGCCAGGCGTCGTTCGAGCTGAACGACACTCCGACGCGGGAGTCCGCCTGGATCTGCTGCACCGCGGACGCGTGACGCGCGATCACGAACCACAGGTCGCCGTCGTACTCCGCCTCCTGCACGGTCAGCGGATGCGCCTGGAGCGAGCCGTCCGTCGCGCGCGTGGTCACCATGGCGAAGCGGAACTTCTTCAGCAGCTCGCGGAGCTTGTCCTGCGCGTCGGTGTCTTCGGTGGCCGTCTCGTTCATCGCCGTCCCTTTCGTCGAGGTCTGCGCCCATTCCATCCCGCAACCGGGGCGCACGCTCCCCGGTTGACAAGTTCCGGGCATCCTGCCATCGCCGGATTCGCAGGCGGCTCTCAGCTTCGCGGGACCAAATCGGGCGCGCACGCGGTTCTCCTCTGTGACGCGGCAGCCAGCCGCGTGAGGAGGAATCGTGTCCAACGACTACCGAAAGACCCCCGAGGCCCTCGAGGGCCTCACCGACCTGCAGTATCAGGTCACCCAGCGGGACGGCACCGAGCCGCCGTTCCGGAACGCCTACTGGGACAACCACGAGCCGGGCATCTACGTCGATGTGGTGTCGGGAGAGCCGCTGTTCTCCTCCGCCGACAAGTTCGACAGCGGAACGGGCTGGCCGAGCTTCACCCGCCCCATCCAGCCCGACGCCGTGGCGACCAAGACCGACTGGAAGATGATCATCCCGCGCACCGAGGTGCGCTCGGTGATCGCCGACAGTCACCTCGGTCACGTCTTCCGAGACGGACCCCGGGATGCCGGTGGCATGCGCTACTGCATGAATTCCGCTGCGCTGCGCTTCGTCCCCGCCTCCGAGCTGGAGGCCCAGGGGTACGGCGCATACCGCAGACTGTTCGAGAACACCGAGAAGGAGAACGCGTCATGACCAGTGGAGCCACTGATACCGGAGCCGTCACCCGCCTGCCCGGCAGCGAGACCGCCGTCCTCGCGGGCGGCTGCTTCTGGGGCATGGAGGATCTGATCCGCCGGCAGCCCGGCGTCCTGCAGACCCGCGTCGGCTACACCGGCGGCGTGAACGAGCACGCCACCTACCGCAACCACCCCGGCCACGCCGAGGCGGTCGAGATCGTCTTCGACCCCGCGCAGACGACCTACCGCGACATCCTTGCGTTCTTCTTCCAGATCCACGATCCGTCGACCCTGAACCGTCAGGGCAACGACATCGGCACCAGCTATCGCTCGGCGATCTTCCCCCTGACCCCCGAGCAGGAGCGCGTCGCCCGCGACACGATCGCCGACGTCGATGCGTCGGGCCTGTGGCCGGGCAAGGCCGTCACCACCATCGAGCCGGCCGGCCCCTTCTGGGAGGCCGAGCCGGAGCACCAGGACTATCTGCTGCGCATCCCCAACGGCTACACGTGCCACTTCCCCCGCCGGGGATGGGTGCTGCCGCGCCGCGCCGAGGAGCAGGCGACGGTCTGATCCGCTTCCCTTCTCAGGTTTCGCCCCCACGGTCAAGGGCTTCATGCCCGGCCGTGGGGGCGCGACCATGCTGCTCAAGGAGAAGGAGGATGTCGTGACCAAAGACCTCAAGAAGGGCGATCGCGTCAGCTGGAACACGTCGCAGGGACGCACCCAGGGCAAGGTCGTCGAACGCCGCACCAGCGATTTCCAGTTCGCCGGCCAGCAGTTCACCGCGAGCGACGATGAGCCGTCGTACATCGTCGAATCCGAGAAGAGCGGCGACAAAGCCGCACACAAGGGCTCCGCGCTGCGGAAACTCTCCTGATCCGCGCACCCGTCCCCGTGCTACGGTTAGGGGGATTTCGCGGGTCTGCACCGGGGCCGCGCTGCATCCGTCCGCTCCGCACATGTGGGAGCGGCACACCCGGTCGCCTTCGCGGCCCGAAAAGAAAAAGGAAAGACACGATGGCCACTGGCACCGTGAAATGGTTCAACTCCGAGAAGGGCTACGGGTTCATCGCACCCGACGACGGCTCGGCTGATCTCTTCGCGCACTTCAGCGCGATCAGCGGCGAGGGCTTCAAGGAGCTCCACGAGGCGCAGAAGGTGGAATTCGACGCTGAGCGTGGCCCCAAGGGCATGCAGGCTGCGAACATCCGCGCAATCTGAATCTTCTCCCGTCAGCCGGCGGTGGCGACCGAAAGGTCCCACCGTCGGCTGACGGCTTTCTGGGAACTCCCCTGTATACCGCGCCACGGATACGAACCCCCGTACGCTGAAGCCAGCGATCGGCATCCGCCTTTGGCTCTCCAGGCCACAGCGGTCACGATCGAATCCGAGGTAGCCCCATCTCTGCACCCGTCATCGAGCCGCGGCTCGGCCCCGTCCGCCAGACCTACGCCGGCACGGCGGAGTTCCCGCCCATGGCCCGCGCCTACACCGACGTGGCACAGATCGTCAGGGAGACCGGCCTCCTCGCCCGCGCGCGCTGGTTCTACGCCCTCGTCGGCGGCGCCATCGCCCTCGGGTTCGCCGCGTGCATCGCGGGCTTCGTCCTGCTCGGCGACAGCTGGTTCCAGCTCCTGATCGCGGCGGCTCTCGGTCTGCTGTTCACGCAGGTGGCCTTCCTCGCGCACGAGGCGGCGCACCGCCAGATCCTGAGCTCGGGGCCGGCGAACGATCGGCTCGCGCTCATCCTCGGCAACGGCGTGGTCGGCATGAGCTTCTCATGGTGGGCGAGCAAGCACACCCGGCACCACGCCAACCCTAACCGCGTCGGCAAGGATCCCGACATCGAGATCGACACGATCTCGTTCATCGATGAGGATGCGGCGACCGCCCGCGGCCTGCGCCGGATGATCACCCGCCGTCAGGGGTACCTGTTCTTCCCGCTCCTGACACTCGAGGGTCTGAACCTCCACGCCATCGCGTTCCGCCACCTTCTCAGCAGGCAGCCGGTCAAGGGTCGCTTCACCGAGCTCGCGCTGCTGCTCCTCCGTTTCGGCGTCGTGCTCGTGCCGGTCTTCCTCTTCCTGCCGCTCGGGATGGCCTTCGCCTTCCTCGGCGTCCAGCTGGCCGTCTTCGGCGTGTACATGGGCGCCTCGTTCGCGCCGAACCACAAGGGCATGCCCGTCATCGCCAAGGACGCCAAGCTCGACTTCTTCTCCAAGCAGGTGCGCACCTCGCGCAACGTCAGCGGCGGATGGTGGGCGACGGTGCTCATGGGCGGTCTGAACTATCAGGTCGAGCATCACCTGTTCCCCAACATGCCCCGCCCGCACCTGGCGAAGGCGCGCGACATCGTCCGCGACCACTGCCGGACGCTCGGCGTACCGTACACCGAGACCACGATGTGGCGCTCCTACGGCATCGTTATCGCGTATCTGAACCGCGTCGGCCTCGCAGCCCGCGATCCGTTCGATTGCCCGATGTCGGGCACCTACCGACGCGTCTGAGCGTGCGGCGCGCGGCGCGAGGCAGGGTGCGCGCGACGTTCGCAGCAGCGGGTCTCGCGCGCGACACGCCGATGGTCCTCTCGGAACGTCGGCGTGTCGACCCTGATCCCCGCGGCTACGCCCGTCCCGGCGGGGTCTCCGCGAGGGCCCGCAGGGCGTCGCCGCTGAGGCGCTGGGTGGTCCACTCATCCATCGGCACCGCGCCGATCGCCCGGTAGAACCGGATAGACGGCTCGTTCCAGTCGAGGACGGTCCATTCGAACCGTGCGAACCCGCGCGCGACGCACTCGGCGGCCAGTGCTTTCATCAGCGCGCGACCGTAGCCGCGGCCGCGGGCGACGTCGTGCACATAGAGGTCTTCGAGCCAGAGACCGTGCGTGCCGGTCCAGGTCGAGTAGGTGACGAACCAGATCGCGATGCCGAAGATCGCTCCATCGCGCTCGACGACGTGCGCGAACACCCGGGGCTCCGGCCCGAACAGCGACTCCGTGAGGGCCTCGACGGTGTTCTCCACCGCGTCGGGTTCGCGCTCGTAGACGGCCAGAGCCGTGATTGCGTCGAGGATGCCGGGCTCATCTCCCGGCTGCGCGCGGCGCAGAACGGCGCCGTCAGGAAGCGTGTGCGAGGTCACCGGATGAGCGTACTGTGTCCGAACGGGGGCGGTCGCGCGTTGGAAGCTTTGTTCTACTCGTGCAGGTCATATGCCGCGCCCGATGTCGGAACCCTCTGCGATGATGTGGGTAGGTCATCGGGACGGGGTTTTCAGTGGACGCGGACGAGAAGCGGCGGCGGGCGGAGGACAAGCGTGCCGGGGTGTTCGCGGATGAGCTGGCGCGGTTGCGTCGGCGTCGGGCGGTGTTGGAGGCGAAGGAGACTCGGCTGCTCGCGGATGCGTATGCGTTGACGCTGGAGCAGCGGTCTCGAATCGGGTCGGTGTCGTCGAGGGAGCGGGACATCCCGCTGCGGTCCATGGCGCTCGAGCTGGGGATGGCGGTCAGGGTGAACGACCGGTCGATGCAGACCCAGATGCATGACGCGCACGAACTGATCGAGTTGTTCCCCCAGACGATGGCGGCGCTGGTCGAGGGGCGGGTGACCAGGGCGCATGCGCAGGTGATCCAGGACGCCGGCCGGGTGATCGAGGACCCCGTGGGCCGGGCGGTGTTCGAGCGGATCGTGCTGGTGGAGGCGGAGCGGCAGACGGTGCCGCGGACGAAGAAGTACGCCCTCCAGCGCGCCGCGGTGTTGGATCCGAGGCCGTTGCAGGAACGACACGACAAGGCGGTGAAGGAGAGGCGTGTGTGGGTCACCGATCTCGACGACGCAATGTCGACCCTCACCATCCTGGGCAGCAACGTGTACATCCACGGGGTGTACCACCGGCTCACCGGGCAGGGCACCACCATCAAGGACGTCGATCGCGCCAAGCGACGCGAGCACGCCGCCAAGCAGGCCGAAGCCGAAGCGAGCGGCGTCGACACCAACGAGTCCACCGACGGTGATGAGCTGTGGTTCGATGACCGGTCGCTGGATGAGATCCGCGCCGACCTGGCCCTGGACATGCTCCTCGCCGCGTCCCCGGTGATCGACCCCACCGACGGGGCAAAGGGCGGGTTGGGGGCGATCATCGCGGAGGTGCAGATCACCATCCCGATCACCACCCTCACCGGGGTGACGGACTCCGGGGCCGAGTTGAACGGGGTCACCCCGGTCGACCCGGAGACGGCGAGGCGTATGGCGGGGACGGCGAGGGTCTGGGATCGGGTGATGACCGACCCCATCACCGGCGTCGTGACCGCGGTCGACCGATACGTGCCCCATCCGTCGCAGACGAGGTTCCTCAACGCCCGAGACGTCACCTGCCGAACACCCGGATGCCGCAGACCCGCGAGAGTCTGCGACAAGGACCACTCGAGAGACTTCGCCTTGGGCGGGCCGACCTCCAACGACAACCTCTGCAACGAATGCGCCAGGCACCACACGCTCAAACACGCCACGAACTGGCATGTCGAGCAACTCCCCGGCGGGGTACTGACGTTCACCAGTCCCGGCGGGAAGAACTACGACAGCCATCCACCCTCACGCGTCGCATTCGTCCCCACCGACGACGGAGGACTCGCCGTCGCCCCCTTCTGAGGCGGTCCCGGCGTGTCAGCGGAGCCCCGCAGACGCGGAGGGGGGCGCCGGATCGGGCAACCCGGGCGCTGGGGCGCCGGGTCAGGGAACCCCGGCGCTGGTGCGCAGCGGTCCGGCCAGCCACCGTTCGACCTCGCTCTGAGAGTGCAGACGAACGACGGTCGGCGATACGTCCTGCTCTGCCAGGTGAGGTATCCGCTCGTCGTACTTCCGTCGGGTGCTGAGGGACCAGCGCACGATGTGCTCGCGGTCGGTGAAGAAGGTGTGGAGCGCAGGCTCGATGTTCCCGTTCCACAGCTCCTCGCGGCGCAGCCGCCGACGAAGGGTGCGCCGCACGACGCGAGGGAGCACGCAGCTCCAGTAGGGCAGATCGAGCCAGATCAGGAGCTCGGCCCGAGCGGTGATGAGCGGACGAGCCGGTGCGTACTGCCACTCGGTGACCCACGACTCCCCCGCCACCAACCGCTTCACATCGTCGAGGAACTCCGGTCGCTCGGTCCATCCCGCCCCATGGAAGAGCCCGTCGATCTCGGTGTGCGGCGCTTCGATGATCTCCGCGATGCGCGCGGCGAGGGTCGTCTTGCCCGCTCCGGAGACCCCCGCGATCGCGACCCGGCGCGGGCGCCGGGGCAGCGGATCGTCGAAGTCGAGCACCGCACGATGATACGGCGCTAGCCTTCGACCCATGACCCGCGCCCGCGACCCCTGGCCCCCGCTCGCCATCGCGTTCCTCGTCCTGGCTCTCGCGGGACTCGTCGCCACCTTCGTCTTGAACGTCTGGGCTGTCGTTCAGATGCGGGACTTCCTCGGCGACCTCGTCAGCAGCGGCCCTGCGGTATCGTCCATCACCGTCGACCTCCTGGTCGTCGCGATCGCCGCCTGCGTCGTGATCGTCGTCGAGGGGCGACGGCTGGGGATGAAGCGGTGGTGGCTCTACATCCTGCTGTCGGGCATCACCGCGATCGCGTTCACGTTTCCGCTGTTCCTCGCGATGCGCGAGCGGAGACTGGCCGCCCGACGCGCGGCGGGCGCATCCGCTCCCCTGGAGTGACGCCGCGGTCGACCCCTGCAGCACCGCCGACCGGCGCCACGGACCCCCGCGCGCGCAGCGGCATCTCGATGCGCTCGACGGCGGCCACGGCGTCGTCGTCATCGCCCTTCAGAAGGTACTGGATGGCACGGCGCCCGAGTTCGTAGTGCGGGATCGCGAAGGTCGTGAGACCGGGATGCAGCCATCCGGCGAGCTGATGGTCGTCGAAGGACACGAGCGAGAAGTCGTCGGGCACGCGCAGCCCGACCTCCTGCAGCGCTTGGTAGGCCCCGAAGGCGAGCCGGTCGTTGAAGGTGATGATCGCCTCGCCCCGAGCTCCGGATGCGATGAGGTCGGCCGTCGCCTTCCATCCGTCCTCGGGCAGCCACACCTTGCACATCCGCCCGCTCGCCGGCTCGATGCCCGCATCGGTGAGAGCATCGAGGATGCCTGCGAGCCGCTCCCGTCCGGCGACGGTCTGGGGAGCCACCTGGTCGCGGTCGGGGCCGGCTCCGAGAAGGTGGATGCGCGTGTGACCGGCTGCCAGCAGCAGCTCCGCGGCGCGCCGACCGGCGTCGTACTCGTCCGGGATGATGGCGGTCACCGCACCCGCCTCATCGGGCAGCGCGTTGAGCAGCACGACGGATCGATCGCGCACCCCTGCGGGGATCGGGCGCTCCCGGGTGAACATCGACGCGATGACGACGGCGTCCACCTGACGATCCAGCATCGTCTGGACCAGCCGCTCTTCCTCGGCCAGGTCCCCCTCGGTCTCACCGATGAAGAGCAGATAACCCTCTCGGTGGGCGTGGTCGAGCGCGCCCTTGATCATGTCGCCGGCCAGTTGGGAGGTCGCGATCGTGTCGGAGATGAACCCGATGGTGCGGCTGGATCCGCGGCGAAGGTCGGCCGAGAGGATGTTGGGACGGTAGCCCAATTCCGAAGCCACCTGCCGCACCCGCTGCTGCGACGCCTCCGAGATGCGCAGTTCCGTTCCACGATCGGAGAGCACCAGCGATGCCGTCGTTCGCGACACACCGGCGGCGCGGGCCACGTCGGCGAGGGTCACACGGCGTCGGGTCACGTCAATCGTCCTTCGTTCCAGGCCGATCCTAACGGGTGGGTAACAACACCCCGAGAGTTCGACGCGTCGCAGTTGACAGATACCCGCCAGCTGGTCATGATGATCCTTGCTAACACGATTTAGCATCGTGCTCAATCGAGTTAGCTGAGCGTACTCGCAGTCCCCCTGCGTTCCTCGCCCACCCGATCGAAGCCTTCGTAATCCCAAGGAAGGGAGACACTGGTGTCTCAATCACACGGCAACCGGTCACGCCTCTATCTCGCCACCGGCCTGCTGGCGGCCACCGCCCTGGCCCTCGTCGCGTGCGCCCCTCCCGGTGGCGGCGGCGCCGCCGACGACGGAGGGTCGGCCGCCCCGACCCTGGACGGCGCACCCACCTGCGGCGAGGAGGACGTCGTCCTGGACATGTACATCGAGACCGGCTTCCCTCTCCCGAAGGAGCTGGCCGACGAATTCACCAATCAGTACCCGAACGTCACCTTCGACATCCGCGAAGACCAGTTCGCCGTCATCACGCAGAACGCCCCCCGCGTGCTGCAGGACTCGCCCCCCGACCTGATGCGCCTGCCTCAGATGTCGGAACTGGCCTCGAGCGGCCTGCTGCTCGATCTCGACCCTTATGCCGAGGCGTTCGGCTGGACCGACTGGCCCGCCTCGCAGCTCGAGCAGTTGCGCGTCGACGACCAGGGTCGCCGCGGCGACGGACCGCTTTATGCGATGGGGCTGAACTTCTCGATGACCGGGGTGTTCTATAACAAGGAGCTCGCGGAGCAGATCGGGATGACCGAGCCGCCCGCGACCCTCGAGGAGTTCGACGGCTATCTCGCCGCAGCCCGCGACGCCGGTCTCACCCCGATCGCCCAGTTCAACGGCGGCGCGACCGGCGGTCTGCTGTTCCCGCTCCAGCTGCTGATGGCCTCGTACGGCGAAACCGCACCGATCAACGACTGGATCTTCCAGAAGGAGGGGGCCACGATCGACACCCCCGACAACCTCGCAGCAGCCGAGCACCTGCAGGGCTGGGTCGAGGACGGCTTCTTCGCCGACGACGTCAACTCGATGGACTACTCGCAGATGATGAGCCGCTTCATCGGCGGCGAGAGCGTCTTCATCTTCAGCGGCGACTGGGAGTCGGGCAACCTCGACACCCAGATGCCCGACAATGCGGGCTTCTTCGTCATGCCTCCCCTGGAAGAGGGCGGCAACATCGGAGCCATGTCCGCGCCCCTCACCTACGGCATCTCCGCCAACGCCGAGAACCCCGACTGCGCGGCGTTCTTCCTGAACTGGGTCGCCACCGACGAGACCGCTCGCACGATCACCGTCGAGGTCGGCGGATCCCACCCGATGGGCCCGGCCGACGCGTTCATGCCCGAGGTCGCCGAGGGCTCGGTGACCGCGGAGACCCTCGCCGCCGGCACGACGATCAACGATGCCGACGGGGCGATGGACTTCATCGCCAACGCCACCGGCGCGATCTACGCGCAGAGCTGGACGCCCAACGTGCAGCGACTCGTCGCCGGTGAGCAGGATGCGGCGGGTCTGCTCAGTGCCGTCCAGACCGACTACGAAGCCGAGGTCGGTCAGTAGGCATGAGCTCACGCTCCCAGGTCGCGGCGGCGGACACGTCCGCCGCCGCGACCCCTCCCCTCCCGCCGTCCCTCCCGGACGACCCCGCGCTCACGCGGCGCCGTCGGCGCCGCCGCGTGATCCGCGACCTCCGGATCTACCTGCTCGTCCTGCCGGCCGCGGCGTTCTACATCGCGTTCGTGCTCCGCCCGATCGCACTGACCGCGCAGTACTCGCTCTACGACTGGGACGGCTTCACGACCGCGTCCTGGGCGGGGCTGGCGAACTACGGTGAGGTCTTCGGCAACCCGACGCTGCTCGGCGCCATCCTCAACTCCTTCGAGCTGATCATCTACTTCAGCATCATCCCGGTGATCCTCGGCCTCTTCGCCGCCAACATCATCCGGGGGATCGCGACGAGCCGGCTGGCGACGGTCTCGCGAACGGTGCTGTTCCTCCCCCAGGTCATCCCCCTCGTGGCCGCGGGCATCATGTGGAGCTGGCAGCTGTCCTCGAGCGGGTTCGTCAACCAGCTGCTGAGCGCCGTCGGGCTCGGCGGGCTGACGCGCGCCTGGCTCGGCGACTTCAACACCGCTCTCCCGGCCGTCGGCCTCATCGGCGCGTGGGTGCAGCTGGGGCTGTGCACCGTCCTTCTGCTGGCGGGCATGACCAAGATCGACCCCGCCCTCTACGAGGCGGCGCGGATCGACGGCGCCGGGCCCATCCGGGAGTTCTTCTCCATCACGCTGCCGAGCGTCCGCCAGGAACTCGCGGTCGCCATCACCGTGACCGTCATCTCGGCGCTGGCGAGCTTCGACATCATCTACATCTCCACTCAGGGCGGTCCGGGCAACAGCACGCTCGTCCCGGGTCTGCAGATCTACTACCTCGCCTTCTTCCAGCGCGACGTCGGCACCGCCTCCGCTCTCGCGGTCGTGCTGATGCTGCTCGTGCTCCTCGTGGTGCTGCCGCTCCAGCGCATCATCCGCGGGAGGGACGCATGATCACCCCGCTCCGCGACAAGATCCTCGGGCGCGCACTGCTGTTCCTGCTCATGGCGATCACGATCATCCCGTTCGTGAGCCTGTTCGTCACGGCGCTGCATCCGCCCGGAACCTATCCCGCCGGCATCAGCTGGCCCGAAACCCCCCGGTGGGACAACTTCCTGACCGCCTTCCAGTCGGCCAACATGCTCGAACTGCTGTGGTCGAGCGCCCTCATCGAGCTCGGCGTCGTCCCGATCGCGGTGCTGATCGCCACGCTCGCGGGGTTCGCCCTCGGCCACCTGCGACCCCGAGGCGGGAACGCGGTCTTCATCGTGTTCATCCTCGGCCTGACCCTGCCGTTCGAGGGCATCGTCGTGCCGCTCTACTACCAGATGCGCGACATCGGACTGCTGAACACCCGGTGGGCGATCATCCTGCCCCTCATCGGCCTGTTCATGCCGTTCGCGATCATGTGGATGCGCGCGCACTTCGTCAACATGCCCCACGACCTCTCCGAGGCCGCCCGCGTGGACGGGGCGACGACGTGGCAGCTCTTCTGGCGGATCCACGTGCCGCTGTCGGCTCCGGCGCTGTCGTCGCTGGCGATCCTGCTGTTCCTGTGGACCTGGAACCAGTTCCTCCTGGCCATCGTGCTCGTCGACGATCCGGCCAACCGGACCATGGCCGGCGCCCTCGGCGCCTTCCAGGGGCAGTGGGGGACCGACATCCCGCTCCTGTGCGCCGGGTCGCTGCTGATCCTCACCCCGACGCTGCTGATCTTCCTGATCTTCCAGCGCCACTTCGTCTCCGCCCTCCTTCAGGGCTCTCTGAAAGGCTGATCGATGCCGCCGATCCCGCCTTTCGATCCCGACGTGGCGCACGCCCTCGCCACGAACCCCGACGTCGTCACGATACTCCGCTCCGACGAGATCGGGGCCCTGCGCACCCGGACCGTCACGCCCTCGATGGCGGAGATCACGCGGAACGGTCGACTGCAGCACTCGGCGCACACGATCCACGGTCCGGAGGGGGACGAGCTCGGCGTCGTCCTGCTCCTGCCGGCAGATCGCACCGGGCCCGTACCCGTGCTGCTGTTCGCCCACGGTGGCGGACTCGTCGTCGGGGGACCGTACGACGGCCTCGCGTCGCTGGCCGCTCTCGCCGACGAGGCCGGGTGCGCCATCGCCTCGGTCGACTACCGGCTCGCGCCCGAGCACCGCTATCCCGCCGCCGTCGAAGACGTCTACGCCGCGCTGACGTGGGTCGCCGCCCATGCCCCCGTGCTCGACGTGGATCCCCACCGCATCATCCTGGCGGGGATCAGCGCGGGCGGCGGCCTCGCCGCGGCGACGGCGCTGCTCGCCCGCGACCGCGGGGGGCCCGAGATCTTTGCTCAGCTGCTCGTCTGCCCGATGCTCGACGACCGCAACCAGACGACGTCCGGCGTGCAGATGGCCGGCCGCGGCGCCTGGGATCGTGACGCGAACGAGACGGCCTGGAGCGCCTACCTCGGCTCCGATCGCACCGAGGTGCCGATCTACGCCGCGCCGGCGCGCGCCCACGACCTGTCCCGACTGCCGCCCGCGTTCATCGACGTCGGGTCGGCCGAGACGTTCCGCGACGAGTGCGTGGCCTACGCTGACCGGATCTGGCAGAGCGGCGGGGCCGCCGAACTGCACGTCTGGCCCGGCGGGGCGCACGGTTTCGACGCCCTCGTGCCCGAGGCGCTTCTCAGCCGCGACGCCGCCCTCGCTCGCGCTCGATGGCTCGCTCGCGTGCTGGTGCACGGTCGACGCACCCTCGCGGGCATCTGAACCTGCCCCCACCGGTCGTCCCCCGGCCGGTGGGGGTACGGCAACCCCGGCATCCGCGGCGGATCGTCTCAGTCGCCCCGTCGCCGGCGCATCTGCGCGAGCGGCATGTTCAGTCGCGGATTGCCGGCGAGCTTCGCCTCGTGCCGCTCGAGGAAGGCCCAGTACGCGCTGGTGAGGGCCGAGTCGCGGGCCTCGCGGTCGCTCCCCCACCACGATCCCATCTTCTGCAGGTACGCCCCACCCGAGACGTAGGGCTTGGTGGCCACTCCCCCGCCGTCGGCGTACTGGCTCATCCCCTGCACGTTGGGCACCATCACCCACTCGTAGGCGTCGACGAACAGCGCGGAGTACCAGTCGAACACCGCCCGGGGGTGATAGCCCTGCAACAGGAACCAGTTGCCGAGCACCATCAGCCGCTCGATGTGGTGGGCGTAGCCGTACCGGTGGACCCGGTCGAGTACCACCCGCACCGGCCGCGGCAGATCGTCGGGCACGCCGGTGCCGGTGTACCACCAGTCCTCCAGAGGGCGGCTGAGGTCGAAGTGATTGGCGTCGATGAGGGCCGGGTGGGCGCGGTAGGACCCGCGCATGTACTCCCGCCAGCCGATCACCTGGCGCACGAATCCCTCCAGCGAGGCGATCGGCACATCATCGCGGCGCGAGACCGCGGCGTCGACGACCTCAGCGACGCGGAGGAGTCCGACGTTGAGGAACGGGCTGATGACCGCGTGGAAGAGGAACGCCTCGTCGACGGCCATCGCATCCTCGTAGCGGCCGAACAACTCCAGCCGCTCGGCGACGAACGTGGTCAGCCACTCCCGCGCCTCGGGGGCGGTGACGGGAAGCCAGAAGTCGGCCGCGTCGCCCGGATGGTCGCCGAAGCGGTCGGCGACGAGGGCGATGACCTCTCGTGTGATCTCGTCATGCTGCACCTCGGGGAGGGCCGGGATCGGGATCCCGCCCTTGGGGAGGGGATGACGGTTGTCGGCGTCGAAGTTCCAGGCGCCGCCCGCGGGTTTCTCGCCGTCCATGAGGACGCTGGTGCGCGTGCGCTGCCACCGGTAGAAGTCCTCCATCTTCGCCCTCGGGTGCCCGTCGAACCATCCGTCGAGATCGTCCGCCGGCGTGAGGAACAGGGCGTCGGGATACCGGCGGGTCGCGATGCCCTCGTCGTCGCAGATGCGGCGGAGGCGCTCGTCCACGCCGCGATCGGTCGCGCTCATCCACGCCAGTCCCTCGATGCCGTGTTCGCGGATCAGGCGCCTGACACCCGCCGCGAAGCTCCATTCCTCGCCGACCCGGCGGTGAGCGACCCGGTGACCGGCGTCCGCGGCGCGCGCGGCGGCGTGGCGGAGCCCGGAGAGGATCAGCACGAGCTTGTGCGCATGGAACGGCCGACGGGTGAGCGCCGACTCGGCCTCGACGAAGAACAGGATGTCGATGTCGGGGTCGCTCAGGGCCGGGTGATCCTCGAAGAGCTGGGTGGCGAGGATCAGGGCGGCCTTCATGCCGTCATCCTTCCATCGCCCGGAGGGGGCGGGGGTCGTTCGGGGAAGCGGCGGTCGTCCAGGGAAGCGCCGGTCGTCGTAGGCTCGGCACATGCCCCGCTCCGGCCCCGCCGTGCACGACGTCGTGGTGATCGGGGCTGGTCTGGCGGGCCTCCGGGCTGCGGGAATCCTCGCCCGGGCGGGCAGGGACGTCGTCGTGCTCGAGGCGGGCGACGACGTCGGCGGCCGCGAGCGCACCGACGTCGTCGACGGCTTCCGCCTCGACCGGGGCTTCCACGTGCTGAACCCGGCGTATCCCGCGCTCTCCCGCGCCGTCGACCTCGAGGCCCTCGAGGTCGCGGCCTTTCCCGTCGGCGTGCGGGTGCGGCGCGAGACGCGATCGGTGCGCCTCGGGCATCCCCTGCGTCATCCCGATCTCATCCTCCCCTCGCTGGCCAGCGGGCTCGTCCGGCCCGCCGATGCGTGGGCGCTCGTGCGATGGATGCTCCCGGTGTTGCGCGATCCGAAGCGGGTCATCCGGGGCCCCGACCGCTCTCTCGCCGCAGGCTGGGATCGGGTGGGGCTCACCGGGCCGCTGCGGACCGAGGTGCTCGAGCCCTTCCTCGCCGGGGTCATCGCCGACGCCACCGGCGGGGCCACCTCCGAGGCGTTCGCCCGGCTGCTCGTGCGCATGTTCGCCGTCGGGCGGCCGGGGCTGCCCGCCGCGGGGATCGCGGCGCTCCCCCGCCAGCTGGCCGCCCGTGCCCGGCAGGCGGGTGCCGACATCCGACTCTCACACCGCGTGACGGCCCTCGGACGCGGAGAGGATGCCTGCGAGGCGGCGATCGAACACGCGGACACCGTGCGGGCACGGCACGTGATCGTCGCCGTGGGGCCCGAGGCGGTCGGGGCCCTCATTGACCTGCCCACGCCGGCGACGAAAGGGCTGCAGACCTGGTGGTTCGACGCCGAGCAGGAGCCGGCGTTCGACGCCCTGCTGGCCGTCGACGGGCGCCGCCGAGGCCCGATCGTGAACACCGCAGTCCTCTCGCGCACCGCACCCTCGTACGCCCCGCCAGGCCACCACCTGGTGCAGGCGACCTGCCTGCTCGACGGGGACGCCCCCGGCGCCCAGGAAGACCAGGTGCGCCGTCAGCTCGTCGACCTGTGGGGGAAGGATGCCGTGCGATGGCGGCTCCTCCGCCGCGACGACGTGCACCATGCTCTCCCCGCACAGCCGGCGCCGCTCCGCGCGCGCAGCGCACCCTGGATCGCCGAGCGCATCTTGATCGCCGGCGACCATCGTGACACCGCCTCGATCCAGGGCGCCCTCGTCTCGGGCGCACGGGTGGCGCGGACCCTGCTGTCGGCCTGAGCCTCGCGCTCAGCGTCCGCCGGCCTCGGCGATGGCGCTCAGAGCGGTGACGATGATCAGGCCGTTGACGAAGTAGCCGATGACGGAGTGGGTCATCACGCGCCAGCGCATCCGCCGATCGTGCACCTCGACATCCGACGCGGCGAAACTCACCGCGACGGTGTACGAGAAGTAGGCGAACTCCAGGATGCCGGGGGTCGAGGTCCCGGGGAAGCGCAGCGGGCGGTCGTCCTCGCGGTAGTACAGCTGCAGATAGAGCTGCGCGTACCCCCAGTGGAGCAGGATCCAGGCCAGGAGCATCGCCCAGATCCCGATGACGTTGAGCACCGGAGTGATCGCGTCGTCGGGCTCCAGGAAGATGTGCTGGACGGTGGCCGCGACGCCGACCGCGCTGGTGAAGATCGTCGCCGTCAGCGAGATCGTGCGCGGCACGATGCCGAGCTCCATCAGCAGCGGCGGGGCGTCGCTTTCGGCCCGCCGCCCCGCGAGCCACAGCAGCACCCAGATCCCCGCCGCATAGGCCGTGCCCACGCAGCACCAGGCGAAGAGGATCACCGCCGAGGAGAGGTTTTCGACGGCGAGCACGAAGCCGATCCCGAGGAAGACGAGCGTCGCCTGCAGCACCGAGCTGAGGACGAGGCCCCATACGGCCGTGCGTCTCCTCCCCCGGGCGACCCCACTGCTCATCTCAGAACATCCACGGTTCGATCCCCTCCATGCCCTGACCACTCTCCCGGGGCGGATCGGCGATGACAGCGGGGGGCGTCCACCGCCGGCGGAGCCGTCTGACGGCGAGATCGCGCCAGATCCCCTGCGCCCCCGGCGTACCCACCCGAAGCCGGACCAGATCCGCGGCGCGGGGACCGGTGGGGATGTCCCGCGGAAGGGAGGCCGCTGCGACGATCCAGTCGGGGAGCGAAAGCAGTCGTAGAACCCCGCGCAGCCGCTCGGACTCCGAGACACTGTCGCGCTCGAGCTCCTCGTCGAGGATCTCGGTCAGCGTCTCGCTCTCTTCGGGCACGCCCGCGAGGGCGGCGAACTCCGGCGCGGCGGCCACGCCCACCGGATCGGCGGCGATGTCGTCGTCAGCGCCGGGCTCGGCCGAAGGGTCGCTGTCGTAGCGTCCGATCTCGCGCCCGCCCTGCCAGGCGACCAGCCCGAGCTGGCGATCGCGCCGCACCCGTACGGCGAGCACCCCGCAGTCCAGCTGCTCTGCGACCACGGCACCGACCTCGATGATCCCGCGCCGCTGCGCCGCCACCACCCCGGCCCCCGGGTCGCCGATCACGACCTGCGTCCCCGACCGGGCGGGCGCGAGCCACCCCGTGAAACGGATGACGCGGAGCACCCTCTGCAGGGCGGCCGGATCGGCGGCATCCGTCATGAGCACCAGCGCACCGTACGAGTGGCCGTCGGGTCCCCCGACCTCGCCGGGGGTGGAGATGGGAAGGTAGGCCATCGTGTCCGCCCCGATCAGGTGTCGGCCTTGCGGCCCCCCGCCTCGAGGACGTCGCCCGCGGGAAGCTCCTGATGACCGCCGAACTGCAGTCGCATGGCCGAGAGCACCTGGTTGGCGAAGTGGTCCTCGCCGCGCGAGGCGAAGCGCTCGAAGAGCGACGCGGCGAGGACCGGTGCGGGCACTCCGGTGTCAACGGCCGCCTTGACCGTCCAGCGCCCCTCGCCCGAATCCGAGACCCGCCCGGCGAGGCCCTCGAGCGTCGGATTCTCCTGCAGCGCGGCGGCGGTCAGGTCGAGCAGCCATGACGAGATGACCGAACCGCGGCGCCAGAGCTCGGCGACCTTCGGGGTGTCGATGGTGAACTGGTAGAACTCCGGCTCCTCCAGCGGAGCGACTTCGGCGGAGTGCTCCGCCTGGTGTATGCCGGCGTCGGCATGCTCCAGGATGTTCAGGCCCTCGGCGAGGGCCGCCATGATGCCGTACTCGATCCCGTTGTGCACCATCTTCACGAAGTGCCCGGCACCGGACGGGCCGCAGTGGAGGTAGCCGAGCTCTTCGGGAGAGAAGTCGCCCTCGCGACCCGGGGTCCGCTCGATCTCGCCACGACCGGGGGCGATCGTGGCGAGGATCGGCTCGATGCGGGCGAAGGCCTCGTCGGGACCGCCGACCATGAGGCAGTACCCGCGGTCGAGACCGAACACCCCGCCGCTCGTGCCGACGTCGACGTAGTGGATGCCCTTCGGCTTCAGCGCCGCGGCACGACGGACGTCGTCGCGGTAGTTGGAGTTGCCGCCGTCGATGATGATGTCGCCGGGCTCGAGCACATCGGCGAGCTGGTCGACGACACCGCCGGTGAGCCCGGCGGGGATCATCAGCCACACCACGCGCGGCGTCTGGAGTTCGCGCGCGAGGTCGGCCAGGGTCGCCGTCCCCGTCGCGCCCTCGGCGGCCAGGGTGGCCACGGCGTCCTGATTGACGTCGTAGACGACGCAGTCGTGACCGTCGCGCATCAGCCGCCGCACGATGTTCGCGCCCATCCGCCCTAGTCCCACCATCGCCAGTTGCATGTGTCCTCGCTCCGCTTCGCGCACCGGACGGTCCGGCTCACGTTCGCAGTCTAGGGAGGCCGTCCGACCGGCGGCTATCACTGCAGCCGACAGGGTGCAAGCTCTCCCGACGATTTCCCCGCTCGCCTATCGTCGACATCACCCCGACCGATAGGAGCGTTCCGTGGCCACCACGACCGACAAAGCCTCTTCCGCCACCCGCAACAAGCGGCGGCCGTCGCGCGGCGCCGAACTCACCGACGAGCAGAACGCCGAGAAGGGCTTCCAGGCGTCTGAGACGCTCAGCAACAGCCTGCAGCGCGTTCTGGTCGATCTGATCGAGCTCTCCCTCCAGGGCAAGGAGGCCCACTGGAACGTCGTGGGCACGAACTTCCGCGACACCCACCTTCAGCTCGATGAGATCATCGACGCTGCCCGGGAGTTCGCCGACGACATCGCCGAGCGGATGCGCGCGCTGCACTCGCTCCCCGACGGTCGCAGCGACACCGTCGCCGAGACCACCACCCTGCCCGAGTTCCCGCAGGGCGAGATCGCCACGACCGAGGTGATCGACCTGATGACCGAACGTCTCGACGCCGTCGCCGGCACCGTCCGCGAGGTGCACGACGCCGTCGACGACGAAGACCCCACGAGCGCCGACATCCTCCATGGAGTGCTCGAGCGCGTGGAACAGCTGTCGTGGATGGTGAGCGCGGAGAACCGCACGCCCCGGCGCTGACAGCGAAAACGAGAGCGGATGCCGTGGGGGCGGCATCCGCTCTCGTCGTGTCTCGGGGCCCACCGGGGGAGGTTTGGGCCTTGTCCGCGGTCCTCGCTACTGTGTAGCGGCGGCGGCGCAATGCAGCACGACGGCACTCATCCGGTGTGTGGAGGGGAAGCGATGTCCGATCAGAACCCGGCTTCAGAAGACGGGCAGCAGCCGACAGGGAGATACGCCCCTCCGGTCGGTCACTACGCGGCCCCGGCCGGTCATTTCGCGCCTCCGGCCGGCCCCTCTGCTGTGCCGGTCGATCACGCCCCGCCCCCCGGGGGCGCGTACCCCGCGCCTCCCGCGTACCCCGGTGCACCGATGCCGCCCTATGCGCAGACCGGCATCGCCTACCCCGGGCCCTCCGCCCCGCCCGGCGGCCCGGACTCGCGACCCAAGATCCTCGCGATCATCGCGCTGGTCGCCTCGATCCTGGGTCTCCTTGTCGCCTTCATCCCGTTCTTCGGGTGGCTTTCGGCGCCGATCCTGTTCGCGGCGTTGGTGATGGCGATCATCGCGCTCGCGGTGAAATCGCAGGGCGGTGCCGGACTCAGCATCGCCGCGATCATCGTCTCGGTGATGGGCGGGATCACCGCGATCGTGGTGACCATCGTCGCAACGGTCTTCACGACGATCTCCACCATCGAGACGATCGAGGACGGAGTGACCGATCCGTTCGGGCCCGGTGGCGGCGACCGGGTCGCCTCGGCCGAGCCGGTCGAGGTCGTCGAGACCGCCTTCGGCCAGGACACCCTCGATCCCGAGGTGTGGTGGTACGTCGTGATCCTCGACAACCCCAACCCCGACGCGGTGTTCGAGTTCGGCGAGATCACCACGGAGGCGATCGACGCCTCCGGCACGATCCTCGACAGCTCGGCCGACTACATCACGATGCTTCCCGGTCAGGTGGCCGTCTCGGGGTCGTTCTACGAGGTCGGGCCGAACGACATCGCCGCTCTCGAGGTCATCGGTCCCGATCCCGCCGACGCGGTTGCCGAGCCCTCGAACGGCGCGGGGACGCTCTCGGTCGGCGAGGTGACCGCGACCGGCGACGACTATGTCACCGAGGTCTCCGGGACCCTCACCGGTCGGTTCCCGGTGGATCAGGAGTTCGTGGGGGTCACCGTCGTCGCCCGGGATCCGGGGGGAGCCATCATCGGCGGCACCTCGACCTACGTCGAGCGCCTCCCCGCCGACGGCGGCAGCGCCCGTTTCGAAGCGGTCTTCTTCACCCCGCTGCCCGCCGACACCGTGTACGAGGCCTACCCGTTCCTCTGATCACCCCGCGGCGGATCGGTTCGCCGCGCGCACCCCGGCCCGCCCCAGGCGGACCGCCAGAACACCGGCGAGCACCCACGGACCGACGACGAGGATCGGGTCGAGCCAGGTGTGCTTGGCGTCGGATCGTCCGGGGCGGAGGCGGGATGCGACGGGGTGCCGACCGCGCTCCCCAAGGATGCCCGATTGGGTGATCGGCTCGTCGGGCCGGAGCGTGGCGAAGGAACGAAGGTGCGCCGTGATGGCGTCCACACGGTCGCCCACGACGAGCAGGAGCCAGTGCGCGGTCTGACCTTCGCTGTAGCGCTCGTACGCGAACCGGCGTATCGATCCGGACAGTCCGTGCAGCGGCTGCGCCGTGCCGAAGACAGGGGTGAGCCGCTCGTGCTCCACGGAGCGCTCGCGGTACCCGTCGACGGGTTGCGGATCGGGCAGCTCCCACCGGGCGCCGGTGTCGATGCCGGGCACTTCGCGGGGAAAGGCGGGCCGGTCGGCGGGATCGAGGTCGGCTCCCCAGCCGGGGATCCGTCCACGGAGTTCCTCAGGCGTCGGCTGGGTACCGGGCTTGGCGGCGGTGTAAGGCATTGCTTCTCCTCCTGGGGCGTGGGCGGGGCGAGGTCAGACGTTCACGACGGTCTTGATGCAGCCGTCGAGCTTCGCGGAGAACACGTGATACGCCTCGGCGATGTCCTCCAGCGGGAACCGATGGGTGACGAGATCACGGGGAGAGACGAACCCGGCTCGGATGTGTTCGATCAGCCGAGGCCACTGACGCGTGACCGGGGTCTGGTTCATCCGAAGAGTCAGTCCCTTGTTCATCGCATCCCCGAACTTCACCGCGCTGAACAGCGGTCCGTATGCGCCGACCACCGACACCGTTCCGCCCTTGCGCACCCCATCGATCGCCCAGTTGAGGGCCACGGGCGACCCGCCCTGCATCTTGAGCTTGGCCGAGGTGACGTGCTGCAGAACGTGACCGTCGGCTTCGGCGCCGACCGCATCGATCGCGACGTCCGCGCCGAGACCGCCTGTCATCTTCTTCAGGGTCCGGACGATGTCATTGACCTGCCCGAAATTGACCGTCTCGGCGTGCGCGTAGGAGCGGGCCTTGTCGAGCCGGTAGTCGAGGTGATCGACCACCACCACCCTGCCGGCGCCCATCAGCCAGGCTGAGTGCGCAGCCGCGAGCCCCACGGGGCCGGCGCCGAACACCACGGCGGTGTCCCCTTCGACGATGTCCGCGAGCTGAGCTCCGAAATAGCCCGTGGAGTAGGCGTCGGTGAGCAGGAGCGCGTCTTCGTCGTGAATGTCGGACGGAATGACCCACGGACCGACGTCGGCGAAGGGAACGCGCACGAACTCGGCCTGACCTCCGTCGTACCCGCCGGTGGTGTGCGAGTAGCCGTAGATGCCGCCGACCGCGGTGGCGTTGGGATTGACGTTGTGGCAGTTCGAGAACAGCCCCCGCGCGCAGAAGAAGCACGAGCCGCAGTAGATGTTGAACGGAACCATGACGCGATCGCCCACCTGCAGCTTCTCCACGCCCGAGCCGACCTCGTGGACGGTGCCGATGAATTCATGACCGAAGGTGTGACCGATCCGGGTGTCGGGCATCATCCCGTGGTAGAGGTGGAGATCCGAGCCGCAGATCGCGGCGAGCTCGACCTTCACGATCGCATCCTGGGGATGCTCGATCCGGGGCTCCTGCTTCTCCTCGACCCGCATCTTGTACGGGCCGCGGTAGGTCATGGCTTTCATTGCGTCTCCTCGCGGGTCGATCTCTCACCCTGCCCGAGGCCCCGCTCTCACCACACGGGGGTTGCCAATGCAGCGGAACCCGTTAGCATCGCGGGCGCACGAGGGTCGCAGTCCTCCCGTCGTCTGTCAACCCCGACGACGGCGGCTCGAGGCGACGCCTAGCGTCGCTCGGACACGACCGAAAAGGGGCCCCCAGATGTTCTTTCACCGTCAGGAACTGCAGTTCGACGCCACGCCCGACAAGCCCGACGCGATCTATGCCCGAAGGCTTCAGGAGGTGCTCGGAGGGCAGTACGGCGAGATCACCGTCGCGATGCAGTACGGCTTCCAGGCATGGAACAGCCATCTTCCCGGAAAGTACCGTGACCTGCTCTACGGGATCGGCGCGGAGGAGTTCGGACACGTCGAGATGCTCGCGATCATGATCGCCCAGCTCCTGGAGAAGGCCCCGGTCGAGCAGTCCGAGGCTGCCGCCGCATCGGACCCCGTCCTCGGGGCGGTTCTCGGCGGGATGGACGTGCAGCACGCCATCGTCGCCGGGGCCGGCGTCAGGCCCGTCGACAGCAACGGCAACCCCTGGCAGGGCTCTTACGTCACCGCCAGCGGCAACCTCCTCGCCGACTTCACCGCCAACGCGAACGCGGAGATGCAGGGCCGCCTGCAGGTCGCCCGGCTCTACAACATGACCGACGACCACGGTGTGCGCAAGATGCTGTCGTTCCTCCTCGCTCGCGACACGATGCATCAGAACCAGTGGCTGCGCGCCGCTGCCGAGCTTCGCGAGGAGGGAACCGAAGACCTTCCCGTCCCCATGAACTTCCCGTTGTCGCAGGAGCACCGAGAGGTCAGCTACCAGTACCTCAACTTCTCCGACGGTGCAGCCGCTGCCGAAGGTTCGTGGGCTTCGGGCCCCACACCGGACGGGAAGGGCGAGTTCTCGTACCACGAAGGACCGACCACCTCAGCCCCGATGCCCCCTCCCACCCAGCCCGACCCGCGGCTGTTCGGCACGGACCCCAAGCCCAACATCGTCGACAAGGCGACCGGAGTGGTGAAGGACAAGCTCAGCCACAAGTGACGCCGCTGCCCTTGGTATCACTCAGTCGTCGAGGAGGATCCTGTCGGGGCGCGTGTAGATGTTCATCGACGCGCCCCGCAGGAATCCGACGAGAGTGAGGCCGGACGCCTCCGCGAGTTCGACCGCGAGCGACGAGGGGGCAGAGACGGCCGCGAGGATCGGGATGCCCGCCATCACGGCCTTCTGCACGAGCTCGAAGCTCGCTCGGCCCGATACCTGGAGTACGGTGCCCGCGAGCGGAAGGCGGTCGTTCAGCACCGCCCACCCCACTGCCTTGTCCACCGCGTTGTGCCGACCGACGTCCTCTCGGACAACCAGTGCGTCACCGGTGGCGGCGTCGAAGAGCGCGGCCGCGTGGAGCCCGCCGGTCTTGTCGAACGCATCCTGCTGCCGCCGGAGCTCATCGGGGAAACCCGCCAGGGTCGCCGCCGGCACCGTCGCCTCGTCGAGGGTGACGTCGTACGTCGACACCGTATGGACCGCGTCGATCGACGCCTTTCCGCACAGACCGCAACTGCTCGTCGTGTAGAAGTTCCGGGCCAGATCGGGATCCAGCGGAGGGACATCGGGAGAGAGCGCGACGTCGAGCACGTTGTAGGTGTTGCCGTCGGCGGCAGAGCCCGCGTCGCCGAGCGGCCCCGCTGTGCCGGGCCCGCCGCAATGGATGGCCGAACGGAAGTGATCGCCGCGCGAGATCACCCCCTCCGACAACAGGAACCCCGCGGCGAGCTCGACGTCGTGCCCGGGAGTTCGCATGGTGACCGCCAGCGACGTGCCGCGCACCCGGATCTCGAGGGGCTCCTCGACGGCGAGGGCGTCCGGTCGCCGCCGCGCGGCATCCGCTCCTCCCTCTCCCCCGCCGATGGTGACGCGAGTGACCGGTCGGCGCGCAGTGATGCGTCCCACCTCAGCCGCCGATCGCGTTCATGCCGCGCGCGGGCTGGAGGAACGACGGATCGTTGATGGCGTGACCCGGGAGCTTGCCGTGGACGCAAGAGCGGAGCATCCGGTCGATCGCGTCATCACTGGCCGCGGGCTCTCGCAGGACCGGGAGCAGGTCGTACTCCGTCGTGGAGAACAGGCAGTTGCGCAGCTGCCCGTCGGCGGTGAGGCGAAGCCGGTCGCAGGCGCCGCAGAACGGGGCGGTCACCGAGGCGATGATCCCCACCGACACCGGTCCGCCGTCGAGGAGGAAGCGCTCTGCGGGCGCGCCACCGCGACCGGGGACCGGAGTGAGGTCCCAGCGCGTGGCGAGCGTGGCGAGGATCTCGTCGCGCGTGACCATGCGCTGGCGGTCCCAGGTGTGGCCGGCGTCGAGGGGCATCTGCTCGATGAAGCGCAGCTGCGCATCGCGGGCGAGGGCGAACTCGACCAGGTCGACCAGTTCGTCGTCGTTGACGCCGCGCATGGCGACGGCGTTGATCTTGAGGGGACGAAGCGCCGAGGCGGCCGCGGCGTCGATGCCGTCGAGGACGTCGGCGAGCCGGTCGCGACGGGTCAGGTCGCGGAAGCGGTCGCGGCGAAGAGTGTCGAGGGAGATGTTGACGCGCGAGAGCCCGGCGTCGATGAGGGCCGGGAGCGCGGCACCCAGTCCGATGCCGTTCGTGGTCATCGCGATCTGCACGGGAGCGCCGTCCCGCCCGCGCAGGGCCGCGAGACGCGCGACGACCTCGGGGAGGTCGCGGCGCAGCAGCGGCTCGCCTCCGGTGAGACGGAAAGTCGAGATGCCGTCGGCGGCGGCGATGCGGGCGACGCGCTCGATCTCGTCGAGGGTCAGGATGCTGGTGCGCGCGAGCCACTCGTTGCCCTGCTCGGGCATGCAGTAGGTGCAGCGGAGGGAGCAGCGGTCGGTGAGCGAGATGCGGAGGTCTCGGTGCACGCGGCCGTGGGTGTCGACGAGCGGATCGCCGACCGTGCCGGCGGCGGGGTGTGCATCGGGGCTCGTGTCCGGGCGCGACCGCGCGGGTGAGATGGTCACCGGGATGGCCACCATCTCAGCCGCCCCCTCGCCGCGTCGTCATCCTTCGAGCGTAGTCCCGCACAGGTCGGGTGTCGCTTCCTCCCCAGGGATGGAGTGCCGGGTGTTGTCCACCGGTCGCCTCCGCCGGCTCTCGGCGAACCCGGGCGTCGGGCACGGTCGTGGCATGGATGCATGGGGATTGACCCACGAACTCGGCGACGCCTTCACCTGCGGCGACGCCCTCTCGGCGGGCATGACGCGCGGAAGACTTCGCACGAAACGGCTGGAGCCGGTATTCCACGGGGTCCGGATGATGCGCGACGACGACGTCGCGACGGACACCGATCCTAGGAGTGTCGAGCGTCACCGGGTGCTCAGAGCCGTCCGAGGGTTCGTCCCTCTTCTGGGACGAGATCGCTTTTTCGCCGGACGCACCGCCGCCGTGCTCTTCGACGCACCTATCCAGCACGGCGACGACATCACTGTCGGCGTCCGATCCCCCGCCCGCGCGCCCCGCAGGCGTGGTGTCGTCGGCGTGAAGGTGTCCGCGCACCTGGTCTCGGTGATGGAGCATTCCGGCCTGCCCGTGGCATCCCCCGCCTCGAGCTGGGCGATGCTGGGTAGCGAGATGTCGGTGCGGGAACTCGTCCTCGGTGACTGGTTCGTGAGGGTGCCTCGCACGGCCCACGGGGCTCCGGCTCCGGAGTTGCGACAGGCGACGCCGGAGCAGCTGCGCCGCGTGATCGCCGCCGGCCAGCGGCCCGGCATCTCACGGCTTCGCGCGGCCGTCGAGCTGGTGAGGGTGGGGAGCGCCTCACCGTTGGAGACGGAGTACCGGCTCGACGCGGCGGCGGAAGGGCTGCCGGAGCCGGAGCTCGACGTCGAGATCCGCGATCCGCAGGGTCGGCTCATCGGGATCACCGAGGTCGCGTATCGCGACTACCGCACGCTCGTGGAGATCGAGGGCGATCATCACCGGACGGACCGTCGACAGTGGATCCGCGACATCGAGAAGTACAACGCCTACGCAGCCCTCGGGTGGGATGTCGTGCGCCTCACCTCGCCGCACATCCGCGCCTCCCGGCGCGGGGTCGCGATGGTACGGGATGCGCTGGTTCGACACGGGTGGCGACCCGGCCGCTAGGTGACAGGTTTTGTCTCCGAGCGGCGCTGCTGACGATCATTCACGCCACTCCGAACTGCCGGTCGACATCGAGGTGGCGCATGTGGTGGTTCGGGGGCTCGCGCCACGACAACTTCCGCCACACCGATGCGGCGGTTCCGGCTGAGGTGGCAGAGTTCGTCGTTCATCGACCGTCGGAAGCGACAACGCGTGCCACCTCCTTCCTGCGTCGTCTGCAGCCGGCCGATCGAGGTGACCGGATGGGTTGCTTTTGCACCCACAGGTGGCCCACTTGGGCCACCGGGATCGAGGGGGCCGAATTGGGCCACCTGCGGCGCGCGGCGCGCGCCAGCGCCGCAGCGCCGCGCGCTCAGCACTCGATGACGTTGACCGCGAGGCCGCCCTCGCTCGTCTCCTTGTACTTGTGCGACATGTCGATGCCCGTCTGACGCATCGTCTCGACCACGGCGTCGAGCGAGACGAAGTGCGAGCCGTCGCCGCGGAGCGCCAGCCGGGCCGCCGTCACCGCGGTCGACGCCGCGATCGCGTTCCGCTCGATGCACGGGATCTGCACGAGCCCGCCCACCGGGTCGCAGGTGAGGCCCAGGTGATGCTCCATGGCGATCTCGGCGGCGTTCTCGATCTGCCGTGTCGTGCCGCCCATCACCGCCGTCAGCCCTCCCGCGGCCATCGCGCACGCAGATCCGACCTCGGCCTGGCATCCGCCCTCGGCCCCCGAGATCGACGCGTTGGCCTTGAACAGCGACCCGAGCGCCGTCGCGGTGAGGAGGAAGCGGCGGATCCCGCGCCGCCTGTTGGCCTCGGCGACGAAGACCGGGTCATCGCCCTCGCCCGGCCCGCCCGCGGGACGACCCGACCCGAACCCGAGCAGCGCACTTCCCACGAGCTCTCCCCACGGCGTGACGGCGTTCCCCACGCCGAGCCCCGAGTCCGACAGGAAGCGCCACCAGTACATCGCCACGGCCGGGAGGATCCCTGCGGCACCGTTGGTCGGCGCGGTGACGACCCGGCCGCCGGCGGCGTTCTCCTCGTTCACGGCGAGCGCGAACGCGCCGAGCCACTCCCCGGGGAGCTCCCGGTGCCCCGATGATTCGGCCTCCTCGAGCTGCACCCGGATCAGCGCCGCGCGGCGCGTGACCCGCAGCATCCCGGGAAGGACGCCTTCGGTGTGAAGTCCCGCCGCCACGCTCCCCGCCATGGCGTCCCAGATGGCATCCAGTCCCGCGGCGATCTCGTCCGGCGAGCGCAGCGCCTCCTCGTTGCGCCGCGCGAGCTCGGCGATCGTGATGCCGTGCTCGTCGCAGAGCGCGATGAGTTCCGCCGCGCTCGCGTACGCGAGGGGGAACGCCACCGCCGCGACCTCCTCGTCGGCCCCTTCCCGGCGGATGAACCCGCCCCCGACCGAGAGGTAGGTCTCGGAGAGCACCGATGCCCCCTGTGCATCCCACGCCTCGAGCGTGAGGGCATTGGGATGCCCCGGCAGCCGCGTCCGCGGAGCGAAGACGACGTCGTCCTTCGAGAACGCGATCGGGTGCGTCCCCGCCACCTCGAGCAGCGCACCGGCGGGCCACTGCGCCCACGCCGCCCGCACGGCATCCGGATCCACCGTCTCGGGATCGAAGCCCCGCAACCCCGCGACCACGGCGTCGGGTGTCCCGTGACCGAGCCCGGTGGCCCCGAGCGAGCCGAACAGCGTGCAGGAGATGCGGATGACGCGATCGAGCGTTCCGCCGTCGCGCAGCCGTCGAGCGAAGTCCGCGGCTGCCCGCATGGGGCCGACCGTGTGGGAGCTCGAGGGTCCTACACCGATGGAGAACAGCTCGAACGCCGAGATGTAGGCGTTCACCCGTCTACCGTACGCCGCGCCTCTCGCTCGACGTCGAGACACATCCGCTCGACGTCGAGACACCCCTCCGGTGTGTGGTCAGACCACAGCGTACGCTCGGTCTCGAAGGCCGTGATCGCAGATCGGAGAGCTGACGTGGACCTCCTCGACCCGCTGCTGCTGGCGCGGTGGCAATTCGGGCTCACCACCCTTTACCACTACCTCTTCGTGCCGCTCACCCTCGGGCTCGTGCTCGTGGTGGCGATCTTCCAGACGGTCTGGCACCGCACCGGGAACGTGAAGTGGCTGCACCTGACCCGCCTATTCGGGAAGATCTTCCTCATCAACTTCGCGATGGGCGTCGTGACAGGGATCGTGCAGGAGTTCCAGTTCGGAATGAACTGGTCGGCCTACTCCCGCTTCGTCGGCGACGTCTTCGGCGCCCCGCTCGCCTTCGAGGGCCTGATGGCCTTCTTCTTCGAAGCGACCTTCGTCGGCCTGTGGATCTTCGGCTGGGACCGACTGCCGCGTCTGCTGCACCTCGCCTCGATCTGGATGGTCGTTCTCGGATCGACCCTGTCGGCGTACTTCATCCTCGCCGCCAACGCCTTCATGCAGAACCCCGTCGGCTACCAGCTCGCCACCGACGGCGGCCGCGCCGAGCTGATCGACATCGGAGCCGTGCTGACCAACCCCGTCGTCCTCGCCGCCTTCCCGCACACGATCTTCGCCGCGTGGATGTTCGCCGGCACGGTCGTCGTCGCGGTCTCGGCGTGGCACCTCTCGCGGGGGCAGCACCTCGACACGATGCGGTCGTCGCTGCGCTTCGGTCTGTGGTTCGTCATCGCCTCGTTCGTCGGTGTGGCCGTCAGCGGCGACCAGCTGAGCCTGGTCATGGTGGCGACCCAGCCGATGAAGATGGCCGCCGCCGAGGCGATGTGGGACTCAGCCTGCGGCGCCGACGCCTCGTTCTCGCTCTTCTCCATCGGCACCCCCGACGGCACGGAGGAGATCTGGTCGCTGCGCGTCCCGTACCTGCTGTCGCTGCTGTCCACCCACAGTCTCGACGGATGCGTCGAGGGCCTGAACGACCTGCAGGCGCTGTACACCGAGCAGTTCGGCGCCGGCGTCGACTACCGCCCGATCGTGTGGGTGACGTACTGGTCGTTCCGTTGGATGATGGCCCTCGGCGGCCTCGCAGCCCTCATCGCCGTCGCGGGACTGTGGGTCACCCGCAAGAAGGCCACCGGGCCGGTGTCGACGTGGATGTGGAAGGTCGCGATCTGGTCGGCGCCCCTCCCCCTCCTCGGCAGCCTCGTCGGATGGGTGTTCACCGAGATGGGCCGCCAGCCGTGGATCGTGTTCGGGCTCATGCTCACCGAGGACGGCGTCTCGCCGAACGTCCCGGGCTGGACGGTGCTGATCTCCCTCATCGCCTTCACGCTCATCTACGCCACCCTCGCCGTCGTGGAGTTCGGCCTCATCCTCCGCGCCGCCCAGAACGGGCCAGACGCGGGCACGCCCGGCGCTGACGACGAGCACGCCGAACGGGCGACGCGGACGACGGTCTACTAGGCGAAAGGCGCATCATGGATCTCCCCTCCCTGTGGTTCTGGATCGTCGGGTTCCTCTTCCTCGGCTACTTCGTCCTGGACGGTTTCGATTTCGGCGTCGGGATGTCGCTGCCGTTCCTCGGCCGCGACGAGACCTCGCGTCGCCAGATCATCAACACCATCGGACCGGTGTGGGACCTCAACGAGACCTGGGTGATCGTCGCCGGCGCGTGCCTGTTCGCCGCCTTCCCCGAGTGGTACGCGACCCTGTTCAGCGGCTTCTACCTGCCGCTGCTGCTGATCCTCCTGGCCCTCATCCTGCGCGGGGTGTCGTTCGAGTACCGCCACCAGCGCGACGACCTCCGGTGGAAGCGGCACTTCGACCTCATGATCGTCGTCGGCTCGGCGGTCCCGGCATTCCTCTGGGGTGTCGCGGTGGCGAACATCGTCCGCGGCGTGCCGATCGACCAGGACTTCGAGTTCACCGGAACCCTGCTCGACCTGCTGAACCCCTACGCGCTCCTCGGCGGAGCGACGACCCTGCTGCTCTTCTTCACCCACGGGGTCACCTTCGTCGCACTGAAGACCGATGGACCGGTGCACGCCGGCGCCCGCCGCCTCGCCGTCCGCGCCGGAGTGCTGACCCTCGGGGTGGCCGGGGTCTTCCTGGCCTGGACCCTCGCCGATGCCTGGACCGGGGGCGCGCCCGCCTTCCCCGCGGCCCTCATCGCCGCGGCGGCGGCCGCCGTCTGCGTCCTCGGCGGCATCATCGCCAACGCCCGCGACCGCGAGGGGCGCGCCTTCGCCTTCGGTGTGGGTGCGGTCGCCGGAGCCGTGGGGACCCTGTGGTTCTCGCTCTTCCCGAACGTGATGCCCTCGGCGACCGACCCCGCGTTCACCCTGACGATCCAGAACGCCTCGAGCACCGACTACACCCTCACGATCATGTCGTGGGCGGCACTGATCTTCCTGCCTCTGGTCCTGGCGTATCAGGGCTGGACGTACTGGGTCTTCCGCACGCGCGTCACCCGGCGGCACATCGAGACCGCGGGCGCCGCGGCCGCCCACTGAGGGCCCGGTCATGGCCCGTCCCGTCGACCCTCGGCTGCTGCGCTACGCCGCAGCATCCCGCCCGTTCTTCGCGCTCCTGGTCGTCATCGGCCTCGCTCAGACCCTGGTCGTGGTAGGTTTCGCCTGGCTGCTCACGCAGGCGATCGTCGGTGCGATCGAGGGGATGCCGGCGGCCGAGCTCGCCTCCGTCCTCGCCGCCCTCGTCGTGGTGGTCGCCGTGCGTGCCGCGCTCGCGTGGGCTCGGGAGGCCGCGGCGACCCGTGCGGCCGCCCGTGCGCAGTCGGAGCTGCGGACGGCCGTCCTCACCGCCGTCGACCGGCTCGGACCCGCGTGGCTCGCCGAGCGGAACACCGTCCGACTGGCGGTGACCGCCGGCCGCGGCCTAGAGGCGATGGAGGCGTACTTCGGACGCTACCTGCCTCAGCTGGTGCTCACCGCCGTGGCGACACCGATCCTCATCGCGGTGATGTGGTGGCAGGACTGGATCTCGGCGCTGACCGTCGCGCTGACACTCCCCCTCATCCCCCTCTTCATGGTGCTGATCGGTCTGGCGACCCGCAGCGTGCAGAGGCGGCAGTGGGAGACGCTCGGCCGACTGGCCGCGCGCTTCGCCGACACGGTGCGCGGCCTCGGCACCCTGAGGCTCTATCAGCGCCACGAGCGCGCCGTCGACGCGATCGGCGAGACGACCGGTCGGTACCGCCGCGAGACCATGACCGTGCTGCGGGTGTCGTTCCTGTCGGGCTTCGCCCTGGAGTTCCTCGCCAGCATCGCCGTCGCGATCGTCGCCGTCTCGATCGGGTTCCGGCTCCTCGATGGGGCACTGCCCCTCGCGATCGGCCTGTTCGTCCTCCTGCTCGCCCCCGAGGCGTACCTGCCGCTGCGGCAGGTGGGCGTGCAGTTCCACGCGGCGGCCGAGGGCGTCGCGGCGACAGAGGAGGTGTTCGACGTCCTCGACGCCGCCGCAGACCGGGCGGCGGCGGGTGACGAGGCGGTCGGACCGGATGCCGCGGAGTCGCGTCCGGGGCGCGGACTCGTCCTGCGGAACCTCCGGGTGCGGCGGGGCGACGCGCATCTGGAGGCGGTCGACCTCGACGTGGAGCCGGGCACCGTCACGCTCCTCGCCGGTCCGAGCGGCGCGGGGAAGAGCAGTGTGTTCGCGGCCCTGCGCCGGGTGGCCGAAGCCGACGGCACCGCGACCTGGCGGGGGCGGGATGTCGGGGAGCTCACTCCCGCGGACTGGCTGGCGTGGGGGGGCCAGGACGCCGGGCTCCTCCAGGGGAGCGTGGCGGAGAACGTCGCCCTCGGCGACCCCGCCTCCGATGACGCGCTGGTCCGGCAGGCGCTCCGCCTCGCCTGCGCCGACGGCGTGTCTCCAGGCACCGTGCTCGGTGTGCGCGGAGCGGGCCTGTCGGGGGGTCAGGGCCAGCGGGTCGCCGTGGCGCGGGCGATCTACCGCCTGCTCCGCGACCCTGAGGGCCCCGGAGCCCGCCTTCTCGCCCTCGACGAGCCGAGCGCCGCCCTCGACCCCGAGACCGAGGAGCGGCTGTGGCGCTCGATCCGCTCGCTCGCCGACGAGGGCGCCGCGGTGCTGCTCATCTCCCATCGCGCCAGCGCGCGCAGCATCGCCGACCGTGTCGTGACGATGAACGGTGCGGAGGCCCTCCATGTCGCAGCGTGATGCCTCGACCGTGCGGGACATCCTGCGCAGCGCACTGCCGCCGGCCCGGCGACTGGTGCCGACGATCCTGACCGGGCTCGCTGCGGAGGCGTCGGCCGTGGCTCTCCTGGCCGTCAGCGCGTGGCTCATCGTGCGCGCCGCCGAGCAGCCCGCGGTGCTGTACCTCTCCCTGGCCGTCGTCGGCGTGCGCTTCTTCGCCCTCTCCCGTGCCACCGCCCGCTACCTCGAGCGCGTGTTCGGGCACGACGCCGCCCTCGGCCAGCTCGTCCGCACCCGCACCGGCCTCGTCCGCCGGCTCGTGCCCCTGGCGCCCGACGGACTCAGCCGCACCCGGAGCGGCTCGGTGCTCGGTGCACTCGTCGACGACGTCGACGAACTGCAGGACCTTCCGCTCCGGGTCATCCAGCCGCTGGCGTCCTCCGCGCTGGTCGCGGTGCTGTCGGTCGTCCTGGTCGGGCTGGTGTGGTGGCCCGCCGCCCTCACCCTCCTCGTCTGTCTCGCACTCGCCGCCGTCACCGCCGCCGGGTGGGGCTGGGTGGCGGGAGCGCGGGCGGAGCGCGCCGTCGCTCCGCTTCGCGCCCGGGTCACCGAGGCGCTGATGGATCATCTCTCGGCTCTCGATGTCCTCCACGCCTTCGGCGCGACCGAGGCCAGCCGCACCCGCATCGACGTCGCCGACCGTGCCCTCCGTCGCGCCATCGTCCGACGCGCGGGTGCCCAGGCGGCCACCACCGCCGTGGTGTCGGTCGCGGCGGGCCTCGCCTCGGTCGCCGCCGTACTCGTGAGCGCCCCCGCCGTGGCGACGCTGACGGGGCCGGGTCTGGCGGTCGTCGTCCTCGTTCCGATGGCGGTCTTCGAGGTCTTCACGGTGGTGCCGCTGGCGGCGGCCGCGTGGCGCCGTGTGCACGCGGCGGCCACCCGCGTGGCCGAGGCGGTTCCCCACACGATCCCGGCTGAGCTCGGATCCGACACCGTCCTTCCCACCGGGACGGGTCCGCTCCTGGGTGCCGGCCTCTCGCTGAGGGGTGTGTCGGCGCGGTGGCCGGGCGCGGCATCCCCGGCGCTCTCCGGCGTCGACCTCGACGTCGCCCCGGGCGAGCGGGTGCTGGTCTCGGGGGCGAGCGGCGCCGGCAAGACGACGCTGGCGCACGTGCTCGTGCGCTTCCTCGACGCCGACGGCGACTACACCATCGGTGGCGTTCCGGTCACCGCGCTTTCGGCCGACGACGTCCGCCGGACGGTCGGTCTCGTCGAGCAGCATCCGATGCTCTTCGACGATGACATCCGCCAGAACCTGCTCTTCGCCCGTCCGACGGCCAGCGATGCGCAGCTTGAGCGGACGCTCGAGCGGGTGGGGCTGGCCGAGTGGGTGCGCCGACGCGGCGGACTGGACGCCCGGGTGGGCGAGCGAGGCGCCTGGGTCTCCGGCGGCCAGGCGCAGCGTCTCTCGCTGGCGAGGGCGCTCCTGCGCGGCTTCCCCGTCCTCATCCTCGACGAGCCGACCGCCGGCGTCGACGCGGCGGCGGCCGACGTGCTGCTCCGCGACCTCCTGGCGGCCGTCGGGCCCGAGCAGGCGGTGATCCTCATCTCGCACGCCGACGTCCCCCGAAGCGAGGTCGATCGCGTCGTGCGCCTCGACGCCGGCACCGTCGTCAAGGCCAGCACCGTCGTCCCGAACGCGGTCACGACGCCCCGATAGCCGGGCAGGTGTTCCGCCGGGCGCGCGACACGGCTCCCCCGCACCGCGCGCCCGCCCGGCACGTCACCGCCGTACGGCCGATCGGGTCGGCCGCGGAGGGCGACGCGCAACGTGGCCTTCGGCTCCCCCGGCCGCGGCACCGCGCCTGGCCAGTGAAGCATTGCTCCGCACGTTCCGGCGACCGGAAACGTCCGATCCGATCCAGTCCGGACCCTCACCGCCCCGTCTGCGCGGGGCTTCGCCACGAATCGACGGCACCATACGGATGCGATATACACGTCAGAGGTGCGGGGCACTGGGAGAGGATGACAGAGGGATAGATGGCTGCAGACGACGACGAGAGCCCCGCCGAGGACACTCTCTCCTCGAGATCGTGTGGTCGGACAACTGCCAGGCGGGCTGGGGGCGCGTGACCCGCTACGACGGGCTCGGCGAGGGGAACACCGTCACGATCGCGATCTACCCCGAGACCGCCCCCGACGGACCCGACCGCCAGGAGGCGACCGAGCACGACGTGCAGGGCGCCTACACGACGCTCGTCGTCCGCCCCACGCCCGACACCCTGCTGTGCGCCGAGGGGCGCCTCACCATCGACGGCACCCGGGTGGACCTGGGCGAACCCCTCTGCATCTGACGGGCGTCCGGCGCCGTCCGTCCGCGACCGGTCAGGCGGGCGAGGTCACCGTCGGTCGGGCGCTGCTGCCGACGACGGTCTCGGCAGCCGCGGCGATGCGATTGGCCATGCCCGCGAAGATGAAGCCGTGGAAGGGCAGCACCGCGAACCAGTAGAGCCGGCCCGACAGCCCGTGCGGGAAGAAGACGGCGCGCTGCTCGTAGCGCGAGCCCTCGGCCTCGGGCCGCGCCCGCAGCTCGAGCCAGGCCAGCCCCGGCACCTTCATCTCGGCGCGCAGGCGCAGGAAGCTCCCCGGTTCGATGGCCTCGACCCGCCAGAAGTCCAGAGCGTCGCCCACGACCAGGCGCGCGCGGCTGCGCCGTCCGCGGGCGAGCCCGATTCCCCCGACGACGCGGTCCATCCACCCGCGGATCGCCCAGAGCACCGGTGAGGAATACCACCCGTTCTCGCCGCCGATCCCCTCGATGACCTGCCACAGCGCCTCCGCGGGGGCGGTGGTGTGAGCGGATCGCTCGTCGACGAAGACCGCCTTTCCCGCCCAGTTCGGGTCGCTCGGCAGCGGGTCGCTCGGAACGCCGAGCACTTCGGCGTCCTGCCAGCTCGTCTCGATGGCATCCTCCGCCACGCGTCCGAGTGCACGGGCGACCGCCTCCCGGTAGGGCATCAACCCGCCTTCGGGGCGCGGGATGAGGGCGTCCACGTCGCGGTTCTTCATGACGCACTCGTTCTGGAGCGACTCCACCAGCGGGCGCGCGATCGAGCGTGGGATGGGGGTGACGAGGTTCACCCAGTGCGAGGCGAGCCGGGGGGTGAGCACCGGCAGCGCGGCGATGGCCCGCTGCGGAAGCCCGGCCTCGAGCGCGTAGCCGTTCATCATCTGGCCGTACCGCAGCACGTCCGGGCCCCCGATGTCGACGGCCCGGTTGACGTCGGGGGCGACCCGCGCCGCGCCGAGGAGGTAGTGCAGCACGTCGCGCACCGCGATCGGCTGGATGCGGTTGCGCACCCACCGCGGTGCCGGCATGTACGGAAGCACGTCGGTGAGATGGCGGACCATCTCGAACGAGGCCGAGCCCGAGCCGATCACGACGCCCGCCTGGAGGACGAGGGTGGGCACGCCGCTGTCGAGGAACACCTCGCCGACCTCCACCCGGGAGCGCAGATGCGCCGAGAGCGGCACGCCGTCGGGGTGGAGGCCGCCGAGGTACACCAGACGCGGGACGCCCGCCTCGGCGGCGGCACGAGCCACGGTCTCCGCGGCCTCCCGGTCGGCGCTCTCGAACCCGCGACCGGCCGACATCGAATGCACGAGGTAGTACAGGACGTCGACGTCGGCGGCCGCGTCGGCCATCACGGCCGCGTCGGCGGCATCCCCCGACACGATCTCGACCCGGTCTCCCCAGGCGAACGCCGCCACCCGGCGAGCGTCGCGCGCGAGGACCCTCACGCGGTAGCCCGCATTGAGCAGACGCGGCACCAGCCGTCCGCCGATGTAGCCCGTCGCGCCGAGGACGAGCGCCCGCGGGGCGGTGCCGTCAGCGCGGGGGACGGCGACGAGCGCCGCTTCGCGACCGGTCGGAGCGGAGAGGTCGTCCATGCCAGCGAGGCTACCCCCGCCGGAGGGGGTGGAGGTCAGTCCAGACGCATCCCGAAGGCCTGCTCGCCCGGCTCGGACGCCAGCGGATCGAAGCCCAGGCGTCGGTAGAACGCCACCGCCCCGGTGTTGCCGGCCGAGGCGACGAGGTGAAGCCCCGGGGTGCCGCGCTCCCGCAGCCGGGCGACGAGGGATCCGACGAGCCGGCGTCCCCACCCCTGCCCCTGCACCTCGGGAAGGAGGTCGATGTGGAGGTGCGCGGGATACTCCTCGGCGTACCGGTGCGGGCCCGTGCCGCGCGAGGCCGCGTATCGCAGCAGCTCGGCGTGGCGTCCGACCGACTCCGCCGGACGGGGCTCGCGCGACGCGGACCGCGGCCACCAGTCACGCGCGAACCACTCCTCGAACGCCGCGGTGTCGTCGGTCCCGACGACGTAGCCCGCGACGTGTCCGTCGTCGGTCTCGACGACCCACGCCAGATCGGGATGGCGCGCGACGTAGGGCAGCACGAACAGCTCCGCCCAGAGGGCATCGTCGCCCAGCATGCCCGTCGCGTCAGCACCCTCGTCGGCGGTGCGCAGGCAGATCTCGGCGAGCGCGGGTTCGTCACCGGATCGGAACGGGCGAAGGCGCGGCACGCGGGGAGTCTACGCCGCCCGGTCCACCGTCCTCACCCGGCACGGGGTCACAGGTTTCCAGGGTCATAGGGTCACGCGCACCGCTGCGGCATCGATCGAGACGGTGACCTCCGCACCGACGGGAAATCGCGCGGCGTCGGACAGGTCGGCGTCGACGAAGAGCGGGGGTTCGTCGGTGTGCAGGCGGACGCCCGCCGGCGTCGCCTCGTGCCGCACGATCCGTGCCGGCCACCCGTTCGCCTCGGCCGCCCCGGCCCCACCCTGACGAGGGGAGATCGCCGCGGCGGACGGACGGAACACCGCCCGCACCGGTCGCCCCGTCGACGCGGCCAGCACGTCGCGGGAAGCGGCGTCGGCGGGGACCACCCGGCGACCGGATCGCTCCCACGCCCCGTTCCGCGCGACACCCTCGACGCGGTTCAGACCCGCGATCCGCGCGACGAACCCCGTTGCCGGAGTGGCGAGAACCTCCCGGGTGGCGCCGCGCTGACTGACACGTCCCGCCTCGAGGACGATCAGCGTGTCTGCCAGGACCGCGGCATCCAAGGCGTCGTGAGTGACGACGACGGCGGTGACACCCGTGGCGGCGAGCTGATCGTGCAGCACCGCGCGCAGGTCGTCGGCGGTGACGGGATCGAGCGAGGTGAATGGCTCGTCCAGCAGCAGCACCGCGGGGTCGGTCGCGAGGGCTCGCGCGAGGGCGACCCGCTGCTGCTGGCCCCCCGAGAGCTCGGCCGGCAGACGGTCGCCGAACCCCGCAAGACCCACCCTGGCGAGCCAGGATGCCGCGTCGGAACGGGCTTTCGCACGCGGAACCCGCTGCGCTCGCGGCCCGAACGCGATGTTCTCGACAGCGGAGAGATGCGGGAAGAGCCGCGGATCCTGACCGAGCAGGACCACCCCTCGAGCGGCGGCGGAGACGAGACGCCCGGGCGCCGACAGCACCTGCCCGTCGCGGAGGATGCTCCCCGACTCCAGGCGCACGGTGCCGGCGATCACCCCGAGGAGCGTGGACTTCCCCGCCCCGCTCGGGCCCATGATGCCCACGACCTCGCCCGGCTCGGCGACGAACGACACCGACAGCCGGATGTCGCCGCGCGCCTGGTCGACGATGTCGATCTCGAGCCGCCCGGCGGTCACCGCAGGCTCCCCGGTCGCCACGCCCGCACGAGGAGGAGGACGAGGAGCGCGGTAGCCAGGAGCAGGAGCGAGAGCGCCACCCCGGTGCCCTGCGTCACGCCCGCGCCGTTGAACGCGCTGTAGATCGCCAGCGGCATGGTCTGGGTCACCCCGGGCGCGTTCCCGGCGAACAGCGCCGTCGCGCCGAACTCTCCCACGGCACGGGCGAAGCAGAGGATGACACCGGCGACCAGGCCCGGTGCTGCCAGCGGCAGGGTGATCCGGGCGAGGATCGTCCAGCGACCGGCGCCGAGCGAGCCCGCCGCCTCTTCGAACCGGCTTCCGATCGCGCGCAGCGACCCTTCCAGCGCGAGGACGAGGAAGGGCAGCGCGACGAAGGCTTGCGCCAGGACGACGGCGGCGGTGGTGAAGGGCAGTCGGATGCCGGCGGCATCCAGAACCGGGCCCAGCCAGCCGTTGCGCCCGAAGAGGAACAGCAGCGCCACTCCCCCCACCATCGGCGGGAGGACCAGCGGCACGGTGACGACCGCGCGCAGCACGGCGGCGGTGCGCGCCGAGGCGCGGGCGATGACGAGGGCGAGCGGGATGCCCAGGACGATGCACAGGACCGTGGCCGCGACGCCGGTCTGCAGCGAGAGCACGAGAGCCGACAGCGCCGGGGGCGAGGTCACGTCCGTCCAGAGCGTCGACCACTCCGCCCGTGAGACCAGCGCCGCCAGCGGCACGACGAGCAGGGCGAGGCCGAGAACGGCCGGGACAGCGAGGATCGGCGGCACCCCGGGGGACGGGGCCGCGATCCGGAGGGAGCGCCGGCCGGGGGTCACGGTGGGGGCGCGAATCCCGCGTCGGCGAGGACGCGCTGACCCTCGGGTCCGGTGACGAGGGCGATGAAGGCACGGGCGACGTCGTCGGACGCGGCCGCGGTGGTCGCGGCGATCGGGTAGAGGTTGACGACGTCGACGGCGCCCTCGGGCACGATCACCTCGACGTCGTCGCGGCCGAGGGCGTCTGTGGCATAGACCAGGCCCGCATCCGCCTCGCCCGCCGCGACCTTCGTCAGCACCGCGGTGACGTTCTGCTCCAGACTCGCCGGGGTGACCGCGACGCCCGCGCGCTCGAGCAGCGACGCCGAGGCGGCGCCGCACGGCACGTCGGGCTCGCACAGCACCACGGTCGCGTCGGTGAGATCGGCGAGCCGTTCGATGCCGGCCGGGTTCGCCGCCGGCGTGATGAGCACGAGGGTGTTCGCCGCGAAGAGCACCGGCTCCGACGTGGCCCCGGCGTCGACGGTCTGCTGCATGGTGCGCTCGTCGGCGCTGGCGAACACATCGGCCGGCGCCCCCTCGATGATCTGGGTCGCCAGCGCCGACGAGCCGTCGGTGACGAGCGGCCGCACCGTGACCTCCGGATTCTCCTCGGCGAAGACCGTCAGGAGCTCGTCGAAGGCCCCCTGCAGCGAGGCGGCCGCGTACACGGTGAGGCTGCCCGTGAGCGCCTCGCCCGACGCATCCGAGGGCGATCCCGTCGATGCGGAGGTTCCGGCGCAGCCGGTGATGAGGGCGAGGGATGCCGCCAGCACGAGAGCGGTGACGCGAGAGACCGGCCGGCCCGGCTCGGGCGGATGCGATCGGGGAGCACCCATCAGCGCGGCACCTCGACCGTCACCGTCGTGGCCTTCACCGACGCCACCGCGAGCGACCCGACCTCGAGCCCGAGGTCGGTGAGCGCTTCGGACGACATCAGCGAGACCACGCGGTGGGGGCCCGACTGGATGTCGACCTGCGCCATCACCCCGTCACGCTGGACGCGGGTGACCAGGCCGACGAAGCGATTGCGGGCACTGGATGCGACCCCGGTGGGGTCACCCGTCTGCTTCGCCATCGCGAGGGCCTGTGCGGCGAGAGCCTCACCGGAGATCTCCGCGGGCGCCGCACCCGTGGTCTCGAGGGTGCCCTGGTCGATCCAGCGGCGGACGGTGTCATCGCTGACCCCGAGGAGGGCAGCGGCGTCGGAGATCCGAAAACTCGGCATAACATGCATCATATCTCCGCAAAGGCGGATCCCGGCCGTGGTGGTGACGGCGGGGATAGCCTGAAGCCATGCCGTTGCCACCCCTTGTCGACCCGGCGCCGTCGCTCGACGCGGCCGAGCAGGAGCGGACGCTCCGCCACGCCGTGCTACCCGGGCTCGGAGAGTTCGGGCAGCGCCGCCTCGCCGCCGCCCACGTCGCGGTGATCGGGGCGGGCGGCCTCGGCTCGCCGGTGATCCTGGCGCTCGCCGCCGCGGGGGTGGGCACCCTGACGGTCATCGACGACGACGTGGTGGAGCTGTCCAATCTCCAGCGCCAGGTCCTGCACCGCATCGACGACCTCGGCAGACCCAAGACCGACAGCGCCGAGCGCATCGCGCGGGACCTCTCCCCCACGACCGAGGTGCGCGCCCGCCGGGAGCGACTGACCGCCGACACCGCCGCCGAACTGCTGCGCGGCGCCGATCTGGTCGTGGACGGCAGCGACAGCTTCGTCACCCGCGAGGCCGTCGCCGACGCGACCGAGACACTCGGGATCCCGCTGGTGTGGGGCGCGCTCCAGGGCGCCGCAGCCCAGGTCACGGTCTTCTGGGCCACCCCGCCCGAGGGTGCCCCCCAGGTCGTCCTCGACGACCTCTACCCAACCGGGTCGGCTCACGACGCGCCGTCCTGCGCCGAGGCGGGGGTGCTGGGGCCGCTCTGCCTGCAGGTCGGCGGGCTCCTGGCGACCGAGGCCGTCAAGCTCATCGCCGGCGTCGGCGAGCCGCTGCTCGGTCGCATCCTCGTCATCGACGCCTGGGCCGGCGCAGTGCGCGAAGTGCCCCTGGCCGCCGCGCGCCGGTCCGCTCCCGCGGCGACCGTCCCGGTGAGCGGCGTCCCCGAGATCGCGCCCGCGCAGCTCGGCGCCAGGCTCGAGGACGGCGCGGCGCTGCTCGATGTCCGCGAACCGTGGGAGACCGATCGCGGCGTCATCCCGGGGTCGATCCTCCGCCCGCTCGCCGAGGTGCTCGCCGATCCCGGCGCACTCGCCGGTTCCGTCGTCGTCGTCTGCCAGGCGGGCGGTCGCGCGCGCCGCGCCGCCGAGGCGCTGCGTGCCCGCGGCGTCGACGCCGCGGTGCTCGCCGGCGGGTACAGCGCGTGGCTCGCGGTCACAGAGCCACGCGCGGCGGCACACGCCGAGGCACGCGCGGAGGCGCGCGCGTGAACGGCGCCCGCGCGCTCCGGTCGGTCGAGGAGCACCTCGATGCCGTCCTCGACGCCGTCCGCGGGTGCGACGTCGTCGCGCTGCCGGTGGAGGCCGCCCTCGGTCTGACCCTCGCCGAATCGGTGCGCGCGCGGGTGCCGATCCCGGTGTTCGACAACTCCGCGATGGACGGCTTCGCCGTGCGCTTCGACGACGTCGCCCGTGCCACCGCATCGTCGCCCGTCGCGCTGCGCGTCGTGGCCGACCTGCCCGCCGGGAGCCCGCTGGATCCCCCGCTCGGGCCCGGTGAGGCGGCCCGCATCATGACCGGATCGGCGATGCCGACCGCGGCCGACACCGTGGTGCCCTTCGAGGACACCGCAGAAGGACTCGCCGACTCGCTCGGCGAGATCCGGGTGCTCCGTGCCCCGCGGGCCCGCGGCGTGCACCTTCGGCGCAAGGGGAGCGATCTCGCGCCCGGGGTCGAGGTCGTCCCCGCCGGCGCCGCCCTCGGCGCCTTCCAGGTCGGCGCTGCCGCGGCCGCGGGCGTCGACGTCGTCCGGGTCCGTCGCCGGCCGCGGGTGGCGGTGATCTCCACCGGTTCCGAGCTCGTCGCCGCCGGCGCCGCACTCGCCCGCGGTCAGATCCCCGAGTCCAACAGCCTCCTCCTCGCCGGCCTCGTCGCCGACGCGGGCGGAGAACTGGTGCTCCGTACCACCGTCGCCGACGACGATGACGGTCTCCGCCCCGCTCTCGCCGAGGCACGGTCGAGGGGAGCGGATGCCGTGGTCTTCTCGGGCGGGGTGAGCGCGGGGGCGTACGAGGTGGTCAAGGCCACCCTCGGCCCCACGGGCGAGATGGCCTTCGCCTCCGTGGCGATGCAGCCCGGCAAGCCCCAGGGGTTCGGCAGTCTCGACGACGGGACGCTGCTGTTCGGGCTGCCGGGAAACCCGGTGAGTGCCGCGGTGTCGTTCGAGGTCTTCGTCCGTCCCGCCCTCCTGCTCATGGCGGGGCGCGCGGAGCTTCATCGTCCGATGCTGCGGCTCGCCGCCGGCGCGGGGTGGACGACGCCCCCTGGCCGGCGCCAGTACCTGCCCGCCGCGCTCGATCGCCGCGACCCCGGGGCCTGGCGCGTGGTCCCCGCCACCGCCGGCGGCTCGGGCTCTCACCTGGCCGGCGGGCTCGCGCAGGCCGAGGCCTTCGCCGTCGTGCCGGCGGAGGTGGACCGGGTGGAGCCGGGCGACGGTGTGGATGTCATGCTGAGGGCATGAGCTTCACGCACCTCGACGCCGCCGGGCGGGCCCGCATGGTCGATGTCACCGAGAAGACCCCGACCGTCCGCGCCGCCACGGCCCGCGGGTTCGTCCGCTGCGCGCCCGCCGTGGTCGCCGCGCTGCGAGACGGGTCCGTCCCGAAGGGCGACGTCCTGGCGGTGGCGCGGATCGCCGGGATCCAGGCGGCCAAGCTCACCCCCACCCTCCTGCCTCTCGCCCACGTCATCGGCGTGCACGGGGCCACGGTCGATCTCGTCGTCGAGGACGACGGAGTGGCCGTCGAGGGGACCGTCCGCACGGCCGACCGCACCGGGGTGGAGATGGAGGCCCTCACCGCGGTGGCGGTGGCCGCCCTCGCGGTCGTCGACATGGTCAAGGGCATGGACAAGTCCACGTCTATCGAGGCCGTCCGCATCGTGGCGAAGGAGGGCGGACGCTCGGGCGCGTGGCGGCGTCCGGGCGAATGATCGATCTCGCGGCCCTCCTGCTCGCCGGCGGCCGCGCACGGCGGCTGGGCGGGGCGGTCAAGCCGTTGCAGACCGTCGGCGGCCGGACACTGCTCGACATCGCCGTCGGGGCGGCGACCGATGCGGGTGCCGACCCGATCGTCGCCGTCGGCGCCGAGCTGCCCTCGCGCGGCGCCGTGCGGTGGACCCGCGAGGACCCCCCGTTCGGCGGGCCGGTGTCGGCGATCGTCGCGGGCTTCGCGGCGGCGACGGCCGCCGCCGACTCCCTTCCGGCGTGGACGCTCGTGCTCGCCTGCGATCTCCCCCACGCGGGATCCGCTGTGCCGCTCCTCACCGACGCAGCCGCTCTCGTCCCGGACGAAGCCGACGCCGTATGCCTGGGCGATCCCCACAGCAGACCGCAGTTCCTCGTCGGGCTGTACCGAACCCGGACGCTCGGACGGCAGATCGAGCGGATGCCCCGGGCCGGCCGTGACGCGGCCGTCCGGGAGCTCGTGGCCGACCTGGCCGTCACGGTGGTCGGTGACCCGCGCGCCGCGGCCCTCTCTTCTGTGGGCGCCGCGGCCCTCTCTTTCGATAGCGCCGCGGCCCTCTCTTTTGATGTGGACACGTGGGAGGATCTTGAGGCGGCGCGCCGCGCCGGGGAGGACGGGAACCGTGAGTGACACACCGACACCGCGCACGCTGCCGCCGGAGGCGCTGGACCGCTGGGCGGAGCTGATGCGCTCCCATTTCGACCTCGAGGCCGATCAGGTGCCGGTCACCGGCGTTCTCGATCTCGCGCGGGAGGTCGCCGGCGGCGTCGCGCGCCCCGGGGCGCCCCTCGGCGCCTTCGTCGCGGGTCTCGTCGCCGGTCGCGCCGGCGCAGGCCCCGAGGACGTCCGCGCCGCCCTCGCCGCCGTCGTCGATCTGGTCGCCCGGTACGACGAGGGCGCACCCGACCCGGTGACGGGAGCCTGAATGGCGCGGGTGAGGTACTTCGCCGCCGCCGAGGAGCTGGCCGGGACGACCGAGGAGACGAGGGACGAGCCGACCCTCGGCGCTCTGCGCGCCGCCCTGGCGACGGAGCGTCCCGGGATGGCGGCGCTCCTCCCCCGCTGCGCAGTACTGGTGGGCGGCAGCCGGGTCGACGACGACGAGCCGCTCGGCGCCGACACCGTGATCGACGTCCTGCCGCCCTTCGCGGGCGGGTGAGCTGTCGCCGGGAGGCGACGCGGAGGAGGGTCAGCCGCCGAGGCCGAGCCAGGTCGCGGTGCCGTCGACCTCGATCTGCCGCTTCCAGACGGGGAGCTCGGTCTTGATGCGTTCGATGAGCTGACGGCACACGTCGAACGCGGTGCCCCGGTGCGCCGCGGCCACCGCGATGATCACCGCCGCGTCACCGACGGCGAGACTGCCCACCCGGTGGCTGACCGCGACGAGTGCGCCGGTGTCGCCGATGACCTGCTCGGCGAGCGCGGCGAGAACCGTCTCGGCATCGGGGTGGGCGGTGTACTCCAGCGCCGTCACCGCCGCCGCGGCATCCGGATCATGGTCGCGCACCCGCCCGATGAACGTGGTGACCGCCCCGGCGGCCGGATCGTCGACGGCGTGCAGGTGCGCGGCGAGATCGAGGGGGTCTGAGCTGATGCGCGCGAGCGCCGCCACGGTCATCGGTGGTCCTCGCCCGCGAGCTGATCGAGCACGTGGCGGGCGACGGAGAGCACGACCGGCATTCCCGAGGTCACCGCGCGCGGCGAGCCGGGAAGGTTGACCACGAGCACCCCGTGGGGGTCGACGACTCCGGCCAGACCCCGCGTGAGCATGCTGGCGGGCTTCTCGACGGCGCCGCGGCGACGCAGTTCCTCGGCGAGCCCGGGAATCTCACGGGTGAGGACCCGACCGGTCCCCTCTGGCGTGGCGTCGCGCGGGCCCACGCCGGTACCGCCCGTGGTGATCACGAGCTTCACCCCGGCGATCACCTGGGCAGTGAGCGCGCGTTCGACGCTGTCGGCGCCGTCTGCCACGACGACCGCCTCGGCGCAGTCGAACCCCGCCTCGCGGAGCGCGGCGACCGCGATCGGTCCGCTCTCGTCGGCACGGGTGCCGGCGGCGGAGCGGTCGGACACAGTGATGACGGCGGCGGTGTGCACGCCCTCAGCCTAGGCGGGAGCGGCGGCGGACGGTTCGAGCCGGACCACGACCGACTTCGACGTGGGGGTGCCGCTGACGTCGGCGACCGAGTCCAACGGCACGAGCACATTCGTCTCGGGGTAGTAGGCGGCGGCGTTGCCGCGGGGGGTGGGGTAGGCCACGACCCGGAAGCGCTCCGCGCGGCGCTCCTCGACGGCGCCGGTGGTCTGCGTCCACTCCGACACGAGGTCGACCAGATCCCCGTCGCTCAGCCCCTGGGCGCCGAGGTCGTGCTCGTTGACGAGCACGACGCGCCGGCCCCCGTGGATGCCGCGATAGCGATCGTCCTTGCCGTAGATCGTGGTGTTGTACTGATCGTGCGACCGCAGGGTCTGCAGCAGCAGCCTGCCGGCGGGGATCTCGGGGTACTCCAGCCGGTTCGCGGTGAACATCGCTCGGCCCGTCGCGGTGGCGAAGGTCCGGGCGTCGCGGGGTCCGTTGGGCAGGATGAAGGTGCGTCCCTTCGCGATCCGCTCTTCGAAGTCTTCGAAGCCGGGCACGACGCGGGCGATGTGCGCGCGGATGAGGGAGTAGTCGTTCTCCAGCGCCGTCCAGTCCGCCTGCGGGACGTTGCGCGCACGGTCCACTCCGACGGGGTCGGCGCCCTCCGCCTCCACGGTGTCGCGCTCGACCTGCCGGCGGTCGACCTCCTCCGCCGCGGGCTGGGCGCGAAGCGGCGGCGCGGTCGGACGCGGATCGACGTCCTCGCCGTCGCGGTCGTCGAAGAGCAGCCGGCAGAGCCGCGCGATGATCGCGACCTCGCTGAGCAAGTCGTCGCTGGGCGGTGCGAGCCGACCGCGTGACGCGTGGACGGCGCTCATCGAGTCCTCCACGGTCACCCGCTGCTCTCCCCCGCCGCGTCGGTCGCGGTCCGTGCGACCGAGGGTGGGAAGGATGATCGCGCGCCGCCCGGTCACCAGGTGCGAGCGGTTCAGCTTGGTGGAGACCTGCACGGTCAGATCGGTGGTCGACAGCGCCGCCTCGGTGACCGCCGTGTCCGGAGTCGCGCGCGCGAAATTGCCGCCCATGGCGAAGAAGACCCGGACACGCCCGTCGCGCATGGCGCGGATGGCCTCGACGGTGTCGTAGCCGTACTCACGTGGCGCGGCGAAGCCGAACTCGTCGTCGAGCGCGTCGAGGAACGCCGTCGAGGGCTTCTCGTAGATGCCCATCGTGCGGTCACCCTGCACATTGGAATGTCCGCGGACGGGGCAGACCCCCGCGCCCGGGCGCCCGATGTTCCCCTGCAGGAGAAGGACGTTGACCACGTCCCGCAGCGTCGGCACGGAGTGCTTGTGCTGCGTGAGGCCCATCGCCCAGCAGACGATCGTCGCCGTCGAGGTGCGAACGGTCTCCGCCACGTGGCGGAGGCGGTCCTCGGCGATCCCGGTCGCCACCACCAGCTCCTCCCACGGCACGGCGGCGATCGCTGCCCGGTACTCCTCGAAGCCCGAGGTGCAGGAGTCGATGAACGCGTGGTCGAGCACCCCGCCGTCCCGGTCCTCGACCTCGAGGAGGTGCTTGCCGATCGCCTGGAACAGCGCCTGGTCGCCGCCGAGGCGGATCTGCACGAACTGGTCGGCGATCCGCGTGCCGCCGAGGATCATGCCCTTGGGCGTCTGCGGGTTCTCGAACCGGATGAGGCCGGCCTCGGGGAGCGGATTGACCGCGATGATGGTCGCTCCCCGCGCCTTGGCCTTCTCCAGCGCGCTGAGCATCCGAGGGTGGTTCGTTCCGGGGTTCTGCCCTGCCACGATCAGCAGGTCCGCTTCGTGGATATCGGTGATCGAGACCGTGCCCTTGCCGATCCCGAGCGTCTGGGTCAGCGCCGACCCGGAGGACTCGTGGCACATGTTCGAGCAGTCGGGGAGGTTGTTCGTCCCGAGCCCCCGGACGAGGAGCTGGTAGAGGAAGGCCGCCTCGTTCGATGTGCGCCCGGAGGTGTAGAACACCGCCTCGTCGGGATCGTCGAGCGCCCGGAGCTCGTCGGCGACGAGGCGGAGCGCGTCATCCCACGACACCTCCCGGTAGTGGGTCGCACCCTCGTCGAGGATCACGGGGTGGGTGAGCCGGCCCTGCTGGCCGAGCCAGTAATCGTCGCGCTCCCGCAGCTCGGCCACGCTGTGTCGCGCGAAGAAGTCCGGTCCGACGCGACGCAGGGTCGCCTCCTCGGCGACGGCCTTGGCGCCGTTCTCGCAGAACTCCGCGACGTGTCGCTTGTCCTCCTCGGGCCACGCGCACCCCGGGCAGTCGAAGCCGTCCTTCTGGTTCACCCGCAGCAGAGTCTGCGCACTGCGGACAGCCCCCATTTGCTCGTAGGACATCTGGAGGGCGTGGAGCACTGCCGGCACACCGACGGCGACCTTCTTGCGGTCGCCGACGGTCAGGTCGTTCTCATCGATGTCGGAGGTGGGGGGCTTCGTCGCCATCTCCACAGGCTACCCTCGCCCCCGCGAGCGGGACCGGGGGTTCCCACTCAGCGGCGCGCGGTGCCGAAGACGCCGCGGATCACTTCGCGGAGGATGCTCTGCGTCGTCTTCGAGCCCAGCACCCGGTCGATCGGCGACGGGTCGGCACGCCGGGCGGTGCGGGTGGAGCGCGATCCCGCGCTCTGCTTCAGCAGGCGTTCGTACTCCTTCTGCGCCTTCTTCTCGGCATCCGCCTGCGCCCTGTCGACGGCGGCGCGCTGCTTCGCCAGCTCGGCGTCGACCCTGGCCTGCTCCGCGGCGGCATCGACAGCTGCCGCGGCCTCGGCGGCGGCGTTCATCCGCGCCGTGAGGATCTCCCGCGCCGATTCGCGGTCGACGGCCTCGGCATAGGCGGTAAGGAGCGGCGACCCGGCCACCGTCGCCTCGACCCGTTCCGCCGCGGACGAGCTCATCGACCCCACCGGCGCTCGCAGCCTCGTCCACGCGACCGGCGTCGGCGCGCCCTTCTCGCTCATCACCGTCACGATCGCCTCGCCCGTCCCCAGTTCCTGGAGGACGCGCTCGAGGTCGTACCCCGAGGTGGGGTACGTGCGGACCGTCGCCCGCAGCGCCGCGGCATCCTCGGGGGTGAACGCCCGGAGCGCGTGCTGCACACGGGAGCCGAGTTGCGCGAGCACGTCGGAGGGAACGTCCTTGGGCGTCTGGGTGACGAAGAACACCCCGACGCCCTTGGACCGGATGAGGCGCACGGTCTGCACGATGGCAGCGACGAAATCCTTCGAGGCGTCGCGGAAGAGCAGATGCGCCTCGTCGAAGAAGAACACCAGCTTGGGCCTGTCGAGGTCGCCGACCTCGGGCAGGATCTCGAACAGCTCCGCCAGGAGGTACATCAGGAAGGTCGAGAAGAGCTCGGGCTTGTCGGCGACGCCCGGGATCTCGAGCAGGTTGACGATGCCCCGCCCATCGGGAGCGGTGCGCAGGATGTCGCGGACGTCGAACTCGGGCTCGCCGAAGAAGACATCGGCGCCGCCGTCGGCGAACGTGATGAGCTCGCGGAGAATCACCCCCGCCGTCGACGCCGAGAGTCCGCCGAGCTGCTTCAGCTCCGCCTTGCCCTCGGCGCTCGTGAGATACGTCAGCACCGCCCGGAGGTCGGAGAGGTCGACCAGCGCGAGACCGTTGGCGTCGGCGTAGTGGAAGACCAGACCGAGACTGGATTCCTGGGTCTGATTCAGCCCCAGCACCTTGCTCAGCAGAAGCGGCCCGAAGGCCGACACCGTCGCACGGATGGGCACTCCGGTGCCGATCCCTCCGAGGGAGAAGTACTCGGTGGCGGATGCCGCGGGCTCCCAGTCCTGCCCGATGCCGCGCGTGCGGGCGAGCAGCTTCTCGCTGGGCTCGCCCGGAGTGGCCACGCCCGAGAGATCGCCCTTGATGTCGGCGGCGAAGACCGGCACCCCGCCCTCGGCGATCTGCTCAGCCAGCAGCTGCAGGGTGCGCGTCTTGCCGGTGCCGGTCGCACCGGCGACGAGGCCGTGGCGGTTCAGCATGCCGAATGGGATGCGCACCTGCGCCGCCGGGACCGCCTCGCCGTTCACCAGGGCGCCCAGGTGCAGACCCGGCCCCTCGAAGGTGTAGCCGCGGACGACGGCGGCGACATCGTCCGCGCTGAGTGGCCCCGCGGGGACCGCGGGGGCGACGGGTGGGGACGCGACCGCAGGCGCGGCGGGCGGCGCCGGTGCGGCGGGAGCGGGCGCCGACTCTGGTGCGGCGGCGGGGGCGGGCGCCGACTCTGGTGCGGCGGCGGGGGCGGGCGGCGACTCCGGTGCGGGCGCGCTGCGGCCGGCGCGGGCGGCCGCCTCCTCGGCGGCGGCGAGCGCGGCGCGCGCCCGTGCCGCCTTCAGCTCCGCCTCGGCGGCCTCGGCCTCGGCGCGCAGCCGCGCGAGCTCGGCGGCGGCCACCGCATCCGGATCGGACGACTCCGTCTCGGTCATGGGTTCACCCTAGCGAGGCGGGCCTCGCCGCGGCATCCGTCCGCCGCTGCCTCTCCTTCGCGAGCGGGACGGCGAAGGCGGCCGCCAGCAGCAGCGTGACGCCCGACCCGATGAGCGCGCCGCCGAGGGTGTCGCTGAGCCAATGAGCGTGCAGGTAGGTGCGACTGAACGCCATGAGCAGCACCCACACCGCGCCGACGATCCCCACCCACAGGCGCGGGAACAGCACGATCGCAATCGCTGCGACCGTCGCCGCGTTGCCGGCGTGCCCCGAGGGGAACGATCCGTAGTCGCTGATGACGACGATGTCCTCCGGTCGCGCCCGCCCGAAGGTCTGCTTCATCACCTGCACGCTCGCGGCCGAGGCGGCCAGCGACACGACGAGGAACAGCGCCCCCCAGGGCCTTCGGAACAGGATCAGCAGGAGCGCCCCGACGAGCGGGACGACGGCGATCGAGAACCATCCGGCTCCGACGACGTTCATGAACTGCGAGAAGCCCGTGACGATCGGCGACGACCAGCCGGCGAGGAGGATGTTCCACTCCGCGTCGACGTCGAACGGATCGTTGCCGCGGGCGAAGATCCATGCTCCCAGCCCGACGGCGAGGGCGACGAGGACGAGGCCCGCGACGAGGGGCACCAGCCAGGCGCGTCGATCCGGCACGGGCGACGTCGCGGTGTCCATCGGCCCATTCTGCCGGGGCCGGTCACGCCGGGCCGCGGGGCTTGCCCTCAGGGCGTCAGCTGTGCCACGGACCGGGGCCGGACGATCAGCCAGAGCGCCAGGACGGCGACGACCGCGCAACCGACCATGACGATGGCCATCGAGGTGCCGGTGATCCCGGTGTCCTGCGAGATCCACCCGACCACCGGGGAGATGAGGCCGGCGACGCCGAAGTTGACGGCGCCGAGGAGGGATGCCGCGGTGCCGGCGGCTTTGCCGTGACGGTCGAGTGCGAGCACCTGGATGCAGGGGAAGGTGAACCCGCAGGCGGTCATGAAGAAGAACAGCGGCACGACCGTGCCCCAGAGTCCGAGGCCGAGCTGGTCGAGCAGGATGATCGTGCTCGATGCCACCACGAGCGTCGCCGTCGAGCCCGCCAGCACCCACTGCGGCCCGAAGCGTGCCGCGAGTCGGGAGGCGGTCTGGACGCCGATCACGAGCCCGAGGGAGTTGACGGCGAAGAGGAGTCCGTACTGCTGCGCGTCGAAGCCGTACCCCTCCTGGAAGAGGAACGAGGACGCCGACAGGTAGGAGAACAGGCCGCTGAAGGTCATGCCTCCGATGACGAGCACACCGAGGAACACACGGTCGCTGAGCACGCTCTTATACCGCTGCAGGATCGTCGCGCCGCCCTTGCCGCCGCGCCGAGCCGGCGGCAGTGTCTCGGGAACGAGCAGGATCGCGCACACCAGCAGCACCGCGCCGTAGACCCCGAGCACGATGAACAGGCCGCGCCACGGCATGACGGCCAGCAGCCCCGCGCCGATGAGCGGCGCGACGACCGGTGCGACACCGGTGACCAGGGCGAGCCGGCTCAGCATGACCACCAGGCGCTTGCCCCCGAACAGGTCGCGGACGATCGCCATCGCGACCACCCCACCGGCCGCCGCGCCGATGCCCATGAACACCCGCGAGACGCTCAGGAGCACGAGCGTGGGAGCCAGCGCCGCGGCGACGCTCGCGACCACGTGGAGCGCGGTGACGGCGATGAGCGGCACCCGGCGACCGACCTTGTCGCTGAGGGGCCCGACGATCAGCTGGCCGACGCCGAAGCCGATCATCGTGCCGGTCAGGGTCAGCTGGATCGCCGCGGCGGTCGTCTGGAAGTCGTCCTCGAGCACCGGGAAGGCCGGCAGGTAGAGGTCGATCGTGAAAGGACCGAGTGCGGTGAGCGCTCCGAGCAGGATGATGTAGAGCAGTCGCTTGCGGGCGGGGATCGCGTCGCCAGGGTGCAGCATGACCGGAGCCGTGGCGGGATTGGCCCCGAGGGTGCGGATCGCGCCGGTGCCGGCGCGACCGTGCGGGGCGGGGGAGGCCGGAATGGTCGGCTGGGAAGCGGTATCGAGCACAGTCACTCTCGGTTTCGTGGCGTGGCGTGGTGCCGTCAGGCGGGGCGGCGACCGGCGGAGCACGTCGAGGCGTCGAGGCCGGACGCGCGTCGAATCGATTCGAAGACCCCTGAAGTCTAGCGGATGCGCGGCCCTTTACGAGCCGGCTCCCAGGGCTCGCGCCCATTCGCCCGCATAGGATGGAGCCGTCCTCCTGCCTCGACGCGCTCGCCGCGCCAGACCCGAGAGCCCACACCATGACCCCGCCTTCGTCCTCCCGTCCGTCCGGCAAGCGCGCCAGCGGAAATCCGGCCACCCAGGCCGAGATCACCCAGACCGTCAAGCAGCAGCGCGAGCAGAAGAAGCAGGAGAAGCTCGCGGAGTACCAGCGCCAGCTCGCCAAGCGTCGCCGGGGCAAGATCGTCTGGTGGGCGGTAGGCTCGACGGCCGCAATCGCCGTCATCGCCGCCATCGTGGCATCCATCGTCTTCGCCCCCGCTCCTCCCCCGACCTACGGCGCGCTCGACAGCACGGGCGCTGAGATCGAGGGCGTCGAGACCTTCGAACTGCAGACCGACCACGTCGACGGCGTCGTCGACTACGAGCAGACACCGCCGGCCGGTGGTCCGCACAACGCCGTCTGGCTCAACTGCGGGGTCTACACCGAGCCGCAGACCAACGAGAACGCCGTGCACTCGATGGAGCACGGCGCGGTGTGGGTGACCTACGATCCCGCACAGGTGACCGCCGAAGACATCGACACCCTCGAGAGCTACCTGCCCTCCAGCTACGCGATCCTCTCGCCCTACGAGGGGATGGACACCCCCATCGCCGTCAGCGCCTGGAACGCCCAGCTGAAGGTGGACTCGGCCTCCGACGAGCGCATCACGGAGTTCTTCGAGGAGTACTGGCGCAGCCAGAACGCGCCCGAGCCGAACGCCGCCTGCAGCGGCGCCATCGACGGTCCGGGACGCCAGTGATCGGGAGCCGATGACCGACCCCACCACCGCGGGCCGCGGGCTCCCCCGCTGGGCGCTGATCGCCCTCGTCGCGCTCGGCATCGGGGCTCTCGCGTTCGCGATCGGACGCTTCTCGATGTTCGGCGCCGCCAGCGCCGTCGCCGCGCCGGCGACGACGTCGGCCGAAGCGGGCTTCGCGCGGGACATGCAGGTGCATCACGCCCAGGCCATCGAGATGGCCATGGAGATCTATCGCAAGACCGAGGACGACGAGGTGCGCACGCTCGCCTACGACATCGCCACCGGGCAGTCCGGCCAGCGCGGTGAGATGTACGGCTGGCTCGTCAGCTGGGGCCTGCCGCAGTCGGGCGGCCCGCTGATGGGCTGGATGGGGGGAACCGACCACGCCCACGGTGGGCACGGGGGCTCCGACGCCGAGGCCCCGACGGCCGCGGAGCTCGAGGCGGAGATGGGCATGGCATCCGCCGCAGAACTCGACGCGCTGCGCGCGGCGACCGGCACCGCGGCCGACTGCGACTTCCTCGGCCTCATGATCCGCCACCACCAGGGGGCGATCCCGATGTCGGAAGCGGTGATCGAGCTCGGCTCCGAGCCGCGGGTGCTCGCCGTCGCGCAATCGATCATCGAGACCCAGGAGGCCGAGATCGACCGCATGACCAGCATGCAGGAGCGCCTCGGCTGCACCGGATGATGCCCCGTGGCAGGGTTCGCCAGTAGGGTGAACGCGTGAGCGCGCCCCCGAGTGACACGGTTCGCCGCGGCGTCGTGCTGACCATCGTGGTGGTGGTGGTCTACATCGTTGCCTTCGCCGATGTCGCCCTCGGCATCCTCGTGCTCCTGAGCAGGTACGACGTGCCCGCCGACGACGTGCTGATCGTGTCTCTCCTGGGCGCGGGCATCGTGCTGTTCGGTCTGCTCATGGTCGCCCTGGCCTCGGCGCTCGCCCGCGGCAGCCGCCTCGCGCGCGCGCTGCTGACCGGCTACGTCTCTCTGCTCGTCGTGCTGCAGCTGGTCACCATCTTCTCGACCGACGACTGGGATGTGCCGGCGACCGTGCAGGTGCTCGTGCAGGTGGTCGCCGTCGTCCTCGTCTGGGTGCCGCCCGCCTCGCGCTACTTCACGGCGCGGTCCGCGCGGCCGGTCGGTGCCGGGACCGCCGCCTGACCCGACGCACGGGCGAGATCGCGCGCCACGACCCGCCGGTGGGCGAAGCGGACGATCTCGATCGCTCCGATCGTGACGATGATGACGCCGGTGAGGAGCCACGCGGCGTCGCGGCCCGGATCGACCAGCTGGAAGAAGTCGGTCGCGATCGGCAGTGTGAAGATCGCGAGCAGCGCGATGAACATCGCACCGATCACGAGCACCTTCACACGGGTGACCGGCCGCGACAGGACGGTCAGCACCCAGATGCCGACGACGGCGAGGATGATCGTCGAGCCGGTGCGCAGCTGCGCCTCCTCGACCCCCCGTGACGCCGCCGCCAGGGAATAGGCCGTCAGCGAGATCGCGATGATGAGACCCGCCGGGATCGCGAAGCTCAGGGAGCGTCGGAGGAACCCGGGGATGTAGCGCTGGGTGTTCGGCAGCAGCGCCAGGAAGAACGCCGGGATGCCGATGGTCAGCCCGTCGGTGATCGAGAGCTGGCGCGGCAGGAACGGGAACTCCAGCACCAGCAGGCCGAACAGCAGCGCGAGGCCGGTCGCGTACGCGGTCTTGGTGAGGAAGAGCATCGAGACCCGCTCGATGTTGGCGATGACCTGACGCCCCTCGGCGACGACGTCGGGGAGGTGGGAGAACTTGCCGTCGAGGAGCACCAGCCTCGCGACGGCCTTCGTCGCCGCCGAGCCCGAGTTCATCGCGATGCCGATGTCGGCGGTCTTGATCGCGAGGGCGTCGTTCACTCCGTCACCGGTCATCGCCACGGTGTGTCCACGGCTCTGCAGGGCCACGACCATCCGCTTCTTCTGCTCGGGCGTGACGCGCCCGAAGACGGTGTGCTCCTCGAGCACCTCCGCGAGGGCGGCGTCGTCGTCGGGAAGCCGCCGGGCGTCGTACCCCTCCGGCGCCTCCACGCCCAGGTCGCGGGCGATCGCCGCGACGGTTCGGGGATTGTCGCCCGAGATGATGCGCACCCCGACGCCCTGACGGGCGAAGTACGCCAGCGTCTGCGCGGCGTCGGGGCGCACCGTCTCGCGGAAGGTCAGTACCGCCGCCGGCGCGACCCCCGCGGGAAGGCGCTCCGCGGCGACATCCTCCTCCGTCAGCGCGGCGGAGGAGTGCGCGAGGACCAGAGTGCGGCGTCCGGTGGCCGCGAGCGAGACGACCCTCTCCCCCAGCGGTGTGGCGGTGTCGGTCGCCTGGTCGCCGAAGACCATCTCGGGCGCGCCGAGGATCCACGTCCCCGCCGGGCCGTGCGCGAACGACACGGCGCTCCACTTGCGTGCGGACGAGAACGGGATGGTGGCGGCGGGAACGCTGGGCTGCTCCACCGGGAAGGGCTCCCGCAGGCACCGCGCGGTGGCATTGGCGTCGGGGGCCGCACCGTACCAGGCGAGCACGGCGGCGACGTCGATCGACGCGGTCGCCGCCTCGTCGAGACCGTGGAGGGCATCGAAGGCGATGTCGCCGACGGTCAGGGTGCCGGTCTTGTCCAGGCAGATCACATCGACGCGCGCCAGACCCTCCACCGCGGGCAGCTCGTTGACGAGCACCTGGCGGCTCGCGAGACGAGCGGCCCCCACCGCGAACGCGATCGAGGTCATCAGCACCAGGCCGAGCGGGATCATGGCGGTCAGGGCGGCGATCGTGTTGACGATGGCCTGCACCCACCCGCCCGATTCCCAGGCCTCGGCCCAGCCGCCGGCGACCATCATCTGGGCGTTGAGCACCAGGAGCCCGAGGGGTCCGATGAGCCAGCTCATCCACCGCAGCACGCGGTTGATGGAGGTCCGCAGCTCCGACGCGACGAGCGAGAAGCGCTTGGCCTCGCCGGCGAACCTGTTGGCGTACGAGTCGGCGCCGACGCGGGTCACCTGGGCCTCGCCTTCGCCGGCGACCACGACGGAGCCCGAGAGCACCTCGGCGCCCTCGCGCTTGTCGACCGGGTCGGCCTCGCCGGTGAGCATCGATTCGTCCAGCTGCAGGCCCCGCGCCCGGCGCACCACGCCGTCGGCGGGAACCTGATCGCCGGCGCGGAGGACCAGGATGTCGTCGAGCACCACCTCGCCCGGCGCGATCTCACCTTCCGCGCCGTCTCGGCGGATGCGGGCCCGCGGAGCGTTCAGCAGCGCCAGCTTGTCCAGCGCCGCCTTGGCCCGGAACTCCTGCACGCATCCGATGATCGAGTTCGCGAACGCGGCGAATCCGAACAGCGCGTCCTGCCACCTGCCGAGCACGAACAGGACGAAGAAGCATCCGAAGACGATGCCGTTGAACAGCGTGAAGACATTGGCCCGGACGATGTTCCAGACGCTTCGGCTGGTGTCGGCCGTGAAGGCGTTTGTGCGGCCGTCGGCGACACGCTCGGCGACATCGGCCGCGCGCAGCCCCGCATCCGGATCGATCTCGATCGTCAGGTCGGTCGCGCCATCGGTGTCGGGGGCGTCGATCTCGTGCTCGGCCATGCTCAGACAGTAGCGCTCACACCGCTGCGCACCAGGGGACGACCCGTCGTCCGGCCGCACAGGTCCGGACTGGTTGACGCGACGCACGCCATCGGACGCCGCGCCAACACCCTCCGGTACCTCGGTCTACCCCTTCGTCGACCCCGCCAAGAGTCCTCTGACGAAGAATCTCTGCAACGAGAAGAACACGATCAGTGGCACCACCAGCGAGACGAACGCGCCCGCCGTCAGACGTTGCCAGTCCTGCCCTCGCGAACCGACCAGCTCCGCGAGTCGCTGGGTCAACGGCGCGACGTCCTGCGTGCCGCCGGAGAAGATGAGGGCGACCAGCAGGTCGTTCCACACCCACAGGAACTGGAAGATCGCGAAGGACGCGATGGCGGGGATCGCCAGCGGCAGCACGATCCGGAAGAAGATCTGGCTGTGCGACGCGCCGTCCACGCGCGCCGCCTCGATGACGTCGCCGGGGATCTCGTGGATGAAGTTGTGCAGCAGGAAGATCGCCAGCGGAAGGGCGAAGATCGTGTGCGCGATCCACACCGGCAGGTAGTTCTGCTCCGGGATGATCGGGATGACGTTGTGCAATCCCACCTGCAGCGGCCGGAGCCACGAGGAGAAGAACTGCAGCAGCGGCACGAGGGCCATCTGCAGCGGCACGATCTGCAGCGCGAACACCAGGATGAACAGCACGTTCGCACCGCGGAACTTGATCCAGGCGAAGGCGTAGGCCGCCATGCAGGCGATCACCAGGGGGAACACCGTCGCGGGGATGGCGATGGCGAGCGAGTTGACGAAGTACGCCCCCAGCTGCGGTGCCGACTGCGACGGCGAGAAGAGAACGTCCCGGTAGTTGTCGAGCGTGAAGCCGGGGTTCTGGAAGATCGTCCACCAGCCGGTGGTCTGGATCAGCTCGGCAGGCCGGAAGGAGGAGATGAACAGACCGAAGGTGGGGATCGTCCAGACGATCGCGATCGCGATCGCCGCGGCCGTCGCCCACGGCGAGGTCAGGCGCCGCTTGATCCGGCCCGACTTGGTGTCGCGGGCTGCCTCTTCGAAACTCGAATCGTCCCTTCCCTCACCGGTGGGAAGATCGACGGGGGCGACGCTGCTCATCGGATCTCCCTCTGCTTGCGAAGTATGTTGACGTTGTAGATGACGATGGGCAGCACGAGCAGGAAGAGGATGACGGCGAGCGCCGACCCTCGTCCGACTTCGCTGGCCCGGAACGCCTGGGTGTACATTTCGTTGGCGACGACCGAGGTGTTGAAGTTACCGGCGGTCATCGTCCGCACGATGTCGAACACTTTCAGCGTCGCGATCGAGATGGTCGTGAGAACCACGACGAGCGATCCCCGGATCCCCGGGACGGTGACGTTCATGAACCGCTGCCAGGCGTTCGTGCCGTCCAGCTGCGCCGCTTCGATCTGCTCGGTCGGAATTCCCTTGATCGCTGCGCTGAGCACGACCATGGCGAAACCGGTCTGGATCCAGATCATCACCACGATGAGCAGGAAGGTGTTCAGCGGATCGGTCTGGAGCCACTGCACCGGTTCGCCGCCGAGACCCGTCACGATCGCGTTGAGCAGGCCGATCTGCTCGCGCTCACCGGCGCGGTACTCGTAGACGAAGCGCCAGATGATGCCGGCGCCGACGAACGAGATGGCCATCGGCATGAACACCAGCGCCTTGTAATAGCGCTCACCGCGGGACTTGTCGATGAACACCGCGTAGGCCAGGCCCAGGGCGGTGGCGAGCGTCGGGACGAACAGCACCCAGATGACGGTGTTGATGAGCGTCCGGATGGCGGCGGGCTGGGTGAACATCCAGATGAAGTTGTCCCAGCTGAAATTGCCGCTGTTGTCGAGGAAGGCCAGCCCCGTGGTGCGGATCGCCGGCCAGATCAGGCCGATGGCCAGAAGGATGATGGCGGGGGCGAGGAAGCCGACGAGCTGCCAGTAGTCGCGGCCCTTCTTCGGAGCCCGGTCGATGAAGAAGACCAGCAGGCCCACGATGGCGGCGAATACGGCCAGCCCCATCACGACCTGGAGGATCTTCCCCAGAAGATCGGCGGTGGTCATCGATCACGATCCTTTCTTCGTCGTTGAAGTGCGGATGACGCGGTGGGCGTCATCCAGCCCTCGGAGTGGTCGGGGGCGGGGCGACCTGCGCCCCACCCCCGACCCGGATCATCCGATCAGCTGGAGGGCCAGCTGGACTCGATCGCGTCGACCGTCTCCTGGGTGCTCTGCCCGGTGACCCACGCCACCACGCCGCGCCAGAAGGAGTCGGCGCCGACCGCGCCGGGCATGAGGTCCGAACCGTCGAAGCGGAACGTGGTCTCAGGATCCTGCAGGATCTCGATCGACTGCACCAGCAGCTCGCTCGACGCGTTCTCGGGGTCCACACCGGTGTTGGCGCTGATCACGCCGCCGAGGCTGACGCGGTTGTTCGCCCAGGTGTCGCTGGAGAGGAACGCGCGCACCGTCTCGACCTCTTCGGCGTCACGGAAGGCGACGGGGAACTCGCCACCACCGGTCACCGACAGCGGGTCACCGGCCGTGGCCGGCGGGGTGAGGAAGCCGAAGACGTCGCCGTCGGAGGCCACGACGACATCGTCGCCGCCCTCTGCGTTCCAGAAGGTCTCGTAGAACGAGGCCTGGTGGTGCAGCGAGCACTCGCCGTCGAGGATGGGCAGACCCGCGGTCTGGAAGGCCTCGGTGACGAGGGTCGACACATCGCCGATGCCGCCGTTGACGTAGTCATCGTTCTTGATGTACTCGCCCACGGCGTCGAAGGCCTCGACGATGCGCGGGTCGTTGAACGGGATCTCGTGGGTCACCCACTGGTCGTAGACCTCGGGGCCGTGCAGGCGCAGCACCCAGTCCTCGATCCAGTCGGTGGCCGGCCACCCGGTGGCGTCGCCGGACTCGAGGCCGACGCACCAGGGCTTCTCACCCGAGGCGGCGATCTCCTCGGTCAGTGCCGTGAGCTCGTCGAGGGTCTGGGGGATCTCCCAGCCGTTCTCCTCGAACTGCGTCGGCGAGTACCAGACGTAGCCCTTGATGCTGGCCATCAGGGGGGCCGCGTAGAAGGTGCCGTCGTAGGTGCCGTACTGCTTCCAGTCCTCGGACCACCACTCGTCGACGTTGGCCTCGACCTCGGCCGACGCCGGGATCAGCCATCCGCCCTCGGCCAGACGCGCGAGCAGACCCGGCTGCGGGACGATGCCGATGTCGGGCGCGTTGCCGCCCTCGGCGAGAACGGCGATCTGCGCCTCGAACTCGCTCGAGCCCTGGTATTCGATGTTGATGCCCGTGCACTGGGCGAAGTCGCTCCAGGACTCCACCAGGCGGTCCGCCTCGAGGTCGAGGATGGTGCCGCCGATGGTCACCTCGGCACCGTCGAAGGTGCCGTACTCCTCGTACTCCGTGCAGTCGACGTCCTCGTTGGCCGCGATGTCGCCGGTACACGCCGACAGCGCCAGGGCGGAAACACCGAGGGCCGCGACGGCTGTGACGACGCGACCCGCTTTTCCAAATCTCATTTTGCCTCCTCATCGAGCAGTTCCCACCGTCCTGCGACCCGCAGGCGTCGGGTCGGGAACCGATTCCAGGATCACCGTACGGGATGCGGCCTTAGCTTCACAACGCGAATTGATCACGACTCGATAACCGATGCGGACACTGGTGGCGCGCGGGGGATCGCCGTTGCATGATGACCTGGAAACGGTTCCAGATTCCGGTGTCACCACACCGCCGCGTGAGCCCGAAGGAGGGTTCGTCCGATGATGGGGATCGCCGACGTCGCACGCCTCGCCGGAGTGTCGAAATCGACGGCGAGCCGCGCCCTGACGGGAGCGGGGTACGTCTCTGCCGCGACGCGCGAACGCGTGCAGCGCGCGGCCGCCGAGCTCGGATACGTCGCATCGACGAGCGCCGTGAGCCTGGTCACCGGGCGCACCCGCAACGTCGGGGTCGTGATGCCCTGCGTGAACCGCTGGTTCTTCGCCGAGGTGCTCGAGGGCATCCAGGACAGCCTTCTGGAGGAGGGCCTGAACCTCACCCTCTACGACGCGCAGCCGGGCACGCCGGGACGTCGTCGCATCTTCGAGGAGTTCCTCTCGCGCAAGCAGTTCGACGGACTGATCGCCGTCGGACTCGAGCCCGAGGACGCCGAGCTCGCGCGGCTGCGACGGATCGGCACACCCGTCGTCAGCATCGTCGGCGGCGCGGAGGGCCTGAGCGTGATCGCCCTCGACGACGATCACGCCGCTCGGCGGGCGACCGACCATCTCATCGCACTCGGCCACCGCCGCATCCTGTTCCTCGGCGGAGGTGCGCCCGACGGGCCGAAGGTGGCCGGCTCCGATGTGGAGCGCGCGCGCCGGGAGGGGTACCGGGGAGCGATGGCGGATGCCGGAATGGGCGACCTCGCCCAGCACGTCGTGTCGAGCCTGAGCCTGCCGTCCGGCTACGCCGCCGCGGTCGACGTGCTGGGGTCGCGGGATCGGCCGACCGCCATCGTCGGGGTCTGCGACGAGGTCGCCATCGGCGCCATCATCGCCGCGCGCCGGCTCGGCATCCAGGTGCCGAACGACCTCAGCGTGGTGGGCATCGACGACCACGAGTACGCCGAGATGTTCGCCCTCACCACCCTTCGGCAGGCTCCGCGCGAACAGGGCGCGGCGGCCGTGCGGACGCTGCTGGACCACCTCGCCGATCCCGAGCGGCCGCCCACCGTCATCCGGGCCCAGGCGCGTTTGGTCGTGCGCAACTCCACCGGACCGGTCAATCCCCGGCGGTCGGCGGCGGTCGCGGACGCGTCGCTGGGGCGGCTGTAGGGGTCTCCCCCTCGCGATCCGTGAGGAAACGCGGCGCGCGGGGGCGTCCAGCCGCACTTTTCGACGGGTCGAGGTCAGGGGAACAGCGAACGGCCCGGGTTACGAGGTGTAACCCGGGCCGTTCGTGGTGGCGGTCTGCGCCACGAGAGGTTTCGATACGCCGCCTTCGGCGGCTACTCAACCTGAGTCGCAGACGTGTCAACGCGCGCTATGCGCGCATTGACACGTCTCGACTCACTTCAGGGTGACGGTGGCGCCGGCCTCTTCGAGAGCGGCCTTGGCCTTGTCGGCGGCCTCCTTGTTGGCGCCCTCGAGGACGGGCTTGGGAGCACCGTCGACGACGGCCTTCGCCTCGCCCAGGCCGAGCGAGGTGAGCTCGCGGACGACCTTGATGACCTGGATCTTCTTGTCGCCGACCGACTCGAGGATGACGTCGAAGGAGTCCTTGACCTCTTCCTCTTCGGCGGGGGCACCACCGGCGGGGGCGCCGGCAGCGGCGACCGCGACGGGGGCGGCGGCGGTGACGTCGAAGGTCTCCTCGAAGGCCTTGACGAACTCGGACAGCTCGATGAGCGTGAGCTCCTTGAACGCGTCGAGCAGCTCCTCAGTGCTGAGCTTTGCCATGATGTATCTCCTTGTTGGGTGGTTTATCTGCCGGGCCCGTGTCAGGCCGCGGACTCCTGCTTCTCACGCAGCGCGTCGACCGTGCGAACGGCCTTCGACGGCAGAGCGTTGAAGACGTAGGCCGCCTTGGTCAGCGAGGCCTTCATCGCACCGGCGAGCTTCGCCAGCAGGACTTCACGGCTCTCGAGATCGGCGAGCTTGTTGACCTCCTCCGCGGTGAGGGGGTTTCCGTCGAAGAATCCGCCCTTGACCACCAGGAGGGGGTGTGCCTTGGCGAAGGCACGCAGACCCTTCGCGACGGCGACCGGGTCACCGTGCACGAACGCGATGGCCGACGGACCCTTCAGTCCCTCGTCCAGCCCCGTGACCCCCGCGTTGCCCGCGGCGATCTTGGTCAGCGTGTTCTTCACCACGGCGTATTCCGCATCCTGACGGATGGTGTTGCGAAGCTCCTTGAGCTCGGCAACCGTCAGGCCGCGGTACTCGGTGAGCAAGACGGCAGTCGAGTCCTCGAATTGCTTCGTGAGCTCGGCGACCGATGCTTCCTTCTGCGCCATGGCCACTCCTTGTATCTGTGAGACGCACCACGGTAGCGGTGCGTCGGCCTCGACATCCGGTCGTCACGGCAAAACAAAACGCTCCGGCGCAAGCGCACGGAGCGTCATCCTGGAAAGGGTTTCGATCGTGTCACCTGCGCGGGCCCCTGCGATGCAGTGCTTCGGTCTCGGTGCTCGCGCACCTCGATGACCAGCGGTCTTCGGCTCCGCTCAGTCTACGCCGCCCACCCTCCCCCACCAAATCCGCCCTCCCCACCGCCCTCCTCCTACCCTCGCGGACCGGGATGCGGGCGAAGGCGGGAGGGCGACGCGCCGAGCGAGACACGCCGGACGCGTCGCCGCCCCGGGTTACCCTCGAACCCGTGACCCCCGAACTCGCCGCCCGCATCGTCGCGGATTCCCGCGACCGGGTCGCATGGGTGCGCGCCCGCTCCCGCGGGATCACGGCGACCGATGTCGCAGCACTCACCTCCGAGCGCGTCATCCCCCGCGCCGCCGACGCCAAACTCATGGGTTCGAACTTCTCCGGCAATGCGTACACCGCTCACGGGCGCGTCCGCGAGCCCGAGATCGCCGCCTGGGTCGCCGCCACCCATGGGATCCGTCCCTCGAGCGCCCTCTTCCACGCCGAGGTCGAGAAGCGTCATCTCGCCACCCCCGACGGCATCGCCGTCGACCCCTCCGGCCGCGTCGTCCTCGCCGAGATCAAGACGACGAAGAAGGCGTGGCGGAGCATCCCCCGCACCTACCTCCGGCAGGTGTGGTGGCAGCAGCACGTCCTGGGGGCAGAGCGCACGCTCGTCGTCTGGGAGGAGCACGACGGCTTCGTCCCGGTGGGCGACGAACCCCGGTGCGCCTGGGTCGATCGCGACGAGGTCGAGATCGGTCGCCTGGTGCGCCTGGCGACATCCCTCATCGACGAGCTCTACCGGCGCACCCAGCTGTCGCGATCAGAGCGGATGACCCGGCCCGCCGGCCCTCCCGCGCAGCCCTATCGCGCGCTCGCCCTCGCCGACTGACCGTGCCGATCAGCGCAGCGTCGTGACCGTGCGGGTGGTCGCATCCCAGATGCGCAGGCCCGTGACCTCGCCGGCGTGAGGAGCGAGGTCGATCGCCGCCACGGCCGCGCCGAGATCGGCCAGCGGCACCCGGCGAGCCATCGTGAGGTGCGGACTCCAGCCGTCGGGCTCGGTGTGGGTGTAGCGCTCCTCCGCCGGGCCGACGGCGCCGGTGACACGGCGATGGAACTCCGCCAGGGGGGCCGTGAGGACCACCTGCCAGCTGACGACCGCCTGGCCTGAGCGCGGGAACAGCAGCACGCCCCCCAGCCGAAGCGGGAGAGGGAGGCGATCGGCGAGAGCAGCGAGCCCGTCGAGGCGGGGTGACTCGCGGACGGCCACGGTGATGTGCGGCCGGTTGCTCTCACCGGTGTGCCTGCCGGCGCTCGGCAGACCGGCGTCGACCAGACGTCGCCATGCCGCCAGGGCGAGCGCCTCGGTCGCGGCGTCGGGGAGCACCTCGACACTGATCACTCCCCCATCTTCCCGCTCGCGGCCGCAGACAGCACGCCCCGTTCGTTGACGTGTGTCAACATTCGGCGTATCGTTGATTCAGCTCAACTTTCGGGAGAACAGATGGCCACGACTGCAGACGCCCCGCCCGCGCACCGCCCAGGGGTGGTGAAAGCCCTCGTCGGGCTCCTCCTCGGCATGTTCGTGTCGATGCTCGCCTCCACGGTGGTCTCGACCTCGTTGCCGGTGATCGTGCACGACCTCGACGGCGATCAGGCCGCCTACACGTGGGTGGTGACCGCAACCCTGCTGACCACCGCGATCTCGACCCCGATCTGGGGGAAGCTCGCCGATCTGTTCAACCGCAAGCTCCTGATCCAGATCGCGATCGTGATCTTCGTCCTCGCCACAGCAGCGGCCGGCTTCTCGCAGAACCCCGAGACCCTCATCGCCTTCCGCGCGCTGCAGGGCGTCGGGGCCGGCGGGCTGGCGGCCCTCAGCCAGGTGATCATGGCCGACATCATCAGCCCGCGCGAGCGCGGCCGCTACATGGGACTGTTCGGTGCCGTGATGGCGGTGGCCACGATCGGCGGACCGCTTCTCGGCGGCGTCATCACCGACGCGTTCGGCTGGCGGTGGAACTTCTTCGTCGCCCTCCCGGTGGCCGTCGCCGCCCTCGTCATCCAGCAGCGCACGCTGCACCTGCCCGAGCGGCCGCGTCGCGCGGTGCGGATCGACTACGTGGGGATCGTCCTGCTGAGCGCCGCGGTGTCGCTGCTGCTGGTGTGGGTGACGAACGCCGGCACCTCGTTCGACTGGTGGAGCCTGCCGACGGCCCTCATGGTGGGCGGGTCGGCTCTGGCGACCCTGCTGTTCATCGTCGTCGAGCTGCGCACTCCCGAGCCGCTGATCCCCCTCCGCCTCTTCCGCAGCGCCACGTTCTCGCTCGCCGTCGTCGCCTCCATCGCCACAGGGATCTCGATGTTCGGCACGACGGTCTTCCTCAGCCAGTACATGCAGATGGCCCGCGGCGCCACGCCCACGGAAGCCGGTGTCATGACGATCCCGATGATCGCAGGGCTCCTCCTCGCCTCCGTCGTCATCGGTGCGCTCATCTCGCGCTACGGCCACTGGAAGCCCTACCTGATCGTCGGCGGCGTGCTGCTCACCGCCGGCACCGCCCTGCTCTCGACGATCCACTACGACACCCCGTTCGTCCTGGTGTCGGTGTACATGTTCTTCCTCGGCGCAGGTGTCGGCATGACCATGCAGAATCTCGTGCTGGTCGTGCAGAACACCGCCGATCCGCGGGAGATGGGAGTGGCGAGCTCGGGTGTCACCTTCTTCCGCAGCCTCGGCGGCACGATCGGGGTCTCGGTCATGGGCGCGGCCCTCGCCAGCCAGGCGACCACCCTCACCGGCGAACGTCAGGGCGACATCGCCACGGCGCTGTCGGACCTCGGTGCCCAGGGCGCGACTCTCGCGCAGGAGCTGCAGTCGGGCACGATCCCGCAGGTCGCCGTCCTCCCCGAAGCGCTCCGGGTGATCTTCGAGGATGTCTACGCCCAGGCGATCGCGCACTCGTTCCTCATCGCCGTGCCGGTGGCGATCCTCAGTCTGATCGCGATCGTGTTCCTCCCGAACACACCACTGAATCGGATGACGACGACCGAGCGCATCCACGCCGGCGAAGCCGACCTCGCCACCGTGTCCACCAGCACGGGGATGGACGCCCTTCCCGCCACCGGTCGGACCCCTGCCCTCCGGGCCGCGCGCCGGCGGTGAGGACGACGTTAGTCTCGAAGGCGATGAGCGCCGCACCCGACCCCGACGCCCGCACGGAGGCCGTGCGGGCGCTCGAGGCGGAATTCGGCGGCCTGATCCATCAGGTGCGACGGATCGTCAGCGAGAACGCCGAGCGGGTGAGCCCCGGGATGCTCCCCGCCGCCTACAAGGTGTTCACCACCATCGTCCGCCGCGAACGCGTGACGCAGTCGGAGGTCTCCGAGATGCTCGTCGCCGACAAGGGCCAGATCAGTCGCACCGTGCGCGAGCTTGAGGAGCTGGGGCTCATCGGACGCGAACCCGACCCCACCGATCGCCGCTCCAGCATCCTCTTTCCCACGCCGTTCGGACTGGAGCGGCTGGCCGAGGCCCGGGCGCCGCAGGAGAGCACCCTCCTGCACGCCCTCGAGGAGTGGTCGATCGACGACATCCAGACCCTCACCCGCCTGCTGCACGCACTCACGGCGCGCGAGCGACCCTGAGCAGCATCCGGCCCGAGGGACGGCGCCGGGGACGGGAGCCCGCGCTCCCCCCCCTTGCGCGGGCTCCGGAGCGCGCTACTTCGAGCTGAAGGCGGCGTCGAAGAGCTGGTGGGGCGGAGTGATCCGGGCGAGTCTCCGCACGAACTCCAGGGCCTCGGGAGCGCCGACGAGACGGTCCATGCCGGCGTCCTCCCACTCCACGCTCGTCGGCCCGTCGTAGCCGATCGCATTCAGGGCGCGGAAGATCGGCTCCCACGGCACGGCGCCGTGCCCGGTGGAGACGAACGTCCAGCCCCGCCGCGGGTTGTCCCACGAGAGGTGCGACCCGTGCACGCCGTTGCGGCCGTCCAGGTTGGTCACCGACTCCTTGCAGTGCACGTGGAAGATGTGGTCGGCGAAGTCGAGCACGAACGCGACGCTGTCCAGCTGCTGCCACACGAAGTGCGACGGGTCGAAGTTGAATCCGAAGCTCTTCCGATGTCCGATGGCCTCGAGCGTCCGCTTGGCCGTCCAGTAGTCGTAGGCGATCTCGGACGGGTGCACCTCCAGGGCGAAGCGGACCCCGACCTCCTCGAAGACGTCGAGGATCGGATGCCACCGGTCGGCGAAGTCGGTGTACCCGGCGTCGACCATCGCCTCCGATGCAGGCGGGAACATCGCCACGTACTTCCAGATGGATGATCCGCTGAAGCCGTTCACGGTGGTGACGCCGAGCGCTGCCGCCATCCGCGCAGTGTCCTTGAGGTCCTCCGCGGCCCGGTGACGCACCCCCTCGGGGTCACCGTCGCCCCAGACACGGTCGGACAGGATGTCACGGTGCCGCTGGTCGATCGGGTCATCGCACACTGCCTGACCGGTGAGGTGATTCGAGATCGCCCACACCTTCAACCCGTTGCGCTCCAGGATGTCCTTCCGCGACTGCACGTACTCCGCGTCATCCCACCGCGCCACATCCAGATGATCGCCCCAGCACGCGATCTCCAGACCGTCGTACCCCCACTCGCCCGCCAGACGCGCCACCTCCTCGAACGGAAGATCCGCCCACTGGCCGGTGAAAAGAGTGATCGGTCGTGCCATGCTGTCGTCCTCTCTGGATGATCCGGGAGACGCGCGCCCCCGGGGGTGGGGATGTTCAGCGCGTCGTCTGCCAGGCGCCGTCGGCTGCGGACGACCGCTCGACGGCGTCGAGCACCCGCTGGACGTGGAGTCCGTCCGCGAAGGACGGTGCCGGGTCGGTGCGCTCGGCGATCGCGGTGACGAGGTCGACCACCTGGTGACTGAAACCGTGCTCGTACCCGAGCATGTGCCCGGTGGGCCACCAGCGATCGGCGTAGGGGTGCGAGGGCTCGGTGACGAAGATCCGCCGGAAGCCCTGCTCGGATTCGGGGAGCGTGGCGTCGTAGAACTCCAGCTCGTTCATGCGCTCGAGGTCGAAGGCGAGCGCACCGCGCGACCCCGAGATCTCGATGCGCAGCGCGTTCTTGCGTCCGGTGCGGAATCGCGTGGCCTCGAACGACGCCAGCGCACCGCCGGAGAGCCGGCCGGTGAACAGCGCCAGGTCGTCGACGGTGACGGCGCCACGCTCGGCGCCCGCGGTCCCCGACAGTCCGACGCCCTCGGCCATGACCGGCCGCTCGGCGACGAGCGTCTCGAGGATGCCCGAGACGCGATCCACGGTCTGCCCGGTGATGAACTCGGTGAGATCCACCGCGTGCGCCCCGATGTCGCCGAGCGACCCCGAGCCGGCGATGTCTTTGTTCAGGCGCCAGGTGAGGGGCGCGTTTTCGTCGGCGAGCCAGTCCTGCAGGTATTCCGCGCGCACCTGACGGACCTCACCGATACGCCCCTCGGCCACGAGCCGGCGCGCGAAGGTCGTCGCCGGCACCCGCCGGTAGGTGAAGCCGACCATCGACCGCACCCCCGCGCGCGCCGCGTCCTCCGCGGCGGCCGCCATGGCCTCGGCCTCGGCGACCGTGTTGGCGAGCGGCTTCTCACAGAGCACGTGCTTCCCGGCGCGGAGCGCGGCGATCGCGATCTCGGCGTGGGTGTCGCCGGGGGTGACGATGTCGATCAGGTCGATGTCGTCGCGGCGGATCACCTCGCGCCAGTCGGTCGCGGCTTCGAGCCATCCCCACGTCGCCGCCGCCTCAGCCGTGCGCCCGGGGTCGCGCCCGACGACGACCTGCATCGCCGGATCGAGCGGGAGATCGAAGAACCGCGGAGCCACCCGCCATCCCTGTGAATGCGCGGCTCCCATGAAGCCGTGCCCGATCATGGCGACGCGAAGCGGTGCTCCCACGCGGCTCTCCTTCCGTTGAGTGGGGCGCCCGAGCGGTCTCGGGCGCCCCGTGGTGGTTCGGTCAGGACTCGAACGACAGGTCGATGAACTCCTCGACGTTGTCCTTCGTGACCACCGGTGCGTCCAGGACGACGCGGTTCGGCACGCTCGGCGTGACGAGGTCGCCCACGGTCTTCTGCTGAGCGATCAGGCGAGCCAGGGCGATGCCGTCGGCCGCCTGGGTGGACGGGTAGATCACCGTGGCCTTGAGGACCGAGTCATCCGCCTGGATGGCTTCCATGGCGTTCCGCGAGCCGGCGCCGCCCATCATGATGAACTCGTCGCGGCCCGACGACTCGATGGCGGCGAGGACGCCGATGCCCTGGTCGTCGTCGTGGTTCCAGATGGCGTCGATCTGCGGGTTCGCAGCCAGGAGCTGCGAGGCTGCGGCCTCTCCGCCGGCGACGGTGAAGTCCGCGGCGACCCGCGCCGAGACCTCCAGACCGCAGTCGGAAAGGGCGTCTTCGAAGCCCTGCGAACGGTCCTGCGTGAGCGGCAGCGAGTCGATGCCCGCGATCTCGGCCACGACCGCGTCGGGGTTGTCTCCGACCTGCTCGCAGATGTAGGTGCCCGCGCTGACGCCCATGCCGTAATTGTCGCCGAGGATCGTGGTGCGCGCGGCGAACGGGCTGGAGAACTCCCGGTCCACGTTGATGACGGGGATGCCGGCCTGCATGGCCTCGATCGCGACCTCGGTGAGCGCCGCGCCGTCGGTCGGCAACAGCACGATGGCGTCCACGCCGTCGTTGATGAACGTTTCGACGGCGGCGATCTGCGCGTTGGCGTCGTTCGTCCCCTCCGCCACGCGGAGCTCGACGTCGTCGAAGCTCTCGGCGGCCGCCTGAGCGCCGGAGTTGATGGCACCGAGCCAGCCGTGGTCGGCTGCCGGTCCCGAGAATCCGATGACGACGGTGTCGCCGCTCTCGGCGTTCTCCTCCACGCTGGTTCCCTGGTCGACGACGTCCTCTTCCTCGGCTCCCGTGCCGGTACATCCGGCCAGCAGTCCGATGGACGCCAGGATCGCGGTTCCGGCGATCACGAACCGCCCCCGCCCCCTCGCGAGTGTGCGCATTCTTTTCCTCCTTGAAATGTGATGCAGAGATGCCGGCGGATCCCCGCACCCCGAGCATTCCGAGGAGTCCGCGCTGACGGTGGGACTGTACGTCAGTGCGACGACGTTTGTCCATCTTTTGTTCGCGAGTCCGGCAAAAGTGGGGATATCGCTAACTTTCTGGCCGTGTTAGGTTCGCCCCGTGATCAAAGACGACCATGGCTCGGCGTTACTCGACGTACGTGGGGTGACCAAGAGCTTTTCCGGGGTTCGGGCCCTTCGCGGCGTAGACCTCCAGGTCACGGCCGGCGAGGTGCACTGCATCCTCGGGCAGAACGGCGCGGGGAAATCCACCCTCATCAAGACCCTCGCCGGTGTGCACCGCCCTGATGACGGCACGATCGTCTGGCGCGGCGAAGAGGTCGAGATCTCCACGCCCGAGGCAGCGATCGAACTGGGCATCGCCACGATGTACCAGGAACTCGACGTGGTGGACGGCCTGACGATCGCCGAGAACATCTTCCTGGGGCACGAGATCGCGCGCGGCGGTTTCACCCGGCGGTCGACGGCCGCCGAGAAGACGCGCGAGCTGCTCGCCCGCCTCGGCCACTCCCGGCTGTCACCGCATACCGAGGTCGGCGAATTGAGCGCCGCCAACAAGCAGATCGTCTCGATGGCCCGCGCGCTGTCGCACGACATCAAGCTCATCATCATGGATGAGCCCTCGGCCGTCCTCGACACCGAAGAGGTGCGGAACCTCTTCGGTGTCGTCCGCGAGCTCACCGCTGCCGGCATCGCCGTGGTCTACATCACCCACCGGCTGGAGGAGATCCGGCAGATCGGCGATCGGCTGACGGTCCTCAAGGACGGACGCACGATGGCCACCGGGCTCTCCGTTGCCGAGACCCCCACCGCGGAGCTGATCCGGTTGATGACCGGACGCGATGTCGAGAATGTCTTCCCGCCGGCGGCACCGATCGCCTCCGATGCACCCGTCATGCTGCAGGTGCGCGACCTCGCGCTCGCCGGTGTGTTCGAGGACGTCTCCTTCGATGTCCGCGCCGGCGAGATCGTCGGGCTCGCCGGGCTGGTCGGCTCGGGCCGTTCGGAGATCCTTGAGACGATATACGGCGCACGCCGCCCCGCCGCGGGAACGGTGCGCGTCGGCGAGACGACGCTTCGTCGAGGGTCGGTCACAGCCGCGGTGTCCGCCGGGGTGGGCCTCTCCCCCGAGGAGCGGAAGAGCCAGGGGCTCGTGCTGGATGAGTCGATCGCGATGAACGTGACGCTCTCGAGCATGCGTCGCTTCGCGCGCGCCGGGTTCCTCGACTTCCGTCGGGAGAAGTCCGTCGCAAAGGAGCAGATCGCCGCGCTCGAACTGCGACCGGCTGATCCGGATCGTCCGGCCGCAACCCTCTCCGGCGGCAACCAGCAGAAGATCCTCCTCGCCCGGTGGCTGGTGCACGGAACGCGGGTGCTGCTCCTGGACGAGCCGACCCGCGGTGTCGACGTCGGGGCGCGATCGGAGATCTACGGACTCATCCGGCGGCTCGCCGCGGCCGGCAACGCGATCGTCATCGTCTCCAGCGAGATCGAAGAGGTCCTGGGGCTCGCCGACACCGTGCTGGTCGTGGCCGACGGGCGCGTCCTGACCACCCTTCCCGCCTCCGAGATCGACGAGCACGGCGTGCTCGATCTCGTCATGAAAGGACAAGCCGCGTGAGCGAGCAGCGAACCGTGACCGACCGGCCGGGCGCCGGCGGTCCGTCCCCGGCACCGGCGACCGGTGCGACCGAGACTCCGCCGCCCGCATGGCGACGACTCCTGTCGGGTTCGGTCGGACGCAACCTCGGGCTCGTCCTGGCGCTCCTCCTCCTGGTCGTCGTCGGGGCCGTCACAGCCCCCGACACCTTCACCAGTCTCGACAACATGCTGACGATCCTCCGCCAGGCCTCGATCATCGGGGTGGTCAGTATCGGCATGACCTTCGTCATCATCTCGGGCGGAATCGACCTGTCCGTCGGGTCGGTTGTGGGGCTCGCGTCGGTCGTTGCGACGCTCGCGGCGATCCAGGACCTCGCAGACCAACTGCACTGGGTCGTCATGATCATCATGGCGCTCGCGGTAGGAGCGGGTGCGGGACTGATAAACGGGATCGTCATCGCCTACGGCAAGGTCGCGGCGTTCATGGCGACGCTCGCGATGCTCGTCGCCGCGCGCGGCCTCGCCGAGATCCTCGCCGAGCGTCGCACGCTCGTCGTCGAGGAGCGCGGTTTCGTCACCTTCATGAACACCGACATCCTCGGCGTCGACATGCTCATCTGGATCTTCGCCGTCGTGGCCGGACTGGGTTGGGTGCTTCTGAACCGCACCACCTTCGGAAGGCGGACGATCGCCATCGGCGGCAACCGGGAGGCTGCCCGCCTCGCAGGTATCAATGTCCGCCGCCACACGGTGTGGCTGTACGTCATCTCGGGCTTCACCGCCGGCATCGGAGCCCTGATGTACCTCGGCCGAACGACAGCGGGAACGTCCACGCACGGCACACTGCTCGAGCTGGACGCAATCGCCGCAGTGGTCGTGGGCGGGACGCTCCTCATCGGTGGTCGAGGAACCATCACCGGCACCGTCTTCGGTGTACTCATCTTCGCCACGCTCACCAACGTGTTCGTCCAGAACAACCTCAACTCCTCCGTCCAGGCGGTGGTCAAGGGCGTCATCATCGTCGTGGCCGTCCTTCTCCAGCAGCGGTTCGCCCGCCCCTCCGGCCGCGCGACGTGACCGCCGTGCGCGCCGGGATGCGCGACACTGGGAACGTGCCCAGAGAGACCCGCGACTCTTCCGTCTCGACCGGTGTCGGCGAGGTGTTCCAGCTCCTGCGCGACGGCGTCCCCCGCACCCGCGCGGACCTCGCGAAGACGACGGGTCTGGCCCGATCGACCGTTGCGGCGCGGGTAGACGCGCTCGTACGCCTCGGCCTGGTGACCCCGGTCGGAGACGCCCTGTCCACGGGCGGCCGCCCGCCCTCGCAGTTCGCTCTGAATCCGAAGGCACGTGTCGTCCTCGCCGCCGACCTCGGGGCCTCGCACGCCCGCGTGGCGCTGACGGATCTCACCGGGAACACCCTCGCCGAAAGCAGCGAAGAGATCGCCATCTCGCTCGGGCCCGAACCGGTGCTCTCCTGGGTCGTCGAGGCCGCGGAGCTCCTCCTGCAGGAGGCGGGACGCGATCGCGGCGAGCTCGCCGCGATCGGCATGGGCGTTCCCGGCCCGGTCGAGCACGACAGCGGCAGGCCCGCCAATCCGCCGATCATGCCCGGGTGGGATGGCTTCGACATCCCCGCCTGGATCGGTCGGCACCTCGAGACGCCGGTGCTGGTCGACAACGACGTGAACATCATGGCCCTCGGCGAGCGCTCGGCGGCGTGGCCGAGCGTCGACCACCTCATCTTCGTCAAGGTGGCCACCGGCATCGGCGCCGGCCTCGTCTCGGGCGGTGCGCTCCAGCGCGGCGCACAGGGCGTCGCGGGCGACATCGGCCATGTCCGCGTGCCGGGCGGCGCGGACATCGCCTGCCACTGCGGCAATCGGGGCTGCCTGGAGGCACTGGCCTCGGGGCCGGCGATGGCCCGCACCCTGCGCTCGCAGGGGATCGACGCCCGCGACGGCAGCGACGTCGTGGCGCTGGTGAAGAAGGGCAACGTCGAGGCGGTGCAGACCGTCCGTCAGGCGGGCCGCGACATCGGCGAGGTGCTCACCACGTGCGTGAGCCTGATCAATCCCTCCGTCATCGCCATCGGCGGATCGATGGCGCGGGTCGGCGAACACCTGCTCGCCGGCGTCCGCGAGGTCGTTTACACGCGGTCAATGCCCCTGGCGACCGAGCATCTGACCATCGCGCAGTCCGTCACCGCCGAGCGCGCGGCGGTCCTCGGCGCGAGCATGCTGGCCGTCGAGCACGCCCTGTCCCCCGCCTCCCTCGTCCGTCAGTTCGAGGTGCGCTGAGCCGAGACCCGGTGACGCCGTTCTTTAGCACCGGCGTAACACGGGCGAGACAATCGCCGGGTTCACTGAGTCTCACCGACCCATGTGCCTCCGTCCCCGACGAGGGGTGGCGCGAGAAAGGAGCGACCGATGCGATTCCGGCCGCTGCGATCCCCCTCTCCCCCGCAGGCTCCCGCGACCCCGCCGGACACTCCGCCGGAGACGATGCGCGCCGTGACGCTCACCGGCGCCGGCGGTCCCGAGGTGCTGCAGTGGGGCGAGGCCCCGACCCCCCGTCCGGTGCTCAGCGAACTGCTCGTGCGCGTGGTCGCGGCAGGCGTCAATCCGATCGACGCGAAGACACGCGCAGGCAAGGGTGTCTCGGCCGCCCTCGGCGACGCACCCATCGTCCCGGGCTTCGACTTCAGCGGGGTGGTCGTCTCCTCCCCCTTCGAAGCGCATCCGCTGACGCCGGGAACGGACGTGTTCGGCATGGCCCCGTTTCCGCGAACCGGCGGCACCTACGCGGAGTACGTCGTGGTCCCTTCCCAGTCGGTGACCCGCAAGCCGGCCTCGCTGTCGCACGTCGAGGCGGCCGGCGTTCCCCTGGCAGCGCTCACGGCCTGGGGTCTTGTCGTGGAGACGGCGCATGCCCACGAGGGGCAGCGCATGCTCATCCACGCCGGCAGCGGTGGGGTGGGACACCTCGCCGTGCAGTTCGCTGCGTACTTCGGCGCCCACGTCACCGTCACCGCATCCGGGCGAAACGCCGCCTGGTTGCGCGAGCTCGGCGCCGCGGTGGTCGTGGATTACACCTCGACGCGCTTCGAGGAGGTCGTCGGCGGCATGGACGTCGTCATCGACCTCGTCGGCAACGCGCACGACCGCACAGCGAGCCGATCGCTGCAGGTGCTCCGACCCGGCGGGCTCTACGTCCTGGTGCCCACCGGTTCGTGGCCCGACTACGCCCAGGCCGCCGACGAAGCGGGTGTGCGGGCGACCTCGTACAAGGTGATCCCCGACGGCGGCGCCCTGGCAACGATCGCCCGCCTTCTGGACTCCGGTGCGGTGCAGGTCTACATCGATCGGGTGTTCGACCTCGCCGACGCCGCCGCTGCCCACACCGAACTGGAGAAGGGCCACACCCGCGGGAAGATCGTGCTGCGCGTCAGCGACGACTGACCGGGCCGCCGGACGCGACGAGGACCCGCCGTCCCTCGGCGACGATCTCGTCGGCGACGGCGTCGAGGAGAGGCGACCGGAGGTTCCACTGCTGCCAGGTGAGCGGCACGTCCAGGGGCGGCCCCCCGAGCGGGACGAGTTCTCCGGCCGCGATTCCCGGCGCCGACTGCGCGGTGGGAAGCAGCGCCCATCCCAGACCCAGGCGGGTCGCCGCAGCGAAGTCGTGAGAGGACGGGATGTAGTGACGCGGCGGCCCCGCGGCCGCCATCACCCCGCGCACTTCGCACCACCGCCTCTGGAGATCATCCCGGCGGTCGAAATCGAGCACCGGTGCGACCGACAGCGCGTCCGGGGTCACTCCGCCCGCGAACCAGCGCTCGAAGAACGCCGGCGTCGCCACGGCCTCGTACCGCATGAGACCGAGGGGCGTGGCGCGGCACCCGGCCACCGGTTCTTCGCGAGAGCTGACCGCCCCCATCACCGTGCCGGATTCCAGAAGACCGGCGGTGAAGTCCTGATCATCGCGGTGGAGGTCGAAGACGACCGGATGCCGCGCGGCGAGCCTCGCGAGCGGCGCGAGGAACCAGGTGGTCAGCGAATCGGCGTTGACTGCGAGCGGCACCGTCGCCCGTGTGCCGGCCTCAGGGTCGCCCACGAGGCCCGCGACCGCGTCGTGCTCAAGGAGCGCCAGCTGGCGGGCGAGACGGACGACCGCGGTCCCGGCCGCGGTCGCACGCACCGGCCGCGAGCGAACGAGGAGGACCTGGCCGAGGAGTGACTCGAGACTCTTGATCCGCTGGCTGACAGCGCTGGGCGTGACCCGGAGCCGACGGGCCGCGGCGTCCAGCGTCCCTTCGTCCACCACGGCGGCGAGCGTTTCGGCGAGATCGAAGGGGATGCGCATATGAAGTGATGCTAATGGTTCTGTAGGAATCTGAACTGGTGCTATCGCGGCGACGCCCGTAGCGTGCAAGGGTGTTCGTCGCCCTCCTCGCCGGTCTCGGCCTCGGTTTCTCCCTCATCATCGCCATCGGTGCCCAGAATCTCTTCGTCCTCCGGCAGGGCCTTCGCCGAGAGCACGTCCTCGTCGTCGCAGCGCTGTGCGCCCTGTCGGACGCGGTGCTCATCCTCGTCGGCGTGTCGGGGATCGGCCTGGTGTTGCAGGCCGTGCCGTGGCTGGTGGTGGCGATCCGCTGGGCGGGTGCGGCGTTCCTCATCGGCTACGGGGTGCTCGCAGCCCGTCGCGCCTGGCGCCCGAGCGGCGAGACGCTCGCGGTGCGTGACGACAGGGCAGGCGGCGGTGGCACGCCGGGCGGCGCTGACACCGGCGTCCGAGGCACCGGCGCCGGGACGACGGCGACGCGCACACGCCTCATCCCGGTCATCCTCACCGCCCTGGCCCTGACCTGGTTGAACCCGCACGTCTACCTCGACACGGTGTTCCTCCTCGGCTCGGTCGCGAACACGCACGGCGATGCGCGCTGGTTCTTCGCCGCCGGGGCGGTGACGGCCAGCGTGGTCTGGTTCTTCGGCCTCGCGACCGGCGCGCGCTATCTCGGGCGGTGGCTGTCGAGCCCTCGATCGTGGCGGATCCTCGATGCGGCGATCGCCGTCGTCATGGTCGCCCTCGGCGTGAGCCTCGTTCTTCCCTGATGAGCCGACGCGGCCCCGGGGGCATCGCCCGGGAACGCGCCACCCGGGAACGACGGAAGGCCCCGCCGATCGGCGGAGCCCTCCGTGTGCGATGGCGCTCAGGCCAGCGAGTTGACGTCCAGGGGGATGCCCGGGCCGAACGTGGTCGACACGGCGCCCTTCTGGATGTAGCGGCCCTTCGAGCTCGAGGGCTTCAGACGGATGATCTCCTCGAGGGCGACCTTGAGGTTCTCGTCCAGCTGCTCGGCGCTGAACGAGGCCTTGCCGACCACGAAGTGCACGTTGGCGTGCTTGTCGACGCGGAACTCGATCTTTCCACCCTTGATGTCCTCGACCGCCTTGGCGGGGTTCGGGGTCACCGTGCCGGTCTTGGGGTTCGGCATGAGGCCGCGGGGGCCCAGCACCTTACCCAGGCGACCGACCTGGCCCATGAGCTCGGGCGTGGCGACGGCGGCGTCGAAGGCGGTGTAGCCACCCGCGACCTTCTCGATGAGCTCGGCGCCGCCGACCTCGTCCGCACCGGCCGCGATGGCGGCCTCGGCCGCCGGGCCGGTGGCGAAGACGATGACGCGGGCGGTCTTACCGGTGCCGTGCGGCAGGATGACGGTGCCGCGCACCATCTGGTCCGCCTTGCGCGGGTCGACCGAGAGCTTCAGCGCGACCTCGACGGTCGAGTCGAACTTCGCAGAGCCCGTCTCCTTCGCGAGGGCGACGGCCTCAGTGGGCGAGTAGAACGTGTCGGCCGCGATCTTCGCGGCCGCGGCCTGGTAGGCCTTGGACTTGGTTGCCATGGTTTTCCTCCCCCTCAGTCCTCGACCGTGATGCCCATGGAACGGGCGGTGCCGGCGATGATCAGCGAGGCGGCCTCGATGTCGTTCGCGTTCAGGTCGGGCATCTTCGTCTCGGCGATCTGACGCACCTGGTCCTTGGTGAGCTTGCCCACCTTGGCCGTGTGCGGCGTCTGCGAACCCTTCTGCACGCCCGCAGCCTTCTTGATCAGCTCAGCGGCCGGCGGGGTCTTCAGGATGAAGGTGAAGCTGCGGTCCTCGTAGACGGTGATCTCGACGGGGATGACGTTGCCGCGCTGCGACTCGGTCGCGGCGTTGTACGCCTTGCAGAACTCCATGATGTTCACACCGTGCTGACCGAGCGCGGGCCCGATCGGCGGTGCAGGGTTGGCGGCGCCGGCGTTGATCTGGAGCTTGATCAGGCCGGTCACCTTCTTCTTCGGTGCCATGTTCGTTTTCCTTTCCTCGAACCGGATGCCGCGGCATCCGCTTCTCCCGCACGTCCGGCGTTTCCGGACCGCGGTTCCCCCGGCCTGCGGCCGGGAAGTCTCTACAGCTTGGTGACCTGGTCGAAGCTGAGTTCGACCGGGGTCTCGCGCTCGAACAGCGAGACGAGGACCGTGAGCTTGCCGCTCTCGGGCTTGATCTCGCTGATCGTGCCGGGAAGACCCGCGAACGAGCCCTCCTTGATCGTGATCGTCTCGCCGACCTCGAAGTCGACCTCGGCGGGGATGCTGCGCGCGGCGGCGGGGGCACCCTTGGCGGCACCCTTCGCGGGGGCGACCTCCTTGACCTCGACCAGGCTCTTGAGCATGGTGAAGGCCTCTTCGAAGCGGAGGGGGGTGGGGTTGTGGGCGTTGCCGACGAACCCGGTGACGCCCGGGGTGTGACGCACGACCGACCAGGTGTCCTCGTTGAGGTCCATGCGCACCAGCACGTAGCCGGGGATCCGCACGCGGGTCACCATCTTGCGCTGGCCGTTCTTGATCTCGACGACGTCTTCCATCGGGACCTCGACCTGATAGATCTCGTCCTCGACCTCGAGCGTGGACTTGCGCTGCTCGATGTTCGCCTTCACCTTGCGCTCGAATCCGGCGTACGAGTGGATGACGTACCACTTGCCCGGAAGCGACCGAAGCTCGGCGCGGAAGGCCTCGAACGGGTCGAGCTCTTCGTCGTCGGCGACATCGTCGCGGTCGTCCTCGCCGTTGACATCCGGACCGTCGTACGGGGTGACCTCGTCCGCCGCCTCGGCTTCGAGCTCGGCGATCTCCTCGGCGACGGAGTCGTTGAGCACCTCGGCGGCGGCCTCGGCCTCGGCGGTCTCGTCGATGTTCAGGGCGTCGTTCACGATGGCGTCTGCCTCCGGATCCTGGATCTCTACGTCGTCGAGCTCTTCGATGTCGTCCTGGGTGTCGTCCTCGTCATCGACGATGTGGAGGGCGCTGTGCTCCGCGGGGGTGTTCGCGCGCTCCTCGAACTCGAGGATGTTGCCCTCCTGGGCCTCGTCCTCCTCGGAGGACTGCTCCGCCGCGGGCGCCCAGTCGGCGTCGTCGACATATCTTTCAGACACTTGTGTTCTCTTCCTCTGTCGTGGCCGGGGGTTCCGGCTCGACGCGTCGCGCGCCGCCACCGGAGCGACCCGGTGGGCGCGATGTCGGCTCAGGCGCCCGGAACCCCGAAGACGTACTGCGCGATCCAGACGAACAGCACGTCCAGGCCGTAGACGATCGCCATCATCACCAGGACGAAACCGAGCACCACGGCGGTGAACTTCACCAGTTCCTGCCGCGTCGGCGTGACGACCTTGCGGAGTTCGGCGAAGACCTGTCGGATGAACAGGACGATGCGCGCGAAGAAGTTGGGCTTCTTCTCTCGGGGTGCGTCGCTGCGCGCGACCACCTCGTTCTTCGGCTCGTCCTGGAGCATGCCACCCACCTGATTGTTTCCTCGTGCCAGCAGACGCTGACGCGCAGGGCGGACAGGAATCGAACCTGCAACCTGCGGTTTTGGAGACCGCTGCTCTGCCAATTGAGCTACCGCCCTAAGGGTCGGAAGACCCCGGGATGCCTGCACCCATCCACCCCTGCCTGAAGGAAGGTCGTCCCGACCGGCGGGCACGGCGAAAGAATGCAGACTTCAACTGCATGCCCCAGTCTACGTCATGCCCGCGGGCCCCGCGAATCCCTCAGGAGGCCGCGACGCCGTACCGCTCCGGTTCCGGGTCGCGCGGGAAGGCACGCCCCGACACGGCGTGTGCGACGACGCGGACGTAGACGTACTTCAGCGTCGGGATCCAGGGCGAGAGCCCGAGGCCGTCGGCGCGCTCCACCTCGGCGGAGGTGTCCAGTCGCTGGGCGCGTCCGCGAACGACGACGCTCCAGGCGTCGTCTGCGGTGTGGTCGTCGACTTCGAAGAGGACCTCGTCGTTCACCGTCAGCTCGACCAGTTTGCTGCCCGGCGCGGTTCGGAAGAGGATCGTGGCGTCGTCGACGACGTAGTTCACGGGGAAGATGTCGAGCACGTCGCCGACGTGGGTGACCAGACGCCCGAGCTCGTGTCGTCGCAGCCTGTCCCAGCACTGGTCGTCATCGAGGGCGATCACCGCGTCGTCGCTGTCGTGCATGGACACCATTGTGCCGCGGGCCCTGAATCCGCGACAGACCGGCGGGGCGAGGGCTCAGGCGGTGACGGGCGGACCGGGGAGGGAGTTCGGCGCGCGGGATCAGCGGAACGAGTCGACGACGGCGTTGCGGTGGTAGTCGAAGATGATGTTCGTCCGGGTCGAAGCCACGCGATCATGACCGGAGATCTGCTCGACGACGAATCGCCGCAGCGCCGAGGAGTCGGTCACGGCGACGTGGACGATGAAGTCGTCGGCGCCGCCGAGGAAGAACACCTGCACCACTTCGGGCAGCGAGCGGGTGCGTTCGGCGAAGTCGGTGATGCTCGCCTGGCGCGCGCCGGGCCGGAGCGTCACCCCGACGAGCGCCTGGAGGGCCACGCCGAGCTTGGCCTGGGCGACGCTCGCCGTGAACGACGAGATGACGCCGCGATCGACTAGGCCGCGCAGGCGGGTGTGCGCGGTGGACGGGGCGACACCCACCCGTTCGGCGAGCGCGGCGTTCGTGATCCGCCCGTCGGCGGTGACCTCGTCCAGGATCCGCCGATCGAGATCGTCCAGCGGCACGGGCTGTGGATCCTTCGGCTCGAGTGTCATCCCGGACCTCCTTCTTCGTCGAGACCTCGTCGAATGACATCACTCGCCGAACTTTCTGCTGAAGCACTGCCGATCCGACGACTTTTCTTCAACACTATTCACCATAGGCGAAAGGAGCTGTGATGCTCGTCGGTATTCCAGCGGAGATAAAGAACAACGAAGACCGTGTGGCAGTGACGCCTGCGATCGTCGACCAGCTGCGTCGCCGCGGTCACGAGGTCGTCGTCGAAGCCGGCGCCGGAGAGGGGTCGCGCATCTCGGACGCCGACTTCGCCGCCGCGGGAGCGCGGATCGCGCCGACGGCGGACGAGGTCTGGGGGCAGGGAGAGCTCATCCTCAAGGTGAAGGAGCCCATCGCCGCCGAGTACGGCCGGATGAGACGGGGCCAGGTGCTCTTCACGTTCCTTCATCTCGCCGCGTCCCGCGCGTGCACCGACGCGCTCCTGTCCAGCGGCGTCACCTCGATCGCCTACGAGACCGTGCAGCTCCCCGATCGCTCGCTCCCCCTGCTCACCCCCATGAGCGAGGTGGCCGGACGGCTGTCGATCCAGGTCGGCGCGACCCACCTCATGCGCCCGGCAGGGGGACGCGGTACGCTCCTCGGCGGAATCGCCGGCACCCGTAAGGGCAAGGTCGTCGTGATCGGCGGCGGGGTGGCCGGTGAGAACGCGGCTCGCAACGCCGTGGGCTTCGGGGCCGACGTCACGGTGATCGACATCTCGCTCCCGCGTCTCCGCGCCCTGGAATCGGAGTTCGGCGGTCTCATCCAGACTCGGCACTCTTCGCCGCTCGAGATCGCCGACCAGCTCGTCGACGCCGATCTCGTCATCGGGTCGGTGCTGATCCCGGGGGCCGCCGCACCCAAGCTCGTCACCGACGACATGGTCGCGGCGATGAAGCCCGGGTCGGTGCTGGTGGACATCGCCATCGACCAGGGCGGGTGCTTCGAGGGCTCGCGTCCCACGACCCACGACGAGCCGACCTTCGCCGTGCACGAGAGTCTGTACTACTGCGTCGCCAACATGCCCGGTGCCGTCCCCGAGACGTCAACGCGCGCGCTCACCAATGCGACCGCCCCGTACGTGCTGCGGCTGGCCGACCAGGGATGGCGAGAGGCGCTGCGCGCCGATCCGGCGTTGACGGCGGGTCTCAGCACGCACGACGGCATGCTCACCAATGCCGACGTCGGACGCGCGCTGCAGCTCGACGTCGCCACGGCCGACGTGGTGCTCGCGGCCTGAGACGACGAGTCGGGGCGGGGCGGCACGATGCCGCACCGCCCCGACGCACTCAGCTGGCGACGCGGATGAGCTTCTTGTTCACGAACTCGTCGGCGCCCAGAAGGCCCAGCTCGCGCCCGGTGCCCGAGCGCTTGACTCCGCCGAACGGGAGCTCCGGCGAATCGGCGAGCACCACGTTGACGTAGACCATGCCGGCATCGATCTTGTCGGCCACGCGCTGGGCCTGCTCGGGGTCGGTGGTGAACACGTACGACCCCAGCCCGAAGCCGGTGTCGTTGGCGACGCGGATGGCCTCGGCCTCGTCCTTCACCCGGTAGACCACGCCGGCTGGGCCGAAGAGCTCCTCCCCGTAGACATCCATATCGGGCGTGACGTCGGTGAGCACCGTGCCCGGGAAGAACGCACCGTCGCGCGCTCCTCCCGTCACCAGTCGGGCACCCTGGGCGACGGCGTCGTCGATCTGCTTCTGCAGTCTCTCGGCCGCGGTCTCGGACGAGAGCGGACCGAGCACGGTGTCTTCGGCCAGCGGATCGCCCACCTTGGCCCCGCCCATCGCCGCGGCGAACTTCTCGAGGAACGGCTCGTACAGCTCGTCGAGGACGATGAACCGCTTGGCCGCGTTGCAGGACTGACCGTTGTTGTCCAGCCGCGCATCGACGGCCGCCTGAACGGTCGCGTCGAGGTCATCCGTGGACAGCAGGATGAACGGATCCGACCCGCCGAGCTCGAGGGCGACCTTCTTCAGGTGACGCCCGGCGATCTCGGCCACGGCCGCGCCGGCACGCTCGGAGCCGGTGACCGACACGCCCTGGACGCGCGGATCGGCGATGACGGCCGCGGCCTGGTCGTTGGTGGCGTAGATGTTCGTGTACGCGCCGACCGGGAGCCCCGCGTCGCGGTAGATCGCCTCGAGGGCCGCGGCTGATTCCGGGCATTGCGGCGCATGCTTGAGCAGGATCGTGTTGCCGAGGATCAGGTTCGGCGCAGCGAAGCGGGCGACCTGGTAGTACGGGAAGTTCCACGGCATGATGCCCAGGAGCACGCCGAGCGGCGTGCGACGGATGACGGCCGTGCCCTCCCCCTCGATCTCGAGCGGCTGATCGGCGGTGACCCGCTCGGCGACGTTGGCGTAGTACTCGGTGATGTCGGCGGCGAAGTCCACCTCGCCGAGCGCCGCGACCAGCGGCTTGCCCATCTCCCGCACGATGATCGCCGCCAGCTCGTCACGCCGCTCCCGGTGGAGGTCGGCGACCCGGCGGATGAGCGCGGCGCGCTCTGAGACCGGCAGGTGGCGCCATGACCGGTAGGCGATGTCGGCCCGGTCGATCGCCGCGGCGAGTTCGTCGTCGGTGATCGTCGGATAGGTGGCGAGGGTCTGGCCCGTCGCGGGGTTGATGACGGCGTAGTCGGTCATGATTCTCCGTTCGTTTCGTACAGGTCAGCGTCGGCGGGCGCTGGCAGGTGCGTCGAGGGACAGGGTCTCGCCGCGGAAGAAGGCGGGACGCCGCACGGCCTGCCACACCATGATGACCACCCCGACGAGGATGATCGTGACACCGAGCACGAAGACCAGGCCGAGCCCGAAGACCGACGACCCGCTTCCGTAGTCCGGGTCCATCGAATCGACCAGGGTCGTCACGAAGATCACCGCGAGGATCACGCCGCCCACGAGCGGGAAGATCAGGGTGAAGAAGACGTTGCGGACCGAGTCGAACCACTGCTTCCGGAAGTACCACACGCACGCGAAGGCCGTGATGCCGTAGTAGAAGCAGATCATCATGCCGAGGGTGGTGATGGTGTCCCAGAGCACGTTCTCGCTGACGAACCGCATGATCGCGTAGAACCCCGCCGCCACCACCGCGGAGACGAGCGTGGCGTAGCCGGGCGTGAAGAACCGCGGGCTGACCCGGGCGAACGCGGGCGGCAGGGCGCCGTAGTGCCCCATCGCGAGGAGGGTGCGCGCGGGTGAGACGAACGTCGACTGCAGCGAGGCCGCCGAGCTCGTGAGGACGGCGAGCGACACCAGGAAGGCCAGCGGCCCCAGGATGGGGCCCGCGAGGGCGAAGAAGACGTTGTCCTGGATGTCGGGGTTTCCCAGGCCGTACTCGCCCTCTCCGGTGCCCGCGTACATCAGCAGGGCGATCGCGAGGAGGAGGTAGAGCACCACGATGGTCACCACCGTGATCGTCGCGGCGCGGCCGGGGGTGCGGTCGGGGTCTTTCGTCTCCTCGTTCATCGTGAGGGTCACGTCCCACCCCCAGAAGATGAAGATCGACAGCGACACGCCCGCGGCGAAGGCACTGAAGGATCCGATCGCGAAGGGGTTGAACCACGACAGGTCGAAGGCGGTGGCATCCCAGGCGTTGCCCGACATCGCCGCGATGATCGCCGCACCCGCGAAGAGCACCAGCACGACGACCTGGAAGCCGACGAGGACGTACTGCAGTCTCTGCGTGGTCTGCATGTCGCGGTACGACACGAACGTCGCGCCGGCCACGAACGCCAGGCACACCAGGACGTTCAGCCACGGGATGGCGGCGAGCTCGGCGATCTCGGGGGTGCCCGCGATCTGGGCGATGAGCAGGAAGAGGAAATCCACCGCGATGCCGGCGAGGTTCGACAGCACGATGATCGTCGCGGCGACCAGGCCCCACCCCGCCATCCAGCCGATCCACGGCCCGAACGCCCGGGAGGCCCAGGTGAACGAGGTGCCGGAGTCCGGCATCCGTCGATTCAGCTCCCGGTAGCCGAAGGCGACCAGGAGCATCGGGATGAAACCGACCAGGATGATCGCGGGCACCTGCACGCCGACCGACGACACCGTGGGTCCGAGGGCTGCGGTGAGGGTGTAGGCCGGCGCGATGCACGAGATGCCGATGACGACGGCGCCGACGAGCCCGACGGCTCCGGCGCTCAGTCCCTTGCGGGACAGCCCGCCGGCGTCGTCGCCGGTGGCGGGTGCGAGGGGCGCGGAGCTTTCGGGTGTGCTCATCGCCGCTCTCCTTCCTGCGGCTGCCGGGCGTGCGAGCGCGGCACCACGATCATGGGGACGGGCAGCTCGTGCAGCATCTTCGCTGCGGTCGAGCCCAGGAAAAGGCGGCGGGGCTGGGCGAGCCGGCTCGATCCGACGAGGGCGATCTCGCCAGGCTCCCAGCCGATGTGCGAGACGGCATCCTCGATCGAGTCGCCGGTGCCGACGATCGCCTCGGCGTCGATGCCCTGCGGGAGGGCGTGGCGAGCGGCCTCGAGCACCTCCTCGGCGTGTGCGGCTCCGGCCAGGCGGATGACGCCGGTGTCGACACTCGGCGGGAGGTCGACCGTGACGAGCGACAGCAGACGGAGTTCCGCGCCGGTCGCCGCGGCGAGCGCGACGGCGTGCTCGAGCAGCGCCTCGGCGCCAGGACGGGTGCCGACCGCGGCGGTGATGCGTGAGATGCCCGACCCCGGGTCGGTGCGTCGCGCCCCCTCCGGGGCGAGCACGACGGGGAGGTCGGAGGAGTGGAGCAGTTCGCTGGCCACCGAGCCCAGCCGGTGCCGACCGCGGAGGCCGCCGCCTCCCGCACCCACGACGATGTGCGACGCGCCGGTCTCGTGGCCCGCGGCCACGAGACCGGCGGCGAACGACTCGTCGTAGCGGACCTGGCGGTGCGCTTCCCCGGCCCGGCGGGAGTGCCCGTGAAAAGCCTCGCGTACCCGCTCCTCGGCCCGGCCGAGCCAGGTCTCGGCCTGCTGGCGGAGGTACTGGTCGTAGCCGGCGTCGGGCGGTGTGATGACGCTGCGGTCGTCGGAGGGCAGCACGACGGCGAGCTCGAGATCCGTCCCGGCTGCCGCCGCGAGCCGTGCACCGAGCGTCGCGGCGTCGTCCCCGGCATCCGTCGCGGTGTATCCGACGAGCATCGGTCCCATCCCCGGGCTATCGCCGGGAGCACCGGTCATCCCCGGGCCTCCTCGACGATGCGGGTGGCGACCAGTCGTCCCATCCGGATGGCGCCGTCGACGTGCTGGTAGCCGAGCCCCGCCATGTCGCTGCAGGCGAAGTGGATCGGGCCCACCGGTTCGCGCTGATCCGCGCCGTAGCGGGCCAGCCCGCCGAGGTCGAAGCTCGCGGCGTACGCGCCGCGCGTCCATTCCTCGGTGCCCCAGTCGCTCTCGTAGTACACCACCGGGTTCTTCGCGTCGGGACCGTAGTAGTGCGAGAGCGACTCGAGGATGCGTCCTTTGCGCTCCTCGGCCGAGAGGCAGAAGACGTCGTCGGCGAGGCGGTCGGAGACGAATCCGACGAGGGTGCCGCGCTCGTCGCCGTGGTTTGTGTTGTCGTAGGCCTCGTGGCAGAGCTCGTAGGGACTGAATGCCGTGGCCGACAGGCCCTGCTCGCGCCAGAACGGGCGGTCGTAGACCGCGTGGACCTTGATGACGAATCCCATCGAGATGTGCTGGTGCATCTGGTGCTGCAGTCGCGGCAGCGGCGGCGAGAAGGAGATGCGCGGGTAGAGCACCGGAGCCAGGGCGAGGATGACGAAGCGGGCGCGCACCGTCATGCGATCCGACGCCACGGTCACTCCCCCGCCCGTCCACTCGATCCGCCGCACCGGCTGATCGAGGAAGACATCGGCCCCGAGGCGCTCGGCGAGCAGGAGCGGCACCTGCTGCAGGCCGCCGACGACGCGCTTGTCGAGGATGAAGTCGGCGTCCACCAGGTGCGAGAAGCTCCCTGCCGAGGCCGCCATCAGCAGCGCCTGGAGCGTGGAGAACGCGTGGGGAGGTTTGGTCAGCATCGCCCCGGCGATGAAGAGGGCGATGTTGTCGCGGGCCTCGACGTCGTCGGTCTGGTCGGCCAGCCACCGCTCGAACGAGATGCGATCGAGCTCCTCGGCGTCGGGGTGCTCCCACGGGCGGTCGGGATCGATCTCGGCGACCATCCGGTCGAGTCGCTCGATCAGCTCGACGATGACCTTCTCGGTCGCCTCGGGCACGGGGAAGATCTCGCCGGTGAAGCGGGTGAGCTCGCCGTCGGCATTGATGTACACCGAGTCGCCCTCGCGGTAGCGGGAGTACGTCTCCAGCCCGAGATCCTCGAGCGTCTCGATGAGCGCCTCCTGGTCGGGAGAGACCCATTGGCCGCCCACTTCCAGCATGGCGCCGTCGATGACGTCGGTGTGGAGCCGCCCGCCGACCCGGTCACGGGCCTCGAGGACCGCGACCGAGAGACCGGCCTTGCGCAGCTCGTTGGCGGCGGTGAGGCCCGCTGCGCCCGCGCCGACGATGACGACGTCGCGCGTGAGCACGTCGGTGGTGGGATCTGTCATGGTGCTCCTTCGCATCGGGTTCGAGCAGGCCGTCCGGCCCCGCTGCACCGGGTCTTTCCGGGGTCAGTCCGCCGTCGGGGTGGGCGCGTCGTCACCGGCGAGCACCGGCTCGCTGTCGGTGCGCGACTCGTCCAGGACCGACGCCAGCACGTCGAGCCCCTCGTTCAGGAGCGCGTCGCCGATCGCCAGCGGCGGCAGGAACCGGATGACGTTGCCGTACGTGCCGCAGGTGAGGACGATCACGCCCTCGGCGATGCAGGCCTTCGCGACCGCAGCGGTGAGGGCGGCGTCGGGGGCGCCGGTGGCGGGATCGACGAACTCGACCGCGACCATCGCGCCCCGGCCGCGCACCTCGCCGAGCCGGGGGTCGGCCGCCTGGATCGTGCGGAGGCGCTCGGTGAGGATGCCGCCGATCTCGCGGGCCCGCTCGATGAGCCCCTCGGTCTCGAAGGCCTCGATCGCGGCGAGCGCCGCCGCGCACGCGATGGGGTTGCCGCCGTAGGTGCCGCCGAGCCCCCCGAGGTGGGAGGCGTCCATGATCTCGGCACGGCCGGTGACCGCCGCGAGGGGCAGGCCCCCCGCCATCCCCTTGGCCGTGGTGATGAGGTCGGGCACGATGCCGAACACGTCGCTGGCGAACATCGCGCCGGTGCGGGCGAAGCCGGTCTGCACCTCGTCGGCGATGAAGACCACGCCGTTGGCGCGGCACCATTCCACCAGCGCCGGAAGGAAACCGTCGGCCGGCACGATGAAGCCGCCCTCGCCCTGGATGGGCTCGATGATGACGGCGGCGAGGTTGTCCGCCCCGACCTGCTTCTCGATGACCGAGATGGCCCGCGCCGCGGCATCCGGTCCGCTCAGTCCGTCGCGGAACGGGTACGACAGCGGCGCCCGGTAGATCTCCGAGGCGAAGGGCCCGAACCCGCTCTTGTACGGCATGGCCTTGGCGGTGAGCGCCATCGTGAGGTTCGTGCGCCCGTGGTAGCCGTGGTCGAAGGCGACGACGGCCGGCTTGCCGGTGTACTTGCGGGCGATCTTGACGGCGTTCTCCACCGCCTCGGCGCCCGAGTTGAACAGCGCGCTCTTCTTGGCGTGGTCGCCCGGGGTCACGCGGTTCAGCGCCTCGGCGACGGCGACGTAGGACTCGTAGGGCGAGATCATGAAGCAGGTGTGGGTGAACTGCGCCACCTGGGCCTGCACGGCCTCGACGATGCGGGGGTGGGCGTTGCCGACCGTGGTGACGGCGATCCCCGACCCGAGGTCGATGAACGAGTTGCCGTCGGCGTCGACGACGACGCCACCGCCGGCAGCGATGGCCTCGACCGGCACGGTGTGGCCGACGCCGGCGCTGACGGCTGCGGCCTTCCGGGCGAGCAGCTCCTGCGACCGGGGACCCGGGATGGCGGTGACGAGTCGGCGCTCCTGCGGAAGGGTCGGTCCGCCGAGCGGGGGCGCGGTGAGGGTGGCAGCGGTCATGCCGGGAGCGTAGGGTTCGGGATGCCGCGAGCGCACCGGCCCCGCCGTACATTCTGGCTCGAGGGTTGTACCATCCGTACAGTGGGCGGGCGTCCGGACCGCCCCGCGAGGAGACACGATGACGACGTCGGCCGAGGCGGCTGCGCCTCCCACTCTTCGCTCCCTCCTCTCTCGCGCCGACCTGCACCTCCGAGACGAGGACACCGCTCCCGACGACGCCCTGTCGCGCCCCGTGCGGTGGGTCCACAGCACCGACCTGCTCGATCCGACGCCGTTCCTGTCCGAGGGCCTCGTGCTGCTGACCACGGGGACGCAGTTCCTCGACGCCGAGGACGAGCCGTCCATCGTCGACGCCTACGTCAGGCGTCTGTCGGAGCGCGGGGTGGTGGGGGTCGGGTTCGGCACCGAGGTGGTGCGCGACGGCGTCCCGCCCGCGCTCATCCAGGCCTGTCGTCACCACCGGATGCCGCTGTTCGAAGTGCCCTACCGCACGCCCTTCATCGCCGTCGCCCGCGCGAACGCCGAGGCCATCGCCGCCGTCGGCTACGCCCGGCGATCGTGGGCGCTGGCGGCGCAGCGGGCCATCTCGCTGGCGGCCCTGCGCCCCGACGGACTCGGTGCGACGGTGGCCGAGCTCGCCAAGCAGCTGGGCACGTGGGTCGGACTCTACGACGCCGCCGGCGAGCTCTCGCGTGAGCACCCGGCCCGGGGCCTGGACGAGCCGACCGCCGAGGCGCTCCACGGCGAGATCGGCGCCGTGCTGCGACGCGGCGCCCGTGCCGGGTCGTCGCTGCGCCTGGGCACCCTGCCCTTCACCCTGCAGACGCTGGGCCGCGGCGGCCACCTGCGCGGGGTCATCGCCATCGCCGCCGGCGACCTCGACCAGGAGGGACGAGGGGTCGTGACCGCGGTCATCGCGATGGCGGGCCTCGCCCTCGAGCAGCAGCAGGGGCTGGCCCGCGCCCGTGGCACGCTTCGCGCCGGGCTCGTGCAATCGCTCCTCTCGGGCGATCCCGCCCTCGCGCGGCGGATCTCCCGCGACCTGTGGGGATCGCTGCCGGCCGCGCCGGTGGTGGTGGCGATGACGGATGCCGCGACCGCGCGCATCGACAGTGTCACCGAGTTCCTCGAGCTGCGCGCCGAGGAGCGCAGGGGCGCGGTGTTCTTCGGCCGGAGCGGCGACGGACTCGCGGTCGTCGTGCCGGCCTCCGCGCCCGACGTGCTCGACGAGCTCGTCGAGCGGTTCGACGCCCGGCTCGGCGTGTCCGACCCCACCGGGTACGACGGCTTCGCCACCGCGGTCGAGCAGGCGCGGATCGCGCGGGACCGCGCGGCGGAGCGCGACGGGGGGCCCGTGACCCACTTCGCCGACGTCGCGCGGTCAGGCGTGATCGCCGCGCTCGCCGCGCTCTCGGGCGAGGCCCGCGCGGTCGCTGACGCCGAGCTCGCACCGCTCGCGGCCCACGACGCCTCGCACGCCACGGCGCTGGTGCCGACGCTTCGGACCTGGCTCGAGCAGGACTGCTCGCACGAGGCGTGCGCACGCGCCCTCGGGGTGCACCGCCACACCGTGCGCACTCGGCTGGCGCTGGCCGAGCGAGTGCTCGAGCGCGACCTGTCGTCGTTCGCGGTGCGGGCGGAGCTGTGGGCCGCCTTCGCGGCATCCTCCTGACCCTCCCACCCCCTCCCCCTGCTCTCCCCCTCCCACCTGTGCGCAACTGCGGGCCTGGCCGGCGACACGCCGTGCTGGGCCCGTCCTGGTCGGCGTGTCAGCCCCCAGACCCGCCGATGTGTGCGGGCACCGGCTGACCACGACACGGCATCCTCTCCTCCACACGCGGAGCCGATGCCGATCCCTCCACATATCCGGCTTCGGCCCCGGCCGGTCGCAGGCCGCCCGCCCAGGATGTCGACATGTGCACCGACCCCGAACCCGTGATCAGCGCGAGCGCACTCGCGCGCGTCGGGCTCACCCGGCGAGACATCGCACGAGCCCTCGATCGCGGTGAGGTCGAACGCCTCCGCCGCGGCGTCTACGCACGACCCGGAGCCTGCGTCGATGCCCGGACCGCGGCATCCCATGGGGGGCGGATGGCCTGCGTCACGGCCGCTCGCCATCTCGGACTGTGGGTGCTCGCCGACAGCGGCACACCGCACGTCTGGCTTGGTGGACACGGCCACACCTTGGTCCACGACGCCTGCCGCTGCGTGGAGCACTGGGACGACGGCGCGGCATCCGACTCCTTCGGCATGCCCTCCGTGCCCCGCGTCCTCCGCCAGATCCTGACTTGCTGCGGCGTCGAGGCCTTCTTCGTGGCGCTGGAATCCGCGATCCACCTGAAGCGCATCTCGCGTCCGGGAATCGCGTGGCTCCGCACGGCTTGCACCATCGAAGCCGGCGAGGCGATCGACTTCGCCCGGGGCGAAGCCGACAGTGGGCTCGAATCTCTCGTGCGGTGGCGATTGCGACACCTCGGCCTGCACATTCGGGCGCAGGTGACCATCGTCTCGGTGGGTCGCGTCGACCTCCTTATCGGAGACCGTCTCATCATTGAAGTGGATGGGCGGGCGGGGCACGACGATCCGGCGAGTCGGCACAAGGATCGGATGCGCGACGCGCACGCAGCGATGTGGGGGTACATCACCCTGCGATTCGATTACGCCATGGTGGTGCACGACTGGGACGTCGTCGAGCGGGCGATCCTCGCGCAGGTCGTCGCGGGCCGCCACCTCGCGGGCAGATGACCGCACCCGTGCACAACCGCGGGGATGCGTCGCGACACGCCGACGCGTCGGCGTGCCGACCGGCGTGTCATCCCTTCGGCCCGCCGTCGAGCCCGCAGAAGTCGCGGATCAGGAACCGGATGCGGGAGCGTGGGCCTGGAGGAACTCGTAGACCTCGGTCGTGTCGACCCCCGGGAACGAGCCGGTCGGCAGGGTCGCGAGCAGGGTCCGGGGCGTCCGGACGTTCGGCCACGAGTGCTCACGCCACGCCGATTCGAGCTCCGCCGGCGCGCGGCGGCAGCACACCTCCACGGAGTGTCGTGAGACCCCGCGGTTCGACGTGTCGCGGCCATGGAACCACCTCGTGTCGTCGAAGCGGACCCCCACCGACACCGAGTGCGCGCCCTCGCTGGAGGGCTCGACCCGCGCCGTGCACCAGTAGGTGCCGTTGCCGGTGTCGGTGTACTGGTAGTACGGGTTGAACTTGTCGGCGATGTCGAACACCACCCGCGAGGTCCACCGCCGGCAGCACATCTGCCCCTCGATCGAGCCGAGCCGGTCGGTGGGGAAATTGACGTCGTCGTTCTCGTAGGCCTTCGTGATGGTCCCCGACTCGTGCACCTTGAGGAAGTGCACCGGGATACCGAGGTGCACCGTCGCCAGGTTGGTGAACCGGTGCGCGGCCGTCTCGTAGGTCACCGAATAGGCGTCGCGCAGGTCTTCGATCGAGATCGCCCGGTCCTTCTTCGCCTCCAGCAGGTAGGGCACCACGTGGGCCTCGGGCACCAGCAGCGCCCCGGTGAGATAGTTCGTCTCCACGCGCTGCCGGAGGAACTCGGCGTAGCTCGTGGGTTCTCGATGACCGAGGATCCGACTGGACAGCGCCTGCAGCACCGCAGTGCGGGGGTCGCCCTTCGCAGGCACCCGACTGGAGAGGTAGAGGCGGCCGTTCTTCATGTCGGCGACGCTCCGGGTCGTCTGCGGCAGATCGGCGACGTAGTGCAGCGTGAAGCCGAGGTGGGCGGCGATGTCGGACGCTGCGCGCTGGGTCAGCGGACCGCCCGGGTGATCCACCGCGTCGAGTACCCTCCGGGCCTCGGCCTCGAGCTCGGGGAAGTAGTTGTCCTGCGTGCGCATGAGGCGCCGGAGCGCCACGTTCGCCCGACGCGCCTCCTCGGGCGTGGCGGAGCGCTCGTCGCGGAGGCGCTCGATCTCTCCCTGCAGCGAGAGGAGGGCCGAGAGCACCTCGGTCGGGATCGTCTTGCCGACGCGGAACGGGGGGATGCTGAGAGCCTGGAAGGTCTGCCCGCGCATGGCGCGCTCCAGGGCGATCTCGAGCGTCGCCCGCTCATCGAGCGGATCGGTGGAGAGGAGGACGTCGAGCGTGGTGCCGAGCGCGCGCGCAATCGCCTGGAGGAGCGAGAGTCGCGCCTCGCGGCGACCGTTCTCGATCATCGACAGCTGGCTGGGGGCTCGTCCGACGGCCTCGGCGAGGGCCTCCAGCGTCATCCCGCGCTGCGTGCGGACGGCGCGGATGCGACGGCCGATCATGAGCGGATCGAGCGCGTCGTCCTCGATGCCTGAGTCGGGGTCGACGGTTTCTTCGCGGTCGGAAGCGAGCGTCATGACCGTCATTCTGTCACGAGAGCAGAACTTCCGTGAAAGTTCACACCCGAACTGGTGGGTCTAGTCTGCGAACTTCACGGAGAGTGAGTGCACGACCTTCTCGCGTCGACCCGGTCGGCACGAGACATCCGATGAAGGAGAGCACCATGACCGCCACCGCCGCCAGCCGCCCGCCGCTCCGCGCCGGCGACCAGACGCAGACCGCCGCGGAGCTCCAGGAGGTCTGGGACACCGATCCCCGCTGGGACGGGGTCCACCGCACCTACACCGCCGACGACGTCGTCACGCTGCGCGGATCGGTCCGCGAGGAGAGCACCCTCGCCCACCGCGGAGCCGAGAGCCTGTGGAACCTGCTCCACACCGAGGAGTACATCCGCGCTCTCGGCGCGTACACCGGGGGTCAGGCCGTGCAGCAGGTGCGCGCCGGCCTCAAGGCCATCTACCTCTCCGGCTGGCAGGTCGCCGCCGACGGCAACCTCGCCGGGCAGACCTACCCCGACCAGAGCCTGTACCCCGCCAACTCGGTACCGGCGGTGGTGCGACGGATCAACAACGCGCTCCTCCGCCAGGACCAGATCGAGCACGCCGAGGGCGACTCCACCCGCGATTGGCTGGCTCCGATCGTCGCCGACGCCGAGGCGGGCTTCGGCGGTCCGCTGAACGCGTACGAGCTCGCGCAGTCGCTCATCCAGTCCGGCGCCGCCGGCATCCACTGGGAAGACCAGCTGGCCAGCGAGAAGAAGTGCGGCCACCTCGGCGGCAAGGTGCTCGTGCCGATCCAGCAGCACATCCGCACCCTCAACGCGGCGCGGCTGGCGGCGGATGTCGCGGGGGTGCCGACGGTCATGATCGCCCGCACCGACGCCCTGGCCGCCGACCTCCTCACCAGCGACGTCGACGAGCGAGACCGTCCGTTCCTCACCGGGGAGCGTACGGCCGAGGGCTTCTACCGGGTGCGTCCGGGCCTGGACTCGGTGATCGCGCGGGGCCTCGCCTTCGCCCCCTACGCGGATCTGCTGTGGGTCGAGACCGGTGAGCCCGACATCGAGCTCGCCCGTGAGTTCGCCGCGGCCGTGCACGCGGAGTTCCCGGGGAAGCTCCTGGCCTACAACTGCTCACCGAGCTTCAACTGGAAGCGCCATCTCGACGATCGGCAGATCGCGACCTTCCAACAGGAGCTGGCGGAGCTCGGCTACAAGTTCCAGTTCATCACCCTCGCCGGCTTCCACGCCCTGAACTACTCGATGTTCGACCTCGCCCGCGGCTACGCCGACCGCGCGATGAGCGCCTACGTCGAGCTGCAGGAGGCGGAGTTCGCCGCCGAGGCGGCAGGGTACACCGCCACCCGTCATCAGCGCGAAGCCGGAACCGGCTATTTCGACCGCGTGTCCACGGCGCTCAACCCCGACAGCGCCACCCTCGCCCTGGTGGGATCCACCGAGGCGCAGCAGTTCCACTGACCCCACGCTCTCTCGAACCAGAAGGACCCGATCATGACTCTCACCACCGCCCCACCGCCCCCCGCGACGCGGCCGATCACCGGCCCGATCCGCACGCACCGGCCGACGCTCCGCGTCACCGGCGACATGGGCCCTCGCTACGACGAGATCCTCACGCCCGAGGCCCTCGCGTTCGTCGCCGCGCTGCATGACCGCTTCGGCGGGCGCCGCCACGATCGCCTCGCCGAGAGGATGCGCCACCGGTTCGAGATCGGCAACGGGCGCGACCCGCACTTCCGGCACGACACCGCCCACATCCGCGACGACCCGCACTGGCGAGTGGCAGGGGCCGGCCCGGGCCTCGAGGACCGCCGAGTGGAGATCACCGGCCCGACCGACCCCAAGATGACGATCAACGCGCTGAACTCGGGCGCGAAGGTGTGGCTCGCCGACCAGGAGGATGCCACCTCGCCGACGTGGCGCAACGTCATCGAGGGCCAGCTCTCGCTCCACGACGCCATCCGCGGACAGCTGTCGTTCACCAGCCCTGAGGGCAAGAGCTATCGGGTGACGGCGGAGCAGACCCCGACGATCGTGATGCGCCCGCGGGGCTGGCACTTGCCCGAGGCGCACCTGGAGTTCACCGACCGCAGCGGTCGGACGCTCTCCGCATCGGGGTCGCTCGTCGATTACGGGCTCTACGTGTTCCACAACGCGCAGGCTCTCATCGACGCCGGCCGCGGCCCCTACTTCTACCTGGCCAAGCTCGAGAGCGCCGAGGAGGCACGCCTCTGGGACGACGTCTTCACGTTCACCGAGCGGGAGCTGGGCATTACGCACGGGACGATCCGCGCCACCGTCCTCATCGAGACGCTCCCCGCGGCATTCGAGATGGAGGAGATCCTCTACGCCCTGCGCGACCACTGCGCGGGACTGAACGCCGGGCGGTGGGACTACATCTTCTCGATCATCAAGAACTACCGAGGCCGCGGCGCCCGGTTCGTGCTGCCCGATCGCAGCGAGGTGACGATGACGGTGCCGTTCATGCGGGCCTACACCGAACTGCTGGTCAAGACCTGCCATCGGCGCGGAGCCTTCGCGATCGGCGGGATGAGCGCCTTCATCCCGAATCGTCGCGACCCCGAGGTGACCGCGCGGGCGTTCGAGAAGGTGGCCGCCGACAAGAAGCGCGAGGCCGCGGACGGGTTCGACGGCACGTGGGTGGCCCACCCCGACCTCATCCCGGTCGCGCGGGCGGAGTTCGACGCCGTACTCGGCGACAAGCCGAACCAGGTCGATCGTCAGCGTGACGACGTCGTGGTGACGGCTTCGCAGCTGATCGACGTGCACATCGGGCTGCCGATCACGGCGGCGGGGGTGCACGCGAACGTGTCGGTGGCGATCCGCTACCTCGAGGCATGGCTGCGGGGCGTGGGCGCGGTCGCCATCGACAACCTGATGGAAGACGCCGCGACCGCCGAGATCAGCCGCTCGCAGATCTGGCAGTGGATCCACCAGGACCGCACCCTCTCCGACGGCACACCCATCACGGCCGAATACGTCGAAGGCCTCATCCGGCAGGTTCTGGGCGACGTGCCCCGCAGCGACGGCGACCGGTTCGACGACGCCGCAGACCTCTTCCGTGAGGTGGCGCTGCGGCCGGAGTTCCCGGCCTTCCTCACCGTCCCGGCCTACACGCGCTACCTCGCCTGAGCCGGCCTGCCCGCCGGACCGTCGAGACCGCACTCGCCCGTCGAGACCCACGCCCCCGCGTGCGGTCTCGACGGGTGAGGTCGGTTTCACGGCGGAACCGCGCCCGGCCGGGTGGCCGATGCGGCACGCCGCTACGCTTCTACCGTGACCTCCCGCGCTCCTCTCTCCCGCAAACTGTCCGCGATCGCCGAATCGGCCACGCTCAAGGTCGATGCGAAGGCCAAGGCGTTGCAGGCGGCCGGGCGCCCGGTGATCTCCTACGCCGCGGGGGAGCCGGACTTCGCCACTCCGTCCTTCATCGTCGACGCCGCCGCCCAAGCCCTGGCCGACCCGGCGAACTACCGCTACACCCCCGCAGCGGGCCTGCCGGTGCTGCGCGAGGCGATCGCCTCGAAGACTCTCCGCGACTCCGGATGGGATGTCGCGCCGTCGCAGATCATCGTCACGAACGGCGGCAAGCAGGCGGTGTACCAGGCCTTCCAGGCGGTGGTGAATCCGGGCGACGAAGTGCTTCTCCCCGCCCCGTACTGGACCACGTACCCCGAGGCGATCCGGCTGGCCGACGGCGTGCCCGTCGAGGTCTTCGCCGGCGCCGACCAGGAGTACAAGGTCACCGTCGAGCAGCTCGAGGCCGCACGCACCGAACGGACCACGGTGCTCGTCTTCGTCTCACCCTCCAACCCCACCGGTGCGGTCTACTCCGCGGATGAGACCCGGGCGATCGGCGAGTGGGCGCTCGAGCACGGCATCTGGGTGATCTCCGACGAGATCTACCAGAACCTCGTCTACGACGGCGCACGCGCCACCTCGATCGTCGAGGCGGTTCCGGATGTCGCGGGGCAGACCATCCTGGTCAACGGCGTCGCCAAGACGTACGCGATGACCGGCTGGCGGGTGGGCTGGATGGTCGGCCCGGCCGACGCGATCAAGCTCGCCGCGAACCTCCAGTCGCATCTGTCGAGCAATGTCAACAACGTCGCGCAGCGCGCTGCGCTGGCCGCACTGACCGGGCCGCAGATCGAGGCGGAGAAGATGCGGAACGCCTTCAACCGGCGTCGCCGCGTAATCGTCACCGAGCTGGCGAAGATCCCGGGCGTCACGGTGCCGAACCCGCTCGGCGCGTTCTACGTCTACCCCGACGTGCAGGGCCTCCTCGGCCGCGAGTGGGCGGGGGTCACTCCGACCACGACGCTGGAGCTCGCAGACCTCATCCTCGAGAAGGCTGAGGTGGCCGTGGTTCCCGGCGAGGCGTTCGGCCCGAGCGGGTACCTCCGCCTGTCGTACGCGCTCGGCGACGACGCACTCCTCGAGGGCGTGCAGCGCCTGCAGCGCCTCTTCGGCGCCTGATCAGCGGCGCGCGACCGAGACGAACCGGTACCGCGTGCCGGGTCGCCCGGCCGTGGCGTAGTCCAGTGCGCGCGTCGCACTGCCGCCGTCGGCGAGGTGCTCGAGGTAGCGCCGGCAGCTGACCCGCGACAGGCCCACCCGGTCGGCGATCTGCGACGCCGATGCTTCGCCCGCCTCCTCCAGCGCGCGGGCGACCGTCTGCAGGGTCTCGTCGGTGAGGCCCTTGGGAAGCGTGCGGCGCCCCGCCGGCTGCATGAGGGCGTCGACGGCGCGCTGGTCCAGCGGAGCGGTGACCGACGCCGTGCCTGCGCGCTCCCGCAGGACGTCGTCGATGCGCTGGTGCAGCTCGTGCGCGCTGAACGGCTTCACCAGATAGTGCCGAACCCCCATCATCCGGGCGTCTCGGATCGTGTCGACGTCGCGCGCCGCCGTCACCGCGATGACATCCGGCTGCGCGAGCCCCGCATCGGCACGGATGTCGCGCAGCACGTCGATCCCCGAGAACCCGGGGAGGTGGACATCGAGCAGAACCAGGTCGGGGGCCTCCGCCCGGATGAGGGCGACCGCGTCGGGGCCGGACGCAGCGCTCCCGACGAGGGCGCACGCCGGATGCGCGGTGACGAACATGCCGTGAAGCGCCGCCACCGAGGGCGCGTCGTCGACGACGACGGTCCGCAGGCTCACGTCCTCACCGCCGGCGTGCGGAGCGGAAGGACGACGGTGAACCGCGCCCCGCCCAGCGGCGAGCGGTCGATGCGTGCTTCGCCGCCGCGGCGCATCGCGATGCGGCGCACGAGCGCGAGACCGATCCCTCGACGGCGCGCCCCCGCATCCTTGGTGCTGACCCCCTCGAGGAAGACGTCGTCCCGCAGAGCCGGCGGAACGCCGGGCCCGGAGTCCTCGACCGTGAACTGCAGGCCGCCGTCGACGGAGGCGGCGACCTCGATCACGACGCGGTCGCCCATTGCGCTGGCATCTAGGGCGTTGTCGACCAGGTTCCCGAGAATGGTGACCGCATCGCCCACCATCCCCTGCGGGATGTCGCGCTGCGCGCGCACGTCGACGGCGACGCCGCGCTCGCGCGCCTGCACCACCTTCACCGCGAGGAGCGCGGCCACCTCGCCCGAGAGGGCCGATCCGTCCTCGGAGAGCGGCACGGAGCCGCCGGGCCGGATCCGCTCGATGAACCCGCGAGCCTCGTCGATCCGCCCGAGTTCGAGAAGTCCCGCCACCACGTGGAGCGAGTTGGAGAACTCGTGCGCCTGGGCGCGCAGCCCGTCGGTCAGCGACTGGGCGCCGTCCATCTCGCGCAGCGCCTCGTGGAGCGCGGTGTGGTCGCGGAGGAAGAGCGTTCCGCCGACGACGACCCCGCCGTCGTCGCGCATACCCGTGGCCCGCGCGATGAGGGCGCGCTCTCCCGCGAGCACCACGCGCCCTTCGGGCTCACCCCGCTCGAGGACATCGAACACCGCGTCCTCGAGCACATCGACCGCGCGCCGGCCGGCGAGCTCCCCCGCCCCGATCAGGCGGACGGCGGCGTCGTTGGCCATCGTGATGACGCCGGCCGAGTCGACGGTGATGACCCCTTCGCTCAACCGGTGGAGCATCGTCTCGCGCTCCCGCACCAGTTCGGCGATCTCTCCGGGTTCAAGCGCGAAGATCCGGCGTCGAACGATGCCGGTGACCCACGCCGCCCCGAGGACCCCGACGATGGCGGACCCCGCGACCGCACCCAGGAGCCAGGGCACCCAGGCCTGGAGGTCCTGCGCGAGGGAGGACTCCAGGATGCCGACCGAGACCGACCCGATCACCTCACCGCCCTCGTCCGCCCCGGTCGAGGCGTAGATCGGCACCTTCACCCGCCAGGACTCGCCGAGGGTGCCCGTCTGCGTCCCGACGAACATCTCTCCCGACAGCGGGATCGACGGATCGGTCGAGACCATCTCCCCGATGCGTTCGGGATCGGGATGCGAGAGGCGGATGCCTTTCGCGTCGGTGACGACGACGTATGCGAGTTCGGACGACTCGCGGATCACCTCGGCGATCGGCTGGATGCGCTCGCTCGGATCCTCCGCGACGAGCGCATCGCGGATGTCGGGGAGGCGGGCGATGGACAGCGCGACGCCGACCATGCGCTCCCGCGTCTGATCGCGGATGATCCGCTCCTGCACCGCGATGGCCACCGCACCGGTCGCGACCGTCACCAGGCACACGATGAACGCTTGCAGCAGCAACAGCTGCCGTCTCAGCGACATCGCTCGGACCACTCCCCCATTGTGCCCCCGGGGCGGGGAGATGCCGGATGTCGGGCGCGACCAATACTTGCCGAAGTGCGCGTTAGTTCCACAAGCGCGACAGCCGCGGAGGGGATGCCTACGGTCGGTTCCACCCCGGAGGTACCGATGCCTCCGGAGCTCGAAGGAGAGTGACCTCACATGCGCAGAACCGTTCTCACCGCCGGGATGGCGGGCATCGCGATCCTGGCTCTGACCGCCTGCAATCCGCAGGGGCCGGGTGCGGGCGGGGGAAGCGATGACGCATCGCCGGACGCCGCGACCCTCCCCGACGCCGTGCAGATCATCGTTCCCGCCGACCCCGGCGGCGGCTGGGACCAGACCGGCCGCGCAGTCTCGTCGACCCTCACCGAAGACGGTCTGGTCAGCACCGCCTCGGTGTCCAACGTCGGCGGCGCCGGCGGCACCGTCGGCCTCGCGGGTCTCGCGAACGAACGCGACCCGAACACCCTCATGGTGACGGGGCTGGTGATGGTCGGCGCCGTGGAGACCAACGCCGCCGAGACGCGGATGGAAGACACCACCCCCATCGCCCGCCTCACCGAAGAGCCGCTCGTCGTGGTCGTACCCGCCTCGTCGGAGTACCAGACGCTGCAGGATCTCATCGACGACGTCGTCGACAACGGCCAGTCGGTGACGATCACCGGCGGCTCGGCCGGCGGGGCCGACCACATCCTCGCGGGGCTGCTGCTCGAGAACGCGGGGCTGGATGGCGCGGAGATCACCGAGAAGCTCAACTACATCCCCAACGCCGGCGGCGGCGAGGCCGTCTCGCTCCTCCTCGGCGACAACGCCTCGGCGGGGATCTCCGGCGTGGGCGAGTTCGCGCAGTACGTCGAATCGGGCGACCTGCGTGCGCTCGCCGTGTCGAGCGAGGAGCCGGCCGCGCTGCTCCCGGATGCCCCGACCATGGTCGACGAGGGCTTCGACGTCGTCTACACCAACTGGCGGGGCCTCCTCGCCCCCGGCGACATCACCGAAGACGAGAAGGCGGGCCTGGTCGACCTCATCGGCCAGATGAATGAGTCCGGCACCTGGGAATCGGTGCTGGAGACCAACGGCTGGACCGACGCCTTCCTCACCGGCGACGAGTTCGACGCGTTCCTGTCGGAGAACATCGCCGACGTGCAGGGGACCCTGCAGAACATCGGACTGATCCAATGACCTCCGCCGAGGCGGGGGGATCGGGTCGCTGGGGCGGAGAACGCATCGGCGAGCTGATCTTCGCCGCCGGCATCCTCGCCCTCGGGGTGTACGCCTTCGTCGGCGCTTTCCTCATCCGCACCCCCGCCGGCGCACAGGTCGGCCCGCGGGTCTTCCCCTACCTCGTGTCGGTGATCCTCCTGGGGGCCGGCATCGCCCTGGTCGTCGACGTCGTGCGAGGTCGCCTCGGGGCGAAGGAGGAGGGCGAGGACATCGACCCGAACGCCACGACCGACTGGTGGACCATGGCGCGCCTGGCCGCGCTCCTCGTGGCGGTCATCTTCCTGCTCGAGCCCCTCGGCTGGTGGCTGTCGGCCGCCGTCCTCTTCGGTGGCGCCGCGTGGTCGCTGGGCGCGAAGCGCCCGTGGCTCGGGTTCGTGATCGGGCTGATCCTCGGCATCGCCACCCAGCTGCTCTTCGGCGAGGTGCTCGGACTCTTCCTCCCACGAGGCCTCGCCTTCGACTGGTGGTACGGCCCCGGTCCCCTGTTCGGATGAGGTGAATCGACATGGACAACATCGCTTCCCTGCTCGAGGGGTTCGCCACGGCGTTCCAGCCCGAGTACCTGCTCTTCGCCTTCCTGGGCGTGCTGATCGGCACGGCCGTGGGCGTCCTTCCCGGCATCGGCCCGGCCATGACGGTGGCCCTGCTGCTGCCGCTCACCCTGTCGTTGCCGCCGACCGCGGCGATCGTGATGTTCGCCGGAATCTACTACGGCGGCATGTACGGAGGATCCACCACCAGCATCCTGTTGAACACCCCGGGTGAATCGGCGTCGGTGATCACCGCGATCGAGGGCAACAAGATGGCCAAGCTCGGCCGCGGCGCTGCGGCCCTCGCCACCGCGGCGATCGGCTCGTTCGTCGCGGGGACGATCGCCACAGCCCTGCTGACTCTGTTCGCCCCCCTCATCGCCGACTTCGCCGTCACCCTGACCCCCGCCGATTTCGTCGCGCTCATCGTCGTGGCCTTCATCACCGTGGGGGCGCTCCTCGGCTCGTCGGTGTCGCGCGGCCTGGCCTCGCTCGGCATCGGACTGTTCGTGGGACTGATCGGTACCGAGACGACGACCGGCCAGGCCCGGTACACGATGGGGATGCTGGCCCTGTCCGACGGCATCAGCGTGGTGCTCGTCGCGGTCGGACTCTTCGCCGTCGGCGAGGCGTTCTACGTCGCCGCGCGCCTCCGGCACGGCCCGATCCCGATCATCCCGGTCTCGGGCAGCTGGCGCACGAGCATGTCGCGCGAAGACTGGCGGCGGTCGTGGAAGCCCTGGCTTCGCGGCACCGTGATCGGGTTCCCGATCGGCACGATCCCCGCCGGCGGGGCGGACGTCGCGACCTTCCTGTCGTATGCGGCGGAAAAGAAGCTCTCCAAGAACAAGAAGCAGTTCGGCCGCGGGGCGATCGAAGGGGTGGCCGGTCCCGAATCGGCGAACAACGCCGCCGCCGCGGGCGTCCTGGTGCCGCTGCTCACCCTCGGGCTGCCGACGACGGCAACCGCGGCGATCATCCTCACCGCGTTCCAGTCCTACGGCATCCAGCCCGGCCCGCTGCTGTTCCAGAACCAGGGCGACCTCGTGTGGGCGCTGATCGCGAGCCTGTACATCGGCAACCTCCTGCTGATCGTGCTGAACCTGCCGCTGGTAGGCGTGTGGGTGAAGCTGCTGCAGATCCCGCGCCCCTACCTTTACGCCGGCATCATCGCCTTCGCGACCCTCGGGGCCTACGCGGTGAGCTTCTCGACCCTCGACATCCTGATCCTCCTCGTCGTCGGAGCGCTCGGGTACGTCATGCGCCGCTTCGGGTATCCGATCGCGCCGCTGATCGTCGGGCTCATCCTCGGGCCCATGGGCGAGCAGCAGCTGCGCAAGGCGCTGCAGCTGAGCCAGGGGAACATGGTCGATCTGGTGCTCCACCCCTTCGCCGCCACCTGCTACGCGGTGCTGATCGTGCTCGTCACGGTCGGGCTGTGGCTGAAGCGGCGTCAGAGCCGATTCGAGCGGGCCATGGAGGCGTCTCTGGCGGCGACGACCTCGCCGGCGACGGCGATCGACCGGATGTGGGACGAGGGCGAGCGACCCACGGACGTGAAGACGGAGACGATCCGGGCCGAGCAGGCGGCGCGGGCAGCGGCCGCGGCGCGTTCCGGGGATCCGGGTGCCGCGGACGGGCCGGGCGGCAGGGGGGACCGCCCGGGCTGATCCCCTGCGGCCCCCGTCGCACCCGATGACCGCCGACGCGCCCGCCGTCGGTCATCGGGTGCGACACTGACTGCGTGACCAGCCCCCGCGACACCAGCCCCCGCGCGCCCAGTGAGACCGAGCCCAGCGATACCGTGCCCGGCGACACCGTGCCCAGCGACACCGTGCCCAGCGACACCGACGCGTACGATCTCGCCGTCATCGGAGCAGGCCCCGCCGGGACGGCGGCAGCCCTTCGCGCCGCGGAGCTCGGTGCGAAGGTGGTCGTTCTCGAGGCATCCGACCGCCTCGGCGGCACCTGTGTGAACACCGGCTGCGTGCCCACCCGCGTCCTCGCCAAGACCGCTCGGCTGATGCGCGAGGTGGGTGCGGCCCGGGACTACGGCGTGGTGACCCATCCCGAGGCCCTGGACTGGCCCGCCACCGTCGCCCGCGTCCACGAGCGGGTCGACCGGGTGCGGGCGGTGAAGAACGAGGCCGAGAGGTTCGGCGCGGCGGGGATCGACCTCGTGCAGGAGGGGCGGGCGCGCTTCGCCGATGCGCACACCCTGCGTCTGGATTCCGGCCGGCGGATCCGCGCGGCCTCGGTGATCGTGGCGGTCGGGGGGCACTCCCGACGCCTCCCCCTTCCGGGCGCGGAGCTCGCGACCGTGCCCGAACACGTCCTCGAACTCCCGAGCCTCCCGCCCCGCGTCGCGATCATCGGCGCGGGCAACACCGGCGCGCAGCTGGCGACCGTGTTCGAGTCGTTCGGCTCCACGGTGAGTCTCCTCGACGTGGCACCGCGCGTGCTCATGGCCTCCGACGCCGACGTCTCCGCCGCGATCGCCGCCTCGTTCGAGGGCCACGGGATGACGGTGCGCACCGGGATCGCGGGCGTCGATGCCCTGCAGAAGGACGGCACGGGGATCGTGCTGCGGTGGCGCGAGCAGGACGGACCCGCCGAGGATCGTTTCGACGCGGTGGTGATGGCCACCGGCTGGCCCGCCGACGTCGAAGATCTCGGGCTCGAGCACGCGGGCGTCCGGATCGAGCGTTCCTCGATCCCGGTCGACGCGTACTTCCGCTCGGAGGTGTCGCACATCCTCGCCGTGGGTGACGCGATCGGACGCGACATGCTCGTGCAGGCCGCGCAGTTCGAGGGCGAAGCGGCTGCCGAGAACGCAGTGCTCGGCGTCAATCGCCGCACCCCGCATCACCTCCTCCCCGCGGGCGGGTTCACCGATCCCGACTACGCCGGGGTCGGGCTCACCGAGGAGCAGGCCCGGCAGCGCGACGCGCGCTGCATCGTGGCTGTGGCGAACTACGCCGATCTCGAGCGGGCCGTCATCGACGACCGCGCCGTGGGCTTCCTCAAGCTCATCACCGACAACCGACGCGAGCTGATCCTCGGCGCTCATGCCGTCGGCGAGAACGCCGTCGAGGTGATCCAGTCGGTGACGACCGCCATGGCGGCGGGCATCGACGTCGCAACCCTGGCTGGCGTGAAGTTCGCCTACCCCACCTACAGCGCGATCATCGGGCTGGCCGCCCGGCAGCTCCTTCGCGCGTGATCTTCGCGGCGCGCCGCGCCGCAGCATCCACCGCCTCTCGCCCCCCACCGATCACCTTCACCCCCGCCACCCCCCACCCCCCCCACCCCCCGTTCGTTCGTCGCAGGTGTACGTCTGGAGCCCCCTGCGCGTACATCTCCGACGAACGAACGGCGAAAAGACCGCGGGCGGCGAATGGGGATGGATCCCGTCACACCGCGAGGGTGCACGATCACACCGCGAGGGTGCACGATCACGCGGCGAGGGTGCACGATTGGGCGGCTCGCCCCGCGCCGCCCCTTTCACCCCGCCCCGACACCGTTCGTTCGTCGCAGATGTACGTCTGGAGCCCCCCTGCGCGTACATCTGCGACGAACGAACGGCGAAGGACCGCGCGACGCGGGTGAGCCGGCGGGCGGGCATGACGGCGAGCGCGCGACCGACGCTGAAACCGCCGCGAGGCCGGCGCCTCCCGGGTCAGAGGTCGACGCCGACGAGCACCGGCTCGGGCTGGAGGAGGAGTCCGAACTCGGCGTGCACGCGACCCTGGATGAATCGCGCCAGCTCGGCGATCTCGTCCGCCGTGGCCCCGCCGCGATTGGTCAGGGCAAGCGCGTGCTTGGTCGACACCGCGGCGCGCGAACGCGGAAGCTTGAACCCCTTGCGAATACCCGACTGCTCGATGAGCCACCCGGCGCTGACCTTCACGTCGGACTCGGCGGTCGACAGGCGCGGCACACTTCCGTCGAAGCCGGCGAGAGGCACGACCACGACCGGATCGAAGTCGGGCTCGACCGGCCAGCGCGGGCATTCCGCCGGCAAGGTGCGGGCGAAGGATGCCGACACGACGGCGTTCTGGAAGAAGGATCCCGCGCTCCACGTGTCGGGGTCGGCGTCATCGAGCACCATCCCCTTCCGCCGCCGGATCTGCCGCACCTGCTCGCGCACGAACGTCAGAGTCACCGCGTCGCCCGGCTGGAGCCCCAGCGCCGTCCGCAACTGATCGCCGTGGATCCGGCGGGGCGCATCGCCGATCACCGCGAGCTCCACCGTGACCGAGAGGATCACCGCGCGGCGCTCGGGAACCGAACCGTGGTGGTGCTTCAGCACGGACGTGCGGAAGCCGAGCCCGAGCTCCGCAGCCGGCACGGTCGACACCTCGCCGGTCGCTTCGTCGATGAGCTCGACCTCGACGAGAGTCTGGACGATCTCCTGCCCGTACGCGCCGATGTTCTGCACGGGCGCGGCGCCCACCGTGCCGGGGATCCCCGACATCGCCTCCACCCCCGCGAGCCCCCGCTCGACGGTGTCGCCGACAAACGCGTCCCAGTCGTGCCCGGCCTGTACGCGCAGGCGGACGAACCCCTCGCGCGCGGCGGGCAGGGTCTCGATGCCGCGCGTCAGGATCCGCACGACCGTGCCGGGGAACGGCTCGTCGCCGACGAGCAGGTTCGACCCTCCGCCGAGGACGAACCAGGGGTCGCCCGTCGCCCACACCTCGCGGAGTGCCGCGACGAGTTCGTCGGCGGTGCGCGCCTCGATCATGCGCTCGGGAACCCCGCCCGCGCGAAGGGTCGTCAGGGTCGACAGCGCGACGGGGGGAACCTCGGTCATCGAGCCGCGTCGTCCACAGGCACGCCGTCGGCGCCCGCGGGGCGCACCCGGACCTGGGCCTTGCCGAGAACCGCGGTGTCGGCCGCGGTCACCGTGAGGTCGATGCGCACGGCGTCATCGGTCACCTGACCGACGCGGGCGACGATGTGAAGGTCGGCGCCGTCGGTCGCGTCAACGACGACCGGGCGGGTGAATCTCACGCCGTAATCGAGGATGCGGCCGGCGTCGCCGAGCCACGGGACGACGGTCTCGACGGCGAGACCCATGGTCAGCATGCCGTGCGCGAGCACCCCGGGAAGCCCGACCTCGGCCGCGACCTCGTCGCGGTAGTGGATCGGGTTGAAGTCTCCCGACGCGCCGGCGTAGCGCACCAGTGATTCCCGCGTGAGGTGAACGGTGCGCTCGGCGACGATGTCGCCGACGGCGGCGGTGCGGGCGGTGACCGGGCTCACGCGTCGCCCTCCCCGACGAGGAGGACGGATGTCGCGGTCACGACGTGGGCACCGGCGGCGTCGACCATCTCGGCTTCGCTCGTGACCATCGCGTTGCCGCCGAGGGTGCGGATGCCGGTCACGCTCAGCTGCGCAGTCAGCTCGTCACCGGCGACGATCGGTCGCGAGTAGCGGAAGCGCTGCTCGGCGTGGAGCACCCGCGAAAGCTCGATGCCGCTGTCGGGTTCGGCGAGCAGCTGCTGGAGCGTGACATCCTGCAGCACGATCGGGAAGGTCGGCGGAGCGACCACGTCGGCGTAGCCGAGGGAGCGCGCCGCCTCGGGGTCGAGGTGCTGCGGGTCATCGGAGAAGACCGCCCGCGCGAACTCGCGCACCTTCTCGCGCCCCACCAGGTAGGGCGGCGTCGGGGGGAATACGCGACCGACGAGATCGGGGTTCACTGGCACCGGATCATCCTACCGAGGCGCCTTGCGCCCCCGAACGGCGCGGACGGCCATCTGCACCGCGATGATGACGAGGAACCCCGCGAAGAGGATGTTGCCCACCTGCGGGTCGACGAGGGTGGCGAGCAACGTGCCGACGGGAGCGGTGACGCACGCCGCGACTCCGACCAGCGCCGCCGCGGGGAGGTCGACGTTCTTGCGGACGAGGTTGCCGATCGTGCCCGAGATCGCCGTCGGGATCATCATCAGCAGCGACGTGCCCTTCGCGAGGAGGTCGCTCGTGCCGAAGAGCAGCAGCAGCACCGGCACCACGATCACCCCGCCCCCGACACCGAGCAGACCCGCGAGGATGCCGGTGACGACACCGAGCGCGACGAGGCCGAGGACGGTCACGACGGTGAGCGGGAGCCCCGCGTCCCGCGACGGGATCACCAGGAACAGCGAGACGATCACGATGACGAGGAACCCGACGAAGCCCCAGCGCAACACCGTGACGGGTGTTCTCGGAAGGAGCCAGGTGCCGATCTGGGCGCCGACGACCGCGCCGGCCGCGAGGATCAGCGCCGGGATCCACGCCACCGAGTCGTTGACCGCGTAGGCGATCACCCCGACCGTGGCGGTCGGCACGATGGCGGCCAGCGACGTCCCCGCGGCGAGCCGCTGGCCGTACCCGAGGATGAGGACGAGGAGCGGCACCACGACGGTGCCCCCGCCGACCCCGAAGAGCCCGGACATCAGGCCGGCGATGAAGCCCACGCCGAGGCACGTGACGACGAAGCGCGCGCCGCGCGCGGTGGGGGCGTCGCTCATTCGTCGTAGTACGCGTTGTCGATGACCCAGGCGCCGTCGATCTCGATGACGGTGTACTGCCAGCTCTCCTCGATCGGCACCGGAGTCTCCACGGGCTCGCCCTCCGCGGTGAAGAAGCTCTCGTAGGTCTCAGCGGTGTCGACGAAGACCGTGGACTCCTCGACGGTGATGCCGACGACCTCGGTCTGGTAGTTCTGCACGGACGCCGCGAACCCGGCGGCCTGCTCGTCGAAGGCGGCGCAATCGGGGAGTCCGCTGGCTTCGCGGAAGCCCTCGGATGTCGCCTCGAGGTACTTGTCGCAGTCGCCCTCGCGCCACGCCTCGTCGTAGAGCTCCACGGCACGCACGGCGTCCTGCTGGTCGGCCTCGTCGACACCCCCGGCCGCGGAGAAGACGCCGATGAGGATCGGGATCAGCACCGCCGCGGCGATGACGATGCCGAGCAGCACCACGCCGAGCACCACCCACAGGATCCAGAGCTTCGACTTCTTCGGGTCGGTCGCGGCGGTGAAGGCGCCGCCCGCGGGGGCGTATCCGGGCGCACCCGCGAAGCCGGGCGCGGAGGGGGGCGGCCCGGCGGTGGCGTATCCCCCGCCGTCCTGCGGAAGCGGCGCGGGATCGTTCGCGGCGATCGCCGCGGGGTCGCTCGGAGCGACCTCACCCTGATCGGAGCCGGCCGCCGGCGCGGCATCCGTCCCACCCTCGGTCGACTGCACGTGCTCGGTCCACTTCGCACCATCCCACCACCGCCGGGTGCCGGGGCCGTAGTCGTACCAGCCGGGAGGGTTCGTGGTCATGCTCGCTCGTTTCATCGAATCCCGGCCGTGCGAGGGACCGGGGTGGCCGCCGCCCTCAGCCTACTGCCGACGTTCCGCGCACCGAACGCACCGCGTCGCCGTCGGACGCACCTTGAGCCGGCCCGCCGGGATGGCGTTCCCGCACACCTCGCAGATGCCGAACGTGCCCGCCGAGACACGGTCGAGGGCGGCGTCGATGCCATCGAGCTCGGCCACCACACCGACGCGGACCCCCTCGATGCGCGACCACTCCGCCGAGAGCGTCCCACCCTCGGGATCGTGCTCGTCGTCGGCCGACTCGGCCCCCCGCGCATCCCGGAGCTGGGCGAGCTGCGCCTCGACGTCGGCGAGGCGCCGGCGCGCGGAATCCCGCGCCGCGCGCAAGGTGTCGGCCGGGGTGTCCATGAGAGAACGCTACCGACGGGCTCCGACATCGGCGCCCTAGGCTCGGGTGGTGCGCCGGCGCCCGCCGTCGCGGAGAGGCGGAGATCGTGCGCGTCGTCGTCATCGGCGGAACCGGCCACATCGGCACCTTCCTCGTCCCCCGGCTCGTCCGCGCCGGACACGAGGTCGTCTCCCTGAGCCGCGGGACGCGACCGCCGTACGTCGCGGCACCCGAGTGGCAAGAGGTGCACCAGATCGTCGCCGACCGAGAGGCCGCCGACCGCGACGGCACGTTCGGCGAGCTCATCCTCGCCCACGATCCCGACGCCGTGGTCGATCTCCTCGCCTTCACCCCCGACTCGGCGCGCGCGCTCGTCGAGGCCCTGCGCGGACGGGTGGGGCACCTCGTGCACTGCGGGACGCTCTGGCGCTACGGTCCGAGCGACCGCGTCCCGATCCGCGAGGGCGAGGGCAGCCCGCCGTTCGACGAGTACGGCATCCTCAAGGCCGAGATCGCCGAGCTGCTCGCTGCCGAGACCGCCGCGGGCGGGCTCGTGACCACCACCGTCGACCCCGGTCACATCGTCGGTCCGGGCTGGATGCCGGTCGGGCCGCTCGGTAACGGCGACCCCCGCGTCTGGTCCGATCTGTCGGCGGGCCGCACCCTCCGGGTACCGGGAAGCGACGGCGCGCTGATGCACCACGTCCACGCCGATGACGTCGCCCAGGTCTTCGAGCTCGCGCTCGCGCACCGCGACGCGGCCGCCGGCGAGGACTTCCACGCCGTCGCCCCCTCGGCGCTGACCGTGCGCGGGTACGCGGCGGCCGCGGCATCCTGGTTCGGAAAACCCGCGTCGCTCGAGTGCGTCACCTGGGAGCAGTTCCGCGCCGAGACGCCGGAGAGGTACGCGAACGCGAGCTGGGGGCACCTGCACCGCAACCACTGTCTCAGCATCGACAAGGCCCGGTCGGTGCTCGGCTACCGTCCCCGCTACGAACCCGACGACGCGATCCTGGAGTCGGTCCGGTGGTTGATCGAGAACAACAGGATGGATGTCGCGGGGCCGCTGCTCGTCTGACACGGCGTCGCGGGCCGCGACCGGCACACGGCGATTTCGAAGCGACGACCGGTAGCGTGTCCCCCATGCCGAAAACTGCGGACGGATCCGACTGTCATAGTCCCGGCGCCCGGGTGACCCCGGGCGCGTCCCCGCGAGGGGAGGTGAACCGATGAACGGCGACCTCCTTCTCAACATCGCCCTCGTGGTGGTCTTCGTCCTCATCGGCGGTGTCTTCGCCGCCACCGAGATGGCGCTCGTCACCCTCCGCGACAGCCAGGTCAATGCCCTCGCCGCCCGCGGCAAGCGCGGCCAGAAGGTCGCCGACCTGGCCCGCAACCCCAACACGTTCCTGTCGGCCGTGCAGATCGGTGTGACGGTGGCCGGGTTCGCCTCGGCGGCGTACGGCGCGTCGTCGATCGCCCCGAGCGTCGCTCCGCTGTTCGTCTCCCTCGGACTCGACGAGGGCCTCTCGCTCACGATCGCCACCGTGGTCCTGACGCTGATGATCGCGTACCTCTCGCTCGTGCTGGGCGAGCTCGTGCCCAAGCGCCTGGCGATCCAGCGCAACGCGCAGTTCGCCTACGGCGTCGCGCCGGTGCTGAACGGCTTCGCCGTGCTGATGCGACCGGTGATCTGGCTGCTGTCGGTGTCGACGAACGCCGTCGTGCGCCTTCTCGGCGGTGACCCGCACAAGACCGGCGACGAGCTCAGCGAGGAGGAGCTGCGCGACATCGTCTCGAGCCACCAGGGTCTGCCCGAGGACGAGCGGCGCATCCTCGACGACGTGCTGTCGCTGCGCGGTCGCCAGATCAGCGAGGTCATGCGCCCCCGGCCCGAGGTCGTCGCGCTCGACCACGCCGACGAGGTGGGTGCGGCCGCCGCTCGCGTGCGCGAGCTGCCCTACTCGCGCTACCCCGTCGTCGACCAGTCCATCGACGACATCACCGGCTTCGTCCACGTGCGCGACCTCTTCGAGGCCGCCGCCGTCGATCCGCGCCAGCCGATCGGTCCGCTCGTGCGCCCCATCCCCTACCTCCCGTCGACCGCACGGGTGCTCCCGACCCTCACCGGCATGCGGGCCGGCGGCGACCAGATTGCGGTCGTCGTCGACGAGTACGGCGGCACCGACGGGATCGTCACCCTCGAGGACCTCGTCGAGGAGGTCGTCGGCGAGATCTTCGACGAGTACGACACCGACGCCGCGACCGGCGACCTGTCCGAGAACGGCGGCACCGTCGACGGCCGGCTGAACCTGCAGGACTTCGAGGAGGCCACCGGCCTCACCCTCCCCCGCGGCTCATCCGACACCATCGCCGGGTTCATGCTGGAGCGGCTGGGACGCCTCGCCGTCGTCGGCGACGCCGTCGAGGTCGACGGTGCCACCCTCAAGGTCACCGGTCTCGATCGCCGTCGGATCTCGGAGCTTCTGGTGATCCCGAAGGAGCCGGTTCCGTCGACGGCGGAATGACGTCGATCCGCTCGGTGCGGATCTCGTGCTTGCGCCGCGCCCTGGCGACGACGAAGAGCACCGCACCCACCGCGAGGTAGACCAGCGTCCCGAGCCACACGGGGCCGGTCTGCTGGGTGAGGAGCACGACACTGGCGATGATCGCCAGGATCGGGACGATCCGGGGAACGGAGAAGTGGGGGTGGTCCACTCGGTCTTTCTTCAGGACCAGGACGCTGACGTTGGCGGAGAGGAACACCAGCAGCAGCAGCAGAACGGTCGTCTCTGCGAGCGTCGCCACGTCACCGAGGAGCGTCAGAAGGATCGTGACCGCCGCCACGACGACGATCGACACCCACGGCGTGCGACGGTTCGGGAGCACCCTCCGGAACGCCCGCGGAAGCAGCCCCGCCTCTCCCAGCCCGTAACCCACCCGGCTGGCCATGACCATGAACAGCAGCGCGCCGTTGGCGATGGCGATCAGGGCGATGATGCTGAACAGCCAGCCCGGGACCGGGAGTCCGCTCGCCGTCACCACCTCGAGGAGGGGGCCGGTCGATTCGGCGAGATCCGCCGGCGGCACGACGATCACCGCGCCGATCGCGATGAGCAGATAGACCACGGCCGCGGTGAGGATGGCGCCGAACAGCGCCCGGGGGTAGGCGCGCGAGGGGTTCTTCACCTCCTCGGCCATGTTCGCCGCGGCCTCGAACCCGAGGAACGAGAAGAACGCGATGATCGTCGCCGCGAACGCCCCCTGGAGCGGCGGGACGTCGGGCGCGAACTCGACCAGGCGGCTCGGGTCACCCCCGCCGCTTCCGAAGACGATGGCGGCGATGACGATGATCAGCACGAGGCCCGAGACCTCGATCATCGCCGCGACCATATTCGCACCGAGGGACTCGCGCACACCGCGGAGATTGATCAGCGTCAGCACGAGGATGAACGCGACGGCCATCGGCGCTGCGGGGAGGTCGACGAGGGAGGCGAGGTAGTCGCCCGCGAAGGCGTTGGCGAGCGCTGCGGCGGTTGTGATCCCCGACGCCATCATCAAGAACCCGACGAGGAACGACACGAAGGGGATCCCGAACGCCCGCTCGACGTAGCGCGCGGCCCCACCGGCATGCGGGTACTTGGTGATGAGCTCGGCGTAGGTGCCGGCGGTCAGCAGGGCGACGACGAGCGCGATGAGCAGCGGCAGCCAGATGACGCCGCCGACATCCAGGGCCATCGTGCCCACCAGGGTGTAGATGCCGGCGCCGAGCGTGTCTCCCACGATGAACGCGAAGAGGAGCCACACCCCCACCACGCGCTTGAGTCCGTGCTTCTCCTCGACAGGTGCCGCGTCGACGTCGTGAGCCATCTGGCCACTTCAGCGGTCAGCGGCGTGAGCGTGCAACCTCTCCCAATGTGACCCGGACTGCCGTAAAATCGCGCGACCTCCGGACTATTCGGCGTCGCTGACGAGCTTCAGACCGACGATGCATCCCACAAGGCCCACGATCAGCAGCATCCGGACCCACGAGAAACCCTCATCGCCCGTGATCATCGCCCAGATGACCGTGAGGGACGCGCCGATGCCGACCCAGACGGCGTAGGCGGTGCCCGTCGGGATTTCGCGCATCGCCCAGGCGAGCCCGCCCATGCTCGCCACGAGGGCGACGCCGAACACGACGCTCGGCCAGAGCTTGGTGAAGCCCTCGCTCTTGCCGAGGGCGGTGGCCCATACGGCTTCGAGGACTCCGGAGATGATGAGAAGGACCCACGACACAAGAACTCGCCTCCATGGCCAGTCTTGTCGCTCACCGGGTACTGAACCCTCGTCCGGGGATCCGGTCGGGATCCGCTCTCCACGCTACCGTCCCGCCCTGATCAGTGCCTGGGCAGGGTCAGGCGGTGGCCCGGAACACGAAAACCCCGGGATGTCCGGGGGTTTCACTGGTAGCAGGAGCGGGGCTTGAACCCGCGACCTCACGATTATGAGTCGTGCGCTCTCACCAACTGAGCTACCCTGCCGCGATGCTCCGGCAGTCAGGATGCCGGATGCTGCGAGCCCCGAGTCAGGATTGAACTGACGACCCCTTCCTTACCATGGAAGTGCTCTGCCACTGAGCTATCGGGGCGTGCTGCCCTGCGCGGGCAACTCCACGAGAATACCAGAGCGAAGGCTCCCCGCTGAATCGGGGATCACCCTCCCGCGTGCTCCCGCAGCCACGGCAGCGGGTCGATCGGGGTGGTGCCGTTCATGAGCAGCTCGAAGTGCGTGTGGGCGCCGAACGATCGCCCGGTGTTGCCGGTGCGGCCCAGCACGGTGCCGACGGTGACCTGCTGGCCGGGGACGACCTGCAGGGAGTCGTACTCCATGTGCGCGTAGTGGCTCGAGATCAGCTGACCGTCGATGACGTGGTCGATGATGACGTGCACGCCGTACGCGCCGCCCGACTCGCTCGCGATGCGGACGGTGCCGTCCGCGATGGCCTGGATCGGCGCTCCGGCACCGGGCACGAAGTCCAGGCCCTCGTGCATCTTGCCCGAGCGCATGCCGAACCCGTAGCTGATCGACACGCCGACGGCGAAGGGCCACTGGATGGCGGCGGTGGGGTCGTTCACGTAGAAGTTCGAGAAGTTCGTGATCCCCGACGCCGCCGCGAGATCGGCCATCGTCACCGTCTCGTAGCTCTCGCCGCGGGCGATCTGCGCGTTCTCGGTGGTGGCGGGGGCGACATAGGCCTGGATCTCGTCGGGGTCGACCGAGAGGTCGGTCGTCCCCGGCGCCATCGTCGAGACCGCGGCCGGTTCGGTGCCGGTGGCGGCAGCCACGGCCTCGGCGGGAGTGGTGGTGGCCACGGCGAGGAGTCCGACGATCCCCATGACACTGACGGAGAAGGACGCGGTGGCGGCGCGGCGGAAGGCGGCTCCCCGTCCCGGCCGACGCCGGCGGGCGGCCGCGACGTGCGCGGCGATGTCGGGGGTCGCGGGTGCGGGATCGCCGCCTTCGAAGCTCTCTTCTGCGGTGACGTTCTGCACCGGGGTCTCACCGGTGAAGCAGAACAGCCGTGCCGCGGCCTCGAACTCGTCGTCCGTCCGCGGTGCGGTGTGCGGGGCGTCGGACTCATTCGCCGCCGGATCCTCGTCGGCGACCGAGTGCCCCATCGGCGGCTCGAGGAGCCGGAACGGTCCGGTCGTCGTCGGCGCGTCGAGGAAGATCACCCCGGTTCCCGCCGTCGATGTGGCGACAGTCTCGGGATGCTCCGGGTCGGCCGCGTCGGCATCCGTCGACGACTCCGCGGCGGAGGCCTCCGGCACCTCGGTCACGCTCGCCTGCGCCACGGGGGCGGATTCGGCAGGCGTCGCCGTCACCGACGAGGCGGGCGACGCGGCATCCGCTGCGTCTCGGGTCGTCGAAGCGGAGCGGGCCACCGGCGCGGCTCCGGCCGAGAAGTCCGGGTTCACCAGGAACGGCTGAGCAGCAGCACGGGCGCGCAGCGCCCGACGGCTCATCACCGGTGGCGCGGCGGGTTGCTCGAAGGAAGGAGCTGTCGTCGTCTCGGCCGGGATCTGGGCGTCCGCGGGGGAGACCCGACTCGACCGGCGGGTGCGCGGGCGGAGAGTCGAGGATGAATCGTGGGGCAAAACGGGGGCGTACTTCCGAGTCGTTGCCGGGCATGGGGGTGCTCGGCAGGCGGTCGTTGGGGGATACCTCCGGTCGGATGCCAAAGGTAACGATCGGATAAACCCTACCCGCCGACGTCTGGGAATGCCATGTGCGACACCGAGACGCAAGCACCCGCGCCGCGACTCATTCTGTGGTAAGCGAGAGCAGCCGCTCGAAGACGCCGGGACCGGCGGCGACCGCCAGGGGCCGTGCGGCGGCATCCGGCATCTCCACCCGGCTGAATCGCCCGCCGGCCTCGGTCACCAGCAGTGCCCCCGCCGCGAAGTCCCACGGCTGCAGGCCGCGCTCGAAGTAGCCGTCGAGCCGCCCCGCGGCGACGAACGCGAGATCGAGCGATGCGGCGCCGATACGACGGATGTCGCGGGCGATCGTCATCGCACGACCCACCCGTGCGAGGTCGGAGGCGTGGGTGGCCGGGTCGTACCCGAAGCCGGTGGCCAGCAGCGCGCCGGCCGCGGCGGGTTCGGCTGTGACGGTCAGGCGGACATCGTGCAGCCACGCGCCCCCGTCGCGGGTGGCGTGGAAGAGCTCGCCGCTCGCGGGGTTGAACACGGCGCCGGCGAGGGCCTCCCAGTGCTCGGGATCGCTGCCCCCCGCCACGGCGGCGACGCTCACGGCGTAGGACGGGATGCCGTAGGCGTAGTTCACGGTGCCGTCGATCGGATCGATGACCCAGGTGACGTCGGAGTCCCCGCCATGCGACACCGGCGCGGCGCCGGACTCCTCGCCGAGGAAGCCGTCGCCGGGTCGTTCCTCGCCGAGCCGGAGGCGGATCATCTCCTCCACCTCGCGATCCGCGTCGGTGACGATGTCGGCGAGCGCCGACTTGGTCGCGGCGATCGCGACGCCCTCGGTGCGGCGGCGTCGGGCGAGCTCCCCCGCCTCGCGAGCGATGTCGACGGCCAGGTCGTGCAGCTGCGCGGCGAGCGTCATGACCCTCACGTTATCGCGCGACTCCGGCGCGCAGAGATCGGTGCAGACGTCCGCGACCGATGCGGATCCCCACCGTCGCCCGTACCGTGGAGCCATGCCTCTCCCCCGGGATGCCGCCACCCACGACGTCGTGATCGTCGGCGGCGGTCACAACGCCCTCGTCGCCGCCGCCTACCTGGCGGGTGCGGGTCATCGCGTGGTCGTCCTCGAGCGTCTCGGCCACGTCGGCGGCGCCGCGGTGTCGGAGGAGCCCTGGTCGGGTGTCGCGGCGCGTCTGTCGCGGTACTCGTACCTGGTGAGCCTGCTCCCCCGCACGATCATCGACGATCTGCAGCTGCGGATCGAGCTGCGCCGGCGGCGGTACTCCTCCTACACGCCGTCTCCGGCCGATCCCTCGCGGGGCATCCTCGTCGACCGGGGGGACGCCGACGCCACCGCGCGGAGCTTCGCGCGGGCGACCGGCGACCCCGGCGAAGCGGCCCGCTTCGGGGTCTACGGCGACAGGCTCCTCCCCCTCGCCCGCCAGGTCTTCCCCACGATGACCGAGCCGCTGCGACACCGCACCGAGGTCCGCAGGCTCGTCGGCGACGACGAGCTCTGGACGGATGTCGTCGATCGTCCGCTCGGCGAGATGCTGCGCCGGTCGCTGGGGAGCGATCTGGCCCGCGGGATCGCTCTGACCGACGGACTCATCGGCACCTTCGCCACCGCCGACGACCTGAGCCTCGCGCAGAACCGCTGCTTCCTCTACCACGTCATCGGCGGCGGCACCGGCGACTGGGACGTGCCGGTCGGCGGGATGGGGCAGGTGAGTGGCGAGCTCGCTCGCGCCGCGCGAACCGCGGGTGCGGAGATCCGCACCGGGGCCGAGGTCGTGGCGGTCGATCCCGACGGCGAGGTGACGGTGGAGAGCGCCGACGGGCTCCGCGACACGCTGCGGGGAAGGCTCGTGCTAATGGGCGCCGGCCCCGCGGTGCTGGCCGATCTGCTGCGGGCCGGAGGCGTCCCCGATGCGCGAGCAGGAACGGATGACGCGGGGCGCGCGCCCGAGGGTGCGCAGGTGAAGGTCAACATGCTGCTGCGGCGGCTCCCTCGGCTGCACGACGACACCGTGTCGGCCGAGGCGGCCTTCTCGGGTACCTTCCACATCAACGAGACCATGACGCAGCTCGACCGCGCCCATGCCGTCGCCACCGCGGGAAGCGTTCCCGACCCTCTGCCGGCGGAGATCTACTGCCATTCCCTCACCGACCCGTCGATCCTCGGCCCGCAGCTGCGCGCCGAGGGCGCGCAGACCCTGACGCTCTTCGGTCTGCAGGTGCCGCACCGCCTCGTCGCGGGGCGCGACGCCGGCGCGGCGAGGGCGGAGGTGCTCGCCGCCGCCCTCGCGTCGCTGAACGCCGTCCTCGCCGACGCGATCGAGGACTGCCTGTACCTCGCCCCCGACGGTTCACCCTGCGTGGAGGTGCGCACGACCGCCGATCTGGAGCAGTCGCTGCGGATGGTCGGCGGCGACATCTTCCACGGCGGACTGGCCTGGCCGTGGGCGGACGACGATGCGGATCTGTCCAGCCCCGCGACACGGTGGGGTGTGGCCACCGACCACGAACGGATCCTGCTGTGCGGCTCGGGCGCCCGGCGCGGGGGCGCGGTGAGCGGAATCGGCGGGCACAACGCCGCGATGGCGGCGCGGGAACTCCTCGGCTAGTTCCGCGGCGGAAGCGGCGGCGGGGGCGGGAAGCCCTCGTAGCCCGGTGTGCCCGGCGACCCCGCCGCGGGCGCCGGAGGCGGGAAGGCCGGCTGCGTCGGCGACGGCGGCACGATCGGCACGAACGACTGAGCTCCCGGCGACGGCCTGCCGCTCCGGTACGCCTGCCAGTCCGGGCTGCCGTCAGGCAGCATCGGGAGCGGAGTGCGACCGTCGGCATACATCGGCCACGGAAGCAGCTCGGCCTCGGCGGGTGCCGGTGCGGCGGCCGCGGGTGCCGGTGCGGCGGCCGCGGGTGCCGGGATCGGAGGCTCGGTGTTCGCAGCGTCGGCGGCTGCGGGAGCGGCCGACGCCGGGACGGGGGCCGGCTCGGCCGTGGCGGGCGCGGGCGTCGCGGACACGGGTGACGGGGCGAACGAGGGGCCGGCGCTCTGCTCCTGCCACCCCGTCTGCGGCTGCTGGGCCTGCCACCCGGCCTGCGCCTGACCGGGCCAGGTCTGACCCTGCGGAGCGTGAGGGGCCCACGCGGGGATGACGCCCGTCTGCTGCCCGCCTGCTCCGGGGTAACCCGGGTAGCCGGCGTAGGGCGCGGCGACGGGCTGCGGGCGCGGCCGGCGCGGCGCGAAGAGCACATTGATGAGCGGAAGGAGCGCGGTCCCCACGGCGGCGAGGATGGTGATCGAGACGACGAACCGCCAGTAGAGGTCGCCGAGCTGCGCGTACTCCGAGAGCATCAGCGGGATCACCAGCATGATCGCCAGGACGATGACGAGCACGATCGTCACGATCGCGATGACCTGGGTGAAGGTCGTGCGGTTGCGGGCGAGGGCCTTCAGGAACAGACGGATGTGCAACAGCGCCAGCTGCAGGATGAGCACGATGAGAAGGAACGACACGAAGCGGCCGAATCCCGAGTAGGCGAAGCGCTCCGGCATCCATATCATCACCGCGCCGATCAGCAGGATGAGGATCCACACCCCCATGCTCGCCAGCGCCAGCCACGCCGGGCGGTTCGGGGCGAGGTTGGCGTCGAGGATCGCCGCGCCGGCGAAGCCGGCGAGCAGCAGCACGGTGAGGAAGGCGCGGGCGACGATGCCGTTCTCGGGCCCGATGAGGACCCACACCACGCAGACGATCGCTGCGGCGATGAGGGCGCCGATGGCCACCCAGATGGCGGCGCGGATGAGCGGTGACCGACCCGCGTCATCCGTCGTCTGCGATGCGGCCGACGCGGGCGTCTCGTGCGGCTGGGGCTGTGTCATCTCGGTCCTCTCGTCGACGCATGCCCATCCTGGCACGCGAGAGCGGGCATGTCAGGCGGTCCGATCGCCCGGAGAAACAGCAGGGGCCCGGCCGAAGCCGGGCCCCTGAGCTGGGTGGCGAGTGAGGGATTGGAACCCCCGAAGGCTACGCCGGCTGATTTACAGTCCCTCTGGCGCGTCACGCTCCGTCACCCGGCGTATTCCGCTCTCCTTACTACGCGCGCGCGTGAGTCACCCCCGGTATCTCTAAATCTGGCTGAGTCCCGTTGCGTGTCACCGCCGCGCGTGAGCGAGTTGTGAGATTGGCCTCTTCGACGCTCGCGCGCGCATCGTTTTCATCACTATCGGCGGTTCCCAGTGCGCACGCGCTCTTTCTGCAAGGGGGCGGGGCGCGTGTCTCTCCCAAACCGTGGTTTGGTCGCAGGTACGCTCCCGATGTGCAGCCGTGGCGACCGTGGGACGCGACCGATGAGGAATACGCGGAACTGATGGTGATCCGTGAACCTGTCCCCGTCACGCTTGAGGCTCCGATCCGCCACTGGCTAGAACAGTATTTCGCGGAACGTTCTCCCTACGGGGTTGTGAACCCTCACGTCGTTCATGGCATTGAAACCGCACTGCGTGTGCGCCTGGGGCTCACCGACCCGAGACCCGGCGAGTTGGCAGACGACGTGATGACGCGGGGTGACCAGTTCATCCTGCGCGTCGTCGATCTGCTCATCTCGGACTACGAACCAGATAACTGGGGCCGCATGCCTCAGGGGATGGCGATACTCGCACAGCACATGGAGATGTCGTCCTCGGCGGTTCAGATCAGCGTCGTGGATGACGTGTTTCGTATCGGCCGGAGGATGCCGGAAGGCATCGAAGATGCTGTGCAGCGGGCTGTTGATGACTCGAACGCCACCGCGGGTCAGCACCTCGCGAAAGCATGGCTGGAGATGCGAGCGCTTGAGCCGGATGCGAGCAAAGTACTACGCGAGGCCATACAGGCTGTGGAGGCTGCGGGTGGGCCGATAGTGATCCCGAAGGACAAACGCCCACAACTCTCGAAGATCGTCGGCGCGCTGAGAGACCAGAAAGGCTGGGGTTTGGTCCTGGCTCGTCGTGATGATGACCACCCCGATCACCAGGCCGTGCTGGTCGGAATGCTCGAAACGCTCGCGTTCGCCGAGCAGCACCGGCATTCGGGGCATGGGTACAGCGAAACTGAGGCAGTCGGCCATGTCGAACTGGCGGCGACGTTGGTCGGGTGGTTCTCCGCTGGCGTGATTGTCCGACGCGAGGGCGGCTGAGTGGACGTTGGTTGGTGGGCGCTGATCATCTCGGGCGCGAGCCTGCTGATCAGTGCCGCGACGTTCTGGCGCAACCGGACACCCGCGCCGCGGTGGGTGACGGGCGTGAAGGTCAAGGGACCCGACACTGAGGGGGAAGTGAGGGTCACCGCGACCGCCGAGAACCGCGGGCGGGGTGTTGCTCGGGATGTGCGTTTTGAGCAGGTGGGCGACAGCCTGATGTCGGCGTTCTCTCGCGAGACCAGGAAGCACGCAGAGTTTGGCGAACGGCTCTCCATCACGCTGATCTACCAGGCTGACGCGGCGGGGGATGGCCGGTTCCGACTGACGTGGAGCCAGGAACCGAACCTGCATCGACGGCGGACGCGGGTGCTGCGCTTCCGGCTTCAGGGCGGTGGCGGAGAACTGCCGAGAGCCAAGCACGATATCGGCGTCTACTGACGGTTGGGGTCCAGTCAGTTCGCCGGTGCGGGCTTGGTCACCGACGCCGATTTGCGGTCTGGCGCGAATGTGACTCCCGCCCGCATTTCCACTTCCGAGATCACGTCATTCGTCTGGATGTCGCCACGCACCCACAGCGTGAGAACCGCCATCGATTCCCCGACCATGTTGTTGATGTTCCGTCGCGGCTCTTGCACCATGGCCAGCATGAGCATGAGCACGTCGAGGATCGGTTGTTCCTCGGGTGTGAGGCGCACTGTGAGATTGTTCAGGTTCGTGCCGAATCGGGCCTGAGCGTCGCCGCGATCGCCCGGTTGCGCTTGTCGCATATCGAGGAGCGCAGAGATGGTCGCCAGGAGGCTGTCGCGGCGCTCGCGCTCCAGGCTCTCTCGCGCCTCGCGCCTGCGGTCGAGGGAGTCTCGAAGCCACGGGATAAGGACCGTTCCGACCAGGGACAAGGCTGCACCGAGAATCACTCCCCATAGTCCGATCACCGCCGCTTCGCTTGCGTCGCTGACCAGCAGGGGGCTTGGCGTGGGTGTCGGCACCGACTAAGTCTGCTGCATTGGTCGAATCGGCGGTCGCCGAGATGACGGCTGGTCAGTTCACGGTGTCGATGTCCTGCTTAGCCGCCTGTCGGTACTCAGCGACCGCCTTCGTGAAGCGGTCCAAGTCGGACTTCGCCGTGTCGCGATCCGCTTTGAGTTGTTCCAGTTCTCGATCCGGACCGAGCAATTCCAGCATCATGACCGAGATCGCGAGGGCAGCAGCCCTCGCGCTCGCCTGCTGGGCCGCTCCCGCTGACCTATCTGAACAGAGAAGCGCAACGTCGGCCACCAATTCCTGGGGGAGGTCGGGAAGGTCGGAGTCCCACTCAGACATCTCGCCGACTAAGTCGATCTCAGTGGAGACCTGCCCCAGGCCAGCGCGTGCCGCGGACTGGATCTCCTCGAAGCGGGTGAGGAGTTTGGTGTGAGCGGCACGCCTGTCCGCCCTCCACGATTCGCGGGCTGCGTTCTGGCGGTCGGCTTCAGCGTGCTGCCGGGCGTGCGCATTGGACGCTTCCAGCATCCGTTCCTCGTGTTGGCGCTCGGCTTCCGCGTCGATCCGGCGACTTTCGTCCGCAGCCGCGGCCGTGTTCGCGTTTATTCGTTGTTGAACGATTAGAGAAACGGCGGTAACGAGGGACGGAACGCCCGCCACGAGCAAGGCCATCCACCAGTCCATGTGCCCACCCTGCACGGAACATCTTGAGTCCGGCAACTGCCGAGGTGTCCATCCTTCGGGAGTACCGGAGTGGAGCAATGTCTCAAGCATGCTGGAGTCTGGGCTCTGGGAGGTCTGAGTGGAGCAGGAAGACGACTGGGTGCTGGGCTCGCTGCTGACGCCAACGGGGCAAACACGCTTTGAACAGAAGCGACCCCTGCAGAAAGGCGAAGCGGCGCGAGCATTTGCGGCGCTCGACCGGCTGAAAGGCTTCAGTGGGCATCTGCTGATCGGGGGACTGATCGACGCGCTCAACTCGCTAAGTGAGGTCCTGGAGCCCATCCAAGCCAACCCCGTGCGGTTCGCAAAGCCCCCGCGGCAGGCTCCGAAGGTGAGTGGCGATGCCCACTACTGGACGCGGGCGCAGGTGGACCGGTTCCGCGGGGTGTCGGACTCTGACGCTCTGGCGGGCCTGTTCCGTCTCAGCCTTGCCGGGATGACACGGGCCGATCTTCACGGGCTGATGTGGGATGACGTGGACATGGCCCGCGGGCTTGTAAGGGTCGAACGCGGCAGGGTCGCGCTCCAGGGCGGGGCGACCGCGGTGGATGAGCCCAAGAGCGCCGCCCGACATCGAACGCTCCCCATCGAGCAGGTGGAGCCTGGCACGATCGCCGCACTTCGGTCACTGCGAGCGGCCCAGGCGGCGGATAGGCTCAGGGCCGGGGGCGCGTGGGTCGATTCGGGCTACGTCATCGTTGACGCTATTGGACGCCCGGAACACCCGGAGCGATACAGCGAGCGGTTCCGGAGACTCAGCGCCGAGGCGGGGCTCCCGCCGATCCGTCTGCATGCGCTGCGTCACAGCCTCGCCGCGTGATTCGATGCGATCGGCGTTGCGCCCTCAGCGGGTGCTGCGTGGCTCGGTCACACGCTGAATGTATATCTCGGAACGTACTTCCCCGAGAGGGGCGCGGAGGGCATCGCGAATGCCGCCGAGATCATGGCGCGAGCACGCGCGGTGTGAGCGATTCGGCGGGGTCGTAGCCGTCGAATCCGGGCCGCTCGTGAGCGTTCTGTGAGAGAAAACCCCTACCGGGTCGTAGTCCGGTAGGGGCTTTCGTCTGTCCAGCCGCGACATTTCGCGGACGTGGCGAGTGAGGGATTCGAACCCCCGAAGGCTACGCCGGCTGATTTACAGTCAGATCCCTTTGGCCGCTTGGGTAACTCGCCAAGTGCGCACCCGCCCGGCTTGTGCAGTCGACCGGAGGCGCGAGAAACAAGTCTAGACCCCCGGCGGGCGTCGAAAAAATCCAGGCCGGATGCCGCGGTGAGACCCTCAGGTGCCGAGGCGATCCAGGTCGGGCTCGGTCAACGCCGAGGGCAGACGCAGGAGCGCGCCCTCGAAGCGGCAGGTCGCGGCCGCGACATCCATCGCCCTCTGCAGCGCCTCGCCCCACGCCTCGGCATCGGCGGGCACACCGTCGATCATCGATGCGATCACCGTCGCGAACGCGGCGTCGCCCGCCCCCATGGTGTCGATGATGCGACCGGGAAGGTCCGAGATCGGACGGGTGACGACATCCGATCCCGCCTCGATCGTGGCACCGGCGCTCCCCTGGGTGGCGAGCACCGCGGCGGACCCCGCGTCGATCAGGCGCGCGCGCAGGGCGTCGAGGGGCTCTCCGTAGAGCAGCTCGCTGTCGTCTTCGCCGATCTTCACCAGCGCCGCGCCCGCGGCGAGCTGCTCGAACCCGCGGACGAACTCCGCCCGATCGTGCATCATCCCCTCGCGCGGGTTGACGTCGATCGCGAGCGGCGCACTCGAGGCGTGCACGGCCTGCGACAGCGCCAGCGTCTGGGCGACGTCGTCGAAGGGGAAGCAGCTGATGGCGATGACGGATGCCGCGTCGAGGGCTGCCTGCTCGGCCTCGCCGAACTGCACCGCACGGTGCTGGGCGGCATCGTTGAACACGTAGGTCGGCTCGCCTCCTCCGCTGCGCGTGCTGACCGCGCGCGACGAGCCGCGGGGCGACGGGGTGGCCAGGAGCTCCACGCCGAAGTCGGCGAGGTACGACCGGATGCGGACACCGGCCTCGTCGTCGCCGACCATGGCGATGAGGGTCGCGGGGACCCCGAGGCGCGCGAGGCCCACGGCGACGTTCAGGGCGGCGCCGCCGACGAACTCGCGGACGCCGTGGTCGTCGCGCAGCTCGTCGATGAGGGCGTCGCCGATGACGACGGCGCGGCTCACGACCGGCTCCGCGCGTGCTGGGCGACGCTCTCGACGAATGCCTCGGTCCGGCGGCGCGTACCGTCGATGCGCCGGTCGACGCTCGCACGGATCTCACTCGGCGCGAGCGGGGCCGCGAGCCGCACGTTCTCATGGCACGACAGGTCGGCGCACATGTAGGTGCCGACACTGTCGCCGTTGCGACCGGCTTCGCCGGCCTTCCGGGCGGTGAACAGGGCGACCTGATCGGCGGGTTGCATGGTGTGGCAGAGATTGCACATCGCCGAGCGCGCCGACGAGCTGCCCTCGGCGGCGCGCAGCAGCACGCCGACGGGTTCGCCGTCGACCTCGGCGATCACGTACGCGCGCCCCCGGGTGCGGGGGTCGCGCCATGCGAGGAAGTCGAGGTGATCCCAGTCGGTCAGCACGAAGTCGTTGGGCAGGGCCATCACCTGCAGCTCTTCCGGACGGGCGTTCACGAACGACGTGCGGACGTCGTCCTCGGTCAGCGGGCTCATGCACTCTCCTCGCCTGGTCTCGGGACAGTCTACGAACCTCTCCCCGCCGGCGGGGCGGCGTGCTCGTCGCGGTCGCCGCGGAGCGCGGCGCGATCGCGGACGTACCCCCGCGCGCTGCCGCGTCGCGACCCGTCAGAAAACGCGGCCCGCGGCGCTTCTCGACCGCACTTTCTGACGGGTCGCGTGCGCGACCGGCAGCTCGCGGGAGGCCGGACCGCGCGACCTGTCAGGATTCGCGGCCCCTTCGACGAGGGTGCGACGGAAACCGCCGGGTCGCGACGGATAGGGTGGCCCCCGTGATGGACGACGACCCCCGGGAACGCCCGGACCGAGGCGCCGACGCCCGGGACGACTCTCCTGCCGAGGCCGACGACGAATGGTCCGCCCTCGCGGCGGGCTGGGCTGCGAGATGGGGCCAGGTGTCGGCACCGGCCAGGCGGGCGCTCCTCACCGCCTGCGCCGTCGCACCGGGCACGCGGGTGCTCGACGTCGGCTGCGGGTCGGGCGAGTTCCTGCCCGAGCTCACCGCTGTCGGGGCACGGGCGATCGGCATCGACTCCTCACCGGCGATGGTGGCGCTCGCGGTGCGGCACGGCCAGGCGCGAAGAGCGGATGTCGCGGCGCTCCCCTTCGCCGACGACACCTTCGACGTGGTGACCGCCGTCACGGTGCTGCACCTGACGGACGACCTCGCCGCCGCCGTCCGGGAGTGCGCGCGCGTCCTGCGCCCGGGTGGCCTCCTCGGCATCGCGGAGTGGGGTGACACCGGGCCGAACGACGTGGCGATCATCGAACGCGCCCTCGACGCGGCGCTCGACCCCGACGCGGTCCGGGATGCCGGCACGTCCGAGGCAGACCCGCAGACCCGCGCCACCACCGAATCCGGCGCGCCCCCGCATCCGTCCGCTCTCGATCTCGCGCTGCGCGCGGCCGGCTTCCGACCGGTCGCGGATGGCCAGGTCGAGGTGACCGTGCGCGCCGCGGACGTCGGCGAGCTCGCCGCGACCGTGCTGCTCGGCGAGGACGAGGCGACCATCGACGAGCTCTCCCCCGTCATCTCGGAGGCGGCGGAGCCGTTCCGGCAGCCCGACGGGTACTACCTGCTCCACAACACCTTCCGCTGGCGGGTCGTCGCCGCGGACTGAGCGACCTCAGAAGCCGAGCCGGCGCGCCACCGCGTCCGCCGCGCGGGTCGGGAACGCGTCCCACCCCGGCTCGAGCGCCTCGCGGGCGAGGCCGTACAGTGCTCGGGCGGCGTCCTGCACGGGCGCGGAAACCGCCTCTTCGATGCGGGGGCCCCACTCGGGGAAGTCGCGCTCGAAACGGCGGAGCGGATCGATGATGTCGCGGCGCGCGGTGGAGCGGCCGTCGAACCGGCCGCGGATCGCGCGGACGAGATGGATGACCGCGGCACCGCGCACGAACTGCCCCGCGTTGATGCTCTCGCCCCGACGCGCGCGACCCGTGCCGAGTAGCAGCTTGACGAAGACCAGCGCGGCGTCGTTGACGGGATCGAACCGGTCACGCGCCATCGCGTTCGCGCGGGCGCGCGCGATGAGCCCCGCCGTCGTGGCCCGATCGTCGTCGACGACCACCGTCGCCTCGCCCGCGACAGCGCCGTCGAGTTCCGCGGCCTCAGAGAGGGCGAACTCGAACACGTGCCCGTCGTCGTACACGGCGACGAAGCCGATCTCGCCCTCGCGGGCGGTGACGGCGAGACCCTCCTGCTCGGGCAGCCACGACAGATCGGGCCGCACCTCGGGACCGCGGCCGTCGGCGATCAGGGCGAAGAAGTCGTGATCCGACCACTCGTCGCGGCGGTGGGCCGCCTCGTCCGACGCCGACCCGAGGAGCACGAGACCGATCAGGCCGTCGTGCGCCTCGACTCCGGCGGCGAGGCCGCGGCTGCGCGCGGCGAATCCGGTCGAATCGGCGGGTGCCCTCATCCGGTCACTTCACACTGCCGGCGGTGAGGCCGCCGACGATGAAGCGCTGCAGCGCGAGGAACAGGGCGACGGGGATGACCGCGGCCAGCACGGCGCCGGCGGCGAACACGCTCCAGTTGCGCGCGGTCTCCTGCGAGACGAACTGGTAGAGACCGACGGCGAGCGTCTGCTTGTCGGGGTCCGAGAGCACCACCGAGGCGATGACGAAGTCGTTCGTCGTCGCGAGGAACGACAGCAGCCCGACCACGGCCAGGATCGGCGCGACCAGACGCAGGATGATCGTGAAGAAGATGCGCGCATGACCGGCGCCGTCGATCTTGGCCGCCTCGTCGATCGAGGCCGGCACGGTGTTGAAGAACCCGTACATGAGGTACGTGTTCACGCCGAGCGCGCCGCCGAGGTAGACCATGATCAGCCCGAGCTGAGAGTTGAGCCCCAGAGCGGGGAAGATGTCGGCGATCGCCGACATCAGCAGGAAGATCGCCACGAACGCCAGCAGCTGCGGGAACATCTGCACCAGCAGCAGCGTCAGCAGGCCGAACCGGCGACCGGTGAAGCGCATGCGCGAGAACGCATACGCGGCCAGCGCCCCGAGCAGCACCGTGCCGAAGGCGGTGGCGAGACCGATCACGAGGGTGTTGACGAACCAGGCGCCGTAGGGCTGCGACGGGTTCTCGAACAGCCGGACGTATGCACCCAGGTCGAACGTCGAGAAGAGGCTGTTGGCGGTGAGCAGCGTGCCGCCGGGATTGAGCGATGCCGAGAGCACGTACGCCAGCGGGAAGGCGCAGAACAGCAGCATCACGATGCCGATGATGTGGCGCCAGCCTGTCTCGCGGAACCAGCGACCGAACGGTCGTCGGGGCGCGGGGGCGGACTTCTGCGCGGCAGCGGCACCCCGCTTATCGTCGGCGAGCGCCTCGGCCAGTGCCGGCGCGGGCTGCGAGGTGAGCGGGTTGGAGTTCAGGGCCATCTCAGTTCAGCTCCTCGAGGACCTTGGTCTGGCGGAAGCTCACGTAGGAGATCACCGCGACCAGGATGAAGATGATGATCGAGAACGCGCTCGCGAGCCCGTAGTCGCGGTTCGCCCCGACGAAGGCCACCTTGTAGACCATTGAGATCAGGATGTCGGTGGCACCGACGTTGATCGACGCGTCGGCGAATCGGGGCCCGCCGTTGGTGAGCATGTAGACGATGTTGAAGTTGTTGAAGTTGAACGCGAACGACGAGATCAGCAGTGGAGCGACCGAGACGAGGAGGAGCGGGAACTTGATGTGGCGGAAGACCTGCCACACCCCCGCGCCGTCGACGCGGCCCGCCTCCTGGATGTCGTCGGGGATCGACTGCAGCGCCCCGGTGCACACGAGGAACATGTAGGGGAACCCGAGCCAGAGGTTGACGATGAGGATCGCGACCTTGGCCAGGATCGGATCGAGGAGCCAGGGTATGGATGCTCCGCCCAGCAGGACCTGGTTGATGAATCCGAAGTCCTGGTTGAACATGCCCGCCCAGATCAGCGCGGACAGGAACGCCGGGAACGCGTACGGCAGGATCAGGATGACGCGGTAGTACTTGCGGCTCTTCATCTTCGGATCGTTGAAGACGACCGCGAGGAACAGACCGAGGACGAACGTGGTGGCCACCGAGAGGAAGGCGAAGACGAAGGTCCAGATGAGCACCGCGATGAACGGACCACGGATGGATTCCTCGGTGACGGCGCGGACGAAGTTCTCACCTCCGACCCAGACCTGCCAGCCGGGGAGGATCTCGGTCCCGTCATCCGCGGTGAACGCGCCCGTGCCGATGTCGCGATAGACCGTGCCGGTCTCGGTGTCGGTCATGGTGTCGGCGACCGGATCCCACTCCAGGCTCGACTGGAAGAGGTAGGCGTTGGAGCCGTCCGTCGTGCGGAGGTACCCGTCGTTGAGGTCGTCGTCGAGGGGCACGGCCAAGGCGCCGATCTCGGCCTGGTTGGCGAGGATCTGCGAGAAGTCGAGCACCTCGTAGCCGGCCGCCTCGGGCGAGGAGATCGACTCCAGCGGCTGCTCGGTGCCGCCGACGCTGAGGTCGCCGGTGTCGGGGTCTTCGACGACGAGGAAGAACTCTCCGTCGCGCGTGGCGATCTGCACCGGGTAGGTGGCGGAGTCCTCCACCCGCGTCTGCGACTGCTGGAGGAGCGAGGTGATCGCGTCCTCCTTGGTGGAGTTGTGCCCCGATCCGTAGTTGGTGAACGCGATGTAGACGGTGTAGAGCACCACGAAGATCTGGAAGATGAAGAGGAACACCAGACCGGGCGCGAGGTACTTCGCCGGGAGGAGCCCGGGGATGAGGTAGATCGCGTTGAGGATGACCACGCCGACGGCGATGGCGACGGCGATGACCCACTGCTCCTGCACGGCCAGGACGAGGATGGCGTAGATCGCCATCGCATCGACGATGCCGAGGGCGACGATCTTGAACAGCCACACCTTCCAGCCCGCCGAGGCGGCGTCGGCGAAGGCGGCGGCGCGGCGGCGGCGCTTCTCGGTGGCCGGATCGGCGCGTCGGTCGGACGCGCGGTCGGTGTCGAGGGTCGGAATCGTCATCGAGGCTCCTAGGCGGACGATCGACTTCGTGGTCGATCTGTCGGGGGAAAGGGGTTCGGCGGGGATGTCGCGTCAGCGACACCCCCGCCGAAGGCGATCAGCCGATCTTGCCCTGGATGTTCTCTGACATGGTCGTCCAGCTGGAGACCGGGTCGGAGCCCTGGATGATGGCGACCTCGGTGGTGCCCCAGTCATCCCAGACGGCACCCATCTGCGGGATGCTGGGCATCGGCACGGCCTCCGCACCGACAGACGCGAAGCCGGCGACGATCGGGTCGGACTGCGCGGCCTCGAACGACTCGGTCAGCGCCGGGGCGCGGCCACCGGCCTCGAACAGCGCGGTCTGGACCTCGGGAGTTGCGATGTAGTTCACGAGGAACTCGTTCGCGGCGAGGGCGTTCTCGGACTGCGAGCTGAGGAAGAAGGTCTGCACGCCCGCGAACGGACGAGCGGTCTGCCCACCGGCCGACGGGATCGGGTCGACGGCGACGTTGACGCCCGCGTCCACCGCGTCGGCGATGTTCCACGGGCCCGTCAGGAAGAACGGAGCCTGACCGGCGTTGAAGGCCTCCTTGGCCAGGTCGCCGTCGAGGTTGAGGTTGAACACGCCCGCGGCGCCCTGCTGGCCCAGCCAGGTGGCGAACTGCTGACCGGCCTCGTCACCGATGGTGAGGTTGGCGGCGTCGTACGAGCCGTCCGCGTTCTGCGCGAAGACCGAGTTCCCGAAGGAGGTCTGGAACGGGTACAGGTGGTACGGGTCGGAGTTCTGGGGGTTCAGACCCACGACGAACGGGTACTGCGTGCCGGCCGCGGTGCCCTTGGCGATCATGTCGTCGAAGTTGGTGGGCGCCTCGGGGACGAGGTCGGCGTTGCGGACCAGCGCGATGTTCTCGATCGCGTAGGGCAGGCCGTAGGTGTTGCCGTCGTAGGTGACTGCGGCGATGGCGACCTCTTCGAACTCGGCGGCCTTGTCGCCCAGCTCGACGGGCGCGACGACGCCGTCCTGCACGAAGGCACCGGTCCAGTCATGGCCACCGATGGTGATGTCGGGGCCCTCACCGCTCGGCACCTGCGTGATGAAGTCCTGCTGGATGTCCTCGTACTCCTTGACGACGAGGTCGACGGCGATGCCCTTCTCCTCTTCGAAGGCGGTCGCGACATCCTGGAGGGCACGCTCGCGGTCGGCGTCGACCCAGACGGTCAGGGTGTTCTCGGCGGCACCGGAGTCGCCACCGCTGTCGGCGCCACCGGAGCTCTCGCCACCGCCGCCGCCTGCGCAGCCGGCGAGCACAACGGCCCCGCCGACCAGGAATGCACTGAGACCCAGCGCACGCTTGTTCATCACCTTCATCGGTGTTCGCCTCTTTCTTTGGGGAGGGCGACAAGACCGCGGGAGGCGGCTCCCTTGTCGCCAGCTCGTGTTGCAAGCGCTTACAGTTTGCGCCAGTTGCATCCGCTTCGCAATCCCGGACGCCTGGTCGATACCATCTCGTGACCGTTCCGCGGTCGTCATTGTGCCGGAACCACAATCACCGCGCCCTGCTGCACCCTTGGAAGCGCTTACATCTACAGCCCGAGAATGTTGTCGCCCCCGGGGTATTCCCCAGCCAGGCGGCGAGGGCGCCGACGCCCTCCGGGACCGGTGGGCGATGGGCTCGCTAGACTCCCGGCATGGCCGACTCCAGTTTTGACATCGTCTCGAAGATCGATCGGCAGGAAGCCGACAACGCCCTCAATCAGGCGCGCAAAGAGGTCGAGCAGCGCTACGACTTCAAGGGCACCGACGCCTCGATCGAGTGGAGCGGCGAGGCGATCCTCATCAAGGCCAACTCCGAGGAGCGCGCGAAGGCGGTGCTCGATGTCTTCCAGACCAAGCTGATCAAGCGCGGCATCTCGTTGAAGAGCCTCGACTCGGGAGAGCCGACGGCGAGCGGCAAGGAATACCGCATCGTCTCGACCCTGAAGGAAGGCATCTCGCAGGAGAACGCCAAGAAGATCGGCAAGATCATCCGCGACGAGGGCCCGAAGTCCGTGAAGTCCCAGATCCAGGGAGACGAACTGCGCGTGCAGTCGAAGTCGCGCGACGACCTGCAGGAGGTGCAGCGCCTTCTCAAGGCGGCCGACCTCGACGTCGATCTCCAGTTCGTCAATTACCGATAGTCGCCGGATCCCGTTCGGTGGACTTCTTGCGCACGGCTGGGCGATGGCTCCTCGCCGCAGTCCTGGCGGCGGCCGGAATCTCCCATCTCACCTGGGGGCGACACGGATACCGGATCGTCGTGCCCGACTGGGCGACGCGCACGACCGGCCTGAGCAAGGACGCGATCGTGGTCGGCTCCGGGGTCGCCGAACTCCTGCTCGCCGGCGCCGTCGTCACCATCCCCCGGGAACGCAGCGTGGGGTGGCTCGTCGCCGCGTTCTTCGTCGCCGTCTTCCCCGGCAACGTGCACCAGTGGCGCACCGGCCGCTCCGCTCCGCTGATGCGGACCGATCGGGCACGTCTGGTCCGCCTGTTCCTGCAACCCGTCCTGGTCGTCTGGGCGCTGTGGGCCAACCGCTGACCGGGAATGCCGAGGCGTTCACGATGGGTTGCACAGCACATGCGATCGATCGTCTACTCCCGAACCGGTGATTCGTCCGTCCTCCAGCTTGCCGAGCGCGACGTCACGGACCCGGGGCCCGGTGAGGTACGGGTCCGCGTCACCGTGTCGGGCGTGAACCCGACCGACTGGAAGGCTCGCCGAGGGGGGAACGGCCCGTCATCCCTCGGTGAGGTCACGCCCAACCAGGATGGTGCGGGCGTCGTCGACGCCGTCGGCGACGGGGTCACCCGACCCGCCGTGGGCGACCGCGTGTGGATCTACCTTGCCCAGCACGAGCGCCCCACCGGAACCGCGCAGGAGTACACCGTCGTTCCTGCGGACCGCGCCGTGCCCCTCCCCGAGGGCATCGGCTTCGACGTCGCCGCCAGCCTCGGTGTCCCGGCGATGACGGCGCACCGCGCCCTGACCGTTCATGAGGACGGCCCCGACCGCCTTTCCCCTGGCGCACTCGCCGGCCGCACCGTCCTCGTGGCCGGCGGCGCCGGCGCCGTCGGCCACGCCGCCATCCAGCTCGCTCGCTGGGCGGGGGCTACGGTGATCGCCACGGTCTCGGGTGACGAGAAGGCCGCGCTCGCCCGCGCGGCGGGCGCCCATCACACGGTGAACTACCAGTCTGAGGACACCGCACGCCGCATCCTCGAGATCGCACCCGCCGGCGTCGAACACGTCGTCGAAGTGTCGCCGGCCGCCAACTTCGCCCTCGACACCGAAGTCGCCGCCAACCATGCGAGCGTCGTGTACTACGCGAACAACGGCGGTGACGACGCGGTGATCCCGATCGTCGCGACCTTCGCCAAGAACATCAGGTTCCAGGGTCTGCTCATGTACACCGTCGGCGAGCGCGCGCTGGGAGCCGCAGCCGAGGACATCACCGCGGCTCTCGCGGACGGCGCTCTTCCCGTGGGCGAGCAGGCAGGACTTCCCCTCACCTGGTTCAGCCTCGACGACACCGCCGCGGCGCACGACGCGGTGGAGAGCGGCGTCATCGGCAAGGTGCTGATCGACGTCTCCGGCGACAGTCACTGAGGATTGCAGCGCCCGAGCATCGCCGTCGTCCACCGTTCCAGCCGCGCGTACGCCTCGGCACGGGCCTCGCGTCGTGAGAGGAAGACGTCGTGTAAGGCGCCCTCGATCCGCTCGATCGTCACCGACGAGCCGAGCCTCAGCGCCGCACGGGCGATGTCGTCCACCACGAGCACCGAATCGGCGCGCGTGAGCTCATCGTCCCAGCGCGTGGGCGCGACGCTGCGTGCGGACAGGAGCACGCACACCGGCTCGGCGATCCCGAGGCCCTTCGACACCGCCGCATGGCCTGCGACGATCGCCCGCATCCAGCCCACGTGCACCGGCAGGCTCCGCTCGGGTCGCCAGGCGGTGTCGACCACGACCGGGTCGTCCGGGTCGGCGGCCGCCGCCTGCGCCCGGGCATAGAACCCGGCATCCACCTGCGGCCACAGATCCAGCGGCCGCCGGCGGGAGTGGATGTCGAGAACCGGCGTGATGGCCTGCCGCACCGACGCACTCAGCTGGAACTCCAGCCAGGGGCTGTTCAGCACCACCGCGTCGGCCGCGCCGGGGTGGCGTCCCGCCCACAGACTCAGCGTCAGGCCACCCGTCGAATGCCCGAACAGCACCAGCCGGCGGGCCGCCGCGCCGTCCGCCCGTCTTCCCATCACGGCGAGCGCCGCAGCGATGTCGGCGTCGTAATCCCGCAGATCGGTGATGTACCCCGGCGTCTGGCCGGGCCGAAGACTGCGACCGTACTTCCGCAGATCGAGGGCGTAGAACCGAGCACCCCGATCAGCCCAGAACCGGGCGAGTCCGGTCTGGAAGAAGTAATCCGACCACCCGTGCACGTACAGCACGTCGACGTCGGCGAACGGCCGGGGTCCGCCCGTGAAGAACTCGCGCACCGATCGGGCCGGGAGCAGCCGCACCAGCGTGGCGACGAGCGGACCCTCGTCGTCGTCGCCGAGCGGAAGGGTCACCTGCTCGAACGGCGCTCCGAGGACATCCGGCACCCAGCCCTCGGACATGCGATCCGTCTCGCGAGGGTGCTGCCGCGCGGGCTACCAGTTCCCGGGGTTGGAATCCCTGTTCTCGTGACGACTCAGCGTCACCGGCAGCGCCACCGCGGCGCAGATGATGAGCACACCCGCAGCGAAGAGCACACCGCCGAAGTCGGGGAAGTTGAAGCTCGCACCCAGGATCCACATCCCGCCGACGAGCAGGACCATGTACAGCGCGATCAGCATGAGTGACCTCCTGGTGAAGGGGAACTCTCCCCAGCCTATCCGTGTCGCAGCCCTCGCCGCGGGCGGCTACGCCCCGCGTGAGACCGCGAGCATCTCGTCGCGCGGCACCACCTTGATCCGGGCCCGCCCGTGCGGCGCGCCGAGGGCCACCTCATGCTCGTCGAGGCGGTGCCAGCCGTCGAGGTCGGTCCAGGCGACGCCGCGCGATTCCAGCAGTGCCGGGATCGCCTCCTCCGACGGGTCGCTCGGCTGCCACCAGGAGCCCTGGTCGTTGATAAGGTGCCGGACGGTCTCCATCGCGTCGGACTTGGTGTGGCCGATGAGACCGACCGGACCGCGCTTGATCCACCCTGTCGCGTAGACCCCCGGCACACGCTCGTTGGAGTCCCTGCGCAGCACCTGACCCTCGTGGTTGGGGATGACCCCGTGACGCTTGTCGAACGGGACGCCCGGAAGGGGCGAGCCGAAGTAGCCCACCGCACGGTAGATCGCCTGCACGGCGACCTCGCGCATCTCGCCGGTGCCCACGACGCCGCCCTCGCCGTCGGGACGGGTGCGCTCGTAGACGAACGCCGACACACGGCCGTTCTCATCGGTCTTGACCTCGACCGGCTTCGCCCAGAAGTGCAGGTGGAGGCGACGCGACGCCTCGCCTCCGGCGTTGTTCACGCTCGGGCGCTTGCGCCACGACTGCAGCACGCGGTCGATGACCATCACCTGCTTGTTGCTGGCGATCGCGTCCTTCGAGGCGTCGTCGTAGTCGAAGTCCTCGTCGTACACGACCATGTCGACGTCACGCAGCTCGCCCAGCTCGCGCAGCTCGAGCGGGGTGAACTTCACCTGCGCGGGACCGCGGCGCCCGAACACGTGCACGTCGGTCACGGGCGAAGCCTTGAGTCCCTCGTAGACGTTGTCGGGGATCTCGGTGGGGAGCAGATCCTCGGGATGCTTGGCGAGCATGCGCGAGACGTCCAGGGCGACGTTGCCGTTCCCGATCACCGCCACCGACTCCGCCTCCAGCGGCCAGGTCCGCGGCACATCCGGGTGCCCGTCGAACCAGCTGACGAAGTCGGCCGCGCCGTACGAGCCCTCGGCGTCGATTCCGGGGATGCGCAGATCGGTGTCGCGCACGGCGCCCGTCGCGAAGATCACCGCGTGATAGTGCTGCTTGAGGTCGTCGAGCGTGATGTCCTCGCCGAAGCGGACATTGCCGAAGATCCGGATGTCGCCGCGGTCGAGGACTTCGCGCAGCGCCGTGATGATCCCCTTGATCCGCGGGTGATCGGGGGCCACGCCGTAGCGCACCAGCCCGTAGGGGGCGGGAAGCTGCTCGAACAGGTCGATGGAGACGTCGAAGCGACGCTCCGCCTTCAGCAGGATGTCGGCGGCGTAGATTCCGGCGGGTCCTGCGCCGACGATGGCAACCCTGAGCTTGGTCATGGAGTCCTTTCTGACGGATGCCGCGCCGCGGCGTTCCGGAAGATGCCGCCGATCAGCTCGCGCGATCGGCGACTGCGCGGGCGAAGCGCGTCAGCGCTTCGCGCACCGGCCCCTCGGGCAGCGGCTCCAGCGCATCGATCGCTTCAAGAGAGTACCGGTGCGCGAGCTCGCGCGTCGCCTCGGTGGTCTCGTGCTCCCGCAGTTCGGCCAGAGGACCGTCGAGGATCGCGGGGTCGGCGCCCTCGGCGATGCGCTCCACGCCCGCGTCGATCGTCTCGCGCAGCCGCACCGCGTCCGCGTCGCCGCGCTGACCGAGCAGCAGGAACGGCATCGTCGGCACGCCGGCACGCAGGTCGGTGCCGGGCACCTTGCCGGTCTCGCCCGGATCGGGCGAGAGGTCGATCACGTCGTCGAGCAGCTGGAAGGCGACGCCGGCTTTCTCGCCGAAGACCACCATGGGGGCTTCGTAGGCGGCGTCGGCATCGGAGAAGATCACCCCGGCCTGCGCGGCGGCGGCGATGAGCGACCCCGTCTTGTCCGAGAGCACCTGGAGGTAGAACTCCACCGGGTCGTCGTCCTCGGTGGCCCCGACCGTCTCGTGCATCTGGCCGAGGACGAGTCGCTCGAACGTGTCGGCCTGGATGCGGATCGCACGCTCGCCCAGCCGCGCCATGATCTGGCTGGCCCGCGAGAACAGCAGGTCGCCGGTGAGGATCGCGACGTTGTTGCCCCACACCGCGTGGGCGGAGGGCACCCCGCGACGCTTGTCGGCGACATCCATCACGTCGTCGTGGTACAGCGAGCCGAGGTGGGTCATCTCGAGGGCGGATGCGGCTTCGACGACCTCATCGGTCACGCCGTCTCCGAGCTGCGAGGTGAGGAGCGCGAGGGTGGGACGCACGCGCTTCCCCCCGGCGTTGTAGAGGTAGCGACTCGTGGCATTCGCGAGCGCGTCGGTCACCCTCAGTTCGCTGCGGAGGTGTTCGTCGACGCGCGCGAGACCCTCCTCGACCGCCGCGAGGAGACGGCGGGCCCCAGGACCCGCGAACACCCGCTCGGTCAGGCTCAGCTGGCCGGTGATCGGCGAGCCGGGAGCGGAGGGAGTCACAGCCCCAGCCTAGTGGCGCACGGGTCAGCGACGGTCGTCGCGCGGCTTGCGGCCGCGGTGCAGCGCCACGATGCCCATGGACAGGTTGCGGTACGCGACATCCGTCCATCCCGCCTCGCGGATCCAGGTCGACAGGGTCTGCTGGTCCGGCCAGTCGCGGATCGACTCGTTGAGGTAGTCGTACGCCTCGGCGTTCGAGCTCACCGCTTTGGCCACCGTCGGCAGCACGCGGTCGTTGTAGAAGCGGTACAGCCGGTTGAAGGCGCCCGACGGCGGCTGCGAGAATTCGCAGATCACCACGCGTCCGCCCGGCTTGGTCACCCGCCACAGCTCACGCAGGGCCTTCTTCGGCTCGTTGACGTTGCGAAGCCCGAACGACATCGTCACGGCGTCGAACTCGGCGTCGGCGAAGGGGAGCTCGGTCGCATCCGCCTGCACGAAGAACAGATTCCGGATGCCGCCTCCCGGCGCCGTCCTGCCGTAGCGGCGCTCGCCTTCGGCGATCATCCCGGGCGAGAAGTCGGCGGCGACCACGTCGGCGCCGCTCTTGGCGAGCGAGACGCTGGAGGCCCCGGTGCCGGCGGCGAGGTCGAGGATGCGCTCGCCCGGCCGGGGCGAGACCGCGCGGGTCGTCGCGGCGCGCCACATGCGGTCGTTGCCGAGGCTCAGCACCGTGTTGGTGCGGTCGTATCCACGGGCGACCTGATCGAACATGCCGCTGACGCGTCGCGGATCCTTGCCGAGGTCGGCGCGGTTGGGTTCGCCATCGGTCGTCACGGGACGAGTCTACGGGCGGCCGCGCGGGCAGGAGCAGGCGGGCAGGCGCCCGCCGCGCTCACAGGTGCAGCGCCTCCAGCCGCGAGAGCCAGTGCGCGGGCGTCGCCTCGTCGAAGGGGGCGACGCCCGCGCGCACCTTCTGCTCGATGTCGACGGCGAGCGCCTCCAGCCGCGCGACGATGTCGAGCGGATAGCCGTAGGCGACCCGGTGCTCGTCCCACTCGTCGCGGTCGTCGATGTAGATGCCCCGCTCGGTGTGCTTGACCACGTCGAGGTCCATGTCCACTCCCACGGGCTCGCCGTCCCGCCAGCCCACATCCCAGGCCAGATCGATGTAGATCTGCGTGCGGTTCGGGTCGGCGTTGCGGGTGTAGGCGTACTCCCCGCCCGGAGGCAGGAGCATCACGCACGCCTGACGGGTGACCATCTGGCGCCCGGGCCGCTCGCTGACCCACCCGGCCGGCTGGCCCACCCAATCGCCCCACCGATCACTGCCGAGGTAGACGCAGTCGTGCTCCCAGTGCACCCCGCCGTTCCACTTGCGCCAGCGGAAACGCACACGCTGACCGATCTCGGGGCGGGAGGCGGATGACGAGGCGTCGGTCACCTCGTCAATATACGGCGTCGCCGTCCGGCCTCGGGCCCCCGGATCTAGAGTGGAGCCGTGATCTCCCCCCTTCCCCGATTGGTGGTCGAGACCTCTCCGATCGATCCCGTCGAGGAGCTTCTCCCCTTCGCCGACGCCGCCTCGCCGCTGTGCTGGATCCGTCGCGCCGAGGGCATCGCAGGGTTCGGCGAGGCCCTGCGACTCGAGGAACCGGGGGGCGGCGCCACCGGTGACGACCCCCGCAACGCGCGGATGACCCGGCTCGCCGACTTATGGCGCGAGGTGGCGGCCGAGGCCCGGGTCACCGACGCGGTGCGCGTCCCCGGCTCGGGTCTGCTCGCCTTCGGCGCCTTCAGCTTCACCGCCGCCTCCGCGGCATCCAGCGTGCTGATCGTGCCGCGGGTGATCGTCGGCCGGCGGGGTGGGCGGGGATGGATCACCGTCATCCGCACCGAGGGCGAGGCAGCTGTGGAGCCCTTCCCCCGCCGTCTCGGGCCGTACTGGCCCGGCGCGGTGGGTCCGGGTCGCATGACGCACGAGGGCTATCAGGCGGCGGTGCGCGATGCGGTCGCGGCGATCGGCGCGGGTGAGGTGGGGAAGGTGGTGCTCGCCCGCGACCTCGTCGGCGCGGTGCCGCGAGACGCCGACCTCCGCCGGCTGGTGCGGGCCCTGGCGACGGACTACCCCGACTGCTGGACCTTCGCCGTCGACGGGCTCATCGGGGCGAGCCCCGAGACCCTCGTGACGGTGCACGACGGCACGGTCACCGCCCGCGTGCTGGCCGGGACGCGCGCGCGGGGGGCCGACGCCGACGCCGACAACGCCGCCTCGCTCACCCTCGCCACGAGCGCGAAGGATCTCGACGAGCACCGCTACGCCGCCCACAGCGTCCTGTCCTCCCTCCGGCCGCACACCAGTGCCCTGGCCTCGAGCGAACAGCCCTTCACCCTGAAGCTCCCCAACGTCTGGCATCTGGCCACCGACATCGAGGGCTCCCTGGATGACGGCGCGTCATCGCTCGACCTCGTCGCGGCGCTCCATCCCACGGCCGCGGTCGCCGGCTCTCCCACCGAGGCGGCACTCGGCGTCATCCGTCGCCTCGAGCCCTTCGATCGGGGCCGCTACGCCGGGCCCGTCGGCTGGGTCGACCAGTCGGGCAACGGCGAGTGGGCGATCGCACTGCGCTGCGCGCAGTTCGGCCTCGCCGGATTCGACGTCCCCGGCGACGGCATCCCCGTCGTCGCCCATGCCGGCGCGGGCATCGTCGCCGGCAGTGACCCGGAGGCGGAGCTCTTGGAGACACGCGTGAAGTTCCGTCCGATCGTGGACGCGCTGGCATGAGCGGCGCCGTCCCCTCGCTCCCGACCCGCGGCGACGCCGTGCTGGTGGGTCTGCACCTCATCGACGGTGTCGACCCCGCACCCCGTGGGGGGCTCGCTCTCGTCATCGAAGAGGGCAGGATCGCGCGGATCACGACCCCGGATGACGCGGTCAGGGGCGCCGCACGGGTGATCGACCTCGACGGCGCCTTCGTGATGCCGGGGCTCATCAACATGCACACGCACTTCTCGCTGTCGCTCCCGGGCGCGGGCGGCGACGTGGTCAGCGGCCTCAGCCCCCACGAGCTCTCGCTGTACATGGCCGACGGCGCGCGCCGGACCCTGCTGTCGGGGGTCACCACGGTGCGCTGCGTCGCCGAGAAGGGCGGCGCCGACTTCGCCCTCCGCCGCGCGATCGCCGCAGGTCACGTGCCGGGCCCCCGCATCTACACCGCGGGGCGTGCGCTGTGCTGCACCGGCGGTCACGGGTTCGACGGCGACGACACCCTCGAGTGCGACGGCGCCGACGCGTTCGCCCGCGGCGTCAGGTCGCAGGTCAAGGCCGGCGCCGACCTCATCAAGCTCATGATCTCGGGCGGCATCGCCGGCGAGCACGAGGAGATCACTACGCCGCAGCTCACTCGTGAGGAGATGGCAGCGGCCATCTCGACCGCCCACGCGTGGGGCCGCAAGGTCACGGCCCACGCGGGGCCTGCGGCGATCATCGCCGAAGCGGTGCAGCTGGGCCTGGACTGCGTCGAGCACGGCTACGAGCTCACCCCCGAGGTCGCCCGCCTGATGGCCGCGCACGGCACGGCGCTCGTGCCGACGCTCGTCGTCACACGGGCCAGCGCGTTCTTCGACGACCTCGGCGTGCCGGCGTGGATGCAGCAGCGCTCGCTCGGCGCGGGACCGCGCCACATGGCCTCGTACCGCCACGCCCTCGACGCCGGCGTCGAGGTGCTGCTCGGCAGCGACATGCCGCCGTTCTGGGACTTCGAGGGAACGAGCGCCGTCGTGCGCGAGCTCGAGCACATGCAGGCGGGGGGCCTCGCCGCTCCCGACGCCGTGCGGGCGGCCACGGCCGCCCCCGCCCGGTGGCTGGGCGCCGACGGTGAGCTCGGCACGCTCACGCCGGGCAGGTGGGCCGACCTCGTCGTGACCCCGGGCGATCCGACCACCGACGTCACCGCCCTCCGCGACCTCGATCTGGTCATGAAGGGCGGTGTCGTCGTCCGCGACGACCAGGGGCGTGCCCGCGGCGCCTTCGCGTGACGACGGGCGAGCGACTGACAGGATGGGCAGGATGAGCACCGTGAACACGCCCGAGCCCGCCTCCGAGAGTGGCGACGGCGCCACCTCGGACCTGTATGACCTCCGGGTCGTCGTCGAACGGATCGAGGGTCGGTCGGTGTGCGGCATGGCCGTGGGCGATCACATCGATCTCGTCGAGAGCAGTCGGCTGCGCCTTCCCGACGGCGGTCACTTCTGCCTCTACGCCCTCCAGGCGGTGCTCCCCCTCCTCCCGGCCAAGCAGCGGCGGCTCCCTGCCGGCGATTGGCTGGAGAGGGATGACCTCGTGGCCTGCCCCGACCCCGAGGAGCGTCTGATCATGCGGATCGAGCGGACCGGCATCCGCTCCATCCCGACCGACGAGCTCACGTGACCGGCGCCTCCCGCCGGGTGGAGGTGAGCCTGGGCCTTCAGACCGACAAGCGCCTCGGCGAGTACGGCGCCCTCGCGCGCCTGGCCGAGGACCTCGGCTTCGACGGGGTGAGCGTCTTCTCCGATCTGCTCTATCAGCCGCCGATCGCCGCGTTGCTCGAGATGGCGGGCACGACCACGCGCATCCGGCTCGGATGCGCGTGCTGGAACCCGTTCACCCTGCATCCCTACGAGATCGCCGGGCAGTTCGCGCTCGTGGACGACGCCTCGGGGGGCCGGGCGTATCTGGGCCTCGCCCGCGGGTCGTGGCTCGAAGCGATCGGGGTGGAGCCCGCGCGGCCGATCACGGCGCTTCACGACGCGGCAGGGGTGATCCAGTCGCTGCTGAGCGGCAGGGGCGAGGGATACGAGGGACGCGTGTTCCGTCTCGAGCCGGGCGTTCGGCTGCGCTACCCCGTGACGCGCGGACGGGCGCCGATGCTCATCGGGTCGTGGGGCCCGCGCGGCATGGCGCTTGCGGGCGAGATCGCGGACGAGATCAAGATCGGCGGCTCGGCGAACCCCGCGATGGTGCAGGTCGTGCGCGAGCGCCTGCGTCCCGGCCTGCGGAAGGCCGGCCGCGGGGACGGAGACGTCGGCATCGTGCTCGGTGCGGTCACGGTCGTCGATCGCGACGGCGACGCGGCCCGGGCGCTCGCCCGCCGGGAGGTGGCGATGTACCTCGACGTGATCGCCGCCCTCGACCCGACGGTGGACCTGCCCGAGGGGCTGCTCCCCGGCATCCGCTCCCGGCTCGCCGACGGAGACGAGGAGGCGGCGGGGCGACTGATCCCGCGCGACGTGCTCGAGCTGTTCGCGTTCGCCGGCGCTCCCGACGACATCGCCCGCCAGGCGCGACTGCTCATCGACGCCGGCGTCGATCGCATCGAGTTCGGCACCCCCCATGGGCGGGTGCCGGCGGAGGGGATCGAGCTCCTCGGCCGTGAGGTGCTGCCGCAGCTCGCCGACTGACCGATCGCGTTCGGCCGCCGGTCTGTCAGCCTCTCAACCGAGCAGGCGCTCGCGGAGCGGATCGAGGCCCATCGGTCCCAGCGCGAGCGCGTCGCGATGGAACTCCCGAAGCGAGAAGGCCCCGCCGTCGCGCGCTGCTCGCGCCTCGCGGGCCTGCGTCCACAGACGCGCGCCGACGCGGAACGCCAGCGCCTGGCCGGGCCACCCCAGGTAGCGGTCGACCTCGAACGCGGCGAGCGCCGGCTCGACCAGGGCGAAACGCTCGAGCATCTCGCGCGCGAGCGCGGGCGTCCACGGCTGGGTGGGCACGATGACGCCGTCCGGCACCGCCCACCCGGTGTGGAGGCCGATGTCGGCGACGATGCGCACGGTGCGCCAGATCTGGCCGAGGAGGAGCCCCAGCCGCTCGGCGGGATCGCGGATGAGACCGAGGTCGTCGGAGAGCTGCTCGGCGTAGTGGGCCCATCCCTCGGCGTAGCCGTGGATGTGGCAGAGGTGCCGCTGCCACGGGTGCAGGCCCGGATCGGAGGCGGTGACGACGAACTGCAGGTGATGCCCGGGGAGGCCCTCGTGGTGGACGCTCGTCACCTCCTGCCAGCTGGCCGCGACCGGGATGCCGCTCGGGATCGTCCACACGATGCGGCTGGGCGCCGATCCATCCGGCGGCGCCGGGGTGTAGTAGACGACGCCGCTGGATGCCTCGGAGACGACGCACTCCACGCGGTCGACGGCGGCCGGCAGCTCGAAGGCGTCGGCGAGCGCGGCGGTCGTCTCGGCGACGCGGGTGCGAAGCCACGCCCGGATGGCGGGGATGCCGTCGAGCCGGTAGCGCGGGTCGACGTCGAGAAGGGCGGCGGCCGCGCGCACGGGGTCGTCACCCCCGCCCGGGCCGGCGGAGCCCCCGAGGATCGTGGCGAGCTCGTGCGACGCCGCGACCAGCCGGGTGAGCTCGGCCCACCCCCAGGCGTAGGTCTCGGCGAGGTCGATCGAGGCGCCGAGCATTCCGGCGGCCATGCTCGGGTAGACCTCCGCCCCTACCGCGTCGACCGTCGGCGCCGCCGGTCGCAGTTCGTCGCGCAGGAGCGCGACGAGGTCGCGCAGGGCCCCCGCCGTCTCGTCGGCGGCGGCCCGGAGCCGAGCGCGGGGGGCGTCCCCGACGCTCTCGTCGACCGGGATCGTGCCGAACCAATCGGTGTCGACCCACCGCTCGACCTGGGCGGCGAGCGTGTCGAGCTGCCGCACGGGCGCGACGCCGCCGCCGGTGAATCGCGCGGTGTTCTCGCGGGCCCAGCGCAGGCTGTCGATGTACTGCCGGGTCGCGGCGGGGGTGGCCTCGATCCGGCGCAGCAGCGCCTCACCCGCGGCATCCGCCGTCACGGTCAGGCCCTCGACGGCGTAGCGCACGTGATGGATCGGGGTGGCGAGCCCCGCGACGAGCCGCGGGGTGAAGCCGGTGTCGAAGAGCAGACGCTCGCGCTCCATGCGCTCGCGCAGCGCTGCGCGGAGCGAGGGGTCGCCGGCCTCGAGGTCCAGGGCGTCGAGCCGGGCGATCACCTCGCCCTGCAGGGCGTACCGCTCCTGCAGCCACTCCGGTGAGAGGTCGGGAAGCGGCGGGCCGTCGGTGAAGCCGATCGCCTGAGCCGCATCCGGCTCGTGCGCGGCGAGACGGGCGACGTAGTCGTCGGCGATCAGACGGACCGGGTCGGTGGGGGCGCTCACCGACCCAGCCTACGGATGCGCTCCCGGGGCGCGGCCGCTGCGCCGACGGCGAGCCGCGGCTACGACGGCATGGTGGCGGCCAGCCGCTCCTTCTCGAGCGCGACGTCGAAGGTGGCCGGAGGCCACTGCGGGTTCACGGCCTCGAGCGCATCCACGAGAAGCCGCTGCACCGCCAGCCGGGCGTACCACTTGCGGTTGGCCGGAACCACATGCCAGGGCGCAACGGCCGTCGACGTGCGTTCGAACACCGTCTGGTAGGCCGCCATGTAGTCGGGCCAGAGCGCGCGCTCGTCGACGTCGCCGGGGTTGTACTTCCAGTGCTTGTCGGGGCGGTCCAGACGCTCCATGAGCCGCGCGCCCTGCTCGGCGTGCGAGATGTGCAGCATCACCTTCACGATCCGGGTGCCGCTCGCGACGACGCGGGCCTCGAAGTCGTTGATGGCGTCGTAGCGCCGCTCGATCTCGTCGGCCGGGGCCAGGGCGCGGACGCGCCCGATCAGCACGTCCTCGTAGTGGGACCGGTCGAACACCCCGATGAACCCCGGTTCGGGCAGGCGCCGCTCGATGCGCCAAAGGAAGTCGTGCGCAAGCTCTTCGGGCGTCGGCTTCTTGAAGGCGGTGAGCATGACGCCCTGGGGGTCGACCGAGCCGACGACGTGCCGGACGATCCCGCCCTTGCCCGCCGAATCCATTGCCTGAAGCACGAGGAGCACCGCCTGGTCGGTCGCCTCGCTGCGACTCGCGGCGAACAGGCGCTCCTGCAGCTCGTCGAGCTTCGGCGCCTCGGCGGCGAGATCGGCGACGCCGTCGGCCTTGGATCCGCGGTAGGCGGGCGTGGCGTCCGGGTCGACCGCGGCGAGGTCGAATCCCTCCGCCACCCGGAGGGCGGTCGCGGGATCGCCGATCCAGCCGGTGGCGTCTGCTGTCGTCATCCCGCCATGATGTCCCACCCCGGCCGATGCGGGAAGAGCCGGGGTCTCAGCGAGAGAGCGGCACCTCGATGAGAAGTCGGGCCGCACCACCCGAGGTGAGCGCCTGATCGAGCTCGGATCGTGTCGCGACCCGTCGGTACTCCCAGCCGTAGGCATTCGCGATCGCCTCGAGTCGCACCTCGTGAGGGGTGTAGAGCACCCGGTCCATGGCCGCGGGGCCGGCGACACCGGCGACCTCGAGGTCGTCGAAGATGGTGCCGCCCCCGTCGTTGCCGACGATCACCTGCATGCGCGGCGCCCGTTCGGCGGGAGGCACGAGCAGCGCGCCGACATCGTGCAGCATCGCCAGGTCGCCGAGCAGCACCCGCGTCACGCCGGCGGCGCCGCGCTCCGCGGCATCCTGACTCGCCAGGGCGATGCCCATCGCCGTGGCGACCGTTCCGTCGATGCCGGCGAGCCCGCGGTTGGCGTGCACGGGCACCTTCTTGCCGCCGAGGACGGTGTCGGCCACGCGCACCAGCCGGGACGAGCCGAACATCAGCCGGTCGTGCGGCCAGGTCGCACGCCACACAGCGTCGACGAGCGCGGCGCGGTCGACCGGTGCGCGGAGCACCGCGAGCTCGGCCGCGATCGCGGGCAGGCGCTCGTCGGGCACGGCCGACGACAGCGCATCGGGGTCGGGTGCGGGCGGACTCAGATCCACGGATGCCGCGTGCGAGGCGCGCATCCACGCACCGAGCCAGGCGCGGTCGGCCGCGCCCGGAGCGACGGAGACGCCGTCGACCTGGGTCGTGGCGCCGTTGAGGTTGAGCGGTTCTCCGGGCCCGCGGACGGCGAGCACTGTCACATCGTCGCGCGAGAGCAGCGCTGCGACCTCGCGGCTGAGGGTCGGGTGACCGAAGACCACGGCGCGTTCGACGCGTCCGCCGAGCGACGGGTCGGCCAGGAGCCGGCGGTATCCGTGCACGAGGTGGCGCCCAAAACGCGCACCGCTGACGATCTCGGCGATGAGCGGCCATCCGGCCTCGTGGGCGAGCGCCTCAGCCCCAGGGCCGGCGTCAGCGCCGGCCACGACCACGGTGCGAGGGCCGTGTTCGAGGATGACTGCGGCCGCGGCGTCGGCCTCGGCTCCGTCGCCGGATCCCTCCGACCCGCCGATCCCCCCGCCGCCCTGGTAGAGCGCACCCGACGACTCGGGCGGCGCGGCGTCGGTGGGCTCGGCACCCACGGGGGCCGCGAGCCAGCGCGGCAGCGCGCCGGCGAGCGGGTCGCGGTACGGCAGATTCAGGTGCACGGGACCGGCGGGTCGGACGGTCTCACCCCGCGCGGCGGCGAGCGCCTCGCCCGCGGTCCGGCGGAGCATGACGGTCTGATCGCCGTCGCCGGTCTCGTCGATCTCGGTCGGTACGGGAAGGTCGCCCTCCCACCGGGTGAACCCGGTGTAGAGCCCAGGCTGGCGCGTGGCCTGGTTCGCACCGATGCCGCGCAGCTCGGGCGGGCGGTCGGCGGTGAGAAGCAGCAGCGGGACGCCGGCGTGATGGGCCTCGAGCACGGCCGGCAGGTAGTTGGCCGTCGCCGTCCCCGACGTGCAGAGAAGGGCAGCCGGCACGCCCGACTCGCGCCCGATCCCGAGGGCGAGGAATCCGGCGACGCGTTCGTCGATGCGCACGTGAAGGCGCGCGATGCCCTGCCGCTCGAACTCCGCGGCCACCAGGGCGAGCGCCTGCGAGCGCGATCCCGGGCTGAGGACGAGGTGGCGGACGCCTCCGGCCACGAGCGCGCCGAGCAGCGCCGCGGCGGCATCGGTCGACGGAGCCTGTGCCCCGGAGGCGTCGCCCGTCACCTCAGCTCAGCGGTCCGCGGGTGCCGAGCGGGTCATCGTCGTCGGCCGGACGATCGCCGGTGCGGGCGGAGCGGTCGCTGCCGCTCGGCGGCGGTTCGATCGTGGTGCCCGGCGCGGCGCCCCGCTCCGACGGACCGAAGCGGGGGTCGTCGGCCTCGGCATCCAGTTGCGCGAGTTCTTCTTCGAGCCGGCGGATGCGCTCGTCCTGATCGCTGATCGAGCCGATCCGTCCGAGGAACTCGGGGTCGTCATCGGGGGCGCGCCGGGCGGCGATCGTCTTCTTGCGGAGGCGGCCCACCACGAACCACAGCACACCGCCGAGGACGGGGAGGAGGATGACGATCAGGATCCAGATCGGCTTGCTCACACCGCGATGCCGATTCGACGGCTGCAGGGCGCAGTCGACGATGCTGTAGACCCAGAACACCGTGGCCAGCAATGCCGCGATGAGGAGCACCCTCGTCATGTCCCCATCCTAGGCGCGCTGGGCTGGGCGCGGCCTGGGGGTCGTGGCGATGAGGGTCGGGCCGCGCCCGACGTAAACTGAAGCGGTGAAAGCCCGCTCCGCCCTGGTCTACTCCGTGCTGCGGCTGCTGGCGTTCCTCGTGCCGTTCGGGATCATGATGCTCTTCCCGATCTTCCAGCAGCTCTACTGGCTCGCCGCGATCTTCGCCGCCCTCATCGGGTTGAGCCTGTCGCTGCTGTTCCTGCGCCGCCCCCTGAACGAGGTCACCTCACAGCTCGGAGCGGGACGACCCCCGCGCACCGGCCGCGCCGAACGCGGGGCGACCGACGCGGACGCCGATGACGAGGATGCCGCGGCCGACGCGATCGCAGAGGACCGGCCGGTCGATCAGCCGACGAACGCCCAGAACAAGAACACCCCGTAGGACAGCGACGCGAGCGAGCTCAGCGCCAGGGCGACGACGAGTTCTCTCGGGAGTCGGTAGGTCCAGACGATCAGCACCGCCGGCAGCGCCGCGAGAAGCCCGAAGAGGGTCAGCCAGGCGACGGGGTAAAACAGGGCCATCCAGCCGGAGATGACGAACGGCCCGAGGATCAGCACGGTGAAGAGCACCTGCGACGCGCGCCGCCCGATCAGCACCGACAGGGTGCGCTTGCCGGCGGCGCGGTCCTGATCGATGTCGCGGAGGTTGTTCGCGAGCAGCACCGCGCAGGCGAACAGGCCCGCACCCACGGCACCGAACCACGCCTCCTGCGGCAGGGCGAGCGCCTGCACCCAGGTGGTTCCGAGGGTGGCGATCAGGCCGAAGAAGACGAAGACGACGACCTCGCCCAGCCCGTAGTAGCCGTAGGGGCGCTTGCCGCCGGTGTAGAACCACGCGGCGACGAGGCACACCGCTCCCACGAGCAGGAGCCACCACTGCTGGGTGCGGATGACCACGGCGAGGCCCGCGACGGCGGCCATGCCGAAGAAGCCCAGCGCCACGATCAGCACCGTGCGCGGTTTCGCCTTCCGGGCGCCGGTCAGCCGCGCGGGGCCGACCCGGACGTCGTCGGTGCCCCGGACCCCGTCGCTGTAGTCGTTGGCGAAGTTGACGCCGATCTGGAGGCAGACCGCCACGGCCAGGCAGCACAGTGCGACCACCCAGCGGAGCCCGTCGAGCACGAGCATCGAGGCGCCCGTGCCGATGAGCACCGGCGTCACCGCCAGCGGCAGCGTGCGCAGGCGTGCGGCGCCGATCCAGTCGCGCGCGGTCGCCTTCTTCGGTGCACGGGTCGGGGCGACCGGCTGCCGCTGCGGGTTACCACTGGGACGGGGACGGGATGCCGGACGCTTGCGCTTCTTGCTGGAGGTTCGTGCCACGAGGTCACATCCTAGGGCTGCGCGCTATCGGTGCCCCGCGACGAGCCGTCGGATGGCCTCGCGGTCGGGCTTCCCCGAGGGGAGGGCGGCGATCTCGTCGACGAGGATCAGACGGGAGGGGCGGGCGTGGGCGCCGATCTCGGCGGCCACGGCCGCCCGGGCTTCGGCGAGCTGGGTCGCTTCGCTCCGGCGGAGCGCCTCGCCGCGGGCGGCGACGATCACCGAGGCCTCGCCCCAGCGGTCATCCGGCACTCCGACGACGACGGCGGAGTGGAGGCCCGCCACCGACCGGACCACACGTTCGACCCGGTCGAGCGAGACGTTGATGCCCCCCGAGACGATGACGTTGTCGAGCCGCCCGCGCACCCGCAGCACCCCGTCTTCGACGAGTCCGGCGTCGCCGGTGCGGTACCAGCGGGTGCCGTCCGGTGCCATGACGAAGGATGCGTCGGTGCGCGCCGGTTCGCCGAGATACCCCTCGGCAAGTGTCGGCCCCGACAGCTGCACCTCGCCGCCCTCGATCCGCACGCCCACACCGTCGAGCGGCACGCCGTCGTAGACGCAGCCGCCGCTGGTCTCGGTGGCCCCGTAGGTGCGGACGATCCGCGCGCCCGCGCTCTCGGCGCGCTCGAGTACCGCCGCGGGAAGAGCCTGGCCGCCGATGAGGATCGCCGCGAAGGAGCGGAGGGCTGCGCGCACCGCGTCGTCGTGCTCTGCGGCATCGAGGAGGCGGACGAGCTGGGCGGGGACGAGAGAGGTGAAGGTCGGCACCCGCCGGCCGTTCTCGCTCGAGACGAGCATCAGCGCGGCCGAGGCGAACGCCTGCGGCTGGAACGGGCCCGACAGCAGGCCCGGCTGCCGGTCGGCGACGAGCGACCGGACGAGCACCTGGAGACCGGCGACGTAGCTCGCCGGAAGGGCGAGCAGCCACGCCCCGTCGCCGATGCGTGCGGCGGTGGCCAGCGCACTGGCGGTCAGAGCCGACCGGCTGAGCACGACGCGCTTGGGGACACCGGTCGACCCCGACGTGGTGATCACCGCCGCGGTCCCGGCGGGGACCTCCTCGACGCCGCCGCCTCTCGCGTCGGCATCGGTCATGCCGAGCCCGAGGGCAGGACCCGCCCCGAGCACCGCGGCCCGGAGCGCCGGCAGGATGTCGCGGGGGTCGTCGCCGCTGACAGGGTGGAGCTTCACGCGAGACCCGTCAGTAGTGCCAGGGGTAGGGCGACCAGTCGGGGTCGCGCTTCTGCAGGAACGCGTCGCGCCCCTCGACCGCCTCGTCGGTGCCGTACGCAAGGCGCGTGGCCTCGCCGGCGAACAGCTGCTGGCCGGCGATGCCGTCGTCGACGGCGTTGAAGGCGAACTTCAGCATGCGGATCGCCGTCGGCGACTTCGTGAGGATCACCCGCGCCATCGCCAGCGCCTCGCGCTCGAGATCGGCGTGATCGACCACGCGGTTGACCGCGCCCATCTCGTACGCCCGCTCGGCGGAGTACTCCTCGGCGAGGAAGAACACCTCCCGGGCGAACTTCTGCCCGATCTGGCGGGCGAAGAACGCCGAGCCGTACCCGGCGTCGAACGACCCCACGTCGGCATCGGTCTGCTTGAAGCGGCCGTGCTCGCGGCTGGCGATCGTGAGGTCGCACACCACGTGCAGCGAGTGGCCGCCCCCGGCGGCCCATCCGGGGACCACCGCGATGACCACCTTCGGCATGAAGCGGATGAGGCGCTGCACCTCGAGGATGTGCAGCCGCCCGAGCGCCGCGCCGAGATCGCCGGATGCCTCGCCGGCGTCATCCTTCCCCTCGTACTGATAGCCGGTGCGTCCCCGGATGCGCTGATCGCCGCCGGAGCAGAACGCCCAGCCGCCGTCCTTCGGACTCGGCCCGTTCCCCGTGAGCAGCACGACGCCGATCCGCGGATCCTGCCGGGCGATGTCGAGGGCGTCGTACAGCTCGTCGACCGTGCGGGGGCGGAAGGCGTTGCGCACCTCGGGCCGATCGAACGCGATGCGCGCGACGCGCCCGTCGGTGGAGACGTGCGCCGTGATGTCGGTGTACCTCTCCGCGCCCGGGGCTGCGACCCACTCCGCGGGGTCGAAGAGGTCCGAGACCGGGGAGCTCACACCGCGCTCCCGGTCCCGTTCTTCGCGTCGCGCCAGCGCAGCCATCCGGCGATCACGTCGTAGTCGGCCTCGGAGGGCGCCCACCCGAGCGTGAACAACCGCACCCCGGCGTCGAAGAGCGCGTCGGCGTCGGACTGGTCGCGCCGCTGGAGCTCGTTCGAGACGACGAGGTCGGAGACATCGGTCCCCTCCTTCTCGGCCCAGGTGTCGATGACGCCGAGCTTGTGACCGAGCTCGTCGGGAGTGACGAAACTGTGCCAGATGTCGGCGTGACGGGCGACCAGACGCAGCGTCTTCTGCTCGCCCTTACCGCCGATCATGATCGGGATGTCGCGGGTGGGCGCCGGGTTGAGCTTGCCCCACCGGTCCACCACGCGCTGAAGGCCCTCGGCGAGGTCGTTCAGTCGCGAGCCGGCGGTGCCGAAGTCGTAGCCGTACTCGGTGTAGTCCCGCTCGAACCAGCCCGAGCCGGTGCCGAAGATGAACCGGCCGCCGCTGATGTGGTCGAGCGTGCGGGCCATATCGGCCTGCAGGTCGGCGTTGCGGTAGCTGTTGCAGTTCACCAGCGCACCGAATTCGACCCGCTCGGTCTGCTCGGCCCAGGCGCCGAGCATCGTCCACGACTCGAAGTGCAGGCCGTCGGGGTCGCCGAAGAGGGGGAAGAAGTGGTCCCAGTTGAACAGGATGTCCACGCCCATCTCCTCCAGGCGCTGGACCGCGTCGCGGATCTGGGGGTAGGTCGCGTGCTGGGGCTGGATCTGCACGCCGAGGCGCACGGGGGTGTCGAGAAGCATGTCGCCAGCCTAGAACGCGGCGCGTGCCGCGGGATCGCGGACATCGCCCCGGTCGTCAGCGCTGCTCAGCGCCCGAGCATCGCGCCGCCGCGTCCCTGGCGTGCCTTCAGGAACGCGTCGACGGTGTCCCACGCGGCGATCGCGACGATTCCGAACCCGATGATCACCGCCAGGATGCCCGCGACATCGTCGCCGCCCTCGCCGATGATCGTCGGGAAGAACTCCGCGTTCAGCAGCCTCCCCTGGGTGAGGAGCCAGACCGCCGCGGCGGCGAACGCGACGTTCAGTACGAGGTTCACCACGGCGAGCGCCGGCGTCCACCGCCCGACGAGGTAGACGACGATCGTCAGCACGGCCTCGGCCACGGCGAGGACGACGAACCCGGCGAACCACGCCGGCCAGAGCCCGGGGTCGAAGAACGACAGGCCGCGCTCGGTCGGGACGAACCCGATCGAGAGGTCCCAGAGCACCAGTCCCACTCCGAGCACCAGGAAGACGAGCTGCCCCACCATGTCGCCGAAGCCGGCCCCGCGGGGGCGCGGCTCGGGAAGCCGGTCGAGCGACCACTCCCCGAGGCCCATGTCGGTGCGGCGCTGCACCGTGCGTTCGACGATGGCGAAGACGAGCACCGTCCAGAACCCCAGGTTCACCGTCACCTGGATGAGCGTCACCACGACCGAGCCCACGAGCTCGCCGAAGCTCGCACCGCTCAGCGTCTGTCCGAGGGCGACGCCGAAGGCGGCGCACGGGAGCACGATCGCCAGCAGCAGCTTCAGCAGCCGCCACCAGTCGAGGAAGTAGCGGGGTCCGATCAGCTGCAGCGGCCGGTCCGTGTATCCGGCGGCGAGCACCTCGGGGTCGCCGAGGGCGGTCAGCACCGCGCGTTCGGCGGCGGCCGGGTCTTCGCCCGCGGCGACGCGCGCGTCGGTCTGGTCGGCGATGGATGCACGGAGCTCGGCAGCAAGATCGAGGCGCTGCGGCTCGGGAACCGTCCGCATGGCGGCGTCGATGTACCGGTCGGTCAGGGTGGTGGTGGTCATGGCGTGTCCTCAGGAGGCGGAAGGGGCGGGAAGGGCGGCGATCGCGCGGGCGAGCGCGTCGAAGTCGGCGCTGAGGGCGGCGGCGAGCCGGGTTCCCTCGGCGCTCGTGCGGTAGAACTTGCGAGGCCGCGCCTCGTCGGTGTTCCACTCGCTCGAGAGGTGACCCTGCTTCTCGAGCCGACGAAGCAGGGGGTACAGCGTGTTGGCGTCGACGTCGAAGCCGCGCGCCTGCAGCTCCTCGAGCAGGCCGTAGCCGTACCCCGGGTCCTGCAGGAGCCGCAGGCACGCCAGGACGACGGTTCCGCGGCGGAGCTCCTGCAGGTGGGTGTCGAGGGCTTCCGTTTCGGTCATGAATCACACTGTACTGTGTGTCACACACTATCGTCAATGACACGATGATGGATGTCGCCGCAGCGACCACAATGGGCAGATGACGCTCCCTCCGCTCGCCGAGGTCCTCGAACGACTGCACGTCGTCGCTCTCCGGCTGGTCACGCGCTTCCGCGGCATCGACGCGCGCGAGGTCGCCCTGTTCGAGGGGCCCGAGGGATGGACGGAGTTCTCGCCCTTCCTCGAGTACGACGATCGCGAGTCCAGCGCGTGGCTCGCCGCCGCCCTCGAGTACGGCTGGTCGCCCTCTCCCCCGACGCACCGCGAGCGCATCCCGGTGAACGCCACGGTGCCCGCCGTGCCCGCGGCATCCGTCGCCGACGTCCTCGCGCGCTTCCCCGGCTGCCGGACCGCGAAGGTGAAGGTGGCCGAGCCCAGCCAGCGCCTCGAGGACGATGTGGCTCGCGTGGCGGCGGTGCGCGAGGCCATGGGGCCCGAGGGGCGCATCCGCATCGACGCCAACGGCGCCTGGAACCTCGATGAGGCCGAGCATGCCGTACGGGCCATGGAGCACTCCGACCTCGAGTACGTCGAGCAGCCCTGCGCGAGCATCGACGAGCTCGCCGAGCTGCGGCGCCGGATCGCGCGACTGGACATCCCCGTCGCCGCCGACGAGAGCGTGCGCAAGGCCGAGGATCCGCTCGCCGTGGCCCGCGCCGGGGCGGCGGACCTCCTCGTGATCAAGGTCCAGCCTCTCGGCGGGGTGTCACGGGCCCTGCGCATCGTCGCCGAGGCGGGCCTCCCCGTCGTCGTCTCGAGCGCGCTGGACTCGGCGATCGGCCTGTCGATGGGCGCGGCGCTCGCGGCATCCCTCCCCGACCTGCCCTACGACTGCGGCCTGGGCACCGGGGCTCTTTTCACCGAGGATGTCGCGGCGTACGCCGCGCACGACGGTTCGCTCCCCGTCACACGTCCCGTTCCCGACCCCGCCGTCCTCGAGCGGTACGCGGTCGGCGCGGAGCGCCGGGAGTGGTGGGTGGAGCGCCTCGCGCGCTGTCACGCCCTCCTCGCGGGCGCCTGAGGCGGCAGCCCGCCCCGGCCGGGGTCAGTCGCCTGCGAGGACGAGGTGGGCGATCTGCGCGACCTCGGCGCGACAGCGCTGCTCGCGCTCCTCGTCGTCGAGGCCGGCCATCACTGCGCGGACGAGCGTGGACTCCCAGGAGGAGATGAACAGCCGTGCCGCGTCGGCAGCGGGGACCCGGAACCGCACCCCGGTGGACCGACCGATGTCGTCGATGATGCGGGCGACGCTGGAATGCATCTCGTCCTGCTGGCGGAGGAAGCCCTCGGCGAAGCGCGGGTTGCGCAGCGCGTGCATGCGGATCTCGCTCATGAGCAGCACGCCCAGCCGGTCCTCGGCAGGGCCGTCCAAGACCCGCTGCACCACCGCCTGGATCGCGTCGGTCGTCACCTCGAGGTGACCGCCGTCTTCGAGCTCCGCCACGCGCACCGCCACAGCGCCGATGCGCGCCTCCCACACGCGTGCCGCCAGCTCGAGGAAGAGCTCTTCCTTGCTGTCGAAGTTGGAGTAGAACGCACCGCGCGTGAAGCCCGCCCGCTCGCACACGGCCTCGACCGAGGCGGCATCCAGACCCGATTCGGCGAAGACCTCCGCGGCGGCGTCGAGCAGTCGCTGACGGGTGGCATCGCGGCGGCGGGCCGGCGTGGTGCTCGTCGTCATCGGTTCTCCTTCGACTTTCACGGGAACTCCCCAGACTGGCGCCCGGGGCGCGCTTTACGATACACCTGTGTATTGGATACAGCGCTGTATCGATATCTGATCCCCGTTTCCAGGAGGCGCCGTGTCCACACTGCTCTACGCACTCGGACGTTGGTCGTACCGCCGCCCGTGGAAGGTGCTGGTCACCTGGGTGCTGCTCCTCGTCCTCGCCGGCGGCGGCGCGGCCCTGTTCTCGCAGGGCACCGACAACTCCTTCTCGATTCCCGGCACCGAGGCGCAGGAGGGGCTCGAGGAGCTGAACCGCACCTTCCCGCAGGTGAGCGGGACGAGCGCCCAGCTCGTGGTGGTCGCCGCCGACGGCGACCAGATCGACGACGAGGCGTATCGCACGGCGATCGACGACGCGGTGGCGGAGTTCACCGATCTCGACGACGTCATCGCCGTCACCGACCCCTACGACGACACCATCAGCGGCCTTCTCTCCGATGACGGCACCGCCGCCATCATCCGCATGCAGTTCGAGGGTCAGGCGACGGAGATCTCGGATGAGACCGTCTCGTCGGCCGAGGCGATCGCCGATGATCTCGCCGAGGCGCTTCCCGCGGGGTCGCAGGCAGCTCTCGGTGGCGACCTGTTCTCCACCGCGGTCCCGGCGCTGACGATCATCGAGGCGATCGGGGTGCTCATCGCCCTGTTCGTGCTGATGATCACGTTCCGTTCGATCGCGGTGGCGTGGTTCCCCCTGATCAGCGCCATCATCGGCGTGGGGCTCGCCGTGGCGCTCATCTTCGTCGCCACCGTCTTCACCACGATCTCGTCGACGACGCCGCTGTTGGCGGTGATGCTCGGGCTCGCGGTCGGCATCGACTACTCCCTCTTCATCGTCGCCCGACATCAGGACCAGGTGCGGGCAGGCATGGAGCCCGAGGAGTCGGCGGCGCGGGCCACCGGCACGGCCGGGTCGGCGGTCGTCTTCGCCGGGGTGACGGTACTGATCGCCCTGATCGGGCTCTCGTTCGCCGGCATCCCGTTCCTCACCACGATGGGGATCGCCGCCGCCGTGGCCGTCGCCATCGCCGTGGTGGTCGCCCTCACCCTCACCCCCGCCTTCCTCGGCTTCGCCAAGGGGCGAGTGGTCGGGTGGAAGCGGCGGCGCGCGCCGAAGGCGGTGAAGGCGGATGGGGCGAAGCGGCCGAACCGCTGGGTGATGCTCGTCACGCGGCGCCCCCTGGTCACCACCATCGCGGTCGTCGCCCTGCTCGGGGCGGCGGCGATCCCCGCCGCGAGCCTCACCCTCGCCCTTCCGAACGCCGGAATGCAGAGCGAGGAGAGCGAAGCGCGTCAGGCGTACGACCTCGTCGCCGAGAAGTTCGGGCCGGGGGCCAACGGGCCCCTCATCATGACCGGCACCATCGTGACCTCCACCGATCCGCTCGGGCTCATGGACGACCTCGCGGCCGAGATCGAGCAGGTACCGGGGGTCGCGGAGGTGGCCCTGGCCACCCCCAACGAGACCGCCGACACCGGCATCATCCAGATCGTCCCCGAGACCGCGCCCGACGATCCCGCCACCGCCGACCTCGTCCGGGAGCTCCGCGCACAGCACGATCGGCTCCTCGACGAGTACGGGGTGGATCTGAAGGTGACCGGCTTCACCGCCGTCGCCATCGACATCTCCGACCGACTCGGCGAGGCGCTGCTCCCCTTCGGCATCTTCGTCGTCGGGCTCTCCCTCATCCTCCTGATGATCGTCTTCCGCTCCATCTGGGTGCCGCTGAAGGCCGCCGCCGGTTACCTTCTCTCGGTCGCCGCGGGCTTCGGCGCCGTGGCTGCGGTGTTCGAGTGGGGCTGGTTCGCCGACCTGCTCCACGTCTCGCGCACCGGCCCCGTCATCAGCTTCATGCCGATCATCCTCATGGGTGTGCTGTTCGGACTCGCGATGGACTACGAGGTCTTCCTCGTCTCGCGCATGCGCGAGGACTTCGTCCACGCCCGCCGGCGCCTCGGGCGCACTCCGTCGCGCGACGAGCTCCGGGCGATCGCGGTGGGTGCGGTGCGCTCGGGCTTCACCGCGTCCGCCCGTGTCGTGACGGCGGCGGCGGTGATCATGTTCGCCGTGTTCGCGGCGTTCGTCCCCGAGGGCGACACGTCGATCAAGCCCATCGCCCTCGGGCTCGCGGTCGGCATCGCCGTCGACGCGTTCCTCGTGCGCATGACCCTCGTTCCCGCGGTGATGACCCTCCTCGGCGAGCGCGCGTGGTGGTTCCCCCGCTTCCTCGACAGGATGCTGCCGCACTTCGACATCGAGGGTGAGGCCGTCGAGCGCGAGATCGCCCTCGAGGACTGGCCCGAGCGCGACACCACCGCCGCGGTCGTCGCCGACGGCGTCGGGGTCGGCGGCGACGCCGGGGGCGAGCGCGGCGACGACGTCGTGTTCACCGGCGCGTCGTTCCGGGTCGAGCCGGGAGCTACTTTGATCGTCACCTCGGACGACGCGCGCGCCGCGCGCGGACTGCTCCTCACGATCGCCGGGCGGCTCGCGCCGACCGACGGCCGCATCAAGGTCGAGGGGCACCTCTTGCCCGAGCGCGCAGCCTGGGTGCGCCCGCGCGTGGGCGTGGCCCTGCTCCACAACAACGACGACCCCGCGGGCGAGCTCCGCGAGGCCTTCGACGGCGGAAGCCGGGTGGTCGTCGTCGATGCGCTGGACTCGATCGAGACCCAGTCGCTGGCGGCGCGCGACCAGACGATGGCCGTGCTGCGGCAGAGCGGCGAGGTCACCCTCATCGTCTCCGCCAGCGACGCCGCCTTCGCCGAGCGCGCGCTCGCCGAGGCCGGACGCACCGGAGCCACGGTGCTGTCGGTGAGCGGCCCGCCCGCGGCATCCGTTCTGTCCCGCTCATCCCGTTCTTCGCGCTCCGACGTTGCAGCGTCTTCGACCTCCCCCTTCGATGAGGTGTTCTCATGACCCTTCCCCTCGAACGCGCGCGCAGCCCGAAGCCGGTGACCTGGCTGACGATCCTCGGCGTGCTGCTGCTGCCGGTGATCGTCGGCGGCATCCTCGTCGCTGCCCTGTACAACCCCACCGAGCGGCTCGATCAGCTGAACGCCGCCATCGTGAACGAGGACGAGCCCGTCGAGATCGACGGTCAGACCGTTCCACTCGGCCGCCAGCTGAGCGCCGGGCTCGTCGAGGGGTCGGATGACCTCGAGAGCAACCTCACCTGGACGATCTCGAACGAGGATGACGCGGCCGAAGGCCTCGCCGACGGCACGTACGCCGCGGTCGTGACGATCCCGTCGAACTTCTCGGCCGCCGCGACCTCGACCCAGCCGGGCGAGACGCCCGAGCAGGCGACGATCGAGGTGACGACGCCGCCCGACAGCCGCGTGGTCGACGACGCGATCACCGCGCAGGTGACGACCACCGCCGCCTCGCTCGTGGGGCAGCAGCTGTCGGAGACCTACCTCGAGAACGTCTTCCTCGGGTTCACGACGCTCGGCGAGCAGCTCGGCGAGGCGGCGACCGGCGCCGACCAGCTCGCCGACGGGGCGGGCCAGCTCGCCGACGGCGCCTCGCAGGCGGCCGACGGCGCGGCAGAGCTGCCCGGCGGCATCTCGCAGCTCGGGTCGGGGGCGTCGCAGCTCGCGACCGGCGCGACGGGTCTGTCGCAGGGCGCTTCGGCGCTGCAGAGCGGTCTGGTCCAGATCGGCGGCGGCATCGGCGGCGCAGCCGACGGTGCGCGGCAGATCTCGGGGGGATTGCGCGGCGGGGCCGACCAGCTGGAGCGGGACGGGCTGGTGCCGGCGCAGGTGTCGGGCTTCGCGGACGTCGCGGCCGCGTCGACCGTGACCGTGGCCACCGAGGTCGGCGGCGCCGCGCAGACGCTCGGCGGCCTGGCCCAGAGTGCCGGAGCGCTCTCGGGCACGCTCGCGGGTCTGAGTGCCGACTGCGCGGCGTCGGGGGCGAGCCCGGAGTACTGCGAGCGCGTCGCTGCGGCCGCGGTGGACGGCGGAGCGGTGGCGAGCGGCGTCGGTGCGTCGGCGGCTGAGGTCGGGGGGATCGCGCAGGGGTCGGCGACGCAGGCGGCGACCGATGCCGGGACTGTTCCGGTGGTGCTCGAGCGGTTCAACACCGAGGCGACCGCGCAGTTCGTCGGACAGTTCCGCCAGACCGCCGACGGCGTCGACTCGCTCGCGTCGGGTCTCGATCAGCTCGAGGCCGGGACGAACCAGTCGGCGACGGGCGCGGGCCAGCTCGCATCGGGGGCGACCCAGATCGGCACCGGCGCGGGTGCGCTCGCGAGCGGCGCCGGCCAGGCCGCTGAGGGCGCGCAGTCGCTCGCCGACGGCGTGCAAGGGCTCAGCGACGGCGCAGCCGAGGTCGCCGACGGCACGACGAGCCTCGCCGACGGACTCGCGACCGCGACCGACGAGATCCCGACCTACACCGACGCCGAGGCGACCGACCTCGCCACGGTGGTGGCCGACCCCGTCGCGGCGGAGGGTGTGGGTGAGAACCTGTTCGGCGCCTCGGCGATCCCGCTCCTGTCGACCCTCGCGCTGTGGTTCGGCGGGCTCGGGACGTTTGTGGCGCTGCAGGCGGTGTCGCGGCGAGCGCTCACCTCGCGAGCGCCGTCGGCCCTGCTGGCGCTGCGCGGATTCCTGCCCGTAGCCGTCATCGGCGCGGTGCAGGGTGTGCTGATCGCCGGGATCGTGCAGCTCGCGGCCTCGTACACGTGGGGCGAGTGGACGGTCTACGCCGCCGTCTGCGTGGTCGCCGGCGTCGCCTTCGCCGCGGTCAACCAGGCGCTCGTCGCAGTGTTCGGCGGTGTAGGCCGGTGGATCTCGGCGCTCGTGGGTGTGCTCGTCGTCGCGACCGGCGTCGTCTCGACCGTGCCGGGAGCGCTGAGCTCGCTCGCGTCGCTGCTGCCGACCGCCCCGGCGTATCAGGGGATGCTCGCCGCCCTCACGGCGGCGGACGGCCTCGGTGCGGGGCTCGGCGGTCTCGCGGTGTGGACCATCCTCGCGCTCCTCGCCACGGTCGTGGCGGTCACCCGTCGCCGGACGGTGTCGGCCCGGTCGCTGAAGGCCGCGCCCGCGCCGGCCTGACCCGGGGCGAATCAGCCCCTCGCCCCTCGCCGACCCGTGAACCCTCTGACATCCCCCGCCCTCCCCGCACCGCGCACGGTCAAGACACACGGGCCCGCGCCGGCCTGACCCGCCCCGCATCGCACGCGAGCCTCCTCGGTCCTGCCCGCGATCCGTCAAAGAACGCGGCCCGGCCCACCCCGGACCGCATTTTCTGACGGGTCGCGCATGCGGCCCACCCGCCGCCCGCCCGAACTCCTGCTCTCGGGCCGGCCGACCCCCCGTTTGGTGCGCGATCCGTCAAAGAATGCTGGCCCGAGCCACCCCGGACCGCACTTTCTGACGGATCGCGCGTGCGGCGCGACTCGCGCGCGACGCCGCGGCGGTCAGCTCAGGCCGCTGTAGGCGTGCAGCCCCTTGAAGAACATGTTCACGATGGTGAAGTTGAACAGCACCGCGGCGAAGCCGATGATCGACAGCCACGCCGACCGCGAGCCGCGCCAGCCGCGCGTCGCGCGGGCGTGGATGTACCCGGCGTAGAGCACCCAGATGACAAAGGTCCAGACTTCCTTGGTGTCGAAGCCCCAGTAGCGGCCCCACGCGTCGTTGGCCCAGATCGCCCCGGCGATGAGGGTGAACGTCCAGAACATGAAGCCGATGATGGTGAATCGGTAGGCGAGGGACTCCAGCGCCTCCGACCGCGGCAGGGTGCGGAGGAACCCGGGCCCTTTCGCCTTCGCCTCACGCCGCGACTGCATGAGCTGCAGCACCGACAGCCCGAACGCCAGCGCGAACAGCGCTGTCGCGAGCGAGGCGACGAAGACGTGGATGACCAGCCAGACGCTCTTGAGCGGATCCATGAGCGGCACGATCTCGACGTAGAACGCCAGCGTCGCCCCGCCGAGGAGGAGCACCGTGAGCCCGGTGATGAGCGAGCCAAGGAACCGCAGATCCGACCGCACAAGCGCGGCGAGGTAGACGGCGATGATGAGGAGCGTCCCGGTGAGGGCGAACTCGTACATATTCGACCACGGCACCCGCTCGGCGGCGATGCCGCGCGTGACGGTCGCCCCCAGGTGGAAGAGGAACCCCAGCACCGTCAGCACGGTGCCGAGCCGAGCCCACACCAGGCGGGGCTTCTTCGCGCCCTCGGCCTGCGTCCACGACACCGAATCGGAACCGGATGCCACGGGGCCGGCGCCCCGCGCCGACGTTGTCGATCCGCCGGCGGCAGCCCCGACGAGCTCGCGCGCTTCGGCGCGGACGGCGCCGCTCGCGGCATCCCGCTCCTCGATCGCCGACGCCGAACGACGGGCGAGATCGATCGCGTAGGCGACGAAGGCGAGCGCGTAGATCGCGATGGCGGTCCAGACGAGCAGAACCGAGACAGAATCGAGCGTCAGGGCGGCGTCGGGCATGGATCCCAGTCTACGCGCGGGCGTCAGCGCCGAGCCGGGGTTGGTTCGCCGTCGTGACATCCCGCCCGCCTCGCCGCCCTGGACTCCTCCGCGGAGAAATCCGCGCTCGCGACGAGTCACCCTCCGGTGCGCGGCGGCTTCGCCCGAAGGGGGTTGGTCGGCGGGACTGAGCCCCGTCGCCGAGCGAGTGCACCCTCGCGAGCACGGAGTGCACCCTCGCGGGGAGCGAGGTGCACCCTCGCGGGCAGGGTGGGGCGGGGACCCAGCCGCGGGCTAGACGCGCTCGCGGAGCACGCCGTCCACGGCGGAGCCATGCCGCTCGGCCAGCTGATCCACCGCGGTCGCGAGGCCCGGGTCTTCCCCGCGGGCGAGTCCGGCGTACTCGAGCTTCACGGCTCCCTCACCGCCACCGTGGTCGCCCGACGGTGTCGCCCGCACCCACATCCGGCGCCGGGGCACGAAAAGTCCTGCGAGGAGTCCGGCCATGGCGAGCACCGAGAACGCCAGGACCCAGGGCGCGCCGACGTCGCGGTGCACCGACAGCGAGACGTAGCGCTTCACCGACTCGTCGTATCCCTGCGCGCCCTCGGTCGCCTCGTCCTCGAAGGTGATCGTCCCCCGTCCACCGGGGAGGTCGGCGGAGTCGCCGGGGGCGAGCTGGATCGAGTCGACGCCGGTGTCGCCGCCGGTCAGCCGCTCCATGTCACCGGTGTCGAGCGCGTATACCGATCGGGGAATGCCGCCGTCGATCCCGAGGTCGCCCTCGTAGACGTCGAGCGAGACGACCGGGTTGATGAGCGCCGGATAGGCCGAGGTGAACGCCCCGGTGTCGAGCGGCGCCTCGGTGGGGTAGAAGAAGCCGACCAGGCCGAGCTGCTCCGACAGTCCGTCGGGGATCTTCACCACGCCGAGCGAGGTCATGTTCGTGTCCTGCGGCAGGAAGGGCACCGCCTCGGAGAAGACCACCTCGCCCGCGGGATCGCGCACGGTGATGGTCGGCGCGTACCCGTTCCCCATGAGGTAGATGCGGTCGCCGGCGAGTTCGAGCGGAGCGTTGACGCGCACCACACCCTCCTGCGGCGCCTCTCCCGCGAGCTGCGTCGTGAGGTTGGCGGCGAAGTCGCCCGCTTGACCTGCGCCGTTGGAGCCGACCGGCTGGTAGGTCACCTCGAAGTCCTCGAGCGTCATCGAGTAGGGCACGAGCTGCTCTTCATCAACGAAGCGGCCGGGGTTGAACGAGGAGTAGTCCAGCAGCGAGTTGACCCAGGTGCGCCCCTCGATGATCACGCTCTGACCGGTGTAGGTGAAGCCGCCGCCGATCCCCACCGCGAGCAGAACGCCGACGAGCGCGCCGTGGAAGAGCAGATTGCCGGTCTCGCGCAGGTACCCCCGTTCGGCCGACACCGACAGCCCGTCGTCGTATCGCTCGACGCGGTAGCCGGCTCGGCGCAGCTGATCGTGTGCGAGGTCGATCGCGAGGCGCGCGTCATCTGCGGCATCCTCCGGCGGCACCGGCACGACCCGCTCGCGATGGTCGTCCAGCCGCGCCAGCCGCGCGGGTGTGCGGGGCGGGCGCGCACGCAACGCCTTCCAGTGGTGCCTCGTGCGCGGGATCACGCACCCGATCAGCGAGATGAACAGCAGGATGTAGATCGCCGAGAACCACGGCGAGATGTAGACGTCGAACAGGCTGAGGTTGTCGAGCACCGGCGCCAGGTCGGGGTTGTCCGTGAACCACTGCGTGACGCCGTTGGGGTCGGCGCTCCGCTGCGGGAAGATCGAACCCGGCACCGCGGCGATCGCGAGGAGCAGCAGCAGCACGAGCGCCGTGCGCATCGACGTCAGCTGACGCCACGCCCAGCGCAGCCATCCGACGAGTCCGAGCGCGGGCTGGTCGGGTGCGGATGATCCGGAGTCGGCGTGGTCCGAGGGCCGCAGCGGATCCGCGGCCACACCGGCACCCGCACCGGCGCCGGCGTCAGAGCGGGAGCGGGACACTGAGGAACACCCCCTGCAGTTGCGCCATGATGGCCGTCCACACTCCGGTGACCATCAGCAGGCCGAGGATCACCAGCAGGGCGCCGCCGATGAGGTTGACGGTGCGGATGTGCCGGCGAAGGAACGCCACCGATCGCGCCGCCCAGCCGAAGCCGAGGGCGAGCAGGATGAACGGGATGCCGAGGCCGAGCGAATATGCCAGCCCGAGCATGCCGGCGCGCACGGGGTCGCCGAAGTTCCACGACATCGCCAGGATCGCACTCAGCGTGGGGCCGATGCAGGGCGCCCAGCCGATGCCGAGCGCAAGACCGAGAAGCGGCGCACCGACCAGACCCAGGCTGCTGCGGATCTGCGGGCGCGCGATCCGCTGGGCGAACCCGAAGACCCCGATGAACACCAGGCCGAGGAGGATGACCACGACGCCGAGCACCCGCGTGATGACGTCGGTGTACTCGAGGAAGAACCGCCCGAGGGTGCCGCCGAAGATGTTGATCGCCATGAACACGACGGTGAACCCGGCGATGAAGAGCAGGGTGCCGAGCACCAGGCGTCCGCGACCAGCCTGCGTGCCCCCGGCATCCTCGGCGCCGGCCGCCGCACCCGTCTCCGCGCGCGGAGAATCGGCCGAGGCGCGTACGCCCGACGCCGAATCGTCCGCGTCCGGGCCGATCGTCCGCGCGCCGGCCGGCGCGGGAGCACGCGCGGTGACCGGGCGGGGCGCCACGGCACCGCCGATGAACCCGAGATACCCCGGCACGAGCGGCAGCACGCACGGCGAGAGGAACGACACCAGCCCTGCGGCGACCGCGATCGGCAGCGCCAGCCACAGGGCACCGTCGGCGATCAGCGCGGTGACGTTCACGCCGACCCCGCCAGCTCGCCCACGATGGTGTCGAGCACCGAGGCGTCTTCGAGCTGCCCGATGATGCGCGCGGCGACCCGGCCCTCGCGGTCGAGCACGAGCGTGGTCGGCGTGGCGTTCAGGGGCGTCCGCTCGGCGAAGGCGAGCTTGATCGAGCCGTCCTCCACGGCGAGCGCGCTGGGGTAGGTGACCCCGTACGTCTCGGCGAACGCCAGCGACGCCTGCGCCGAGTCGTAGGTGTTCACCCCGAGGAACGACACTCCGTCGTCGGCGTACTCCTGATTGACCTCTTCGAGGAACGGCGCCTCCACCCGGCACGGCGCGCACGCGGCGTACCAGAAGTTCACCACCAGCACCTCGCCGGCGTAGTCGGCTTCGGTGACCGTCGAGCCGTCGTCGAGCACGCCCGAGAACGCCACCGGCTCACCGCGGTCGGCCTCGGGGATCTCGACGACCCGGAAGTCGCCGGCGATGAAGCCCGTGTTCGCCCCCTCGCGATACTGCTCGGCGAGCGGGTCGTTCGAGCATGCGGCGAGCCCGCCCACCAATGCGAGAGTGAGAAGAGCGGATGCCGCGGCTCGGCCACGCCGCGCGAGCGAGGTCATATCGCGCCCTCGTCGCGGGCGCCGGCCAGACTCGCCGGCTCGACGTAGCCCACCTCGGTCCACTTCTGCTTCACCATCTCGAAGCTCGTCACGCTCGACAGCGCGCAGCGGCGCTCGCGGGGATCGTGCCGCGAGGGAAGACCCGCCACAGCGAGGTGGGTGACCCAGATCGGCAGCTGATGCGAGACGATCACCACGTCGCCACCGTCCACGGCGTCCCAGGCTTCGGACATCGCGGCGTTCATCCGCGCGATCACCTCGTTGTACGGCTCGCCCCAGCTCGGCAGGGCGGGGCGGCGCAGATGGCGCCAGTTCCACGGGTTCAGCAGAGCCCGGAACATCCGCTTGCCTTCGAACACGTTCGTCGGCTCGATCACGCGCTCGTCGACGATGGGCTCGAGTCCGAACGCCTCGGTGAACGGCTCGGCCGACTCGCGGGTGCGCTGCAGCGGCGAGCACACCAGGCGGCTCACCCCGCGCCCGGTCTCGCGGACGTATTCGGCCGCCTCACGCGTCATCCGTCGCCCATCGGCGCTCAACCCGTAACCGGGGAGACGGCCGTAGAGCACGCGACGGGGGTTGTCGACCTCCCCGTGACGCACGAGATGGAGGCGGTCTGCGGGCACCTCTCCAGTCTATGGGCCCGGTTCTGAGGGGCCGCTGAGCGCGAGGCTCTCAGCCGCCGTTCGGGGAGTCCTCGGCGCGCTCACGACGCTCGGCGGTCAGAGCGCGGATACGGACCACGAGGAACCACGCCACGGCGACGACGATGGCGACGATCACGATGTACTGCAGGATCTCGGCGTACTGCTCCACGACCGGCCACGCCTCGCCCAGGAAGTAGCCCGAGAGAACGAAGATCGTGTTCCAGATCGCGCTTCCCGCCGCCGTGAGCAGCCCGAACTGCCACAGCGGCATCCGCGTGATCCCCGCCGGGATGGAGATGAAGCTGCGGAACAGCGGGAGCATCCGCCCGAAGAACACCGCCTTGGCGCCGTGGCGGTGGAACCAGGCGACGGTTCTGTCGATGTCTTCGCCCTTCATCAGCGGCATCCACTCCGCGATGCGGCGGAGGCGCACGATCCCGAGCCACGCGCCGAGCCCGTAGAGCACGAACGCGCCGACGATCGATCCGAGCGTGGTCCAGATGAGCGCCTCGGCGAGCGTGAACGACCCCCGGCTGGCGGTCAGGCCGGCCAGAGGAAGGATGATCTCACTGGGGAGGGGAGGGAACAGGTTCTCCAGCGCGATGCCGATGCCGGCCCCGACCGGGCCGATCACCTCCATCAGGGACACGGTCCAGTCGATGAGCCCGCCCAGCCATGAACCGTCACTTCCCGAAGCCATCCCCCCAGGCTAGGCGGTGCAGGTTACGGGCACCTGTGCGGCACCCACCGGAATTGTTTCGGGTTATCCCCCACCACCCCGGCCCAGGGGCGCCGGACGCCGCGGACTAGACTCGACCCTCGTGAGTGAACGCGTGCTGGTGGAACAACTGCAGGGTCGCGCCGACGGGCCGGTCACCGTCTCGGGCTGGGTCGAGACCGTCCGAGACCAGAAGAAGGTGCAGTTCGTCATTCTGCGCGATGAGACCGGGGCGGTTCAGCTGGTCAATCCCGCCACGCGGCCCACGGAGGAGCCGTCGGACCAGGATGCCGCGGCGCTGGCTCTCACCGAGACGATCTCCGGGCTCGCGACCGGCACCTTCCTGACCGTGCAGGGCGAACTCAAGCACGACGAGCGTGTGAAGCTCGGCGGGGTCGAGGTGAAGATCGCCTCGCTCGAGATCGCCGCCGCCGCCCTCCCCGAGACGCCGATCGCGGCTGACAGCGGCATGGACAAGCGCATGGACTGGCGCTTCCTCGACCTTCGTCAGCGCCGGAACAACCTCATCTTCCGGGTGCAGACCACCCTCGAGCACGCGATGCGCTCGTACTGGGTGGAGCGCGACTACATCGAGATCCACTCCCCCAAGCTCATGGCGAGCCCGTCCGAGTCCCGCGCCGAGCTCTTCCAGCTCGAGTACTTCGGCGACCAGACCGCCTACCTGGCGCAGAGCCCGCAGCACTTCAAGCAGATGGCGCAGGCCGCCGGCTTCGGCAAGGTGTTCGAGATCGCCGACGCGTTCCGCGCCGACCCGTCCTTCACCAGCCGTCATGCCACCGAGTTCACCTCGATCGACGCCGAGATCAGCTGGATCGACTCGCACGAAGACGTCGCGGCCATGCAGGAGCAGCTCCTGGCCACCGCCATCGCCGCGGTGAAGGACAAGCACGGCGAAGAGATCCGCGACCTGTTCGGCATCGAGGTCGAGGTGCCGGCGGTGCCGTTCCCCCGCATCCCGCTCGCCGAGGCCCGCGGGATCGTCGCCGCCCGCGGCTACGAGATCCCCCGCGCCGACGGCGACCTCGACCCCGAGGGCGAGCGCCAGCTGTCGGCGCACGTGAAGGAGACTTTCGGCCACGACTTCGTGTTCGTCACCGACTACCACGCCGAGATCCGGCCGTTCTACCACATGCGCGACGAGGAGACGGGGCTCACCAAGAGCTACGACCTGCTGTATCGCGGCACCGAGATCACCACGGGCGCGCAGCGCGAGCACCGCGTCGAGGTGCTCGAGAAGCAGGCGGTGGAGAAGGGCCTCGAGCTCGAGGGCCTCGAGCACTACCTCGACTTCTTCCGGTACGGCGTGCCCCCGCACGGCGGCTTCGGCATGGGCCTCGCGCGCGTGCTGATGCTGCTGCTCGGAGAGTCGTCGATCCGCGAGGTGACGTTCCTGTTCCGGGGCCCGACGCGCCTCGCGCCGTAGCACGGGTTTCGGGAAAAATGCGGGGCAGGGCCCCTTGCGCGCCTCCCGAGGTGCCCGCCATGCTGTGCGCGGGATAGGGAGGCTCTTCCTTATCCCCTGATCAGATGGGGGATCACATGAGTCGACGTAGACTCCGCACCCGGGCCGCCCTGGCCCTTTTGACAGCCGCCGCGGCCGTCGTCGCCGTTTCGGCGGCCGGCGCTCCGGCAACGGCCGCCCCGCAGGCGACGGTCGTCGCCAGCGGACTGGACAACCCGAGGCAGCTCTCGATCGGTGCCGGCGGCACGGTGTACGTCGCCGAGGCGGGAACCGGCGGCGACGGTCCGTGCCTGGTCAATCCGGAGGACCCCGAGGGATCGGTCTGCCTCGGAGACACGGGCGCCGTCACGCAGATTCAGCGCGGGACGCAGACTCGCGTCATCACGGGCCTCGCCTCGCTCGCCGGCCCTGACGGCTCGGCCGCCTCCGGTCCGTCGGCTGTGAGCGTCCGCGGCAACAACGTCGCGGTGCTGATGGGGCTCGGCGCGAACGGTGCCGCCCGCGCGACCCTCGGCCCCGACGGCGCCGAACTCGGCACGATCCTGACCGGCCGCCTCGGGCAGTCACTGTCAATCACCGAGGACGTGACCGCGTACGAGGATGCGAACAACCCCGACGGCGGCGCCATCGACTCCAACCCGAACGGTTTCGCCGACGTCAACAGCAAGCGCTGGGTCGTGGCGGACGCCGGCGCGAACGCGATCATCGAGATCGGTGGCAATCTTCCCGATCGCACGATCGCCGTGCTTCCCCCGGCCTTCGGTCCGCCGCCGGGAGGCGGCGACCCGATTCCCGCCGAATCGGTGCCGACGAACGTCGTCAAGGGTCCCGACGGGGCGTACTACGTCTCCGAGCTGCTCGGTTTCCCGTTCCCGGTCGGTGAGTCGCGCATCTGGCGCGTCGTGCCCGGGCAGGAGCCGTCGGTGTACGCGACCGGTCTGAGCAACGTCACGAGTCTCGCCTGGCAGAACCAGACGCTCTACGCCGTGCAGTTCAACGACGGCAGCTTCCTCGAGAGCGAGGCGCCGATCGGATCGCTGCGTCAGGTCGTGCCGGGCAGCGAGAGCCACCCCGCAGTGCTGTCCGGGCTGTTCGCGCCTTACGGCGTGGCGATCTCCGGCAAGACCGCCTACGTCAGCACGGGCTCCGTCCTGCCCGGAGGCGGCGAGGTGCTCGCGGTGTCGCTCCGCTGACACAGTCCGTCACTCCCCCGGCACCGGGGATTCACCTGCGCTAGGGCCGCCCGTAACCGGGCGGCCCTAGCGTCCTCTCGTCCCCCCGCACCGCGCGTTTCGGCGCGACACCGCGGCGCGCTCACCCGAGAGGAACAACCCCATGTCACGCACCCCTCGCCCAGCGGCGCGCACGCTCGCCGTCCTGGCCTTGGCCACCGCCGCCGCGGTCACCCTCGCCGGTTGCGGCGGAGCCGCCTCCGGCTCCGGCGACGCCTCGTCCGACTCCGGCGTCGACGCCGCCACCGCGACCAGCCTGGAAGACTTCGGCACACTCGAAGACCTCGAGGAGGCCGCCCGGGCCGAGGGCCAGCTGAACGTCATCGCCCTCCCCCGCGACTGGGCGAACTACGGCGAGATCATCGACCTCTTCACGGAGCGTTACCCCGAGATCACCGTCAACGAGCAGTCCCCCGACGCCTCCAGCGCCGAAGAGATCCAGGCCGCCGAGACCAACCAGGGTCTCGACACCGCACCCGACGTGTTCGACCTCGGCCTCACCGTGGCGCTGCAGAGCACCGACTACTTCGCCCCTTACCAGGTGCAGACCTGGGACGACATCCCCGACGAGCTGAAGCACCCTGACGGCCTGTTCGTCGGCGACTACGGCGGCTACATGTCGGTCGGCTACGACTCGGCGCGCTTCCCCGCCCCCGAGAGCATCGAAGACCTCCTCGGCGACGACTACCGGGGCTCGGTGGCCCTGAACGGCGACCCGACCCAGGCCGGCGCCGCCTTCGCCGCCGTGGGCCTTGCGACCGTGCAGACCGGTGGCGACCTCGATGACTTCCAGCCCGGCATCGACTTCTTCTCCGAGCTCAACGCCGCAGGCAATCTGCTGAAGCTCGACGTCACCTCGGCGACCGTCGCCAGCGGCGAGACCCCGGTCGTGTTCGACTGGGACTACCTCAACGCCGCCCACGCCGCCGACAACCCCGACTGGGAGGTCGTCGTCTTCCCCGGCACCGGGTACGCCGGGTACTACAACTAGGCGATCAACAAGGATGCTCCGAACCCCGCCGCCGCGCGGCTGTGGCAGGAGTTCCTCTACAGCGACGAGGTGCAGAACCTCTGGCTGAAGGGCGGCGCCCGCCCGGTGCGCATGGACGCGATGATCGAGGCCGGAACGATCGACGAGGAGCTCGCGGCGGCCCTGCCCGAGGCCCCCGCAGACACCGTCGTGCCGACGGAGGAGCAGAGCGCGGCGGCCGGCGAGCTGCTCGGCCAGGAGTGGGCAGCGGCGGTCCAGTGACCCAGGCCCCCGCTCACGCCGGGGAAGCCCCCGACGACGTGACACGCGCTGCCGCGCCGGAGCCCCAGGTTCCGGCGCGGCAGCGCCGCGTCCCGCGCAGCGCCACGGTCCGCGAGTGGTCGTGGCTGGGGCTGACCCCGTTCGCCCTCTACGTGCTGCTCTTCCTCGCCCTCCCCACCGTCCTCGCCATCGCGTCGGGGCTCTTCGACGGCGACGGCGCGTTCACCCTGGCGAACATCGCCGCCCTCGGCGACCCCGTGATCGTCACCACGTTCGTGAACTCGACGTGGATCTCCCTCCTCACCGCCGTCGTCGGCGCGGTCGTGGGCGCGGCGGTCTGCTACGCGATGCTGGGCCTCCCTGACACGGGAATCGTCCGCACGACGGTGGACGCGGCATCCGGAGTGCTGGCCCAGTTCGGCGGCGTCATGCTCGCCTTCGCGATGATCGCGACGATCGGCACGCAGGGGATCGTCACCCGGTTCCTCCGCGACACCCTCGGCATCGACATCTTCGCCGGGGGCGCGTGGATCTACGCGCTCCCCGGGCTCATCCCCGCCTACCTCGTCTTCCAGATCCCGCTCATGGTCATCACGTTCATGCCCGCTCTCGCCGCTCTCCGGCCGCAGTGGTTCGAGGCGCACCTCACCCTCGGCGGCACGCGCGGCGAGTTCTGGCGCCACGTCGGGTTCCCCGTACTCGCCCCGTCCTTCCTCGCGAGCCTGCTGCTGCTGTTCGCCAACGCGTTCTCGTCCTACGCCACCGCTGCGGCGCTCGCGAGCCAAGGGTCGCAGATCGTGCCGCTGCAGATCCGCGCCGCCCTCACGAGCGAGACCGTGCTCGGCCGCGAGAACCTCGCGGGCGCCCTCGCGTTCGGCATGATCGTGGTCGTCGCCGTCGTCATGTGGCTGTACTCCCTCATCCAGCGGCGGACGGCGAGGTGGCAGGCATGAGAGGCATCGCCCCCTCCCCTCTCGTCCGAGGGATCATCGGCGTCGTCGTCGGGTTCGTCTTCGCCGTGCCCTTCGTGGCCACGTTCCTGTTCACGCTGTCCTCACCCGCCGGCGGGGCGTACACCTTCGAGCGCTGGCTGTCGGTCTTCGACCCGGCGAACGCGTCGCGCTACGCGCCGATCTGGACGGGCCTGGGCAATTCGCTCCTCCTCGCGGGAGTGACGGTGCTGATCGTGCTGGTCCTCTTCACCCCGACGATGGTGCTCGTGGCGCTGAGGTTCCCGAAGCTCAGGCGCGGCTTCGAGTTCCTCGCCCTCCTCCCCATCACCATCCCCGCCATCGTGCTCGTCGTGGGGCTCGCCCCGATCTACCTGCAGATCGGCCGCACCCTCGGCACCGGCGCGTGGACCCTCGCCTTCGCGTACGGCATCCTCGTCCTGCCTTTCACGTACCGCTCGATCCAGGCCTCCATCGACGCCGTCGACGTGAAGACCCTGGCCGAGGCGGCACGAACGCTCGGCGCCGGATGGTTCACTGTGCTCGTCCGCGTGATCGCGCCGAACCTGCGGCAGGGACTGCTCGCAGCATCCCTCATCTCGGTGGCGGTCGTCCTCGGCGAGTTCACGATCGCGTCCCTGCTGAACCGGCAGGTGCTGCAGACGGGGCTCGTCGTCATCAACAGGCAGGATGCCTACGCCGCGGCCATCTTCACCCTGCTCGCCCTCGCGTTCGCGTTCGTGCTGCTGCTCGTCATCGGGCGTGCCGGACGGGTGGGCTCCGCCGTCTCTCCCCGCCCCACCTCCCCCCGCCGCACGCTTCGAAGGAACCGCTCGTGACGACCTCCGACATCACCCCTCGCACCCTCCCGGCCACCGCCGACAACGCCCTTCTCGCCGAAGCCGGCACCGGCACCCGCGTCGAGCTGCGCACCGTGGTGAAGGACTACGGCGCCACCCGGGTGCTGCACGGGGTCGACCTCGACATCGCACCCGGGGAGTTCGTCTCCCTCCTCGGCCCGTCGGGATGCGGCAAGACCACGGCGCTCCGGGTGCTGGCGGGGCTCGAACGCGCGACCGAGGGCCGCATCCTGCTCGGCGGCAGCGACGTGTCATCCGTCCCCACCAACAGGCGCGACATCGGCATGGTGTTCCAGTCGTACTCGCTCTTCCCACACCTCCGGGCCCTCGAGAACACCGCGTTCGGGCTGCGCCGACGGGGGGTGGGGAAGAAGGATGCCGCGGCGCGCGCTGCCGACGCGCTCGATCTCGTGGGGCTCGGGCATCTGGCTGACCGTTTCCCCCATCAGCTCTCGGGCGGCCAGCAGCAGCGCGTGGCCCTCGCCCGTGCCCTCGTCACCGAGCCGCGGGTGCTGCTGCTGGACGAGCCGCTGTCGGCCCTGGACGCGAAGGTTCGAGTGCAGCTGCGGGACGAGATCCGCCGCATCCAGCTGCGCCTGGGCATCACCACGGTCTTCGTCACCCACGATCAGGAGGAGGCCCTGGCAGTCTCCGACCGCATCGCGGTGATGAACGCCGGTCGCATCGAGCAGATCGGCACCCCTGAAGACCTCTACCTCCGGCCGGCGACGGCCTACGTCGCGGCCTTCGTGGGGGTGTCGAGCGTTGTCCCCGGCACGATCGTCGGAGAGACGGTGGAGGTGTGGGGCATCCCCCTGCCCCGTCGCACCGCCGAGGGGGTCGCACCCGTCACGGGCGAGGTCGAGGTGTTCCTGCGTCCCGAGAACGTCCGGCTCGCGGGCGCCGGCGATGCGGGTGTCGACGCAGTGGTACAGGAGAGCACCTTCCTCGGCAGCTCCCGTCGCACCCTCGTCCACACCGCCGACGGATCGCTCGTGCAGGTGCAGCATCCGGTGTCCGAGCGGGTCGAGTTCGGCGATCGGGTGCGCATCGCGCTCGCACCCGAGCCCGTGGTCGTGCGAGCACGCGACTGACGCGCGGCCGGCGATCACGGCGCGCGATCCACCGGAGCCTGGTCACTCGATGAGAGGGTCGCATCGGCGGGTCGCCTAAGGTGGTCGTTCCGCCGATCCCCCGAACGGAGGACCCCCCATGTGGCAGGAATGGCTTCAGTTCGCGATCGCCATCGCCATCGCCGTGGTCGGAGCCGTCGCGCTCGCCCTGATTGTCACCGGCGCGATGCGCCTGTTCGTGCGCAAGCGCCAGTGGCCCGCATCCCTCATCACCCGCGCCCGCCGGCCGTTCCGCGCGTTCGTGCTCGTGATCGGGCTGTGGGTCGCGATCGCGGTGACCTTCCCCGACCCGTCGTGGCTCCCGGCGCTGAACCAGGCGATGACGATCCTCACGATCGTCGTCGGGGCATGGCTCGTCGGGGCGATGGTGCTCTTCCTCTCCGACCTCGCCCTCGGGCGGTACCGCATCGACGTGCCCGACAACCGCGTCGCGCGGCGGATCCGCACCCAGACGCTGATCCTCCGGCGCCTCGCGATCGCGATCATCGTGGTGCTCGCCGGCGGAGCGATCCTGCTGACCTTCCCCGAGGTGCGGGCCGTCGGCGCGAGCGTGCTGGCCTCCGCCGGCATCGCCTCGGTGATCGCCGGCCTTGCCGCCCAGTCGGTGCTGGCGAATATGTTCGCGGGCATCCAACTCGTCTTCAGCGAGGCGCTCCGGGTCGATGACGTCGTCGTCGTCGAGGGCGAATGGGGACGCGTGGGCGAGATCACCCTCAGCTACGTGGTGCTCGACCTCTGGGACGAGCGACGCCTGGTGCTGCCGTGCACCTACTTCACCACGACGCCGTTCGAGAACTGGACGCGCGATGGCAGTGCCATCCTCGGAGCGGTCGAACTCGACGTGGACTGGCGGGTGTCGCCGTCGAAGATGCGCGACCAGCTGACCCGCATCCTCGCCGACACCGACCTCTGGGACGGCCGCACCGCGGTGCTGCAGGTCACCGACGCCGTCGCCGGGTACGTGCGGGTGCGCGTCCTCGTCTCGGCCGTCGACGCGCCGACCCTGTTCGACCTGCGCTGCTCGGTGCGCGAGTCGATGGTCACCTGGATGCAGCGGACGATGCCTGCCGCGCTCCCCACCCAGCGGGTGCTCCTCACCGAGGCGAGCGGCGAGATCGCAGAGCCCGAGGAACCGCGTCCCGACACCGGCGGGCTGTTCACCGGCAGCGCCGAGGCCGTCGAGCGCGCGAGCGCGTTCACCCAGGCCATCCCCGTCGTCGGCGGCGCCGGGGGTGGTGAGGGCGAGGAGACCCGGTCGAGCTGAGGGTCAGGACTGCTTGGCTTCGCGCAGCGCCGTACCCAGACGGTCGGCCGAGACACGCCAGTACGTGTGAAGCCGGCCGTCGATGAGGACGACCGGGATCTTCTCCCACCACTCGGCGTGCAGGGCCGGGTCGTCGACGATCGAGCGATGCTCGACGACGACCTCGTCCTCGGGGAAGTCGGCGACCACGGCCTCGACGACGCCCTGGGCGACGTCGCACAGGTGGCAGTCGGGCTTGCCGATGACGGTGAGCGTGGTCACATGCGCTATTTTACGGCGGTGCCGGGGGGCGGGGGCGGCGCGGGGCGAAGCCGGCGGCGCGGGCGGAGAGAACGGCGCGGTCCGATGCCGCAGGGCGGCGTCAGCGCTCGAGCGGGAACCCGGCCTCGGCCCACGCCATGGTGCCGCCCTCGACGTTGGTGGCGTCGTAGCCGCGCGCCTCGAGCGCCTCGACCACGCGCGCCGAACGCCCACCGAGAGCGCAGACCACGCGGAACGGCCCCTCGGGCAGCTCGCCGATCCGCTCGCCGAGGGTCGACATCGGCAGGCTGATCGCGCCGGGGACGCGACCCTCGGCGTACTCGTGCTCCTCGCGGACGTCGACGAGGGGAAGGTCGGGGTTCTGCTGCAGTTCCTGGACGGTGATCGTCTTCATGATTCCTCCGAGCGGCGGACGGCGCCACGAACACGAAGCGCCCGTCCATCGGACAGGCGCTCGGTGTCGGTGCCGCCTACTTCTTGTTGCGGCGCTGGTGGCGAGTCTTGCGAAGCAGCTTGCGGTGCTTCTTCTTCGCCATGCGCTTGCGGCGCTTCTTGATGACTGAACCCACGGAAAACCTCACTATGTCGGGGTCTGATCGCACGGGCGTGCGCGATCGGGAACGGGCAAAAGCGGAAAATGCCTCGGGTCAGTCTAGCCGACGTCGGCGATGGGCCGCTGCAGGGCCTCCGTCACCGCCGATTCGGGCACCCGATAGCTGCGTCCGAACCGGACCGCGGGCAGCTCGCCGGCGTGCACGAGGCGGTACACCGTCATCTTCGACACCCGCATGAGCTCAGCCACCTCGGCGACGGTCAGGAAGCGGACATCCGGCAAATCAGCCACGGTGCCCCCTTCCGGCGCTCGGGTCTCTTCTGCAGTTCTGCTGGGCCTACTTTATGGGGTCGTCGCGACGTGTGTAAACCCGTGTGACTCGTGAGTTCTGCGAGGTGCGCGCCCGCGGGCCGCATCCCCGCGAGGTCAGCGCCCGGGCAGCTTCTTCAGCGCGTTCGCGACGGCGTGCTGAGCGGACGCCGCAGCGCGCCCCACCAGCTCGGCCGCGTGGGCCGCGGGCTCGGGCAGAGAGACGAGCGCGGCGGCCTCGGCCTCGAGGTCGGCGGTGTCGAGGAACGGTACGAGCCAATCGTCGACTTCGTCCAGCGGCGCCGCGAGAAGGCTGTAGTAGCGGTGCTGGCCGACCTCCCGCACCGACACCAGGTGCGCTTCGCGCAGGACCTTGAGGTGCTTGGAGACTGTCGGCTGGCTGACACCGAGGGAGCTGACGATCTGCGACACGCTGGTGCCGTTCTCACCGGCGGTGGAGCGATCGAGCAGGAGCCTGAGGATGTCGCGACGTGTCCCGTCTGCGATCACGTCGAAGATGTCCGCCATGCGTTTAGGTTAGTGCCGCCCAGCGTGGGAGTACCATGACTGAGGTTTTCTCGGCGAAAGGGGCGGCGCATGCCGACGGGCCAGGCACGTGCGGCATGGCGCCGACTCCTCGCCGTCGGCGAGCGCGCCTGGGACGGGCTGCGCAACCTCACCACCTCGTCCCCCGCACGCTTCGCGGTGCTGGTCTTCGCGTCGCTGATCCTCGTCTTCACGGCGCTGCTGTCGCTGCCGGCCGCGACCTACGGCGAGCGCCTGCCGCTCGCCGACGCGCTGTTCATGGCGGTGTCCACGATCTGCGTGACGGGCCTTGCCACCGTCGACGTCGCCACGACCTTCACCCCCCTCGGGCTGGTGATCATCTTCATCGGCGTCAACATCGGCGGAATGGGGGTGCTCACGCTCGCCTCGATCCTCGGCCTCATCATTTCCAAGCGGCTCGGGCTGCGCGCGAAGCTCATCGCCGCGAGCGACACCAACCCGCTCCGCAGCCACGGTGGACCCGTCAACGAGGGCCAGGCGGTGCGGCTCGGCGAGGTCGGCCAGCTCTTGCGCACCGTCGCCCTCTCCACCCTCGTAATCGAAGCGGCCGTCGCGATCGCGCTGTGGCCCGCCCTGGTCCTCGCCGGCATCGGCCCTCTCGAGGCCCTGTGGGAGGCGCCGTTCTACGCGGCGATGGCCTTCACCAACACCGGGTTCACCCCCAACGTGGGGGGCCTCGAGCCGTTCGCCGACGACTACATCCTGCTGACGATCCTGATGATCGCGGTGTTCCTCGGCAGCATCGGCTTCCCGGTGATCTACGCCCTGTGGAAGAACGTCTGGCACGTCAAGGCCTGGTCGCTCCACACGAAGCTGACGCTGATCACCACGTCGGTGCTGTTCGTCGCCGGAGCCGCGGCCTTCCTCACCCTCGAGTACGACAACCCCGGCACCTTCGGCTCGATGGACGCCTGGGACACCACCTTCCAGGCGTTCTTCCTCTCGGCTATGACCCGCTCCGGCGGGTTCTCGGTCGTCGACATCGGCGAACTGAACGGCTCGTCGCTCGTCGTCGGGTCGATGCTCATGTTCGTCGGCGGCGGCTCGGCGTCAACGGCGGGCGGCATCAAAGTCACGACCCTCGCCGTCCTCGCCCTCGCGGTCTGGTCGGAGGCGAAGGGGCGCCAGTCGGTGGAGGTCTTCGGTCGCCGCATCCCGAGCGACGTGCAGCGCGTGGCCCTGTCGGTCGTGGCGTGGGGCGCGACGATCGTCGCCCTGTCGACGATCACGATCGCCCAGATCACCAAGGCGCCCGTCGACGAGGTCCTCTTCGACGTCATCTCCGCGTTCGGCACCGTCGGCCTCTCCACCGGTCTCACCGCCGAGCTTCCCGACTCGGCCGTCTACGTCCAAGCGGTCACGATCTTCATGGGCCGCATTGGTACAGTGACTCTCGCCGCGGCCGTGGCCGCGTCATCCCGTTCGCAGCTCTATTCGCTGCCCGTGGAAAGGCCGATCGTTGGGTGATCGCATCAGGGGGGACGCACCCGTCCTCGTCATCGGGCTCGGGCGCTTCGGCGCCGCGTGTGCCGGTGAGCTCGACCGGCTCGAGCGCGAGGTCCTCGCGATCGACGAGAGCCTGGAGCTCGTGCAGAAGTGGTCGGACCGGGTCACCCACACCGTCCAGGCCGACGCGCGCAACATCGACGCCCTGAAGCAGATCGGCGCGCAGGACTTTCAGGTCGCCGTCGTCGCGGTCGGGTCGCTCATCGAGGCATCCGTCCTCATCACCGCCAACCTCGTCGACCTGAAGGTCCCGCAGATCTGGGCCAAGGCGGTCTCTCAGTCGCACGGCAAGATCCTCGCCCGCGTCGGCGCGAACCACGTCATCTACCCTGAGCGCGAGGCCGGCGAGCGCGTCGCGCACCTGGTCAGCGGCCGGATGCTCGACTTCATCCGCTTCGACGACGACTTCGTGCTGGCCAAGATGTATCCGCCGAAATTCATCCGCGGTGTGGGTCTGAACGAATCGGGCGTGCGGACCAAGTACAACGTCACCGTCGTGGGTGTGAAGAGCCCCGGCAAGCCGTTCCGCTACGCCGAGGCCAACACCGTCGTGACGAACCACGACCTGATCATCGTCTCAGGCACGAACTCCGACATCGAGCGGTTTGCGGCGCTCGACCGCTGACCGGGTCGTCCCGAACTCCTGCAGAACCGGCGTGGAACCGGTTGCCACGGCGCTTCCGCACGCGTTCTGCAGGAGTTACGCACACGCCGGACCCGTCAACCCGGTCGCAGGTGTCGCCGGGTGGGGCGAGAATGCCCGCATGACGGACAGACAGCAGACAGACGCCGCGGCGCGCCGGTTCATGGACGGCTACCTCGTCGCGTGGCGCTCGAACGAGCCGGACGACATCCGAACGCTCTTCACTGAAGACGCCGAGCTGCGCTTCGAGCCGTGGACGCCGGCGTTCACCGGTCACGACGCCATCGTGGCGGAGTGGCTGCGACGCCAGGACGAACCCGACTCCTTCACCTTCACGTGGGAGATCGCGGGGATCGACGGCGACCGTGCGTTCGTCCAGGCCGAGACGGCGTACACCGGCGGCCGCAGCTACAGCAACCTCTGGGTGATCGACCTCGCCGAGGACGGGCGGGCCCGGTCGTTCGTCGAGTGGTGGATGGACCGGTCGAAGACCAGCTGAGCCCGCGGGCTGGGAGGCATGACGGCCTCACGCGCCGGCGGCGAGCTCCTTCGCCCGCGCGAGCGCGGCGTCCGTCGCTCGCGCGAACACGTCGCTGAGGCGCGCCTCCTGCAGCACGGCCACGGCCCGTTCGGTGGTGCCCTCGGGGCTCGTGACGCGGCGTCGCAACTCGGCGGGGTCTTCCCCGGTCGCCGCGAGCAGCGCCGTCGCGCCGGCGAAGGTCTGCTCGACCATCACGCGCGCATCAGCCTCGGCGAACCCCTTGGCGACGGCGGCCTTGGTGAGCTCCTCGACGAGGAGGAATACGTACGCCGGCCCCGATCCCGAGATCGTCGACAGCGCGTCGATCTGGTGCTCGGGCAACTCGATCACCGTCCCGACGGTCTCGAAGAGGCGACGGATGACACGGGCGTCGTCCTCGCTCGCCCGACTGCCCGCCGCGAGCCCGGTGACGGCCTTCCCGACGAGCGCGGGCGTATTCGGCATGGAGCGGAACACCGCGACATCCGCCCCCAGAATCTCTTCGAAGGTCGCCAGCGTCACCCCGGCCGCGAGGCTCACCACGATCGTGCCGGGGCGCAGGTGCGGACCGATCTCGCGCAGCAGGTCGGGCACCATCGCAGGCTTCACCCCGACCAGCACGATGCCGGCCTTCGACGCCGCGCGCACGTTCGCGTCGGGCTCGTCGTCGAGGGCGAGGCTCGTCACCGACGGGACGGATGCCAGTTCGTCGGCCTTCGCGCGGGAACGATTCGTCGCGACGATCCCGTCCGTCGCGAGCGCCGAGGCGGCGACGCCCCGGAGGACGGCTCCCCCCATCGACCCTGCTCCGAGGACGGCGATGGACGGGAGGGTGAAGGCGTCGGTCATGCCGCCATCCTACGAACCGATCCCGGTGCCGCCTCGGGCCCCCGGGCTATAGTCGAAACGGCGGGGCGTCGACGCCCCGGGCGAGAAGGAGACTGCGATGATCACGCCCCCGAATTCGCTCCTCGACGGCATCACCTCACGTGTCGTCGACACGACCGACGTGGCGATCAACATCCTCGAGCGCCGGGGGGACGACCCCGCGACCGCGCCGCAGAAGACCGTCGTGCTGGTGCACGGCAACGTCTCGTCGGCGCTGTTCTGGCAGCCCACGATGCTCGACCTCCCGAGCGACCTGCGCGTGATCGCGATCGACCTCCGCGGCTTCGGCGGCAGCGAGCACACCCCCGTCGACGCCACCCGCGGTGTCCGCGACTTCAGCGACGACATCTTCGCCGTCCTCCAGGCCCTCGGCATCCCCACCGCGCACTTCGTCGGCTGGTCGATGGGCGGCGGCGTCGTCATGCAGTACGCCCTCGACCACCCGGTGCTGACTCTCACCCTCCAGGCGCCGGTCTCGCCCTACGGCTTCGGCGGCACCCGCCGCGACGGCTCGCGTCTCACCGACGACGATGCCGGCTGCGGGGGCGGCGGCGCGAACCCCGATTTCGTCGAGCGTCTCATCGCGCACGACACCGGGGACGCAGCCCAGACCTCGCCCCGCAACGTCTTCCGCGCCGCGTACGTCGCCCCCGGGTTCACGACGCCCCACGAGGACATGTTCATCGAGTCGATGCTCACCACCTCGACCGCCGAGGGGAACTACCCAGGCAACTCTGTGCCCAGCAAGAACTGGCCGGGCTTCGGCGCCGGTCACCTCGGGGTGCTAAACACGATGGCCCCGAAGTACTTCGACGTCTCGGGCATCGTCGATCTCGACGACAAGCCGCCGATCCTCTGGATCCACGGCACCGTGGATGCGATCGTCGCAGACGGGTCGTTCTACGACTTCAACCACCTCGGCGCCCTCGGCATCGTGCCCGGGTGGCCCGGCGCCGACGCAGCCCCCGCGCAGGAGATGGTCTCGCAGACGCGAGACGTTCTGAAGAAGTACCAGGCGAACGGTGGGGATGTCACCGAGGTGGAACTCGAGGGCGCCGGGCACGCCCCGCACGTGGAGCGGCCCGACGAGTTCCGTCGCGCCCTGCTGGTGACCATCGGCTACACCGGCGACCGCCCCGACGCCCCGCCCACCGAGGCGATCGTCATCCGCTCGGCCGACTGACCCGCCGCCGCCTGCCCGCGCGATGGAGTACTGCGTCTTCACCGAACCGCACCTAGGCGCCGGCTACGATGATCAGCTCGCGTTCGCCCAGGCGGCGGAGCGTCACGGGTTCCACGGCTTCTTCCGCTCCGACCACTATCTGAGCGGCCGCGGTGACGGGCTTCCCGGTCCGACCGACGCCTGGACCACCCTTGCCGGTCTCGCCCGCGAGACGAGCCGCATCCGGCTCGGCACCCTGGTCTCCCCCGTCACGTTCCGCCACCCCGGCATCCTCGCGATCCAGGTCGCGCAGGTCGATGCGATGTCGGGCGGCAGGGTCGAGCTCGGGCTCGGTGCAGGGTGGTTCGAGCGCGAGCACGAGGCGTACGGCATCCCGTTCCCGGCCCGCCGATTCGACCTGCTCGAGGAGCAGCTGCAGATCATCACCGGGCTGTGGGAGACACCGATCGGCGAGAGCTACAGCTTCGCCGGTGAGAAATACCGGTTGACGGATGCCCCGGGGCTGCCGAAGCCGGTGCAGCGGCCGGTTCCCGTCATCATCGGGGGTGCCGGCGCGCGGCGCACCCCGGGACTCGTCGCGCGCTTCGCCCGCGAGTACAACCTCGGCTTCCCCACCGATGTGCAGATTCCCGAGCGCCTCGACAACCTCCGCGCCGCCTGCGAGCGGGTCGGCCGCGACCCCGCGACCGTTCGCCTGTCGGTGGCGATGTCGGTGATCGCCGGCGCCGACGATGCCGAGGTCGCGCGCCGCGCGGGCCGGCTCGGCAAGACGCTCGACGAGGTGCGCGACGGGGTCAACCTCGTCGGCGGACCCGACGAGATCGGCGAGCGGATCGACCGCTGGCGCTCGTTCGGCATCGAGCGGGTGTACTTCCAGTTCCTCGACAACCACGACGTCGCGCACGTCGACTACGTCGGTGAGGCGGTGCTGCCGGCGCTGCCGCGGTGAGAGACCGCCGCCGCGATTCAGCGCCGCGCGGCGAAGAACTCCTGCAGCAACGCCGCGGATTCCTCAGCGCGCACACCTCCGACGACCTCGGCGCGCACGGGCAGCCGCCTGTCGCGCAGCACATCGTGCACCGAGCCGGCCGCCCCGGCCTTGTCGTCCCAGGCGCCGAACACGACGCGGCTCAGGTGCGACTGCAATGCCGCCCCCGCGCACATCACGCACGGCTCAAGGGTGACCACGAGCGTGCATCCGGCGAGATTCCAGGAACCGAGGGATACTGCGGCGGCGCGGAGCGCCACGACTTCGGCATGCGCGGTGGGGTCGCCGGTGGTCTCGCGCAGGTTCCGTCCCTCGCCGATGACGTTCCCCGCGGCATCCGTCACCACCGCCCCGACGGGAACCTCTCCGTCGGCGCCAGCCATGCCGGCGAGTGCGAGCGCGCGTGTCATCGCGGCGTCGTCGGCGGGGTCGGGCTGCACGCCTCCAGCGTACGGACCGACGGCGTTCCAGCGGATACCCTGGGATCCATGCGCCTCCACGTCGCCGACCACCCGCTCATCACCCACAAGCTCACGGTGCTGCGTGACCAGGCGACCTCGTCACCGGTCTTCCGGCAGCTGACCGAAGAGCTCGTCACGCTCCTCGCCTACGAGGCGACCCGGTCGGTGAAGGTCGATGCGATCGAGATCCAGACCCCGGTGTCGCTGACGACGGGCGTGAAGATCAGCGAGCCGCGTCCGATCGTGGTGCCCATTCTGCGTGCGGGTCTCGGGATGCTGGAGGGCATGGTCAAGCTTCTCCCCACCGCCGAGGTGGGGTTTCTCGGCATGGTGCGGAATGAAGAGACGCTCGAGCCCACCACCTACGCCGAGCGCCTTCCCGATGACCTTTCCGACCGGCAGTGCTTCGTGCTCGACCCGATGCTCGCGACGGGCGGGTCGCTCGGCGCCGCGATCGAGTTCCTCTTCAAAAGGGGTGCGCAGGACGTCACCGCGATCTGCCTTCTCGGCGCCCCCGAAGGGGTCGCCGCCATCGAGCATCAGGTCGGCGAGAAGGACGTCACGCTCGTGCTCGGCGCGCTCGATGAGCGGCTGAACGAGAAGGGCTACATCGTGCCGGGCCTCGGCGACGCCGGCGACCGCCTGTACGGCACCGTCTGACGCCACCCTGCGCGGGATTCCGCGGTTTTCCGGGGCCTGAGACGAGTGTGGCGCGGCATCCGCCCCTCGCCGAACGGATACCGCGCCTGCGCCTTGCGGCGCGAATCCAAGGGTATGACGTCGACGATTCGCCATCTTAGGGGCTTGACATCGGCACCCTCGAGCGGCTAGCCCACACGCCGATTCAGTCGGGCATGACGGGCTCGGTCGGCGGCTTCCGACCGGTCTCCTGCTCCCAGAACTCCAGCTGCTGGGTGAGGGCTTTGGCCAGCTCGAACACCTGCTCGGGAGGGATGCGGATGCGGCTGACCACGCGCGCCGGAACGATGGTGCGACGCTCGCCGGTCTCGGGATCGGTCTCGTCGTGCGGAGGCTGGGCGAGGGTGAGGAAGTCCATCACGAAGACCGTCGAACTGTGCCAGACGTTGGCGAAATCGGCGTAGTTGCCACCGATCAGGTCGGGCGGCAGATCGATCTCGAATTGACGGGGCACCTGATCGGACATGCGGCAGTTCCTCCTCGCCGGGGGGATGGTGGGACGTGTCGCGAGTCTACGGGGCGGCCATCGCCGCCCGAACGGGGTTGTGCTCAAGGCGCAGCGCTCTCGACTCGCCCTCGGACGCGTGGGCCCCGACGAGGCGGGCGAAACCGCTGAGACGCGCGACGCCCTCGGGGGTGCGCGGCAGGTCGTCCAGCAGACCCGGGGAGTAGACGAGGTACGCGGTGTGCATCGCCCGCGAGATGGCGACGTTGAGCCGGTTCCGCAGCAGCAGGAACTCTAGTCCCCGAGGGGCGTCGCGCCCGGAGGATGCCGCGAGCGAGACGATCGCAACCGCGGCCTCCTGCCCCTGGAACTTGTCGACGGTACCGACCGGAACCTCGCCGAACCCCGCGGCGGCGAGCGCTTCTTCGACGAGCACCTGCTGGGCGTTGTAGGGGGTGACGACGATGAGGTCGGCCGCGGTGAGGGGGCGAGCCGGCGTCAGCGTCGCGCCGCCCGTGTCGTCGATGTCGATGCCGGTCCATTCGCGTCCGACGAGATCCCGGACGAGCTCGACGACGAGCGCGGCCTCCTCGGGCGACCGGGTGGCGTTGCCGCGATGGCGGAGCGGCAGCGGGTGAAGCCCCGGCGCGATGCCCTCGAGGGCACGCATCGCCGTCGCCGGCTGAGCGGCGAGCTCGCCGCGGTACGAGAGGTCCGAGACCGCGCGCGCCACGGCAGGGTGCATGCGCCAAGACCGGGCGAGGAAGAAGCCGTGGTCCGGCGGGATCACGTCCGCGCCGTCCATCACCCACCCGAGGGCGGAGGTGTCGACCGGCTCGGGGTGCGTGCCCTGGCTGACCTGCGGCAGCTGTTGCGGGTCACCGAGGAGAAGCAGACGGGATGACGCGAGCGAGACCGCGATCGTCGACGCGAGCGAGAACTGCCCGGCTTCGTCGATCACGAGAAGATCGAGGCTCCCCCGTGGGATGCGTCCCTCGTGTGCGAAATCCCAGGCCGTGCCGCCGACGACGAATCCTGATGCCGCGTGCTCGGCCGTGAAGGCCGCGACCCCGTTCTTCGGGATAGGCGTGAAGCGCACGCGATCCGCGTCATCCGGCTTCTTCAGCGCCTTGGCCACCTGCTGCGGCGGGACCCCCGCCGCGACGATCCGATCGAGCATGTGCTCGACGACCGCGTGCGACTGCGCGACGACACCGACCTTGTAGCCGTGGTCGGCGACCAGGCGTGCGATGACGTGCGACCCGACGAAGGTCTTGCCCGTCCCCGGCGGTCCCTGCACGGCGAGATAGCTGCGATCGAGATCGAGCAGGGCGGCGGTGATGTCGCCGATGTCGTCGCCGGTCTGCGGCGGGAGCGCACCGGAGCGGGTGCGGGGCGGTCGCCGGTGCAGGATGTCGGTGGCGGGGTCGTAGGGCAGTTTCGGTACCGCAGCGACGACGGCGTCGGCCCACGCGTCGATCGCCGTCTGCTGGTTCAGCGCGCGTGGCGGCGCCGGCGGGGTGAGCGCGATCGGCAGTTCGGCCCAGGTTTCGCCGTCGACGGCGAACTCTTCCACGATCGCACCGTCGTCGAGGGTCTCGATGACGGTCACGCGGTGGTCGGCGTGGATCCAGCGCGGCTTGTCGGTGAAGGGGAAGGGCGCCGGCAGCTCATAGAGGGCGAACGGCTCGCTCCCCTCGCTGATGCGCGTTCCTGGCGCGAGCTCGCCCCGCAGTTCGATGCGGCGTCGCAGCGTGCGCTTGCCCTCCTCCTGGTACCAGTCGGTGACGACGTGGCAGCGTGAGGAGTCGAGCATGACGACATCCCGGGTCTCGTCCCAGACGGATGCCGGTTCGCGCAGGCGCAGGAAGTGGGTGGCCCAGAACGACTTGGCCTCACGCGGGTAGTAGTCGATGGCGGCGGCGCCGAGGCGCAGCGCCCGCGACTCGGGTGAGTCGGTGTCGCGCTGTGCAGCGAGCGCGTTGAGTCGATCGGCTCGCTCGGAGGGGGTGTAGATGTGCTCATCGGGATCGGGGTTGGGGGTGGGACGCAGCTGCGCCTCCCGGGCGCGGTCGACGAGCCAGTCGCGCAGGCGCAGGGTCGAGACGCAGTCGTAACGGTTGTAGTCGGCGAGGTCGTCGAGAATGCGGGCGGCCTCTGCCGCAGCATCCGGTCCGTCCTGTTGCAGCGCCCGCGCCTGCACGTACTTGACGATCGAGTCGTCGCCCTTCTGCACGTCGCTCGTGCGCACCTCGTCACCCATGTAGAGCGGCTCGAGCTTCTTGATGGAGTACGAGCGCGACCCGACGCGCAGAGCCCGCCGCACGATCGGGTAGAGGTCGACGAAGACGCTGTCGCGCAGCAGCTGATCGACGTCGGCCTCGCGCGTGCCGTAGCGCGCCGCCATCGCCAGCAGATGCGTGGGCTCGTAGGGCGCGTAATGGTAGATGTGCAGGTCGGGGTGGGCCTTGCGACGGAGCGCGACCATGTCGAGGAAGCGCTCGAGCGCCTCCTTCTCTTCGGCGAACGAGTGCGCCCACAGCGCAGAGTACTGCTCGTTCAAGTCGACCCAGCCGAAGAGGTAGTCGATGCCCCAGGTGGTGCCCTCGCCCTCGGTATGGAGGGGGTCGCCCTCGAAGTCGAAGAAGATGTCGCCCTGGCTCGGGCGTGGGAGGGCGCCGAGCGCCTGCGGCTGTACGACGTCGTAGAGCGGGACGTCGCCCGGCGAACTCAGCTGCAGGCGCGCCTGGGTGCGCAGGAGCGCGATGGTGTCGGGGTTCATCCCGGCGGGTGTGGTTCCGAGTCGCGCCAGGTCGTCGATCGTCTCGATTCCTGCCGCACGCAGGCGCTCGCGCTGCACCGGCCGCATGCCCGCCACGAGGAGGAGATCGCCGGATGCCACGACCTCGAGGTCGCAGGTGGCGCAGCGTCCGCAGGCGACGACGCCCAGGTCACCGCGAGAGTCGCCCCACGCGATGGGCTCGCCCGTGGCGCCGAGGTCGAGGCGGCGGTCGGCGATAAGCGCCTGCAGGCGCTCACGGCGCAGGTGGAAGACGGGGAGCAGATCGTCGACCTCGTGGCTGCTGGTGGTGCCGTCGCCCAGGAGGAGTTCGACGCGGTCGGAGCGCGGAATACCGAGCCGATCGAGCTGGGCGACATAGGCGGCGAGCTGCATGAGTGCGGTCACCCGGGCGTGCCGGGCGAGCTTGGTGTCTTGGACGAGCCACGCGCCGAACTCGTCACGGACGAGGAAGTCGGCGAAACCGACGAAGTCGTGAGTGGCGAAGGTCGCCTGGTAGATCACGTCGGCGTCGGAGTTCAGCGCCGCGTCGGTGAGCCTCACCGCCTCGGCGAGCGCATCGGCGTCGGAGGAGCGGGTCTCGGGGATCTCGACGACGCCGTCGCCGTACTGCGCGCGGTAGCGGGAAAGGACACGTCGTTCGTGCTCGCCACCGAGCTCGCCCGCGCGACGGAGCGTCGGGTCATCCGGCTCTTCGACAGGAGCGACCCGACCGAGCTTCGCATCGATCGCCCGCAGCCACGCGAACTCGCATTCGGCGGCCGCTTTCAGGTCGCTCGCGCTCCAGACGATCCGGCCCTCGTCCTCGATGTACCGCAACGTTCCCTTTCCCGATGGTCCGCCACTCGGACCGTCCCCACGACCCTAACCGGGGCCACCGACGTCGCTCTGTGGGCACTCGCAGGGGCGACGCTCACCGGGCATCAGGGTGGGCGGGTCAATCGGGCTCGACAGACGGGAACCCTGGGGGTGCACGATCCGCCGCAGACGGGAACGGTCGGGGACCCGCATTCGACACGGTGGTCTACATTTCAGGAATAAGTGGTCCGCGGGGCGCGCACCCCTGAGTAACTGCGGCTGCAGACCGGCTATGCTGGTTCTGCTCGTGGAGAGCAGGGCCCGAAATGGGCACCGTACCTCCTTGATGAAATGTTCAAACTCATCGGAGGTAACCGTGTCTTCTTCTCGCGCATTCGCGCAGCAGCTGCAGCTTGCGCTCATTGGTGTTCTCGTCGTACTCTCGGCGGCCGCAACAGGGCTCCTGGTCGGGCTTTCGCCCATCCAATGGCTCGTCTATGGGCTTGGACTTTCCCTCGTCCTGTGGGTGGGTGGGGCGGTGAGCGGGCAGATTTTGCTCGCCCGACTACTCGACCGTGACGTCGAGGGGGACGAGACAGCTGCGTACCTGCGACAGCTGTTGTGGATCATCCCGCGGTTCTATGTGCCGCTGGGTTTCGTGGCAGTGGGGTGCGGCGCAGCGCTCGTCTTGCTTACCGGCGCGAATCCGCTCGCTCCGGCGATTTTGATTCCCTTCGCGCTCTACCTTCTGACGGCGGTGGCTGGGTCGGCGATCAGCGCGCCCGGCTATGTTCGTCTGCTGCGAGCCCACAGCGCAGGTCTGAGCCAGTCCGAGTTCCGCCGCCGGCTTCTGCCGTTGGCCTGGCTGAACCGAGTGGAGCTAGCGCTCGTCGTCGGAGTCGGCTTCGTCCTGCTCGCCAGCTTGGTGCCCGCACAATGATGCCCGAAGTCCTCGGTGTGCTCCTTCGGAACATCCTGGTCGTCGGCGGCCTTGGCTTCTGCGGAATCGTCCTCGCCCACCACGGATCCGCACTCCTTCGTACGCTGATCAGGGCCTCTGGCCATCCGCAGCCGACGCCGCCGGCACTACTCACCGATCCTCCCGAAGTCACGACTTCGTCGTTCGCACGACAAATCGCATTGCCCGCGCTAGCGGTTCTCGCAGCGGTGGGAATCGCAGCCGCGGTCACCGGCGGCATCAACATGGCGGCGCCGAACGCGATCGGCACAGCAGCGACGTTCGTCGTCCTGATCCTCGGATACGGAGGCGCCGCAATCCTCTCCAAGGCGCCCAATCACGCCGTCGTCTGGGTCTTCCACTTAATGGTTCAGCTCCTCCTGGCCATCACGGTCGCCGCGAACATCGCCCACGTGACATTGACCGCCATGAGCACATGACAATCCGCCGCACCCAATCGAACGCAGGGCAATGAAGGAACAACATGCGCGAACCTTTGACTGACCAGATGACCATGACCGGAGCCGTCGAGGATGTTCGGGCGATCCTGCTCGATTTCGAGGGCTACCCACGCTGGCGGAGTTCCATCACCACTGCCGAGGTACTCGAAACCGGATCCGCTGCGGTCACTCGAGTTCGCTTCGGCGCTCATGTCGGCCCGTGGCTGAGCCACTACACGGTCGAGTACACCGAGGAAGCTCATGAATTGACCTGGAGCCTCGTTCACGGCGATCTTCTCGCTGCGTATGACGGGCGCTGGTCGCTCCAGCCATCCGCGCACGGACAGTCACTCATCACCTACAGCTTGCGTGTCACCCCCAGCATGCCCGCACCCGGATTCATCGTCCGTGAGGCTACCCGCCAAGACCTGCTCACCACCTTGCGCGAACTCCGCAATCAGCTTGCATAGCGAAGCCAGAGCGGCGACGGACCCACACCATAGCTGCGTCTGAGATGCACGACGGATTAGGTGCGCAAGCGGATCCCGCGGCGGGCGCGGAGCACTCAGGGGTCCTGGGCTCGCGCCGCGCTACCTTTGTCGGCTCCCACCAGCGAGGGCGGCTGCATGATCGTGCTTGCACCCGAGACGACCAAAGGTGTCACTTGGCGTCCCAACTCTGCGAAGTCATGGGCCACCTGGCTGACGACGCCGTCTTGGGCGATGAGCTGCCAGCAATAGGTAGGGCAGCGAACGCTTCGACGCGTTCTAGCCGCGCGCATGCGGGGCCGCGTCATCGGGTTCGACGTTGTCCGAGTATCCCCAGCTGCTCGCTCGCCGGTCGACGCCTGCCGCCCCCGACGTCACCCTCCCGCGCGACGGCCGCGCCTCACACGCTCGATGGTCTCACCGGCCGCGACCCCGACAAGAATCCCCGCGGCCGTGATGGACGCCGTGAGTGCGTCGAGGAACGGGACAGCGAGAGTCGCCCCGCCGAGCACGGCGAGAGCGATCAGCCCGATGAGTTGAGCTCGCGACCAGCGTCGTTCGAGCACGCGACGGAAGAGCACCGTGCCGGTGAGGAACAGGATCGGCGCGCCGAGGATCACGATCGTGGACGCGAGGCCGCGCTGGTCGGGGCGTGCCAGCATCTCTTTGTCGCCCACGCTCATCAGCACGATGCCGGCGATGATCGGAAGATGCACCCAGGTGTAGGCGGTGCGAGCGAGTCGGGCCGGCTCGTCCGACGCTTCGATCGCCTCCGCGCCGACGCGTTCGCCGTGATCGAAGTAGATCCACCATGCGGCTGCGGCGGCGACGAACGCCGTCACCATCGCCGCGATGGATGAGGCGGAGGATTCCTTCTCCACGAACGTCAGGCCCGTGATCAGCAGTCCCTCCCCGATCGCGATGAGCACGAACAGGGCCGTGCGCTCGGCGATGTGCGGGCCGGAGAGATCCCACGAGCGCAGGAGCACTTTGCCCCGTCCAGGGACGGGATACCCGAGAACGGTGCCCAGCAGTTCGAGGGCGAGCGCGGCGGACCAGAACGGCAGCTGCCAGGAGAGAGGGAGAAGCGCGCCGGCGATCCACAACACCGCCCCGGCGACCGTCCAGGCCAGCACGAGGCTGAAGTCGCGGGCGACCTGTCGGTCGTGACGGGCGGTCGCCCACACGATGAAACCCGTACGCCCGACCTGGAGGACGACGTACGCGATCGCGAATGCCCACGCGCGGTCGCCGAACGCCTCCGCGATCGAGACACTCACCACGAGTGCCACGAACGCGAGCGCGATCACCGCCCCGCGGACGGGGAGCTTCACCGGATCGAGCCAGTTCGTCACCCAGGTGGTGGAGACCCATCCCCACCACAGCGCGCACACCATGATGAGGCCCTCGAAGGCACCCAGCGGCGTCTGGTTCTCGTACAGATAGGCAGACAATTGCGTCAACGCGAAGACGAACACCAGGTCGAAGAAGAGCTCGACGTAGGTCACCCGATCCGCGCGGGCGGAATCCGTAGGGCGCACCACGTCGCGCGTCATCCCGAAGGCCATGCCCTCATCCTGGCACCACGGCTCGACCCGACAACGACGAACGTCAGCCCCCGGTCAGAGGGCTCGTTGACCGGGGGCTGATCAGAAGAGCGTCGGGCACCCTTGTCGATTTCGCGGCCCGTTGTTCGCTGTGACTGTGACGGAGCCGGATCGGCCGGTCCGCGACCCAGTGCAGGAGGCACGTCCATGTCCCAGTTCGCAATCCTCATCTACGAAGACCCGACCTACTACGAGACCATGCCGCCCGAGGGATGGGCCCAGGTGGTCGACGCCCACAACACCTTCACCAGCCAGGTCGCCGAGCGCGGTGGGACGCTGACGGGCGGAGGTGCGCTCGCGCCCGTGACGACGGCGACCACCATCAAGGGCGGAAGCGCGATGACCAACGGCCCATTCATCCAGAGCAAGGAGGCCCTCCTCGGCTACTACGTCGTCGACGCACGCGACCTCGATCACGCGCTCGAGATCGCGAAGCTGTGCCCCGCCACCGGCGGTGGCGTCGAGGTCCGCCCGATCGTCGACCCGACGGTGAACAACCCGTTCTAATCGCTCTTCGCCGCTCGTGTCGATTTCGGGCTTGCCCGTTCGCTGTGGGGGTGAAACGGTTCCCATGACGAAAGGACACGGCCGTGAAATACGTCATCATGTTCTCCACCACTCCCGAGCTCGACGCAGCGGCGTCGCCCGAGCACCTCGAGCAGGCGTATGGCCGCACCTATGACTGGTTCGGCACGCACGGCGAGGTGATGACCGAGTCCGGCGCCCAGCTGCAGCCGGTCGCCACCGCGACGACGGTCAGACACGGCAGCGACGGGCCGGTCGTGGCCGACGGGCCCTTCTCGGAGGCCAGAGAAGTCATCGGCGGATTCCAGGTGATCGACGTGCCCGACCTCGACGCGGCGATCGCCATCGTCAAGACCTGGCCGCTCCTCGAACTGCCCGGCGTCGCGGTCGAGATCCGACCGATCGTCACCTACTGAGGGCTGCAGAATTCGTGAACGATGAGGATGCCGCGGCGGGGGAGTCACACCGCGCCGCGGCATCCGATCAGCCGCTGGCGAGAGTTATCCGAGAGGAGTCCGCGCGCATCGTCGCGGCCCTCACGAACTGGCTCGGAAACCTCGATCTGGCAGAGGAGTCGGTCGCCGAGGCGGTCGAGGAAGCCATTCGTCAGTGGCGTGCGCGCGGGGTTCCGCCCAACCCCGGTGGATGGCTGACACAAGCGGCTCGGCACAATGCGCTCGACCGCTTGCGACGAGAGAAGCGGTACCGCGAAAAGCTCGCCCAGCTCGCCGATCCGACCCTGACAGCGCCGCGCGAGGACGCGAGAATCGGAGAGCCCGACGAGCGGTTGCCGCTGCTGTTCGGCTGCTGTCACCCCGCCATCTCGCCGGACGCGCAGCTCGCTCTCACACTCCGGGCGATCTGCGGCCTCACGACCGCTCAGATCGCCCGAGCGACGCTGGCCCCCGAACCGACGGTGGCGCAGCGCATCGTGCGAGCCAAGCGGAAGATCGGTGCCACCGGCATCCCGCTTCGGATTCCCGAGGGCTCGGAGCGTGCGGAGCGACTGGATATCGTCCTGACCGTCATATCGGTGATGTACAGCGAAGCCCATCTCGTCGCCGGTGGCGACGCTGCCGCCGACCGTGATCTCGCGGACGACGCGCTCTGGCTCGCGCGTGTCGTGGCACACGAGCTGCCGCGCGAGGCCGAGGCACAGGGTTTGCTCGCTCTGCTGCTGTTCCATCGAGCGCGAGAAGGCGCGCGCGCCGTCGATGGTGAACTCATCCTGCTCGCCGATCAGGACCGAGCGCGGTGGGATCGTCGGCTGATCGCCGAGGCGCAGTCGGTGCTCGAGACGGCGGCGATGCTCCGCCGCCCGGGGCGCTGGCAGCTGCATGCCGCGATCGCCGCCTGCCATTCCGACACCCGCGATGGTGAAGGCACCGACTGGCCACAGGTGCTGACGCTGTACGACATGCTGCTGGCCTACGACCACTCGCCGGTCGTGCGACTCAATCGTGCGGTGGCGCTTGCCGAAGTCGACGGACCGCAGGCGGCACTGGACGCGGTGGATGCGCTCGGATACGCCCTCAGCGGATACCACCTCTGGCACGCCGTGCGCGCGCGGATGCTCCGGCAGCTCGGCGAGCGCGATGCGGCGATGGCCGAGGACCTGAGCGCCCTCGAACTCACGGCCAACGACGCCGAGCGGCGCCTGCTCGAGGCGCGGATAGATCGCGCGGGCGGGCTGCCGTAGCCCGCTGAGAGCTCGCACTCGACCCCGCCGCTCAGGCGGGGTCGCCGATCGCAGCCGCTCGACGATCTGCCGCTGCGCGTCGCGTCCGGTACGCGTGGGAAGCAGCGGATAGACGTGCACCTGCCCGGCGACCTCGCAGAGCTCGAGCGGCACGCCTGCCGTGCGGGCTTTCTCCGCCAGGACGTGCGCGTCCGGATTCAGTACGTCGCGCGTCCCGGTGAAGACGGTGATCGGACCCAGTTCCGTCAGGTCCCCGAACAGAGGGCTGACCGCGGGATCGAGAAGGTCGAGGTCGCCGCGCCAGTGCTCGGCGAGGACCTTGCCTCCCGGGGTCGCAAGCCAGGGATCGGTCGGCTGGACGGCAGGGATGCGGGGGTTGCTCCAGGTCAGATCCAGGGCAGGAGAGATCAGGATGGTGCGGGGAAGCACCACCCCGGCGTCTCGAAGGGCGAGCGCCGTGGACAGGGCGATCTGCCCGCCCGCCGAGTCACCGGCGAGGAAGGTCGTGCCCCATCGGTCGATACTCCTGCTGACGAGCGCGGCAGTCTTGTCGCGAGCCTCGAGCGCGTGGCCGAACGGAATCAGCGGGTAGATCGGAACCGCGACCGCCATGGAAGCCTCGGCGGCGATCTCCGCCGCGAGATGCCAGTGCTGGGGCGCGATCTCGTTGACCCATCCGCCGCCGTGCACGTAGACGACGGCCCCACCCACCTGCGGCGGCAGGATCGTGTACACCGGCCAGCCGTCGACATGGTCCACCTCGACGCGGATGCCGGGTCGCAGGCGTGACGGCGGCCCGAACGGTTTCGGGCGCAACTCGCGCTCGCGGATGCGCCTCCTCGCACCCTCGGCCGTCACGAAGGTGCGATTGGCGCGCATCAGTCGCAGGACCACAGGCACCAGCGCGTCAGGCAAGACAAGCGGCATCCCGCCAGGATCACACACCGCGGTGAGCACCGACGACATGCGCTCCCGCCGCACCGTTCAGGCCTGCGCCTGCTCGTCCTCCTCCGGCTCGAAGCTCGACCGCTCCCCCGTGTGCCCGGCGGCCACACCGTCCGGCTCGTCCGGGATCGTGCCGTCCTGCCCCAGCCCGCCGGCCTTCTCGTCGCCCTCCGAGCTGTCAGAACGTGTCGCGTTCGCTGTCGACTCCGCGGAGGGAGGCTCGTCGTCCCCCAGCGGCACTTCGATGTCCGGTCCCTCGTAGCCCTCGTCTTCGGCGGCGAGAGCGTCGTGGCCGTGCGATTCGTGCTCCATGATGGGCGCCTTCCTGTCGGTCCTCCCCAGCGTCCACCTTGCGCGCGCCGCATCCGATGGGGTTGACAACCCCGGGCGTGCCGTCTGCCGGCACGGGATCACCCGCCTGGATAGATTCGTCGGGTGGATCCCGCTCTCACCGCGCGCACGCGCTTGCTCTATGAGACGGTCGCGGACTCCTATGCGCGCCTCGTCGCCTATGACCGCTTCGAGCCGCAGATCGATCGGGCCATGATCGTCGATTTCGTGGAGAGACTTTCCGATGGCGAGCCGTCTGTGACGATTCTGGATGCCGGCTGCGGGACGGGCAGGCTGATCGGACTGCTTCGGTCGCTGAATCCGCGGGTGTCCCCAGTCGGTGTCGACCTGTCGCCCGCCATGCTGGAGCATGCCCGGGCCGCCCACCCGGACGTGCAGTTCATCGAGGCGGACTGCTCGGCTCTCCCGCTCCCCGACGGCGCCCTCGACGGCATCCTCGCCTGGTATTCGATCATCCACACTCCGCCCGCCGACCTCGCCGATCTCTTCCGGGAGTTCCGTCGCGTGCTCAGGGAGGGTGGCCTCGTACTCCTCGGGTTTCAGTCGGGCAGCGGGGAGCGCAGGCGGCCCCGCGCGTACGGACACGACGTCGACCTTCTCGCCTACCTGCACGACACGTCAACGGTCGCGGGAGCCCTTCGCGCGGTGGGATTCTCGATCGACATCAGCCTCGACCGGGGACCTCGCCGCCGGGAGAAGCTCCCTCAGGGTTTCGTCTTGGCGCAGGTCGAACCGTGACAGGGTCGAACCATGACCGCCACCGCAGACCCGAGCGTGTACGACCTCGACGCGCTGCGCCGACGGCTCCTCCCCCACGCCGACGGAACCGTCGACGACAGCATTCCGAGCCTCGCTGAGGCCGACCCGGCTCGGTGCGCGATCGCTCTCGCTCTGAGAGACGGGACCGTGAGCGGCAGCGACGACTCCGACATGGCCTTCACGATGCAGTCGTCGGTGAAGCCCTTCCTCTTCGCTTTGGCCCTCCTCGACACTGACGGCGAGGCGCTGCACCGGGTCGGCATCGAGCCGACAGGCGAAGCGTTCGACGCCATCAAGCTCGAAAGCGGTACCGGCCGTCCGCCCAACCCGATGGTCAACGCGGGCGCGCTGCTCACCGCCTCCCTCGTCGACGGCGGCGACGTCGAGGGTCGGACCGACCGCATCCTCCGTGGGCTCTCGGCGTTCGCCGGGCGGTCGCTGGCGATCGACGAACGCACCGCCGAAGAAGAGCGCGAGCACGGCGAGCGCAACCACGCGCTTGCGCACCTGATGCGCGCCGAGGACGCCCTCCACGTCAGCGCCGACGACGCCGTGGAGGCCTACGGGCGGGCATGCGCCGTGCTGGTCGACGTCGAAGCCCTCGCCGTGATGGGAGCGACCCTCGCCTTCGGCGGAGTGAACCCGGTGACGGGCGAGCGCGTCATCCCCGCGCCGGTCGCGCGCGACGTCATCTCGGTGATGGCGACGTGCGGGGTCTACGACGGATCGGGAACATGGATGCGACGCGTCGGCGTCCCCGCCAAATCGAGCGTCTCGGGGGCCCTCGTGCTCGCCGCCCCACGGATGCTGGGGGCCGCGGTGCTGAGTCCGCCGCTCGATGCACAGGGAACGAGCGTCCGCGGACGGATCGCCAGCGAGATCCTCAGTGACGATCTCGGGTTGCACGTCTTCGCGACGTGAGAGGCGGGTGGATCCCGCTCGATCACCAGCTCTCCGTCGGCATCCGCTGTCTGAGCGGGCCCCCCGAGGGTGACCTGCTACTCGCGCTTCCGTCAGGACGGGGAGCGCGCCGGTCGCACCATCGCGGTCGCGTCGGGAGCGCTGAATCCGAACTGCTCGTAGAGGCCGTGGGCGTCACCCGTGAACAGCACCCAGCGGAAGTCGCGTCCCGGGCCGTCCTCGATCATCAGCTGCAAGATGCGCTTCCCCAGGCTGTCCCCTCGGTGACCGTCGATGACGAAGACGTCCGCGAGGTAGGCGAAGGTGACGCCGTCCGACACCGCGCGCGCGAAGCCGACCTGCGCCCCCGTGTCCGCGCGATACACCCCGACGACCCGCCAGGCGTTGGCGATCTGGGTCATCACGTCCTCGCGCGACCGCTGGCGCCCCCAGTACGCCTCCGTCGACAGCCACTCCCACACCGCATCGGGCTGTATTCGTGAGGGATCGTCGTCGATTTCGTACTGCACCCGACCATTGTGCGCGGCGGGAGAGGAGTCCTTCGTCACGGCGGGGTCAGTCTCCCGACAACCACGTCACCGCCGGGAATCCGTCGATCGTCATCTGACGCGAGCCACCGGCATCCGTCGACAGTGCGACGCTTCTTCCGCTCACCGCGCTCGGTCCGTTCATGATGACGAATTCGTCCGGACCGGTCGCACGAAGTCGCATGCGTCGGATGTCGTGACGCAGTTCCAACTCCTCACCACCGCGAGCGAGCTCGAAACCGTCGGAGTACAGACCGAGAAAGGGCTCCGTGGCTCCCTCGTCGACGGCGGTGGTCGACGCGACCACCTCACTCTGACTCTCGCGCAGCGTGGCAGGGACGGTGGCGAGAGTGGCGGGCAGATCGGCGTTGAGTCCGAACAGCATGTCGAGGAATGAGGACTGCACCGAGAAGTTGAACAGGCCGCCGATGTTCGGTTCATAGTTCGTCAGCGCGACGAAACCGATCCCCTCTTCGGGAAGGAACCCCATCAGCGACCCGAAGCCGTCGATGCCGCCCGCGTGCCACAGCATGCGCTGACCGTCGTTGAAGATCTCATCGAACCATCCCAACGCGTAGTTCGTGCTGGCGGTGTCCGCCAGCAGAAGCGACGGCAACGCGTTCTGCGCATCAGGAGGGACGACGACGCCGGGCTGATGGGTGCGATCGACGTTCTCGGCCGACGCGACCACGGTGCCGTCCGGAGCCACCCCGGATTTCGACTGCGTGATGAGATACCGCGCCATGTCGGTAGAGCTGGCCATCACCATGCCTGCCGGCCCGTAGCCGCCGATGCTGACGAACGGCGAGCGCTCGGCATTCTGCTCCAGATCGCGCTGATAGCCCGTGGCGAACTCGCCGCCGTACGGCCGCGGGTCCGACGCGAAGACGGCGTCATCCATGCCGATGGGCGTGAAGACGAGGTCGGCGATGTCCCGCGCATAGCGCTCCTCGAGCTCCGACGGGTCGGTTCCATCGGCAAGCATGATGAGGTAGGGCGCGGCGGCGACCAGCGTGTTGTTGTATGCGTAGGTGTCGTCGTAGGTGGTCGAGATGACTTCCAGGTACGGGATGGTGCGCAGGAGCTGCTCAGCGTCCACGCCGCCTCCCGAGGCGAAGAACTCGATCGTCTCGGGTTCGGCCAGCCCCGACCCCATGCCCAGAAGCCGGTGAAGAGTGAGCGACTCCGTCAACTCCGGCGTCGGGGCGACGAAGTCCGGCCAGAGATCGACGATTCTCGTGTCCCAGGTCACGAGCCCGTCATCGACGTACTTCGCGATGAGCAGCGACGTCATGGACTTCGTGTTGGAGCCGATGCGGAATCGCGTGTTCGGGGTCACGCTCTCACCCGTCGACAGGTCGCGCCGACCGAAACCCTTGTTGTAGACGATCTCGTCGCCCTGGAACAGCGCCACTGCCGCGCCGACCAGACCGAAGTCCTCGAACGCCTGGATGACCGCGGCGTCGAACGTCGCGATCAGCTCGTCGGTGAGCTCTGCGGCGGCCGGAGCTGCGGTACCGCCTCCACCGGGCGAGGCCGAGGGGCTCGGCGAGGCCGACGCCGATGGTTGGGACGGACCGGCCGGGAAGCACGAGGCGAGAACTGCGGTGAGGGCGATGACCCCTCCGCCCGCAAGGAGAGTGCGGCGCGTCAGCGAGCCGGCGTCAGAGGTCGTGTTCACCCGCTCATCATGGATTATCGCGTCTCGCGTGACAACGGCGAATCGGCGACCGGCCTCGATCAGGTCATCCAGGGGCTCGGGGCGGCACTGCGTCACCGATTGACGAGCGCCGCGAGATAGCGACGCGTCATGTGCGCCTGGAACCGGCGCGCCACCGGTCCGCCCAGCCGCGTGAACCAGCGACCCGGGCGCGAGAACGCGACGATCGTGAAGACGACGTCGCCCGACGGGTCGAGGTGGAGTTCGAATCGCTCCTCGCCGCGCTCGGGGTGCCCGGGCAGCGTCCCGTAGGCGAACCCGCAGGCTTCGCCCGTGCGTTCGGCCCACACCACCAGGCACGGGATCCGGAAGACGAACGGGCCGAGTCGCAGCCGCATCTCGACGCGTGTCCCTTCACGCAGCGGCGTCTCTGACATCCGGACGTCCGCACCCGCTCGGCGCTGCACCTCCCCGGCGAGGAGGAGGTCGGCCGCGCGCTCGAAGTCGGTCCGCCCGTGCCCGACGACCCGCCGCATGCGGGTGTGATGGTAGCCCGCGGGCAGCTCGCCGGCCGTCGCGCCAACCTCGGCATAGGTCAGGTGGTCCACGCCTCCACGCTAGGCCTGCTCCGGCGCGTCAGGGCGCGACCGTCGGTGCCCCGGCGACAGGCCCCTCCTCGTGGACGGGATGTGACGTCGAAGTCCGGGGATGTCTCCGCTCGAGGGACGCACCCTCGACGTCGACGTCGGGAATGATGCGATCCAGCCAGCGGGGTAACCACCAGGCGGAACGCCCCAGCAGGTGCATGACGGCGGGGATGAGGAGCATGCGTACAAGGAAGGCGTCGAGAAGGACACCCACGGCCAGACCGAAGCCGAAGCCCTTCACCAGTATCGACTCGGACGAGACGAAGCCCCCGAAGACCGAGATCATGATGATCGCTGCGGCGACGACGACCGTTCTGCCGGCCCGAACTCCGCGGGCGACTGCCACGCGAGCGGAAGCCCCGTGAACGAACGCCTCGCGCATCCCCGTGGTCAGGAAGAGGGTGTAGTCCATCGCCAGCCCGAAAAGGATTCCCACCAGGATCACGGGCAGGAAGCTCAGCACCGGTCCGGGCGTGGTCACACCGAACAGCCACCCGAGCCAGCCCCACTGGAAGACGGCGGTGAGTGCCCCGTACGTGGCCAGGAGCGAGAGGATGAAGCCGCCCGTTGCGAGCAGCGGAACGAGGAGTGAGCGGAAGACCATCACCATGATGAGGAAAGACAGACCCACCACCACGACGAGGTAACCGGGGAGTGCCTGCGCCAACCCTGCGGAGATGTCGATGTTGATCGCGGTCTGTCCCGACACACCCAACTCGATGGCGCCGTTCACCGGCGGAAGATCACGCAGGTCGCGGACGAGGCGATCCGTGCTTTCGCTGTTCGGTCCCTCCGCCGGCACGACCTGGAAAGCGGTGAGGGTCGAATCCGTCGAGGTGCCGATCGGAGCCACGGCGACCACGTCGTCCTGAGCCGCGAGTTCCCGCGCGACCGCGAGCTGCGCCGCCTGAACACCATCCTCGCCCAGACCCGCGGGGAGGTCGGCGGTCACCAGAAGCGGTCCGTTCACCCCCTCACCGAATCCTTCCTGTGTCCAGGTGAACGCGCGGTACGCCGTGGAATCCGACGCCTCAGAGCCACCGTCAGGAAGACCGAGACGCATCGACAGCGCGGGTATCGCCAGGACCAGAAGAACCGTGATAGCAAACAAGGATGTCACGACCGCGCGCAGGGTGGACATCTGCCGAACCGAGGCGCGAGCGGCATCCGCACGAGTGAGGGCCGGCGCTGCGGCCCGGTCGATGATCTTCGCCCGGGTACGCCTGCCCAGTACCCTGACACCGGCCAAGGAAAGAAGCGCGGGAGTCATCGTCACCGACATCAGCACGGCGATCAGGATCGCGAAAGCCCCCACGGTTCCCATGAGGCCCAGGAAGGGGATGCCGACGACGTTGAGTGCCAGCAACGCCACCACGACGGTCGCTCCTGCGAACACGACGGCGTTCCCCGCAGTCCCATTGGCGAGCGCGATGGATTCCGCCACCCCCGCGCCCCCGATCAGCTGTGTGCGGTGTCGGTAGAGGATGAAGAGGCTGTAGTCGATCCCGACCGCCAAGCCGAGCATGATCGCAAGGACCGGAGTGAACGATGCGATCTGGATCACCCCGGAGAACGACAAGGCACCCAGCACAGCGATCGCCACTCCCGTGATCGCCGTGACGAGCGGGAAGGATGCTGCGAGAACGGACCCGAGCACGACGAGCAGAACGATCGCCGCGATCACGACACCGATCGCCTCTCCGATTCCCAGAATCTCCGGGATCCCCTGCGCGATGTCTGAGGAGAAGGCGACCTCGACGCGGGCGATCGACGCATCTTCGAAATGGGCGATCACCGCCTGCTTCGACTCCTCGGGCAATTCGAGTCGGGGGAGGTCGAAGGTCACGGCCACGAGGGCGATCGAGCCATCCTCCGAGACCGTGCGAACCCCATCCGCGAAGGAGAGCAACTCGGCGCCGGATTCCAGTTCACGGGTGCTCGCTTCGATCTGAGCCGCTGCCTCACTGAGCTGCTGCTGCTGGGCATCAAGCTTGGCGCGCGCCGCGTCGAGCTGCGACTGCTGGTTGTCCAATTGCGTCAGTTGCGCTTGGCGAGCATCTTCCGGCGAAGGGGCGGACTCGATCTGGGAGCGGGCGGCGTCGAGCTGGGTCTGTGCCGCCTCGATATCGGCGAGTGCCGCATCGAGCTGCGCCTGCCCCTGCTCCGTCTGCGCGCGCGCGGCATCGAGTTGGGCGCGACCGTCGTCGAGCTGCTGCGTCTGGTCAGCCAATTGCTGCTGGGCCGCGAACGGATCGACGACGTCGGACACGTCCCGCAGGCCCCGCGCCGAGTCGGCGAGCGCCGCGATCGCCTCCTGCTGCTCCTCCGTGAACGGCGAGCCGTCGTCGGTTCGGTAGACCACGAGGCCTGAACCGCCGCTGAACTCCGGCAGGCGTTCCTGGAGTTCCTCGACGACCTCCCCGGCTGCAGTCCCAGGGATGTCGAAGCTGGTGGAGACCCCTTTGAATCCCACTGCGAAGCCGCTCACGCCGACGATCAACAACGTCACCCACACGAAGATGACGAGCCACGGGCGACGCGCCGCCCCACTGCCGAGACGATGCAGGAACTCAGACACGGTGCGGTCTCCGATTCAGCAGGGGCGGCGGCACGGTTCGAAGCCGGGCCCGCTTAGACTATACGCAACGTCTCGTCTAGTTGGAGTTCCGATGCCCCTTCCTCGCAATGGACCGGTACGCAGCGAGGCGGCGCGGCAGGCGGTACTACGCGCAACCTCCGAGCTGGTGAACGAGGTCGGATACGACCACCTCACCATCGAGGGCATCGCCGTCCGCGCGGGCGTTGCGAAGCAGACCATCTATCGGTGGTGGTCATCCCGCAGCGCGGTCGTCGCGGAAGCCCTTGTCGAGGGTCTCCTTCTTTCCGATCACCTCGTGGTTCCTCACACTGGCTCGATCACAGCGGATCTCCACTCCTGGCTCCAGGGGCTCGCAGGGTTGCTCGAAGATCCGCAGCGCGCAGGCGTCATGACGTCGATCATCACCGCCGCCACCCAGAACGCCGAGATCGCTTCTCATCTGCGTGAGGTGCTGGCACCCACGGAATCCCTCATCGAGCGCCTGACTGCCGCCGTCGGGGAGGCACCAAACCTCCGACTGGACACGCCGATCGATACTCTCGCGGACATGATCGTCGGTGCCGTGCTTGTCAGGGTGATGAGTCGACATCCCCTCGACCAGTCAGCTATCGACGACCTCGTCGCAGCTGTGACGGGCACCAAATAACTCGCGCCTTTCGGGCTCGCCCGAGTCCGTCATACGCCACTCTCGCCGTGAACGATCGGCGCGATCATCAGCGCGAGGCGCGGCCCCGACCCCTTCGCTCGATCGGGAACCTCCGTCGCAGCACGAGCCGCTGCACCAGCGTCCACGCGACGGTGATGAGGAGGTAGAGCGCGGCGGCGAGGGGGACGAAAAGCGCGACCACGGCGGTTCCGAACTGCAAGAACCCAGCCATTCGGATGATCGCCTCGGTGCCGGGGACACCCTCCGCAGCCGTGACCTCGGGTCGGAAGAGCCGGCGCGTGACCTCGGCGACGGCGAGGATCAGCACGAGCACGACGCCGAAGACGAGCGCGGCAGGCGCCGTGACCGTGCCGCCGACGATCGATCCTGCGAGGCTCGTTCCGAGCGGCACGCCGAAGAGCTGCTGGGTCAGAAGAGCATTCGGGTGCCCGGCGATCACCGGGTACAGGAAGAGCGCGTACACCACGCCGACGACGGGAGCCTGCACGAGCAAAGGCGCACAGCCGGCGAAAGGCGAGGCCTTCTCGTCGGCGTAGAGCTTCATGGTCTCGCGCGACATCCGCTCCCGGTCGTTCTTATAGCGCCGCTGGAGCGCCTGCAGCTTCGGGGCCAGCCGGGCGCGCGTCTGTTCGGCCCGCGCCTGCGCGATGCTGGTGGGAATGAGGATCGTGCGCACCGCCAGGGTCAGCACGACGACGGCGAGAGCAGCGGATGCCGCGCCGGCGACGGGGTGCAGGAGGTCAGCGAGTCCCATGAGCACTGCATAGGCAGCGTCGAGGGTCGCCGCGAGAGGAGGAAAGGCAAAGAGGTCCACGGTGTCGTCCGTTCGTCGATGGGGAGGGGTCGCGGAACGGCCGCGAGGGACATCGACGACGGAACGGCCCGCGAGCGCGGGCGGAGGACGTCGCGTGCTACGCGGCCGGAGCCGCGGCGCCCGGAGCGCGCGAACGGGTGTGCCCCGCGGCATCCGGATCGCTCTGCGCCACCGAGACGGAGACGTCGATGGCGCGTGCCGCGCTGGCGCGCGTTGCGCCCCCGGCCGGCAGCGACGCGGTCGTCAGCAGCAGGGCGACGAGCAGAGCCGAAGCGGCGACGAGAATCCAAACGGCCGCGGAGTCGGAGGGACTCAGCGCGATCACGCCCGACAGCGTCACAAGCACCTGGAAGAAGGAGGTCACCGCGTCGAACATCGCGTCTCCTCTCCCGGACTCGCTCACGCTAACAGGCGCAGAGCGTGTACGAGGGCCACCTGCCGATTATCGTTGCGCCATGCCTTCGGTGACCGACTGGATCTCGAGTATCGGCTCGCTCGTGGGAGCACTGACGGGGGTCGGTGCGCTCATCGTCGCGTGGCTCAGCTATCGCAGGTCGACACGGGCGCTGGCCGCGGGCGCCCAGACGCGGAGCGCGGTCGGGGCGACCGTCGACGCGGTCGCCGCGCTCGGCCGCGCCGAGCAATTCGACGCGATGCTCGACGATGCGCTGAAACGCCGATCGGAGGCCGAGACGAACGAAACGGTCTTCCAGGAGTACCTCGTCAACCGCGAGCGGCAAGGGGGCCGAGAGAAGAAGGATGCCTACGAAGCGGCGCTGCAGAGGGCGAGGCGCGAGCTCGGCCTTCCGTAGCGCCGGCGCGGTTCAGGGTTTCCGCGGCGGCCCGACCCGACAACGGAATCTGCGCGTCGCTTGGCTGTAACGCGGCCGTCCTAGGATCCGACCAGGTCGCCCTCGCTTTCCGCGACCTGATCCGAATCGAGGTGAGAGCGGACGTGACCGCACCGCAGTACGAGATCAGCGTGTGGGAACGCTACGCCACGGAGTTCGCCTTGGCGTTCGCCGACACCCCCACCCGCATCCGGGCCGTCCGCGAGGCGTATTTCGTGCACGGATTCGACGTCGACCTGATCGAGCAGATCAGCGGCTTCCCGATCTGGCGGATCCGGCAGGCCATCCGCGTCGGACTGTCCCGTCCCGACTGAACGGACCCCGCGCCCGCACCGATGTCGCTGATGTCACCGATGTCGCCGTGTCGCAACCCTCCCCTACCCTCGGGCATGAGCTCTCTTCGATTGGCCGAACTCGACGCGGACAACCTCGGAGCGGCGGTGCGGATCCCGCCGGCGGTGGGCGAGAAGGCGTTCGTCGCGCCCGTCGTCTACTCCATCGCCGAGGCGTATGTCACCCCGACGGCGTGGCCGCGCGTGATCCTGGACGGCGACACCGTCGTCGGGTTCGTGATGGCCAATTGGGATCCCGAGAATGAAATCGCGGCCTTCCGCGGCGGAATCTGGCGTCTCAACGTCGCCGACGAGGCGAAGGGTCGCGGCGTCGGCCGCTTCGCCGTCGAGGCCGTCGCGGCCGACGCGCGCCGCCGCGGCTACGACCAGATCACCGTGCTCTGGGATCCGGCTCCCGACGGGCCGGAACAGTTCTATCTGCGCGTGGGTTTCGAGAAGACCGGCGAGCTGTTCGGTGAGACCGTCGGAACCAGGAAGGTGTGACCTTCGTGGAGACAAGACCCGTCGTCCGGATGTGGCGGGGCGCCGTCCGCACGGAGCGCATCGCCGAGTACGTCGCCTACGTCGAACGCACCGGCATGTCGGAGTATCGCGCGACACCCGGAAACCTCGACGCGTGGATACTCACCCGCGACCTCGGCGACGGCCTCACCGAGATCGTCACCGTGTCTCGCTGGAGGAGCCTGGAGGCCATTCAGGGGTTCGCCGGCGCGGACATCGACGTGGCCGTGTTCTACCCGGAGGACGATCGGTTCCTCGTCGAGCGCGACGAGAAGGTGCGTCACTGGGTTCAGGCGTGATCAAGAGACCCGGCTTCGCCCACCCGTTCATCATTCGTCGGTGGCTATTGGGCGCGTCAGATAAGCGGTGATTCGCGCGAGCGCCCCGTTCCACACCTCGTCGACGAAGAAGTCGCGAACCTCTGCGGCGGGGAAGCCGCTCTGCACGACGGTCATCCTCGTGGCGTCCCCCTCGGACTCGAAGGTGATCGTGATGAGCGTGGTCATCGTCATCCCGTCCGGACTGTGGCCGGTCGACTCGGTGACGAGGCGGTGAGGACGGTCGATCTCGAGAAACGTCAGGGTTTCCCGGAAAAGGGTGTCGGCGTCGGGGCCCCACACGGTGGTCTGTGTGCCCCCGACTCGGAGGTCGACCTCGATCTCGACGATCCCGGGATCAGGATCGAGGATGCCGAACCAGATCTTCTGCTTCTCCGCGTCCGTGTATGCGTCGAACACCTCCTCGGGGGTGGCAGGCAACAGCCGGGAGAGGCGGAGCTCCAGTGGTGTTGTGGAGTCGGTCATGTCGATGATCCCTTTCGGAGGGTGAAGTACGCATCGAGACCGTCGAGTCGACGCTCCCAGAGACGCTGGTAGTAGCTGATCCATGCCATGACGTCTTCCAATCGGTCCTCTCCCAGCCGACACTGCCGCGTTCTCCCGACCTTCTCGGTCGCGACCAGACCCGCCTCCTCGAGCACGCGGATGTGCTTGGCCATGCCCGTCACCGTCATCCCGGCCGACTCCGCAAGCGTCGACACCGGCACGGGGCCGTCGCCGAGTCGCTGAAGGATGTCACGACGTTTCGCGTCAGCGAGTGCCGCGAACGTGCGATCGAGAGCCAATTGGTGAACCATGCGGTTCATCGTACGCCGCTTCCTCGCGAGTCGGGGCGAGGAGGCACCCGAGAGCCAGGACAGAGATGAGGGCGAGCTCGACTGCTGCGCTGACGAGGAGCCGGATCGCCATCGTCTCGGGGTCGCCGATCGCGACGACACACAAGGCGACCAGAGCCGCTGCGATGGATGTCACCATCAGCCCGCGGCGCTCACTCCGCGCGAAGTACACCGCCAGCACGATGGCGGCAGCCAGGAAGGCGAGCTGCGTGAGCACGAAGCCGACTTCGTGAACGATCCCGTGCCAGCTCATCGACGGCGCGCCTTCCGGAGCCCCCGCAGGGAAGCCCGCCCCCGCGTCGGTGGGGAACAGCCCAGCGACGACCAGCCCCACTCCCATCAGAGCGACGAGGACACTCGCCCCACGCGCCAGATGACCTGCGGGCAGCGCTCGCCGCAGGCCGACGCTGCCCCCGACCAGGAGCAAGCCGGTGATCACGAAGTTCAGAACCTGCACCCACCCCGCGTCACCGAGACTCAGAAGGCTGAGCGGATGGAAAGTGGGCCGGAACCCTTCACGCGTGAACGCCTGTGCCGCCCACAGCGCCACATAGAAGAGCGGTGCGATCACCGCGCCGGTGAGCATCCACCGAGTCGACCGAGCCATAAGAACCCCCAAAAGTGAACCCTTTTGTTCAGTGTCGCATACTGAACCGAAAGGTTCAATGATTTCGCCATAGTCACCTCGACAAGAGATGTCCTCATGCTGGCCGCGTATCAGGCGGGTCCTTCGTCGCTCACTCCTCTGGGCGGTCCTTCACCGCCGATCGGCCGCGAAGCGGCGTACCGAAGGGGGAGTTCGATGGCACACCCGTTCTACAGCGCATGGATGGTGCGGAAGGGGAGTTTGGGCTGGGCGACGCACGAGGCCTCCTTCGCGCACCGCTCGATCCTCGCCCATGTCCAGCTGAGTTCCTACGCCCTCCAAGACGGTGAGCGATTCCAGAGCTTCCGCCGGCAGTACGCCTACGCATACATCGAAACGATCAACACACCGACCGGACCGTACGGCATCCCCCTCCCGAACAAGGACACCGACAGTTTCGTCTGGCTCGACACCGATCACCTCACCTTCCAGCTGCAGGCCGACGGCCCGCAGAGCGTGTCGGCGTTCGGGCTCATCCACGATCTCGACGCGCGGGCGGCAGACCGGGCCACGGTCCTCGACAGTCAGGACTTCGCCGTGTACGACGAAGACGGGACGGTCGTGGGATCTCATCAGTCCGTCCGACTCGACGGCGGTCAACAGCTCGACACGGACAGGATCCAGGAGAGGGTGCTGGAGCGCGCCAAGACGGTGACCGACCGCGGCGTCGACATCGTGCCCGTCGATCTGAGCGGGTTCGCGTCGGGCGCGGAGTACCGCATCGACCCCCGCACACACCGCCCCGCACCGCCCCGCGAATAACAGCACAGGGCGTTGGGAGACCCCGCCTGCCAGACTGAAGCCATGAGCCTGCCGTTCGAGAGCGCCTACCGTCACGGCTTCGCCCGCGTCGCGGCCTGCACCATCCCCGTGGCGATCGCCGATCCGGCGGCCAATGCCTCCGCCGTGCTTTCGACCGCGCACGAACTCGACGCCGACGCGGTCGCCGTCGCTGTCTTCCCCGAGCTCTGCCTCACCGGCTACGCCATCGACGATCTCGTTCTCCAGGACGCGGTGCTCGACGGCGTCGTCGCCGCAGTCGAGCGACTCGTCGTCGCCTCCGAAGATCTCATGCCGGTGCTCGTCGTCGGCGCGCCGCTTCGCCACCGGAACCGGCTCTACAACTGCGCGGTCGTCATTCACCGCGGCGAGCTGCTCGGGGTCGCTCCCAAGTCGTACCTCCCGACCTATCGCGAGTTCTACGAACGACGCTGGTTCGCGCCCGGCGACGACCAGCGCGGCGAGGACATCCAGGTCGGCTCGCTCCAGGCCCCCTTCGGACCCGATCTGCTGTTCGAAGCGCTCGACGTGCCCGACCTCGTGATCCACGCCGAGGTCTGCGAAGACGTGTGGGTTCCGATTCCGCCGTCCTCCTCGGCAGCGCTCGCGGGAGCCACCCTGCTGCTCAATCTCTCGGGGAGTCCCATCACCATCGCGCGCGCCGAGGATCGGAAGGACCTCTGCCAGTCGCAGTCGCTGCGCTGCCTCGCGGGATACGTCTACGCCGCGGCGGGGCTCGGCGAGTCGACCAACGACCTGTCCTGGGACGGGCAGACGATGATCTACGAGGGCGGCAACCTCCTCGCTGAGACCGAGCGCTTCCCGGACGGGCCCCGTCACGCGGTCGCCGACATCGATCTCGACCGGCTCCGCCAGGACCGGATGCGCCAGGGCACCTTCGACGACAATCGCCGCACCCTGCACGCCGACGCGATGTTCCGCACGGTGCATTTCCGCCTCGATCCGCCGGCGCGCGACATCGGCCTCCGGCGCGTGCTCGACCGTTTCCCCTTCGTGCCCGACGACCCGGCGCGTCTCGCGCAGGACTGCTACGAGGCGTTCAACATCCAGGTGTCGGGGCTCGAGCAGCGGCTGCGCGCGATCGGCGGTCCCAAGCCCGTGATCGGCGTGAGCGGCGGACTCGACTCCACGCACGCGCTCCTCGTCGTGGCACGGGCGATGGATCGGATGGGACGCCCGCGCAGCGACATCCTCGCCTATACGATGCCGGGCTTCGCGACCTCCGATCACACGAAATCCAACGCCATCGCGCTCGCCGAGGCGATCGGCGCCTCGATCGAGACGATCGACATCCGGCCGGCGGCGACTGAGCTCCTGAAGGGCATCGATCACCCGTTCTCGGGCGGCGAGCCGGTCTACGACGTGACCTTCGAGAACGTGCAAGCAGGCATCCGCACCGACTTCCTCTTCCGCCTGGCGAACCAGAACGGCGGCATCGTCATCGGCACCTCCGACCTATCCGAGCTGGCGCTGGGGTGGGCGACCTACGGCGTGGGCGACCAGATGAGCCACTACGCCGTCAACGCCGGCGTGCCGAAGACCCTCATCCAGCACCTCATCCGCTGGGTGATCTCCAGGCCGGCGACAGAGGGCGGGTCGACCGAGCTGTCCGACCGGGCGGTCGAGGTGCTGCAGTCGGTGCTCGACACCGAGATCAGCCCCGAACTGGTGCCGGCGGGTGAGGACGGCGAGATTCAGTCGACCGAGAGCAAGATCGGGCCCTACGCCCTGAACGACTTCACGCTCTTCCACGTGCTGCGGTACGGCCTGCGGCCGTCGAAGATCGCGTTCCTCGCCGAGCGAGCGTGGGCGGATCCGGATGCCGGGGCGTGGCCCCCCGGCTTCCCCGCCGACGACCGCTACGCCTACGAATTGCCCGAGATCGTGCGCTGGCTGCGGAACTTCCTGCAGCGCTACTTCGCCTTCGCGCAGTTCAAGCGATCGGCGATTCCGAACGGACCCAAGGTTTCCCCCGCCGGCTCGCTCTCCCCCCGCGGCGACTGGCGTGCGCCGTCCGACGGCAACGCGGCCGCCTGGCTCGCCGAGCTCGACGCAGCCCTGCCGCAGTTCCCGGCGACTGATCCGCGCTAGGGTGCCGCAGCGGCATCCGCGGAGAGAACGAGCTGCAGAAGGGCTTCGAGCTGGTCTCGCTGCGCGGCGCTCAGCGCGCCGAGCCGGGTCTCGAACTCCGCGGCGAGCGCCTCCGACCCCGCATCCCGCGTCGCCTCACCTGCCGGCGTGAGGAGGAGGCGATGCCTGCGGAGGTCGCCGGCGTCGATCTCACGGGTGATCAGCCCCTTGGCGACGAGGTTGCGGACGTACACCGTGACGCTCGCCTTCGGAGTGGCCAGCACCGTCGCCAACTCCGCCGGGTAGGGCGAGGTCGCAACCTCGGCGAGGACGAAGAACTCCTTCGGCTCGATGCCGAGCGCGGCGAAGCGCGCGCTGCAGCCGTTCAGCACGAGGGTGAGGAGGCGGTGATTCAGCTTCCACAGCTGCGCTGCATCGGTGACCACGGCGCCTCCAAGGTGGTACAGTCTCGTACTAGTTTGAAGCTGTACCATCTTTCGGGGTGCAGCACCTCGAATCCTAGGAGAACGGTGACGCGTCGATGCTCAGACACCTCACGATCCCGCGCGGTCCGATCGAACTCGCGGCCGACCTCCACCTTCCCGACGACATCGCCCATGCCGCACCTCCCCTTCCGACCGTCGTCCTGTCCACGCCCGGCAGCAGCGTGAAAGAGCAGATCGGCGCCAACTACGCCTCCCGCCTGGCTTCCCGCGGGTTCGCCGCGATCACCTTCGATCCAGCCCACCAGGGTGCGAGCGGCGGTGACCTCCGCGACCTGGAGGACCCGTACCAGCGCAGCGAGGACATCTCCTTCGTCATCGACGCACTCGCCGGCATCCCCGAGACCGATGAATCGCGCCTGGGCGCGCTGGGGATCTGCGCGGGCGGCGGCTACGCCGTCTACACCGCGCGCACCGATCATCGCATCAGAGCACTCGGCACAGTGGTCGCGGGGAACATGGGCACGTCGTGGCGGGCGATGCAGCGGAGCGGTGCCATCGGCGACCTCGATACCCTCGCGAGCGATCGGCTCGAGGAGAACCGGACGAGCGATCTCCACCGGGTGAACTGGCTGCCCGACACGCTCGAGGACGCCGCGATGGTGGGCGCGACCGACATCGATACGACCCAGGCGATCACCTTCTACCGCACCGAACGCGGGCGCCACGAACGCTCGACGAACAGGCGCCTGACCCGGAGCGACTCGCTGCTGCTAGGTTTCGACGCCTTCCACCTCGTCGACCCGCTCCTGACCCAGCCGCTCCAGGTGATCGTCGGCGGGAGGCGCGGCAACACCCGTCAGTTCGAAGCGGGGATGGAGCTGCTGAAGCTCGCCCCGAATCCCGTGGATCTGATGGTCGTCGCAGGGGCAGGGCACTACGACATGTACGACGTGCCCGAGTACGTCGACGCCGCGGTGGATCGCTTGGTGCGGTTCTACGGCGAGTACCTGTGAGGGGCGCAGATCCCGTGGGCGACGAGGCCGGCGTCCGCGCGTGGGAACCCGATGAGCGCCGGGCACTGGACCGAGCTCCGCTGATCCGCATCGCGGCCGCGCGCAGCGACGGCTCCGTCGGGCGGTTCGCGACGATCGGTCACGTCCGGGTCGGCGACGCTGAGCTCGTCCGGTCGCTCCGCGGTGCCGACGGCGCCTGGTACCGGGGTGCGCTTCGGTCTGGACGCGCGGAGATCGACGTGGGCGGTCGGCGCATCGGGGTCGCCGTCACGCCCGCCTCCGAGCCGCCCGGCGACGTCGACGCGGCCTTCCGGGCGCGATACGGCGATGATGCCGGCGTCCGGGCGATGATCCGGCCTCCGGCCCGAGACTCGACCCTTCTCCTCCGGCCGCTGGGTGTCGTGGACTGACTAGCTCCGGCCTGAGGGACGCGTCCGCAGCCCCGCATCCCCCTCCCGCGTGCACAACGGCGGGGCTCACCGGCGACACGCCGCGAAGCGGCGGACCGGGTCGGGGTGTCGGCGGCGATCCCCGCGGTTGTGCACGAGGAACGGGGCCGACCGAGGGTCAGAGCCCGGTGTCGCGCACCCCGACCCGGTCGGGGATGTCGAACGCGAGACGCGGCAGCCAGCTCTCGGGCTCGGGCCACGGCCGCGACGACGGCAGAGCCGCGAGAAGACGCCGCAGCGCGGCATCCCTCGGCGATGTCGGCGACGCGGCCGGGAGCACCCGCCGCGGAGCGCGGTAGCCGAGCGCGCCGCACCACCAGTGCCGCCACGTGTCATCGGCCTCGGCGGGGTCGAGCACGATGTAGTAGTCGGGCATGATCGCCGCGCCGTCCTCGAACTGCGCGAGCGCCGTCTCGACCTCGACCTCGAGCACCCCGAGGGTCGAGCGCGCCTCGAACAGTTCGACCCAGGCGGCTGCGACATGCGCGAGCGGGTCGGCATCATGGACCACCAGAGGAGCGGATGCCGCGGCGATGCGCCGCGCGCCGAGGGCGGGCTCGCTCCCCTGCAGGCTGAGGGTCTCCACGCCCGGGACGCTGCTGAGAACCTGCAGCGCCTCTTCCGAGGCGGAGCCCACGACGGCGACGACGGTTCCGGAAGCGGATAGTGACACCATGCTTCACATTACGTCGGCACCCGCCGGATGGCGCGGAACGTTCGCGAGTCGCAACGAGAACGTAACGCGCCGCCGCGCCGTGGTGTAGCGCCGCCCGGCCGGGCCGCGATATTGCCCCGCCCCGCCGCGCCGCAGTGTTGCGCCGCCCGGCCGCGCCGCGATCGTTCGTTCGTCGCAGATGTACGCGAAACGGCCCGGTTGCCGTGCATCTGCGACGAATGAACGGGAGAGAGGGATGAGGCGGGGCGCGGCGTGGGGGGCGCGTATGGGTGTGGGCGCGGGGGCCGGTAGGGGCGCGGGCGTGGGGGCCGCGCGCACCCATGCGCAGAGGGGATGACCTCGCGGTCATCCCCTCTGCTTTGCGGGGGCTGGGATCAGCTGTTCGCCGAGGCCACGGAGCCCGCCGACGGAGCCGACGCGGGCGAGTCGGCGGGGGCCGGTGCCGGGGCCGCCGGAGCGGGGGCCGGGGCGGGCGGGGGCACCGGGGTGGGGGCGCTCACCACCGAGACCGAGCTGGCGGGGGCCGCCGGGCTCGCGGGCGACGGGATGTCGGCCGTCGGCGACGGAGTCGGCGAGGTCGCCGAGACCACGGTGGCCGAGGTGTCGGTGACGCTCATCTGCACGCCGGTGCGGTCGAGCACCGACCCGCCCGGGCCGACGATCGCGCCACCGGGCACCGAGGTGCCGTCGGTGGACTGGAGGTTCATCGAGGCGGCCGTCGCGGCGGCTGCGCCGCCGACGAGGGTGAGACCCAGGGCGCCGGCGATGCCGTAGGTGAGCCACTTCTTCTTGTCGTTCATCTGTCGATCTCCTTCGTCTGTCCGCCGGGGCTCCGGGGGGTCGGCCCCGGCGGTGATTCCACAATGGCGGGCGGGACTAAGCCGATTCCAAGGGGTTCATGAGACAGCTCTTACGTTCTCCGAGGGTCGCTCGCATCGGGTCGTCCCACCTCGATCGCCGGGTCGAGCGCCGCCTCGGCGAGGGTGAGAAGGTCGTCGGCGCACTCTGGGTTCCCGCGCTCCTGCGCCCCGAGCACCTGCCCCAGCAGCAGGGTCGCCGCCCGCGCCCGCACCGGCGCGCTCCCCCATCGGGAGAGCGCGCCGCGCGCGAGCTCCCAGACGCGCGCATCGCGGTCTTCGGGGGTGAGGTACGCGCTCGCGACGGCGTGCGCGATGAACGCGGCAGCATCGTCGTCGGGATCCCCTCGACCGGTGGTGTCGACGTCGATGAGGCCCGAGATCCGGCCGGCGTCGTCGAGGAACAGCTGGCCGAAGTGCAGGTCGCCGTGGATCGTGGCGCGAGGTTCGTCGTCGCGCCACGCCTTCGCCACTTCGTCGAACACGGCGGCGACGCGCCCGACCGGGTCGGCCCCGGTCGCCTCGCGGAATCGCGCGGCGTACCAGTCGCGCCGCTCTGCGAGCCCGACGCGCGCCGGATGCTCGACCTCCACCACCGCGAGCGCCGCGCGCAGCCCGTCGACGGCGTCGAGTAGAGCGGACGGTCGCCACACGACATCCGGTGCCCCCGTCCCGCGCGCCTGATCGAGCACGATGAGGCCGTCCGACGACCAGCCGACGAGGTCGGCCATCGGGATGCCCGCGTCCGCGAGCCGACGGTGCGTGCCGACGATGCGGTCGACGCGCTGAGGCGGGACGACTTTGATCCAGCGCACACCGCCCGCCACGTCGATCCGCAGCACGGCGCGACGCCCCGCGCGGTAGCCGACGATGCGCGGTGGCGCGGTGGCGCTGACGCCGAGGCGGGCGAGCAGGGTCTCGGCCGCCTGCGAGAACGCGGCCGGCGCGAGTGCCGGCAGGTAGGGGTCGGCGGGGTGCACCCAGATCCGGCATTCGGGAGCCGCGGGGCTGCCCAGCAGCATCCCCGTCTCCTCCGCCACGACCCTGCCCGACGTGTCGACGAAGTAGGTAAGGGGCGCGGCATCCGGCGGGGTGACCTCGAACCCCGCGATCGCCCCGTCGCCGAACGGCTCGCGGCTGAGGAGCGCCACGGGAACGTCGGCGGCGAGGTCGAGCGCATCGCGGAGCAGCTCGACCTCGCCGGCGGCGATGGAGAGGGTCATCCTTCGATTCCAACACGGATGCCGCGGCCCGGTCATGAGACCTCTCTTAGGCTTCGGCGCCGGCGCGGCGCGCCCCTCGATACTGGAGGGGTGACCACCGACCCGCGCGCGCCCCGCCGTCGGCGACCCGTGATGTCGGTGCGGGCGCGGATCATCCTCGTCATCACCCTCGTCGCAGGGCTCGGGATGGTCGTCGTGGGAGCCGCGGTGTACCTCGAGGAGCGCGGGCGCATCCTCCGCCAGGTCGACGACCTGCTGAACGCCAACCTCGAAGCGGCCCGGTTCCTCGTCGAGCAGGGCGATGCCGACACCGCCACCTGGGCGTCGACCGAGAACGCCCTCGCCGCGGTCGTGCAGCGCGCGGCCCCCGATGACAACACCGGCGTGATGGGCCTCGTCGCGGGTGAACCCCGACTCGTGCCGGGGGTGCCGATGGATGTCGACCTGCGGGATGCCGCGGGATTCGTCGCCCATGTGAACGACGTGACAGCGAACGGCTCGCCCTACATCGGCACCTACGCCGAGGACGGAGTGACCTGGCGGTTCCTCGCGACGCCGATCGCCGTGGCGGTGGACGGCGGCGCGGTGGCGGGCGACGCAGAAGAGGCGGTGTTCGTCATCGCCTACGACCTGGATGCCGAGCTCGCCGAGATCGACGCGGCCGCACGGGTGTGGATCATCGCCAGCACGATCACGCTCGTCGTCATCGGTGCCGTCGCCGCCCTCGTCACCGGTCGCCTCCTGCGCCCGCTCCGCCAGATGCGCGAGACGGCGGAGCGGGTTTCGGCCCAGTCGCTGTCGGAGCGGCTGCCGGTGTCGGGGCGCGATGACGTCTCGGAGCTCGCACGGACCATGAACGACATGCTCGACCGGCTCGACCAGGCCCTCGACTCGCAGCGTCGGTTGCTCAGCGACGTGGGGCATGAGTTGAAGACGCCGATCACGATCGTCCGCGGATACCTCGAGGTGGTCGACCCCGACAGTCCGACGGATGTGCGCGAGACCCGCGACCTCGCCGTCGACGAACTCGAGCGGATGAGCAGGCTCGTGCAGGATCTCGCGGCGACGGCGGCCCTCCACGGCCCGGCGCCGGTGAAGCCGGTGCCCCTCGACGCCGCCGACCTGATGCACCAGATCGCGCGCAAGGCCGAAGGGATCGCGGGGGCGACGGTCGAGACCGCGGGGTTCGCCGAGGTGGTCGCTCCGCTCGACGCCGCCCGGGTGACGCAGGCCGTGCTCCAGCTCGCGCAGAACGCGGTCACCCACGGCGGCGGCCGGCTGGTGCTCTCGAGCAGGCGCCTGGGCGATCAGCTGGAGATCTCGGTGCGGGACTTCGGCCCCGGCGTCCCCGACGATGAGAAGTCAGTCGTGTTCGACCGGTTCCACCGCGGTGCGGCCTCGGCCGAACGGGCCGGGAGCGGACTCGGCCTGAACATCGTCCAGGTGATCGCTCGGGCCCACGGCGGTCGGGTGAGGGTGGAGGATGCCGCCGGCGGCGGCGCCCTCTTCGTGATGACGCTGCCGACGGTCGACGCCGGGGCTGCGCGGCAGATCATCCCGCCCAGGCCGCCCCTCCCCGCGTGGGCCGGTGCGGCGAGCACGGCGGCGCCGGGGAGCTCGGGGCCGGGGAGCTCGGGCGCCGGAGCGAGCGTGTGAGGAGGACGATGTGGCATCCATTCTGATCGCGGATGACGAAGCCCGGATCTCGGGGTTCATCGACAAGGGGCTCCGCGCCGCCGGGTTCGCCACCCGCGTCGCTCCGACCGGCCCCGAAGCGCTGAACCTCGCCCTCAGCGGCGAGTTCGATCTGCTCGTGCTCGATGTGAACCTTCCCGGCATGGACGGATTCCGCGTCCTCGAAGAGCTCCGCGGCAGCGGATCGTCGATGCCGGTCATCATGCTGACGGCCCGGGTCGAGCTCGAAGACACCGTCGCCGGCCTCGAGGGCGGGGCCGACGACTACCTCGGCAAGCCGTTCCGCTTCGACGAGCTCGTCGCACGCATCCGGCTGCGGATGCGACGGGACGAGGCAGCCGCGCCCACCCAGCTGAGCCATCGCGACCTGGTGCTCGACATCCGCACGCGACGTGCTCACGTGGGTGGGACGGCGGTCGAGCTCTCGGCACGCGAATTCGCCCTCGCCGAGGAACTGGTGCGCCACGCCGGTCAGGTGCTCAGCCGCGAGCAGCTGCTGAGCCGCGTGTGGGGGTTCGATTTCGACCCCGGCTCGAACGTCGTCGACGTGTACATCGGGTACCTCCGCCAGAAGCTCGGGCCCGGCCGCATCGAGACGATGCGCGGCGTCGGCTACCGGCTCACCTGATCGCGGTGCGGGCGCGGCGCGCGCCCTCGCCGAGCCGCCCTCCCCGCACCCTCGCTTCGGTGAATCGCGCGATCTGCGGCGCCCGATGGCCGATCCGATCCGACGGAGGCGCGATTCTCCGAGGTTCGGCTGCGTCGGGAGAGGAAGTGGGAGAAAGGGAAGGGCGCCGCTCCGGGAAGGGGCGCAGAACCTCGACCCCGAGGTGGGAGGAAGAGCGAGAGGCGCGTCAGCTCTCGGCGGCGGCCTTGCGCTTGGCGAGGTCGAGGATCGACACGATGAGGGCGAGAGTCAGGAAGCCGGCGACCGACAGCATCCCGAACAGATAGGCGTCATGGTAGACGACCAGGTCGGACGCGCCGCCCTGCTCGCGATAAATGGTGGCGTAGAAGAGCGAGAGTGCGACGGCCGTGCCGACGGCAGTGCCGATGCGCTGACCGAGCTGCCCGACCGACCCGGCGACGCCGCCCTGCTTCACCGGGATCTCGGCGAGGGTGAGGGTCTGGTTCGGAGCGATGACCAGGCCGCCGCCGAATCCGCCCACGATCATGACGGCCGCCATCAGGTAGGGGGTGAGGGCGGGGGCCGAGAACACCGCCGCGGTCACCAGGCCGACCACCGAGATGAGCACGCCCACGACCCCGAAAACGACCACCGGGCGCCCGAAACGGGTGACCAGGTTGCCGCCGACCCACGAGGCGATCGCGCTGGCCAGAGCGAAGCCGATCGACACCATGCCGGCGAAGACCGGCTCGAGGCCGAGCCCGAACTGCAGGTAGAGCGTCGTCAGCAGAAACAGCGCGGGCAGCGCGGTGAAGTAGGTGGTCTGGATGATCGTGCCGTTGCGGTACGAACTGATCCGGAAGAGTTTCAGCGGAATGAGCGGCTGTCCCCCGCGCGCCTCGTACCGGCGCTCCCAGAGCAGGAAGAGCGTGAGGAACGCCGCGAAGGCGAGGAGCAGCCACCAGCGGGCGGGGTCGTCGGTGGGGGCGCCGGTGGTGAACAGGAACGGCCACATCAGCGAGAGCACGGTGAGCCCGAACAGGAGAAGGCCGACGGGGTCGAGCTGCACCTTGCGGGCCGAGCGGGTGCGGGTGTCGGGCAGCAGCCAGAGCACGAGCGCGATCGCGATGAGGCAGAGCGGCACGTTCATCCAGAAGATGAGGCGCCAGCCGTCGGTCTCGCCGCCGAGGGCGATGAGCAGGCCGCCGATCGTCGGGCCGAAGGCGGTGGCGATGCCGATGGTCGCGCCGAAGAGCCCGAACGCCCGGCCGCGCTCCTTGCCCTGGAACAGTTCCTGGGCGGTGCCGAGCACCTGGGGCATCTGGATGCCCGCCGCCACCCCCTGGAGCAGGCGTGCGACGAGCAGCACCAGGGCATTCGGCGCCAGGGCGCAGAGGATGCTCGTCACGGTGTACATCGCCAGGCCCACGACGAAGAGGGTGCGGCGCGAGCGCTGATCACCCAGCCGGCCCATGGGGACGAGGGTGAGACCGAAGGTCAGGACGAAGCCCGACACGATGAGCTGCACCTCGGTGGAGCCCGCTCCGAGACCCGTCTCGATGGACGGCAGGGCGACGTTGACCTTTGTGAGGTCGAGGATCGTCAGCGCGGCGACGGAGACGCAGACCCAGAACGCCTGCCACCTGCGGGCGTTCGAGAGCGGGATGATCGCGGTCGTCGGGGCGCTCGTCGTCACGGCCGCTCCGACCCGTCCCGGGTGAAGACGGCGCGGAGGACGAAGAAGACGATCACCGCCACGACGGCGACCACGGCGAGCTTGAACACGAATGCCAGCACCGAGAAGAGGATGTTGACGAGGAACCACGCGATCAGGATCGCGACGATCACTCCGAGGATGGTCCAGATCGTGCCCTTGTTCACCGGACCAGACTACGCCGGGTAGTGGGGGCGAGGAGCCTCTTGCGCCGCTGGGTGAGACCGGCCTCGAAAGCGGGGATGGGGCGATCAGACCGGGAGGGATGCCGCCGCCGCGGCGTCCTGTCGGATGACGCTCGGCCCCTGCGGGGTGGCCCGCACGTGCAGCTGCGCGGGGATGCGCTCCTTCATCGACGCGACGTGGCTGATGAGTCCGACGGTGCGCCCGCCCTGGCGGAGCTCGTCGAGCGTCGCCATGGCCAGCTCGAGGGTGTCGTCGTCGAGGGAGCCGAAGCCCTCGTCGATGAACAGGGTGTCCAGGCGCACGCCGCCGGCGCGGGCGGTGACGACCTCGGCAAGCCCGAGCGCGAGCGCGAGCGACGCGAGGAAGGTCTCGCCGCCCGACAGGGAGTGCGCGGGACGGGCGGCACCCGTGTGCGCGTCGAGGATCTCGAGGCCGAGGCCCGACGCGGCACCGCGCGCGGCGAGCGCGTCGGTGTGACGCAGTTGATACCGACCCGACGACATGTCGCCGAGACGGAGATTCGCCGCGGCGACGATCTCTTCGAGCTCTGCGGCGAGGACGAAGGATTCGAGTGTCATCCGGTGGGTGTTCGGCGCGCGGCCGGCGACGGTGTCGGCGAGACGTGCGATCACGTGATGCTCCTCGGCGAGACCGGCGACCTCGCCGAGGGCCACACGAGCGCGGCCGAGCAGCGCGCGGAGTCGTTCGGCGGTGCCGGTGGCGTCGGCGGCCGCGTCGACGGCAGCCATCCACGCGTCGCGGGCGGCGACGAGGGCGGACTCCGCGGCGGAGACGTCGACGAACTCCTCGGGCTCCCCGGCGAGCGCGAGCTCGAGGTCGCGGAGCCGGTCGCGCTCGGCGTGGAAGGCGGCCTGATGGGTGCGAATGCGCTCGTCGAGTGCGTCGCGCTCCGAAGCGGTCCGCAGTGCCTCGCGCGCCGCCGCGGCGTCGTCAAAGCCCGATGCCGCGACGCGGCCGTCGCGGTCGGTCGCGGCGCGATCCGCCGCCGCGGCGGCGGTCAGGGCCGCCCGTCGTGCCGCGGCGAGACGTGTCGCACGGTCGCATCGACGGGTCAAGGCCGCGACGCGCGCGGCGACGGAGTCGTGGTCGCCGCGCGCCGCGGCGACCACGCGGCGCTTCTCTCGCAGCTCCGCTTCGCGGGCCGACACGTCCTCGCGCAACGCCGCCAGGTGGGCCGTGAGGCGCTCCCGCTCCTGCGCCGCCTCGGCCTCGAGGAGGCCGAGCGTCTCGAGGGTGGCCAGCAGCCGATCGCGCTCGGCGACGGCGGCGGTGGCGGCGGCGAACGCCGCCTCGGCCTCGGCCACCGCAGTCGTCGCGGCGTCGAGATCGAGGCCCCCCGCGCGGGCCGCGGCCTGTGCCTCCGCATCGCGGGCCGCCCGGAACTCCTCGGCGGCGCGACGCGCCCGCTTCCCCGCCTGCTGCTGCCCCGCCTCGGCACGGGCGATGTCGTCGTCGGAGACGGGGTCGCCCGTCGGTTCCGCCGGATGCGGGTGCTCGGCCGACCCGCACACCGGGCACGGCTCTCCCTCGACGAGGCCGGCGGCGAGCGACCCGGCTCGGTCTGCAGCCCGGCGGCGCAGCAGCGAGACCACGGCCTCATTCGCCCCCGCCGCGGCCTCGGCGGCGGCGAGCGCTGCCTGCTCGGCGACCACCGCGCGCTCGGCGAGCCCGACGGCCTCGGCCGCAGCCTTGCGGCGCGCGCGTGCCTCGTCGAGGCGGATTCGCGCCGCATCCCGTCCGGCGGCGGCGTCGCGCACGGGGGCGAGCTCGCTCTCGACGACGGCCCGCTGAGCGGGGATCCGCGCCCGATCGGCGTCGAGACGGGCGATGAGCTCTTCCTCGCCCCGAACGCGGGCGACGTCGTCGGCGAACGCCTGCTCGGCGGCATCCATCCCCTTCTCGGTCGCCTCGGCGTCACGCGAGACCGCGAGGTCGCCGGTGAGCTGACGCACGAGAGCGTCGAGCGCCTCGAGCGAGAACGAGGGAAGGTCGCCGTCTTCGGCGGCGGAGCCGAGGTCGTCGACGAGCGCCTGGACCGCCGCCTCGGCGGAAGACCGGTCGGCATGGGCGACAGCCGCCGCATCGAGCGGTGCACGGAGGCCCTCGGCATCGTGCGCAGCGGCGAGTTCGCGTCGTGCGACGTCGATGACGGGCGCCTCGGCGTCCAGCGCCGCCAGCGCGGCGCGCGAGCGCTCCCGGTCCTCCTGCATCTGCCGCAGGCGACGCATCGCGAGGTGGTGATCCTCGGCACGACGGTGCGCCGCCTCGGCCGCGTCCCGGGCGTTTCGAAGAGTCTCGGCGCGGTAGTCCGCGCGCTGCGCGCCGCGCTCGACCGCGTCGAACCGCGCGCCCACCGCGGACGATCCCGCGGCGTCGCGGGGCGCCGCGGCGGCCTCTCGGTCGAGGTCGCCCGACGCGCCGTCGGGAACCAGGCGTTCCGCCTCGCCGAGGAGGAGCGCAGCCGCGCCGGTCGCGTCGGCGACGTCGCGCTCGGTCGCGCGACGTCGCTCCTCGAAGGCGTGGAGGTAGTCCTCGAAGGTGCGCGTGCCGAACAGGCGCCGCAGCAGCTTCTGACGATCGTCGTTCTTGGCGAGCAGGAACTCGGCGAATCGATTCTGGGCGAGGAGGATCACCTGCAGGAACTGCTGCTGGCTGAGGCCCAGGATCTCGTCGAGCTCGAGACCCACGTGCCGCGGTCCGCTCGCGAGCCCCCGCCATGCGCCGTCGACGAGCTCGGCGAGTTCGGCATCGGCCGCGACGACGGTGTAGCCCTCTCCCCGGCGCTTGCGTCGCGGGTAATCGGGCGACCGCCTCACCCGGAAGCGCCGACCCGCGGCGGTGAACTCCACCGCGACGCTCGTCGGGTCATCCGGTCCGCAGTGATCGCTGCGCAGCCGCTTCTCGGTGCCGTCGTAGCGAGGAACGCCGCCGTACAGGGCGAAGCAGACACCGTCGAGCACGCTGGACTTGCCCGCCCCGGTGCGGCCGGAGATGAGGAAGATGCCGTCCGCCTCGAAGGCGTCGAAATCGACCACCTGACGCTCGCGGAAGGGTCCGAACCCCTCGAGCTCGACGCGATGCAGCTTCACGCGCTGACCTCTGCGGCGACCCGCTCGTCGACGACCTCGGCGATGATCTCGCGCTCCCGCTCGGTCGCGCCCTCGCCGTCGCGGACGTGGGCGAGGAAGGCGTCGATCAGCTCGCGATCATTGCGGGCCGCGCGCACGCGCCGCGCATAGGTCGACCCGTCGTCCGCCCGCGCCCCCTCGGGGGTGTGCATGACGGTGGCGCAGTACGGGAAGCGCGACAGCAGCCGTCGCATCGGATCGCTCTGCGGGGTCGGGTCGGTGTACTGCACGCACACCCAGGCGTCCTCGATCTCGGCGTGCGCTGGGGCGGTGAGGAGGTCGTCGAGCCGCCCGCGGAGCGTGACCAGTCGACGGGGCACGGGAAGATCCAGCCACGTGACGGCGGCGAGGCCCGCGGCGTCGAGGTCGACGAGCCACGAGCCGCGCGGCTTGTCGGCCTCGCCGAAGCTGTAGTGCAGGGGCGCCCCGGCGTAGCGGACCGCGTCGGAGAGGCGCTGACGCCCGTGGATGTGCCCGAGGGCGACGTAGTCGATCCCGTCGAACGCCGCGAGCGGAACCACGTCGAGCCCACCCTGCTGGATGTCGCGCTCCAGGCCGGATGTCGGCTCCACCCCCGCGGCGAAGCAGTGCGCGATCGCCACCGACCGACCCCCGCGGTCGGCGAGGTCGGCGCGGATGAGACCGAGCGCCTGGTCCAGAGCCTGCGCCTGCGAGCGGACCTCCACCCCGGGCCAGAGGTGGCGAACGAGCGAGGGCTCGAGGAAGGGAACCCCGTAGACGTGGACAGGACCGTGCTCGTCGTCGATCGTCACGGGGGTGCCGATCGCGGCCGGATCGGTGAGGACGTGGATGCCGTCGCGCAGCAGTCCCGCCTGGAATCCCAGCCGCGCCGCGGAGTCGTGGTTGCCGCTTGTGACGATCACCCGGGCACCGGCGTCGCTGATGCCGCGCAGCGCGTCGGTGAGCAGCCGATAGCAGTCGGCTGCGGGAGCGGCCGAGTCGAAGACGTCCCCCGCCACGACGACCAGGTCGACGTCGTGCTCATGCACCTGGGCGATGAGGGCGTCGAGCACCCCGCGCAGCGCATCGAGGGTGGAATGGCCGTGGAACGACCGCCCGATGTGCCAGTCCGAGGTGTGCAGGATCCGCATGTCCCACACCGTAAGCGCAGCCGCCGACATCGCCCCGCTCCACCCCCGCGGTTCGCCGAGAACACCCTGCTCGCCTAGGGTCGGGAGCAATGAGCGACGCCCCCTCCTTCGCGATCGAGCGGTTCACCCACGCCGGGGCGACCCTCGTCGCGCAGGAGTCCGGCGGGGGCCGCGACCTCTTCGTCCTCATCTACGGCATCGGCATGGGGCGGTCGGCGTTCGCCGAGCTCGCCGACCTGCTCGACGACATCGGCCGCGTGGTCGCGGTCGACCTGCCGGGCTACGGGGACACGCCCGAACCGGGGCGCGTGCTGTCGATGGAGGAGAACGCCGACGTCGTCGCCGCCTACCTCGCCGATCTGACCGCCGGCGAAGAGGACGCGCGCACCGTCGTTCTCGGCCACTCCATGGGGGCCCAGGTCGCGCTCGAGGTCGCCGCGCGACACCCGCAGCTCGTCGACGCGCTGGTGCTCGTCGGCCCGACCGTCGAGCCGGGAGCGCGATCGACCCTCCGCCAGCTGTGGCGGCTGATCCGCGACATCATCCCCGAGAGCCCGCGCGTGATCGCCGTCGGGGCTCGCGAATACCTGCGGGCCGGCCCGCGCCTTCTCGACAAGGTGCGCGCGGTGATGTCTCACCGACCCGAGGAGACCGCTCAGCGGGTGAGCGCACCGGCCCTCGTGATCCGCGGCGAGCGCGACATCCTCGTACCGGTGGAGTGGGCCCGGCAGCTCACCGACGCGCTCCCCGACGCACGTCTGCGCGAGGTCGCCGAGTTCGGCCACGAGACCATGATCCGGAACGCCCGCCCGACCGCGATGGTGATCCGCGAGTTCCTCGCAGATCGGTGACGCCTCAGGCCTCTTCGTCCCCGGTCGTCACCTGCTCGGCCAGATCGTCGACCTCGTCGTCGGAGGCCTGGCCGCCGACGTCTTCGACACGCTCGCGCACGTCCTCCTCCACCTTCTCGGGCTCGGGTTCGGACGCCGTCGCCCGCGCCTCGGCCGCCGCGACGGCACGCTCGGCGACATCGCCGTCGGCCCCGGACGCTGCCGCGTCAGCCGATTCGTCGGCGTCGGACGCGGAGGACGCACCCTCGGGCGCCTGCAGCGGCTCGGCCGGAGGCACACCGATGCCCACGGCCTCGTGGTCGGGTTCGCGCTCGTCGGCCATCAGTCCTCCTCGGTCTGGTTGTCGGTGGAGAGGTCGGGGTCGAGACCCTGCGTCGGCGCGTCGCTCTCGACGTCGCCGTCGGCGATGGTCTCGGGGTTGACGGCGAGACCGGACCGGTCGAGGGCCTCGGAGTCGGCGCCGGCGCTGCTGCGCTCGGCCGCGGCGGAGTCGTGCTGGTCGCCGTATCCCCCGGCGGGGTCGGCGTTGATGACGCCCTCGGGCAGGTCCTTGTCGTCCATGCCGCCATCCTGCTCCCCGCATCGGCGCCCGGCGCGGGGTTGACGGGCGGCCGCGGCCTCGCTATCGGTCGGCGCCCGCCTGCGCCGCGCGGTCTCGGCGGACGGCCTCGCCGAGCATCTGCCCGCCGCTGGTCAGCAACGCGCGGCGCCAGGGCAGCACGCCCTCGATCTCTATCTGGATCGACATCGACAGCACGGTTCGGATCAGCACGATGAGGCCGAGGATCAGCGCGTCCTCGAGGGACGGCTTCGAGGTGATCGTGCGGATCAGATCGGCGGCGACGAGGATCTCCAGGCCCAGCAGGATCGCCGAGCCGAGGGCGTTGCGGAGCACCGAGAATGCCGTCCGGCCTCCCTCGCCGCGCCGCAGCGACCGGGCGCCCAGGACGAGGGCGATGACGAAACCGACGATCATCGCGGCGGCGCCGGTCGCCTCGAAGGCGACGGCCACGCCGGAGAAGACGTCTTCGAGCCGCACGGGGCCAGTGTACGGGCCTGTGGCGCGAAGGACGGGAGGTGCCTCAGGCGGTGGAGCGCTGGCGCAGGATGCCCGCGCGGTCGGGGTGCAGCTCGAACCAGTCGGCGACGTACCAGCACACCGGGATCACCTGTCGGCGGCCGGCGGCCTCGAGGTGCGCAACGGCCCTGTCGACAAGTTCGCCGGCGTAGCCCTTCCCGCGGAAGGTCGGGATCGTGTAGGCCCGGGTCATCGCGACGGTCCGGCCGTCGTCTCGGTAGTCGAGGACGCTGACGAGGTCGTCGCCGCGGTGCAGGGTGTACCGCGAGGCGTCCTTCTCGTCGGTGAAGCGCAGTTCGGTCACCCCGACAGGCTACGCCCGGTTCGCTGGAGCGGCGCTGAAGGAACGCCGGGGGCTCACTCCGGGATCGCCCGGGTGCGCACGAGCTCCCGGTACCACCGCCCGCTGTCTTTGACGGTCCGCTCGAGCGTGTCGAAATCGACCCGGACGATGCCGAACCGCTTGGCGTAGCCGTAGCCCCATTCGAAATTGTCCATGAGCGACCAGACGAAGTAGCCGCGGAGGTCGACGCCGCGCGCCATGGCCCGGTGCGCCGCGGTGAAGTGCCGGCGCAGGTAGTCCCGGCGCTCGGGGTCGGGAACCGACCCGTCGGGGGCGACCTCGTCGTCGAACGCGGCACCGTTCTCGGTGACCATGAGCGCCTGGTCGGGGAACTGCCCCGACAGCGACACCAAGAGCTCCTCGAGCCCCTCGGGGGCGATGTTCCATCCCATGGCGGTGTACGGCCCGGGCTGCTCGACGAACTCCACGGCCTGGTCGCTGCCCGGCCACGCGGTCCCCCCGGCGGCCCCCTTGTGCCCGTCGTTCATCTGCTTGGGCGACACACCGTCCCACAGACGCACGGTCGCGGTCGAGTAATAGTTGACGCCCAGCACGTCGATCGGCTGATGGATGTCGCCGAGGTCGCCGTCCTGCACGAACGCCCAGTCGGTCACCGCCGCGGTGTCCTGCAGCAGATCGGCGGGGTACTCGCCGCGCAGCATCGGCCCGGTGAAGGCCCGATTGGCCAGCGCGTCGATTCGCCGCATCGCCTCGTCGGCGCCGTCGCCGACGCCGCGGAGCACGTGGAAGTTGAGGGTGACGGAGTAATCCGGCGACCCGGTCGAGGTCGCGCGCAGCGCCTGCAGCGCGCGACCGTGGGCGAGGTTCAGGTGGTGCACGGCGGCGAGAGCAGCGGCCGGCTCGTGGCGGCCCGGCGCGTGACCGCCCTGGCCGTACCCGAGGTAGGCGGAGCACCACGGTTCGTTCAGGGTCGTCCAGGTGTCCACCCGATCCCCGAACGCCGCGCCCACCACTTCGGCGTATCGCGCGAAGGCGTCGACCGTCGCGCGCGCCGGCCAGCCCCCGGCATCCTCGAGAGCCTGGGGCAGATCCCAGTGGTAGAGGGTGGCGACCGGACGGATGCCGCGGGCGAGGAGTCCATCAATGAGCCGCGCATAGAAGTCCAGGCCCGCCTGATTCACTTCGCCCGTGCCCGTCGGCATGATGCGGGGCCACGCGATCGAGAAGCGGTACGCCTCGAGCCCGAGGGCCTTCATCAGGTCGAGGTCGCTCTCCCACCGGTGGTAGTGGTCGCACGCGACATCGCCGGTGTCGCCGTTCCACACCTTTCCGGGGGTCTTCGAGAAGGTATCCCAGATGGACGGGCCGCGTCCGCCCTCCGCCGCCGCCCCCTCGATCTGGTACGAGGCGGTCGCCGAGCCGAAGGTGAAGTCGGGCGGGAACACCAGCCCCGCGTCGCGGTAGTCCGCTCGTCCCTCGGCCACATCGTCTCCCGTCATCCGGTCACGTCCGACAGGTCAACGCTATAGGTCCGCGACGAGCCGTCAGGAGCGGTCACCGTCACCTCGCGGGTCCCGCTGCCACCCGTGAACACACGGACGGCCAGCCCGTCGTGATAGTCGTAGTCGGGTCGGTCGTCGCGCGCCCCCCACGGGATGACCGCGCCCGGCCGGGCGTAGAGCGGCACGCTGTCGAACCCGTGCACCTCGCGCCGCCACCCTCCGCCATTGACCGTCTCGCCGGTGAGGAGGCTCGTCCACTCCCCCGCCGGCAGGTAGAACTCGACCTCGCCCGACGCCGAGAACACCGGAGCGACGAGCAGGTCGGGCCCGAGGAGGTACTGCCGGTCGAGGTAGGCCGTCGCCGGGTCATCCGGGAACTCCAGCTGCATCGGCCGCATGATCGGCGTCCCCGTGCGGGCAGCGTCGATCCCCGCCTGGAAGAGGTACGGCATGAGCCGCATCTTCAGCTTCGCGAAGCGCCGGGTGACCTCGACGGCCTCGTCGTCGAACGCCCACGGCACCCGGTACGAGTCCGACCCGTGGAAGCGGCTGTGGCTGGAGAGCAGCCCGAAGGCCACCCAGCGCTTGAACACCGCCGGATCGGGGGTGCCCTCGAACCCGCCGATGTCGTGACTCCAGTGCGCGAAGCCGCTCATCGCCAGCGACAGGCCGCCGCGAAGACTCTCGGCCATCGACGGGAAGGTCGAGGTGTTGTCACCGCCCCAGTGCACCGGCATCGTCTGGCCGCCGGCGGTCGCCGAGCGGGCGAACAGCACCGCGTCGCCCTCGCCGCGCTCGGCGACGAGCACGTCGTGGACGGCGCGGTTGTACAGCTGCGCATAGAGGTTGTGCATGCGGGCGGGGTCGGAGCCGTCGTGCCACACGACGTCGGTGGGGATCCGCTCGCCGAAGTCGGTCTTGAAGCAGTCGACGCCCTGCGCGAGGAGCGCACGGAGCTTGTCCTGGTACCAGCGCACCGCGGCGGGATTGGTGAAGTCGACCAGCCCCATCCCGGCCTGCCAGAGGTCCCACTGCCACACCGACCCGTCGCCGCGCTGCACGAGGTAGTCCGCGGCGGCGGCGTCGGCGAACAACGGCGAGCGCTGCGCGATGTAGGGGTTGATCCACACCGAGACCTTCAGCCCGCGGTCGTGAAGGCGACGCAGCATGCCGTCCGGATCGGGGAAGACCCGGGGGTCCCACTCGAAGTCGCACCAGTTGAACTCGCGCATCCAGAAGCAGTCGAAGTGGAACACCGACAGCGGGATGTCGCGCTCGGCCATCCCCTCGATGAACGAGGTGACGGTCTTCTCGTCGTAGTCGGTCGTGAACGACGTCGACAGCCACGGGCCGTACGACCACGCGGGCACGACGGGAGCGCGGCCGGTCAGCGCGGTGTACCGGGTCAGCACGTCCTTCGGTGTCGGGCCGGCGAAGACGAAGTACTCCAGCACCTCACCGGGCACGCTGAACTGCACCCGCTCGACGGCCTCGGACCCGACTTCGAACGACACGTGCCCGGGATCGTTGACGAGCAGCCCGTACCCGCGCGAGGAGAGGTAGAACGGCACGTTCTTGTAGGCCTGCTCGCTCGAGGTGCCGCCGTCGGCGTTCCAGATGTCGATCGTCTGCCCGTTCTTCACCAGCGGCCCGAAGCGCTCGCCGAGGCCGTAAATGGTCTCCCCGACGCCCAGGTCGAGCTGCTCGTGGACGAAGACCCGCTCGGGTGGCACACCGGTCTCGGCGCGGGCGTTCCCGACGATGCCGTGCTCGACCGCGGCCTCGGCACCCAGGCGCACGAACCCCTGCGCCTTGTGGCCGCTGCCGGTCACCCGCACGCCGTCGACCTCGAACGACAGCGCCCACGGGGCGCCCGGCGCGATCCGGGCAGTGAGTGCACCGCTGGCCAGCGTGCCGGCGCCGGCGTCGGCGACTCCCGCACCGCTGCCTCGCTCGCCCGCGCCCGGCAGCGCGAACCCGCCGTGCCACCGGCCGCCGACGTGGTGGGCGATCCGCACCCGGATGACACCCTCGATCGGCGAAGAGATGGTCGTGGTGAGGGTGGTGCGGTTCAGCACGTCGCCCCGGCGGGCGATCACCTGGGTGGGCGCGGTGATCTCGAGTGCGGCGCCGTCGACACCGTCATCCTTCTGCCGGATGTCGTACGCCTCGGAAGCGTAGAGCGCGGTGACGCCGGGGCGCAGCTGCCAGAACCCGTCGGTGAACTTCATTACTTGACTGCTCCTGCCGTGATGCCCCGGGTGAGGGTGCGCTGGAAGATGAGGAAGAAGAGGAGGGTGGGGATGAGGCCGAGGAGGGCCGAGGCGCTCGTCGTCGTGACATCCATCAGCCGCTCCCCCTGGAGGAGGCTGATGGCGACCGGCACCGTCTGGTTCTCGTTGGAGACGAGGAAGGTGAGCGGGATGAGGAACTCGTTCCAGGTCCAGATGAAGAAGAAGATCAGCAGCACCGACAGCGTCGGACGGCTGATCGGGAAGATGACCCGCCACAGGATCTGCCACCGCGTGGCCCCGTCGATGGCCGCGGCCTCGAGCACCTCCTTCGGGAAGGTGCCGTACACCGCTGAGAGCAGGTAGGTGCCGAAGGCCGCCTGGATGACGGTGAAGACGATGATCACCGACCACACGTTGTTGTACAGCCCGACCTCTCGGAACATGTAGTAGAGCGGGTAGAGCAGCGCCTCCTGCGGGAGCAGGTTCGCCAGCAGGAACAGCAGCACGATCCAGGAGCGTCCGCGAATGCGCCCGATCCCGATCGCGAACGCGTTCAGCACCGAGATCAGCACGGCGAGGATCGCGACGGTGCCGGAGATGAACACCGAGTTCCAGACCTTCTGGGGGAAGTTGACCCGCTCCCAGAAGGCCGCGATCCCGTCGAGGTAGATGGCGGAGGGAAGCGCGAGCGGACCACCCGTGGAGTAGTCGGCGGGCGATTTGAACGAGTTGATGAGGATCAGGTAGAACGGCGCGGCGATGAGGATCGCGGCGACGATCGCGAAGGCGAGCATCAGCCAGTCGACGCCGGTCTTGCGCGTCATGCCGCCGCGCGGTTTCGGAGCGCGGCCGGGCCGGCGCCCTGTCTTCGGGGCCGTCGTCACGGCGAGGGTCGTGGCCATCACAGTCCCGCCCTTTCTTTGCGTTCCGCGGCGTTCTGCGCGCGGATGAAGAGGATCGACACGACGGCGATCACGACCGTCAGCGCGGTGGCGATGGTGGCGCCGTAGCCGACCTGCTGCGACTGGAAGAACTCGCTGTAGGCGTAGTACGCGGGCACGATCGTCGAGTCGCCCGGGCCGCCGCGGGTCAGCACGTACACGGGGCCGAAGACCTTCAGCGCCGCGATCGTGCAGGTGAGGGTGACGACGTAGATCTCGGGCCGGATGATGCTGACGGTGATCGCCTGGAACCGCTGGAACCAGTTGGCGCCGTCGAGTTCGGCGGCCTCGTAGAGCTCGGGGTCCACCCGCTGGAGGGCCGCCATGAAGACCACGACGGGGTAGCCGATCTGGACCCAGACGAGCACCACCATGATGCTGCCGAGCGCTGTCTCGGGCGAACCGAGCCAGTTCTGGGCGAGAAAGCCAAGGCCGATGCTCTCGAGGATGGTGTTCAGCGCGCCGTCCTGAGGGCGGAGGATCCAGCCGATCACGATGCCGGCGATCGCCGCGGGGAGGATCTGCGGCAGGTAATAGGTGGCCCGGAGGAAGCTCGCCAGACGCCCGCCGTACTTCCGGCCGATGACGTCGAACAGAAGCGCGGCGAGCACGAGCCCGATGAGGGTCGGGAAGATGACCATCGCCACGATCATCCAGACGCTGTTCACGAAGGACGTCCAGAAGGTCGCGTCGCCGAACAGCTCGATCCAGTTCTCGAAGCCGATGAACTCCGGGGGACGGATGCCGCGCCAGTCGGTGAAGCTGAGGTAGATGTTCCACACCAGCGGCACGACGACGATGACGGTGACCAGCACCAGCCCCGGGATGAGGTAGAGCCAGTAGCCGGCGGTGCCGCCCCGCCGCTGCGGGATCAGGGGCTCCTCGGGAGGGAGCTTTGCCCGCGGGGCGCGGACGAAGGGGACTGCGGACATCGCGGGGACTCCTGACGTGCCGGGGTGGGAGCCGGGGCGCCGCCGTGTGGCAGACGGCGCCCCGGCTGGTTCGATCAGCGGAAGTCCGCCACGTAGGAGTCGTACTCCTCGCCGAGCGACTGCTGGACTTCGGCCGGCGTCTTCGTGCCGTTGACGAGCTCCTGGAGCTCGGCGACGAGGGCGTCGTAGAAGGTCGGCGTCGGCCAGTCGGGGTAGAACGACAGCCCGTCGGCCTCGTTGACGGCGTTGAAGGCCTGGATCAGTTCGAGGCTCTTCTCGTCGGTGATGTCGGCCTCGTCGGCGGCGACGGGGAGCCCGCCGTTGTTGCCGATGAGCGCCTGCACCTCGGGGCGCATCGTGATGTCGATGAACTCGTAGGCGAGCTCCTTGTTGGCCGCGCGCTCGGGCACGACCCAGATGTTGCCCGACGAGCCGAGGCTCAGATCGCTGTCGGGGAAGGGGAAGACGCCGAACTCGAAGTCGGCGATCTCGTCGACGAACCGTCCGTACCACCAGCTGCCCGAGACGAAGATCGGAGAGGTGCCGTTGATGAACGACAGCCCCGCGTCCTCGGCCGCGATGCCGGTCACGTCGGGCGAGAAGTAGCCCGCGTCGAGGTACTCCTTGAGCGTCTCGGTGGCGTAGGTGATCTCCTCGCCGCTCCAGTCGACCGGGTTCTCGTACAGCTGATAGTCGTTGACCCACTGCCGGTCGGCCTGGCTGAGCGCGAGCTGGTACCAGAGCTGCCCGAGCGGGTACTCCAACCCGCCCTCGGCGAGCGGGGTGACGCCCTGGGCGACGAACGCGTCGAGGACCGCGATGAACTCGTCGTAGGTCGTCGGCACCTCGAGGCCCGCCTCGGCGAAGGCATCCTTGTTGTAGTAGACCGTGACGAACTCGCCGTAGTTGGGCACCCCGTACCAGGCGCCCGAGCCCATCACGCCCTCGTCGCTGTAGCGCGCCGTGGTCTGCAGCGCCGGGGCGAGCTGATCGTCCCAGCCGTACTCCTCGACCGCCTCGGTGATGTCGGTGATGAGTCCCTGGCTGGCCAGGAACCCGGCCGTGGCGTTGCCCTTGTTGAACTCCATGAGGTCGGGCGCCTCGTCGGAGTTGAGCACCTGGCTCGCCGTGGAGCGGATCTGCTCGAAGCTGCGCTCCTCGAACTCGACCGTGGCGCCGGTCTCTTCCTCGAAGATGCGGATCGCCTGGTCCCAGGCGATCCCCATCGCGCTGTTCTCGCCCTCGTAGTGCCAGAGGGTGAGGGTGTCGTCGGATTCGCTCCCCGAGCCGCCGGCGCAGGCGGAGAGGACGAGCGCGGTGGCCGCGAGGGCTCCCGCGGCCGTGGCCGCCCGCGCGGTCGTCTTGCGTGTGATGCGTGCCATCGGTGGCACTCCTTTCTCGGTGACCTTCGTCGGTCGGTTTTCGCGTGTGCAGGTGGTGCGATGTGTGGTGTCGAAGCGCTTCGATGATGCGCGAGTGGATAGGGCGGGAGGCTCCGAGGTCAGGCGACGGCGGAAGCGGCCACGGCCGCCGACGGGGCGTCGGGAACCCGCGCGAGCGAGCCGTGGTCGAGATAGGCGGGTGGAATCAGGCGGATGCCGGGGGCCGGGCGGTCCCCGTCGAAGAACGTCAGGGCGAGGTCGACGGCGAGGTCGCACGAGGCCTGCGGGACGAGCGGCAGCGCGTCGAGGGGACGCGGGAGCGCGGAAGTGTCGAAGGTCGGCGCGACCGAGATGACCGAGATGTCGTCGGGGACGCGCAGACGGCGGTCGGCGAGCTCGGCGAGGACCGCACGATGCGACTCCTCGGGGCAGTGCAGCAGGAGGGCGGTGGCGCCGGCGTCGAGGAGTTCACCCGTCGCCGCCCGCACGCCCGCATCGGTGGCGTGCTCGTGACCGGTCGCGCGGAAGTCGGCCGTGACGGCGAACATGCTCGCCGCCGCGAAGAACTCCTCCCGCACCCGAGGGGGGAAGTTCGACCGGGAGTACGAGACCTCGGGTTGTCCGACGAGCCCGATACGGGCATGGCCGGCCCGCGCCATCCGTCCCACCGCCTCGCGCGTGGCCGCCTCGAAGTCGAGGTCGACGCAGACGAGACCGTCGTTGTCGTTCGGAACGCCGATGAAGACGGTCGGGGTGTCGATCTCGCGCGCGAGCGCGACCCGGGGATCCTCGGGGGCGACATCGAGAACGAGGATCGCGTCGACGAGGCGATTCGAGGCGACCCGTCGCATCCCGGCCTGCGCGTCCTCGTCGGTGAGCAGCAGCACGTCGTAGTCGTTGCGGCGCGCGGCCACCGCCGTGGCGAGCACGAACGCCATGTGGGTCGGCGCGTGGGTGTCCTTCCGCAGCGGTTCGGTGAGGGCGAAGATGCGCGTACGGCGACCGGCGAGCATGCGCGCACCGGCGTTGGGGCTGTACCCCAGGCGCTCCACGGCCTCTTCGATGCGCCGGCGCGTGTCGGCCGAGACCGGCCGCTTGCCGCTCAGGGCGTACGACACGGTGCTGATCGAGACACCGGCGGCCTTGGCCACCTCATCGATCTTCGCCATGGGGACTCCGTCGTCGTGTGAGGGGATGGTTCTGCGCGTGGTCGAAGCGCTTCGCGGAAGCGTTTCGACGATGGTCGCACGACCCTTCTCGGAGCGCAAGGGTTTTGGTGCAACTCGCAACAAATCGGCACGGCGCCGCGGCGCGGCATCCCTCCTGCCGCCGCCCCTCCCTCCGACATCCGTCTCCGGTGCGCGCAACCGCGGGAATGCGGGATGACACGCCGGCCACGTCCGCCGAGGGTCGGCGTGTCGACGGCGAGGCCCGCCGTTGTGCGCGGCCGGAGTGGGGCTGAGCGGGAAGAATTTGCCAAGGGCGGGGACCGTCGGTCATAATCAGCCCATGACTGACGACGCACGCTCTCTGTCCGCCTGGGAGGCGAACGGGACTGCCGGCATGATGGTGGCCGGCCGCGTTGTCATGTGTTGTCGAATGTGCCGCTGACTCGGTAACCCCGCCGGACATCAGCGTCGCCGCTCCGCTTACCCGCGCAGGCGACGCGCGACACGTCCCCCGAGACTCCGCCTTTCCTCGCGTACCGACGCGCAGCGGATGCCTCGAGTCAGGCCCCTTCGGCCGCTTTCGCAGCACTTCCCGAACCCGCTCGACCACACGGGTTCCGCTCCCTCGAGGAACATCATCATGTCGACCACCGCTCTTCTCGACCGTCCCGCTCCCGCCCGTCACCTCCGCGCCGTCCCGCGCATCGCGGACGCCGCTCCCGCCGCAACCGCGTCGGCCGTGACACCCGCCGCCGCTCCGACCGCTGCGCCCGCCCCGCAGCGGCACCTGCCCCCCGGAACCGCGCCGCGCGGCTTCGCCCTCTACGTCGGGTTCGACGAGGCGAAGGCGCAGGCCTCGGGCGTCAGCCTTCCCGTCCTCGTCGAGGCCCTCCGCCGCACCCTTGCCGAACTCGCCCCCGACGCCGAGACCTACGCCACCGTGGCACTCGCCCCCGTCGGCGCCGGCGGCCGCGACGTCGACGTCGTGCGCCTCGCCCTTCAGGAGCCGGCGGCCGTCGCCCGCACCAAGCCCGAAGAGCCCGAAGAGGACGACGACACCGCCCGCGGTGTCGTCGTCGACATCTCGCGCAAGCGCGTCGTCATAGACGGCGATTCGGCGGCGCTGACCTTCAAGGAGTTCGAGCTGCTGCAGTACCTCGTCCTCCGCGAGGGCCGCACGATCGAGCGCACCGAGCTGGTCTCCTCGCTCTGGCACGCCGAGGAGCAGGATGCCCCGGGCGAGCGCACCATCGATGTGCACGTCCGGCGCCTGCGCGCCAAGCTCGGCCGCTACGAGGACATCGTCCGCACGGTGCGCGGTGTCGGCTACCGCTTCGACCGGCACGCCGACGTCGTCATCCGCTTCGGCCACGGCACGCCCTCGCCCGACCGCTTCTGATCCCGGTACGGCCGGGAGACCTCACCCCAGGCCCTCGGCGACCGTGTCCCACCACCGTGCCGCGTCGACGCGGTGCGCATCGACGCGCGCTGCGGCATCTTCGGCGATCGCCGTCCGCCGGGCGTGGAGATCACGCAGGCGTTCGGGGGCGCCGGCCAGGTCATCGAGATCGACGACGCCCGTCTGACCCCAGTGGCCGAGTGCGCCACGCAGCTTGATCCGTGTGTAGTCGTCGGCGGCGAGGCCCAGGATCGGCACCCCCGCCGGTGCGGCGAAGACCGCGGGGTGGTACCGGCTCGTGACGAGCAGTTGAGCCTGGCGCGCGAGCGCCGCCGCACCCCGGGAGTCACCGCTCGGCAGGACGCGACTCCCTCGCGTCATCCGCTCCCGCACCCGTTCGTGGAGGGCGGCATCACCCGCGGGCTCGGCACCTGCCGCCACCGGCCCGAAGTGGGCGTGGAAGACGACCGGGCCCACAGCGTCGGACGCCTCGTCGAGCACCCGCGCGATCCCGGCCTCGACGTCGTCGGCGTGCCGTCCAGCGAACCACCCGGACAGGCTCACGAGAACGTACGGCTCAGCCGGGGCCGCCTGGCTGCTGTGAAGGAACGAGGCGTCGTCGACCCCGGCGTGGACCCGCGCCCCCCACGAGCGGGCGAGTGCGGCCGAGTCGTGCTCGCGCACGCCCGTCCACGCCGCGTCGCGGGTCATGGCGGCGACGCGGTCTGCATCCTCGGGGTCGAGGTCGGGCCCGAACGTCTGCCCGCTCACCACCACGGGGATCCCGCGCGCGCGGGCCATCGCCGCAAGGGTCGTGCGCTCGTACACGTGCACCGGCCATCGCGAGGCGAGGTTGCCGCCACCGGCGATGAGCACTCCCGACGCCTCGTCCAGCGCTTCGAGCGCACCGCGCGCGGGGTCTCCGGCGGCGAGCTCCGCATCGCCGGCCGCTGCCGCGCACAGGTGCGCCGCGCGCTCGCGCGCCACCGCACGCTCGAGCCCGATGAAACCGAGGCGATCGACGGTGCCGAGGCCGTACCGGGCCGCCGACTCCTGGGGAGCGGAGGAGACCCCGACCACCTGCCCACCCCGAGCGGACAGCTCGTCGGCCGCGGCCTCGAACATCGCCTCGTCACCGATGTGGATGATGCCCGCGAGCACCCCGATGTCGCCGATGGTCAGTACGTTCACACACGGTCCCTTCACGTCAAGCCGGTCCACCGGCACCCGGACAACCGTAGACTTCCGAACGGGTCGCCGCACCTCGTCCGATCGCCGATCGGGCGGCACCCGCTTCGGAGGCAGCGATGGGCATCCAGACGGCGATGGACCGCATCACCGAAGCACCCACGATCGTGCAAGCCCTCCAGGCCGCCGACGACGTCGCGTTCGAGGCCGGGCGCGACCCCGGCGTGCGCACCCTCCGGGTGCTCTCCGCCGCTCTCGTCGGCTCCGACGACATCGCCGCGATCGCGGCCGTGCACGCCCTCGCCGAGATGAACGACGAAGCCGCCGGTGCGCTGCTGGTCACCCTCCTCGACGACGATCGGCCCTTCATCGTCGAGCACGCCGCCTGGGCGCTCGGTCGCCGTCCCGCCCGCGCGTCCGCCATCGCACCCCTCATCTCGCAGGTCATCTCCGGCGGATTCACCGGCATGCTCGCGCAGCACACGCTGGAGAAGTGGTCGGCCGGCAGCGGCGAGCTCCTCGCCGTGGCGCTGCTGAGCGCGACGACCGGAGAAGTCGGCAACGACGCGCGCATACGTCTGACCGAGACGCTCGGCCTCGTGAGGCATCCGCTCACCACCGCGCCGCTGTGCACCCTCGCCGGCGACACCTCGGCCCCCGCGACCGTCCGTGAGGCGGCGATCGCCGCACTCGGCCAGCGTGCCGACGCCGAGGTCATCGCTCACCTCGAAGACCTCGTCGCAGAGGGCGGGCTCATCGGCGACCTCGCGCGTCTCGCGCTCATCGACGCGGATCCGCCGCGCACCCGCACCTCGGCCGACGACGCCGGCGGCGACGGCGGGCTGACCGTCGCGCAGCTGTTCCTCCACGCCGACATCGATCCCGCCCTGTCCGCCTCCGGCGCGGGAGACAACGGCGGCATCGCGACCCTGCTGGTACGCCTGGGCGACGCCCTCGTCGCCGACGGCTCGGTCGTCGACCGCGTGCTCACCCTCTCGCGCGGCACCGTCGCCCAGGCGGGGCCCGACCTCCTGCAGATGGCCGGCGGCGAGCGCGGCCACCTCTACGGACACGTCCCCCTGACGAGCATCCCGGCCTCGTCGGCGACCGCCTGGCACCTGCGGGTGACGGTGCGCCGTGGCATCCGTCGCCTGCTGCGGGCCGCCGGACGCATCGACGTGCTGCACCTTCGGATGGCGGATGTCGGCAGCCTTGCCGCCGCCGATGTGGCGCGCGAGCTCGGCATCCCGACGGTGTTCACCGTCGCCCCCGATCCGCACAGTGTGATCGCCTCGCTCGAGCGGTCGGGACGCCTCTCGCGCGAAGACTTCGGCGAGGTCGATTGCACCGAGCACTTCTGGTTCCGCAGCCATCTCGTCCAGAGCCTTGCCGCATCGGCCGCGCACTCGGTGTTCTTCCCCCGGCCCGAGCTCGAGCGCGACATGCGTGCGCTCATCGGCATCGACCTGACCTCCCATCCCGAGCGCCACACCGTCGTCGCCGAGGGCGTGGACCTCGCGATCGTCGATGACGCCCTCAGTCGCGCGGTCGCCGTCGCCGCCGGCACTCCCCCCGAGGGCGCCTTCGCCGAGCTCGCGGGCCTGGTCGCCGGCCTCTCCCCCGCGCGTCGGGATCTGCCTCTGCTCATCACGGTGGGCCGGATGCACCGCATCAAGGGGATGGCGGCGCTCGTCGAGGCCTGGGCCGGAAGCGATCTCTCCGCCCGCGCGAACCTCCTCGTCGTGGGCGGCGACCTCGCCGATCCGTCGAGCGATGAGCGTCAGCAGCTGGATCTCATCGATGGCGCGGTCCCGGCCGCCGAGCGCGCAGAGCGCGGTCTGATCATCGCGGGCCATCGCTCGAACGACATCGCCGCCGCCTGGCTCGCCGCGGCCCGGTTCGGTATTCCGGGCACCATCGCCCCGGGCGGCGCCTACGTCTGCGCGAGCGTCAAGGAGGAGTTCGGCCTGGCGATCCTCGAAGCGATGGCCACGGGCCTCGTCGTCGTCGCCCCCGACAGCGGCGGACCCGCGACCTACGTGAACGACGGAGACACCGGGTTCCTCACCGACACCGCCGACCCGGCGGCGCTGGTCGCCGCGATCGGCCGGGCGCTCGACGCCGCCGCCGACGGCGACCCGCGTCGCGCCGAGCGCTCCCGCACCCTCGTGGCCGAGCGCTTCACGATCCAGGGGATGGCGGCGACCCTCACGCCGATGTACCTGAACGTCACCCGGCACGAGGCGGAGCTGCGCCGCACGGCGGAACTGCTGACGTGACGCTCCTCGTCATCAGCCCCGACTACGCCTCGCACCTGCTTCCGCTCGCGGCGCTGGCGACGGCCTGGCGAGACGCGGGCGACGAGGTCGTGGTGGCCACGGGTCCCGCGACCGACCCGATCGTGGCGGAGTTCGGCTACCGTCGCGTCGACCTCCCGCTCGGGCGCGGGGCCAATGCCCGCGTCATCCGCTCGTCGGAGCAGGATGCCGCCGAGGCGGCGTCGCTGGAGGGATTCTTCGCCGCCACCCGTCGGGGCATGGTGCCGACCCTCGCCTATCAAGCGCGCGAACGGCTGACCGACCTGATGTGGCAGCCGGTCGAACGTGCCCGCGCGACCCTGGCCGTCATCGATGCGGTGGCACCCGACGCGATCCTCGTCGACCACCTCGCCTTCAGCGCCCGGCTGGCGCTCCACACCGCGGGCGTCGCTCACGGCGATGTCGTCCTCGGCCACCCGAGCGCGCTGCCGGTACCGGGCGAGGTGTACGGCTACCCGCCGGCGTGGCCGACGGCCCTGCAGCCCGACCCCGCGGAACTCGCCGACCTGCGAGGCCTGTGCGACGAAGTCGCGCGCCGCTTCACCGACCAGTGGAACACCACCGCCGAGACGCTGGACCCGGCCGCCGGAGCGGTCGACGACGCGTTCATGGTGCACGGCGACACCGTGCTGTTCAACTACCCCGCCGAGCTCGCCGCAGGCGATGGACGGATGCTGCCGGCTCATCGTTTCCTGGGGTCGACACCTCGCGAGGAGCCGGCCGCCGCCGAGGTCGACGCGTGGCTGGCGCGCGACGAGCCGTTCGTCTACGTCAGCCTCGGCAGCTTCCTCTCGGTGCGCGACGACGTGCTCGCACGCACCGCTGAGGCGCTTCGCAGAGCGGGTCTTCGAGCCGCGATCGCCACCGGCACCACGCCGCGTTCAGCTCTCGGAGAGGTGCCGGAGGGGTGGCTCGTCGCGGACTACCTCCCCCAGGTGCGTCTGCTGGGCGCGGCCGCGGCAGCGGTCACCCACGGCGGCAACAACTCCGTCACCGAGGCGGTCGGGCAGGGCGTGCCGCTCGTCGTCCTCCCCTTCTCGACCGACCAGTTCGCCGCGGCGGCCGCCATCGAACGCACCGGGACGGGTCGCGCGCTCGACCCGAACGCCGCCGATGTCGAGGCGCTCGCGCAGGCGCTCCGCGAGGTCGCCGATCCGGCGTTCGCCGGCCGCGCGATGCTTCGCCGGATCGCGGAGGAGCAGCGCGAGCACCCGGGACCGCGGATCGCGTACGAGACGCTCGCGCGAGAGGCCCGCGGAGTCAGCTGACGGCGCGGTGCTCAGCTGACGGCGCGGTGTTCAGCGGACGACGCGGTGTTCAGCTGACGGCGCGGTGTTCAGCTGACGGCGCGGTGCTCAGCTGACGGCGCGGTGCTCAGCTGACGGCGTCAGGCACGGCGTCGGGTTCCCCGCCCAGCTCCGCGAGCACCGCGGCATCCAGATCCTCGTAGCCGAAGACGAGCGCGGCCATTCGCTCCGGATCGTCCGCGGCCGCGCGGTACCGCTCCATCCGCGCCGCGTTGGCGTCGTACGCGGTGCCGGCGCGCACCTCTCCGATGTGGTGAAGGGCGTAGACCCGCCCGCGGTGGCGGCGCGGGGGCGCACCCAGGAGCGTCAGGTGGGCGAGGTACCACGCGGCATCCTCGAATCCCCAACCGCGGAAGCCCTCGTCCTGCCCCCCGTGGGCAGCCCAGGTGCGGGGCGTCGCGACGTAGATGCCCGAGCAGGCGCCGTCGACGAACTGCTCGACGACGCAGCGCTCGAGGGGCACCCCGGCGGCATAGTCGGCGGACCCGGTGCGGCCGAGCCAGCGGTACTCGTCGTAGGGCAGGTGCACCAGATCGCTCGTCGCCGCCGCACGGATCGCGGCGAGCAGGGGCTCGCGCTCGGGGATCGTGTCGGCGTCACCGACGACCACGACCTCGTCGTCCGCGGCGTCGCGCATCGCCGCGTTGCGGCAGGCGGCGAGCACGAACGGATCATCGCCGGTGTCGACCGTCAGGATCGGCACGCCGGGGAGGTTCTGCTGATACCAGGCCACGACGCGGTCGAAGGCGTCCAGACGCGACGGCGCCGGACGCCAGGGGATGACGATTCTCACTGCGGGGACGAGGGGAGTGATCACTGACACCTTCCTTTCCTCGGCGAGCATAAGCGACGCCGGACCCCTCTCGGACACGGGGCAGGATGTCGGTGGACGCGCGTACCGTGAAGGGGTGACCTCGCCTGTTCCGCCCCGGCTTCCGCGGCGTTCCGGCGAGCGATTCCCGCCCGCCCGGCGAGCGTCACCGGGCGGTGCGCCGAGTGGTCCGCCGATCGAGACCGAGTACCGTCCGCGACATCCGCTCGACCTCCGGCGAGTGCTGCTGTTCCAGCGCCGGGGCGCCGGAGACCCGACCCACCTCGACGCCGGGCACGTGCTCTGGCGGGCGTGCCGCACGCCCGAGGGGGTGGCGACGGTCGCGCTTCGCCAGGCCGCCGGCGGAGCGGTGCGCGGGGCCGCGTGGGGGCCGGGAGCCGACTGGGCGATCTCGCAGCTTCCGGCACTGTGCGGGCGGGACGACGACCTCGAGGGGTTCGACGCGTCGCTGCATCCCCTCGTCGCCGAGACCCATCGCCGCAATCCCGGGCTCCGGCTCGGCCGCACCGACCTCGTCTTCGATGCGCTCGCCGGCGCGATCATCGAGCAGAAGGTCACCGGCAAGCAGGCGTTCGCCGCCTGGCGGCGGATCGTCCGCGGATTCGGCGAGCGCGCGCCCGGGCCGACGCCCGTGCCGATGCACGCACCTCCCTCGGTCGACGGCTGGCGCCACGTTCCGTCCTGGGCGTGGCACCGTGCGGGTCTCGAACCGCCACAGGCCCGCACCCTCGTCGCCGCCGCGCAACGGGGTACCCGCATCGAACGGGCCACCCATGCCGCTCCGACGGGCGATGAGCGCGACCGCGTGCTGACGAGCCTGCCCGGGGTGGGGGTGTGGACCGCGGCGGAGACGAGGATCCGCGCCTTCGGCGACCCCGACGCCGTCAGCGTGGGCGATTACCACGTGGCGCACGAGGTCGGGTTCGCCCTCACCGGCGCGCGCACCGACGACGACGGGATGCTGGAGCTCCTCGCCCCCTGGACCGGCCATCGTCAACGAGTCATCCGTCTGATCGGCCTGAGCGGAGTGCACGAGCAGCGCCGCGGGCCGCGGGTGCATCCCGAGGATCACCGCGACCGCTGAGAGCGCGATGTCGGAGGGCATGGGCACACTGGCATCGGGCGGCTCCGGGGGGTCTGGGGCCGCGAACCCTACGGAGGATCAGCGATGACCACACTCAACCCGTACCTGCAGTTCCGTGGCAACGCGCGGGAGGCGATCGAGTTCTACCACCGCGTGTTCGGCGGCGATCTGTCGATCGACACCTTCGGTCAGTGGGAGGGGATGGTGCAAGACCCGGCCGACGCCGATCTCGTCATGCACGCACAGCTGCGAACCCCGGATGGTCTGGTCCTCATGGCCTCCGACACCCCGAGCAGCATGCCCTACCGCGAGCCCGCGGGGATCGCCGTCTCGGTGAGCGGCAGCAACGAGGCGCAGCTGCAGGGGTACTGGGACGCCCTCGCCGAGGGCGGCTCCGTGACGGCGCCATTCGAGGCGCCGCCGTGGGGCGGTCGGTTCGGGATGCTCACCGATCGGTTCGGCATCGACTGGATGCTCTCGTGGGGGCCCGACGAAGAGTGATCGGAACGGCCTCTCGACAGCCCGCTGGATGCGGGGCGCAGTCGTAGGCTGAGCGCATGGCTTCTCGCACCGGCTGGCCCCGCGGCCGCACCAACTGGGTGATCGGCAGCGTCCTCATCTTCGGCGGGGGCGCGCTGTTCGGACTGATCTGGGGGTCGGTGGGACTTGGGCTCGTCGTCGCCGCCGCCGTCTCGATCGGCTGGCTCATCGCGTACGAGTCGTGGCGCGGTCAGAAGGTCGGGCTGAACGATCCCGACGACGACGGCGCCCGGCTGTAGTCCGCGCGCGACTGTCGACGGCGCCCGATTGAAGAGGACGCCCGATTGAAGAAGGCGCCCGGTTGGAGAGAGCGACCGATTTGAGAGAGCACCGTCGCTCACGACGCGTTCTTCGCGGTCAGCCCAGGACCGCCGGTGGCGCCGCCTCCTCGCCGAGCACGTGCTCGGCGAGGAATGCGAAGACCGTCTCGTACCAGACCACGGCGTGCTGGGGCTTCAGGATCCAGTGATTCTCGTCCGGGAAGTACAGGAAGCGGTGCGGCATCCGTCCCTCGGCGTCGGCGTGGTGCTCGGCGAGATCCGACCAGAGGCGCAGCCCCTCGCCGATCGGCACCCGGTAGTCGCGGTCTCCGTGCACGACGAGGACGGGAGTGAGGATGTCGGCGACGAAGCGGTGCGGTGAGTGCTCAAACATCGCCTCCGACGTGAAGATGCGCTGCCAGTAGTCGGAGCTGTCGGTCGTGCCCGCGAACTGGTCGAGCGCCCAGAGGCTCGCGTGGGTCACGATCGCGCGGAACCGGTCGGTGTGGCCGGCGACCCAGTTGGCCATGTAACCGCCGAACGAGCCGCCCATCGCGGCGGTGCGGGTCTCGTCGATGTCGTCGCGCGCGACGACGGCGTCGGTGATCGCGAGGAGGTCGGTGTAGGGCTTCCCGCCCCAGCTGTTCCAGCCTCGGGCGATGAAATCCAGCCCGTAGCCGGTGGACAGTGCCGGGTCGGGAAGCAGCACGGCGTACCCGCGTGCGGCGGCCAGCAGCGGCGCCCACCGCCAGCTCCACGCGTTCCAGCTGTTCAGCGGCCCGCCGTGGATCCACAGCAGCAGCGGGGCCGGCGCGTCGGCTGACGCACCCTCGGGGAGGACCAGCCACGCGCGGATCCGCGCGCCGTCCTCGGCGGTCGTCTCGACCTCGGTGATCCGGCCCGGAGCCGCGGGCGCCGGGGCGGGTGTGGCAAGCGGCGTCACCGCACCCGTCGCGTCGACCCGGACGGGGTGGGGCGGGACGAGCCACGACGATCGCAGCGCCACGAACCCGCCTCCTGCGCGATCGACCACCACGTGGGAATAGGTGAAATCGTCCGACACGATCGGCGTCACCTCTCCGCCGTCCAGAGGTACGCGGAAGACCGGCCCCCGCCCGTCGTCGTCCGCGGTGACGATCAGCGCGTCGTCCATCGCGGCGAAGGCGATCGACGACGGCCAGCGGTCCCAGTCGGCGGCGACGCGTCGGGCCTCCGAACCGTCGAGCCGCGAAATCCACAGCTCCTCGGGCGTCGGGCCAGAGGGAGTGCGCACCGCGGTGCGGAGGTAGGCGATCCGCGTGCCGTCGTGGCTGATCGCGGGCATCTCGATGTCGAATCCGGGCTCGTCGCGAAGCACCGCGGTCTCTCCGGTGGCGGTGTCGATCCGAACGAGGATGCGGCGGCCGCCGCGCGGTTCGGCGCGGTCGAGCGAGACGACGAGGCTGGCGCCGTCGGGGCTCAGCGCCGTCGAGGCATGCCGCAGGGCGCGGCCGGGAGTGGGCATCAGATCGGTCGGCCGCGGCAGGGTCGCCGGGTACGGGGTGGGCGCCGGGGCAGCGGACCCGATGTGCTCAGCGACGGCTTCGGCCTCTTCGGCGGCGGTGTCCTCCACGGCGGCCGCGAGTGTGTCGGCGAGCCCCGCGAGGTCGATGCCGAGGAGGTGGGGCTCGGCGGGGCCGAGGTCGTGGTCCCAGAACCGCACCGGGTAGGTGTCGTGGAGGATCGCCGAGACCTTCTTCGTGGAGCGCTCGGCGCGGCGCGCCGCGTCATCCTCGATCGAGTCGGACGAGCGGAGCAGCGGCGCCGAGACGACGACGCGTGCGGTCTGCTCCGCCGTCGCGGCGATGCCGCTCACGCCCCCGGCGAGCCGGGTCACCGGGCGGGCCTCGCCCCCGCGCGCCGGGAGCAGCCAGAGCTGGCCGGGTTCGTCGTCGACATCCGATTCGATGTCATCGCGCGTCGAGACGAACAGGATGTCGCCTTCCGGGGTGAACGCTGCACCGCTCTCGCCCTTCGCCGACCGGGTGAGCCGTCGAGGCGCGCCCTCGCCCCGGGCGGGCACCGCCCACAGTGAGCGCTCGTAGCCCGTGGCATCCTTCTTCAGCGCCGCCACCGTGAGCACGACAGTGGTGCCGTCGGGTGAGAGCGCCAGACCCTCCACGCGGGGAAGGGCGATGAAGTCGTCGAGGGCGTCGAAGGGGGTGGGCATCCCTCCACGCTAACCGAGGCCCCTGCTGCGGAGCCTGACCGGGTGCGGCAAGCTGTGCACGAGGAAAGGGGTGCCGATGCTGGTCGCCGTCGTCGGAGGAACGGGAACCGTGGGCGCGCACGCTGTGCGGGCGCTGCGCGAGAAGGGGCACGACGCCGTCGCGCTCAGCCGCTCGAACGGGGTGGATGTCGCCACGGGCGACGGACTGGATGACGCGCTCCGCGGCGCCGCTGCGGTGATCGACACCACGAACCTCTCCGCCCTGTCGGCCAGAGCGTCGGTCGCGTTCTTCGAAGCGGGCGCCCGGCACCTCCTCGCCGCGGCCGAGCGTGCGGGGACCTCGCACCTGGTGACCCTCTCGATCGTCGGCATCGACCGCATGCCCTACGACTACTACGCCGGGAAGGTCGCGCAGGAGCGGCTCGTCACGGCCGGGAGCGTGCCGTGGAGCATCGTGCGTTCGACGCAGTTCCACGAGTTCGCCGCGCAGATCTACCGGCAGGCGGCGTTCGGCCCGATCCACCTCGCGCCGCGGGCCCGCCTGCAACCGGTCGCCGCGACCGAGGTGGGGGCGTACCTCGCCGACGTCGCCGTCGGCGCCCCGCGGGGGCGGGCGCAGGAGATCGCCGGTCCTCTCGAGGAGGCGCTCGATCGCATGGTCGCCGACTACGCGGGGACCCGCGGTGAACGGGTTTGGACCCCCTCCGTGAGCCTGCCGACGAAGCAGATGAAGGCGCTCCGCGAGGGGCGCGGCCTCCCCGTCGGCGAGCCTCGCCGTGGCGACCAGACCTACGCGGAGTGGCTCACATCTCTTCGTGAGTGAGGGGGTCGCCGTCCCAGAGCCGCCCGCGCTCCAGACCGCTGATCTCGGCGACCTCGTCGGCGCTGAGCGAGAAGCCGAACACATCGGCATTCTCGCGCTGGCGCGCGGGGTCGGCCGACTTCGGAATCGCGGTGCTGCCGAGCTCGACATGCCACCGCAGCACGATCTGCGTCGGAGTCCTGTCGTGCGCCTCGGCGAGTTGCACGATGACCCGCTCGCTGAGCAGCTCGCTGCGCCGGGCGAGCGGGCTCCAGCTCTCGGTGCGGATTCCGAGCTCGTCGTGGAATGCGCGGAGCGCTGTCTGCGGGAAGTACGGGTGGAGCTCCACCTGGTTGACCGCCGGGACGACGTTTGTCGCCTCGACCAGCTCGGTGAGCATCTCCTCGGTGAAGTTCGACACTCCGATCGAGCGGACGAGGCCCTGCTCCCGCGCCTCGATCATGCCGCGCCAGGTGTCGACGTACTTCCCCACGCTCGGGTTCGGCCAGTGGATGAGATGCAGGTCGATGCGTTCGAGGCCGAGCCGGCCGAGCGAGTCTCGGATGCTCTGCACTGCCTCGGTGCGGCCGTGCTCACGCCCGGGGATCTTCGAGGTCACCAGGATCTCGTCGCGGGGAACGGATGACCTCCGAACCGCCTCGCCCACCTCACGCTCGTTCTCGTAGTTGACCGCCGAATCCAGCAGTCGGTAGCCGGACTCGAGGGCGGCGACGATCGCATCCGATCCGTCCGCCCCGCGGAGGTTGTAGGTGCCGAGACCGATCTGGGGGAAGGACACGCCGTCGTTGAGGGTCACCGTGGGAATGGAGATCATGTCCCCATTCTGGCCGCGGCGCGGCATCCGATCCGGGCTCTTGACTTCCGTGCGCGTGAGCGGCGGGCTTACAGATCCTCCGGAGCCAGGTCGCCCTGCCCCTCCTCGCCGAGTTCGGCGGCGACGGGGTCGTCGCCCTGCGTCTCGGGCTGGAGGACCTCGTCGGGGTAGGCCTCTTCGGGCGCGTCGGCGGCGAGGGTGTCGGCGTCGGGGAGGCGCCCCTCGAACTCGAGCTGGGCGAGGTCGTCCTCACCCGTGACCGTCGTGTCGGCGATGCCGGGGGTTGTCTCGCCGACGTCCTCCGTCCCGGGAAGGGCCTCGCCGTCGATGTTTCCGCTCATGGGGTTCCTTTCGCCAGTGTTTCTCGAGTACACCCCGGCGTCCTCTCTGCGAGCACGGGGGTGACGACAAGGGTGGCAGTGACCTATGCTCCGCGGTCGGGAGCCGTCCGCCGCCCAGCGGCCGCAGGCCGAGTGGCCCCGGCGTCCCCGAGGACGAGTAGCGTCACCACCAGGGACGCGAAGGAGCCGACATGTCGACAGAACCCCTGCGGATGCAGACCCAGGCACTGCTCGATGCCGTCAACGCGCTGGATCTGGAGGCCCTTCGGGCGATGGTCGACGACGATTACGGCATCGTCGACGTCGACCCCCAGGGGCGGTCGGTGGTCATCGACTCCACCGCGGAGTGGGAGGCCTACATGGCCACGAACTTCGCCGCCATGCGGACGGCCGGTGCCGTGCTGTCATCCCGCGTTGTCGGTTACCACGGCGAGGAGGCGGGCGACCTCGGGTACAGCGTCGTCCGGTTCGTGCAGCGCGTCGAGATCGGCGATTCCGTGATCGAGAATCCCTGCATCGCCACGATCGTATGGAAGCGGACGCCCGGCGGCTGGAAGGAGGCGCGCTGGCACTGCTCGCCGGCTCCGGTGTGAGATCGCGGTCCCGCGGTCATCCGGGAGCCACCGTCGTCCGGGAGTCTCCGTCCCGTCACGCAGGAGCCGTCGTCCCCCGTACGCCCACGATGGCCGCTTCCACGACGCTCGCCGCCAGAGTGTCGATGACCTCGCGCGACTGCCAGCGCACCGGCCCGTGCACGGCGATGTCGGCGAAGCCGTGCACCGCCGACCAGCAGGGCCATTCGGCCAGGGCGCGGCGCTCGGGGGCGAGCGCGCCGGCCTGCACCATCTCGTCGAGCACGTCCATCAGCAGCCGGAAGGGCGCGACGATCTCGTCGTCGAGCGTGACGATGCCCTCGCTGGCCCGCGTGTCCTGGGTGAAGAAGGCGGTTTCGAACCAGCCGCGCTCATCCACGGCGAACGCGATGTAGGCCAGGCCGACGCGGCGGAGTCGCTCGACGGATGCCGCGGCGCGGCCGAGCGCGGACGGCGCGGCGGCGACCCGCTCGGCGATCGCGTCCGCGAGGAGGCGCTGGGCCTGCCCGGCGACGGCGCGCACGAGATGGTCGCGGTCGGCGAAATGCCGGTAGGCCGCGTTGGGCGAGACGCCGACGGCGCGGGTGATCTCGCGGAGCGAGACGGCGCCCGGACCGCCGTCTCGCGCGCGCGCGAGCCCCTCCTGGACGAGGGCGTGTCGGAGGTCTCCGTGATGATACGTCCGAGCGGCATCGGCCATTGCCTCCTCCGCTCCGGGTGTGTAGATTGGCGCCACCGCCGATGTTCACGGTGTGAACATGAGTCTACCGCAGCAGGCGGGACGAGCGGTTTCACCACGACGGGAATGAGCACGATGAGCACGCAGGTAACGGATGCCGCCGCGTACACCCCGGGCCCGCGGACCATCCGCGCGTTCTACCAGGTGCTCGTCAACACCGCCGTCGCGAACGTCACGTCGAGCTATCTGTGGTGGGCCCTGACCTTCTGGGCGTACCTCGAGACGGGGTCGGTGCTCGCCACCTCGATCATCGGCGGCTCGTACATGCTGCTGGTCGCCCTCCTCGGCGTCGTGTTCGGGGTGCTGGTGGACCGCATGAAGAAGAAGGCGGTCATGCTGCTGTCGAGCACCGTGACCCTGGTGACCTACCTGCTGGCGGGGGCGCTGTACCTCTCCTTCCCCGAGAGCGTGCTCGTGGACTGGGGTGGGCCGTGGTTCTGGGTGTTCGCCGGCGTCATCCTGATCGGCGGGGTGGTCGAGAATCTCCGCAACATCGCCCTCTCCACCACCGTGACCCTGCTGATCCCCTCCGACCGGCGCGACCGCGCCAATGGTCTGGTCGGGGCCGTGCACGGCATCGCCTTCATGGTCACGAGTGTCTTCTCGGGGCTGTCCGTCGGCCTTCTCGGCATGGGCTGGACGGTGGTCATCGCGATCGCCGCGACCGCGGTGGCACTCACCCATCTGCTGTTCGTGCCGATCCCCGAGCGTGGGGTCGTCCACGTCGAAGGGGTCGTGCCGCAGACCGGGTTCCGCGGCGTCATCCCCGCGGTGATCGTCGTGCCCGGGCTCCTCGCCCTCATCCTGTTCACGACCTTCAATAACCTCGTCGGCGGGGTGTTCATGGCGCTCATGGACCCCTACGGCCTGGAGCTCTTCTCCGTCGAGGTCTGGGGCATCATCCTCGGCATAACCAGCTTCGGGTTCATCATCGGCGGCGGCCTCGTGGCGAAGTTCGGCCTGGGGAAGAACCCGGTGCGCACGCTCCTGCTCATCAACGTCGCGATCGCGATCCTCGGGATGACTTTCGCCATCCGCGAATGGTGGTGGCTCTACGCCCTGGGGCTCCTGATCTTCATGTGCCTCATGCCCATCGCCGAGGCGTCGGAGCAGACGATCATCCAGCGGGTCGTGCCCTACGAGACGCAGGGACGCGTCTTCGGCTTCGCTGCCAGCGTCGAGTCGGCCGCCGCTCCGGTGTCGGCGTTCATCGTGGGGCCGCTCGCGCAGTTCTGGCTGATCCCGTTCATGAACTCCGAGGCGGGGCAGTCCTCGCTCGGCTGGCTGCTCGGGCCCGGTGAGGCCCGGGGCATCGCGCTGGTCTTCGTGGCCGCGAGCGCCATCCTGCTGGTCGTCGTGCTGCTGGCGTTCTTCTCCGCACCGTACCGGCGCCTGTCGCGTGCGTACGCCACGGCGCCGCCTCCTGTGTCGGACGAGACGTCCGATGCAGCCCGGCCGGCCCCGGCGACGGAGTCGTCGGCCGTCGGCGGAGCCGGCGAAGACCTGCGCTCGGCGGTGCGCTGAACCGCGGCATCCGTCCCACGAGGAAAGGAAACCCATGAGCACCGTGACGTCTGCTCTCCCGCCCGTCGTCAGCGAAGAGGAGTGGCGACGCGATCTCGCGGCGCTGCGGGTACGCGAGAAGGCGGCCACCCGCGAGCTCGACGCGATCGCCGCGCAGCGGCGGCGTCTGCCGATGGTGGAGCTTCCCGACTACGTGCTCGAGGGGCAGGCGGGGCCCGCACGGCTCGTCGACATCTTCGGGGGCCGGTCGCAATTGATCACCTACCACCACATGTGGCACCCCGGTGCGCAGTGGCAGTGCGGGGGCTGCACGTCGTTCACGTCGCAGTTCACGCGCCTCGGGTTCCTCGACCATTACGACGCGCAGTTCGTCATCGTCACCCAGGGCGCCATCGACGAGGCCCTCGCCTACCGCGATAAGGTCGGCAACCGGATGGACTGGTACTCCACGGCGAACAGTCCATTCGGAGCCGATATGGACGCGCCTGTGGACGGTGGGTTCGCCGTGAACGTGTTCTTGCGAGACGGCGACACGGTGTACCGCACGTGGCATACCAACGGGAGGGGCACCGAGCAGCTCAGTCACACCTTCGCCCTCGTCGACCTCCTGCCGTGGGGACGGCAGGAGGACTGGCAGGACTCACCCGATGGCTGGCCGCAGGAACCGACCTACTCGCGCTGGATCGATCCCGGCGAGATCGCGGCGCGGTACGGCGCCGGCTCCACCCACCCGGACTGAGCGCGGCGACCGCTGCCGGGCAGTGATCTTCCGACGGGGCTGGCGAAGCCTGCCCTGCGCGCGCTCGACGAAGCCGGGCTTCGGACGCTGCGGGATGTCGCGGGCCGGCCCCGCGACGAGATCGCGGCGTTGCACGGCGTCGGCCCCCGGCGCGTTTCGCGCGCTCGACGTCGCGCTCGACGCGGTGGGGCTGCGCTTCGCGAGTTGAGGCGCGTTTCTTATTAAGGAGTGAGACCCAGCGGCCCCCGAGACGACGGAACCTCGTTCGATCCGTGCTCGAGGGTTTCGAGGTGCAATGTCGGAGGGTGGTGGGATGCTTCATACATGCGTTCGAACTCGCGGCTCACTCTCCTCAGTGACGAGGACCGGGCCGAGCTGACGGGGATCCTGGGTGAGGTCGAGGCGGCGCAGGTGGCGTTGGCTCAGGCGGAGGCGGCGCAGGCCCGAGTGTTGGCGAAGGCCGGCGCATTCGCGGCGGGGTTGGCGGAGGGGTCGTCGGCAGTGGTGCGGGATCGGGACATGGCGTTGCGGGGTGTGGCGGCGGAGATCGCCGCGGCGGTGCGGTTGTCGGACCGGTCGGTGCAACGCCAGATCGATTCTGCGTTCGCATTGGTGACCGACTATCCCGCGACGGTGCACTGCCTCGAGAAGGGTCTGATCACCCGGGCGCATGTCGCGGTGGTGGAGGATGTCGGGCGGCGCCTGCCGCCGGAGGTGAAGGGGGAGTTCGATCAGGTCGCGGCGGAGGTCTGTTTGGACGAAACACCCGGGAGGGCGAGGGCGGATCTGGAGGTCATCGCAGAGCGGATGCACCCCCGGACACTGACCGAGCGGCACGGGGAGGCGTTCCGGCAGCGGAGGATCGTCCGGTACTCGATCGGGGAGGGGATGTCGGAGTTGCGGGCGGTGCACTCCACGGTGCTGATCGAGGGAATCTTCCAGCGGATCACCGGGCAGGCGAACGAGGTCATCGCCGCCCGAGAACCGGGATCGGATGACACCCGGTCCCTGGATGAGGTCCGCGCGGACGTGTTCGCGGACATGCTCCTCACCGCCACCCCGAGCCTTGACCCGGTGCGCGACGGTGAGCTGCCGGGCGGGTTGGGGGTGATCCGGGCGAAGGTGCAGGTCGTGATCCCGGTCATGGCGCTCATGGGGCACAGTGACGTCCCGTGTGACCTGGCCGGGGTGGGACCGATCGACGCCGGGACGGCGCGGTTGTTGGCGGGGAACAGTGACGGGGTGTGGGAGCGGCTGCTGGTTCATCCGATCACGGGGTTGATCATGGCGGTGGATCAGTACCGGCCGACCGGGGCGATGGTCCGGTTCCTCAAGGGCCGGGATAAACACTGCCGGTGGCCGGGATGCCGGATGCCCGCCCGAAAATGCGAGCTCGACCACAACCACGACGCAGCCCTCGGCGGCAGAACCGAGATCTGCAACCTCTGCTGCCTGTGCCAACGGCATCACAGCATGAAACAGTTCACCGCCTGGAAAGTGACACAACTCCACAGCGGGATCATCGAATGGACCTCCCCCACCGGAAGGGTCTACACCGACAACCCACCCGGCCACGGCGTCCACTTCCATCCCGAAGAAGACCTCCCCGACGACCTCTGGGTCAAATGGACCACCCCCGGCACCGAATTCCGCATCCTCGACGAACCCGCCGACGACCCACACGCACCCGCACCCTTCTAGCCCCGCGGAGCCAGAGCCCGGCGAGCCAGACCGCTTCAGCGCCCTCACCCTAGCGCTGAACGGTACGGTGTCTGCGATGGCACCTTCGCGCGCGCGTCTCTCCCCGGACATCGGACTGCTGGCCGGTGTCATCCTGACGACTCTCGGCTACCTCCTGCCGTGGTTCCGCCTGGGCCGACGGGAGTGGTTCACCTCGGGCCTTCACCTGCTCGGCGAGGGTGGCGGCTGGGCGATCCTGCCGCTGGTCCTTCTCGGCGTCGCCCTTGTCGCTGCTCTGTTCGCTCAGTCGTCCGCCGCTGCAGCGACCGTGTCGTTGGGGAGTGCGACGGCGGCATCCTTCCTCGTCGTGATCGTCGTTGCGGCAGCACTGGTCGAGGGCGGTGTGGGTGACGTCGTCGAGATGACGGTGAGTGTCGGCCTGATCCTCATGGCCCTCGGCATCGGGCTCACCGTGGTGGCCGGGATCTTCGCGATCGCGTCGCTGGTCGCAGACAGCGCCGTGGAGAGACTGCGGGCGCGCCACTTTCCGGGTTGACGTTCGGATGCACCCACGCGGGCGACCCTGATACGGTCGAGGCGTGGGAACGATATACGCGGCGCCCCTGATGGCGCTCACCGCTCTGGTCCGCGACCGCCGCGCCTGACGGCGCACCGCTTCGTCGCATCGCGCCGTCTCCTCCGAGTCCTTCTGCACTCGGACGGGCCCTTCGGCGTACCCCGCCAGACACGTCCCGCACCGGGTGCTCCCTTCTTCATCGGAGCACGCCCATGCCTCGTTCTCAGCACGGCGGCCGACACGAACTCGGCCAGAACTTCCTCACCCACACGCCCTCCCTCGACCGCATCGACGCCCTCGTCCGCAACACCCGTGGACCGATCCTCGAAATCGGCGCCGGCGACGGTGCGCTGACCCGACGGCTCGCCGCCACCGGACGGCGACTGACAGCCATCGACATCGACGAGCACCGCACGCACCGCCTCGCCCGCGCCCTGCCGGGCGTCACGGTGCGACAGGCCGACGCCCTGCGTCATCCGCTTCTCGACCCCGTGATCGTCGGAAACATCCCCTTCCATCTGACCACCCCGATCCTGCGCCGCCTGCTGGGCGAGCGGCAGTGGAAGGATGCCGTGCTCGTGACGCAGTGGGAGGTGGCCCGCAAACGCGCGGGCGTCGGCGGGCAGACGATGATGACCGCGCAGAGCGGCCCGTGGTACACCTTCGCCCTCCATGGCCGAATCCCGCGATGGGGATTCACTCCTGCGCCGAGCGTCGACGGGGGCATCCTCACCGTCGCCCGTCGCGACGCCCCACTGCTCCCCCTCGATGCCCGCCCGGGTTACGAACGGTTCGTGGCGGCGATGTTCTCCGGGAGAGGGCGAACGCTCGATCAGCTCGTCGCCAGTGCAACAGGGCTCGACCCGAGAGCCGCGCGGCGCGCCCTGAGCGACTCGGGCATCTCGGCGCGCTCGCTGCCCCGCGACCTCACACCACTCCAGTGGGTGGCGCTGTGGACGTTGGTGCGGAGGAGAAAGTGAGGGGTGGATCCACAGACCCTGGCTTCGGTGGGCGCTCTCGCGTAGAAAGGGGCGGTCGAAAGGGGTGACCGGTGGTCGATCGGGAAGGACTCGCGGAGTTCCTCCGCCGTCGGCGGGAGGCGCTGCAACCGGAGGATGTCGGGCTCACGCGCGGGCCACGCCGGCGCACCGAGGGTCTTCGGCGTGAGGAGGTCGCAGCGCTCTGCCACATGTCGACCGACTACTACGCCCGCCTCGAACGGGCGACCGGCCCCCACCCCTCCGAGCAGATGATCGCCGCGATCGCGCAGGGGCTCCACCTCACGCTCGACGAGCGCGACCACGTCTTCCGGCTCGCGGGACATCACCCCCCGCTGCGCAACAGCGCGAGCGAGCACATCAGCCCGGGGATGCTGCGCATCCTCGATCGGCTGACCGACACCCCGGCCGAGATCGTCACCGAGCTCGGTGAGACGCTCCGGCAGACACCCCTGGGTGTCGCGGTCCTCGGGGACGCCGCACACCGGACCGGACCCGCGCGCAGCCTCGGCTATCGGTGGTTCACCGAGCCGGCCGCGCGGGCGGCATACTCCCCGGACGAGCAGCGCCAACTGTCACGGGTCTACGCTTCCGGCCTGCGCGAACTGGTCGCCCTCCGAGGACCGCAGTCGCGCGCGGCGGCGATGGTCGCCCTTCTCGAGGACAACCCGCTCTTCCGCGAGATGTGGGACGCGCACGAGGTCGGCGCACGTCCCACCGAGGTCAAGCGCTTCCATCACCCGTCGGTCGGGGCGCTCGAGCTGCACTGCCAGACGCTCCTCGACCCGGACCAATCCCACCGCCTGCTGGTTTACACCGCCGAGCCGGGCACCGACACCCACGAGAAGCTGCAGCTCCTCGCCGTCCTCGGCGCCGAGGCGTTCACGACCTGACCTCGGGTATCGGGAGGGCGGATCGCTCAGCCACGGATCGTCGGGTCCTGGATGCCGCGGCGACGGCCATCGACCATGGGATCACGACCCGATCCGGGTCCGCGAACGAAGGACACCGCTCATGACACGCACCGCAGGATTCACCATCCCCGACCTCTCCGGAAAGCGCGCCGTCGTCACCGGAGCGAGCGACGGCATCGGCGTCATCATCGCCCGTCGCCTCGCCGCCGCCGGCGCCGAGGTCGTGCTCCCCGTCCGCTCCGCGACGAAGGGCGACGCGGCGCTCAGCCGCATCCGATCGGCCGTCCCCGACGCGGTGGTCAGCACCCGCACCCTCGACCTGTCGTCACTGGCCTCCGTCAGCGCCCTCGCCGCAGATCTGAACGACGAAGGACGCCCCATCGACATCCTCATCAACAACGCCGGAGTCATGCGACCCCCGACCCGGCAGGTGACGGCCGACGGTTTCGAGCTGCAGTGGGGCACGAACCACCTCGGCCACTTCGCGCTGACCCTCGGATTGCTTCCGCTGCTGCGGGCGGGGCGCGCCCGGGTGACGCATCAGACGAGCATCGCCGCCCGGAGCGGCCGGATCGCCTGGAGCGATCTGAACTCCGAGCAGGACTACGAGGCGATGCGCGCCTACGTCGCCTCGAAGATCGCCGTCGGCCTCTTCGCGCGCGAGCTGGACGCACGAAGCCGAGCGGGCGACTGGGGCATCAGCAGCAACCTGTCGCACCCCGGTGTCTCGCCGACGAACCTGCTCGCGGCGCAGCCCGGCATGGGGCGCACGCGCGTCACACCGGAACGACGCGTGATCGGTATGCTCGCTCGCATCGGCGTGACGGGGACACCCGAGACCGCAGCGCAGCCGGCCCTCATGGCGGCTACGGCGACGGACGCTCGCGGCGACGAATTCTTCGGCCCGAAGCGACTGGTCGGCGGGGGCCCGACCAAGATCGAGCTGTGGCAGCCGCTCCTCAGCATGGACGACGCCCGACAGCTGTGGGACGTGTCGGAGCGCCTCGTCGGCATCCACGTCCCGCGCTGAGCCGCCGGCCGCGCGCAGGCATCAGCGGGCGAGAAGCTCCTCGCGCACCGCGCGGCGCAGCACCTTGCCGATCTGCGACCGCGGCAGGTCGTCGACGGCCACGATGCGCTTGGGCACCTTGTACGCGGTGACGTGAGACCGGCAGAAGTCGCGGAGCGCGCCCGCGTCGAAGGCCGCCCCGTCTTTCATCACGACCGCGGCGACCACGTCTTCGCCTCCGGAGGCGCGCGGCATGCCGACGACGGCCGCGCCGGTGACATCGGGATGCATCATCAGCACCTGCTCGATCTCGCTCGGGCTCACGTTGAAGCCCCCCGTGATGATGAGCTCCTTGACCCGATCGATGACGGTGACGAAGCCATCAGGCGAGACGGTGACGATGTCGCCGGTGCGCAGCCAGCCGTCGTCGAGCAGAACGGCCGCGGTCTCGTCGGGCCGGTGCCAATACCCCTGGAACACCTGCGGCCCGCGCACGAGCAGCTCGCCGGCCTCGCCGATCGGGCGGTCGACGGCGGGGTCATCCGGGTCGACCACCCGGATCTCGGTGCTCGGGAACGGCACCCCGACCGTGCCGGGGCGGCGCGAGGGTCCGATCGGATTGCCGAGCGCAACAGGCGAGGTCTCGGTCATGCCGTAGCCCTCGACGAGTAGACCGCCCGTCACCTCCTCCCACCGCGTCACGGTCGGCACAGGCAGGCTCATGGCCCCGGAGATGGCGAAGCGGATGCTGGTGAGATCGACGTTCTTGCGCGAGGTCGCCCGGGCGAGGGCGTCGTAGATCGGCGGAACTCCGGGAAGAAAGGTCGGCGGCGAGGTCTTTGCCGCCGCGATCACGAGGTCGACGTCGAACTTCGGGAACAGCACGATCCGCGCGCCGATCGAGATCGCGAAGGTCAGGCACAGGGTGAGCCCGTAGGCGTGGAACATCGGCAGCACGGCGTAGAACGTCTCCGCTCCCTCGGCGAGTCCCGGCACCCACGCGCGCCCCTGCGCGGCGTTGGACCGGAGGTTCCGATGCGAGAGGATCGCCGCCTTCGGGGTGCCGGTGGTCCCGCTCGTCAGCTGCAGCAGTGCGAGGTCATCGAGTGCGGGACGCGGGTGCGACTTCGACAGTCGACGGGTCTTCACCAGCTGCGACCACGACAGGATTCCCTTCGCCTTCGGCGTCGCCGTCATCGCCTCCCGCGACGCACGCGCCGCCGGTACCGGCAGCCGGAGCGCCACCCGCTTCCCGAGCGGCAGGGCATCGGGCATGCGCACCGAGACGATCGCGGCGGGGGCGATGTCACGCGGGAAGTCGGCGACGACATCGGCGACCTTGTCCCACACGATCGCCACGACCGCCTCGTGCACCTCGAACTGATGGCGCAGCTCACGGGCGGTGTAGAGCGGATTGTGCTCGACCACGATCGCGCCCAGGCGGAGTGCGGCGTAGAACGCCACGACGTGCTGCGGGCAGTTGGGGAGCACCAGGGCGACCCGATCACCGGCCTGCACGCCCAGCTTGCGCAGCGCGTTCGCCGCACGCGAGACCTGCTCCCCCAGTTCGTCGTACCGGGTCTCGGCGCCGAAGAACTCCAGGGCGACCTTCCTGCCGTACCTCGACACCGCCCCCTCGAGCAGATCGACCAGGGTCTCGGTGACCGGCTCGATCTCGTGAGGCACCCCCGGTGCGTAGGAGCTCAGCCAGGGCCGGTTGCGGAGAGGGGAAGCCGGGTTCGCGCTCATGGGCGCCTCCTTCGGGTCTTCCGCCAGAGTAGGCGCTCGACGTCACGGTCCGGACGCTCAGCAGCGGAAAGTGCGAGAGTAGGCTCGACCTGCGCCCGAGGAACGCCTGCGGGCACGCTCGCGGTCGCGTCGGTCGCCCTCACCAGCGGTGTCCGGACGGTAACCCATGACCACCTCGCCCTCGCAGGGACCGAGATCGGACGCCTTCGCGGCCGCCGCCGCCCGCCTGAAAGCCGCGACCGAACCCACCGACGACCTCTGCGCCCCCTTCGTCGGCGTCACCGGAGTCGCGGGGGCGGCGTTGTCGACGCTCGGCCGGTTGCTCGGCAGCCAGACGGTGTGCGCGAGCAATGCCGTGGCGGCCCGGATCGACGAGATCCAGATCGACCTCGGCGAGGGTCCCTGCTGGGAGGCGCTGAGCACACGGCATCCCGTCCTCGAAAACGACCTCCAGCGCACCGGGGGGTCGAGCTGGCCCGTCGCTCGGGAGGCGTTCCGATCGCTGCGGATCGGCGCGCTCTTCGCGTTCCCGATGCATGTCGGCGACCTGAGCGTCGGTTCGGTCGACCTCTTCTCGCATACGGCTCGGCAGTTGCCCCCGTCTCTGGTCGACGACGTCGCGGCACTGGCGGACATCGCGGCCCATCAGGTCCTTCGTCGCGTGCTCCACGACCTGGACGGCACGGAAGAGGGAATGAGCGAGGGACCGTATTCGCGGCGCGAGATGCACCAGGCCTCCGGAATGATCGCTGCTCAGCTCCGGATCAGAGTCGACGACGCGTTGGTGGTGCTGCGCGCTCACGCTTTCGCTTCGGGGCGCAGCGTCCGCTCCGTCGCCAGTGACGTGATCGCGCGCCGGGTCACCTTCGACCACCCACCCCGAGACCTACAATCCTGATATGAGCACCCGGGAAGATCAGCTCCTGCACACCGTCGGGGTGCTCGCTGACTCGCTCGTCGATGACTTCGACGTCGTGGAGCTTCTGCAGGTGCTCGTCGACGAGTGCACCACGATCTTCGACATCGTCGCCGCCGGCATCCTGCTCCGGGGGCCGGAGGGAGATCTCGAAGTGATCGTCTCGACCAGTGAGCGCAGCGAGTTCGTGGGCCTGATGCAGCTTCGTGTCGGAGAAGGACCGTGCGTCGAAGCGGTCGCGACAGGTCGGGTCGTCTCGGTCCCCGACCTCTCGCACATCTCCGACCGGTGGCCCGCCTTCGCCAGCTTGGCGATGGAATCGGGCTTCGCCTCGCTGCACGCCATCCCGATGCGGCTGCGCAGCACGACCATCGGATCGCTGAACCTGTTCGGCGAGCGGATCGGCGCCCTCAACGAACCCGATGCGACGGCAGCGAAGACCCTCGCCGATATCGCCACGATCAGCATCCTCCAGCAGCGCACGGCCGAGGAGTCCGCGCTCGCCCGGGCCCAACTTCAGCGGGCTCTGGACAGCCGAGTGGTCATCGAACAGGCGAAAGGCTACGTCGCTCAGCTCGAAGGCATCGACATGGAGGCGGCATTCCAGAGGATTCGCGCTCACGCGCGCACCTCGCAGACCCGGCTGAGCCTCGTGGCGGAGGCGATCATCACCGGCCGCCTCGCCGTCTGAGTCCGCGGGCGATCATCGCCGCCCCGTCTGCGCGAGCTCCTTGCCTTCTCGACAGCGCGGACGTACTCTGAGCACAAGTTGCCCCAGACCTCGGTCGCTTCTCTTCTCGATCGAGCACGCGGACGCGTGGACGGGAGCATCTCATGGCCGCCGCTGTCGTCATGACCGGATCGTCGGACGCTGTGCGGGGCACCGGGATCAGCGACTTCACGGAGCTCTCCGCGCGCATCCGCGGCGCGGGGCTGCTGCGAAGACGATACGGCTACTACTGGTCGAAGCTCGTGCTGCTGCCGCTGACGTTGGCCGCCGTGGTGGCTGCCTTCATCGTCGTCGGGGACAGCTGGTGGCAGCTGTTCACCGCCGTCGCCTTCGCTGTCGTCTTCACCCAGATCGCGTTCCTCGGCCATGACGCCGCCCACCGGCAGATCTTCGTCGCAGGCAAGTGGAACGACTGGACGAGCCTGGTGATCGGCGACCTGCTGGTGGGGATGAGCTACGGGTGGTGGCGGCACAAGCACACCCGGCACCACGCCAACCCCAACAAGGAAGGCTCCGATCCCGACATCGAGCTGCCGGTGATCTCCTTCACCCCCGAGCAGGTGCAACGGCGCCGGGGGCGGGCGTCGGCGTGGGTGGTGAGCCACCAGGGAGCGTTCTTCTTCCCGGTGCTGCTCCTCGAGGGGGTCTCGCTCCACGCCTCCGGGATCGCACGGGTGTTCAGACGCGAGCCCGTCGACCGCCGCTGGGTCGAGATCCTCTTCCTCACCCTCCGGATCGGCGGATTCCTCACGCTGGTGTTCCTCGTCCTCTCCCCCGGCATCGCCGTGGTGTTCCTGGTCGTTCAGCTCGGCGTCTTCGGGGTGTACATGGGCGCGTCGTTCGCACCCAACCACAAGGGAATGCCGCTCGTGCCGGCGGGGCTGAAACTCGACTTCCTTCGTCGCCAGGTGCTCATGAGTCGCAACATCCGGGGCGGTCGCTTCGTCGACACGTTCATGGGGGGCCTGAACTATCAGATCGAGCATCACCTCTTCCCCTCGATGCCGCGTCCTCACCTTCGGCGCGCAGCACCGATCGTCCGCGCCTACTGTCTCCGTCTCGGCATCCCCTACACCGAGACGGGTCTGATCGCGTCGTACGCGATCGTGGTGCGCTACATCAACCGGGTCGGCCTCGGTGAACGTGACCCCTTCGACTGCCCGCTCGTCGCACAGCGCCGAAGCCTCTGACCTCGCACTCCGCACGGCCCCGGCCGCACAGCGCGGCAATACGACACGACGTAACAGGAGACACCTATGGGAACACACAGCAGCGTGACCGGCGGCCGGTCCACCGTCGTCCGCGCCCTTCACGATCTGGGTCTGGCGGCGTGGTTCGGCGGCACGTTGATGGGAGCGGTGGGCCTGAACGGCGGTGCCGCCGCAGCGCGGGACGGCTCGGAACGGCTTCGCATCTCGTCCGCAGGGTGGGCCCGATGGGCCCCCGTGCAGCTCGCCGCGATGATCGTCCACGGCGTCGGAGGCGTCGGCCTCATCCTCGCCAACAGGGCCCGTCTCGCCGGACAACCCGAAGCGAGGACGAACACCGTGATCAAGGCTGTCGTCACCGCGGCCGCGATCGTCGCGACCGTGTACACGGGGATGCTGGGAGCCTATATCGCCCGCCACGCCGATGAAGGCGGGGAGGGCGTCACCGAACCCGGACCCGAGGCCTCGGACACTCTCGCATCCGCCCAGCGTCAGCAGCGCATCGCCCAGTGGACTCTTCCCGCATTGACCGCCGTCCTCATCGTGCTCAGCGCCCAGCAGGGCGAACAGCAGCGGCCCGTCGTCGGCATCCTGCAGCGGATCGCGAACCGATGAGCGGGCGCAGTGAGCACGACGAGTCGCGGAACGGGGTCCGGCCGCCGGGGCACGACGACCTGCCCGAGACCACCGATGAGGACGACCAGCCCGTAGACAACCCCTCGGGCTGACGACGACAGGAGGCACCAGATTGAGCGACCGCGACATCGACGACCCATCGACCAGCTCCGAGCCCCTCGCGGACGGAGAGAAGAACTCGGCGGCCGACGCCGGCTCGGAGTCCCCGGAGGAGGGCGCGGCGGCGATGGCGACGGCGGAGGACGCCATCATCGACGAGGAGTGACGAGGCGGCGGTCGACACGACCCCGCCGCCTCGTGCGATCATCGGGGCGTGGGCAAGCGACCCGACCTCGAGACCCTCGTGCTGATGCGCCGGGTGCGAGACAGGATGGACCGCGAGTACGCCCGCCCGCTCGATGTCACCTCCCTCGCCCGCGGCGTGCACATGTCGGCGGGACACCTCAGTCGCCAATTCCAGCTCGCCTACGGCGAGTCGCCGTACGCCTATCTGATGACGCGTCGCATCGAACGGGCCATGGCCCTCCTGCGTCGCGGCGATCTCTCGGTGACGGAGGTCTGCTTCGAGGTCGGATGCCAGTCGCTCGGTACCTTCAGCACCCGCTTCACCGAGCTCGTCGGCGTCCCGCCGAGCGTCTATCGCGAACGTGGAGCGCCGTTCCGGCCCGGGATGCTGCCGTGCATCGCCCGGCAGGTGACCAGACCGATCAGGAATCGAGAAGCGCACTCCGAGCGTGGGTCCTAGCGTGAAGCCATGGACATCACGATTCACTCGAGTTTCCTGCCGCACACCGACCCCGAAGCATCCCTGACCTTCTACCGCGATGTTCTGGGTTTCGAGGTCAGGCTCGATGTCGGCTACGACGACATGCGCTGGATCACGGTCGGCCCCCCGGGCCAGCCCGACACGGCGATCGTCCTGCACCCGCCGGCCGTCGGCACCGACATCTCCGATGACGAGCGCGACATGCTGCTCGGCCTCATCGCCAAGGGGAGCTACTTCGGAGTGAATCTCGCCACGGATGACCTCGACGCGGTCTTCGAGCGCATCGAAGCCGCCGGTGCCGACATCGTGCAAGAGCCGATCGAGCAGGATTACGGGGTTCGCGACGCGGCGTTCCGAGACCCGGCGGGCAATCTGATCCGCCTCCAGCAGAAAGGGGATGCCTGAGATGGCACCGGAGAGCTCCACCACGAAGTCCGGCTTCAGCGACACCGAGCGTGCGGCGATGCAGCAGCGCGCCGAGGAGCTGCGGTCGATGAAGGGCGTCAAGGGCGCCGCGAAGAAGGCGAAGGAGCTCGAGGCGTGCCTCTCCGCCATCGCCGAGCTGCCCGAGACCGATCGGGCGATCGCCGAACGCCTGCACGTGATGGTGAGTGAAGAGGCACCGGGCCTCGACCCGAAGACCTGGTACGGGTTCCCGACCTATGCCCAGGACGGGAAGAACATCCTCTTCTACCAGCCGGCGTCGAAGTTCGACACGCGGTACGGGACAGTCAACTTCGCCGAGGACGCTGCGATCGACGACGGCGAGATGTGGGCCGTCTCCTTCGCCCTGCTCGAGATGACCGAAGCGGCGGAGAAGAAGATCCGCGGGCTCATCCGCAGGGCGGTGGCGCCGGCGGGGTGAGTCACGGCGTTGAGGCGGCTCTGGCGTGTCGCGGCTCCCCTGGGAGACCATGGGCCGATGGAATTCGGCGGAGTCCTGCCCATCGATGCCCCCGACCCCAGCGCGGCGTCTGAGGCGCGGCTTCGGAGCATCGATTTTCCGGTGATGCAGCTCGTTCCCCAGCCGAGCCTCACGCGCATGCCGATTACCGGGTTCAGCGAGTCGACGGGCACCGGAGGGTTCGATCATCGGACGGTGTCGTTCTCGTACACGCTCTGGCGGTATCCCGATGATCGTTCCGACCCCCGCAACGAGGTGGAGCTGGATGCCGCGACAAGGCGCGCGATCGAGGAGGAGCCTCCGTGGGGACGCCCGGCCTGGCTGGTCGAGCAGGCGCAACTCTTCCGCTATCCCATGCTGCAGGAAGCCGTCCGCACGACGTGGCACGCGGATCCGCGCGCGCCCCACGGGTCGCTCGAGGCGCAGCTGATCGACCACATGAACCACGTGCTCCGCAATCAGTTCCGCGAACAGCTGGGTCTGCCCACCGGTCCGACCCGGGATGGGTCGTGGCAGGTGCGGCCCTCGGCCGTCGCCACGGGGACGATGAGAGTGGACGAACGAGAGATCAACGGCATCCGGGTCGACACCGACCCTTTCGTCGTGGGAGCGGGATTCAGAGTCGACCCGCACGTTGTGTGCACCGTGGTGCTGCCGCGGGACGATCTGCCGCTCCTCGACGTGTCGCTGGCGACGCTTGCCTGAGCGGCACACCGCGTGGGGGTGCCCCGGACTAGGGTGCCCGTCATGACCTTTGTGAATGTCGGAACGCTGGGCGCACAGCCCGGAAAACGCGACGAGCTGATCGCCCAGCTGACCCGGCCGAGCAGCGTCCTCGCCGATATCGGGTGCCTCGCCTACGAGGTCGGCGCCGACGACACCCAGCCCGACACGGTGTTCGTGATGGAGCTGTGGAAGAGCGCCGAGGCGCACCGGGCGTCGCTGTCGTTACCCGAGGTGCAGGCGCAGATCGCCGAGGCTCGGCCCCTGCTTTCCGGCGATTTCGGGGGATTCCGGTTCGATGTCGTGGGCTCCCCGCTGCACCACTGACCCCGACGCCGTCAGGCGACGGCGACGTCGTGCGTGGTGTCCCACCACTCAAGCACCCGGGTGCCGATGAGGGTCAGCCACGGGGAGGGCTCGCCCTCCGGAACATCCATGTGGAACCAGACCCGGCCGGGCAGCCGGCGGGACTGGATCCAGGTGCCGTCGGGCTGCCTCTGACTCCGTACCAGCTCTACTGCCTCGGCGAGGCGTTCGTCCGGCGGGGTGCCGTCGAAATCCGCGGCATCCCGGAAGTAGTCGAGCGCTGCGAGTGCGCTGTAGACATGCCGGTTGGGATACAAGAAGTGCGTAGCGAATGGCGCGACCACCTCGCCGGTCGACGCCCGGTACAGCAGCTTCCGAGACAGCAGGTACTCCTCGCCGCTGCGCCGCACCTCGGTCAGCGAGCGGTCGCCGGTGATCCGCTGGTAGGCGAGGAGACCGCGCAAGGCGTTGAGCGTGGAATGGAACGACGAACGCACCGAGTCGCCCTCCTCGGCCTCGCAGTTCCAGCCCCCGTCGGCGAGACGGTGCTCGCGGAACCACTCGGCAAGAGCCGACATGTCGACACCGAGCCACGCACCGTTGGCGAGGGTGAAGGAGTTGATGCACACATCCACTTCTCCACCCCAGTACGGCAGGTCGTCGTACTCCCAGCGGCTGTTCTGCGCGAGCTTGTCCGCCGTGCCACCGAGCGCGTGGGCGGGAACCCCGAACTCGCGCAGGTCTTTCAACGTCCAGGTCGTCGCGTTCCAGGGCTGCCCCGGCTGCTGCGCCTCTTCACTGTCGAAATACCCCGCGGGAAAGTACGCGCCGCCGGCCCACTGGCCGTCGGCGTCCTGCTTCGACAGCAGCAGCGCCCCCCATCCCTCGTGCGGGACGCGATCGCGGGTCGCCCGCCAGACCTCGGGCGGCGCGTGGGCGACATCCTTCTCCACCTGCCACCGCAGAGCGGGGTCGGTATCGAGCATCCAGGTCAGCGTGCGCTCATCGATCGACATGAGGAGCACGGTAGTCCCCCCTCCGGACATGGGGAACGCCCTCGCGCTGCGTCCTGGCGAAGATCAGTCGGCCACCTCGATGACGATCGTCTTCCCGTTCGCGATGACACCAGGCCCCCGGTCGGGCGTCGGAGCGGGAACGGGGATCTGCTGTTCCGCCTCCCACGCCAGTCGGGCATCGTGAGCCGCCGGGTGGAAGAGTTCGTCGAACCCGAGAAGCCCTCCGGATGACGGTACCGAGCCGTCCGCGACGTCGCGGTGCCGGAGCGACGCGACGCCCACACCGATGAAAAGGACGGGGATGACAAGCACGAGCGCGACGGTTGCCCAGCCGAAGACGTCAGTCATGCGAACCAGGCTAGGAGAACGTCCCGACCCTTCGCGTCCCCCGAAAGGATGACATTTCCACGAACATCCCGGGCCTAGTCTGTGGCCATGGGCGAGGGAGGGGAAGGCGGCGGCGAGATCCTGCGGCTACGACCCTTCGCGTACTTCTGGGGGGCGTCGAGCCTCCGGGCGGTCGGCGGCAGCATGGCGACCGTCGCCATCCAGGTCGTCATCGTCACCATCCTCGAGGCGACCCCGTCGCAGATCAGCATCCTCAGTGCGCTGAGCGTCGTGCCCTACCTCTTCCTCGGTCTCGTGGTGGGCGCGCTGATGGATCGATGGCGACGCCAGCGGACTCTCGTGCTCACCAGCATCGGACGAGCCTTCGTGTTCATCGTGCTCGCCGTGCTCCTGCTCACCGGCACCCTGGACTTCTGGACCCTCGCTGCGGTCACCCTCGCGCTCGGCGTGCTGACCCTCTTCGCCGACTCCGCCGCGCAACCCCTCCTCCCCCGCATCGCCCCGCGCTCCTCGCTGGTTCAGGCCAACGCCCGGCTCGGCCAGAGCGAGACCGTCGCCGGAACCGCCGGGCCCGCCCTGGGCGGGATCCTCCTGAACCTCGTGGGACCCGCGGTGCTGTTCGCCATCGAGGCCATGATCAGCGCAATCGCCGCGCTCCTGCAGTCCCGCATCGTGGTGTACGAGCCGCCGAGCTCACCGCGACCGCCGGGACGACATGTCGGACACGAGATCGCGGAGGGCATGCGATACACCTACGGGCATCGCACGCTTCGCCCCCTGGCGATCTCGATCCACGTCTGGTTCCTGGCGAACAGCATCGTCGCCACGGTGCTGGCGGTCTACGTCCTGCGCGAGCTCGGCCTCCCCTCGTGGGCATTCGGCATAGCCCTGGCCGCCGGCGGAATCGGCGGCTTCGCGGGGGCGCTCGTCGCACCGCGGGTCGGCGCGCGCCTCGGCGCGGGGCACGCCATCCTCCTCGGGCGCTCCCTCGTGGTCATCCCCTGGCTCACCCTGGCGATCGCCCCCCTGACCGCCGCGAGCGGCACCGCCCCCGTCCTGGTCGTCGTCGCGCTCACGCAACTCCTGTGGGGCCTCGGCATGGGCATCGAAGATGCGAACGACATCTCCTACCGCCAGTCGGTCGCGCCCGACGACATCCAGGGACGGATGAACGCCACGATCCGCACGATCAACCGCGTCATCTTCTTCGTCGGAGCCCTCCTCACCGGCATCCTGATGGTCCAGCTCGGGTACCAGACCACCCTCGGCGTGGCTGCCGGCATCTTCGCCGTCGCCGCGCTCATCGTCGCGTTCTCGCCCCTTCGCCGCGTACAGCACGCAATCTGAGGGTTCGCCGTGACCCGGGTCGGAACGCCGCGACCGGCGTAGCCTGGTCGCATGAACCCCGGCCCGCGCGCACGCATCCGTCGTCCGTTGATCTGGACCTCGGTCGTTGCGGTGCCCCTCCTCGCGGGGGCAGCGATCGCGGTGCCGATGGCTGCCAGCGGCGCCGTCGACCTCCCGGACAAGACCCCGCAGGAACTGATCGAGTTCGCGGCGGCGAGCGAGGTCGAGGCGCTCAGCGGCACGATCGAGCAGACGTCGGAGCTGGGCCTCCCCGATCTCGGCGCACTCACGGGATCGATGGACGACGCTGCCGGCGAGGGTGATTCGTCGGCTCAACTCGACGATCTGATCGCGCTCGTCACCGGCTCGCACACCGCCAAGGTGTATCTCGACGGCGACAGCGCCCGCCTGCAGGTGCTCGACGAACTCGGCGAGCGCAATGTGTACGTCGACGAGGCGGCCCGCGAGGTCTGGTACGTCGACAGCGAGAGCCAGTCGGCGACGAAGCTGGTGCTGCCGGACGACGAAGAGCTGCGGGATGCCTACGGAGAGGACGCCGAGAAGCCCGAGGCCGGCGACGTGCTGCCGACCCCCGACGAGATGCTCGACGACGCGCTCGCGCGCCTGGACGAGAGTACCGAGGTGACCGTCGGCACCGACGCGAGGGTCGCCGGACGTGAGGTCTACGAGCTGGTCCTGGCACCCCGCACCGACGACACCCTGGTCGGCGACGTGCGGTTCGCCATCGACGGCGAGACCGGCGTCGCCCTCTCGGCTTCCGTCACCGCACGGGGTGTCACCGAACCCGCCTTCCAGGTCGCGTTCACGCAGGTCTACTTCTCGGCCCCCGACGCGAGCGTCTTCGCGTTCGAACCCGGCGCCGGCCTCGATGTGACCGAGAAGGACGTGCCCCTTCCGACCGAGCGGGAACAGGGCGAGCTCTCGACGCCGCAGGATGAGACGGCTCCCCGCGTCGTCGGTGAGGGCTGGTCCGCCGTGGTCGAACTGGCGAACCCGGGCATGGACGCCGAGCAGCGGGCGATGCTCGACAGCCTCACCACCGCCGTGGACGGCGGCCGGGTCATCCAGACCTCGCTGATGAGCGTGATGATCACCGACGACGGGCGGATCCTCATCGGCGCCGTGCCCACACAGCTCCTGGTCGACGTCGCGGGACGCTGACGCCCGCCGGTGACGACCCGTCCTGATGAGACCCGCGCCGCAGAGCTGGCCGTCCAGACGCGCGGCCTGACGAAGCGGTTCGGCAGCCAGACCGCGGTCGACGGGGTCGATATCGCCGTTCCCCGGGGCTCGGTCTTCGGCTTCCTGGGGCCGAACGGGTCGGGGAAGACCACGACGATCCGAATGCTCCTGGGCCTCGTCCGCCCGAGCAGCGGTGAGGCCGAGGTGCTCGGAGAGGCGATGCCGCGCTCGCTGGACAACGTCCTGCCACGGGTGGGCGCTCTCGTCGAGGGTCCGGCCTTCTCGCCGTTCCTCACCGGTGAGCAGAACCTCCGCCGCTTCGACGCCGCCGATCGGCACTCGTCCGGTCGTACGCGCCGACAGCGGGTGGCGACCGCGCTCGACCGCGTCGGTCTGTCCCACGCGGCGAAGAAGAAGGCGCAGGCGTACTCGCTCGGGATGAAGCAGCGCCTCGGGCTCGCAAGCGCACTCCTCATGCCGCGCGACCTGCTCGTGCTGGACGAGCCGACCAACGGTCTCGACCCGCAGGGCACCCGCGAAGTGCGGGCGCTGATCCGCTCGTTCGCAGCGGACGGCACGACCGTCTTCGTCTCCAGCCACCTGCTCGCCGAGGTCGAGCAGCTCTGCACCCACGTCGGAGTGATGAGCGGCGGCCGCCTCGTCGCCCAGGGCACCCTCGACGACTTCCGTCGCTCGGATGCGCGGGCGCGGGTGCGGGTGCAGACCCCTGACCTCGCATCGGCGCGCGGGGTGCTCGCGTCGCTCGGTGTCGGGACGGATGCCGCGGATGCCTCGTCCGACCGCGAGACGCTCACCGGTTCCCTTCCCGAGACGGCCTCTCCCGAGGCGATCGTGGCGGCCCTCGTCGGCGCCGGTGTCCGCGTTCGGGGCTTCGCCGTCGTGACCGAGAGCCTCGAGCAGCGCTTCGTGGAGCTGACGGGGGAGGGTTTCGATGTCGTCGCGTGAGTCCGTCGCCGCGCGATCGTCGGCCCCCGGTGGATGGGGGACGCTCACGCTGCTGGGCAATGAACTGTCGGTGCAGTTCCGACGGTGGCGAACGTGGGCGATGCTCGGCGCGCTGGCGCTCATCCCCGTCCTGCTCGGCGTGGCCATCCGATTCGTCGGCGGCTCGGACCCTGGGCGCGGCCCCGCGTTCCTGGATCAGATCACCGACAATGGGCTGTTCGTCGGGCTGGCCGCCCTCACCGTGGCGATCCCGCTCTTCCTCCCGCTGACCGTCAGCGTCACGGCCGGCGACGCGATCGCGGGCGAGGCGAGCCACGGGACCCTCCGCTACTTGCTGATCGCGCCCGCCGGTCGCATCCGTCTTCTCCTGGTCAAGTACCTCAGCGCCGTCGTGTTCTGCGTTGCCGCCACCCTCACCGTGGTGCTCGTCGGATCGATCGTGGGCGCCATCCTGTTCCCGATCGGGCCGGTCACCCTCGTGTCGGGCGCCCAGGTGTCGACGGGCGAGGGGCTGCTGCGACTGCTCGCGGTCGCCGCCTACGCATCGATCTCGCTCATCGGCCTCTCGGCGATCGGCCTCTTCCTCTCGACCCTGACCACGGTGCCGATCGGTGCGATGGCGGCGACGGCGATCCTCGCCGTGGCCACGCAGATCGTCGGGGCGATCCCCCAGCTGGACGCTCTGCATCCGTGGCTGTTCACCGACCGGTGGCTGGACTTCGGCGATCTGCTCCGCTCCCCCGTCATCTGGGACTCGTTCGCGGCCAACGCCCTGCTGCAGGCCGGCTATGTCGTGGTGTTCGGAGCCGCGGCGGTGCTCCGGTTCGCGACGAAGGACGTGCTCTCGTAGCCCGGAGAAGATCGATCACGAAAAGGTAACGGCAGGGCCTTCCCTTTCGTTACCTCGCCGTTATAGAGTGCTCGCACGGTAGTTGTTTTGCTGTGGCAGCTACCGACATGTGATTGCAGGACACTCTTGGTGCAAGGGACAAGGGCCGGTCGGGAGCCTCACCGACCGGCCCTTACTCTGTCCCTCCCCAGGCCGACGTTATGGACCACCTGAGAATCACGAAAAGGTAACGACGAGGCCTTCCCTTTCGTTACCTCGCCGTTATAGAGTGCTCGCACGGTAGTTGTTTTGCTGTGGCAGCTACCGACATGTGATTGCAGGACACTCTTGGTGCAAGGGACAAGGGCCGGTCGGGAGCCTCTCCGACCGGCCCTTACTTGTGCCCACTCGCGGCGCACCCTCGATCACGCTCCGCACAGCGACCACTCGCCGACCACTCCGCGGTGATCGCTCCCCGGCACCGAGAAGCTGTCCCACGCCATCGGAACGGCACCGCGCGCGAGGACGTGATCGATGGCGGTGAACGCCGGCACCGGGCGCTCCTCGGGCCAGGTGGGCCACGGGATCGGCCCCGCCGCCTCAGCCGCGGTGCGCAGCGTCGAAGCGAGGTGCCGAAAGGCGGGATGCGCATACGAGGCGTTGAGATCGCCCGCCACGATCAGACGCTCATCCGGGGCCTCCCGGATCCACTGCTCGAGCGCACCGAGTCCAGCACGCCAGTCCGCGGGCTGGCCGATGGGCGGAGGCGGGTGCACCGCCGCCACCCGGAACTCCTCCCCGTCGGGAAGGGCCGCGACCGCGGTGACCTGATCGAAGACGCTCCCCTCGATGTCCTCTCCATCGCGGAGCGGAAAAGCGGAGAGGATGACGCTGCCGTTCACCCCGCCTTCGCTCGTCTCACGCGTGCGGTAGGGCAGAGCCGCCGCCAGCCCGCGTTCGCTCAGCACCGCGTCGATGTGCGTCTCGTCGGTCTCGACGAGCGCCACGATGTCGGCGCCCGCCTCGTCGATGCGCTCCGCGAGGAGGGCGGGGTCGGCTCCGGCGAACTTGGCGTTGAAGGTGACGACGGTCACGGTCGTCGTCGTCGCGCACTCCGCTGCGGCACGCAGCGGCGTGAGGGTGGGAAGTCCGGCCATCACCGCACCCACGACGAGGATCGCCGCCGCCGCCCAGGCCCGGAAGAACAGGGGGACGACGGCGAGGACCACCAGCCCGACGGCTCCGAGCGGAACGAGCGCCTGCGCGGCCGGGATCACTCCGCCCGCCTGCGTGTCCAGGTGCGGCAGGGCCACCGCCACGACCGCGACCGCGAGGGCGACCCCGGCCCACACCCATCTCGAACGGCGGCGACGGGCTCTTCCCACCCGGCCACGCTAGCTGCCGCGGCCGCCCTCCTGCGTCGTCTCTTCGGAAATCCTCAGGCTCCATGAACGTGCGGACAATGCCGCCCCCGTATTCCTGGGGGCATGCGCTCGCCGAACACCGTCACCGCCCCGCTTCCCACCGCCTCCGCCCCTCAGGCGGACGATCGGAAACGGCGCCGGCGCCGGTGGCCGAACGTCGCCATCGGCGCCGTCCTCGTCGTGGTGCTCTCGCTGGGCGGCACCGCCGTCTGGGCGGTCGACCGGTTCCTCATCGAACACGTCGAGATCGCCGACGTCTCGGCGTACGAGGAGGCGAACTCCACCCTTACCGACACCGATAGCACCGACGACGCCGGCACCGACACCGACGGGAGCACCGACACCGACGACGGCGGGACGGCGGTCGTCACCGACACGTCGTACACGGACGACGACACCTCGATCACGATCTCCACCGTGACGACGGGCACAGGGGACGACACGGTCACGTACTACGTCGCCGACGTGACGGTGACAGATGCCACGCAGCTGCGCTCGGCATTCGCGAAAGACCAGTTCGGCGAGAACATCACCGAGACCACCAGCCAGATCGCGTCCGACAACGACGCGATCCTCGCCGTCAACGGCGACTACTACGGGTTCCGTTCGACCGGCATCGAGATCCGCAACGGCGTGATCTATCGCGACGAGGGAGTCCGCGAGGGTCTGGCGTTCTTCCTCGACGGGCACGTCGAGGTGTACGACGAGACGGCGACGACCGCGGAAGACCTGCTGGCCGACGGTGTCTGGAACACCGTGTCGTTCGGTCCGGCGATCGTCGAAGACGGCGAGACGGTCGCCGGCATCGAGGATGTCGAAGTCGACACCAACGTCGGAAACCACTCCATCCAGGGCGACCAGCCGCGCACGGCGATCGGCATCATCGACGACAACCACTATGTGTTCGTCGTCGTCGACGGCCGATCCCCGGGGTACAGCGCGGGGGTGACACTCACCGAGCTCGCGGAGATCATGACGAGCCTCGGCGCGACCACCGCCTACAACCTCGACGGCGGCGGGTCGTCGACGCTGTACTTCAACGGCGAGGTCGTCAACCAGCCCTCCAACGGCGGCGAGCGCGGCACCTCCGACATCCTCTACGTGGCGGGCTGAGGTCATGATCGTCCTGGTGCCGGCCTATCAGCCCGGCGCTGCGCTGCCGGCTCTCGTGGAGCGGTTGACAAGAGCGGATGTCGGGTCCGACGTCGTGGTCGTCGACGACGGCAGCGGCCCGGCCTTCGCGGGGGTCTTCGACGAGGCCGCCCGACGGGGTGCGACCGTGATCACCCACCCGCTCAACCGCGGCAAGGGTGCGGCGCTGAAGACGGGCATCCGTGACATCCTCGCCCGCTTCCCCGGGCACGACGTGGTGACCGCCGACGCCGACGGGCAGCACATCGTTCATGACATCCAGCGCGTCGCCGACGCCCTCGCATCCGACGTCTCGCACCAGCCGGCCCTCGTACTGGGTGCCCGGGCCTTCCGTGGCACGGTGCCGCTGCGCAGCCGCGTGGGGAACACCGTCGCGCGAGGTCTGTTCCGGATCGCGGCGGGGTGGAACGCATCCGACACCCAGACCGGGCTCCGCGGCATCCCGGCGGGAATGCTGCCGTGGCTCCTGGACGTGCCGGGCGAACGCTTCGAGTACGAGACCGAGATGCTGCTCCGGCTCCGGAGCGCGGGTTTCGAGGCGCGGGAGATCGCCGTCGACACGATCTACCTCGAGAGCAACACCTCCAGTCATTTCCGGCCCATCATCGACTCGGTGCGGGTGACCGCTCCCCTCCTGGCCTTCGCCGCCTCGTCGCTGCTGGCCTTCCTCGTCGACACGATCGCGCTCCTCGTCCTCACCGCGATGACCGGGTCACTGATCGGGTCGATCGTGGGGGCACGCCTGCTGAGCGCCACGGTCAACTTCGTCGTCAATCGGCAATTCGTCTTCCGCCGACGCGGGCGGCAGCGGATGATCGCGCAGGGCCTCGGCTACGTGACCCTCGCCCTGCTGCTGCTCGGCTCCAACGTCGTCTGGATGACCTTCCTCACCGACCTCGGGCTGCCCCTCCTCGCGGCCAAGGTCATCACCGAGACAGTGCTGGCGGTCACCAGCTACCAGGTGCAGCGCCGCGTGATCTTCGCCGGCGGACGGACCGACCCGGAACGTCAGCGACGCTTGGCTCCGTCACAGGAACGGCCAAGGAGCACAGAAGTGCCCGGCGATCGGATGAATCTCACCATCCCCCGCCGCGAGAGGACACCATGAACGTCACCCTGCTGCTCATCGCCGCCGACATCGTCGCCGCCGTCATCCTGAGCTTGGCCCTCTACTACCGGCGTCACCGCCGCCGTGACCTCGTCGTGGCCTTCCTCGGAGTGAACGTCGGTGTGCTGGCGGTGACCGTGGTGCTCGGAAGCTCCGAGGTGGCCGTCGGACTGGGACTCGGACTGTTCGGCGTGCTGTCGATCATCCGGCTCCGCTCGTCGGAGATCTCTCAGCGCGAAGTCGCCTACTACTTCTCCTCGCTCGCGCTCGGACTCGTCGGCGGCCTGCCGGCGACCGAGCCGTGGATCCCCGTGTCCCTGATGGGGCTCGTCCTCCTCGTGATGGCCATCGCGGACCACCCCCGGCTTCTCAGCCACTCGCGCCAGCAGACCGTGCAGATCGATCGCGCCGTCGCCGACGAGGCTGAGCTCCGCCGCGTGCTGGAGGCCCGCCTGCACGCCACGGTGACGTCCCTCACCGTTCAGCATCTCGACCTGGTCGACGACACGACGCTGGTCGACGTCCGCTACCGCCTGCGCCCCGTCTCGACGACGACGGCGACCGCGACGACGACGGCGACCGCGACCGCGACGGCACCGGATTCCCTCACCCTGGAGCGCACACGATGACCACGTCCTCCGACCTCTCCCGCTTCGACGCTATCGACCTCGACAGCCTGATCGCCGAGGCGTCTCTGCAGACCCGCGTCGACCGCAAGTACGTCCTGACACGCGACTCGGCCCGCCAGGTGGTGGCCCGGTTCGACGACGCCACACGCATTCTCGACACCGAGGGCATCCGCTCCTTCCGGTATGAATCGGTCTACTTCGACACCCCGGACCTGCTCAGCTTCCGGATGGCGGCGCAGCCGCGGCGACGTCGCTTCAAACTGCGCACCCGCACCTACCTCGACTCGCAGGCGGCCTTCCTCGAGCTCAAGACGCGCGGGGCGCGGAGCGCCACCGTGAAGGAGCGCGTCGAATACGCCGCCGGGGAGCGCACCGTGCTGAGCGACCTCGCCCGCAGCTATGCCGCCGAAGGGCTCCACGCCGTCGGCATTGCTGAGGAACGGGCCGACGACCTCGGGTCCCGGCTCACCACGACCTACCGACGCGCGACGTTCGTCGCCCCCGACGGCTCGGCCCGCTGCACGCTCGACACCGAGCTGCGCTGGGTCGACGTCGAGGGGACGACGCTCCTCACCCCCCGCCTGTTGGTGATCGAGACGAAGTCGGGCTCGGCGGCATCGGCCTTCGACCGCGCACTCTGGCGGGCCGGGCACCGCCCCGTGAACATCAGCAAATACGCGACGGGGCTCGCCGCACTCCATCCCGACCTCCCCCGCAATCGGTGGGCGCGCCTCCTGCGCGGACCGTTCGCCGACGCGATCCGCCACCACCCGAACCGACAGAAGGAGACCCCATGCGCAACCGCCGCCTGATCCTGCCCCTCATCCCGCTGAGCATCGCCGGGCTCGTCCTCGCGGGCTGTGCGACCACCGTCGCACTTCCGACCGAGACGTCCGACACCTCCGCGGGATCTCAGACCAGCCAGAGCGAGACGACGGTCGCCACGACGACGGACACCACCGCCGAGGCCGTGCTGGCGGCCGACGAGAACGCCACCGTGGTGCGCGACGACGAATGGTCGGCGGACGACGCGTCCGAGATCGCCCTCACCGGCGACGGGGCGACGAGCTCCGCCACCGGTGTCACCACCGAGGGGGGTACGGTGACGATCACCGAGGCCGGGGTGTACCGCCTGAGCGGCGACCTCACGGGCTCGGTGGTGGTCGCCGCCCCCGACGACGCGCAGGTCGTGCTGATCCTCGACGGCGTCACCATCACCAACGCCGGTGGACCGGCCATCGAGGTGGTCACCGCCGACGACGTCGCCGTCTCCCTCGCCGAGGGGAGCACGAACACCCTCTCGGATGCCTCGTCCTACCCCGACGACGCGGACGCCAACGCGGCGTTGTACAGCTCCGCCGACCTGACCATCACGGGCACCGGCTCGCTGACCGTCACGGGGAACGGCAACGACGGCATCGCCAGCACCGACGACCTCGCGATCCTCGCGGGAACCATCACGGTCACGGCGGTCGACGACGGCCTCCGAGGGAAGGACTCGGTCTCGATCGAGGGCGGCACGATCACCGTCGATGCCGGTGGGGATGCGATCAAGAGCGACAACGAGGAGGAGGACACCCGCGGGTACATCCTCCTCGAGGACGGGGTGATCGACCTGACCGCCGCCGACGACGGCCTCGACGCGTACACCGACATCGTCTTCACCGGGAGCACCCTGTCGGTGGCGGCATCGGGCGACGCCGTGCATGCCGGTTCCGCGCTCGCCGTCGCCGGCGGGACGATCACGGTCAGCGAGTCCTACGAGGCGCTCGAGGCCCCGGCCGTCACGATCGAAGGAGGCGAGATCGACATCACCGCCTCGGACGACGGCATCAACGCCGCCAGCCCGACCTCGACCGGCGGCGGGATGGAGGACACCGGCGAGACGATCGAGGTCAGCGGAGGCACCGTGATCGTGCGCGCCGGTGGCGACGGACTGGATTCGAACGGCTCGCTGACCGTCTCGGGCGGATCGCTGACGGTCTTCGGGCCGGAGACTGCACGAGGCGACGGCGCGCTGGACGCGAACGGCGCCTTCGCCGTGACCGGCGGGACCCTCGCCACGGTGGGCGGCGCCGGCGTCGCACAGGCATCGGGCGACAGCTCGACCCAGCCGCGGCTCTCGGCGACCGCGTCGGGGAGCGCGGGCGATCTCATCGAGCTCGTCGACGCCTCCGGCGGCACCGTGGCATCCCTCACCGCCGAGGTGTCGTTCACCACGATCGTCTTCTCGTCGGCCGATCTCCTCGCCGATGCCGAGTACACCGTCATGGTGAACGGCGAGTCGGTGACGACGGTCACCGAGGGCACCGCGACGATCGGGCAGGGCGGCCCCGGCGGCGGGGCCGGCGGGGGGACCGGCGGGCCCGGCGGGGGCGGCCAGCGCCCCTGACGTCAGACCGGCATCCGTCGATCGCCTCCCCCGGTGCGATCGGCGGATGCCGCTGTGCACGGCAATGATGTGCCGTCGGTCAGAGCGGCAGACGGACCGAGAAGACCGTCCGGCCCGGGGCGCTGCGGACGCCGATGGATCCGCCGTGCGCACCGACGATGGCCTGCGCGATCGAGAGTCCGAGGCCCGTGCTCCCGGCATCCCGATTGCGGGAGGAATCGCCCCGGACGAATCTCTCGAAGAGCACCTCGCGGATGGCCGGATCGATGCCGGGGCCGTCGTCCTCGACCTCGAGCACCGCGACATCGCCGTCGCGCGCCAGTCTCGTCGTGACGATCGTGCCCTGCGGGGTGTGTGTGCGCGCGTTCCGCAGCAGATTTAGGATGACCTGGCGCAGCCGATTCTCATCCCCGACGACCTCGATCTGCTCCTCGCTGATGTCCAGGCGCCAGTCGCGCGTGGGGTCCGCAGCGTGCGCGTCGCTGACGGCGTCGATGGCGAGGAGGGCGAGGCTCACCGGCTCGCGTCGCAGCGGCTGTCCGGCGTCGAGCCGGGCCAGGAGGAGGAGGTCGTCGACGAGCGACGCCATCCGCTCCGATTCGGCGGCGATCCGATCGAACGACCTCTCCTGCGTCGGCGTCATCGGGGCAGCCTCGCCGAGCGAGAGCTGCGCGTACCCGCGGATCGACGCCAGTGGCGTCCGCAGCTCGTGACTGGCGTCGGCGATGAAGCGGCGGAGCCGCTCCTCGCTGCGATGCCGTGCGGCCAGGGCCGCCTCGATGTGCCCGAGGAGCGTGTTGAGGCTCGCTCCCACGCGCCCCACCTCGGCATGCGCATCGACGTCTGCCGGGGCGACGCGGTCGGGAATGTCCACGGCCCCCTCCGAGAGGGGACGGGCGGCCACCCGCTGCGCGACGTCGGCGACCCGGTCGAGGGGTCGGAGCGTCCGCCGCACGAAGACCGAGAGGGCGATGACGACGACGACGAGGGACCCGCCGGCGACCGCGACGAGGATGACGGTTAACGCGGATGTGGTCGCGGTGACCTCTTCCAGGGGGAGCCCCGCGACCACCGTCGTCCCGCCGCCGGTGTCGGCGGCCACACGGAACGCGCCGAGGTCGGCGAGGGTGATCGTCGTCGGTGTCCGCGGGGCGAGATCGGCGGCCTCGACGGTGTCGATCTGCTCGTCGGTCAGGACAAGTTCGGCACCCGTCGGCGTGACGTACTGCGAGCTGACGACGTCGCCATCGCCGTCGAGCACGACCTGCAGGGTCCCCGCCCGCGGCGCCGGGGTGGGCCGCTCGTCGGTGGGGTCGGGGGTGCGGGCATCGTCGGGAGCCCCCTCCCCGCTGCGGCCCGCCGCGAACTCCAGTCCCTCCAGGACCTGGGCATCGAGTCGCTCGTAGACGAACGACTGCAGCGCCACCACCGTGGTCGCCCCCGTCACGAGGAATCCCCCGGCGACGACGCACGCGGTCCCGACGACCAGGGTGCGCCGCAGCGTCCATCTCCGACGCGTCATGAGACGGGCTTGATGGTGTAACCGACCCCCCGCACGGTGTGGATGAGCGGTTCGCCGAGCGTGTCGATCTTCTTCCGCAAATAGGAGATGTAGATCTCCACCACGCTCGAGTTGCCGCCGAAATCGTAGCTCCACACCTGGTCGAGGATCTGCGCTTTGCTCAGCACGCGCCGCGGGTTCTGCATGAGATAGCGCAGCAGCTCGAACTCCTTCGCGGTCAGCCTGATCGCGGTGCCGTCGCGCTCGACCTCGTAGGTCTCCTCATCGAGCGTGAGGTCTCCCACCTTCAGTCGAGGGTCGTTCGCTGCCACTACGGCGACGTGTCGCCGCGCCATGTTCCGCAGCCGCACCACGACCTCTTCGAGGTTGAAGGGCTTGGTGACGTAGTCGTCGCCGCCCGCGGCGATGCCGGCGATGCGATCGTCGACGGCGTCCTTGGCGGTGAGGAACAGCACGGGCACATCGTTCCCACTCGCGCGCACCCGGGTGAGCACCTCCATGCCGTCCAGTCCCGGCATCATGATGTCGAGGACGAGGATGTCGGGGGCGAACTCGCGCACCATGTTCAGCGCCTCCTGACCATTGCCGGCGGTGCGCGCATCCCATCCTTCATGGGCCATCGCCATGCGGAGCAGATCGCTCAGGTTGGCCTCGTCGTCGACGATCAGCGCGCGGATCGGGGTTCCGTCCGGACGCGTCAACGATGCGGGTGCGGTCATGGTCATAGTGTTCCCCGGTTCTGGATTTGCCGCCACGGACGCTTCGACGATGGCCACACCACCTTGGAGGAACCTATGACGCTCCTCGCCCTCACCACAGCGTCTCAGCTGACCCGCCCGTCACCGGGCCGAGACACCCGCAGCCACCGGAATCCGTAGGGGGCGATCTCCATGCGGACGTTCCCCTTCTCGTCCAACGGCAGACGGTCGGCGGCGAGCAGATCGACCAGCTGCGTCCCATCCGGCTCCTCGGGCAGGGCGAACGAGATCATCGTCGGCACGTCGGCGAAGTTGTGCACGGCCACCATCGACCCGACGTCGGCGGTGAGCCGGTGCACCATGACCGCGGGCGCATCGTGGGCGATGATCTCCAGCGACCCCCAGCCGAGTTCGGGTGAGATGCGGTAGCGCGCGACGAGGTCGCGGATGAAGTGCAGGAGCGAGTCGCGATCCTCGATCTGATCCGCCACGTTCACATGGGCCGGCGCGTACCCGTCGCCCGGCAGCTGCGCGGGAAGACGCGACGGCGCGGCATCCGAGAATCCCCCGTTGCGCTCGGCCGACCACTGCATCGGCGTCCGCACCGCCTCGCGGCTCTTGTCGTCGGTGTTCTCGCCCATGCCGATCTCTTCGCCGTAGAAGAGCACGGGGGTCCCGGGGAGGGTGAACAGCAGGCTGTAGGCCATGCGGATGCGACGGGGATCGCCGCCGAGCATCGTCGGGAGCCGCCGGACGATTCCGCGGCCGAAGACCCGCTGGCTCTCGTCGGGCGCGAGCGCCTCGAAGACCTCCTGACGCTCGTCGTCACTCAGCTGATCCAGGGTGAGCTCGTCGTGGTTGCGCACGAAGTTGGCGAACTGCGCCTCGGTCGGAAGGTCCGGCCGCGACTGCAGCGCCCCGATGAGGGGCGCGGGGTCGTGCCGCACGAGCGACAGGTAGAGCCGCTGCATCGCGAGGAAGTCGAACTGCATGGTGAGCTCGTCGCCGTCCTCGCCGCCGAAGTACACCACCTGCTCGTCGTAGGGCAGGTTGACCTCGCCGAGGAGGATGGCCTCGCTCGATCGGCGCTGGAGGAACTGGCGGACGCTGCGGAGGTACTGATGCGGGTCGGCCATCTCGGGGATCTCCAGCAGTGACGGCACCGCGTCGACGCGGAATCCCGACACCCCGAGCTGCAGCCAGAACCCGACGGTCTTGGCGATCTCGTCGCGCACCTTCGGATTGGCGATGTTCAGGTCGGGCTGGTGCTCGTAGAAGCTGTGGAGGTACCACTCCCCCGTCTTCTCCTCGAGTTCCCAGATGCCGTCCGCCTCGCCCGGGAACACCGGGTTCTTCTGGCCCTTGGGCGGCGGGTCGCTCCGCCAGATGTAGAAGTCGCGGAACGGCGAGTCCTTGCTGCGCTTGGCCGCGAGGAACCAGGGGTGGCGGTCGGAGGTGTGGTTGACGACGAGATCGACGATCACGCGCATGCCGCGGTCGCGCGCCGTGCGCACCCCCTCGACGAAGTCGCCGAACGATCCCAGCCGCGGGTCGATGCCGTAGAAGTCGGCCACGTCGTAGCCGTCGTCGAGATCCGGGCTCGGGTAGATCGGCATCAGCCACAGGCAGGTGACGCCGAGCTGCGCGAGGTAGTCGATGCGCGCGGCGAGGCCCTGCAGGTCGCCGACGCCGTCGCCGTCGGAGTCGAAGTAGGTCTCGACGTCCAGGCAGTAGACGACCGCACTCTTCCACCACAGATCGCTGGTGTCGGTGATCCTCATACGAGCTCCCGCAGACGAGGGAGGATGCTGCGCTCGGACGCCGCGAGAAAGTCGGTCTGGTCGCGCCCGACGTGGTGGAGGTACACGCGGTCGAAGCCGATGTCGACGAGGTCGGCGATGCGCTCGGCGAGCGCCGCCGGATCATGATCGACCAGCACCGCGTTGCGCAGCTGGCCCTCGTCGGGTTGTCCGACGGCGCGGTCGAAGTCCTCGGGCTGCTCGAAGTCCCATGCCTCGGGCGGCGACACCAGTCCGTTCGGCCACTGATCCTTCGCCAGCGCGATGGCCTCGGCGTCGGTCTCGGCGAAGCTCACGTGCACCTGCAGCACCAGGGGTCCGGTCCCACCACCCTCGCGGTACGCGTCGATCACGTCGCGGAGCACCTCGGGCGCCTGGGCGACCGTCGCGAAGCCGTCCGCCCACGACCCCGCCCATCGGGCGGTCTGCGTGCTCACGGCCGCGGCGAGGAACGGCGGCGGTACCTCGGGCCGCGACCACACCCGCGCCCGGTCGACGCGGATGAGTCCGTCGTGACTGACCTCCTCGCCGGCGAGGAGCCGGCGCATGACCGTGGCGCTCTCGAGCAGCCGGGCGTTGCGGACGTCCTTCTCCGGCCACCTGTCACCGGTGACGTGCTCGTTCATCGCCTCACCGCTGCCGAGCGCGGCCCAGAACCGCCCGGGGAACATCTCACCGAGCGTCGCGATCGCCTGGGCGTGGACGACCGGGTGGTATCGCTGCCCGGGGGCGGTCACCACGCCGAACGACAGCCGCGTGGTCGCCAGGGCGGCGGCCAGCCACGACCAGGCGAACCCCGACTCGCCCTGCCGGACACCCCACGGCGACAGATGGTCGGAGCACATCGCGGCGTCGAAGCCGGCGGCCTCGGCACCCTGGACATCGCGCAGCAATGCGCTCGGCGGGATCTGTTCGTGCGAGGCGTGGAATCCGATGACGACCATGACTCCACCGTGCCCGCCCCGCGTGAGAAGCGGGAGGGGTTCCGCTTTTCCGCGCGATCGGGTAGGCCGACGCGGCGTCGGGTCAGACTCCGCCTCCCCCGCCCCCGCCGCCCCCGCCCCCCGCCGAGCCGCCGCCGCTCGAGCCTCCGGAGCTCGACGAGGACGCCGCCGTGGCGGACAGGCTGCCGATCCCCGCCGAGAAGGCCGCGGCATTGAACCCCGACGTGCCGATGTACCAGCCCGGAGTGTCGTCGCCGTAGTAGACCGCGAGGTGCTGGGCCCACTCCTTCTCCTGCCCGAACACCACCGCGTAGGGCAGCAGCCGCTCGTAGAGATGGAGCATCTCCCGAGGGTCTCCGATGTCGATCGGCCGGCGTTCGGCACCGGCCGGCGACTGCAGCATCCGGATGCGGTCAGCCTCGGCCCACTCGATGAACACCTTCAACCCCTGCAGGTGGTCGCGCACTTCCGCGCCCTCGGCGCTCAGCGGCCGGGCGGAGAGCACCGCGACCGTCACGACCGTCAGGCCCGCGCCGAGCACGATGCCGAGGATCGGCACCAGCGGATCGACCGAGCCCGCCAGCGCGAACACGCCGAACAGGACGATGAGCACCCCGACGACGAGGGCACCGGCGATCGGCCAGGCACGCACCCGCACCGGAATCGCGCGGTACAGACCGCGGTTCTTCAGCTCCGCGCGCCCCGCGGCGAGGATCTTCTGCGCCGTGCGGGAGAAGTGGGTGTCGTTGCCGCCGAACTCGTAGACCTCGCCGGGACGGAGCTCCTCGTCGAAGAGGCCCTCCAGCAGCATCCGTCCATCGCGGTCGGCGCGATCGGCGTCGATGAGCTCGGCCTGGAGCTTCGCACCGCCGAACCAGCGCTTCTCGCCCTCGAGGATCCGGATGCTGCCGACCACCGCCTGCTCGAGCACCTCGGCCGGGATCGCCTTCGCCGTCTTGCCCAGCAGCAGCGCGCTCTCCAGGGCGTCGATGCCGGGCGGCGGGGTGAACTCCGCGATGATCGTCGGCCGACCCGGGGCGTTGCGCAGCGACCGGCGATGGACGACGATCGCCGCCCCGAGCATGCCGAGGCCGGCGATGCCGGCAGCCCCCTGCGCCCAGCCCCACCCCGATGCCAGGTACGAGCCGTCGAAACGGGCGAAGGTGCCGGTCTCGAATCCCACCGCCATCGTGAGCGTCTCCCCCGGGGCGAGATCCTGTGATCCCGCCGTGATGACGGCGCCCGCGGGCGCGTCGGCGGCATCGATGGGACACGTGCCCACGTCGCCGAACTGTCCGACGTAGCAGGCTTCGGCGCCGGTCAGCGCGTCGGCGAGCTCGGGGGGAACCACCAGGGTGGCCGTCACCTCGCCGAAGGGCTGCTGCCAGCCGTTGCCGTTGACGTCCCAGTAGAACTCGTCGCTGGTGTCGGCGAACGAATCGGTGACGTTGCGGAGAGTGTAGGTGAAGACGAAGATCTGTCGGCCGGAGAGGAAGTCGTCGGCGCGCGAGGTGACCACCATGACATCGCCGTCGGTCTCGACCTCGGCGGGCCGCGCATTCCCCGCGTCGTCGGTGACCGACACCAGCTCGGGGAAGGTCGGCTGGCCGTTGTACTCGGCGGGGATCTCGCGACGAAGGCCCCGGTTCTGGTTCTCGGGGAAGACGGCGACGAAGGTCTCGACGACGCGGAGCGTGCTGGTGTCGTCGTCCTCGCGTCCGAGGGTGAACTCGGCATCCATGCTCTCGAAGACGAAGTCGTCGACATCGCCCGACGCCGAGGCGGGTGGGGCCGGGACCACAAGACCGGCGAGACCGACCATCCCGAGGAGGGCGGTCAGCACGAGGACGGTGGCCCGACGCGTTCGCGGCATGCGCTCAGCCTAGATGTCGGCGTCGCCGGCACCGGATACCCTGGGCCCGTGAACGATCGTCGCCTGGCCGTCGAGGCGTGGGAAAGCCTTTTTCGTGCGCAGCACGAGCTGTTCGCCGATCTCGGCCGCGACTTCACCGACGCGCCCCTGCAGCAGGGCGAGTACGACGTGCTGCTGACGGTGACCCGCGCGCCCGGCATGACGGCGCGGCTGCGCGACATCACGCGCTTTATGCTCGTCAGTCAGCCCTCTGTGTCGCGGCTGGTGGATCGGATGGTCGCGCGGGGCTACGTCACGAAGTGCCCCGACCCCGATGACGGGCGCGGTTCCCTCGTCCGGGCGACCGAGGCGGGGGCGCGCGCGTTCCGCGAGGTGGCGCGCGTGCACGCCGCGCACATCGCGGCCCGGATGTCGGCACTGACCGAGGACGAGCTCACGCAGCTGCGAGAGCTCACCACCAAGCTCCGGACGGCCGGCACCCCCGCCGGGTGAGACCCGACGGGGGTGCCGCGAGCGAGTTCTTCCGCGGGGCGGTGCGTCTACTGCTCGACCGGCTGCGGGTGGTCGGCGGCCTGCGACGCGGAGGCCGTCTCGTGCGCCTGGAGGACCTGGGCGCCTTCCTCGGTCGCGACCTCGATCTTGCGGGGCTTGGCCTTCTCGCTGACGGGGATGGTGACGCTCAGCACCCCGTTGCTGTAGCTCGCCGAGATGCGGTCGGTGTCGATCCCCTGACCGAGGTTCAGCTGCCGCACGAAGCTCGCCGCCTCGCGCTCGCGGGTGATCCACTTCACGCCTTCACCGGCACTGAGCGTGCGCTCGGCGCGGATGGTCAGCAGCTGACCGTCGACGTCGACATCGACCGAGCCCGGATCGATTCCCGGGAGGTCGGCGGTGAGGACGTAGTGGTCGCCGTCGCGGTAGAGGTCCATCGGCATACGGCGCGGGCCGCGGCGCACGTCGAAGAAGCTCGTCGCCAGACGGTCGAGGTCACGGAACGGGTCGTACGTTGCCATGTTCGGTCTCCTTCACTGGACGAAATTCGGAACTTGAGTCAGCTTGGCTCAAGTACGTCCAGATTAGCACTCTGGTATAGAGAGTGCTAATACCGCGGCTGTTCGCTCTGAGCGAACGCACCGTCGCGCGTCACTCCGCGGTGAGCACCGTCCACGAACAGGGCGGCAGCGTCACGCTGATCGATCCGTCTGCGACCTCGACCGACGCGTTGCTCTTCGGCGTCACCCGATCGGGGTGCTCGAGAGTGTTCGCAGCGTGGATGTCCTCGTCGAAGATCGACGTCGCCCGAGCTGACGAGATGCCCCGACCCAGTGCCACCGCATCGATGTCGAGCGTCACGGCATCGGTGAGGCTGCGGTTGACGGCGAAGACCGTGATGGCATCGCTGTCGGGATCGTGCGTGGCGACCGCATCGACGACCGGTACCGCGCCGAACTTCGCGGTCTCGTGGGTCGGGCTGTCGAGCTTGAGCTCGAGAGCGACCCCGCGTGCGAGTTGCGCGGTGAGAGAGAAGGGGTAAAAGGTGGTCTGCCGCCATGCGGGCCCGCCGGGCTCGGTCATGATCGGCGCGATGACGTTCACCAGCTGCGCGAGGCTCGCCGAGGTCACCCGGTCGGCGTGCCGGAGGAGCGAGATCATGAGGCTGCCGAAGACGACCGCGTCGAGCACTGAGTAGCGGTCCTCCAGCAGCCGCGGCGCGACCGGCCAGTCCGCGACATCCGTGATCTTGTCGACGTCGTTGTAGCGGGACTGGTACCAGACGTTCCACTCGTCGAAGGAGATGTCGATCGTCTTGTCGCTGCGCTTGAGCGCCTTCACGTGGTCGGCGGTCGCCACGACCGCCTCGATGAAGCGGTCCATGTCGACGCCCGAGGCGAGGAAGCTGGCGAGATCGTCGCCCTCGGGCTCGTAGTAGGCGTGACAGGAGATGTAGTCGACGTTCTCGTAGGTCTGCTCCAGAACGATGCGCTCCCACTCGCCGAAGGTGGGCATGCCGGCGCCCGAGCTGCCGCACACGACGAGTTCGAGGTCGGGGTCGAACTGACGCATCGCGCGCGCTGTCGTCGCGGCCAGCTGCGCATAGTTCTCCGCCGTGCTATAGCCGAGCTGCCACGGGCCGTCCATCTCGTTGCCGAGGCACCACATGCGGACGTCGTGGGGTTCGGGATGACCGTTGGCGACGCGCTGATCGGACAGGCGGGTGCCCGAGCGGAGGTTGGCGTACTCGAGCACGTCCAGGGCCTCGAGCACACCCCTCGTCCCGAGGTTCACCGCGTACATCAGCTCGCCGTCGACCTTCGCCGTCCACGAGGCGAACTCATCGAGGCCGATCTCGTTCGTCTCGGTCGAGTGCCACGCCAGGTCAAGTCGCCGTGGCCGGTCCGCGCGCGGACCCACACCGTCCTCCCACCGGTACCCCGAGACGAAGTTCCCGCCGGGGTAGCGGATGGCCGACACCCCCAGCTCTCGCACCAGCTCGATGACGTCGGTGCGGAAACCCTCCTCGTCGGCGGAGGGATGACCCGGCTCGTAGATCCCGTCGTAGACGCACCGGCCGAGGTGCTCGACGAACGAGCCGAACAGCCGACGATTGATGGCACCGACCGTGAAGTGCGGGTCGATGGTGAGATGTGCGCGGATCATGCTCCTCTTTCGGGAAAGGCGGGTTCAGCGGGATGGGGCGGTGGGACGACGGACTACTTCAGGCTTCCGATCGCGAGCCCGCCCCGCCAGTACCGCTGCAGGGTGAGGAACGCGATGATCAGTGGGATGACGGACACGAGCGAGCCGAGGATGATGATGCTCCAGAGGGTCTGCCCGCCCGCTGCGCCGTACGACGAAGCGGTCGACTGCCACAGGCCGATCCCGACGGTGACCGGGAACAGGCGGTTGTCCGAGAGCATCACCAGCGGGAGGAAGTAATTGTTCCACGACGCGACCACCGACAGCAGCAGCACCGTCACCATGGCGGGGCGCAGGAGCGGGAGGGCGACGGTCAGGAACGTCCGGAACTCGCCCGCTCCGTCCACGCGCGCAGCGTCCAGGAGCTCATCGGGAACCGCGTCCCGCGCGTACACGCACATCAGATATACGCCGAACGGGTTCAGCAGGGTCGGCAGGATCACCGCCCAGATGGTGTTGGTGAGCCCCGCCTCGGCGAACAGCACGAAGGTGGGGATGACGAGGGCGGTCGTCGGCACCATGACGGCACCCAAGATGACGGCGAAGCCGAATCGGCGACCCGCGAAGCTGTACTTCGCGAAGCCGTATCCGGCGAGCACGGCGAGCGCCGTGGCGCCGAGTCCGCCGGCGATGGCATACAGCGCGGAGTTGCCCAGCCACCGCGCGTAGATGCCGCCGCCGTAGGTGAAGAGGTCGGTGAAGTTCTGGACGTAGTCGATGTCGCCGCTGAACCACAGGGCACTTCCGCCGCCGAACAGGCTCGCGGCGTCCTTCGAGCTGTTGACGATGAGCCACCAGAACGGGATGAGGAAGTAGATCATCAGGAGGGCGAGGACGATGTTGAGCGGGATGCGACCGCCGACACGTCGAGGGTCCGATCGCCGTTCGACGAGCTTGCCCGAAGCGCGCCGCGTCTTCGGGCGCTCCACCGGAGTGACGCTCATGAGATGAAGCTCCCTCGCTTGCGGGTAGCGAACAAGAAGATGTACACGCAGATGAAGACCACCGCGCCCAGCGCGAACGAGATCGCGGAGCCGTAGTTGTCGTTCGCCAGCGCGAACGCCTGCTGGTACGCGTACATGTTCGGCGTGAAGTCGTTGGGGATGGCTCCGGCGGCCAGTTGTTGCAGGATCTTCGGCTCGTTGAAGAACTGCAGTGTGCCGATGAGGGCGAAGACAAGGATCAGCAGAAGCGCCGGCGCGATCAGGGGGATCTTGATGCGCAGGACCATCTGCCACTGCGACGCACCGTCGATACGGGCGGCCTCGTACAGCGTCGGGTCGATCCCCTGGAGGGCGGCGTAGAGGATGATCATGTAATAGCCGGCCCACTGCCAGGTGACGATGTTGAGCAGGCCGTAGAAGATCAGGTTGCTGCTGAGGAAGTTCGGGGCCGAGGCGCCGAACATTCCGAAGATCTCGGCGAGAGGGCCGAAGTTGCTGCTGTAGAGGAAACCCCACATCAGCGCGCCGATGACGGTGGGAATCGCGTACGGCATGAAGATCATCAGTCGCGAGAAGCGGGCGAACCGCGTCGTCATGATGTCGAGCATCAGCGCCACGGCGAGCGATACCGCCATCTGCAGCGGGATGAGCACAAGTGAGAAGCTGATGACGAACCACGATCCGCTGAGGAACGAGGGGTCGGTGAACGCCTTGATGTAGTTGTCGAAGAACACGAAGCGTTCCCCGCCGATCAGCGAGGACTGGAACAGGCTCAGATAGAACGCGAACCCGATCGGAAGGACGAGCAAGGCGAGGAAGACGAGGGCGAACGGCCCGATGAAGAGCCATCCGATCAGGTTCTGACGCGCAGCGTGGGAGCGACGACGTCCCTTCTTGTTGTGCGTGGCGCTTTCGCGCTCCGGTGTTGCGAGTGTGACGGTCATGATTGGCCTCCGGTGCGAGGGCTGCGGTGGGGGTCGGACCGCGCCAGCGCGGTCCGACCCCCACCGTCACCTCAATCGACGACGGTGAATCCCTGCTCCTCGGCGTAGGACACGAGGTCGGCCTGAAGGGCATCGGCCGCCTCGGAGCCAGTCGAGGAGCCATCATTGATGGCCGCGAGCTGCTCGGTCAGCGCGGAGTAGTAGTACTGCCCGATCGGCGTATAGACCATGCCGGTGTAGGCGTTCGCCGCCGGAACGTACACGTCCCGGTTGGCCTGCTGGCCGCTGAAGAACGGCACCTCGTAATCCTGGAACTCCGGCGAATCGAGCACATCGACGTTCAAGGGGAAGATGATCTGCTCTTGCCAGCCCTGGTCGAGCGAGGCCTGGTCGGCGTAGACCCCGAACGCGACCTGGGCGGCGAGCTCCGGATCGCTTGCCTGGCTCGTCACCGCGAACGCCGATCCGCCCCAGTTGATGGCGATCGGGTTCTCCGGGTCCCACTGCGGCATCGGCGCGGTCGCCCAGACGCCCGCGTCGGCACCCTCGCCGACGCCCGCGCCCTGCAGGTAGCCGGGCGCCCATGCAGCAGAAAGATAGGTGGCGTAGTCGCCACCGATCACGCCGGAGATGTACTCGGGAGTGAACTGGTCCTGGGTGCCGACGAGGTCCTCCGAGACGAGGTTCGCCCAGTAGTCGAGCATGTCCTTGATGCGCTGATCGTCGAGGTTGATCGAGATCTCACCCTCGTTCTCGGGGGTGTAGGTGAAGGGCTCGGCCCCGGTCTGGTACATCAGCGCCGTGACGAACGCCGGCTGATTCGCCGCGAAGTCCGCGAAGTAGGGTCCGCCGGCGTCGCGGACACTGCGCGCGGCTGCCTCGAACTCCTCCCACGTGGTGGGGGGTGTGACCCCGTATTCGCTGAAGACGTCGGTGCGGTAGATCATGCCCATCGGGCCACCGTCGATCGGGGCACCGTAGATGCCCTCACCGACCGAGACATCCTGCCAGGCGCCCTCGCTGAAGTTGTCCTGCACGTCCTCGTAGCCGAGATCGCGAAGGTCGACGAATGCGCCCTGCACCTGGAAGCTCGGGATGCGGTCGGCCTCGACCATCACGACGTCGGCGAGGCCGCTGCCCGCCGAGACACCGGTCTGGATGCGCTCGTACGCCGGTCCGCCGGCGCCGACGTTGGTCCAGCAGACCTGGACCTCGTCATTGGCCTCGTTGAAGTTGTCGGCGACGTCCTCCATGTTCGGATACCAGGCCCACAGCGTCACGACGGGAAGGTCGGGCTTGGGGATGGTGTTCTCGCAGTTGCTGGCGCCGGCGTCTCCACCGCCGCCGCCGTCACCGCCGTCGTTCGAACAGGCGGCAAGGCCGGCGGCGAGCGCGATCGTGGCTGTGACAGCGAGGACTCGCTTGGTCTTCACAGGGGTTCCTCTCGGTTGTGCGGGACTTCTTCGTCGGTGCGCGACCGGCTCCAGGCGTACGACGCCGCATGACGGCCTCGATGCTGGAGCTCTACAACGTTGTATTTCTCACGTTGCAAAGACGATGGCACCGTCCGCGCGACGTGTCAAGATGTGTCAAGAACTTCTTCAGCACGGAAGGCGGGGCCGCGGATGGGACCCACGTTGCACGACGTCGCGCGAGTGGCGGGTGTGTCCATCAAGACGGTCTCGAACGTCATCAACGACTACCCGCACGTCAGACCCGGCACCCGCGAGCGCGTGAACCTTGCCATCGCGGAACTCGACTACCGCCCGAATCTGTCGGCTCGCGGCCTCCGCTCAGGACGGACGGGGGTGATCGGACTCGCCGTACCCTCTCTCCGCGAGAACTACTTCGCCGAGCTCGCCGACGCCGTCATCCGCGCCGCGGAGAAGCGAGGGCTCGGTGTCATGGTCGAGCAAACCGGAGGCCAGCGTGACGCAGAGATGCGCGCGGTCTCACGTAGCCGTCCTCGCTTCCTCGACGGTCTGCTCTTCAGCCCCGTCAGCCTCGGTCAGGAGGACGCCGAACTCCTCGCCGTCGATGGCCCGCTCGTCCTCCTGGGCGAGCGGATCTTCGGCGGCCCGACCGACCACGTCACCATGCACAACATGTCGTCCGCGCAGGCTGCGACCGAGCACCTCATCGAGATCGGACGGCGCCGCATCGCGCTCATCGGCGCCGACCCGCGACACCGTGACGACGAGGCGAACTCGGCGAACCTGCGGTTGCGAGGCTACCGCCGTGCGCTGGAGCAGGCCGGCATCCCGTTCGATCCCCTGCTCGTGCGCCCCGCCGTGATGTCCGACTGGAACCGGGCGGGAGGCGCCGCCGCCACCCACCGCATGGTGAAGGAGGGCGTCGACTTCGACGCCGTCTTCGCCCTCACCGACACCCTGGGGCTCGGCGTGCTCCGCGCGCTCGGAGAGGAGGGGCTGCGCGTTCCCGAGGATGTCGCCGTCATCGGCTTCGACAACATCGACGAAAGCACCTACTCGGTTCCCTCGATGTCAACGATCGACCCGGGGCGGGACGAGATCGCGGCGATCGCGGTCGACCGTCTGATCGAGCGGATCAAGGAGAAGGGCGACCGCCGACCGCCCGAGACCTACAAGCCAGACTTCCGGGTCGTCCGGCGCGAGTCGACCGGGTTCCGCGGCGTCGACTGAAGCTGGAAGCCGCGCTCCTCGATTCGATCCGAGCGAGTTTACAACGTCGTAAATCGGTCTTTACAACGTCGTAATCCGGGTTTAGCGTGGGCCGCGTCGACTTCGGGGTCGACATGCTCGACAACTCTTCAAGGAGGAATAGTTATGGGAGCTTTCATCGCGGTACGGCATCGGGGGCCCGGCAACGAACGGGACATCAACGCTCCTCTTGGCCGGACGAGATCGCTTGCAGCCCTCGGGATCGCCGTCGCTCTGGTGCTGGGCGGGGTGCCGGCGACCGCGCACGCCGATGACGTCGACCTGACTCCTGGACCGACCGTGTACGCCGACCCGAACTCGCCGACGGGCTACACCGGTCAGTTCGTGTACTACAACCCCGATGCGACGAGCGTGCGTTTCGTCGCAGACATCCTGCTCCGGAACTGGGCGGACACGGCTGATCCGACCGTCTACCAACCCGAGGAATACTTCCCAGGACTCATGCGTGGTGGTGGCGGGTACGACGTCGAGATGACCGAGGTGGGCGACGGCTATTGGGTGACCGAAGTCCCCCTCGCCGCTGGAGCGAATCAGTACTGGTTCTACGTCGACAACGACACCAGCCTGTGGGTGGCCGACCCTGCGAACACTCCGATCTTCGCTCCGGACGGACTCACCGGTACCGCGCGCCGGGCATTCAACAAGGTGTTCGTTCCGTATGACGCTGAGAAGCAGGAGTTCGAGCCGCTGGCTGCACGCCAGATCGAACTTCCGCGTGAGGATTCACCGAAGGGCTCGTGGAGCTATGTCCCGTTCGAGGTGAACGGAGCCACCCGTACGGTGGGCGTCTACCTCCCGCCGGCTTACGACCCGAACCGCGCTGAACCTTACAAGACGATCTACATGCAGCACGGTGGCGGGCAGGACCAGTCGGACTGGATGAACATGGGGAACGTCCCCGTCATCATGGACAACCTGCTTCAGGATGGCGACACCGAGCCGGCTGTCGTCGTCACGACGAACACCAACTACCTCGGCGCCCCCGGCGAGGGTTATCCGAACTTGCGCAACGTCGTTCTGCCGTTCATCGAGGCGAACTACAACGTCTCCACCGACCCGATCGACCGCGCCTTCGCCGGCCTGTCCGCGGGCAGCATCGTCACGCAGAACCTCATCAACAACGACCCCACCCTCTTCGGCTACTACGGTCCATGGAGTGGCGGGGCTCGGCTGAACGCAGATACACCCAATCTCGCGGCGCCCTACATCCTCTTCGGAGGCGGCCAGTGGGACTTCGGCCTGCCGAACGCCGGGACGGTTTCTGCCTACGACGAGGTCGCCTTCGTCGAGAACGAGGTCGTAGCCGGCGCGCACGACTTCAATGCCTGGAACCAGCTGTTCACGATCTTCGCGCGTGACTACGTGTGGCAGCCCGAGGCCTTCCTCGAGGACGAGTTCACCCAATTGCTCGACGGCGTCGCGCAGTCCGCACTGAACCGCGGGAACAAGAACGCCCTCACTGTGAAGCTCGAGAAGGGATGGCAAGACCTCCAGGCGGGCGACACCGCCGGCGCGCTGCGGTACGTCGAGCGGATGGAGGACCAGCTGTCACGGTTCGCGTCGAACGGTCAGCTCCCCCAGGACCAAGCTGACGCACTGAAGAACGTCGCCGATCAGGTCGTCTTCAACCTCGGATACTGGCAGCAGTAGCCGGGTCCCAACCCGGGGCCGGCGCGCGGAATCACCCGTTCGCCGGCCCCTCTGCCTGCGCGAATTGCTCACCGGAGACGATCTGCTGAGCCGCGCGTCGCAGCGCCAGGAGCAGAGGCTCGGTGAGGACCGTTCCGAGCACCACGTAGCGCACCGCGTCCTCGATCGAATCCGCGGGAATGCCCTCGATCTCCGCCTCCGCGATGCGTCTCGCCGAGCCGATGTACACCTCCAGGACGTCGGGGGGCACGGCGAATCCGGCGCGCTCGAGGGTGCCGAGCGCCCCCGCGAGTCCGCCGAGGAGGCGGGGCTCGCAGGTTCCGGGGCGTCCACCGAGGCGCTCGTACAGGACTTCGGCGGCGGCGGTGTCGATATCGTCCGGCACCGGGGGCGTCACGGCCCCGTGGGCGACGCCGAGCAGGTCGTAGGCGCCGGGCGGCGGGGCATCGAGCGCGGCGACCACCTTGCGGATCTCGGCCACGCTGACACCCGCGCTCACGAGCGCCCGGACCACTCGAAGGCGTTCGACGTGCCGTGGGCCGTAGTCCGCCTGCGTCGCCGCCGTGCGCACCCCCTCCGGAAGGAGCCCCTCGCGCAGGTAGTACTTGATCGTCGGTACCGCGACCTCGGTCTCGGCAGCCAGCTCGGAAATCCTCATGTTCCCCCTTGCATTGGATAGTACAACTATCCATACTGGATAGCGACACTATCGAAAGAGGTCGGATCATGAGCAGGATCGTTGCGGGACGCGTCACGCACCACCACGAGGGAGAGCTCGTGGTCTTCCACATCGGCATGCAGATCAATCGCTGGTGGCGCTTCGACCAGTGGCTGCCGGTCTTCCTCGCGATGCCACGGATGCTCCGCGAGCAGATGACCGAGCAGGACTCGGGCATGCTCGGGTCGCAGCTGCTCCTCGGCGCGGGCGGACCGTACGTGGTGCAGTACTGGTCGTCCATCGAGAAGCTCTACGCCTACGCGTCGTCGATGGACCGTGAGCACCGCCCCGCGTGGACGGCCTTCAATCAGCGTGCACGCAAAGCACCCGGGGCCGTCGGGATCTGGCACGAGACCTTTCTGGTCGACCGCGCCGAGAGCATGTACGTCTCGACGAAGCCGATGGGACTGGCGGCCGCCACCACCGCCGTCCCCGTCAGCGGACGCCATGACCGAGCCCGCGTCCGCCTTGCGGACGGGCGCACCGTCGCGGCATCCTCTTCGCACTGAGGCACGGACAGCCGCCGGATACAGCAGAAGAGGCCCCACGCAGGGACCTCTTCTTCACTGTCTCAACACAGTGCGCGCCCGAAGGGACTCGAACCCCTAACCTTCTGATCCGTAGTCAGATGCTCTATCCATTGAGCTACGGGCGCCCGCACCCACCGCCGAAACCGGCGCACGAGCACCACACGAGAATACCCCACCACGAGCGGCGCCGCGAATCGGGCGGCCGACGGGTCAGGAGGGGTCGTCCTCGCGCCGGCGGGCGCGCCGGTGCGCCGACAGTCTCGGCAGGTCCACCAGGCGCAGCGCCTGCATGCGCGCAGTACGCATCGTCTCGTAGTCGGGATCGAGGTCCGGACGCATCGCCTCGACCTTCAGCCGACGCTGGAGGTTCGATTCCACGTCGCCCCACGCGGCATCCCGAGCCCTCTCGACGAGGTCGCGCACGGATTCGGGGTCTTCCGCCACCTCGCGGAGCCTCTTGGCGACGCCCTCGTACTGCCGGCGACGGCGGCGGAGGTTGCGGGTATCCCGGTCGCGGTAGTCGTGGGTGCCGTCCGGGTCGGAGAACTTGCCCCACGCCTTCTTGCGCTGGCGGCGAGCGAGATCAGCCGCGGCATCCTGCTCGTCCGCGAGCGCGAGCAGCGTCGCCCGGGCGAACTGCTCGAAGGGCCCGTACTCGAATGTCTCGCCGTGGGCGATCGTCTCGACGAGGATGCGGTTGCGGACGGCGAGGCGGGCGGCAGCAGCGGCGATCGAGACCCCCTCGCCGATGGCTTCGGCGGTCTTACCCATCGACACCCCCTCCCTCCCAGGCTACCGGTCGGGTCCGACCGTCCGGAGGCGGGGGCTGCGCGCGAGGGCTCAGCCGATGGCGGAGATCCGCCACGAGGCATCGGATGACGCGCCCGGCGCGAGCTCGATGAGTCCGGCGTCGAAGTCGTACCTGCCGGCGTTGAACGCATCGGGCGCGCAGGTCATCGGCTCGACGGCGAGGCCCAGGCGCGAGACAGCCTTGTCGGGCTTGTCGGCGGTGTGGATCTGGGCCCACGGGCAGGCCGTGTTCCAGGTCATGGCGACACCGGTACCGTCGGCGGAGGTCACGCGCACCGTGGCGAAGCCGTCGGCGTCGCGGGCGAACCCGGTGTAGGCGTGGTCGATCTCGACCTGACCGATCCGCCGGGCGCGACGGAAGTCGAACCGCTCGGCGCCGGCGATCTCGACGGGCTCGAGCGACACGGGGATGAGCCGGTCGTCGGTGACGGTGAGCACCTCGTCGGCGGGGACCTCGAGCGTCCATTCGTCGACCAGGCCCGGGCCGGCGACCAGATACGGGTGCGGCCCCGTCCCCCAGGGCGCTGGCTCGTCGCTGTGGTTGTGCACCCGGACGGTCTGGGTGAGGCCGTCGGACGAGAGGTGGAAGGTCGTCTCGACGCCGAGCTCCCACGGGTAGCCGGTCTGGGCGACGATCGTCGCCGCCAGAGTGACGTGGCTCGGACCCTTGTCGATGGCCTCGAAGTCGAGCCAGGAGGCCAGACCGTGGAGCGCGTGCCCGCGCGCGGGCTCGGTCAGCGCGACGCGACGCTCGACGCCGCCGAAGGTGAAGACGCCGTCGACCACCCGATTGGGCCAGGGCGCGAGCGTCGCCCCGCGGTAGGACGGTCGCACCTCGTCGGCGCCGAAGGGGACGACCAGGTCACGGCCCTGGAAGGTCAGGCACCGCAGCGTCGCACCGACGCTGGCGATGCACGCCTCGTAATCGCCCGCGCGAAGGGAGTGCTGCGTGCCGGAAACGGGGTGCGAGACCATGTCGATGCTCCTGGGGTGTGGTGACGTTCGAGTATGACCCACGACGCGGGGGCCCGCGCAACCGGTGCGCGGGCCCCCTCGTCAGCGGATCAGCCGCAGGTCGCGGCGGCGACCGTCGCGGCGGTGGTGAAGGTACGATCGTCGGCGCCCGTCGCGGTGACGGCCACCGGCGTCGAGGGCGCCGAGGCGACCCGGGTCGAGAACGAGCTCGCCACCGTCTTGCCCGGCTGGACCGTGACCGTCTTCCCTCCGAAGGCGCCCGACAGCGTCACCGTGGCGGCGACGTCGTCGGCGTTCGTGACGCTGACGACCTGCACGACCTTGCCGACGACGCAGCGCGTGGCGGTCGTGACGGTCAGGTCGAGTCCGAGCGGCACGGTCTCGGAGGCCGAGGCGCTCACGAGCCCGTCGCGGTACCCGTCGTAGCTCGCCGTGACGCTGCCGACGCCGGTGGGCACCTCGACCGAGGCGACCCCCCCGTCGGCGGCGACGAGCGCGACGGTCTCGGACCAGTCGTCGCCGGCGAAGGTGACCGAACCCGCGACCTGGCCCTCGTCGGAGGCGGTGACCGTCGCCGTGGCCACACCGTCCTCGACGGAGAGCGCGGTCTCCGAGGCCACGGCGGCCACCGAGGTCCACTGCTGCATCGCGGTGAGCACCTGCTGCGAGACGCTAACGAACGACCCGTGCCGCGGGCTTGCGGGAAGCCCGCCCGGGGCCCGGACGTTCCAGGTCGATCGCTGCGAGAGGCGGTCGGCCTGCCTGCTCGAAGCGATCTCGTCGCCGGAGGTGACGAAGGCCCGGTATCCGCCGGCGCCGTAGTTGTCGACGAGGAAGACGTATCCGTCGTCATCCGGGGTGTTGTTCGGGTCGCCCTCGTTCAGCTTGATGATCTGCGGGCCCTCCCCCGCCTGCCCCGTCTCCAGCGTCGTCATGCGGGTGTCGGTCAGCTGCCAGGATGACGCGGGGTCGGCGTTCCAGTCCGACCGCGTCGTGGGTGCGGTCAGCACGGTCGACCGCTCGAGGAAGATGTCCTTCCCCGCCTCGAGACCGTCGGCTCCGCCGCCCTCTTCGTTCTTCGTGAACCGGTAGTAGTAGTCGCCGATCTTCTGCACGGTCGAATCGATCCGCGCGAACCCGGTGTCCTGCCAGCTCGTCGGCGGGTAGGTGAAGGTGGTGAAGTCGCGCGTGAGGACGTAGAACATCCGCGCGTAGAGGTTGTCGGAGTTGGACTTCGTCTCGTCGGAGTACAACCGCGAGGCGAAGAACACCACGTACGACTGCAGGTCGTCGTCCCAGTACGCCTCCGGCGCCCACGTCATGCCCGCCGCCGGCTGGTTGATCGTGATGCCGGTGTTCTCGCCGTTGGTGCGCGTCCATTCGACGAGGTCCTCGGACTCCCACACCTCCACCTTGAGGCTGCCGTCGGATTGGGCCGGGCCCCATCCGGTGCCGCATCCGATGCAGAGGTCGGTGGCGATCATGTAGTACTTGTCGCCGTTCGCCGAGCGCAGGATGTACGGGTCGCGAAGGCCCGTGGTGTCGGTGGTGGACGTGATGGTGGGCTGACCGCCGTTGACCGGCGAGAAGGTGAAGAAGTCGTTCCCCGACGTCGCCGCCTGGTAGATCTTCTCGTCGGAGTCGGACCTGAAGTACGCCGCGGCGTAACCGGCGTCGGGCGCGGAGCGCCCGAGCTCGGCCACCGTGATGACGAATTCGCGGGTCTGCGTCTGTCCGTTCAGCTCCGCCGACGCCGTGAGCGTCACCTCGCGGTCACCCTCTCCGTAGCCGGGGCGGGTGACGAGACCTCCGCCTCGGAACGGGTCGGCGGCGCCGGCGGCCGGGGCGACGTACCCCGGATCGGTCGAGGTCACGAGCGCCGGGTCGGACGAGGTCCAGGTGATCTCGGCGCCGTTGACGGTACCGGTGGTCACCAGCGGCAGGTTCTCGGTGGTCCGGGGCTTCAGGACGATCGCGTCGAGGTCGGCGCCGACGACCGGCGCGAGCACCGTGACCCCGAAAGTGAGGGTCGATCCGAGGCCGGTGGTGGCGGTGAGGGTGACCGGGGTGTCCTCGGTGATCGCGCGCGAGACCTCGCCGTCGGTGGAGACGACCTCGGGGTCGGATGACTCCCAGGCCAAGCTCACGCCGTACAGGGAGGACGGCAGGGTCAGCGTGCTGGTGACCTCGTCGAGTGACGGGTTGGCCGCACGCACGGTGGGCTCGATGTCGAGGCGGATGAGCTCGGCGGTGGAAGCCGCCTTCTGCACCGCGGTCGGCATGCTCGAGGACACCTGGTCACCGGTGAGGGCGACATCCCAGAACTTCACGTCCGAGACGTCCGCACGCAGGAGCGGGTCGCCCTGATAGAGCGAACGGCCGAGGTAGCCCAGCACGGTGCCGCTCGGGATGATCGACGCCATCGACTTCGAGTGCGTGAGCGTCGAGATGACAGCGCCGTCCCGGTAGAGAGTCAGTGTGTTGCCGCTGCCGACCATCGTGAGGGTGGTGAAGCCCGGGTTCAGGCCGCCGCCGGCCGGCATCCGGGACTCGCCGTTGCCGGAGTCCTTCACGCGGATGGCGGCGAGCACCTGGTTGGTGTAGCCTCCCTGCGCGTTGCGGGGGCTCAGAAACACGTGGTTGCCGAGCTGCGTGGTGTTCCACGGCCCGACGCCGTCGCCGATGACCCACCCGAAGTGGTTGGCCCCCGTCTGGGTCGTGACGGTGTACTCCACGGTGAAGTCGTTGTCCGTCCCCGTGACCAGACCCTTCGGCAGCGCCGCGTACCCGTCCGCCCTGAACCGCAGCGTGTCATCTCCGGCGAGGTCGACGAAGGACGCGTCGCTGAGGCCGGTGAGCGTGGCGTTGCGGCCGTTGCCCGACACGTCCAGGAGGGTCGACCCGCTGTGCGACATGTCGTAGTGCGCTGTCGGGGCCGGCACGTCGGCGGCGAGCGCCGCCGTGGGGGCTGTCAGCCCCAGCATCGACACGGCGAGCACGCCGGCGACACCGCCGGCGACCGCACGCCTGAGAGACCGCCGCCGGGCAGGCGCGGGAAGGGGACGTGGACTCATCGGTGAGTTCCTCCTGGGTGGGGGATGCGCGCGCTCAGAAGCCCTGGGCGAGCCGGTAGTAGGCCTGGTTCCAGCGGAGTTCGCGCTGGAACCCGCGGACGGTGGTGTCCTCGTCGATGACGAGGAGTTCGGTGGCGGCGATGTCGGCGAAGTCGCGGAACACCTCGATGCCCACCTGCGTGGTCATGACCGTGTGATGCGCGGCGCCCGCGGCCAGCCAGCAGGTGGCGCTGGTGGCGAAGTCGGGCTGCGGCTTCCAGACCGCCCGGCCCACGGGGAGTTTGGGGAGGTTGGGAGCGTCGATGTTCTGCACGACGTTGGCGACCAGGCGGAACCGATCGCGCATGTCGCTCATCGCGACCACCAACGCGGGCCCGGGGTCGGCGGTGAACACCAGCCGTACCGGGTCGTCCTTCCCGCCGATCCCCAGCGGGTGCACCTCCAGACGCGGGCGAGCCGTCGTCAGCGACGGCGAGACCTCGAGCATGTGGGCGCCCAGGATCTTCTCGTCCCCCGGTACCAGGTCGTAGGTGTAGTCCTCCATGAGACTCGCCCCGCCGGGGAGCCCCGTGCCCATCACGTTCGCGACCCGCACGAGGATCGCGGTCTTCCAATCACCCTCGGCACCGAATCCGTATCCCTCGGCCATGAGTCGCTGCACCGCAAGGCCGGGCAGCTGCTTCAGCCCGCCGAGGTCTTCGAAGCTCGTGGTGAACGCCCCGAACCCGCCCTCCTCGAGGAAGGCGCGAAGCCCTAACTCGATCGCGGCGCCGTCGCGGAGGGACTGGTGACGCTCCCCTCCCGGACGCAGGTGCGGGGCGATGTCGTACAGGTCGGTGTACTCCTCCACGAGGAGGTCGACATCCTCGTTCGAGGCGGCGTCGACGGCCTCGACGAGCTCGTTCACGCCCCAGGTGTTCACCTGCACACCGAACCGCAGCTCCGCCTCGGTCTTGTCGCCCTCGGTGACCGCGACGTAGCGCATGTTGTCCCCGAACCGCGCGAGCTTCAGCGACCGCGCCGCCGCCCATCCGGCCGCTGCGCGCTGCCAGTCCTCGACCTGCTGACGCACCGCGGGGTTGGACACGTGCCCCACCACTGTCTTTCGCGCCACCCCCAGGCGGGTCTGGATGTACCCGAACTCGCGGTCGCCGTGGGCGGCCTGGTTCAGGTTCATGAAGTCGAAGTCGATGTCGGCCCACGGCAGCACCACGTTCGCCTGGGTGTGCAGATGCAGCAGCGGCTTCTGGAGCGCATCCAGACCCGCGATCCACATCTTCGCCGGGCTGAACGTGTGCATCCAGGCGATCACACCGATGACGTTGTCGCGCGCGTTGACATCCAACGCCAGCCGTCGGATCGAGTCCGCATCCTTGCGCACCGGCTTCCAGACGACCTTGACCGGCAGATGTCCGAGGCCCGCGGCGACCTGCTGGGACTGCTCGGCCACCTGCCGCAGCGTCTCCTCGCCGTAGAGGTTCTGGCTGCCGGTGACGAACCAGACCTCCAGGTCGTCGAAGCTCGTCGAAAGGGTGGTGCGGGTCATGGGGTCCTTCTCTTGTGGGGAATGCGGATCGTCAGTGCACGTCGGCGGCAGCACGCTCGGCCGCGAGACCCTCGTGGTATCGCGTCAGGTAGCGGGCGAAGCCATCGACGTCGTCGGCGTCCGGGGTGACGGTGGTCACCTCGGCGCCGGCGAAGACGTGGTCGGTCAGGTAGGTGGACAGGGGTGTCTCGGCGTGGGCGAGGTACGCGGCGAGCACCGCGATCCCCCAGGGCCCGCCCTCGGCGGCGGTGTCGCCCACCGCGACGGGAGCGTTCAACGCGCCGGCGAGGAATCGCTGCGCGACACCGGCGGTGCGGAAGACCCCGCCGTGGCCGAACATCCGGTCGATCTCCACGCCCTCGGCATCCAGGACGCGCATGCCGAGCGCGAGGGTGGCGAAGATGCCGTAGACCTGCGCGCGCATGGCGTTGGCCAGGGTGAATCGGCTGTCGGGGGTGCGGAGGAACATCGGCCGCCCCTCGTCGAGGCCGGCGATCGGCTCTCCGGAGAGATGGTTGTAGGCCAGCAGGCCACCGGCGTCGGGCTCACCGGCGAGCGACTCCTCCAGGAGCACCCGGAACACCTCGTCGGCGCCGAGCGGCGTGCCGGCGGCGTGGGCGAAGCGGGAGAACATCCCCGCCCAGGCGCCGAACTCGCTCGCACCGTTGTTGCAGTGCACCATCGCCACCGGGTCGCCGGCCGGCGTGGTGACGAGGTCGATCTCGTGGTGGACCCCGGCGATCGGCCGCTCGAGCACGACCATGGCGAAGATGCTCGTGCCCGCACTGACATTGCCGGTGCGCGGGGCGACCGCTCCGGTGGCCACCATGCCGGTGCCCGCGTCTCCTTCAGGAGGACACAGCGGGATGCCGGGGCGCAGCCCGCCGGTCGGGTCGAGCCGCCGCGCGCCGGTCTCGGTCAGCACGCCCGCCGGCTCGCCCGCCCGAAGCACGCGCGGCAGCACCTTGCGCGCCGACAGCGCCGGCGCGCGGTCGGCGACGAGGGCGTCGAACCGGTCGATCAGGGCGCCGTCGTAGTCGGTGCCGGCCGCGGCGATGGGGAACACTCCCGACGCGTCGCCGACGCCGAGCACCCGCTCGCCCGTCAGCTGTTCGTGGACGTAGCCGGCGAGGGTGGTGAGGTGATCCAGGTCTGCAAGGTGCGCTTCACCGTCGAGGACCGCCTGGTAGAGGTGTGCGACCGACCACCGCAGTGGGATGTTCACGCCGAAGGCCTCGGTGAGGGCTTCGGCCGCCTGCCCTGTGGTGGTGTTCCGCCACGTGCGGAAGGGCACCAGCAGCTCGCCGTCGGCATCGAACGCGAGATAGCCGTGCATCATCGCGGAGATCCCGAGCGCCCCGTAGGTCTCGGGGGCGACGCCGTACCGGCGCTCCGCATCCGCGACCAGGTCGGCGTACGCCGCCCTCAGTCCCGTCCAGACGTCGTCGAGCGCATAGGTCCAGATGCGGTCCTCGAACCGGTTCTCCCAGGCGTGCGATCCCGTCGCGAGGACCCGGCCGGGGTCATCCGCATCGATCAGGCAGGCCTTGATCCGGGTCGAGCCCAACTCGATCCCCAGCGCCGTCCGTCCGGCGCGAATCACCTCGGCGCTCACTGATCGTGCTCCCCCTCGCGGCGTTCGTCTCCGGCCTGGCCGTAGACGTTCTGGTAGCGGTCGTACAGGCGATCGATCGCCTCCTGCGCGATCGGCACCAGCTCACCGCCCTGCCGTGCGAGGTGCACGGTGCGCGCCACGTCTTCGACCATCACCGCCGCCTTGACGGCGTCCTTCGCCGAGACCCCGATCGTGAACGGACCGTGGTTCTGCATGAGCACCGCCCGCGACCGGTGCCCGCGGAGGGTCTCCACGATCCCGCGCCCGATGGAGTCGTCGCCGATGATCGCGAACGGACCCACCGGGATCGGTCCGCCGAACTCGTCCGCCATCGCCGTGATGACGCAGGGGATCTCCTCCCCGCGCGCCGCCCACGCCACCGCGTAGGTCGAGTGGGTGTGCACCACACCACCGACCTCCGGCATGTGCCGGTACACGTACGCGTGCGCCGCCGTGTCGCTGGACGGCGACCGCTCGCTGCCCGGCGTTCCGGGGACCACGGTGCCGTCCAGGTCGCAGAGGATCATATTCTCCGGCGTCAGGTCGTCGTACGACACCCCCGACGGCTTGATCACGAACAGATCAGTCCCCGGCACCCGGCCCGAGACGTTGCCGCCGGTCCACACCACCAGGCCGTACCGCACCAGCTCGGCGTGGAGCGCAGCGACATCCCTCCGGACCGCCTCGATCGCGGCGTCGACCTCGGGAGTAGTCATCAGCTCGCCCGACGGCGAGTGAGGGCCCGCTGCAGGAGCACGAAAACGAGCAGCACGCCGCCGGTGATGATCGTCAGATACTCGGGATTGATCGTGCCGTCCTTGGTGATGATGAGGCGCATCGCCGCGATCACGAACACACCGACGACGGAGCCCAGGATGTAGCCGTAGCCGCCGGTGAGCAGCGTTCCGCCGATGACGACGGCGGCGATGGCGTCGAGCTCCCAGCCGATGCCCGTGACGTTCTGCGCCTTCCCGCCCACTTCGGCGGTGTACACGATCGCCGCGAGGCCCGCGAGGGCTCCCGAGATGATGTAGATGCCCACGCGTGTTCGAGCGACCGGAAGACCCATGAGCGCGGCTGACGACTCGTTGCCGCCGATGGCGTAGACCGTGCGCCCGCTCCGGCTGCGGTGCAGGTAGAACATGCCGCCGAGCACGACGAGCACGGCGATGATCAGCCCGGGCGTGACCGTGAAGTCGTTCACCCTCGGCCCGTCGAGGATCTTCCAATCCGTGGCGAGGAGGTGGATCGGCGAGCCCTCGGGCGCCTGCACCGGCGTCGTCGAGAGGATCGATGCCAGACCTCGCGCGAGGAACATCATCGCGAGCGTCGCGATGAACGGCTGGACGTTGAAGTACTGGACCATCACTCCCGCGAGCGCCCCGAATGTGGCGCCGGACAGAATCATCAGAGCCATCGAGGCCCAGCCGTCCACGCCGATGTTCATGACCATGACGCCGGCGACGGAGCTGAACGCCACGACCGCGCCGACCGACAGGTCGATGCCGCCCGAGACGATCACGATGGTCATGCCGACGGCGAGGATGATGGTCGGCGCGAAGCTGATGAGGAGGCTCGACATCGTGCCCGCGTGGAAGACCCTGCCGTAGGCGATCTCGGCGTAGATGAGCATGCCGAACAGCAGGACGAGCGCGGCGAGCGTGGGAACCAGCGTCTGGTTGCGTTCCCAGAGCCCCGCGAGCCGCCGGGCACCCCTGCTCTCGGGAAGGTCGGGGACGGGGGGAACGGCATCGGCGAGCGTGCGCGAAGAGCTCATGCGACGGCCTCCTTCGAGACGGGAGTGCCCTGCTCCGCTGCGGGTCGAGTGGGCCCACCGGGATCGCCGGTGGGTGTGCGCGGCGTTCTCTTCCGTCCGAGCACCCACGAGCGGACGCGCTCGGACTGCAGGAGCACGAGGACGATGATGACGACGGCCTTGAAGGCGGGAGTGGCCGCGGCGGGGATGCCCAGGAACAGCACGGTCTTGTTCAGAGTGGCGATGAGGAGGGCCCCCACCGTGGACCCCACGATGGAGAACTTCCCGCCGGCGAGGGAGGTGCCCCCGATGACGACGGCGAGGATGGCGTCGAGTTCCATCAGATTGCCCGTCCCGCCCACGCTCACCGTCATGACTTCCGAGACGCTGAACAGCCCGCCGACAGCGGCGAGGGCAGCGGCGAGGACGTACACGCCGAAGAGGATCGGGCGGGGACGGATGCCGGCGAGCCGGCTGGCGTGGGGGTTGATCCCGATCGATTCGATCATGAGTCCCAGCGCGGTGCGGCGCATCACCAGGGCGACGAGGACGACGATCGCGATCGCCAGGACGAAACTCGTCGGCAGACCGAAGATCTGTCCGTTCGCGAGCAGCCGGAACGGCTCGTTCGTGGCGTTGGTGTTCTGGCCGCCAGTGATCACGCGGGCGATTCCGCGGGCTGCGAGCATCATGATCAGTGTCGTGATGAAGGGCTGCAGCCCGATGACGGAGACGAGGAAGCCGTTGATCGCGCCGAGGACGATCGCCAGGGCGAGCGCCAGTCCGATCGCCGTCAGCATCGCCCCCACGGGCGCTGCCCCGTCCAGGCTCGAGAGGGTCTCCATGGCGACCGCGCCGCCGACCGCCATCATCGAGCCGACGGAGAGGTCGATGCCTCCCGTGGCGATGACGAAGGTCATGCCGAGCGCGATCATGATGATCGGCGCCGAGATGCGCAGGATGTCGAGGAGGTTGCCGGTCAGAAGCCCCGTCGTCGGGTTGACGCTGAGCGCCAGGTAGCCCGGATCCTTCAGAGTGTTGATCGTCAGCAGCAGCGCGATTCCGACAATGGCCCAGAACCAGGGCGTGCGCAGCGCGATCTTGAGACGGTTCATGACGCTTCCCCTTCGTGGCGTGCGGCCGCTTCGGTCGAGGTCGCCGCATGCCCCTCCGTCTCGGTGGCGATGATCGAGACGATGCTCTCGGCGGTCACTCCCGGCCCGTTCACGACCTCGCCCACCTTCTCGTGGTCCTTCAGGATCACGATGCGCTCCGAGAGCCGGACGACCTCTTCCAATTCGGACGAGATGAACACCACACCCATGCCGCCCTCCGCGAGCTCGGCCACGGTCTCCTGGATGTCGGCCTTCGCTCCGACGTCGATCCCGCGTGTCGGCTCGTCGAGCAGGAGGAGATCGGGGTCGGTGGCCAGCCAGCGACCGAGCAGCACCTTCTGCTGGTTTCCGCCCGAGAGCAGACGGATCGGACGGTCAGGGTCGTTCGGGCGAACGCTGAAGCGCTCCATGTAGGTCTTCACGAGCTGGTCGACCTCGCGTGCCGGAACGCGGCGGAGCCATCCTCGGCGAGCCTGCACGGCGAGCATGATGTTCTCGCGCACGCTCAGATCGCCGACGATGCCGTCGTCTCGACGGCTCTCGGTCGAGTACGCGATGCCCTGCGACAATCCCGCGACGGGCGAGGTGAGCGAAACCTTCTCACCGCGGATCCGCACGGTTCCCGAATCGGCCCTGTCCGCCCCCGCGATGAGCCTCGCGAGCTCGGTACGGCCGGCTCCGAGCAGACCCGCGAAACCGACCACCTCGCCGGCGTGGATGTCGAGGTCGGTGGGCGCGATCGCGCCCTTGCGGCCGAGATTCTCGGCCGCGAAGAGCGGCGTCGCCGTGCGGTCGCGCTGCTGGGTCTGACGATTGGATCCGAGGGCCCGCAGCGCTTCGAAATCCTTGCCGATCATCTTCGAGATGAGCTGGGTGCGATCGAGGTCGCGCGTGAGGTACTCGCCGACGAAGGTGCCGTTGCGCAGGACCGTGATGCGGTCGCTGATCGCGTAGACCTGGTCGAGGAAGTGCGAGACGAAGAGGATGGCGACGCCTTGATCGCGGAGGCGGCGGATGACACCGAACAGCACCTCGACCTCGTTGGCGTCCAGGCTGGAGGTGGGCTCGTCGAGGATCAGCACTTTCGAGTTGGTGACCATCGCGCGGCTGATGGCGACGAGCTGCTGGAGGGCGATGGAGATCGACGAGAGAGGCGCACGCGGGTCGAGGTCACCCAGGCCCAGACGGGCGAGGCCGTCTCTGGCTCGGGCGTGCGTCTTGCGCCAATTGATCCCGCGCCAGTCGCGCACCTCGTGCCCGAGCATGACGTTCTCACCGATGGTGAGATTCGTGCACAGGTTGACTTCCTGGTAGACCGTGGAGATCCCCGCGGCCTGTGCAGACGCGGTGCCGGCGAAGTGCCGCACCTGGCCGGCGACGACGATCTCGCCCGAATCGATCTGGTAGACGCCGGTGAGCGCCTTGATGAGCGTCGACTTTCCCGCGCCGTTTTCGCCCATGAGGGTGTGCACCTCGCCGGGGAGCAGCCGGAAGCTGACGTCGTCGAGTGCCTTCACTCCGGGGAAGCTGATGGACGCGTTGCGGACCTCGACGATCGCGAGAGGTTCACTCATGGCTGCGTGTTTCCTTCGTGGTGCGGGAAAGCCCTGCGGATGCGAGACATGTGCACGCGAGGGCCACCGGAACGGCGGCCCCCGCGCGCATGGCTCATGCTCTCACCCGAAGGAGAGCTGGCTCAGAAGCCCTTGCCCTCGTCGATCGCGGCCTGACCGGCCTCGGGCGAGTTGAACGTCTCACCCTCGACAATGATGTTCTTCTCGACCTCTTCGCCCGCGAGTGCGTCGTTGACCGCCTCGACGGCGAGGTCGCCGAAGAAGGGGTTGTACTGCGCGACGAAGCTGAGCTCACCGGATGCGAGCGCTTCGAGAGCCGGCGTCGTGCCATCGATCGTGGCGATCCTGACGTCCTCGCCCGGGACGAGACCGGCTGCGGTCACCGCGGCGGCCGCACCGATGCCCATCTCGTCGTTCTGCGCGAAGATGAACTGCAGGTCGGGGTTCGCGCTGAGCACGGTCTCGATGACCGACTTGCCCTCGTCGGCGGTCCAGTTTGCGGTCTGGGCGCCGACCTTGTTCCATCCCGACGCACCCTCGATCGCCATGTCGAAGCCCTCGTTACGCTCGTTGACGACGGAGAGTCCGGGGACACCCTCGAGCGTGTAGTAGTTCGCACCCTCGGGGAAGGTCTCCAGCGCCCACTCGCCGACCGACGCCGCGACGTTCACGTTGTCGGGAGCGATACGGGTGACGTAGAGGTCTTCGCTGGCCTCGACACCGCGGTCGAGGAGGATGACGGGGATCTCGGCCTCCTGAGCCAGCTCGAGCGAGTCCTCCCAGCCCGACGCCTCGGTGGCGGTGAGGAGGATGGCGTCGACCTCGTCGTTGACGAATGTCGCGAACGCGTCGATCTGGGACTTCTGGTCGGTGGGGCTCGCGGCAGGAGCGTACTTCAGGTCGAAGCCCGCCTCCTGGCTGAAGGCGTCCCTGATGGCCTGCTCGTTGGCGTTTCGCCAGCCGCCCTCGGGTCCGACCGCGACGAACCCCACGGTGACGAGATCGCCGCTGTCGCCGCCGTCGCCGGAGCCGGCGTCATCGCCGCCGCCGCTCGCGCAGCCGGCGAGCCCGAGTGCCAGCGCGCCCGCGCCGACGAAGCCGAGCAGGCCGAGCATCCGCTTCTTCTGTGCCATTTCTCCTCCTTGAGACTCTCCGACGCGTCTTCGTCGGAGAGAAAAGCCCTGTGCCCCGGCGGGACACTCTTATCGGGTGTGCCCTCTCATTGTGCGCGCTAACAACACGTGAGCGCAACCACCATTCTTCGGTTCGTTATTCAGCTGTTACCGCGCTCACGCCCGAGGCGCAGTCGTGGAGCGGCGAACGATCAGGACGGGCTCGATCATGTCGTGCTCGTCGGTGGACTCGCCCTCGATCGCGGCGATGATCAGCTGCAGCGCGAGCGCGCCCAGCGCCGCGAAGTCCTGTCGGACAGTGGTCAGCGGCGGCAGGAAGTGCCGCGCGTCGGGAAGGTCGTCGAACCCCACGACGCTGACGTCGTCGGGCACGCGGATTCCCCGATCGCTCAGCCCGTGGATGAGTCCGAGCGCCATCTGGTCGTTCGCCGCGAAGATCGCCGTCGCCTCGCCGAGTTCGAGGGAGCTGCCGTACTCGTACCCGAAATCCGACGTCCAGTCGCCCACCGCGGGATCCGAGACCGGCAGTTCCGCCGCGGTCAGCGCATCACGCCAACCCTGCTCGCGCACGCGGGCGTCGTACCAGTCCATGGGGCCGGCGAGGTGCAGGATGCGCCGGTGACCGAGAGAGATGAGGTGCGACACGGCCAGCTTCGCCCCCTGGCACTGATCCACACCGGCGGTGTGCATGTCGGGGTGGGCCTCGGACTTCACGACGACGGTGGGAAGTCCGGTGGCCTGCTGCCCGAGGAGGTCGAGGGATGACTGACGGGGGGCGATCACGCACAGGGCATCGACGCCCTGGGTGACGAGGTCGACGACGCCGCTGTCGATCTGCATGCCGTCGTCGTCCGACACCGAGAACGCGCTGATCGCGTAGCCGGCGTCGCGCGCGGCCCCCTCGAGGGCACGGAGGGTGCTGTTGGGTCCGTACTGCACGGGGCTGTCAACGAGCACCCCGATGCGCATGGCGCGGCGGGTGGCGAGGGCCCGGGCGATGGAGCTCCGGGTGTAGTTCATCTCGTCGATCGCCTGCAGCACCCGTTCCCGGGTCGATTCCCGGATGTTCGGGTGACCGTTCAACACACGCGAGACCGTCATGTGCGACACGCCGGCCTGCTTGGCCACGTCGTAGATGCTGGGTCTCTGCCACCCGCTTCGAGCAACACTTCCTGACATCTTCAGTCCCCCCGTTCGATGTCACGAGCGTCGCACCGTCGATCCGAAGGGTCGTACCCCTTCCCGTCGCGCGGAGCGACGGTGGTGGACCGGCCGGCGAGGCGCCCGATCTGCACATCGTACGGCTCCCATGCGTCGGTCGTGTGTCGCGAACGCGCGGCGACGGTGCGGCGGAGCACGGATCGGGTCATTCCGGTGCCGCGGCGACCGACCGCCGCCCCTCTTCCCGTGCCTCGGCGAGGAGGGAGTCCAGCCGGCGACGTGAGCGCAGCCGCCCGCCGATGATTGCGACCGCCACCAGCACAACCCCCAGCAGGACGGCGAGCTGCGGCCAGGGCACCGCCCAGACCGGGATCTCGGCCTGGACGGGAGCGACCTCGGAGGTGGCCCCGTCCATCGTCACGCTCTCGGCGCCGACGGACACCGTGGCCGGCACGAAGAACAGCGGCCAGACGTCGTCGATGACGACGGTGAAGGGCCGCGCGTCGCCCGGAAGGAGCTCCTGCGGAGTGCCGTCCTCCGGGAACGTCGACGTCCCGGCTCCGGCGGCGGCCTCGCCGTCGACGAGCAGTCGGGTGTTGCCCTCGTTGACCACCTCGAACGAGACGGTGACCGAACCCGGACGGAAGGGGTTCCACGACAGCGTGTAGGCCGCGCCGCCTCCGGCGAGCGCCGCGATCGGAGTGATCTCCCCGGTGACGCGCGTCAAAACGCGGAACCCGACGCGGCTCTCCACACCGACGCTCGTACCGTCGTCGGTGGCGCCGATCGAGAGCACCGAGGCGGTGATGCCCGCGGCGTGGTCACCGGGCTCGGCCTGGTCGGGCACGTCGATCCGGAACGGCACCACGGCGACCTGTCCGGCGGGGACGGTCACCTCCTCGGGGAGGGAGATCCAGGTTCCGGAATCGACGGATTCCTCCCCGGAGGCGAGGATGTCGAACCGGCCGTTGCGGGTGTAGAAGCCATCGGCCGCGGTCAGCGCGAAGGTCACGTCGGCGTCGCTGACGTTACGGACCGCGAAGTAGTCGTCGATCCCTTCGCCGGGATCGAGGGTGTGCTCTGCGGCCGTCCGCCCGTCGGGCCCGGTCTCGTCGGCCGGCGTCACCGACCACCGGATGCCGGCGTCGTCTCCGCCGGTATCGCCGGAGGCTCCCCAGGCTACGCCGGGCGTCCCCACGATCGCGGTGATCGCGGCGATCGCGGCGAGGACGCGGGAGGGCCGGAGGAAGGAGTCGGAGGAGAGCACGAGAATCCAGATTAGGTGTCGGGGCCGGGCGGCGTGATGCCGCGCCCGGCCCCGACCGATCAGTCGGAGCGGGGACGCACCCCGCTCAGAACGACTCCTCCCAGAGGGTGAGGGTGATCTTCGAGGTGTAGTTGCCGCCTTCGATGTCGGACGGCGTCTTGAGGAACAGCGCGGCGTTGGCATCCCATGTCCCGGTCGGACGCGCGTCGGCGGCGGAGAGGTTCAGCGCGAGGAGCTCCTCCCCCACCAGTCCGACGTTGTTGGGGCCCTCGTCGAGAACGGTGTCGACCTGGTCGCCGGGGGTCACCTCACCCTCCCCTTCAGTCAGGATCGCGGGCGCCCATCCGAGGTGCTCGGCCGGGATGATCCCCCCCTCCTCGTTGACGAAGTCGGAGGCCTGGCCGACGACGTACCAGTACGTGTCGGCGGGGACTTCCTCGCGGTCGTCGGTGACGGTCACGGTGGGGAGTGTGCCGTCGAACCGGCGCACGTCCTCCTCGCCCGACTCGACCTCGGTGAGGGTGGTGGCGTCGGCGGCGACGCTCATCGTGAGCGCGCCGACCGGCTCCTGTTCCTCGATGGCGACGCTGACGTCGACATCGTCGGTCCCGACCTCGGCGGCCAGCGCCGCCCCCGCCACACCGAGGAGCAGCACGCCCCCGGCCATGCCGGTTGCCGCTCGGGCAAGCAGACCTGACGTCTTCATCCGTTCTCTCCCATCCTCAGTGCGGCTGCTGTGCCGGACTGACGTCCTCCGGGGCCGGCCCTTCCGGCCTCCGGTCGTCGATCTCGCGGGCGTGTCAACACCCGCGACCGTTGTAGCCGGCCACCACCGGCGCGTGGCTCTCGCCGTCGACGCTGGGCGTCACCGTCACCGAGCCCGCCGGCATCGTCGCCAGCCGCGAGCTGAACGCGTAGCTCGCGGTCTTCCCCGCGGCGATGATCGCGGTGCGCGTGCCGGAGGCCGTGACGATGTCGACCGATACCGCCGCGTCGGGGTCGCCGACGATCTTCACCGTGAGTGCCACCTTGCCGACGACGCAGCGACTGTCGGTGGTCACCTCGATCGACACGGCGTCCTCGACCGTCACGGTCGCCTCGACCGGCATCCGAGAGTCGTCCTGGGCGACACCCGCGACGGTGAACGACCCGGCGTCGGCATACGAGGCGGGATCGACCGCTTCCCACACCACGTCCACGGTCTGGGTCGACCCGTCCGCCTTGGTCAGCGTCGCCTGCGGCAGCACTGGCGCGGTGCCGGCCGTCGTGGTGACGTCGATCGCGGCGACCGAGGTGACGGCGAGATCGGGGGCGTAGGCCTCGAGGACCCGCTGGTACTCGAGGCGGGTCACCGGAATGACCGTGCCGTGTCGCGGCTTCCCGCCGTCGGAGTTCTCCGGCAGGTTCGCGCGGAGCTTCGCCCCCAGCGGCTGCCAGGAGTCGCCGTCGGCGATGTCGTCCGACCCGAACGGGATGTAGTGGTTCGGACCACCGTGGTACGAGGGCTGGTCGATGAAGAGGAACCACTCGAACCCGTTGACGTCGCCGGCGTTCGCCGGGAAGACACTCGGTCCCTCGCCGCTGGAGTATGTCCTGCCCGGCTCGCCGTTCGGCAGACCCGATGCGATCCGCTCCTTGACGAGCGTCCATTCGTCGGCGGGGCCGCTGGTTCCCGGCAGGGTGCCGGTGATCGTGGCGAGGAGGTCGGTGGACTTCTCCTGCCGGATCGTCATCGACGCCTCGTCCTTCGTGAAGCGGTAGTAGGTGTCGCCGACCTTGGCCACCGTGGAATCGATGGTGCCGAGGCCGTTGCCCCGACGGACGTCGATCCAGGGCTGCGGCTCGGAGAAGGTGCGGAAATCGTCGGTGGTGACGTACATCATGCGGTTGTAGGTCACCGCCGTGCGATCCGCGGCATTCGGGGTGTCGTAGAGGTTCGAGGCCCAGAACACCACGAAGGTGTCGAGCTCCTCGTCCCAGTACGCCTCCGGCGCCCAAGTGTTGCCGGCGAAGTCGGACGAGACCTTCACGTGCCGCTGCTCCGACCAGTTCACCAGGTCGTCGGACTCCCACACCTCGATGTAACGCGAGCCGGAGATCTGAGCGGTGCCGAAGCCGCCGGGCAGGCCGTCGATCTTCAGGTCGGTGGCGAGCATGTAGAACCGGTCGCCCTGCGGGGAGCGGATGATAAAGGGGTCGCGCAGGCCCGTCGTGCCCTGGGTGGAGGTGAAGATCGGCTCACCGTCGTTGAGCGTGTTCCAGTCCAGGGCGTCGTTGCCCTTCGACGCGGCGAGGCTGACGCGTTCGGCGCCGGCGCCCTCTCCGGTGAAGAACGCCCAGACGTAGGCCTCGGTGTCGTCGGTCGCCGTGGGCATGGGCTGCACCACGAGGCGGAACGTGCGCGTCTGCTCGACCGAGCCGTTGCGAGCGGTCGCGGTGAGCTCGACCTCGGCGGCATCCGCTCCCGAGGCGGGGCGCTCGATGTCGACCGTGCGGTACGCCTCGCCGATCCCGGCGCGAAGCGCGGCGAACCCGGCGCCCTCCGTGACCGTCCAGGTGATCTCCGAGCCCTGGGCTCCGGTCACCGGCACGGAGACGTTGGTGCGGATGTCGTCGGCCCCCGCGATCTCGAGCGCCGCGAGATCGGCGGCGACCTTGTCGGCGTCGGCGATGTCTTCGGGCACGACGACGGTGTACGTCTGGGTGCGCACCTCGTCGGGCGCGGTGAAGGTCGCGGTGAGCGTGACCGTCCGGTCGCCGCTCCCGGAGGCGGGGCGGGTCACATCGGCCGCGCCGCCGGCGACGGTGATGGCGGCGTCATCCGACTCCCAGGCGATCGCGACCCCGTAGCTGCTCGTGGGCAGGGAGAAGTCGGCGGTGGCGGTCTCGGCGATCTCGACTGCGCCAATCGCGCGGTCGATGGCCTGGCTCGAGAACAGCGCGGCCACCTGAGTGGTCTCCAGCGCGGCCGGGTAGACGGCGTAGTCGTCGATCTGCCCGTTCCAGTTGGCGTCGTTGTAGGTCGAGCGGCCGAGGTACGACACCAGCGACGAGCCGAACGACGCCACGTCGCGGCCGATCGAGGTCTGCGAGATGAGCGCGCCGTTGATGTAGACGCGCAGCTGCCCGTCGGTGCCGTCGATGACCGTGGTGTAGAGCGACATGCCTGCCGGGGTGCGCGCCCCGATAGTGGGGGTGTTGGTCGCGCCCGCGCCGACCTCGGTCGTCCAGGGGGATCCGGCGTTGACGGTGTTCGTGACCACCGACTTCACGTAGCCGCTCAGGTTGGTCGGGTTCATCAGCCAGTAGGCGCTGGAGAACGAGGCACCGGATGCCACGGGCGCGCCGATGAACGCGGCGGCGACATTGGCGGGGCCGGTACGGGTACTCAGCCAGGTCGAGATGGTGAGGTCCTTCTTGCCGACCAGGCCCGCCGTCGGGATCTCGACGTAGGCGGCGCTCCCCCGTGCGCCGCCGGGGAGGGACAGCACGCCGCCGTCGACCGCGCCGCCGGACTGGCGCAGGACGCCGTCGTTGCCGTTGCCGCTCGCGTCGGCGATCGTCGTGCCGGAAGCCTCGTCGAAGGTGTAGTGGATCAGCGGATCCACACCGATGTCGGCCTGGGCGGCGGTCGCGGGGACGATCGTGCCGGCCACGGCGACAGCGGCCGCCGCGACGAGTGCACCCCAGCGCCCCCGTCGTCGGGAAGGCATGCGGGAGAAGGATCGCTGGGGCATGAGCTGAGATCTCCTGTCTGCGACGATGCAGGTCGGTGTCGCTCACTGCGACGGTGCAGGTCGTCCACCCGGGGGAGGGTGTTACCGGGAACATGTCCGGCGATTCCCTACCGTAAGAGCCCACGTCTCACGGTGTCAAGCGAAATCAGGGGTTGAGTTTCGAAAACTGTGAGCGATAACATCCAACGGGTCCGGGCATGGTCGCCCGATCCGTTCACGAGGGAGTGCGATGAGACGTTCACGAGGTGTGCTGGCGGCGTTCACGGCCCTGGCTCTGGGTCTGACCGGCGCGGTGGTGGTGACGCCCCCGGCGCTCGGCGACACGGGACTGGTCGCCCACTACCCGCTCGACGAGACCTCCGGCGCGGTGGCGGTCGACGTCTCGGGGTCGGGGAGGAATGCGACGTACGTGGGTGGTCCGACACTCGCAGGCGGCGAGGGGGTGCGCCTGGACGGCGCCGACGACCACGTGAAGCTGCCCGACAACATCCTGGCGGGGCTGAACTCCGTCACCGTCAGCGCCGAGGTGCTCATCCGCCAGGAACAGGCGACCCCGTACTTCATCTGGGGTCTGGGAACCCCGGCGACGTCCAACTCGGGCAACGGCTACCTGTTCACCACGGGCAACGCCTACCGCGGCACCATCTCCCCGCACAACTGGCAGGGCGAGCAGAACACCGCCAGCGGTCAGAACCTGCCCCGCGGTGTCTGGAAGACCCTGACCTACACCCTCGACGACGCCACGAACACCGCGCGCCTCTACCTCGACGGCGTGCAGGTGGCCCAGAACACCAACGTCACGATCACCCCCGCATCCCTCGGCGGCGGCGTGACGACGGCGAACTACATCGGCCGCTCCAACTACGACGCCGACCGGCGCCTCGCCGGCAGCGTCCGCGACTTCCGCATCTACGACAGTGCGCTCAGCGCCACCGCGGTCGCCGCGCTCCACCCCGACGACGCCACCAAGCTGGCTCGGGATGCCGCGGCGATCTCGCTCGGGGATGTCTCCGGCCTCACGGCGAACCTGACGCTGCCCACGACCGGGGTCAACGGCGCGAGCATCGCCTGGGCGACCAGCGACGCCGGGGTGATCAGCGCCACCGGCGCGGTGACCCGACCGGCGAGCGGCCAGCCGAACGCGACGGCGACCCTGACGGCGAGCCTCGCGCGCGGCGGCGCCACCCAGACGCGCGCCTTCGAGGTCACCGTCCTCGCCATGCCGGGGGACGACACCCTCGCGCAGGAGGACCTGGACGCGATCGAGATCCCGAATGCCGAGGACGTCCGCGGCAACATCACCCTGCCCGAGGCCGGATCGGTCAACGGCACGTCGATCTCGTGGTCGGCCTCACCCGCGGGCGTCGTGACTACCACGGCGCAGGACGGCAAGGCCGCCGGCGTCGTGACCCGCGGAGCCGCGGACACCCCGGTGACCCTGACCGCCACGGTCGCGAACACCGGCGCGTCGCGTCAGATACCGATCACCGTCACCGCCGCCCCCGAGGGCCTCGACACCGATTACACCGCCGGATACCTCTGGACGCACTTCGCCGCGGAAGGCGGGTACGAGAAGATCTTCTTCGGCCACAGCGACGACGGCCTGCAGTGGTCGAAGCTCAACGACAACGAGCCGATCCTGGCGAACCTCGGCGGCGACCTCGGCGTGCGCGACCCGCACCTCGTCCGCTCCGCGGAGGGTGACAAGTACTGGATCATCGGCACCGACCTGCACGCCGAGGGCGGCGGGCCGGGTGGATCCGGATGGGACCAGCTGAACGCCAGCCAGAACCTCGTCGTGTGGGAATCCACCGACCTGGTGAACTGGAGCGACCAGCGCATCGTCTTCGCGGGCTTCGAGCACGCCGGGAACGTGTGGGCGCCTGAGGCGATCTACAACGACGAGACCGGGGAGTACTACGTGTACTGGTCGGCCCGCGACCAGCGCGAGAACAACACCCCCGACTGGGCGCTGCGGGTGTATCTCACCAAGACCCGCGACTTCGTCACGTTCACCGAGCCAGAGGTCTGGGCATCCCTCAACGCCCAGGGCGACGGGCAGACCGGTCCGAACATCATCGACTCCTCCATCGCGAAGGAGGGCGACACCTACTACCGCTTCTCCACCTCGGACTGGTGGACCGTCATCGACACCGCCCCGAGCCTCGACGGGCCGTGGACCACGGTCGTCGCGCGCGACGAGGCGGGAGACTTCGGCCTCCGCACCCGCATGGAGGGCCACACGGTCTACCAGCTGCCCGACGGCCGCTGGGCGATCATGGGCGACGACGGCGGCTACTACGGCCACATCGCCGACACCCTGGAGAGCCTCGAGTTCGAGGAGCTCAGCGTGGGCACGGGCCCTGACCAGTACTCGTTCGACCAGCGCTTCCGCCACGGCTCGGTCCTGCGCCTCTCGGCTGCCGAAGAGGAGCGTCTCCTCGCCGCGTACGGCGACTCCCCCGTCGACCCGGAGGAGCCCGAAGAGCCCCAGCAGGGCCCGATCGCGGAGTACACCTTCGACGACGGGACCCTGACGGACTCCGTCGGGAATGCGGATCTCACCGCGTTCGGCACGGCCGCCGTCGGCGCCGAGGCCACGAAGGGCAGCGCGCTGCGCCTCACCGGGGCATCCGGCGGCTACGCGTCGTTCCCGACCGGGTTCTTCGACGGCCGGAGCACCATGACCGTGTCGATGGACATCCGCTCCGAGCGGACGAGCGGGAACTTCTTCACGTTCGCCTTCGGGAAGAGCAACATCGACTACTACTTCCTCCGCGTCCGCGGCGGCGATGTGCGCAGCGCCATCACCACCGAGTCGTGGCAGAACGAGTCGGCCGTCACCGGCACCACCGCCTCCGGGCAGTGGCACCGCTACGACGTCGTGTTCGAGGGCAACACCATGACCCTGTACATCGACGGCGTGAAGGTGGGCGAGAACGCCTCGCTCAGCACCACGGTGGACGGACTCGGCGACGACCTGCTCGGCTACCTCGGACGATCCTTCTACGAGGGTGACGCGTTCTTCCAGGGGTGGTACGACAACATCCGGGTGTACAACCGGGCGCTGTCGGCCACCGAGATCCTCGGAAACGCGGGGGTCGACGACCAGCTCATCGACGTATCGCTCAGCGACCCGTCGGCGCTGAAGATCGCCCCGATCTCCGACAGCACGACGCGCTCCGTCGTCCTCCCCGTGAACCGGGGGACCGACCTCACCGCGCTCGCACCGACCTTCACCACGGTGGAGGGCGTGACGGTCTCGCCCGCCAGCGGTACGACGGTCGACCTCTCGTCGCCGGTCACCTACACCCTCACCACCGGCAGCGGCGAGACGGTGACCTGGACGATCGAGGCGCGCGAGATGAAGAGCCCGGTCCTCCCTGGCCTGTACGCCGACCCGAACATCGCGGTGTTCGGCGACACGTACTACATCTACGCGACCTCCGACGGCTTCCCCGGATGGGGCGGCAAGGAGTTCTACGTCTGGAAATCGAAGAACCTCGTGGACTGGGAGCGCTCGGAAGAGCCGTTCCTGACCCTCGACGGCGAGAACGGCAACGTGCCCTGGGCGACCGGGAACGCGTGGGCGCCGACCATCATCAAGCGGGACGGGAAGTACTACTTCTACTTCTCCGGTCACAACCCGACCTACAACCGCAAGACGCTCGGCGTCGCCGTCGCGGACAGCCCGGAGGGCCCGTTCGTCGCCCAGCCGCTGCCGATGATCGTCAACAACGAGGCCGTGACCTCGGGCCAGGCGATCGACCCGGCGGCGTTCCACGACCCGGTATCCGGAAAGTGGTACCTCGGCTGGGGCAACGGCAGCCCCGTGCTCGCCGAGCTGAACGACGACATGGTCTCGATCAAGCCCGGAACCTATCAGCGGATCAACGGTCTGACCGACTTCCGAGAAGGGGTGTTCTTCAACTACCGCAACGGTCTGTACCACCTGACCTACGCGATCGACGACACCGGGTCGGAGAACTACCGCGTCGGCTACGCCACCGCGACGAGCATGAACGGCCCGTGGACCTACCGCGGCGTGATCCTCGAGAAGGACCTGTCCCTCGGCATCAAGGGACCGGGCCACAGCTCGATCATCAACGTTCCCGGCACCGACGACTGGTACATCGCCTACCACCGGTTCGCGATGCCCGGCGGCAACGGCAACAACCGCGAGACGACGATCGACAAGCTCGAATTCGACGAGAACGGGCTGATGAAGAAGGTCATCCCGACCCTGGAGAGCGTCGACCCGCAGACCATCGACCTCCCCGCCGCCGGCCCGACCGTCGAGGTCTCCACCGCGGCCCGGTGCGTGGTCGGAAAGGTACAGTTGGTCGTCCGCGTGGAGAACACCGACGAGGTGCCCGTGACGGTGGAGGTCTCCACCGCCTACGGCAGCAAGACGGTCGCCTCCCTCGCCCCCGGCAAGGTCGTCTCGCAGGCCTTCGCCTCCCGCACGACGACGATCGAGCCCGGAGAGGTCGAGGTCACCGCATCCGCCACCATCGACGGAGAGGCGGTGACGACCGAGATCGGGCACGGATACGGAGCACACACATGTCAGTGACGCGCATCGCCCTCACCGGATCCTCCGGCAAGCTCGGCACGGTCGTAGCCCGTGAGCTGCGCGCCGGCGGCGTCGAGGTCATCGGCCTCGACGTCGCCGGCGAGCGCGGCCCCGGGTTCGTGCAGGTCGACCTGACCGACTACGGACAGGTGGTCGACGCGCTGGGCGCGGTGAACGACCAGCACGACGGTGTCGACGCGGTCGTGCACCTCGGGGCGATCCCGGCACCGGGGCTCCGCAGCGACGTGGCGACGTTCCACAACAACATGACGGCGAGCTTCAACGTCTTCCACGCGGCCATCCGCGTGGGCGTGCGCCGGATCGTCGCCGCGTCGAGCGAGACGGTGCTGGGACTCCCCTTCGACGTGCCGCCGCCGTACGTTCCCGTCGACGAGGAGTACGAGCCGCGTCCCGAGAGCGTGTATTCGCTCGTGAAGACCCTCGAGGAGCGGATGGCGCGCGAGCTCGTGCGTTGGCACCCCGACCTGTCGATCACGGCCCTGCGCTTCTCGAACGTCATGGTGCCCGAGGACTACGCCGAGTTCCCCTCGTTCGACAGCGACGCCCTGCGCCGCAAGTGGAACCTCTGGGGGTACATCGACGCCCGCGACGGCGCCCAGGCGATCGAGCGGGCACTTCGCGTGGCCGAGCCCGGCTTCGAGGCGTTCATCATCGCCGCGGCCGACACGGTGATGACGAGGCCGAACGCCGAGCTGCTGGCCGAGGTGTTCCCCGACGTCGAGGTGCGCGGCGAGATCGGAGAGAACGACACCCTGCTCTCGATAGAGAAGGCGCGTCGCGTGCTCGGCTTCGAGCCCCGCCACTCGTGGCGCGACGAGCTCGGGTAGACTTCTCGGGCTCTGTGCATCACCTCGCGCTTCGCGCAAAGGCGGCACGAAACGCCGCCGGACGACCCGGGCGGCCGACCGAATCGACCTGATGCATATGACTCCTTCTGCTGCGCCCCGCCCGACCTCTCTGATCCAGGCCGCGGGACTGTCGTACTTCCCCATCGCGCTCGTCGCACGTCTGCCGTTCGCGATGGTTGTCGTCGGACTCCTGACCCTCGTGGTCTCGGCCCGCGACTCGCTGGCCCTCGGCGGGGTGACCGCCGCGGTGACCGGCCTCGGCACCGCGATGTTCGGTCCGCTCCTCGGCGCGGCGGCCGATCGATTCGGTCAGCGACGCGTGCTGCTGTGCGCCGGACTCGCGAACAGCCTGCTGCTCGTCGCGATCGCGTGGCTGGCATTCGCGCCGGTCCCCGATGCGGCGGTGCTGGCGGCCGGCTTCCTCATCGGCGCGTCCACGCCCCAGGTCGCACCGTTCTCGCGGAGTCGCCTCGTGGGGATCATCGCCCGCGCGATCGATCCCGCCCGCCGGGACGCCGTCGTCAGCGGCACCATGGCCTACGAGTCGGCCGCCGACGAGATCGTCTTCGTCTTCGGACCCGTGATCGTCGGCGTCCTCGCCGCCACGCTCGATCCCGTCGCGCCCGTCCTCGGCGCCGCAGCCCTGGCGGTGGTCTTCGTATCGGCGTTCGCGCTGCACCCGTCCGCCCGCGTCGAGGCCGGCATCCGTGAGGGCTCCCCCGCCCCGGCGCCGGCGCGCGAGCTCACCCGCGTCGCCGCGCCGGTCGTGGGCGCCCTCGGGATGGGTCTCTTCTTCGGCACGATGCTCACCTCGCTGACCTCGTTCATGGCCGACCGCGGCATCGCCGAGCAGGCGGGCGTCGTCTACGGCGCGATGGGCCTCGGCTCGGCAGCCCTCGCGCTGGGTGTCGCGGCCTTCCCCGCCCGATTCACGCTCGGCGCGCGCTGGATCGTCTTCGCCGCCATCCTCGTGGCCGGCACCCTCGTGCTGCCGTTCGTCTCCAGCGTCGTGGCCATGACCCTGACCCTCCTCGTCATCGGCGTCGGGATCGGCCCCACCCTCGTGACGCAGTACAGCCTCGCCGCCCATCGAAGCCCCGCCGGGCGCTCGTCGACGGTGATGACGATGCTCGGCTCGGGCATCGTGGTCGGCCAATCGGCGTCGACCGCGGTGGCGGGCATCGCCGCGGAATACCTAGGGACGGATACCGCGCTGACGCTGCCGTTTCTCGCGGCCGTCGTCGTGCTGCTGGCGGGCATCGTCGATGCCGCGATAGCTCCTCGGCGACAAGTACGGTTCGGCAACTAGACACAACTTCTCCTCGTTGGCAAGCGGATTGTCGCGGGATTTTCGGACGCTTACGTTCCGAAGGATCCCAGAGGAGGACCGATGCATCACCGACGGATGACACGGGTGGGGCGATGAGCCGATCGACCCGTCGCGCCCCTGTGACGCGCGACCGTTACAACCGCCGCGAGGCGATCTCGGGTTTCCTGTTCATCTCGCCCTGGATCGTCGGTTTCCTGATCTTCACCGCCGGTGCGATGGCCTACAGCCTGTACATCTCGTTCAGCAACTACAACCTCGCCACCAACAGCGCCCGGCCGGTCGGATTCGACAACTACGCCACCCTCTTCGAAGACCCCCGCGTGGGTGTCTCACTGGCCAACACGCTCTTCTACGTGGTGATGGCCGTGCCGCTGGAGATCATGTTCGCCCTCTTTCTCGCGATGCTCCTCGCGCGCGCGAGCCGCGGCGCAGGGATCTTCCGGACTCTGTACTATCTGCCGAAGATGACGCCCGCCGTGGCAACTGCAGCGGTGTTCTTCCTGCTGCTGAACGGCAACTCCGGCGCGATCAACCAGTTCCTCGGGATCTTCGGTATCCAAGGACCGCAGTGGCTGGTCGATCCCGCGTGGGTCAAGCCGAGCATCGTCATCATGACCCTGTGGACCGTGGCGGGCACGATGGTGATCTTCCTCGCGGCGTTGAAGAACGTTCCGGTAGAGCTCTACGAAGTGGCGTCCCTGGACGGCGCGGGTCCCGTCCGGAAGTTCTTCTCGATCACTCTGCCGATGATCTCGGGAGCGATGTTCTTCAACGTGATCGTGCTCTCCATTGCGGCGTTCCAGATCTTCGATCAGGCGTACATCCTCTTCTGGCGAGATCAGAGCAACTCCTCACCGGAGGCGTCGCTCTTCTACGCCATCTACCTGTTCCAACAGGCGTTCCGGCAGTTCAACTTCGGCTTCGCCGCGGCGATGGCATGGCTGCTGTTCGTCATCATCATGATCATCACGGTCATCCAGGTGAAGTTCGGCAACCGATTCGTCTACTACGAGGGGGACCGCTGATGTCCGCGACCCTGCAAACCCCGGGCGTCTCACGCCCCGTGCCCGAGGCCGCGGCCGCAGCCGCGCCATCCACGCCTCATCGCTCGCGCTGGCGACGCGCGTTCTCCCAGCCGAAGACGCTGGCTGGCCGTGTCGTCCTCGCCCTTGCGCTCATCCTCTTCTCGCTCCTCTTCCTGTACCCCTTCGCGTGGCTCCTCGCGGCGAGCTTCAAGCCGCGCGGAGAGGTGTTCGACAACGCGCTGATTCCGCGCACATTCGTTCCCGAGAACTACGTCGAGGTGTGGAACCAGCTGCCGCTGCTGAGCTGGATGTGGAACAGCGTCGCCATCGCGTTCCTCGCCGCGACGGCGGTGGCGATCTCGAGCTCGATCGTCGCATTCGGGTTCGCGTACTTCCGCTTTCCGGGGAGGGGCGTCCTGTTCGGACTGGTCCTCGCGACCATGATGCTCCCCGGCGCCGTGACCATGATCCCGATCTACCTGATCTGGAAGGAGACCGGGTTCCTCGGGACCTGGGTGCCGCTGTGGGGGATGAACCTCTTCGGCTCGGCCTTCTACATCTTCCTGCAGCGGCAGTTCTACTTGGGTCTCCCCCGGGAGCTGTTCGAGGCTGCACGACTGGACGGTGCGAGCAATTGGGGCCTGTTCTGGCGGATCGCCATGCCGCTGTCCATCCCCTCGTTCGTCATCGTGTTCCTCTTCGAGTTCCAGGCGAGCTGGAACAACCTGCAGGCGGCGCTCATCTACCTCAACGCCGGCGGGGTGGAGGACTTCACCGCGCCGCTGGGCATCGCCTACGCGATGACCAAGTACAGCCCCACTGCCGGGGGGCAGGGCGACTACCAGTACGTGATGGTCGCCTCGCTCCTTGTCACACTCCCCATGCTGATCCTCTTCGCCTTCGGGCAGCGCTACTTCATCGAGGGCGTCGCCACGCAGGGGCGCAAGGGATGACGGCTGCCCCGCCGTCCGCAGGCCCTCGCCGTATGCACCATCACGGGAAAGGAATCTCATGATTCGACAGCGCACAGCCGTCGCCGTTCTCGGCGCGGCATCCCTCATCGTCCTGACCGGTTGCGGCGGGGGCGGAGGCGGCGCGACCGCCGAGGACGTCGACTTCGGCGCCGACGCCACCGGCACGCTCAGCGTCTGGGGGTTCGAGAACGCCGACGACGTGGGCCAGGCACGCCTGGACTACGCCGCCGCAGAGGCCTCGGAACTGGAGATCGATCTCGACGCCACCGCCTTCGACGCCCAGAAGTTCACGACGCGGATCGCCAGCGGCGACGTGCCCGATGTCGTGCAGATGGACCGCCGCTTCGTCACCACCTATGCTGCGCAGGGCCTGGTGCTGCCGATGGACGACTGCTTCGCCGAGCACGACGTCACGCCCGACGACTACTGGTACCCGTTCGTCGTCGACGACGTGCGCTACGAGGACCAGGTGTGGGGTGTGCCGCAGTTCTATCAGCCGCCGGCCATCATCGTGAATCGCGCCGTGCTTGATGAGGCGGGCGTGACGAACGAGGAGATCGACACCGCTCAGCCCGATGTCCTGCTCGAGGCGATCGCGAAGGTCTACCAGGAATCGGGCGGGGTCCCCTCGCGCCTCGGATTCGACCCCGTCGCCACAGGTCAGGCGCCGCTCTGGATCCTCGGCATGGGCGGTCAGCTGACCGATGAAGACGGTGTGCCGACGCTCGACGACGCGTCGAACATCGCCGGCATCGAGATGCTGCAGCAGATCAGTGACGCGCAGGGCGGATTCGCCGAGGTGAAGAGCTTCACGGATTCGTTCGACACCTTCGGTGATCAGAATCAGTTCGTCGCAGGCCAGGTCGGCGCGCAGGTCAACGCCCAGTGGTACCCGAATGTCCTCTCGCCCTACGTGGATGAGATCGACATCCAGGCGGTGCCGTTCCTCGACAGCGAGGGCAACCCGTTCGCCGTCGCCGGCGGCCAGGCGTTCGTCATCCCTGTCGGCGCCGCCCAGCCGGCCGCTGCGTGCGACTGGCTCGTCGACGTGACGAGCGAGGGCGCGTGGATGGCGGCTGCCGAGGCACGCGCGGCGACCCGCGAGGCGGACGGCGGTATCAACACCGGGCTGTTCACCGGGTCGCCCGGCCCCGACCAGGCGATCCGCGAGCAGTACGTGGTGTCGTCAGGCAATGAAGGCTTCGACCAGGTCATCCAGACCTACTACGACGTCCTCGAGTACGGCCAGTCCTTCGGGTCCTCGCCGGTGGGGCAGGAGATCCAGAACGAACTGAACAACGCCGTCACCGCGGCGCTACTCGGTGACAAGACCGCGGAAGGGGCGCTTGCCGACGCGCAGGCTGCAGCGATGCGCGCCTACGACAACGTCACCGGCGGCTGACGGTTGCGTACCGTGGAAGCAGGAGGTGCTGGATGGAGGATCCCAGACTTCGAGCGGCACGGTATCGCGTCGAGCGGCTGCAGCGGGAAGAGAGTCCGGATGCGACGGGCGAGGGCGTCCACGCGGCGCCGTCCGAGTCCGCGGATGCCACGCCCACCCCTGACCCGTCGCCGTCGGCAGGAGCAGCGGCGCGTGCCGCCTACGTCGAGATCGCCATCCAGCAGGCGATCCGGCGGGGTGACTTCGATGACCTCCCCGGCGCAGGCAAACCCCTCCCCGACCTCGGGCGCGCACACGACCCGGACTGGTGGATCCGCCGCAAGATCGAACGCGAGCAGCTGACCGGGCTCGGACCCCCGGCGCTGACGCTGCGGGTGGAAGACGCCGAGCTACCCGAACGCCTGGATGCGCTCTCGCGCGAAGAGGACGTGCGCGAGGCGGTGGAGGACTTCAATCGGCGGGTGAAGCTCGCTCGGATGCAGCTCCTCGGCGGCCCGCCGGTCGTCACATCCCTCCGCGATATCGAGGTCGAAGTGGCCGCCTGGCATGCGCGACGCCGGGCGCGCATGCCCGCGCAGGTTCCGCCGCCCCCGCCTCGGCGGTGGTGGCGGCGACGTTGAGGGACCTGTCAACGGGGTGGGGTGCGCGCTCGGAACGCCGTACGGTCGAGGCATCCGGAAGGAGTTCGCGATGTCACGCAACGTGCGAGAGATGGCGTGTGCGCCCGAGAGCGTCTTCGAGGTGCTGGCCGAGGGTTGGCTGTTCCCGTCGTGGGTGGTCGGGGCCTCCCGCATGCGCGACGTCGATGCCGACTGGCCCGCGGCCGGCTCGCGCTTGCACCACTCCTTCGGCGCCTGGCCACTGCTGGTCGACGACGAGACGGTGTCCACGGAGTGGGACCCGCCGCGACGTGCGGTGATGGTCGCCACGGGCTGGCCCATCGGCGAAGCCCGCATCTCGATCGATGTGAAGCCCCGCGGGAAGGGCAGTGTCGTGCGCCTCCAGGAGGAAGCCATCGCGGGTCCGCCCCGCTACGTCCCCGACATGGTGATCGACCTGCTGCTGCACTGGCGCAACGCCGAGACCCTCCACCGCCTCGCCTACCTGGCCGAGGGGCGCCATGCGCGCAGCCGCGAGACCACCGCCGAAGAGGAGAACGAGGACGCCGGCCGCCCCTCCTCCCCCGACGTCGCGGACGATCATGAGGCCGAAGAGGCCGCACAAGCCGCCGAGGCGGCGGAAGCGGCGCGCGGATGAGGCGCTCGGGAGAACTCGACGCCATCGTCGTCGGCGCCGGACCCAACGGTCTGGCGGCCGCCGTCACGCTCGCGCGGTCGGGGCTGGGCGTCCGGGTCTACGAGCGCCTGGGCGCCGTCGGCGGCGGCACCGCGACATCCGAGCTCACCCTCCCGGGTTTCCGTCACGACATCTGCTCGGCGGTGCATCCGCTCGCGCTGGCATCGCCGTTCTTCCGGGAGTTCGGACTGGCCGAGCGCGTCGGCTTCGAGATCCCCGAGATCTCCTTCGCCCATCCCCTGGACGCAGGGCGCGCGGGCGTCGCCTACCGCGACCTCGACCGCACGGTGGATGAGCTCGGCCGCGACGGCGCGGCGTACCGCGCGTTGCTCGGCCCCCTCGTCGCCGCGGCGGATCAGATCGCCGACTTCACCACCCACCCGCTCGTGCGGGTCCCCCCGCACGTCGTCGCACCCGTGCGGTTCGGACTCGCAGCGCTGTCGCAAGCCGGCCGGTGGTGGAACACCCCCTTCGCAGAGGACGCCGCTCCGTCGATGATCACCGGGGTGTCGGCCCACACCATCCTCCCCCTGCCGAGTCTGGCCTCGGCGGCGGCTGGCCTCGCCCTCACGACCCATGCCCACGCCCGCGGCTGGCCGATCCCGATCGGCGGCAGCCAGGCCATCGCCGATGCCCTCGCCGACGACCTCCTCGCCCACGGCGGCGAGATCGTCACCGACCACGAGGTCGCCGATCTCGACGAGCTCCCCCCCGCGCGCGCGGTGCTTCTCGACGTCACCCCCGCCGCGCTCATCCGCCTCTCCGGCGAGCGCATGCCGGCCGCGTATCGCCGCGCACTGGAGAGGTTCCGGTACGGCAACGGCGTCCTGAAGGTGGACTTCGCCCTCTCCGGCCCGGTGCCCTGGACGAACGAGGCCGTCCGCCACGCGGGAACGGTGCACGTCGGCGGCAGCCGAGCCGACATCGCGGCGGCCGAGAACGTCGTCGCGCGCGGCGGAGTGCCCGAGCGGCCCTATGTGCTCGTGGCTCAGCCGAGCACGTTCGACGACAGTCGCGCACCAGCGGGTATGCACACGCTGTGGACCTACACGCACGTGCCGGCGGGCTCGACCGTCGACACCACCGAGGCCGTCATCTCGCAGATCGAGCGGTTCGCGCCGGGGTTCCGCGACCTGATCGTGGCGACCTCGACGCTCACCGCGGTCGACATGGAGCGGCACAACCCGAACTACCCGGGCGGCGACATCGCCGCGGGCCTCCCCGATGTGCGCCAGCTCCTGGGGCGCCCCACGTTCTCGTCCGAGCCGTGGCGCACCGCGATGCCCGGGATGTACCTCTGCGGCGCGTCGACGAGCCCGGGGCCGGGCGTGCACGGCATGGCCGGCTGGCTGGCGGCGCGAAGCGCCCTCCGGCACGAGTTCGGCACCCGCATCCTGCCCGTTCTCTCGCCCTGAGGGGTCCGCCGTCAGCCCTGGAAGTCCTCAAGATCGACCTCGTCGAGGAACCGCTTGAACTCCTCGAGTTTCTCTTCGTCGGGCGTGTCGTCCTCTTCGAACTCCATCGCCGACACCGGGATACCCGCGTCGGCGAGCACGTCGTCGGCGACCCAGATCGGCGCACCGACCCGGGAGGCCAGGGCGATCGCATCCGAGGGACGGGCATCGAGGACGCGCCGGGAATCCGGGAGCCGAACGGTGATCTCGGCGTAGAACGTGCCGTCGTCGATGCGGGTGACCTCGACCCGCTCGACCTCGGCCGACACGGTTTCGAGCAGCGTCTTCATCAGATCGTGTGCGAGGGGACGCGGGGGCTCCGCGCCCTCGACGGCGATGGCGATCGAGGTCGCCTCCTGCGCGCCGATCCAGATGGGCAGCATCCGCGCGCCCTCTTCTTCTTCGGCGATCGGCCGGAGCAGGATCACGTACTGTCGTGCGGCATCGAGCGCGACGCCGATCACACGGACCTGGACCACCCCGACCTCCTCGATGTCGACGGCGAGGATGTGCCCATCGTGGCACAGGGCCCGACGGGCGGCGACGGTCGGACAGAATCGACGCATGCCGACGCGCCTTCTCCTGATCTCCGACACGCACATCCCCGGTCGGGCGCGGACGCTCCCGGCCGCCGTGCGGCGCGAGGCCGACGCCGCCGATCTCATCGTCCACGCCGGCGACTGGGTGTCGGTGGCCGTGGTCGATGACCTGCAGGGCCACGGCGAGGTGCTGGGGGTGTACGGCAACAACGACGGCACCGACCTGCGGCAACGGCTACCGGAGTTCGCCGAGCGGACGATCGAGGGGGTGCGGCTGGGCGTCGTCCACGAGACCGGCGACGCGAAGGGCCGGGAGAAACGGATGACGCTGCGCTACCCGGGTCTGGATGTCCTCGTCTTCGGGCACAGCCACATCCCCTGGGACTCCACCACCGAAACGGGGCTGCGGCTTCTCAATCCCGGCTCACCGACCGATCGGCGGCGCCAGCCGCACCACACCCTGATGACCGCTGTTCTCGACGATGGATCGCTCCGCCAGGTCACGCTCAAGGCGCTATGAATCGCCGGGCAGGGGTCACGCGTCGGGATCCTCACCCTCCGCCTGCGACGGGTGGCCCTCCCGAGGCAGCACTTCGCCGTCGGCGGGGCGGTCGGGATCTTCGCCTTCGGCCTGACTCGGCTTGTTGGGATCGGACACGGCGATCTCCTCTCGTGGATGTCGGGCCATCTTCCCCCGCGCTCGCCGCGGTGCCGAGGGGGTTGACGGACCGTCGGTTCTGGCCCGGTGCGCCGCGTGGTCGTCGCGGCGCGGGTAGCGTTGACGGGTGAAGATCACCGTCATCGCCGGGGGCGTGGGAGGTGCACGGTTCGTGCGCGGCGTCCGCGAGCACGTCCGCCGCAGCGGCCAGGACCACACCATCGACGTCGTCGTCAACACCGGCGATGATTGGTGGCTGGCGGGGCTTCGCATCTGGCCCGACCACGACAGCATCCTGTACACCCTCGCCGGGCAGAACGACGAGCAGCGCGGGTGGGGCAGGCGCGGCGAGAGCGAACGCGTGTCGGAGGAGCTCCGCACCTGGGGCGTCACCCCCGAGTGGTTCACCCTCGGCGACCTGGACCTCGGCACCCACATCGCACGCACGGCGTGGCTGCGCGCGGGCGAGACGCCGAGCGACGTCGCCGGCCGGCTCGGAGCCCGCTGGGATCTCGGCGTCGCTCTCCACCCCGCCACCGACGACGAGATCGACACGCACATCGTCACGCCGGACGGTGAGCGACTGCACTTCCAGGAGTGGTGGACCCGCCATCGCGCCCAGCTGGCCGTCGCGCGATTCGAGCAGCAGGGGATCGAGTCCGCCCGGCCCGCACCGGCCGCGCTCGCTGCGATCGCCGCCGCCGATGTCATCCTCCTCGCCCCCTCGAACCCCGTGGTCTCGATCGGACCGGTGCTCGAGATCCCGGGTATCCGCGACGCGCTCGCCACCGCCTCGGCACCGATCGTCGGGGTTTCGCCCATCATCGGCGGAGCCGCGGTGCGGGGCATGGCCGAGGCGTGCCTCGCCGTCATCGGCGTGTCCGCCGACGCCGGCGCGGTAGCCCGTCACTACGGCGCCCGGGGCCGGGGCGGTGTGCTCGACGGCTGGCTCGTCGGCGAAGAGGACGCGCAGGCGGTGCCCGCGATCGATGCCGCCGCGATCGCCGCCAGGGCTGTCCCGCTGTGGATGAAGGATGCCGACACGTCGGCCGCCCTCGCCGCGGATGCGCTCGCCTTCGCCCAGGCGCTCGCCGATCTCGGGTAGACCTGTGGGGTGACCACCAACTGGGCAGGAAACCTCACCTACCGCGCGGCGCGTGTCGTCGAACCCTCCGATGAGACCGAACTCTCCCGCATCCTCGACCGGGCGCGAGAGGACGACGCGACCGTCCGCGTGCTCGGAAGCCGCCATTCGTTCAACGACATCGCCGACACCGACGGGGTGATCGTCTCGCTCGCCGGGCTCGCGCGCAGCGGGGCGGTGGACGTGGCGCCCGACCGGACGAGCGTGCGGATCCCTGCCGGCATCCGGTACGGCGACCTCGTGCCGGTGCTCGAACGCGAGGGGCTCGCGCTGGCCAATCTCGCCTCGCTCCCCCACATCTCGGTCGCCGGCGCCGTCCAGACCGGCACACACGGGTCGGGCGACCGCGTCGGAGCCCTCGGCACCCAGGTCGCCGCGGTCGAACTGCTCACCGCCGCCGGCGAGCGCGCCACCCTCGAGCGGGGGGACGAGGATTTCCCGGGCGCCGTCGTCGGCCTCGGCGCCCTCGGCATCGTCACCCACCTTCACCTCGACGTCCTGCCGCACTACACCGTCGCGCAGACGGTCTATGAGGGGGTGCGCTGGGATGACGCGCTGGGTCGTTTCGACGAGCTCACGGGCGCGGGCGACAGTGTGAGCCTGTTCACACGATGGGTCGACCCGGACGTCATCGACCAGGTGTGGGTGAAGGCCCGGGCGACCTCACGCCCCGACGACCTGTCGGCCTTCGGGGCGCGGGCGGCCGACGGTCCGCGTCATCCGATCCCCGGCATCGACCCGACCCCGTGTACGACGCAGCTGGGCGTTCGGGGGCCGTGGTACGACCGGCTCCCGCACTTCCGGCTGGCATTCACCCCGTCGGCCGGTGAGGAGCTCCAGTCGGAGTACCTCGTCGCCCGCACCGAGGCGGTGGCGGCGATCGAGGCGGTGCGGGGGCTCGCCGATCGCATCGCGCCGCTCCTCCTCACCTGCGAGGTGCGGACGATGGCGGCGGACGACCTCTGGCTCTCTCCCGCGTACGACCGCCCCACGGTCGGCATCCACTTCACCTGGCACCGCGACGAAGAAGCGGTCCGCGCCCTCCTCCCCGCGATCGAGGCAGCCCTGCCGGCATCGACCCGGCCGCACTGGGGGAAGGTCTTCACGATGCCCGGGGACGAGATCCGCGGCCGGTATCCCCGATTCGACGACTTCGCGGCGCTCCGAACGCGCCTGGACCCCGACCGGAGGTTCGTCGGCGACTACCTGGCGCGACTCGGGCTCTGACCTCCGCAGCCGTGGCACGCTGGAAGCATGGGCACCGGATCGATTGCTCCGCCGCGTTCGTCGACGCTGCGGTCGCGGCTGCTCACTGCGCTCTCGGGCGACCCGAACGGCACGCCGCCGTGGGTGCGGGCCCTCGCCGACGGGGATGACGCCGGGTACTTCGCCGACGGGGGCGCGGTCTGGACCGTGCATGCGGGTACGAGCACGCTGATCGCCGGCATCCGCGCGCTGCTCATCCAGGCCCTGCACCCGGGCGCACTGGCGGGGGTCCACGACCATTCCCGCTACCGCGACGACCCGATGGGACGCCTGTCGGGCACCGTCCGGTGGATCCTCTGCGTCACGTACGGATCGACCGCGCAGGCGCAGCGCGAGACCGCGCGGGTCGGACGTCTCCACCAGCGGGTGCGCGGCACGTACGACACGGCCGACGGCCCACGCGCCTATACCGCCGGCGACACCGATCTCGTCGAATGGGTGCACCTGGCCTTCACCGAGGCCTTCCTGGGAGCGCACGAGATCTGGGGCGGACCGATCCCAGGGGGCGGCGACGCCTACGTGAGGGAGTGGGCGCAGGCAGGGCGGCTGATGCGGGTGGCGAACCCGCCCGAGACCGAGGCGGAGCTGCGCGCGCGTCTCGCGGCGTTCACCGGCGAGCTGCGCCGCGACGAGCGGGTCGACGAGGTCGTGCGGTTCCTGCGACGCGTGCCGCTCCCCGGTTCGATGGGCGTGAGCTACAGGCTGCTGTTCGCCGCGGCCGTGGCGAGCCTCCCCCGCGAGTACCGGAAGCTGCTGGGCCTCCGCCGCGTGCCGCTGCCGGTGATCACCCTCGCACGGCTCGCGCTCGCAGCATCTACCCGCGCCCTCGGCGCCGGGCCGCGCGCGCAGGACTTCGCCCGCGAACGCCATGCACGACTCGGGTTCCCCCCGCCCGTGAGCCAGGACTGACGAGCCGGCGCCCAGCGATGGCCGAGAGCGAGACGCAGACCCGGCGATGGGTGCTGCACGTCGACCTCGACCAGTTCATCGCGGCGGTCGAGGTGCTCCGCCGCCCCGAGCTCGCCGGGAAGCCGGTGATCGTCGGGGGCCGAGGCGACCCCACCGAGCGCGCGGTCGTGTCGACCGCGTCGTACGAGGCGCGCGCGTTCGGGGTGGGATCGGGGATGCCGCTGCGGATCGCGGCGCGGAAGGTGCCCGACGCGGTGATCCTGCCGGTCGACCACGCCGCGTACACGGCCGCGTCGGAGGAGGTGATGGCGACCCTGAGAGCGCAGCCGGGGGCGGTGGTGCAGGTGCTCGGGTGGGACGAGGCGTTCGTCGGCGTGACCGCCGCCGATCCCGAGGCCTTCGCCGCGGACCTGCAGCGCGCCGTGCTCGAGCGCACCCGGCTGCACTGCAGCGTCGGCATCGGCGACACGCTCGTGCGCGCGAAGAACGCCACCGGATTCGGCAAGCCGCGCGGCCGCTTCCGCCTCACGGCGGACAACTGGCTCGAGGTGATGGGCGACCGGCCCACCGCGGACCTCTGGGGTGTGGGGACGAAGATCTCGCGGCGCCTGGAGGCGCTCGGCATCCGGTCCGTCCGCGACCTCGCCGTCGCCGACATCGCGCCGCTCGCGGCGGAGTTCGGGCCGAAGATGGGGCCGTGGTACCGCCAGCTGGGCCGCGGCGACGGGTCGGACGTCGTCGACGACACCCCCTGGGTCGCGCGGGGGCACAGCCGGGAGACGACGTACCAGCAGAATCTCGAAACACGCGACGAGGTCGAGGCGGCCGCGCACGCGCTGCTCGCACAGGTGCTCGACGACGTGGCAGCCGAGGGGCGCCCGGTCGTCGGCCTCGGGCTGAAGGTGCGGTACGCGCCGTTCGTCACCAAGACCTTCACCCGAAAGATCGCCGAGACCTACGATCGGCAGGCGGTGATCGCCGAGGCGTCCGCCCTCCTCGCCAAGATCGAGCCCGATCGTCCGGTGCGACTGCTCGGGATGCGGGCGGAGATGGCGATGCCCGATGATGCGCGCGAGGGGCACACCCCCACCCGGAGCGGCTGGTGACTACCGCGACGTGCGGGCGCGGAGGTCGATGCGGTCCACGGCGGCCTGGATGGCCACGGCGGCCGCGCCGCGCGCCCATGCCGTGAAGCCGCCGTCGTCGACGTGCAGCGTCACGGGATCGGCCCGGGGGTCGCGGGCGGCGGTGATCGCGGCGCGCACGCGCTCCTCGGCGGCGGCGGCCAGATCGATCCCCTCACCGGCGAGCACGACGACGGACTGCTGGGTGAGGCCCGCCACCAGGGCGAGGAGGTTTCCCAGCGCCTCGGCGAGCGCGGAGACGATCGGCACGACAGTCTCGTCGCCCGCACGCGCGAGGACGAGCGCCTCGCGGGCGGCGACCGGTCGGCCCAGCGAGCGGGTGAACGCGGCGAGCACCGACGCGGTCGTCAGCATCTGCGCGCATCCGCGGTGACCGAGCGGACAGATCGGGCCCGCCGCCGAGACCGGCACGTGCCCCACGAGGTCGACTCCCGCCGTGGTCCGGACCACCCGATCGTCCACGACGAGCCCGTGCCCGATCCCCGCACCGACCGTGATGAGCGAGAATCCCGGGATGCCGCGCCCCTTCCCGAACCAGTGCTCGGCCTCGGTGAGCGCGACGACGTCGTTCTCGACGGTCACCGGCACCCCGAGACGGGCGCTCACGAGGTTGGCGAGGTCGACGTCGGTCCAGGCGAGGAACGGGGCGAACTCCACCCGCCCCGCCCGCACGGTGCCGCCGACGCTCACCCCCGCCGCCCGGAGCGGGGCGTCGCCCGTCGCCTCGGCGACGAGGCCCCGCACCAGCTCGACGATGAGCGCGACGACGCCCTCCGGATCGGTCGCGTCCAGTGCCCGGTCGGCCTGGGAGAGGACGTCGGCGCGCGCATCGGTGAGCACGGCGTAGGCCCGGTCGCCGGTCAGCTTCACACCGGCGAACCGCCCCCACTCCGAGGCGACGTCGAGAGGGGTCACGGGGCGGCCGACCAGGCCGTCCAAGATGTGGGGCCGCTCGACGAACACGCCCCGGTCGACGAACGGCTTGGCCAAGCGCGTCAGACTCGCCGGCGACAGGGCGAGCCTTTCGGCCAGCGCAGTGCGAGAGATCGGGCCGTGCACGAGCACGGCCCGCGCGAGGGCGGACTCGCTGTCGGTGAGCACGGCACCTCCGGACAATAGTTTCCTGATAGAAATATTGGCATGAATCCCCGCGATGACGTCCTTCATCTCCGACGCGGCGGCACGAGTGTCATCCTCGATCTGTCGACCGCCCCTGTCCCGACGATCGTGCACTGGGGCGCCGACCTCGGCGCGCTGCCCCGCGAGGCGCTGACCTCGCTCGCCGTCGCCGCGCGCCCGCAGCGGGTGTCGGGGGGCCTGGACGCCACGCCGCGGCTGACCGTCCTTCCGACCGAGGCCGCCGGGTGGATGTTCTCCCCCGCCGTCGAGGGCCACCGGGCAGGATCAGGGAGCAGCATCCTGTTCTCGCTCGCCGGCGTCACAGGCGACGATCACTCGGCGACGCTCGAGCTCGTCGACGCCGAGTCGGGTCTGGAGGCGCGGGTCGACCTGGCGCTCGGCGTCGCCGGGGTGTTCACCCAGCGGGTGACCCTGCGCAACGTCGGCGACACCGCGTTCACCGTCGACCGCCTGCAGGCGACCTTCCCCCTGCCGTGGGAGGCGACCGAGATCCTCGACACCACCGGGCATCATCTGCGCGAACGTGCCCCGCAGCGCCGACCCCTCGCCATCGGCACCCATCTGCGCGAGAGCCGGCGGGGCCGACCGGGCGCCGATGCGACCGTGCTCCTCGCCGCGGGGCGGCCCGGGTTCGGCTTCGAGACCGGGCAGGTGCACGGTCTCCACGTCGCATGGAGCGGCAATCACCGCGTCCTCGCCGAACGCACGAGCAACGGCGACGCGTTCCTCGCCGGCGGCGAGCTGTTCCTGCCGGGCGAGGTCGTGCTCGCCCCGGGCGACGAGATCACCACGCCCCCGGTGATGGGATCGTGGGGCGACGGCCTCAGCGAGCTGTCGCACCGATTCCACGACGAGTGGCGGGCGCGCCCGCAGCATCCCTCCCGTCCGCGCCCGATCACCCTCAACACGTGGGAAGCGGTCTACTTCGACCACGACCTCGACCGGCTCCGGGCGCTCGCGGACGCGGCCGCCGAAGTGGGAGTCGAGCGCTTCGTGCTCGACGACGGCTGGTTCCTCGGCCGTCGCGACGACACCGCAGGTCTCGGTGACTGGCTGGTCGATCCGGTGGTCTGGCCCGGCGGCCTGCACCCGCTCGTCGACCACGTGCGCGGTCTCGGAATGGAGTTCGGCCTGTGGGTGGAGCCCGAGATGGTGAACCCCGACAGCGAGCTGGCCAGGGAGCATCCGGACTGGATCCTACGCGGGCGCAGCGACCTGCCGCCGTCCGCGCGGCAGCAGCAGGTGCTGAACCTCGCCCACCCGGACGCGTACCGCTACATCTCGGAGCGTCTTCATGCGCTCCTCGAGGAGTATCCGATCGCGTATCTGAAGTGGGACCACAACCGCGACCTCGTCGATGCCGCGGCGGGCCCGGGCGGTGCCTCGCGCGCGCACGCGACCACGCTTGCGCTCTACCGTCTGCTCGACGAACTGAAGGCCGCGCACCCGGAGCTCGAGATCGAGAGCTGCGCATCGGGCGGAGCGCGGGTCGACCTGGGGATCCTCGATCGCACCGACCGGATCTGGACGAGCGACAGTCTCGACCCGCTCGAACGGCTGCCGAACCAGCGCTACACCGGTCTGGTGGTGCCGCCGGAGCTGATGGGTGCGCACCTGACCACCCCGCATCTGCACACCTCGGGGCGCACCGTGGATCTCGAGCTGAGTGCGGCGGTCGCCCTCATCGGGCACTTCGGCATCGAGTGGGACCTCACCGGCACCGACCGGGCGACGCGGGCGAGAATCGCGGAGTGGGTGGCGTACGCGGCGTCCCTCCGCGAAATGATCGCCACCGGGCGGACCGTGCACGTCGACGGCACCGACCCCGGTGTGGACGTGCGCGGCGTCGTCGCGGCGGACGGTTCGCAGGCGATGTTCACGATCGTGCAGACGATGACGGATGCCGCGTGGCCGCCCGGACGCGTGCGGATGCCCGGGCTGGCGGATGACCGCCTGTACCGGGTGACCCTGTCTCCGTTGACCCGCGCTCACGATGCCGGGCAGTCGCCGCTGGAATGGGCGGGGGCCGAGACGGTGCTGACCGGCCGCCAGCTGTCGGTCGTCGGGCTGCGGCCGATGGTTCAGCAGCCGCAGCGGGCGATCGTCGTCGACGTGGTGGCGGCGGACTGACGCGGCAGAACGGGCGGGGTCACATGCGCGCGTAGCGCGCGCGGGCGAAGCAGAACAGGCCGTACAGGATGAGGCCGGCGCCGACGATCCAGAGGATCACCTGACCGAACGGCAACTGCGCGAGACTCTGCAGTGCTCCGTCGAGCCCGCCCGCGGCCTCGGGGTCCTGTGTGAAGGCGGCGACGATGAAGAGGAGGCCGGCGACCCCGACGGCGATGCCCTTGGCGACGTATCCCGCGATGCCGAATCCCACGATCGCCTTCCCGAGCGTGGCCGGCGGGAGGTTGAGCTTCTCCTCGAACTTCTTGGTCACCCCCTTGTAGACGAAAGCGCCGCCGACGACGGCGACGACGAGCCCGACGAGGACGAGCAGGAAGACACCACCCGGTGTCGCGAGCAGCTGGGCGCTCAACGACTGCGTGGATCCCGAGGACGAGGAGCTTCCTCCCAGCGCGTAGGTGAGGGCGGTCGCGGCGACCGCGATGTAGGCGCCGGCGGTACCGAGGTGCTTGACGCGGCGACCCCACTTCTTCTTGTCGTCCCCCGCGGTGTCGGAGGCGAAGAACGCCTGCGCGATCTCGAAGAGAGAGAGGGCGGTGAGGCCGATGACGATGACCCACAGCACGACGAGGCCGAAGGGCGACTCGCGGATCTGCGACATGGCGCCGCTCTGATCGGCCGAGCCGCCCCCGGCGCCCGTGGCGATCGTGATGGCGATACTGCCGATGATGATGTGGAGGAGTCCGAGGACGGCGTATCCGACCCGAGCGACCGCGCGGAATGTCGAGGAGGAGTGGGCAGACCGCGCTGCATTCTTCGCCGTGCTCATAGGGGAACGGTATCGATCCCGCTGACGCAACGACCACCTGTTGACGCGCGGGCGCCCTCGTGCTCTGGCGAGCACGGAGGGTCACCGTCCGCGCACGGGGCCCAGCCGGGCCCGGGCGGCGCGCACCGTGCGCGCGAGCACCTCGCGGCCTCTCCCCCGGCTCGGCTCGCGGTGCACTCGCACGGCTCCGTCGTCGCCGGCCTCGAGGCGAAGCGGGCGCCCCGCGAGGATCGGCGAGTTGCGTACCTCGGCGAGGACCCCCTGGTCGGCCGTGAGCGGCACATCGAAGGCCCACCCGGCGCATCGAACGCTGGCCACCAGTGTGCCTCCGGCGCCCGCCTCACCCGCGAACGCCCGCTGGGGATCGATGACCAGCCGTACGCCCTCGCGGGTCGGACGCGATCCCTTGGCGACGGGCGAGACACCGCGGTCGGTCCGGACGGACACAGCGACCCGGTCGCGCCCCGCATCGGCCGCCGCCTCGATGAGCGCGTCGCGGAACGGGCGAAGGGAGAGATCCGCCGTCCAGTCGCCCGCATCCCCCGCCGACAGGGAGACCGCTGCATCCGCTTCGCCGTGCATCACCCCGACCGACAGCGCGAGCGCGAGGCCCCCGCCGCGGGTCCACCGCGCCGAGGTCACCGTGACACGGCAGCGCAGCTCGCTCTCCCAGCGGGCGAAGTCCGCCAGGTCGTCGCGACGGTCGGCGCGAAGCAGGCGCGAGCGCACCCGTTCGGCGGGCGGGAGCCCCGCCTCGACTCCGTCGTCGACCCACCGGCGCACGAGCGGCCGCGAGGCATCGAAGAAGCGCGTTCGATACGCCTGCGAATAGTTGATCAGCCGCCGGCCCGCGATCCGCCGGAGAATTTTTCCCCGGTACCAATGTCGAAGCAGCTGGTCGCGCAGATCGACCTGCTCGACGTGGGCTTCCACGAGAGCGAGGACGTTCGCGAGGTGCGGGAAGTACTGATCCGGGTCGATGCGCGACGAGCTCGCACTGCCGGGATGCCGCACCCAGGCGTAGCACGGCTCGCTCGACAGGATCGAGATCGTCCGCGAAGCGAAGTACGCCCGCATGACGAACAGGTGATCTTCCAGACGCACCTTGCCGTCGGGGTAGCGGATGCCGTGCTCGCGGAGGAACGCGGTGCGGAACAGCTTGTGCGGCGTGAGCATCTCCAGGAGCGGGTCCTCGCCGAGGGTGGCACGGGGAACGTCGCGGCGGAAGATACGGCGGGGGATCCGGCGACCGACGCCGACCTCGCGCCCGACCACCACGTCCGACCCGTTCCGATCCGCGAAATCGCACAGCCGCTCGAGAGCGGCGTCGAAGAGATAGTCGTCCTGGTCGACGAACTGGACGTAGGTGCCGGCGGCGGCATCGATGCCGTGATTTCGCGGTGTGCCGGGCCACCCCGTGTGCGGAAGCGACAGGACCCGGACATTCGGGCGATCGGCGGCGATGCCGGCGAGCTGCTCGACCGTCTGCTCACCCGAGCCGTCGTCACACAGCAGCACCTCGAACTCGTCGGACGGGATCGTCTGCCGGTCGAGCGAGGCGATGAGCGGGTCGATCGCGCCTCCGGGGCGATAGACCGGAACGACCACGCTCACCCGAATCGCCACCACCCCAACCAAGCACACCGAACCGGCGATCCCCGGGGGTTGCGCCGGAGCCGCTGCGGGTGCCACGTCTTGGGGTATGCCATCCCCGGCGCGTCGATCGACATCCGGCGTCGACGGTCGGCCCTACTGCGGATCGATGCCGACGGAGTACGACAGGCGCTCGACCTCGTCGCCGGACAGGTCGAGATCCGCGGCGGCCGCGGAGTCGGTGATCGACGCCGCTCGCCGGGCGCCGGGGATCGGGATCACGGTGTCGGCGAGCGCGAGCTCCCAGGCCAGCACCACCTGCTGCGGGCTGACGCCGCGCTCGGAGGCCACGTCGGCGAACGCCGAGAAGCGATCACCGACCGTGCGGGCGCCGCCGCCGGTTCCCCCCAGCGGGCTCCACGGGAGGAAGGCGATTCCGAGTGAGGCGCAATGACGGAGCTCGTCGATGGAGCCCGGATGCCTGGGCGAGAACTCGTTCTGGACGCTCGCGAGGTTCCCCTCGCCCAGCACCTCCACAGCGATGTCGATCTCCTCGACGCTGGCGTTCGAGATGCCGATCGCGCGGATCTTCCCCTCGTCCTGCAGCGACTTGAGATTCTGCATGATCTCGCCGTAGACCATCCATCGGTCGGGGCGGTGGTACTGGTAGAGCTCGATCTGCTCCACGCCCAGCACACGCAGCGACCGCTCGACGGCGGAGCGCAGGTAGGCGAGCGACCCGTCCCGCCCCCACTTCTCGCCCTCGCTCCGGGTGATCCCGCCCTTCGTGGTCACGAACACCCCCGCGGCATCCCCCTCCCACGTGCGCAGCGCCTCGGCGACGATCTCTTCGTTGTGCCCTATGGCGTCCCACGTCGGGGCGTAGATGTCGGCGGTGTCGATGAGGGTGACCCCGGCGTCCAGGGCGGCGTGGACGGTGGCGATCGCCTCGTCCCGGGTGGGATAGACCCGGTCGTTGTTCATCGACAGGGGCATGGCGCCCAGGCCGATGGCCGACACCTCGCGGCCGGCGAGCGAACGAGATTTCACAGCGGGGTCCTTTCGGTCGAGGTGGGAAGTCCGAGCCTGGCGAAATCGGTGAGGGGCACGGGCGTCGGCCGTTCGACGGTCGTGACCAGCTCGACCCACCGACGCTCGTCGGCGGCGTCGAGCAACGAGGTCATGATCTCGAGCACATGCAGGGCCATGGCCCCGCTCGCGCGTCCGCCGTCCGGGCGGAGGAAATCCACGAGTCCCACGCCGCGTCCCGCGCCGACGTACCCGGCGCCCGTCGGCACGTCGGCCCACTCCTGCGCGCCGTGCCGTCGCACGCGCACCTGCCCGTCGAAGTGGTTGGGATCGGGCGCCTGCAGGCTTCCCGCCTCGCCGTGCACCTCGATCGGCGGGGCACCGGTCTGGCCCCCGTCGAAGCTGAAGGTCACCGTCGAGAGGGCGCCGCCCTCGTGGACGAGCGTCCCGGTGACGTGGGTGTCGACCTCGACGGGGATCTGCTCCCCCGCGCGGGGGCCGGTGCCGATGCGCCGCACGTCGCGCGAGCGCGAGGACGCACCGCTGACCCGCACGACCGGGCCGAGCAGCTGCACCAGGGAGGTGAGGTAGTACGGCCCCATGTCCATAAGGGGCCCACCTCCCTCTCGGTAGTAGAAGTCGGGGTGCGGATGCCACGACTCGTGGCCGCCGGAAGTCCAGGTCGCCATCGCCGACACCGGCCGGCCGATGAGGCCGGCATCCACGGCGGCACGCGCGGTCTGGATGCCGGTGCCGAGCACTGTGTCGGGCGCGCCGCCGAGCCACGCGCCGGACGGGACGGCGTCGACGACACGTCGCGCCTCCGAGAGGCTCGCCGCGAGGGGCTTCTCGCCGTAGACGTTCTTCCCCGCGGCGAGGGCCTGCAGGGCGATCTCGGCGTGCGCGGCGGGAATCGTGAGATTCAGCACCGTCTCGACGCGCGGGTCGGACATCAGGTCGGCGACCGACAGGGCGCGGCACCCCGGGATGTCACGGGCCACCGCTTCGGCGCGCGCACGGTCGAGGTCGGCGACCGCGACGACCGCCACATCCGTGCGCCCTCGGAAGGTCGCGAGGTACTGCGCCGAGATCACCCCGAGCCCTACGATGCCCACCCCGTGGGCGTGCGTAGCGTCCGCGGCATCCTCACCGGTCGACGTCGTCATCGGTGCCATCCCTTCGCCTGCGAATCGGGCCCTCTCCACCCTGCCATGCCTGCCGGGCGCACGCGGCCCCACGCGTCTCGACTACCGTCGAGCCGTCGCGTATGCCACGCTGAGGGTCACGCGTGGATTCACCGGCGCGCAACAGGATGAGTGGGCCAGCTCGTGAACCATCGAGGCAGGAGTCCTGGCGCCGGTGTGGTCTGGTCGCGCGTAGAAGACGGATTCCACGTCGGAAGCCGCAACGGCGCGCTGCTCGGGTACATCATCCGCGAGCGCGACCGACGGTTCACCGCTTACGACATGCGCTCGCGACCGATCGGGAAGTACCCCGATCTGACCGAGGCGATGCACGCGCTCGTGGCGGTGACGCTCGGGATCGGCCAGCAACGCAGATGAGGAAGACCGCGTGAAAGAAAGCGCAGCCATGGGGCCGCAAGACCCGTCCGAAGACCTCCTGTCGGTGCTCTACACCAGCACGTCCCACGAGCAACTGAGCGATGAACAGCTCACCGACCTCCTCACCGTCAGTCGCTCCAGGAACGCCGCCGACGACATCACGGGGCTCCTGGTCTACAGGGCCGGGCGCTTCTTCCAGGTGATCGAGGGCCCACCTGCGGCGGTCCGCGCCCTCTACGGCCGGATCGCCGCCGACCAGCGCCACCACTCGGTGCGCACCCTGGTCGAGGATCGTGTCGCGGAGCGCCACTTCGGTGAGTGGACGATGGGCTTCGAGCGCGTTCCCGACCACGAGGAGTCCGTCCCCGTGGGTTTCCGAAGCACGTTCGACGACCTCGACGACGTCGAGGGCGCCGCCCCGACGATCCGCGCGGCGCGGGAACTCAGCCTGTGGTTCCGAGTGCGCTCACGCGCGACGACATCCTTCTGATCAGGCGCGCTCGCGCGCGGCCCAGAGCATCCCTCGCTCGATCACGGTGCGCACCCGCGCGTCCTGCAGCACGTCGACGCTGTGCCCGGGTGTCGCCACGAACACGCGCCCGTTCCCCCAGAGGCGCGTCCAGACCGCGGGCGACGTGATCGGCCGCTGCCACGGGTGGTAGGGCTGCACCGGATGCGTGGTGGTGGCCAGCACGTCGTTGAGATCGTCGTGGAGCACCCAGTACTGCTCGGTGACGAGGTCGATGTCGCCGATGCCGCGCGTGATCTCGTGGTCGCGTCCGAGTGCGGTCATCTCGATCGTGTGACGAAGGAAATTGTCGCTCTCGTCGCCCACCCGGTCGTGAGGGGCCTTGGACGGGTGTGTCGCGAACTGACCGCCGATGAGCTGGAGGTAGTCCGAGCTGCCGCGATACGCGTCGGCGATCCCGCCGTGCCAGCCGGCGAGTCCGGTTCCCGCGGCGACCGCCTCGCGAAGACCCCGGAGCGCCTCCGCCGAGATCTCCGACATCGTCACGCTCTGCACGATCAGGTCGGTCTCGGCCATCGCGTCGATATCGGCGTAGACCGCGTTCGTCTCCTCGATCCGCACCGCGAAGCCCTGTGCACGCAGGAAGGGAACGAACAGATCGGTCGCCGCGACCGGCTGATGCCCCTCCCATCCCCCGCGCACGATGAGCGCTCGGCGCTCGTTGTCACCCGTCGTTCGATCGCTCACTGGTCACCCCTCCGCAACCCGGCACACACTACCCGGCTCGAGGAATCTTTCTCGTGTTTGTCGAAACGCCCCGGGCTCGTGCGTCTTCCCGGTAGCGCCACCGTGGCGCGAAGAGAGGACATCATGTCGACCCAGAAGATCCAGCTCGCCATCAACGCCCCCGCCGCGGACGTCTGGCGGGCCTTGACCGACCCGGCGATCTCCCCCGCCTACTACTACGGCTTCGAAGCCCACATCCCCGCGGTCGCCGGCGCGGCATACTCGTACCTGATGGACGGTCACGAGGTCATCACCGGCACCGTCACCGACGTCGTCGAGGAGGAACGGCTGAGCATGACCTTCCGCGGATCCTGGGCACCGGATGTCGCCGAGCTCCCCGAGAGCCGCGTCACGTACGTGCTCTCGGACACCGCGATGTCGATCCCCGGGCTCACCCAGCTCACCCTCATCCACGAGGGCCTCCCCGAGGGCCCCACGTCCGAGAACATCGAGCGCGGCTGGGTGCTGATCCTCTCGGGACTGAAGACGCTCCTCGAGACCTCCGCCCCGCTCGTGCCGGCGCCCACCGCGTAGAAGGGACATCCCATGCAGTTCGCGATCCTGGCGATGGAAGCCGAGGCCGACTACGCCGACCGCACCGACCCGGACGCCTCCGAGGCCTACTGGTCGTCGTGGGCGGCGTACGTCACCGCTCTCCAGGAGAGCGGCACCATGTCCGCCGCCGCCGGGCTCCAGCCGCCGGGGACGGCGACGACGGTGCGGATGCGCGGCGGCGACGCCGAGATCCAGGACGGTCCGTTCGCCGACACCAAGGAGCACCTGGGCGGGATCTTCCTCATCGAGGCGCCCGACCTGGACGCCGCGATGCAGTGGGCGGCGCGGTGCCCGGCCGCAGCCCGCGGGTCGGTCGAAGTCCGGCCGGTGCTTCCGCCGATGTCCTGATCGCGCGGGAAGGAGCGGGATGGTCCCCCGACACGATGCCGTCGACGAGGCGGTCGACGAGGCGCTCGCCGAGGCTCACCGAGAGCTCTTCGGGCGCCTCGTCGGCTGGCTGTTCCGCCGCGAGGGCGACCTCCAGGCCGCCGAGGATGCCGTCGCATCGGTGTTCGCGCAGGCCGTCACCGCCTGGAGGCAGGCCGGGGTGCCGCGGTCGCCCGAGGCCTGGCTGCGGGTCGCTGCCCGCAACGCCGCGATCAGCGCCGCGCGGCGCCGCACCAGAGACGTCACCGTGGCGCCCGAGGAGATGACCGACATGGCCGTGACCGACGATGAGATCGCCGAGCCCCCACCCACCGCCGATGACGTCCTCACCCTGCTGTTCGTCTGCGCGCATCCGGCCATCGACGAGCGCCTCCATGCCCCGCTCATGCTCCAGGCCGTCCTCGGGGTCGACGCGGCGCGGATCGCGGCGGTGTTCCTGGTGCCGCCGGCGACCATGGGTCAGCGCCTCAGCCGGGTGAAGACGAAGATCCGCGACGCAGGCATCCGCTATCGCGTGCCGTCGCCGGGAGACCTGCCCGCGCGGGTCGGCGCCGTCCTTCGTGCGATCTACGCCGCGTACGGGTCATCCGACGCCCTGATCGACGATCTCGGGGGCGATCGTCCGGCGCTTCGCGCCGAGGCGCTGCGGCTGGCGGAGGTGCTGGCGGCTCTGAGTCCCGACGATCCCGAGGTTCGCGGGCTCCTCGCACTGCTGCTCCACACCGAGAGTCGGCGCCCGGCCCGGTTCGCGGGGAGCACCTTCGTCCCGCTTGCGGAACAGGACACGCGACTGTGGTCGACCGAGCTCCGTCGTCGCGGCGACGCCGAGCTCCGGCGCGCGGCGGCGTCCGGCGCGCTCGGACGGTTCCAGCTCGAGGCGGCGATCAGCGCCGTGCACTCGGCGCGCGCCGAGACCGGGACCACCGAGTGGAGCGCGGTGGTGACGCTCTACCGCGGGCTGCTGCAGGTGGCACCCTCGATCGGGGCGACCATCGGCGCGGCGGCGGCCCTGGTCGAGGTCGGCGACACCGACGAGGCTGCCGGGATGCTGGCCGGCCTGCCGTCATCCGCCATCGAGAGCCATCAGCCCTACTGGGTCTGTCTCGCCCGGGTCGAGGCGGCGCGCGGCCGGGCGGCCGAGGCGGACGATGCGACCCGCCGTGCCATCGGGCTGACGACCGACCCGCGGGTGCGGGCCTATCTCCTCGCCCGCGCGCCCCTCACCGGCCCCGGTCGTCCCGCTCCGGCGGACTGACACCCGCGCGCCGCCCTCGGCACGTCGAAACCCACCCGCGGGCCCCCCGGCGCGTCGAAACCCACCCCCACGTCCGAGACCTGTCGCCACGCGGTCGGTCTCGGCCGCCGGGATCGGTTTCGACGATCGACGATCGACGCCGCCTCAGGCCAGCGAGTCGAGGATCTCGCCGAGCAGTTCGTCGGTGGTGAGCGGCGAGATGAGAGCGATCCGCAGCACGGGCTCGCCGCGATGCGAGCTCGGTACGACGAACGCGCGCTGCTCGTCGAGCAGCCTGTCCGACCACGCCTCGTAATCGGCGAGCGACCAACCCTCGCGACGGAACACCACCACCGACAGGTCGGGCTCGCGGACGAGGGACAGGTCGGGGCGGCGGCGGATATCGTCGGCGAGACGCTTCGCCCGCGAGATCGCGTCGGCGATCGTCGTCCGGTACTGCTCGGTGCCGTGGACGGCGAGCGAGAACCACAGCGGCAGGCCGCGGGCGCGTCGAGTGAGCTGGATCGCCAGATCAGAGGGGTTCCAGTCGAGCGAATCCGTCAGCGTGTCGAGATACTCGGCCTTCTGCGTGTGCGAGTGGATCGCCGGCACCGGGTCGCGGTATATCAACGCGCACGCGTCGAAGGGCGCGAAGAGCCACTTGTGCGGATCGACGATGACCGAGTCGGCCCGCTCGACGCCGGCGAAGAGCGGTCGCGAAGCGGGCGAGAGCATCGCCGCCAGTCCGTAGGCGCCGTCGACGTGGAACCACACCCCGGCAGCGTTCGCCGCGTCGGCGATCGAGGCGATGTCGTCGACGATGCCGAAGTTCGTCGTTCCGGCCGTCGCGACCACGGCGAACACGCGGTCGGCGTGCTCGTCCAGCACCGCACTGACGGCGGCGCCGTGCAGCTTGCCGTCCTCGCCCACGGCCGCTGTCAGCACGTCCACATCCATCACGGCGGCCGCCGAGGCGATCGACGAGTGCGCCTCGGCGCTGCAGACGACGGCCCAGCGGGCAGGGGCGGGGCGCTCGGCGTCTGCGGCGCGCCGGCGCGCGTGGTCGCGCGCGGTGACGAGGGCCGAGAGGTTCCCGATGGTCCCACCCTGCACGAACACCCCGCCCGCCGAGGCGGGGAGGCCGAACTCGCCGGCGAGCCACCGGAGCACCTCGTTCTCGGCGAAGACCGCCCCCGAGCCCTCCATCCACGAGCCGCCGTAGATCGCGGATGCCGACACGACGACGTCGAACGCCAGCGCGGCCTTGGACGGCGCGGACGGGATGAAGGAGAGGTAGCCGGGATGATCGGTCGACAGGCAGGCGGGAGCGAGGACGTGCTCGAACAGCGCAAGCGCACGCTCGGACCCCATGCCGTCGGGTCGGATCGAGTCGCCCGCGAGTCGCCGGAGGTCTGCCAGGCGCATCGCGCGATCGAGGGGAACGTCGGGGTAGAGCGCGCGCCGGCGCGCATACTCGAGCACCTGGTCGACGACGGCCGTGGTCTGCGGGGTGATCGCGTGCATCCGCGCGGCCGTGTCGAGGCCCGAGGAGGGCGGTTCGGGCGCTCGCGTCATCGGGAGACCTCTTCCGTCGGAATGTAATGTGCGTTAGCTTCAGTCACGAAGGTACCTAATCCGTATCGTACATTTCATTGTCGTCGTTTCGAAGGAGAAACCGTGACCTCATCCGCTCGCACGTGGGGCGTTCTCGCTCTATCCTGCGCCATGATCGTCGGCCTCGCCGCCCCCGCGACCGCCGCCCCGCTGAACCGGGCGAAGCCCCTGGACCCCCATGCGGTCCTCATCGGCGGCAACCTCAAAGAGAACGCCGAGATCCTGCAGACCATCGTCGACCTCGCCGATCCCGACGGCACGGGGCCCGCGCGTGCGCGGATCGCGATCGTGACGGCGGCGTCGTCGTCGGCGCGGACGCCCGCCGAGGCCGCCGACCCGACGCTCAACAACGCTGCGGCGAACGGGCTCTACTACGCCGAGCTCTTCGGTCGCTTCGGCGCCGACACCTACGCCGTGCCGATCGACACCCGTGCCGACTACGACGGCGATGCCTACTCCCCCGCCCGCGCCTCCGATCCCGAGGTGGCGGCGCAGATCGGCGCGTCGACGGGGGTGTTCTTCGGCGGCGGTGATCAGATGAGGTACGTCCGCACCCTGTTCTCGTGCGACCCGGCCGAGCTCGAGGCGTTCACCTCGTGCCGGGACACCCCGGCGATGACCGCCATCCGTCAGGTCGCCGACCGCGGTGTGGTCGCGGGAGTCAGCGCGGGCCTGACCATCCAGCAGGGCGCCGACATGATCACCGGCGGCGAGTCGTACCAGGCCTGGCGCGACGGAGCCACCCCCGGCTATCTCGACGACGCCGCCGCGCTCGGCTACCTCCCCGCCGGCGGGTTCGGATTCGTCGACGGGGTCCTCCTCGACAGTCACTTCACGACCTGGGGCCGCCAGGGACGCGCAGCGAAGCTCGCGCTCGAGACCGGGAACCCGTACGTCCTCGGCGTCGACGAGACCACGGCGGTGGTGCTCGACCGCGATGACCACGAGGGGCGCGTCATCGGCGAGCACGGCGCCTCGATCCTCGATGTGACCCGCGCGACGCTCACCGACACCGGCGTCGAGAACGTGCGGTGGAGCTACGCGAGCGCCGGAGACGAGATCGACCTGCGCGGTCGCGCCGAGGTCGAAGACGCGCGGGGCGCGAAGAAGCTGAAGCCCCGGGGCGCCGATGCGGCCGTGCGGACGGATGTCTGGGACTCCATCGATGGCCCCGGCGGCGTGTACTCCCTGCGTGATCTGGCCCTCGAGGTCGCCGCGTCGCGCAGCGGCACGGGGCTAGGCGTGAGCGTCGAGGTCGATCCCTCGTTCGAGACGGTGCTCACCCGCGACCGGAAGACCGACGTCTGGACGACTCCCGCGGGCGCCGTGTCGTTCTCCGACCTCCGGATGGACATCCGCGTCGCCGACTGAGCGCTCGCGCCTCGTCCGGGGCGTCCCGCATCCGCGGGGCGCCCCGGACTCAGTAGAGACCGAGGTCGGCGGCGGCGCGGTCGGCTCGCGCCATCCGGTCCACCGCGGCATCGCCGAGGCGCTCGAAGCACCCAGCGACGACGGTCTCGATGAGCGCCAGTGCAGGCGTGAGCGCGTCGAACGGCGACGGCGCGGCCGTCTCGCTGGCGAGCACGACGTCGGCCTCCGACGCGATCGGCGAGAGGAACGTGTCGGTGAACAGCACCACCGCCGTGTGCCGTGCGCGCGCGTGCCGCGCGAGCCGGAGCGTCTGCTCCTCGTAGCGGCGGTAGTCGAACAGGACCATCACGTCACGGCGCCCCAGATCTTCGACCATCGCCGCCCGCGCAGAAGGCTGGTCCGAGAGCATCCGCACCCGTGGCCGCAGCTGCTCGAGGTGCAGCGCCAAGACGCGTCCGAGCAGATTGCTGTACCGGCCGCCGGCGATGACCACCGATCCGGATGCCTGGGAGATGAGTTCCACGCAGCGCTCGAGGTCGTGCGTGCTCACGTCGTCGAACGTTCTCTGGATCGTGCCGGTGGTGATCGCCGCGGCCCGGTCGCGCAGGCCCTGCGGCTCGCCGTCCGCCGGCGGGCGCGAGGCGAGGATGCGCAACGGGGACGCCGACCGCTCGTCGAGGTCGTGGCGGAGCGCCTCCTGGAAGTCGGGGAAGCCCCGATATCCGAGCCGGTGCACGAAACGCAGCACCGTCGGGCCGCTCACCCCGGCACGCTCGGCGAGCCTCGCGACCGTCTCGAAACCCGCGGACGGGTAGGCCGACAGCAGCACGCGAGCGACCTTCCGCTCGGCGGGTGAGCAGTCCGCCATCCCGCGCCGGATGGATTCAGCGACACCGGCATCGGTCATCTCGGGCACCTCCGCCTCGACAGTACTGCGCTCACCCCTCGGCGATGCGCACGACGAGGCCGGCGAGAAGCGCCACGCGCTCGGGGACCGACGCGAGGTCGAGCCACTCGGTCGGGGAATGATCGTCCCCGCCGATCGGGCCCAGTCCGTCGAGCACCGGGACGCCGAGCGCCGCGATGAAGTTGGCGTCGGACACCCCTCCCGTCGCGGCCCCACCCAGGGGCCACCCCCCGTCGGCGGCCACCGCCCGTGCCGCCTGGAACAGCACCGCCGTGTCGGTCGCCTCGAGGGGCGGGCAGAGCGCCTCGCGGCGGAAGGTCGCACCGACACCGGGAACCGTCGTCGCCTCGACCCGACGCTCCAGGGCGTGGAGCGTCCGCTCGAGTGCCGCCGCCGTCCAGGCCCGCACCTCTCCGCGGAGGGTCGCGACGGCCGGGACGATGTTGGGTCGCTCGCCGGCGGCGACGACGCCGATGTTGACCGTCACATCGCCATCGCATGCCAGCGCATGAGCGTCCAGCAGCAGTCGCGCCGCCTCGACGGCCGCGTCCGCGCCGCGTTCGGGCTCGACGCCGGCGTGCGCCGCCCGCCCCGAGACGTCGACGTGCACGTCGGCGACGCCCTTCCGCGCGACGACGACGTCGCCGTTCTCGCGGGCGCACTCCAGGCAGAGAGCCGCATCCACGCCCGTGGCGGCCGCCCGCAGGAGCTCACCCGACGCGGGGGCGCCGACCTCTTCGTCGGGGGTGAAGGCGAGGATGAGCTCGCCGTAGCCGGCGTAGCCGATGCGATCGAGCACATCGGCCGCGTGGATCCCGGCGAGGAGGCCGCCCTTGTCGTCGCTCACGCCGGGGCCGTAGGCGCGACCGCCGACTTCCCGGTACGGACGGAGCGCTGCGGTGCCGTCGGCGAAGACCGTGTCCATGTGGGCGAAGAGCAGGATGCGGCGGGTTCCGGTGCCGAGTCGGCGCCCGACCACCACGCGGCCGAAGCGGCGACCGTCGACGACCGGGGTCGGCGGCGTCTCCACCGCGAAACCGGCCGCCGCGAGACGCGCCGCGCACCAGGCACCCACGGCGTCGACGCCGTCCGGGGAGTACGAGCCCGAATCGATCCCGACCAGGTGCGCCAGCTCGTGGCGGTACTGCGAGAGCTGATCGTCGGCGTGGGCGCGCAGCGCCTCCGCGGATGCCGACGCCGCGGCATCCGTCCGGAACAGCACCTAGAGGACCTTCGCCAGGAACGACCGAGTCCGCGCCTCCTGCGGGTCGATGAGCACCTGGGCGGGATCGCCCTGCTCGACGGCGACGCCGCCGTCCATGAACACCGCCACGTCGCCGACCTCTCGCGCGAAGCCGATCTCGTGCGTCACGACGATCATGGTCATGCCCGACGCAGCCAGGTCGCGCATGACGTCGAGCACGTCGCCGACGAGCTCGGGGTCCAGCGCCGACGTCGGCTCGTCGAAGAGCATCACCTCGGGGTCCATCGCGAGGGCGCGGGCGATCGCGATCCGCTGCTGCTGACCCCCCGAGAGGGCGCTCGGGTACGCACCGGCCTTGTCTGCGAGGCCGACCCGGTCCAGCAGCTCGTGGGCGCGCTCCCTCGCCTGGGCGCGCGATTGCCCGCGCACCTGCGTGGGCGCCTCGACGATGTTCTCGAGCGCGGTCATGTGGGGGAAGAGATTGAACCGCTGGAAGACCATGCCGACGCCGCGACGCTGTCGCGCGACATCCTTCTCCTTCAGCTCGTAGAGTTTGCCGCCGCGTTCGGCGTAGCCCACCGTGCGTCCCGCGACGCGGATGAGCCCCGCGTCGATCTTCTCGAGGTGGTTGATGCAGCGGAGGAAGGTCGACTTGCCCGAGCCCGAGGGGCCGAGAAGACAGGCGACCTGGCCGCGCTCGACCTGGAGGGTGATGCCCTTGAGCACCTCGAGCGACCCGAAGCGCTTGTGCACGTCGCGGGCGTCGATGATCGCGGTGTCGGTGTGCGGGTGGGTGGCCCCGGGGGCGGATGCCGCGGGAGCGGTCGCTTCACGCGCGGCGGAGGTCGCAGGGGAGGTCATTTCGCGCCGCCCTTCCAGGTGCGGAGGAGTCGGAGGGTGCTGCTCTCGCGGGCGCCGGCGACGCCGCGTCCGTAGCGTCGCTCGAGCCATGCCTGGGGGATGGCCAGGATGCTGGTCAGGGCCAGGTACCAGATCGCCGCGACGATGAGGAGCGGGATGATCTTGAAGTTCTGGGCGTACGCGGCCTGGAGGTTCGACATGAGGTCGCGCCCGGCGATGACCGACACCAGCGCCGTGGTCTTCAGCATGGTGATGACCTCGTTGCCCATGGGCGGCACGATCACCCGCATGGCCTGGGGCAGGACGATCCGGCGCATGGTGCGACCCGGGGTCATCCCGAGGGAGTGGGCGGCTTCGGTCTGCCCGTGGTCGACCGATTGGATGCCGGCACGGACGATCTCGGAGGCGTAGGCCATCTCGTTCAGGCCGAGCGCGAGGAGCGCGGCGACCGTCGCCGGGATGAGGTCGCTCGTCTCGACCGACCAGAACTCCACGCTCGTGAACGGGATGCCGATGACGACCTTCGGGAGGAAGGCGCCGATGAAGCCCCAGAAGATGAGCTGGAGCAGCACCGGGGTGCCGCGGAACACCCACACGAACAGCCCCGCGACCACGCGGAGGACGGGGTTGGGCGAGAGCCGCATGATCGCCACGATGATTCCGCCCCCGAGGCCGATGACCATGGCGGCGACGGTGAGGAAGATCGTCGTCGCGAGCCCCTGGAGGGTGAGGGGGGCGAAGAGGTACTCCCCCACCGTGGGCCAGTCGAGGTTGGGATTCTGTGCGAATCCGAGGATGAGCGCGGCGGCGAGGATCCCCACGATCGCGCCCGAGATCCAGCGACCCGGGTGGCGGAGGGGCACCGCGGTGATCGGGGCCGGCGTGGGGTGCGGGGGCTCGCCGGAGCGGGAGGCCGGAGGGGACGGAGGACTGTCGACCGGAGCCGGGGAGGTGACCATGGTTGCTCCCCCGATCAGGACGCGGCCTCGGCGGCGGCGTTGATGGTCGCGGTCTCGATGCCGATTCCCTCGACGCCGAACTCGGCGAGGATCGCGGTGTAGGTGCCGTCGTCCATCAGGCTCTGCAGCGCCGCCTGGATGGCCTCGGCGAACTGCTCGTTCTCCTTGAGCACGCCGATGCCGTTCAGCGTGGCGTCGTAGCCGTTGGGGGCCGCGGGGTCCTCCACCACCATGAACGTCTCGCCGTCGTTGGTCGTCTTCGCGACGTACCCGGCGCTGGGCTTGGTCAGCAGGGACGCGACGGCCTTGCCGGCCGTGATCGCCAGCTGGGCGTCGGAGTCGGACGGGAACTCGGCGAGGGAGATCGGATCGAGCCCCTCGGCCTCGCATTCGGCCTGCCAGACCCCGGTGACGAGGTCCACCTGGCTCGTTGCGGTCTGCACTGCGACATCCTTGCCGCAGAGGTCGAGGTAGGTCTCGATGTCGTCGGGGTTGCCGGCGCGCGTGAGGATGCCGGTGCCCGATGCCGAGTAGTCGACGAAGGTCAGCACGTCCATGCGCTCGACACTCGAGGTCATGGCCGAGATGGTGAGGTCGTAGTTGCCGGCCTGAAGGGCGGGGATGATGCCGTCGAAACCCTGCTGGGCGAACTCCACGTCGATGCCGAGCTTGCCGCCGATCGCCTGCCCGAGCAGGATGTCGACACCGGTGAGCTCTTCCGAGCCCTCCTCGACGAACATCTCGAACGGGGCGTACGGGGCGTCGGTGGCGGCTGTGACCCGTCCCGCCTGGGTGATGTCGTCGGGAAGAAGGGCACGCGCGTCGTCGTCGACGGCGATCTCGACGCCGGCGATCTCGACAGGCTCGGCGGACGCGTCGTCCGCGCTCTCGGAGCCTGCGGCCGCGGCGCAGCCGGCGAGCAGGATGCCGCTCGCGGCGAGGGCGGTGGCGGCGAGGATCGCGCGGTGGGTGCGGGGGAAGTGTGCCATCGGTGGACCTTTCTGCGGAGCGTTCGTCATCGAGCGTCGCGGTCCATAATGTAACACGCATTACAGATTGTCTAGCATAAAATCAATTCGTAATTCTCGTATCACCTCAGGGCGAAGGTGCCGCGATGACGGGAGCATGCCGTCGAGGAGCCGGTCGGGCCCCCGGAGGAGCGGGGCGGTGCCGTCGGCACGCTTCGCGCCCGTCCTGGTCTAGGGACGGAGCGCGCCTCACGCGTCGGAGACCCTCACACCGTGAACCGCAGCGGCTCCCGGCTCGTCTGCACGCCGGCAGCCCCTCGGTAGGCGGCCGCCGGGTGCGGCGCGGCGAGGCGCGGGCCCCTGCCGAAGAGCCGTTCCCGCAGTGTCTGCGGCTCCGCCGGGCGCTCCCGGATCCGTCCGCGCCGTCGCAGCTCCGGCACCACCAGCTCGGCGAAGTCGCGCGCGGTGTCGAACGAGTGGTACTGGCGCAAGTTGATCCCGTCCACGCCGTCCTCGTCGAGCCAGCGCTCGACCTCGTCGGCCACGACGGTGGGGGTGCCCGCGACGAAGAAGCGCCCCTCGCGCTGCGCGGCGAACCGGTCGAGCACCGCACCGACCGTCGCCGACCCGTCGATCGGGCCCATCGCCTCCGGCGGCAGCCCGGCCTCGGCGAGGGCCGCGGCGATCGTCTGCTCCCGCGGAAGACGCGGAAGATCGAGCGGCAGACTGGCGTGCGCCAGGATGCCATCGAGGCTCTGCCGTTCCCGGTAGCGGCGCCACTTGTCCGCGGCATCCTCCTCCGTGCGACCGACCACGACCCCGGCCTGCACGATGAACTTCACGTCGTCGCCCGCCCTGCCGCTCGCTACGGCAGCCGCCCGCATGTCGGTGGCGTGGCGTCGGAAATCCTCCGCGGTGCGTCCGCCGGTGAAGACGAGCTCGGCGTGCCGCCCCGCGAACGCGATCCCCGCGGGCGACTGCGTCGCCTGATACAGCACGGGCGTGCGCTGCGGCGACGGTTCGACCAGGTGGGGTCCCGCCACACGGAAGTGCTCACCGACATGGTCGATGTAGCGCACCATCTCGGGCCGGGCGAACACGCCGTTCTCGCGATCGGCGACGACGGCGTCGTCATCCCACGATCCCTCCCACAGCTTGTACACGACCTCGAGGAACTCATCGGCGATCTCGTAGCGCTCGTCGTGCGGGATCTCGTCGGCGAGGCCGAAGTTGCGTGCGGCGTTCGGAAGGTAGGACGTGACGATGTTCCAGCCGACGCGGCCGCCGGTGAGGTGATCGAGGGTCGACATCCGACGCGCGAAGGAGAAGGGCGGCTCGTAGCTGGTGGAGAAGGTGACGCCGAACGCGAGGTGCCGGGTCACGGCGGCCATGAGCGGGATCACCAGCAGCGGGTCGTGCGAGGGGATCTGCAGACCCTCCTTCACGGCGGTGTCGGGGCTGCCGCGAAAGGTGTCGTACGCGCCCACGACATCGGCGAGGAACACGCCGTCGAATCCGCCGCCCTCGAGGATCTGGGCCAGCTCCGTCCAGTACCCGATCTCGCCGTGACGGTGACGGTTGTTGTCTGGCAGCGTCCACAGCCCGTGGGTGATGTGGCTGACGGTGTTCATCTCGAACAGATTCAGGATGAGCGGCTTCTTCTCGCGGGACGGTGAGGTCATAGGGGGATTCTTCCGGGTCAGGCTTCGCCGCTGGTCCACCAGGCGACGATCGGGGTGGAGTTCACGAGGTGGTCGCCGACGATGCGGGCCTTGTACCGCGCGGGGTTGTGGGATGCCAGCGCACGGGCGTTCCGCCAGTGGCGGTCGAGCGCGAGCTGCGCGCCGAGGGCGCTCGCGCCGCCCACCTCGAACAGGTCGGTCGCCGCTCTCAGCACGTTCGGGACGATGACGAGCTGCGCCTGGGCGGTGGCGAGGTCGGCGGCCGCGATCGCGGCTGCCCGGTCATCACCCTGCGGCGACGATGAGGAGGGATGCGATGACTCCGCCGCACGCGCCAGAGCGGCGAGCGCGCGACTCAGCGCTGCGTCGGCGGCGAACGAAAGGGCGGACAGATCACCCACGACCTCCTGGACGATCGGGTCATGGCGAGGTCGATCGGCGCTCGCATGGGAGTACGAGCGGGTGCGTTCCCGGACGAAGCGGGCGGCATCATCGACGACGGCGCGACCGATCCCGGTCAGGGCGGCGAGCAGCACGAGCTGCACGAAAGCGCCGGCGTGGCCGGGGGCGGCGGAACGTGCGACGACGTCACCCTCCGCGACCCGGACATCGTCGAAGACCGTGGACCCGCTGCCGGTCATCCGCTGCCCGAACCCACCCCAGTCATCGACGCGCGTGAGCCCGGGAGCATCGGTCGCGACGAGCACGCTGACCGGTTCGGGCCCGAGCCCGGTCGAGGGATCGGGCGTGGCGAGGACCCCCACCACGTCGGCGAAGAGGGTGCCCGTGCTGTAGAACTTCCGCCCGTCCAGCCGCAGCCCCCGCTCATCGCGAGAAAGGGTCGTCGCGTATGCGCCGACCCCCGCAGGCCCCCGTTCGAAGGTCGCATTGCCGTGGATCGCGCCCTCGGCGATCCGGGCGAGACGCACGCGCGCGGTGGTGGACGGTTCCGCGTGCAGGGTGCGGTCGACGAAGGCGAAGTGGGAGCGAAGGAGCTGAGCGAGGTTCGGGTCGCGTCGGGCGAGCTCGGTGAGCAGCTCGAAGAGGGCATGGTGGTCGGCCCCGTCTCCCCCGAGTTCGCGCGGCAGCGTGACCCGCGTGAAGCCGGACGCCCGCAGGAGCTCCACCTCGGCGAACGGCAGGCGCCGCTCGTGCTCGCGCACGACGGCTCCGGTGCCGATCTCGTCGAACACCGCTCGGTAACGCTCGACCAGCTCCGCGGTGCTCGCGCGCCGGCCGACGTCGTCAGCCGTCAGCGGAGACGGAATCGTCATGCACCCGGGGCCTTCCATGCGGGGAGCGTCCCCCGCAGCTCCCACTGCCCGATCGCGCGCGTGCGCTGGACGACGGGATTGTGCGAGGCGATGGTGCGGACGTTCCGCCAATGACGGTCGAGGGCGGTGCTGACGCTCACGGCGGACGCCCCGCCGACCTCGAACAGACGCGTCGCGGCGTCGAGGATCAGCCGGGGGACGACCTCCTGCAGCCGGTACACCTCGAGCTGGAGCGCGCGGAGCCGCTCGGCACTGCCGGCTCCCCGATCCTCGAGGGCGTCGCCGAGCTCGACGGCGACCGAGAGCACGAGGCGTCTGGAGGCGGCGGCCGCCGCGCTGACCTCGCCGACGACGAGCTGGACGAGGGGGTCGTCGGCGGGCAGCGTCTCACCGGCGAAGCCGAAGGTCCGCCGCCTCGGCCGGACGAACGCGACGGTGTCGTCGAGCGCGCGCTGGGCGATGCCGGCGATCACGGCCAGCAGGGTGAGCTGGAAGACGCTCCCGAGCGCCGCCCACCGGCGCTCGTCCTCGATCGAGGGCACCACGTCGCGCGGATCGACGGGGACGCGTTCGAAGGTGGTCGTGCCGCTGCCGGTCAGCAGCTGGCCGAAGCCGTCCCAGTCGTCGACGGGTCGAACGCCCGGGTGCGCCGCCGCCACGGTGACCGCCACGCGCTCGCCGCCGTCGAGCGCGGCGAGGTGGATCCAGTCGGCGTAGATGCTGCCGGTCGTGTAGTACTTCGTGCCCGTGAGCAGCAGCTCGTCGCCGTCCCGGTCGATGCGGGTCTCCAGCCGCGCGGTGCTCTGGCGCTCGGACTGGGCGTTGCCGATCAGGTCGCCGTCGAGGATGCGTCGCCACCACCGGTCATCCGCTCCCCCGCCCTGCGCACGGAGGTCCTCCACGAAGGCGATGTGGCCGCGCCACAGGTGCCCGAGGCTCGCGTCGGCGGCAGACAGGCGGATGACGCGGTCGATGACCTCCGCGAAGGCGCGGTCTTCTCCCCCGTGGGCGGCGGGCACACGCAGCGCACCGAACCCGAGTCCGCGCAGCTCGGCGACCTCGTCGAAGAGCAGCCGGCGGTCGCGCTCGCGGTCGACCGCGCCGACGGCCACCCGGTCCAGGAAGGCCGCGAAGCGGTCATCCCTCGGCTCCTCCTGAGCTCGAGCGCCCGGAATCGTACGCGCGTCGACGGCGCTCAATGCAGCACCCGCTTCGCGACGGCGTTGCCGATCAGCTGGGCGAGCTGGACCAGGACGATGAGGGTGACGACGACGATCAGCACGGTGATCCAGTCGAACCGCGCGTACCCGAACTTCAGCGCAAGGTCGCCGAGTCCCCCGCCTCCGACGACGCCGGCCACGGCCGTCGCATCGACGAGCGCAACGAGGATGTAGGTGAGCCCGAGCGTGAGCGGCCCCAGCGCCTCGGGGACCACGATCGTGAAGAGCACCCGGGCGGGGCTCGCACCCATCGCCGCCCCCGCCTCGATCGATCCCGGGTCGACGGCGACGAGATTCGACTCGGCGACGCGGGCGATCGCGACGCTCGCGACGAGGACGAGCGGGAGGGTCGCGGGAAGCGGGCCGATGCCGGTGCCGAACACGAACCGGGTCAGCGGGATGAGCGCGATGGCGACGATGAGGAAGGGGATCGGCCGGATGACGTTGATCACGACGTTCAGCACCCCGAAGATCACCCGGTTCTCGAGCAGATTCCCGGGCCTCGAGGCGTAGAGCAGCAGGCCCATCAGGATGCCGATGACGGCCGCACCCAGGAAGGCCACCGAGACCATGAGTCCCGTCTCGGCGAGCGCCTGGAAGAAGCGGGGCAAGAATGCCTCGAGGTCGAACTCACGCATGCGCGGCCTCCGCAGCTCGGGTGTCGGCCAGGTCCGACACGGTGGTGACCGCCCGGAGGTCGTCGAGGGCGTCGTCGATGTCGGACGGATGACCCACCAGCTCGACCGTGAGTGTGCCGAAGGCGCGTCCCTGCAACTCGTCCACGCCGCCGTAGATCACGTTCGCGTCCACGCCGTGGTCGCGCGCGATCCTCGAGAGCACCGTCCCCGCGCCGTCGTGATCGGCGATCCGCACCTGCACCAGGCGCCCAGGGTGACGCGCACGCAATCGGTCCAGCGTCTCGGCAGAGGGGACGTGGCGGAGCACCGACGAGACGAATCGCCGAGAGGTCGGGTTCTGGGGGGCGGAGAAGACGTCGTAGACGCTCCCGGTCTCCACGACCCGGCCGCTGTCCATGACGGCGACGCGGTGGGCGATCTCACGAACGACGTCGACCTCGTGGGTGACGAGCACGATGGTCACTCCCTGCTCCCGGTGGATGCGGGTGAGGAGGTCGAGCACCTCACCCGTCGTCTGGGGGTCGAGGGCGCTCGTGGATTCGTCGGAGATGAGGATGTCGGGGCGCGTCGCGAGCGCGCGGGCGATGCCCACGCGCTGCTTCTGCCCACCGGACAGCTGCGAGGGGTAGGCGAGGGCCTTGTCGGCGAGGCCGACGAAGTCCAGCAGCTCCTCGACGCGGTCGATGATCTGCTCGGCCGTCCACCCGGCGAGCTTCAGGGGGTAGGCGATGTTCTTGAACACGGTGCGCGAGCGCAGCAGATTGAACTGCTGAAAGATCATGCCGATGCCCCGGCGTGCGGCGTAAAGCTCCCGCCCGGCGAGGGAGGAGATCTCCACGCCGTCGACGACGACGCGTCCGGAGGTCGGACGCTCCAGGGCGTTGACGGTGCGCAGGAGGGTCGACTTGCCGGCGCCGGAGTATCCGACGATCCCGAAGATCTCGCCCCGCTCGACGGTGAGGTCGACCGAGCGGAGCGCGTCGACCCGGCGGCCGCGGACGGTGAAGGTCTTCGACACGTCCTCGAAAGAGATGGCGGTCGTCATGTCCGTATCCTCTCTGCGCACCGCCGGGGCTCAGCCCTGCGCGGCCGCGGCTTCCAGATCGGCGAGCTTGGCGCGGAGGTCGTCGATGTCGACGTCGACCAGCACGGTGTTCCCGAAGTACTCCTCCTCCAGCGCCTCGGCCACACGAGGGTCGGCGTAGGCCTCCTCGAGGATCTCCCACGCGGGGTTGTCGACGTCGTTCGCTCGAGTGGCGACCACATTGACGTACGGCAGGTTCTTCTCGTCGAGCGAGTCGTCGAGGAACAGCGCGTCGTCGGCGCCGATTCCCTGAGACGGGTCGAAGTACGAGGTGCCGACGATCACGGCCGAGAGGCTCGGGTCTTCGAATTGGAGCGGGATGTCGCGGGCGGGAAGCGGAACGAACTGCAGATTGCGGTCGTTGGTGTCGATGTCGTCGACGGTCGGGAAGTCACCGGCGTCTTCGGAGAGCTCGATGAGCCCGGCGGACTCGAGGATGTTGAGGGCGCGGCCGCCGTTCGACGGGTCATCCGGGATGCCGATCCGCGCGCCGTCCTGCAGGGCGTCGACGTCGTCGAGGGTCGCCGAGAAGATGCCCCACTGGGTGATGACGGTCGAGAACACCGGGGTAATGTCGGCGTCGTTCTCGGTGTTGAACGCACTGAGGTAGAGGATGTGCTGGAACGCGTTGGCGTCTACGGTGCCGGCCACGAGCTCGGTGTTGGGGAGCACCCAGTCGTCGACGTTCAGCCACTCGACATCGAGGCCCTTCTCGGCCGCCACCTCGGCGATGGTGTCCTGGAACACACTGTCCTCGGCCGTGGCGATGGTGACGCTGAGCTCCTCCGGCGCGGTGGAGGCCTCGGCGGCACTGGCGGCGGGGTCGGCGCTGCCGAGGTTCGCCACGATGGCGACGGCGCCGGCGACGAGGCCGACGACGGCGACCGCGCCGACAGCGATGGCGGCGGTGCGGCGCTTCTTCTTCTGCGCGGTGAGGGCGGAGCGAAGGTCGCTCTCGCCGGACGGGGTGGGGTTCTCTGCGGACATGATGGGTCTCCTGGATGCTGCGGACGTGGCCTGTGGGCAGTCAGTAAACGGGCCGCCCGCGGGGCGTCGCAACGCGTGACGTCACGGTTCGAAAGCGGGCGTCATACGGCGTCGTAAGGCGTCATGTTTCAGGCCGACGGGATGTCACACGGGGGGAGTAGCATCCCGCCCATGGCATTCATCGAGGCCAGAGACCTCGTCAAGACCTATCAGCCGAAGGGCGCACCCGAGGTGCGCGCGCTCGACGGCCTCACCCTGCAGGTTCCCGAGGGAACGGTCACCGCCCTCCTCGGCCCGAACGGCGCGGGGAAGACCACCACTGTGAAGGTGCTGACCACCCTCATCCGCCCCGACTCGGGTCAGGCGAGCATCAACGGCGTCGACGTTCTCGCCGACCCGCAGGCGATCCGGAGGATGAGTGGCGCGAGCGGGCAGTATGCGGCGGTCGACGAGAACCTCACCGGGTTCGAGAACCTCCTGATGGTGGGCCTGCTCTACCACCTCGGGAGGCGCCGCGCGACGCAACGCGCCCGCGAGCTCATCGAGGTGTTCGACCTCGTCGAGGCCCAGAACCGCCCCGTGAAGGGGTTCTCGGGGGGCATGCGGCGCCGCATCGACCTCGCCGGGGCGCTGGTGATCAACCCGCCCGTCCTGTTCCTCGACGAGCCGACGACGGGGCTCGACCCGCGCAGCAGGCTGGCGCTCTGGGATGTCATCGAGTCGCTCGTCGCGGGCGGGACGACACTCCTGCTCACGACCCAGTACCTCGAGGAGGCCGATCGTCTGGCCGACTCGATCTCGATCATCGACACGGGCAAAGTGATCGCCGAAGGCACCGCCGACGAGCTCAAGGCTTCGGTGGGGGGTCAGCGCGTCGCGGTGACGCTCGTCGACGACGGCGATACCGAGGTGGTGACCGACATCCTCCGCCGCCGCGGCACCGGGGCGGTCGTCGCCGACGGCGAGCGAACCCTGGTCGCCCCGGTCGCCGACGGGGCGGGCGCGCTGAGCGCCGTGATGGCAGACGTGGCGGCGGCAGGTGTCGCACTCCACGACGCCGGCATGCGCCGGCCGACCCTCGACGACGTCTTCCTGCAGCTCACCGGCCATGCCGCCGAGAGCGCGACCGATGAGGAGGCCGCGGCATGAGCACGACGGCACGCACGAGCGGCGGATCGACCGCCGCCCTTTCCACGACCCTCGAGGCCGAGCCGGGCACACCTCTCAGCCGCTTCCTGTCGGATGGTTATGTCGCGACGTGGCGGAACATCAAGAAGATCGTCCGCGTCCCCGACATCCTGGTGTTCACCCTGATCCAGCCGATCATGTTCGTGCTGCTGTTCACCTTCGTGTTCGGGTCGTCGATCGCGGTGCCGGGTGAGAACTACACCTCGTTCCTCATGGCGGGGATCTTCGCCCAGACGATCGTGTTCGGCTCGACGTATTCGGGCTCGGCGATGGCGCAGGATCTCAAGGACGGCATCATCGACCGGTTCCGCACGCTGCCGATGAACGGGTCGGCGGTGCTGGTCGGCCGCACCGTCGGCGATCTCGTCATCAACGTGCTCTCGCTCGTGGTGATGATGGGGACCGGATTCATCGTGGGCTGGCGGGTGGAGTCGTCGGTCCTGAGCTTCCTCGCCGGCGTCGGGCTGCTGATGCTCTTCTCGTACGCCTTCTCGTGGGTGATGGCCTTCCTCGGCCTCGTGGTGCGAAGCCCCGAGGTGATCAACAATGCCTCGTTCCTCATCCTCTTCCCCCTGACGTTCATCTCCAATGCCTTCGTGCCGAGCGAGAACCTGCCCGGCCCGCTCCGGGTCTTCGCGGGGTGGAACCCCGTGTCGGCGCTGGTGCAGGCGGCGCGGGTGCTCTTCGGCAACGTGCCGGCCGACGCACCGGTCGCCGACGCGTGGCCCCTGCAGTATCCCGTCGTCTACGTCCTCGTGTTCGCCGTCGTGATGCTCGTCGTCTTCGTGCCGCTGTCGATCCGCCGATTCGCGACCCTCAGTCGGTGAGGCGCGGCGCATCGTTTCACCCGCCCGCGCGCTGACGCGCGGCGGGATGGGAGGGAGCCGGCCCGGTCGACTCGCGGACGAGCAGGTGCGTGGGGATGAGAGTGGTCCCGTTGCGTGGTGCTTCGCCGTTGAGCGTCGAGATCAGCCGGCTGGCTGCGAGGCGTCCCGCTTGCTCGGTGTCACCGGCGATGGTCGTGAGGGGTGGCGCACTGAAGTCGGCTCCGAAGATGTCGTCGCAGCCGACGACGCTGATGTCCTCGGGCACGCGGATGCCCCGCTGTCGCAGTCGCTGCAGGATGCCGATGGCCAGAAGGTCGTTGAAGGCCACGCACGCGGTGGCCTCGGTGAGCACCAGGGCATCGGCCGCGGCTGCACCGCCTGCTCGAGTCGGCGCGTAGGGTCCGACGAGCACGGGACGAAGCTCCTGCGCGAGCACCTGCTCCTCGAACTCCTTCCACCGCCACCTGTTCTGCCATGAACCCGGAGGACCCGCGATGAAGGCGATGGTGCGGTGCCCCAGGGCCTTGAGGTGGTCGATCGCCTGGATGAGTCCGGTACGGATATCGATCAGGACGCTCGGGATGTCCTCGTGCTGGCGATTGATGACCGTGAGCGGGAGCCGCGCCGTCGCCTCCCGCAGAGCGGGTGCATCCAGCCGGGTCGCCGAGAGGATCACCCCGTCGACGAGGCCCGCCAGCTGCGCGAGGGTGTCGGCTTCCGTCGTGCCGGACTCGCTGGTGTCGATCAGCAACTGCAGGAACCCCGCCGTGCGCAACTGCTCCTGCGTCGAACGGATGATGTCGAAGTAGAAGGGGTTCGTCACGTCCGGCACGAGGAGCGCGACGAGTCCCTTGCGCTCGACGGCCCGCGGTGCCGTCGGCGCGTACCCGAGTTCGCGTGCCGCGTCGAGGATCCGCTGTCGAGTCTGCTCATTGATGCGCCCTGGGTCATTCAGCGCGCGCGACACGGTGGAGGCGGCGACACCGGCGCGCTGGGCGACATCCCTGGCGGTGACCCTCATGTCGACTCCCGTCATCAGTGCGCTCGATACCGCGGACCAGGACAGTCTATGGCAACGTTTGGCAATTCGTTGACGGAATGTTCCAGGAACGTTTCCATGGAACTGCTGGCAACACAGCTTCTGCTCTTCCAACGAGGCAATGAGGGAACGATGAAATCAACGACGAAACTAATCGGCGCACTGGCCGCGGGAGCCCTTCTCCTCTCCGGCTGCAGCGCGGGCGGCTCCGACGCGGGGGCCGGAACCAGCGACGGGGGTGACGACGCCACGCGCGGCGGCACCCTGACCCTCGGTCAGCTGGGCGACGTCGTCTCCTGGGATCCGTCGCAGGCGCACGTCGGTCACCAGTTCGTGCCGTATCAGCTGGTGTACGACACCCTCGTCCTGCGCGAACCCGACGGGGAGCTCAGCCCGATGCTCGCGACCGAGTGGAGTTACAACGACGACCGCACGGTGCTCACGCTCGAGTTGCGCGATGACGTCGAATTCTCCGATGGCGAGCCCTTCGACGCCGAAGCCGTGGTGGCGAACTTCGAGCACTTCAAGGCGGGCAACGGTCGCCAGGCCGTGCAGCTGACCCAGTACGAATCGGCGACGGCCGTCGATGAAGACACCGTCGAGATCACCCTCGCCCAGCCCGACCCCGCCTTCGAGTTCTACCTCAGCCAGGCGGCCGGACTGATGGCGAGCCCCGCGGCGATCGAGGCCGGAACGCTCGAAACCGATCCCGTCGGCACGGGTCCTTACCTTTACGACGCCGACAGCTCGGTCCGCGACTCGCAGTCCGTCTTCACCGCGAAGGAGGACTACTGGAACCCGGACCTCCAGAAGTTCGACACCGTCGAACTCCGCATCCTCGAAGACCTCTCCGCACGGGCGAACGCGATCGTCTCCGGCCAGGTCGACTGGACGACACTCGACGCGCGGACGGCCGATCAGGCGGAAGGGGCGGGGATGGAGATCATCCCCGACTACCAGGTGGACTGGACGGGAGTGACCTTCTTCGATCGTGACGGCACCATCAACCCCGCCCTCGCCGACGCCCGCGTGCGGCAGGCCATCAACTACGCCGTCGACCGTGAGACCCTCCTCGAGCAGCTGCAGCTCGGACGGGGCACCGCGACAAGTCAGGTGTTCGGTCCGGAGAGCGGCGCGTTCGTCGAAGACCTCGAGGATTACTACACCTACGACCCCGACATGGCGCGGGAACTCCTCGCGGACGCGGGCTACGAGGATGGACTGGAAATCACCCTGCCCGTCATCGACGGCTTCGCCACGCAGATCACGGCGATCGCCCAACAGCTGAGCGAAGTGGGCATCACGGTCAACCAGGTCAGCGCCGTTCCCGCGGATTACGTCGCAGACGCCGTGCAGGGGAAGTTCGAAGCCTTCAACTTCAACCTGTTCCAGGGCGAGGCGTGGGTCGCGGTCAACCAGATCATCGCCCCGACAGCGACCTACAACCCCTTCCAGACGACGGCTCCGGAGCTGGAGGAGCTGATCGCAGTCGTGCAGGAGGGCGGCGAGGACAGCGAGGCTGCGGCACAGGACATCAACCGATACGTCACGGAGAACGCCTGGTTCCTGCCCCTCTACCGCATCGATCAGATCAGCGTCTACGACCCCGAGGCCATCACGGTCGAGGCGCAGATCCAGTCCGCGATGCCGTCGATCTACAACTTCGCTCCGGCGGAGTAGAAGACCGCACGCCGATCAGGCGGGGGTGGCGAGCACGCGCGGTGCGACCACCCCCGCCCTCAACCGGAGACTTCTCATGCTCACTTTCACGTTGCGGCGGATCGCATCCGGAGTCGGGCTCCTCATCGTCATCTCGGCGCTGGCGTACACCCTGCTCTTCTTCTCGAGCTCGAGCATCGCCCGCAACATCCTGGGGGATCAGGCGACTCCCGAGCAGATCGCCCTCAAAGAGGCTGAACTGGGCCTGGACCAGCCGCTCCTCGTCCGCTACCTCGGCTGGGTCGGCTCGGCGCTGCAGGGAGACCTGGGCCGCTCCTGGTTCAACGGCGAGCCGGTGACCGAGACGATCCAGAGTCGACTTCCCGTCACCCTCGTCCTCATGATCGTCTCGATCGTCCTGGTCGCCGTCATCGCGGCGGTGCTCGGGGTCCTCGCCGCGGTGCGCCGCGGCTGGGTGGATCAGACCGTTCAGGTCGGCGCCGTCATCGGCGACGCCATTCCCGGCTTCGTGCTCGCCATCTTCCTCGTCACCATCTTCGCGGTGAACCTCGGCTGGTTCCCCGCCGTGGCGACGATCCGTCCGGGAGCCGGGGCAGAGGCGTGGATCGTGTCGCTCACGCTTCCGGTCATCGCCATCGTGGTCAACTACGTGACCTCGAGTGCTCAGCAGATCCGAAGCGCAGTGATCAAAGAGCTCGAGAAGGACTACGTGCGCACCCTCCGCAGCCGCGGCCTGAGCGAGCGCGAGATCGTGCTCAGGAACGTCCTCCGAAGTGCGGCGCCGGCGGGCCTGACCGTCCTCAGCCTGCAGTTCATCGGACTGCTCGGCGGCGTGATCATCCTGGAACAGGTGTTCGCGATCCCCGGAATCGGGGCGCTCGCGGTCAACGCAACGGTTCTCAGCGACATCCCGCTCGTCATGGGCGTGGTGATCATCACGGTCGTGATCGTGATGATCGTCAACCTGCTCGTGGACATCGCGCAAGGCGCCCTCAACCCGAAGGTTCGGCTCTCATGACCAGCGTCATCAAGACCCCGTCCGTAACCACGCGGCCCCGGCGGGGCACATTCCGCCGGATGCTCCGCAACCCCCTGGGCGTCGTCTCGCTCGCCCTGCTCACGATCATCGTCCTCGCGGCCGTGTTCGCGCCGTTGATCGCACCGTTCGACCCCACTTTCGCCGATGTCGGCAACACCCTGGCCGATCCCGGCGGGCAGACCCTGCTCGGAACGGACAGCGCCGGCCGCGACGTGTTCTCGCGACTGATCTACGGGACCCGGCTGACACTGCTGTCCGCCCTGCTGTGCGCGGTCGTCGCCATCGCGATCGGGTTGCCCGCAGGACTCATCGCGGGCTTCTACGGCGGAGCGTTCGACAGCACGTCCAACTGGTTCTCGAACATGCTCATGGCCCTCCCCGCCATCGTGATCCTGCTCTCGGTGCGCGCTGCGCTGGGTCCGTCGGCGTGGTACGCGATGATCGCCTTCGGCATCCTGATCAGCCCCTCCTACTACCGCCTCACCCGCACCGCCGTGCAGTCGGTCCGCAATGAGCTGTACGTGGATGCGGCGCGCGTCGTCGGTCTGAGCGATGCGCGCATCATCTCGCGGCACGTGCTCTCCGTGGTACGGGCGCCCCTGATCATCCAGACCGCACTCATCTGCGGTGTCGCGATCGCCGTGCAGAGCGGTCTGCAGTTCCTCGGCCTCGGCGATCCCACCGAGGTGTCCTGGGGCGCGATGCTCAACGACGGCTTCAGCAACATCTACATCCAACCGACGCTGATGCTCTGGCCGGCGCTGGCGATCGGCATCACCATCGGCACTCTCGTCCTCCTCGGCAATGCGATCCGCGATGCCCTCGAAGACCGCCGCACGCTCACCGCGCCACGCCGTCCGCGGCCCACCAGCCCTGATCTCCCGGTACGGGCGCCCGCCGTGATCGACGATGCCGACGCGATCCTCCAGGTCGCCGACCTCAGCGTCGGCTACCCCAATGCCGATGGAGAGTACAGCAGGGTCGTCCGCGACGTCTCGCTCACCATCCGCCCCGGCGAGGTGCTGGGCCTGGTCGGGGAGTCGGGATCGGGGAAGTCGCAGACCGCGTTCTCGATCCTCGGTCTGCTGCCGCGCAACGCCCGCATCCTGTCGGGATCGATCCGGTTCGAGGAATCCGTCCTCGTCCGCGACGGCGAGGTCGACACGAAAGCGGTCCTCGGCATCCGCGGGCGCCGCATCGCGTACATCCCTCAAGAACCGATGTCGAACCTCGACCCGGCGTTCACCATCGGGCACCAGCTGACCCGTCCCATGGTGAAGCTGCTCGGGATCTCGAAGAAGGAGGCGGCCGAACGCGCGCGCAGCCTGCTGCAGAAGGTGGGCATCGACGATCCCGACCGCGTCATGAAGGGATACGCGCACGAGATCTCGGGCGGGATGGCACAGCGGGTCTTGATCGCGGGGGCTCTCACCTGCGAACCCGACCTCATCATCGCCGATGAGCCGACCACGGCGCTGGACGTGACGGTGCAGGCCGAGGTGCTCGATGTGATCCGGAAGATGCAGCGTGAACTGGGCGTCGCCGTGCTTCTCGTCACTCACAACATCGGGGTCATCGCCGACATCGCCGACCGCGTCGCAGTGATGCGCGAAGGCGAGATCGTCGAGACCGGGCGGGTCGAGGAGATCCTCGAGAACCCCGCGCATCCCTACACCCAGACGCTCATGGCGAGCATGCTCGTCGGCAAGCCACCGCTGACGCCCCTCGGACTCTGCGGGACGACGACAGCGGGCGTAGACCGCAGTCGAGAGGACGCAGACGAGCTCGCACTCGATCAGGCCGATATGCAGCAACCGCTGTCGTCGGCAGCCGAGACCATCCTCCGAGAGGACATCTGATGAGCGATCTGCTGGACGTCCGCGATCTGGTCGTGGAGTACAAGCCGAAGAAGTTCCGCGCCAATCCCCATCGCGCCCTCCACGGCGTCTCGTTGCACGTGGCCGAGGGCCGCACTCTCGGGCTGGTCGGCGAATCCGGTTCGGGCAAGACGACGATCGGTCGAGCGATCCTGGGCCTCGCACCCATCGCCTCCGGCACGATCTCCTTCGACGGCAAGGACATCACGCGGATCGATCGGCGCGAACGTCGCGCGTTCAGCGGCGACCTCCAGGTGATCTTCCAAGACCCCTACACCTCACTCAATCCGGCGATGGTGGTCGGCGACATCCTCGCCGAGCCCCTCGGCGTCCGAGGAATCTCCCGCGACGCAGCACGTCAACGTGTGGTGGCGCTGCTCGATCGGGTCGGACTGCCCTCCAACGCGATCGACCGCCAGCCGTACGAGTTCTCGGGCGGTCAGCGCCAGCGCATCGCGATCGCCCGCGCGCTGGCCCTCGACCCGAAGCTGATCGTGTGCGACGAACCCGTCAGCGCCCTCGACCTGACCACGCAGGCCCGCGTCCTGGACCTGCTGCTCGAGATCCAGAAGGACACGGGCGTGGCCTACCTGTTCATCTCCCACGATCTGGACGTCGTCCACCACGTCAGTCATGACGTCGCCGTGCTGTACAAGGGCGAGATCGTCGAGAACGGACCCGCGGCCGAGGTCACCAGGACGCCGGTGCACCCCTACACCCGACAGCTGCTGCTGGCCTCGCCCGTTCCCAACCCCGCCGAGCAGCGAGCCCGCCGCGAGCAGCGCCTGGCTCTCAAAGCATCGCTCGACGCGGCCTGATCCGCACTCCAGAAAGAGAAACCGTGCTCAAGCCCCTTTCGACCATCACCCGCGAACAGATCGTCCTGGACGGACTGTGGTTGTTCGCCCTCGACGACGACGACGCACGGCCCGAGCCGTGGACGACCACGCTCGACACTCCTCTCGAGGCGCCGGTGCCCGCCAGTTACAACGACGTCTTCGCAGACCAGGAGATCCACGATCATGTGGGGTGGGTCTGGTACCAGCGCACCGTCCGCGTCCCCCGGGGGTGGAGCGGTGAGCGGGTCATCCTGCGCGTCGACGCAGCGACGCACGAAGGGGTCGTGTACGTCGGCGACGAGCGCGTCGCGCATCATGTCGGCGGGTACACGCCCTTCGAAGCGGACATCACCGACGTCGCCCCCGCGGGCGAAGAGGTGCGGATCACGATCGGGGTCAACAACGAACTGACCAACGAGACGATCCCGCCCGGGACCATCGAGGTCTCCGAGACGGGACGCCGCAAGCAGCGCTACCGCCACGACTTCTACAACTACGCCGGCCTGGCCCGCTCGGTCCGGCTCTACGCGGTTCCTGAGATCCGGGTCACCGACCTGACGGTGGTGACGGATGTCGCGGGCGACACCGGCATCGTCGAGTACGACGTCACCATCGCCGGTCCCGAAGACGTCGAGATTCGCGTCGACCTGCTCGACGGCGACGGGCGCACGGTGGCGACCGCTGTCGGAGCGCGCGGCCGTCTGGACGTCGCCGAAGCACGGCTGTGGCAACCCGGCGAGGGGTATCTGCACACGCTGATCGTCGACGTCGTCGACGGCGAGGCGCTGCGCGACCGCTACGAGCTGCCGGTGGGCATCCGATCGGTGCGGGTCGACGGCGCGCGTTTCCTCATCAACGGGACGCCGTTCCACTTCCGCGGGTTCGGCAAGCACGAGGACAGCGCGATCCGCGGGCGCGGCTTCGACAACGCGATCATGGTGCACGATTTCGCACTGATGGACTGGATGGGTGCGAACTCCTTCCGCACGTCGCACTACCCCTACGCCGAGGAGTTCCTCGACTACGCCGACCGGCACGGCATCGTCGTGATCGACGAGACCGCCGCCGTCGGCCTGAACCTTGGCCTGGGCGGTGGATTCCACGGCGCGGTGACGCAGGCGTCCTTCTCCCCCACGATGTTCAACGACCGCACCCGTGAAGCGCATGCCCGCGGCATCCGCGAATTGATCGCCCGCGACAAGAATCACCCCTCGGTGGTCATGTGGTCGATCGCGAACGAGCCGGAGTCGGTCGAGGAGGGGGCACGGTCGTATTTCGAGCCGCTGGTCTCCCTGGCGCGCGAACTCGACCCGTCACGGCCGCTCACCTACGCCAACGAGTACCGGGGGCAGTTCCACAATGACCGCCTCGCCGACCTCTTCGACGTCATCTGCCTCAACCGCTACTACGGCTGGTACAACGAGACGGCCGACCTCGAGCTCGCCGCGAAGCGGCTGGAGACCGAGCTGCGCGGATGGGAGTCGACGTTCGGCAAGCCCATCATCATCACCGAGTACGGTGCCGACACCCTCGCCGGCCTGCACGCTGTCGGTGTCCAGGCGTGGAGCGAGGAATTCCAGGTCGCGCTCCTGCGCACCTATCACGAGGTCTTCGACCGCGTCGACGCTGTGATCGGCGAGCACGTGTGGAACTTCGCCGACTTCCAGACCTCCCAGGGCGTGATCCGCGTCGACGGGAACAAGAAGGGCGTCTTCACACGCGACCGCCGGCCCAAGGCCGCCGCACACGAGCTGCGGACGCGCTGGCTGTCCGCAGCCGACTGACGCCACAGACCGACATCGCAAGGACTCACCGTGACCACCACCTCCGTCACCTCCCGGCGGTTGCTCCCCGCCGATCCGGCCACCCGCCGGATCGCCGAGAGGCTGTATCAGCTGATCGCTGATCTCCCGATCCTGTCGCCGCACGGCCATGTCGACCCCGGCATCCTCGCGACGGATCGCCCGTTCCGGGATCCGGCGACGCTGCTCATCCGCGATGACCACTACGTCACCCGGCTGCTCCACGCCGACGGTGTGGACCTCGCCTCGCTCGCGATCGGGCAGGGCGAGATCTCCGAGTCCGAGGCGCGGCGGATCTGGCGGATCTTCTGCGACCGCTGGCACCTGTTCGCCGGAACGGCCTCGGGATACTGGTTGCGCAGCACCCTGCAGGACGTCTTCGGAGTCGAGCAGCTGCCGGGTGACGCTGACCCCGACGCGCTCTTCGACGCCCTCAGCGAATCCCTTGCCGCAGCGGACATGCGTCCCCGCGCTCTCCTCGAGCGCTTCGACATCGAGGTCCTCGCGACCACCGACGACCCGCTGGACACACTCGAGCCGCATCGGATCCTGGCGGCTGATCCGGGTGTGCGCACGGTGGTCAGGCCCACCTTCCGCCCCGACGCCTACCTCGACCCGACCGCCGCGGGGTGGGGCGACCGCGTCGAGCGACTCATCGATTCGGTCGATCAGAACGGGTACGAGGGCTATCTCGAGGGTCTTCGCGCGAGCCGCCGTCGGTTCATCGAGCACGGCGCGACCTCGGCCGACTTCGGCGTCTTCACCGCAGACACGGCCGAGATCGACCCGTCGTCCGCTGCCGCACTGTTCGACCGGGCGCGCCGGGGCGAGCTGTCGGCCACCGAGGCGCGGGCGTTTCGGGCTCACATGCTGTTCGAATCCGCGCGAATGTCGACCGAAGACGGCCTCGTGATGACCATCCACGCCGGCGTCTTCCGCAATCACCACACGCCCACGTTCACCGGCTACGGGCCGGATCGAGGTCACGACATCCCGGTGGCGACCACCTTCGTCGAGCCCCTCCGGCCGCTTCTGCAGAGGTTCGGCACCGCCCGCGGCTTCCACCTCATCCTGTTCACGGTGGACGAGACCACGTTCTCCCGAGAGCTCGCTCCCCTCGCCGGCTTCTATCCGTCGGTGTTCATCGGGGCGCCCTGGTGGTTCCTGGACGCACCCGACAGCGCCGCTCGGTTCCGGGCGGCGACGGTCGAGACCGCCGGATTCTACCGCGGCTCGGGGTTCATCGACGACACGCGGGCGTTCCTGTCCATCCCCGCGCGTCACGACATGGCTCGGCGCACCGACGCCGGCTACCTCGCCCGACTGGTGGTCGAAGAGCGTCTCAGCATCGGAGAGGCGGAGCGGATCGCGGTCGACCTCCACAGTGCGATTCCGCGGCGGGCGTTCAAACTATGACCGCCGCCCCGCCCTCGCGGACGAACGATGCGGTCGCCCTGAGCGCGACCCTCGCGCAGATCGCCGGTGAGAGCCCCGCCCGCCCGCCGGTGCGCCTTCTGCACCTCGGGCTCGGAGCGTTCCACCGCTCGCACCAGCTGTGGCACACCGCGATCTCGGATCCGGAGAACGAGTGGGGCTACGCCTCGTTCACCGGACGCAGTCCCGCGGCCGCGGACGCGCTCGCCGCGCAGAGCGGGTTGTACACCGTCCTGGTGCGCTCGTCCGAAGAAGACGACGCCGTCGTCATCCGTCATCTCGTCGCTCCGAGCGACGGCGCGGATCTCGCCAGGCTGCGGGCGCTCGCCGCCGATCCGGCCGTGGCGATCATCACCCTCACGGTCACGGAGGCGGGCTACCGCCTGGATCCCTCCGGCCGGGTCGACCTAAACGATCCTGCGACCGCCGCCGACATCGCCGCACTCCGCCAGTGGCGGACGGGTCAGGGGCACCCCCCGTTGACGACCGCCCTGGGTCGTGTCGTCCTGGCGCTGGAGGCGCGAATGGCCGCCGGGGTGGGAGCGATGACGGTGCTGCCGTGCGACAACATGCCCGCCAACGGGCGTGTCGTCGAACGCGCCGTGGCCGAGATCTCCGGGGCCGTGTCAGAAGAACTGCGTCAGTGGATCGAAGACACCGTCGCCTTCGCCTCGTCGGTCGTGGACCGCATCACCCCGGCCACCACGCAGGACGACATCGCCGGGCTTCGCGACCGCTCCGGCATCGTCGACCGCGGCGCCGTGGTCACCGAGCCCTTCTCGGAGTGGATCATCTCGGGGGATTTCCCCGCGGGTCGTCCCCTCTGGGAACGCTCGGGCGTGCGGTTCGTCGACGACATCGCACCGTTCGAGCGGCGCAAGCTGTGGATGCTCAACGGTGCACACACCCTGCTCGCCGTCTGCGGGCGTCGGCGCGGTCACACCACGGTCGCCGAGGCGATCGCCGACCCCGAGATCGCCGCGGACCTGCATCGGTGGTGGGACACCGTCGCCGATGTGCTGCCCGCGCCCGGTCTTCAGCTTCCGGCGTATCGCGCGTCGCTCGAGGACCGCTTCGCCAACTCCCGCATCGTGCACCTCCTCGATCAGATCGCCGCCGAGACCACGAGCAAACTTCGCTTCCGGGTCGTGCCGGTTCTCCGCGCCGAGCGCGGTCGAGGGCTGATGCCGCAGGCGTGCGTGTCGGTTCTGGCGGCGTGGATCGCCGATCTGCGTGCCGGAAGACGTGACCCCGACGCCGCCCGCACGGCCATCGACGCCGTGCTGGAGGGCTCGACCGACACCGCAGAGGTGACGGCGGGCCTTCTGGAACTGCTCGACCCGAGACTGCGCGCCGACACCGAGCTGATCACGGCCGTCGCCGCGACATCCGACCACCCCTCCTCTCCCCTCCCCTCCTCAGAATCGGAAGGACGCACCCGTGCTGATCGATAAGGCAGACGTCATCGTCACCAGCCCCGACCGCAACTTCGTCACGCTGAAGCTCACCACCGCTGACGGGCTGACCGGTCTCGGCGACGCGACCCTGAACGGTCGGGAACTCGCCGTGGTCGCCTACCTCAGGGAGCACGTCGTCCCGCTGCTGATCGGCGCCGACGCCTCGAGGATCGAAGACACCTGGCAGTTCCTCTACCGGTCGGCCTACTGGCGTCGCGGCCCGGTGACCATGGCGGCGATCGCCGCCGTCGACATGGCGCTGTGGGACATCAAGGGCAAGGCGGCCGGGATGCCGGTCTATCAGCTCCTGGGAGGAGCGAGCCGCAAGGGGCTCATGGCCTACGGGCATGCCTCGGGCAAGGAGCTGCCCGAGCTGTTCGACTCCATCCGCGCGCACCAGGAGCAGGGCTACAAGGCGATCCGCGTGCAGACGGGTGTTCCGACGCTCAAAGCCATCTACGGCATCGCCGCGCAGGGCGCCGACGTCGGTGACGCTTCGGTGCGGTACGACCACGAACCGGCCCGGCGCGGCGCCAAGCCCGTCGAGGAGGACTGGGACACCCGGGCGTACCTCAACCACCTGCCCGGCGTGTTCGAGGCGGTCCGCAACGAGTTCGGCCCCGACATCCCGCTGCTGCACGACGGCCACCACCGGATGACGCCCATCCAGGCAGCCCGCCTGGGCAAGGACCTCGAGCCGTACGACCTCTTCTGGCTGGAGGACTGCACACCCGCCGAGAACCAGGAGGCGCTCCGCCTGGTGCGCCAGCACACCACCACGCCGCTGGCGATCGGCGAGATCTTCAACACGATCTGGGATTTCAAAGACATCATCCGCGACCAGCTCATCGACTACGTCCGGGGTGCCGTCACGCACATGGGCGGCATCACCGCGCTGAAGAAGACCCTCGACTACGCCGCGATGTACCAGATCAAGTCCGGCATGCACGGACCCACCGACATCTCGCCGGTGGGCATGGCCGCCGCAATGCACCTGGGGCTCGCGATCCACAACTTCGGCATCCAGGAGTACATGCGCCACGGCGCGAAGACCGATCAGGTGTTCGAGCAGTCGTTCACCTGGACGGACGGGTACCTCCACCCCGGCGATCGACCCGGACTCGGCGTCGAACTCAACGTCGACGAAGCGGGCAAGTACCCTTACGAGCAGGCATATCTGCCCTACAACCGACTGCTCGATGGGACGGTGCACGACTGGTGAGCGACGTCCTGCGTTCTCCCGTGGTGGTGATGGGCGTCTCCGGCGCCGGGAAGACCACGGTCGGGATCGCCCTCGCCGCCGCGCTCGGCGCGCCGTTCGTCGACGCCGACGACCTGCACTCCGACGAAGCGCGCGAGAAGATGGCCCGCGGTGAGCCGCTCACCGACGACGACCGCTGGCCGTGGCTCGCGCGCGTCGCCGCGCGACTCGCCGACGTCGACCAGGAGGCGACCGTCATCGCCTGCTCGGCCCTGAAGCGCGCCTACCGCGACGCGCTCCGGGCCGAACGACCCGACATCGCCTTCATCCACCTCACCGGAACCCGCGGCCGGGTGGCGGAGCGCCTCCGCCACCGGGCCGGCCACTTCATGCCGCCGGCGCTCCTGGAGTCGCAGCTCCAGACGCTCGAGCCCCTCCAGGCCGACGAACTCGGAGCCGCCGTGTCGGTCGAGGGCGATCCGGAACACGTCACTCGCGACGCGATCGACGCGCTTCGGCGGCTGTCGGTGGTGGAGGCGTCGACCAGCTGACCCGCCGACGGGCGGAGAGCCGGGCGCGGGTCAGAACCGGATGATCTGACGCACGGCCCGGCCCGCCGCGAGCTCGTCCATCGCATCGTTGATCTCGTCAAAGGCGATGTGCCGGCTGACGAGCTTCTCGACGGGGAGGCGTCCCTCTCGCCAGAGCGCGAGGAATCGGGGGATGTCGCGCCGGGGAACCGATCCGCCGAGATAGCTGCCGATGACGGAGCGACCTTCGGCGACGAGCGACAGCGGTGAGAGGGTCGCCAGATCGTCGGGAGCGGGCAGGCCGACAGTGACGGTCCGGCCGCCGGGGGCGGTCAGCGCGATCGCCTGCTCGAAGGCGACCGCTCGCCCGACGGCCTCCACGACCACGTCGGCCGTGATACCCGCCTCTGCGGCCTCGTCGGGCGTCAGCGCCTCGTGGGCTCCGAGGTCCATCGCCGCCTCGAGCTTGGCGGGATGAAGATCCACGGCCGTGACGCGCGTCGCACCGAGGGCCAGCCCCGCCAGGAGCGCCGCAAGCCCCACGCCGCCGAGGCCGACGACGAGGAGGCTCTCCCCCGGAGCGAGGCCGGCGGAGTTGAGGACGGCACCCCCGCCGGTGAGCACCGCGCATCCCATCAGAGCGGCGACATCGGGCGGCACGTCGTCGTCGACCACCACGACGGAGCGCTCGTCGACCACCGCGTGGTCGGCGAAGGCCGAGACGCCGAGGTGGTGGGCGACGGACGCGCCGCCCTCGCGCAACCGGGATCCGCCGCCCATCAGCACGCCGGAACCGTTCGCCGCGCTGCCGACGACGCAGGGCGCGCGCCCGCCGGTGCGGCACGCCGCGCAGCTTCCGCAGCGCGGGAGGAAGGTCATGACCACACGTGTTCCGACGGCGATCGACGTCTGCGCTCCGACGGCCTCGACGATCCCGGCCGCCTCGTGCCCGAGCAGCATCGGGACGGGTCTCGGGCGCACGCCGGACACCACGGACAGGTCGGAGTGGCAGACGCCGGCCGCTTCGATGCGGACGAGCAGTTCACCGGGACCGGGGTCATCGAGGCTGAGCGAACCGATGCGCAGCGGGAGGGAGGAGGCGTAGGGCGCGGGATCGCCGATCCGATCGAGGATCGCGCCGGAGATGGTGAGCATGGCCGCGGTCTTCTCAGGCAGACGGCACCGGGGTGGCGGCGAATCGGGCATCCACCTCGAGGTAGTCATCGAGACGGACGATCTCGTTGAGGCCGTCGAGCCCGTGCATCCGTTCTCGCCAGGCCACCGAGGTTCCCGACGCCTTCAGCTCGGCGAGGAACTCTCCCATCGTCCGCGCCGCGACGCGGAGCGCCGAGGTGGGGTACATCACGAACCCGTAGCCGAGCTCGGCGAGATCCTCCAGGGGAACGGTGGGAGTCAGCCCACCCTCGCTGATGTTGGCCACCAGGAGCCCGCCCACTTCCTCGGAGATGCGCCGGAGGTCGTCCTTCGACGGGGGCGCGTCGACGAACACCAGATCGGCGCCGACGGCCGCGAACGCCTGGGCGCGGGCGATCGCCTCGTCGATGCCGAGCGGCGCGAGCGCGTCGGTGCGCGCGATGATCATCGTCTCGGGATCGCGGCGGGCCTCCACGGCGGCGGCGACCTTGCGCACCGCGTCGTCGCGGGCGATCACGGTCTTCCCCTCCATGTGGCCGCACTTCTTCGGCCACTCCTGGTCTTCGATCTGGATCGCGGCGGCACCGATCGCCTCGAGCTCCCGCACGTTCGCGGTCACCGCGATCACATCGCCGTACCCGGTGTCGGCATCGCACACGATGGGGATGTCGACCACGCGGGCCACGGCGCGCAGTGCCTGGGCGGTGTCGCTCATTCCCAGAAGCCCGATGTCGGGCAGGCCGTGCCGCCACGCCGCGACGGCATAGCCGGAGAGGTAGAAGGCGTCGAATCCCGCCTGCTCGGTCAGCAGCGCTTCGAGGGGCGTGCCCCCACCCGCAGCGAAGAGCGGGGCCCCCTGGAGTGCGGCGAAGCGCGCGCGGAGCGTGGTGTCAGCGGTCATCGGTGGAGAGTCCTTCGTGTGAGGCGCCGGCGGTGCCGGCGACGGCGGATGCGGCACGGGTCGACGGTGCGACCAGGTCCGCGGGCGAGGAGAGCGTGCCGCGCACCGCCGTCGCGGCGGCGACGGCGGGCGAAACGAGATGGGTTCGGGCGCCCGCGCCCTGACGGCCTTCGAAGTTGCGATTCGACGTCGACGCCGTGCGCACGCCCGGGGCGACGGAGTCCTCGTTCAAGCCCAGGCACATCGAGCACCCGGCCATCCGCCACTCACCGCCCGCCTCCCGGAATACGGCATCGAGCCCCTCCTCCTCGGCCTGCGCCTTGACGCGCATCGATCCTGGGACGACGAGGAGGGTGATGTCGGGCGCGATCGCACGCCCGCGCAGCACATCAGCCGCGGCACGGAGGTCTTCGATGCGGGCGTTGGTGCAGGAGCCGATGAAGACGGTGTCCACACGGATGTCCCGCATCCTCGTCCCGGGTTCGAGCGCCATGTACTCGAGCGCCTTGCGGGCGCCCGCGACGGCGACGTCGTCGGCGGCCTCTTCCGGAGCGGGGACCGAGCCGGACAGCGGAACCCCCTGCCCGGGGTTGGTGCCCCAGGTGACCCACGGGGAGACGTCGGCGGCGTCGATGACGATCTCGGCGTCGAAGACCGCCCAGGGGTCGCTGCGCAGGCTCATCCAGTGATCGACCGCGGCGTCCCAGGCCGGCCCCGCCGGGGCGTACTCCCGCCCTCGCACGTAGTCGAGGGTCTTCTCGTCGGGGGCGACCAGACCCGCGCGGGCACCCCACTCGATGGACATGTTGCACAGCGTCATCCGCGCTTCGATCGAGAGCGCCTCGATCGCGCTCCCCCGATATTCGACGATGTGACCCTGTCCTCCGCCGGTGCCGACCCGTGAGATGAGATGCAGGGCCAGGTCTTTCGCGGTGACCCCGTCGGCGAGTTCGCCCGTCACGGTCACCGCCATCGTGCGGGGCTTCGCCTGCGAGAGCGTCTGAGTCGCCAGCACGTGCTCGACCTCGCTGGTGCCGATCCCGAAGGCGAGGGCACCGAGGGCGCCGTGCGTGGAGGTGTGACTGTCACCGCAGACGATGGTCATGCCGGGCTGGGTCAGCCCCGTCTCGGGGCCGATCACGTGCACGATCCCCTGGCCGGGCTCGCCGAGACGGCGCAGTTCGATGCCGAACTCTCGGCAGTTCCGGCGGAGGGCCTCCACCTGGGCGCGCCCGATCGGATCGCGCATGATGAGGCCGTCGGTGGGCACGTTGTGGTCTTCGACCGCGATGGTGAGGTCGGGGCGGTGCACGCCTCGCCCTGCGAGACGGAGCCCGTCGAACGCCTGCGGGCTGGAGACTTCGTGGAGGAAGTGCAGGTCGATGTAGAGCAGGTCGGGCTTGCCCTCCCTCGCGATGGCATGGGCGCTCCAGATCTTGTCGATCATCGTCCGGGCAATCATCCGTGCACCGCCACGGCCAGCTCGTGCGCGCTCAGGTCGTCGCGCTCGATCGTGCGGATGATGCGCCCGCGACGCATCACGTGCACGCGCGTGCAGAGGGCCGCGAGGTCCTCGTATTCGACACTCGAGATCACCAGAGTCGCCCCCTGGCGTGCGAGTTCGGTGAGGTGGCGGAACACCTCGCGCTTGGCGCCCACGTCCACCCCCTGGGTCGGTTCGTGGAGGAAGAACACGCGCGGGGCGGAGATCACCCACTTCGCCAGGAGCGCCTTCTGCTGGTTGCCTCCCGACAGCGAGCTCAACGCATGTTGCGGGTCGGGGAGGGCGATGTGGAATCGCTCGATCTGCGCTGCCACGACATCGCGCTCCTCGCGACGCGAGATCACGCCCCGTCGGACGACGCTTCCCAGGGTGGCGACGGTGATGTTGTCGGAAACCGAGAGGTCTTGGGCGCCGCTGGCCGACTTGCGGTCGGCCGGCAGAAGTGCGACACCGGCTCGGATCGCGGCCCCCGGCTCGAGACGACCGACATCCATCACCTGATCGCCCACGCGCAACGACCCCGAGGTCGCCGGTCGACACCCCGACAGCAGGTAGGGGATCTCCTCGTAGCCACTGCCGGGCAGACCGATGAGACCGATGATCTCGCCCGCGCGGGCGTCGAAGTCGACGCTCTCGACGAGGCCGCCGGCGAGTCCGGTCACCTCGATGCTGCACTCGGCGGGTGACAGGGCGTATTCGGGGTACAGATCCTCGGGCGCGCGGCCGAGCATGAGCGTCACGAGGTCGCGCTCGGTACGGCCGGCGGTCGGCTCATCGGCGACGAGGCGGCCGCCCCGCAGCACGAAGGCGCGGGTGCAGTATCGCAGCACCTCGTCGAGCCGGTGGGAGACGAACAACACGCTGACGCCTTCCGCTGCGAGCTGCGCGACGGCCTGGAACAACCGCTCGACACCGGTCACGGGCAGGTAGGCCGTCGGTTCGTCGAGGACGAGGAGGCGCGCGGAGAGGTGCGAGGCGCGATCGATCTCGGCGAGCCCCCGCGCGATGGCCACCAGCGCACGGTCGGTGACGCTGAGCTCACCCACGCGCACGTTCGGATCGACGTCGAGTCCCACTCGGCGCAGCAATCCGCGCACCGTCTCGGCCTCCTGTCTCCACCTGATCCGACCGAGGAACCCGGTGGAGAAGCCGCCGATGCGCAGGTTCTCGACGATCGTCATGGTCTCCACGAGCGCGAGGTCCTGATGGATGAAGCCCATGCCGGTCTTCTCGGGGCCGTCCTGCAACGCGTCGCTGACGTCCACTCCGCCCATGCAGACGGTTCCCCCGCGATCGCCCTCGTGGAATCCCGACAGGATCTTGATGAAGGTCGACTTCCCGCTGCCGTTCTCGCCGATCAGCGCGGCGACCTCTCCGGGGGCGACGGACAGGGTCACGTCTGTGAGCACGCGTGTCGTTCCGAATGTCTTCGACACATTCGCGACGGACAGCGCCGGCGCGGCATCCTGGGTCGTCATCGTTCTCCTTGTCTGGCGAACCGGTCGGGACGCGGGGGGCGCGGGATGACCGCGCCCCCCGCCGGGATCACTTACCCCACAGAGCCAGGAACTCGTCCCGGTAGCCGTCGTAGCCGTACCAGTCGAGCTCTTCGCCCACGATCAGCTCCTCCGCGTTGTCGCGGTCGAAGATGCGCAGGCCGACGTTGTAGTTCTCGATTGGCTCCTCGTCCTGAAGGACGCGGAAGATCTGATCGGCCATGGCGTAGGCCCACCACTCGTTCTGCCCGCCGATGTCGAGACCGAGGCCGCTGGTCGGGTCCATGAGGCTCTCCACGATGCCGGGGGTGGCGTTGAACGCACCCATGGTCACGCGGTCTCCGGCCCCCGCGGCGCGGATGGCGCCGAGGCCCGAGAGCCCCTGGCCGTCGTAGAGCGGCAGGAAGTAGGTGCGCTCCGGGTCGGTGTTGATCGTGCTCTGCACGAGCGTCGGCACCGAGGTCTCCCACTGCGGGATCTGGATGTCCTCGACCTTGACGTCGCACTGGGGGCACAGCTCGGCGACCCGGTCGAGGGTGGCCTGAACCTGCGGCTGAGACGCGGGGACGTCGTCGGATGAGATGACCGTGGCCTTGCCCGCGCCCTCGGAATCGACGATGAACCAGTCGGCGATGAGCTCGCCGATCTTGACGTAGTCGAACGAGACCTCGGCGTCCTGGCCCTCCGACACATCACCCGGGACACCGGTGTTGCCGGTGATGACCTTTATCCCCTGCGCCTGGGCGTCGGCGATCTGCGTGGCGAACAGCTCCGGCGAGAGTGCCTGGAGCACGATCAGATCAGCCCCGCTGGCGATGGCCTGCTGGAACCCGCGGTTCGCCTCGTCGACGGAACCCTTCGCGTCGACCTCCTCCAGGATCACGCCGGCCTGTTCGTCGAGGATCGCCTTGACGGTGTCGGTCCAGTACTTCAGGACGGGGATGCCGCTGGAGACGTTGATGTAGGTGACGCGCTTGCCCTCGAGGCCCGTCAGATCGACGGGAACGTCGGGGCCCTGCCAGGTGGGGGGCTCGTAGTAGATGTCCAGCTGGGCCTGGGCGGTTTCGATCCCGGCGGTGTCGACGGCGGCGCCGGAGTCGGCGGGGGCGCCGGAGTCGGCCGGGGCCGCTCCGCCGGCGTCGGTGGAGCACGCGGCCAATCCTGCGATGAGGACCAGCGCCGCGGCGATGCCCGCGACGCGTCCGGGTGTGCGAATGGTCATGGAATTGCCTCTCGGTGGGTGGGGCTCGGGTGGGTATTCGGTTGTGGGTACGGGGTGGCCGGGGCACAGCGGTGCCCAGGCCACCGGGCAGATGTCTCGGCGGCAGCCGCAGCTGATCGGATCGGGACGACGGTGCTAGGTGATTCCTTCCCGTCGTCGTCGCCGCGCGAGCACGCTCAGCGAGACGGCGACGAGGAGGGACGCACCGTAGAACACCTGCTCGGGCCACCCGGCGAAGCCGAGGTAGACGAGGCCCGTGATGCCGGTGATGAGGAAGTAGACGGCGACCCAGGTGCCGACGGCGTTGAACGTGCCGGGACGGATGGTGGTCGATCCGAGGAACGCGCCGGCGAAAGCGGGCAGAAGGTACGAGGCACCCGCCTGCGGGTTGGCCGCGCCGTTCTGACCCGCGAGGATGACGCCCGCGAGACCGGCGAACACCGCCGTCGCGATGAGTCCTCCCATGCGGATGCGGTCGACACGGATGCCCGCGAGGCGCGCGACCACCCGGTTGGAGTTGACGAAGGCCATGCGGCGACCGAGCGGGGTGTGCTGCAGCACGAACCACAGCACCACGGTCAGGACGATGCCGAGGTAGAACGGGATCGGGATGCCGAACCACCTCGTGGAGATGAGCTGGACGACGGCGACATCGAGTCCGGTCACGACCTTGGATCCGGTGACGGCCAGCGTGATCCCCGCGAGCAGGGTGCCGCTGGCGAGGGTCACGATGATCGATTGCACGCCCACGATCACGGTGAGGACGGCGTTGCACAGACCGAACAGGGCGCATGCGGCGATCGTCAGCAGGAACGACAGCCACACGTCCACGCCGGCCACGCCGTTCAGCACGACCATCAGCGACGCACCGAATCCGACCACGCTGCCGACCGAGAGATCGATCTCGCCGACGGCGAGGGTCAGCATGAGTCCGAGGGTGGCGACGAGGATGACCGTCTGGGTGCCGAAGATGAGCGAGACCGTCCCGGCGGTGGGGAAGGTCGCGGGCCGGAGGATCGAGAACACGACGATCACGACGAGCCACGCCACGATCACGCCGTAGCGTTCGAGGATCGCCAGCGGCGAGAAGGAGGACCGCCGCTTCGCGGCGACCACCGCGTCGGTGTCGGGAGCGGTGACCGTCATCCTTCCCCCCTCCCCGCGAGATCGCGCAGGTAGGCCGTGGCCTCCGCGAGGGTCTTCACTTCGCCGTACTTCGCCTGGATGTCGAAGAGGTTCGCCTCGTGCGGGGCGGGATGCCGGTCGCCGACCGCCTCGCGGACGACGACGGGGATGAACCCGTGCTGGATCGTGTCCACCGCGGTCGCCCGAATGCACCCGCTGGTCGACACCCCCGCGATGAGGAGGGTGTCCACCCCCGCAGCGGCGAGTGTGGAGGCCAGCGTCGTTCCGAAGAAGGCGCTCGCGTACTGCTTGACGATGACCACTTCGCCGGGGAGAGGTGCCACTTCGGGCATGATCTCGCCCAGCGGCGTCTCGCCGACGAAGTGCTCGAGCGCACCGACCTTCTTGAAGAAGTAGCCGCCGTCGGCACCGCCGCCGCTGAACGACACCCGGGTGTGGACGACCGGGATCCCCGCGCTTCGAGCCTCCTCGAGGAGGATCGCCGCCGCGTCGAGGCTCGACGCATCGCCCATGTAGAGCTGCGCACCCGGCTCGAAGTACGCGCGCACGATGTCGACCATCACGAGCGCGGGCCGAGCGCCCAGCTCGAGCCGGTTCGCGAACCCCGCCTCGGACGGCGGCAGGACGCCGGGGCGGTCGCCGTCGGTGCTGCTCACGTCAGCACCGGGGGCGCCATCGGGGCCGGCAGGCCGGTTTCGGCGAGCGCGTTGGCGAGGATGGTCTCGATGTCGCCGCCGCGGTCGAAGGTCTCGAGCGGGGGCCGGGTGTCACGGATCCGATCGCGGAGGGCGCCGGTCTCCGCGACGTCGACCGAGCCGTCCTCGCTCAGGACGACACCGTACTCGCGGGCGCCCTCGGCGGTGACCAGGCCGCGCTTGACCTCCAGGGCGACCAGTTCGGGGTCGCGGGCGAGCGGGTCGCCCCAGCCGCCGCCGCCCCAGGTGCCGAAGTGCAGCTTCTCGCCGTTGCGCACCTTCACGTCGTCGACCTTGCTCGGCAGCACCTCGATCGTTCCGTCGAGGCGTTCGATCCACTTGCGGCTGCGCGCGCCGGGCTTGCCGCCGTTGACCCCCCAGGGGTAGGTGAGCCAGCGGTCGTCGTGGATGGTGATCACGCCGTCCTCGAGGAAGTCGTAGACGACTTCCACGCCGTTGCCACCGCGGTGCAGGCCCGCGCCGCCGGAGTCGGGGATGGTCTCCCACTTCGTGATGCGCATCGGGTAGTAGCTCTCGAGGTACTCGCACGGGATGTTGAGGAACGAAGGCCACAGCGAGTGGCCGTCGGGGCCGTCGCCGATCGGTCGACCGGGGATCCCGCCGAACCCGATGGAGTAGAGCTGGAACGACTCGCCCTTCTTCTCCCCTTCGGAGTAGGTGCCCGAGTACATGAAGTGGGGCGAGGAGGAGAAGCCGGCGGCGTTGAGCAGGTCGGGGGTCTTCTGCCCGAGCAGTCCTCCGAAGAGATCGAACAGGCGGCCGATTCCGTGGTTGCGCGCGTTCAGCGCCGCGGGGAACTTGGGCTTCCAGAACGAGCCGTCCGGGATCACGACGTCGATGAGGGGGTAGTACCCGTCGTTCCACAGGATCTGCGGGTCGGCGACGGTGATGACGTAGATGCCGAAGAACATCTTCACGAGGTTCTCGTTGAGGAAGTAGTTGATCGGTCCCGGGGCCTGAGGCGCACTCCCGGTGAAGTCCAGGGTGACCTTGTCGCCGTGACGGGTGAGGCTCAGCTTCAGCTCGAACGGCCCGTATCCCACACCGTCGTCGCAGATGTAGTCGGTGAAGGAGATGGTCTCGCCGTCGACGAACAGCATCTCCAGGAGCGTCTTCATCGCGCGGTAGTTGCGGTCCAGGAGCGCGTCGAGGCCCGAGGCGTAGGTGTCGGCGCCGAAGCGCTCGCACATCTCGCCCACGCGCTTGCCCGCGATGCGCGTGGCGGCGACGAGCCCGTTGAGGTCGGCGCGGTTCCACTGCGGCTGCCGTACCTGGTTGAGGATGATGTCGAGCGCGTCGGTGTTGAGCTCACCCGCCTTGTAGAGCTTGAACGGCGGGATGACGATGCCCTCTTCGTAGATCGTGCGCGCATCGGTGGGCATCGAGGACGGGGACTTGCCGCCGACATCGGTCATGTGACCGAACATCGCCGCCCAGCCCATGAGCCGGCCGTCGTGGAAGATGGGCGAGACCACCAGCCAGTCGTTGGCGTGGCTGATGGCGGCACCGCAGCTGTACGGGTCGCTCGTGAGCAGGACGTCGCCCTCTTCGATCGTGCCGGAGAAGTGCTCGAGCAGAGCCGGCACCGAGAGGCCGAACTGCCCGACGACCATGCGTCCCTGCGCGTCGGCGATGAGCGGGAACTCGTCGTGCTGTTCGCGGATGCCCGGAGACAGCGCAGTGCGGAAGAGCACCTCGTCCATCTCGTATCGTGCGTTTCGCAGACTGTTCTCGATGAGGTCGAGGGTGACGACGTCGACCTCGACGGGCGCGAGCGGCTCCGGGTTGGTCTCGATGATCGTTGCCATGTCGGCTACTCCTTCACAGGTTCGATGAGCAGGGCGCCGCTGGAGTGCACGGTGGCGGCGTGGTCGGGGAGGACGAGGGCGGTGGAGTCCATTTCCACGACGATCGCGGGGCCGACGACGACATCGCCGGCGCGCAGCTGATCACGGTCGTACAGACCCGCCGTGTGGACGCCGCCGTCGACCCAGATCTCGGTGGTGCGCAGGAGCGCGCGCGACACGTCGCCGTCGCCCTCCTCGAGGCGGATGAGCGGGATCTGCGTCTCGGCGCCCTTGGCGGTGACGGTGAGGGCGACGATCTCGTGATCGGCGTCGAGGAGGAAGGAGAACAGGCGCTCGTGCTCGGCATCGAATGTCGCCGCGATCCGCTCGAGACCGTCCGGTGCGTCCAGCGAGGACCGATCGACCTCCACGGTCAACTCGAAACCCTGGCCGTGGTAGCGGACGTCTGCGGCGTAGGTGAAGGACAGCGTCTCCTCCGCGATCCCCTGACGGCCGAGACGCTCACGGGTGACGGCGGCGAGCTCGTCGAACTCCTGCGCGAGACCGGCGGGGGTGAGGGATCCGAGCTCGCGCAGGATGGTGCGGCCGGACTCCTCGCGATGGCTGGTCATGACGTCGCCGTAGGCGTTGAGCACGCCCGGGGACGGCGGGATGATGACCGGCCATGAGCCGAGAAGTCGGCCGAGCGCATTCCCGTGGAGTGGGCCCGCGCCGCCGAAGGCCACGAGGGCGAAGTCACGCGGATCGTGCCCCTGCTGCACCGAGACGAGGCGGATGGCGCCGAGGATGTTCTCGTTGACGATGTCGATGATGCCGGCGGCCACGGCCTCGACGCTGTTCAGGCCCGTGGCCTCCTGGATCGAGGCCACGGCGGCGCGTGCCGCCGCGACATCCATCGTGATCTCTCCGCCGGCAAGCTCGGCGGGGAGGTAGCCGAGCACGACATTGGCATCGGTGACGGTGGGGAGGGTGCCGCCCTTGCCGTAGGACGCGGGTCCGGGCACCGCGCCGGCCGACTCCGGGCCGACGCGAAGCGCGCGGGTCAGCTCGGGCACGTGGGCGATGGACCCGCCGCCGGCGCCGACGGTGCGCACATCGACCGAGCTCACGCGGATCTTCAGATCCCCGACCTCGGTGTCCTTGGCGATCTTGGGCTGATACCCCTGCACGAGCGCGACGTCGGTGGACGTCCCGCCCATGTCGAAGGCCAGGAAGTCGCCCTGCTCGGCCGCTTTCGCCGCCCAGGTCGCACCGGTCACGCCACCGGCGGGGCCGGACATCAGGAGCGTCACCGGCCGATCGATCGCTGCGGCCGGCGACGACAGCCCGCCATCCGAACGGAGGACGGCGAGTTCGGCATCCAGGCCGCCGTCGTGCATCTTGTGCTCGAGGTTGCGGACGTAGTCGCCCACCTGAACCTGCACGTAGCCGTTGGCGACGGTCGTGAGGGTGCGCTCGTACTCGCGCATCTCGGGGAGGACGTCACTCGAGATCGACACCGGGACCCCGGGCATCTCCTCGGCGAGGATCTCGACGAGGCGTCGCTCGTGGGCGTCGTTGGCGAAGGAGTTGATGAGGCTCACACAGACCGTCCCGACGCCCTCGGCGCGGAGCTTGGCGATCTGCGCCCGGGCGTCGTCCTCATCGAGCGCGTCGACGATCTCACCCTTCGTGCTCACCCGCTCCGAGACCTCGATGGTGTTCTCGAGCTTCGCGAGGGGCTCGGGCTTGGGCCACACGATCCAGCCCGCGAGACCGCCCGGCACATACGACCGCGCGATCTGGAGCACCTGCCGGAAGCCGGCCGTCGTGATGAGTCCGACCTTGGCCCCCTTCCCCTCGAGCACGGCGTTCGTGGCCACCGTCGTGCCGTGCTGCACGTGAGTCACATCGCCCCGGGCGATTCCGGCCTCCTCGCACGCCTTCTCGATGCCGCGCAGCACGCCGATCGACTGGTCCTCGGGCGTCGAGGGCACCTTGGAGCGCCACGTCTCGCCTGTTTCCGCGTTGATGAGGAGCACGTCGGTGAAGGTTCCGCCGACATCCACTCCGACCCGATAGGTCATTCCATTCCTCCTAGATGACTCCGCTGGCTCGTAGTTCGGCGATCTTCTGGGCGCTCAGTCCCAGTAGCTCGCCGTACACGCTGGTGTTGTCGGCTCCCCGCGGGCGACCCACGTGCCGGACGCGGCCGGGGGTCTCGGAGAGCCGAGGGAAGACGTTCTGCATCGACAGGTCACGACCGAGCTCGGGTGACCACACGCGCGTGATGGCTTCACGCGCGGCGAAGTGAGGGTCGGCGAGCATGTCGGGCGCCGTGTAGATGAGTCCCGCCGGGATGCCGGCCGCGTGCAGTTTCGCGAGCAGGTCGTCGGTGGCGTGCGCGGCCGTCCACCCCGCGATGAGGCCGTCGAGCTCGGTCATGTTCTCGCCGCGTGATGCGTGGTCGACGAACCGGGGGTCCTCGGCGAGCTCGGGCCGCCCCATCACCTCGGTGAGGCGGCGGAAGACGGAGTCCTGGTTGGCGGCGACGAGCACCATCGCCCCCGAGCGCGTCGGGTAGATGTTGCTGGGCGCCACCCCCGGGAGGGTCGCGCCGGTGCGTTCGCGGACGTACCCGGCGACCTGCCACTCCGGGATGAGGGATTCCATCATGGCCAGCACGGCCTCGTAGATGGCGGAATCGACGACCTGTCCGCGCCCGGTGCGCTCGCGGTGGTGGAGCGCCACGAGGGTGCCGATGGTCGCGAAGACCGCTGCCAGCTCGTCGCCGATCGAGATGCCGGCGCGCGAGGGGGGTGTGGACGGGTCGCCCGTGACGTGGCGCAGGCCCCCCATCGCCTCACCGATCGAGCCGTAGCCGGCGCGGCTGGAGTAGGGGCCGGTCTGCCCGTAGCCGCTCACGCGGGTGATCACGAGCCGGGGATTGATGGCCCACAGCTCCTCGGGCGAGAGACCCCACTTCTCCAGGGTGCCCGGGCGGAAGTTCTCCAGCAGGACGTCGGCATCGGCGACGAGCCGCCGCACGAGATCCTGCCCCTCGGCGACCCTCAGGTTGCAGGTGATCGTGCGCTTGTTCCGTCCGAGCACAGGCCACCACAGAGACGCACCATCGGCCTTCGCCTGTCCCCACTCGCGGATGGGGTCTCCGACGGTGGGCTGCTCGATCTTGATGACGTCGGCACCGAAGTCGCCGAGCAGCTGGGCGCAGAACGGGCCCGCGAGCAGTTGACCCATCTCGATGACGCGAAGATCGGCCAGCGGCATGCCGCTGCGGTCATTCTCGTCGGGTGCGTTGGCCGAACCCGTGGGAACATCCTGGGGCTTCATGGATGCACACACCTCCGCTCGTCTTCGAACTGATTGCATTCAGTTCTACTCACATCCTGGGGTTGTGTCCAGGGTTTTCGCCAACTCTGCATGCACTTATTTACAGGATGCATACTTATCCGAAACACAGGCGCATTTTCACGTAACAATGGATGCCGGGAGGCGAACGTGCAGATCGTGGAGGTCGGGCCGCGGGACGGCCTGCAGAACGAGAAGGTCGTCCTCGACGTCCGGACGCGCGTCCGGTACATCGAGCACGTGGTCGCCTCAGGCGCGCGGCGCATCGAGGCGGTGAGCTTCGCGCGACCCGATCGCGTTCCTCAGATGGCGGGAGCCGAAGAGGTCATGGCAGCGGTTCCCCGGGTCGAGGGGGTCGCCTACAGCGGCCTGGTCATGAATCCCCGAGGCGTGGATCGCGCGATCGCCGCGGGCATCGACGAGGCCAACATCGTGCTCGTGGCCACGGATGAGTTCTCGCGACGGAATCAGGGGATGACCGTCGCAGAGAGCCTGGCCGTGCTGCCGAAGATGGTCGAGCGATTGGTCGATGCGGGGATCCCGACGACCGTGACGATCGGCGCCGCCTTCGGGTGCCCCTTCGAGGGCGAGGTACCCGTCGCGCGGATCGCCGAACTGACGCGCGCTGTGAGCGACCTGCCGATCTCAGAGCTCGCTCTGGCCGACACGATCGGTGTGGGCGTTCCCCGTGATGTGCGAGACCGCGTGACTGCCGCGCGCGACGAGATCGACGTTCCGATGCGGCTGCATCTTCACAACACGCGCAACACCGGGTACGCCAACGCGCTGACCGCGGTCGAGATGGGCGTCGAGGTGCTCGACGCGTCGACCGGCGGCATCGGGGGGTGTCCGTTCGCGCCGGCGGCGACGGGGAACATCGCCACCGAAGACCTCCTGTACGCACTGAAGCGCAGCGGTCACGAGGTCAGCCAGAGCCTGGACGGCGTCCTCGCGGCGACGCGGTTCATCACCGAGGCCCTCGGCATCCTCCCGCCGGCCCTCCTCGGACGCGCGGGCGACTTCCCCTCCTAGCGGACCCGGGGGGTGAAGGCAGGGCGCTGCGCTTCGAACTCCGCGATCTCGCCCGCGCTCTGCAAAGTGATGGCGATGTCGTCGAAGCCGTTCAGCAGCCGCCAGGCGGTGTAGTCGTCGATCTCGAAGGGGACCGCGCCGAGCCCGTCACCTGCCACCGTCCGCGCCGCCAGGTCGACGGTGAGCTCCATCCCCGGTGCGTCGTCGAGTGCCGCCAGGATGCGCGAGACCTCGGGCTGTGCCACCCGCGCCGCCAGAAGCCCGGACTTGCCCGCATTCGAGCGGAAGATGTCGGCGAAGCGCGACGAGATGACGACCCGGAACCCCCAGTCCTGCAGGGCCCACACGGCGTGCTCCCGCGACGACCCGGTGCCGAAGTCGGGACCCGCCACGAGGATCGACGCGCGGGCGTACTCCGGTCTGTTCAGGACGAAGCCTGGGTCGGCTCGCCACGATGCGAACAGACCGTCCTCGAACCCGGTTCGGGTGATGCGCTTGAGGTACTCGCCGGGGAGCAGTTGATCGGTGTCGATGTTCGACACGTCGAGCGGCGCGGCAACGCCGGTGTGGCTCGTGAGGGGCTCCATGGTTCTCCTGTCGGTGGCGGACGCGGGCATCAGGCCGGGGTTCGTCGCGGCCCGAGAAGGGAGGCGCGCGCGGCGAGAAGATGGCTCGTCATGACCGACTGCGCCCACCGACCGTCGCCGGCGCGGAGTGCGGCGACGAGTTCGACATGGTGCTGCGCGCTTCGGGTCTGATCGGTCTCGTCGTACGACTCGCGGGTGCGGGTGAGGATCGCGGCATGAACGATGCCGCCCATGGCGGTTCCGAGCGCATCGCTGCCGGCGATGGCGATGATCGCCCCGTGGAACTCGCCGTTGAGGCGATGGATCTGCTGCATGTCCTCTTCGCTCTGCGGCATCCCGAGCTCGACGATGCGCTGGGCGATCTCGGCGAGCTGATCGACCTGTGCAGCGGTGATGCGATCCGCGGCGAGGCGGCAGGCGAGCCCTTCGAGCGCGATCCGCGTCTCGAAGACGGTGTCGAGCTCCTGATCCTCCCAGATCGCCACGCGCGCGCCCCGGTTGGAGGTGAGCTCGACGAGTCCCTCCATCGACAGGATGCGGAACGCCTCGCGCACCGGTGTCCGCGACATCCCCAGCGCCGACGCCACCTCTGCCGCACCGAGCTTGGCACCCGGGCCGTATGTGCCGTCGAGGATCCATTGACGCAGCCGTTCGACGGCCTCCTCAAACTGCGCTGCCATCCGCGCTCCCCCCGATCTGCATACAGAATAGAGTAGATGGTGAAAAGTTCGCCGTAGTTGTGCCAAGCAATCGGTGAGCTGTATGCAGAATGGCCTGCGCCTCCCCCAACGCCCCTGCCGAGAGGATTCGCAGTGCCCTCTGCCGTCATCGTCCGCCGTGCGCCCATCGTGTCACGCGCGCGTCGTCGCCCGGGCCGCGTCGCGGTTGTCGCGGCGATCTCGACGACGGTGATGACGGTACTGCCGGTGTTCCTCGTCGCCGGTGTGAGCGTGCAGATGTCCGCCGACGTCGGGCTCACGATCAGCCGGCTGGGTGTCGTGATCGCCGCCTACTGGTCGGCGTCGGCCCTCTTCTCCCCGGTGGCCGGCGCCCTCGCGCCGCGGCTCGGTGAACGCCGGTCGATGATGCTCGCCACCCTCCTCGGGAGCGGCGCGCTGGCCGGTATCGCTCTGGCACCAGACGTGTGGTGGTGGCTGATCGTCTGGCTCGGCGTCGCCGGCTTCGGCAACGCCCTGGGGCATCCTCCCTCCAACGCGCTCATCGCGCAGCAGGTGGGACGGCGGCGGCGAGCCCTGGCGTACGGCGTCAAACAGGCGGCGATCCCCCTGTCGACCCTCCTCGCCGGTCTCGCCGTGCCGACCCTCGCTCTCACGGTGGGCTGGCGATGGACGTTCGCGCTCGCTGCCGCCTGCGGACTGCTTGTCCTGCCCCTCCTTCGCGCCGTCGTGCCGGCGGCACCGCGGCGACGTCGCGCGCGCACTCGAGAACGCAGTGCGCTGCCGCGACGACTCGTGCCGTTCCTCGTGCTCGTGTCGCTGGCCAGCGGCCTGGGTTCGGCGCAGGCGAATGTCGTCGGCGCGTTCACCGTCAGCGCGGGAGTTGACCTCGGTGTCGCACCCGGCGTCGCCGGTCTGATCCTCGGTATCGGCAGCGTCGCCGGAGCCGTGGCCCGACCCCTCGTCGGGTGGCTGGCCGACCGCGGTGTCGGCGGCACGCTGGCCACGGTGAGTCTCATGCTCGGTATCGGAGCAGTCGGAATCGCCGGAATCGCCGCCTTCTCGCCTGTCGCGTTCGTGATCGGATGCGTCCTGGCGTTCGGATTCGGCTGGGGATGGAGCGGCCTCATCCATTACGTGGTCTCACATACGACTCACCCGCACAGCGCCCGTGCGACGGGTGTCGTCCAGTCCGGCGCCTACGCCGGCAGCGCGCTGGGGCCCTTCGTGTTCGGCTTCGCCTTCGATATTCTCGGGACCTCCGTCGGCTGGATCGTCGCCGCCGCCGTCGCGGCCGTCGCGGCTCTGGCCGCGCTGCTCGCGCACGCGTGCCGTCCCCGGACGACCTGAGTCGTCAGTCCTTCGGCCGGTTCGCGTTCGCCGCGGCAGCGGCGATCGTCCGGAGGACCGGCGGCACGTCCTGGGGCGGCACGACGGCCTGGATGAGTGTCAGCACGGCAGACTCGCGCGCCTCGGAGAGCGCGGCCCGCAACCCCGCGGCGGTATCGACACGGATGCCGCGGGCCGACCCCGCGGCATCCATCGCCCTCATCAGCATCACCCAGTCCCACGTGCCGATGTCGTTGTAGGCCTCGTTCGCGCCGTGGATGACGCGTTCGACGGTGTAGCCGCCGTTGTCGACGACGATGACCACCGCCGGGATGCCGCGGCGCAGGAGCGTGCCGAGCTCAGCCACGGTCATCTGGGCGGCGCCGTCGCCGATGAGAAGCACGGGGCGCCGCTCGGGGGCGGCGAGCGCCGCACCCAGCACCGCCGGCAGGGTGTATCCGATCGAGGCCCAGAGCGGCTGGCCGACGAAGGTCACGCCGCCGGGGAGACGGTGGTCGGCCATGCCGTAGAACGAGGTGCCCTGATCCGCGAAGACGATGTCGCCGGGTCGGAGGAAGTCGGCGACCTCGCGCCAGAGTGACTCCTGACCGAGCGGGGAGCCGGGGGCGACTGCGATAACCGTGGGGTCGGTGGTCGGATCGGTCGGATGCGCCGACGTCATCCCACGCCCGCCCGCGCCCGTCTCGGAAAGCACCCCGGCGACGATGTCCAGCGCGTTGGCCATCGCCAAAGGCGAGAAGATGCGTCCGTCCCACGACACGGCCTCGCCACCGATCTCGACCGCCTGGTCGGGATCGATGCGCTGCGAGAAGAAGCCGCTGGTGAGGTCGGTGAACTGCACCCCGGCCATGACGAGCAGGTCGGCGTCCTCGACGGCGGCACGGACGTCCTCGGCGCTCGAGGCTCCCAGGTACGAGCCGAGGTATCCCGGCGCCGACTCGTCGACCACCCGCCGACCCCAGAGCAGCGTCGCGTGCGGCACGCCGAGGGCGGTCACCCGATGCAGGTGATCCTCGGCACCGAGGCGCGAGACGAGGATGTCGGCGAGCAGCGTCACGGTCGACGCCTGCGTCATCCTCTCCGTGAGCACGTCGCGGAAGTCTGCCGCGACGGCGGGGTCGGTGACCCCGGGATGCTCGGGAAGCGGCGCCGCAGGCGGAACGGCGGGTGCCGCGGCAACGTCGGCCGGCAGCACCAGGTAGCCCGGGAGGCGGCGGTCGCGAGCCTCGGTGAGGACGCGGTCGATCTCGGCGGCGTATCCCTCGGCGGTGACGGTCGCGTGCGCGGCGGCGACCTCGGCGGTCATTCGCGCGAAGTGCCCGAAGTCGCCGTCTCCCAGCGTGTGGTGCGTCGCCCGGCCCGCGGCCTGGGTGGCGGTGGTCGGGGCGCCCACGACGTGGACGACGGGCACGTGCTCGGCGCGGCTGCCCGCGAGGGCGGCGAGCGCCGACAGCTCGCCGACGCCGAAGGTGGTGCACAGCGCTCCCAGCCCGTGCAGTCGGGCATATCCGTCGGCGGCGTAGCCGGCGCCCAGTTCGTTCGCGCAGCCGACCCACTCGATGTCGGGGTGGGCCTGCACGTGGTCGAGGAAGGCGAGGGTGAAATCGCCGGGGACACCGAAGAGGTGCCGCACACCGGCGCCCGCGAGCCGATCGAGCAGGTAGTCGCCGACGGTGTACACGCCTTCCGACGTCGCCCCTGCCTGAAGTGCCACGCCGCCCCCATCCTCGACCCCGGGGAGGAGTCGTCGGTGACACGCTAGCGGCGATCACCCTCCGACACCTGACGGGGCAGGAGTTACGGACGCGGCAGCTGGAACGGGGTGCTCACGTGGGCGAACGGCCACGCCTGGGAGATCCATCGGGGGACGAAGGCGTCGAGCGCCTCGCGCCAGGCATCGGGGGCGTCCTCGGCGATCCACCACGACACTTCCGCGGCGGCCCCGTCGGGTCCCGCCGGGAGCGGGTCGATGTAGACGCAGCCGAGCAGCCTCGTCTCGTCGTCGGTGAGCACCGCGTAGTTGAACGACGCGTGGGCCTCCATGTCGGCGGCGTGGTGGGCGAGGTCCTCCTCGTCCTCCTCGTGCGTCATCGACGCGGGCGGCCACCCCCACGCCTCGCCGTACATCCGCCACAGCATGTCGCGATTGGCCATCACCGTGACCATGTCGATATCGACGTCGCTCGCGCGGATCGGGCGCAGGTGCACGCCGTCCACGAGCGGCACCGAACTGGGGTGCTCGAAGTCCTCCGGCAGCCACCGCTCTTCGCCCATCGTTCCCCCTCGAGTCACAGGCCCCGGCGCATCGGCGGCCCCGCTCTGACAGTATCGAGGCATGTCCAACGCCGCCGCACGCACCCGCAATCCCACCGCCTGGGCCGCCTTCTGGGTGGGGCTCGCCGGCCTCATCCTCATGCCGATCCCCCTCTTCATCGGGCTGATCCTCGGCGGAGGCCTGTCGCTCGTCGCCGCGGTCCTCGTCGTCATCGCCCTGCTGAAAGGCCTCGCGCGCAGCGGCAAGGGCATCGCCCCCGTGGTGTTCGCGGCGATCTTCGTGCTGCTCACGTGGGGCGGCATCTCGATCGGCGGCGGCACCATCTGGTGACCCGCGACCGACGCTGAGCCGTCAGGCGACGACCCGGCGGAAGCCGTCGCCGTGCGGCTCGACCGCGCCGGCGGCGACGAAGGCGTCGATCCAGCCCCGCATCGGCCATTCTCCCCACGTGCGGGCGAACCGCGCGCCGTTTCGCAGGATGTCATCGAGGTGACGCCAGGGCGGCGCGCCCGCCGGATGCCACTGGTGGTAGGCGTGCGCGCCGCCCACCCACTGCAGCCCCACTCCCGCAGCGCGGGCGCGGCGCGCGAAATCGGTGTCCTCCGCCCCGTAGCCCTCGTAGGCCTCGTCGAACCCGTCGAGTCGGCGCCACGTCTCGGCGGTGACAGCGAAGGAGAGCGACCAGAAGAGGTCGTACTCATCGCTCGCCGCGGATCGGGTGTCGCCCGCAGCCGGATTCGGCCGCGCGGGGTGCGGCCGCGTCATCGCGTCGAGCTCGCCGATGCTCCTCGGACGCTGCGCACTCACGAGATAAGTGACCGGCCCGCAGGCGAGATCGGACGGATGACGGCGGAGAGCCTCGAGGTACCGGGTGAGCAGCGTCGGCCCGGGCAGACAGTCCACGTCGAGGAACACCAGCGCGTCGGCGCCCTGGGCGAGGGCGATGCGCGCCCCCTCGTTTCGCGCCGCCCCGACCCGGACTCCGTGGTGCCCCGGCGGGACGTGCGCGCCGACGATGCCCGGCGGAGCCGGGGCCGCCTCGGCGTCGAGTCCCACCTCGACCCGGACCACCTCGGCGCCCGGGGCGCGAACGCCTTCGAGGAACGCACGCTGACGGCGCAGGTGATCCTCGCGGTTCCGCGACCACGCGGTGATGACCGCGACGCGCCCCGTCACACCCGCACCTCCTCGATGACGGCCGCCGCACGCTCCGCGGCTCCCCGCACCTGCCAGCCGCGCCAGTCCGGCGTCCGCACCGCTGCACGCTCGACGAGCGCCGCGACCTCGTCGGCCTCGGCCGACGCCGGCGCGACCTCCGCCCATCCCCCGGCGGCGAGCACGCCGGCCGTCTCCTCCTGTTCGCCGAAGGGCCGCTCCTGCGGGACGACGACAGCGCGCGCGTTCGCTGCAGCGAGATCGGCGACGCTGTTCTGTCCGGCCGCGCTGACGACGACCTGCGCCCGGGTGATCATCGGCCACACGTCGTCGATGCGGTCACCGTCCCCGGTCCCGGCCGTCTCGACCGTCCACCCGGCCTCACCGAGCAGCATCGCCGTGCGGTGTCGCACGGATTCCGGCAGCGTCCTTCCGAGGAACAGCACCCGCCGCCCCGCTGCATGGTCCGCGCCGCGCCCGGCGCCCGCGTCACGCCCGCCGCCAGCGTCACGCCCGTCACCAGCGCCGCGCCCGTCAACCGCATAACGCCCGTCGTACCGCGACACGCCTCCGACGCGACGGACGCGATCGCGGAAGTCGTCGAGTCCCGCAGCCGGGATGGTGCCCTCCGCCCATGGCGCGAGAATGCGATCGGCCATCTCGTAGGCCATCCGGTGCGGCCGGTCGGTGCGACAGCCCGGCTGAGCGACCACCACGGTCGGCACCCCCAGCAGCCGCACGAACGCCGTGACCTCCGCGCTCACGTCGATGACGAACGCCGACACCGCGGTGGTCGCGGCCCAGTCGGCGATGAGGGCGAGGCGGGCTCGGTGCCCGGGATGCGCGATGGGCGCCCAGTGGAGTGCGCCGCGAGCGGTCTCGTCGCCGAAGTGGCTCGGGGCGTGCCGCGCGCCGCTGGGGTCGACGATGTCGTCCGCGTCGAAGGGAAGCGTCTCCCACCGCGCGTGGGAGGGCAGCCCCGGCGGCGCGGGCAGCGAGGAGAACACGGTGACCTCATCGTCGAGGTGGGGAAGGATCGCGCGAACGCGCGTGGCATGCCCCCATCCGTGATGGTGGACGTACCAGCCGATCACGCCCCGACCGCCGAGCCCACGGCATCCGCCGTCACCAGCGCGGGAAGGGCAGCCCCGTTCGCGGCGACCGACAGCACCCGCTCGATCTCGCGGTGACGCTGCTCCAGCGAGTAGCGCGCCTCGGCGGCATCCCGGATCCGACCGCGCGGAAGACCCCAGCGCGAGAGCGCGGCGAGACCCGCGGCGGCGCGACCGAGCGCGCCGACGTCACCCGTCGGCACCACCGTCGTGGCGGGCATGCCCGCGAGCACCTCGCCGATGCCGCCCGCGTCGAACGCCGCGACCGGGGTGCCGGTCATGAGCGCCTCGGCGGCGACGAGGCCGAACGGCTCGTCCCACACCGGGGTCACCAGCGCCACGGCCGACGCACCGATCACATCGCTCAGCGCGGGGAGGCCGAGCGGCCCGAGGTACTCGATCCGCCCGCCGAGCAGGGGCTCGACCTCCCGCGCGAAGTACGCGGCGTCGCCGATCCTGCCCGCGATGCGCAGGCGCGCCCCGGCCCGCTGCGCCGCGCGGATCGCGAGGTGCGGCGCCTTCTCGGGAACGATCCGCCCGAACCACACCCACCCGGGTCCCCCCGCGCCCAGATGCCACTGGTCGGCATCGACACCATTGGGGAAAACGAACGAGTCGACCCCGGCATCCGACCACGCCCGCGCCGTGAACTGGCTCACCGCGAGGAACCGGTGCGGCGCCCGCCCCGGCAGCATGCGCGCCGCGCGCACCATTCCGGGAAGCGGCGGCGTGTGCAGCGTCGTCACCACCGGCAGTCCGAGGTCGCAGCTCCACAGGATCGGATCGCCGTGGAGGCTGTGGTTGTCGACGACGTCGACCGGCAGCATCCGGGCGTCCAGGAGATCGCGCAGCCGATCGAAAGCCCCTGCCATCCGGCGGTCGTGGCCGTCGGGACTGGTGCTGTCGGAGGCGTCCTGGGGCCGGCCCCACCGCGGACGGGGAAGTCGCAGCTCGGGCCGCGGTCCGAGGAAGTCCGATCCGTCCGCCGCGCAGAGGAAGACCGTGTGGCCCTGCCGGCGGAGCCATCGGACCCGATTCCACACCACCGCCTCGAGCCCGCCCGCGTGGGGCTGGCGGAGCGCGTGCCGCTCGGGGGCCACCACGAGCACCCGGAGCCGTTCGACCGCGCTCATCGGCGTCCCTCCCCTACCCGCAAGAGTTCTCCGGCCCGCCGCGCGCGCGCCACGTCCTCCATCGCTCCGCGATACAGCGCCGCGTGCGCGGCCCGCACCTCGTCTCGTTCCCTCATCCGGGCGCGACGCCGCTCCCGTCGGGCCGTGGGTCGGTCGGCCGCCTGTCGGGCGGCCCTGGCCCGCTCCACGGCATCGACGATCGTGGACGGATCGTCGAGATCGAGGGTGGCGAAAGACGACGGATGCTGCGCCGCGATGTGTCCCACCGGGGTGCCGGCCACGGGGACACCCAGATCGAAGCAGAGTTCGACCCAGCCCGAATGGGTGCCATGCCGGTAGGGCAGGACGAAGAGGTCGAGCCCGGCGAGCCACGCCTCGACCGCGGCATCGGTCATCCGGGGTGTGCGCCGCAGCTGCACCGACGGGTGCGACGCCGCGATCGCCTGGAGTCGCGCGGCGAGGTCGGCGTCGCGCGCCCTCTCGTTCAGCAGGATGTCGAAGAGCACGCGGGTTCCCGCGGTCGTCAGGAGGTCGGCGGCCGCGACCGCCACCGCTACGGCGGCGGCGGCGTCGATGTTAGGGCGGAGGTCGCGCAGGTGCAGACCGACGCGACGCGGGGCGGGGTCGCTCGGGGCGGGGACACCGCTTTCGCCCGAGTCGGCCGTGAGGAGGGGGTGCGGCAGTACCTCGCAGGTGCGACCCCACCGGCGCTCGACCTCCGAGGCCGCGTCGGCGGTGAGGGTGACCAGTCGGTCGGCTGCGGGGATGATCACGTCCAGCAGCGCCAGATAGGGGGACTGATCGGTGAGCTGGGGATTGTCGAGGTCGTGCACCGTGTAAACGACCGCGAGTCCGCGCTCGCGCGCGGCGGTGAGCGCGGCGACGAGATCATCGGGGGCCGACGATTCCAACCCGAAGTGCACGTGCAGCACGTCGAGCCGGGGCGCGTTGTCATCGATCCACGGCGCCGTGAGCGCGACGGGAGGCCACCAGCGGCCGTCCGTGGCCCCGGGCACGGGGGGATCGGGCGCCAGGTCGACCAGCCGCCGATCGGTGACGGCCTGGACGTAGGGGTGTGCGGACGGCACGGAGGCGACGCGGATGCGCGGGGTGTCGGTGGTTATGTCTACTCTCCCTCTGCCCGTGGAACGCTTCGCGATACCAGACTTGCGAAGACGTCGCAATGCAAGGGGGCGAGAGGAGCGCGACGTGATCGCCGAGATACGTTCACATCATGAACGGTGCTCCGAATGTGCTCGCCGCCGTTGCGCCGGAAGACGCTTCGGTGGTACAGCGCCGTGAGCACTACGGGGAGTTCTTCGGCCTCTCCCCGCTGCCCGACCGCTACGGGGTCGTGGTCGGCAACTGCCAGGCGGAATCCCTGCGGATCGTGCTGGATGCCCCGGATCGGCGATTCGTGCGGGTGCCGCCGGTGCACGAGATGACCGCCGAGGAGGCGGGGCGGCTGCAGGTCCTCGTCGCCGGCGCGGCCGTGGTCGTCACCCAGCCCATCCGCGCCGACTACCGCGGCCTCCCGCTCGGCACCGCTCAGCTCTCGTCGGCGACGTCGGGCGCCGTGCTGACCGTGCCCTCGGTCCGCTTCTCGGGGCTGCAGCCCTTCCAGGCCGCGATCCGCGTGCCGGGCGTGGAGGAGGACCCCCCGATCGTGGCGTACCACGATGTCCGCACGCTTGCGGCGGCAGCCGGAGTTCCCGCCCGGTCCGCACTCCGTCCCGACGACGTCCGCGACATCGCCGGGGACTCGCTCGACGAGCTCCGTACCCGCGAGCAGCACATCGACGTGCCGGTGTCCGACCTCTACGCAGCCCCCACCGCCGACCACGCCCGGACGGTCAATCACCCGGGCAACGCCATCTGGATGCCGCTCGGCGCCCGGCTGATCGACGCCCTCGGCCTGGCGGGCGAGGTGACCGACCCGGGGCGCCCGCTGCTCGCCTCGGTGCGGAGCCCCCTGGCCCCCGAGGTCATCGAGGCGTGGTCGCTGCCGGAGGAGCCGCGCGCGCACTGGGTGGTCGAGGGCCGCGCGGTCGACGATGCCGAGGTGCGCGACGCCCACCGCCGCTGGTACGCCGCCCACCCCGCCTTCGTCGACGCCGCGCTGACGCGCCTGGCTCCCCTCCTCTCGCGCTGGCAGCACCGATGAACCGCGAGAGTGCATCTGGGCGCCGAGGGTGCGGGGTCTCGCCGCATTCTCGGCGCGCCGTCGCACTCTCGCGGGCAGGCGGGCGGACAGGCGGGCGGGCAGGGGGGTGCGCGTGAGCGGCGCGCCGGTCCTCGTCGTGCACCCGGGCGACCACGGGGTGGCCGCGTACGGGCGCCAGGTCGCAGAGGCCGTCGCCGCGCGGCGCACCGGCGTCCTCACCGTCGACGCGGCCGATGAGCCCGACCTTCTCGCGGCAAGCCCCGTGCACGTGCAGTTCACCGACCGGCTTTGGGCCGACTCGCCCGAGGCGGCCGCCGAGCGCTTCGTCGCGCTCGCCGCGCGGCGCCCCGTCACGGTCACCCTGCACGACGTGCCCCAACCTTCGGACGGCCCGCGGAACCTCCCCCGGCGCCGGGCCGCGTATGCCGCCGTCGCCGCCACGGCGCGCGCGGTCGCGGTCAACAGCGACCACGAGCTCGCCCTGCTGCGGGAGGCCGACATCGCCCCGCGGTCGGTGCGCAGCATCCCGCTCCCCGTCGACATCGATCCGGACGTCACGCCGCACGCGTCCGACGGCGCGGTCGGGGTGCTCGGCTTCTTCTACCCCGGGAAGGGACACGACGAGGTCGCCCGGGCGGCGGCCGCAGCCGGGCTCGCGCGGATGACCGTGCTCGGCCGGGCGTCCGACGGCCATGCCGCCGACCTCGAGGCCTTCGTCGGTCGCGCCGAGGCGCTCGGCCTCGACGTCGAGGTGACGGGATGGCTCGACGATGCCGATCTCGCGGCGCGCGGGCGAAGCGTCGCGGTGCCGGTGGTGGCGCACCGGCACGTGTCGGCGTCGGGATCGCTCGCGACGTGGATCGGGTGGGGCCGTCGCCCCGTCACCGAACGCAACCGCTACGTCGACGAGATGGCGCGGCTTCGCCCCGGCACGCTGAGCCCGGTCGAGCCCGCCGATCTCGCGGCTGCGATCCGCCGCGCAGCCGCGACGCCGGCCTCGACCTGGCACGGCCTGGACCGTGTGCCGTTCTCGATCCGCGACGTGGCCGAGGCGTACCTGTCGTGGTGGGAGGAGATCGGATGACCGCTCGCGAGCCGTGGGTCGTCGGAAACACCTGGGACACCCTGGACGGCGTCGTTCCCGACCCGCTCCCCCGGGTCTCGGTGATCGTCGCCCACTTCGACCAGCCCGCTGAACTCGCCCGCACCCTCCACGCCCTCGCGGCACAGGACTACCCGACCGAGCTCGTCGAGGTCATCGTCGCCGACGACGGCAGCCCCGGCGAGGTCCGGACCCCGCCGGGGGTGGGTCTGGTGAGGCAGGATGATCGCGGGTTCCGGCTCTCCGCCGTCCGCAACCTCGGGGTGCGCGCGAGCACGGGCGATGTGCTGTGCTTCCTCGACGCCGACACCGCGCCCGAGCCGGGGTACCTGCGGGCGCTCACCCGGTTGCCGGCCCTCCTCGCCGAGGCGGTGACCGTCGGCCGGCGCCGCCACGCCGACTTCGCCGGACTCCCGCCCGATGCGCCCCTGCCGGCGGCGACCGCGGGCCGGGAGCTCACCGACCCCGCGTGGCTGCGAGATGCCTACGCGCACAGCGGCAACCTCCGCGACGCGGACGATCGGTCGTACCGCTTCGTCATCGGAGCCGTCCTGGCGTGCTCGCGGCGGCTCTTCGACGAGGTCGGCGGCTTCGACGAGTCGTTCACCGCCTACGGCGGCGAGGACTGGGAGTTCGCCCATCGCGCCTGGCAGGCCGGGGCGGTCTTCGCCCATGTGCCCGACGCGGTCGCCTGGCACGACGGTCCGGAATGGTCGGCCCGCGACGGGTCGGGCACCGCGCGCGCCAACGCGCAGTCCCTGCGACTCGCACGCGACATCCCGGTGCGCGGGTCAGCCCCCCGCGGCCTGCTGCCGACCGCACCCGACATCGCGGTCCACCTGTCCGCCTCCCCGTCGGCGGCGGCCCTCTTCCTCACCGTCGACTCGGTGCTGGCCGCGTTCCCTCAGGCGCGCGTGGTGCTCGGGGACGACGTCGATCCCCCGCTTGCAGACCCCCGCGTGATCTCGGGCGACGTGCCCGATGCGCGGGTTGTACTGCACCTCGAGCGCGCCCTCGTCATCACCGACCCCGCCTGGATCATCGACCTCGTCGATCGGCTCGCTACGGGCGAGGTCGGCACCGTGCACCTCACCGACCCGGCGGGCTCCCCCCTCGGGGTGCTGCGCTCCCGCCGCGCGACACGGCGCGCGCAACGCTGGGGCACCGAGGCCGGGTTCCGCGTGGCATCCGTCGTCGCCTCCGGCGTGTCGGCGGTGGGCGACGAACCGCGGATCGAGGCGTGGGTCGGCGGCTGGGGCGGCCCGGCCTCCTTCCAATGACCCAAAAGCGGCGTTCACGCAACCCCGACTTTCCGGCAGATCCGCCACCTATCGTGACCGCATGAGCACTCGGGACCAGTACACGTTCGACAACCCGGTGACGCGCTACGCCCGCGTCGAGCCGCCCCTGCAGCACCAGCCCGAACCGGGTGTGCAGGCACGGATGCAGCCGGTCCCCGACCTCGGGGAGAAGACCTACCGCGGCACCGGGCGCCTCGCCGGCCGGAAGGCGCTCATCACCGGCGGCGACTCGGGCATCGGCGGCGCCGTGGCCATCGCTTTCGCGCGTGAGGGCGCGGACGTCGCGATCGTGCACCTCCCGGGCGAGGCCGAGGATGCCGCGCACATCCTGGACCAGATCGCGGATGCCGGGACGCGAGGCCACGCGATCGTCGCCGACATCTCCGACGCCGCCCGCTGCCGCGCCGTCATCGACGAGGCGGTCGAGGCGCTCGGCGGCCTCGACATCCTCGTCAACAACGCCGGACGCCAGATCGCTGTGGACCGGGTGGAAGACCTCAGCGACGAGCAGTTCGAGCTCACCTTCCGCACCAACGTCTTCGCACCCTTCTGGCTGACCAAGGCCGCCCTCGCCCACCTTCCCGCGGGCTCGAGCATCATCAACACCGCCTCCCTCGAGGCGTACAAGCCCGCACCCGACCGGCTCGACTACGCCTCGACGAAGGCGGCGATCAACAACCTGTCCAAGGGCCTCGCCGTCCAGCTCGCCGAGCGCGGCATCCGCGTGAACGTCGTCGCGCCCGGTCCGGTCTGGACGGCCCTGCAGGTCTCGGACGGCGTGTCGGACGAGCAGATGAAGGCCTTCGACGACGAGAACACCTACCAGCGCTCCGGCCAGCCGGCCGAGCTCGCCCCGGCGTACGTCTTCCTCGCCTCATCGGAGTCGAGCTACGTCTCCGGTGCCACGCTCAACGTCAACGGCGGGATGATCACCCCGTGAAAGCCGAGGGCACGGTCTACGTGCTGCCCGGGCTCGGGCTCTCGGCCGAGGCCGTCGCACCCCTCGCCGCACATCTGTCTCCCGCCCTCGCGGCCGTCGGTGTCGACCTTCCCGGCCACGGCGGGGCTCCGGATGCCGACGGCGACGGCGTCTCCGCCCTCGCCGACGCCGTGATCGCGGCGATCGCGCAGACCGCGACCGGCGGGCCGTGGCTCCTGTGCGGCCACAGCATGGGAGGCAAGGTCGCCGCCGTCGTCGCCGACCGCGTCCTCCGTGGCGATGCGCCCCTGTTCGGCCTGGCGGGCCTGGTGCTGCTCGCGCCCTCTCCTGCCACACCGGAGCCGATGTCCGACGACAAGCGCGAGGAGATGCTGTCGTGGGCGGCCGACGGGCCGATCTCCGAGGCTCACGCGCGCCGATTCGTCGCCGACAACGTCGGGGCATCGCTGGATCCGGCCGAAGAGGGGGCGGCGATCGCCCAGGTGCAGACGATGTCGCCGCAGGCCTGGCGTCGCTGGCTCCAGACGGGCAGCCGCGAAGACGTCAGCGGCGGCCTCGACATCGCCGCCGTCCCCGCGGTCGTCGTCGCGGGCGAGGAGGATGCCGACCTCGGCGCCGACGCTCAGCCCGGCCTCGTCGCCCGCACCCTGCCGAACGCGACGATCATGTCATTGCCCGGCGCCGGCCATCTGCTCCTGTTCGAGCGCCCCGCCGAGGTCGCCGCGGCGATCGAAGGACTGTGGGCCGCCATCTCGACGGGATCGACCCGCGTTCCCGAGAGCTGGGGCTGTGTCATCGCCTCCGACCGGACCGATGCCGAGACCCGCGGCATCCTCGCCCGCCGCCATCTCGCCGACGACCCGGATGCCGAACCGAAGGCGCTCTCCCGCGCGCAGCTCGTCCTCCTCGGGGCGGTCGCGGAACGCCTCATGCCGCGCAGCCCCGATGATCGGTTCGACCTCGCGCGGGTCGTCGACCGCGAACTCGCCGCCGGCCGGGGCGACGGCTGGCGGCCACCGGGCCTCCCCCACGACGCCGAGGCCTATCGGCTCGGACTCGATGCGCTCGCCGGCGCCTGGCCCGGCGACACCACGAGCCGGGACCACCTCATCGCCGACATCATCGCCGGAGAGGGCTTCGCGGGCTCGCCGTGGGACGACAAGACGACGCAGCGGTGGTTCGAGGACGTCCGCGCCGACCTCGCACAGGCGTGGGTGTCGCATCCCGCGACCTCCGCTCGGCTCGGATTCGACGGCTTCATCACCGCGATCGACTCCCCAGACCCCGGCTTCTCCGAGCTCCGCGCCGACCGCCGCGCCGCCTGGGAGCCCGACACCCTCGGCACCGTTGCAGCGGAAGAAGACGAATGAACCTCACCGACATGCGCACCTACCCCACCGACGAGATCGTCGACGTCGTCGTCGTGGGCACCGGCGCCGGGGGCGGCCCTCTCCTCGCCCGCCTGGCGGGCAACGGCCTGCGCGTCGTCGCCCTCGAGGCGGGTCCGAACCTCGACCCCGAGCAGCTGATCCCCGACGAGGTCGAGGGGCGGCGAGTCAACTGGATGGCGGAGCGGATCAGCGGCGGCGAGGCCCCCACCGCGTTCGGGCCGAACAACAGCGGCCGCGGTGTCGGGGGTGGCACCCTGCACTGGGGGGCGTTCACTCCGCGGCCCGATGCGCGCGACCTCACCCTTCGCAGCGAGTTCGGCGTGGGTGCGGACTGGCCGATCGACCCGGATGAGCTCACCGCCTACATCGAGGAGGTCGAGCGCACCGTCGGCGTCTCGGGTCCGACGCCGTACCCGTGGGACCGGGGGCGGACCTACCACTGGCCCGCCGTCGAGCGGAACGCCCCGGCCGATCTCGTCGCTGTCGGCGCAGAGAAGACGGGGATCCGCACAGCCACCGCTCCCGCGGCGATCCTCACCCGCGACCACGATCAGCCGCACTACGGCCGTCGGTCGAGGAACCTCAACCTCGGCAGCATTCACCAGGGGGATCGCAGCGACGCCAAGGCGACGACGGCGAACACCTACCTCCCGGCGGCGGTCGCCGCCGGGGCCGAGATCCGTCCGGACAGCCTCGTGCACGGCATCGAGCTCGACGAGGCCGGGCGGGTCAGTGCCGTCGTCTACACCCGGGACGGGCGCGAGGTGCGTCAGCGCTGCGCCGCCCTCGTCCTCGCCGCAGGCGGGATCGAGACCCCGCGCCTGCTCCTGCACACGGGGCTTGCCAACTCCAGCGGCATGGTGGGGCGCAACTTCGTGGCGCACGGCGCCCTGCAGGCATGGGGTCGCGTCGACGCGCAGGTCCGCGGCTACCGCGGCTACCCGTCCGCGCTCATCAGCGAGGACTTCGTGCGCCCCGCCGACGCCGACTTCGCCGGCGGCTACCTCATCCAGAGCCTCGGGGTGATGCCGGTCACCCAGGCCACGATGCTCGTGCGCGGCGGCGACCTGTGGGGCCGGGAGCTCATGGACGCCCTCGACGCCTGGCGATACTCCGTCGGGATCGGCATCAACGCCGAGTGCCTGCCCGCCGACCGGAACCGACTGGTGCTCTCGGACGAGAAAGACGAGTTCGGCGTGCCCCGCGCCGAGATCACCTTCACCCCGGGCACCAACGAGAAGGCCATCGACGATCACGCGACGCGGACGCTCACCGGAATCCTCGAGGCGATCGGGGCCCGCGACATCCGGGTGCTCGCGCGCTCGGCGCACACGCTCGGCACCTGCCGGATGAGCGACGATCCCGCGGACGGCGTCGTCGATGCCGAGGGCCGCAGCCACGACATCCCGAATCTCTGGGTGTGCGACAACTCCACCTACCCCAGCGCCCTGGCGGCCAATCCGTGCCTGGCGCAGATGGCTCTGTCGCTGCGGACGGCCGACCGGATGCTGCGCTCCCGCGCCGCCTGAGCGCGCGAACGGGCGGTCAGTGCCCCTCGAGCTCGTCGTCCGACACGAGCTGGCGAATGGTCAGCGCGGCGCTGACGAGCGCGAGGTGGCTGAGGGCCTGGGGCAGGTTGCCCCAGAACGCGCCGTCATCGGCGGAGATCATCTCGGCGTAGATCCCCACGTCATTGGCCGCGTCGACCAGCGCGTCCATCGCGGCGAGCGCCTCATCGTGTCGTCCGACGCACGCCAGGGCGCCCGCCCGCCAGAACGCCGACGCGACGAAGGTGTGCTCCTCGGCCGCCATCCCGGTGTACCGGTAGAGCAGTCCGTCACCGGCGCCGAGCGCCGCGGTGAGCGCGTCGATCGTCGCCGACATCCGCTCGCCCCGGTCGAAGCCGCTCTCGGCGTGCAGGATCACGGAGGTGTCGAGATCGGTCGACCCCGGGTACATCACGTAGCTGCCGGCGTCGCCCGACCAGCCGAACTCGGCCACCCACTGCCGGATGCGCTCGCGCTCGGCGCGCCACCGGTCGGCGTTGCCGGGGATCGAGCCGCGCTCGGCCAGCCACGCGGCGTCGTTCAGCGCCTGCCAGCACCCCATCTTCGACGAGGTGTAGTGCCGGATCTCCGGAAGCTCCCACATCCCCGAGTCGGGGTTGCGCCACAGGTCGCACGTGCGGTCGGCCATGTCGGCGAGCATGCGTCCGGTCGCGACATCCAGGATGTTGCCGGCGTCGACGTACGTGCGGCAGATCGCGAAGAGGTCCCCGTAGACCCCCAGCTGGAGCTGATCGCGGGCTGGGTTGCCTGAGACCACGGGGCCGATGCCCTTCCAGCCGTCGACGTCGAACTCCTCCACCCCCGAGGTGATCTCGCCGGTCAACGAATACAGCACGTGCAGGTCGGGGCCGTTCTCTCGGATCGTGCGCAAGAGCCACGAGATCGCCGCGTGCGTCTCCTCCCGCAGTCCGAAGCGCACGAGGGCGTGGGCGGTGTAGGCCAGGTCGCGCACCCACGCGAAGCGGTAGTCCCAGTTCTTCCCTCCCCTCGGATTCTCGGGAAGGGAGGTCGTCGCCGCCGCGGCGATGGCGCCGGTCGGCGAGTAGACGAGGAGCTTCAGCGCCAGGGCGCTGCGCTGCACGGCGTCCTGCCACGGTCCCTCGTAGGAGAATTCCCGCGACCACGCGCGCCAGCCGTCGATCGTGCGGTCGATGCTGCGGTCGACGTTATCGGGAACGGGGAGGTGGAGGGGTTCGCCGTCAGTGGCGACGATCACAAGGATGTGCCGCGAATCGCTGGCCGTGGTGAACGACCCGCGCAGGAGCGGCCCGCGGACCCCGTCGGGGTCGGGATCGTCGGGTCCGTGCGCACTGCCGACCACGGCGAGCGAGATCCCCCCGACGCGGAGCACCGCGGCGCCCTCGTGCTGTTCGATCCACGGCGCCGCGGTCTGCAGGCGCGACCCGGGCTGAACCGCCCACTGGAACTCGACCTCGCCGTCCACGCCCTCGACGCGACGTGCGAGTTCGGCCCACGGCAGACGCCCCGCCACCCCGGTCACCAGCGCGTCGGTGATGCGGGCGCGGCCCGTCGGGGTTGTGAAGGTCGTCTGCAGCACGTTCGTCCGCGCGATGTAGCGGCGTCGCACGGTGTACTCGCCGACCGGCTCGAGCTCGATGCATCCGCCCGTGGCGTCGTCGAGGATGCGGGCGAACACCGGCGGAGAGTCGAGGTTCGGCAGCGGGAGCCAGTCGATCTGCCCCCGCAGACCCACCAGGGCGATCGTCCGGCCGTCGCCGATGGGCGCGTAGTCGCGCAGGTCGCTGGGCGAGGGGGATGCCGGGGTCACGCCCTCAGGCTACGAAGGGTGGAGGCATTCGCCGCAGGGTTGCGCCAGCCGGCGGCGGAGGGTAGCGACGTATCGCGGTCTCGGCCCGCGCGCAACCCCGGGCCCCGGCATCCGTCCTCCCGCCTAGCGTGGCGGACATGGCGAACATGTACACCCCTCAGGACCCCACGACGCAGTTCCCGCGCCCTCCCTTCCCGCCGCAGCAGCAGAGCGCGCCCGGCGACATCCACAAGATGGACCCTGCACCCGACCACGGTGAGACGACCTACGTCGGCTTCGGGCGGCTCCCCGGCCGGAAGGCGCTCGTCACCGGCGCCGACTCGGGTATCGGCCGCGCCGTCGCGATCGCCTTCGCCCGCGAGGGCGCGGACGTCGCCCTCAGCTACCTCGCGGAGGAGCAGGCCCAGGCCGAGGAGGTGGCCGCCCTCATCGAGAAGGAGGGTCGGGTCGCCGTCCTCCTGCCGGGCGACCTGCAAGAGGAGAAGACGAACATCGCGATCGTCGAGAAGGCCGTCGAGGGGCTCGGCGGGCTCGACATCCTCGTGATCAACGCCGGCACGATGCCGACCGTCGACAGCATCGACGACTTCGAGACCGCGACGCTCGACCACGTCGTGAAGGCCAACATCTACCCGCTCTTCTGGCTGACCAAGGCCGCATCACCCCACCTGAAGCCCGGCGCCTCGATCATCACGACCTCCAGCGTCCAGGGGTTCCAGCCCTCGCCGTCCCTGGCGGAGTACGCGGTGTCGAAGGCCGGGATCGCGAACTGGACCCGTGCCCTGTCGCAGCAGCTCATCGAGCGCGGCATCCGGGTGAACGGCGTCGCGCCCGGCCCCATCTGGACGCCGCTCCAGCCGGCGTTCGTGCCGAACGAGAAGATCGAGGAGTTCGGGTCGCAGACCCCGATGGGCCGAGCGGGCCAGCCGGTCGAGCTCGCCCCGGCGTTCGTCTTCCTCGCCTCGCAGGAGTCCAGCTACGTCGTGGGCGAGACCATCGCGGTGACGGGCGGGATGCCGGTGCACTGACCGCAGCGGCATCGTCCTCGCAGCACCGGTGCCGACCCGATCAGTTGCGATCGTTCGGGTCGACACCGGTGCGCTCGCCGGTCTCGAGATCGGCGATCACGCGATGGTCGGATGCCGTCAGCGAGAACCGGAAGAGATCGTGGTTCTCGCGAATGCGCTTGGGGTTCACCGACTTGGGGATCACCGTGACGTCGTTCTCGAGGTGCCATCGGAGGACGACCTGGGCGGGGGTCACGCCGCGTGCCCGCGCGATCTTCACCAGCGCCGGCTCGTCGAGGAGTCGTCCTCGCGCGAGCGGCGACCAGGCCTGCGTGATGATGCCGAGATTGGCGTCGTACGCCCGCATCCGGTGCTGCGGGAAGCGCGGATGCAGCTCGATCTGATGAACCGCGGGGATCACCCCGGTTTCGGCGATGATGCGGTCGAGGTGGTCGCTGTGGAAGTTGCTCACCCCGATGGAGCGGGCTCGCCCCTCGTCGCGCAGCCGGATCAGCGCACGCCACGCGTCGACGTACCGGTCGCGCAGCGGCGCCGGCCAGTGGATCAGGTAGAGGTCGACGGTGTCGGTGCCGAGCTTGCGGACACTGTCGTCGAACGCCCGCAGGGTGGAGTCGTAGCCGTTGTCCTCGAAGCGCACCTTGGTGGCGACGAAAACCTCGCTTCGCGGTACCCCGCTTCTCCTCAGGCCCGCGCCCACACCGGCTTCGTTGTCGTACATCGCCGCCGTGTCGATGCCCCGGTAGCCCGCCGCGAGCGCGGTTTCGACGGCGGCGCCGGCCTCCTCATCGGTCATCTTGTAGACGCCCAGGCCGACGCGCGGCATCCGATGTCCGTCATTGAGCGGGACCGTCGGGTCGGTTCCGATGCCCCCGGTGGTCGAGACGTTCGACTGCGAAGCGCTCACAGGATCATGGTACGAGCTCCGGTCCCGTCCGGGGCGTGCGTCTCCGAGCCACGACGACCCACACAGCGGCGCCGACCGCGGTAGCGCACACGACGACGAGAACTACCGCGACCCACGCCCCCGACGCCTCGTCCGCGGCGGTGAAGGTGCCGGGCGCGAACCCGACGAAGAGCGTCATCGTCTCATCGGCCGTCAGTTCATCGATCGACGCCTCGAAGAGCACCGCGCCGAGCTGACCAGGGGTGACCTCGAGATCGCAGGCCTGCTCCGATCCCGCGGATCGGAGCACGCAGCGGTGCTCCCCCGAGAGCGAGGGCACGAGAGGGGCTGGCACCCGGAACGTCGCGCCCACCTCGCCGATCGCCGGCGATCGATCGGCCCCCGTGACGGCCCAGGCGAGCTCCTGCCCCTCGTTCTCGTCGCCGACGGAGACGACGCCGTCCACCGTGTAGGTGAAGACGAAGGTCTGATCGCCGCGTTCCGCCTCGTCCGCCCGTGCGGTCATCGAGTACACACCGCCGGCGCTGGCGGCCTCACGTGGTCGCTCACCACCGTCGGCGTCGGTGATCGATATGACGCGCGGATGCCGCGGTGCACCCTCGAAGGACTCCGATACCTCGCGCCGGATCTCGCCGCCCCGGCCGGAGTCGGACAGGTCGACGACATAGGTCTCGGCCACCGTGAGCGCGCTGACTCCGTCCTGCCCACGACCGAGCGTGAGGTCGGCCGAGAGGCTCTGGACGACGACGCCTTCCGGGTCCGTCGAGATCGACGCGGCCGCGGGATCGCTCAGGACGGCCACTCCGGCAGCGACGATCAGCGCGACCGCGGGCGGACGACGCACCCTCACCTCGGCCCGGGTATGCCCTGCTCCGCGAGGAGCGTCGGGATCCGGGTGCGGAAGGGGAAGAAGCCGCGCCGGGCATGCGGCCACGCCAGCGTGTCCCAGTCTCGGCGAAGCGTCGACAGGGCGATGCCCTCGTCGCGCAGGGACGTGCGCAGCCCGGTCATCCGCTCGGCCACGGGGCCGACGGGCGCGTACGGCACGACGACCGCGTCGAGATTCTCGGATGCCGCCCACGCGCCCGCTGCAGCGGGCGTGCCGGCGAGCGTGCGAACCGTCACGTCGTGCGTCGCTCGCGCGACGGCGTCTTCCACCGCCCCGGTCGTGAAGGCGTCCACGGCGTCGGACACGCCCGACGGCGAGCGCCCGGCGGCATCCTGGGACGCAGCGATCGCGACGACCCGGCCGTCATCGAGCCACGGGTGCTCGCGGGCGAGGCTTCCGAGGTCGAGGTCCTCCTCATGGAGCAGCACGCCCACGCGTGTCGAGGGCGTGGCGGGCTCGGGCTCGGGGATGGGCGTCCGCGCGGGAAGGGGATCCTCGGTGAGCGGATGAGCCGCGGTGGCGAGCCCCTCGGGGTGGAAGCGACCCTCGGTGTAGCGGGCGATGTTCGAGGCGGTGGCGAGGTAGGTCTTCCCGACGGTCTGAAGCCCTGCGACCCACCGCCACGAGAGGGTGTTCGACGCGGCATCCCCGTCGAGCAGGTGCCGGTAGAAGAAGTCGGCCCCGAGCTGCCACGGCAGGCGCAGGGTGAAGATCCAGATGCTCGCGAACCACATGCGGGTGTGGTTGTGGAGGTAGCCCGTCTCGACGAGCTCGCCGACCCACGCATCCATCGCGTCGATGCCGGTGCGCCCGGAGACCGCGTCGCGGTAGTCGGCCGCGTCTGTCGCGCCGCCGTCGATCAGCGCCGAGACGTCACGACGATAGCGTCGCCACACCTCCGGATTCTGCTCGAGCCACCCCTTCCAGTAGGTGCGCCACATCACCTCCTGCACGAACTTCTCGGCCGCCGACAGGCTGTGCACCTCGAGCACCGCCGCCACCACCTCGCGCTCGGTCACCAGCCGGTGCCGGATGTAGGGCGACAGCGTCGACACGTTGGTGCGGTGGGGAGCGGTGTCGATGTTGCGCTGGCGTGCGTAGACGGATCCCGCTCTCGGCACGAAGTCCCTCAGGGTTTCGAGGCCGGCCGTCCGGGTGGGATCGAACATGCCGCCATTATGTGCCGCCCCGGAGGGCGCGAGGGTCGTCAGCAGATGCCCGAGACCCCGTCGGTCACGCGCAGACGCGCACCCGGCGACCGTCGAAGGACACGACGTCGCCGAGCTGGAGCTGGCGGCCCCGGCGACGTTCCACCTCGTCGTTGACCGTCACGAATCCGTCGATGATGGCCTCTTTGACGTCACCGCCGGAGTCCAGCACGCCGGCGAACTTCAGGAACTGCCCGAGGCGGATGCCTTCTCCGCCGATCGAGACATCGGTGATCGGGGTCGGCGTGGTCATCCTGGGATGCTAGCTCGCCGCCCGATAGGCCCGCCACCCGCCGAAATGCGTGATATCGGTCGCTCCCTCCAGGGCGACCGCCTCGCAGAGAAAGCCGGCGACCGCGCGACCGTCGGCGAGGACGACGCGACCGATCCCCATCGGTTGCGGCAGCTCGGCGACGAAGCGCCCGAAGCCCGCCGCCGGCAGGCGCCACACCTCCCCCACGATCGCCGCCCCGCCCTCGGCGGCCTGGGCGAGACCGGGCTTCGGGGGGACGGTGTCCAGTGCGTACAGCGAGTACGCCTCCGCGGTGGTGGCCTCCTCGACGAACGTCCCGCCGGCGGCGACGAGCTGGGGGTTGAGGGGCTGGCCGCGCAGGTGCGCTCCCACGACGAAGAGCTCCACCGGCGGCGCGGTCAGTCGTTCGGCGAGCTGAGCGAGGGTCCGATCGGCGAAGGGCGCGCCGGTGAGCATCACCCCGAAGGGTCGCCCGTCGACGAAGCCGGCGGGAACGGCCAGCGCGCTCAGGTCGAGCAGGTTCGCGAAGTTCGTGTATCGGCCCATCCTCGCGTTGGCGCCGATCGGATCGGCCGCGACCTCCTCGAGAGTCGGATGCCACGTGGTCGTGGGGGTGAGGAGCGCGACCGTCCCGGCGAGCCGACCGAGCCCCTCGAGGCCGAGGCGATCGAGCCTCTCGCGGTCGCGGAAGTAGTCGGCGGCCCGCGCGTCGGCGCCCGCGAGGATGATGCCCGCCACCGTCGGGTCGAGGTCGCCGCCGACGAGCTCGGGGTGGGCCTGGATGAAGTCTCCGACGGCCGCGGTGCGCTCGGCCACGAAGGCACCGCCGTAGAGGAGCGACGCCGCCTCGAGGAGCGGGGCGATGTCGACTTCGACGACGTCGATTCCGGATGCCGGGAGTCCGGCGACCACGCGCGCGAAGGCCTCTTTCCATCCGTCCGCGAGGCCCTCGAGATGCTCCGCCGTCGGAACGGCCACGACCGGTCGCGCCGCCAGCGGCGGAGCGGGGTTGTCGGCGCGCGCGAGCGGATCGGCTCCGTCCGGTCCGGTCATCGTCTCCACCGCGTGCCGGGCGAGTAGAAGGTCGCGCGCGAAGACGGTGACGCAGTCGAGTGTGCGGCAGGCGGGCACCACACCGGTCGTGGGGATGAGGCCGATGGTGGGCTTGACACCCACGATCCCGTTCAGCGCGGCGGGCACGCGCCCCGATCCCGCCGTGTCGGTGCCCAGGGCGATGTCGACGATCCCGAGCGCGGTGGCCACCGCGGAGCCGGAGCTCGATCCCCCCGAGATCCGAACGGGATCCCAGGCGTTGCGGACGGCACCGTAGGGGCTGCGGGTGCCGACGAGGCCCGTGGCGAACTGGTCGAGGTTGGTCTTGCCGATGACGATGACGCCGGCGTCCCGCAGCCGGGCGACAGCAGGCGCGTCCACATCGGGGTCGTACGAGAAGGCGCGGCTCCCCGCCGTCGTGGAGAGCCCCGCGACGTCGATGTTGTCCTTCACCGCGGCGACGAGGCCGGCCAGCGGAAGGACGTCCCCGCCCTCGACCCGCTCATCCACCCTCTCCGCCTCGGCGACGGCGTCGGCCTCCCTGCGCAGCGAGATCCAGATCTCGGGTCGGTCGACCTCGCCGATCCGTGCGTACGCGTCCCGCACCCGGGCGACCGCGCTCACCGGTCGACTCCGACGGCGGCCAGCAGCTGCCCGGCGGCGACCCGCTCACCGGGCCGGACGTACACCTCGACGATGGACCCCGCGGCCGCCGCCGTCACCGGCGACTCCATCTTCATCGCTTCGAGCACCACCACCCGGTCTCCTTCCGTCACGGCCGTGCCGGGCTCGGCCTCGACCTTCCACACGGTCGCCGCGAAGGGCGCGCGCACCCCGACCGCTCCCGGCGGCAGTTCCTGCGTCGGCGTCTCTGCGGCGGCATCCGCCTGCATCGGCCTGTCGAACTCGCCCGACGCGCGCCACCGATCCCGTTCGGCGGCGAAGGCCTCGCCCTGGCTCGCACGGAAACGCGCGATGTCGTCGGCGTTGTCGGCGAGGAACCTCTCGTGCTCGGCGAGCGCGAACGTGCCCTCTTCGGTTCGGAATTCCGCGCGACCGGCGTCTGTCTCGGCGCGCAGCTCGAGAAGCTCTTCGGCCGAGACCGGGTACCACCGGATGCGATCGAAGAAGCGCAGCGCCCAGGGATTCTCCGCGAACAGGCCACCACGGCGGAACCGGTTCCAGATCTGCACCGTACGCCCCACGAACTGGTAGCCGCCCGGGCCCTCCATCCCGTAGATGCAGAGGTAGGCGCCGCCGATGCCGACGGAGTTCTCGGCGGTCCACGTGCGCGCGGGGTTGTACTTCGTGGTGACCAGGCGATGGCGGGGGTCGAGGGGCGTCGCCACCGGGGCACCGAGGTAGACGTCGCCGAGGCCCATCACCAGGTACTGAGCATCGAAGACGGTCCGGTATACGTCGTCGATGCTGTCGAGCCCGTTGATGCGCCGGATGAACTCGATGTTCGACGGCGTCCACGGAGCGTCATCCCGCACGCCGGCCATGTAGCGCTCGATGGCGAGCCTGGTCACCGGGTCGTCCCACGACAGCGGCAGGTGCACCTCGCGGGAGGGCACGGTCAGGGCGGACGTCGGCGGCAGTGCGTCATCGAGCTCGCGCAGGAGTCCGACGAGCGTCGATGCCCGCAGAGTCGCGGCATCCGTGTGAATCTGCAGCGAGCGGATGCCCGGGGTCACATCGAGGATGCCGGCGGGCGCCGCCTCGGCGAGCGCCGCCTGCAGCGCGTGCACCCGCATGCGCAGTCCGAGATCGAGGGTCTGGTCGCCGAACTCGACCAGCACGTTGTCGTCACCGTCCCGGCGATACGTCGTCCCCGGACGACCAGCCGTGTCATCCGATTCACGCCGGAACAGGATGCCGTCATCCCCGTCGCCTCCGTGGCGGAGGAGGGTCGGTGCTGCGGGATCGAGTGCCGCCGCGTCCGCCTCGCGGACCGGCACGAAGCGCACGACGTCGCCCGGGCGCAGCTGTCCGAGCTTCCACAGGTCGCCCGAGGCGACCACGACGGGGCACACGAATCCGCCGAGGCTGGGGCCATCGGGTCCGAGGAGCACCGGGGTGTCGCCGGTGAAGTCGAGCGCCCCGACCGCGTAGGGCGTGTCGTGGATGTTCGACGGGTGAAGTCCCGCCTCGCCGCCGTCGGTGCGCGCCCAGCGCGGTCGCGGCCCGCTCAGCCGCACGCCGGTGCGCGCCGAGTTCACCTGGACCCGGTACTCGGCGGCGTACAACTCGTCGATGTCCTCGCGGGTGAAGAACTCCGGCGCGGCGTGGGGACCCTCGGTGACGGCGAGCTGCCACGACGCGGTCAGGTGAGGCCGCCGGCCCGGGTCGATCGGCGAAGGGGTCGTGTCCGCCATGTCGCCTCGGCGCAGGACGTCGCCCGCCACCAGCGCCCGCCCGCCGTGACCGCCGAAGCCGCCCAGCGTGAAGGTCGACGCGCTTCCGAGATAGGGCGGCACATCGAGTCCGCCGCGAACGCCGACGTACACCCGGATTCCCGGACCCTCCGTCGCGCCGATCCGCAGGACGCCGCCGGCGGGCACGAGGACCGGCTCCCACATCGGCGCGGGCACGTCGTCGATGAAGACCGGCGTCGCCGCCCCGGTGACCGCGACGACCGTTTCGGCCGTGAAGCGCAGGACGGGCCCGCTGAGCGTGGCCTCGAGGGCCGGTGCCTCCTCGGGATTGCCGACGGCGAGGTTGGCGGCACGGAACGACACGGAGTCCATCGGACCGGACGGCGGCACGCCCACCTGCCAGTAGCCGATGCGGCCCGGCAGGTCCTGCACGGTGGTCATCATCCCCGGATCGACGACCTCGATGCGCGGATCGGGGTCGCGTGCGCCGTCGACCGTGCCGGTGGAGTGCGCGACCGACCGCACGACGGGGTCGACGGCGAGCGTGCGCAGCATCCCGGCTCCGGTGACGATGCCGTCCACGCGGGTCTCGGCGAGCGCGACGCTCAGCCTGTCGAAGGCGGTGTCGCGATCCGCGCCGAAGGCGATGACCTTCGCCAGCAGCGGATCGTAGAAGGGGGTGACCTCCAGGCCCGGCTCGATCCACGTGTCCACCCGGATGCCCTCGCCCTCCGGCATCCGCACCGCCGTCACGAGTCCCGTCGACGGAGTGTTGTCGCGGTCGGGGTCCTCGGCGTAGACGCGAGCCTCGACGGCGTGACCGGTGGGCGCGAGCGGTTCGTCGAACAGCGCGTCCGGCACGGCGTTGCCCGCGGCGAGATCGAGCATGAGGGCGACGAGATCGACACCGAACACCGCCTCGGTCACCGGGTGCTCCACCTGCAGACGCGCGTTGACCTCGAGGAAGTAGGCGCGCTCGGCGACGGGGTCGTACACGAATTCGGCCGTTCCGGCCGACCGGTAGCGGATGCCGGCGGCGAGCGCCGACGCGGACGCATGGAGCGTCGCCCGCACGTCGTCGGGAAGTCCGGGCGCCGGCGCCTCTTCGATGACCTTCTGGTTGCGACGCTGCAGCGAGCAGTCCCGGTCGCCGAGGACCGCGACGCGTCCCGCGCCGTCGCCGAAGAGCTGCACCTCGACGTGGCGGGCCGGGCGGACGAGCTTCTCCAGGAACAGCCCCGCGGCGGCGAAGCTGGCGGCCGCCTGCCGGCTGACGGCATCCCAGGCGGCACGGAGCTCGGCGCGGTCGGCGCAAGCGCGCATGCCGATGCCGCCGCCGCCGCCGGTGGCTTTGAGGATGACGGGGTACCCGATCGCGTCGGCCGCGGCTTCGGCCTCGGCGAGCGAGGAGAGGACCCCGGTGCCGGGAAGAAGCGGCACCCCCGCCGCCTCGGCGAGCGCGCGGGCCCGGTGCTTCAGTCCGAACGCCTCGAGCTGGTCGGGCGTCGGCCCCACCCAGGCGAGGCCCGCCGCCTCGACCGAACGCGCGGCGTCGGCGTTCTCGGCCAGGAACCCGTACCCCGGGTGGACAGCGCCGGCGCCGGTGCGCGCCGCCGCCTCGAGGAGGGCATCCGTGCGGAGGTACGACTCGGCGGCCGGGGCCGGTCCGAGGCGGATCGCGACATCGGCTTCGCGCACGTGGGGGGCTGCGCGGTCGGCGTCGGAGTACACCGCGACGGTGCGAAGCCCCTGCGCGCGGGCAGTGCGGATGATGCGGCGAGCGATCTCTCCGCGGTTGGCGATGAGGACGGTGTCGAAGCCGGTCATGGGCGCGTCACGATCATGCGCAGCGGGGTGCAGCTGAAGTCGTTGCACGGGTTGTTCATCTGAGGACAGTTCGACACGATCACCCGCACGTCCCGTTCCGCGCGCAGTGCCACGCGCTTCCCCGGCGCCGACATGCCGTCGACGATGCCGAGCGATCCGTCGGCCTCGACCGGCACGTTCATGAACCAGTTGAGGTTCGACACCAGATCCCGGGCACCGAGCCCATGCCGGGTCGCTTCGGCGAGGAAGTTCTCACGACACCCGTGCTGGTAGAGGGTGTGGTGGCCGTAACGCAGGGTGTTGGACTCTTTGCTGCAGGCGCCGCCGATGGTGTCCTGCCGATCGACCTCGTTGCCGACCACCGTCATCATCGGGCGTCCCAGGTTGCTCCGCAGCACCGTGCCGGTGCGGACATAGACGTTCCGCTGCCACGCGATCGTGTCCGCCGCGCTGTACCGCTCCTCCGGGTCATCCGCCGCGTAGGCCAGGAAGTCCGCGGACTGATTGCCCCCCACGTCGACGATGGTGAGGACGTCACCGGCTCGGATGACGGCCGACCAGGGTGCGCGCGGGGCGACGATCTCGTCGAGCACGATGTCGCCTGGCACGAGCGGCTCGGACGGATCGAGCGGAACGTCGGGGGCGTGGACCGGACGCGGGGGCACGGTTGTCTTCACAGTTCGCTCTCCTCAGAGTCCGGCGAGTTCGGCGTAGGCGATGGTGTTGCGGTAGGCACGCTCCCGCTCGGGAGTGGCCGAGAAGACGGGGTCGCCGTGACCGGTGGGGCGAGAGGCCCAGGCGACGACCTGCAGCGGCCCGACGATGTAGTCCTCGCGCGGGTCGATCGGGTGCGGCGTGTTGGCGATCAGGACGATCAGCGGCAGCTCGGCGACGAGATCGACGGAAGTGCCCGGACCCGCGGAGCCGATCCAGTCGAGGGCGCCGTCCGGGGCGACCCTCACCCCCTGGAAGAACGTGACGGCCGGTGGGAGGTCGCGCGCAGTCAGGCCGTGCTTGCTCGCGGCGAGCCGCAGCAGTCCGTGCCCCGAGGGCGACGCACCTTCGGGGGCCGCGTCGCCGTAGCGCTCCTCGTTCCAGGCATCGGAGGTGACCCCGCAGAAGGCGTCGTGGTGGCCGGAGCCGTCGGCGGCGATCGTCGCGAGAACCCGGCCATCGCCGGAGAGAAGCGGATGCCCCGCGCCGAGATATGCCTGCCACGGGATCTTCTGGGTGTCGGCGACATTGAGGCGCTCGTGGGGGGCGAGTGCATTGAACAGGAGCACACCGGCACTCGCGTCACCGGTCGGATCGCTCAGTCGGATGCGGGTTCCCCGAGCGACACGTAGATGCGTGTAGCCGCCCGGCGCGACCACCTCGGCCCATCTGAGGTCTGCCGACGGGACATCGGCGGGGAGGAAGGGCGCGTCGGACGGCGGGAGGAACGGCATCCACTCCGACACCGCCGCGCGCGCCCGCGCATCGGCCCGCGCCCGGCCGACATCGCCGAGGTCCTGCATCCGTCCGCTCATCGCGACCCGCTCCCTGCCGACTGGTCTTTCTATCGATCGACAGGTATCTGACCACGCCGGCGTTTCCTGCGCGTTACAGGCAGCCGGGTACGGTGTGAACATGGCGTCGACACGGACCGGACGGCCCCGCGCCTCGGGTTCCTCCCCCACCGGACAGGGCACCCGGGCCGACGTCCTCGCCGCGGCGGCCGAGCTGTTCTGCACGCGCGGGTACGCCTCGGCGAGCACTCACGCGATCGCCGAAGCCGCGGGCATCCGCCAGGCATCCCTCTACCACCACTTCGCGCGCAAGCAGGACGTGCTGCTGGCCCTGCTGTTGGGTACCGTGCAGCCCTCGCTCGACGTCGCCGCCGAACTGCTCGCCGCCGACGAAGACGCCGCGGCCCGGTTGTGGGCACTGTGCGTCGCGGACGTCCGGCTCCTGGCCGCAGGCCCGCACAACGTCGGGGCGCTGTACCTTCTGCCCGAGGTCTCGGACGAGCACTTCCTTCCGTTCCGCGAGCGTCGCAGCGAGCTGGAGACCACCTACCGCACACTGGTGACCGCCTGCGCAGTGCCGCCCGACCGGATCGAGATCGGGAGCACGCTGGTCCTGGCACTCGTCGAGAACGTCATCCTCCAGCGCAAGCGCGGCGTGGAGCCGACCGATCTCCTCGCGGCCGAGATCGCCGACGCCGCCCTCCGGGTGCTCGACCTCGCGCCCGAGGTACGCGCGCGGGCAGCCGTCGACGGCGCCCGCCTGGTGACCTCGCTCCGTTGACGAACACGGGGCTCAGCTGACGAACCCGGGCTCCGCCGCCTTCTTCACAGGACCGTTACACAGCGGAAACCACCTGGAGCGGCCACGTCGCGATTCTTTCTGTCAAGCAACAGAAACTCATCCGTCACGCCCCACCCACCGCCTGGGAGTCCGCATGATCATCATCGGAGTCGCGATCAGCGTCGTCCTCGTCCTCGTCGTCGGCATCGCCGTCGGTCGAAAGATCGACGGCGACAGCAGCAACTACCTCGTCGCCGGACGTCGCCTCGGCGTGCCCCTGGTCGCAGTGTCCTTGACCGCCGCGGCCGTCGACGCCAATGCCACGGTCGGCAATACCGACCTCACGTCGCAGTTCGGCTTCTGGTCGGGAGCGTCCCTCGCGATCGGCCTGGCACTGTGTCTTCTCCTCACCGGCCTGGTTCTGGCGAAGCGGATGAATGCGATGAAGCTGTTCACCCTCGGCGACTTCTTCCGGCTGCGCTACAACCGCCCGACCGAGGTCGCGGCGTCGGTGCTGATGGTCGTGTCGTTCACCGTGCTCCTGGCAGGCAACATGGTCGCCTGCGGGTTCCTTCTGGAGCACTTCGCAGGGATCCCCTACGCGTGGGGCGTGGTGCTCGCCGTGCTGCTGGTCCTGGCGTACACCATCGCGGGCGGACTCTTCTCCGACGCCTACACCGCTGTGATCCAGACCGCGATAACGATCGTCGCCGCCGTCGTCCTGCTGCTGTGGGTGGCGACGACGCTCGGCATCGTCATCCCCGAGGGCATGGGGCCGTTCGCGTTCGAGCAGCTCACCGACCCTGCCGTCGGCGCCCCGATCAACTGGGCGACCCTCATCTCGCTCGCGATCGGCGACATCGTCGCGATCGACTTCATGCAGCGCATCTTCGGCGCCAAGAGCCCCACCGTCGCCCAGCGTTCGTGCTTCTGGGCGGCCGGACTCACCGCCGCCATCGGCACCGTCTTCGCCATCGTCGCACTCAGCGCCTCGGCGACGCTCGGGATCTCGGTCGACGACGGTCCGATCCTCTACACGCTCCTCGGCGACTTCGCACCGCCGATCGTCGCCATCCTCGTCCTGTCGGGAATCGTGGCGGCATCCTTCTCCACCGCCTCGGGCGCGATGCTCGCGACCTCCGCGATCGCGGTCCGCAACATCTTCACAGTCCGCCGTCGGAGCGGCGACGGCCCGGACCCGCTGCTGCGGTGGACCCGCATCGCGATGATCCCGTTCGTCATGGCCGGCGCCTTCCTCGCGATCCGTGTGAGCCAGACCGGCATCCTGCTGACCCTGGCGTTCGACCTGATGCTCGCGTGTCTTGCGGCGCCGTTCCTCTTCGGCGTCTTCTGGAAGCGGCCCGGAGCGATCGCGGCGCTGACGGCGATCGGCGTCGGGTTCGTCGTGCGGATGACCTTCCTCGCCCTCACCCCCACCCTCTACGGGGTGCCGAATGACATCTTCTACATCCCGAATACGCTGGTGGGCCCCGAGTTCGACGGCTGGGCGACGCTACTCGCGGCCGCGATCGGCTTCGGCACCTTCATCATCGCCTCGCTGATCTCGGGCAGGAAGCCGGCCGAAGTGGAGTCGGAGAAGACGGTCCGTGCGGGGCTGGACGCCGAGCGGACGGCGGCCGAGCCGGTGGCCGTGGGTTAGAAGACCAGGATCCGCCCCACCCCGACGCTCAGGCCCGCGCCATCCCGTAGATGGGGCTCTTCGCCTGCTCCGCCTCGTGGTCGGGACCAAGGGGGATGCCGGTGCGATCACGCAACACCAGGGTTGCGGCGAGGCCCAGCACTGTCATGCCCGCGAGGTACAGGGCGACCGACCAGGTCGAACCCGTCGCCTGCACGAGCGCCGTCGCGATCGTGGGTGCGAACGCGCCGCCGAGGATCGCGCCGATCGCGTACGAGATCGATACCCCCGAGAATCGGATGGAGGCCGGGAACAGCTCGGCGTAGTACGCCGCCTGCTGCCCGTAGGTGAACCCGAGGCCGACGGCGAGGATCGCCAGCCCGGTGAAGAGGAGCCCGATCTCGCCGGTGTTCACGAGGGGGAACAGCGTGAACACACCGACCAGCTGCAGCAGCCAGCCGCCGATGTAGGTGGTGCGACGACCGATCCGGTCGCTGATCCAGCCGGCGACCCACGTCGAGGCGAGCCAGAACACCGCCGAACCGGTGACGGCCAGCAGCACGCTGCTGCGCTCGAGCGCGAGAGGTCCCTCGGGGTTGGTGGCGTAGTTCTGGATGTAGCCACCCGTCGTCATGTACCCGACGGCGTTGTTGCCTGCGAAGACCAGGGCGGCGATGAAGACCAGCAGGGCGTGCTTGCGGAACAGCTGCGCGATCGGGGTGCGGGTGCGCTCCTTGCGCTCGGCCAGCTCGACGAATACGGGGCTTTCTTCCACGCGGCGCCGGATGTAGTAGCCGACGAGGATGAGGACGATCGAGAAGAGGAACGGCACACGCCAGCCCCACTCGAGGAAGGCGTCCCCGGGAGCGAGCACCGACATCAGCGCCATCATCCCCGAGGCGAGCAGCAGTCCGATCGGCACTCCGATCTGCGGCGATGCGCCGAAGAGCCCGCGCTTGCGCTTGGGTGCATGCTCGACGGCCATGAGGACGGCGCCGCCCCATTCGCCGCCCGCCGAGACACCCTGCAGGATGCGCAGAACGATCAGGAGGATGGGCGCAGCGACCCCGATGGCCGCGTACGTGGGGAGCAGCCCGACGAGCGTCGTCGCGACGCCCATGAGGATGAGGGTGATCACGAGGACGATGCGGCGACCGTATTTGTCGCCGAAGTGTCCGGCGAGGAAGGCTCCGAGCGGACGGAACAGGAAGCTGATGCCCACCGTGAGGAACGACAGGATGATGCCCATGGACTCCCCGAGGGGCGCGAAGAAGAGCTGGGCGAAGACGAGCCCCGCCGCCTGGGCGTAGATGAAGAAGTCGTACCACTCCACCGTGGTGCCCACCACCGTCGCGAACACGACGCGGCGCCGATCCTTCGGTGTGCTGATGGTGCCCGTGGGGGTGAACCCCCGCTGCGATGTCTCGCTCATCTTCTCTGACTCCTCGTGACGACGTCGTCTCCGGCGATCCCACGGCGGGTTCCTTGCCGGGGCTGCCCCGATAATATACGATTTGGAATATGGCGCAAGCGCGAGGGAGCTCATGAGCGAACACACCACCAGGGGGGATGCCGCTGATCCGCGGTTCTCCGCGCTCCCCCAGCGCCCCGGGAAGATCGTCGCGGTCCATCTCAGCTACGCCTCCCGCGCCGACCAGCGGGGTCGGCGCCCGAGTGCACCGTCCTACTTCTTCAAACCGTCCAGCTCCCTGGCCCGCTCCGGTGACACCATCGAGCGCCCCGCCGGCACCGAGCTGCTCGCCTTCGAGGCAGAAGTCGCCCTCGTCATCGGCAGGGACGTCCGCAGCGTGGGCGTCGACGGGGCCTGGGCGCACGTCGGCTGGGTCACGGCGTCGAACGACTTCGGGCTCTACGACCTCCGCGCGCTCGACAAGGGATCCAACGTCCGGTCCAAGGGCCGCGACGGCTACACCCCGCTCGGCCCCCGTCTGATCGACGCCCGCGAGATCGACCCCGCCGATCTCCGCGTGCGTGCCTGGGTGAACGGTGAACCCGCCCAGGACGACGCCACGGACGGGATGATCTTCCCCTTCGCGCAGATCGTCGCCGACCTGTCCCAGCACATGACCCTGGAGCGTGGTGACGTCATCCTCACCGGGACGCCGGCGGGGTCGTCGGTCGTCGTTCCCGGCGACGTCGTCGAGATCGAGGTCGATGCGCCGAACGCGCCCGGCGCGCCCTCGTCCGGCCGCCTCACGACGACGGTCGTGCAGGGCGAGACGGGCTTCGACCCGGGTGTCGGCTCCCTCCCCGCCGTCGACGACGACCAACGCACCGAGGCGTGGGGTTCCCGCGAGGCCGCGGGGCTTCCCCCCGAGTCCGCCCCGGGTCTTTCGGCCGATCTTCGCGACAAGCTCGAACGCGCCCCCGTCGCGGGGCTCTCGCAGCAGCTGCGCAAGCGCGGCCTGAACAACGTTACGATCGACGGCGTCCGGCCTCTCCACCCCGGCAAGAAGCTTGTCGGGCTCGCCCGCACCCTGCGCTTCCTGCCGAACCGTGAAGACCTCTTCGACAGCCACGGCGGCGGGTACAACGCGCAGAAGCGGGCGTTCGACGCCGTCCGCGACGGCGAGGTGCTCGTCATCGAGGCGCGCGGCGAGACCGGGTCGGGCACGCTCGGCGACATCCTCGCGATTCGCGCGCACGCGCGCGGCGCCACCGGCATCGTCACCGACGGCGGTGTTCGCGACATCGACGCCGTGACGGCGGTCGGCATTCCGGTCTACACCGCCGGCGCACACCCCGCCGTCCTCGGACGCCGCCACGTGCCGTGGGATGCCGACCTCACCATCGCCTGCGGCGGAACGACCGTCCAGCCCGGCGACATCCTCGTCGGCGACGCGGACGGCGTCATCGTGATCCCACCGTCGCTGGTCGAAGAGGTCGTCGACGCGGCCCTCGAGCAGGAGATCGAAGACGGCTGGATCGCCGAGCAGGTCGCCCAGGGTCATCCGGTGGAGGGCTTGTTCCCCCTCGCCGGGGAGTGGAAGGAACGGTATCGCGCATGGCGAGCGGAGAGGTGACCGCACAGGCATCGAGCCTCAGCAAGTCGCAGCGCGCCTACCACTGGGTGAAGGAGCGCATCGCGTCGCAGGAGTTCACGCCGGGCTACCGGCTGGTGCTCGGCACGATCGCCGCCGATCTCGACATGAGCGTGGTGCCGGTGCGCGAAGCCATCCGCCAGCTCGAGGCGGAAGGGCTCGTGACCTTCGAGCGCAACGTCGGCGCGCGGGTGTCGATGGTCGACGACACGCAGTACCGCTTCAGCATGCAGGCCCTCTCGATCCTCGAGGGGGCCGCCACGGCCCTGGCCGCCCGGCGGCTGAGCGTCGAGGACATCCGTCACGCGCGCCAGGTCAACGAGCGGATGATCGCGTCGCTCGCCGACTTCGATCCGCGGTCGTTCACACGCCTTAACCAGGAGTTCCACGCCACCCTCTACGGCAAGTGCGCGAACCCGAGGATGCTCGAGCTCGTCGAGGCCGAGTGGGGGCGCCTCGGCCACCTCCGCGACTCGACCTTCAGCTTCGTCCCCGGCCGCGCCCAGGAGTCGGTGCAGGAGCACGAGAACATCCTCCGCCTCATCGAGACGAGCGCGCCGCTCGGCGAGATCGAGAAGGCCGCCCGGCGCCACCGCTCGGCCACGCTCGATGCCTACATGATCCACGAGCACCCCGACGAGACCCTCGGCCTCCCGGCCTTTTGACCCTCGCGAAGGAGAACCATGACCGACACCGCCACCCGCGCGACGGCGCGCCACATGCCCGCCGACCTTCCCGACCACATCCAGCACTACATCGGCGGCACGTTCGTCGATTCCGTCGACGGCGCGACCTTCGACGTCCTCGACCCGGTCTCGAACGAGACCTACCTGACCGCCGCAGCCGGCAAGAAGGCCGACATCGACCGCGCCGTCGCCGCCGCGCGGATCGCGTTCACCGAGGGGCCGTGGCCGAGGATGCTGCCGCGCGAGCGATCCCGCATCCTCCACCGCATCGCCGACATCGTCGAGTCTCGTGACGCCCGACTCGCCGAGCTGGAGTCGTTCGATTCGGGGCTGCCGATCACCCAGGCCCTCGGGCAGGCCCGACGTGCGGCGGAGAACTTCCGCTTCTTCGCCGACCTGATCGTCGCTCAGGCAGACGACACCTACAAGGTGCCGGGCCGGCAGATCAACTACGTCAATCGCAAGCCGATCGGCGTCGCCGGCCTCATCACACCGTGGAACACCCCCTTCATGCTCGAGTCGTGGAAGCTGGGTCCGGCTCTCGCGACCGGAAACACCGTCGTGCTCAAGCCCGCCGAGTTCACACCGCTCTCGGCGTCGCTGTGGGCGGGCATCTTCGAGGAGGCAGGCCTGCCCGAGGGCGTGTTCAACCTCGTCAACGGCCTCGGTGAAGAGGCCGGAGACGCCCTGGTGAAGCACCCTGACGTGCCGCTGATCTCCTTCACCGGCGAGAGTCGCACCGGACAGACCATCTTCGCCAACGCCGCGCCGCACCTCAAAGGCCTGTCGATGGAGCTCGGCGGCAAGTCGCCGGCGGTCGTCTTCGCCGACGCCGACCTCGCCGCGGCGATCGATGCGACGATCTTCGGGGTCTTCTCGCTCAACGGCGAGCGCTGCACGGCGGGGAGCCGCATCCTCGTGCAGCGCGAGGTCTATGACGACTTCGTCGAGCGGTACGCCGCCCAGGCGAAGCGGGTCCGGGTCGGCTATCCGCACGATCCCGCCACCGAGGTCGGCGCGCTCGTGCACCCCGAGCACTTCGAGAAGGTGATGAGCTACATCGAGATCGGGAAGTCCGAGGGACGCCTCGTGGCCGGCGGGGGCCGCCCCGATGGGTTTGAGACCGGCAACTTCGTCGAGCCGACGGTGTTCGCCGATGTCGCACCCGACGCGCGGATCTTCCAGGAGGAGATCTTCGGCCCGGTCGTCGCGATCACCCCCTTCGACACCGAGGAAGAGGCGCTCGAGCTCGCGAACGGTGTGAAGTACGGACTGGCGGCGTACGTCTGGACGAACGACCTGAAGCGCGCCCACAATTTCGCGCAGTCCATCGAGGCGGGCATGGTGTGGCTGAATTCCAACAACGTCCGCGACCTCCGCACCCCCTTCGGCGGCGTGAAGGCCTCTGGCCTGGGTCACGAGGGCGGCTACCGGTCGATCGACTTCTATACCGACCAGCAGGCCGTGCACATCACGCTCGGCGCGGTGCACAACCCCACGTTCGGCAAGGAGGACTGACATGAGCCACCGCGACACGATGACCCCGACCTCCTCCGGCTTCTGGGTGAGCCAGGAGGCGCCGATCCAGTCGGCGAACCCGATCCCCACCCCGACCGCCCCGGCGCCCGACATCCTCCGCTGCGCGTACATGGAACTCGTCGTCACCGACCTCGCGGCCTCGCGGGAGTTCTACGTCGACGTGCTCGGTCTGCACGTCACCGAGGAGGACGACGAGGTGATCTACCTCCGCTCGACCGAGGAGTTCATCCACCACAACCTCGTGCTGCGCCAGGGCCCGATCGCGGCCGTCGCCGCATTCTCGTACCGCGTGCGCTCGGCCGAAGACCTCGACAGGGCGGTGGCGTTCTACACCGAGCTCGGGTGCGAGGTGCGGCGCGAGCCGAACGGGTTCACCACGGGCATCGGCGATTCGGTCCGAGTGGTCGACCCGCTCGGGTTCCCGTACGAGTTCTTCTTCGCCACCGAGCACGTCGAGCGGCTGTCGTGGCGGTACGACCTGTACAGCCCCGGCGAGCTGGTGCGGCTGGACCACTTCAACCAGGTGACCCCCGACGTGCCGCGGGCGGTGAACTTCATGCAGTCGCTGGGCTTCCGCGTGACCGAGGACATCCAGGACGAGGAGGGCACGGTCTATGCCGCGTGGATGCGCCGCAAGCCCACGGTTCACGACACGGCGATGACCGGCGGCGACGGCCCGCGCATGCACCACGTCTGCTTCGCCACGCACGAGAAGCACAACATCCTGGCGATCTGCGACAAGCTGGGGGCACTTCGCCGCTCAGACGCGATCGAGCGCGGGCCCGGCCGTCACGGGGTCTCCAACGCCTTCTACCTCTACCTGCGCGACCCCGACGGGCACCGCGTCGAGGTCTACACGCAGGACTACTACACCGGCGACCCCGACAACCCCGTGATCACCTGGGACGTGCACGACAACCAGCGTCGAGACTGGTGGGGGAACCCCGTCGTGCCGTCCTGGTACACCGAGGCCTCGCTCGTGCTCGACCTCGACGGCAATCCCCAGCCGGTGCTCGCCCGCACCGACTCCAGCGAGATGGCGGTGACCATCGGGGCCGACGGGTTCTCGTACACCCGGGCGCCGGAGCGGAGCGACGGCGAGTTCAAGCTCGGCAACCAGCTCTGAGCGAGAGGAGGACACCGGATGCTGCCTGCTGACACCATCGCGACGATCGCCGCGGAGCTCGCCGAGGCCGACCGCACGAACGGCGTGATCCCCCGGATCACTGCACGCTATCCCGACGCCACCGTCGAGGACTCCTACGCGATCCAGGGCGTGTGGCGGGATCGCAACATCGCCGAAGGGCGCCGGCTCGTCGGTCGCAAGATCGGTCTCACCTCCAAGGCGATGCAGGAGGCGACAGGCATCAGCGAACCCGACTACGGTGTCATGTTCGACGACACCGTCTACCGATCGGGCGACGAGATCGACGCCTCCCGGTTCTCCAACGTGCGCATCGAGGTCGAGCTCGCCTTCGTCCTCGGCCGGTCGCTGGAAGGGCCCGACTGCACGCTCGACGACGCGCTCGCCGCGATCGACTACGCCGTCCCCGCCCTCGAGGTACTGAACTCCCACATCGAGCTGGAGGGCCGGACGATCGTCGACACGATCTCGGACAACGCCGCCTACGGGGCGATGGTGCTCGGCGACGTGCACAAGCGCCCCGATGAGATCGACCTGCGGTGGGTGCCCGGGGTGCTCTCGCGAAACGGCGAGATCGTCGAGACCGGCGTCGCCGCCGGCGTGCTCGGGCATCCCGCCACCGGCGTCGCGTGGCTTGCGAACAAGTTCCACCAGCACGGCGCGCGCCTGGAGGCGGGAGAGATCATCCTCGCCGGATCGTTCACCCGGCCTATGTGGGTGGCAGCCGGCGACGAGGTGCTGTGCGATTACGGACCGATGGGAAAGATCACATGCCGCTTCGTCTGAGTCCGACCTTGCGCGCCGCGCTCGCGGCATCCGATCGACCTCTCGCAGGGATGTGGGTGTGCTCGGGCTCACCCCTCGTGGCCGAGATCTGCGCAGGATCGGGCCTGGACTGGATGCTCATCGACATGGAGCACGCCCCGAACGGTCTGGAGTCGGTGCTCGGACAGCTGCAGGCCGTCGCCGCCTACCCCATCACCCCCGTCGTCCGCGTGCCGAGCAACGACCCGGTCGTCCTCAAGCAGGTGCTCGACCTCGGTGCGCAGAACATCCTCGTGCCGATGGTCTCGTCGGCGGCTGACGCCGAAGCGGCGGTAGCGGCCGTCCGCTACCCCCCGCGCGGACAGCGCGGTGTCGGGTCGGCGCTGGGGCGCTCCGCCCGGTGGAACCGGGTCGACGGCTACCTCACCGGCGCCGACGAGCACGTGTCGCTCTTCGTCCAGGTCGAGACGGTGGTGGGGGTGGCGTCCGCCGGAGAGATCGCCGCCGTGGACGGCGTCGACGGCGTGTTCGTCGGACCGAGCGATCTCGCCGCCTCGCTCGGGCTGCTCGGGCAGCAGACGCATCCCGAGGTCATCGCTGCCGTGCATCGTGCGTTCGCCGCGGTCCGGGCGGCGGGAAGGCCGGTCGGAGTCAACGCCTTCGACCCCGAGGCCGCGCAGGCCTACGTCGACCGGGGCGCCACCTTCGTGCTCGTGGCCGCCGATGTGGCGATCCTCGCCCGCACGTCCGAGGCCCTCGCGTCGCGGTGGTCGCCTGCGGATACCGCGGAGCCCGACCGCTCGAGCTACTGACGCCGACAGCGTGGCCCCGCCTGGTCGGCGACATCCACTCCGTATATGATCTGACCGTCCGACCCGCACGATCGGGCCGGTGCTCGAAAAAAGGGCACGCAGCCGTGCGCAGCACGTGTGAGACACATACGGTTCCCGCATCCGTACGTCGTCCTCACCCTCGTGAGGGCCGAAAGGCTCTGTCATGCCCACCGTCTCCGCACACGTCGCCGCCACCCTCGCCCGCCACATCGAGCATGTCTTCGGGGTGATGGGCAACGGCAACGCCTACTTCCTCGACGCGCTCGAGCGCGAGGGTGCCACGACCTTCACGGCGGTCCGTCACGAGGCCGGTGCCGTCGTCGCCGCCGATGCCTACCACCGCGCGTCCGGACGATTGGCCGCCGCCACCGCCACGTACGGCGCCGGTTTCACCAACACCCTCACGCCCCTGGCCGAGGCCGCCCAGGCACGCGTGCCGCTCGTGCTGGTCGTCGGAGACGCTCCCACGTCGGGCCCCCGGGCCTGGGACGTCGACCAGATCGCACTGGCGGCCGGGGTCGGCGTCCGCACCTACACCGTGGGTCGGGCCGATGCCGCCGCCACCACCGTGATCGCGATCGAGCACGCGCTGACCTACCGGGTGCCCGTGGTGCTGGCCATCCCCTACGACGTCGTGACGCGTGAGGCGGGCCCCGTGCCCGATGCACCGACGCCGCGCCTGCCCGAGCCGCAGGCACCGGCCAGCGCTTTCGCCCGAGCCGCCGTCCGCGACATCGCCCAAGCGCTCCGCGACGCCGAGCGCCCCCTCCTGCTGGCCGGTCGCGGCGCCTGGATCGCCGGCGCAGCCGAGGCGCTCGGCGCTCTGGCCGACGCGACCGGGGCGATCACCGCCAGCTCGTCCCTGGCCCGCGGGATCTTCCCCCGTGGCGAGCACGACCTCGGCGTGACCGGGGGCTTCGGCGCCGAAGGCGCGATGGAGCTCGTGCGCGAGGCCGATGTGGCCGTCGTGTTCGGCGCGTCGCTCAACCAGTTCACGATGCGGTTCGGCGAACTCTTCGCGCCGGGCGCCCGCATCTTCCAGGTCGACCTCGCACCCACGGCCACCCATCCGCATGTCGGCGGCTACGTCCGGGCAGACGCGGGGCTCGTCGCCGAGGAGCTCGTCGCCGAGCTCGCCCGGCTCGGCGGTTCGCCGAGCGGCTGGCGCGAGTCGGTCGATCTCGCGCCGCTGCGCCGGTACGACGAGGGCGACGGCGTCGCTCCCGACAGCCGGCTCGACCCGCGCTCGGTCGCCGCCCGCATCGGCGAGCTCCTGCCCGCCGATCGGGTCGTCGTCTCCGACGGCGGGCACTTCATCGGCTGGGCGAACATGTACTGGCCGGTCGCCTCACCGGATCGGATGATGATGGTCGGCACGGCCTACCAGTCGATCGGCCTCGGCTGGCCCTCCGTGCCGGGCGCCGCGCTCGCGCATCCGGAGGCCACCGTCGTCCTCACCACCGGCGACGGCGGCGGCCTGATGGCCCTCGCCGACCTCGAGTCCGCCGTGCGGGTCGCGCAGGGCCGCGGCCTCGCCGTGGTCTGGAACGACGCCGCCTACGGGGCGGAGATCAACCTGTACGGGCTGAAGGGCCTCGCCCGCGGGCCGATGCTCATCCCTCAGGTCGACTTCGCCGCGCTCGCCTCCGGAGTGGGGGCGGAGGGTGTCGTCGTCGAGCGGATGGACGACCTCGACCGCCTCGCCTCGTGGGCGGCGACACCCGCAGACGAGCGCCGCTTCCTCGTGCTCGACTGCCGGATCTCGGGCACCGTCATCGCGCCGTACCAGGAGGAGATCCTGCGGGTGAACGGCGTGACCCTGTCGGCGACGGCAGGGGCCTGATCAGCGAGACGACGAGGCTGCAGGCGCGTCGGCGACGCCTGCGAGTGAAGAATCCGGCGCATCGCCGTCGGCCGGCGGCTCCTCCTCCGGCCGGCGCTGAAGAAGCTCCAGGATCCACGCGACGACGAGCGCGGTCACCACGACGAGGAAGACGTCACCGAGTCCGATCGGTCGGATAAGGAACAGCCAGATGACGGCGAGGACGGCGACGATGCCCCGGACGAGCCTCCTCCGCTCGGCGAGCCACGACCCGAATCCCCCGGTGTTCAGTCCTCGTTCCTGAAGGCCGCGTCTCGCGGCGGAATCGAGGCCGTGGATGCTGCCCCGCACACGGACCGCAGAGGTCGAGCGTCCGGCGAGCCAGCCCGCGACGATGAGGAGCACGCCGATCAGAGTGAAGACGACCGCGGTCTCGGTCATCGCGTCGACGAAGCGTCCGTAGATCACCTCCAGTGCCGAGGGAGAGAGGTCGAGGCGTTCGGCGACGATCCCGACGGCGGCACGTCCGACGAGGAACGACACCGCCAGGCTTCCCGCTCCGAGCGCGAAGCCGATCCCGACGCCGATGATCGCTGTGCTGCGCCGGCGGGCGAGCACGATGCCGCCCGCCGCCACGGCGAGGGTCACGATCGGCAGCCACGTCCCCACCGTCACGGCCAGGGCGTATCCGAGACGAACGGCTTCCAGCCCCTGCCCCTCGCCGACGATGATCACCCGGTCCACCTCGGGGATCAGCTGGGCGATCGCGACATCCCGGTCGAGAGCACCTGCTGGACGCGCTCGACGACCGCTCCGAGCTGAATTCCTACGCCGTCGTCGGTGCGGACGACCACGCCCCCGCCATCGGAGGTGGCAGAGACCGTCAGCGCCCGGTGTGCGGCCCGCGTCGCGGTCGCCCACACGTCCGAGAAGGCATCCGACTCGACGACCGTCGTCACCGCTCCCGCGACCAGACTCTCCAGCCCGCTCGCCGCCGGCGCCTGAAGCACCCCGAGCGCCGCCTCGGCCCGCGGCGGGAGGCCGAGGTCCGCGATGCCCTCGAAGACATCCGCCGTCAACGCCTCGAAGTCGACCTGCTCGCCGATGGCGTCGAGCGTCTCGTCGATGATGAGCTGCTGGACCGCGGGGTCGTCGACCAGCGGCGCGAGGGTCTGCACGAAAGCATCCTCGTCCACCAGCTGGATCCGGGCCCACGCGGCGACGATCGTCACCGGGAGGAGGAGAGAGGCGACGACGATGAGGAGGGCGGACGCGACGGCCCGCCACCGCGACCCCTCGGCCGCACGGACCGGCTTCGCCGCGGCCGCGAGTGCGGAGTTCTCGTTCTCCAGCGCGCGGACGCGGTCTCTGAGCGCCGCCAGTTCGGAAGAGTCGCCCTGGTCTGTCATACGGCTCATCATGGCGGTGGTGGCCCCGTTCGTGGGTCACGGACTGATCACGCAGCGTCAGGTCGCCGTCCGAGAAGGGGATCGTGCGGGTGGGACCCTGCCGGGGCGAGGAGAGTCCGCAATACTCTGAAGGGTGACCACGCCCGACGCCCCGATCGAGGAAGAGGCTCCGAAGGAGTCCGCCTCGATGACCTTCGCCGACCTGGGGCTCGGTGATGCGATGCTCGCGGGGCTGCGCGACGTCGGCTACGAGACGCCGTCGGCGATCCAGGCGGCGACGATCCCCACCCTTCTCGCGGGCCGCGACGTGGTCGGGCTCGCACAGACGGGGACGGGCAAGACCGCCGCATTCGCACTGCCGATTCTGGATCGACTCGACGTGTCGCAGAAGACACCGCAGGCCCTGGTGCTCGCTCCCACGCGTGAGCTCGCGCTGCAGGTGTGCGAGGCGTTCGAGAAGTACGCATCGCACCGGCGCGGTGTGCACGTGCTGCCCGTCTACGGCGGCCAGGGCTACGGTGTGCAGCTGTCGGCCCTCCGGCGGGGCGTGCACATCATCGTCGGAACCCCCGGGCGCATCATGGACCACCTCGACAAGGGGACGCTCGACCTGAGCGAGCTGAAGTACCTCGTGCTCGACGAGGCCGACGAGATGCTGAAGATGGGCTTCGCCGAAGACGTCGAGACGATCCTCGCCGACACGCCCGACTCGAAGCAGGTGGCCCTCTTCTCGGCGACGATGCCCGCCGCCATCCGGCGCATCTCGCAGCAATACCTGCACGACCCCGAAGAGATCACGATCAAGACCAAGACGACGACGTCGTCGACGATCACCCAGCGCTACCTCATCGTGTCGTTCCAGCAGAAGATGGACGCTCTCACCCGCATCCTCGAGACGGAGAACTTCGACGGGTTGATCGTCTTCGGTCGCACGAAGAGCGTGACCGAGGAGATCGCCGAGAAGCTTCGAGCGCGCGGCTACTCGGCGGCGGCGATCAACGGGGACGTCGCCCAGCCCGTCCGCGAGAAGACCATCAACCAGCTGAAGTCGGGCAAGCTCGACATCCTCGTCGCGACCGACGTGGCCGCCCGCGGCCTCGACGTCGAGCGCATCTCGCACGTCGTGAACTTCGACATCCCCACCGACACCGAGTCGTACGTGCATCGCATCGGACGCACCGGGCGGGCCGGGCGGTCAGGCGACGCGATCAGCTTCGTCACCCCGCGCGAGCGCGGGCTCGTGCGTGCGATCGAGCGTGCCACGCGTCAGTCGCTGACCGAGATTCCGCTCCCGAGCGTCGACGAGGTCAACGTGACGCGACTGGCCCGGTTCGACGACCGCATCACGGCAGCCCTCGGCGAGACCGAACGCATCGCACGCTTCCGCGACATCGTCGCCCACTACGTCCGTCACAACGACGTGCCCGAGGTGGATGTCGCGGCTGCCCTCGCGGTGGTCGCCCAGGGCGAGTCGCCGCTGCTGCTCGAGCCCGATCCCGAACCCGCGCGCCGCGAGCGCGGAGAGCGTCCGGGGCGTGGGGACGGCGAGCAGGGCGGCGCCGAACGACGGCCTCGCCCCGCACGGGAGGGGATGGCGACCTATCGCATCGCCGTCGGAAAACGCCACCGTGTCGAGCCGCGCCAGATCGTCGGCGCGCTGGCCAACGAGGGCGGCCTCAAGCGCGACGACTTCGGGGCCATTCAGATCCGACCGGACTTCTCCCTCGTCGAGCTCCCCGCCGATCTGTCCCGCGAGACGCTCAGCAGACTCGAGAGCACTCGCATCTCGGGCAGGCTCATCGAACTCCGACTCGACACGGGCGGCCCGGGACGCCGGCCCCGCCGCGATGACGACAGGCCGCGGCGCTCACCGCGCGCGTGACAGGGCCCCCACGCACTGGAGTCGTAGCACGCGACGCTCACCGGCGGATCAGACATCACCCCTCTGCAGCCGGCTCGGGTGCATGTCGGAAGCCTGACGTCGCGTGCGCCAATGACGATCGACGATGTGCTCGAAGGTCATTGCGTCGCCTCGCTTCTGAACCGCGCCGACCGGGTGGACGAGGCACTGTCCGAATAGCGTGCACGTTGCGCGAGCTGACAGTCGGTCGTGGCGGAGACGGAGGGATTTGAACCCTCGGTCCCCGTAAGGGGACTCCACCTTAGCAGGGTGAGAGAAGGTGAATCCGCTCACCAGTTCCGCGACGAGTCGCACCGGGTGATTCCGCGGAATTCCGGGTTGATCTGGCAGATCCCTCAGCGATAGGCCTCGCTCGCGACGCACTCTATCCTCCGTTGAATCGCGATGATCGGCAGTCGCGGCATGCTCGGGGACCCCTGGGGGACCCAGACGTGCCACGGGTCACTCGGGATAGGGGCTCCTGACGGCACTCCGCGAAGAACCCGACAGGCCCGAACCAGGACTGGCAGCTGGACTTCAGCGAGTTCGAAACCACCCAGGGCGGGACCTGGCGGATCGCGGGATGTCGGGACTGGTACTCCAAGCTCGAGCATCCGTTCCATGTCTCGCCGACCGCGAACCAGTACGACGCGATCGCCGCGATCGAACTCGCCCTCGCCGACTACGAGCAGATGTTCGGGCACCCGCTCGTCGACGAATGTCAGGTCGACCTCGACACCGGTGAGCTGCTGCCGGTGCTGACGATCGTCACCGACAACGGCGGCCCGTTCCGGTCGCTGAACTTCGAGCTGTTCATCATGCGCCACCCCGAGCTGCGACATGTCCGCACAAGGGTGCGCTCTCCCGGGCAGAACGGGTCACGCGAACGCGGGTTCGGGACGCTGAAGTACGAGCGGCTGTGCCTCGACGAGATCCCCGACGCGTTGACGCTGATCGAGCGGGCAGAGGACTACCGCGCCGAGTACAACACCGAGCGCCCGCACGAGGCGATCGCCTGGAACCGGCCGATGGAGGTGCACCTGGGACTGGCCGACCCCACCATCCCCACCTTTGAAAGAGAAGAACTCCTGCCAACTACTTGACGCGGGACATGTGGACGAAAGGGATTCGGCCTGGGAGCGGAGCGATCCCCGCTTCCGTGTCTTCGTGTTCGAAGGCCCGGGGAACGCGACGACCGTGGTGGACATCGTCGACGCGACGATCGAGGACGCCCTGGAGTCGGCGCGGGCGCTGTCCAAGGCCGACGAGCTTCTCTGGTCGCTGGCTCTCGTCGACGATGACTCTCGCGGTAGCCGGGGTCTGGTCTGGTTGTCGGGGATGGACTACAACGATCGCCCGGTGACTGCGAGCGAGTGAAAGCTCCGCCGGCAGATGCAGGACCGGTACCTCATGGCGAAGAGCAGGACAGGGCAGGCGCTACTGCTTCCGAACGGGCTTCGCCTGATCCGTGTCTTCCCGGAGTGGGTCAGCGGATGGCCGCTATGGGAGAGCTCCACCGACGAGTATCGTCTCGACAACGGGTCCCTGCCGATCACGCCGGAGCTGGGTCGCGACCTGTTCGACTGGAACGAGGAATGGCTGGACCGGGCTGAGGATCAGCCCCTCCCGAACCCTGATGGCTGGCGGGCGCGCGGCTTCAAACTCCTCCAACTGCTGCAGAAGGAACTCGAAGGCATCGCCGAAGTCAGACCCGAGTTCCTAGCGGCCGACGCGCGAGATTGACAGCGACGCGAGCCGATCCGCGCCGGCCAGGGAAACCTGGGCCGAACCGACCCCGCGCGTACATCAGCGCACGCGCTCGCTCGAACTGCGGGCGCTCTGCATGACGTGGGAGTCAGCGGGCGCGGTGCACGAACGCAAGTGTGAGATACGGCAGGTGATCTCGCGGGATGACGGCGGTAAGGGTGCCGCCGCTGGGGAGTCTCGCACCCACTGCGTAAACGAATGGGTCGGTGTCGATCTCCGAACCCGAGATGACGGCCCCATCGATCGACACATCGACGCCGCGGCGCACAACCCGCACAGAGGCAAGGGCGGGCGACGACCAGTCCCGCACACCAAGCCCGAGTTGCTCCCGGAAGTGGTTCATGAGGATGTAGTTCGTGTGCTGCACCAGCAACGAATCGAGAGTGCTGTACTCGGTCTCCTCACGGCGCCAGGCCGTCTGCACCGCCTCCCAGAGCATCGGGTACCGCATCCGTTCAACTGACTGGACCAACCAGGCCGGGCGCGGCCAGGGCGGAACCTCCTCGATCGCACGGCGCGTAGCCTCGTCGAGGTCCGCGAGGTTCACCGGATCGGACTTGTCGGCCGGGTTCGCCACAGCGTCGCCGACACGCTGACGGTCATCGCGTCGACGCCGCTACCGCCACGGCTGGTGGAGACACCGAAGTCCGCGAACTCCACCGATGGCTGAGGAACGAGGTCGACAATCGGGACCGGCATGTCCTTCAGGCGCGCTTCACGTTCGAGCCGCGGGTCAGGCGCATCCTCGGGAAGAACTCCAGCGAACTGCATGACGCCATCCTGACCGAACACCCACGCCACACGCCAGGGCGTACACGCTGCCCAGCCCCGCACATCAATCCCCGAGCGGTCGCGGGCCGCTGCCGTTGCGTGCACCGCTCGATCGACGCAAGGTGAACGATAGGTGCCCGCGGGCGCTTAGTCAGCTAGCTTGTCGAGCCGCTCCATAATTCGGCTACCCGGACGGCGTTCCGGCGGGCACACGGCCAGCCAGCGCTGTAGCACCGCGATCTCATCGTCACGTCGCCCGAGCTTGCGGTAGATGATTGCGGCCTGTTCGGTGTACCACGGCGCGGGTTCTCGGCCTTCACGCGCGGCCTCGGCTCCCTGGATCGCCGCGGTGCAGAGCACCAGCGCATCTTCAAGCCGGCCCCCGCGCTTGAGCTGCTTGATCGGCTCAACTAATTGCAGGTAGTGGACGCCGTTGACCATGCCCTCCGCGAAGGAGGCACCTCGCGAGCCACCTCCAGCGAGTGCGTCGGCCACCATCTTGTCGATGTTCGCCTGGTGTGTCGCAACCTTCGCTTCCGATGACAGGGGCGGTCGGTTGGTCGGCGACCACTTCCACTCCGGCGCGGTGTCCGGGAGCCACGCCCAGGCCTCCACCCGTAGCCCTTTTGGTAGCAGCTCAGTGAAGATCTGGACAGCAACCGCCCGCGCACCACCTGCAGAGAGGTCGACTCGCGCTGCGACGTAGCCGGGCAGGTACCCGACCCGCTCCCCCTCGACGTGTACGGCGACCGCCGATGGGTCGACCTTGTTGTGGGGTTCGCGCTGCAGAATACCGGTCAGCTCCAGACAGCCGCGGTCGGTCGCGCCATGGCGCTCGGCGAGGCGTGTGATGGCTTCCTTCGCGAACGTGGTCGCGCCGGACAGCTTGACGAGGTCGGGTTCGCCGCCGGAAACGATCTCGATGTCGACGTGGAACGCGCGATTGTCCCGCGACGCTTCCTCCCGAGTCTCTACAGGCACTGGCGCACGTCCCTCGGGCTTCGTCTCGGTCTTGCCGAACAGACGCTGAAGCAACCTCATAGCCACGATCTTGGCAGAGGCGGACAGCCCTATCTGGCCTAAGCGTGTAGGCAAGGCCAGTTCACGGAAACGTCGGGACACGTACACGGGACACGTACGGTACGCGGTCCCTCTTCTGCACCCAAAAAGCGGTCGTCGAGAGCTGCCACACACCGCTTCGGTCGCCGCACCAAATACCCTGCCCGGTGAAGAGCCCCGCGGCGGGACCTCAAGCGAACGCGCGAGGTACACCCGCGCGGCGTGTTCATAACCCCACGCTGCGGCTACGCAGCTCTCATCGCAGCGAGCCACTCGTTGGCCAGACGCGCCCACCGCTCCGGATCTGAATTCCACGCGAGCGTGTGTTCCGCTAGGAATGTCTCCAGTTGGACCATGTCGGGACGCAGTTGCGCGAGTCGACGAGCCGCCACGGGCGGGGACGATGTGTCGGCCGTGCCGTGGATTACCAACGCGGGGACCGAGAGGGCCGGCGCCCGCGCGATCCAGTTGAAGGTGTCCAGCGGTACGGATGAACTCAACCCGATAGCGCATGCAAGCAGATTCAATTGCAGCCACGGGGACGCAAGCACGCCGACCTGTCGCGGAAGGCCAACACGGGCGCAGTTCGCTGCGATCGTCTCGTGCCAATCAAGCACGGGCGAGTCGAGGATGAGCCGGTCTATGACGTGATCGAACTCGCGGTCGGCGGCCACCTGCAATGCGATCGCTCCGCCCATCGACCACCCGAACAGCACGATCCGCTCGGCTCCGTGCGCGATCGCGAACCTCACCGCGGCACGAACGTCTTCGGCTTCCGACGCGCCGAGCGTGGAGCGCCCCGATCCGAGTCTCGGCCCTTCACCGTCATTGCGATACGTGACGACGAGTGAGACGAGACCGACGTCAGTCGCGACTTTCACTCCGCGGAGCGTGCCCGCGCGGGGGCTAGCCAGTCCATGGATGTGGATCGCCCAGTCGTTCGTCGCGTTGCCGGCCGGGCGGATCAGCCAGGCCGGCGCAGGGCCGACCGGCGTCTCCACGATCACGTCCTCCGCCTCGAGACCAGCGTCTTCAGGATCGCGATAGTAGATTCCGCTCCACGACGCGTGCCGGCCCACACGTAGCGCGCCGTTCGGCGCAGCGGATTCCACCAGTCGTGTCACGGTCGCGGCGTCCTGATCAATGACTCGGCCGAGGCGCACCCACCCACCGTCCTCGAGCCAGAGGTTGTAGATACCCGGTGCCGCTGTCGCGGGAGTCAGATCGAGGACCACTGCATCGCCATCCGCGCGCCGCAGGATGTCCCGAATAGTGAGGCTGAAGATCCGCCCCGACAGCGGCGCCGTGAGCTTGCGCGCTATCGCGAATCCGAGGCCCGCGGCGCCGGCCGCGACCGCCAGGCCAAGTCCCGCGGCCGCCATGAACCCTGCACCCGCTTTCAAGGTGTGGCACCCGTCGCAGCTTGGGCACTGGTTGCGTTCGTGTCGGCACCGCGCCCAAGGAGGTGTGCCTCAGCCGCATCAACGATCACACTCTCAGCATCGCTCAATTCGAACGCAACGCGTGGGTCGACAGCAGCGTCCCGGATCTCGACGAGTTGCCGGTGCAGCCGCGTCTCCGCGTCGGCCGCGCTGAAGCCAGCCGCGTCCTGCTGGCTCATGCCTGGCCGAGCGAGGTTCGCCCGCTGCCAGATCGGCGTTGTCTGCGTGACAAGTCTGCGCATCGCGTTGGCTCGAGCACGGGCACGAAGCCAACGCATCGCCGGCTGGCTGGCCAGCCCCAGACAGAGGAAGAGGAACGTCGACAGGAACAGCGGACTGTACGCAGTGCCAAGACCGAGCATCAGCGGGACGTCGCCTGCAAGGTGAGCGATGTCCATCCCGATGACGACGGCGGCCAACACGAGACCGAGCGCACTTCCGATGAGGAGGGCGACGGCCGGCAAACGGTCCGCTCCCCTGCCACGGCGGATCTGCCGAGTCGTGACCGCCGCCATCGCTGTCAGCACGATCCCGTCGTACGCGAACTGCGTCATCGAATAGGCGGCAGCCGCGGGCTGCGCCCCGTAGTCCAGCATGAACGTCGTGGTCGTTACCCCGCGCTCGATGAACACGAACGCGAGGACCGTGCACACCAGTGCCACCGCGAGGACGGTCCGACCCAGGGCGAACCGCACGATCGCCGGCCGGAACTCCGTCGCCTTGGCCACGGCTCGCCCGAGGAAGAAGATGCCCAGCATCAGCGCGAGATCGGCTACCAGTGTGACGAGGTTGGTGCCGCCGAGCAGGCGATCGGCCCAGCGGTAGAGGCCATCGATGTTGAGCGTCATCGCCACGGCAATGGTCAGGGCCGACCACAGGATGCTTCGATCAGCGCGACCGCGTCGCAGGATGAGCAGGCTCAGAACGAGCAGCCACAGTAGCGCGGAGACGAGAATCTGGGTCACCCGAAGATCTCCAGGAACCTCGACTCGTGCATCACCGACCCACGGATGGCTGCGGCAAGGTGATCTGCGAGCGACTCGGCCGCGATCTCGTCCGCTGTGACGAGGTCTTGTCGCCGAAGCAGACGGCGCCGGGTCGACGGCGCGATATCGGGGAGGAGAGGGTCGGCGCAATCCGCGGCGTCGTCGCGGCCGTGGTCGAGGATGATGTGCGCCAGCTCGTGCAGCACGAACTGCTGCCGGTGAAGCGTCGACTCGCTCCGGGCGTGGATGACCAAGTCCTCCGTGTCCCGGACGAGCCACAGAGCACAGATCCCGTCGCGGTCACTGAGGTCAGCCAGCTCGACGATCCGCAGCGGCCGTCCGCGCCGGCGCTGCACCGCGCTCACCAGCTCATCGAATGAGAAGGAATCTCCGAGCTCGAGTTCCTGTAGCGCCTCCGGCGCACGCATTGCGACCTTCACTGTGTCCGTCACTTCCCTCCAGAGCCGTCGGCCGTGATCACCGTCCGCGGACCGCGTGCGGCCGACTCCTCGTTCGATTCGTTGTCGAGGAATCGGGTGATTGCCTGGAGCGCGTCGGGAGAGATGTCGCCCAACGTGCGCGCTGCGTAGGACTTGACCTTCGCAGCTCGCATGGCTCGGACGAGATCGAGCTGCGCGGCAACCTTCGCCGGCATCGGCGCATCGGCGCCGCCAGCGAGAAATTCGGGATCCACGTCGAAGTACTCCGCGAGCCCCTCAAACAGCGGGCGATCCTGCACGAAGCGATGGCCGTTGACCATATACGTCCACCGCGACCGGGACAGGCTGACGCCCCGCGTCTGAAGGAACGCGGCGATCTGCGAATACGTCGGCTCCTCGCCGGACTCCGCGATCGATACGTCGAGCAGCAGACGAAGGCGCTTCGCCAGTTCTTCTGCTGCCATCTTGCTCTCGTCTTCCGTCATGTCTTCACGACCATCCTTCGCCTCGGGCAGGGAAGGGACTTCGTTGGGCATGCCCAACGACCCAATTGAGGATGCTCAAACTACTCGTTGGGCATGCCCAAATCAATCGTTGCGCTCGCGCGACAACAGGTGCAAGCATGAACGCCTCACGCTGTTGGGCATGCTCAAACGGCATCCCGCGATGCGGCGGCGACCCAAGGGAGGTGCGACATGTCGAGACAAGCGATCCGCGCGACTCGACCGAGGGTGCAGCCGGCGGCCAGTCGACTAGAACTCCCCCAGCACCTGCTCGAGCCGCATCACCATCTCGGTCACTTGCGCGTCATCGACGGTGTAGCGGACTCGCTGACCGCGGATGGCGACGTCACGCGGCGGGTCCGCGAGGATCAGCCCCGCATCGAGCAGCTTCTCGAGCCCATTGGCGATCGTCATCTTCGGGAGCTCGATCGCCTCGGCGATCTCGGAACGCGTCAGTCCAGGGTTCTTCCGCAGAAGACCGATGATGGTCGCCTGCATGACATTCCCGAGCGCGTTGATGGGATCCTCCGCGTAATCACTGTTCGCGGGGCGGGCGTAGCGAGGCACGAGCCCAGTTTGGCGCACCGCCCCGCCGTCGTCCACAGAAGGGATTCAAAAAATGCTTCACAAATGGAGTGTACGGCTATATGCTTCCCTCATGTCAAGCGAAGCGACCCCTCTCAACGCCGCCCGATCGGGTGCGGAGTCGCGGGCGCTTCACGGCACGCTCACCGCTCGGGCAGGTGACGGCTGCCGATGACTACTCCACGGAACACCCGGCGCACGCGCGGCATCGTGTGGGCGATTGTCGGCGGAGCGGTGCTGCTCATCGGCATCCTGGCGATCATCCTCGCGTCGCTCTTCTCGGGCGGCGGGACGCCCGCTCCTGAGGAGACCACTCCCCCGGACTCCACACCGACGACCGAGCCCACCGAGCCGTCGACGGACGAGTTCGTCGACGCATCCGTCGCCGACAAGGGCTGGGTGCCAGAGCCGATCACGACGGATGCCGAGACCTATGTCCGGGCGACGCTGGCAGCGGCATCCACGTTCGACACGCAGTTGAGTACCCGGGCCGAGTGGCTCACCTATCTCGATACGTGGTTCACGCCCGACATCCGCTACACCTCGGAAAAGGACCGCGCGTCCGACATGCAGGCGTCGCAGCTCGAGCTGCGCCAGGGCGTCGTGCTCCCCGAAGCGGAGTGGGACTCGCTCGCGAACGAGGACGGCCGCGTCACCGCCGCGGTCACCGGCGACGTCGAGTTCGCCGAGGTGCCCGATGACGCCTCGGGCGACATGCGCATCGGCACGGCCGACGTCGTGCTGACCTACACGCGCTCCGACGGCACCGGCGGCGAGACGTCCTACGACGACACGGTCCGCGTGAGCGTCCAGGTCCTGTGCGGCGAGGGTTCGGTCCCGACGCCGGACACAACACAACAGGAAGGTGACTGCAAAGTCGTCCGCTACTTCTCGGGGTCATTGGAGCCCTGACATGGGAGCCCCGGTCGCCGCCGCAGCAGCCCTCGCGAACACGAGGATCGGGCGGAGGATCGCGATCGGTGTTCTCCTCTTCGTCGCGCTCGTCGGCGGGATGCTGCTGACCCCGCTTATCGCGATTCCGTTCGCGGTGGCGGGCGAGCAGGTCACTCAGGAGGTCGAGACACAGGCGGCGCCGGTCGCGAACGGCGACTGGGGATACCCGCTCGCCGGCGGTTACTCGAAGGGTCGCGGGTTCGGGTACAACCCGGTGGTCGGATGCAGCTACTGCTCGACCAACCACCAGGGCTACGACATGGCTCAGGGCTGCGGCGCGACGATCTACGCCGCCGGCCCCGGCCGGATCATCACTGCGGGTTCGTTCTACGGCTGGGGGAACACGGTCCGCATCGACCATGGCGGCGGCCTCGTCACGCTCTACGGGCACATGCAGTGGGGCTCGATCCGCGTATCGGTCGGTGATGCCGTCGAAGCCGGAACGGCGCTCGGCGCCGAAGGCAATACGGGCCGCTCATTCGGCTGTCACCTGCACTACGAGGTACAGCAGGACGGCGCTGCCATCGACCCTCAACCGTTCATGGCCGCTCTAGGCCTTCCGCTCAAGTGATGCACCGAAGGAGAACACCATGCGATACCTACTGACAGTGCCGGCCGAGGTCGACATCCCCGACATCGAACCGGACTTCTCGGCGCCCTTCTTCGCCGGCTTCCAGGTCGTCGCCTCGTACATCCTCGCGGGCGCGATGATCGTGGTGCTGATCATGCTGATCATCGCCGGCGCATCACTCGCCTTCCGCGGCCTCGCCTCGGATCGCATGCGCACGTGGGCCGGTGAGAACATCCTCTGGATCTTTATCGCCGCCGCCGTCCTCGGAGCCGCGAGCGGACTGTTCCAGTGGTTCGTCAACTTCGACTTCGGGTTCTGATGCGCATCCTGCGCTCGCTGCTCGTCGGCGCGGTGGTCGGGTTCGGCCTGACCCTGACGGCGCTGACTCCGGCGAGCGCAGCGACGGCATCGGTCAACATCGCACCGGCTGCGGCGAACGCGACGCCGGTGACGGGCGAGCCGTGGTCGTCCCCCGCGTACCCCGTCGACTGCTTCCGCGTCGACGCGCAGATCACGTGCACGCCTCAGAACACGGCAGACATCAAGCCGCAGCAGTGCTTCATCAATGTGTTCGTCGACGGAGCGAAGGCGACGGTTTGCACGACCGATGAGTCGCATGTCTCGGTGATCAAGACGAGCGGCGGCAAGCCGCTGCTCGTCGAGTACGGATGCTCGCTCGGCGACGTCGTGTGCGTGACGTTCGAGAACGCCGGCCGCGGCATGGCGCTGTCAGCGACCTCGATGATGTTCGCCGTCGCGCAGAACATGCGCTTTGACACGACCTCGCTCCTGTGGACGGCCGCGACGAACGAGTGGTCGTTCTGGCAGTGGGCGATCCTCGCCGTGCTATTCGGCGCGATGGTGTGGGCGGTTGCCGCGGCGATCGTCTCGGGCGACCGCGCGGAGCTCGTTGAAGCTCTCGTGCGCAGCTTCATCGCGGTGCCCGCCACGGCGATCACGCTGTGGGCGACGGGTCACCTGCTCAACGCCGTCGATGACCTCACCTGGTACGTCATGAACCGCGACGGTGCCGACGGGCTCTTCGCGACCCTGCAGTCGGTCATGTGGGCCGGCGGGCAGGCGAACTACTTCTTCGCGTTCGTCATCCACACCCTGTTGATGCTCGGGATGCTGCTCCTCATGCTGGTGTTCGCGTTCCGCAACATCGTGCTGGCGGCGCTGATCGCGGTGGGCCCGATCGCGTGGATGCTGTATCCCGCGCGCGCCGTCGGACCGCAGTGGGTCGTCCGATATGTGTCGGCGGTCGTGGTGCTGCTTCTCACCGGGCCCCTGACCATTGGGTTCGTCACCCTCATCATCAACGGCCTCGCCGGGGTGAAGACAATCTGGGATCCCCAGTCGTGGCCGCTGCTCATCGGCCTGGTGCTCGTCGCGTTCGCACCCTTCGCGGTGTTCGGACTCTTCAGCTTCGTCGGCGCAGTCGCCGCCGACTCGGTGGGCTCAGCGGTCGGCTCGCGGGCCGGGCACGCGGCGACGGGCGCCGCCCGATCGGTATCGCGCATCCCCAGCCGCGCCGGCTCATCGCCCGCTGGCGTGCCGGCGCGCTCCGCGCGACCGGGCGCGCCGGGAGCGGCCGGCCCATCGGGTGCGAGTGGAGGCGGCGGCTCCACGCCAGGTCGCCCACCGCGGGGACCAACCGGCCCCAGCGGCTCCCCCGGCTCGCCCGGTGGTTCGGGCCCCTCGCCCGCAGCCAACCCGTCCGGCGCGGGTGCTCCGGCGCCGTCGTCCGCCAGCTCCCCTCCGGCATCTCGACCCTCGTCGCGGCCAGGACCGTCATCCGCGCCATCGCCGTCGCCGTCTCCCTCGTCGCCCCCTCGCCCTCGAACTGAGAGGACCGCATGATGTCGACTCAGGACCTCGCCCGACCCGTCCGTCTGCCGCGCCGCTCGAGGCAGGGCGTCGTGATGGGCATGGACGGCTGGCAGCTCACCTGCCTCACCGCGGCCGCGATCATCGTGCTGATCGGGGTCAACCGCTTCGGCCCGCCTGGACTGCTGTACGCCGCACCCCTATACCTGCCGATCGGCATCTTCGCGTTCGTCACGGTGCATGGCGACTCCGCTCCGCGGCAGGTCGGGCTCTGGTACATGAAGCAGTTGCGCCACACGACCGGTGCGACGCGGCAGGTCTACCGCCCCGAGCGAGCTCACCTCGCCGGCACACTCAACCTGCCCGGCATCCGCGCATCCATCCAGCTGTGGGACGTGGACGACGTCGCGTGCGTCTACAACCCGCACGACCGGTCGGTGTCGGTGACCGCCGAGGTCGAGGTGCAGGGCTTCCTTATGAAGGACGACCCGGAGCGCTTCGACCTCACACAGCAGTGGGCTCCGGTGCTCGCGTCGTTCACGCAGCGCCCCGGTATCAAGCGCGCGGTGCTGCAGGAGCGCACGATTCCGACCACGATCCGACCCGCTCGCGACTACTACCAATCGGTCACACTGAAGCGGACGCTCAACGGCGACTCCCCCGTCGCCCACAACTACGACGCCGTGATGGACAAGTCCGAACGGTACGCGGTCTCGCACCGCAATTACCTGACCTTCACCCTCGACCTGATCGCGCTCGGGCCTCAGCTGAAGTCGCTCGGCGGCGGCGAGGACGCGGTCAAGGCTCTTGCCGCGCTCGAGGCCCGCAACCTCGCCGACGCTCTGAGCGCCGCGCGGATCAGCGTCAGGCGATGGCTGACAACCCGCGACGTCGCGGCGCTCGCTCGTGTGGGCTTCGACCCCGAGTTCGCGGCGAACGTGCAGAACCGCGACGATGCCCACGTCGGTGTCGATCCGGTAGCGATCGGGCCGATGTACCTCGAGGAGCCGCGCGGCAAGAACAGCGTCGTCTACACGGACTCGGGCGTACACACGACTCTCTGGATTCAAGAGTGGCCGCGATCGGACACCGCAGTCGGGTTCGTCGAGCCGATCGTCTTCGCCCGGATGCCGGCCACCGGCGAGGCGATCACGCACATCATGTCGATCGTCCTGACGCCGGTCTCGGTCAAGAAGGCGATGCGCCGCATCGAGGACGACAAGAAGGTCTGGCGGGGCAACGAACGGCTTCGCGCGAAGCGAGGAGTCGATGGCTCGGCCGCCGATGCCGCGGACTGGGACGCGCTCGAACGGCAGGAAGAGGAGATCGTGGCCGGCCACGGCGAGTTCCGGTACGGCGCGTATCTCACGGTGAGCGCCCGCAGCGAGGAGTTGCTGGATCAGGCGATCGCAGGCATGCGCAATGCGCTCGCGCGGTCTGGCATGGAGCCGCAGATCCTCTACTGCCAGCAGGCGGAGGCGCTGATGGTCAACGTGCTTCCCATCGGGCTGGGGATGAAGTGATGGCCCGCCGCGTCCTCTTCTTCGAACCGGGCGATCTGTCCAAGCGCGACCGTGGCGCGATGCGCCGGCAGGTCGCGCGCGATGCTCACGAGGAGCGCCCGCCGAAGAAGCGCCGCCGTGAGCGCGCGCTCCCCGAGGCTGCGGTGTCCGGCCCGTTCGGCCCTGGCCTCGCCGAAGGTGGGTACTGGAACCTCGCGCGCCCGAGCATCCCCGCCCATCAGGCGACGTCGCGACAGATCGCGGGCATCTACCCCTTCGTGGCGGATGCCGGACTCGGGCACCACGGACCGATTCTGGGCGTCGACCTCAACGCCGACGCGCTCTTCCACTTCTCGCCGTGGGAGGCGTACGCCAACAAGACCGACCGCCAGACGCTCTCCACGAACGTGCTCGTGCTCGGGGCGTACCGCGCAGGCAAGTCCGCGACGATCAAGACCCTGGTGACACGTTCCCTCGCGTTCGGGCACCAGGCAGTCGTCCCCTCCGACCCGAAGGGCGAGTGGGTGACGGTCGCCGAGGCGATCCCCGATGGCGTCGTCATCCGCATCGGCGGCGGCAGCACCGCGCGCCTCAACCCGCTCGACCGGGGCCCGCGGCGAGCAGATGCTGACGATCACCAAGACGAGAAGATGGTGCGTCAGCGCCGCATCACGACCCTCGTCTCGCTCGTCGAGATGGCGCTGGGCTCGACGAAGCTCACCGCCGTCGAGCACGCAGCACTGCACGAGGCGCTCGAGCGCAGCATCCGGTCCACTGGCGACCGCCCCACGCTCCGCAACGTCTACGAGCACCTCGGGGCGATCGTCGAGGATGCCGGCACCGACTTCCGCATGTCGGACGGTGCCGTGCAGCCGCGGTTCGTCCTGCGCCGGTTCGTCGACGGTGACCTCTCGGGGCTGTTCGAAGACGAGTCGACGGTGGCGTTCGACGCGGATGCACCGATCGTCGTCGTCGACACGAGCGAGCTCTTCTCCCGCAGCGAGCTCGTCGCCCAGCTCACCCAGGTGTGCACGACGGCCTGGATTCAGGCTGTGGTGTCGGATCGGTCGGCCAAGCGCACCCGCTACCTCATCCGTGAGGAGGGCTGGCGCGACATGACCTCACTCGCGGCGCTGCAGATGTTCCAGCAGTGGCTGAAGCTGTCACGCCACTACGGCATCAGCAACATCGTGATCCTCCACAAGATGGGCGACCTGGATGCCGTGGGCGACGCGGACTCGAGGGAGCGCAACCTCGCGTACTCGATCGTCGGCGACATCGAGAACAAGTTCATCTTCCGCGCGAACCATCAGGAGGCCGCCGCACTCCGCGATCGCCTCAACATCCCCGCGACTCACGTCGAGGACGCGCGCCGGCTCCGGATGGGCGTCTTTCTCGCCTACGTCGGCCAGTACGCGTACGTCGTCGACTGCTTCGCGACGTCGACCGACTGGGAGTACGAGCTGTTCGCGACCGACAGCGCGCTCGAGCAGAACGACGAAGGCGACGGGAAGCCGTACCTGTTCGACCCGGACGAACTCGACCGCTTCTGGCCAGACGACTCCCCCACCGACACCAGCCTCGACGGCTGGCTATCACCGACCTGGAAGGAGACACCGCAATGAGTCTCGACACCACGCTGCGCGCGTACGCCACGGTCACCGGACCGACGGCCACGTTCACCACGCCGGAGGGGCTCGTCGAGCCGCTCTCGGCGACTCCCGCCGACGACATCCGGCAGATGATCGTCCGTCGTGCCGTCGATGAGGCCCGGCGCACCGGTCAGCCCGTCGAGCTCGTCACCACCGGCGATCGGGGCGAGCATCACCTGCGGATCGACGCCAACGGCACGCTCGTCACGGCTGCGGCGAGCGTGCCCGGACCTGGGACGATCGCCGCCCACATTAACAGCCCATCGCAACAGGGAAGGGAGGTGAACACCGAAGCTCCGGGGCGCGAACCGCTTCGCAACCACCGCGCCCCGGAGCCTCCCTCGCGCCCGAGCTTCATCGACACCTCGTCCGCCGTCGATCCGAAGAGCGGGGGTTGGCGTGCGTTCTTCGCTCGGCTGGGTTTCGGTCCTTCTCCCGCCGAGCTGAGGCGGCGAGACGACGAGCGCGAGGTCTCGCAGCAGTGGGCCGGATGCCGGACCATCGCGATCGCGAATGGCAAGGGCGGCGTCGGCAAGACGATGACCACCGCGATGCTCGCCGCTGTGTTCGGCCGCTACGGCGGCGGCAATGTCCTCGCGTGGGACAACAACGACACCCGAGGCACGCTCGGCTGGCGTACCGAGGCAGGACGATACGACACGACGATCAAGGATCTGCTGCCGGCAGCATCCGATCTGCTGGCGCAGAGCGCCGGCGTCTCCGACATCGCTCGGTACGTCCATCACCAGCCGGTCGATCGGTACGACGTGCTGCGCTCGAATCCCGAACTCCTCGCTGTGCACCAGCGCATCCTCACCGCCGAGTTCGATCTGCTGATGCAGGTCGCCGCCCGGTACTACCGGGTCGTCATCTTCGACTCCGGCAACGACGAGTCGGCGGAGCGCTGGCTGCGGATGGCCGACTCGTCGAACCAGCTCGTGCTGCCCACCCTCGCGACACCCGAATCGGCCGAGTCCGCCGCTCTGCTGCTCGATGCGCTCCGCGAGCGCGACGAGCGATCGCGCGAACTCGCGGACAACGCGGTCGTGGTCGTCACGGAAGCCGAGCCGAACCCGCGTGGGGCGAACCGCATCGCGGAGGGCTTCTCGGGCCACGTCCGTGCAGTCGAACACATCCCGTTCGACCCCGCTCTGAAGTCGGGGGCTCTGCGTCTCGATAACCTCCGCACCCCCACGCGCGATGCGTGGATCCGCGTCGCCGCGGCCGCGGCCCGGGGCCTGTGAGAGGAGTCGGCCATGGAATCGATGCTCGGCAGGGGGATCGCGGTTCTCATCGCGATCTCGTTCGTTCTCAGTCTCGTGTTCGGCTTCCTCGCCGAACTCGTGACCAACATCGTCTGCGGCGCTCGACCACAAGCCGAGAGCATGTTCTCAGGGCTCTGGCTCGCGATCACGGGCGACACCGCGGTGTACGCGGCGCCGGCGGGATGCGCGTTGCCGGTGATCGGCATCCGGATCGTCGACCTCGTCGCCGTGCTCCTCGTCGTCGCCCTCGCGATCCTGGGGCTCATCGCCTACCGGCGCTACAAGGAGTCGGACCAGGCGTTCGTCGCCGACCTGCGATCGCGCATGGGCTTCGCAGAAGCATCCGAGATCCGCCAGTACCTCTCGGGCAAGGCTGTCCTGCGGCGAGCTCGGCAGCTGCGACCCGACATCGCACGCCCCAAGCCGACGGACGTGGGCTGGCGCGTCGGCCGCTCTCGCGGCACCGACGTTTACGTCTCGATCGAGGACTCGGTGGCGCTCGAAGGACCGCCCCGTTCGGGCAAGGGGTATCGCGTGCTGATCTCGGCGATACTCGACTGGTCGGGGCCGTTGATCACCACTTCGACGACGAACGACAACCTCACCGCCACCCTGCGGATGCGCGAGCGCCGCGGGCAGGTGCATGTGTTCGACCCTCAGGGGCTTTCGGGTGTGCGGCATCCGCTCCGCGTCTCGCCCATCGCGGGGTGCGAGGACCCGTTGGTCGCGATGCAGCGCGGCAGCGCAATCGTCACGGGGACAGCGCTCGGGGCGTCGTCGACGAACGGCGAGTGGGCACAGGCATCAGGCGTGGTGCTGGGCCGGCTGCTCCACGCCGCCGCAGTGGGGAACCGTCCGATCGAGGAGCTCTACAACTGGGGCACGAGCCCGGTCCTCGCGCGCAAGTCGGCGGTATCGATCTTGCGCACCGACGGCGCATCGGGCTGGGGAGACAATCTCGAGGCGACGCTGGCCGGCGACGACAAGCTCGTGTCTTCGATCTGGTTCGGCGTACAGGGCGCCGTCGCTCCTCTCGCGGTGCCGAAGATCCGCGACGCCCTCACGCCAAGGCCGGGCAACCCGGAATTCGATCCCGAGGATTTCCTCGCGGGCGCGAACACGCTCTACCTGGTCGGTTCGCGGTCCGGCGCCTCGGCGATGGGCGGATTCCTCGGCGCCCTGCTCGACGACATCGTCGAGGTTGCCCGTCTGCAGGCACTCGCGTCGCCGGGATCACGGCTTCAGCATCCGCTCGGTCTGATCCTCGACGAGATCGCGAACATGTTCCGGTGGGGCAACCTGCCGCAGATCATGGCCGATGGCGGAGGCCGCGGTATCTGCACCTTCGTCGTGCTGCAGGCACTGTCTCAGGCGGAGACGTCATGGTCGCGCGCCGAAGCCGACACCATCTGGGCGGCCGCGACCGCGAAGGTCCTGCTGGGCGGAGCGTCGCACGTCAATCACCTGCGCGACGTCGAGGCACTGCTCGGAACCCGTCAGACCAAGCGCACCCAGCGCTCCTGGTCCACGCGCGAGTCCGGCCACTCGACGAGCGAGCAGCACGAGCGACTCCCGCTGATGTCGGTGGACGAGATCCGACGGATGCCACAGAACGTCGGCCTGCTCGCCTACCGCAACCGTCGAGGCGTGCTGCTGGACCTTGCCGGCTGGGACGCGCGACGCGACGCACGAGAGATCCAGATCGCCAAGCGCGCGACCGAGCAGGACCAGCAGACAGTGTTCACCGAGACCCGCCGGCCCGCACCGCGGCCGGTCGTCGAGCCCGAGCCCGAGCCGGAGGCCGCGCCCGAGGCGGTGAACGAGGAATGAGCAATCGCCGCAAGCCCCGAGCCTCGAACGCCTACCGCTCCGAATTTCTGTCCTCCCCAGCGTGGTTCGCTCGGCGTGCGCGGTGGTTCCGCAAGCAGGAGCGTCTCGGTCGCCCGCTCGCGTGCGCCGGATGCGGGTGGCCGGCCACGCGCGATCAGCTCGAGCTGCACCACCTCGACTACCGCGGCGTGCGGTTCGTCGACGGTTCCTGGCGGGCGTTCGAGCGCCACGATGACCTCGTGCCGATGCATCCCTATTGTCACGGTTTGCTCCACCAGTTGATCGATCGCGACCGGGTGTTGTCGCACCATCGTGGTCGACGGGTCGCGTCGGCGATGGCGCTGGGCATTCTTCGGAGGCGGATGCGCGAGTTCAGGGAAACGTCATGAACGAGCGAGAGCGAACACCTGAGGAAATCCAGGACTCGATCGCACAGCAGCTGTCGGGCCCGCCGATCCTCACGCACCCGACCGAATCGCCGGGCGTGCCGCCGGTCGACTGGCGCCACCTGTCGTCCGACGAGTCACGTGCCGCGTGGACCGCACTGCGCACGTGGGTGGAGTGGTTCACGGTGCGCTACAGCGTGCCGATCAGCGTCGTACCGGCGTGCTGGTGGAAGCACGGCGCGCTCGTCGAGGAACTCTCGGCGCTCCACAACTTCCATCAGGCGTCGTTCGACAAGAACGACTCGGGATACGGACCGCTCGAGTGGCACGAGCGCCTCGCGCAGGCGCAGCCCCGTCTGCAGCGTGCCGGGTCGGGCTGCACCAGTGGGCACTACGAACTGAAGCCGCGGTCGTGGGTCGGAGAGACCGACGAGGCGGAGTGGGACGCGTGGATCGACCAGAACCACGCCGACTGAGGCACCAACCGCCTCCTGAATGGAAGGAAGAAGGATGACAACCAGAATCCCGGTCACCATCGAGGGCAACCTCACCGGCGACCCCGAGTACGGTGCGAGCGACTCCGGCAACGAGTACGCCCGGTTCAGCGTGGCCGTAAACGACCGCCGTCTCAACGAGACGACCGGACGCTGGGAGGATGCGGGCACGGTGTTCCACCGCGTCGTGGTGTTCAACCAGCAGGCCCGCAACGTGGCGACGTCGCTCCGCAAGGGCGACACCGTCATCGTCGGCGGCGACCTCCGGTTCGGTACCTACACCGACAAGGAGTCCGGCCAGACCCGCGAGACGCGCGACATCGTCGCGGACAACGTCGGGGCATCCCTGAAGTACGCGGCCGTGGCCGTCGAGCGCGCCCCAAAAGCTAGCGGCCCTGCAGCGCACAGAGCGCCGTCAGGGCCGTCAGCCGAGCCGGTCTCGTCCACCGGCGTCGGGATCACTCGCTGACCCATCGCAACAGGAGAGCGGCGTGGGAGTCACTGTACTCCCGCGCCGCTCTTCGCGCGCCCCTATCTGTGGGTCAGCGGCCGATCCCACCGCCCGATGCTGGGCCGTTCACCGCACCCATGTCATGGACTGGCCGGGAGCGTTCCGGGCGAGTCCGCTCCGCAGCGTTCCCGGCATGTTGGATAGCTTCCTCGTACTGACGGGTGACCAGCTGGTAGCGGGCGAGCAGACGCTCTCTGGCGTGGTCGAGATCCGTCGTGTCTGCTGCACCTCCGCGCCCGTGCGCTCGCGCCGCAGCATCCGCCGTTCGCTGGTCAATGTCGAGCAGTGTCCGGGCGGCCTGGGAGAGCCACTCCTGCTGCGCCTCGAGCGCTGTGGTCGGCGGAGTGCCAAGATCGCGAGCCGCTCGACCGAGCTCGGTCCGCGCCGCGCGCCTCGAATCGTCGATGCTCACTTCCTGCGAACCGCGCATCATGCTCGCCGCTACTTGGTCCCGCGCGGCGGCGGGTGTTCTCGCGATCGCAATCGCCTCGTTGTGCGCGCGCCCCCGCGTCATCCCGACGTACAGCCCTGACGCGTCTACGCCCGGGCCGACCACCGAGGCATCCGTCGTCTCACCTTGGATTCCGTGCACCGTCGATGCGTACGCGAGATGCATGTGCTCGGCGGCATACTCCAGCGACACGTGGCGGCGGTCCGCACTGTCTCCCAGCGCGACCAGTTCGACGTCCGATCCACCAATGCTCCGGATTGTCCACAGGGCCCGGTTTTCAACATTCGCGTCGCGGTCATTGCGGCGGGTCTGCACGACGTCCCCCTCCAGCAGCCGTTGCTCTCCCTGCCCAATAGCGAGGCGCTCCTCATGCAGCTGTCCCATTTCAACCCGACGCTCCTGGATCGCCTCGTTGATCGCATCGGCTTCCTCGTTCGTGCTCGTGACCAACGCGACTCGCGCGCGGGTCGCCGCCCAGCGAAAGTACGCCTCGACCATAACCTCGCGCGCTTGCGCGGCATCCGCGACTCGATGGATCGATCCCCGCTCGTCGAGTTGACCGGCAACCGCGAGCGCTTCTTCGTGGCTGTCAGGCTCGCGCATGCGGAGCGTCAGTGCGGCGTACTCGGGGTCGCGGAACCGATGCACCGCGGTCAGCTCGACGACGGCTGTCGCGCGCCGCGTCATGCACGCCATGGCGCCGGCATGCCCGACCGGCATCGCCTGCAGGTGGTCACCCACCATCGCGATACCCGCGCCGGTCTCTGCCGCGACGACCGCAAGCGCATTCGCTGTGTGCAGGTCGACCATGCCGGCTTCGTCGACGACGACCCGATCACTCGGCCGCAGAAGGAACCGGCGTGGCCCCGTATATACCGCGCCGGTGCTGGCGTCGGTCTCACCGACTTCGAGCCGCGTCCAGACCTCGCCGCCCCCTTCATCGCGACCCCAGCGCCAGCCGTGATCCGCGAGAAGCGCATGCAGGCTGAGTGCGGTCGCTCCGATCTCGCGGGCCGCCACCGAGGCCGCCTTCTTGGTCGGCGCGACCACCACGAGGTGGCGCCCCTGCCTTTCGAGTGCGGTGCGGGCGACGCGGAGCATCGTCGTCTTGCCGGCGCCCGCCGGCCCCGTCACCGACACGAGGCGATCTGTGCCGGCGATTGCCGCCGCGGCGTCCGACTGGCCTGCGTCGAGCGTGACGTCGTGAGGCAGGGTATCTCGCGAGATGTCGAGGATGTCCTCGTGGTCGACCCGCTCCCCGCCGTGCGTGAGCGTGTCGAAGCGCGCTGCGAGCTCGACTTTCAGCCGCGCCGTCGAGGCAGCCATGTATCCCTTGATGTGACCGGGCCGGTCGCCTTCCTGATCAAGGAGGTCAACGGTGTGCACGAGGCCCCGCGCGACGACGTCATTGATGAGTTCCTGCGTGTTCTCGCGGGGCGCGACGATTCCGGATGCTGCGACAGCCCTCGTCGCGCCGGCTCGCAGGTCGTAGCTGCTGAACCTTCCCCCGCACGCCGTGGATCGCGAGTCGGCATCCACGATCGCGCGGGCGGCGAGCAGGTCGCGGTCCAGGGCCCCGATCGCGGTCGCGCTCGTTCTCGTCGGCTGGCGCGCGATCAGGAGGGCGGGATCGATCGCTCGGAGCTCGTCACGAACGAGCTGTTCCCATTGCTCCTCGTCCACAACGCCCGGCTTGTTCGGGCGGTTCGTCGCCCAAGCCAGTCGATCCATGTGCTGGAGGACGTCGTGGTCGGGTTCCTGACCTGGGTGCTCAGATCGCCAGCCGAGCAGCAGCTTCGCGCGGTTCGCTTCGATCTGGTTGGAGCGGCGCGAGAGCGGACGTACGGCCGATGCGAGCTCGGCGATCTCACCGTCGCCGTTGAGCGAATAGCCATTGCGGGCGAGAGCCTCGAGCCACTGTGGGTCGGTACGCGCGGCCAGCTCACCCTCCGCGTTGACCAAAGTGTGCAGCTTCATCGCAACCCGGGAGTCTACGTTCGACCACTTCCCGTCTTCGCCGAGCACCTTCACGTTCAGCCACAGGTGTCGGTGGATGTGCGGGTCTAGCGCACGCGAGCGGCGGTGCTGCAGCTCGACGACTTCAATGCGGTGAAGGCGCTCCCGGATGCTGCCACCCGAGCCCCGGCGCGCGTTCAACTCGCGGTGCCAGGTCGTCATGATCCGAGTGCGCAGCCGATCCTGAAGCGTCTCGAACTCGGCTGCGAGGTCGTCGTTGATCAGCGCGGCGACGCTGTACGACTTCGGTGCATTGATGGTGCCGTCCAGAATCAGGTCCGCCTGCGGCGACCTCAGCTCGCGCCCGCGTGGGGCGTCGGTGTGTGGATCGTGACCGTCTACCCAACGACGTAGCTCATCGGGATCGAGGGCATCCGCGGCGATGCGGCCTTGCTCGACTGTGTATCGAGTGACGCGCGCACGGCTGCTGTCGGCGTAGGCGGCGAGGGCTTCTACGCCAGTGACGCTCCGGAGGTGCGAGTCGCAGCTTCCCTTGAACGCATACGCCATCGCCTGTCGAACACCCGCCGATTCGACGCCCCTCTTCCACCGTTCGAGGCCCCCGCGCATGGACCCAGAGTACGCCCGATCTGTCTAACTTACGAGGGCTTACACAGAAAGTGCCTGCGTGCATCGTATTTTGTCTTAGTAGTTCTACGCGGCGTGCGTCGTGCTGGTGATCGACGTTCGGTAGTCGGGCCCTCAGCGGGCTCGTTCGCGTCCGGCGCATCTGGGCGCGTTTGCATTCAGCCCTGCGAATCGACTCCGGTTGCGGATGTCGTCGCGATGAGGGACCGTTGTTCGTGCGCGAGGGCATCAGCGTGAGGTTCGCGGCGGTCTGAGCCTGCGCAGAGCATCACGACAGCGTTCAGTCGTCACCCCGACCGTCGATCGCGGCGCAGAGCGTCGCGGCCAGTTCGATCGCGCTCCGCGCATCCTTCGGTGAGACGAAGATTCGCTGGCCGAGCTTGAGCGGTGAGTTGGGAACAGCGCGAAGATACTTGTCATCCACGCGGCCGTCCGCATGAACGTGCGCGTGGCGCGCAGCCCAGAGGCGCTTGAGCGCCGCCCAATCGATACCCGGGACGTCGCGCGGGTCGGTGCCGAGCGGACCGAACAGATCAGCCAGGTCGTCGAGCCGCTGGAAGACGTTACCCCTGCCCTTCAATGACGCGGCGGCATCCGGCACGCGCCGGCGATACTCGGAATCCGCGAATGCCTCCACGGTCCCGACCACACGTCCAAGCGTGTCAACCGCGATCCGGTCATAGACGCCCTGTTCGCGAAGCACAGCTCGCTGCTCCGTAGGAATGTCGTCGAGCGCAGCCAGCTTCACCCGCTCGGCAGCAAAGGCGTCCTCTGCCACGACGGATGCGCTGAGCGCGCCACTGACCGGGCAGAACCGGTGCTCCCCGAAGACGGCGTAGCGCACACCGCACTCGAGACACGTCCGCTCCCGCACGAGTCGCTCTTCGTCGATACCGGGTAGGGGCTGGGGGTAGAACGGCTTCGATCGATAGGTGACTTTCACAAAGCGGTTACTCCTGGTTGACCGTGCCATGGAGCCGAAGCTCTTGCTGAGGGCGTCTGATAGCAACTGCATCGCCGCGTCCTGCGCGACGCGCATCACACGGTCGCGTTGCTGGGCGGTCATGAACTCGCTGTGCCCTTCTCGATGACCGCAGTAAGGGCAGGTCAGATTCAGGTCGTCGGGGAGCGCGTCGTAGTCCTCACCGCGCATGCGAAAGATCTGATGGCAAGCCGGGCACTCGCGCCCGAAGTAGCCATGCTCGTCGTACGGAATCGAGATGCTAAAGCGCTCGTGACCGGAAGAGTCTCGACCTTGGTACGAGGCGCCGTCTGCCGTTCTGAAGCTCACGCAGCGATTCTCGCCCAACCTACCGACGTGACCATGCCCGAACCGCCGGACTCTCGTGGGCGTATGCGGACCGGTCTACGCTCGCTGCTGTGCATCCGGCCGGCCCTCAAGGTGGGTGGGTCCAATCCTAAGGCAGCTCCGCTGCCGTGCGTTGCTTCAGGCATCGCGTCATCGTCTCGAATGCGCTGGACCGCTCGCGGACAGTTCGCCTACCGCCGAGTCATCGCCTGGTCAGATGGGGCCGCCGCGCTGTGATGTCGGCGCTCTCTGGAAGGATCGCAACATGGTCGACGATGGCTGGGGCGAAGGACTCGAAGAGGCGCGCGGTCGGTTCCGGGCGCTTGCGGCAGACCACCCGTCCAAGGTGGTGACCGCGTTCAACGACTTGTTCCACGAGGAGGAGCGTGCGATCGCGCTGCTGGAGCTGTTCGTTACGCCTGAGGCGCGGGAAGATTGGGGTGACTTCTCAATCGCCAGCCAGTTCTTCCTGGACCAGGTGATCGCGGTCTCAACGCGCGCGCTGCGGCCCATCGACGCAATCGACATCGCGTACGTGAAGGTTGTTCCCGACACGGGCGTCTATCTGTCCGAGGTGCCGCGCGATGACGTGCTCGGGTACGTCAACCTGGTGTGGCGGCCGGAACTGCACGGGTGGCGGATTCATTCGATTGGACAGCCGGTGCCGAGCTACATGCTCCCCCGGACCGACGAGGCCGGAACTGCGCCGCGTTATGACACGGACGTGGCGGTCGAGCCCCCTCCCGCTCCTGCGAGCTGAGCACGCCCAATAACGGCGCAACGCGCTGAGCGATGAAGGACCGGCTGACGGGCTCCCCCGTTCGCCGTCGCGCGGGTGACCTCTAGTTGCCGCCGACCTGGAATGCGCCGATCTGTGTGGTGCCGTCGGATTCGTAGACGGGGATGTGGCGGACGACGCCGGCGTTGGCTTCCTGCCAGCGGAGGGCGTCTTCGGGTGATGTGAACGATTCCGCGGCGGTGGTGCCGTTGGCGTCGTTGAGGTCTGTCCGCCAGACGTACCCCGGCTGGTTGTCGGTGGTCATGACCGCGATCAGGTCGGGTTCGCCGTTCTCGTTGATGACCCCGTAGGTGTACCCGTCGGCGTTGACCGCCCACTCGGTCGTCTCCGCCAGCACCCAGGTCGCGGTCATCGACCACACCGCATCCGGACCGGTGACGATGCCGACCTGGTTGCCGGTGACCGCATCGGCCGGGACGACGTACGTGGACGGGTTTGCACTGTCGGACGCGGTGCTGCAGGTGACGGATGCGCCGTCGTCGAACCTGAACGTCCCAGGGGTGAGGCAGGTCAGTGACACCGCGACCCCGGTCGTATCTGCCGGCCGCTCGCCGAGTTCGAGCGCGCCGGTCCCGGTGAAGGTGCCGGAGGTGGTCTCGGCCAGTTCGGTGATCTCGGTTCCGCCGGGGAGGGGGATCAGTCCGGTCGCGGCGGCCGCGGCCGTGCCGCCCAGGACCAGGGTCAGCGTGATCCCGCCGGCGAGGAGCGCGCGGCGCCGCTTCGGCCGGGCGGTGGTGTTCACGTGTTCCACGAGTCGGGCCCGGAACGCGGTCGCGAACTCGGGACTCATCTGGGTGGTGTTCATGTCGCCTCCTTCGAGAGGTACCCGGCAAGGGTGTGGTGCCCCAAACGTTGCTGCAGGTTGTTCCTGATCCGGTGCATCCGCGTCCGCGCCGCCCCCGGCGACACTCCAACCACGACGGCGGCATCCGTGATCGAGTAGCCCTCCGCCGCGACCAGGGCGAACAGCTCCGCATCCGCCCGGCTCAGCGTGCCCATCGCGGCCGCGAGCTCGCCGTCGGCGACAAGCCCGTCGAGGGCGGCATCCTCCGCCGACGGTGCAATGGTGCTGTGCGGCAACGTGTCGAGCAGGGTCCGGTAGCGGCGCTTGGCGCGGTCGAGGTTCCAGCACGTGTTCGTCGTCGTCGCCAGCAGCCACGGCAACGGCGACCCCTCGACCAGCCGCACCTGCCGTCGTCGGCGCCACAACTCGAGGAACGCCACCGCGGACGCATCCTCGGCATCGTGGACGTCCTGCAGGATCCGGTACGCGTGACGGAACACACGGTCGCGGTGCAGATCAAAGATCAGACCGAACGCGCCACCATCACCGGCAGCACCACGCTCCCACAGCGCCCGCTCCGACCGATCCGGCACATCCATACCCTGTACTGTCCACACCCTCCCGATTCGTTACATCCTCCATCACGACGCACAACGCGACATCGCCGACCCGCGTCGCGCGGAGGTCGAGCCCTAGGGCGTGTTGATCAAGAGGTTCCGCTCCTCGGTGGGTGAGTCTTGAACGGTGACGCGACAGGAGATCGTAGAGCGGGTCGCCCTTGAGCCCGCGGTGACCGGTGGTGTCCTGCTGGACGCGGCGACGGCAGACATCGAGCGCATCACCGGCCAGCCGGACCACGTGGAAAGGATCCATGACGGGGACGGCGTCGGGGAGCTCTTCGGCGGCGGCGGTCTTGAAGCCGGCGAACCCGTCCATCGCGACCACCTCGATCCGCTTGCTCCACTCCTTGGGCCGTCCGGCGAGCCACTGCTTGAACACCGCCTTCGAGCGGCCCTCGACCATGTCCAACAGCCGTGCCGGGCCCGTCTTCTCGCGGGCTGGGGTGAGGTCGATGATCACGGTCACGTACTTGTCGCCGAGCCGGGTGTGACGCCAGACATGCTCGTCGACACCGATCGTGGTCACCCCATCGAACCGGGTGGGGTCGTCGATCAGTCGCCGCTTGCCTTCGGCGAGGACGGCGGCGTTCGCGGCGCTCCAGGACACTCCGAGACCGGCGGCGACGCGGGACACGGTGAGATGGTCGACGACGATGCCCCGCAGCGCCCACTCCAGACCACCGCGGGAGATCTTCGTCCTCGGCGTCGCCGCCTTGCTGGTGTCCTGCCGCCATGTGCGCCGGCAGTGCGCGCACCGATACCGGCGCACCCGCACCAGCAGAGTCGTCGGCCGGTGGCCGAACGGCTCGTGCGCGAGCCGGCGCGTCACCGTGTCCCGCGGCGCGCCCTCGGCGCCGCATTTCCGGCACCACGGGTCATCGTCGACGACGCGGCACTCGATCGTCGCCCGACCCGGCTCGAGCAGCTGGCCCACGGCGACCAGCCCGAGCTCGTCGAGGCGGCAGAACGTGGTCAGGTCAGGGGTCGCGAACGTAGGGTGGAGCAAGTCGAGGTCTTTCGGGATGGCAAGCGTGAAGAACTTCCATCATCCGGGAGACCTCGACCCCTACCCGGCCATCGACGCGCTCAACCGACTACACCCTCGTTCGTGAAGAGCCCCTTTTCGGGTGACCTTTCAGACCGCTCGTTGTCCAGTAGATGCGACACGCCATGTCGTCTGAGCGGTCGTCGGACGGGAAGAGGTCTATCCCGTCGATAACGATCGTGGGTGAACCAGCGAATGGGAGTTGCGTAGCCTGATCAGCAGACTCGACGAGGATGGGATTGATGTTGACTCCACCGTGGCTCGTCGCGTCGAGTGCGGCGCGCAGTTCTTCGACCGCCGCTTGCCAGGTCGGGCAGTCGGCAATATGAAGAATGTCGACTTTCATAGTTCACCTCGTCACGTGCGGCCCGCTTGGCGGGTGCTCGATGTAGGGCAGCCTTGTCGATTGCGTTCGGTGGAACAACCGCTCGGCTCGCGGCGCCATGATTGTGTGGTCAGCTGGGTAGCTGCGCGGCGTTGTCGAGTAGCTGAGGGCGGCGACGACCATGACGTTGAGACGCATAGCTGTCTGAATCACCCTGCAATGACGTTTATGTCAGAGCCCGAATGCTCCCCCGCTGATCAAGATGAAGATGCCAAGTCCGATAAGAACAAGCGGGAACAATATGTGCTCCCAATGTTCCAGGATTTCCGCGATCGGACGTCGTGTGGCGATGAACTTGGCCACTATCACCAGAACCGCGACGAGCGCGAGAAAGACCACGCAGTAGGCGACGACGGCGGCAGATCCCACGTTGAGGAAGACGGGGACGTAGACGCCGATGTTGTCCCCACCGTTAGCGAAAGTGACTCCGGCCACGGCCCAGACAGCGACTTTCGTGCCTTCAATCTTGCTTTCGTCGTCATCGTCGTCGTGTCGGCGGCGCCAGGCTCGCCAAGCCGCCCATAGCCCCAGCCCCAGCGGGATGAGCCCGAAGTAGGGAATCACCTCTGGAGGCAGAAACGCCCCAGCGCCGAGGGATACGAGTACGGCGGCGCCGAGAATACCTGCGAACCCCACATACTGACCGACGAGGATCCGAGGTGTCGTTCCCCGTTGCCCGGCGCCGCGGGCGAAGAACAGGGAGAGCACGATGATGTCGTCGATGTTCGTCGCGAGGAACAGCCCGATCGCCTGCAGAACGGAGGAGAAGATCATGCTCGGGTCTTTCCCTGACGGAGGTATAGCAGGAGGCCGAGTCCGACGCCGATGCCGATGATGACGTCGGCGAGGTTACCGATGAAGAGGTTGCCGTAGGCGAGAAAGTCTGTGACGTGACCCACTCCGAATCCGGGTGGAGCAAACAGCCGGTCTAGGAGGTTGCCGACCGCGCCGCCCCAGATTAGCCCGATCACGACGGCCCACCCCGCGGTGCGGGCGCGGGCGGAGGCGATCAGTAGACCCACGGATGCCGCCGCAGCAATAAGGGTGATCAACCAGGTTGAGCCGGATCCGAGGGACATGACGGTGCCGGGATTGAACGCGAGTTGCAGGCCGAGCCAGTCTCCGAGGAGTGGGATGCGGGCTTGTTCGCTGAGCCGTGAAAGGGCGAGTGCTTTGGTGCCTTGGTCGATCAGCACGGCACTGACGGCAACGGCGAACGCGAGCAGAAACAGTCGGGGTCGCACGCGCGCACCAATATGATCGGCGGCATTGACTACGGTACCCCCACTTCCGGGCGCACGGCTGTCAGCGGACCCGGTCATGCTTGCGCGCCGCGCCGCGCGGAGGCCGTTGAGGATGACGATGACTTCCGCGACTTCGTGGACGAGCACCACGGCGGCAAGTCCGAGGATTCCGGTGATCGCCAACGGCAGGAGGACAGCGATGATCGCGATGGACAGTACGACGTTTTGGTTGATGATGTTGCGGCCGCGACGGGCGTGAGCGAGGGCCTGCGGGATGAGGCGCAGGTCGTGGCCTGTGAATGCGACGTCGGCGGACTCGATCGCGGCATCCGCGCCCTTGGCTCCCATCGCGATTCCCAGGTCGGCAGCCGCGAGAGCGGGGGCGTCGTTGATGCCATCCCCGATCATCGCGGTGGGCTGCGACTTCGACAGTTCCGCGACGGCGGTGGCCTTGTCCTCGGGACGCAGTTCGGCGCGCACGTCGCTGATGCCGGCCTGCGCGGCGAGGGCCGCGGCGGTGCGGGCGTTGTCGCCGGTGAGCATCGTCACCCCGATCCCGCGCCGGTTCAATGTCGCTGTGACCTCAGGAACCTCAGGACGCAGCTCGTCCCGCACCCCGATCGCGCCGACTGGCTGGTCGTTGCGGTGGACGATGACAACGGTCATCCCCTCGGACTCCATCGCCTGCACCTCGTCGGCCAGCGTGCCAGCGTCCAGCCAGCGTGGACTCCCTACGGCGAGATGAGCACCGTCGAGCGTGCCGACGATGCCGTGGCCCGCGGTCTCGCCAACGCCGGTAGCGGCCGGAGCGTCGGGAACCGCGTTGGTGATCGCTGCGGCGAGGGGATGCGTGCTGTGACCTTCCAGGCTCGCTGCCCATGCCAGCACATCATCCTTTGTCGCGCCGGTGGTGACGACATGGGTGACCGTGGGCTCATTGCGAGTCAGGGTGCCGGTCTTGTCGACGGCGAGGTGGCGGATGCCACCGAACCGCTCGAACGCGGCACCGGACTTCACGACCACACCGAACTTAGAGGCGGCGCCGATGGCAGATACGACGGTGACCGGGACCGCGATCGCCAGAGCACACGGCGACGCTGCGACCAGCACGACCAGGGCGCGGGTGATCCACAGCTCGGGGTCGCCGCTCAGCAGCGACCCGAGCACGCCGACCAGCACGGCGAGGATCATCACCCCGGGCACGAGGGGTCGGGCGATTCGGTCGGCCAGGCGGGCGCGGTCGCCCTTCTCCGCCTGCGCCTGCTCGACCAGTTCCACAATCGTGGTGAGCGAGTTGTCGGTGCCGGCGGCGGTGGCTTCGACTTCGAGGACACCGGTGGTGTTGATCGACCCGGCCGACACGTCGGTGCCGGGCTCGACCTCGACCGGGATCGACTCGCCTGTGATCGCGGACGTGTCCAGGCTGCTCCGCCCGGCACGCACGATACCATCTGTCGCGATCCGTTCACCAGGCCGGACCGTGAGCACATCGCCGACACGCAGCTCCTTCGCCTCAACCTCCGTTGTGGCGTCGCCGCGCTTGACGAGTGCGGTGTCGGGCACGAGCTTCAACAGCGCCCTTAGCCCTGCGCGGGCGCGGTCCATCGCTTTGTCTTCCAGCGCCTCCGCGATGGAGTACAGGAACGCCAGTGCGGCGGCCTCCTCGACGTAGCCGAGGATCACGGCGCCGGTGGCGCTGATCGTCATCAGGAGCCCGATGCCGAGCTTGCCCTTGGTGAACAGCTTGCGCAGTGCGCCCGGCACGAATGTGTACGCGCCCAGCAGCAGACCGATCCAGAACAGCACCAGGCCCGCGGTCTCCGCGCCGGTCCAGTCGCACACCAGGCCGGCGGCGAACGCGACGCCGGAGGCAATCGGGATCAGAACGCTCGGGCTCCGATACCACGGCCGGTCATCGTCATCGTCGTCGTCGTCGAGGTCGACGTGTTCGACTTGCGAACTCGTGACCGCGCTCATGCCCGAACCTCCCCCGGCACGCAGCCCTCGACCCCGCAGTTTGGGTCCATGCACGGCACGCTCTCGTCGACCGCGAGCGTCACATCAACCAGCGCCGTCAGGGCGCGGGCAAGGTGCGGGTCTGCGACCTCGTAGCGGGTCTGCCGCCCCTCGGGCTCGGCCACCACGATCCCGCACCCCCGTAAACACGTCAGATGGTTCGACACGTTCGAGCGGGAAAGCCCCAGATCGCGAGACAGCACCGCGGGGTAACTCGGGCCGGCCAAAAGCGTCAGGAGGATGCGTGAGCGGGTCGGGTCGGCCATGGCGCGCCCCAGCCGGTTCATTATGTCGAGTCGATCGGCATGAGTCAGCATGCGATGACTATACACTGGACAATGAACTATTTGGGTGGGAGATCGGCCCGTACAGCCGGTCATCGACCGATGAGGCGCGGCGGATCCCGCCTTATCTGAATCCTCGGACGACCATTTCAACGAACCAACGGCGCATGAACAGTAGCGAGAACTGCGCCTATCTAGCTCACCTACGTCGATTGGTCACGAATCATCTGGCTGTTCGAGAGCCTCAAGCGTGGGTCACGGTCGCCTCCTCCTCTTGGATATGAGCTGTTTCTATCTGAAAGGTGGAGTGGAGAACAGAGACCTCGAAGTGGTTGGCGACGCATTCCTTCACCTCCTCCAGCACTCTCGCAGCGTGACCGTCTGAGAAGCACCGATCTTCAACGACCACGTGAGCGCTGATGGTGGGCAGCCCGGTTGCGACGATGGAAGCGTGCAGATCATGGACGTCTTTGACGTGGTCGAGCTTGAGAATGTGGGCACGAACTTGGTCGAGGTCTAAGCCGGGAGGCGTGAATTCCATTAGAACGCTAGTGGTCTCGCGTAGGAGCTTGAAGGCGCGCGGCACGATGAGCGCGGCGATCAACAAGCCGGCGATCGCGTCAGCCTGCATGAAACCTGTGGTTGCGATCACAATCGCTGCCGTAATGACGCCAAGCGATCCCAGTGCATCGTTGAGTACTTCAAGGAACGCGGCGCGCATGTTGAAGTTTGCTTCGCGAGTTGAGGACAGAAGGACTATTGCGGCGATGTTGGCTGTGAGGCCGATGATGCCGAACACCAGGAGCTCGGTTCCCGGCACCTCGGGCGGTTCGAACAAGCGGCGAATTCCCTCGATCGCGGTGTAGGCGCCAACGAGGAGGAGCAGGGTCGCTTGCCCCATTGCGGCGATGACCTCGATGCGACGGAAACCCCACGTGCGCTTCGCGCTGGCCGGCCGCAATACGAGGGTTGCAGCGATCAGGGCAACCAGGAGGCCAGAAGCGTCCGTGATCGCATGTGCGGTGTCGGTGAGTAGCGCGAGACTGCCCGTGACAATTGATCCGATTGCTTGGGCGACGACAATTATCCCGGTAAGGCCAAAAGCGATCCAAAGCCTCTTGCGGTGGTCCCCCGGTTGGCCTGCGGCGCCCGGGGTGGAACCGTGATTGTGCCCAGCGCCCATTAGCGGATCTCCGTTCTCTCCTTGTGGGCAAGGTGGGGGTCACGCAGGTGTGTGTGCAGTTGGGCGTGGGTTCCGGTGGCGCTGAGGAGCGATTGAGCCGCGTTGATGAGCGCGGCGGTTGCGTTTGGCTCGGTCAGCGAATACCACGAGGAGCGACCTTCCGGACGGACCGTAATCAGGCGACAGTCGAGCAAGAAGCTCAGGTGTTTACTCACGGTGGACTGTGCAAGACCGATGTGCTCAACCAGATCTCGTACTCGATGCTCGCCGGAGGCGAGGTGCTGTAGGACCGCCAATCGGGTTGGGTCCCCGAGTGCGTCGAACAGGTGGGCATACACTTCGGTGGCACCTTCATCCAGCGGGGATCCAACCGCGACCTTCATCGTCATAATGCGATGATATCGTTTTTTGGACAACGCATCTATGCCAACGTCATCTGACGAATGTGTGGGAGGGCGCCGAGGCGACAGCCGCCATGACGCGTAGCCCTCTTCGAGCTACTACGGCGGACCTCATGCGCCTGTTTTTCGTGCAAGGCGGGGAGCGTCGTGGGATCGACCGCGAGAATAAGCCTGTCTACTGCGGTCACCGAGCGTCCCCCTTGTTTTCGGCACACCGAAAAATTAGCCTTCTTGGGTGCCGACTCCCTTTTGGCCGGGATCTCGGAGCTCCCGCGCGGCGCGTCGCGTGTCCACGAACCGCAGGGCTTGGCTGATAGGTCCGGCGATTGTCGCTGGAGTGGCCTACCTTGACCCGGGCAACGTGGCGAGCAATATGACGGCGGGCGCTCGGTACGGCTACCTGCTCGTGTGGGTCATTGTGCTCGCCAATGTCATGGCTTGGCTTATTCAATACCTGTCGGCGAAACTCGGTATCGTCACAGGGCGGAGCCTCCCAGAAACCATGGGCGACCGTATTCACAACTCCTGGGCGCGTCGGGCGTACTGGTTCCAGGCCGAGCTCGTCGCAATGGCGACCGACATCGCCGAGGTCATAGGTGGAGCGGTTGCGCTGTACTTGCTATTTGACATCCCGCTTTTGTGGGGTGGGATCATTACCGGAGGCGTCTCGCTCACTTTGCTCCTCGTGCAGTCGCGCGGCGGGGCGAGGCCGTTCGAGTTTGCCGTGATCGTTCTTACGGTCATCATCGCGATCGGCTTTACCTACGGCGTGTTCGTCGGAGCGCCTGACCCGGCCCGGGTGGTCGGCGGACTACTTCCGCGTTTCGACAGCACTGGCTCCGTGCTCCTGGCTGCATCGATCCTCGGTGCGACAATCATGCCGCACGCAATCTATGCGCACGGCGCCCTCGCGCGTGATCGGTTCACGCCGCCTGCGCCAAAGAACCTGGCGACAGCGGGTGCCATACCGCGAGGCGTCATGCTCGATGACGTTCGCGGGATCTCGACATCCCGTCTACTGCGCGCGACGCGCTGGGACGTCACGCTCGCGATGCTGATCGCCGGCACCGTCAACCTCTGCATCCTTCTACTGGCTGCAGCCAATCTCGCTGGAATGCCCGGCACGGACACCCTCGAGGGTGCATACTCGGCTCTCTACGACGACATTGGTCCTGTCGTCGCGACCCTTTTCGCCATCGGACTACTCGCCAGCGGTCTGGCGAGTACGTCAGTCGGAGCGTATGCGGGTGCGGAGATCATGCGAGGCTTGCTGCGCCTCCGCGTACCGTTGCTCGCGCGTCGGCTGGTGACGCTTGTGCCCGCGCTTGTTCTTCTTGGGTTCGGCGTCGATCCTACTCTCGCGCTCGTGCTGAGCCAGGTGTTGCTTTCGTTCGGCATCCCGTTTGCGCTTGTGCCGTTGATCGTGGTTACGGCAAAGTTTGAGGTGCTCGGCCCCTTCCGCAACCATGTAGCGACGACGGTAGCGGGAATCGCCGCAGCCGTCTTTCTCATCATCCTTAACGGTGTCCTGGTATGGCTCGTGCTCACCGGGGCGTGAGTGTCTGTGACCGCTTGTTCTGAGACCAGGGTGACGGTCTGATTCCGACCTACCTGGAGATTTGGCCTGCTCGCCGAGGGCGGGGAGGGCGGTGGTCGGGATGGGGAACAGGGTCGAGGCTATTCGCGAACATTCGCCGTGACGCGCGAGCGAGGAGCTCAGTATCTGAGCACTCGCCCGCCGCTACGGTGCGCCGGGGCACGGTACGGCAGGCCTTGGTGTCTGCGTCCCGACAAGCTTCCTCCTGGTTACCCTCGACCACCATCTGAATCGGCCTGACTTTCGTTCCGTTCTTCAAGCAAGGATGGAACTCGATGAACAGGAAGTACTCGCCGGAGATGCGTGAGCGGGCGTTGCGGATGCTCGCGGAGACGCGGCCGTCGCACCGGACGATGATGAGCGCGGTCCGTCACGTGGCCGGTCTGCTCGGGATGAGCCCCGAGACGCTGCGCCTCTGGCAGCGTCGCTACGAGGTCGACGCCGGCGTGAAGCCCGGGCTCACGACCGATGCGGCGGCGGAGATCAAGCGGCTGCAGAAGGAGAACGCCGAGCTGCGGAAGGCGAATGAGATCCTCAAGGCTGCGAGCGTGTTTTTCGCGAAGGAGCTCGACCGCCCCTGACCGAGATGATCCGGTTCATTGACGAGTACCGGGATCGTTTCGGGGTCGAGCTCATCTGCCAGGTCCTCCGACCGGCAGTTCAAGGGTTTCTCACCTCCCGCGGCTATCGCGCCGCCGTCGGTCGTGCGCCGTCAGCGCGGCAGTTGAAGGACGAGCTGCTCGTCCCGGAGGTCGCGAGGCTGCATGCGGAGAACTACCGCGTCTATGGGCGCCGGAAGATGCATGCGCTGATGCGTCGACAGGGGTGGGAGATCGGTCGTGACCAGACCGAGCGGCTCATGCGCCTCGCTGGGGTGCGCGGCGTCCGTAAGTCGAAGCGGGTGTTCACGACCCGCCCCGACAAGACGACCGCGCTGCCGAGCGATCTCGTGAACCGTCGCTTCACCGCGCAAGCGCCCCGTCGGCTCTGGGTCTGCGACGTCACCTACGTCGCGACCTGGAGTGGTTTCGCCTATGTCGCGTTCGTCACCGACGTGTACTCGAGGCGCATCGTCGGCTGGAACGTCGCGGCGACGTTGCGCTCGGAGATTCTGCCGATGCAGGCCCTCGACATGGCCGCTTGGAACGTCGGCGGCCGCCTCGACGGCCTCATCCATCACGCGGACCACGGGTCGAACTACACCGCGATGATCTACACGGAGCGGATCGTCGAGCTCGGCGCCGTGCCGTCGACGGGCACCGTTGGCGATTCGTTCGACAACGCGATGGCCGAGGCGGTGAACAACCTCTACAAGACCGAGCTGATCCGCCAGGGTGGGCCGTGGCGGACGGTCGAGCAGGTCGAGCTCGCGACGCTCGAGTGGGTGTGGTGGTGGAACAACTCCCGGCTCCACGGCGAGCTCGACATGCGCACTCCCGTCGAGGTCGAGAAGGCGTACTACGCTGACCAAGAATTAGGCCAGCCGGCACCTGCTGGACAAGGCTCCCGATAGGAATGAGGGCCAGGCCGATTCAATCCGCGGGTGTCATCTTCGGTCACGGGCGTCCTTCTTCGCCAGCGCGGTGAGGTGCGCGTTGTACGCCTCGAGCTCGGCGTCGTCGGTGCGGTCGGCGTGGCGGTCGCTGCGCTTCTGGTCGCGGGCGTCGCTGCGGCTCCACTGAATCGCCACCGTAATGGCGAGAATGAGCGTCGGTATCTCGCCGACCGACCACGCGAGACCGCCGCCGATGTACTGGTCCTCGAGCGGAGAGGGGCCCCATGTACGTCCCATCGACCCGAACCACTCGGCGACCATGAGCCCGGTCTGCATCATCATCGCCACCCCGAAGAAGGCGTGCATCGCCATGACGCCGATGAGCAGCAGCAGCCGGCCCGCGTACGGGAGGCGCCAGGGCACCGGGTCGATGCCGATCAGGGTGAGGGCGAAGAGGTATCCGGTGATGAGGAAGTGGGCGATCATCCACTCGTGTCCGAGGTGGTCGTAGAGCGACCAGCGGAAGAGATCGGTGTAGTAGAACGCCCAGAGCGACCCGATGAACAGCCCCGCAGCGACGAAGGGGTTCGTCAGTACGCGGGCGATGGGGGTGTGCACCGCCCAGAGGATCCACTCGCGGCCGCCGCGCGTGCCGTCATCGCGCTTGTGGATCGCCCGGGCCGCCAGGGTCACGGGGGCACCAGCGACCAGCAGCACGGGGATCGCCATCGTGAGCAGCATGTGGCCGAGCATGTGCATGCTGAACAGGTAGTCCTGGTAGACGTTGATGACTCCGCCGGTGACCCACACCAGCAGCATCATGCCGGTGACCCACATGATCGTGCGGTGTACCGGCCAGGGGTCGCCGCGGCGGCGCAGTCGCCATACCCCGGCAAGGTAGAAGAAGATCGCAAATCCGGCGATCACCGCCCACAGCAGATCGATGTTCCATGCGGTGACCCACCGTTCGATCGTGAGCTCCGCGGGCAGCGGTGCGCCGGTGAGGCGTTCCGCTGGCGTCGGGGTCGCAGGAAGCGGGGCCGGGTTCGGGGGAGGGGTGCGGGCCAGCGCTGCAGCGGCACCGCTGGCGACGCCCATCAACGCCAACTCGAACACAATCAAGATCCAGAAGGGGCGGGATGCCCCGTCAGAACCGCGCATCTTGCCGATCAGCCGCATGCGGTACCACGCGCCGAACAGTCCGAGACCGACCAGCGCGACAACCTTCACGGCCAAGATTGCGCCATAAGGGGAGAGCAGGTCCGACCACTGCTGCAGGCCGATCGCCGCGCGCACCATGCCGGATATGGCGACGAGCACGAACGCGGCCAAGGCGATGCTTGAGTAGCGGGCGACGACATCGGCGATGCGCTGCCGCTGGAGGACTGGACGGATGGCGACGAGCAAGAGGAGACCGCCGAGCCACACCGCGGCGCCGATGATGTGCAGGATGAGCGCCATCATCGCCTCGCGGTGAAGGGCGTCATCACCGGAGTGCCCTTGCGTGCCCATCGGCACGAGCGAGGAGACCGCCAGCAGGGCGACCAGAAGCGTTCCAACCCAGGACCGCACCGCGAATGTCAGAACGGTGAGTGCTGCGCCCGCGACCGTTGTGATCAGCCACGTCCGGCCCACCTCGAGTTCGACGAGAAACCGTCCGAGCTGGGCACCGAACTGCGGTCCGACGTCGATCGCGGGGTTGAAGACGCTGAGAAACGTGAGGAACCCGGTCGTACCGGCCGCCACGGTGAACACGGCGGCGGAGATCGAGGCGGTATCGAGGGCGATATCGAACTCGCGCTCACCCGTCCGCAACGTGAACAACGCCGTCACGAGCACACCGACCATTCCCGCCGCGGCGAGGTTCACGATCAGCTTCGCGGCCGGAAGCCCCCAGCGTACGACCGGGCCGGCATCACCGAGGGGGAGCTGTGCAGCGCCGCCACCGAATGCCAGTGCGCCGACCAGCACAGCGAGTGCCACCCCAACGAGGATCGTCGGCCCGAGTACCCGCAACGTGCGGTAATTGATCTCTCTGCTGCGCGACATCATTCGTGCACGGTGTGAATCGGGTTGCTCGCCGCGCGGTCGCCTGCGAGACGTTTTCTGGGCGTTGGGGTCACGGTGGTTCCCTCGGGTCGGGATCATTCGCAGCCAGGCGGAGCAGGTTTGCGGCACCCGCCGCGGAGGTGCAGTCGGGTGTTATTCGCAGCCGATCCGCGCCTGCATGGATTTCATGGCGCTAATCTCGGCGGTCTGTCCGTTCTTGATGTTCTCTGCGACGGTCAGGGCACGTGGATCTGTGCCGAGTTCGATGAGCGCTTCCGCCATGGGGATGGCTCCTTCGTGGTGGCGAGTGAGCAGCCCGAGGAAGAGACAATCGGCTTGCTGCCCGGTCGCGCCCTCCAAAGCGGAGATCTCTTCGCTGGAGGCCATGCCCATCGCGATGCGCGCCTCTTCCTCCGTCATTGCCGCACCGTCAGACATCGCATGGTCGCTCCCACCCGGAGAGGCATCCATCCACTGCATCATCGGGCCACCGGACTGCGACAGCCCCCACTGCACGAGCCAGTCGTACATCTCGCCGCGCTGGCCCGCCTGCCCGGTGGCGATGTCGTACGCGAAGATCCTCAGTTCCTCGTCGGATGTCTTGCGGTAGATCTCCATGGCCATCTGGATGGCCTGCGCGTGATGGACCTGCATGTCGCGTGAGAACCCCGCCTCGGGAGAGTCGGTACCCGGTGTGCCCGCGCCCTGCGACCCGAAAGTTGAGAAGCGCCCCGCAGCGAAGGTCAGCGCGCCGACCGCGAGCAGGATAAGGACGACGATCCACCACCGCGGCCACCCTCGGGATGGGGACGCGTCGCTGGTTTCACTGCGGCTCATTGTTTTCCCGGTGCGTCGTATGCGCCAGTGCAGGCGGCGTTCGGCTCAGGCGCGTTCTGGCTGCGCCAGTACTCTTCGAAAAAGGCGCCGATACGCTCGTCGTTCGCCGAATCAACCTTCAGCTGCTGGTTCCAGTTGGACATCACGATCGGCGCATCCAGTCCCTCATAAGGCGAGAGAACGACGTAGGTTGCGGGCAGAAGGCTCTTGAGGGTTCCGAGTTGTTCACCGGCGACCTCGTCGGGGTTGTAGGTCACCCACACAGCGCTGTGCTCCATGGAGTGGACCGCGTTCTCATTCGGGACCGGTTGGTCATAAATGCCGCAGTTCAACCAGACGGCGTTGTGCGGGCCGCCCGCTGGAGGGCTTTGCTCGTACTGGACAGCACCGGCGACGTGCTCAGCCGTGTTCTCGAAGGTCTGGACTCCTTCAATGGTTGCCCCTTCGCTGCCGGCTTCGTACTGTCTTGGCGGTAACGGTGCGAGCACGACGGACGCAACGACGAGGCCGATGATCACCACAGCCGCCGTTGACCCGACAACCCACCAGACCAGTTTGCTGCGACGGCGTTTGGCGAGCTGCTTCTGATACTTGGCCAACTTTTGTTGGCGCTTTTGCTCACGCTGTTGTTTGACGGTCACCGGCCCATGTTGAGACCTGTTGGTCGAGTTCGAGCGGTTCGAAGGCATAGGTGTGCTTCCAGTTCATGTGAGGAGTTGCGGAAGAGGATCAAGTGAGGCCGGAGTAGGAGTGGAGGCCCTGGAAGAACATGTTCACGATTGTGAAATTGAACAACACCGCGACGAACCCGATGATGGACAGCCAGGCGGAGCGGGTGCCACGCCACCCCCGGGTCGCGCGGGCGTGGATGTACCCGGCATAGACCACCCAGATCACGAACGTCCACACTTCCTTGACGTCGAAGCCCCAGTAGCGACCCCAGGAGTCGTTGGCCCAGATCGCACCGGCAATCAGGGTGAAGGTCCAAAACACGAACCCCACGATCGCGAACCGGTAGGCGAGGGACTCGAGCACGTCGGCGGTGGGCAGAGTGCGCAAGAACCCGGGACCGGCGGGGTGGGCAGTATCCGAGGATGCTCGGGCGCGGCGCTCACGGCGGGCCTGCAGGAGCTGGGTGATGGAGATGCCGCAGGCGATCGCGAACAGGGCGGTGGCCAGGGAGGCGACGAAGACGTGGATGACCAGCCACACGCTCTTGAGCGGATCCATCAGCGGCACAACTTCGACGTAGAACGAGATTGTCGCCCCGCCGAGCAGCAGCACCACCATGCCGATGAGAAACGCACCCAGGAAGCGGAGGTCGTAGCGGCGCAGCACCAGCAGGTAGACGGCGACGATCAAGACGGTGCCGGTTAGCGCAAACTCGTACATGTTCGCCCATGGCACCCGCTCTGCGGCGATCCCGCGCAGGATGGTGCCGGCCAGGTGGAACAGGAACGCGAGGACCGTCAGCGACGTTCCGATCCGTGCCCACAGCAGCCGTTGCCGCTGTGGAGGCGGCGTGCGAACGCTATCCACCGCCCCACTCTGGGCCTTTTCCGTCTGCTGGCTCGCCCGGGCGGTAGCGCCGGCCAGGACCGGCTCTTGCTGTGGGACGCCGGCGGGGACGGAGCGTTGAGCCAGGTCGATGGTGTACGCGATGAACGCAAGCAGGTAGGTGCCGATCGACGTCCACACCAGCAGCAGTGAGATGCCGTCGAGGGAGAGCGGGTCGGTTCCGGTCATGGCAGGGTCGTCCTCTTCGTTATCTCGGTCAGGGAGTGCCCGCGAGCGGGGTGGTGCGGAAGATCCGTGCGGCACATGGGTCAGCCCGCGTTCGCTTCCAGCCAGGCCAGCGAGTCCACGGCGGTTCCGTCGAGGTAGACCTCAAAGTGCAGATGGTTCGCGGTGGAGCGGCCCGTGCTGCCCACGAGTCCGACGGTCTGCCCGGCCGTGACGGTCTGACCGGCGGCGACCTGTCGGCTGCCGGTTTGCATGTGGGGGTACACCGTCCTCACCTGTTGCCCGTTCAGAACGGATTCCACGACGACGGTGACCCCGTATGCGCCGTAGCTGTCCTGTGAAATCCGCACGACACCGTCGACGGAGGCGTAGACGGGGGTGCCGCCGGCAGCGACCATGTCGGTCCCCATGTGCGCGCCGCCGCGAGCTCCAAACCTGTCTGTCACAGTGAACGGGCCACCGACCGGCCACCGCACGGCTCCGCTGCCAGGGGGCACCATGCCGTAGTCGAACGGTACCGACGCAACCTGCGCGGACGCCCGCGCCCGCTCAGCGGCTGCTTGTGCCGCTGCTTCTCGCGCCTTTTTCTGATCAATCTCCTCCTGACTGGTGGCAGCGTAGCTGTCGCGGGTGAGCTGCGCTGCGCCCGCATCGGACGCGACGACCAATGACTGCGCGTCCTCCAAAGCGACCTGCTGCAGTGAGCGGGTTTCCAAGTCCGCGGGCTGCCAAGCCCCGTACGCCGGGAGAGCAAAAGTGGCAACGAGACCAGCAACCATCGCAAGGACTACCAGCGTCCGTGCTGGGCGCAACGACGTCGGCCTACGCAGAGCACTTGCTGCACTGGGCGCGCGCGACGTCACGGATGCGCACGAAGCGGGAGGCGGTGTCGCGAGCCCTCGAAGACTGCGTCGTGTCGGGACCGACTGGAGGTGATCCCCCGTTGGGGTGGTCCGTTCAGCCATGGTGTCCTCCTTCATTTCGGGTCAGATGGAGACGCCGCGAGCGGCGAGGAAAGTGGCGGGGTTGACCGGGGAGCCGCCCACGTACACTTCGAAGTGGAGGTTGCAGCCGAACGCGTTGCCGGTCTCTCCCTCACGGGCGATCAGGTCGCCAGCATTCACGCGTTGCCCGTACCCGACGTAGAAGCCGCCGTTGCGGATGTGGGCGTACCCGGTGCCGATCCCCTCGCCGTGGTCGATCTTGATGTAGTTGCCGTAGCCACCGTTGTACCCGGCGTAGACGACGGTGCCCGCCGCGACGGCATAGATCCCCGCGCCGCAGCCGCCGCTGAGATCCACGCCGTAGTGATAGCTGGTCGAGCAGTACCCGTTTCCGCACTGGGAGCTGCGCGGCCCGAACCCCGACGTGCGATTCCCTGATGTCGGCCGTGCCCATCCGGAGCTGACCACACCCCCGCCGCCGCCCGAGGCGGCGAGCCGTTCTGCTTCGGCACGCTCCGCCGCTCGCCGCTGCTCCTCGGCGATGCGGGCAGCCTCGATTCCAGCCTGATAATCGGCGATGGTTTTCGCGGTGGTGTCCTCGAGGGCGGCGAGCTGGGCCTGCAACTCGCCGAGATGGAGAGTCTGCGCGTCCACCGCGGCCTGTGCGGCATCCGCGGCCTGCTGCGACTCGAGCATCTTCTGCTCGGCGACCTGCTGCAGCCGGTCCCGTTCGTTTCGGGCGACCACGGCCTGATCGGTGAGGCTCTGCGCAGCATCGCGGGCGGTGATCGCGGCCGCATACGCTCCCTGGTTGCGTTCCAGCAGCTTGTCCATCACGCCCAGCCGGGACAGGAGATCGTCCGCGGTCGCTGCCGACCCGGAAAAGAACAGTTCAAGGGAGGCTGTGTCGCCCCCATCGCGGTATAGCTGCGCGGCGATGCGGCCGGCCTTGTTCGCCGCATCGGCCGCGTTTTGCGCTTCCACGTCGGCTTGGGACTCCAACGTGTCGGCCCGGAAGGAGGCGTCGAAATACTCCTGCTGGGCGGTGTAGAACGCACCAGCGGCCTGCTCGGCGGCGGTGCGGGTGCGCGCCACCTCACCGTTCAGGCTCTGGATAAGGCCCTGGATCCGCTGCACCTCAGCGGCTTTGGTGGCCTCCTTTGCTTTCGCGGCTTGCACGTCCTCCCAGGACGGATAGGTCGCCGCGAACGCTGGCGGCAGCAGCGGGCCGCCGACCAGGACGGCGACCGAGCTCAATATTCCCGCGGTCAGCAGAGTGCGCCGGCCCACACCAGCCCGGAATGCGCGGCTCTCCGCGGGCGTGGGCGCGCACCCACACTCCTCCGCCATCAAATCATCAGGAAGGGTGAGATCACTGCCCGTCGCCAGCATTCGCCGCGACCCGGCAAGTCGACCTCCGGCAGGCCTCACCCGTGGCGTGTTCATGACTGCCTCCCCGGATTAGTCGAACGATCTGCGCCGTCCGCACACGTGCGAGCACGTTGGGAGACCCCCGCCGCGGTGAGAGCGCCGACGGCGGCGAGGATGATGAGAGCCGTGAGCCAGGGACCGAGGATCACCGCGGGGGTGAGTCCGGTGCGCAGTGGGACGGCGCCGATCGAAGCGCCTGCGGTGTCGACGCCGATACTGTCGAGGGTGGTGCCGTCAGGGGCGATCACCTGACTGGTGCCCACCGTCGAGACGTTGACCACGGCGCGAGCGGTTTCGATGGCGCGCATCCGGGCGAACGCGAGCTGCTGCAGATTCTCGTCGGTCCCACGGAAGTCGGCGTTGTTGGTCTGGAACACGAACACCTCCGCGCCGGCGCGGGCGCCCTCCCAGATCACAGCGTCGTAGATCACGTCGAAGCAGATCGCCAACCCCACCCCGACATCGCCGACCCGCACAATCGGCGAATTGGTGCCTGGGGTGTACTCCCGCTGGATCAGTCCCACCAAGTCGGGGACGATCAGCTCGTAGAACCACCGGTCGGGCACGTACTCCCCGAACGGGACCGGATTGACCTTGTCGTGCCACTGCCGGTCCGTGGGATCCGCAGTCCACAGCAGGGAGGTGTTGAAGACATCGTCGCCGCGGGTGGTGGCGGCGTTCATCAGTAGCGGGGCCTCGGCCGAGCGCACGACCCGGTTCAACGCCTCGGCGGCGGCGGGATCACTGAGCGGGTCGGCGTCGACGCCGCCCTCCGGCCAGGCCAGCAGATCCATCGGCTGCCCGTACAGCGGCACAGTGGCGGCGGTCTGCGCGGCCAGGACGTCGCCAGGCGCCTTGTCGTCGAAGTACCCGGTCGGGCCGTTTCCCTGCACCCATCCCACGCGGAACTCCCCGGCCGGCGCGGTGGGGAACTGCGGTGTCACGACCAGGAGAACAGCGACGCTCACGGCAGGGTGCAGCCCCAGCATGAACCGGAGGCCGCCAGCGCGGACCCACTGCACCACAGAGGCGCACACCACGACAATCAGCAAGGAGAGGCCGTTCACGCTGGTCCACGACGCGACCTCCGCGAGCGGCCCGCCCACCTGGGTCATGCCGAGGCGCGCCCACGGGAATCCGGAATACGGCCACGCGCCCATCACCACCTCCCGGGCTGTCCACAGAACCGCGATCAGCGGCGGCACCACGAGCAGCTGCACGGCCCCGCGGGCCGGATATCGGGCGGTCCACCGGTAGGCGAGGGTGATCGGCACCGCACCGGCGCCGAACAGGACCGCTTCCAGCCCGGCGAGGGCAAGCCACGGCACCGGGCCGAGGAACTCCCCCACCCACACCAGATGTGTCATGTAGAACACGGCGCCGAAGACCGTGCCGACCAGTAACGCTCCGCCGGTGCTGCGGCCGATCAGCGCCACTAGGGCGACCGTGACGCTCACGAACGTCAACGGCCACCACCCCACCGGCGCGGAGGCGAGATCCAGCAGCAGGCCGGCGGCCCCGGATGCCAGCACCGCCGCCCACACCGGCAGCGACCACGCCGCAACGGTGCGGCGCGGCGCCTCCAGCTCCGGCGCGGCGGCCGACGCAGGGGTGGGCAGGGTCGTGCGCATGGTTCAGGTGTCTTTCTGGTGGAGGCGGGCGAGGTAGTCGTTGTAGGCGTCGAGCTCGGGATCTCCGTGGACGTCGGCGCGACGGTCGGCGGCGACCGCCTGGGCGGTGTCGTCGCGGAACCAGCGGTGCATGACGTAGATGAGCATCAGCAAGGTGGGGGCCTCGCCGTAGGACCAGGCCAGCCCACCGGCGAGGCCCTGGTCTTCGATTGGGTCGATGCCCAGCGCGCTCGTCGGGCCGGCGAACCCATCGATGAGGGTGGTGGTGGCCATCATCAGGAAGACGCCGAAGAACGCGTGCAGGGCGGCTTCGGCGAACACGTCCAGGGCGCGGCCGCCGTGACTCATCCGCACCGGCAGCGGGTCAGACGACAGGATCGGGATGGTGAACAGCATCCCCGCGACCAGGAACCCGACCTCGAGGAGGGTGTGCCCGGTGATAGTGGACAGGATCGGGTCGGCGAAGTTCGCCAGGTACAGACCATAGAACGCGGCCAGGTACAGCGGCACCGCCAGCCACGGGCTGAGCAACCACCGCGCGGTGCGACTGCGCAGCCCGTGGCTGGCGGCACGGAGCACCAGGAGACCGGGGCCGTGGTGCGGAGTAGCGCGCAGCAGCAGGGTGCCGGGAGAGCCGAGAACCAGCAGCGGAGGGATCGCCATCATCAAGGTGAGCTGCTGGAACATGAACACCGAGAACAGGGCATACCCATAGTTCTCCACCGCCAGCCCAGTCACGGCGGCGAGGGCGACGCAGCCGAGCAGGAAGCTGATCGTCCGCCACACCGGCCAGCCCCGGCCGCGCGCCCACATGCGGATCGCGCCGGCCAGGTAGGCGACCGCGAGCAGCCCCGCGAGGATCGGCAACACCGGGGCCGGAAGTGGGGCCGGGGTGAGGAACCCGCCAAGGGTCGGCGGGGCGTCCGGAATCCACACGGTCGTCACGGCGTACCCTTCGCCGGCGGCTCGACGCCGAGGATCTGCGCGTGGCGGGCCGCGAACTCGTCGACGGCGCGTGCCAACGCAGGGTCTTCGCCGCGGGCCAGCCCCGCGTATTCGACGTGCACGCCACCCGGGGTGGTGTGCGCTTTCACCCAGAGCCGCCGGCGGGGCACGAACAGGCCGGCGAACAGGCCCAGGGTGGCAAGGACCGAGAACGCGAGCACCCAGCCGCTGCTGGGGTCCCGTTGGATCTGCAACGACGCGAACCGCTTCACCGGCTCCTCCGCCGTGACCTCCTCCCACGTAATCGTGCCCCACCCGTTCGGCAGGTCCACTGTGGCGCCGGGAGTGAGCTCGAGCGAATCGACCGCGGTGTCGCCGCCGGTGTGCTGGGTCAGCCCGTCCACTTCGAGCGTGTACACCGATCTCGGAGTGCCGTCGTCGATGCCCAGATCACCACTGAACACATTGAGCGTCATCACGGGATTGATGACGTCGGGGTAGATCGAGGTAAACGCGCCGGAGGGCAAGACGCCCTGGGTGGGGTAGAAGAACCCGACCAACCCGACCTGTTCGGGTAGCCCATCCGGGATCTTGATGATCCCTAGCGAGGTCATGTTGCCGTCCTGCGGCAGGAACGGCTGCGACTCGCTGTACACCACCTCGCCGGCGGCGTCGCGGATCGTGAGGGTGGGGGCGTAGCCGTTGCCGAGCAGGTAGATCCGGTCACCCTCGACGGTGATCGGGTAATTCACGATCACGTTCTGCGGCCGGTCATCCTGCCCAGGCTGGCGGATGGTGACGTCCGCGGAAAAGTCGCCGGCCTGGCCTGCGCCCGGGGTGCCAGGGAGCCGGTAGGAGACCTGGAAGTCATCGAGGGTGAGCGAGTAGGGGGCAAGACCTGTGCCGTCGACGAACCGGCCGGGGTTGAACGAGGAGTAGTCGCTGAGCGCGTTCACGAACGTGGTGCCTTCCACCACCACTCGTTGCCCCGTGTACGCGAACGACCCGCCGATTCCCACAGAGACCAGCACACCGACGAGGGCGACGTGGAAGATGAGGTTGCCGGTTTCCCGCAGGTATCCGCGCTCGGCAGACACCGACGCGGCGCCGCGGGCGTCGTAGCGTTCCACCCGGTACCCGGACTTACGCAGCTGCTCTGCCGCGACGTCAACCGCGTGCGCGGCGACGTCGGGCTGCGCGTCCCCTACCGGGATGGTGACCTCTCGGTACTCGGACAGGCGTGATAGCCGCGCCGGGGTGCGCGGCGGGCGAGTGCGCAGCGCCTTGTAATGATGCTTGGCGCGTGGAATCACGCAACCGATCAGGGAAGTGAACAGCAGCAGGTAAATCGCGGAGAACCACGGCGACAGGTACACGTCGAACAGCCCAACCGCGTCCGCCAGCGGGAAGACATCGGGGTTGTTTCGCTCCCACTGGATGACCCCGTTGGGGTCGGCGCTGCGTTGCGGGAACAGCGACCCGGGCACGGCGGCGATGGCGAGGAACAGCAGCAGCACCAGCGCGGTGCGCATGCTGGTCAGTTGCCGCCACGCCCACCGCAGCCAGCCCGTGATGCCGAGCGTCGGCTGGGTGATCTCGGTTGCGGCATCGACGTCGGTGTCGGCGTGATCGCCCGGGCGCAGCGGATCGGCCGTCACGTCCGTGCCCGTGTTAGAGCGGGAGGGGGACATTGATCACCACCTGTTGCAGCTGCGACATCAGCGCCGTCCACAGTCCCGTGACCATCAGCAGGCCGAGGGCGATGAGCATGGCCCCGCCGATGATGTTCAGCGCCCGGATGTGGCGGCGCAGGAACGTGACCGATCGGGACGCCCAGCCCCACCCGGCCGCGAGGATCAGGAACGGGATGCCCAGGCCCAGCGAGTACGCCAGCCCGAGCAGGCCGGCGCGGGCGGGGTCGCCGAGGTTCCACGACATCGAGATGATCGCCGCGAGCGTCGGGCCGATACACGGAGTCCAGCCGACGCCGAGCGCGAACCCCAGAAGCGGCGCGCCGATCAGCCCGGCCCTGCCCTGGGCGCGCGGGCGGAGGGTGCGCTGCGCGATGCCGAAGAAACCGAGGAACACGAGCCCCAGGGCGATGATGATTATTCCGAACACACGGGTGAGGATGCCCGCGTACTGCAGCAGCAGGTATCCGAAGGTGCCCCCGAGGATCGTTACGGCGACGAAGACGACCGTGAACCCGGCGATGAATAGCGTCACGCCCAGCAGCAGCCGGGCGCGCTCCGCAGTGGCGGTGCGCGCGCCGTTCACGGAGGGGGATGTTGTCGTGGTGGTGGTGCTGCCGAGGTAACCGAGGTAACCGGGCACCAGTGGGAGAACGCACGGGGACACGAAGGAGACCAGCCCGGCGAGGATCGCGACCGGGATCGCGGCCCACAGGGCGCCGTCGACGATGACCGCTCCCGGGTTCACGGGGTGTCCTCGGCGAGGGTGTCGGCAACCAGAGTGGACAGGATCGACGCGCTGGCCAACTGACCGATGATCCGCGCCGCGACCCGCCCTTCCTGGTCGATGACCAGGGTGGTGGGGGTGGCCTGAATTGGGGTGACCTGCGCGAAGGCGAGTTTCACCCGCCCGTCGTTCACGTCGATCACGCTCGGGTAGGTGACGTTGTTGTCGCGGGCGAAAGACAACGCGGTCGCGGGCTGATCGTAGGTGTTGACCCCGAGGAACCCGACACCCTGCTCCTGGTACTTCTGCCAGACCTCTTCGAGCAGAGGCGCCTCGACGATGCACGGCCCGCAGGCGGCGTACCAGAAGTTCACCACCAACACCCCGCCCCGGTAGTCGTCACCGGACACCGTCTCCCCGGTCTCGGTGACGCCCTCGAACTCGACCGGTTCTCCGCGGTCGGTTTCCGGGATCTCTATGACCTGAAAATCGCCGGCGATAAAGCCCTTCTCGTTTCCGTTCCGGTACTGCTGCGCGAGCGAGTCGCTAGATCCGCACCCAGCAAGCAGCACGGCAACAAGCAGGACCGAGGCGACTGCCTTCAGAGCGCGGTGGTTCATGGTCGCTTGACCTTAATCAGTGCACCGGCCATCAGGAACACGACTGCGGCGACCGGTTGCGCGGCGGTCCACACCGGACCGGTGAACGGCAACGGGAACACCGGGTTCCAGATCACCACAATCGCGGCGAACACCGGCACCCACCACCACTGCCGCGCCTGAATCGCGAACCAACCGACGATGACCGCGAAGATCGCGGCGACGAACAGCACCACCGTGAACCAGTCCCCGCCCATAAGCCCCGGTGCGAAGAACAGCACCGCGGCGGCGAGCAGCCCCGGAGCGAACGCGTTCCGCTGATACACGGACGCGGTGCGCTGCTTAGCCATCATGACCAGCTCACCGCCGATCCCGCCGCCGGCGCCGCCCCGCCGGTCACCCCGTCATTCGTTGTGCCCGCGCGGGCGCGCCGGTGGCGGATCCAAAGGTTCAGGCCGAGCACGATCACGCCAGCACCGAGGGCGACATCGGCGAGATTCCCGATGAACAGGGTCCCATAGGCGAGGAAGTCGGTGACGTGCCCGACCCCGAACCCGGGCGGGGAGAACAGCCGGTCGATCAGGTTTCCGACTGCGCCACCCAGGATCAGCCCGATCCCCACCGCCCACCATCCCGTCCGCGCCCGCGCCGCAGCGACGATCAGCACCACTACGGCGCCCACGCCGAGGAGAGTGCGTACCCCCGTGAATTCGGCGCCGAGAGAGAAGATTGCGCCCGGGTTGAACGCGAGCTGCAGCCCGAGCAGATCTCCCAGCAGCGGGACCCGCTCGTCCAGGCTCAACCCGCTGAGCGCGGCCGCTTTTGACGCCTGATCAACCAGAACCACCACACCGGCCGCTGAGCACGCGATCGCAAATTGTCGAGACTGCTCACGATTCATCGGCCAGAGCGTCCTTCCCCGTGTCGCCCACTTCGCCGCCTTGACCGGACGAAGCAGCTGCGGCTGCTCTGTCGCGTCGGCGGCGCTCTCGAGCCACCATGAGTACGACAATCAGAGCGCCGCCGACAACGATTACACCGCTCACGACCGCGAAGACGGGTAGAAGCTCCCCTCCTCCGGAGGGGCCGTTGTGAACCTCTGCGGAGGTCGCGGCCGGGGTCGTCGCAGACGGTTCGGGTGTCTGTTGCTCGTTCGCTTCGGAGATGGGGGTACTGGTGGGCACCGCGACGGCTTCGACGGTGTACTGGTACTCATTGCTGATCGGGTGCCCGTCGCTGGAGACGACCCGCCACCGCACCGTGAAGACCCCAGTCTGACCCGGCCGCACAGCCTGGGTGACGGTGGTCCCGTCAATGATGGGGTCTCCGGACGCGAGGTTCTGCCCGTCTGCCGCGACGACCTCGATGATCACCGCGCTGAAATCGGTGAGAATCTCCCCGCTGAAGGTCAGCGAGATCTCCTCCGGGACCACGGTGATCGTGGAACCGGGTTCCGGGGAGGACGAGACGATCTCATCGTGCGCGGCCGCGGGAGCTGCAACGGCGAACAGCAGACCGGCGGTCAGCAGCAGCGCCGCCAGCCCGGGCAGAACGGAGCGTCGACGGACCCCGGGGGTAGGTGATCGGCGCCGGGATGCGCGGACGGCAACGGGTATAGAGGTCATGGTCTCGGTCCTTTCAGGGCCGGTTGATGATGTGCTGGGCGATCGTCGTCGCGTCTCTCCGAACCCCTGCCACGGTGTCGGACCCGCGACCGCCGTACTGCGGCATCCCCGCCACGAACAACCCGGGAAGACCGGTCATGGTGCGCCGAGGCCGAGGAGAACTGGGCGGTTGCGGCAGCCAACGATCACCAGGGTCGTAGCCGGTTGCGAGAATCACCGATCGGGGGGAGAAGTGGGTGCTGTCGGCGAAGGTCACTACCGCGCCGCTAGCGGCTTCCACTGCGGGGGTGATCGTAACGCCCGCACGGCGAAGCCGCTCGTAGCTGTCGCCAAAGACAGGCTCGGGTCGCCTCTTCCGCGACAACAGCGACACGCTTTCACCTGCTGCGGCGGGGTAGCTTCTCTCAGGCCGATGCTGCCGCGGAGTGCGCACGGACAGCGTGACGGTGTGCGAGGCAGATAATTCGCGGGCCAGCTGCACACCGCTGTTTCCGCCGCCGACGATCAGCACGTCGCCAGCGGGGATCTCTTTTGGGTACAAGTACTCGCTGCTGTGCATCACTATCCCTGGCACCGTCAGCCCGCTCGCCCAATCGGGAACCCGGGGGTGAGTGTGCGCACCGGTCGCGCAGACCACGTTGCGGGTCTGCACCTCACCCGCTGTCGTCGACAACAACAATGTCGAGCCATCTCCCCGATGCTCCACCCTGGTCGCGCGGACGCCCCAGACCGTCTCCACACCAAAGCCTGCTTCTACGAAAGTGAGATAGTCAGCCATCTCATCCGCGCGCGGATGCCGGTGTTGATCACCCAGCAGCCGTCGGGAAGGCAGCGCGCTGTGGCGGGCGTCGCTGAGCAGCTTCATCGAATGCCACCGCGACGCCCAGGAACGGTGCCCAGGCGGGGCCGCGTCGATCACCACGAAATCCTGTTGCGGTCGAAGACCTACAGCGCTCAGCGCCACAGCGACCGCGAGACCGGCCTGCCCGGCGCCGACGACGATCACCCGACGATGCGACAACCCCGTCCGCATCACTGCCCACCGCTCACCGCAGCCTGGACGGCATTCTCCAGGTCATCCCACTCCTGCAGCTCGGCGAGTTTCCCGTCGATGAAGAACGTAGGTGTGCTCCTTACCCCCAGAGCGCGCCCCTCCTCGAAGTCAAACTCGACACGCTCGGTCGTCGCTGGGTCCGCCACCGCGGCGTCATAGGCCGCCATGTCCAGGCCGAGCTCTTCCGCGAAGCCGCGGAACAAATCGGCACGCGACTCCTGCGCCTCGCCCCACTCCGCCTGAGTCTCAAACAACCGGTGGTACATGTCCTCGAACCGGTCCTGCTGCGCGGCCGCTTCCGCAGCTACCGCGGCGTTCTTTGAGTTGAAATGACCCGGAAGAGGGAAGTAGCGGACCACATACGTGATCTCCCCGTCGAATTGCTCCCGCAGATCCTCCACAATCGGGTAGAACGCCCCACATGCCTCGCATTCGAAATCCAGGAACTCCACCACCGTGACCGCTCCCTCACCTCCGCCATCGAGAATGTGCGAGTTCTGCCGCACCAGCTGCGACGACGAGGAGCCGTTCCCGGATGAGGGCAGAGCGGCTTTGCTCTGATTGATAAGGACATAGATCAACGCGGCCCCAATCAGCACCACCACAACGGCAATACTGATCAACGTCGCCTTTACTGACGTTTTCATCGGGTACTCCAAACCAAGACACAACACAGGACAGCACCCGAGCACACACAGCCCGGGACGAAACACCACCACCACGGGGCGGCGTGCCAGATGTCAGGTTCGAGAAAGACCCAGCTGAGTCAACGACAACACGACCGGGTGCGCGCTCAGGGCCGGCGCAGGAAACAGCGAAGGCACCCGAGGTGCCTCACGGAGAACGGGCGGCATCCGTCGGTGCCATAGCCTTCGCAAAGCCACCATGAATGTGAGGCCACACAGAACACCGAAGACACACAACGCCGCACCGGCCAGCGCGTTCGATCCGGACCATGCGCCGCTGCCGACTTCCTCGTGCTCTGCGGGGGCGTCGGCCACCGGTTCCACGTGCGGGTCCATCAGCCCGGATACCACGAGCGGAATAGACGTCGCCTCACTCGATTCCGAATGCGCCGTTGCTGCCAGACCGAGCATCAGTAGCAACGCCAGACCGATGCTAGTAATGAGCCTCATTATCAACCACTGCTCGTTCAGCGTCGCGGAACGCGGAATCCGGGCTGAAGAGACCATCCCCCACAGCCTACAGTGCACACCAAAGAGCACTCAGATGCCGACACATCCCTGCTGGCGAGCGGGCGTCGGAGCCCCTTCCCGGTTCTCTTCGGCCGAGCCACTGCGGGGCCCCGGTTTACAGCTGTAAGCGTCAGCTTCGGCTCGCCCGCCGGAACCTGTGCGTGAGCACCGCGGCGACGACCGCGAACGCCGTGGCGGCGAGGCCGGCGGGCACGAGCAGATAGGGCACGATGACGAGCATGGAGCGAGCTAGGAAGCTCTCAACGGGGATGAAGCTGGCGAGGGTGCAGATCAGGCTTACTAGGGCGTGTTGATCAAGAGGTTCCGCTCCTCGGTGGGTGAGTCTTGAACGGTGACGCGACAGGAGATCTCTGACGAGGTGTGGGCCGTGATGGAGCCGTTGATGCCGACGGTGACCGGTCGGTCGCGGCCGTGGACGGATCACCGGCTCGCTATCGAGGGGATGGCGTGGAAGTACCGGACCGGTGCGCCGTGGCGTGACGTTCCGGAACGGTTCGGGAAGTGGAACTCGATCTACAAGCGGTTCAACCGGTGGGCCGGGGACGGCACCTGGCAGAAGCTGCTCACCGAGGTGCAGAAGCAGGCCGACGCCGCTGGGGAAATCGACTGGGTCGTCTCGATCGACTCCACGATCGCGCGCGTGCATCAGCACGGCGCGACCCTCGCCCCGGACACAGGGGGCTGTGCCGAATCACAAGAATCCGTGGTCCGAGCCGCCTGATCACGGGATCGGACGCTCCCGCGGCGGGCTGACGACCAAACTGCACCTGGTCTGCGACGGCCGCGGCCGGCCGCTGAGCATGATGATCACCGCCGGGAACATCAACGACACCACGATGATGAGCGCGGTGCTGGAGAACATCCGCGTTCCCCGCGACGGGAAGGGCCGCCCCCGCACCCGCCCCGACCGGGTGCTCGCCGACAAGGGGTACCCCTCAAGGGCGAACCGCGCCTGGCTCCGCGACCGGAGGATCGCGGCGACCATCCCCGAGCGGGACGACCAGATCGCGCACCGCCGCAAGAAGCCGGGCCGGCCGATCGCTTTCGGCGACAAGCAGAAGGAACGCTACAAGGGACGCAACGTCGTAGAACGCTGCTTCAACCGTCTCAAGCAGTGGCGCGGCATCGCGATGCGCTCGGACAAACTCGCCCGCAACTACCGAGCCGCCGTCAGCCTCGCCGCGGCGCTGATCTGGATCAAGACCGATCTCCGCTGAGCGCTTCGCGCTCCTGCAGCGTGCGCTCAAGCTGTCCCACCGTCGGCGCACCCGCAAAGCCGCGCTCGGTCAGATAGACCCTGCACGCCAAGTCGGCAGTGTTCCCCTGGGACGGGAACAAGTCCTGACCGTCCAGAAGAATCGTGGGCGAGCCCGCGAAACCAGAGCTCACCGCCTCAGCCTCGGTGCGGATCAACACGAACTCCACCGGAACATCGCCCCGTCCGATCGAGTCGAGCACCAGCCGTACTCGATCGCCCGCCTCCTGCCAATTCGGGCAATCCTCGATATGCAGCACCTGGATCTTCACACGCCCATTCTCCCGCGCAACTCGCGGCGGCTGGCCACCCCGCACCTTCTTGATCAACACGCCCTAATCGCACGCGCCCAGCCCTGCACTCGAGGAACCACACACGCGCGGGGCCCGCCCAACGACCCGCTCGCGGGCGCCCGCCCTCACGTTTCGGTTCGGCTCTCGTGTCCGCGCCGTAGAGAGGCCGCCGGCTTCGCGTTGACCGAGGTTCTCCGGAGCGGTCGTGCGTCTCAGATGGTGTCGTCGGCCACGGCGCGAATCGCCCATGAGGACGCGGCATGGCGTGGCACGAGTACATCACTAAGGCTCTCGGGCCCCGGCCAGACCTGCCGCCTGTCCCCCAGCTCTGGGCCAATCGTTGACGGTTGTCCTCGGGCCTCAATATGCTGACGCAACGGCCCGTGGGATGACGGCGTCGAGAGCAAGGGGGCCTGGTGGCGAGCAGCGCGGGCTTTGCACCGCTTGACGCTGTGCTGTGGGCAGAGGGCGAATCTCGACCATTCCAGCTCTCCGACGTGGTGGCTCGCGCCGTCAAACTCAACGGTGGTTATGCGGTCGCGGTCGCTTTCGAGACCGTCTTCACCGAAGGTCAGCACCCATTCGACGATCTGCCTGTAAAGGCGAACAGCATCGAACGCCGGCGGCTCCACACTCTCGAGCTCATCCGCGTCGAGGACGACGACGGGCCGTGGATCCTCGCAGCCATGGCGACAGAGCACCCCGGGGTGTTCCACATCTTCTCCGGTCTCCCGCGTACTCATGCGCGATGGCAGCGAGTCGAGCGATGGATCAAGAGCGCGCGTGAAGTGTCCCGCTGCTTCTTGAACCATGCCGACTTCACAGCCATCGGAGATCGACTATCGGAATTCGGCAACGTGGAAGTCGTGCGCGTCGCAGCACGAGTCGTCGCCGACGGCTCATCGATCAACCGCGGTTTCCCCCCGCGAGCCGGTGCGATGCGGCCATCCCACCTCGAAGAGATCGCCGAGATCGAACACTTCGGCGCCGCAGTCAAGACGATTACCCTCAACGTCGCCGACACGATGCTGATTCACGTACGTCGCGTCGCCGGGGCGACCTACTACTCGGGCAACTTCAAACTATTCGCGGACCAGATCCTGTCGCGCCTCGCGGAAGCAACCGCACTGCGCCGCGGTCTTGTTTCTGGCCGGCAGCGGACCTCGGCCTCGATGCCTACCGCGATCACAGTGTCCTTGCCAGACCCGCTGCTACGCACTCCCGAAGAAACGGGCGAACTCCTGCGTCTGGTTGACGCCATGACCGACGTCACAATGGCGGTCTTCCATCGGAATCCGTACCTTCATTTCGCGGTGACTGACGAGCACGACGGATCCAACTTCGACGTGCTCGTTACCCGCGACGATGCGATCGACATCTACCCTGGGTACCGGGCATCCCCGGCGGCGCTGGCAAGGATCTCGCAGCGGTTAGGTGAGCAGCTCGGCGCTACAACCATTGCGAACTGACCCGAGCGTGAGCCGGTGTCCATCTATGACCTCATGGATGCCTAGTGTCGACGAGAGGCACCGGCGGACCACTTGACCCTGACCGGCTGATCGCCGACTTCCGCATCTACGATCGCTCGGTCGACATCGTCTCGATCTATCACTGGCTCTTCACTGAAACCCGTGAGCTCCCGAGCACCGTCTCGCACTTCGAACGCTATCCCCGGATACCCCACGCGGACGGTCGCGTGGCGACACCGGACTTCTCGGTCCTGTTCACCGACGGCACGGGGATAGTCGCCGAGATCGCGAACATCGCCCGCCACGACAACTCCGTGGAGAAGCTGTGCGCGCAACTCCTCCGATACGACGGGATCGAAGCACTCCCCAACGCTCGAGGCGGAATGACCGCGGTGAGCCATGTCGACGTCATCTTCCTGACTCCTATCGACGACGCCGAGGCGGCGGTCCGTCGCGTTCTCGCCGAACGCCTCGACGACCCCGAGCACGGATACAAGCCAGCCCATCGCCCCGTGCTCATCCAGTTCGCGCAGAACTCTGACCGCTATGTCCTTCAGCAATGGCCCGACAAGTCGATCAACGGCTCTCTGTTCATCGGAGACCGCCATCCCAACTACGGAGAATTCGACAATGCGCTGAAGGTGGCACCCGACCTGTTCGGGCCTAACAAGGTTCGCTACGGATTCATGAACGATCCTGTCCCGCCCCTCTACATGGCGACACGCCGCTGGTCGAGCGTCTTTCCTTCGGCTTTCGGGGTGGGCGCCGAAGAGATCACGGTAACCAACCAAGAGGTCGCCGAGACACTCATGGCTCAGTACGCGCACGGGACAGTCACGGACGCCCGCACCGCCATGGAGATCCTCGCCGCAGCTGGTTTGGTACGACCGACCACGTCGGGCGCGTGGCGTCTGCGGCGCAGAAATCTCCGAGTAGCCGGCGCAGACATCCACCAAGCAATCGCCGCCCGGCTTTCAGAACAGAAGTCTCCTCGCCGTCGCGGACGCGCCGTAGCAGCACAGGACGATACGGGGTTGTTCGGCGCAGACCCATCGACATGGTCGCAGTTGACTCCGCTCGTTCAAGATGTCGTCTCACGAGTCCGCGACGCGGACGATGCGCCGATGCTCGAGATCGACGGGGCCGGCAGTACCTCAGAGAGCCATCCCCTCGCCGATGGCTAGCACCCCGCGAGGGAATGCGGCCCCGAGCGATTGACGGCTCCGATCTTGTCGCGGCTCGCAGAGGTGCCTCAGTCGGGCCTGGCCCGTTGCGGGATCCGAAGGCCGCGTATCTCGTTCGCGCGCGCCGTCTGAAGCCGCCTCAACGTGCCAGCGTCAGTAACTCTTCGCGGTTTCCGCCTGGTCGGCCCAGCAAGGTCCGACGCCGCCGATAGGTTGAGCAAGTGCCGAATATGCCCCGCCTAAACGAGACCACGACGCACGCGTCCCGGATCCGCGCATGAGTGCGCACCGTGGCCGCCTCGAGCTCACCTGGACGAACAAGCATCGGTCGCTCATCTCGACGGGCGAGGGGAAGTACGACTACGCATTCGTCGACCCCGCTGACCCGCGCGTGCAGGAGGTTCGTCTGCTTCACGAGGTCGAACGCATCTCAGCGCCGACGCCGGAGGAGCGGCCCGATGATCTGCCGGCACCGACCACGGACAACCTCCTTATCACCGGCGACGCGCTGCATGCACTCGACGCACTCGCGAAGACTCCCGAGCTCGCCGCGAAGTACGTCGGCAAGGTCAAGCTCGTTTACATCGATCCGCCATTTAACACCGGTCAGGCCTTCGATCACTACGAGGACAACATCGAGCACTCGATCTGGCTCACGATGCTCCGCGATCGGCTCCTGCAGACCAAGCCTTTGCTCCGCATGGATGGGTCCGTCTGGGTGCATCTCGATCACGTCGAGTCGCACCGTTGTCGCGTGATCCTCGACGAGGTGTTCGGTTCTGAGAACTTCGTCGCCGAAGTAGCGTGGCAGAAGGCGGACTCGACGCGCAATGATGCGAAGCAGTTATCCGTCGACCACGACACGATCCTCGTGTACCGGGCATCTGCCGCGTGGGCTCCGAATCGACTGCCGCGCACGGCCGAGTCTGACGCCCGGTTCTCCGCCCCTGACGAAGACCCATCGCCCTGGTTCGACGACAATCCCACGGCTCCCGGCGCGCGCACCCACCAGGGGATGGTCTACGCAATCCAGCACCCCATCACTGGCGAGCTGCAGTATCCCGCCCGCGGAAGGTGCTGGTGGACGGAGCAGAGCCAGGTCCTGCGGTTCATGAGCGAATACGCGCCCTACGAGCTGCGCGACATCAGTGACGAATCGACCCGCGCCGCCCTTTGCGGGGTAGAAGAGCCCGAAGTGCGGCGCGGGGTGCGTGCGGTAATGCTCGCCGTTCCCCTGCGCGAGGCAAGGCATGTCGCGCAGGAACGATACGCGCAGGGATCGTGGCCTCAGATCGTTCTCCGGTCCGGTGGGACAGGGGGGCTCGGGCGAAAGTCTTACATCCCCAACTCTGGGCTGGTGGCATCGACATGGTGGGGCAACGCCACAGTCGGGCACAACCGCGAGGCGAATGCCGAGATCAAGGCCCTGTTCCCCGTCCTCAACGCATTCGCGACACCCAAGCCAGAGAGGCTCCTGCAGCGCATCATCCACGTCTCGACGAGTCCCGGTGACGTCGTGCTCGACTACTTCGCGGGGTCTGGCACCACGGCGGCCGTCGCCCACAAGATGGGGCGCCGCTGGGTGACGTCAGAGCTCTTGCCAAGCACCGTGACCTTATTCACCAAGGCGCGACTGACGAAGGTCGTCCGCGGTGAGGACGTCGGGGGAATCTCGGCTGCGGTCGAGCGCACCGCGGATGCACAGCTTCCTGACGGCATGACCCCTGCAGAAGCGCAGGAGTTCACCCGCCTGCTGAACAAGGTGTCGAAGTCCACACCGATCGACGCAGCCGTGCTGAAATCCCTCCGGTCTGCGACGAAGACGCGCGACACGAGGACGACCATCTGGCACGGCGGTGGCGGCTTCACGCACATGGTCGTCGGACCCTCGATGTACGAGATGGACGACGACGGCGACGTCTTCCTGGCACCGGCCGCGACGAACGGAACGTGGTCGAAATCTGTCGCCGCGCAGTTGCGGTTCACGCTCACTCCTAACCACACGGTGTTCTGCGGCGTGCGTGGCCGGCAACGCCTCGCGGTGGTCGACGGGGTCGCGGATGAGATCGTTGTCAAGACAGTTCTGGAGAGCCTGGGGGAGCGGGAAAGAGCGGTGATCGTGGCCAAGGCCGTCCTGCCCGAAGCAGCTCAGCTCCTTGCGGAAGAGTCACCAGGCTCGAGGATCCGGAAGGCACCCGATGACCTGTTCCCGAAGCGGACGGTGAAGTGATGGCTGTGCAGATTACCTACGACGAGGCACTCCTGGCAGAGATCGCCGCACGCTTCGACCTACGTGAACCGAACCGCCTCGCACTTGAGAGGATCGTCCGCGCGATCGAAGTCGCCGACGGCACGTTCACGGAGCTTGTCGCGGACCTCGCGACCGGCGTGGGCAAGACATTCCTCATGTCGTCTCTCATCGACTACCTGGCCGCACAGGGCGCGCGCCACGCGCTCGTGGTGACACCGGGCAGCGTGATCCAAAAGAAGACGCTCGACAACTTCGACGAGGCGAGCTCGAAGTACGTCGCTGGTGCCGAGCACGTGCCGGTGGTGATCACGCCGGACAACTTCCGCGCCGGATCCGTGGCGGCCGCGCTGCGCGATCCCAGCGCGCTGAAGGTGTTTGTGTTCAACGTCCAGCAGCTGATCCGCCCGACGGACAAGGTGTCCCGGAAGGTGCGGGACACGGACGAGTACCTCGGCGCCGCGCTCTACGAATACCTGGACGAAGCCGACGACCTGTTCGTCATCGCCGACGAGCACCACATCTATCACGAGAAGGCGAAGGCATTTTCGAGCGCGATCCGTGACCTGCGCCCGGTCGCGCTCGTTGGTCTCACTGCGACACCGAGCCCTGCAGACCTCACCAAGATCGTGTTCCAGTACACGCTGGGCGAGGCGATCGCTGATGGGCACGTGAAGGTTCCGGTAATCGTGTACCGCAAGGACGGCACGAAAGACGAGCGCACGCAGCTCGCCGACGCCTGCCAGCTCCTGCGGGCGAAGCAGGACGCCTATGCGGCCTACCGAGCGATCACGAGCGACGCGGCCGCGGTTCGGCCGGTACTGTTCGTCGTAGCGAGCAGCATCGAGCACGCCGGCGAGGTGGGGCAGCTGCTCGCACAGCCTGGGTTCATCGGGGATCCGGGAGCGGTCCTAGAGATCACGTCACAGTCCTCCGACGAGGCGCTGACGGCCCTGGCCGAGGTCGAGTCTGAGGCTTCGCCTATCCGAGCTATCGTCAGCGTGAACATGCTTCGCGAGGGCTGGGACGTGCGCAACATCGCGGTGATCGTAGCGCTCCGGAAGCTTGCGTCGCAGACTCTCACCGAACAGATCCTCGGGCGCGGCCTGCGTCTCCCGTTCGGCGCGCGGACGGGATCGCCGGCGGTCGACCAGGTGGATCTGGTCGCTCATGACTCGTACAAGCAACTGCTTGCACAGAAGGACGTGCTCGCGCAACGCATCCAGCTGCCGTCGTCCGCGGTGGCGACAGATGACCAGGGCGCAGCGACTCCGCCGGTCATGCCCGCGATCGTCAGCGACGGCGAAGGAGCGGTAGCTGAGACTCTGGGCGGTGAGGCTCCTTCGCCGACTGGAACGCTTGGCACGACCATCTCGGTTCCGTTGCCCAGCGCTTCGGGTACCGAGGACGAAGCCGCTCTCGACAGTATCCAGATCGTGGAGACCACGGAGTATCAGCTCAAGCCGACTCCGCAGCCGATGGGCCGCGTCGACGGGGCGCCGCAGATAGTGTTCCCGCGGCGCCAATCCAAGCTCACGTACGCACGGTTCACGCTCTCCGACATTCCGGATGGGGACGCGCTGGCCGCGGGTGCCCGCTTCATCACCGAGGTTCCGACGTTCCTTCTCCGCGATGCGCTCATCGGTGATCGAGATGGCGAAGCGGTGAAAATAAAGATCTCTCCGCAGGAGCACGCTGAAGCGCAGCAGGAACTCACGATCATCGACACGGTGCGGGAAGACCTCGTGACGGCGATCTTCCGGAACCCCGGTGTCATGCAAGAACGAGCGGAGAAGAACGCCGCCAAGCGTCTCGTGAGGGCGTTCCTCAAGGGCGCGGGCGTGAACGACGAGACGACTACCGTGGAGTGGGGCGAGCTGCGCCGACGCCAGGCCGTCGCAGGCATGGCCAACCTTATCTCCGCCGCGTACGCGGGCCGGAAACGGGAGCAGCAGCACGAGCTCGTGGCCGTCGAGCTCCCGATCGAACCGGTCCTCGTCGAACCGGACGCGAAGGACGCGTACAACGACGTCTTCGTGAAGCACGTGCAATTCGCCGGCTGGCAGCGCAACGTCATGCCGATTGCGACGTTCGACGCCGGCACAACCGAATGGGCGATCGCGCACCTGCTGGACCGCGAGCCGTCGATCGAGTGGTGGCTACGGATCTACACCAACGGCCCTGCGTTCATCCCCACACCAACCGACGGCAACTACTTCCCCGACTTCATCGCCCTCGACACCACGGGGACGTTCTGGCTCATCGAAGGCAAGTCCGACAAGAACTCGAACGACGCCGACGTGCTTCGCAAGAAGGACGCCGCCGTGAAGTGGGCTCGCTCGGTGCGCGACGACGGCCAGTTCGGGACGTGGCGGTACGTGTTCGCGACGGAGAGCGACATCAAGTCGGCGTCGGGGTCGTGGGCGAGCCTGCTAATCGTGACGGAGCCCGAGTGAAGGCGTGAGCGCGTTCGACCCCAATCGGTTCTGGCCCAACCGAGACGCGGACTCGCGCGAGTGGCGGTGCATGGGTGGCCCCGACCGGAGCGACTGGCGCGAAGAATGTCGTGAGGCGTACAAGCGCAGCACGCGCGAGTATGTCGAGCCTCACGGCTCCCTCGTCCTGGTCTCACGAGGACGCCAGCGCCGCCCCGCTCTACGAATCCGGAGGGGGATACGGGCGCGCGGAGCTGAAAGCGGGTCCGTAGTACGGACTACTTCGCGGCATCGAAATGAGACCCAACGGGACGAAGGACGCGGCTGTCGGCTGATCGCACGCACCGTTGCGGGAGGGATCGCCGCCACCCGGCTTTGTGGCGGGGCACGCGACGTACCGCCTACGCGCATTGCGCGGATGGGGATGGCTGTCGAGCATGCCGGGGCCGCTCGCGACGCACCGCTTACGAGCGTTACCCGGAGAGGGATCCAGCGCCGCCGTCACCGACACCCGGGGCCATAACCCACAGGATGGAGGTACGGATTGGACCGTATGCTCGTGACTGCTGGCTGATCCCCTGGGCAAGCGGCGTTCCGAAAGCGGTTTGGGGCGGTCAACCGCCGGCGAACATGCTCGACGTCACCGCGAGGAAGGATCGCCATGTCGCTTGCTTCGGCGCCGCTTCGGGAGGGGTGCGCGAACTGTTCCACCCACTATCCGATCGACCTGCCAGACGAGATCGTCGATGCGGCCCGGAAGCGGGAGCTAGTGGTGTTCGCTGGCGCAGGTATCTCCACGGAGAAGCCGGGACTGTTCCCGGAAACCTTCTATGAGGAGATCGAAGCGCGCCTTCGCGACACGCCCTCCGACGATTCCTTCCCTGAGGTCATGCAGGACTTCGAGGATCGATTCGGCAGGGCCAACCTTATCCGAACCCTGATCGAGCGACTCGACTATGTCTACACATTCCAGTCCCTCCTGAATCGCACGACTGCTTTTCACCAAGAAATCGCAACGATCACTCAGCTGGATGCTCTGTTCACAACGAACTGGGATGACTTCTTTGAGCGCTTCTCGGGCGCCAGACCGTTCGTGCTCGATGAGGACTTCGCCTTTTTCGGCATGCCGGGGCGACGGGTGATGAAGCTGCACGGATCCGTATCGAACCTGTCCAGCATCGTAGCGACGAGCGAAGACTATGATCGCCGCGCGTCCGATCTCATGGAGTCAGTCATGGGCGGGAAGCTACGGGACTACCTCGCTACCAAGACGATCGTCTTTGTCGGCTATTCGTTGTCTGACTCAGACTTTCGCAACGTCTACAGCACTGTCATCGAACGCATGGGTCGCTTGAGGCGGCGCGCTTACCTCGTTACGCCCGTAGACGCAGCCGTTGCTGGAGAGTTTGGTCTCGAGCACCTGCGAACTGATGGAGGACACTTCGCCCACATTCTCAAGAGTCGACTCGAGGACTCCGGCCATCACGTTCCGGATGACAACCTCGATCGAGCGGAGTGGCTGCGTTCAGTCGTACTGGGAGCCCACGTAGCGTCCGAGGAGCTGGTCGCGGTCCCCGGAGCCTTCGGCGCTTTCACACAGTCATACCAGGACGGGCTGATTGCTGCCCTCGGAAGGGTACGGCTGCTTCGAACGCGCGGCGAGTACTCAGATCCCGAACGCGTTGCGGCAGTGGTTCACAACTACGCTCATCTTTTTGTCAAGGCCATTGGTCTTCGCCGCTACTACGACGCCTGCTACATCGAGGGCTACATGATCGGGACTCTGTCGCTGTTGCTCGACGACGATCAAGTCCGTCGAATCCCGATCGTTCAGGTTTTCGGCGATCCTGCCTACCGTTCACCCCGAACCAACCCGCACCGAGTCTTTGAAGCGCCATGGTGGACCGCTGACGTCGGGTCTAGCGTCGGCGACTACCTCCGCGAAGGAGACAACCTCGGACAGGCGCCCAAGGAATGGCTTCGCGCGACCGCCCTGTCAGGGTCCAAACGAGCTCAGCGATCCCCCGGTCTAGCCGCGGAACACCGAACTGTTCTAGCGTCGCTCAGCCCAGGTATCGTTCCCCAGCACTCTGAATTCCTGGACGGAATCTTGTAGGACTCTGACGGGCGTCGGTGGACACCGGTCGGGCGGGTTGGGCGGCGCGGCAGTACATGCGGCGGCATCGCCGCCGGCTAGTTAGAGGGACTGCCGCGTCATTGCCCGGGGACCGGTCAGCCCAGTCAAGGTCGGCCGCTCGTAGCGGTCCCGCGTACGTGCAGTGCCCGAATAAGGATCGCGCGAGGTCAGTGGTGCTGGCGTTGTGGGGAGCCTTGGCTGGCTGAGATCTGCGCACGGGCGATGTCGGTGAGTTCTTCTGCGGTGAGTTCTTCTGCGGTGAGTCCGGTGCTGGTCGGTGCGGTGAGGTCGCCGCGGTTGGTGTGCAGTCCGTCGAGGATGATGTCGCGCAGTCGGGGGATCATTGCGGTGCGCACGGGCTCGGGGAGGAAGGTCATGCCCGCGAGCATGGTTCCGGCGAGGGCGATGTCGACGATGCCGGCGTCGGGTCGGAGTGCGCCCTCGCGGTGGGCGCGGTCGACGATCTCCTGGCCGGCATCCACCTCGGCATCGTCGGGCAGCCGCATGTATCGGTACTCCGCCCGCATGGTGAGCATCCACGGAAGCTCCGCGTAGAGCGCGACGCACCCGTCCAGGTACTGGGCGATCGCATCCCACCCGGTGGGCGCGGTCAGCGCGGTCAGGGCGATCGCGTTCTGTCTCGCGGCGGCTTCGGCAGCGAGCGCGGCGAACAGGTCGTGACGGTCGCGGAAGTGGCGGTACAGGGTGCCGACGCCGAGCCCGGCGCGGGTGGCGACGTCTTTCATCGGGAAGTCCGTGCCCCGCTCCACGATCAGCTGCCCCGCGGCGGCCAGCAGGTCCTGCCGGTTACGGCGGGCGTCCGCGCGCTGCACATTCCGGTCGTCGGCCACTGCCCAAGGCTAGCCCGCGACCAGGGCGTTCCATCGGACCGCAACCGGTGGCGGGAGATCTGGCGCGCGTGCCTTCCGTGTGCCACGATGACACAGCGGACTGTTTCGTCCGTTTCTCGGTGGCGTCTGGGGCGCTGGTTCGAGGGAGTGATCTCAATGGTGCGATCTTCGTCTGAGGTCGGTGCGCCGGCCCTTGTGCGTCTGCGCGGCGTAGCTGTCGCGGCCGTGGTCGGGGTGGTCTTCGCGATGACCGCCGCGTCGGCCGCGTCCGCCGCACCGGTCGGCACGATCCCCCCTGGCGCGTCCGCGACCTCGGGCACTGTCGTCGCCTGGGGAGACAACGCCTTCGGGCAGACGGCCGTTCCGGCCGGTCTGGCGGATGTGGTCGCCATCGCCGCCGGCAGATTCCATTCCCTCGCGTTGCGCTCCGACGGAACGGTCACCGCCTGGGGGAACAACTCCGTTGGACAGACGGTCGTTCCGGCCGGTCTTGCCGATGTGGTCGCGATTGCCGCCGGCGGATACCATTCCCTCGCGTTGCGCTCGGACGGAACGGTCACCGCCTGGGGGTACGACATCTGGGGACAGACGGCCGTGCCGGCCGGGCTCGCCGATGTGGTCGCGATCGCCGCAGGCGGAGACCATTCCCTCGCGTTGCACTCCGATGGAACGGTCACCGCCTGGGGAGACAACTCCGTTGGACAGACGGTCGTTCCGGCCGGTCTTGCCGATGTGGTCGCGATTGCCGCCGGCCTCGATCATTCCCTCGCGTTGCACTCGGACGGAACCGTCACCGCCTGGGGGAGCAACGGCTCCGGGCAGACCGCCGTGCCGGCCGGGCTCGCCGATGTGGTCGCGATCGCCGCCAGCTACCTCCATTCCCTCGCGTTGCACTCGGACGGAACCGTCACCGCCTGGGGGAGCAACGTCTCCGGGCAGACCGCCGTGCCGGCCGGGCTCGCCGATGTCGTCGCGATCGCCGCCGGCGACCATTCCCTCGCGTTGCACTCCGACGGAACGGTCACCGCCTGGGGGAGCAACTTCTTCGGCCAGTCGGCCGTGCCAGCCGGTCTGGCAAATGTCGTCGCGATCACCGCTGGCTACGTCCTCTCGATGGCGATCGTGGGGGTGGCGTCGGTGGATGAGGTTGCGCCGGTGCCGTCGGCTGCTCAGGCTCCGGCGGCGAACGCGGCAGGGTGGAACAACACCGATGTGACGGTGTCGTGGAACTGGTCCGACGGCGACGGCTCCGGCATCGACCCTGCCGCGTGCCAGGCCACGACCACCAGCGTCGGCGAAGGCGCGCAGATCCTCTCCGGATCGTGCACCGATCGGGCAGGCAACACCGGCACCGCGACCCACCCGGTGAAGATCGACAAGACCGCCCCCACCCTGCGCCCGACCCTGAAGGGTGGCCTGATCTGGTACGGCAGCAAGGTCACCGTCAAGGCCAACGCGACCGATCGGGGCGGGTCGGGCATCGCCTCGTCCTCCTGCCAACCCGTCAACACCTCCACCCCCGGGCCGCGCACCCTCACCTGCACCGCCACCGACCGCGCCGGCAACACCACCACCGTCACCGTCGACTACGTCGTCGGACTCACCGTCACCAAACTGAGCCCGCCCGCCAAGACCAAGACCAAGGCCGGGTCGGCCGTGCCGGTGACGTTCACCCTCTCCGGGTCCGGCGGGAAACCCATCCCCGCAACCCTCGCCCAACAACTGTCCACCACATGCGCAGTGAAGGTGACGCTGCGTGGAAACACCGCCACGTGCGCAACCTACAACCCGACCAAGCGCACCTTCACCGCCACCGTCAAGATACCCAAGAATCTCACCCCCAGGTCAGTCATCCCCATCAGCATCACCGCCATCGCAGGCACGACGACGATCGCCTCAGCGACAACCTCCGTCACCATCGCAAGAGAGACTCACCGCACCGAACACCGCGAGCAGTCACACCGATGACACATCCTTAGGCCGGACGCGCCCGGCAACCGCGATTGACATCCGACCATCAGTCGCAATCGCAATCGCAATCGCAGCCGCCGCGACCGCAACGGCCGAACCCCTTACGTGCAGTGCCCGTTTACGGATGGCGGACGCGCATTTTGACAGCCGCTCGCGACCGCTCCCCACCGCGCGCGCCGCCCAAAATCTGGCTTCCGAATCATTCACCTCCCGGATGGGCGGCGCCACCTGATGGAACGACCAGCTGGCACGCCAGCGGTTGATTCGATGCATGGCCTGGCTGCGGGAAGCCTGGACGGGGTGTGTCGTGCGACCTACGGCGCACGCCTCGATCGGACAATCAGGACCACAAACTCTTACAGGTGGAGCGCCTGTCTCGACTACAGGGTGGAAAGAGAACAATTGATGCCTGAACTGGTTGACGTGTAGAGGTACTCGTGGACATCGGGGCTCTCTACCTGCGGCACAGGGACACGCTTCACCGCGTGGCCGCATCGGTTCTGCGTGAAGTCGGGTTGCAGGATGAGAAGGACGACGTGGTCGGTGAGGCGATGCTGTCCGTGGCAGCCAACCCGCCGACGGGCGTCCACAACTGGGAGGCGTTCCTGGTGCGTGTAGTGAAGAACAAGGCGTACGACCGTATCCGCGCGGCGGACGTCCGGCACTTCGGTCGCACGCTCGACATGGACCACGACGACCAGACCGACCCGGGCGAGGACGCTATCGGCGACGTGGACGAGAAGGTCGATGCGGCTCGCGCCGGAGCACACCTGTGGGACAGCATGGCCGTACTGGACGAACGTGAGCGTTACATCGTCCGAGAACACATCCAGAATCAGCGGCCGCAGGGTGAACTGGCAGAGGAGCTCGGTGTCAGCCGCCCACGGGTCAACCAGATCCTGAAACAGGCATTGCAGAAGCTGAACGATGATCTTGTGAGGAAGGGCGTGACCAGGTGAACGAGGACGAGTTTGACCGACTCCTCGCCGATCTTGTCGCGAACCCCGAGCAGCGGGACGCGCTGCTGCGTGACTCGCACGCCGACTCCGACGTGGTCGAGCGGCTGGACGCGTTGCTGTTCACCGCGGAAGCGGCGTGGCTTGCGACGCAGGGAGCACCGCCGTTGGACGAGGATCCCGTCGCGGCGTTGCTCGGGTTGGTGCCAGACCGGGAGTGTTCGCTGGATCCACAGTCGTTCGCAAGAGCCCGGCAACGCGCACACATTTCCGCCAGCGTATTGGCGCAGGGCCTCAGGTCCAGAGGCTGGGATCATTCGACCGCGGACGTCGTGCGGTGGCAGAGCGCTGCCGCCGATGTCCCCCCGGCCCTCGTCCAGGCCATTGCCGATGAACTGGGTACTCAGGTCGACGGGCTGATACAAGGCCCGGGTTCGGGGCCGGACCGGTTTGAAGCCGTCCGGCTGGCGCCGGCTTTTGAGCAGATCGTCGCGCGATGGGCTCGGGTGCGGCACATAGCGCTGGCGGTCGCACGCGCAGAGCTCGACAGCCGTATGGCTGCGACGGTTCACCGGGGGCAACTCCCTGACCCGGAGCAGGTTCTCGGGGCCCTGGACGCTCTGGTGCGCACGGTCGAAGACGCCAGTGAACATCGATGACTGTGTCCGCCTTGCCGTAGCGGCAGTTCCCGCCGACGTGCGCGCGCTGTTCCCTAGCAATCCGCTTCTCACTCTGACGTCGCAGCTCGACTTGGTCGTGAGACCAGCGCCGGACCTTGCTCGGGCGCGCGATGACGGCGGGTTCTGCGACGGGATGTCGTTCCTCGACGACGGTGTGGTGCTGTACCGGCCCACAGGAAATCGGCGTGAGAACTTCACGCTCGCCCACGAACTCGGGCATTGGGTGGTCGGGAGACTGGACCCGGTGCTGGATTGGCTGGCCGACAATGACGTGGACGGCCGGATGTTGGAGACAATCTGCGACCGGTTCGCCCGCGAGCTGTTGTTGCCGGCACAGATCGCGGCGGAACTCGTCGGGCGCGGCCCCGTGCGCGCGCATCACATCATTGACCTGTTCGACACCACCCAGGCAAGCCACCCGGTCTGCATGATTGCTGTCGCCGAGCACCTGCGCGGGATGGGCGCTATCGCGCTCATCGACCGGGTCAGCGGCGAGGTCACCGACGCCAGCGTCCGCCCGGATCCCGACCGGGGCTGGCCCGCCGTCATCCCGTGGCGCGGCCAGCGGCTCCCCGAAGGCCACCATCTGCTCGAGCTGCCCGATGCTGCGACCCGCATCGAGCGCATCACGTGGCGCGGCCGATGGAGCGAGGACGACTTCTACGTCGACGTGCTCGTGACACGCAGGAAGATCGTGTGCGTCTTCGCTGACACGGACCTGTGGACACCTGGGACGGGTGCACCGCTTATCGACCGGTCCTTCGACACTCGGCTTCTCCTCCGCGGCTACTGCTGCGGCACGGATTTCCAGGTGCGGGGCTACCCCTGCCCCACCTGCCAGAAGCCGTACTGCCCGAGCTGCGGTCTCTGCCAGTGCGAACGCGCGACCGCATCTGACCAGTCGTGCACCGAGTGCTTCCGGCTGTACCGGCCTGCACTCCTCGAAGACGGCGTCTGCGTCGACTGCCGCTGACCCGCTTACACCTCCCCGTCCTGTCTCGACTACTTGGTGGAGGCACACCGAAGCCGCCTCCGGGAAGGGGGTGAGTGGACGTGGCGAAGAACACCGGACGTGGTCATCGCACCGGCGCCGTGCGCGGCCGGAGCGAGTTTCAGCACAACGGCACCTGGTTCAAGCGGGACACCGCAACAGGTCGGATCATGAACGGCAGCCCCAACCAGCACAAGGGGGTACGCAACGAGAAGAACTGACAGGAGCGGCCGCACGCGCGGCCGCTCCTCCTCAACCCGAAAGTGAGCAACACATGAACGACCACGCGAAAAACCCCAAGAGCATCGAGATCATCGTCAGCGGCACCGCCTACGACGTGCCGGACGACACAGTGACTTACGCGGAGGTGATCACGCTGGCTTACCCCGATCCGCCCGCCGCCGACACCCGGTTCACGGTCACCTACTACAACGCCCACAAGCCGAAGGAAGGCACGCTCACCGCAGGCCAGTCCGTCGAAGTGAAGAGGAAGGGCACCGTCTTCAATGTCAAGGCAACTATTAAGTCGTAGCGACGACCTCAGGCGCCTGGTCGACGAAGGGTACGAGGTCCAGTTCGTCTCCAACATGCTGACCCTCAGCGTGCCCTACGTCACCACCGACGGTCACATCGCCCGCGGGCGTCTGGCCACCACACTCGAATCCGCCGGGGACAGAACCACAAACCCTGTCGGCGACCACACGGTCTTCTTCGTCGGCGCCACCGGCACCCCAGGTGACGTGCCCTGCGACAGCGAGGCCCAGCCGCTCACCGCGCTCATGCACCAGCCGAGCGCCGTGGAGCTCGGGTCGGAGGTGGTAGCCAGCTGCGGCTTCTCCCACAAACCGCCGGCCGGGTACCCCGACTACTACGAGAAGCTGACCACATACGCGAGCATCCTGCTCACCGAGGTCCACCGGGTTGACCCAGACGTCCGCGTGGAGACGTTCGCGCCGATGGCTACGGAAGGCGACGAGTCCGTCCACCAGTACTTCGACTCAGCCACGAGCCGCGCACGCATCGGTGCCGCCGCCGACAAGATCCGTGGCCAGCGGGTCGCCATCATCGGCCTAGGCGGCACCGGGTCGTACATCCTCGACGCCGTGATCAAGACCCACGCAGCGGAGATCCACCTGTTCGACGCCGACGACTTCCACCCGCACAACGCCTTCCGCGCGCCCGGCGCCACACCCCTCGAACAGCTCCTCGAAGCTCCCACGAAAGTCGCCCACCACCACCGTGTGACTAGCGCACTCCACAAACACGTGATCCCTCACCCGGAGAACGTCACGGAGGACAACGCCGGGCTGCTCGAGGAGATGGACTTCGTGTTCATCGCCATCGACTCCGGACCGAGCAAGCGGGTGATCATCGACCACCTCATCCGCTCGGGTATCTCCTTCGTGGACACCGGCATGGGCATCGACCAGGTGGGAAGCGCCCTCGGCGGACTCGTCCGCACCACCCGCATCAACGCTGGCGCCGACACTATGGAATGGGTCGACGCGAATCTGTCTTTCACCGACGACGACAACATCTACGACCAGAACATCCAAGTCGTCGAGCTCAACATGCTGAACGCCGCCCACGCAGTCATCAGCTGGAAGAAGACGCTCGGCTTCTACCGGGACTACGAAAACGAGATCACCAGCACCTACACCCTGGACGGCAACCGTCTCATGAACGAGGCCCGAACCGATGCGAAGTGAGTCGTTCACCCCCGCGTTCGTGGAGTACATCCCGCGCGCACCGGAACCGCACACCCTCTACATCAGCGAGAGCTTCGCAATCACTGCGCACCTATGCGCGTGCGGATGCGGAACAAAGGTGTTCCTTCCGCTGAGCCCGGCGGAGTGGCGTATTGAGGACCGCGAAGCCGGCGTCACCTTGCGACCGTCGGTCGGCAACTGGGACTTCCCATGCCGGTCCCACTACTTCATCACCCGGGGCCGCGTGGAGTGGGCGCGGGCGTGGGACCGTGAACGAGTGGAAACCGCCAGACGCAGCGACGAGCGCGACCTGGAATCGTACTTCCGGTCCCGCGAGCGTGTCGGGTTCTGGCGGCGGCTGTGGCGCCGACTCAGCCAGCGACCCTGAGACGGCGACGCTATTCCACCCTTGGCGCCGGTGACGAGTCAACCGCGTCCGGCCTTGCGCGAAGGGACGATTTGAAGCTTCGAATTTGCCGGCCCCGCTCGGTCGCGGGCCGAGATGTACCGGCGAACCGCACCGCCTGAGCCAACTTCCCACTAACTGTCGAAGCGCAGCAGCACCCCCACGAGTGCTCGGATGTGGGCGATGGCCTGTGCAGTACTCCTATGCCAGCCAGCGGGGTGACCGCTTTACCGGTGATATGAGGCAGTCCCTCGAATCGCGCTGACCCGTCTCCGTGGGTCGTCCGCGGCCGAGCCCGCCGGTCAGGATCATCACGGGAGCTCGCATCGGCCCTTGCGTCAATGGATACGAAGCGCACGCAACGGTGGACGGGCGACGCCCCCCTTCCGGGCGTTGCTCGTAAGAGGATCCTGCTCGCCAGTCGGCAAGGACTGACTGACGCGTGCGCACGTCAATCTCGACGACCGTGGCCGGTGAGCTCACCCCAGTCGGCGATCGCCCCACCCCCGGGGCCGTGCTGAAGGAGATAGGCGGCATGGATGCGCTCGCACGCTGTGCGAAGCGTGGTTGCCCAACCGATGTGGTCGCCGCGCAGGTACGCCTTGTAGCGAGCATCGGCGCCACCGTTGACGCGTCGCAATTCAACGCGTCCGTACTCGTGGCCGAAGCCGTCGAGTATCCGCCACGTACCGGTCGGGCCCCCTCGACCGCCGCGAGAATCGGATGCCAGCGCCCGGACATGTCGTCCCCAATCTCCGGCCGCGAGTCGATGCTACGTCGGAGCCGACGACATTGACCATCCGGATCGCACGCGGAAGCCCTTCATAGGGATGAAGCCGTCCGCGCTGCATGCCGAGAGTCCGTTCCACCCGGACGGATAGAATCCGGGCAGGAGGATCGATGACGGTCGAAACGTCGGCGTGGCGCGCGAACGACGCTGCGAGGTTCGATCTCGCTCGCGAAGCAGTAGGCAACGTCGTCGCGCTGCTGCTCGATCTCTCCCGCACAGGAGCGCTCGACACCAATGCCGCCCTTGACGAGGCGAAGCGATTTCGCCGCGATCTGCTTGATTCCGGCTTCGACCGAGCGCGCGTGGACCAACTCCTCACCGACATCGAGTCGCGACTTGCTGAGCTCGAGGGGTTGCGGCAATGAGTGACACCGTCCTCACGGAAGTGGCCGCGCAGCGGATATTCGACGAGCAGATCGTGCCGATCGTCTTTCCCGACGAGCCGCGCAGCGAGTCGCCGCAGATGACGTTCGTCGTGGGTCAGCCCGGCAGCGCGGTCACACGTGCTGCGGGTCAGCTCTCCAACGGCCGCGCGGTTGCCGTTCTGAGCGCGACCGAGTTGCGCACGTTCCACCCCCGGTACCTCAAGCTGTCGCGTGACCGCTCACCAGAGGGCGCGCGCATCCTGCAGGACTCTGCTTCGGGATGGATGCGAAGCGCACTCCAGCACGCGAGGACCGACAAGCGATCGTTGCTCCTCGACGGCACGCTCAGCACGCCGGAGGTTGCTCTAGCTGCAACAGGCCTGTTCAGCACCAGCGGCTTCGAGACCTCCGTCGCGGTGGTTGCCGTGCCCCGCGCCGAGAGCCTGCTCGCCTTGGCATCGAAGTACCTGCTCGACAGCCGCGAGGGTCGCGCGTCTCCCCTCACCGCGCTCGCAGACCACGACAAGCTCTACCTCGACAGCCGCGCACTGATCGAAACTCTTGAGACAGCGCCCAGCGTTGACCAGCTCACCATCATCGACCGCAACGGAACTGCACTGTTCGATGAACCCCGACTCGACCCGCGCGGCTTCGCCGGCGCCCTCGCCGCTCTCGATCTCGCACGCGAGTCACCACTATCCCCAGCACGCGCCATGCGATGGCTATCCGAGCTTCGAGCAACGACCGATTTCGCACTGTCGCTTCGGCCGATTCCCGCCCCGCTCGGCGAAGTCCTGGTCCAGCTCCATGAGATCGGTCGCCGCGAGGTCGTGCCCGCCCTGCCTCTCCCCCAGGATTCGCAGGCTCGCCCGAATGCCGAAGCTGCGCTCGATAGACAACTCCTCGCTGTTCGACAGGCGAGCCAAGTCGAGAGCCGTCCGGAGCGTCGGCCTGGCCCGTCGGTCTCGACCCCCGACGTCGACCGCGGCATCTCGCTCTGACGGACCAGAAGAGGCCAACATCCGCGGAAGCGCGACCGCCGTTCAGCTCACGATCGAGTATGCAGTGGGCGAAGCCCCCAGCACCGCCGCGACTACCAGCGTGACCGCCACCAACGCCGCCATCACGGCTGAGATTCGAATGGCTGCAGCGAGCCTGCCGCGTCCGACCGAGAGCGCGAGCCCCGGAAGCATGACCGCGAACGCCGCACTGCAGAAGCACATCACTCCCAGCGCCAGCATGATCGCTGCCTGATCGCTCATGGGATCTCCAACGGGGCCTCTGCCCCCCTCGGGGTCAGTGTGACGCCGACCCCCGACATCGGCGCCCGCCAAGTTCAGCGTCTGGCCCGTCTCGAAGGCATCTCACCCTCAACCCCATTCGTCACCATCCCTCCGACAATGGCGAATCAAGCGGTCGGGGCTGGTGGAGTACCGGGACCGTGAAGTAGCGGAGCGAGCGCAGCGAGTGAGCATGCTTCGCGAAAGCCCGGTGCGCAGCCGGCACCGACTGCTATCCTCTCGAGCTTCGGAGGGTTGCCCGCTCACTCCCCTGCGAGCGCCATCAGCTCCGCAACGAAGGCTCGACGGTCGGCCGCTGGGTCGGCGATCGCGGCGGTGAATCGCTGCCACCACTCCCCACGCGTTCGGTCGTCCAGCGCTCGGAGCGGCTCCATCGCCCACTCGACGTCTTCTTCCACGACGTAGCCAGGCTCCTCGACTCCCTTCTCCGGGTAGTACGTGAAAGCGGCCACCGCGACTCGTGCGAGCGCGGACTCAACTTCCGATCGGTCGAGCACGGCGGCTCCCTTCGACTGGGTGTTCATAGCGATAGTCCTCCAGATGTCGATGGCGGTGTGGCACGTAGCACTGGTCTGCGTCGTGTCGTCGGCGAACGCCGGGGCTCGTGCCGCAGTTGATCGTTGATCTCGCGGGCGATGGCGTCCATGCGCGCCGCTTCCGCGGCATCCGCCTCTCGCTTGCGACGCGCTGCCGCTTCGCGTTCGCTCTCGCGGCGTCGGCTCGCCGTCACGGGTCGGATGGCATCTGTGTCACCGTCGATGCCGGCTGCGAGGCGAGCCCGGGTGCTCGATCGGTGCCACCGGGCGAGCTCGCGGGCGGAGGTCTTCGGCTCGCGGCGGATCGCCTTCAACTCTTCGGGCGTGCGCGACCGCGTGAAGAACTCGTCGCCGGCGGATGCGTTCGCAGCACGCTCGCTCGCGGTCACGCGGTGCAGGCGTCTGGGTGGCAATCCCAGCTCGCGGCGGCGCCTCTCTCGCGCACGCCACAGGCGCTGCTTCTCGAGCTGCTTCTCACGGTTCGCCCAGTAGTACGAGCGCCGGCGCTCGCGGACCTCGTCGCCGTGCTCGGCGTAGTAGCGCTCCGCAGCGGCGCGCTTGATCTCGGGATTGTCCCGGTGCTTCGCGCGCAGCTTTGCGTTCTGTTCGTCCTTATGCGAGTCGCGCCAGCGCTTGTTGCGCTGCTTCTTCGCTTCGCGGTAGCCCTCGGGGTCAGCGGCACGCTGCGCCCGCCGGCGCTCGCGCTGGTAGTCGCGATGGGTCTCGGGATCGGCCGCGTATCGCTCCCGTCCCTTCACACGTCGACGCTCAGCTGCAGTAGCGGCCCTCCGAGCCTTCGCCGCTCGGGCTCGCTCGCGCTCGCGATTCTCCTTGCGGATCCGCTCGATGTGATTCGCCCGGAAGCGATCGCGGTACTCCTTGATCTTCTCGGGATGCTCCGCCTTCCACCGGCGGTTGCGCTCTCGCACTTCGTCGGCGTGGGTCTCGCGGTAGCGGCGGCGGCGCTCACGGTCCCGTTCGCGGCGCTCCTCGGCGCTGAGGCGGAGCGAGTTACCGGCGTCCCCGCGGCTGTTGTCCGACATATGTCAGCGCTCGCGAGCCACATCGAGTCGTGAGACGAGCTCGCCGATGCAATCAGGGCGGAAGCCGGCCCAGTGTGTGCCGCCTGCCACTTCGACAACGGGAGCGCTTGAGTAGCCGAGGTCACGCAGAACGTGGGCAAGATGCCTCGCATTCGCGGGGTCCGAGAGATCAATGCGCTCGAACACGAGGCCTGCAGCTTCCATCAGCCGTTCCGTCATGCGGCACTGCATGCACGCATCGCCACTGGAATAGACGACCACTCGGATCATGACTTGATCCTCCATATGTGTAAGTTCCAACAGGTATTCCCGAGTGAAGCACTTTCTGCTACCCTGCACAAGTATCAAGTGCGAAAGCGCCGTGCGGTTAGACAAACTAGGGAGGTGAAGGTCGACGTGAAGACACTCGAGGGCAACGAAGTCACGTGGCGTACAGCCACGCAGCCGGTCGGGTCCGCACTGCGCATTGCGCCCGCGTTCGTCGCAACGACGGTGGATGCCGAACTCGGCGTCCAGACCTCGGTCACCGTTCACTACGTCCCGAACGAAGGGCGCTACGTCATCAAGGGCGTGACGAACACCGCCATCCGTGACGACGTCGAGGTGAACTACCCCACCGTCGCGAAGGTCGGGATGCAGGCCATCGTCCAGGCCGCAGCCGTGCGCTGCATCTTCCTCACCCTCGAGGATGAGGGCGACCCCAAGGCGGGCTGGCTGTCGGTGGACGAGTTGACGACAGCCGAAGGGCGCATCCTGCCCCCGCTCGTCGCGGCGGAGGTCACGAAGCGCGGCGGCGGCGCGTTGCGTATGGAGGTCGTCGAACTGCTCTACGGCAGCGCTGCTCTCGCGGGCCTGCCGCCGGCAAAGCGGATCCAGCACGAACTGGGCATCCCCCACCGCACCGCGTCACAGTGGATCATCGACGCACGCAAGGCGGGCCGCCTCGATGGCATGAACTACAACGCCGGCCGCCCTGCAGGTGCTTGAGTACTTCCAGACCCAGATCGAAGACACCACCGACACCGCTGAGCACGCGGAGCCCGTCGAGCACGAGGAGCACCTCGAGTGCTTCTTCTACTCCGAGGCCGAGGCAGCCGATCGACTCGGCATCCACCGCACCACACTTCGCAGTCTCGCGCTCGCCGGCAAGGCACCGGTCGAGCCGATCCCCCTCACCGAGCACCGACGCGTCTACCGCCGCATTGACATCCACAGACTCGCCGGCATCGAGCCGTGAGCATCGAAGTCCGCAAGACTGCCGATGGGCGCACCTCTTACAAGGCGCGCGTGAAGTCAGGTCGTGAGCTCATCGCCACCCGCGCGTTTGACACTCGGCGCGAAGCGGAGGCGTGGGAACGAGACCAGAAGCATCGGATCGAGACCGGGAAGCCACTTCCTCCGAGACGGACCTTCACTCTCGGGAACCTCGTCGAGATGTTCCTCGAGGCGCGCGCGAGCGGGAACCCTCACACGGTCGACACCGATCGACACAACATCGCTGCCCTTCCCCAGGCACTGCTCAAGCGCTCGCTGGCAACGATTCACTCGGAGGACATTCGCGGGCACCTCATCACGCAACTTCAGAGGAAGGCCCCGTCCACCGTCGCGCGCGAGAGGACAACTCTTAGCGCACTCTTCACGTATGCGGCAGAGCTCGGTCTGTTGCACCAGGCACACCCGGTCCGGACGATGAGGAAGATCCCCGAACTCAGCACGACGACCCAGCGCGCGATCAGCCCGAAGGACGTACCCACTCCTGCGCGTCTGGCCGCGGCGATCGAAGCCGTCCGAGACAAGCGTCCCGACATCGCGGACGTGTTCGAGTTCATGTCCCTCACGGGCATCCGATGGGGTGAAGCGCGCGCGATACGTGTCAACTCGATATCCCGGCTGCCGTTTCCGCAGCTCATCGTCGATCGATCCCACTCGGACCGCTACGACGAGAAGAACCCCAAGTCGTGGCGAGGCAAGCGAACGCTCCCGCTCTCACCGCGAGCGCACGAGATCTTCGAGAAGTACGCGGCGCGCAAGCACCCCGACGACTACCTGTTCACCAACAAGCTGGGCGAGCAGCTCAGCGTCGGCGTCGTGCGAAAGTTTCCGCTCGGCTTCGAGCGACACAACCTGCGCCATTACGCCGCGTCGACCTGGCTGCGCCTGGGCACACCGGTGAACGAAGTGGCCGAGTACCTGGGCGACGAGGCGCGCACCGTTCTCGCCGTCTACGCACACGTTCTGGGCGAGGATCAGCGGCGCGATCACGCTGAGAGATTGGCCCGCGCAGAGGGTCAGATTTCGGCGGGGGACCCCTGGGGGACCCCGGACCCAAATCTGGGGCCGTCCACGAGCAACATGATCTTCTGAGCCAAACGCGAAAACCCCCGGTTTACCGGGGGTTTTTCGGCGGAGACGGAGGGATTTGAACCCTCGGTCCCCGTGAGGGGACTCCACCTTAGCAGGGTGGTGCACTAGGCCTGACTATGCGACGTCTCCAGGCATCCGAGCAGAAACCCGGACGCGCTCAGCCATCATAACGGGTGCCGCGCGCGACACCGAAACGACGGCTCAGCCGGAGAGGTTTCCGGCCGAGCAGGTCTCCTGCGCGGCGGTCTGACCCTGAATCGACTCCGGCAGCACGGCCGCGGTCTCCGTCGGCGCGGGCGATGCCGTGTCGGTCGGCGCCGCCCCCTCGGTCGGCTCGACCGGTTCGACCGGCGCCTCCGTGGGAGCGGGGTCGGCCGTGATGACGCCACCGCTGGTGTTGGGGTCGCTGGTCAGCTGCAGCGGCTGGTTCGCCTCGAGGGCCGCCCAGAGCTGGTCAGCGGCCGCCTCGTCCGGCACGACACGGTTCGGGTCGGAGGGGTCGTCGAAGACCGGATACCGCACGAAGACCATCTCATCGAACGGCACACCCTGCACGGCCCGGGCGATCTGCACGAGCGTCACCGGGTTGGTGAGGCTCTGCGAGGGGGTCACGTTGTCGACGACGGTCGTCGCGAGACGCAGAAGCGTCGACGGATTCGTCAGCACCTCCTCGCTGACGAGCTTGCGCGCGAGCGAGGACATGTACTGCTGCTGGTTGCTGATGCGCGCAAGGTCGCTGCCGTTCTCCAGCCCGTACCGGGTGCGGAGGAACTGGAGCGCCTCCAGGCCCTGGATGTTGCGCTCCCCGGCCTCCCAGTCGATGCCGGTGTTCCGATCGCGCATGCCGCCGTTGCCGATGCACACATCGACGCCGCCGATCGCATCGGTGATGTTGATGACGTTGCCGAAACTGACCTTGGCGGCGAAGGGGATGTTCAGCCCGCTCAACTGCGAGACGGTCTTGACCACGCAGTTCAAGCCGCCGTAGCTGTACGCCGCGTTGATCTGCTCGTAGCTGGACCCACCCGTCTCGGTCCCGTCCTCGCGCGTGCAGGATGGGATCTCGACCATCAGGTCTCGCGGGAAGGAGATGACCGTCACCCGCCGCGGGTTGTCGGAGATGTGCAGGAGCATGTTGACGTCGTTGAGCTGACCCGAGGCGTCCGCGCCCGTGCATCGCGCTCCGAAGTACTGGGCGTACTCGGGCTCGCACTCGTCGGTGCCGACGAGCAGCAGGTTCACGCCACCCTCGATGGCCCCGATATCGGGCGGCACCGAGCTCTGACCCTCCAGCTCGACCGCTTCCGACGCGAAGCTCGTGGTCAGGTCGTAATACGCGTACGCCCCGATGCCCAGACCCGAGACGAGCACCACCGCGACGACGATGCCGAGCATCTTCATCAGCGACGCGAACGGATGCGGCGACCGCAGCCGCCCATGCCGGGCGACCGTCTTGCGCCCACGCGCACCGGTTCTGCTCGTCTGACTCACTCGGGTCCTCACGGGTAGGAAGCGGAGGGTGTGGGATTCGAACCCACGGGACATCTCTGCCCACTGGTTTTCAAGACCAGCTCCATCGGCCGCTCGGACAACCCTCCCGAAACACATGCCCTGCGGCATCCGTTCGAATCGGCGTCGAGTCTAGTCGACAGCGCCAACCCCTCATTTTTCCCATACCGCCTGGCAGAGCCCTGAAAGGCGCGCGGTCCCTCCCCTACAGGGCGCGGAGGATGGCGGCCACACCGCCCGCCTGCACGGTGCTCGTGACCTCGCCGGCGGCGGCGCGCACCTCGTCGGGACCCTGCTCCATGGCGACCGCACGGCCGCCGTGCTGAAGGGCCCACTCGAACATGCCGACGTCGTTGCGTCCGTCGCCGATGACCAGCACGCGGGACGGGTCGATGCCGAGCTCCTTCCGCACGAGCTCCAGAGCGGTGCCCTTGTCGACGCCCTGGGGCGCGACATCCAGCCACGCCGTCCATCCGACGGCGTACGAAACCTCGTTCAGCCCGACTCGCTCGACGAGCTCGATGAAATCGTCCTCGCTGTCTCCGGGCGAGACCACCACCACGCGGCAGACCGGCTGCTCGACGAGCTCGTCGAACGACACGCGGCGAGCCTCGACGAGGTTCCAATCGTCGAGGTACTCGGTGTACAGCCGGCTGCCGTCGGGCAGCTCGACCATGTACCGCGCATCGGGGAGGTGCTCCCGCAGGAGCCGCAGCACCTCGGTGGCGTCGAAGGTCTCGGTGTGCCAGCGCTCGTAGCGCACCTCGTCGGCCTCGACGCGCTTCATCACCATCGCGCCGTTGGAGCAGACCACGTACTCGGGGGCGATGTCGAGGACGCGGAGGATGCCGCGGGTGGACTCCCAGCTGCGTCCGGTGGCGAGCATCACCTCGTGGCCGGCGGACCCGGCGTGGGCGACGGCTTCGACGACCCCAGGGCTCAGCGTCTCGTCCTCCAGCAGTACGGTGCCGTCGATGTCGAGCACGATGAGAAGCCGCTCCCCCGCGGCATCCGGTCTCTCGGATCCCGTCGCGAGATCCTCGATGAGCTCGGCAGCGTCCTCCTGGTCGGTGCGCTCGATCTCGCCCGTGTCGGGGAGGCTGGAATCGGCGGAATCGGCGGTCATGAGACCGGCTCGATGACCTCGAGACCACCCAGGTAGGGGCGGAGCACCTCGGGAACGACCACCGAGCCGTCGGCGCGCTGGTGGGTCTCGAGCATCGCCACGATCCACCGGGTCGTCGCGAGCGTGCCGTTGAGGGTCGCGACGAACTGCGTCTTCCCCCCCTCGTCCGGCGACAGGCGGTGCCGGATGTTCAGGCGCCGCGCCTGATAGGTGGTGCAGTTGGAGGTCGAGGTCAGCTCGCGGTAGGCGTTCTGGGTGGGCACCCACGCCTCGATGTCGTACTTGCGCGCGGCGCTCGAGCCGAGGTCGCCGGCGGCGACGTCGATCACCCGGTACGACAGGCCGAGGTCCTGCAGCATGCCCTCCTGCATGTCGGCGAGGCGCTGGTGCTCGGCCTCGGCCTCGTCGACGGTGGTGTAGACGAACATCTCCAGCTTGTTGAACTGGTGGACCCGGATGATGCCGCGGGTGTCCTTGCCATAGGAGCCGGCCTCGCGGCGATAGCAGGTCGACCATCCGGCGTAGCGCTTGGCGCCGCGGGAGAGATCGAGGATCTCGTCCATGTGATAGCCCGCGAGGGGGACCTCACTGGTGCCCACGAGGTAGAGGTCGTCCTCCTCGAGGTGGTAGACCTCGTCGGCGTGCTGACCGAGGAACCCGGTGCCGCGCATCACCTCGGGGCGCACGAGGGTCGGGGGCACGAGGGGCGTGAACCCGGCCTGCAGCGCCCGGTCGAGGGCGAGGGTCATCAGCGCGAGCTCCAGCCGTGCGCCGATGCCGGTGAGGAAGTAGAACCGGCTCCCCGACACCTTCGTGCCGCGCTCCATGTCGATCGCCCCGAGGAGCTCGCCGAGCTCGAGGTGGTCGCGCGGCTCGAAGTCGAACGTCGGGGTCTCGCCGTGCGTGCGGAGGGTCACGAAGTCCTCTTCGCCGCCGGCAGGCACCCCGTCGATCACGATGTTCTCGATCCGTGCGAAGGCGGCGTCGGCGGCCTCTTCGGCGGCGGTGACCGCGTGCTGCGCCGCCTTCACCCGCTCGCTGAGTGCTTTCGCCTCGGCCACGAGCGCGGCCTTCTCGTCCTTCGGGGCTTGCGCCACCCGCTTGCCGTGGGCGTTCTGCGCTGCACGCAGCTCTTCGAAGGCGGTGATGGCGGCGCGGCGGGCGCGGTCGGCGTCGAGGGCGGCGTCGACGGTGTCCGCCGACTCGCCCCGTGCCTCCTGCGAGCGCTTGACCAGCTCGGGATTGTCACGGAGAAGCACGGGATCGATCACGGGACGAGTCTAATCGCGGGGCTTCCGGGTCCTAGTCTGAGTGCATGCCAGGGGGACAGAACGACAACGACGAGGCGCCCGACCGCGTCGACCCGCCGCACCCGTCCGACGCGATCTACGCCGATGGGCCCGACGAGGCCGACCTCGACGATGACAAGGGTCTCGCCGAGCCGGTCGAAGAGGTCGAGCAGGGCGAGGCGGTGGACGGCGACCTCCTGGACGACGACGAGATGGGCGGGGATAGGGCCGCGCAGGACGCCCCTTCCTCGTCGGACGTGGACGAGGCCACCCCCGACCCCACCGCAGCCGCCGCGCCCGACAACGTCATCCGCGAGCCCGACGATGTCGAGCCCGATACCGCAGACGGTGAGACGGGCGAAGCCCGCCGAGTCTCGGCCGCGGGCGAGCCCGAGCCGATGGTCGACACCGAGGGCCGTCCGACACCGAAGGCCGCCCTGGTCTACAACCCGACCAAGGTCGACGCCGACGATCTGCGCGCGCGCGTCGAGCGGACCGCGAAGGAGGCCGGCTGGTCGGAGCCACTCTTCTACGAGACGACGGTCGACGACCTCGGCGACGACGTCACCCGGCAGGCGCTGAAGGAAGGGGTGAACGCCGTGCTCGTGGCCGGCGGCGATGGCACCGTCCGCGCCGTGGCCGAGGCGATGACCGGCAGCGGGGTTCCCCTGACGATCGTGCCGAGCGGCACTGGCAACCTTCTCGCCCGCAACCTCCTCCTCCCCCTCGACGATCCCGACGCGATGATCCGAGCCACCTTCGACGGGGATTCGCTGGGGATGGATGTCGGCTTCGCCAGCCTCCGGCGCCCGGACGGGACCGTCGACGAGCACGCGTTCGTCGTCATGGGCGGCATGGGCCTCGACGCGGCGATGATCGCCAACACCAACCCCAAGCTGAAGAAGCAGGTCGGCTGGGTGGCCTACGTCGACGGCGTGGCCCGGTCGCTGCCCGCCGCCAAGCCGTTCCGGCTCATGTACCAGTTGCCGCAGCGGCGCATCCACGCCGCACGTGTGCAGAGCGTGCTGTTCGCGAACTGCGGGTCGCTCCCGGCGGGGCTCGAGCTGATCCCCGAGGCGTCGGTCGCCGACGGCAACCTCGACATCGTGTTCATCCAGCCCAAGGGTCTTCTCGGCTGGATCTTCGTGTGGCGCCGCGTGGCGTGGGACAACAGCTTCCTGCGCCGGTTCCGCAGCGGCCGCCGCGTGATGGCGCTGCGGACGAAGGACAACGCGGTGCGGTACTCGCGCGGACTCGGGGTCGACCTCGCGACCTCGGAGCCCCACCCCGTGCAGCTCGACGGCGACGAATTCGGCGAGGCGCAACAGGTGCGCGTGCGCCTCGAGCCCGGTTCGCTGCTCATCGCACTCCCCCGCGGGCACAAGGTGGAGGGTCTCTAGCGAAGTCCGCCCCGCGGGGCTACCGTGTCGCGCATGGCAGCATCACCCGAAGCGGTCGCCTTCTGGGCGCAGATGGCCGCGGCACCTCAGCAGGTCTCCCTTCCCATCGCGGAGCGCCGGGCCGCGGGAGAGCACGCCGAGGATGCCACGGCCGAACCGAGCGGCGTCACATATTCGTCGCAGCCGCTCGGACTGCAGGTCCGTCCGACCGACGGCGAGATCGGCGCCCGCATCCTCTATCTCTTCGGCGGCGGCTACATGCTCGGGTCTCCGGCGTCGCGCCGGAAGACGGCGGGCCACCTTGCGCGTTCCGCGCAGGCCGAGGTGTGGGTGGCGTCCTATCGCCTGGCGCCCGAGCATCCCTTCCCCGCCGCCTTCGACGATGCCACGGCAGCCTTCCGGGCCCTCCCCACCGACCTGCCGAGATTCGTCGCGGGGGACTCCTCGGGGGGAGGCCTGGCCGCCGCGGTCGGATCCGCGGAGGGGGCTGATGGTCTCGTCCTCTTCTCGCCCTGGGGCGACCTCACCTGCTCCGGAGACACGATGGCCGAGAACGCCGCCGTCGACATCGAATGCACCCGCGACAGCCTCCTGGAGATGGGCGGCTGGTACGCGGGGACGCACGACCGGCACGACCCGCGGATCTCGCCGGCCTTGGCGGCGACGGATAGCCTCCCGCCGTTGCTCGCCTTCGCCGGGAGCGACGAGATCCTCCTCGACGACGCCCGTCGACTCGTCACCCGTTCGGTGCGTGGCGACCTCGTCGTGGGCGACGGGATGCAGCACGTCTGGCCGATCTGGGTGGGAGTGTTCCCCGAGGCCGGCGAGGCGATGGCGCGGGCGGGCGCCTGGATCCGCGACGCGTCCTCCGGCCGGTCGTCGAGCTGAGTTCGCCCTCGGGCACGCTTCATCGCGCGAGGATGGGTGCATGGCTGCGCCCTCGATCGTCTGGTTCCGCGACGACCTCCGCCTCGCCGACAACCCCGCGCTGCGCGCAGCGCTCGACCGCGACGAGCCCGTCGTCGGGCTGTACCTCCTCGACGAGGACTCCCCCGGCATGCGCCCGCTCGGCGGGGCGGCGAAGTGGTGGCTGCATCACTCGCTGACCTCGCTCGGCGAGGACCTCGCCGCGAAGGGGGCGACCCTCGTGCTGCGCCGCGGCGCGGCATCCGATGTCCTTCCGGCGTTCGTGGCCGACACCGGCGCGGGCGCGGTGTTCTGGAACCGGCGCTACAGCCGACCCGAGCGCGACATCGACGCAGGCCTGAAGGCGAGCCTGCGGGAGGACGGGGTGACGGTGGAGTCGTTCGCCGCGTCGCTGCTGTTCGAGCCGTGGACGGTGAAGACCGGGGCGGGGAAGCCGTTCTCGGTCTACAGCCCGTTCTGGCGTGCCTGCCTGTCGCTCCCGTCGCCGCGGGCGCCGCTGCCCGAACCGCGCGAGGTGGCGGGGTTCTCGGGACGCGTCGACTCCGACGACCTCGATGACTGGGAGCTGCTGCCCACCTCACCCGACTGGGCCGGCGGCCTGCGGGAGCGGTGGACGCCGGGAGAGGCGGCCGCAAAGCGCCGGCTGAAGGAGTTCATCGCCGACGACCTCGGCGGCTACGACCGCAGCCGGGACGAACCGGCGTCCGGGTCGACGTCGATGCTCTCGCCCCGCCTGCGCTGGGGTGAGCTCAGCCCGTATCAGGTCTGGACTGCGGCGGTCGACGAGGGCAACCCGCGTCGCTTCCTCTCCGAGCTCGGCTGGCGTGAGTTCGCCTGGCACACCCTGTTCCACAACCCCGACCTGGCGACGGTGAACCTCCGCCGCGAGTTCGACGCCTTCCCCTGGCCGCGGCTGAATCCGACGCACCTGGAGGCGTGGCAGAAGGGCGAGACCGGCGTGGCGATGGTCGATGCCGGAATGAAGGAGCTGTGGGTGTCGGGCTGGATGCACAATCGCGTGCGGATGGTGACGGCGTCGTTCCTCATCAAGAACCTCCTCATCGACTGGCGCCGGGGCGAGGAATGGTTCTGGGACTGCCTGGTCGATGCGGATGCCGCGAACAACCCGTTCAGCTGGCAGTGGGTCGCGGGGTCGGGAGCGGACGCAGCGCCCTACTTCCGGGTGTTCAACCCCGAGCTGCAGGCCGAGAAGTTCGACCCGAAACGCGAATACATCCGCACCTGGGCGCCCGAGCACGTCTCCGGCGACGCCCCCGAGCCGATCGTCGACCTGAAGGAGTCGCGCAAGGCCGCGCTGGAGGCCTACGAGGAGGTCAAGCGCGCTCCGCGCTGACGACGCGTGCCCCGTACTCCTGCAAAACCGACCGAAGCGACGGTGATCGGGGTCGCGCCGGCGCCTGTTGGCCCCTCCTGCAGGAGTTCGGGACACCCGCACGGCGGGAATGTCCAACGGGGTCCGTCCGTTGGCCACACACATGACCACCATCGGAATCATCGGCGCCGGACACATCGGCAGCCAGCTCGCACGTGCCTTCACCGGAGTCGGATACGACGTCGTCATCGCGAACTCCCGCGGCCCTGAGACCCTCACCGACCTCGTCGCCGAGGTGGGCCCGAAGCTCCGCGCCGCCACCGCCCAGGAGGCCGCCGAGGCCGCAGACATCGCCGTCGTGACCGTGCCGCTGAAGGCGATCGGCGCGATTCCCGTCGAGCCCCTCGCCGGCAAGATCGTCCTCGACACCAACAACTACTACTTCGAGCGCGACGGCCACATTGAGGCCCTCGACCGCGGCGAGACCACGACCTCCCAGCTCCTCCAGGACCACCTCCCGACGTCCAAGGTCGTCAAGGCGTTCAACAACATCCTGTCGGCCCAGATCACCACCGACGGTTCACCCGCAGGAACGCCGAACCGCCGCGCGCTCGGTACGGCGAGTGACTTCCCCGAGGCCATCGAGACGATGACGCGCCTCTACGACGAGCTCGGCTTCGACACCGTCAGCGCCGGCCCGCTCAGCGAGTCGTGGCGTCTCGAGCGCGACCGCCCCGGGTACGGCCAGCGCCAGACCGCGGACGAGATGCGCGAGAACCTCGCCCGCGCGAACCGCCTTCCCTGATCGGAGCACCCTTCCGCATGAGCATCACCCTGTCGGTCCTCGACCTCGTGCCGGTGCGCGCCGGCCAGACCAGCGCGGAGGCCGTCGCGGCATCCCTCTCTCTCGTCGAGACCGCCGAGCGTCTCGGCTACCGGCGCTACTGGTTCGCCGAGCACCACAACATGCCCGCCGTCGCCTCGACCGCGCCCCCGGTGCTGATCGCGGCGGCCGCGGCGCGCACCTCGCGGATCCGCGTCGGGTCCGGCGGGGTGATGCTCCCCAATCACTCCCCGCTCGTGGTCGCCGAGCAGTTCGCCGCCCTCGAGGCGATCGCCCCGGGACGTATCGACCTGGGGATCGGGCGCGCCCCGGGCAGCGACCCCGTCATCACGCAGCTGCTGCGGATGTCGGGGACCACGAGCGATGTCGAGCGCTTCCCCGACCACATCGGCGACATCCTCGCGCTCACCTCGCCCGACGGCGCGGCGATCCGGCTCACCTCCGGGACCACCTACGAGGTGCGGGCGACTCCGGCGGCGCAGAACGCCCCCGAGGTCTGGCTGCTCGGGTCGAGTGACTACTCGGCCCAGCTGGCGGCTTCGCTGGGGCTTCCCTACGTCTTCGCGAACCACTTCTCGGGCGCCGGCCTCGACCGGGCCATGCAGCTGTACCGCGATCAGTACCGGCCGTCCGAGGCGCATCCGACGCCGCGCTCGTTCGTCACCGCCAACATCGTGGCGGCGCCCACGGCCGAGGAGGCCGAGGCGCGCGCGTTGCCGCAGCTGCGGATGATGGTGCGCCTGCGCACCAACCAGCCCCTCACCCCGCTCGAGACCGTCGAGGACGCGCAGAGCGCGGGCCCTCTCGCCCCGATGGCCGACGAGATCATGGCCGCGGCCCGCGCGACCTGGTTCGTCGGCACCGGAGACGACGTGGCGGCGGGCCTGGAAGACCTGGCCGCCCGCGCGGGTGTCGACGAGGTCATGGTCTCGCCGATCGCGGGTGCCTTCGCTTCAGAGCAGAAGGATGCCGCGGCGGGCCGCACCCAGTCGCTCACCCTCCTCGCGGAGGCCCTGGAGTCCCGCGCTGGAGCGGTGCCCGCGGCCGCGGCGCCCGCGCTCGCCGGCTGAGCGTACCGCCGCGGTCACCGGGCGGTCGTTGAGCGAGGAGCGCAGCGACGAGACGAAACGCTCCGAGCGTTTCGACTCGCTTCGCTCGCTCAACGACCGGAGGCTCGGGCGCCGGCTTCGACGCAGCCTCGGAGATCGGCACAACCTCGGCCCATCCGGGGGGATGTGGGCCGAGGCTGCGCGGATCCCCGAGGCCGTGTCGGGCCCGGGAGGGCGCCGCGCGCGAGCGCGACGAGCCTCGGCGCTCGAGGTGTCAGCGGTCCGCCGCGACAGGCTCCTTCGACGCATCGCCCGTCCCCACCGCGTCAGCGGCGGCCGCTGCGCGGCGGCGCTCCACCTCCAGCGGGTCGGCGAATGCGTCCGCGCCCTGCGCGGCCGCGTCGGCGTCGGTGAGCTTCGGGCGCCGCGGCCACCAGACCCGGTCGCGCAGCAGGAACGTCAGCGCCGGCACGATCACCGTCCGCACGAGCAGGGTGTCGATGAGCACACCGATGCAGACGATGATGCCGATCTGCGTGAGGGTGATGAGCGGCAGCACGCCGAGCACGGCGAACACGGCCGCGAGCAGGATGCCGGCGCTGGTGATGACGGCACCGGTCGCGGCCAGCGCGCGGATCATCCCCTGGGTGATGCCGAGTCGGTCCGCCTCTTCCTTGGCCCGCGTGACGAGGAAGATGCTGTAGTCCACGCCCAGGGCGACGAGGAAGAGGAAGCTGAACAGCAGCACATTCGTGTCGATCGCGGGGAAGCCGAACAGCGGCGTCTGGAACAGCCACCAGCTCGCCCCCACGGCCGAGAAGAAGCTGACGACCACGGCGACGAGGAGCAGGAGCGGAGCGACGAGGGCGCGCAGCAGCACGACCAGGACGATGAAGACGAGCACGAGGATGAGCGGGATCACCAGCGCCTGGTCGCGCGCCTGGGCGTCCGCGACGTCCAGCGAGCGCGCGTCGAGCCCGCCGACAAGTCCGTCGCCCGCGCCGACGTCGTCGAGCGCGGCGCGCATGGCGGTGATCGCGTCATAGGCCTCGGGCGTTTCGGGGCTCGCGTCGAGCGTGACGTCGATGCGGACGAGATCGTCGGTCTCCTCGGCGACGACGGCGGCGTCGACCCCGTCGATGGTCTCGAGCTCTGCGACGGCCGCGTCGGCGTCATCCCGTCCCACGACGACCGTCGCGGGCGAGGTCGCCCCGGCCGAGAACGCGTCGGCGATGATCTCCTGACCGACGACGGCTTCGGGCTTGTCGAGGAACCGGTCATTCTGCGACAGACCGGTCTGCACGAAGAACACGCCCGACGCGAGCGCGGCCAGGACGACGAATCCGCTCAGCGCGACGATCGCGGGGCGGCGCGAGACCGCACGGCCGAGCTTGCCCCACGGGCTTCGCGGGATGGCGTCGCGCGAGCCGAACCGCGGGACGTACGGCCAGAACAGGCCCCGGCCGAACAGCACGAGCGCGGCCGGCAGCACGGCGAGCGCGAAGATCATCGCGACGACGATCCCCACCGCGCAGGCGAGCCCGAGGGCACGGTTGCCCGCCAGCTCGGCGAAGAGCAGCGTGGCCAGGGCGAGGGCGACGGTCGAGCCGCTGGCGATGATCGCCGGCCCGGCGCCGCGCACGGCCCGCCGCATGGCCTCGCGGCGGTCTTCGTGCAGTCGCAGCTCGTCGCGGTAGCGCGCGATGAGGAGGAGGGCGTAGTTGGTCCCGGCGCCGAAGACGAGGACCGAGAGGATGCCGGTGATCGAGGGGTCGAGTTCGACGCCGACGGCGGCGGCGACGTTTCGCGCCACGATGCCCGCGAGGGCGTCGGCGACGCCGATGACCGTGAGCGGCACGAGCCACAGCCAGGGGCTCCGGTAGGTGATGAGGAGCAGGATCGCGACGACGATCACCGTCGTCAGCAGCAGCGTGATGTCGGCCCCGGCGAACACCGCCGACAGGTCGACCTCGAACCCCTCGGGACCGGTGAGGAAGACGCGCACGTCGTCGCCGAGGTCGGCGGAGGCGACATCCCGGATCTCCTGCGCACGCTCGGACTGGGCCTCGATGCCGGTCTCGGGATCGAGCGGCACGATGACCAGCGCGACGCGACCGTCATCGGACACCTGCGCCGGGGGGACGAACCCGTCGGGGGTGAACTCCACGAGGTCGCCGAAGACCTTGCCGTTGATGGCCTCGAGCGCCTCGGCGCTCAGCTCGTCGCCCTCGGCCTCGAACACCAGGAACGCCGAGGTCGTGTCGGCGCTCGGGAACTCGTCGAGCAGTTCGTCGACCTGGACCGACTCCGCGGAGTCGGGCAGCCCCACGGCGGGGGCGTTGTCGGACTCGCTTCCGCTGCCGAACGTGAAGAGGGCGGCGGCCGCCGCCGCGGCCAGGACCAGCACGATCCACGAGGTCTTGGCTGCGGTGATGAAGCGCACGTACCCGGTCATCGGTCGTCTCCTGTGTCGATGAGAAGGATTTAATTAGAAAACCTAGATATGAGGAAGACTAGCGCAGTTATACTGGTGCGGTGCACGCAGCGGATGTCCCGTCGGTGCCGGCACCTCCCGGCCCACCCGCGTTCCGCGCGCCCACGACCCTGCTGCGCGAGGTACTCGACGTCACCGAGCTGTTCGAAGAGCGGATGCGACGCGAGCTCACCGTGAATCCGACCGATCTCGAGGCGATGGAGCATCTGCTCATGGCCGGACCGCTCGCGCCCAGCGAGCTGGCCAAGCGCCTGGGCATCTCGACCGCCTCGACGACGACGGCCGTCGACCGGCTGGTCGCCCTGGGTCACGTCACGCGCGAGCCGCACCCCACCGATCGCCGCGGCGTCATGGTCGTCCCCACACCCGCATCCCGCGCTCGGGCCCTCGGCATGCTGATGCCGATGATCCACGACGTGGACCGCGAACTCGATGAGTTCACACCGGAGGAGCAGGAGGTCATCGCCCGCTACCTGTCACGGGTGATCGCGACCTATCGGGCTCACGCCGCCGTCGACGACTGAGCTTCGCGGCGATCGGCCCGCAGGTGCACCCAGCCCTCCGCGCCCGCGACCAGGCCCATGAGGACGACCGCCGCCGTCAACGCCGCCGCCGGCGGGAGAACCGCAAGGAGCGGGATGGACACGGTGGCCACGATCGCCTCCAGGCCCCGGAAGTACGGCCGCCGTTCGCCGACGAGCACGGCGAACCAGATCGTCCCCGCAGCGAACAGGGCGATGCCCGACCCGAGGGCCGCCGCACCGAACCATCCCAGGGGTTCGGGGTCGGTGATGTGGGCCATCGCATCCTCGATGCCCAGGGCCGCCAGCACGATCCCCGCGACGATCAGGAAGTGGACGTACGAGTAGGCGTCGCGGGCGAGCTTGACGAGCGGCCCGCCGGACAGCCGGGCGAGGGTGTGCTCGCCCACCCTGGCGAGCCGGCGGAAGTACGACCACCACAGCAGCACCGAGATCACGATCGAGGTCGCGGTGCCGAGGAGGATCGGCACGCTGATCGGCTCGCGGGCCACGCCGACGCCGATCGCCACGATCGATTCGCCGAGCGCGAGGATGACGATGAGACCGTGACGCTCCGACCAGTGGGCGACCGAGTGGATGCGCCATCCGCCACCGCCGGGTGACAGCGCCCGGGTGCCCAGGCCCTCGAACACGATGGCCAGCGCCCAGATCCACACCTGCACCTCGCCGCCGATCGCCGCCCCGACGATGAGTGCGGCGCAGGCGGGGAGCACCGACGACACGCTCCACACCGTCAGCTGCCGCCGCAGCTCCGGATCATCGGTCGCAGTGACGAAGAAGAGGATGAGATGCACCAGGCGCACGACGCCGTAGGCGACGGCGAACACCATCGGGCCGTAGAGCCCGCCGTCGAAGTCGTCGAACGCCTCGGGGATCGTGAGGGCGCAGATGAAGACTCCGATCATCGCCACCGTCATGCCGGTCCGCAGGAACGGCTGGTCCGCCGGCAGCCGGTTCGCAAGCCACGCGTACCCCACCCACGTCCACCAGAGCAGGGCCAGGATGACGAGGGCCTGCGCGATCCCCGCGGCGCTGTGCGTCTCGGCCATGAGCCGCGAGACCTGCGTGAAGGCGAAGACGTAGACGAGGTCGAAGAACAGCTCGAACGTCGTGACCCGGCTGTCCTCGCCGCTGGTCATAGGCCGCGGCAGACGCACCCGCCCGGTGCGGCCGGCCGGAGCCGGGGGGTCGGGGTGGCTCACGAGGTCAGTGTAGGACCGCGGCCGCCGTCGAGGAACACCAAGGCCACCCCTCGGACGATCAGCCCTCCGGCTCGCCGCTGAGCAGACCTCGCAGCCAGTCGCGCGCCTCGACGAAGACATCGTCGGAGTAGCGGTCGGGGTAGCGCACCACCGCGCGGTCTGCACGCGGGTACGACCCGAGGAAGATCACCTTCGGGCTGAACCGGCGAAGGCCCAGGAGCGCGTCGGCCATCCGCTCGTCGTGGACGTGGCCGTCGGCGTCGATGACGAACCGGTACCGGCCGAGCTCGTCGCCGATCGGGCGCGAGGCCAGAAGCGACAGGTTGATCCCCCGGGTGGCGAACTGCTCGAGCATCTCCAGCAGCGCCCCCGGGCGGTCGTCGGGCAGTTCGACGATGAGCGAGGTCTTGTCGGCGCCCGTGGGTTCGGGCGGCGCGACGGTCTTGCCGACCAGCACGAAGCGGGTCACCGCGTTGAGGTTGTCGCCGATCTTCTCGGCCAGCAGCTCCAGGTCGTGGTGCTCGAGGATTCCCGGCGGGGCGATCGCGGCATCGGCGTCGCTCGTGCCGTCGAGGAGCCCGAGGGCGCTGGCGACGTTGCTGGATGCCGGGATGTGCGCGTGCGCGGGAAGGGTCCGCGTCAGCCACTGCAGGCACTGCGCGTAGGCGACGGGGTGCGCCGCGACGAGAGAGACGTCGTCGAGCTGTGCGCCGGGGCGCCCGACGAGCACGAAGTCGACCGGCACCAGGTACTCGCCGATGATCCGCAGCCCCGGGACCGTGGCCAGCGCGTCCTGGGCGGTGGACACACCTCCGTCGACGGAGTTCTCGATCGCGATCATCGCCGCGTGCGCGCGGCCGTCGATGACGTCCGCAAGCGCCTCGCCCACGTTGTGCACGGGCCGCCAGATCTGCCCGCGCGCCTCGGGAACCTGGGCGAGTGCGGCTTCGGTGAAGGTTCCGGCCGGGCCGAGGAAGCTGTAGGTCCGTCGGGGGGGAACGGATGCCTCGGGCCCGGCGGCGTCGGAAGTCACGGCGTTCAGCCTAGCCACCGGATGTGTCAACCCGTGCGGCGGGTGGCCCGCTCGGGGCAGACTGGGGTCATGACGCGCGCAGGACAGCCCGCCGAGGCCTCCGACCTCATCGACATCGACGCCCTCATCTCTGCCTACTACGACCGGAAACCCGACGCCTCGATCCCCGCTCAGCGCGTGGCGTTCGGCACGAGCGGTCATCGCGGGTCGTCGCTGAACACCAGCTTCAACGAAGACCACATCCTCGCCACCACGCAGGCGATCGTCGACTACCGCCGGACGGCGGGCATCGAGGGCCCCCTGTTCCTCGGGCGCGACACGCACGGCCTGTCCCTCCCCGCCGAGCGCAGCGCGATCGAGGTGCTCGTCGCGGCGGGCGTCGACGTCCGCGTCGACTCCCGCGACTCATGGGTGCCCACCCCGGCGCTCAGCCACGCGATCCTGACGTACAACCGGGGCAGGAGCGCGGACGACCCGGGCCGAGCGGACGGCATCGTCGTGACCCCGAGCCACAACCCTCCCGCCGACGGCGGGTTCAAGTACAACCCCCCGCACGGCGGGCCAGCCGACACCGACGCCACCGGGTGGATCGCGAACCGCGCGAACGAGCTCATCGCCGCCGGGCTCGAGGGCGTCGCCCGCACGAAGTACAGCGACATCGACGCCGACACCCTCGGCAGCTACGACTTCCGTGAGGCGTACGTCCGCGACCTCGCCACCATCATCGACATCGACGTCATCCGGTCGGCCGGCGTGCGCATCGGCGCCGACCCGCTCGGCGGCGCCTCGGTGGAGTACTGGGCGCGCATCGCCGAGATGTACGAGCTCGACCTGACGGTCGTGAACCCCGACGTCGACCCGACGTGGCGGTTCATGACGCTCGACTGGGACGAGAAGATCCGCATGGACCCCTCGTCACCCTCGGCGATGGCCTCGCTCGTGGCCAAGCGCCACGATTACGACATCCTCACCGGCAACGATGCCGATGCCGACCGGCACGGCATCGTCACCCCCGACGCGGGACTCATGAACCCGAACCACTACCTCGCGGTCGCGATCGACTACCTGTTCTCGCACCGCGAGAACTGGCCGGGCGACGCCGCGGTCGGGAAGACCCTGGTGTCGTCGATGATCATCGACCGGGTCGTCGAGGGCCTCGGTCGCAGGCTCTACGAGGTGCCGGTGGGTTTCAAGTGGTTCGTCCCCGGGCTCCTCGACGGGTCGGTCGCCTTCGGCGGTGAGGAATCCGCCGGCGCCTCGTTCCTCCGCAAGGACGGGACGGTCTGGACCACCGACAAGGACGGCATCCTGCTGTGTCTCCTTGCAGCGGAGATCGTCGCCGTCACCGGCAAGACCCCGTCGGAGCGCTACGGCGAGCTCGAGGCCGAGTTCGGGTCATCCGCCTACCAGCGCGTCGACGCCCCGGCCACCCCCGAGCAGAAGGCGAAGCTGGCGAAGCTGTCGCCCGACGCGGTCACGGCCACCGAGCTCGCCGGCGACCCGATCACCGCGAAGCTCTCGCACGCACCCGGGAACGACGCGCCGATCGGCGGGCTGAAGGTGCAGACGGCCGACGCATGGTTCGCCGCCCGCCCCTCCGGCACCGAGGACGTCTACAAGCTGTATGCCGAGTCGCTGCGCGGCGAGGAGCACCTGCGGCAGGTGCAGGAGGAGGCGAGGGCGGTCGTCTCGGCGGCCCTCGGCGGCTGACCGCAGCGACCGGCTCGCGCCGCGGCCGCCGCGCGGGCGGATCGTACCGAATTCATCCGCCCGCGTCGACTCCGCGGGGCATACACTGAGCCTGTGACCGAGAGCGTCGCGCTTACCCGAGGTGCACCCACTCTCCACGACGTAGCCCGCGAGGCGGGCGTGTCGTTGGCGACTGCATCGCGCGTTCTGAACGGGTCGAACCGCAAGGTCGCCGACAGTTATCGCGTCCGCGTGGAGGCGGCGGCGACGAAACTCGGCTACACCGCCAACGTCGCGGCGCAGGCGATCGCCCGCGGGGCCTCCGCCATCACGGCCTTCGTCGTCACCGACATGACCGACGACCGGTTCGGCGCCCTGACCCGGGCACTCGTGCACGAGACCGAGGCGGCGGGGCTGATTCTCACCGTGGCCGAGACCGGCGGCGACCCCGAGCGGGAGCGGAAGATCCTGCAGACCCTCCGCGGCCAGCGACCGCAGGGGCTGATCCTCGGCGAGGGCGTTGCGGGGTCGGAGGGCGAGGCTCTCGCCGAGATCGCCGCGCTGCAGGCCATGGGCACCCGGGTCGTCACGTTCGCCCCCGACGGCACCGACGACCCGGATGCCGCGGCCCGCGCCATCCGGGTCATCCGCAATCTGCCCGCGGACTGAGCGCTGCGCCCTCCCGCCGGGGCGAGAGGGCGCAGTCGCTTGTGATCAGTTGAGGATGAAGGTGTACGCGGTGCTGTTGCCCAGCACGTCGTACACGACCATCGTGTTCTCACCCTGAACTGCCCCGAAGACGCCGGGAGCGATTCCGTTGACGTCCGACCAGGTGTTGTTCGTCAGGTCCTTGACGACACCGTTGATCTCGACCCGGTCGATACCCACCGCGTCGTACAGCTTGTAGCTGACGGTGTCGTAGGTATCGCCGGTCGCGACCGACTCGGGTTTGACCGTCGCCTCCGGTACGGTGACGTCGACAGAGAAGTCGAACGAACCGGTCGGCGAGATGTTCCCCGCGAGATCCTGCGCGTTGTACTTCACGGTGTAGTCACCCGATGGGAGCTGCAGCGTCGCCTCGTGCGTCCCGGCCTCGGCCCCGTCGAGGGCGACCTGCGTGCTCTGCACGAGGGTGCCCCCTTGATAGACGTTGGCGACGATGCGCTGGAGACCTCCGACATCCGTGGCGTCGACACGGAGCGCGACGTCGCGGAACGGACCGGCCGTCTCGGGCGACACGAGAGCGACTTCGGGTCGCGTCGTGTCGGCGGGAAGGCTCTGGAACAGGCGCGGCGCGAAGTCGATCAGATTCTTCTGCCACACGTCCCATCCGTGCGGGCCGACGGTGACGCCGTCGAACTCGTACTCGATCCCGAGCTCGTCGAGCACCGGCAGCGAGTTGATCACCGACCCGTAGGTGAAGTCCGTGATGTCGCCCGTGTAGATGCGGTAGAGCTCTGTCCCCTCGTTGATCGCCGCGGGATCGACGCCGTTCGTACCGCCGAAGCCGGCAGCGAATGTTCCGATCCAGGCGAATTCGCCAGGGTAGCCCTTCAGCACCGACACCGTTCGCGCTCCACCGGCGGAAAGGCCCGCCAGCGCCCGCTTGTCGGGGTTCCGGCTGATGTTGTACTGCTCCTCCGCCGCCGGGACGACGTTCTCACGGAGCTCTGCCGGATAGTTCGAGACGTTGCCGTTGGGCATCACCACCACCATGTCCTGCAGCGAGCCGTCACGGTGCAGGTTGTCGAGGATCTGGCGCGCACGCCCGACTTCGACCCAGTCCGTCCAGCTCTGACCGCCGCCGTGGTTCAGGACGAACAACGGGTACGGCACCGGCCGCTCCGCGTCGTACCCCGGGGGCGTCCACACGTAGGCGTTGCGCTCCTGCCCGGCGACCGCGCTCTGGTAGGTCATGACCTCCAGATCGCCGCCCTCGCCCTCCGGCACGTCGGAGAGAAGACGTGATCCTTCACCCTCGATGAGGAAGGTGCTCCACGCCGGCTCGGACGCGACGCTGGTCGGATTGGAGCTGTCCTTGACAGACTGACGATCGACGATGAGCCGGTAGTGGTAGAACTTCTCGTCCAGCGGTCCGACGGTGGCACGCCACCGGTCGCCGACCTTCTGCATCTCCACACGCAGCCAGCTGCCGCCGGGGGACCAGTTCGCCCAGACCGACACGTACTCGGCGTCGGCGAATTCGGTCGTGGTCTCGAAGGTGACGAAACCGTCGTCGTCGATGAACGGCGTCGGCGTGGTCCCCGGTGCCGGTGGCTCGAAACGCTCGGTCAACGCGGTGTGCCGGTCACTCATCCCAGGGTCGGATGCCTGGTGCGTGAAGAGGCGTGGTGCGAAGTCGATCAGGTTCTCCTGCCACGCGTTCCAGTTGTGACCCGCGTCAGGGTTGACGCCGTCGAACTGGTACTCGAGACCGGCGGCATCGAACGCCCGGAGGGAGTCGTAGACGTCGTTGTAGGCGATGTCGGTCTTGTTTCCGACGTACACCCGGAACAGATCGGTGCGGTTGTTCATCTGACGGACGGGGATGTCGCTGAGGTCACCGAACCGCCCGGCCCCGAATGTCGCGATGCTCGCGAACTGGCCCGGGTGGTCGCGGAACACCTCGAACGCCTGCCCGCCACCCATCGACAGTCCCGCGAGGGCTCGATTCTTGCGATTCGGGGCGACGTTGTAGGTGTCCTGGACGGCGGGAACGAGGTTCTCCAGCAGCTCTGTTGAGAAGTCCGGCACGTTGCCGTTGCCCATCACGACGAGCATGTCCGCGAGGTTTCCCTGCAGCCACAGGTTGTCGAGGATCTGCTCCGCTCGACCCACCTCGACCCAGTCGCCGAAGCTCTGCCCCCCGCCGTGCTGGAGATAGAGAACAGGGAACTTCTTCCCCGTGGGCTTGTAGGTCGGCGGCACCCACACGAGGGCCTGACGCTCTTCGCCGGCAACGGCGGATTCGTAGGTCAGCGTCTCGACGGTGCCCGCGGGCTCCGCCGCGTCCTCGAGAAGTGCGGCCGACTCACCAGGGATGAAGAACGTGCTCCACTCCGGCTCCGAGCCCACGCTCGTGGGGTTAGTGGGGTCCTTGAAGACTTTGCTGTCGTCACCGGTGATCTGGTAGTAGTACAGCCCCGGATCGAAAGGCCCGTAGGTGGCCGTCCAGTTCTGACCGCTGCGCGTCAGACCGATCTGAGCCCAGTTGTGCGACGGACCGAAGTTGCCCTCGACCACAACCTGCGACACCGGCCCGATGGCCTCTTCGACGGCGGCATTCGGAACCGAGATACGCAGATACCCATCATCCTGCGACACCACCCATTCGCTGGCGGCGGTGGCTGGCTGGGCCACCCCCACGGCTGCCACGGCGACCGCCGTAGCAGCGACGAAGGTGAGAACCCGCCTCACCCAAGAGGAGCGGCGACCCTGCCGCTCCGTCGTTGTCATCTTCATCGATCTCTCTCTCATTCAGTGAGCCCGACCAACCGATCCACCGCCTGCAGTGCCCACATTCGGCGGCGGAGAGGGGGACGGAGGAGAGACGGAAATCACGCCGAAGGGGCGCCGGAGCGTCGTTTACAACGTCGTAAATCCCATCCGCGGACCATGCTGTGCGGCCTCTTCGACGAAGTCAAGAAGAGTGTGCAACGTTGTAAGTTTTTCTGTCCGCGGACCGAAAACATACAGACGGCGCTCGGGGACGCGTACGGCAGGATGGAGCCATGTCTTGGCTTGTCACCGGCGGGGCCGGCTACATCGGTGCGCACATCGTCCGAGCTCTGGATGCCGCGGGGCTGCCCCCCGTCGTCATCGACGACCTCTCGAGCGGTCACCGCGGATTCGTCCCGGACGGGGTGCCGTTCGTGCGCGGGAGCATTCTCGATCGCGCGCTCGTGGAGCAGACGCTCCGTGAGCACGACGTGACCGGCGTCATCCATGTCGCGGGCTTCAAGTATGCGGGCGTCTCGGTGTCGCGTCCCCTTCACACCTATGCCCAGAACGTCGAGGGCACTCGCATCGTCCTCGAGGCCATGGAGGCTGCCGGCGTGGCGAACCTGGTGTTCTCATCCTCCGCAGCGGTGTACGGCACCCCCGACGTGCCTCTCGTGACCGAGGATCTTCCGAAGCGTCCGGCGAGTCCGTACGGGGAGTCGAAGCTCATCGGCGAGTGGCTGATCCGCGACCAGGCGGTCGCGACGGCCGACACAGTCGCGCCGCTGCGCCACACCTCGCTGCGCTACTTCAACGTCGTGGGTTCGGGCGACCGCTCGGTCTACGACACCTCGCCGCACAACCTCTTCCCGCTCGTGTTCGAGGCACTGATCGAAGGACGCACACCGCGCATCAACGGCGACGACTACGACACCCCGGACGGGACGAACGTCCGCGATTACGTCCACGTGGCAGACATCGCCGCGGCACACGCGGTGGCCGCGCAGCGGCTGGCCGCCGGCGACCCGGTCGAGGCCGCCTACAACCTGGGCTCGGGCGACGGGCTGTCGGTGCGTCAGATCATGGACGCCATGGCCCGGGTCACCGGGATCGACTTCACGCCCGAGATCGGCGCTCGCCGCCCCGGCGACCCCGACCGGATCGTCGCGACCGGAGAGCTCGCCGCGCGCGACCTGGACTGGAAGATGCGGTACGACGTCGACGAGATGGTCCGCACGGGGTGGGAGGCGCGGCGCGCCGCCGCCGGCTGACTCCGTCAGCGCGGAGGCGCGGTGCTGGCTCGGACGACGAGCGTCGGAGTGAGGGTCTCGACCACCGGTGCGGTGAAAGCCGTCGACTCCACGTCGTCGATGAGGACGGCGACGGCACGCGCGCCGAGGGCGTCGAAGTCCTGACGAACGGTCGTCAGCGGAGGACGGTACTGCGCAGCATCGGCGATGTCGTCGAAGCCGACCACGCTGACATCGCGCGGCACCTCCTGACCGGCCTCGGCCAGGGCCCGCAGGGCGCCGAGCGCCATCTGGTCATTCGCGACGACGACGGCGGTGGCATCGCCGATGCTGCCGGCGGCGGCATGACCGGATGCTGCGCTCCAGTCGCCGCGCACCGGCGCGCCCGGCTGCAGCGCGGCCTCGGCGAGGGCCCGTCGCCATCCCCGCTCCCGCTCCCTGGCGGCGAACGAGTCAGACGGTCCGGCGATGTGCGCGATACGACGATGACCGAGGGAGAGAAGGTGGGCGGTGGCGTCGTAGGCGCCCGCCGCGTGGTCGGTCTGGACGACGTGCACTCCCCACGACTCGCCTCCGCTCGGTCGCGGAACGATGGGCGCGTCGACGAGGACGAGGCGGAAGCCTGCGGCGGCAGGAACCGCCGCGGCGAACGGCGTCGCCTCGTTGAGCACGACGGCGCCGTCGACCCCCTGATCGGCGAGTCGCGCGAAGGCGTCGTCGGCTGACTCCGGTCCGGCCACCGTGGCGACGGCCAGGCCGTAGCCGCGCCCGGCGGCGGCGGCCGCCACAGCCTGCAGCATGCGGGAGTTCCCGACGGTGTCGAGGGTGGCCACGACGAGGCCGACCGTCTGAGTGCGGCCGGTGCGCAGGGCCCGCGCGGCCCGGTGCGGACGGTAGCCGAGCCGCGCCATGGCCTCCTCGACCCGTGACCGAGTGGCCGGATCGACCCGCGGGCTGGCATTCACCACCCGGGAGACGGTCTGACCCGATACCCCGGCCGCTGCGGCGACATCGGCCATCGACACTCGACGCATGCCCACTCCCACCGACACAACTCCGGCAACTCGGAACATGTTGACGTTATCATGACCCTCGGGCTATCGTGTTGACGTGAACATGCAGGAGTTCGGCACCCCCGGAGCCCCGTCAACAACCCCCGACGTCGAGATCCTCACCGGCGGGGTCGCCAAATGCACGACCCGCCTGGCCGACGGGCGGGAGTTGATCTACTTCGACGATCCCGGCACGGACCTCGGGCCGGAGCGGTCGGTCGACACGCGCGCCCTGGACCCGCGCCCCGAGACGGCGACCATGCGGCTCGACGTCCTGACGGGCGATTGGATCTCGGTCGCGGCCTCGCGCCAGAACCGAGCCTTCCTGCCGCCGGCCGAGCTCGATCCGCTCGCGCCCCAGACGCCGGCCAATCCGTCCGAGATCCCCTCCCGATACGACGTCGCCGTCTTCGAGAACCGGTCGCCGTCGTTCGGGCCGGCGCTGCGCACGGCGCACGGCGACGCTCCGGCCGCCGCCGACCCGCCGCAGGGCCTCGACGATCTCGGCGAGCTCTCTCTCGGCCGCACCCGCACCTCGGTCGGACGCTGCGAAGTCGTCTGCTTCAGCCCCGCGCACGAGGGCTCGTTCGGCACGCAGACCCCCACCCGTGCGCGGACGGTCATCGAGGCGTGGGCCGATCGCACGGCCGCTCTCTCGGCCCTTCCCGGAATCGAGCAGGTCTTCCCGTTCGAGAACCGCGGCGAGGCCATCGGCGTCACGCTCGCCCACCCGCACGGGCAGATCTACGCCTACCCCTACGTCACCCCGCGCACGCAGGCGCTGCTGCGCTCGATCGAGAAGACCGGACCCGACCTGTTCGCGCGCATCCTCGACCGCGAGCGCGCGTCCACGCGCGTGATCCTCAGCGGCGAGCACTGGACGGCCTTCGTGCCGTTCGCGGCGCGCTGGCCGATCGAGGTGCACCTCCTCCCCCACCGCCACGTCGCCGATTTCGCCGATACGACAGCGGCCGAGCGCGACGAGCTCGCCCCGCTGTACCTCCGCCTCCTCCGCGGCATCGACGCCCTGTACGACTCGCCCACCCCCTACATCGCCGCCTGGCATCAAGCCCCCGTCCACGTCGCGCGCGACAGTGCGCGCCTGCACCTCCAGCTGACCTCGCCGCGGCGCGCGGCCGACAAGCTGAAGTTCCTCGCCGGTTCCGAGGCGGCGATGGGGGCCTGGATCGGCGACATCCCGCCCGAGTCCGCCGCCGAGCGCCTGCGCGAGGCCGTAGCATCCGTTCCCGAGGTGACCGCGTGACCCCTCCCTCCCCCGCCGCACCCGCATCCGATGAGCCCCGCGATGCGGCGCTCGCTGCGCTCGCACGCCTCACCGACGCCGCGCCCGTCGGCGTGTGGTCGTCGCCCGGGCGCGTCAACCTGATCGGCGAGCACACCGACTACAACGACGGATTCGTGCTGCCGCTGGCGATCCCCCATCGCACGGCGGCCGCCGTCGCCCCGAACGGCGAGGGCGTGCTGCGGGTCACCTCGACCTTCGCCGACGAGCCGGTGGTCGTCGCGCTCGAGGATCTTCCGACCTTCTTCCCCACCCGCCGCGAGTCCATCGTCGAGTGGGCGCGCTACCCGATCGGCGTCGCCTGGGCGCTGCACGAAGCCGCGCCCGGTGCTGTCGCCGCACACGCGACCGGGCTCGACATCGCGATCGCCTCGAACGTGCCCGTCGGAGCGGGCCTGTCGTCATCGGCGGCCATCGAGGGGGCGGTCGCCGTCGCACTCAACGACCTCTGGCACCTCGGCCTCGACCGACCCGCCCTCGCGCGCGCGGGCCGGCGTGCCGAGAACGAAGCCGTCGGCGCCCCCACCGGGATCATGGACCAGATGGCCTCGATCCTCGGCGCCGCCGACGCCGCGATCCTGCTCGACTGCCGCAGCCTCGAGGTCGAGGTCGTCGACCTCGGGTTCGACGCGGCCGGGCTCACGCTGCTCGTGATCGACACCCGCGTGCAGCACTCCCACGCATCCGGGGGCTACGGCGAACGTCGTGCCTCGTGCGAGGCCGGCGCTGCGGCACTGGGCGTCGCGTCGCTTCGAGACCTCGGTGTCGCCGATCTCGCCCGAGCCGGACGCGAGCTCGACGACGTCACCTTCCGGCGCGTCCGGCACGTGGTCACCGAGAATCAGCGGGTCCTCGACACGGTGCGGATGCTGCGGGCCGACGGTCCTCGTTCGATCGGCGATCTGCTCGTCGCCTCGCACGCGTCGATGCGCGACGACTTCGAGATCTCCGTCCCCGAACTCGACACCGCCGTCGACGCCGCACTCGAGGCGGGGGCGCTCGGCGCCCGGATGACCGGCGGCGGGTTCGGCGGGGCGGCGATCGCGCTGGTCGACCGCGATCGCGTCGCGACGGTGGCCGACACCGTGACGACGGCCTTCGCCCGCAGCGGGTTCGCCGGGCCGACGATCTTCGCCGTCAGCGCCGCCGAGGGCGCGCGTCGCGAGAGCTGAGTCCTACTGCCGCGCCCCACAGCGCGCAAGACCTGTCGCCGCAGCATCCGTCGTTCTACGCTGGCGGACGGCGCCTTCGGACGCCGTACCTGGCGTGCATCGTGAACAGTAGGGAATCTCATGGCTTTCGTCACCGTCGGAACGGACAATTCGTCAGACATCCAGCTCTTCTACACCGACCAGGGCTCCGGCCAAGCGGTGGTGCTCATCCACGGATTCCCCCTCGACGGCGAATCCTGGAACAAGCAGCAGGCGGCGCTTCTGGACGCGGGCTACCGCGTCATCGCCTACGACCGCCGCGGGTTCGGCGGCTCGAGCAAGGTCGGTACGGGCTACGACTACGACACTTTCGCGTCCGACCTCGACGCCTTGATGAAGCGGCTCGATCTGGCCGACGCCGTCCTCGTGGGCTTCTCGATGGGGACCGGTGAGATCGCCCGCTATCTCGCGACGTACGGCAGCAGCCAGGTCTCCAAGGCTGCCTTCCTGGGCTCCCTGGAGCCCTTCCTCCTCAAGACCGACGAGAACCCCGACGGCGCGGCGCCGCAGGAGTTCTTCAACGAGACCGCTGCGGCGGTGAAGAAGGACCGCTACGCGTTCCTCACCGGGTTCTTCAAGGACTTCTACAACCTCGACGAGAACCTCGGCTCCCGCATCTCGCAGGAGGCCGTCGACGCGAGCGTCCAGACCGCGAATCGCGCGGGCAACACCGCGATCGCGGCCGCGCCCCTCAGCTGGCCGACCGACTTCCGCGCCGACATCGACAAGATCGATGTACCGACCCTCATCGTCCACGGCACGGCCGACAACATCCTGCCGATCGATGCCACGGGGCGGCGATTCCGCGAGATGCTCCCCGGCGCGACCTATGTCGAGATCGAGGGCGCCCCGCACGGCATGCTGTGGACCCACGGCGACGAGGTCAACGAGGCGCTGCTGAGCTTCCTCGCGTCCTGACCACCCCTGGGGCGGCGCGTCACCGGGTGGGCGCGCCGCCGCCGGCGACCTCACGGCGCGAGCAGCCGGTCGAGGAGGGCGAGAATGCGCGCGTGGTCGAGCGTCGGCTCGAGGAGCCACTGCGACTGCAGACCGTCGGAGGCGGCGATGACGAGCGCGGCCACCTCCTGGGGATCGACATCGGCGCGGACCCTGCCGGACGCCTGCGTGCGTCGCACCTGCTCGGCCAGCTCCTCCCGCAGGCGCTCGAATCGCACGGCGACGAAGTCGCGGGCGACCGGCCGGTCGTCCTCGAGAGCGGCCGCGACCAGAGTCGAGTACAGCTGCACGAGGCCCGGGATCTCGCGATTGCGCTCGGCGGAGAGCCGCATGAGCTCCGTCGGCGTCATCTCGGCCGACAGCGCCACGGCGTGATCGTGCTGAGCCTGGCGGTACACCTCGACGAGCAGCTCTTCGAGCGACCCGAAGTAGTGGCGGAGGGCCGCGTGGGTCACCCCGACCTCGCTCGCGATCGCCCGAAGGCTCGTCCGATCCGACCCGCGCTGCGCGAAGACCTCGATCGCGCGATCGATGATCTCCTGCCGCCGGGCCACGCCCTTGGGCGACGCGCCGCGGCGCCCGGGGGACGCCGACTCCGCGGTCATCCGCTCAGAGGGTGCGCGCGAAGGGATCGAAGTCGGCCGCGACGGCGGGCACGGGGTCGACGGTGCTCGCGACGCGCACGGAGTCCCCGGTCGCCGCGGACTGCTCCGCCGACAGCATGACGTCCAGGACGTGCAGCGCCAGATCGCCGCTTGCGACGTGCGGCCGCCCCTCGGCGATCGCGTGCACCATGTCGAGCAGTCCGAGGCCGCGTCCGACGACCACGCCCTCCTGCTCGACCTCGATCCACTCCTGCTCGAAGCTCATGCCGTCCCGCAGCACTCCCAGGGGCTTGACGTACGCGATGCGCCCGGCGAACTGGTTGGGGTCGGGCAGCACGATCGAGCCCTCGGTGCCGTGCACCTCGAAGACTCCGGCGCGCTCGAGCGCGGAATCGAAGCTCAGCAGGCTCTGCGCCTGCTGGCCGCTGTCGAAGGCGGTGACGACCTGGACCGTGGTGGGCACCTCGACCGGGAAGGTGGCGCCCGCGTTCGGGCCGGTGTGGATGATGCGCTCCTCGCGCGCCTTCCGCCCGACCGCCGACACGCGATCGACCGGGCCGAAGAGGCTCACGAGACCGGTGAAGTAGTACGGCCCCATGTCGAGCAGCGGGCCGGCGCCCTGCGCGAAGAGGAACTGCGGTGCCGGATGCCAGAGGTCGGGCCCCTGCGTCTGGAACACCGTCTGCGCGAAGAGGGGCTCGCCGATGATGCCGGCGGCGATGGCCCGCTTGGCGGTCTGGAACCCCGGGCCGAGGACGGTGTCCGGCGCCGAGCCCACGCGCAGTCCGGCGGCCGCTGCGGCCGTGAGGAGCTCGGCGGCACCCTCGCGATCGAGTCCGATCGGCTTCTCGGTCCAGACGTGCTTCCCCGCCGAGATCGCGCGCATCGACACCTCGATGTGCGCGGCGGGGATCGTGAGATTGACCACGACCTGCACGTCGGGGTGGGCGAGCACGTCGTCGACCGTGCCCCACGCCGGGACGCTGTGCGTGCGGGCCTGTGCCTCGGCACGATCGACGAGGAGGTCGCCGACGACGACGACATCCACGTCGGGGAAGGACTGCAGGTTCTCGAGGTAGGTGTCGCTGATGACGCCCGCCCCGATCACGCCCACGCCGACGCTCATCGGACGAACCCCCCGTCGCGGAGGAAGGCGAGGCTCGCGGCGATGTCGTCGAAGACGTCGCCCGGGGGGTTGTCGTACTCGATGACGGCGTAGCGGATCGCCCCGTCGCCGGCGCGCAGCGCCTCGGCCAGCGGCACCTCGCCGGTGCCGGCGTGGCGCTGTTCGAGGGCGTCCGATCCGAAGGCGGGGGCGTCGGGGGCGAAAGGGTTGGATGCCGGAACGGCGCCGTCCTTCACATGCACGGCCTGGAGCCGCTCGCCGAGGCGCGAGACGAGGGCGGGGACGTCCTGCCCGCCGGCGGCGGCCCAGTACAGGTCGAGCTCGAGCGCGACCCGCGGGTCTGTGAGGAGGGCGAAGCGCTCGTATGCGGTGACCCCATCGAAGCTCGCGACGAACTCCTGCGAGTGGTTGTGATAGCCGACGGCGATCCCGAAGGTCGCAGCGAGGTCGGCCACCCGGTTGAGGCGCTCGGCGAGTTCGGCGACGGAGTCCTCGGTCAGCCAGCGGTCCACGGGGACGAACGGGTCGAACACGGTCTTCACGCCGATCCGCGCGGCGGCCTCGAGCACGACCTCGGGTGCCGGGGTCGGGATGGCGCCGTCGGGCGTCCACAGCTCGTCGGACAGGAGCGGCGCGTGCCCGGTCGGAGCGTCTACGCCGCTCGCCTCGAGAGCGGCGCGGATCTCGTCGGGCCGGTCGACGAACGCGAAGGCCTCGACGTGCTGGAGTCCGATCTCGGCGAGACGGTCGAGCGACCGTCCCGGATCGGCGGTGAACTGCTCGGCCAGGGTGTACAGCTGAACCGAGGCTTCCGGATGCGCCATCGCGACCTCTTTCCCGTGTGGAGTCGTGGCGAGGCTAGCAGAAAAACCTCCACGTGGAGGTTTTTCTCGTCGACAGGGGTTCCTCGTCGTACGATGACCAGCGTGAGCGATGCGGTGATCACCCTCTCCCTCGGCGTGGTGCGGGGGCGGTGGCGAGGGGAGCCCGGCGACCCCGGGTCATCCGCCGCCTTTCTCGGCATCCCGTTCGCCGAGCCTCCCGTCGGGGATCGGCGCTTCAGCGATCCGGTGCCCGTGTCCCCGTGGGACGGCATGCGCGACGCGACGGCGTGCGGCGCGACGGCCCAGCGCGGCGACACCGGGATCACTCTCATCCCCGAGCCGTCGGTCGAGGGCGATTCCACCCTGAACGTCAATGTCTTCACCCCGCTGCCCGGCGACACCGACGCAGCCCTTCCGGTGATGGTCTACATCCACGGCGGCGGGTTCACCTCGGGATCGCCGGCGAGCCCCTGGTACGACGGCCGGGCCTTCACCCGTGACGGCGTCGTCACCGTCACGGTCTCGTACCGTCTCGGGTTCGACGGGTTCGGCCAGATCCCCGGCGCCCCGAGCAACCGGGGCGTCCGCGACTGGCTCGCGGCGCTCGAATGGGTGCAGGAGCACATCCGCGCCTTCGGCGGAGACCCCTCGCGCGTCACGATCGCGGGGCAGTCCGCCGGCGGCGGCGGCGTCCTGACCCTCCTCGGCATGCCCTCGGCCCAGCACCTGTTCCACGCCGCCTGGGCGCTCTCCCCCGCTCTCGGCGACATCCCGTCTGCGCTCGCCGGCGAGCGCTCGCGACGCCTCGCCGCTCTCGCGGGAGTGCCCGCGACGCTCGAAGGGTTCCGGTCGGTCTCCGAGGAGCGTCTCCTCGCGCTGCAGCAGGATGCCGCCAAGAAGGCCTCGAGGGATCCGCTGGCGCCGCTCACCGGCATCCTCCGCGACGGGCTCCCGTGGGGGCCGGTCATCGACGGGGATCTCATCCCGCGGCCGACGATCGCGTCGCTGGCAGCAGGCGTGGGCGCTGACAAGGCGCTCGTCGTCGGGGCGACCGACGACGAGTTCACCATGATGACCGACGCGCTCCGGGTGCCGCTGCGGCTGGTTCCCCCGGCGCCGCTCCTGCGTCGGATCGGCGTGGATCGCCGCGTCGTCGGCCCTTACCTCGCCGCGAACCGCCCGCAGCGCCGCAAGGGCGGCGCGGCCGTGGTCGGGCGCTACATCAGCGACAGCATCTTCCGCTCGACAGTGGTGCGGGCCGCCGAGGCGCGGGGCGCGGCCGACACCTGGGTCTACGCGTTCTCGTGGCCCTCACCGACCCGCACCTGGTCGTTGCACTGCCTCGACGTGCCCTTCTGGTTCGACGCGCTCGACCTCGACGGGGTGTCGGCGATCGCCGGCGACGATCCGCCCCGCACCCTCGCCGACGCCGTGCACGGCTCGGCAGTGGCGCTCATCCGCGATCGCGACCCGGGGTGGCCGACGTGGGCCAGTGCGCCCGGGACGGCGCGTGTCTTCGGCGGCCCTGCCTCGGCGCCGGACGTGGTGCGCGGCGCCTACGCGAGCGTCGCCGCGCTCGTGTGATCCGCCGCTGCGCGGACATCCTCCTCCGCACGGAGATCTACGCTCCGGCGGACCCACAGCGCGGTGAGACCCGCCGCGAGCGCGGAAATCCGTGAGAGCGCGGAGATCTACGCTCCCGCGGACGCCCGCCGTCGCGGAGATCCGCCTCCACGCGGACATCCACCGTCGCGCGGACATCCGCCGTCGCGCGGAGATCCGCCGTCTCGCGGAGATCCGCCTCCACGCGGACATCCACCGTCGCGCGGACATCCTTCTTCACGCGGAGATCGACGCTCCGGCGGACCCACAACGGGGAGAGACCCGCGGGAGCGTAGATCTCCGCGGGAGCGGGCACGCTCAGCGCAGGGCGGGCACGACCTGACGCTCGAACTCGCTCACTCCCGAGCGGTCGTACGCGTGCTCGGGGAAGTAGTGGATGGCGTACCCCAGGCCGCGTTCGCGCAGCGCCGCGAGGCGTTCGGCGACCTGCTCGGCCGTTCCCACGAGGGCCGCTCCCGAACGGTAGTCGCGCATGAACGCCTCCGTCGCGTCACCGAGGTAGGGCGTGACCCGCTGCTCGATGCGGTCCAGTCGCGCCGCGACATCCTTCTCGTCCTCGCCGATGACCGTGTTGAAGTTCGCCGACCGCACGATCTCGGCCTGATCGCGACCGAGGTCGTCGGCGTGCGCGCGCAGGATCTCGTCCTTGCGGGTGAACTCCTCGGGGTCGCTCGACCAGTTGGTGTACTGGGCGTACTTCGCCGCGATCCTCAGCGTCACCTTCTCGCCGCCGCCGGCGATCCAGAGCGGAATGCCGCCGTCCTGGAGCGGCAGGGGGCGGACGATTGCGCCGTCGACGTCGTAGTGTCGGCCGTGGAGGGTGGCGGTCCCCGTCGTCCAGGCCTGATGCATGATCTCCACGCCCTCTTCGAGCATGCCGAGGCGGTCGCCGATCTTCGGGAACCCGTAGCCGTAGGCGCGCCACTCGTGCTCGTACCAGCCGCCGCCGATCCCCATCTCGGTGCGTCCGCCCGAGACGATGTCGATGGTGGCCGCGACCTTCGCCAGGTAGGCGGGGTTGCGGTAGCCCATGCAGGTGCACATCTGACCCAGGCGGATGCGGTCGGTGACCGCCGCGAACGACGCCATCAACGTCCACGCCTCGTGCGTGGCCTCGTCGCTCGGCACGGGCACGGTGTGGAAGTGGTCGTAGACCCACAGCGACTCCCACGGGCCGCGATCGGCGTGCTGCGCGAGTTCGCGCATCACCCGCCACTGGTCGGCCGGATCGATGTCGACGAGGTCGTGGCGCCAGCCCTGGGGGATGAAGAGTCCGTATCGCACGGCCTCAGCCTACGGGAGGGCCTCGAGGGCGGCATCCGGCTGCGGGTCTTCGACGAGGGGATCGGATGTTGCGAGCCGGGCATCGGGGATGCGGCGGCGGATCACCTCGATCGCCGCGGGATTGTCGTCCACGAGCACGGCGTGCCTCCCGAGGGCGGCGGCGACCGCCCCGGTCGTGCCGCTCCCGGCGAAGAAGTCCAGCACCCGGTCGCCGGGGCGGCTGGATGCCTGGATGATCCGGCGGAGGATTCCCTCGGGCTTCTGCGTCGGGTAGCCCGTCTTCTCGCGCCCGGTCGTGGGCACGATGGTGTGCCACCAGACATCGGTGGGCAGCTTCCCCCGCGCGGCCTTCTCGGGCGTCACCAGGCCCGGCGCCATGTAGGGCTCGCGGTCGACGCCGTCGGAGTCGAACCAGTAGCGGTCGGGGTCTTTGACGTAGACGAGGATCGTGTCGTGCTTGGTGGGCCAGCGGCGCCGGGTCTTCGCCCCGTAGTCGTAGGCCCAGATGAGCTCGTTCAGGAAGTTCTCGCGGCCGAACAGGGCATCCATCAGCACCTTGGCGTAGTGCGCCTCGCGGAAGTCCAGGTGCAGGTACAGCGTGCCGTCGGGGGCGAGCAGGCGCCAGGCCTCTTCGAGGCGCGGTTCGAGGAAGCCCCAGTAGTCGTCGAAGCGATCGTCGTAGGTGCGCAGGTCGCCCCGCAGCCGCTCGTACTCGCGCCCGTGGAAGCCGCGCCGCACGACCCCGGCCCCGCTTCCCCCGTGAGAGTGCATCTGCGCGCCGAGAACACGGGGGGACCCCGCATCCTCGGCGCCCGGTTGCACTCTGGCCGGGAGGGTGGTGGCGCGGGCGCGCTCGACGCTGCGCTCGCGCATCCGTCCGGTGTTGAAGGGCGGGTCGAGGTAGATGAGCGTGAAGGATGCGTCGGGGAAGCCCCGGACGACATCGAGGTTGTCGCCGTGGTGGAGGTCGACCGATCCCCGCGACACTGCGGGCGGAAGCGGTTCGGTCACGGCACGCGATGCAGCCAGGCGGAGGTGGCGAACTTGCTGTCGACGAGCGCCTGGGCCGCGGCGTACTCCTCTTCGCTGATCGTTCCGGGCTGAGCACCGTAGAGAGTGGTGAAGGTCTCGATGAAGCGGTCGATGATCGCCTCGCGCGGGAGGCCCGTCTGACGCCGCAGCGGATCGACCCGCTTGGCGGCCGACGCCGTGCCCTTGTCGCTGAGCTTCTCGCGGCCGATGCGCAGCACCTCGGTCATGACCTGACCGTCCATGTCGTAGCTGAGGGTGGCGTGGTGGAGCACCCCGCCGTTGGCGAGCCGCTTCTGTGCGGCGCCGCCGATCTTCCCCTCGGACGAGGCGATGTCGTTCAGCGGCTGGTAGACCGCCTCGACGCCCAGCGACCGCAGGGCCTGAAGCACCCAGTCGTCGAGAAACGCGTACGAGTCGGCGAAGGTCATGCCCGCGACGAGGGAGGCCGGGACGTACAGCGAGTACGTCACGATCGAGTTCGCCGCCATGAGCATCGCCCCGCCGCCCGAGATGCGCCGGACCACGTCGAATCCGTGGCGCTTCGCGCCCTCGGGGTCGACCTCGTTGCGATACGACTGGAACGACCCGATGACCACGGCCGACTCGTTCCACTCCCACAGCCGCAGGGTCGGGCGGCGGCGGCCGTCGCCGACGCGCTCGGTCAGCACCTCGTCGAGGGCGAGGTTCATGCGGGGCGAGACCGGGGCGTCGTGCACTACCTCCCAGTCGAAGTCGCGCCACCCGGGCGCGGTGACGAGCGCCCGGCGCACCGCCGTGCCGACCGCCTCGGGCGTGAAGCCCAGCAGCTGCGCCCCCTCGGGGAGGGCCCGGCGCACCGCGGCGGCGATGCCCGCGACATCCGTCTCCACCGGGAGTCCGCTCACGGCGGCGTCGATGAGGGGCAGGGCGTCGTCGGGCTCGAGGAAGAAGTCGCCCGCGAGACGGAAGTCGGCGATGCGTCCACCCTGCACCTCGAGGTCGACGACCACGAGTTTTCCGCCGGGGACCTTGTACTCGCCGTGCATGGCCTCAGCCTAGCCGCGGGGCGCGCCGCGTCGGCGGGCGCCGCGGCGCGCGCCGCGTTGGCGGGCATGACGGCCCGCGGGTAGCGGGGAGGCATGTTCAGCTTCCGGGGCCGAGAGCCTGCTACGGTTGAGTCGCGGCAGTTCCTTGCCGCTGCGTCGTCGTCACGCTCCCGCCTCTTCCGAGGCCACCGGCGGATTTCCCGATCCGCCACACGACGAACGGCGAACCGATGCGCGATCCCGCGCCGTCGCCCCCCTCACGCTCGAGCTCACTGTGCAGCGCCGAGCCTCATCGAAAGCATCCATGTCTTCTTTCACCTCCCTCGGCGTGCCCGAGAACCTCGCCGCCGTCCTCCTCGCGGACGGCAAGACCGAGCCCTTCGCCATCCAGCGCGACACGCTCCCCGACTCCCTCGCCGGCCGTGACGTGCTCGGCCGCGGCCGCACCGGCAGCGGCAAGACGATCGCGTTCGCCCTGCCGCTGGTCGCCCGCCTCGCCGGCGGACGCCGGGAGCCCCGCCGCCCCCGCGGCCTCGTGCTCGCTCCCACCCGCGAGCTCGCGACCCAGATCGCGGCGACGATCGCGCCGCTGGCCGCTGCGGCGAACCTCACGGTCACCACCGTCTTCGGCGGCGTCAGCCAGAAGCCGCAGGAGCAGGCGCTCAATCGCGGCGTCGACATCGTCGTGGCCTGCCCCGGGCGCCTCGAAGACCTCATGAAGCAGGGTGTCATCCGACTGGATGCCGTCCAGATCGCCGTGCTCGACGAGGCCGACCACATGGCCGACCTCGGCTTCCTCCCGGGCGTCACGCGCATCCTCGCGGCCACCCCGCAGGGCGGGCAGCGGCTGCTCTTCAGCGCCACCCTCGACCGCGGCGTCGACGCCCTCGTGCGCCGGTTCCTCCAGAACGAGGTGCGGCACGAGGTCGATGAGGAGAGCGTCCCCGCCGGCGTCATGACCCACCGCGTCTTCGTCGTGCCCTCCGAGGGCAAGGCCGCGCTCGTGCGTCAGCTCGCGTCGGGCCGTGGGCGCCGCATCCTCTTCACGCGGACCAAGCACCAGGCCAAGAAGCTCGCCAAGCAGCTCACCGCCGCGGGGATCCCCTCGGTCGACCTGCACGGCAACCTCGGCCAGAACGCCCGTGAGCGCAACCTCGCCGCCTTCGGCGCCCCCGCCGACCAGGGCGGCGTGCGCGTGCTCGTCGCGACGGATGTCGCCGCACGCGGCGTACACGTCGACGACGTCGAGCTCGTCGTCCACGTCGACCCGCCCGTCGAGCACAAGGCGTACCTTCACCGTTCGGGTCGCACCGCCCGCGCCGGCGCCGAGGGCGTCGTCGTGACGGTCGCGACCCCCGACCAGCGTCGCGAGGTCGGCGATCTGCTGCGGAAGGCCCACGTCCAGGCGCCCCTCGAGCAGGTCTCGGCCGACGACAGCACCGTATCGTCCCTCGTCGGCGCTGTCGCCGAACACGTCACCCCCGCTCCGGTGGTCGCCTCGTCAGGTCGCGGCGGCAGCGGCAGCGGCAGCGGCAACAGCGGCGGCGGGCGCGGTCGCTCGAGCTCGGGTGGCGGAGCCGCGCGCAACGCGGACGGCGCCGGTGGCGGCCGGGGTCGCTCCCGCGGACGCCGCCCGGCGGGCGAGCGCTCCGCGCAGTCCGGCGAGCGCGCCGCAGGCTCGACCGCCGGCGCGCGGTCGGGGCAGAACGGTGCCCGCGCGGGTCAGGCCGCCGGCAGCGGCGCCCGCACCCAGACCGCTCCCCGCTTCACCACGGGCAGCACCGTCGCGGACATCCAGCGGGGCACCCGCCGGCCGCGCCGCGCGCGAGGCTGAGTCGGGCGGGGGGTGCCGCACCGCGGCATCCGCTCGTCTCCTCCACGCACCCGCGTCGGGGAATCTCGACACCGTCGGAGATTCGCCCCGGAATCCTCCGACGATCGGTGGTTTCTCCGATTCACGGAGTCCCGCGCCGCTCAGACCCGCGCGGGGAACCTCGCGTCCAGCCAGGCCACCATGTCGGCGCGCACCTCGGCCTGCACCGGCTCCTGGAGGATCTCGTGGCGGGCGTCCGGGTAGACGAGGGTCGTCACGTCGGTGAGACCCGAGCGTTCGCGGTAGGCGGCGGCGAGCTTGTGGACGCTGCGCGGTCCGCCGACCGGATCGTCGCGCCCGACCATGAGGAGCAGCGGGACGTCGTGCCCGAGGTTCCGCCGCGGCTTGCCCATGATCTTCAGCACCTCGATGGGGCCGAACAGCTGCATCGGGGTCGCTTCGGTGGTGAGCGGGTCCTCGCGGAATGCGCGGCCCACTGCGGGGTCCGACGCGAGCCACTCGAGCCCCGTCGCGCCCGGGCCATTCCACCGCTTGTTGAGGTTGACGGCACGGAGATCTCGGACGGTGCGCAGGGCCGACCCTGAGAGCACCATGGCGTCGATCGCGTCGGGATGCTCGTCGAGGAGCATCTGGGCGAGGAACGATCCGCCGGAGTGCCCGAACACCGCGAGCGGAAAAGCGGGATTGTCGTCGCGGATCATCTGGGTGAGCTGCCAGATGGCGGCCATCGTGGCCCGGACGCCGCCCGGACCCAGGTGGCCGAGTCGGGACGCGTCGCCCCCGTGCTGCGCCATCCCGGTCCGGCCGTGGCCGCGGTGATCGGCGGCGTACACCGTCCAGCCCGCACCGACGAGAGCATCGATCAGGGCGTCGTACCGTCCGACGTGTTCACCTACGCCGTGGAGGAGCTGCAGAACGCCCCGGGGGGAAGTGGCGGGATGGAGGTCATAGAAGATGGTGATGCCGTGTGCGTCGATGAACTCGGGCATGGCTCGAGCCTAGCCGCGGTACCGGCCCGCGCCTCCCTCACGTCTTCGTCTCTCCACGCACGACGCGCACCGCACCGCTCGCCCCTCGGGCGTGACGCTCCTCGCCGCGCCCCTCCCCGCTCCATTCGTTCGTCGGAGATGTACGGCGGAACCCCCCTTTTGCGTACATCTGCGACGAACGAATCGACGTGGGAGCGACCCGCGGAGCGGGGCGTGGGGGCGACCCGTGGAGCGGGGCGTGGGAGCGGCGGGCGCGGGAGCGGCGGAGGACGAACGGGCCGCCGCGCGGGGCACGGGAAGAGCCGTTGAGACGCGAGCCTGTGCCGCCCGGCGATCTTCGCACCGACTCCAACACTTAGCAAGACTAATGAGCTAGGCTAAGTAAGAGCATGAGCACACCCGAGAACCTGTCCGACGAGGCATCCGATTTCCGCATGGCGACGTTCCGCCTCGCCCGCAGGCTGCGCGCCGAGCGCGCGATCGACAGCATGAGCGACGGCCAGTTCGCCGTTCTCGCCGCACTGAAGATGCACGGGTCGCACACGCTCGGCGAACTCGCGGAGCGCGAGCGCGTCACCGCCCCCTCGATGAATCGCACGGTCAACTGCCTCGAGGAGGCCGGATACCTCACCAGGACTCCGGATGCCGCGGACCGCCGGAAAGTGAACATCACCCTCACCCCCACCGGCCTCGACGTCGTCGAGGAGACCGTTCGTCGCCGCGACGCGTGGCTCGAGCTCGCACTCTCGGAGCTCCCCCCGGCCGAGCGCCGCCTCCTGGCCGACGCCGCCGCCGTCATGCGGAAGGTGGCCGACCGATGAGCGCGATGTTCCGTTCGTTCTCGATCTTCAACTATCGCGTGTGGTTCATCGGCGCACTGGTGTCGAACATCGGGCAGTGGATGCAGGCCACCGCCCTCAGCTGGGTGGTGCTCACCCAGCTGACCGACAACGACGCCGCAGCGATGGGCGTGACGATGGCCCTGCAGTTCGCACCTCCGCTGCTCCTCGTCGGGGTCACCGGCTGGGTGGCCGACCGGTTCGATCGGCGTCGACTTCTCGTGGTGACGCAGAGCCTGCTCATGGTGCTCGGCTTCGTCATCGGCATCCTGCTCCTCGCGGGCATCATGACCCTGTGGCTCATGTACGCCTTCGCTCTCGTGCTGGGGGTCATCGCCGCGTTCGACAACCCCGCGCGGCAGGCGTTCGTCTCCGATCTCGTCGCCCGTGAGAACGCCTCGAACGCCGTGGCCCTGAACGCCGCCTCGTTCAACGGCGCCCGGATGATCGGACCCGCCGTCGCGGGCATCGTCATTGTGGCGGTCGGCACCGGCTGGGTGTTCCTCGTCAACGGCGCCACGTTCCTCGCGATGATCGTGGCGCTCGCCCTCATCCGCCCGCACGAGCTCATCCCGCGTGCCACGGCGAACGGCGCCGCGCGGCTCGCCGACGGCTTCCGCTACGTCGCCCGCCGTCCGGACTTGATCGTGACGTTCTCGATGGTGTTCCTCCTCGGCGCCTTCGGCATGAACTTCCCGATCTTCGCCTCGACCATGGCCCTGGAGTTCGGGCGCGATGCCGACGGATACGGGCTGCTCAGCTCGATCCTCGCCGTCGGATCGCTGTTCGGAGCCCTCCTCGCCGCCCGGCGCGACCGAGCCCGCATCCGCGTCGTCATCGGCGGCTCGTTGCTGTTCGTCATCGCGGCGGTCATCTCGGCCTTCATGCCGGTGTACTGGTTGTATGCAGTGACGCTCATGTTCACCGGCTTCGCCGTCGTCACGATGCTCACCACGGCGAACGGGTACGTCCAGACCACGACCGACCCGGCCCTGCGCGGGCGCGTGCTGGCGCTCTACATGGCGATCCTCATGGGCGGAACACCGGTGGGTGCCCCGATCGTCGGCTGGGTGGCCGCGGAGTTCGGCCCTCGCGCGGCGATCCTCCTCGGAGCGGCGGCCGGCTTGGTCGCCTTCGGGATCGGGGCGACCTGGCTCATCGTCTCGGGACGCCTGCACCGGCGCGAGAACGCACGATTCCGCTTGACGATCGACGAGACGCGACCGCTCTCGGTCGTGAACGCCTCGCCGGAGGAGTTCAGCGACGAGGTCGCCGAGACCACGCCGATCAGCCTGCCGATCGGCGATCGCCGAGGGCCGGTCACCCCGACGCGTCGCGCGGGCTGACGGACCTAGCCGCTCGCGCCGACGAGATCGGCGTCGCCCGCGGCATCCCGGATCACCCGCTCACGGCGCACCTGATGACGGAAGACGATCGTTACCACCGCAGCGACCAGGCACCCGGCCGCGATGATCGACAGAGTGGGGAGGAGCCCGACCTCGGCCTGCAGGATCGGGAAGAAGAACGTGCCGACCGCCGCCCCGGCCTTGCCCGCGGCCGCCGCGAACCCCGCGCCCGCGCCGCGCACCTCGGCGGGGAATGCGGCCGTCGGCATCGCGAAGGTCGTGGCGTTCGGACCGGCGTTCATGAAGAGGTTGAACGCCGCGAACGCCAGGAAGATGATCGCCAGCTGCAGCGGCGACTGCGTCATGAGCTGCGTCGACCCGAGGGTGACGAGCGCGACCGCCATCACGACGAATCCGACCGACTGCATGAGGATGAGCCCCAGCCGCCGGACGAGGAGGATGGCGGCGGCAAAGCCGACGACGAGGAAGACGTCGAGCACGGCCGCGCCCTCGGTCGAGGTGATGTCGTCGGCGATGTAGGGGCTGTTCGCCGAGGAGCTCAGGGCGAGGGCGGCGATGATCGTCGGGGTGAACACCCCGACGCCGTAAGTGGCGATGTCCATGAAGAACCAGGGGATCGTCGTGAGGGCGGTCGCCTTGCGATACTCGCCCGAGAACAGCGCGCGCTTGCGCACGGTCGGCACGACTCCGGTGGCGCGCACCAGGACCGGGTGTCCCGCGGACGGCGAGACATCCCGGATCTCCGTCTCGTCGACGATCCGCCCCGCGAACCGGCTCATGACCGCTGCGGCCTCGAGGTATTTCGCCTGCGAGGCGAGCCAGATCGGGCTCTCGGGGACCCCGCGCCTGAGGATGATTATGATCACCGCCGGGATGACGCCGATCGCCAGCATCCATCTCCATGCCTCGGGGTGCGGATCGAACGTGAGGACGACGAGCCCGACGACCGCGCCGAGCAGCTGACCTACGGCCTGGAAGCTGAAGGCGCCGATGAGCAGCCGCGGGCGGAGCCGCCCGGGCGAGATCTCGGCGACATAGCTGGCTGCGATGGGGTAGTCGGCGCCGATCCCCACCCCGAGGAGGAACCGGAACGCGATCAGCCACCAGATGTCAGGCGCAAACGCCGACGCCAGGGCGAAGACGACGAACATGCCGAGGTCGATGCGGAAGGCGAGCTTCCGCCCGATGCGGTCGGACAGGGGCCCCATGATCGCGGCGCCGAAGATGGCGCCCACCACCGCGGCGCTGGTGAGGAGGCCTGTCTCGAGCGGGGTGATCCCCCACTCGGCGACGATGAGCGGGACGGCCACGCCGACGATGAAGAAGTCGAAGCCGTCGAGCATGATGCCCATGGCCGACAGCCACCACACCCGGCGGTGAAGGGGACCGAACCTCAGGCGGTCGAGGAATCGGAGGGCCGCGCGCTCTCGCATGCCCGCATCCTGCCGAGGCGGCGTGGCCGCGGGGGGCTACGACACGTGAATGGGGGGTGAACGATGCGACGCTGCCGTTCCGCGGGCGGGGCGCGGCGGGGCGCGGCGGGGTGCGCGGCGCGATGTCCAGCCGCGCCGCCCCGTCGGCCGCCCGGCCGCGCTGTGGTCATTCATCCGTCGCAGATGTACGCAAAACCGCCCGGATACCGTACATCTGCGACGAACGAACAGGGTGTGGGGGCGGCGTGGGTAGCGGGAGGCGAGCGGGGCGTGAGGGGCAGGCGCAGGCGCAGGCGCGGCGCGGCGCGGCGTGAGGGGCAGGCACGGCGCGGCGCGGCGGCGCGAAGCGCGAGGCGGGGACGGATGCCGCGGCGAACCGCTCAGGCCGAGAGGAACCGCCCGCGGCCGAAGGGCAGGATGGGCGCGCGATAGGTCAGGGTCGGGGGGTCCGCCGGGGCGAGGAGCACCTGCGCATCACCGAACCGCCAGCCGCGGACGAAGAGGTAGACGCCGAGCTCGACGGGCTCGTCGGCGGCGACCTGCCAGGTTCCGACGCCCCACTGCACCGGCTGCCCGCGGCCCCCGATCACGAGGGTCGGGCGGATGCCGCCCCAAAGGCGCAGTGCGGGCTTGCGCAGTGAGAGCTCGATCCGTCGCGTGACGGGCCGCTGCGCGGCATCCATCCTCAGCCCATCCACGAGCGGCGGCCGAAGCGCTCCCAGCGCTCCACGACCCGCGGCGCGGAACCGCCCTCTGCGGGCTCGAGCACCGGCTTCCCGCCGATGAAGACGCGCTCGACCACCGAGTCGACGTCGAGCGGATCGCCCGACCAGACCACGACGTCACCGTCGAGACCTGCGGCGAGCGCGCCCACCCGGTCGCCGAGCCGCAGAATCGACGCGGGGTTGACGGTGAGCGCCTCGAGCGCCGTCCGGGCGGGGAGGCCCTCGCGCACCGCGAGGATCGCCTGCAGCCGGATCTGCTCGATCGGCACCACCGGGTGGTCGGTCGTGATCGCGACCGTCACTCCCGCCGCGGCGATGAGCGCGAGGTTGCCGATCGCGCGGTCGCGCAACTCCACCTTGGAGCGCGAGGTGAGCATCGGACCGAAGATCACCGGGATGTCCTTCTCGGCGAGGACGTCCGCGATCTTGTGCCCCTCGGTGCCGTGGTTGACGACCAGCCGGTAGCCGAACTCCTCCGAGAGGCGGATCGCGGTGGCGATGTCGTCGTGGCGGTGGCAGTGCTGGTCCCACAGCAGATCGCTGTCGAGGACGGCCGCGAGGGTCTCTTTGCCGAGGTCGCGCTCGAACGGCTCGCCCTTGGTCGCCGCCGCCGAGCGCTTCTCGGCGTAGGTCCGGGCCTCGACGAACGCCTGGCGTAGCACCGCCGCGACCCCGAGCCGCGTGGAGGGAGTCTGCTTCTTGTCGCCGTAGACGCGCTTGGGGTTCTCGCCGAGGGCGGACTTCACCGACACGTCGTGGGCGAGGACCTGCTCGTCGACGGTCCGCCCGCCCCAGGTCTTCATCGCCACCGTGCGGCCGCCGATCGGGTTGCCCGACCCCGGCTTGATGACCGCGGTGGTCACTCCGCCGCGAAGCGCGTCGCGAAAGCCGACCTCTTCGATGTCGATGCCGTCGAGCGCCCGGAAGCGCGCCCCGTTGGGATCGGTCATCTCGTTGGTGTCGTTGCCCGACCACCCCTCGCCGTCCTCGTGGACGCCCAGGTGACCGTGCGCTTCGACGAACCCGGGGAGCACCCACTTCCCTGTGGCGTCGATGGTCCGGGCGCCCTCGGGGATCTCCGTCGCAGGGCCGCCCACGGCCGTGATGACGCCCCCGTCGATGACGACGGTCCCCCCGTCGATCGGGTCCCCGGAAACGGGGACGACGTAACCACCGGTGATCGCGAGGACGTCAGACATCCCTCCACCCTAGGCCGACCACGACGAGCCAGAAAGAACTTGACGCAGCGCAATCACTAGATAATCTAGCGATATGACAGATCTGTCGCGCCGCCGGTGGGCGGGCCTGGTGTTCATCAGCGTCGCGGTGTCGCTCATCATCGTCGACTCCACGATCGTCAACGTCGCGATCCCCGCGATCGTCGACGACCTCGGCATCTCCTCCACCGAGGTGCAGTGGGTCCAGGAGGCGTACACCCTCGTCTTCGCCGCGCTCCTGCTCGTCTTCGGCAGCATCGCCGATCGCGTCGGGCGGAAGCGGATGCTGCTGATCGGCGTGGTCATCTTCGCGGCATCCTCGATCCTCGCGGCCCTGTCGACCTCGGGCGGCCTGCTCATCGCCGCCCGGTTCGTGCAGGGCGTGGGCGGGGCCATGATCCTGCCCACGACCCTCTCGCTCATCAACGCCACCTTCCGGGGGCGCGAGCGCGGCATCGCCTTCGCGGTCTGGGGCTCGACGATCGGCGGGATGGCCGCCGTCGGCCCGCTCCTGGGCGGCTGGCTGACCACCGCGTTCTCGTGGCACTGGGCGTTCGGGATCAACATCCCGCTCGGCATCCTCATCTTCGTCGGCGTGATGCTCACCGTCGCCGAATCGCGCGGCACCGACACCCGCCGCACCGATGGAGTCGGCGCGGCGCTGTCGGTCATCACGATGGCCGCCCTGGTCTTCGGTCTCATCGAGGGACGCAACTACGGCTGGTGGACGACGGACGGCTCGATCGAGCTGGCCGGCGTCACCTGGCCGTGGGAGCTCTCGCCGGTGCCGATCGCGCTCGCGGTCGCGGTGCTCGGCGTCGCTGCGTTCATCGCGTGGGGGCTGCAGCGTCGGCGGCGGGGGCGCTCGACGCTGCTCAGCTTCGATCTCTTCCGCATCCCGTCGTTCCGCAACGGCAACATCGCCGCGACGATCGTCTCGCTCGGCGAGTTCGGCGTCATCCTGGCTCTCCCGCTCTGGCTCCAGTTCGTGCTCGGCTTCGATGCGCTGCAGACGGGTCTGGTGCTCCTCGCCCTGGCTATCGGATCCTTCTTCGCCAGCGGCGTCGCGGGCGCGGCGAGCGGCAAGGTGGCGCCGGTCTGGGTGGTACGCGCGGGGCTCATCGCCGAGATCATCGGCATCGGCGGGCTCGGCTTCGTCATCACGCCCGACGTGAACTGGGTGCTGCTGCTGCCGTTCCTCTTCGTGTACGGCCTGGGCGTCGGGCTCGCCACGGCGCAGCTGACCGGCGTCGTCCTCGCCGATGTGCCGGTCGCCGAGGGCGGCCAGGCGTCGGGAACGCAGTCGACGGCACGACAGGTCGGCGCCGCGCTCGGCATCGCGGTGCTCGGCACCATCCTCTTCACCAGCACGTCGGCGGCCCTCACCGCCTCGCTCGACGACCAGGGGGTCCCCGCGGCCCAGCGCGACCAGGTGGTCTCGTCGGTCGTCGACAGCGCCGGTGGCGCGATCGCGGGCCTGAGGCAGAACCCCGACACGGCCCGGATCGCGGATGCCGCAGCGCAGGCCTTCTCGGACGGCACCCGCTACGCCACGTGGGCGGCCGCCGGCTTCCTCATGGTGGGGCTCGCCGCGACCGCGTCGCTGGGGTCGGGAGGCGCCGGTCGCGCCCAGGGTCGCGCGGCCGAAACCGGTGAGGACGCGAGCGCAAGCCCCGCACCGGCGGGACTGTCCGGCCCTACGGTGAAGGAATGAGCGAACACCACGACCGCCCGGACGAGCACGACGACGACACCGGAGACGGGCCGGCGGGCGGCGACGAGAAGACCGAGAACCGCCTCGAGGCCGACAACGCCATCGAGGAAGACCAGATCCGCGCCCTCGACCCCGACGCACCGACCGGCTGAACGGTCCGGCCCGCCCGGCGCGCCGACGCATGCACGGGCGACCCGCCGGCCGCCACCCCTTTCGCCCCACGAGGTGACACCAGCCCCGCGGGCCTTGCAGGTGTGACCCGAACGCGGGTCAGAGGCTGGCGGAAGGGCGGAGTCGGCCGACGGCCGCGACGATGTGACCGCCGCGCACCGCGGTCTCGCTGACGGACCCGGGCGCGGCGTCTCGCGCGACCAGTCGCCACGGGCGCGCGTGGATGTCGGCGCCGCCGAGCGCACACGCGAGGCGCGCGAGCGGCGAGAAGACCCTCCACCTCCCGGTCGGCGGCTGCATGTCGACGACGGCGAGCACTCCGCCCGGTCGCACCAGCGCCACGGCTCGCCGCCACGCCTCGGTCGCGCCGCCGCGCATGACGCTCAGCGCATACGTCGCGAGCAACGCGTCGACGCTCGTCCCGTCATCGCCCGCCCCGTCCACACGGCGTGGATCCAGACCCCCACTCCCCGCCTCGACTCCGATCCGCTCGCGCACCGCCTCGACGTCGAGCTCGGACGCGTCCGCCTCGATGAGCGTCACGTTCGTCCACCCCTCGCGGGCCACCCGCTCCCGTGCGACGGCGAGCATGTCGGCGCTCCGGTCGACGCCGACGATGCGCCCGCTGTCGCCGACCGCGGCGCGCAGGAGCGGGAAGTTCAGGCCCGTACCGCATCCGAGGTCGAGGACGACGTCCCCTGCCTGCAGCCCCATGAGCCCGATGCCGGCGACACGGCCCGCCCGGTACACCCATCGCTCGCCCGAGAGCACGTCGTACCACCGCGCTCCGGCGCTGTACCGGCGGAAGGGCCTGGCCATCGGTCTCCTCGGGTCGGGCGGCACGGGACGAGCCGGTGTCCTCGATGATGCCACCGGCGACCCGCCCACCGGGTCGCCGCGTAGGCTGACGCCCGTGACCGTCCCCTCGTCCCGCCGCGCCCGCATCCTCTCCGCCGCCGACGCAGCCGGCGACTGGGACCTCGTCGTCATCGGCGCGGGGAGCGCCGGCCTCGTCGCGAGTCGCACCGCCGCCTCCCTCGGCGCCCGCACTCTGCTGATCGAGGCCGCCCGGTACGGCGGCGAGTGCCTCTACACCGGGTGCGTGCCCTCGAAGGCCCTCATCGCCGCCGCGCATGCGGCGCACGCCGCCCGCACCGCCTCGCGCCTCGGCGTCGACGTGACCGGTGTCACCGTGGACTTCCCCCGGGTGATGGCGCGGGTCCGCGACGCGATCGCGCACATCGAGCCCGTCGACGCCCCCGACGCCTTGGTCGCGCGGGGCGTCTTCGTCCTCAGCGGGCGTGCGCGGTTCACCGGCCCGACCGAGCTCGAGGTCGACGGCCACCGCCTCCGGTTCCGCGACGCGGTCATCGCGACCGGCAGTCATCCGGTCACCCCGGACATCCCCGGATCCGAGCACGTGTCGATCCTCACCAACGAGACCTTCTGGGACCTCGAGGCCCAGCCCGAGACGCTCCTCGTCCAGGGCGGCGGTCCCATCGGCTGCGAGCTCGCTCAGGCGATGGCGCGGCTGGGCACGCGAGTGACGCTTGTGCACCGGGGCGAGCGGATCCTTCCCCGCGAGGATGCCGCGGCGAGCCGCATCGTCCATGACGCGCTCGTCCGCGACGGCGTCGACGTCCGCGTAGGCACCACCGTCGCATCGCTGACGCCGACGGGCGGCACGGGTGCCGGCACCGCGCAGCTCTCCGACGGTACGGAGGTCGCCTTCGAGCGGACTCTGGCGGCGCTCGGCCGGCGCGCCGCGGTCGCGGGCCTCGGTCTCGACGCGGCGGGCGTGCGCCTGACGGCGGACGGCGACATCGAGGTCGATCGGGCGCTCCGCACCTCCAACCCGCGCATCCGGGCCGCCGGGGACGTCACCCCGCTCCCCCGGTTCACCCACACCGCGGGCTTCTTCGGCAGCACCGCGGCGACGAACGCCGTGCTGGGGCTCTCGCGCACGGTGGATGCCGCCGCCGTTCCCCGGGTGACCTTCACCGCCCCCGAGGTCGGCGCGATCGGCGTCGCGCCCGCCGAGGCGCGCAGGGAAGGACTCCGCATCGTGACGAAGGAGCACGACGACCTCGATCGCGCGGTCGCCGACCACGACACCGAGGGGCACACCACGCTCGCGATCGACCGGCGCGGACGGCTGCGCGGCGCGTCGGTCGTCGGTCCGCGTGCAGGCGAGGTGCTCGGGGAACTGACCACGGCGATCGCCGCCGGAGTGTCGGTCCGCGCGCTCGCGAGCACGATGCACGCCTATCCCACCTACGCCGACGCACCGTGGAACGCCGCCATCGCCGCCGCCCAGGAGGGCCTCGATCGCGGGGTCGTCGGTCGCGGCATCCGGTTCCTCCGGCGCCTTCACGCCCGCCGCACCGCCCACTGACCCGCTCGGGTCAGCGCAGGGTCCGGTACCCGACGACGATCCGCTGGGTCGCGCTCACGCCGACGATCACCGCCCACACCACGGCGATCTCCGCCGCCCAGAAGGGCAGGATGAGCCACAGCGCGTGCACCGCGATGGTCTCGGTCGCCTCGGCGAGCCCGCCGAGGAACGACAGCGAGCGACCGTCGTCGATGCGGCGCCCGGCCCGCTCGGCGATCGACGAGAACGCCAGGAACGCGGTGCCGTTGACGTAGTAGACCAGGAGCACGAGCAGGAACGGCCACCACGGCGCTCCGCCGGCGGCCGCTCCGATGGCGACCCCTACGACGGTTGCCCCGTAGACGACGAAGTCGGCGGCGATGTCGAGGAAGCCGCCGGCGTGGGTGCCGCCCCGCGCCTCCCCTCGGGCGGCCGCTCGACGCCGCGCGAGCGTGCCGTCCAGACCGTCGACGACGCGTGAGACGAGCCAGAGCACGAGGGCCGGGATCCACAGCTGGAACGCCGCGGCCACCGCGGAGGCAAGACCCAGGACGAGTCCGGCGACGGTGAGCCGGTCGGGGGTGATGCGCGGTCTGTCGAGAAGAGCCGTGAGCGCCTCCAGCGGGCGCGCGAGGCGGGGCCTGAGGGCCGCGTCAAGCATGCTCGGCCCCCTTTCCGCTCCGATCGCCGAGGTCGGTCGCCGCCTCTTGTTCGGAACCGGCGGGAGCATCGGATGCCGCGCCCGCGGCGCGGGCACGGACGCGCCGACGTCGCTGCACGACCACTCCCACGATCGCCCCCGCGAGGGAGAGCGCGCCGAGCGCCCCGAGGGCGATCCAGAACAGCGGCCCCGCCTCGATGCCGAAGGCGCCCAGGGCGACATAGGCCGCAGTGCCGGGGATGATCCCGATCGCGGTCGCCGCGGCGTAGGCGGGGTAGGTCACCCCCGTCAGCCCGGAGGCGTAGTTCAGGGCGGTGAAGGGCACGACGGGCACGAGGCGCAGGCCCAGGATCGAGAGGAAGCCGCGTCGCTCGAACACATCGTCGATCGCGGCGGCCCGCCGTCCCATCAGCCGTGCCACCGCGTCGCGCCCGAGGAGGCGCGAGGCCCAGAAGGCCAGCGTCGCGCCCAGGAGCGCGCCGGCGTAGACCGCCAGGACGCCGACGCCGAAGCCCCACACCACGCCTGCAGCGATGCTGAGCACGCCCTTCGGCACGGGCGAGAGCGTCAGCAGCCCGTAGACGGCCGCGAAGGCGGCGAGCCCCACCCACCCGACGTCGGTGAAACGGTCGCGAAGCGCCTCAACGTCCAGCGGGGGCAGGAGCAGCCCAACCGAAACCGCCGCCGCGACGAAGACACCGAGAGAGATCAGTCGGATGATCGCACCCCGGGAAACGCTGCGGCGGCTTCGCGTGATCATGCGCCTCTCGTCGTCTGCGCTCGTCTTCGGGGATTTTTCTCGTCGATGTGGACCCGCTCACGATAGCCGAGCCCCGAACACCTGGAAGGATCGCTGCAATGAACCTCGTATCCCATCGTCGGCATCTGGCCGTCGCCGCGGTGGCGCTCTCCGCCCTCGCCCTGTCCGCCTGCTCCGCCCCGGCCGCCCCCGGCGGCACCGTACCCGACAGCTGGGAGCAGGTGCTCGCCGACGCCGAGGGGCAGACGGTGCAGCTGTGGATGTACGGCGGCGACGACCAGGGCAACGCCTACGTCGACGACATCCTCGCTCCCGCGGTCGCCGAGTACGGCGTCTCTCTCGAGCGAGTGCCCGTCACCGACACCCGGGACGCCCTGAACCGCGTCTTCACCGAGATCCAGGCCGGGCGAGACGACGGCACCGTCGACCTCATCTGGGTCAACGGCGACAACTTCCGCACCGGGAAAGAGGCCGACGCCTGGCTCTGCGGGTGGACGGATCTGCTGCCGAACATGGCGAACACCGATCCCGGGGACCCGCTGCTGCTCTCGGACTTCGGCACCGAGGTGGACGGGTGCGAGGCCCCGTGGCACAAGGCGCAGTTCACCCTCGTCTACAACGCCGACACCGTCACCGACGTCCCCACGTCGATGGCCGAGGTGCTCGCGTGGGCCGAGGCGAACCCCGGGCGCTTCACCTACCCCGCGCCGCCGGACTTCACCGGTTCGGTCTTCGTTCGCGAGGTGCTCGCGAGCGTGTCGGGAGGCGCCGACGAGGTGCCCGTCGACTTCTCGCAGGAGGCGTTCGACGATCTCACCCCGGCACTGTACGACCGGCTCGCCGAGCTCGCGCCGAGCCTCTGGCGCGCCGGCGACACCTACCCCGCGAACGAGGCCGAACTCGGCCAGCTCTTCGCCGACGGCCAGGTCGACATGATGATGACCTACGGCCCCGCGACCCTCACCGGACTGGTCGCCGACGGCACGTACCCCGCCGGCACGAAGGTGCTCGAGCTCTCCGACGGGACCGTCGGCAACGCCAGCTTCCTGGGCCTGCCCGCGAACTCCGACGCGACCGCCGGCGCCATGGTGGTCGCCAACGAGGCCCTGTCGGTGACCCAGCAGGTCGCCAAGGCCGAGCCCGAGGTCTGGGGGCAGTTCACCGTCCTCGACATCGAGGGGCTCGAACCCGGGGACCGGGCGCTGTTCGACACTCTGCCGGCCTCGCCGGTCGTACCGCCGTACGAGGTGCTGTCGCGGAACGCCCACGCCGAGCTCGCCGCCGAGTGGGTGCCCGCCATCGACGACGGGTGGCGCACGGAGGTGCTCGGCCGGTGACCCTGACCCCGCTGGTCGCCCGTCCCGCGCAGTCCGCCCGGCAACGCCGGGTGGGCGCGCTGATGGTGCTTCCGGCGGTGGCGGCGACCGTGCTCGTGGTCGGCGGGGGCCTCGGCGCGACGGTGCTGCAGAGCCTGGGGCTCCTCCCGATCGTCGGGCAGGCGGAGCTGTCGTTCCAGGCCTACACCCGCGACCCCGACGCGCTCTGGGCGGCCGTCGGCGTCTCGCTCTGGGTCGCCGGGGCCTCCACCCTCATCGCCGCCGTCGTGGGCATGACGGCGGCCGTCGTGATCGTGTCGGGCCGCTGGGGCGGACGCGTCGTCGCCGCCCTCGGCGCCGCGACGGTCACGGTTCCCCATCTCATCGGCGCCGCCGCCATCGGCCTGCTGCTCGCCGACGGCGGGATGCTGTCGCGGATGCTGGGGGTGCCGCCCGAGGCCTGGCCGGCGTTCGTGGGCGGACCCCTCTGGGCCGCCGCGATCGCCGAGTTCGCGTGGAAGGAATCCGCGTTCGTCGCGCTCGTCGTGACCGGCACGCTCGCGACGCGCATCGCGCGGTACGACGAGAGCGCCGCCCTCCTCGGGGCCGGGCGATGGCAGCGGTTCCGCCGCGTGTTCCTCCCGCTCACCGCGCCGACGCTGCTCATCTGCTCGGCCATCAGCTTCGTCTACGCCCTGGCCTCGTACGAGGTGTCGTGGCTCCTCGGCCGCACCTACCCCGAGCCCCTCCCCGTGCTCGCCGTCCGGCTGTTCCAGGGGGTGTCGCTGGACTCGCGACCGGATGCGGCGGCGGTCGCCGTCGTCACCTCGGCGATCGCCCTGGGCGTCGTCGCCGGCACGTTCGCGATCCTCCGGAGAACCGCGGTGTGGCGATGAGTGCGGGGCCGGCATCGCCCGGATCCACCCTGGTCGCCTCGCGCGGCGCCGGTCGCGTGATGCGCATCGCCACCGGCATCCTGCTCATCGTCTGGTTCGCCCTGCCCTTCCTGCCGCTCGTGCTGTGGGCGGGCGCCGACCGCTGGTCGTTCCCCTCACCGCTTCCCACCGAGTGGGGAACTCGCGGCCTTCTCGCGGCGGAGGGGTTCGGGGCTCTGCCCGCGTTCCTCACCTCCGCCGTGCTGGCGGTGACGGTCGCCGCCATCGCCACCCCGCTCGGAGCGCTGGCCGCCCGGGCGCTCACCTTCGGCAGCGTGCCGTGGCCCCGCGCCGTCGCGGCGCTGCTCCTCTCGCCGATCGCGCTGCCGCCGTTCGCCGCGGTGCTGGGGGTCAACGTCGTCCTGCTGCGCACCTACGTGCCCCCGGTCGCCGGGACGGTGCTGGTGCTCGTCGTCCTCGCCCTCCCGTACACGGCGTTCGTGATGCGGACGGCCTACGGCGCGTACGACATGTCCTACGAAGAGAACGCGCGGCTGCTCGGGGCCTCGCGCCGCGACGTGCTGCTGCGCGTCCAGGTGCCGCTGCTGGCCCCCGCGCTCGCACGCGCGGCGTTCCTGGCGTTCCTCGTGGCGTGGAGCGACTACCTGGTCACCGTCATCGTCGGCGCGGGAGAGCTGGTGACCCTGCCCCTCGTCGTCGCCGGGGCTGCGGCCGCCGTCGGAAACGACGCCGCCGTGGCCGTGATGTCGCTCGCGGCGATCCTGCCACCCATCGTCCTGCTGTTGGCGACCGTCTCGCTCGGACGGCGACGGGCGGCACCGGCCGCCGCTAGCACGTCCACCCCGGCGACCGCGCCGACCGCTGCGTCCACCCCGGAAAGGATTCCGGCATGACCGCCTCCCTCACCCTCGATGCCGTCTCCAAGCGCTTCCGCGGCGCGCGGACGACCGCCGTGTCGAACGTCACCCTCCACGTGGCGGCCGGCTCGTGCACCGCGGTGCTCGGCCCCAGCGGATCGGGCAAGAGCACGCTGCTGCGCATGGTCGCCGGGCTCGAGGCGCCCGACAGCGGAAGGGTGCTCATCGGCGGCCACGACGTGGCCGGTGTCACCGCCGAGCGCCGGGGCGTGGGGATGGTGTTCCAGAAGTCGATGCTCTTCCCCCACCTGTCGGTGCTGGACAATGTCGCCTTCTCGGCGCGGGTGCGCGGCGAGGCGAGGCGACAGGCCCGGGCGCGCGCGGCGGAGTTCCTCGAGATGGTGCAGCTGCGCGGCTTCGGGGCGAGGCGGGTCGACGAGCTCTCAGGCGGTCAGGAGCAGCGCGTGGCGATCGCCCGCGCCCTCGCCGCCGAGCCGGCGGTGCTCCTCCTCGACGAGCCGTTCAGCGCCCTCGACCCGGCGCTGCGCGCCGACATGCACACGCTCCTCGACGAGCTGCGCCTGACCGTCGGCCCCACGATCCTGCTCGTCACCCACGACCGCGACGAGGCGTCGCGGGTCGCCGACCGCATCGCGGTCCTCGACGGCGGCGAGCTGCAGCACGAGAGCGATGTCGCCGGCGCGTATCGCGCGCCGTCCTCGGTGCGGGTCGCCGAGCTCATGGGGGCGCGGAACCTCATCCCGGGCGTCGTGACCGAGGGGGTGCATCGCAGCGACCTCGGTGAGATCGCGATCGCGGATGCCGCGGTGTGCGGCCCCGCCGTGCTCGTCGTCCGGCAGGAGGACGTGCAGGTGCGGCGTCCCGCGGAGGCGTCGCCGTCGCGGCATCCGCTCGCCGGCCCCGGCGTGCCGGGGTCGCGTGCGGATGACGACGGGCGAGCGCCCCTCGCGATCGAAACCGTCGCGCCCGCACGGGCGCCGGGCCCGCGATGGACGGGGACGGTGGAGTCGGCCCGCGCCTCCGGCGCCCGCATGGACCTCACCATCCGCGTGACCCCGACCGTGCTGCTCCACGCCGAGGTCACGGCCGCCGGTGCCCCGCGGCTCGGCGAGCGCGTCGAGCTCGCCCTACCGGCCGGTGCCGCGCACGTCGTCGCGGCCTGACGCGCCTCGCGGCGCCCCCTTCGCGCTCGCGCTCGCGCCAGCACCCTCGCTTCGCCCGCTCCCCCGCGCTCCCCCGACGACATCGGCCCCGATTCGTCTCGCGGTGGGGCAGAACGTGACGGGGGACGCGCTCGCGCGCCCGCGCCACCCCGGCTCCCCCGACGACATCCGCCCCTGTTCGTCTCGCCGTGGGGCAGAACGTGACGGGGGAAGCCCCGCGCGCCCGGCTCTCGCGCGCCCGGCTCTCGCGCGCCCAGCGCCCCGCGCTACCGCGGTTCCCCCGTCGACATCCGCCCCTGTTCGTCTCATCGTGGGGCAGAACGTGACGGGGGAAGCCCCGCGCGCCCGGCTCTCGCGGGCCCGGCTCTCGCGCGCCCGGCTCTTGCGCCCCGGCTCTTGCGCTCGCGCGCCGCGCTACCCCGGCTCCCGCGCTACCCCGGCTCCCCCGACGACATCCGCCCCTGTTCGTCTCGCCGTGGGGCAGAACGTGACGGGGGAAGCGAAACGGGAGGGCGCCGAGGCGCGGCGCGAAACGTCAGGCGCCGGCGCGGCGGGTGCTGCGCACGGGCGTCAGACCCGACGGGCGTGAGACGACGGACGGCGACACGGCACCCGCGGCGCCCGCGCCGACGAGCGGCAGCACGCGACGCAGCTCGACGTTCTCGAGCGGGTCGAGCACGCTGTGCTGGACGCACGCCGGCACCAGTCGGCCGTCTTCGGGGTGCGCCATGGCGTACATGCACGACCCGAGGCGCTCCTGCGTCTCTTTCAGGACCGGATCGTCGGCGACGACGCCCTTCTCCATGAGCTCCCACGCCGGCGCCACCTGCTCGGCGTCCATGAAGTTGTGCACGACGAAGGTCTTGAACGACAGCTTCCCGCGACGGGCGGCGCGGATCATGCGGCGAAGACCGCCCGCGCGGCGGACGACCCGGCGGGCGAGCCCGATGAGGGGCGGGATGTCGCCGGGGTGCGCGAGCGCGGCGCGGGCGACCTTGATGGCGAGCACGGGCTTCGGCACATCGCCGAACACCATTCCGCCGTGGTGGGCGAGGAATCGGTCGCGGGCGGCGATGTCCTTCGGCTCCTCGGGGTCGAGCAGCGGCGCGAAGACGCCTGCCACCCGCATCCCGACGGTGGAACGGTTGCAGCGCGGGTCGCCGAACTGGGTCGCCTGCCAGGGCAACTTCTGCCCGGCGCCCTTCTCGATGCGCTCCCAGACCTTGTCGATGGTGACCTCGCCGAAGTCCTCACGCCAGCGCCGGTCGTCGCCGATGAAGGCGGCGGGCTGGAACGACATCATGTCGTACGGCATCTCCAGCACGGCGCGCGTGACCTCTTCGACCTCGTCGACGTTGGAGGGCGTGACGGTCATGTTGTGCGCGAGGTATCGGTTCACCCCGTGGTCGCGCTTGAGATCGACGAACATCCGCGCGAACTCCTCGCGGAACGGGTGGAGCTCGGCTTCGCTGCGGGGCCGCACCGCGCCGCGGCGGCCGCGCATCAGCGAGTCGAAGTGCGCCGCGAATGAGACCTTGTCGAACCGGGGCCGGCCCTCGTCGTCGAGCACCACGTCGAGGAGGTAGTCGTAGTCGAAGTCGCCGTGGGTCATCGACATGGGCTCGCGCCCCTGGGCGCGCATCGCCAGCAGGGCCGCGGCGTGATCGGCGGCCGGCAGGAGGCTCACCTCGCCCCCGATCAGCTGGGCATGGGCACGCGGGCCCCGGATGCCACGGAGATAGCGCATCTGCTCGTCGACGTTGTCGACGGTGTGCGCGCCGTCGATGCGGACCTTGTTCGCATCGGCGGAGTGGTAGCAGGGGGAGCAGGTGAGGTTGCACTTCGGGAAGACACCGTGGGTCCCCTCGCATCCCACCGCACACCGGCCCAGCAGCTGATTGTCGGTCTGCGCGTGGGGCGGGAGCTCGCGCCAGCGCTTCTCCAGCGCCGCCTTGGACTCGGGATGGATCGGGCGCGTGGCCAGTTCGAACTCGCGCAGACTCTGCCGGAAACTCATTGGTCCACCCTGCCGTGTCGTCGTCGTCGCGTTCGGCGCCACGGCGCGAGAACGCGGAGGCGGTTTGCGCCTCGAAGGTGTTTCGTCGCGACCCGCGGATCGGATCGACGCCCTGATGCTCACATCTCGCGGGTGATCGTGACCTTCACATTGAGGTGACTCTTGAACGGCCCCGCGTACACCCCCCGCAGAGGTGGCACGTCGTTGTAGTCGCGGCCGCGGCCGACGAGGACGTGCCGGTCGCCGATCTCGATGTTGTTCGTGGGGTCGAATCCGTGCCAGTCGCCGGCGAACCACTCCACCCAGGCGTGCGACTCGCCCGTGACCGCGACGCCCACCTCGGCGTCGGGTCGGGGGTGCAGGTACCCCGAGACGTACCGCGCCGGAATCCCCACCTCGCGGAGGGCCCCGAGGGTGATGTGGGTGATGTCCTGACACACGCCCTTGCGGGCGATCCAGGCATCGCTCGCGGTGGAGTGCACCCCGGTGACGCCGTGCATGTACTCCACCGCGTCGCCGACGGCGATCGAGATCGCGTGCGCCGCTTCACCGGGGTGGGTGTGCTCGGCCGCGATGGAACGGGCGAGCTCGGCGACCTCGGGGTGGGGCCTCGTGCGCGCGGTCTGGCCGAGCTGTTCGATGGTGGCCACCGACGCGGCGGCTTCGTCACCGAGATCGTGCCAGGTGAGGGGCGTATGCGCGATCGGGCGCGGCCGCACCTCCACGAGCGATCGCGCGGTGATCTGCAGCGCCGCGTGGGGCGAGAGGACGTCGAACGAGGCCACCCGGGTGCCGAAGTAGTCGACGTAGTGGTTGACGGATGTCGACGGTTCGATCTCCAGCGACGAGTTCAGGACGAATTGGCTGTCGGTCGAGCCCGGCAGCATCCGTGCCTCGTTGTAGGACGCCGAGACGTTCCCCTGGTAGGAGAACCCGGTCGAGTGCTCGATGCGGAGTCTTTTCATGAGATGGGCTCCCGCTCGCGGGAGCCCCGCACCGGTCCCTGAGCCTGTCGAAGGGTCACGAGATCTCCCCGATCCAGCTCGGCTCGGCCTGCGTGGGGAAGAACCGCGACTTGATCGCCTCGGATGCCTCGCGCGTCACCTTCTGCACGCGCTGCATGTGATGAGGGAGCTCGTTGAGGATCTCGCTGACCGGCCGGTACTCGAGGTCGTTGCGGATGCGCCCGAGCGCGCGGAGCACGGTGTTGGAGTGCCCCACGCGGTCTGCGCGGGGATCGATGGCGCTCATGCACTCCTCTGCGAGCTGGATGGAGTAGATGATCGAGCGGGGGAAGAGCCGGTCCAGCAGCAGGAACTCGGCGGCGTTCCGCGCGCTCGGCATGCCCCGGTAGGTGCGCAGGTACGCCTCATAGGCACCGCACGAGCGCAGGATGGTCGTCCAGGACGGACCGGATGCCTCGGTCAGCGACCTCGTCGCGAGCAGGCGCGCGGTCATGTCGGTGCGCTCGATGCTGCGACCGAGGGTGAAGAACTGCCAGGCCTCGTCGCGGCTGGTGGAGGAGTCGACGACGCCGACGGCGAGCGCGGCGCGCTCGCGCACCCACTGGAAGAACTCGTGCACCTTGTCGCGCTGGAGGCGTCGGGGCATCCGGGCGCTGGTGGTGTTGAGGGTCTCCCACAGCTCGGTCGAGACGATCTCACGTGCCCGGCGGGCGTTCTCGCGGGCCGCGGAGATCGAGTACGCGATGCTCGCGGGGTTCATCCGGTCGACGGCGAGACGCTGCAGCACCTCGTCCCGGCCGACGCGGCCGCCGGCGTCGGGGCCGAATGACCCCATGACGCTCAGCAGCGAGCGGCAGGCGGTGTCCTCGTCGATCCACGGGTCTTCGAGGAGCAGCTGGAGGTGCACGTCGAGGATGCGCGCGGTGCCGTCGGAGCGCTCGATGTACCGCCCGATCCAGAACAGCGATTCGGCGATGCGGCTCAGCACGCGTCATCCTTCCCCGTGGCGATCGCGCGAGAGTGCATCTGCGCTCCGAGAGCGTGGGATGCACCCGCATCCTCGGCGCCCAGATCGATTCTCGGCGGAAGAGAGGGAGACGAAACGCCCGGACCCGCCTGCTGCTGCTGCTCCTGCTGCTCGGTGCGGCTGCGCGGGCGGTCCTGCGGCGAGTGCGTCACCTCGTCCTGCTCGTCGTAGATGATCGGGATGGCGGCGGTGACCGTCGCGGCCTGGTCGGCGACGAGCCCCGCCAGACCGGCACCCTGCCCGTACTCCACGTGCGACGGCGCGGAGCCGCCGACGATCCAGGTGTCCTTGGATCCGCCGCCCTGGCTGGAGTTGACCACGAGCTGCCCTTCGGGCAACGCCACCCGGGTGAGCCCGCCGGGGAGAACCCAGACGTCCTCCCCGTCGTTGACCGCGAACGGGCGGAGGTCGGCGTGCCGCGGTCGCATCCCGTCTTCGACGAGAGTGGGAATGGTGGAGAGCATGACGACGGGCTGAGCGATCCATCCCCGCGGGTCGGCGAGAAGGCGGTGGCGGAGCGCCTCGAGCTCGCCCGGCGACGCATCCGGCCCGACGACCAGCCCCTTGCCGCCCGACCCGTCGACGGGCTTGACGACGAGCTCGTCGAGACGATCGAGCACCTCCTCGAGTGCGCCCGGGTCCTCCAGCCGCCAGGTGTCGACGTTCTTCAGGATCGGCTCCTCGGCGAGGTAGTAGCGGATCAGGTCGGGCACGTAGGTGTAGATGAGCTTGTCGTCGGCGACCCCGTTGCCCACGGCGTTGGCGATCGTGACGTTGCCCAGCCGCGCGGCGAGCATCAGCCCGGGGGCGCCGAGCATCGAGTCAGCGCGGAATTGCAGCGGGTCGAGGAAGTCGTCGTCGACGCGGCGGTAGATCACGTCGACGCGCTTGGGTCCGCGGGTCGTGCGCATGAAGACCTTGCCGCCGATGCAGAGCAGGTCGCGTCCCTCGACCAGCTCGACGCCCATCAGGCGGGCGAGGAGGGTGTGCTCGAAGTAGGCGGAGTTGTACACGCCCGGGGTCAGCACGACGACGTTCGGCTCTTCGACGCCCGGCGGGGCGGAGGCGCGCAGCGCCGCGAGGAGCTTGTTCGGGTACTCGCCGACCGGCCGCACCCGCATCGAGACGAAGAGCTCGGGGAGGGTCTGGGCCATCACGCGGCGGTTCGAGATGACGTAGGAGACGCCGGAGGGCACGCGCACGTTGTCCTCCAGGACGCGCATCTCGCCGTTCTCGTCGCGGATCAGGTCGATGCCCGACACCTGGATGCGCACCCCATTGGCGCTGTGGATGCCGGCGGCCTGGCGATAGAAGTACTGGGATGACGCGATGAGGCGTGCCGGCAGGACCCCGTCGCGCACGCAGTGCTGGTGTCCGTACGCGTCGTCGAGGAACGCCTCGAGGGCGCGGACGCGCTGCTTCACGCCCGCCTCGATGCGCGACCACTCGTCGAAGGAGATGATGCGCGGCACCGCATCGAGCGGGAAGGGCCGCTCCTCGCCGGCGAAGTCGAACGTCACGCCCTGCGCGAGATAGGAGCTCGCGAGCGACTCGGTGCGTCCGCGCAGTTCCTCCTGGGTCATTTGCGCGAGGGCCTGGTACAGCTCGCGGTAGGCCTCGCGCGACTCCGCCCCCGCCGCGCCGCCTCGCGACACCGCGAACATCTCGTCGAACGGAGCGACACCCGCGGGCGACCGGCGGGGTGTCAGTGTGGCACCGTAGCCGTCGAACAGGTCACCCATGCCCCGAGCCTAGTCCGGGCCGTGTTGCCGGAGTGTTTCGACCCGGCCGACGACCTCGCTAGGCTGACGGCACCTCGACCGGAAGGGCGCCATGCGCATCCTCGTCACCAGCTCCCGCAACACGTTCGCGCTGGATCTCATCCGCAAGCTCGGGAGCATCGGTCACACCGTCTACGCGTCCGACACCTACGGCGGCGCCGTCGGCAGCCACTCCCGGTTCGCCGCAGGACACCTGGTGACCTCGTCGCCGCGCTTCGCGACCGACGCCTTCATCTCGGAGGTGGCGGACTTCGTCAAGGCGCACGAGATCGACGTGATCATCCCGACCTTCGAGGAGGTCTTCTACCTCGCCGCGCGCCGTGACGACCTGCCCGAGGGCGTGCGCGTGCTCACCGGGACGTTCGGCGACCTCGCGCGCCTGCATGACAAGGCCAGCTTCCAGCGGCTCGCCGAGGACGCGGGAGTGCCGATCCCTGAGACGGTCGTGGTCACCAGCGACGAGGAGCTGGTGGAGACCATCGCCCGCTTCCCGCGCTACTTCGCCCGCGCGGCGTTCTCGCGCGGCGGCGTCGGACTGCTCACCAACACCGGCCCGCTCGCGGGCAAGACCCCGGTCGAGGAGTGCCACCCCACCCCCGAGCAGCCGTGGCTGGTGCAGCCCTTCGTCGACGGACCGATGGTGTGCTCCTACAGCATCATCGTCGACGGCCGTGTGACGGCCCACACGACGTACGTCGCCGCCGAGCAGTGGGCGCACAGCACCGCGATCGCCTTCCTCGCCGTCGACAGCACCGACACCCTCGCCTACGCTCAGCGCATCGTCGACGCGCTCGACCCCGGCTTCACCGGCCAGCTGTCCTTCGACTTCGTCGACCACGGCGACGGCCTCCGCATCATCGAGTGCAACCCGCGACCGACCAACGGCATCATCCTGCTGGATGCCGCCGACGTCGGCCGGGCACTCACCGGCGACGTCGACGAGCCGATCGTCGCCGAGCCCGGCACCGAGCGCGAGATCACGCTCGCGGTGGTCGCCGACTGCTTCGCCGAACCGCTCTCCCACCTGCCGACGTCGCTGCACGATCTGCTGCACGTGAAGGATGTCGGAAGCGGGTGGCACGACAGCCTCGCCATGATGTGGAGCCCGGCGACCATCGTGCACGGCGCGAAGATCCAGCACGGCGACCGCAAGGAGATCCTCGCCGCGCTCGGCGACGACATCGTCTGGAACGGCGAGCCGGTCGACGGGATGACCTCCGCCGACGCCGCCGCGCTCGACGCGGTGCACGCCGGGCGCGTCTGAGCAGACGCTCAGCGGCCGAGGAGCCCCTCTGCGCGCGACATGGCACGGAGCAGGTCGGGAAGGCGCGCGCCCGCGCCGCGCCGTGGCAGCCGGTCGAGCACGTCCGCCTCGGCGGGGAGGCGATGCTGCGCGCCGCGCACCAGCCGGCGGACGGCGTTCAGGAGCGCCACGGGGTGGGTGTCCAGCGCACTGTGGCCGTTCTGCAGGCGCACCAGGACCGCGTCCCGAGCCGTGCGGGCGGTGCGCTCGGCGATCGCGGGCGGGGTGCGGAGGTCGCGCGCGCCGCTGAGGATGACCAGCGGCCACGCGAACGCGGGCGTGAGCGCCGGCAGGTCGAAGGGCTCGCCCGCGAACGCGGGGAACCGCGGCGCGAGCGGCGCGTAGGTCGAGGCCGGGTCCAGCGGCAGGCCGTCGGGCGGCGCGCCGTAGGCGAGCTCTCGGAAGGCGATCACCCCGGCGAGGTCGAACTCGTAGACCCCGGGGATGCGGGCGATGGCGTCGCCGCGGCCGGCGTACGCCTCCAGCGCCCGCCACGTGAGGCTCGGCCCATGGCGCGTGCGCCGACGCGCCAGCGACCCCGCGAGCTCGGGCCCGACGAGCTCGTACGCGGCGCGCAGGACATCGAGCACCGGCCTCTCCCCCTCACCGCGCTCCACGAGCATCCGCACATCGGCCGAGAGCTGATCGTCCGCGTCCCAGAACAGTTCGCGCACGCGCTGCCGCTCGAGCGCGATGTCGGCCGTGGACTGCAGGGGCGAGTCCAGCAGCATCCGCTCGACCCGGTCCGGATGCCGCACACCGAACCCCGATGCCAGATAGCTGCCGTACGACGACCCGACCACGACGGCGCGGTCGATGTGCTCCCGATCGAGCACCGCGGCGAGGTCGTCGAGGACCTCAGAGATGCGCATCGCCGAGGGCGGCAGCGGCGCCCCGGCCAGATCGGTGCGCGAGAGGCCGACGCCGCGGTGCTCCACCATCACCACGTCGAGGCCGCTGCCGGCGGCGATCCGCCGGACGCTGCGGTAGGGACGGACCGAAGCCAGGCCCGGACCCCCCGGGATGATCACGACGGGCGTGGCACCGCGGGGGCCCGTGCGCACGTACGACAGGTCGAACGCGGGAGCGTCCGCGGTGCGCGCGCGGCGCAGCATCCGGATGTTCTCCCCACGGCCTCCTGCCATGGGGCTACTCTTTCGCATCCGGATGCCGCGGCGAAACGTCGTCGGTGCCGCTCTCCTCCATCGGGACCGATGGCGTTCGGGCGTCCCCGCACACCCTGCGTGCCGCGCTCGACGTAAGCGTTCGGTAATCACTCGCCCCGCGCCCGGCGGTGTGCGGCGCCGTAGGCTCGACACCGTGGCGAGGGCAGATCGCGTGGGAACGCGGAACGGATGGCTCGCCGCGGCGGCCGGCGCCGTCGCGGCGCTCGTCGGGGCGGGCCTCGGCGAGCTGTCGGCAGCCCTCATCGCCCCGTCCTCCAGTCCCTTCGCCGCCATCGGCGGCGCGCTCATCGACGCCGCTCCGCCGTGGGCGAAGGACACCGCGATCGCGTGGTTCGGCACCGCGGACAAGGTCGCTCTGCTGACCGGGATCGCCGTGGTCCTCCTCGCCGTCGCCGCCGTCACCGGCCTGCTCGAGCGACGCCGCCCACCGATCGGCGTGGCGATCGCCGTCGCCCTCGGAGTCGTCGGCGCCGTCGTCGCGCTCACCCGCGCCGACGCCGGGCCGTTGTCGTGGCTCCCCTCTCTCATCGCCGGCGCGACGATGGGCGTGACCCTCCGGATGCTGGTGCGGATGCTCCCCGCGCGGTCGGCAGGCGAGGCGCGCGCGGGCGTCTCGACCGACGATCGCACACTGGAGATGGATCGCCGGCGCTTCCTGGCTTGGACGGGCGGCGCGGCCGCGATCGGCGTCGTCGCCGTCCTCGGGGCGACGCTCGTGAGCGGCGGCAGCCGTGCGGTCGCGGCGATCCGGTCTGCGCTGCGCCTGCCGACGCCCGCGGTCGCGGCATCCCCTGTTCCTGCCGGCGCCGAGCTGGACATCGCCGGGCTCGCCGACGTCATCACCCCGAACGCGTCGTTCTACCGGATCGACACCGCGCTGGTGGTGCCGCAGGTCGACCCCGCCGACTGGTCGTTGCGGATTCACGGGATGGTCGAGAACGAGGTCACCCTGACCTGGGACGAGCTCGTCGCCCTTCCGCTCGAAGAGGGATACGCCACCATGTCGTGCGTGTCGAACGAGGTCGGCGGCACGCTCATCGGCAACGCGCTGTGGCTCGGCTACCCCCTCCGCGAGCTCCTCGCCCGGGCGCGCCCGACGGCCGATGCTGACATGGTGCTCTCGCGGTCCATCGACGGCTTCACCGCCTCGACGCCGCTGGAGACCCTCACCGACCCCGATCGATGGTCGATCCTCGCCGTCGGCATGAACGGGGAGCCCCTGCCGCTCGAGCACGGATTCCCCGTGCGGATGGTCGTGCCGGGCCTGTACGGCTACGTCTCGGCGACGAAGTGGGTCGTCGACCTCGAGGTCACCCGGTTCGACCGGGCGACCGCCTACTGGACCGATCGCGGATGGTCCGAGCGCGGCCCGGTCAAGCTGCAGTCGCGCATCGATGTGCCGCGTCCCGGCCAGGGACTGAGCGCGGGCGAAACCGTCATCGCGGGGGTCGCCTGGCAACCGCACGTCGGCGTCTCACGCGTCGAGGTGCAGGTCGACGACGGCCCCTGGGAGGACGCGACCCTTGCGACGGCCATCTCGGACGACACGTGGGTGCAGTGGAGCCTGCCGTGGCGTGCGACGGCGGGGCGCCACGTCCTTCGCTGCCGGGCGACGAACGCGCTCGGCGAGACGCAGACCTCCGAGGTCGCCGGCGTCGTGCCCGACGGCGCGACGGGCTGGCACGAGTTCCCCGTCGACGTCTTCTGACGCGGTCAGCCCGCGAGGACGAGCTTCAGCTGCTCGACGGCCCAGTCCAGCTCGGTCGCGCGGATGACGAGCGGCGGCGCGATGCGCAGCGTCTGCCCGTGCGTGTCCTTCGCCAGCACCCCGCGCGCGAGGAGCCGCTCGGCCACCTCGCGGCCGGTGCCCACGGCGGGGTCGATGTCGATCCCCGCCCACAGGCCCGCGATGCGCACCTCGGTGACACCGCGCCCGACGAGCTCGCCGAGCTTCGCCTCGAGGTGCTCGCCGAGGGCTGCGGCGCGCTTCTGGAACTCACCCGTCTGCAGCATCTCGACGACACGCGTGCCCACGGCGGCGGCCAGCGGATTGCCACCGAAGGTCGACCCGTGCTCGCCGGCGCGGATGACGCCCAGCACGTCCCGGTCGGCGACGACGGCCGAGACGGGGACGATCCCGCCTCCGAGCGCCTTTCCGAGCAGGTAGACGTCGGGCACGACCTCTTCGCGGTCGCACGCGAAGGTCGTCCCCACGCGGCCGAGCCCCGACTGGATCTCGTCGGCGATGAAGAGCACGCCCCGACGGGTACAGATCTCGCGCACCGCACGCAGGTACCCCTCGGGCGGGATGATGACCCCCGCCTCGCCCTGGATCGGCTCGATGAGCACCGCCGCGGTGTTGTCGTCGATGGCCGCTTCGATCGCCGCGGCGTCGCCGTACGGCACGTGGACGAATCCGCCGCCGTAGGGGCCGAAGTCATCGTGCGAGACCGGATCGTCGCTGAAGCCGACGATCGTGGTGGTGCGGCCGTGGAAGTTCCCGTGGGCGACGACGATCGTCGCGGCATCCGGGGCGATGCCCTTCACGCGATAGCCCCACGCGCGCGCGACCTTGATGCCCGTCTCCACCGCTTCGGCGCCGGTGTTCATCGGCAGCACGAGATCTTTCCCGCAGAGCTCGGCGAGCGCGAAGGCGAACTCGCCCAACCGGTCGCTGTGGTACGCGCGGCTGGTGAGGGTGACCCGGGCGAGCTGCTCCTGCGCGGCGGCCACGAGGGCGGGATGACCGTGCCCGAAGTTCAGCGCCGAGTAGGCCGACAATAGGTCGAGGTAGCGCTTGCCCTCGACGTCGGTGACCCACGCACCCTCGGCACGCGAGACCACGACGGGCAGCGGGTGGTAGTTGTGGGCCAGGTGCTCGTCCTCCGCGCGGATCACCCGCAGGGTCGCGGTGTCCGTCGGCAGCTCCGAGAGGCTCACGATCCCTCCGTCCCCCGGCGGAGCTCGAGCGTGCAGCACTTGATGCCGCCGCCGCCGAGCAGGAGCTCGGACAGGTCGATCATGATCGGGTTGTAGCCCCGCTCGCGCAGCTGCGCCTCGAAGCCGGTCGCCCGCGGCGAGATGATGACGTTGTAGCCGTCGCTGGCCGAGTTCAGCCCGAAGACCGCGCCGTCGTCATCCGACACCCGGATCGCGTCGGGGTAGCGCTCGGCGAGGATCGCCTGGCCGCGCTCGTCGAACGCGTGCTCGAGGTAGGCGATGTTCGCCCGCTCGACGCCGCCCGGCCCCTCGACGGGGTCGAGCACCGCGATCGCGGTGTCGAGGTGGTAGAAGCGCGGGTCGACGAGATTGAGCGACACGACCTCCTTGCCGAAGACCTCGCCGAGCTCGCGGTGGCTGTCGCCGGTCGAGCGGAAGCCGGTGCCGGCGAGGATGGTGTCGCCGACGAGCAGGAAGTCTCCCTCGCCCTCGTTGACCTCGCGGGGCACGACGACGTCGTAGCCGTTGTCGCGGAACCACTCCATGAACGCCGGGCCCTCGGGCACCCGCTCGTCGAAGCGGAACTTCGCACCGTACGCGATGCCGTCGATGAGGAAGCCGCCGTTGGCGGTGTAGACCATGTCGGGCAGACCCTCGATGGGGTCGATCAGCTCCACCTCGTGGCCGAGCGCGAGGTAGGCGTCGTAGAGCGCCTGCCACTGCCGGACGGCCTTGGCGGTGTCGGTGGGGTTCGCCGGCTCCATCCAGGGATTGATGGTGTAGCTGACGGTGAAGAACTCGGGCCGGCACATGAGGTAGCGGCGATGCTGGGCGATCCGCCCCGTGGAGCTCGCGGCGGCGGCGGTGGCCTCGACGGTCGGCGCGGTGTTCTGAGTGGACATCGGTCTCCTTGCGAAGGTGCGGCGGACGCTGTCCAGAGGCCCGGCGGGGCTTCGAAGCCGACGACCCGGGCACGCCGCGACCATTGTGCCACGGCCCCCTCGCCGCCGCCTGGGACGCCGCGCTCAGTCGGCCACGACGACGACCTTGCCGACGGTGTGCCCGGCATCCACATGCGCGATCGCTGCGCCGGCGTCACTCAGGGGGTAGGTCTTCTCGATGACGGGACGGATGACGCCGGCCGCGGTCATCCGCACGAGCTCAGCCGTCACCGGGGTCTTCGTGAACGCCGTCACCGAGCGGAAGCGCCGCGCGCGGCGGCTGAGGACGAGGGAGCGGATGAGCCGTGGAAACGGCCCCCAGAAGGGATGGCCGTCGCCGCCGACGAGAGCCACCGTGCCGCCGTCGCGGAGGCGGTCGCGGAGCACCTCGAGCGGCGGCTCGCCGGCGATGTCGACGACGGCGTCGAACGCGCCCGCGGGCAGGGAGGCGATGTCGTGGGTGCGGTAGTCGAAGGTGCGGGAGACGCCGAGGTCGCGGAGGGTGTCCTCCGCGCGTGCCCCGCAGGTCGCCCACACCTCGGCGCCACGCGCGACCGCGAGGGCGGCGGTGAGGGTGCCGACCCCGCCCCCGGCGCCGACGAGGAGCACGGTCGACCCCGCGCCGACCCGGCAGGTGTCGAGGATCGTCGCGGCGGTGTTGCCCGCGACCGGGAGGGTCGCCGCGATGACCGGGTCGAGGCCCGCGGGTAGCGCGGTCAGGCGCTCGGCCTTCACGGCCACGAATTCGGCGAGGGTCTCATCCCCCGCGCCGACGACGAGGTCGCCGACGGCGAACTCCGTCACGTCGGCGCCGAGCGCGACGACGGTGCCCGCGACATCCATCCCCCGACCCCGGGTGCGTGGGCGGCGGAGACCGAAGAACAGCCGGACGACACGCGGCTCACCGCGCATGAGGTGGATGTCACCGGAGTTCAGCGACACGGCGGCGACCTTCAGCAGCACCTCCTTGCGACCGGGGGCGGGGACAGGGATCGTTTCGGCCCGCACGACGGCGGCCGGCCCGTAGGCGTGCTGCCGCCAGGCGGCCATGGTCTGCGGGATCGTGGGGGTGGTCATGTCAGTCCTCCGGCGTATCGGGGTAGTGGAAGAGGTCGTCGAGCCGCGCATCGAAGACGCGGGCGAGCTGGAAGGCGAGTTCGAGCGTTGGGGAGTACCGTCCCTGCTCGATGGCGATGAGGGTCTGGCGGGTGACGCCGACCCGCCGGGCGACCTCGGCCTGCGTCATCCCCGCGGCTTCGCGGACGGCGCGGATGGTGTTGGTGACCTTCGTGGGGCGGACCATCACGGCAGGCCCGTCCGGTAGGCGCTGAGTCTCGCCATACCCCCGAGCGCCGCGGAGAGGAAGAACCCGAGGAACAGGGCGTTGCCGATCCAGAACCACGGCGCCTCGATCATTGAGAGGACCAGGGCGACGATGCCGCCGATCGCGAGGAAGCTCTGGCCGATCCGCTCGCCGAAACGCTCGATCTCGCGGTCGCGCTGGTCGGCGGTGTGCTCGAGCTCGGGGTCGCGCATCCGTGCGATCATGCCCCACACGATGCTGAGGACGATCGACAGGACGATGGCGCCGAGGATCGTCCACATCATCGGCCAGACCCAGGCGATGTCGCCGACCGGGGTGGTGAACAGCTGCGGCACGACGAGCGCCAGGTAGACCACGAGCCCCACCACGCTCGCGACGAGCTGGGCCCAGATCGTCCGCTCCATGTACGCCATGGCGACCTCCGATGTCAAAGATTCTTGACACTCATCGTACGGCGACGCTCTCGCCGTGTCAAGAATCTTTTACATCGCGCGCCGCGGTGCGGCGGCGACCTGCGACGGCCACGTCCCGAACTCCTGCAGAATCGGACGCGACGTGCCGATCAACCCCCTCTCGGCCCCTGCGACGCTCGATCTGCAGGAGTTGGGGACAGCCGGGACGTCGGATCGGCTCAGATGACCTCGGCCGACCAGGGGTCGGGGTTGCCGAAGCGGTGCGCGGTGATGGTCACCGACTGCTCGCGGAGGAACGGCAGCAGCTCGATCCGGCCCGCGGTCGTGACCTCGCCGGCGTAGACGGCGACGTCGGGGTCGCCCGCGAGGGCGCTCGCAAGCCCGGCGTGCGCCGCAGCGACCGAGGCCGGCGGCCCGACGAGCCGCACCCGCGCGGGGCGCGCCTCGGCGATGCGGGCCTCGAACTCCTCGTCGCTTTCGACGAAGACCGGCACGTCCTCCTCGCCAAGCACACGACGGACCCCCGCCGGCATGCCCACCGGTGCGCTGACGGTGACCTCCGACCCGGCGCGGAGCGCCGCCACGATCACGCGCAGAAGGGCCTGCCACGGGGCATCTCCGGTCGCCCGGACGGCGACACCGACGGGGCGGTAGCGAAAGAGGTTCCGCTCCACGCCCAGCTGCGAGACGTCCTTCACCCGACCGAACTCGCGGTCCCACGAGATCGCATCCGACAGGGCGCCACGACGGAGCCACTCGAAGGCCTGGTAGTCCAGCGTCGGCTGCGCGGCTTCGATGAGCGTTGTGATGCGCGAGTCGAGCCCGCGCAGGTGCAGCGTCGCCGACGGCGCCGCCCCGGTCGAGGGCCGCCACGATCCCAGCCCGACGAGGTAGTTCGGTCCTCCCGCCTTGGCGCCCGCCCCCACCGACGAGCGCTTCCAGCCGCCGAACGGCTGCCTCTGCACGATGGCGCCGGTGATGCCGCGGTTGACGTAGAGGTTCCCCGCCTCGACGCGGTCGAGCCAGAGGGCGAGGTCGTCGGGGTTCTGGGTGTAGAGCCCCGCGGTCAGGCCGTAGTCGACGGCGTTCTGCAGCTCGATGGCCTTGGCAAGTGAGGAGGCGTGCATGACGCCGAGCACGGGTCCGAAGAACTCCTCGCGGTGGAACCGCGACCCGGGCTTCACCCCGGTGCGGATGCCTGGCCGCCAGAGCCGCCCCGCGTACTCTTCGGGCCCGTCGAGCGCCCGCGGCGCGACGAGCCACTTCTCCCCCTCGTCCAGGGTGGTGAAGGCCCAGTCGAGCTTGCCCCGGGGGGTCTCGATGACAGGCCCGACCTCGGCGAGCGGGTCGGTCGGTGGCGCGACGCGCAGCGACGTGGTGGCGTCGACGAGCTGCCGCAGGAAGCGCTGCGAGCGGGCCACCGGCCCGACGAGGATCGCCAGCGAAGCCGCTGAGCACTTCTGACCGGCGTGCCCGAAGGCGCTCTTGACGACGTCGGATGCCGCGAGGTCGAGGTCGGCCGAGGGCATGACGATCATCGCGTTCTTGCCGCTGGTCTCGGCCAGGAGCGGCAGATCGGGCCGCCAGGAGCGGAAGAGGGCGGCGGTGTCCCACGACCCCGTGAGGATGACGTGGTCCACGCCGTCATGCGAGATGAGGCGCTGCCCGAGCTCGCCCTCCTCGATGTCGACGAGGGCCAGCACGTCGCGGGGCACGCCCGCCTCCCACAGCGCCTCGGCGACGACGGCCGCGCAGCGGCGCGCCTGCGGCGCGGGCTTGAAGACCACGCCCGATCCGGCGGCGAGCGCGGCAAGCACCCCGCCCGCGGGGATCGCCACGGGGAAGTTCCACGGCGGCGTGACGACGGTGAGCCGTGCCGGCACGAACACTGCGCCGCTGACCCGGTCGAGTTCGCGGGCGGTCGCGGCGTAATAGTGGGCGAAGTCGACCGCCTCGCTGACTTCGACGTCGGCCTCGGCGAAGACCTTGCCGGTCTCGGATGCGGCGACCTCGATGAGCTCGGCGCGACGCGCCTCGAGCGCCCGGCCCGCGGCGGCGAGGATCTCGGACCGATCGGCGGCGGCGCGCGACCCCCAGTGCTCGGCCGCCGCACGCACCCGGTCGATCACGGCGTCGACCTGCCCGGCGTCGTCGAGGCGCGCCGCGGCGATCGTGTCGACACCCGCCTGCGATGCGGCCACGCGTGCGAGGATCTCGCGCGCCCAGACGCGGTTCGCCGGCAGGGCGGGGTCGGAGTCGGGTGCGTTGGCGAATCCGGGCGCGCCGAGCGCGGCGGGTCCCGACTCGCGCGACGCATACACCGCGGTCTCGACGATCTCCTGACCGCCGAAGAGGATGCCGCCGACCTCCGGCGCGATCGGCATGGTGTCGCCGGGATCGGCCGACGCCGATCGGGCGATCCCCAGCACCTCGCGGGTCAGCCCGTCGCCTTCGGCGTCGGGGCCTGGTCGCAGGAGCATGCCCTCGGATGCCGCCGCGGACCGCATGCCGTCGACAGCACCTCGCGACGCGGCATCCGTCCTGTCCTGCGTCCGATTCGGGCCGGTCGGCAGCTCCGGGTCGCTCGCCCGCTCCACCGAGGCGAGGAAACGATCGCGCTCGCGCGCGAACAGGGCCGGGTCGTCGGCGAGGTCGAACGCGGCGGAGAGGAAGTTCTCGCTCGAGGCGTTCTCCTCCAGGCGGCGGACGAGATAGCTGATGGCGACGTCGAACTCGTCGGGGGCGACGACGGGCACGTAGAGCAGCACCGGCCCGACCTCGCGCGAGACCGCGTCGACCTGACCCTGCGCCATTCCGAGGAGCATCTCGAACTCGACCCGGTCCCGCACCCCGCGCTCGCCGGCGAGCAGCCACGCGTAGGCGATGTCGAAGAGGTTGTGCCCGGCGACGCCCACCCGCACGGCGGCGGCGTTCTCGGTGCGCAGCGCCTCGTCGAGGCATCGCAGGTAGTTGGCGTCGCTGTCGAGCTTCGAGCTGTAGGTCGCCAGCTCCCAGCCGTGCATCACCGCATCCACCCGCTCCATCGCGAGGTTCGCGCCCTTCACCAGGCGCACCTTGATGCCCGCGCCTCCCCCGCGCACGCGCGCCCGCGCCCACGCCGTCAGCTCGCGCAGGGCCGGAAGCGCATCGGGAAGGTACGCCTGCAGCACGATCCCCGCGTCGAGGCCCGACAGGCGCGGATCCTCGAGGATGCGGGTGAACACCGCGATGGTGAGGTCGAGGTCGCGGTACTCCTCCATGTCGAGGTTGATGAACGTGCCGTCCGACGCCGCCGACAGGTAGAGGGGCATGAGACGGTCGACGACCTTGTCGACCACCTCGTCGAAGGCCCACATCGAGATGTGGCTCGCGATCGCCGACACCTTCACCGAGACGTAGTCGACGTCCGGGCGGCGTATGAGGTCGTGGATGCCGTCGAGGCGGCGGAGAGCCTCGTCCTCGCCGAGGACGGCCTCACCCAGCAGGTTCAGGTTCAGCCGCGCTCCGGCGGCACGGAGCTCGGCGATGGCGGGGCCGAGCTTCTTGGGCCGGGCGTCGACGATGAGGTGGCGCACCATCTCGCGCAGCGCGCGGCGAGCGAGGGGAACCACCGGCGTCGGCAGCACCGGGGCGACCGCGCCGCCGATCTGAACGGCACCGCGCAGGTACCACGGCAGGAAGTCCGGAACCAGCGGGGCGACCCGATGGAGCTGGGATGCCGCGGCACCGAGGCTCTCGGGACGCATGACGCCGTCGACGAACCCGATCGTGAAGGGCAGGCCGTTCGGGTCCTTCAGAACTCCCGCAAGGCGGGCGGCGGAGGGGTCGACGTCGACCTGGGCGCTCTCGGTGATCCACCGCTGCGCCAGCTGCACGGCCCCCTCGGCGAGGTCCTCGCCGGAGGTTCCGAGGTCGGTGTCTCCCCGAAAGGGGTCGGTCACCATGCGTCAAGACTAGGGCCCGTCACGCCCGCGGCCCGATCTCGGCGCACTTCTGCTTACCATTGTCGTTGCGCGAGTCGTGATGTCAGCAGGCGGGCCCTCGCGCGAGGAAAGGGGCCCCCGATGAACACCACACCGACGACGTCGTCCGAGAGCCTCTGGGACCCCGACGAACGCCTGCGTCTTCGGGAGTGCTCGGCCGAACCCCTGGCCACTCCCGGTCGCATCCAGTCCTTCGGCACCCTGCTGGCCGTCGATGCGCAGACGGACACGGTCGTGGTCGCCAGCGACGACGCCGCCGACGCCCTCGGGCGTCCGATCGCCGAGATCGGCGACGACCGGCTGCGCGATGCGTACGCGCACGGCGTCGCCATCGATCCGATCCGGGTGGGTTTCAACGGAGTGGAGCACGACGCGATCGTGCACCGCGACAGCGACCCGGTCATCATCGAGCTCGAACCGACCGTTCCCGATCTCGAGTACGTGCGCACCGGCGTCGTCACCGCCATTCAGCGCCTCGCGGGGATCACCGACGCCACCGAGCTGCGGCGTCGCGCGGCCGCCGAGATCAAGGCCATCACCGGCTTCGACCGGGTGATGTGCTACGACTTCTTCGACGACGGCCACGGCGAGATCGTCGCCGACGAGCGCGAACCCGACATGGAGCCCTACCTGGGGCTGCACTTCCCGGCATCCGACATCCCGCCGCAGGCGCGCGCCCTCTATCTGGAGAAGCGGTCGCGCGCGATCGTCGACACCCACGACGGCGGCAAGGCGCTCGTGACCCTTCTGCCCGAGCTCGGCCCGCTCGATCTCACGACCACTGAGCTGCGCGCCGTCTCTCCGCACCACCTGCAGTTCATGAGGAACATGGGCCAGGCCGCGACGGTCTCGTTCGCCCTCGTCGCCGGCGATCAGCTCGTGGGCATGTTCACCTGCGCGCACCGCACGGTGCGGCGGGTGCCGATCCTGCTGCGGCGGTCGCTGGAGGTGCTGGCCAGCCAGGTCACGATGCAGCTCACCGCCGCCCGGCAGATCGACGAGCTCCGCCGCCAGCTGACCGCCCGCGAGCGTCGCTCGGCGGTCGTGGCGCCGCTGTACGGCGCCCTCGACGTGCACGCGGCCCTTCTCGACGGACCGAAGACCGTGCTCGACGCCGTGCCGGCCGACGGTGCCTACCTGCGCCTGGGCGGTGTGGCCCGCGCCATCGGCGACGTGCCCGAGCCCGAGCTCCTCGGTGCGGTGATCGACGATCTCGGCACCGCCCCGTTCTGCTCCGAGTCGCTGCCCATCGATCACCCCGAGCTCGCCGTCGAGATCCCCGGCGTGGCCGGACTTCTCAGCGTCTCGCTCGGGGCGGAGGGCGACTGCCTGGTGTTCGTCCGCGGAGAGGTGACACGAGAGGTGGAGTGGCTCGGCGATCAGACCGCCGACAACCGCGACCACCCGCTGTCGCCGCGTCGGTCGTTCTCGGCGTGGAAGGAGAGCGTCACGGGGCGGAGCCTCCCCTGGGGCGATCTGATCAAGGATGCCGAGGAGCTGGCGCTCGATATCCGGGCGGCGATGGACCGGCGCAACGAGGCCGAACTCGCCGAACTCGCCTTCCACGACCCGCTCACCGGCCTGAACAACCGGCGCTTCCTCGATGACCGACTGGACGAGCTCCTCCGCGAGACGGAGTCGGGCGTGGCGATGATCTTCGTCGATCTCGACGACTTCAAGTCCGTCAACGACACCCACGGGCACGAGGTCGGGGACGCGGTGCTCGTGGCTGTCAGCAAGCGCCTCACCCACAGCGCCCGCGCCGAGGACGTCGTCGTCCGGTTCGGCGGCGACGAGTTCCTCCTCATCTGCCGCGAGGTGGACGTCGCGGCAGCGCACGCGATCGCCGAACGGGCTCTCCTCGCCCTGACCGAGCCGGTCGTCGTCGAGGACCTCACGATCAGCGTCACGGGATCGGCTGGTGTGGTCGCGGCCTCCGAGCGGCCGACGGCCTCGGAGCTCCTCGAGGCGGCGGATGCGGCGATGTACCGCGCGAAGCGGTCGGGTCGCGGGCGCGTCTCGCGCTGAGGCTCCGCCTGCGCTCAGCCGGGTTCGGGCAGCAGGCGCAGGCCGCCGGGCGAATTGGCCGAGTCCACGAGGTCCTGCAACCAGGCCTTGTTGATCTCGGGCATCGGCCCGTCGTATTCGAAGCGGAGCGTGATCGCCGGCGAGAGCCACAGCGCCTGTCGCCGCTTGGTGTCGTCGTCGATGACCGCCAGCGACGTGCTCTCGCGCCGGCGGAGCTTGGCCACGATCACGAGCTCGAGGTGTGCGAGCGTGCGGTCGTCGATCGGAACGGCGACCGAAGGCGCGCCATAGTGCAAGGTACCCATCGTTGTCGATCCTACGTTCGTCCGCGGACGGTCCCGTACGCTGGAGGGATGGCCATCGTGAACCGACTCACCGTCGACGGGCGTGACTACTTCCTTCCCGACCCGGTCACGGAACTGAAGGGGAAGATCCTCGACGCGATCAAGGCCGGCGGCGGCTACGTGAACATCCCGCCGCTGCGCGGGGGTCCGGGCATCGACATCCTGTTCTCCCCGGGCATGCCCGTCACCTGGACGCAGATCGAGGTGCCCTCCGACCACGGCGCCGGCCCGGCTCACGATGAGGCCGAGATCGTGATCGACGACTACAGCGGCATCTGACTCGACAGACGCCCCACGATCGGCCCGGTCAGGCCGACAGCAGCGCCGTCAGCTGGGCGGCGGGCATCGGCTTTCCGAGCAGGAACCCCTGACCGAGGTGGCACCCGCGTCGGCGAGCGCGGTCGAGATCGTCTTCGGTCTCGATGCCCTCGGCGACTACCGTCCAGCCGTGATGGGCCGCCTGCGCGACGATCGCGTCCACCGCGGCATCCGCGTCGGCGTCGGACCTTTGGGTCAGCGACCGGTCGATCTTCACCTCGGTGAGGGGCAGCGCGTCGAGCATGGTGGCGGTGGTGTCGCCCGCTCCGAAATCATCGATCGACAGCCCGAGGCCCGCCTCCCGCGCCCGCTCGAGCACGGCCAGCACGCTCGGCAGGAGCTGGGGAGCGGGAGACTCGGTGATCTCGATGGTGAGGCTGCCCGTCGACAGGCCGAGGTCGGCGGCGCGCTCGGCGACCGTGTCGACCCAGGCGGCCGAGAACTCCGACGGCGAGGCGTTGACCGACAGGCCGAGGTGATGGCCGGCCTGCTGCCAGGCGGCGACCTGCGTGCCGGCGCGTGTGAGCACGGCGGCGCCGAGATCGGCGATGATGCCGTGGGACTCGGCGAGCGGGATGAAGTGCACGGGCGAGATCGTGCCGAATCGGGGATGATGCCAGCGGCAGAGCGCTTCCACGGCGACGGGCAGGTCTGGCTGACCCGACCCCTCGAGGTCGAAGAGCGGCTGGAACTCTATGGAGAGTCCGCCGGCGGGCACGGCCGCGCGCAACTCGGTGGCGAGGGTTGCACAGGGATCCATGTGTCTCAGGCTCACAAGTATGCCGATTCCGAGCAACACCAGACAAACGGGTAAGGCATGCCTATAATGCGACGCCCATCCCGGTACGCCTCGGAATCGATCGACAGGGCCCCGCGGCAGATTACGCTGGTCAGGATGGGAACTCTGACCTACGACTCCAAACTGACCGTCGCGCTGGACGACCGTGTCCTCGCGCACCTGCAGGCCGTGGTGTGGTCGAAGCTCCGCCGTGGCGAGCAGTTCTCCTTCACCTGGACCGACCCCACCCGCAACGGCATGGGCCGCACCTCGGTGTGGCTGAGCCCGAACATCCCGGTGGCGTTCGAGTACTTCGGCAGTCGCCTGCCCAAGCTCAACCCCGCGTGGCTGGACGCGCTGTCCAAGTCGGCGAACTCGCCCGGCGGGCTGACGATCGTCCCCGAGCCCGAGGAGTGACCGGGATCAGCCCCAGTCGCTGGGCGCGGGCTGGCGGGTGGAGGGCAGAGCGGACGCCGCGGCCCAGTCGTGCACCCAGGGTTCGACGTCCGGCATCCCCTCGGGGCGACCGACCGCCGCGAACAGCTCCTCGTGGGACAGGGTGCCGCCCGAGCGCTTGAGCATCCGGATGCGGATTATCGCGCGGGCGTAGATCTCGCCGTGCACGAGGGCCCGGTGCTCGAGATAGAGCGCCCGATCGTCGTGGCCGAGCATCCGGGTCTGCAGCTCGAAGCGCTGCCAGAGCTCGAGGGACTTGCGGAAGGTGATCGTCTCGCTCGAGACCACCCCGTACCAGCCGTGCCGACGCATCGCGTCGACCATCCCGGTTCGGACGAGAAGGTCCCATCGGCCGAGGTCGAACAGCGAAAGGTAGCGCCCGTTGTTCATGTGGCGCAGCACGTCGATGTCGGTCGGCAGGGTGGTCAATCGGATGCGGCCGACGTCCTGGAAACTCAGCCACCCCTCCCGCCGGAGGCGCAGTCGCGCGAAGAGGTGGACGAGGAGGGTGCGCCAGAGGACGTTCACGGTTTCGGATGGTAGCCAGGAACGGTCGATGGGGCGATTCGGTTGTGCGCGATCGACAGTTCTGCGCTGGCGCTCCGCTCGATTTCGCGACGTCGGAACCCGCGCGTAGAGTCTGGCCATGGACGCTGAACTGCGAACGGATGTCGTGGTGCGGCCGGTACGAGACGTCGACGCCGTCGCTCTCGGCCAGGTGCACGCCACGTGCTGGCATGAGACCTACGACCACGTGATCAGCAAGGCGGCGCTGGAGAAGATCTCGCCGCGCCGGCTGGCAGAGCTGTGGACCCACTGGGCCGTGCAGGGCCCCGAGTTCAAGATGAGCGCAGCGCTGGTCGACGGCGAGATCGTCGGCTTCGTCGGTTCGGGTCCGGCCCGCGATAAGGACGCCCCCCGCAACCGCGAGCTGTACTTCATCTACCTCCTCGACGCGTACCACGGTCGGGGGATCGGCCAGAAGCTCTTCGACGCCGCGGTCGAGGACGGCGAGCCGCTGTACCTCTGGGTCGCCGAAGACAACCCCCGGGCGCACCGCTTCTACGAGCGCAACGGCTTCGCCCTCGACGGCGCCTCGCACACCGAGCCCTTCCTCGGCGAGACGCTCACCGAGGTCCGGTTCGTCCGCTGACGCGGCCGTGCTGAGCGTCTGGGCCCTGGAGGGGATCCCCGAGATCACCGCCGGTGACGATCTCGTCGCCATCATCGGGGCCGCGGCCGCCGACACTCTGCGGGACGGCGACATCGTGGTCGTCACCTCCAAGATCGTGTCGAAGGCCGAGGGCCGGTTCGTGCTCGCGGATGACCGCGAAGACGCCATCACCACCGAGACCGTCCGGGTCGTCGCCCGCCGCGAGGCGCCGAGCGGACACGTGACGCGGATCGTCGAGAACAGGCTCGGGATCATCGCCGCGGCGGCCGGGGTGGATGCGTCCAACACCCCGGAGGGCACGGTGCTGCTGCTCCCGGAAGACCCCGACCGCTCGGCGAGGATGCTGGCAGCCGGTCTGCGAGAGCGCCTCGACGTGCGCGTGGGCGTCCTCGTCTCGGACACCCTGGGTCGCGCGTGGCGCGAGGGCCAGACCGACCACGCCATCGGCGCCGGCGGTGTGGCCGTCTTCGAAGATCTGAGGGGGACGACGGATGCCGAGGGTCGGCCGCTCGCGGTGACGATGCCGTGCGTCGCCGACGAACTGTGCGCTGCGGCGGATCTGGTGAAGGGAAAGGTGGGCCGCAGGCCCGTCGCCGTCGTCCGGGGGCGCGGCGACCTGGTGGGCGACCTCGACCTGCCGGGTGCCCGCTCCATCGTCCGCCCGTGGGAGCGCGACATGTTCCGCCTCGGGGCCGACGAGGCCTACGCCGAGGGGTTCGCCGCCGGCCGTGCCGGTGGCGAACCCCTCGGCGGTCCCGGTGCGCCGGGGCCGGGCGATACGCCCGCGCCGGGCGATGCTCAGCCGGCGCGCAGCTCCACCTGACCGGCGGTGACGCTCACCTCGACGGTGCTTCGGGCACCCGGGGTCGAACCGATGCCGCTGTCGAAGTCGCCGGCCGAGACCTCGGAGGTGATGTCGTACTCGCCCTCGGGGACGGTGGCCGTCACCCGTCCGGCGCTGACGTCGAACGTCATTCCGCTCGGCTGGCTGCCGGTGAGCACGAGATCCATGTCGCCCGCACTGACCGACACGTCGGCCTCGGCGACATCCGACAGCTCGAGGTCGGCCTGACCGGCCGACACCGTCGCGTCCAGCGAGCGGGCGGATCCGGTGATGTCGATGCTGCCGGCGCCGAGCTCGAGATCGAGTTCGCCGAAGTCGCCGTCCACGACGCGGAGGTCTCCAGCGTTCGTCGTGAGATCTGCGTCGATCCCCTCGAGGGCATCGGGGAGCGTCAGCACCGCCTCCGAGCGGTCGCCGAACATCCACCCGCCCCACCATCGGTCGGGCGACGACACCCGGATCGTGTCCTCCTCGCGCTCGAGGGTCCACTGGTCGGCACCCCACGCGCCGGTGACGTCGAGGGTGGCCTGGTCGACGTCGGCGAACTCGATCCGCAGGCTCCCCGCCCCCACCTCGGTGTCGATCTCGGTCACCCCGGTGGTGTCGACGGTCGTGGAGCCGCCGTCGCTGCTCCCCCCGCCGCTGACGGCCGCCGCAGCGGTCCCGACTGCGGCGGAACCGAGCGAGCCGAGGATGACCAGGGCGCCGAACGCTCCGACGACGGTCGCGACCACGCGGGGCGCGGCGGATCGGGGAGCGGCGGAGCCGGTGGGGCGCTCAGGAGCCCCCGGCGCGGTGGGCGGGACGGGCTGTGCCGCGTCGGGCGGCGGAGGAGAGACGGTGCTCATCGGTTCGTTCCTGTCTGGGCGGGTCCGCTCTGCGGACGGGGTGCGGGGGCGGCGGGGCTGCCGTGTTCGAGATGGGCGAGGGCGGCGAGCACCCGGCGGTTGCCGGAGTCGTCGGGTTCGAGGTCGAGCTTCTGGAAGACCGCGGTGATGTGCTTCTCGACGCTCCCCTCGCTGACGTGGAGGGTCCGGGCGATGGCCTGGTTCGACCGCCCCTCGGCGATGAGCGCCAGCACGGTGGACTCGCGGTCGGTGAGCCGCTGCATCCGCTCGTCGCGGCGACGTCGGGCCAGCAGCTGCGCGACCACTTCGGGGTCGAGCACGGTGGCCCCCTCCCCGATCCGGCCGACCGCGTCGAGGAACTCCCCGACGTCTGCCACCCGGTCCTTCAGCAGGTAGCCGAGCGCCCCGCCGCTCGCGGCGATGAGGTCTGCGGCGTAGCGCTCCTCCACGTACTGCGAGAGGACGAGCACCGGCAGCTGCGGGAGCCGTGCCCGCAGCGACAGGGCTGCGCGGATCCCCTCGTCCGACCACGTCGGCGGCAGCCGCACATCGAGGATGCAGAGGTCGGGGGCCACCTCGTCGACGGTGTCGTCGAGGTGCTCGGCGTCGGGAAGAGCGGCGACGATCTCGTGTCCGGCGTCGGCGAGGAGCCGGCTGAGGCCCTCGCGCAGGAGCGTGGAGTCTTCGCAGATCAGGACGCGCATGGGATGTTCACCTCCACCGAGGTCGGTCCGCCGATGGGGCTGTCCAGGCGTGCGGTGCCGCCGGCCGCCAGGACGCGGTTGATGATGCCGTCGATGCCGCCGCCGGCGATGATCTGCGCGCCACCGACACCGTTGTCCTCGACCCGGGCCCACAGGGTGCGCGAGCCGGTCTGAGGTTCGTCGCGGAGCCGTACGACGACGCGGCATTCCGATGCCCGCGCGTGCTTGGCGGCGTTGGTCAGCGCCTCGGCGATGGCGAAGTAGGCCGCCGCCTCGGCATCCCGGGAACAGCGCCCGTCCATCCGGACGTCCAGCTGCACCGGCACCACCGAGCGCGCCGCGAGAGCGGACAGGGCGGCGTCGAGACCCCTGTCGTCGAGGACCGAGGTGTGGATGCCGCGGGCGAGCTGTCGGAGCTCGGTGATGGCGGCCTTCGTGGACGTGTGCGCTTCGGCGATGAGCTCTTTGGCCGCCGCCGGGTCGGTGTCGAGCTTCTGCTGGGCAAGGCCGAGGGTCATCCCTACCGAGACCAGTCGCGGTTGGACGCCGTCGTGGAGGTCGCGCTCGATGCGGGTGCGCTCGAGGTCGGCCGCGCGGACCGCACCGGCGCGCTGCGCGTTCGAGGTGCGGGCCTCCTCGGCAAGCTGCGCCTCGCGGGAGGGCACCATGATCGCCCGGGCGAGTACGCCGTGCAGGATTGCAAGGCCCACGATGCCGGCCGCCGCGAGGACGACGACGAGGATGCCGGCGAGCACGGCCCAGCCGCTGGCGACCACGAGTCCCGTGCCGAAGAGCTGGAGCACACCGTCGTCGGCGAAGAGCGGGCTGAAAGTGAAGACGATGCCGCTCGCAATCGCCTGGAAGAGGAAGAGCACGATCCCGCCGAGCAGGGTCGCGACGGCGAGGTGCGCGATGGCCCGCCACATCCCCGGGTCGATCGCCTGCTGACCGAGGGAGCGGATCCATCCGCCGAAGCCCGGCCGGCCGCTGCGGCGCAGGCGCCGCGGAGTGAGGCCGAAGCGGTAGAGCCCGTCCACGCGCGCGGTCTCGAGCCACCCGAGCGCGAACAGCACGTAGACGAGGCCGACGAGGAAGATCAGCCCGATGCCGATGACGAGCAGGAGGCCGAGGCCGAGGCCGAGGAGCGAGAAGAGGAACCCGAACACGGCGGAGCCGATCACGCCGAGCGCCGCGAGGTGGGCGATCGCGAAGGCGATGCGCGAGGGCGAGGCGATCTGCGATCGCGTCTTCGCGGGCCGCGCAGGCGCCGGGGCCGGGGCCTCACGCGGTGCGGCAGGGGACAGAGGAGCTGTGGTCATGTCACCCACGGTAGAACTGCCGCCGTTCCGGCGCGCCCGAGGCATCCGGACTCTTCTCCGGGGGTTATCCCCCGGGTGCGCGCCCGCTCCCGCTCAGCGGCTCTTGACCGTGCCGAAGAGGCGCGCGATCGGAGCCACGACGAGCGGGCGCGCGGCGACCCACCCGGCGACGATGACGCCGAGCGACAGGGTGAAGATGAGGAGCCCCGCCCAGTTGTCCGCGTAGGCGTTCGGGTCGACCGAGCCCTGCGCGGCGTACATGTGGTTGAGGTTCCGCAGGGCACCGGTGGCGAAGACCAGCGTGACGTGGAAGATGATGAACACCACGAAGTAGAGCATCACCGGGAAGTGGACCTTCCGGGCCCATTCGACCGGGTAGAGCCGATTCAGGCGCTCGGCGTTCTTCGGCCAGAACCCGCTCATGCGCACCCCGGTGATGATCGCCAGGGGCGCAGCGATGAACACGGTCGCGAAGTAGGCCAGCTGCTGGAGCGAGTTGTAGTTGACCCAGCCGTTCTCCGTCGGCCAGTCGAGCGAGAGGTACTGCAGGCCCGCGCTGACGGCGTTGGGGATGACCTCCCAGCTCGTCGGCACGATGCGCACCCACTGACCGGTGGTGAACAGCAGCACGACGTAGACGAGGCCGTTGGTCACCCACAGCACGTCGAGCGCCTGATGCAGCCACAGGTTCAGGCTGATCTTGCGGCGCTTGTTGCCCTTCGGGCTCCAGAAGACGGTGGGCCGCTTCTCGGTCCGCACCTGGAGCCCTGTGCGGATGATCAGCACCATCAGGAAGACGTTGAAGAAGTGCTGCCAGCCGAGCCACGCGGGGATGCCGACCGGTGCCCCCTCGGGCAGGTGGTACTCACCGGGGAACTGCGTGACGAATCCCTGGAGGGGCGGAACGCTGAGGAGGAAGCGCACCATCACGACGACGAGGCCTGCGGCGACCAGCAGCGTGACGCCGCCGACGGCGGCGACCCCGACCCACTGGACCGGGGTGTACGGGCCGATGCGGCGTGGTTCGGTGGGCGGCGCGGGACGGACGGATGCCGCGGCACCGGGGAACACCGTCGGGGTGAACGGCAGCGGGGGTCGCGGGCCGGTGTCGACGGCGGGCGTCGTCGCTACAGCCGGTGCGGCGGGCGTTTCGTCTCGCTCCGCTCGCGGGGCGACCGGGTCGGCGGCCGCGGCGGGCGCTTCGACGTGCTCCGCTCGCGGGGCGTCCGGGGACGGTGCGGAGGGCTCGGTCGCCCCGCGAGGGCGCGGAGCGCCCGAGACGAAACGCGCCTCGCCCGCCGGCGGCCACGGCTCGCCTCCCGGCACCCGCGGCAGGCCACGGCGCACCCGCACTCCGCCGCCATCCGTCACATTCTGCGGTTCGGATGCCGCAGGGGCGACGTTTTCTGACGAGTGGGCGGGCGTTTCGACTCGCTGCGCTCGCGGGGCGACCGGAGAGGGTGCGGCGGCCTCGGTCGCCCCGCGAGGGCGCGCAGCGCCCGGGACGACACGCACCTCACCGACCGGTGGCCACGGCTCACCGCCCGGCACCCGCGGCAGGCCACGACGCACCCGCACTCCGCCAAGGCCCGTCGCCTCAGGCGTTTCGTCTCGCTCCGCTCGCTCAACGACCGGCGGGTCGGCGGGCGTTTCGACTCGCTGCGCTCGCTCAACGACCGGGGACGCCTCACCGGCCGGGGGCCAGGGGTCGCCGCCGATGACCCGGGGCAGGCCGCGGCGCACGCTCCGCGCGTAGGTCGCCATCCGTTACGCCCTCTTCTTCGCCTCGAGCGCCTCGATGAGCTGCGGCACGACGGTGAACAGGTCGCCGACGACGCCGAAGTCGGCGATGCCGAAGATCGGGGCATCGCCGTCCTTGTTGATCGCGACGATCGTCTTCGCCGTCTGCATTCCCGCCTTGTGCTGGATGGCGCCCGAGATGCCGAGAGCGACATACAGCTGCGGTGAGACCGAGACACCGGTCTGCCCGACCTGGTACGACTGCGGCACGTAGCCGGCATCGACCGCGGCGCGCGACGCGCCCACCGCCGCCCCCAGGACGTCGGCGAGCTGCTCCACGAGCGCGAACTTCTCCGCCGACCCGAGACCGCGGCCTCCCGAGACGACCTTCGTCGCCCCGCGGAGCTCCGGCCGGCTCGACACTGCCACGGCCTCTTCGACCGAGAGGACGGATGCCGCGCGCCGACCGGACGCGGAGACCGTCAGCGTCACGACGACCGGCATCGCCACGGCCTCGGCGCGCGCCTCGATCGCACCCTGCCGCACCGTGATGACGGGGGCTCCCCACGTGACCGACGCGTCGACGTTGTAGGCCGCGCCGAAGACCGAGTGGTGGGAGAGGACGCCTTCGGCGTCGCGCGAGACCCCGACCGCGTCGGCGCAGAGGCCCGAGCGGGTGCGGGCCGCGAACCGCCCCGCGACCTCCCGCCCCTCGACGGAGTGCGAGATCAGCACGGCATCGGGCCGGACCTCTGCCGCCGCCGCGGCGAGCGCGTCGACGATCGGCACCGAGAGCCCGTCGCCGGGCGCCGCGACCAGCACGGTCCCCGCGCCGAGCGCAGCGGCGGCAGCCGCTGCCGCGTCACCGTCGTCCGTCACCACGAGCGCCACCGGGGTTCCGACCGACGCCGCAGCACCGACGAGCCCCGCGGCGCTCTTGGCGAGCTCGCCCGAGGGCATCACATCCAGCAGGACCAGGACCGCGTCATCCGCGTATTCAGCCATCACGCCCTCACACCAGCCGGTTCTCTGCGAGGAAGTCCGCGAGCTTCTGCCCGGCGTCGCCCTCGTCGACGATCTTCACGCCGGCCTCGCGCGGCGGCCGCTCGGCCAGCGAGATCACGATCGAGCGCGACGCCTCGGGATCAGCGGCGTCGAGGCCCAGATCGGCGAGACCGAGCGTCTCGAACGGCTTCTTCTTGGCCGCCATGATGCCCTTGAAGTTCGGGAACCGCGCGTCGGGAAGCGCCTCGGTGATGGAGACCACGGCGGGCAGTTCGGCGCGCACCCGCATCGATCCGGCATCGCTCAGCCGAACGCCCTCGACCGCTCCGTCGGAGATCTCCACCGACGTGAGGTTCGTGGCACTCGGCACATCCAGGATCTCGGCCACCATCGCCGGGATCATCCCGCCCGACCCGTCGGTGGACAGGTTGCCGGCGATGACGAGATCGAAGCCGATGCGCTGCAGCGTCGCAGCGAGCACCTCGGCCGTGAGTCCCATGTCGGCGCCGAGGAGGTCGCCGTCGACCACCTGCACGGCCGACGCGGCGCCCATCGCGAGTCCCTTGCGCACCGTCGCGGTCGATGCCTCGGAGGCCATCGACAGCACGACCACGTCGGTTCCTTCATGCGCGTCCGCGTACGAAAGACCCACCTCGAGGGCGCGCTCGCAGATCTCGTCCAGAACGCGGTCGCTGGCGTCGCGTTCGGTGAGCCCGGTCTCCAGGCTGAGCTTCCGATCCCCCCACGTGTCGGGCACCTCTTTGATCAGCACCACGATCTTCATGGAGCCTCCTTGTCCGTCTGGTCGAGTCTATTGCCGCGGGTGCCGCGGGCAGCGGGGCTCGGGGCCGGGATCCCGGTACCGTGGGAACGGGAAGGAGCCGCCGTGGCCCGTCGTCTGCCGGTCGATCCGATCGCCGAAGCCAAACGCCAGTGGCTGGCGCACGGCTGGACGGATGCCGCTGCCGGCATGACCGCGGTCACCTCGATCATGCGGGCCCAGCAGCTGATGCTCGCGCGGGTGGATACGGCGCTCCGGCCGTTCCACCTGACGTTCGCCCGGTACGAGCTGCTGACCCTGCTGAGCTTCAGCCGCGCGGGGCGCATGCCGATGGCCTCGGCCTCGGCCCGCTTGCAGGTGCACCCCACGAGCGTGACGAACACGGTCGACCGCCTGCAGGCCGACGGGTACGTCCGTCGCGAGCCGCACCCCGTCGACGGCCGGGCGACGCTCGTCGTGCTGACCGACGCCGGTCGCGACCTCGCCGAGCGCGCGACCGCCGCCCTCAACGCCCAGGTCTTCTCCGAGCCGGGCCTGAGCGCCGACGACACCGACGAGCTCGTGTCGATCATCGCCCGCATGCGGCGCGCGGCCGGCGATTTCGACGACCCTCGCCCGACCCCCGATCCGCTGTAGCTCACCGGTTCTGAAACTCCGCCGATCGCTTCTCACGGAACGCACGCATGCCCTCCTTCTGGTCGACGGTGTCGAACAGGGCAGCGAAGGCCTGCCGCTCGAAACGCAGACCTTCGGCGAGCGAGGTCTCCTGCGCAGCATCCAGCGCCGCCTTGGCCGCGTAGAGCGACGGCAACGACTTCGACGCGATCTGGTCGGAGAGCGCGGTCGCCTCGGCGAGCAGATCGGATGCCGGGACCACGCGCGACACCAGCCCCGCACGCTCGGCTTCGTCGGCGCCCATGTTCCGCCCCGACAGGATCAGCTCGGCGGCCTTGTAGGGCCCGACGGCGCGGACGAGCCGCTGGGTCGCGCCCATGCCGGGGATCACGCCGAGATTCACCTCGGGCTGGCCGAACACCGCGGTGTCGGCGGCGAGGATGATGTCGCACATCATCGCCAGTTCGCACCCGCCTCCGAGGGCGTAGCCCGAGACGGCGGCGATCACCGGAGTGCGCAGCGCCGCGAAACGTGCCCAGCCGCCGAAGTGGTCGGTCATGAGCATCTCGAGCCCCGACTTCTCCTCCATCTCCTTGATGTCGGCGCCGGCGGCGAAGGCCCGCTCCGAGCCGGTGACGACGATCGCACCGATGCGGTCGTCGGCATCCCAGCGGGTCGTCACATCGACGATCTCGCGCATCACGGTGGTGTTCAGGGCGTTGAGAGCCTTCGGGCGGTTCAGCGTGACCCACCCCACGCGTCCGCGGGTCTCGGCCAGGATCGTCTCGTACTCGGTCATCCTCGTCCTCCAGGATCGTCGCTGCCGGATCGGATCATCGTGATGATCCCGGAGAAATCCTGCCCGGCCCCGGCGCCATCTGCGAATGCGCGGTACAGATCACGGGCGAGCAGTCCGACGCGGGCGTCGACACCCGTCTGGGCGATCGCGTCGGCGGCAAGGCCGAGGTCCTTCGCCATGAGCGCGCCGGCGAACCCCGGCTGGTAGTCGCGGTTGGCCGGGCTCGTGGGCACCGGCCCGGGGACGGGGCAGTTCGTGGTGAGCGCCCAGCACTGCCCCGACGCGTTCGAGGCGACGTCGAACAGCGCCTGGTGGCTGAGGCCGAGCCGCTCCCCGAGCACGAACGCCTCCGCGACGACGATCTGCGACGCGGCGAGGATCATGTTGTTGCACACCTTCGCCGCCTGCCCGAGGCCCGGCCCCCCGCAGTGCACCACGCGGCGCCCCATCGTCGACAGCAGCGGTTCCGCGGCGGCGACGTCCTCTTCGCTCCCCCCGACCATGAACGCGAGGGTGGCGTTCTCGGCGCCGACCACTCCGCCCGAGACCGGCGCGTCGAGCGCTCGGTGACCGGCCGCCTCGGCGAGTCCGTGCGCGGCGCGGGCGTCCTCGACCGAGATCGTGGAGCAGTCGATGAAGAGCGTTCCGGCGGGGGCGGCGGCGAGCAGCCCGTCACCGTCGTCCGTGCCGGCGTACGCGTCGATGACCTGGCGGCCGGTCTGGAACATGGTGACGACGACGGATGCCGCGGCCACGGCCTCGTGCGCCGTCTCCGCCACCGGCATCCCGCCCTCGGCCGCGCCCGCGCGCGCGGTGGGAGACACGTCGAACCCGATGACGTCGTGGCCGGCGACGGCGAGGTTGCGTGCCATCGGCGCGCCCATGTGGCCGAGTCCGAGAAAAGCGACGCGCACCGTCATCCCTCCAGCAGTTCGCGACCGATGATGACGCGCATGATCTCGTTGGTCCCCTCGAGGATCTGATGCACCCGCAGGTCGCGGACGACCTTCTCGATGCCGTAGTCGTGCAGGTAGCCGTACCCGCCGTGGAGCTGGAGGGCGTCGTTGGCGACGCGGAACCCGACGTCGGTGGCGAATCGCTTGGCCATCGCGCACTGCATGGCCACATCCGCGGCCTGCCGGTCGACCGCCAGCGCGGCGTCGCGCACCATCGCCCGGGCGGCGCGGAGCTCGGTCGCCATGTCGGCCAGCGCGAACACGACGGCCTGCTTCTCGGCGAGCGGCTCGCCGAACGTGAAGCGCTCGTGGACGTACCGGATCGCGCGATCGAGCGCCCACTGCGCCCCGCCGAGCGAGCACGCGGCGATGTTGATGCGCCCGCCGTTGAGCGCCGTCATCGCGATGCGGAACCCGCGGCCCACCTCTCCGAGCACGTTCGCGGCGGGCACGCGCACCTCGTCGAGGATCACCTGACGCGTGGGCTGGGCGTTCCAGCCCATCTTCTTCTCGTTCGCCCCGAACGAAAGGCCGGGCGCATCGCCGGGAACGAGGAAGGCGGTGATGCCCCTCGCCCCCGGGTCGCCGGTGCGCGCCATCACGACGTAGACGGATGCCTCGCCCGCACCCGAGATGAACTGCTTCACCCCGGTGAGGACGTAGTCGTCGCCCTGGCGGACGGCGCTCGTGGTCAGCGCTGCCGCGTCCGAGCCGGCGCCCGGCTCGGTGAGGCAGTACCCGCCGAAGTCGGTCATGGCGGTCAGGCGCGGGAGCCATTCCTCGCGCTGCGCAGCGGTGCCGTAGGTGTCGATCATCCACGCGACCATGTTGTGGATGGTGATGTAGGCCGCGATGGCGGGGTCGGCCTGGGCGAGCTCCTCGACGATCGCGACGGCGTCGACGCGGGCGAGCGCTGTGCCTCCGACGTCCTCCGCGACGTAGAGTCCGCCGAGCCCGAGTTCGCCTGCACGGGCGAGAACGTCGCGCGGGAAGTGCTTGCTCTCGTCCCAGTCCAGCGCGTGAGGGGCGATCTCCGTCGCGGCGAAGTCGCGCACCGCGTCCAGGATGGCGGCGCGGTCATCCGCGGTCATGGCGACCGGTCGCGGCCGCGAGGGCGATTCGCTTGCCTGAGGGCTGATCGTCTGCGACATCCGTCGCCTCCTTCCGTGCCGTCATTGGCACAGTGATCATTTTAGATGGACATCCATGTATTTACGAGGTCTACTGGGTATCAGCCTGTTTCCGGCTGATTCACCTGCTCGAAACGTGCCGTGGTTAGAAACGAGAAGCGTGCGCCCCGGCACGCCCGACCTGAGGACATTCATGCCTTCATCTCATCGACGCGCCGCGGCCGGCTTGACCGCGGCGGCCGTCGCCTGCTCCCTGGCGCTCGCGCCGGGCGCGGCGTTCGGCGCCATCGTCTCCGATCCGATCACCACCTCCGCCGACGACGCAGCGCTGTCGCTCACGCCGCTCGGCTCGTACGAAACCGGCGTCTTCGACGAGGGCGCCGCCGAGATCGTCGCCACGTACGGCGACCGTCTCTTCGTCGTCAACGCCCAGGCGGCGACCGTGGACGTGCTCGACTACTCCGACCCGACCGCGATCACCAAGCAGTTCGAGATCGCCGGGACCGGTGTGGCGAACTCCGTCACCGTCCGCGACGACGGGCTGGGCGTCATCGCCCTCGAAGCGCCGGTGAAGACCGACCCGGGCTCGCTGCTGTTCTTCGACGCGAACGCCGCCGGGTCGACCATCCTCGGATCGGTGACCGTCGGGGCGCTCCCCGACATGGTGACCATCTCGGCCGACGGGCAGTACGCCGTCGCCGCCAACGAGGGAGAGCCCTCCGACGACTTCGCGATCGACCCCGAGGGATCGATCAGCGTGGTGAGCCTTCCCGACACGGTGACCGCGCCGACGGCCGACGATGTCGCCACCGCCGACTTCAACGAGTTCGAAGAGGGCGGGTCGATGACCCTCCCCGAGGGTGTGCGCGTGTTCGGGCCGAACCCGGCCGGCGACCTGCCGGTGAGCCGCAACCTCGAGCCCGAGTACATCACCGTCGACGGCACCACCGCTTACGTCACGCTGCAGGAGGCGAACTCGCTCGCCGTCGTCGACCTCGCGTCGGCGACCGTGTCGGCGATCGTGCCGCTCGGCACCAAGGACCACGGCGTCGACGGGGCAGGCCTGGACGCCAGCGACCGCGACGGCGCCGCCGAGGGCCCCGCCGTCAACATCGACACCTACCCGGGCCTGAACGGCATGTACATGCCCGACGCCATCGACTCGTACACCGCCGGCGGCGCGACGTACCTCGTCACGGCGAACGAGGGCGACGTCCGCGAGTGGGGCGACTACATCGACGAGTCGCGCGTGGGCAGCCTCGCCGAGGATGGTCTCGGCCCCGTGTGCGCCGACAGCCCCCTCGCCTCGCTGACCGGCGCGGCCGACCTCGGTCGCCTGGCCGTGTCGCGGGAGGACGGCTTCAACGAGGACGCGGGCTGCTACGAGGAGCTGTACTCCTACGGCGCCCGGTCGTTCTCGATCTGGGACACCTCGGGTGAGCTCGTCTGGGACTCCGGTGACGCCTTCGAGCAGATCACGGCCGACCTCCTCCCGGCGAACTTCAACTCCGACCACGGCGCGTCCGAGTTCGACACGCGCAGTGACGCCAAGGGCCCCGAGCCCGAGAGCGTCACGGTCGGCGAGATCGACGGCGTCCCCTACGCGTTCGTCGGCCTCGAGCGCGTCGGCGGCATCATGGTCTTCGATCTGAGCAGCCCCACGGATGCCTCGTTCGTCACCTACCTCAACAACCGCGACTTCTCGGTGTCGGGTGAGGACGCGACGGATGCCGCAGGCCTCGCCGCGGCGGGCGACCTCGGCCCCGAGGGCATCGCCTTCGTCTCCGCCGAGGACTCCCCCACCGGCGCTCCGCTCCTCGCGGTCGGCAACGAGGTCTCGGGGACGACCACCGTCTACTCGGTGGACTCCACCCTCGACACCACGACCGACGTGCAGGTGCTGACGATCAACGACTTCCACGGTCGCCTCGAGCCGAACTTCGCCAACGGCGAAGCCGGCGCTGCGGTCATCGCGGGTGCGGTGTCGCAGTTCGAGTCGGAGAACCCCAACACGCTGTTCGTCTCGTCCGGCGACATGATCGGCGCCTCGACGTTCACGTCATTCATCCAGCAGGACAACCCCACGATCGACGCGCTGGTCGAGGCGGGTCTCGACCTCGGAGCCGTGGGCAACCACGAGTTCGACGCCGGCTTCGCCGACCTTGTCGACCGGGTCATCCCTCGCTACGGCCAGGGCGACGAGGTCGCCGGGGCTCCGTACGCGCTAGGCGCGAACGTGTACCTCGCGGGCACCGACGAGCCGGCGCTGCAGGAGTACGTCGTCGAAGAGGTCGACGGTGTGCGGGTGGCCTTCATCGGCACCGTCACCGCCGACACCGCGACCCTGGTGAGCCCCGCGGGCATCACCGAGATCGAGTTCGGCGATCAGCTCGAAGCGGCCAACCGTGTCGCGGCCGAGATCACCGAGACGGATGCCGCCGACGTGATCGTGCTGCTCACCCACGACGGTGCGCCGACCGAGGACTGCGCCACCATCGCGCAGGGCGGCAGCGACTACGCCGCGCTCATCACCGGCGCATCGGCCGAGATCGACGCGATCGTCTCTGGTCACACTCACCAGCCGTACGCGTGCGAGGTGCCGGTCAACGGCGTCGCCGGCACCGAGCGGCCGGTCATCCAGGCCAACCAGTACGGCACGATGCTCGGAAAGCTCGACATCTCCGTCGACTCGGCCACCGGTCAACTCGTCTCGATCGGCGGATCGCTCGTTCCGCTCGTCGGCGAGGACGACGCGCCGCTCTTCGCCGCCGACCCCGAGGTCGAGGCGATCGTCGCCGACGCCGTCGAGGTGGCCGACGAGCTCGGCAGCGTCGAGGTCGGATCCATCACGGCTGACATCGTCCGCGGCGGGACCCCGCCGGGTGACGACCGCGGTGTGGAGTCGTCGCTCGGCAACCTCGTGGCCGACATGTACCTGTGGGCGACCTCGAACGAGTCGTACGCCGGCACCCCGGCCCAGATCGCGCTGATGAACCCGGGCGGGCTCCGCGCCGACCTGCTGTACGGCGAAGACGGCACCGTCACGTACCGTGACGTCGCCAACGTGCAGCCGTTCGCGAACACCCTCGTGACGCTGACCCTGACGGGTGCGCAGCTGGAGCAGGTGCTCGAGGAGCAGTGGCAGCCCGAGGGCTCGTCGCGTCCGAAGCTGCACCTGGGTGTCTCGGAGGGCTTCTCGTACGTCTACGACCCGAACGCCGCCGCCGGCTCGCGAATCCTGTCGATGTCGCTGAACGGCGAGGCGATCGGCGCCGACGACGAGTTCACCATCGTGACCAACTCGTTCCTCGCGGCGGGTGGAGACAACTTCTTCACCCTGGCCGAGGGCACGAACGTCACCGACTCCGGTCAGGTCGACCTCGCAGCATCCGTGGCGTACTTCGAGGAGTTCGAAGTCGTCGAGCCCGCTCCCCTCGGCCGCGCGGTCGTGGGTGAGACCCCGGCTCCCGGTGGCGGCGACGGCGGCTCGACCCCGGGCACCGGCGCGGGCAGCGGCTCGGGCACGGGCAGCGGTTCGGGCACGGGCTCGACCGCTGGTCAGCTCGGCGTCACCGGCGCGGAGCTGCCGCTCGGCGCCGCCCTGGGCGCGGCGCTGCTGCTGGTCGCGGGAGGCGTGCTGTTCGCCCTCCGCCGCCGGACGCCCGCCGGCGAGTAACCCTCACCACGGGGAAGGCCCTCGGACCGCGGTCCGGGGGCCTTCTCACGTGAGCGCGCGGGGTTCTGCCCGGAGGAGCCGCACGATGTGGCGCACTCGCTCCGCGACCCGTCAAGAAGTGCTGCCTGAGGGCCCGCCGGGCCGCAGTTTCTGACGGGTCGCCGCCGGATCGCGTGCGGCGGGATCCCGCTCGCGCCCGCGACAGCGACGGGGCGGCGTCGCAGCCGAGACTCCCTCGCGCGCTTCTTCCCGCGAGCCGTCAATGGATGCGGCCGGGAACGGCCCGAGGCCGCATCCTTCGACGGGTCGCGATGAGGTGGGGACGGGGTGGCGTGGGGGGAGTGCGCGGGCGCGGGCGCGCGAGCGCGGAGTACCGTGGCAGTGTGCGCGAAACGGCGGTCCCCATCCTCCTCAGCCGCGATCTGCGACGAACCCTGCGGTTCTACGCGTCGCTCGGCTTCGAAGACCGCAGCTCGCGGCCTCCGGAGGAGTGGCACTACCTGATCCTCACGCGGGGCGACGTCGCGCTGCACTTCTCCGAGGACCTCGACCTCGACCCGCTCACCACCGCGAGCATGTGCTACCTCTACGTCGACGATGCCGAGGCGCTGTTCGCGCAATGGCGCCCGCACGTCGTCCCCGACGCATCGACCGGCCACCGCATCACGCCACCCACCCGCACCGACTACGGCCTGGTCGAGTTCGCCCTCGTCGACCCCGACGGCAATCTGCTGCGGGTCGGCTCGCCGCTCCCGGCCTCGTGAGTCACGCCCGCCGACGCATCACGGTCCCCGCCACCACCGTCGCCGCCAGCACCGCCGCGGCGAACACCAGGAGCACCACGACGGGCGGGAAGAACGCGAGAGCCGCTCCGACCAGCAGCACCGGGATGACCGGACCGGCGTAGGCGATCAGGAAGAGCAGGGCCAGCGTCTCGCCGGAGCGGCCGGGTTCGGCGACCGCGAGGGCCGTGGCGATGGCACCGCGGAAGAGCACGCCCACCCCGAGCCCTGCGACAACGCCGCCGCCGAGGAAGAGCACCACCTGCGGGAGGACCGCACCGATCGCCACCATGCCGAGTCCGACACCGCACGCGACCGTCGCGATCGTCAGCTGCGTCCGGAGGGAGGAGCGGATGAGGGCGAGCTGACCGGTCGCCGACGAGGCGAAGATCGCGAACACCGCGACCCCCGCGAGCAGATGATCGCGGTCGCCGAACGTCCCGGCGAGGAACGTGGGAATCAGCGAGCTGAACAGACCGAACACGGCGAAGCCGGCGAAGGCCCCGAAAGCGGCCATGAGGAAGACCGAGCGGTTGGCCCGCGGAATGGAGAGCCGCGGCAGGCGGAACCGCTCACCCCCGGGTCGAACAGGCACGGTCTCGGGAACGGTCAGCAGGACGAACGCCTCGGCGACGAGCAGGATCAGGAAGGCGACATGCGGCGCGACGAGCGGATCGGGGAGGAACTCGGCGCACAGCCCGCCGATCAGCGGCCCGAGGGCGAGGCCCCCGAGGTTGGCCGCTCCCGCGATCGCGGTCGCGAGGACGGGGTCCTCCCGGGGTCGCGCGAGCGCACGCAGCTCGCCGAGATAAGCCGTTGCTGCGGCCGACACGACACCGATGCTCACGCCGTTCACCAGACGTGCCGCGATCAGGCCGACCGACTCGGGCCACACGAGGAACATCACCGCGGACAGCGCCGAGATGGCCACCGCCACCACCATGACGGGACGCCGACCTCGTCGGTCACTGATGTGGCCGACGAGGTACAGGCTCAGCATCACCCCGACCGCGTAGGACGAGTAGATGACGGTGACGAGGCTCACCGGGAAGTCGTCGCGCTGCTCGTAGAGGGGGTAGAGCGGAGTCGGCACGGTCGAGTACGCCGTCGTCGTGAGGAAGACGGCGGCGACGATCCAGAAGCCGGTCGCACGATCGACCGTCCGTGACCTCATCGCTGACACGGGCGACCCGGTGCGACGACACCGACGTTGCGCACGTCGCTCAGCGTAGACGCCCGTGTCGGGGTCGTGCAGGCTTCCCGGGCGAAAAGCCCGCACGACCCCGACCTGGCGGGTGACGCGGTCAGCTGCGCCGCGCCGCCGACCGTCGACGGAGGACGACCATCAGTGCACCGCCGAGGAGAAGAAGCACCGCGGCGATCGCGAGGCCGAACGGCAGCTCCGAACCGGTCACCCCCAGCACACCCGGGGTGGCCGACTCGCCGCCGGTCGCCGCGCCGCCGTCATCCGATCCGCCGCCGGATCCTGCACCCGGCTGCGCGCCGGGACCCTCGCCCGACCCGTCACCCGGGCCCGGCTCCTCGCCGGATCCACCGTCGGCCTGGCCCTCGACCAGCACCGCCACCGAGCGCGCCGGCACCGACAGGGCCGCGGTTGCAGCATCCCAGATCGTCCCCTTGACGACCTCGTCGGTGCCGTCCGCGAGCGTCGGCGCCAGGGCGAACTCACGCCCCTCGAGCTCGGGGAGCGTCTGCGAGACCGCCTCGGGAGAGACGTTGAAGACCACCAGCGCACCGCTCAGCTCGGGGTCGACGTCCTCACCCAAGAGGTCGTCGATGAGCATCACCAGCAGCCCCGCGGGGGCTTCGGGCCCGCTGCCGGGGAACGAGACCTTCTCCTGGATCAGGCCGGCCGACCCGAGGCGCAGCAGGTCGACATCTTCGCGCGTCCGCAGCAGATCCAGAGCGGATGCCTCGGCCGCGGCGATGTCCGCTGCACCGGGCTTGAGCGCCGGGTCCGAAAGCAGCGGGGTCATGATCGCCCACTTGTCCTCGTTGTCTGCCGCGCGCGGGAGACCCGAGCCGAAGGTCGACTCCTGCCCTGTCCAGTCGATGCGGTTGAACCAGTCGCCGGAGTTGTAGCTGTTGCGATCGAGCGACTTCGAGCGCAGCAGCTCGGTACCCGCGTGCCAGAACGACGGCGTCTGCGCGAACGCGGTGGTCGCCAGCGACAGCGTGTTCATGCGCACGCGGTCGGCCATGGCGGTGTCGGCCGGAAGCTTCAGCACCGACAGGTCGTACAGCGTCTCATTGTCGTGCGCGTCGACGTAGGTGATGATCTCGTCGGGCTGCTCGGCGTAGCCGGCGGGCGACCCACGGTAGTCGAGCTCGTCACCGGCCTTCACGGCGCCGGTGTGATCGGTGAGCGTGAAGTCGCGGAGGTTGCCGGCGAGGCCCAGCTTCACCAGGTCGGTCTGCAGCCCGAGGTCGGCGAGCGCCTCCTCCGGCGAGCCGTTGATGGGCACGCCATTGGGGTCGGTGCCGAGCCCGGTGCCGAAGCCCTGCTGCTGCACGGTCTCGCCGGCGACCGGGCTCCCGCCGTGGACGGCGTCGCGCAGCCGGTCGCTGAAGGTGCCGATGCCCGTGCCGCCGAGCTGACCCTGCGTGGCCTGCTCGAACAGCGCGTTGTTCGCGACCTCGCCGAAGTTCCAGCCCTCGCCGTAGAGGTAGATCGCCGAGCCGTCGACGCCGTCCTCCTCGAGGGTGAGCTCGTCGAGCGCGGCGCGGACCGCGAGCATGTTGGCCTTGGAGTGGTGGCCCATGAGGTCGAAGCGGAATCCGTCGACCTTGTACTCCTTGGCCCACAGCACCACCGAGTCGACCATGAGCTTCTCGGCGAGCTCGTGCTCGGTCGCGACGTTCTGGCAGCAGGTGGAGGTCTCCACTCCCCCGGCGAGATTCAGGCGGTGGTAGTAACCCGGCACGACCTTGTCGAGCACCGACTTCTCGCCCTGCCCCGACTGGGCGGTGTGGTTGAACACCTGGTCGAGGACGACCTGCAGCCCCATGCCGTGCAACGCTCCGACCATCTCGCGGAACTCGTGCACGCGCGCGCCACCCTCGGCATCGACGGCGTACGAGCCCTCGGGCGTGGAGAAGTGGTACGGGTCGTAGCCCCAGTTGAATCCGTCGGCGTCGGCGATCGCCTCGATGCAGGCCTGCTGAGCGGTGTCGGCGGGGCCGTACGAGGCCAGGTCGCAGTCGGGCTGCGCCTGCAGGGAACGGTCCTCCTCGATCGTGGCGATGTCGAAGGTCGGCAGCAGGTGCACGGTGTTGATGCCGGCGTCGGCGAGTTCGCGCAGCTGCGCGGTGCCCGCGCTGTCACGGGTGAAGGCGCGGTAGGTGCCGCGCTCCTCCTCTGGGACCGAGGTGTCGCCGATGGAGAAGTCGCGGACGTGCAGCTCGTAGATCGCGCGGTCGACCGGGCGGTCGACGATCGGCGCCGGGGTCTCGTCCCACGCCTCGGGGCGCCAGTCGTCGGCGGCGAGGTCCACGGCGACGGACGCCGTCGAGTTGAGGGTCAGCGCGACCGAGTACGGGTCGGTGACCTGGTTGGTCTCGATCGCGCCGGTCGAGGGCGCGTAGACGACGACCTCCCAGAGGTACTCGTCTCCGGCGAGGGCGCTGCCGTCTTCAACGGTCCAGACCCCGGATGCCGCGTCCCACTCGGCCTCGTGACGCTCGGCGTCGGCCGGGTCGCCCTCGGCGTCCCAGGTCAGAAGCGTCGCGGACTGCGCCGTCGGCGCCCAGAGGCGGAAGGTCGGCACGTCGCCGTCGAAGGTCACGCCGAGGTCGACGTCGGCGACCGCGCCGGCGTACAGGTCGTCGAGCACACCGGGGATCTGCACACCCGTGAACGCGGCAACTGCGCCGTCGGCACCCCGCTGCGACACCATCAGCTGCCCCTGGAGCAGCGCCGCGGCGTCGGCATCCGAGAGTCCGAGCGCGACGAAGCCGGCAAGCGCCGGGAACCGCGCCTGCTGATCCTCGGTCAGTCCACCGTCGATCACGGTCAGATCGAACGCGTCGCCGCCGACGATCTCATCGTCTTCGAGAGCGAGGGATGCCGCGGGCGAGGCGTGCAGCTGCCAGGTCGCGTCGGCGGCGTCCGCGCCGAGGTCACGCGGCCAGGCGAGGGTGTTCTCGTCGATCCAGTGCGCACGGAGCTCACCGGTGCCCGCGAGCGGCGGGTTCGTCACCTCGATTTCGAGCAGGTGGGTGTCGAGGGTGTAGCGGAAGACGATGAGCTCACCGTCCGCGGCGCTGAAGCTGTAGTTGCCGCCGCCCGGCGCTCCCCCGACCCCGTAGTTCTCGTCCCAGCTCAGGCCGTGCGCGACCTTCGCCTCGTAGGCGCCGGCGGGGATCTGATCGGTCGTGAACTCGTAGACGCCGTCACCGTCGCCGTCGGCCATGAGGGTGGCGAGGCAGTCCGGCGCCCAGTCGCCGGCGCACCCGAGCTCGTCCTGCATCGACCCGGGGACCGTCACGATCGGACCCTCGGCGGTGGACTGCACGATGTTCGACCGCGGGTTGAAGTAGAACGTGATCGGACCACCGGCGTGGGTGATGGCGATGTTCGTCCCGTCGAGCACGCCGTTCGCGCCGTAGTTGACGTCCCACGATCCGTTGAGGGCGACCTTGTACTCGTAGTCCCCTGCCGGAAGGTCGAAGGTGCCCTTCCAGATGCCGTCGGCACCGAGGGTGAGCTTCGCCGCCTCGCAGCCGGGGGCCCAGTCGCCCGCACAGCCCATTTCGGAGTTGAGGCTTCCGGGCACGGTCACCATGTCGATCGGCGACTCGGGAACCTCGGGCGCCTCGAGCGTCACGGCGTTGCCGACGGAGGCGTAGGTCGACGCCGCCGAACGCTGGCCCGCCGCGTCGACGCTGACCGCGCGGTACTCGACCAGCGTGCCCGCATCGAGGCCGCGGATGTCGTGGAAGACGCGAGGATCGGTGTCTTCGGCCGTGCCGAGCGAGGTCCACTCGTCGGATCCGACGACCCGCCAGGCGAAGCTCGTCTCCTGCCAGGTCGCATCGGCGACATCCGCTCCGATCGCCATCTGACCCGACAGCGCCGCGCCCGGTGCGGGGGCCGACACCGAGATATCCTGGGCCGCCTCGGGGGCGGTGACGGTCGTGTCGGCGCGATAGACCACCGCCGAGAGGGCGGGGACGGTGACCGAGGTCGCCGAGGCGGCATCGGTCGTGAGGCCCTGGTCGGTACCGTAGATCGGCGCGAACGAGGCATCCGCGGTCAGGGTCGTCACCTCGATCGTCTTGTCGGCCGTGGTGTTGTTGAGCGCCACGAGGTACTCGGTCTTCTCATCGCGGTCGACGCGCGAGAAGGCGTAGACGCCCGCGCCGTTGTCGGCGTACCGCTCGATCTGCGCCCCGGTCGACAGCGCCGGGTGGTCCTCTCGCAGCTGCGACAGCGCGGCGATGTGGGTGTAGACCGGGGCGTCGGTGTCGAAGCGGTCGACCGAGCCCGCGGTCTCGCCGGTGAGGAGGGTCTGCTCCTGATACTCGGCGACCTGGCTGGCGAAGAGGCTCTGGCGGGCGCTCTTGTCGTTTCCGGGGTCGGCGCCGGCGAAGCCCTGCTCGTCGCCGTAGTAGACCACCGGCTGGCCGCGGCCGAAGAACATCAGCTCGTGAGCGAGAAGGTCGCGCGCCAGCGCGTCATCCGTGTTCTTCAGGAAGTAGCCCACCCGGCCCATGTCGTGGTTGCCGAGAAAGGTGGGCAGCGCCGTCGCCGAGCTGTCGGGGGTGGTGTAGCGGTCATCGCCGGCGTACAGGCTCTGCAGCCCCTTGGCGCTGTTGCCCGCGGCGAAGCTGATGGCCGACGACTGGAAGGCGAAGTCGAGCACGCTGTTCATGTCGGTGTCGCGGACGTACGGCGAGAGCTTCACCGGGTCGGCGTCGTAGACCTCGCCGAACATGAAGAAGTCGGGCTTGCCCTGCGCGTGGGCGTAGTCGAGAACCTCTTCGGACCAGGTCTCCCAGAACTCGAAGTTCACGTGCTTGGCGGTGTCGATGCGGAAGCCGTCGATGCCGAGGTCGATCCAGTCCTGGTACACCTGCACGAAGCCGTTGACGACCGTGGGGTGCTCGGTCATGAGGTCGTCGAGCCCCGAGAAGTCGCCGTAGGTGACCGACTCGCCCGACCAGGTCGAGTCGCCGCGGTTGTGGTAAAGCGTCGGGTCGTTCAGCCACGCCGGCGTCTTGGCGGTCTGATCCGCCTCGGCGATGACCGGGGTGTAGGGGAAGGATGTCGCGGGGTCGAGCTCGGGGAAGGTGTCGCCGCCCGCGAAATCGGCCGGGTCGAAGGCGTTGCCCGCTGCGTCGAGGTAGGGCGAGGTCGCCTGGTCGACGTAGGAGTACTGGCCCTCCTCGTACGAGATCACATCGGCGGTGTGGTTGGTGATGATGTCGAAGTAGACCTTGATGCCTCGGTCGTGGGCCTCGGCGATGAGGGCCTCGAGCTCTTCGTTGGTACCCAGGTGTGGGTCGATGCGGGTGAAGTCGGTGACCCAGTAGCCGTGGTACCCGGCACTGGCGTTCTCGCCCTCGCCCTGCACCGGGCGGTTGGCGAAGCTCGGGGTCAACCAGATGGCGCTCGTGCCGAGACCCTCGATGTAGTCGAGGTTCGAGCGGAGGCCCGCGATGTCGCCGCCGTGGAAGAAGCCCTTGTCGGTCGGGTCGAAACCGGTCGCGAGGCGGTCGCCGTCGAAGCCTCCGGTGTCGTTCGAGGGATCGCCGTTGGCGAACCGGTCGGTCATGACGAAGTAGAACTGCTCGTCGCTGCCCGGCTGACGCACCGGCGACGCGATGAGAGCGTCATCCGCATCGTCGTATCCGTCGCGGAGGCTGAGTGCTTCGAGGCCCACCCGGTCGATCGTGTCGTCGAAGGTGAAGCGCAGGGTCGTGGGGCCGGCGATGGTGAGAGGGATGTTGTCGGCGCCGCCGTCGAGACCGTACGCCTCGTCCCACGCGTCGTTGAGGGCGACCTTGTACTCGTAGCTGCCGGCGGGCACCTCGAACTCCGCCGAGTACACGCCCTCGGTGTCGGTGAGGGCCAGTTCAGTGGCGGCGCAGTCGGGCTGCCAGTCATCGGAGCACCCGAGCTCGGACTGCAGCGAGCCGACGAGGGCGACGGTGCGCGCGTCGTCAGGCGGAGTCGCGGCGGTCGCGGCGGGGGTCAGGGCGACACTCCCGGTGAGGACGAGCGCGGCGCCGGTGACGGCGGCCAGAACGCGGCGGACACGGGAGGAGGTCGACTTCGACACGGGGCTCCTGAGGGGGGTGGCACGGCGACGTGCGGATGGGACTCCCGGCGACGGTACCTGGGAAAGCGTTCTGTTTGCAAGCGCTTACATCATGAGAAAGCCTTAACGTTGCGGGTCTTCGTGTGCGGGCCGGTGTTTGTTGCCGCATCCCCGCAATCGCTTACAGCGGGTGTAGTTCCGCGCCCCGGCCGTTGAGCGAGCGCAGCGAGACGAAACGCACTTCGGACCCACCGGTCGTTGAGCGAGCGCAGCGAGACGAAACGACACACCCGCACCCAGCCGCTGCGCCACAACGCGTCCCCACCTCCCACCTCGCCCGCGCCCGCGCCGATACGCTGGCCCGGGGTCTGGGGATGGCCTCGGAAATGGGGAGGTCGTGGCCGTGACCGTCGAGCAGAAGCAGAGCACCGGGGTGCGGGTCGCCCGAGCCTGGTACGGAACGATCGCGGTGATCGTCGCGATCGCCCTGGTCATCCAGATCGTGTTGATCTTCACCGGGGGTCAGGACGCGAATTCGGGGTCGAATGCGACGGGGCCCATCGGCACGCGCCTGGTGAGGCTGTTCAGCTTCTTCACGATCCAGAGCAACCTGTTCGTCCTCGGGACCTCGATCGCCCTTGCTCTGAGCGTCCATCGCGACGGCAGGGTCTGGCAGGTTCTCCGGATGGACGCGCTCCTTGGCATCATCATCACGGGTCTCGTCTACGAGACCGTGCTCGCACGGCTCGTCGACCCGCAGGGGTGGGCCCTCGTTGCAACGATCGGGTTCCACTACATCGCGCCCTGGGCGACCCTCATCGGGTGGCTGATCTTCGGCCCGCGTCCCCGGATCGCATGGCGGACGACGCTTCTCGCCTTCATCTGGCCGGTGCTGTGGCTGGTCTACACGTTCGTCCACGGCGCGGTCACCGGGTGGTATCCCTACCCGTTCCTCGACGTCAGCGAGATCGGGCTCACGGCGTCGATCGTGAACTCTCTCGTGGTGCTGGCGATCGGCATCGTGCTGGCGATCATCCTCACCCTGATCGATCACCGCCTGCCGTCGCTGGTGCGCGGACGGACGCCGGAGCGTCGTGCGTGAGGGCCGTGGTCTGATCGTCCGAGGCGAAACCTTCGAGTGGAGCCTGCGCGACGGCGCAAATCAGTTCGCGTGGCTCAGTGGCCCCAACCCCGGGTACGGCTTCGCCATCGGCCGAACCGACGGCGCTGCGCTCTCCGAGGACGAGGCGCGCGATCACATCGCGGCGTTCCTGGCCGAGATCGACCCCACCACGGTCTACCTGCGGGACTGAGCCGCGCCACGGCCGCCGCGCCCGCGCGGATTTTCCGCCTTCCCGCGGATGGATTGTGCCCGGATGGTCCGCGTGAGCGCGAATCTCCGCAGGTGCGAGGTTCAGACCCTGAGCGCCGCGCCGAGGATCGCCTCGTAGCTCTGCCCGTGCGTGCCCGCGAGGGCGAGCGGTTCGCCGTTCACCGCGAGGATGTTGCGCCCACCGGCATCCACCCCCGCCTTCGTGGTGATCTCGGCGAAGACGTCCGACCCCTCGTTGCTCACCCAGGTGACGTCGTCGAGGCTGCGCATGAGGTCGGCGAAGGCGGCACGGCGCTCGGCATCGAGGTACATGACGACCGAGCTGTGATAGACGACCACGCGCGCGTCGCGCGGCGCGCGGGCAACGAGATCGGGAACACGCTCGAGGATGTCGCCCTGCTCGAGGTGCGGCGGGTCGGCCGCGGCGATCGCCGCTGCGGCGTCCAGGCGCCGACGACGATGATCGTGCTCGGGCCAGATGAGCGTCTCGAGCCAGGTGAGGGCGGCGGGGTCGGTGATATCGAGCGGGTTGAGGTCGATTCCCGCCCGCCAGACGACATCGGGGAGCCTCTCGGGAACGCTCGGCTCGTCGATCGTGCATTCGAGGATGGCACTGCTCGGGCCGTCAGCCGGGTCGAGCGCGCGCACGTCGCCGCCGACGTCATAGCGGTAGCTGTAGCGATCGGGGTAGAGGGTGAGCCCCGCCGACGCGCCGGCCTCGATGAGGGCGAGCGGACCGAGCAACCGCGAGAGCACGGGCAGAAGCACCGCGCACCGCCCCGCCTCGTTCGTCTGCGTCGCGCGCACGAGCGCCTCCGCGCGGAGCTCCGGCCAGTGGGCGAGCATCCATTCTCGGAGCGGCGGGAACGGCCCGACGGGCGCGCCGAGCAGGCGCGCGCAGGCGAAGATCAGGTGCGGCTGCTGCTTGCGCCGCGGCAGTTCGGCGAGGAGCGCGAGGATCTCGGGGTCATCCGCGATCGCGCGCGCCCAGTCCTCGTAGATCGGCGAGGTGCCGCTGGCTTCGAGGTCGGCGAACCGTCGGTAGCCGACGGCGATGCGGTCGAGGTCGGAGTCGCGCATGCGGGAACGCTACCAAGCGTCGATGACACCCCCGTAATGGGCTGGCGCGACGCCGCAATCGACCCCACCACGGGGCTGAGCCGCCTCCGTGGGCGGCGGGCGACGTCCCGAGCTCCTGCAACTCGCGCCTCGTTGGGCGCCGCAGCCCCGAGTCTCCTGGTTTCGCGCTGGATCTGCAGGAGTTAGGGACGACGGCGTCGGCATAGCTCCTCAGATTCCGCCTTCGACCGCCGAGAAGCCCGCTTCGGGCGAGCGATCCGCGCGGCGGAGAGGAGTTGGGGACGGCGGCGCGCACGATCCGTCGGGCGACAGGCTCGCCGTCCACCGCCGGGTTCCGAACCCTGGCCTCGCAGAGGTCCGGCGGCTAGGGTCGCACCATGACGCAGCAGTCGACGGTCGAGCCGGCCGCCATGGCGCCGCCGCGGCGCCCTGTCAGCCGAGGCATCGTGTTCGTTGTGGGCGTGCTCGTCATCCCGTTCGCGGTCTCGGCGATCTTCAACGGGTACGGGGCATTGACCGTCGACTCGGCGTTCCGCATGCACGCCGCGACCGTCGCGGGGCAGACCATCGCAATCCTCACGGCGGTCCTCGTCGTCGCACTGACCATCCGACGTCGTTACGCCCTGCCGGCGATCCTCGCGGTCTCGCTCATCGCGATGCTCGTGACCGCGCACGCCTTCGGCGTCATCGAGAGCTCGGGCCATCTTCTTCTCACTCGCCTTGACCTGATCGCCGAGACCGACCTGCTCAACCCCTGACGTCGGCGATCACCCGGTCTATCCAGCCACGACGGTCGAGCGAAGCGATGTCGCGTCGCGCGAACCATCCGATCTCGACCAGCTCGACGCCGTCCGGCGTGGGCGGCGTCCGCAGCACGCACTCGTACGCGGTCGTGACGTAGCCGACGCGGTCGCCGTTCGGATAGGTGACCATCAGAGGCTCACCGCCGTAGACGCCGACGATGCCCGTCACATCGATCTCGGCATCGAGCTCTTCGCGCACCTCTCTCATGACGGCCTCGAGAGGTTCCTCGCCGGGTTCGACGGCCCCGCCGACGAGGCTCCACGTTCCCGAGTGGGCGTGCCGGGCCAGCAGCATCCGATCGTCATCTCGGATGACGGCGGTGACGCCGGGCAGGAGGAGCAGGTCGTTCCCGATCCGCGACCGGATCGATGAGATGTATTCGGATGCCGGCATTCCCGTCTCGCTCACACGGTCGAGCGGGATGCGTCGGCCGAGGTCGCGCGGCTCGCGTCACCCTCGGGCGGTCCAGACCGTCGCCGCCGGAGCACCGGGACGAGGAGCGCGCCCAGGACACCGATGATGGCAGCGAGGACGATCGGAGGCAGCACGATCTCGGGATTCGTGAGTGCCATACGGAACACCTCCACGCCGTAAGCCGCCATTTCACCGGGATACGGCGCGAGCACGCGAGTTCCGGCTGCCGCGGACACCGCCGTGAAGAAGGCAGGCCCGATCCACAGGGCGGCGAGGCTGACGACCACCGCCGCCACCCGCCCGACGGTGCCGAAGCCGCACCACGCGATCGCACACCCGATGAGAACGGCCGGAAGCCAACGGAAGACGAACAGGGCAACGGTGGTCGCAGGATCCGGACCGAAGGTCAGGATGTCGCGCAGCGCGACGCCGACCCACGACGCCGTCACCAGCGCCACGAGCGAGAGGCCTATCGTCGCGCCGGGAACCGGCGCGAAGGCGATGAGACACAGCACAAGCGCACCGGTCAGGACCGAGACTGCGATGACGGCTCCGACGAGAAAGAGGTAGACGTCGGCGCGCGAGGATCGCTCGAGGAGCGCTCGCGTCGTCAGCAACGATTGACACGCGGCGACGATCTGCACGGCGAGGACCCCGGCGATGAGCAGGAGACCGCCGAAGCGCGGCCGTCGACGGCCGAGGATTCTCGCCGCGAGGCCCGCGAGGGCCGCCCCGACGACGAGGAGGGCGACGATCGATGTGAGGTAGTACTGGCTGACCGGGAGGAGGACGGGGGGTTGGTCCGGCGTGACGCCCAGATTCTGCAGCGGCAGCGCTCCCCCGGTGACGAGCCACGGCAGGAGTCCGATCACAGCCGCGGCGGCACCGAGGGCGCCCCAGACGAGGAGCGGGAGCGGCTTCGTCGTCGATGTCATCCGCGCAGACTACCGAAGCAGCTCGCTCTCGCGGGCTCGACGCTCGGGGCGCAGCAAGGGCTTGGACACCCTCAACGCCGCACTCGCGCGAATGGCGCCCGGAACGGCTGCGCGAACTGCGCGAGCGTCAACCGAGACGCTCGATGATCGTCGCGTTGGCCATGCCGCCGCCCTCGCACATGGTCTGCAGGCCGTACCGACCGCCTGTGGCTTCGAGGTACGCCAGCATCGTCCCCATCAGTCGCGTGCCCGACGCTCCGACCGCGTGACCGAGGGCGATCGCCCCGCCCCACGGGTTCAGCTTCGCCGGGTCGGCACCGACCTCTGCCAGCCAAGCGAGCGGCACCGACACGAACGCCTCATTCACCTCGTACACGTCGAGGTCGTCGACCGACAGCCCGCTCCGCTCGAGGATCCGCCTCGTCGCCGGAATCGGCCCGGTCAGCATCATGAGCGGGTCGTCGCCGACCACGGCGAAGGAGTGCAATCGGGCGCGGGGCGTCAGCCCGAGCGCGAGCGCCCGCTCCTCGCTCATGATCAGCACCGCCGACGCGGCATCGGTCAACGGCGACGAGTTGCCCGCCGTGATCTGCCACGACAGCTCGGGGAAGCGGTCGGCGAGCTCCTCGGTGCGAAACGCCGGCCCGAGCGCCGCGAGCTTCTCGGCCGTCGTCCCCGCCCGCACCGTCTCGTCCGTCGAGGCTTCGACTCCCGCCACCGGGATCACCTGCGACGCGAATCGCCCCTCGGCCCACGCCGTCGCGGCGCGCCGGTGCGACTCCGCCGCGAACTCGTCCAGCATTTCTCGCGACAACCCCCACCTCTGCGCGATGAGTTCCGCCGAGACCCCCTGGTTCACGAGTCCGTCGGGATAGCGAGCCAAAAGACCGGATGACGGCGACCCGCCCTGGCGCGACGACCCGAGCGGCACGCGGCTCATCGACTCCACTCCCCCGGCGATGACGACGTCGTACGCCCCGGCGATCACGCCCTGCGCGGCGAAGTGCACCGCCTGCTGGCTCGACCCGCATTGGCGGTCGATCGTCGTCGCCGGAACCGACTCGTCGAACCCCGCAGCGAGCACCGCCTGCCGGGCGATGTTCATCGCCTGATCGCCGATCTGGCTCACGCATCCGAGGATCACATCGTCGACCTGCGCCGACTCCAGCCCGTTCCGCTCGAGCAGGCCCTCCAGCACGCCCGCGGCGAGATCCACCGGGTGCACCTCCGACAGCGCGCCGCCCGGCTTCCCACGCCCGGCCACCGTCCGCACCGCGTCGACGATCACCGCCGTGGTCACAGCGCCATCCTCCGGTCCGGGGTGGCGTACGAGCTCCGCTGCTCGATCACCGCGAGGGTGCAGCGAGAGATGCAGACCAGCCGGTCCGCGTCGTCCACGATCCGGATCTCCCACACGTGCGCGCGCCGTCCGAGATGCACCGGCGACGCCGTCGCCGTCACCCACCCCGACGACACCGGACGCAGATGGTTCGCGTTGATCTCCTGCCCCACGACGTGGAACTTCTCCCGGTCCACAGCGAGGTACCCCGCCCACGACGCCAGCGTCTCGGCGACCGCCACCGAGGCCCCGCCGTGGAGCACTCCCGCCGGCTGCGTCGTGCGGTGGTCCACCGGCATCCGGCCGACCAGCGCGTCATCCCGCACCTCGACGATCTCGATGCCGAGGTTCTCGATCATCGTGCCGGACGCCATCGCATCGAGGTCGACGGCGGCGACATCGCCGAACCAGATGCTCACCCGGCCGACTCCTCCGGGCGCTCGGCGGCGGAGAGGACGGCGTCGTCGGGTACGTACCCCTCGATGTGCCGCTCGTCGGGACCGTTGTACTCCGACAGCGGGCGGATGAGGGCGTTCGCGCCCAGTTGCTCGATGACGTGCGCCGTCCACCCGACGATCCGCGCCGCGACGAACAGCGGCGTGAAGGTGAGGGTGTCGAAGCCCATCAGGTTGTACGCCGGACCCGACGGATAGTCGAGGTTCGGGTAGATGCCCTTGCGTGAGACGAACTCCGACTCGAGCGTCTCGTAGAGCGCGAGCACATCGGGCCGGTCGTAGTGCGCGACGAGGGTGTCGAGCGCCGCCTTCATGGTCGGCACCCGCGAGTCGCCGCGCTTGTACACGCGGTGACCGAAGCCCATGATCTTGCGCTTCTCGGCGAGCGCCGCATCCAGCCACGGCACCACGTTCTCGGCCGCGCCGATCTCGTCGAAGATGTGCAGCACGGCCTCGTTCGCCCCGCCGTGGAGCGGCCCCTTCAGTGCCCCGACCGCGCCGACGACGGCGGAGTACAGGTCGCTGAGGGTCGAGGCGATCACCCGCGCGGTGAAGGTCGAGGCGTTGAACGAGTGCTCGGCGTACAGGATCATCGACCGGTTGAACGCGTCGACGACGACCGGGTCGGCCTCTTCGCCGAAGGTCATCCAGAGGAAGTTCGCCGCGTAGTCGAGGTCGTCGCGCGGCGCGACGGGCTGCTGACCCCGCCGGCGCCGCTGACCGTAGGCGACGATGGCCGGGAGGACGGAGAAGAGACGGATGCTGCGCGAGAGGTTCTCCGCAGCAGAACCGCTCGCGTCGAGGACCGAGCCGCTGCCGGCGAGGTCACGCGCACCGATCAGGCTCAGGGCCGTGCGCACCTCGTCCATCGGGTGCGCATCGAGCGGCACCAGGTCGATCCCGGCCCGGACGTCGGCCGGGAGCACGCGGTAGGAGCGCTCGGTCGCCCGGAGTCTGGCGAGCTCGACCTCGGTCGGCAGCTCGCCGTTCCACAGCAGGTAGGCGACGGCCTCGAAGGGCTGGGTCGCGGCGAGCTCCTGCACGGGATACCCCCGGTACAGCAGCGAGTTGGTCTCGGGATTGACCTTCGAGACCGCCGTGTAGTCCACGACGACGCCGGCGAGGCCCTTCTTGATGTCGGTCACGCGATCTCCTATCGCTCGATCTGGAAGGTGAAGATGTCCTGGTCGAAGTGGGCGTACTGCTCGTAATCGATGAGGTCGTACAGGTCGGCCCGGTGCTGCATCTCCCCGAGCTTGGAGGTCAAGTGCCCCTGGTCCACGAGCGTATCGAGAGCCCGCGACGCCGCCCCCATCGCGATCCGCAGCAGCGACACCGGCCAGATGACGATGTTGACCCCGACGTCGCGCAGCTGCGACACCGAGAAGAGATCGCTCTTGCCGAACTCGGTCATGTTGGCCAGCATCGGCACGTCGATCGCCCGGCGCACGGCCTCGAACTCCGACAGGTCGCGCATCGCCTCGGGGAAGATCGCGTCGGCCCCGGCGTCGACGAGCGCGCGGGCGCGGTCTATCGCGGCATCCAGTCCCTCCACCGCACGGATGTCGGTGCGCGCCATGATGAGGAAGTTCGGGTCGCGCCGCGCATCCACCGCTGCGCGGATGCGCTTGACGGCCGTGTCCTCATCGACGACCGACTTGCCGTCGAGGTGCCCGCACCGCTTCGGGTTGACCTGGTCTTCGATGTGCATGCCGGCGATGCCGGCGTCTTCGAGGGTCTGAATGGTGCGGGCGACGTTCATCGGCTCGCCGAAGCCGGTGTCGGCGTCGATGAGCGCCGGGAGGTCGGTCATGCGGGCGATCTGCTGACCCCGCCCGGCGACTTCGGGGAGGGTGGTGAGCCCGATGTCGGGCAGACCGAGGTCGGCGGAGAGCACCGCCCCCGAGATGTAGACACCCTCGAAGCCCTTCCGCTCGAGGAGGCGTGCCGACAGCGGATTGAAGGCGCCGGGGAACCGCAGCATCTCGCCCGTGGCGAGCCGCTCGCGGAATGCCCGGCGCTTCTCGTGGGCGGGGACGGTGGAGTACAGCATCAGAACAGCCCCTTCGGTGCGGGCGCGGTGGCCAGCACCCCGGGCTTCGCGATGATCGACAGCTGTCGCACCTCGTCGGCGGTCAGCTCGGGCAGGCGCTCCACCAGTCCGAGGAAGCGCTCGATCTCCTCCGGCGCGAGCACCGGCTCGGCGAGCAGCCTGAACTTCCGCACATAGTCCTCGCGCGCGAAGGGTCGCGCCCCGAGCGGATGCGCGCCGGCGACGGCGATCTCGTCCTCGATCACCGTGCCGTCGGTGAGCGTGATCACGACGCGACCGCCGAAGGCCTTCTCGTTCGGGTCGTCGGAGTGGTACCGGCGGGTCCACTCGGCATCCTCGGCGGTCGTGATCTTCCGCCACAGCGCGACGGTGTCCTCGCGGCCCGCACGTTCGGGGGTGTACGAGTCGACGTGGTGCCACCCGCCATCCTGCAGCGCGACCGCGAAGATGTACGGGATCGAGTGATCCAGGGTCTCGCGCGACGCGGTGGGGTCGTACTTCTGCGGGTCGTTCGCGCCCGACCCGATCACGTGGTGGGTGTGGTGCGAGGTGTGCAGCACGATCGACGCCACCTGCGCCGGATCTGCGGCAGCCGGGTGCTCGCCGTGGAGCTTGCGCGCCAGGTCGATCCAGGCCTGCGCCTGGTACTCGGCGGAGTGCTCCTTGGTGTACGAGTCGAGGATCGCGCGCTTGGGCTCCCCCGCCGCGGGAAGCGGCACGTCGTACGACGCATCGGGGCCGTCGAGCATCCAGGCGATCACGCCGTCCTCGCCCTCGTAGATCGGCGACGGCGACGTCTCGCCGCGCATCGCGCGGTCGACGGCTTCGACCGCCATCTTCCCGGCGAACGCCGGGGCGTGGGCCTTCCAGGTGGAGATCTCGCCCTTGCGCGACTGCCGGGTCGCCGTCGTGGTGTGCAGGGCCTGGCCGACGGCCTGGTAGATCGTCTCGACCGGCAGGTCGAGCAGCGTGCCGATTCCCGCGGCCGCCGAGGGACCGAGGTGGGCGACGTGGTCGATCTTGTGCTTGTGCAGGCAGATCGCCCGCACGAGGTCGATCTGGATCTCGTAGCCCGTGGCGATCCCGCGCAGCAGCGCGCGCCCGTCGGCGCCGACGTGCTGGGCGACGGCGAGGATCGGCGGGATGTTGTCGCCCGGGTGGGAGTAATCGGCGGCGAGAAAGGTGTCGTGGTAGTCGAGCTCGCGGACGGCGACCCCGTTCGCCCACGCCGCCCACTCGGGGCTCGTCCGCCGCTCCAGCGCGCACCCGAAGATCGTCGCACCGTCGCCGCCGACCGACACCGCGTGGTCGAGCGCCTGCTGGCGTGCGGCGCTGACGGGCGCCCGGGTGAGCGAGGCGGCCGCCACGGCGGCGTTGTCGATGATCCGGTTGATGATCATGTCGGTCGTCTCGGCGTCGACCTCGACGGGATCGGCGGCGACCTCGGCGACGTGCCAGGCGAGCTGTCCCTCACGGGCGAGGTGTTCGTCGCTGCGGTGGACGCGCAGGTGGTGCGTGACGGTCATGCTGCTCCTTGCTGGGTGCGGGGGGATGCGATCACGTGCGAGAGCGCGTGGTGGAGGTGAACGTGGGTGGCATGGGCGGCGAGGTCGGGGTCCCCGTCGGCGATCGCCTGCGCGATCAGATGGTGTTCCGAGACGGATGCCGCGAGGCGGCCGGTGTGCTCGCGGGCGAGCCTGCGCACCCGCACTAGGTGGGTGCGGACGGTGCGGAGGGCCGCGGCGAGGTAGTCGTTGCCGTGCGCCTCGTCGAGGGCGGCGTCGAACCGCGCGATGAGGGCGTAGTACTCCTCGCGAGCTTCGGCGCTGCTGACGTCGACCTCGGCGAAGCGCTGCGCCAGCTCGGCGAAGCGACGGCGATGGTGACTGCGGGCGGCGGCACGCGCCGCCGTCTCTTCAAGGGCACGGCGCACCTCGAAGAGGGCGCGGATGTCGTCGGAGTCGATCGGCGCCACCACCGTCATGCGCGGCGACTGCTGCACGACCAGTCCGTCGGCGACCAGTCGCGCGAGCGCTTCGCGCAACGGCGTGCGGCTCACACCGAGGCGCGTGGACTGCTCCACCTCGCCGAGGACGGTGCCGGGAGCGAGGACCCCCTGCTGGATCTCGTCGAGGAGGGTCGCGTACGCCCGATCGCTTGCCCGCACAGTACCTCCTCGTGAACACGCCCAGTGTATACACATGGCGCGGGTTACGGCATCGAGACCGGACAACGAGCGTCCGCCGGTATACACTGCGCTATCACTCGGCAGGCTATTCACAAATTCGTGAAACATGTGTAGCGTCTGGCCCATGACCGAGATCGTGCGCACGCGGAGCCTCGTCAAGCGATACGGCCGCGTGGCCGCCCTGGACGGGCTCGACCTCACCGTGTCCGCCGGTCAGGTGCACGGGTTCCTCGGGCCCAACGGCGCCGGCAAGTCCACGACCATCCGCATCCTGCTCGGGCTCGCGCGCCGCACGTCCGGAGACGCCACGGTCTTCGACGGCGATCCCTGGCGCGACGCGACGCGCCTGCACCGCCGGGTCGCCTCCGTACCAGGTGATGTCAGCGTCTGGCCGAACCTGACGGGCGGCGAGGCGATCGACTTCCTCAGCCGGCTGCGGGGAGCGAGCGCCCGCGACGAACGCTATCGGGCGGAGAAGGAGAGGCTGTGCCGGGTCTTCCAGTTCGACCCACGGAAGAAGGGCCGCACGTACTCCAAGGGCAACCGGCAGAAGGTCGCTCTCATCGCCGCCTTCGCCGTGCCCGCGGATCTGTACATCTTCGATGAGCCCACGAGCGGCCTCGACCCGCTCATGGAGCTGGTGTTCCGATCCGAACTGCAGCGGGTTCGGGCGGACGGCGCGACGGTGCTCCTCTCGAGCCACATCCTCCCCGAGGTCGAGCAGGTCTGCGACCACGTCTCGATCATCCGCGCGGGCCGGATCGTCGAGTCCGGCACCCTGGCGGATCTCCGGCACCTGACGCGGACCTCGGTGTCGTTCACGGCGCCGGACGGACCCCTTCCGCCGATGACCGCCGTCCACGATCTCGAGGCGGACAGCGGGCGCGTCCGCTTCACCGTGGACAGCGACCAGGTGCCCGACGTCCTCCCCGAGCTCGCGCGCCTCCGTGTCGAGGGCCTTCGCGTCGAGCCGCCCAGCCTGGAGGAGCTGTTCCTCCGCCACTACGGCGACGACGTCCGCGCCGACGGGGAGCGCTCGTGATCCTCCTCGGTCAGCGCCTCCGACGTGACGGGATGCAGCTGCTCGTCTGGATCCTCGCCACCGCCGCCCTCTGCGCCGCGTCGGCCGCCGGCGTCGCCGAGGCGTTCGGCACGGCGTGGAGCGCCAGACCCTCCTCGCCGTCGCCGTGGCCAATCCGGTCATCCTGCTCTTCCGGGGGCTTCCATCTGGTTCGAGCGAGGGCGCGTTCCTCGTCTTCACGATCCTGCCGTTCCTCGTTCTGCTCGGGGCACTGATGGCGAGTTTCCTCGCCGTGCGCCACGTGCGCGCCGAAGAGGAATCCGGCCGCGCCGACGCCGTCTCGGCGACGCCGGCGGGCCGGCACGCACCGTTCCTGGCCACCGTCGTGCACGGCGTCGTCGCCTGCCTCCTGCTCGGGATCGCCACGACATCCGCCTTCCTCATCGCCGGTCTTCCGGCCGCCGGCGGCCTCGCGCTCGGCGCGACGCTCGCGGCGGCCTCATCGGTATTCCTCGGCATGGGACTCCTCACCTCGCAGCTGTTCCGCAGTGCACGGGCGGCCAACTCGGTCTCGGTCGCCGTCATCCTCACGGCCTTCCTCGTCGCGGGCGTCGGCAACGCCCTCGGAACCGCCTCCGACGACCTCACGCGCATGGAGAGCTCGGGCCTCGCGTGGCTGTCGCCCTTCGCATGGGCCGAGAACGTCCGACCGTTCGCCGACGACGACCTCTCCCCGCTTCTCCTCTGCGTCGTCGCGGCAGCGGCGCTCATCGGCGGCGCGTTCGCGCTCCAGGCGACCCGCGATCTCGGTGCGGGGGTCATCGCCCCGCGGTCGGGCCGCGCCGCGGCATCCGCACTCCTCTCCCATCCCTTCGGTCTCGCGGTCCGTCTGAGCGCAGGTTCGCTCGTCGCGTGGGCCGTCGGCGCCGCCGTCGTCGGCGCCCTCGCCACCTCCCTCGGCGAGGTCATCGACGAGGTCGCGACGCAGAACCCCGCCGTCACCGCCCTGCTCGACCGCCTCGCCGCGGAGGGCTCGATGGACCAGGGGCTCCTCATCACCTTCTTCGTCATGGTGGGCGCACTGGCGGCCTGCTTCGGCGTACAGACCGTGCAACGCGCACGGCAGGAAGAGGTCCACGGCACGGCCGAGCAGACCCTCGCCACGCCGGTCGCGCGGGTGCGGTGGCTGGGCGGCTTCCTCGGCACAGCGCTCGCGGGCATCGTCGTGATCGTCGGGGCGGCAGTCGTCGCGGCGACCGCAGCCCTGCTCGCGCGGGGAGGCGACACCGCACTGCTCGCCGACGTGGCGATCGCGGGCGCGGGACAGCTCGCCGGCGCTGCGGTGTTCCCGGTGCTCACCGCGCTGGTGTTCACCCTGCTCCCCCGCGCCACCACGACGCTCGGGTGGGTGCTCGTCATCGCAGCGGTGTCGCTCGCCCTCTTCGGCACGCTTCTCGGACTCGACGACGGCCTCGTGTCGCTCTCGCCGTTCGCGGCGACCCCCGTCCCCGCCGCAGACGGCGTGGCGTGGAACGGCGGTCTGTGGCTCGTCGCCCTCACCGTCGTCGGGGTAGCGTCGACCCTGATGCTCATGCGACGCAGAGAGATTGCCACGGGTGGCTGAACCGGAGAGATCCCACCCGGGGGTCGAGCGCGCGGAACGGGCTGCCGCGATGCTGGCCGCTGCGGGGATGCCGCGGATGCCCGCCCGCGTGATGATGGCCCTGGTCGGCTCACCCGATGAGGGGTACTCCGCCGCGGACCTCGCCGAGCGCCTGGGGGTCTCGCCGGCCGCCGTGTCGGGAGCGGTCCGCTATCTCGAGTCGATGCGCATGGTGCACCGCCTGTCCCGCCCCGGCGAGCGCGTTGCCCGCTTCGACCTCATCGACGACGGCTGGCGGTCAATGGTCGTCTCGCAGTCGCCGATGTACGGGCGGCTCGCCGACGACATCGACGCGATCGCCGACGACAACGCCGACGCCCCGGCATCGGTGGAGAGAGCGCGCGACATGGCCGGCTTCCTCCGCCACCTCGAGAAGCGGATGCCGGAACTCGTCGCGGAATGGCAGGAATCGACCGGCAGGAGCCCGAGCACATGACAGACACCGCCACCGCCACCGCGCCCGCAGGCGTCTTCCACGGCGACGACCTCGACGGCGGGCTGCGCCGCTGGCGCGGCATCCGCTACGCCCTCTCGACCGCCGGCGAGGGACGGTGGCGACCCTCCGAACCCGCCCCGCCGTCGACCGACCCTGTCGAGGCGCGCACCTTCGGACCCGCCGCTCCCCAGGGCCACACCCCCGCGGTGAAGCTTCCCCCCGACTCCCCCACCGACGAGGACTGCCTGACGCTGAACATCTGGAGTCCGGATGCCGCGCACGGGCGTCCCGCCCCGGTGATGGTGTGGCTGCACGGCGGCGCCTACATCTTCGGGGCAAGCAGCCAGGCGATGTACGACGGCGCCGCGCTCGCGCGCGCCGGGGCGGTGGTCGTGACGATCAACTACCGGATCGGCGCTCTCGGGTTCCTCGATCTCACCCGGGTGTTCCCGAACGAAGGCCTCACCGCCAATCCGGCGCTCGGCGACATCCTTCTCGCCCTGCGGTGGGTGCAGAGCAACATCGCCGCGTTCGGCGGCGACCCTGAGCGCGTGACGGTGTTCGGCGAGTCGGCCGGCGGCGGCCTCGTCACGACCCTCCTCACGAGCCCCGCGGCCGAGGGTCTCTTCTGGCGGGCGATCGCCGAATCATCGCCCGCGTCGAGCGTCTACGACGGCGATCGTGCTGCAGGGATCGCCGATCGTATGCTCACCGAGCTCGGCGTCTCCGACGTCGCAGGGCTGCGTGCGGCCGACCCCGCCGCGATCGTCGCCGCGCAGATGGCGGTGTTCGCCGCGATCCCGGCCGCCGAGCCGGGCACGATCGCCTTCGCCCCCGTCATCGACGGCGATCTCGTCCCCGAGGCTCCCGCCGCCGTGCTCGGACGGGGCGACGGACACGCGGTGCCGCTCCTCATCGGCACGAACCGCGATGAGGCGTCGCTCTTTCGCATGATGAAGTCACCGCTCCTGCCCGTGGACGACGCGTCGATCGACCGGATGATCGCCGACCTCTCGGCGGAGCGCCCCGAGCTCGAGGTGCCGACGCGTGCCGAGGTGCACGCCGCCTACGAGGGGGTGAGGCACCACGCGATCGGCATGGGCATCGCCCGCGACATCGGCTTCCGCATGCCGACGCTCTGGGTCGCCGAGGGTCACAGCCGCCGCGCACCGACCTGGCTGTACCGCTTCGACCACGCCACGCCGATGCTCAAACTGCTGCGCATCGGGGCGACGCATGGGTCGGAGCTCGCCTACGTCTGGGGAACCTTCGGGGTGAACGCACACGACATCACCTTTCGCCTCGGCGGGAGGCGTGAGGCAGAGCAGATCTCCGAGCGCATGCGCGAGCGCTGGGTCACCTTCGCCGCGGGCGGGAGCCCGGACGCCGCGGGCGCCGAAGCCTGGCCGCCCTACGACACCGCCGAACGGGCGACCCTCGTCATCGAGACCGTCGACCGGGTCGTGCCCGACCTCGATCAGAAGCTGCGGGAGAGCTGGGGCGACCAGGTGCTGGCCTTCCCGTGAGTGCGGGCGCGGGTCCGAGCCCGGGTAGCGTATCGGGGTGACCAGCTACACCGTTGCCACCGACGGCGCCTGCAAGGGCAACCCCGGCCCGACCGGCTGGGCGTGGGTCGGCGAGGACGGCCACTGGGCCGCCGGCTCGATCGCGCTCGGCACCAACAACATCGGCGAGCTGACCGGGCTGCTGCGCGCGATCGAGGATCATCGCGAGGTCGCCGACCTCATCGTGCAGGCCGACTCGATGTACGCCATCGACACCTACACGAAGTGGATGGACGGGCACCGCCGTCGCGGCTGGAAGACGTCGACCGGTTCGCCGACGAAGAACCGCGACCTGCTCGAGCAGCTGATCGCGGCGCGCGACGCGCGACGCGCGGCGGGCCTCCCCGACGTCGTGCTGCAGCACGTGCGCGGCCACTCGGGTCACGTGCTCAACGCCTGGGCCGACGAGCGCGCGGTGCGCGCCGCCGAGCACGCCGCCGAGGGGAAGGAGAGCGCCTGGTCATCCCTCGGCTCTCATCCGAAGCTGGATGTCACGGTGGCCCCCAAGAACGGACGCTGACCGACCCCGACGCCGCGCGGCGGTTCTAGCCTGGAACCGTGGCAGAGGAGCCCGACCGCCTGCGCGACGACGAGCGTGCCGAGTTGCGCGCGCTCCAGCGCCGGGCCTACGGGCCGGACGCCGACATCCTCGCCGATCCGGCGGCGCTGCAGCGCCTGCGCGTCCTCGAAACCGCCGCGGCGCAGCGGCGAACGCCGGGCGACGCGGCGCAGTCGCACCCGAGGACGCCGGGCGCCTCGGACGATATCGGGCGCGACGTGATCGTCGAGGCCGCCGTCACCCTGCCGGAGGTCGGCACCGCGCCCGCCGGGGACACACCGGCTGGCGAGCAGCCGGCCGGAGGCGCCGCCGCCGCATCCGCTCCTCGGTCTCGCCGACCCGCCGTGCTTCTCCTCACCGTCGGGGCGGCGGTGGTCGCCGTCGCCGGGGCTCTCGTGATCTCAACCACCCCGGCGCCGGCCGAGAACGAGGATCTGGCGACGATTCGGCAGGACGCCGCCGATGCCGCCTCCGAGCGCCTGTCACTCGATGACGACGCGCCTCATCGGAACCCGTACGAGCTCTACTTCGACGGTAAGCGAGACGAGGTCCTCACCCTGCCGGGCGCGGAGGGCGTCGCATCCCGCGTGGTGTACGACGAGTTTCTGCCCTACGGCACGCTTTACGGACGCCTCGTCGGCGCGGGCCCGACCGAGGACGACCGGTTCTGCATGATCGTGGAGAGCAGCCCTTCGGCGGTGACGGTCTGCCTCGATCCGGCGATCTGGGGATTCGCCCCGCTGCCCAAGACCCTCGTCTTCCCCGCACCGCAGTTCGACGCCGCCTCGCCGGGCGAGGTCGCCTACGTCGGGTACACCCTCGAGCCCGACGGGCAGGTCGTCGCGCGTCCGGGAGTCGATCCCGCGTCGGCATCCGAGCCCGAACCGACCCGCACGGCCGTCCCGGCACCCGGCACCCAGTAGGCGCGCGTTGCACCGCCCCCGCGCCGTGCGCAACCGCGGGTCACGCGACCGACACCCCGGGGGACGGATGCCGCGGCGCGGCGTGTCACCCGAGATCCCCGCCGTTTCGGACGCGCCACGCGCCCGCGGGCGCGTCACACCTCGGCGAACCGAGCCTCGAGGGCGTCGATGGCGGGGCGCTGTCCCCTTACCAGGCGCTCGCGGGCCACGTCGAAACCGACCCATTCCGCCCGGTCGACCTCGGGGAACATCGCCCGCGTGCCCGACCGCGGGGGCCACTCCATCTCGAATTCGCCGAAGCCCGAGGTCGGAGCATCGAACCCCGCGCCGTCTCCGACGAACACGGTCACCCGCTTCCCCGACGAGTAGGCGTACGTCCCCAGCTCGGCGTAGTCGGCATCGGGCGCTTCGACGCCCAGTTCCTCGCGGAACTCGCGCCGCGCCGCCTCCAGCGGCGACTCGGCGTCGGGGTCGAACTCCCCCTTCGGGATCGACCACGCGCCGGCATCCTTCTTCGCCCAGAACGGCCCGCCCATGTGGGCGATGAGCACCTCGGGGTGCTCGCCGAGTCGGAAGAGGAGAATGCCGGCGCTGCGCATCAGGTGAGGCGCTTCTTCGGCGACACCCCGTCGGTGTGCGCAGGGTCGGCGAAGACCGCGTCGCCGAGGGCGGTGTCGATCGCCGCCATCGTGTCGGCGTCGAGCGTCACCCCCGACGCCTTGACCGTGTCGGCGAGCTGCTCGGGGCGCGATGCGCCCACGAGGGCCGCGGCGACGTTCGGGTTCTGCAGCACCCAGGCGATCGCGAGCTGGGGCATCGTGAGACCCGCCTGCTCGGCGATCGGCTTCAGTCGCTGTACGGCCTCGAGCACCTCGTCGCGGAGGAACCCCTTGATGAACTGCGCGCCGCTCTTCTCGTCGGTCGCGCGCGAGCCCTCGGGCACGGGCTGGCCGGGCAGATACTTGCCGCTCAGCACGCCCTGGGCCATCGGCGACCACACGATCTGCGAGATACCGAGCTCTTCCGACGCGGGGACGACCTTGCCCTCGATGACGCGCCACAGCATGGAGTACTGCGGCTGGTTGGAGATCAGCTGGATGCCGAGGCTCTTCGCCAGCGCGTGGCCCTCGCGCAGCTGCTCGGCGGTCCACTCCGACACACCGATGTAGAGGGCCTTCCCCTGCCGCACGACGTCGGCGAACGCCTGGAACGTCTCCTCGAGCGGCGTCTCGTAGTCGAATCGGTGCGCCTGGTAGAGGTCGACGTAGTCGGTTCCCAGGCGCTTCAGCGACCCGTTGATCGACTCCATGATGTGCTTGCGGCTCAGCCCGGTGTCATTGGGGCCCCCGGGGCCGGTGGGGAAGTACACCTTGGTGAAGATCTCCAGCGACTCCCGACGCTGACCCTCCAGGGCCTTACCGAGCACGACCTCGGCGGCGGTGTTGGCGTAGGTGTCGGCGGTGTCGAAGGTGGTGATGCCGGCGTCGAGCGCGGCGTGCACCGTCTTCACGGCGGCGTCGTCCTCGACCTGCGAGGCGTGGGTCACCCAGTTCCCGTAGGTGATCTCCGAGACCTTCAGTCCACTGTTTCCGAGATAGCGATATGCGACCACGTGGGTCCTCCTTCGAGAGCGGTTCAGGGCACGCGGTAGCCGGCGGCACGGAACAGTTCGTACCACTCGGCCCGCGTGAGGGGGATGTCGGAGCCGAGCGCGGCACCCTGCACGCGCTCGATGGTGGTGGTGCCGAGCACCACCTGCATGTTCGCGGGATGCCGCGTGATCCACGCCGTCGCGATCGCGATGGCAGGGACGTCGTAGGCCTTCGCGAGGCGGTCGATGACGGCGTTCAGCTCGGCGTACTCGGGGGAGCCGAGGAAGGTGCCGGTGAAGAAGCCCGCCTGGAACGGCGACCAGGCCTGCACGGTGATGCCGTGCAGGCGGCAGTAGTCGACGATCCCGCCGCCGTCGAGCACGACGGACTGCTCGGTGCCCGCCATGTTCGCCGCGACTCCCTGCGCGATGATCGGCGCGTGGGTGATCGACAGCTGCAGCTGGTTCGCCACGATCGGCTGGGTCACGGCGGTCTTCAGCAGCTCGATCTGCGCCGGGGTCTGGTTTGAGACCCCGAAGGCGCGCACCTTGCCCGCGCTCTCGAGGTGGTCGAACGCCCGGGCGACCTCTTCGGGCTCGACGAGGGCGTCGGGCCGGTGCAGGAGCAGGATGTCGATGTAGTCGGTCTTCAGCGCCTTCAGCGACCCCTCCACAGAGGTGACGAGGTGGTCGTAGGAGAAGTCGAAGTACGGGCCTTCGCGCACGATGCCGGCCTTGGTCTGGATCGTGATCTTCTCGCGCTCACTCGGCGACAGCTGCAGCGCGTCGGCGGCGCGAGTCTCGCAGCCGTGCAGCTCGTTGCCGTAGACGTCGGCGTGATCGAAGAAGTCGATCCCGGCGTCGCGCGCGGCGGCGACGAGCGCGCGGATCTCGTCGTCGGTCTTGTCGGCGATGCGCATCATTCCGAGAACGACATTGGGGGCGTCGATGCGGCCGAGGGTGATCCTTCTCATGGGCGATCTCTTCTCCGAGGGGCGGGGGTGCTCCCCCACCCTAGGCGGTGGCGGTTCCACCCGTCCGCGCTGGACAAACACGTGGCGAGGCGTCAGGCTTCGCCCTCCGGCGCGTCCCCCTCGGCCACGTCTCCGCGCAGACGCAGAGCGCGTCGCAGGCTCCGCAGCAGCAGGAGGAAACCACCCAGCGCGACGATGCTCCCGAGGAACGGCGAGACGGCCACTTCGGCCGTCAGCTCCGGCCCGCCGTTGGCGACGGCCAGCAGAATTCCCATGAGGAGCAGGGCGATGCCGATGGTCGTCACCGTCACCTGACCGAGCAGGCCGTCCAGCCAGCTGCGCTCCGTCGGGTTGGAGAAGCGGCGGAGCTGAACGACGAACGAGCCGTCCTCGAGGGATCGGCCGATGTTCTCCATCCGCCGGGGCAGACGTCGGAGCTGCTCGACGAGCAACGCGCCGTTCGACTGCGCCGACAGCAGCAGGTCGCGCGGCGAGTTCATCAGCCGCGCGGTGTGAGGCGCGCGTTGGAGAGCATGGCCGACCATGTCGTAGTCCGGCTGCAGCCGTCGCAGCGAGCCCTCGAGCGATGCCAGGGTACGGAAGACCAGCAGAAGCGACGGCGGCATGGCCAGCCGGTGGCCGCGCAGCACGTCGATGAGCGCGCGGAAGACGTTCTCATCGCCGGTGTCGTTGTGGATCCGCGTCAGCACCACGCCGATGTCGTGCTGGAGCGCGGCCCGGTCGGCGGAGGTGCCGCGCTCGGGAGCGCAGAGCAGCAGCACGACATCGGTGGCGGCGATGTCATCCTCGTTCAGGATCGCGATGAGGAAGGGCACCAGCAGGTGGCGCATGCTGCGCTCGATGACGCCGATCGCGCCGAAATCGACGAGCGCGACACTGTCGTCCTCACGCAGAACCAGGTTCCCCGGGTGCAGGTCGGCGTGGAAGACGCCTCGGACGGCGATCTGCTCGAACACACTGTCCACCACGTTGTCGGCGATCGCCACCGCGCGCTCGGGGTCGAGGTCGCCGGGCAGCAGGCGGCTGAAGGGTGTCCCCTCCACCCTCTCGAGGACGAGCATGCGCGACGTCGTGAACTGCGGGTACACCTGCGGGACCAGCAGCTTCGCGTCGCTCGAGCGCGCGATGGCTCCCCGCAGCAGCTCGGTGTTCGCCGCTTCGACGCGATAGTCGAGCTCTTCCCGCAGCGCCCGCGCGAACTCGACCACGAGGGCGCGCAGTCCGTAGGCACGCGCCCACTCCATGCGACGCTCGGCGTCCGTAGCGAGCCGCTCGAGGATGTCGAGATCGGTGGTCACCTGCGCGCGCGCACGCGGCCGCTGGATCTTGACCACGACCGCCTCCCCCGTCAGCAGGGTGGCCGCGTGCACCTGGGCCACGGATGCCGCCGCCAGGGGGCGCTCGTCGACGGTCTCGAACACGTCGTCCAGGGGGCGCCCCAATTCGGCCACGATCGCCGCCTGGGCTTCCGCCCAGGGGATGGCGGTCGAGTCCATCTGCAGCGTCGAGAGAGCCCGGACGAACTCGGGCGGGAGAACATCCTCCCGGGTGGACAGCGCCTGACCGAGCTTCACGAACGTCACGCCCGCCTGATTCAGGGCGGCGACGAGCGCGGTCGGCAGGTCGTCGCCGTCTCCGCGGCGATGGCGCTGGTACAGCCCGAGTCCGTGCCGCGATCCGATGGCGACGATCTGCGCGTAGCGGCGTGCGCGGTCGCGGCGGCGGAGCGCCTCGCGGAACGCGGTGACGGGATTTCGGAAGCCCCGTGTCGGCCAGAGGAACTCCACAGCCATGACCACGGCGACGACGATGGCGAACATCCACCCGAGGGTCAGGGCGAGGAACGCCAGGGCGATGACACCCTCGACCGCGACGGCGAAGTCGTCGTCGAGGACACCCGACCGCTGCAGCATCCACAGGGCCACCGGCGCGCTGAGGAGGAAGACCAGGACGGAGAGGATGATCGCCCGGATCTCGCCGATGCGGCGATCGAGCAGGCGCCGCGCGGCCCAGGTCGCGATGAGCGCGAAGACGATCGCGATGAGACCTACGATCACCCAGGCCGGCATAGGTCGATTGTGTCAGTGCTGGCGGGCGGTGTCAGGCGGAAGGCTCAGCCGTCCTTGCGAATCCACCGAAACGTCAGTCGGGCGAGGATCAGACCCACGACCAGCCAGATGAGGAGCGCGATCAGCGTCTCGGGGTGCTGCCACGAGCCGCCCGGCTCGGCGTCGGCGAAGACCTCGGGGAGGAACACCGAGCGCATCCCCTGCGCGATCCACTTCAGCGGGAAGATCCCGGCGAAGTTCTGCAGCCACTCGGGAAGCGTGTCGAACGGGATGAAGACACCGGAGATGAACTGCAGCACGAGCACGATCGGGATGACGACCGCGGTGGCACTCCGCCCGCTGCGCGGAAGGGCGCTGAGGGCGATCCCCAGAACACCGCAGGTGATCGCACCGAGGAGGAAGACCCAGGTGAACGTCAGCCACCGCTCGGGGTCGGTCGGCAGGGCGACCCCGAAGAACACCGCGGCGATCACCAGCAGCAGGGCAGCCTGGAACACCCCGGTCACCAGCACCTGGCCGAGCTTTCCGATGAAGTACGACACCGGCGAGAGCGGCATCCCGCCCAGACGCTTGAGGGTGCCGTCGCTGCGTTCCATGGCGATGTCGATCGCCAGCAGCTGTGTTCCCGAGAGCAGCAGACCTGCGGCGAGCATCGCGGGGAGGTAGTACCCGGCCGCGGTGACCTCGTCCGTGGGCGGACCGAAGGTGCTGCTGCTGAAGGCCACGGCGAAGATGAAGAGGAACAGCACCGGGAAGAGGAAGGTGAAGAACACCGAGTCGCCCTGGCGGAAGTAGGCGCGCACCTCGAAGGCGATCCGGCGAAGGCCCAGGCGGATGGTGCGGCTCGGGCCGAAAGACACCTTGTGCGATGCGCGGGTGGTGCTCATCGGGTCACCTCCGTGACGTTCTCGGTGTCGGGTCCGGGCTCGGGCGCGGCGTCGTCGTTCTCGACGAAGGAGAGGTAGACGTCCTCGAGGCTGGGACGCACGATCTCGAGCCCCTCGGGCTCCGCACCGAGCGCGGCGTAGAGGTTTGCGACCACGCGCCCCGGTTGCTCGGTGCGCTCCTCGCGGATGCGGCCGTCTTGCCGCCACCGCACGATGGGGATGCGGGCCTCGACCCCGCCGAGCTCACCGACCGGTCCGAGCGAGGCGAGCTTGCCCCCTACGACGATCGCCGCGCGCTCGGAGAGCTCTGCCGCCTCGTCGAGGTAGTGAGTGGTGAGCAGAATCGTCGTCCCCTCGCGCTGGAGGCCCCGGATGAGCTCCCAGAACACGCGGCGGGCCTCGGGGTCGAACCCGGTGGTCGGCTCATCGAGGAAGAGCAGTTCGGGTGAACCGATAATCCCGAGGGCCACGTCCACGCGTCGTCGCTGACCGCCGGAGAGCTTGCGCACCGAGGTCTTCGCCTTCTCGGAGAGCCCGACAGCCTCGATGACGTCGTCGACGTTCCGCGCACGGGGGTAGAACGACGCGAAGTGCGCCAGGAGCTCCCTCACGCTGGCCGACGGAGCCTCGCCCGTGCTCTGCAAAACGATCCCGAGCCGCGACCGCCAGCGGAGATCGCCGTTGCGCGGGTCGACGTTGAGCACCCGTACCTCGCCGCTCGAGCGGTCGCGATACCCCTCGAGGATCTCGATGGTCGTACTCTTGCCGGCGCCGTTCGGTCCGAGCAGAGCGAAGGTCTCGCCGCGGCGGATGTCGAAGCTCACGCCCTTCAGCGCCTGGAAGCCGCCGCGGTAGGTCTTCGTGAGGTCTTTGACCTCGACAACACTCGTCATACTCCGACCATGCCGTATTCCGCGGCCTTCGAGGACAATCTGACGCGCCGGCGATCAGCTGGAGGCCGCCGCCGCGACATCCGCCTCGGTGGCCACGAGCTGTCCACAGGCGCCGTCGATCTCTTTGCCGCGCGTGTCGCGGAGGGTGGTCGGGATGCCCGCGGCGTTCAAGCGCCGGACGAACTCGTTCTGCACGCTCCGCTCCGATGCGGTCCACACCGACCCCGGCGTGGGGTTCAGCGGAATCGGGTTCACATGCACCCAGCCGCGACCGCGGGCGTTGAGCTTCTCGGCCAGCAGATCTGCGCGCCAGGCGTGATCGTTCATGTCCTTGATGAGGGCGTACTCGATCGATACGCGGCGCCCAGTCTTGTCGAAGTACTCGCGGGCGGCGTCGAGGGCCTCATCGACCTTCCACTTCGAGTTCACCGGGATCAGCTCGTCGCGCAGGTGGTCGTCGGGTGCGTGGAGCGACAGGGCGAAGGTGACGGGGATCCCTTCGGCTGAGAGCTTCCGAATCGCCGGCACGAGTCCGACCGTCGACACCGTGATGCCACGCGCGCTCATTCCGAGCCCGCGCTGCGGGTCGATCATGACGCGGACCGCCTGCATCACCCGGGCGTAGTTGGCCAGCGGCTCGCCCATGCCCATGAAGACGATGTTCGTGACGCGCTCGTCGGGGTGCTCGGCCTCGCCGAGCCCGCCCTCGCGGATGAGGCGGTTGGCCCGCACGATCTGGTCGACGATCTCGGCCGCCGACATGTTGCGTGTGAGGCCCGCCTGGCCGGTGGCGCAGAACGGGCAGTTCATGCCGCATCCGGCCTGGCTCGACACGCACAGCGTGATGCGGCCGGGGTAGCGCATGAGCACCGACTCCACGAGCGCACCGTCGTGGAGCTTCCAGAGGAACTTGATCGTGTCGCCCCGGTCGGTCTGCAGGCGGCGCACCTCGGTGAGGAGCGGCGGCAGGAGGCCGGCGACGAGGTCGTCACGGACGGATGCCGGAAGGTCGGTCATCTCGCCGGGATCACTCGTGTAGTGCCGGAAGTAGTGCGTCTCGAGCTGCTTCGCGCGGAACGCCGGGAGACCGAGCTCGGTCACCTTCGCGGCGCGCTCGTCGGCGGTGAGGTCGGCCAGGTGCACCGGCGGTTTCCCGCGCTTCGGGCTGGCAAACTGCAGGAGCGGGCGGCCTGCGGCATCCTTCTGCTGCTTCCACCCCTCGGTACGCGGCCGCACCTGGCGGACGGGCCCGGCGGTGCCGCGGGCAGGAGGATTCTCGGTCACCTTCCCAGGGTACCGGGGGCCCCTGGACGGAACCTGCCTCCGTGGCCGGCCGACGCGACAGGAGCAGGAAATGAGGATGCGTCCGAATGCGACGCTCGACGAGGGTCAAGGGTGACGGGCAGCTTCTGGCCGCGGCGCCGACTGTGATGCCTTCGGTGTCTCGTAAGGGAGTTCCGCACGCAAAAGAACCCCGGTGAGCTGCGACACACGGTTACGAGACGGGCCTCCCCGTGGACGATGCGGATCAAGAAGGAGCAGATCTTCGGCCTGTGACACGTGTCATGAGGCAAGGGATACAAGACAGGTCGTGAGCCGAGACGCGCGGCGGATGAAGTTCCGCCAAGCGAGCCGCCTCGGACGGGTCCTCCAAAGAACCAGTCGACGCGAGGAGCTGCTCCGCCATCGACCGGGTTACGAAGGGCTTCGCCGTGATTGCGGACCATCCTGCGCATCAAAGCGATACCGAGGCGTTAAGACGCAAGCTGAGTGACGATTGTTGGCATTGGCGAGCGCCGGGCCGCGGTGCGCAGCGGGGCGGATGCACCGGGAACTGAGCCTGACTCGGCAGAAGATTACGGCTCTCTCACAGTGCTAGCGGTACCCGACGGCGAGCTTGATGATGGTTGTGCAGGTCAGAACATACGTAAAGGAGAATGATGAAGATTAGTCGAGTAGCCCTGCTTAGCGCCGCTGGCGCAATCTCAATAAGCTTGGTGGCGGGACCGGCCCAGGCCACAACCGAGACGGACGAACCTCCCACTCCAGAGGAGATCTCGGCGGAGATTGCCTCTATCGAGAGCTCCGCCGCGCGCGATGCCGCCCAGGACCTCTACGAAGAGCTTGTGGCGGACGGCCACGTAGTTGGAGATGTCGCGACATCGACTTACGTACCTGTCGACGGCGATGAGGTGCAATCAAGGTCATACCCCACCGACTGCGGTATGACCGTGTTTGTGAGTCGGGTCAACAACATCATTTACAACAACACGACCACAGGGTGCAATGCCGCTGCTTCTTCGATCAGGCACCAGGTCGGCATAACAGGCCGGAATCCATTCAACAGCTTCGACTCGAACGAAGTCCGCAACGTCACTTACACGGCGTATAACACGGCAAGCGCGAATCACGGCACGTCGTACGCGTGTGAAAACTCGAATCAGACCAACTGGGTCGCGACCAGCTACGGCACGCTTGTCAGGAATGGCGTCACGTATGAAACGCCCGGGGTCTATGACATCATCAACTTTCAGGATTGCGGGTGGTAACGCCAATGACATCCGTAAATCCCACGAAGCATGCGCCCGCCCGACTGGTCGCCGCGATCGCTAGCCTTGGACTGCTCACCGGAGCGGCTATCGGGGTTGGTAGCGCACCCGGGGCGATGGCAGCCGAGCTCAGAGCCGCAGCAACCGCAGAGGTCTACGTATTCGCGTCGTGTAACCCAGATGGCAGTACGGCGTGGACTGCGACTGGTTCCGGTTTTAAGCCGGGTACGCAATGGTTCATGACGTCCGTGTCCACGTGGAATTACGTTGGCGGTGGCAGCGACTCAAATTCCGAGGGGCATGGCGTGGTCACTTCGAGTAGCGGAGGCTTCGTGAACACGTCAACTTACTACGGTCTAGCTGACCCCGGGCGAGAGACCTACCAGGTTGAAGTGACTATTGGAGGCGTTACGGGAATTGGCCAGGATAATTGTTGAGAGCTTTTGAGATGGAAGAGTCGATGTACAAGGAATCGCCCAACACGCGGCCGGGCGAGCCCCTGCGATCCTGGACTGCGGCAACGGATGTCGTGCGTGTGGACGCCATATTCACAGTTCGAATGGCAAATGCGCGCTCTGCTCTGACGTCGATCATCGCTGGCGCAAAGCTTGAGGCTGAGGACGTGATGGCCCTCGCCAGGCTAAATTCTTACAGCGTCGTTCGGTGGTACGAACCGATTGTCACATTTCTCCCAGACCCTCACATCGATCCAGCGATAGCAGACGTATTCGGTCAGATATTGAGCGACGTGTAGCACGACCGTCGTCGCGAACCTTCGGGCAGACGCGCGGCTCTCGGAAGGTCCGCAGAGGGGTCTCCATCCCTGGTCTGCTCCAAGCCAGCAGACCAGGGATGGAGGGGTCTTCGGAATGAGAGGTGTGGTTAGGGTCTGAAGCCCTGGCTTCCAAGAAAGGGTTCGCGATGCTGTTGTGAGCAGGCTCCGGGACCAAGCCGGAGCCGCGGAAGTGCCCGAACCGCCCGCCGCCCGTCGTGGCCGGGTGATTCGATTCGCCGTCCAACCCAGAGGCTCAATCGCTACCCGCCCTGAGCGGGTCGACGGGCCCGCTGGGCGATCCTGCGTGTGACAGGGGGCGTTGCGCAAGGAAGGGATACGCGACAGCAGTGGGATCGCGAGGATCGGTTCGTCGCCCCACCAAGTGATCTGCACCTGGCGGGTCTTGCAGCATCTTGGAATGAACTTTGATGCTGGTCTGCGACCATCCGCGCCAGCGTCTGGCCGTGCACTCAACAACCGGCTTGCGCGCAGCACCATTGGCGCGGACGCTCGTGGTGTGGCCACCTCACTGCGCATTCGGATCGCCGACCCCCATGACGCGATTCAGTTAGCCATATTGAAGGAGAGCTGGTCCAATCTCGATTGCCCAGCCACAGAAGCGGAGTTAGCTGAGTTCGCGGAGGAGCTCCGCCGCTGGATGCAGGAGCGCAACGACGCCGTAACCTGTGCTGTCGCTGAGCTAGACGGGATCCTCATCGGTATGGCGTGGCTTGTTGTGTTTGAGCGAGTCCCGGACATCTATGACACGCGACGACTCACCGGAGACATCCAAAGCGTGTTCGTTCAACAAGGCCATCGCTCACGCGGGATCGGCAAACAGCTAGTTCGGGCGTTGACGGCCACGGCGGATGCCCTTGGCATCCCTCAAATTACCGTGAGCGCCAACGCACCCAGCGCCCCAATGTACGAGGCTCTCGGGTTCAGGGAAACACCGCTTCTACTCGAGCGCAGCGCGCGCTACTCGGTCGATATAGACGATCATGGCGAGTTGAACGATCCTCAATCGAGTAGCTGCTTGACCGCCAAAGTCTGATAGAGGCCGCCGACTGAGCGAGGCTTAGACTTCCAAGATGAGATGGCGGGGGCTGCCTGGCGCTGCCGCTGTCGTATGCCTTGCTCTCTTGTTGGTGTCCTGCACGGCGTCGCCTCCACCGGACGTCGACGCTTCGACGCCACAGCCGTCTCCGACTACAGCTGGCCCAACCTCTGCGATCACGTCAGACGTTCTAGCCTCCGATGACTCCGGCCCCTGCGCCGCCGCTGTGCCGGCATACCCCGTCGCAGATGCGACGGAAGTCGAACAGCTCGGCGGGGCGACCCTCGCAGTCCCGTTCGACCGCGGTTCGATGCCCCATGCGGCTGGCGAGGCGATTCTCGATGATCGGGGCGTTCCGGTCGCGTACAAGGTCGCTGCGAACGACGTGATCTCCACGGTTGGCGCCCGGTTCTGCCTCGGTGAGCAATGGCTCCACTGGGTCAACTATGTCCGGCGCGACGGCGACGCGCTCTTCGCCGGCGACATTCTGAATCTTGATGCCCACACCATCCTCAGCGTCGGAGATCAGAACGGCGTCGTTCACAACAATCCGTTACCTGACGGCTTCGTCATTCCCCCGCAACGGTGACCTCAGCCGTCAGCCGGCTTCGAAGGTGACAACGGACTGCACACCTGTCTCGGTGTCATACGTCGTGACTGTCCACACTGGCCGCCCGTCCTCCATGACCCGTCCCAGCTCGATCAGGCGCGGACCCGTGTAACCCTCCCTGCGTAGTCTAGAGGTAAGGACCCTGTCGGCATTGACGATGAGCGAACATGCCGAGGTGAGCTGCTGCACCCGCGTGGCCAAATGATCACGGTGCAGGAGGAATGCCCTCAGGCGGATCAGTCTTTGGGCGGCCGTTGCGAAACAGTCGCTCGTGGCGTGCCCACTTTTCACCATCGCGCCGCAATTAGTGGTCTGAACCGATGAGCCTCGCGAGTATGTCTTGCGCGATGTCGGTTGCGGCTCTTGCAGTGGTGTCGATGCGCACGTCGTCGGAGAAGCCAGCGCCGTCGAGTGTGCGCGCGAGCTCGGGGTGGCGGCGTGCGTGCCATCGCAGAGCGTCTTCGTCATCGTCGTGCCGTGCGGTCAATCTGGCGAGGACGACGTCGGGAGCGGCCGTCAGGCGAATGTGCAGTGCGTTCTCCGCGGACGCCGCCGCTATGTTTCTATGCAGTTCGTCACGACTCTCGATGACGGTTGCGATTACGAGCACAAGTGCACCTGCGCGTCGGAAGTTCGACGCGATCGCGCGAGTGTTCTCCAGTGCCAGTGCTGTCCGGAACGGGTCGCCGTGTGGCGCCGGCCATGAACGACGCAGCCAGTCGACGTCGATGACCGCTCCCGGGATCCCGGATCGCTGTAGCTCGTCGCCAAGCTTTTCTGCGGCAGTCGTCTTGCCGGTACCGACACTGCCGTTGATCAACACAGTGTCGAAGGTCACGTCGGGCATCGCTCAACGGTATCCGTCGGTAACGCCTCGTCTCCGAAGCCTAAGGGGAAGGCTTCTGACTGAACTGAAGTATCGACCTTTAGCCAGCATCGCCCGATCAGGGATCGCCCACTGCAGCAGCGAGCGTCGCGAAAAGCATGAGATACGAGAACGATCGGTGGATGTCGATTTGGTTGAGACATTGAGAGATTCAGTCGCGCCGCCTTCCGCTCGCACGCGAGTGCGCTGGAAGCCGACTCCGAATCGGCCGTCGCGTCACTCCTATTCGAGCCGTGCGGCGAGATCTTTGTCAGCATCCTCAAACGAGCGCGTATAACCCCGCCGACGCGCTCCAAAACCGGTCCCTGCGGTCGATCGGAAGGGATACGAGACAACTCTTTGGAGGGGCTACTGTCTAGTCGCGATCACCGCCAGACACGGAACCTTCAACGGTTCCATCAGGAACTTCGTACCGCCGTCTACGAGGCCAACCTCGTGGGACATCCCCGGTAGTCCGGCGACGCAGTTGACCGTCGCCCAGTGCCTCAATGCGCAAGTATCGCTCGGCCGTCACAACCGCTACAGCGCCGAACACCCCCAGCACCAGCGTGAGAAGGATCTGCCACCACGGCGGCCGGACATCGTGAATCATCGTGACCTCGAAGCGCGACCGGTCCAACACCGCCCAACCGTCCCGCTCACGTCTCTTCACTTCAGCGTCAAGGGCCACTCGTCGACGAGCCGCGTCGTACACATTTCCCTCTTCGCCCACCCGCTGAGTATGGATTCCACCGCGCCCCACCTGCAACGAGAGGTCAACACCACGATCCCCGGTGCGACATCCTCCGCGTCGCAAAGCAAGGAATACCAGTTGCGCTGCCTTCCGCTCGCACGCGAGTGTGCTGGATGTCGACTCCGATTCGGACGCTGCGCTACTCCTATTCGAGCCGTGCGGCGAGATCTTTGTCAGCATCCTCAAACGAGGGCGTTTCGACGCCGCCGACGCGCTCCGAAACCGGCCAGTGCAGTCGATCGGAAGGGATACGAGACAGATTGTCAGTCTCCGCGTGCAATGCAGGTCGCCCGCGTCGCGAGATCGGCTAACCGCTCGCTCGGGTACGTTCGGATTTGGAAACTGCGTCTCCCGTCGACGCGGAGATTCGAGGGGCGTTGACTAGCAAAGAAGACCGTCCGCTCACCTGGACGCTGTTGTCTTTGGTGATTCCACCCGTGATCGTCTTGATCGGTGGGGCCCTTCTTCTGACGACCGTTCTTCTTGGATCCCTCCCGGTCGACGCGATGACGGCCGTCCCTTTCACGGCGTACGTCACCATGACAGGGGTCGCGTACTTGCTTATCCTCGTTGGCTTCCTGCTTCTTCGCGCGGTGCCGCTTGACGGTAACGGCTGGTGGGCCCTCGCGACGGGCGGATCTCTCTGGTTGGTCCACTGGAGCTGGCCGTTCTTCCTGGGATGGATTATCCCGGTACCGGCCACTGTGCTGGCGCTGCTCGCCACAGGCGCACTGGTGATCGGCAGCGGACTGTTCTTCTCACGGTCCGACCCCCGCAATGGGACGAGCGTCGGCATCCTGTCCGTCGGGTCGTTCATCTCCATGGGCATCATGCTGGCCAACCCAGTGTTCGGAGACCCCTACATGTACTTGCCTCTCGCGCTTGCGGCAATCCTGGCGGGAATCGCCTGGATTGCCACTGCCCGATTCGCTACATCCACGTGACTGGCTAATCGTCGCCCTGTGCTGCTCCGAGCTGCCCTGGGTGAAGCGGATCCAGATGGCCAGCCACCGCAAGATTGAGCACTCGCCTCGGATGGGCTGCGGTCGAACATCGCATACGAGGATTTCGAGTGCGTCAGTGCGGTCGATCGGAAGGGATACGAGCCAGGTCGCTATACGAGACGCTCAAGCGCATGTAGCCCCTTTGGCGGGGAGCGATCGATTGCGTTCGGCCCCGCGAGTCATGTCCAGGATGCCCGCCGGTGTTCGTGATCCTCACCTGGGCTCGCGTAGAAAGAAGTCGTGAAGGGTTTGGAGCGGATCGGGCAATACCTACTGTGAGCACAGACAGCGAGATCCTCTCCCGGTCCCGCACCACGCCAGGCGCGTTCGCGGAACTGTTCGAGCGGCATTCGGTGCCCGTCGCTGCTTTCGTGAGGCGGCGGGTCAGTGGCGAGGCGGTCGAGGACGTGCTGAGCGAGACCTTCCTGGTCGCGTTCCGCCGCCGAGCAGACTTCGATTCGTCGTGGGAGTCCGCGCGCCCTTGGTTGCTGGGGATCGCGTCGCGTGTGTTGAAGAAGCACCGCGCCGACGAGGCCCGGCACTGGAGGGCGGTTGCAGCGTCGGCTGACCGCGAGGAAGCCTCGAACGAGGGTGGCATCGAGGGCGCGAGCACGCGCTTGGATGCCGCTGCCGCGGTGCGGGAGCTGGCGCCGCGGATCGCTGCGCTGAGCGCGCGGGACCGGGAGACGCTGTTTCTTTACGCCTGGGGTGGCCTCACTCAAGAGGAGGTCGCGACCGCACTGGGGATTCCCGTCGGCACCGTGGGATCGCGCCTGAATCGCATTCGTCGAAAGCTCGCACCACCGGGTTCGCGTTCCGCTGCCCGGCTGACCTGGATGGGAAAGGAGGACGCCGATGGACGTCTTGGAGCGAGTGCGTGACATCGACCTGCACAACACGGCCGTCACCGACGCGCAGATCAACAACGCCCGGCAGGAGCTGCTACGAGAGATATCGAAGGAGAGCCGGCCAATCCGCCACGGAAGACGGCGATGGCTTGGTGTGTCCGCGCTTGTGGGCGGAGTCGCCGCCACCGCGGTCGCGATCAGCGTGCTGACGCCCACGCAGATCGACCCCGCCGCAGCTGCTGTGCTCGAGAACGCCGCCGACGTCACCATCACAGCGATCGATACGACCCTGACCCCCGACCAGTACCTGCGCATTCAGACCGACGGCGACCAGCTGTGGCAGTGGGATGAGGGCATGGGAGACGAGGCCTGGGAGCGGTTCAACAGTAGCGACCGCGCCGACGCTGAAGCCGGCCTTATCGTCCGAGAAACTCGCGTGCTGTACGTGCCCGCGGATCGATCGGGCGACTGGATCTGGGACTGGAGCGCCGATCCACAAGTGATTGCCACCTATGGCACCCGCGCCGACGAGGCGGCGGCGGATTGGACCGAGCAGGAGGCAGCTTCTGACAGTGGGTACTGGCCCGATCTGCAAGCGCTGCCGGGCGGAGAGATCCCCGCTGCCGAGGGCGACGACACCCAGTATCTTCTCGACAGCTACCGTCCCGTCTACGACCAGATGCCACGCGATCCGCAGGCACTTCTGGACTGGTTCCGAGCCCGCTCCGGAGACCCCAACGTCAACGACCAGTGGGTCGTCGACGCGCTGACCGATGTCCTCACGGCCAACCTCATGCCGGCCGAGCTGCGTGCCGCATTGCTGCGAGCCCTGGCGCTGGTTCCGGGGATTAGGGTCTCGGACGTGAACGGAACGGCGGCGACGCTGGAGTATCAGTCCGGTGATTGGCTCTATACCCGCACCACGGAGATCACCCTCGACACCGAGCTCGGCATGATCACCTCACTGGCGCAGACCACCAGCAACAACGTCATCGGCTCAGACACCATCCCCACAACGGTGCCCGATACCCGCACCAGCGTCACGACAACGGTGGTCGGCGACGCCCCGACACCGTAGCGCCCGCCGACCGCGGAAGCTGGCGCACCGAAAAAGTGAGCCAGCTTCCGCGCTGCCCAAACGATTGAGCTTTCGGCAGTCTCGAGCGCAAAGCCGGGCTGTCACGCAAGCACTCGGGCCCATCGCGGCACCGGCAAGAATGCCTATTCGGCTGTGCGTGATCCGCCCAGAGGGAGTCGTTGCGTTCCGGCGGGAGAGAGTGCCGGTTTGGCCAAACGCCCGCGGCGGGTCGCGTCAGCGGCGCCGGCGTCTTTCCCTCGGGGCTCCAGCTCCTGTTCCAGTCGACGAAGAGCGCGGGCGTGCCGGGTACGTGCGGTGGACTCGTTCATCGAGAGGAGCCGGGCTGCGTCCGCGATCGTGAAGCCATCCCAGTGAATCAGCATCAACAACTCGCGAGATCTTCGATCCAACGCACCCAATGCCTCACGGACCGCTTCTGCGTCCATCTTCTTTTCCGCGACGGCGTCGGCAGCAGCGTGTTCCGAGGCGGAGGTGCGGAGATGAGACCGGAGCCCATCCACTAACGCGAGCTCCCGCACGGCGTGCCTGTAGTGCTCGCGGAGGATGTTTCGGGCGATACCGAAGCACCACATCCTCGCGTCTAAGTCATTGGTGGGGAGCTTGGCGGAGTTCTCCCACAGGGCCAACAGGACGCGACCCAGCAGGTCGGCGGCGTCTTCCTTGTGCTGCACGCGTCGGCGGAGGTAACTGAGGAGGTCGGTGGCATTGTCTGCCACGACGATCTCCACCCGGTCGCGAATCTCTGGCGGGATCGACTGGCTCGTCATCAATGGAGCTTTCCCTGGCAGTCGGTCACGCTGCTTTCGATGAGTCCTTCACGGTTGTCCCGCAGGTCATCAGGGATGATCTCCTCGATCACATCCGAGATCGCGATGCTGAGTGACATCTGGTCCCGGTTTGCCTGGGTGTCCGATTGCAGGCCCCCGTCACGGCCGGGGACGAACGGGTTGGCGATCGCTCGCACGTACATGCGCTGACCCACCCCGCTCCAGTCTTGCTCGACCATGAAGGCGGCCAGCCGCTCGTCCGACTCTGTTCGGTCTGTTGGATCGCCGTAGTAGATCGCGTATCTGCAATCGACATCCACGCCGGTATCCGTGGTGTAGCTGATCGGGATCACCACGTCCGCATCAACCGTGATTCCGCCGACCCCAAACCGGTCCAGCGGCAGAACGAACGCCGCCCCCGTCAACGCGAGAACACCCGCAACCCCGATGGGAATGGTGATGCGACGCCGCTTCCACCACGGCGCTGGCGACGGCGAAGCGGTTGTCGCCTCGGCTTCTGTGGCGGCCACCACGTCACGCACCAGCTCATTCAGCCGCGCGTCTACGTCAGTGTCGACCGGATCGGCTGCTGCAAGCCGCGATTGGAGGGAATCGGTCATCATGTGCTCCTGTTCGACGGTCCTCATCAAAGACATGACAGGAGTACCGAAACCGTCTCAAACTGATCACAGCCGGTTGTCCAGGCACGCGCTAGATCGGGGACCTCGTGGCGGGATAGCGCCAGCACCGCGGCTACGGAGAGGGTCCGATTGTGGGCGTCCTCCACGCGCGCGTTCGAAGATGACTTGGAGGCGTGCACGCAAGGATCGGGTCTCGGAACTCCGCCCGCGGCTGTCGCGGGCGGAGGCGAACGGGGATCGTTGTCACCCACTCGGCAAATCGCGCAACGCCTTGTTGCGCGATCTCCTACCGGTCCTCCAGCGCACGTGAAAGGTCGGCCTCGGAGGGGAGCGCGGCACGTTCAGCCGCCGGAAGGAGGTCGTAGCTAGCGACCGCGACGGGCTGATTGCTGCTCGCCAGCGCGTAACGCACCACGCGATCGTTCTTATCCGTACACAGCAGGACCGTCGAACGGAAACCAACCTCGGGGTATCGGGTAGGTGCTGTGCGGCACTGGTCAGAGGTGTCAGCAAGCTGACCTATCCGGGCAACATCCTCCAGCGCGAGGGCGGTGTTGTGGGATCGGTCAAGAACGGCCAGTTGAGCACCTACCTTTGGTAGAACAATCCGACCCCTAACAGGAGGTGTCGTATGGACATTGGTGCAACCTTGATTGGCGTGCTGGGTCTTCTGATCTATGTTCTGTTCATCGTTGCGGCTCTAGTGATCGTGTGGTTCGCCGTTCGGGCGGCAGTCAGGGCCAAGCGGTCTCGAGCGTTGCGTCGCGCATCCGCGGAATCAACATCACACGAGTGACGGGAGGTGTCCCGGGACACACCGCCTGATGAAGGCGCGTCCCGGGGCACCCACTTCGGAGGGTTGAAATCGTCCTGGTTGCAGTTATCTCTAGCCCCTGCCCGCTCAGCCGAATACTGGGCAGCGGCCGTAGCGGAGGGTAAGCGATACGAGACAGTCCTCTGACAAACAGGCGCCAGCGCGGGTCACTCGCTGTGCGATCCTCACCGGTTCGGTCATGCGAGAAGTTGTGTTTCGGAGGGGTGTGGTCTGCCGCCACGAGCGTCGTCGAGTTCGGCGCATCAAGCCGACCCACCAGCGGGCCGAGTTGATCTTCGAGATCAGCTGTGACTCCACCTCTCCCGGTGCGGTCACTATGGTCAGAGGATGCGAAAACAGCGCCTGACCTGGACGATCGGAGGCGTCGGCCTCGTGTTGTGTGGCGTGATCGGGATGCTGCAGTACTCCGTTTTCGGTATCGCCCAGGTCACAGGGATCGGGCTTGATGCCGTCTTCGCGGGGTCGGTGCTGCTCTTCGCGATCGGCCTGTCAACGCAGTCGAGCGTCGTGGCACGGCGACCACTCGGGGTCGCTGCACTCGCCGTCGTTGCGCTGTGGCCGCTTCTCATTCGGGCTATGGAACCGCTGTTGCCCGCCATGGACGCAGAGACTTTTGAAGCGGGCCTTTCTGCGTACCGGGGAGCCGAGAGCGTGCTGACGGCGGTGTTCTATGTGAACCTACTGGTCACTGTCGCCGCGTCGCTGCTTGCGTCCGTGCAGATCGCTCGCGCCAAGGTGGTTCCGGCGCCGTGGAACTGGGCGCCGCTATGGGCACTGATCACTTGGTCTGTCGCCACTGTCGTCCAGCAACTCCTCTACGCCGAATCCGCCTCGACCGGCGTCCAGGGGTACGCCGAGGTGGCTTTCCTGCTCGATGCGCTGGCTTTCCTGTTACGAACCGTCGGGCTCGGGACGGTTGCCCTCGTGCTCTCGGCGCGCGTCCGCAGCGACACGGTGGACGTCTATCGCTCGAGGTGAGCAACGCGTGACCCTCACGCCCGCCGCCGCTCGCGCTTACCGGCATCTGCACGCGGGTCGATCCCGTTGCTCATCCCCGGGAGCAGACACCGCGACTCACGGCGAAATGTCGCCCCTCCACGTCCAGGCGAATGCTGGGATCCAGGCGACGAGCACATAGGAGGCAGCCGCTATCAGGATAAGGACGAGGACCGACCACCTCGTGATCATGCGGGAGTTCTTCGGCCACGCGAACAGCAGCGCGGTCGACAAGACGGCTGAAGCAACGATCACGATCGTCGGCAAAATGGCCGCCTGAACCCGATCACCGGCGAAACAATTGCGCGGGCCAGGCAAAGACAAAGCGCACGCCTCAGGCCCGATCGACACCGCGATCAACCACACCACGACCAGAGCGAGGACGGTTGTGATCCCGACCACCACGAGGGGCCTTCGAAGAGCCGTGCTCCGAAGCCGACTTGCCGCGAAGTGCTCATGATTCGAGGGTAGGTCGGAGCGCCCCTCGCGACATCGTGCGGTGGCAGGATCGCTGAACGCCCCCTCAATGCCGCCGTCCACTGAGCGAAGTCAGTTCGGCTATGAGTTTGTCGACGTTCTCGCTGCCGACGACGGCGGTCAGGGGCTCTCCGAACCATTTCTGCCACACGGCATCGATCTGCTCGGCAGTGACGGTTCCGTCCCTCTGGAGGATGCTGGCGATCGGTATCGCCTCTGTGTCGTACTCGTCGAAAGGAGCCCCGTCAGGAGCGCCTGGGGTGAGCCCGTAAGGGTCGAGCTCGCTGAGGAACCGCAGTACCTCAGCGTTCAGCCACTTCCATGAATCCCGGCTCGACTGCACTACGCCAGCTTGCCGCACGGCTGGCCCGAAGCGCCGCGCGTCAGGATTCATGCGCGGGCCACACGCCGACTCTTGGAGGCGGCCACTACCTATCCCCGATCACTGCCAGACACGGAACCCGCAACGGTTCCATCGGGAACTTCCCACCGCCGCTTGCGAGGCCACCCTCGAGGGATGTCGCCGGTAGTCCGGCGACGCAGCTGACCGTCGCCCAGCGCCTCGATGCGCAAGTACCGCTCCGCCGACACAACGGCTGCGGCCCCGAACAATCCCATCACAAGCGTGAGAAAGAGTTGCCACCACGGTGGCCGAACATCGTGGATCATCGTCACCTCGAAGCGCGCCTTCTCCAGGACCGCCCAACCGTCACGCTCACGTCTCTTCACTTCAGCGTCAAGGGCCACTCGTCGACGAGCTGCGCCGTACACATTTCCCTTATCGCTCACCGACTGAGTATGGATTCCGCCGCACCCCGCCTGCAACGATGGCTCGCGCCGCGATCGGCGTCCGTGTTCCAGCGGCTCGCCGCAACCGACTTCGCGCTCGGGTCACGAGAACACGGTGGCCGACCAAACCTCGTCCCTAGACGGAAGGGCCACGGGCTCTTCGACAATCGACGCTCAGCAAATGCTTTCCATGGATGTGATGCAATCACACTGACTCCGCCGGCCGGATGAGTTCGCCGGCCCCGTGCGGCCGTTCGAAACCTTTAGTCTCAGGGGATGAGCCGGGGGAGCGTGGAGGTGGCACAGGACCTCGTGGACCGGGGCCAGTCTCGGGAGGCGATACGGGTGCTGCGTCGGGAGGTGGAAATGGACGAAGCCCCTTATGACGTTCGGCTCATGCTGGCCGAGTTGTACCGGAGCCTTGGCTGCCCTGATCAGGCGGGCCGGTGGGGAATAGTCGTCGAAGGATGGACCACGCCGATTGAGCGGGATCGTCTCGGCCGCTTGCTGGGGGCAAGCGGCCCGCCGCAGAGTTGGAGAGGGGAACTCCTCGCCCTTCCGCGCAGCATGCGCGACAACCCCGATTTGATCGAGGTGCTCGAGGTGATTGCCCCGGCGCATCGCGAACGGTTCCGTGCTCGGCTCGGTCACTATCCTCCCGAACGACCCTCGAAGTCCGTGGAGACGCTGGAGACCGTGGCTGGGTTGGGGATCCTCGTCGGAATCGTGGCGCTGTTGCTGGGAGGACTCGGTGCTTTCGTTGTGGCACCCCTCAGTTTCGAGGCGAGTAATTACTGGGTGCTGCTGCTCGGCGGGATCGCCGCCGGACTTGTTGGAGTTGGGCTGATCGCCCTAGGCGGAGCTTTCCTTCTCAAAAAGAAGTTATGGCAGAGCGTGATCGCGATCGCTGTGGGTGTGGCAATTGTCGCGGTCGCGGCAGCGGGGTTCGCTTTGCTGCCAGCTGCATCAGGTGGCTAGGTGCTTGCCTCAAGAGCCCCCCGACTGTGCTGCTGACGGACTATGTGCATACGTTGCCTTCCCTCTCCGTCATGCAACCTCTCGCATGACCTGTCCCCTGAGGACCGCACGGCGGGAGCAACGTGCGCTCGCACAGCTTGGGTAGCAAACTGTCTCGCATCGCTTTCCTTACGAGACACTTGCCTTTCGCCCCCACAGCGCGCGAGGCCATGAACGAGGGACGGCGCTGAGCGCGGCAATTTCAACTGTCCGTGCGCAAGCTGTCAGCGAACTGGCCTGGCGTCCCGCATTGAGCCGTAGGAGGCTGAGAGCCATGTCGGAGCTCACCATCGTGCCGGACCTCGTGGGGCAACCCGTCCATATCGCGCGCGAGCTGGCCGCGAAGGCCGGCTTGGGGTTGGCGGGTGGTGACCCCGACGGCCCAGGCATCGGCTCGCGAACCTGGCCCGGCATGTTTTGGGTTACCGCGCAAGACCCGGAAGCGGGCGCCCAGTTGAAGAAGGGTCAACAGGTTGGCGTGGAATTCGTCGCGGATGGTGAGACCAGGAGCGGAGTGCCCGTCGGACCACCGCACGTCTGATGTGCGGCGCATGAGAAAGGCCAGCGCGCCTTCTCCAGGACCGCCCAACCGTCACGCTCATGTCTCTTCACTTCAGCGTCAAGGGCCACTCGCCGGCGAGCCGCGTCGTACACATCCCCCTCATCGCTCACCCGCCGAGTATGGATTCCACCGAGCCCCGCCCGCAACGATGGCTCGCGCAGCGATCGGCGGCCGTGAAGTGACGAAGGCCGAGCTCAGAGCGGTGCCCCGGTGTGGCAGGGTGCTGACATGCGAATGACTCTGGCTGCCCTGGTCGTCGGACTCGGTCTCGTGGTCACTGTCGCGGCCGCGGCCGCGCTCTACAACTACGGCATACTCGCCGACGAGACGAGGATTGACGGTTGGAACCCGATGCTCTGGGTTCTCCTGCTCGCCGGAGTTGCCACCGCCCTGATCGGGACAATCCAGATCGCGACCGTCGCCGGAGAAAGAAGCGACGCTCGCGCCCGCTAATGCGACTCTGTGCGCCACGCGGCCGCCGACCGGCTCGGCTCGGACCCCGCGCGGGAGCGTGAAATGATCCCGCGTGCGTCAGGGAACCTAGCGCAAGGCAAGGGATGCGAGACAGTCCTCCATCAAGAGATTTTGTGAGATCGGACCGCGGCGCCGGTGACCCGAATGCTCCCAGGGAATCATCTACGTTGACGGTATGGACGAGAACAACCTCCCGCGACAGCCCGTGGATGAGGAGCTCAGGGAGGATCTTCTTCGGGAATGGGGAATCCCGGACGATATGGTTCCGTACGCTCATTGGGCGTACTACACCTGGACGCTTCCGCAGATCCCGCCGCAGATCGATCTTCCCGCGGGGTGGAACCCGTCGAACGACCCAACTTTGGATCGCGTGCTCGCCGCTCTCGCCACGCGCGCGGGTTTGGACATTTGGGCGTCTGCTCCGATGGACCTGTCCTGGTTCGAGCCTCAGGCGGAACAGATCTCTAGCCTGTGGTGCCGGGGCGACACCAGGGCGTTCCAGTCACTGAAGACCATCGAGAAGATGACCGGGCTGCAGAGCTTGATGCTCCCTCGCGCGTCCGATGTCCTGGAACTGTCCGACCTGCCGCGGCTGAGGCACGTGTTCGTCGTCCACAAGAACCACTTGTCGGTCGTGCATGCGCCACGGCTGACAAGCCTCAGCTTGACGTTGAGTACTGTTCCCGCGCATTTTCAGCTCACCCCGCAGGTCAAGGAGGTCGCGTTCCACACGCGCTCCGTCAATCTCGCGGCCATCGGGGATCTCAGCAACCTCCGTGAGATCTTCATTGAAGGGGCAGCACACGTTGATCTGTCTCCACTCGCCGACGCGGGTCACCTCGAGAAAATCAAGTTCCTTCGCGTGCGGGAAGTGACTGGTGCGGCTGCGCTGAAGAACTGCTCCCGGCTCCGCGAGGTCGACCTCATCTACACGACCGCTATCGACGACACGGACTCCCTCCTCGGTCTGGAACTCGAGCGGTTCCACGGCGAAGGGCGAGCTTTCGACGAGAGTTTCGCCGACACCGCCGGTCGCAAGAATGGCTGGTGGCTCGTGCTGATGCCCAACAGGCCACGCACCACGAGCACCGCCGCAGACTTCTCCGTGCACATCACCGACGACGACCGCGCAGAGGTTTCCCTTCGTGACTTCGGCTGGCTCGCCGACAGAGCCGGCATGGACGATGACGACCTGACCAGTGAAGACATCGAAGTCCTCTGCCAGCATGAGCTCCGCCGAACCCACCCTGACTGGCTCGAAAACGACATACTCACATTCGACTCCGAGGGCGACCAATTCAACGTGATTGCACCCAATTCGGCCATCGCCGAAGAGCTCATCGCCGCCATGAACCGGCTCTTCGCCAACAAGAGCCGACTACGCCGAGCCCTCAGAGAAGCTCGAGCCTGAACCTGAGCGCAGGCAGAAGCGGCAGCCCAAACGCACCCGCGGATCCCGCGTGCGGCACGGGGCCGGAGCGCAAGCCAAGGGATACGAGACAGGTCGCGCTCCGAGATGGGCGACCGCAGTTCGAGATTAGCAAGCACGCCGGAACGAACGGTCGCGCGGTAGCCGACAAAGCCCGGTCTGGACGGCGGCTGGTTAGGCGAGGCTCATGAGCGTGACGAGCTCCCACGCGGTGTGTGCTGCGGCTAGGCCTGTGATGCCCGCGTGGTCGTAGGCCGGCGCGACCTCGACCACGTCAGCACCGACGATGCGGGTACCGCGCATGGCGCGTAGCACGGCGAAGAGTTGCGCGGTTGCGATTCCTGCCACCTCCGGGGTGCCGGTTCCCGGAGCATATGCGGGGTCGAGCACGTCGATGTCCACAGAGATGTACGCCGGGACGTCAACGACCCGCGCTCGAATGCGGTCGGCGATCTCCGCGGGAGTGTCGGTGAGGAACGCCTCGCTGCGGATGATCTGGAAGCCGGCTTGCGCGTCGTCCTCGAGCTCACGGGTGTCGTAGATGCCGCCCCGGATACCGACATGTTGGCAGTGAGCGAGGTCGAGTAGCCCTTCTTCCGCGGCCCTCCTGAATGGTGAGCCGTGCCAGTACGACGCACCGTGCAGTGTGTCCCACGTGTCGAGATGCGCGTCGAAGTGCACCACGGCTAACGGTCCGTAAACTTCAGCTGCTGCACGGAGCAGAGGAAACGCGATCGTGTGGTCACCTCCCAGCGCAACAATTCGGGATCCCGCGGTTGTCAGGCGTCGGGCAGCCCTCTCTACGACCGTGATCGCGCGGGGGATGTCGTACGGGCCGACGGCGACGTCGCCCGCATCCGCGACTTGCATTGCTCGGAAGGGGTAGGCATCGAGAACGGCATGGTACGGATGCAGCTGCCGTGAGTTCTCTCGGATGTGGGCCGGGCCGAACCGCGCGCCGGGCCGGTAGCTCGTTCCAGAGTCGAAGGGTACGCCGAGGATAGCAATTTCGGCTCGGTCCACGGAGTCGAGCGTGGGGAGGAGCGCAAAGGTCGCCAGACCGGCGTAACGAGGAAGCTCGGGGTCGTCGCGTTGACCGAAGTTCATTCCGTTCACCACACCATCATCGCTCCACGCCCATTCCTGTGCCGGTGTCGAGCTGCGGAGGTCGGACGCTCCCGCCCCGGACCATCGAAGCAGCGATCATTCGCGCCGGGATCGCCTTGTCGCCTAGGTCGGCGCTTCGTAGGAGCATTTCTAGTGCAGCTTGGCCGATCTCCTCCGCGGGCAACCGAGCTGTCGTCAGTCTCGGGGAAGTCGTTTGTGCGGGGGTGGTATCGCCGAAGCCTGTGACGCTGAGGTGATCAGGAACGATCAGGCCGACCTCTCGGCTGCGTTGGAGAACACCGATTGCGACGCTGTCGTCCACGCACAGCACCGCTGTGGGGCGCAGCGACAGGTCCGGGGTGACCATGAAGAGCTCCTCTATCGCCACCCTGCCCCCGTGCACGGACACCTCAGCCGAGATCGTTGTGATACCGACCCAGGGGATTCCCGCTGCGATGAGACCGTCGCGGAGCCCTGCGGCTCGTTCGGACCATTTCCCGCTCCATCGCGCCGGGGTCACGATGGCCACTCGAGTATGTCCGGACGAGACGACGAAGGTGGCCAAATCGTGTGCGGCGGGGCGAGGGTCAATCATCGCGGCGGCGGCACGGCCAAGGCGGTGCTCGCCCTCACCGGCGAGCACAACAACGTGTCGCGCGGCAAGAGTGGCGTATGCCTCCGCCGAGAACTCGTTGTCGGTCACGTAGATCAGGGGTTCCCCGGTTTGTCGCGCCCCGACGCGACCACTTTCTGGGCAAGATGAAGGCCCGCTGTCAACCGATACCGTGACGATGATGTCGCGCGCGGCTGCCTCCGCGAGGATGCCGCTGGTTACCCGCGCGACGAACGGGTCGGCGGCATCCGCGCTGACCACTCCGACTGTCGAGACTCGGCTGGAGCGGAGGCCCCGCGCGAACGCGTTGGGCCGGTATCCGAGCCGGGCGATAGCGAGCTCGATACGAGTACGCCTCTCTTCCGAGACATACCCCGTCCCGTTGATCACATAGCTGACTGTGGTCTTCGACACATCGGCAAGCCGGGCCACGTCCGTGATCGTCGGCCTGCCTGACCGCGCCATCCGCCGCCCCCCTGCGTTGTGCTTACTTCACAGAGCCGGCGGTGAGACCGCGGACGAAGAACCGCTGCAGTCCGAAGAAGATCGCGAGCGGGACAACAAGGGTAATGAACGAACCGGCGGCCACGCGCTGCCACCCCTGACCGTATTGTCCCAGGAGGGTATAGAGCCCTTGCGTGAGGACCTGGTTCGGGCCGCTCTGAATAAACAGGTAAGCCACGAAGAAGTCGTTCCACACCCAGAGGAATTGGAAGATTGCGAACGAGGCCAGCGCGGGGACGGACATCGGGACGATCAGGCGCCAAAAGATCTGGAAGTGGCTCGCTCCGTCTACACGTGCCGCTTCGATGAGCGAGTTCGGCAGGGTCTGCATGTAGTTGCGGAGGATATAGATCGCGAGTGGCATGGCGAAGGTGGCGTGAACGATCCACGCGGCCTGGTATTGGCCGATGATTGGGATGCCGGTGACGTCGCCGAACCAGACGAACAGCTGCAGGATCGGGATGACGGCGATCTGGACGGGCACCACCATGAGTCCGAGGATCACGGCGAAGTAGATTTCTTTCCCGCGGAATTGGAAGAAGGTGAACGCGTACGCGGCCATCGCCGCGAACATCACTGGGAGCACGGTTGCCGGCACGGTGACGGCGACCGAGTTCCAAAACGTTGTCCCGGCGTCGAGCGCTGTCCAGGCCTGCGCGAACGGCTCGAGTGTCCAGGCCGTTTGGAACGGACTGAGGATTGCTGTCCACCATCCCGTCGACTCCACATCGGCGCGGGGGCGGAGACTGGTGACAAGCAACCCGAGAAGGGGGAACAGCCAGGCGATCGCGATCACTCCGGTGATGACAGTGATCAGAACGCGCGGCTTCTGCTTCTCCGCGCCGGTCTTGTCGTACTTTTTCTTCCTGCCGCCGTCGATGGTTTCGCGCTTGCCGGAGTCTTCGTCGACGATCGGGGTGGGGATCACAGTCATCGGAGTTCCTCCTGCGCCTTGTAGCTGCGGATTTGGTACACGATCAGGGGGACGACGGCGATGATCAGGACGATGACGACCGCCGCGGCCTTGCCCGGATTCTGGAAGCTGAACAGCTGGGAGTAGAAGTCGACGACCAAGACGCTGGTGTTGTACTGCCCACCCGTCATCGCGTAGATGATGTCGAAGCTCTTCATCACGAAGATCGTGATCGTCACGAACACGGCAAGCAGCGTGCCGCGGATCTGCGGCACGATCACGAGGAAGAAGGTCTTCCGCTCCGTTGCCCCGTCCAAGCGTGCAGCCTCGATGGTCTCTTCGGGCACGCCTTTGATCGCGGCTGAGAGGAGAACCATGGCGAACCCCACCTGCAGCCAGATCACGATGAACATCAACAGAAAGCTGTTCAATCGTCCGGCGTCAAGTGTGAGCCAGGGCACGGGGTCATTCCCGGTGATCCCGGTCCAGATAGCGTTCAGTAAATAGATCTGCGGGTTGCCGGGTGGCGCGTAGAAGTAGATGAACCGCCAGGTGACCGCGGCCGCGATGCCGCTGATCGCCATGGGCAAGAAGATCATCGACTTGAAGGTCGTCTCGCGCTTCTTTCCCAGACGATCCGTAAGGATCGCGATGAGCAGGCCGATCAGCACGGTCGCGGCCGGTACCACAAGGACCCACAGCAGGTTGTTGAGCAGGACGCCGAGGAAATTGGGGTCGGTGAAGAGCGAGATGTAGTTGTCGAATCCGACGAAGGTTGCTCCTTCGCCGCGTCGCTGGCTCTGCTCCATGAAGCTTTCGACGAAGGTTCGAATCGCCGGGTACAGCAGGAACAGTGCGACGAGAACGATCACGGGAAGCAGGAAGACGTACGGCAGCAGCCGGGACTTCGCCTTGTCATGCGTCCTCTCGACGAGCCAGTTCAGGCTCAAGAAGATCAGGAACGACACGCCGAGTCCGAGGACCACGGAGATCACTGCGCTGAGGATGGCCATCGAAACCGCCTGACGTCATTGTGAGGGTGGATCGTCTGTCGGGCGGCCAGCGGTGGCCGCCCGACAGACAGTTGAATGAGGCCTACCGCGGCCAGGACGCGTCGATATCCTGGAACGCTTGCTGCATCGTCTTCTGCCCTGTGAACCAGTTGGTCAGCTCGGCCCACTCGGTTCCCGCCCCGACCTCACCTGGCATCTGGTCGGACGCGTCGAAGCCGAACAGGGTCGACGCTGCGAGCAGCTCCTGAGCTTTGCGCTGGAACTCGGTGGTGTAAAACGACGTGTCGAAGTCGTTGTGCGGGGACAGGAAGATCGCCTGGCTCGCGTACCCGTTCGTGCCGAACTCGGAGCTGGTGATGTACTCCACGACCTGCTTGGTGGCATCCGAGTTGGTGAAGGCACCGACCAAGTCCCCTCCGCCGAGCATCGCTGTGTCTGTCCCTTCCGGTGAGGGCAGCTGGAAGAAGTCGATGTTGGTCAGGTCGCCTTCGGCGATCTGTGACTTGATGTCGTCGGGGAAGAAGTCCGCGATGAACGATCCCTGTCGCATCATGAAGCACTGACCGTTCTCCACGCCTTCCACGAACAGCTGGTTACCGGCCGTCTGGAAAGCGGTCGTCGCTGCGCCCGCCCCGCCGCCGTTGACCTTTCCGGGCTCGAGAAGCTCTGTCGCCACCTTGTCGCCGGCTTCGGTGACCAGCGGGCTATCGAACAGGACATCACCGGCGATCCAGGCGTTGTACTCCTCCAGTCCCCCGTATCGCAGGACGTACTCCTCCAGCCAGTCGGTCGCGGGCCATCCCGTGCCCGCACCTGATTCGAGACCCACGCACCACGGGTATCCAAGGCCTTCGTCGATGATCTGCTGCTGCAGGGCGGTGAGCTCCGCATCCGTGGTCGGAACACTCAGGCCCGCCGCTTCGAACGCCGCGGGGTTGTACCAGACGAGCGACTTGACGTTGATGGAGTACGGCAGGCCGAAGGTCTGACCGTCGACGACAGCGATGTCCCCGAGCCCGTTGGCTTGATCGGCGGTGATCGCCTCCACGTCGATGCCGAGGTCCTCGAGCGGGTAGAGCGACTGGGTTTGGCTCTTCAGTACGCCCGGCTGCGGGTAGATCGCAATGTCCGGCGGGTTCCCGGCCGTCGCGCGAGCGACCACCGCAGTCTGGAAGTCGGTGTTGCCGTCATAGGTGACAGTGATACCACTCTCCTCCGACCAGGCATCCAAGTCGGCCTGGAAGGCCTCGGCCTGTGCGTCGGTGAAAGCTCCCATGATGGTGACGGCCTCGCCGTCGCCTCCCCCGCTGTCCTCTCCGCCGCCGGTGCACCCTGCCAACGCGATCACGGCAACGGCAGAAGCCGTCACGCCGACCATTCGGTATCGAAGCATCGTCACTTCATCCTCTCGTCGGGGGGAAAGGAATCCCCAAAACGTTTTGTGATTGCGACTATAGTGAGCAGGCACGGCAACACAAAACGTTTTTGGTAACGACGCAGTAACGATGATTCGGCCACGCCGCGCATGAGATGGAGCAGCCATGAGACCGACGTTTCACTTCACCGCGAACGGTTGGATCAACGACCCTCACGGGATCACCTTCGATGGCGATCGCTACCATGTCTTCTTTCAATACGTCCCGGACTCCGTGGTCTGGAGCATGAACTGCTCCTGGGGGCACGCCAGCGGCAGGGACCTTTTCTCACTCGCGGAGTTGCCCCCCGCGCTCACCCCAGGCGACGGTGACGATGGCGTCTGGTCTGGTTCGCTGCTCGTCACCGATGACGGGTCGCCGCGGATCCTTTACACGTCGGTCTCATCCGAGAATCCTGCGATTGGGCGCATCCGAACGGCCACTGCCAAAGATGAGGGCTGGATCACCTGGGAGAAGGGCGCTGTGGTTGCGACCGCGCCGGAACAACTCCCCGTCAAGGTATTCCGTGACCCGGTCATCATTCCGGATGAAGCCGGCTGGCGGATGCTCGTCGGCGCCGGACTAGCGGAGAAAACGGCCGCCGCCCTGGGATTCACCTCCCCCGACGGAGCGACCTGGGTCGCCGACGGGGTGGTCGCGTCCCGATCGAGCGCCGATCGGGATCCCGTTTGGAGTGGATCCATGTGGGAGTGCCCGCAGATCGTCGAAATCGACGGCGTGCACGCACTCATCGTCTCCGTCTGGGACGAAGACGAACTGTTCGACGTTGTCTACGCACTCGGCGACTTCGACGACGGCTCATTCACCCCCAGGTCGTGGGGCAACCTCAGCCACGGCCCCTCCCCCTACGCCGCCACGACATTCCGTGATGCACAGGACCGCCCCTGCCTGATGTTCTGGCTCCGCGGCGTCGAAGGCGATGACTGGAACGGTGCACACTCCCTTCCCTACGTCATCACTACCGTCGGTGACCGCCTCGTGCTCAGTCCGCACCCGGATCTCGATCGATACCACGACGCTGGCGCCGGCGGTGAGGCCGCGGACATTCTCTGGCCCGAGCACGTCCACACCACGCTCACAATTAGAGATCGCGGCGTAGTTGCGCTCGAGATCAATCGGGTCGGGCAGCATCTGCGAGTCCTATCGAGCGAGAACGCTCACACACTGCCGTGGGCGGGCGACGTGCGCGTCATCCTGGACGGGCCGATCCTCGAAATCTCGTCCCACGCCGGCGTCTTCGCCGCCCCGATCACCCCGCTCTCAGCGGGCTGGGAGCTCGTAGGCCGTGGACACGAACTACGCCGGTTACGGCAGCACGCTCGGGCGTGATCGGGGCGACGTCAGCGACTGCCGGCTCACCAATGTTCCCGGCAGCCGTGTCTCCACCGGGAGATCCAGTGGCCCCGTGGCATCGAGCAGTTCCAAAGCCACGCGCACTCCCCACCGACCCATCTCGTAGTGCGGAAGGGAAACCGTCGTCAATCCAGGGAGGAGCGCCGCGGCAACCGGCTCGAAGTCATCAACACTCACGACCGAGAGATCATCCGGAATGGACACGCCGACCCGCGATGCCTCCTGGTAGATTCCCATCGACATCGGGTCGTTGAACGAGAACACCGCCGTCACGTCGTCTGCGCCCGCGTCGAGCATCGCTGCGAACGCCTCACGACCGGCGGCCGATGTCCCAGGGTCGCCTCCCCTGAACACCCGCGGCTGGAAACCTGCGGCTCTCATCGCCGAGGTGTAACCCGCCAGTCGTCCGATGCTCCCGCGACCGGCACCGGACACCGTCAGATGCGCGATGCGGGTATGCCCCGCCGCCAGCAAGGTCTCCGTCGCCAGACGCCCAATCTGCTCTTCGTCCGGAACGACCGAAGGAATTTGTCCCCGCTGATCGGTGGTGTCCACGAGCGCTGTCGGGATGCCGGTCAATTCCGGGGGCAGCACCGACGCGCCTTGGTGAAACATGCGGGCGTAGACGACTGCGTCAATGCGCGCCGTCAGCAACCCCGAGATTTGCCTCGACTCGATCGCTCGGTCGCTATTGCTATTGACGACAACTAGCAGCTGGCCCCGCTCAGACGCTGCGTCCTGGGCACCGAGAACCACACGCGTCGCGAAAGGGGTGGTCGCGATGTCATCCGAGACAAATCCCAGGATCTGGGAACGCTGCCCCCGCAAAGCGCTAGCCAAACGGTTCGGAACATACCCCAGATCCTCAGCGACTCGCCGCACGCGCTCCCTCGTTGACTGCGCCACCTGACCGCGCCCACTCAGTGCATGCGAAACCGTCGTGATGGACACAGACGCTGCGCGCGCGACGTCTTCGATACCCACCGGCTTCGTTGCAGACACGTCTTGTGGCATGAGGTATCTCCGCTCTCGCATTCTGACTGTCACTGTAGCCCAAAACGTTTTCTCTCCGGCCAGCGGCCACGACGGCTGGTGCTCGAACCGTTCGCCGCATCCGGAAGCGTCGCAGTCGCAAGGGATCTGAGACAACTCCTGCCCATCCCGAATAGGCGCGCCTCAGCGAGATCAGATACGTTCACCCCGGACGACACACTCCGCAACGCGAGATTCGCTTACCTGGACCGATCGTCGGATGCCGCGCATGACGATCCCCATTTGACACACCCTCGATCCGCAAGACGCCCGTTACCGTTCAGCTGCCCTCGCGGAAGCGGCATAACCGAACCGCCACCGTGTCTACGATCGCGGGTCAAGCCTTCTCACCGGTCTTGGTCCAAGGAGGCGGAAGCGAACATTGCCCTAAAGCCTTCGCGCCATGCGGGGTGCTGAGGCGCCCAGCCGAGTTCTGCCTTTGCCCGGGCGTTGGATGATCCTTTGGCGGTGGTCATCATGTGCACAAGTCCTTGGCCGCCGACGAGTCGCGCCAACCAGACCGGCACACGCCGGGGTTCTGGTGCGCGGAGCATTCTCGCAACCTCGACGAGCCACTCACCAGGAGGACAGGCGTGTCATCGGCGATGTTGTAGATGCCTCTCGGTCCGTGCATGGCCGCGACGGCTGCATCGGCGGCGTCCTCGGCGTGGAGGAAAGACCACACGGCATCGCTTCTCCCGACCACCGGGAATGCGCGCATACGAATTGCCTCGATTAACTGCCGCCGGGGCCTAGGGACGTGCCATCACCGTAGAGCGCTGCGTATCTCACTGCGGTCCCGTTCTCGTAGCCGGTGACAAGCCGCTCCATCTCGATCAGAGCTGAAAGAGTGCGCTGGAGGATTGGAGCTGGGTTTGAGTCGAGTGGGTCGCTCTCGGACTTGACCGGGCCGCCCCGCGGCGCCCATGGCCAGCCGCAGAAGCCTTGCACGACCAGGCGAGGTGGGGTCGCCATTTGGCGTCCGGCTTCAATGAGTGTGGCGGTTCCTTCGACGCGGAGCCTGTTGGTCGTCGCGGACGCCGAGTCGTACCGTCGCACGTTGTTGCCCAGGTCGGTCAGCGAGGTCGCCTGATGAATGATCACATCTGGTGTTGCGTCAGCGACGAGTTGCATGACTGCGGCCGAGTCGAGGAGGTTCAGGGCCCTCGTAGTGACGCCGGCCACCCATAGCCGAATCGCAATACGAAATCGGAGGCCGGTCCATCGCTGTACGCGTGGCCGACGGCCGTTCGGGTAGTGCGCGACCGCCAATCGGCTAGCGGAGGGGGCGCCAGGTAACGGCATCGTGTTCCGGGGGCGGAGGTGCGGAGATGAAACCGGAGCCCATCCACCAACGCGAGCTCCCGTACGGCGTGCCGGTAGTGCTCGCGGAGGACGTGTCGGGCGATGCCGAGGCACCACATTCTCGCGTCCGATTCATTGGTCGGGAGCTTGGCGGAGTACTCCCACAGGGCCAACAGGACGCGACCCAGCAGGTCGGCGGCGTCTTCCTGGTGCTGCACGCGTCGGCGGAGGCGGCCGCAACCATCACCGATGGCAAATACGCGGCATGGATTCCTGGCCCGATTTTCGAGGACGGGAACGCCTCGAGCGGCGAGGGCGGACCGGAAGCCATCGTGTCTTACTCCCTCACCCTCAACGACGGCACGGTTCTGCGCAACGCGCGCTGCCCGAGGTTCCGACGACCGAATGACGCACGTCACGCATTCCATCTCTCCAAAGCCGAGAGAGCTGACATGATTCGCGCTCACGCTGGTCTCGTAACGGCGCTCGTGAACGCCGACCACGACGCGCTCGAGATGCAGCTCCGATCAAGGGATACGAGTCAGCGGTCGTAGATGTCCCGGCGGTGTCCGAGGGTGACGACGAGTACCACGAGGATGTCGTCTTGGACGGTGTAGATGATGCGATAGTTTCCGATGCGCACCCTGAGGCCGTCCCGGCCCTGTAATGCCTTGGCTCCGGGCGGCCGCGGATCCTGACCGAGCAGCGCGATGGCGCCGCGGATGCGGTCGCGGGTCTGGTGATCGATGCGCTCGAGCGCTCGAATAGCTGCCGGTCGGATTTCGATCCGGTAGCTCACTCCCAGCCCAGGTCCTTCTTGACCTGGTTCCAGGGGATGTTCTCGCCTTCTTCAGCCATCGCTTCATCGAAGGCAGCCCCGTCCTCGGCGTCCTCGAGAGCCTCAAGCATGCGCTCATACTGCTCCGGACTCACCACCACTGCCGCGCGCTGACCGCGCCGTTCGATGAAGACCGCTTCCTTCTGGGAACGAGCGATCACGTCCGACAGATGTCTGCGGGCGTCTGCGACGCTGACACTAGACATACCGGAAGTGTACATCTATAGCGCAGTGATGTACATCAGGTGCCTCACACGCATCACTCCTGCCAGCACGCAGGCCGGTGCCGAGTGTGGCAGGGGTCGTAGCGCGCGGGACAGGATACGAGGCAGGTCTGCGCCAGACGTGCGAGCACGATTCGCCCCGGTTCTGCGACTTCTTCCCGACTCCGCAGCGGAGCACGACGCCCATCCTCCACCACGCCGACGTCCGCATCCTCAAGGGCGCCAGCTACCGCCGCATCTCGCTCCGCGGTGCAATCTCACCGAACGAGTCATGCGAGGAGTTGGACTACGAAGAGGGTGGTCTGCCAACGATCACGCGCATCACCGGCTCGCCGTTCAATAGGAGGACCGGCTGCCGAAACGCTCCTCGGTGTCGTACGTTCGAGCGATGAGGGAGATACGGCTGTCGGGCCAACTCGTGTGCGCGACCGAGGAGGAAGCGCAACAAGTTCGCAAGCACCTCCCGGAACACACCCGCCTCACGCGGGCCGAGCCAGGATGCATCGCCTTCGACGTCGCCCCGACCAACGACCCTCTGACATGGTCGGTCAACGAGCAGTTCACCAACCGCAATGCATTCATTGCGCACCAGGAGCGAGTGATGTCCAGCGAGTGGGGTCGAGCCACCGCCGGTATCGAACGTCGCTACTCGGTCGATGAACTCGCTCGCTGAGCCATCCGCGTACGCGCCGTGTTGCCGGAGGAACCGTTCAGAAACGTCAGTAGTGGTCGCGGGCTTGAAGAATAATGACGTGGTTATCGGTGACGTAGTAGACCAGGCGGTTCTTTTCATCGATTCGGCGCGACCACGCCCCCAAGAGAATGTGCTTGAGCGGTTCAGGTTTGCCGATCCCCGCGAAGGGATCCCGCATCACGTCTGCGATCATCTGATTGATGCGCTTCAGAGTCTTACGGTCCTGCGTCTGCCAGCAGACGTAGTCCTCCCACCCGTTCGGGTCGAATCCGATCGCTCGCGTCACGCGTCGAGGAGGTCGTGCTGTTCAAACTCTCCGCGACGGGCGCGCTCAATTGCGGCGAGCAGCCGGTCAGCATTGGCGGGGTTGCGGAGCAAGTACGCAGTTTCCGTCATCGCGTCGTAGTCGTCCTTCGACCTGAGACTGTACCGCCGGGGCCTCCGACCCGCGCGGCGTCTTCCGGCGCCTGCGCGTAACCTGCCCCACTCCGCAGGCCGATCCGGCAGCCGACCGCCCTAGAATGCACGCATGCCCGCCCCCGCAGGGCACGATGCCGCGCGCGACTCGACCGTCGTCGCCCGGAAGGTGCTCAACAACAACGTCGTCATCACCGTCGACGCGGCCGGGCGCGAGCGCGTGCTGATGGGCAGGGGCCTCGGTTTCGGCCTCAAGCCCGAGACGCCCATCGACCCCGCGAAGGTCGAGAAGACGTTCGTGCTCGATGCGGCGAGCGACTCCGCGCAGGCGCAGCAGCTGCTCCGCGACGCGCCATACGAGATCGTCGAATCGGTCATGCGCGGGGTCGAGGTGGCCGAGCGCCGCCTCGGGCGCGACCTCGGACGGCGGCTCCCCCTCGCCGTGATCGACCACGTGCAATTCGTCCTCGAGCGTCTCGACGCCGGGGTGCGCATCCCGTCGACCTCGATGCCCGAACTGCGGATCCTCCATCCCGACGAGTTCGGCGCCGCCCAGGCGATGGCCGACGCCATCGCGACCTCGCTCGGTCGCACGCTCCCCGCCGAAGAGGCGGTGTTCCTCACCATGCACCTCCTCAACGCCACGCGCGACGAGCCGAACGGCACCGCCGCCCTGCTCTTCCGCCGCGTGCAGCACGTCGTCGCCACCGTCGAGCGCGGGCTCGGGGTCACCCTCGACATCGGCGACGCCAACTACGCCCGCTTCATCCTCCACGTGCAGTTCCTGCTCCAGCGTCTGGTGAACCGGGCGATGCTCGCCAGCGGCGACACGTCGTTCTTCGAATTCGCCGCCCGCAGCTACCCCCGCTCGTACGCCATCGCCCAGGACGTCAAGGCCTACGTGCTCGCGGCGACCGGCTCGGCCCTCACCGACGAGGAGCTGCTCTACCTGATCGTCCACGTCGAACGCCTGGCGACCGCGATGGCGGCACCCGATCAACCTGTGGTAGGTTCCCTTCCGCAGGAGTGATCTCCTGCCGCGACTGGATTGTTACCGCGCTAGCGGGCAAAACCTGAACTCGCACCGTCGTTTTCGACGGTGACCTGAGTTCAGGTCTTTTTTTTGCCCGGATGCCGGTGCGGCGGCCGCGTGAGAAGAGCAAGCGTCGCACAGCTGCGGCGAGAAAGAGGCGGATCGCAATGGCGGATTACGCGAAGACCGCGGCGGGGGTACTCGCCGGGGTCGGTGGAGAAGAGAACGTCCAGTCGCTGGTGCACTGCGCCACCCGGCTGCGTTTCGTGCTGAAGGATGACGCGAAGGCCGACGCGCAGAAGCTGCGCGCCACGCCGGGCGTGATCACCACCGCGCAGGCAGGTGGCCAGTACCAGGTGGTCATCGGCAACGACGTGCCCGAGGTGTATGCCGCGATCGGTGCGATCTCGAAGATCGGCGCGGGCGCCGGCGGCGCCGGTGACGGTGCGGAGGCCCCGAAGGGCAACCTCTTCAACCGCTTCATCTCGATGATCTCGGCGATCTTCACCCCCGTGCTCTGGGCGCTCGCCGGCACCGGCCTGTTGAAGGCGTTCCTCGCCGCCGCCGTCACCTTCGGCTGGATCGACACCACGACCTCGACCTACGTCGTGCTGAACTCCCTCTCCGACGCGTTCATCAACTTCCTGCCACTTGCGCTGGCCTTCACCGCGGCGCGCTACTTCAAGGCGAGCGAGTTCACCTCGTTCGCGATCGCCGCAGCGCTGCTCTACCCCGCCGCGACCGCCCTCGTGGGCGTGGAGGGGCTGACGTTCTTCGGCATCCCGTTCACCATGGCCAACTACGTCTCCAGCGTCATCCCGATCATCATCGTGGTGTGGCTCCAGAGCCACGCCGAGCGCTTCCTCTACGCCACGCTGCCCGCGGCCGTGCGCCGGTTCGTCACGCCGATGATCATCGTCCTGCTCGCCGTCCCGCTCGTCTTCGTCGTGATCGGACCGCTGTCGGCCCTGGTCAGCGGCTGGATCGCCGGAGGGATCGGCTTCGTCTTCACCACCGTGCCGTGGCTCGGCGGTGCGCTCATGGGCGGTCTCTGGCAGGTGTTCGTCATCTTCGGCCTGCACTGGGGTCTCGTGCCGCTGTTCACCGTCGAGTACCAGACCACCGGCCAGATCCTCCTCGTCGCCCCCGTCTTCGCGGCCGTGCTCGCCCAGGCCGGCGCCGTCGCCGGTGTGTGGGTGCGCACCCGCAACAAGACGCGTCGCTCGCTCGCGGCGCCGGCGACCCTCTCGGGCTTCCTGGCCGGCATCACCGAGCCCGCCATCTACGGCATCAACCTGCCGCTGAAGCGCCCGTTCGCCTTCGGCATCGTCGGCGGGGTCATCGGCGGTGCGATCATGGCCGCCGGCGGCGTGTTCGCCACCGCGTTCGTCGTCCCGTCAGCCCTGGCCATCCCGGCCCTCATCGGCAACGGCAGCACCGCGCTGATGATCGTCGGACTCATCGCCGCGATCGTCATCCCGTTCCTCCTCGTCGTCATCGTCGGCTTCAAGGAGCAGGCGGAGGACGCCCCTGTCGCCCCGGCGACCGCCGAGACCGACCTCGCCGTCCGGAGTCCCCTTGACGGCACCGTGGTGGCGCTGTCCGAGACCCCCGACGCCGCATTCGCGGACGGCAGTCTTGGTGACGGCGTGGCGATCCTCCCCCGATCGGGCGCGCTGTACGCGCCGTTCGACGCCACGGTGGCCGCACTCTTCCCGACCGGCCACGCCATCGGCCTGCGCTCGAAGGACGGCGCGGAGGTGCTCATCCACATCGGCATCGACACCGTGCGCCTGAAGGGCGAGCACTTCCAGGTCAAGGTCGCCTCCGGCCAGGAGGTGTCGGCCGGCGACCTGCTGATCGAGTTCGACCTCGACGCCATCGCCGCGGCCGGCTACGACCTGACCACCCCCGTCGTCGTCACCAACGGCGACCTGTACCCCGAGATCACCGATGCCGCATCGGGCCCGATCGCTCACGGCGACGCGCTGTTCGTCGCCCGCGCGATCGAGTCTGCCGCGGCATCCGTTCGATGAGGATGCTGATGAGCAACGTCTCCCTTCCGCTGACCTTTCCCGACGGCTTCCTCTGGGGCGGTGCAACCGCCGCCAACCAGATCGAAGGCGCCTACGACCAGGGCGGCAAGGGCCTCTCGGTGCAGGACGTGATGCCGATGGGCATCGTGGGTCCGCGCACCGAGGCCCCGACGCCCGACAACCTCAAGCTCGTGGCGATCGACCACTACCACCGCTACGCCGAAGACATCGCGCTGTTCGCCGAGATGGGCTTCAAGGTCTATCGGTTCTCGATCGCGTGGAGCCGCGTCTTCCCGAACGGCGACGATGCGGAGCCCAATGAGGAGGGCTTGGCGTTCTACGACCGCGTCCTCGACGAGCTCGAGAAGCACGGCATCGAGCCGCTCGTGACGATCTCGCACTACGAGACGCCGCTCCACCTCGCCGAGGCCTACGACGGCTGGACCGACCGCCGCCTCATCGGGTTCTACGAGCGATACGCCCGGACACTGTTCGAGCGGTACGGATCGCGGGTGCGTTACTGGCTGACCTTCAACGAGATCAACTCGCTCCTGCACGCGCCGTTCATGTCCGGCGGCATCGCGACGCCGAAGGAGGACCTGAGCGACCAGCAGCTCTACCAGGCGATGCACCACGAGCTCGTGGCGTCGGCGAGGGCTACCCGGATCGCCCGGGAGGTCGCGCCCGGTGCGCAGATCGGCTGCATGGTGCTGTCGATGCCGGTCTACCCGCTCTCGCCCTCGCCCGAGGACGCGCTGGCGGTGATGACCGCCGATCACGCCAACCTCGTCTACGGCGACGTGCACACCCGCGGGGTCTATCCGGGATACTTCCTGCGGACCCTTCGCGAGAAGGGGATCGAGCTGCAGATCACCGACGAGGACCGGGACGACCTGACGAACATTGTCGATTTCGTCTCGTTCAGCTACTACATGTCGATCGCCGAGACGGCCGACCCCGCGAAGAAGGCCGCGGGCGAAGGAAACATCATGGGGGGCGTGCCCAACCCCACGCTCCCGGCGAGCGAATGGGGCTGGCAGATCGACCCGATCGGGCTGCGTCTCGTGCTCAACCAGTTCTGGGACCGCTGGCAGAAGCCGCTGTTCATCGTCGAGAACGGACTGGGCGCGAAGGATCAGCTGGTCGAGGTCGACGGTCGCAAGACCGTGATCGACGACTACCGCATCGCGTACCTCCGCGACCACCTCGTGCAGGTCGGCGAGGCGATCGCCGACGGTGTCGAGGTGCTCGGGTACACCACCTGGGGGTGCATCGACATCGTCAGCGCCTCGACGGCGCAGCTGAGCAAGCGCTACGGGTTCATCTACGTCGACCGCAACGACGACGGCTCGGGCACCCTCGAGCGCCACCGCAAGAAGTCATTCGACTGGTACCGCGAGGTCATCCGCACCAACGGGGCGGCGCTCGTCGACGAAGCGGCGGCGAAGGATCTGACACGCTGAGATGGTGACCTCCCGCCGCATCGCCTTCCTCGACGTCGACGGCACCCTCGTCGACCACCATCAACAACTGGCGGAGTCGGCGATCGCAGCGGTCCGCGGCGCCCGCGCAGCGGGGCACCTGGTCTATGTGTGCACCGGGCGCGGGCGTCGCGAGATCCCCGACAGCGTGCTGCGGATCGGCTTCGACGGCGCGATCACGGCCGGCGGCGGGTTCGTCGAGCAGGGCGATGAGCTGGTCGCCAGCTACACCATGCCCGAAGCGGATGTCGCGCGGGTGCGGTCGTTCTTCGAATCGGCCGACATCGAGTTCATCCTGCAGGGCTACGACGACATCTGGGCGAGCCCCGGTCTCCTCGCCCGCGTGCGGCCGCTCTTCGAGGGCGACATCGCGCGGGGCCGTGACGCCGCCGCGACCGCCGACATGGAGAAGCTCGCCGCGCGGATGGCGCCCCGCCCCCGCCCGGCGGGCGAGCCCGTGGCCAAGGCGACGTTCTTCGGCAGCGACCCGGGGGCCTTCGCGCGAGTGCGCGACGGGCTCGGCGAGGGGTTCCACGTCATCACGGGTACGATCCCCTATCTCGGCGAGTCGGGGGGCGAGGTGAGCCTCGCGGGTATGACCAAGGGCGCGGCGATCGTCGAGCACGTCGGCCGCGTCGGGCTCACGCTCGACGACGCGATCGGCATCGGCGACAGCGTCAACGACCTCGAGATGCTGCAGGTCTGCGGGCTCGGCATCGCCATGGGCAACGCCCCCGCTCAGGTAAAAGAGGTCGCCGACGAGGTCACCTCGGGCGTCGACGACGACGGCGTCTGGAAGGCGTTCGTGCGCCACGGGCTCGTCGCCGCCTGACTCGCGTCGCCGCGGCGCGCAGCGGCGCGTAATCGGCGTCCTTCGCCGATCCGTCAGGAAGTGTCGCTTCCCACGGCGTCGGGCCGCATCTTCTGACGGGTCGCGGCGGGTGGGCAGCACATGGTGACGGGTCACGGCCGGAGAAACGAGTCGCGCGCGCGCGACCGCGTCAAGCCCGAGCAGGGCGGTAGGCCGCCCGAGCTAGCGTGAGGGCGTGAGCGACCTGATCATCCGTGACATCCATCCCTCCGACGCCGGCGAAGTGCTGACCCTGCAGCGGGCCGCCTTCGTCTCCGAAGCGCTCATCTACGGCAGCGTCGAGATGCCGCCGTTCACGCAGACCCTCGACGAGGTCGCGCACGAGCTCGCCGAGAACCTCGGCTGCGTCGCGCTCCTCGGCCATCGGATGGTCGGCGCCGCCCGGGCCCGCGTCGACGATGGCCTGCTGCTGATCGGCCGCATCTCGGTCGCCCCGGATGTGCAGGGCGAGGGCGTCGGCTCGCGCCTCCTCGATGCGCTGGAGGAGCGGGGCCGCGCCGAGGGCGCGACCCAGGCCGAACTGTTCACCGGGTCGCTCAGCGAGGCCAACCTCCGGCTCTATGAGCGTCAGGGCTATCAGGAGACCCAGCGCGTCCCGGGCGACGGCAGCGACGAGGTGTATCTTCGCAAGACCCTCGTGTAAGGGCTCAGTCGAGGAAGATGTCGGGGAACAGCTCGGAGTCGGGGGTTCCCGGCACTGCGGCGTAGCGCGAGAAGTCGGTCACACCGGCCGCCTCCAGCACGTCCTCGACGATGAGCGTCTGCCCCGTGTACTCGCGCGACGGCTTCGTGAGCACCTCGTACGCGGCGTCGGCGTAGATCTCGGGCGTGCGGCTGGCCCGCATCATCCGGTCTCCCCCGAGCGCGAACTGCACTGCGGCCGTCGCGATGGTCGTGCGCGGCCAGAGGGTGTTCGCGGCGATCCCGGCCTCGGCGAACTCGGCGGCGAAGCCGAGGGTCGCCATGGTCATGCCGTACTTCGCCAGCGTGTAGCCGGTGTGCGCACCGAGCCAGCGGGGGTTGAGGTTCAACGGCGGCGAGAGCGACAGGATGTGCGGGTTCTCCGCTTCGCGGAGGATGGGCGCCGCAGCCCGTGAGAGCATGAAGGTGCCGCGGACGTTGACGTCCTGCATCAAGTCGTACTTCTTCGCGGCGAGGTCGAGCGAGGGCGACAGGTCGATGACGCTGGCGTTGTTGATGACGATGTCGATGCCGTCGAACTCGCCCTGGGTCTTCAGCACCGCCTCGGTGATGTCGTCGTCGTTTCGCACGTCGCCGACGATCGGCAGGGCCCGGCCGCCGGCCTCTTCGATCGCGGCCGCCGCGGTGTGCACGGTGCCCTCGAGCTTCGGGTGCGGGGTGTCGGTCTTGGCGAGCAGGGCGATGTTCGCACCGTCGCGCGCGGCGCGCAGCGCGATCGCGAGGCCGATCCCGCGGCTTCCGCCCGAGAGCAGGATGGTCTTTCCGGCGAGGGTCATCGTGTCTCCTCCGAGCGGGGTCGTGAACGGGATGCCGCGGCGAAGGCCGCGACGCGGGTGCGCGCCTCGTCGGTGGCGAACCGGGCGCCGATCGTGGCGGCCTCGTCGTCGAGGTTCGCGGCGAAGGGGCGATCGGCCCCGTGCCTGATCAGGCGCTTGGCCTGCCCGAACGCGGCAGTGGCGCCATCGATCCAGGTGCGGGCGATCGCCTCGGCCCGGGCGGCCAGCTCGGCGGCGGGGACGACCTCGGCGATGAGACCCCAGTCGAGCGCCTCTTCGGCGGTGAGCGTGCGGTCCTGGAGCAGCAGCTGCAGGGCACGCCGCTGGCCGATCGCCGCCGGCAGCAGCGTCGTCACCCCGAGGTCGGGGGTGAGCCCGATATTGGCGTAACGGCTGACGAAGCGCGCCGCCTCGGTGGCCACGATGTAATCGGCGGTGAGCATGAGTCCGAGGCCGCCGCCGGCCACAGCGCCCTGGACGGCCGCGACGATGGGCGTGTCCGAGAGGGCGAGAGTCCGGATGCCGTCGTGGATGACGTGGGCGCTGGCGGTGACGTCGTCACCGGTCGCCCCGCTGGTCGACATCGCCACCACGTCGCCACCCGCGCAGAAGGCCGGCCCCGCGGCATCCAGGATGACCGCCCCGATCGCGGAGTCGTCAGCCACCCGGTGGGCGATCTCGCGCCAGCGCTCGGCCATCGCGAAGTCCATCGCGTTCAACCGCGCCGGGCGGTTGAAGGTGACCCGGGCAAGGCCGTCGTCCGAGACGGTGAGGAGGATGCTGTCCTCGGCACCGCCGGTCATCGGGGAGCCATCCGGATCGCGCCGTCGAGGCGGATCGTCTCGCCGTTGAGGTAGCCGTTCTCGACGATCTGCGCGACGAGCGAGGCGTATTCGTCGGGTCGTCCGAGCCGGGCGGGGTAGGGCACCTGTTCGCCGAGCGAGTCCTGCGCCGCCTGCGGCAGGCCCTTGAGCATCGGCGTCTCCATGATGCCGGGGGCGATGGTGACGACCCGGATGGCGTGGCGAGCGAGCTCCCGGGCGATCGGAAGCGTCATCGCATGGACGCCGCCCTTGCTCGCGGCGTACGCCGGCTGACCGATCTGCCCGTCGAAGGCGGCGACGCTGGCGGTGTTGACGATGACGCCCCGGTCGCCGGAGGCGGTCGGCTCGGTGCGGGCCATGGCGGCGGCGCCCTGCGCGATGACGTTGTACGTGCCGATGAGGTTCACCCGGACGAGGCGTTCGAAGTCGGCCAGGGGCGTGGGCCTGCCGTCACGGTCGAGCACCTTGGCGGGCGGAGCGATCCCGGCGCAGTTCACCACGATGCGCAGCGGCCCGGTGCTCGCGGCCGTGGCGACCGCCGCGGCGACCTGCTCGGGGTCGGTGACATCGGCCGGGGCGAACGCACCGCCGAAACCGCCGACGGCCTCTGCGCCCGGCGACGACGGGAGATCGACGATCGTGACCACCGCACCCGCGCGGGCCAGGCGCTCCGCGGTCGCGAGGCCCAGCCCGCTCGCGCCGCCGGTCACGAGGGCTGCTGCGCCCGAGATCTCCATGCCGTTCCCCTTCGAACCGATCCGCCTGTCAGCGATACGGCGTGTCAGCCCCCATGGGACTGAGTGTCATCGCCGTATCGCTGACACCAGGCTAACGGGTCCGCGGAGGGGTCACGAGCCGCGCGACTCGTCCTTCGCGGCGATGACCGGCTCGCCCTCGATCTGGTCACGGTCCTTCGCCTCGCGATCGTTGCGCGTCTTCATCAGGCTCGCGACCGTGGCGACGGCGATCGTGCCGGCGATGAACAGCAGCGACAGCCAGATCGGGATCTCGGGCACCCACAGCAGCGGCTCGCCGCCATTGATGAAGGGGAGCTCGTTGACATGGAGGGCGTGGAACACCAGCTTCACGCCGATGAAGGCGAGGATGACCGCGAGTCCCTGCGCGAGGTAGACAAGGCGCTCCAGGAGCCCGCCGATGAGGAAGTAGAGCTGGCGGAGGCCCATCAGCGCGAACGCATTGGCGACGAAGACGATGTAGGCCTCTTCGGTCAGGCCGTAGATCGCGGGGATCGAGTCGACGGCGAAGATGAGGTCGACGAAGCCGATCGCCACGATCACGAGCAGCATCGGGGTCACGAACCGCTTGCCGTCCTTCTTCACGGTCAGCTTGTCGCCGTTGTACTCGTCGCTGACCGGAAGGTGGCGACGCACGAACGTCATGAACTTGCCGTTGGCGGGGTCGGACTCGCCGTGCGAGAACGCCTGACGGTAGGCCAGGAACAGCAGCAGCGCACCGAAGATGTAGAAGATCCACGAGAAGTTCTCGATGAGGGCCGCACCCACCGCGATGAACGCACCGCGCATGATCAGGGCGATCACGATGCCGATCATCAGCACCTTCTGCTGGTAGATCTTCGGCACGGCGAAGCCGGTCATCACGATGAGGAAGACGAAGAGGTTGTCGATCGACAGCGCCTTCTCGGTCAGGTAACCGGCGTAGTACTCGCCGCCGAAGTCCCAGCCCCAGACCATCCCGATGACGACACCGAAGATGAGGGCGAGCCCGATGTAGAACGCCGACCAGCGGGCCGACTCGCCGATGCTCGGCTCATGGGGCTTTCGCACATGGGCGAAGAACTCGTAGATGAAGAAGAGGATGGTGACCGCGATCGTGATGATCCAGACCAGAGGGGTGACGTCCACGAAGAGAGCTCCAAGAGGTGGGTGGGTAGGGGGCGATAAGGCCCAAAGTCTCCTCCGCCCGGAAAGGCCGGCGGCCCGGAACTCTGCGTCGGGTTCGTATTGACGGGCGCGCCGCAAACGGGAGTACTCCCCTTGTTGCGGTCTCCAGGATACCAAAGGTCCGAAGGCCTAGGGTGGCTCGCATGTCGATTCCCACCGACGGGGTGCTCGTCCCGCCGCGGGTACGCCGCCTCGCCGGCGACGATGACCTCGTGCCGGTGTGGCGAAACGGGATCGGGGGTCTGACGTTCCGGGCGACGGGTGCCCGCGGCATCCGGTATGTGAAGTGGGGTCCGCGGAACGACGAGACGACCGTCGAAGCCGAAGCCGAGCGCCTGGCGTGGGCGGGCCGGTTCATCTCGGTGCCGCGGGTGATCACGGTGGGTGGCGACGACACCGAGGAGTGGCTCGTCACCGCGGCGATGCCGGGTGAGAACGCTGTCGCGCCGCGCTGGATCGCTGAGCCCGAGGTGGCCGTGACGGCGATCGGTGCGGGTCTGAGGTCGTTTCACGACCGGCTGCCGGTCGATGACTGTCCGTTCTCGTGGCGCGTCGCGGATCGCCTCGAGAAGGCGGCGCGACGCGGCATCCGGGTGCCTGAGGTCCTGCGCGAGGCTCCGCGCGAGCACGACCTCGTCGTCTGCCACGGCGACGCCTGCAGCCCGAACACGGTGCTCACCGACGCGGGGAGCGTCGCAGGATACGTCGATCTGGGGGCGCTCGGCGTCGCCGACCGCTGGGCCGACATCGCCGTCGCCGCGATGAGCGTGGAGTGGAACTATGGGCCAGGATGGACCGAGACCCTGCTCGCCGCCTACGGCATCGACCCGGACGCGCAGCGGATGACGTACTACCGAGAGCTGTGGAACGCGACATGAGTGAAACCCCCCGGGCGACCGGAACGGTCGAGACCATCGACGGCGAGCGGCACCTGGTGCTGCGGCGGACGTTCGCCGCCTCGGCGAAGAAGGTCTGGCGCGACCTGACCGACGCCGACCGGCTCGAGCGATGGATCGGTACCTGGGAGGGCGACCCCGCCGACGGGCAGGTGATGTTCCGCATGACCGCCGAGGGCGAGAACGTGCCGGCGGAGACGTTCACCATCCGCGAGTGCGACAAGCCGCGTCGACTCGTCGCCGACACGGCGGTCGGCGACGGCACGTGGCACCTGTGGTTCGAGCTGAAGGAGGACGACGGCGAGACCGTGCTCTCGTTCGGTCAGCTGCTCGGGGGTGCGGAGGATGTCGGGTCGATCGGCCCCGGCTGGGAGTACTACCTCGACCGGCTCGTCGCCGCGCGCGAGGGGCGCGACGTGGCCGAGGTCGAGTGGGCGGCGTACTACCCCGCGCTCCGCGAGGAGTATCTGAAGGTCGACGCGGGCTGAGCGAGGCGGCGGCGCGGAGAGCTTTCGCGCGAGGCCGATGTGGCCCAATTGGTCACCTTGAGCGCGGCAAGCCCGCCATTCGCGCCACCTCGATCTGCTCCAGCGGCGCGGCGGCGCGCGGGCACGGCAACGAAGTGGCGCGAATGGTCACGTTGAGCGGCGCAACCCCGCCATTCGCGCCACCTCGATGTACGCTGCCCGAACGAAGTGGCGCGAATGGTCACGTTGAGCGGCGCAAGCCCGCCATTTGCGCCACCTCGATGTACGCCGCCCGAACGAAGTGGCGCGAAGGGTCACCTTGAGCGACGCAAGCCCGCCATTTGCGCCACCTCCACCCACGACGCCCGAACGAAGTGGCGCGAAGGGTCACCTTGAGCGGCGCAACCCCGCCATTTGCGCCACCTCGAAGCACGGCACCGACTCGCCGCCCTCGACGCCGCGCGCCTCACCCCGGGCCGAGGATGAGGTTCCACGTTCCGGCGACCACGGCCACGACCACGGCGATCCCGCCGACCGCGGCGCCGACCGCCAGAAGCGCCCACTCGCGGCGACCGAACGTCGATTCCCGGGCCCACGTCCGGCGACCAGGCGCGCCGAACCCGCGGGCCTCCATCGCGGTGGCGAGGGTCGCCCCGCGGCGGAGTGACAGAACGAGTAACGCGAAGGCCATGCCGAGAAACCGCCGCACCCGCCCGCGGTCGGCCACCCCGCGCGCACGGCGCGCGAGCTCGAGCGCACGCCAATCGTCGAGGAACAGCCCCACCATGCGCAGCCCCGCCAGCGCCCCGAGCACGAAACGCGCCGGCAGCCGCAGCACCTGCGCGAGGCCGTCGGCGAGGTCGGTGGGATCGACCGTGACGAACAGCACGACCGACGGCAGCGCGATGGCGAGCACGCGCAGCATCGTGGCGAACGCCAGTTCGAGCGACCCCTCGCTGACGCGGACGACGAACAGCTCCAGAAGCACCCGTCCCGACGTCTCGCCGTAGAGCGCGATCGTCAGCGCCGTGAGCGGTGCGGCCAGCCACACCGGCCACGTGCGACGCCAGAATTCGCGCCACCCCAGCCCCGCGAACGGGAACAGCGCGAACTCGAGCAGCAGCGCCACTCCCGCCGACACCGGATCGAGCGTCAGCACGAGCGGCACCGTCAGCAGCGCCGCCGCGCCGAGCTTCGCGACGGGGTTGATCGCGGCCACCGGGCCGGTGCGCGCGCGGGTGCGCTCGAGCGTCATCCGTGCGCCCCCATCGCCAGCTCCTCGGCGCCGAGCGCCCGCACCACCTCGCGGTCGTGCGTGATCGCCACGATCGCCGTGCCGGCGTCGCGCAGCTCGGCGAGAAGCGCCACGAGCTCGCTCCAGGTGCGGGCGTCCTGCCCGAATGTCGGCTCGTCGAGGACGAGCACGCGCGGCCGCGTCGCGATCGCCGCCGCCACCGTCAGCCGACGCTTCTCGCCGCCCGAGAGCGTGTAGGGGTTCGCCGCGGCGAGGTGGTCGAGTCGCAGCCGCCGCAGCAGTTCATCGACCCGCGCCCCGACGTCGGGCTCGGACATACCGAGAGCACGCGGCCCGACGGCGAGCTCGTCGCGCACGGTGCGCGTCAGGAGCTGATGCTCGGGTTCCTGAAAGACGGTGCCGATGCGGGTGAGGAGCGCGCGTGAACTCCACCGGATCGGCGCGGGCCCCGCCCCGTCGGCGAGCGCGTCGGTCGCCAGAAGAGCACCGGATGCCGGGGGGAGGAGTCCCGCGAGGGTGAGCCCGACCGTGGACTTCCCCACCCCGTTCGCTCCGGTGATCGCCAGCACGCCGCGCTCGCGCACGACGGCATGCGCGACGCGGGCGACGGGCGTACCCCGCACGCGCGCGACGGCGAGGTCGTCGGCCTCGAGGAGCGGCTTCCCGTTCGGCAGAGTCGCCGGCGCCGGATGCCGCGGCGGCCGGCCCGGCACCCAGACACCCTGTGCGGCGAGGGAGGCGCCGTCGCGGCGCAGCACCTCGTCGGGAGCGCCGTCGGCGACGACCCCGGCGCCCCCGCCCGCCGCGTCGCCGCCGCCGCGCGCTCCGTCCCCGGTACCGCCCAGCACGATCACCCGATCGACGACCTCGAGCCAGGCGTCGACCCGGTGCTCGACGACGACCAGCGTCATCCCGGTCTCGGCCGCGACGCGCGCGACGGCGTCACGCACCTCGACGACGCCCGCAGGGTCGAGGTTGGCGGTCGGTTCGTCCAGGAGCAGGATGCCGGGGCGCATCGCCAGCGCCCCGGCGATTGCGAGCCGCTGCTTCTGCCCACCCGAGAGCGCCTTGGTCGGGCGATCGAGGGGCACGTCGAGCCCGACGGCGTCCAGCGCCGCCCGCACCCGCGGCCAGATGTCGGCGCGCGGGACGCCGAGGTTCTCGCAGCCGAAGGCGACGTCGTCGCCGACGCGGGCGAGGATGACCTGGGCGTCGGGGTCTTGGAGCACCAGGCCCGCCCGGCCGCGGGCGTCGGCCGCCGGCATCCCGTCGATGAGGAGCTCACCGGACCGCTCGCCGTCCTCTCCCTCGCCGAGGACGCCCGCGAACCCGTGCAGGAGGGTGGACTTCCCCGACCCCGAGGCCCCGAGCACGAGCACGCGTTCGCTCGGCTCGATGCGCAGCGTGATGTCGCGCAGCGCCCACGCGCGACGCGAGGCGTGCCGCCACCCCCAGCTGCGCGCCTCGAGCGCGCCCGGGCGTGTACCGGTCGGATCCACGGTCTAGACGCGGGCGCGTGCCTCGCGCCCGATCGCGAAGCGGTCGAGCGCCCCGGTCGCGGCGAGGCCGCGTGCGAGCACCCACGACAGCGCCCCCGCGATGAGCGCCCCCGACACCAGCGTGCTGGCGATGTACACCGTGATGAAGAGGCCCCCCGAGCCGGGATACCAGAGGATGAGGTTGTTGATGCCGCCGGCGAGGGCCGCACCCATACCCGCCAGCACCGCGACCGGTAGGCTCCAGCGCCGGTAGAAGAAGAGCAGGAAGATCAGCTCGGCGCCGAGGCCCTGGACGAGCCCGGCTTCGATCGTCAGGAACCCGCCCCAGGTGTTTCCGACGAGGGCCGAGACCACGGCCGCGAGCGTCTCGGTGTAGAGCGCCGCGCCGGGCTTGCGGATGATGAGCGCGCCGAGAACCCCGGCGAACAGCCACGGCCCGTCGAGCAGGCCCTGGAGTCCGGGCAGCAGCGGGCTCAGCAGATTGCTCGGCCCGAGGTAGGCGATGTTCCAGAGCAGGAACACCAGACCCGCGGCGACACCGAGGACGCTGGCGATGACGATGTCGATGACCCGCCAGCGGAAGCGGTGGCCGCCTCCGGTGCCGTTGGTCGACGCGACGGATGAGGATGTGGACGTATGCGTGTGCATCGGTGCTCCCTTCCTGCGCTGGCATGACCCAGATCAGGTTCGACGGTCGGAGCGCGATTCGCTCCCTCTCAGCCCGGCTCGCCGGACTCCCGTGGTTCGGCGATCATCATATCGCCGATGCGTTGTAGCGTAGGCGAATGGCGGAGGACGACCGGCACCCCCTCACGCGACGGGCGAAGCGCCGGCAGGAGGGTGACGGGGATGCTGTCGCCTCGCCGTCCCGCAGCGGCGTGCTGACCGCGCCCGAGGGCGACGCCGGCCCGTCGCCGACGAGATCGAGCCTGGCCGAGCCGTCGATCGTCGCCACGTCGCAGCATCCCACCGCCCTCACCTGGGTCGATGAGGACGCGATCCTCGCCCGCCCCCCGGGGTTCACCGACCTCTCCGGCGGGGGCGTGCCGTACGTGCCGGTCGGGCCAGACCTGCTCGCCGGCGCTCCGCGCCGCTCGGTCTTCCGGCCCGGCGTCCTCATCCCTGCCGCCGTGATCCTCGGGCTCGTGGGCGGCTACGCCGCGACCACGGGGCTCTGGCCCCTGTACGCGGTGACCCCCGAGGTCGAGGCCGTGCAGGTGCTGCCCGCCGCCGCGCCCGCCGCGGCGCCCGTCTGGCCCGCCGAGGGGAGCGCCGCGATCGCCGTCGAGGGTATCGGGGGGCCCCTGGCCTCGAGCACCGACCGCAACGCGATCGCGAGCATCACAAAACTCGTGACCGCCCTCGTCGTGCTCGACGAGGTTCCCCTCGCCGTGGGCGAGCCGGGGCCGGAGTTCCGCTTCACCGGCCGCGACAGCGACGAGTACTGGGACTACCTCGCCGGAGGCGAGTCGGCCCTCGACGTGCCCGTGGGAGGCACGCTGTCGATGTACCAGCTGCTCGAGGGCATCCTCATCGGATCGGCCAACAACTATGCCGATCGCCTCGCGTCGTATCTCTACCCCACCGACGCGGTCTTCGCCAACGCGGCGGCGAGCTGGCTCGACCGCCATGGCATCGACGGCATCACGATCGTCGAGCCCACCGGCATCGACGCGCGCAACAGCGCGAGCCCCGACGCCCTGATCCCGCTCGCCCGGCGGGCCCTCGCGAACCCCGTCGTCGCCGAGATCGTCGCCAAGCAGGCCGTCGACCTGCCCGGCGCAGGACTGGTGACCAACACCAACGGCCTCCTCACCGACCCCGGGGTCGTCGGTATCAAGACCGGCACGCTCGACCGGTGGAGCCTGCTGTCGGCGAAGAACGTCACGATCGCCGAGACGCCGGTCACCCTCTACGCCGCCGTCCTGGGTCAGCCCGACGACGAGGCGCGCCTCGCGGCATCCCGCGCCCTCTACGCCCAGCTCGAGGCCGAGCTGCAGCCGACGGTGGCGGTGCCCGCGGGGACGACGGCCGGGTACGTGCGCACCGCGTGGGGCGAGGACGTTCCGATCGTGACGAGCGCGGATGCCTCGGTGATCGCCTGGAACGGAGGCTCGGCCACGGTCGAGTCGACCTTCGACCTCGACGACCTGCGCGCGGAGGGTGACACGGTCGGGGCGCTCACCGCGACCGGCGCCCTGGATGACAGCGTGGTCGGGCTCGAGCTCGCGCAGGACGTCGAGGAGCCGTCGTTCTGGTGGCGGCTCACCCACCCGCTGGAGCTGTTCGGCCTGACCGGCTGAGCGCGGTCGTGCGCGGGATCCGGCCGGCGGTTGGTGCGGTCGGTCGCCTACCTAGACGAACTGCGCGGTGTGCTGCAGGCGCGTGCGGATCTCGAACAGCTCTGTGCCGCCGATCGCACGGGCACCGGGAAGGCCGCGGCGGAGGACCGTGGCCAGCGCGCTCCGCGAGACGAGCGCCACCGGGATGCCCTTGACCCGGCCGAGCTCCTGGATCGCCTCGTCGACGTCCTCGTCGGGGAGCACCACGATCGCGCCGGTGAACTTCACGCGCGCGGCGCGGGAGACCACCCGCATCCGCGCCAGCAGCCCGGCGACCGATCCCTCGGGGATGCCCTCACCGACGATCTCGCCCCGGCGCACGCCCACCGGGCCGCCGAAGTCCTCGGAGAGGATGCCGAACAGCCCGCTCGGCCCGAGCACGATGTGGTCGAGCTTGACGTCGGGGTCGCCGTCGCGGCCCGAGGCGGCGACATCGTGCCACACCGTGTAGCCCATGCCGAGGTCGGCGACGGTGCGTGCGGTCTCCTCCTCGGCGAGGGCGTCGGCCAGAAGCCGGCGCAGGTGGTGGGGCGCCGAGCGGACGAGCGCGGGGTCGTAGGGGTCCTCGACGGTGACACCCCGCCCGACCCACTCGCGGACGAGGGTCAGATATCGCTCGCGACGCCAGCCGCCGGGGTGTCCGTACGACCGGGCGCGGGGACGCGTGTCGGCGCGGGGCGCCGGCGGGCGCCATCCCGACCATTCCGGTGCCGGCTCGGCGCCGAAGCCGTGCCCGCGGTCGTAGGCGGCGCGGGCCTCGGCGGTGCCGACCAGCTCCCATGCCCGCTGCACCTGGACGAACACCGCGGCGTCGCCCCCGGTGTCGGGATGGGTCTGGCGCAGCCTCAGCCGGTAGGCGCGGCGCAGCTCCTCGTCGTCGGCCGCGGGGTCGACCTGGAGCACCTCGTACGCGGAGGCGGACAACGGACTGTCGAACACCGTTTCAGGCTATGCGCTGCTGGTCGAGACTCGGCTGAGAGCCCCGATGAGGTCGCCGACGGTGTGCTCGGCAATAGAGGGATGCCGCAGGGGGCGAGGGGGCGCGGCTCGGCCGCGTCGAGCCGGGGGCGTCCCCGGTCAGGGACGGGGATGGCCGGGCGGCTCCGGGGCGGGCCCGGGTGCCCGGTTCTCGCCGTCGGGGCCCCTGCCAGCGCGCCGCCCCGCAATCTCCTGGCCGAGCCTCACACCACCCGCGATCATGAGCGCCACACCGACCACGAAGAACAGGATCCGCATCCAGAACACCATGTCGGGATAGAGCAGGTTCGGGAGCGCGAAGGCGAAGGTCGCGCCGACGAAGTACCAGACCGCGATCTGCGCGGGCGGTGCGGGAGCATTCGGGACGGTCATCCGGATCCTTTCGCGTCGAGGTGCTTCGACGGTAGGACGGCTCACCGCTCACGTCCTCCCCCGCAGGGGGGAGATCGGGCCAGGGCGCTCAGCCCGCGGGGCGGCCGGTCAGCACGGTGGCCAGCGTCGGGCGCCATTGCCGCTGCACGTAGGCGAGGGCCTCATCGACGGGCAGCGCACGGGTGGAGTTGCCCACCCGGATCCACAGCTCCGTCGACGCGCCGCCCCCGGGAGCGGCGAGGAAGACGGGCTTCGGCGAGGGCGGACACTCCACCGCGCAGACGACCGTGCCCTCAGGCGGCACACCGACGAACCGGATGCGCGGCAGGGCCGCCGCATTGCGTCCGAGTGCGGTGGAGAGCAGATCGCGCAGCCACAGCTCGAAGCGATCGTGGTCGGGGGTGCGCAGGGTCGCGAGGTCGCGGTGGAGCCCGACCGCCTCACCGGCGTCGTTGGCGCCGATGACGAGCACCCCGCCGCGGCTGTTGAGGAACGCCGCGATCGTCTTGGCGATCGCGAGCTCCATGCGGGCATCCTTCTTGTCTTCGCGGACGTTCCAGCGCGCGGTCTCTTTGAACTCCACGCGCTCCGACTCGCCCGCGCGCAGCACCGCCGGGACATCTGCCTCACCCGCGCCCCGCTGGGTCAGCGCGACGATCGACGCGACGAGGAACGACAGAGCGAGACTCGACCCGAAAGTGAGGAGGAGGGTCGTGGGCATCCACAGCCGCTGCCCGTACAGGAACATCCCGGCCAGGAAAATCCCGACGCTGAAGCCGAGGAGCGAGATGAGCGTCATCGCCGTGATGCTCAGCGACAGCCGGCGACCGAAGATCGCCAGGATCAGCCGTGCGAGAAGGTACGCGATGCCGACCGCGATCGGCAGCGCGACGGCGAAGTCGACCAGGAGGGGGCTCTGCGGCATCCGTCCCTCTCAGCGCAGCGCGCCCACACTCGCCAGCGCGAGACGGATGAGGCTGCCCCGGCCGCCCTCCATCTCGGCGGCGACGGCGTCCGACGCGGCCTCGTCGGGCGAGAGCCAGGTGACCTCAAGGGCATCCTGGCGCGGCTCGCAGGTGCCGGTGACCGGCACGACGAAGGCGAGCGAGACGGCGTGCTGCCGATCGTCGTGGAAAGCGCTGACGCCGGGGAGGGGGAAGTACTCGGCGACGGTGAACGGCACGGGCTGCGGCGGCAGGAGCGGGAACGCCATCGGGCCGAGGTCGTTCTCGAGGTGGCGGAACAGCGCGTCGCGAACCGTTTCGCCGTAGCGCACCCGCCCCGACACGATCGTGCGGGTGATCTCGCCCACCGGGGTCGCACGCAGCAGGATGCCGACCTGGATGACCTGGCCCATGCCGTCGGTGCGGACCGGCACGGCCTCGACATAGAGCATCGGGAGGCGCCGGCGCGCCTCGGCCAGCTCGACATCGCTCAGCCAACCGGGGTTCGCCGATGATCCCGTCGACCCTCCCCCGATCCCGTCGAGCGGGTCGCGGCGAGCGCCGCGGGCGTCGTCGTTCTCGCTCGGGTCGGGGTCAGGGGTGCGCACCGGCATAGGTCATGTATACCCCGCCGCGTCGCAATCACGCAGGAGCGCCAGCGCGGCATGAGGCCTGTCGGCGACCTCTGGAAGGATGTCGGCATGTCCGACGAGCTCGCTCCCGCCTTCGACCTGGATGACGACACAGCGCTGTGGTCGGCGGAACCGGGGGACCGGGCAGGCAGGCCGTTGCTCGTCCTGCTGCACGGCTACGGAGCCGACGAGCGCGACCTGTTCGGACTGGTGCCCCACCTTCCTCCCGCATTCGTCGTCGCCGCGGTGCGGGCACCGCTGACCCCGCCCTGGCCGTCGCCGGGGTACTCCTGGTACCCGATCGAGGGGCTGCAGGGCCGCGATCCGGGGGCCGTCACGTCCGCCGCCGAGGCGCTCCTGCGCTGGCTGGATGCCGCGACCGCGCCGGCGACGAGCGTCGGTCTCCTGGGGTTCTCGCAGGGCGCCGCTGTCGCGCTGCAGGCGCTGCGGCTGGACCACGAGCGGTTCGCGTTCGCGGTCAACCTCTCGGGCTACGTCGCGCCCGGGGCGCTCCCCGGCGACACGGCCCTCGCCGCCCGACGCCCGCCCGTGTTCTGGGGTCGCGGCTCTCGGGACGATGTGATCCCCGCGGCGCTCGTCGAACACACCTCGACATGGCTCCCCGACCACGTCGACCTCAGCGGGAGGCTCTATCCCGGCTTGACGCACAGCGTGTCGGAGGACGAGCTCGGCGACGTGCGGGTCTTCCTCGACAAGCGTCTCGCCGCGCCGGAACAGGCGGGGGGCGGGGCCGAGGCGGAGTAGGTCGAGCGGAGCGTCTGGCGAAGCAGGTCGGGGTCAGTCGCCTCCGCCGCCCCCGCCGCCCCCGTCGGCTCCTCCTCCGCCGTCGAATCCGCCGTCGGATCCACGGTCGGATCCGCCGTCGGCGGAGTGCCGGTCATCCCAGGTCGTTGCCCCCGACGCTCCGGCGGCCTCCGCTCCGCCCGAGCGGTCGGGGCGTCGTGTCGACGGCGATCGGGCCGCGCCGAAAGCCACGGCGAGAGCCACCCCGATCCCCGCACCGAGGGCGATGCCCACGCCGACGTTGCCGAGCGCCAGACCGAGCGCCACCCCTACGGCGACTCCGATGGCGAGCCCGCCGATCCATCCCGCTGCGCGCCGATCGGGGCGACCCCCGTCGGCGCCTTCGTGTTCGACCATGGGCTTCACGCTATGCGCGGCGCCCCCTCTCCGCGTCCCTCGGCGGGCGGATTCCTCTCCGCCCCGCGGCGGAGAGTAGCGGGGCCACGCGATCGGGTCGCGGAGTCGTCTCGCGCGCGCGGCCCCACGCGCGAAGCGCCGCATCCCTCCCGCGACCCGTCAAAGAATGCGGCCCGCGCGGCCCGCAGACGACGTTTTCTGACGGGTCGCGGCCAGCCGGCGCGGCCCGGCAAGCGCGCGGCCCCGCGAGCCGTCAGAAAGTGCGGCCCGCGAGGCCCGCAGGCGACGCTTCCTGACGGGTCGCGGCCAGCCGGCGCGCGAAGTGCGCCGCATCCCCGCACAGCGCGCCCTCCCCCGCGACCCGTCAGATAGTGCGGCCCGCGCGGCCCGCGAGCAGCATTCTTCGACGGGTCGAGGCCGCCTCAGCCTTGCGAGCCACCCCGGGTCACCCGCTACAGTGTTCAGGTCCTGTTCCCGACGTGAGGAAAACCGGTGAAGGTATCCGACGGCTCCGCGTTCACGCGCTGACACCGTCGACCCGCCGCATCCGTCAGGTCTTCTCTGCCGCATCCCGGCGCCCGGTGTCTGTGCATCCCTCAGACATCACCGGGAGGCCTCATGCCGCAGTCATCCACTCACCCCTCCGTCGTCCTCGACGCCGTCTCCTTCCGCTGGCCCGACGGAACGGTCGCCCTCCGCGACCTCTCGGGCTCGTTCCCCTCTGGCCGGACCGGCCTGGTCGGCCGGAACGGCTCGGGGAAGACCACGCTTCTCCGCCTGATCGGCGGTGACCTCACCCCGTCTGCGGGGCGAATCCACCGCACCGGCGACGTGGCGACGCTCGCCCAACGTCTGACACTCGACGTCGACACGCCCGTCGTCGACCTGTTGGGTGCCGGCCCACCACTGCGCGCCGTCCGTGCGATCGAGGCCGGCGACGTCGATCCGCGCCACTTCGACGCCGTCGGCGACGACTGGGACATCGAGGCCCGCTGCCACGCGGCCCTCGCCGAAGCGGGCCTGCGGCCCGAGATGCTCGACCGCCGCGTCGGGGAGCTCTCGGGCGGGGAGGCCGTGCTCGCCGCCCTCGCCGGCATCCGCGCGGGCAGGGCGGCCATCACCCTTCTCGACGAGCCGACCAACAACCTCGACCGCGATGCGCGGCACCGTCTCTACGACCTGGTCGACCAGTGGCGCGGAACGCTCATCGTCGTCAGCCACGACACCGCCCTGCTCGAGCGGATGGATGACACGGCCGAGCTGTACGACCACGCGCTGTCGGTCTTCGGTGGTCCCTACTCGAAGTGGCGAGCGTGGCTCGAGGCCGAACAGGGCGCGGCTCGGCAGGCCGAGCGCGCGGCGGCGCAGCGCTACCGGCGCGAGCGGCGCGACCGCATCGAGGCCGAGACCACCATCTCCCATCGTCTGGCGATGGGCCGCAAGGCCGAGCGAGAGAAGCGGGTGCCGAAGATCGTCGCGGGCGGGCTGAAGCGCGCCGCACAGGTGTCGGCGGGGAAGTACCGCGGCGAGATGGCCGACCGCGAGCAGGCCGCCCGCACGGCGCTCGACCTCGCCGAGCTCCGGGTCCGGGACGACGACGCGGTGCGCATCGACCTGCCCGATCCCGGGGTCGCCGCCGGTCGTCGCATCGCCACGATCGACGGCGGCGAGCGCTCCTGGATCATCCAGGGTCCCGAGCGCGTCGCCCTCATCGGCCCCAACGGAGCGGGCAAGACGACGGCCCTGGAACGACTCGTCGGCGGAGGAGGGTCGGTCGGCGGCATCCGGCTGGAGACCCACACCGACCGGATCGGCTACCTGCCGCAACGCGTGGACGGACTTCGGGATGACGAGTCGGTGTTCTCCCACGTCGCCGCTGCCGCGCCGCAGACCGGCTCGGTGGAGCTGCGCAACCGGCTCGCCCGGTTCCTCATCCGCGGCGCGGCGGTCGACCGTCCGGTCTCGGCGCTGTCGGGCGGTGAGCGGTTCCGCGTCGCGCTCGCCCGCCTGCTCCTGGCCGACCCCGCCCCGCACCTGCTGGTCCTCGACGAGCCGACGAACAACCTCGACCTCGACACCGTCGACCAGCTCGTCACGGCGCTGTCGGCCTATCGAGGCGCCGTGCTGGTCGTCAGCCACGACGACGCGTTCCTCGGGCGTCTCGGAGTCGACCTCGTGCTCGAGCTGCGGGACGGTGCGCTGGAAGAGCCCTGACCTCAGCGCCAGCCCTCGGCCGCGATCACCGCCAGGCCCCGTAGGATCTCATCGGAGGGCAGCTCATCCTGAGTCCGTAAATAGACCGTCGCTGCGTTGACTCCGTCTGTAAGCGAGTACGCGCTCGAGTCGATCGAGTCGTAGCCCGAGTTGCCATAGGCGGTAATGCCGTCGACGCCGACGTCGTAGGGCTGGTCGCTTTCGAAGAAGGGGACAGCCCAGGCCTGACCCCCCGCCGTCAGCACCTCGACAGGCGGCTGCTGCGGCCCGAAGGTCAGGTAGCACTGTGATTCGTGGGACGCCTCCGCCGCGAGGAGCACCTCCGGCGCGGGCGGGTCGTGGTAGCCGCCCGCCTCGCCGGTCACCGACGTTCCGAGTTCCGTGCTCAGTCGCTCGGCGACGCGGGCGCAATCCAGCACCGGCCACCATTCCGCGTCTTCGCGTTCCCACGACGGATAGGCCGTCACCCCGAACGCCGCGGTGATGGCCGCACCGATCTCCTGACCCCACGCGTCGACGGCCTCACGGGTCATCCCCGACCAGAGCTGGAACGACACGGCGGTCCACAGACGTTCGCCTTCGCCTCGCCATCCGCACACCCATCCGGGGTCGCACTCCTCGAAGTAGTACGGAATCTGGTCCGCGGGGAACTCGGTCTCGCCCAGGGCCGCCTGGGGCATGGCCGCCGCGCGGATGATCCCGCCCTCCCCCTCCCACGTGCAGCCGAGCCCGCCGAGGTTGGCCACGGCGGTCGCAGTACCCTCGTTCCGGACGGTGACCGGGAACCCGATGACGTCTGCCACCGCGGTGGGCGAGATCATCCGCTCGCAGTCGTCGTCGAAGACCGTCGGCGGCTTCTCTCCGCCGGGCACCGACACCGTGTCGGGCGTCGGTGTCACCGAGGCGGTCGCCGTCGCCGTGGGCGACGCGGTGGGCGAAGGGGATCGCGATTCCTCCCGCCCGGTGCATCCGGCCATCGCCACGGCCGTGACGACGAGGACGACGAGAACAGCGGCGGGGCGGTGGCGGCGGAACATCCATAGTCCTGTCGTCATCGGCGTCACGCGCCGGCGCAACAAATCTAGGACGTCCGGCTCTTCTTCCCTTCCCCTGCCCGACAACGAATCCATAACGCGTCCACCCGCCCCGATGTCGGAGGGGCGCGGGAAGATGGAGGGATGAGCGACGCCTCGACGGTCGCGGCACCCGAGGTGCTCGGCCGCTTCGGTCCTGCGACCCAGGACTGGTTCCGTGGCGCGTTCGCCGAACCGACGGCGGCGCAGGCCGGGGCGTGGGATGCGATCTCGCGCGGCAAGCACGCCCTCGTCGTCGCCCCGACGGGCTCGGGCAAGACGCTGTCGGCGTTCCTGTGGGCGATCGACCGGATCTTCCGGGAGAAGGATGCCCCGGCGACGACGCCAGACGACGCTCCCCGTCGCCGGCGCGGCAGCGCACGGACGGCACCGCCGGCGCACACGCGGGTGCTCTACATCTCGCCGCTCAAGGCGCTGGGTGTCGACGTCGAGCGCAACCTCCGCTCCCCCCTGGTCGGGATCGGTCAGTCGGGCCGGCGCCTCGGCCAGCCGGTGCCGAACGTCACGGTCGGCGTGCGGTCGGGCGACACCTCCTCCAGCGACCGCCGCAAGCTCGTCACCGATCCGCCCGACATCCTGATCACCACCCCCGAGTCGCTCTACCTCATGCTGACCAGCCAGGCGGGCGAGACGCTCCGCGAGGTGCACACCATCATCATCGACGAAGTGCACGCGGTGGCCGCGACCAAGCGCGGTGCGCACCTCGCGGTGAGCCTCGAGCGGCTCGAGGGGCTGCGACGGTCGCACGACGCGGATGCCGCGCCGGCCCAGCGGATCGGCCTCTCGGCCACGGTCCGCCCCATCGACGAGGTCGCACGCTTCCTCGGTGGCTCGCAGCCGGTCGAGATCGTCGCGCCGCGCTCGACCAAGGCGTTCGATCTGCGGGTGGTCGTGCCCGTCGAAGACATGCTCAATCCGCCGCCGCCCCCGGGCGCACCGCCCGAACCGGATGACGGCGGCGACGCGTCCGGCGACTGGTACGCGCCCGATTCTGCTCCCGAGGAGCGGACGGGATCGCTCTGGCCGCACGTCGAAGAGGCGATCGTGGATCGCATCCTCGCCCACCGCTCGACGATCGTGTTCTCCAACTCCCGACGCCTGGCCGAGCGACTCACCGGGCGGCTGAACGAGATCTACGCCGAGCGCATCGGCGCCGAGATCCCCGACCCGGCCGTGCCGGCCGCGATGATGGCGCAGGCCGGGTCATCGGCCGGGGCCCCCGCGGTCCTTGCCAAGGCCCACCACGGGTCGGTGTCGAAGGAGCAGCGCGCCCAGGTCGAGGAGGAGCTGAAGTCCGGCGTCCTCCGCTGCGTCGTGGCGACCTCGAGTCTGGAGCTCGGCATCGACATGGGCGCGGTCGACCTCGTCATCCAGGTCGAGGCTCCCCCCTCCGCCGCATCGGGACTGCAGCGCATCGGCCGCGCAGGCCACCAGGTGGGCGAGGTGAGCCGGGCGGCCCTGTTCCCCAAGCACCGCGGCGACGTGCTGCACACCGCGATCGTGACCGAGCGGATGCTCGCGGGGCAGATCGAGGCGATCGCCGTCCCGCAGAATCCCCTCGACATCCTCGCCCAGCAGACCGTCGCCGCGTGCGCCCTCGGACCGATCGACGTCGAGGGCTGGTTCGAGACGGTCAAGAACAGCGCCCCGTTCCGCACCCTCCCCCGCTCGGCCTACGAGGCCACGCTCGATCTGCTGGCCGGGCGGTTCCCCTCCGATGAGTTCGCCGAATTGCGGCCCCGGCTCGTCTGGGATCGCGACCACGGCACCCTCACCGGTCGACCGGGCTCGCAGCGGATCGCTGTGACCAGCGGCGGCACGATCCCCGACCGGGGTCTTTTCGGGGTGTTCGTCGCCGGCGAGAGCAGCAACGCCCGCGTCGGCGAGCTCGACGAGGAGATGGTCTACGAATCCCGCGTCAACGACGTCTTCACCCTCGGCACGACCAGCTGGCGCATCGTCGAGATCACCCACGACCGGGTCAACGTCGTGCCGGCCTTCGGCCAGCCCGGCAAGCTGCCCTTCTGGCACGGCGACGGGATCGGGCGACCCGCCGAACTCGGCGAGGCGCTCGGCAAGTTCTCGCGAGAGGTGTCGGCCGCAGGTCCTGAGAAGGCGGCGGAGAGATTGGATGCCGCGGGGCTCGACGCGCACGCGCAGCAGAACCTCCTCACCTACCTGGCCGAGCAGCGCGAGGCCACCGGATCGCTTCCGACCGACCGCACCCTGACGGTGGAGCGGTCCCGCGACGAGGTGGGCGACTGGCGCGTCATCCTTCATTCCCCTTTCGGCATGCAGGTCCACGCGCCCTGGGCTCTCGCGGTGAACGCGCGCATCCGCGAGCGCCTCGGCGTGGAAGGAGCCGCGGTCGCGAGCGACGACGGGATCATCGCCCGGGTGCCGGATGCCACGGCCGAGCCGCCCGGCGCCGAACTGTTCGTCTTCGAGCCCGACGAACTCGAGCAGATCGTCACCGACGAGGTCGGCGGGTCGGCGCTGTTCGCCTCCCGGTTCCGGGAGTGCGCCGCGCGGGCCCTGCTCATGCCGCGGACGAACCCCAATCGGCGGAGCCCGCTGTGGCAGCAGCGCCAGCGTTCCGCCCAGCTGCTCGAGGTCGCTCGGCGCTACCCGACCTTCCCGATCATCCTCGAGACGCTCCGCGAGGTGCTGCAGGACGTCTATGACCTCCCGTCGCTGCTGCGCATCGCCGCCAGCATCGCCGACCGGCGCATCCGGCTGATCGAGACGACCACCAGCCAGCCCTCCCCGTTCGCTCGCGACCTGCTCTTCGGATATGTCGGCGCGTTCATGTACGAGGGCGACTCGCCCCTCGCCGAGCGTCGCGCTGCCGCGCTCTCCGTCGATCCGGCGCTCCTGGGTGAGCTGCTCGGCAAGGTCGAGATGCGGGAGCTGCTCGACCCGAACGTCATCGCGCAGTTCGAGCGCGAGGTGCAGAGGCTGGATCCCGAACGCCGCGTGAAGGGTCTCGAGGGCGTCGCCGACCTGCTGCGACTGCTCGGTCCGCTCGACGCGGAAGACGTCGCCGCGCGCCTTCAACCGGACGAAGAGTCGGCCGGCGAAGGGGCGGATCGCCAGACCGCCCAGGCGCTCCTCGACGCCCTCGTCGACGCGCGTCGCGCGATCCCGGTCACCATCGGCGGTGTCGCCCGCGTCGCGGGCATCGAGGATGCCGGCCGCCTCCGCGATGCTCTCGGAGTAGCCCTCCCCGTGGGCATCCCCGTCGCCTTCCTCGAGCCGCTCGCCGACCCGCTCGGCGATCTCGTCGCGCGCTTCGCGCGCACCCACGGCCCCTTCCGCACCGACGACGTCGCGTCGCGTCTGGGCATCGGTTCGGCCGTCGCGCGCCTGACCCTGCAGCGGCTCGAAGCCCAGGGCCGCCTGTCGAGCGGGTTCTTCCTGCCCGTCGGCGACGACCGCACCGGTCGCGCCGAGGAGGCGGAGTGGTGCGACAGCGAGGTGCTGCGCCGCCTGCGGATGCGCTCGCTCGCCGCCATCCGAGGCAGCGTCGAACCCGTACCCCCCGACGCCTTCGCGCGGTTCCTGCCGGAATGGCAGCACGTCACACGCCCACTGGAGGGCATCGACGGGGTCGCCGCCGTGATCGAGCAGCTGGCCGGGGTACCCATCCCCGCCAGCGCGTGGGAGTCGCTCATCCTCCCGTCGCGCGTCAGCGACTACACCCCGGCGCTGCTGGATGAACTGACCACGAGCGGCGAGGTGGTCTGGTCAGGACACGGCTCGCTGCCGGGACGCGACGGCTGGATCGCGCTGCATCCTGCCGACACCGTGCCGCTGACGCTCGCACCCGCCGAGGACGCGCTGGCCGAGGGCTCTCTCGAGTCCCGGATCATCGAGGTGCTCGAGGCGGGGGGCGCCTACTTCGCCGCGCAGCTGCGTTCGCTGACCGACGCCGAGAACGAGCAGTCCGTCATCGACGCCCTGTGGGCGCTGACGTGGACGGGTCGCGTCACCAACGACACCTTCGCGCCCATCCGAACCCTCCTCACCGGTGGCTCGCAGGCGCATCGTGTCAGCCGGCGCGCGCCGCGCGCGCGGATGTACCGCGGCGCATCGCTCCCCCGCGTCACGCCGTCGGCACCGCCGCGGCCACCGGCCATCGGCGGGCGCTGGTCGTTGCTCCCCACCTCCGAGCCCGACGCCGCGCTCCGCGCGACGGCGGCAGCGAGCCTGCTCCTCGACCGCTACGGGGTCGTCACGCGCGGCTCGGTGCAGTCCGAGGGCATGCCGGGCGGCTTCGCACAGGCCTATCGGGTGCTCGCCGGCTTCGAAGAGGCGGGTCACTGCCGTCGCGGATACGTGATCGAGAAGCTCGGCGCCGCCCAGTTCGCCGCGTCGAGCACGGTCGATCGCCTTCGCCACTTCGCCGCACTCCCCGACCCGCCGCCGCTGGCGGCGGTCACCCTTGCGGCGACCGATCCCGGCAACCCCTACGGCGCGGCCCTCCCGTGGCCTCGTGTCGAGGGGGTGTCCCACCGTCCGGGCCGCAAGGCCGGGGGTCTCGTGGTGCTCGTCGACGGTCGCCTGGTGCTGTACGTCGAGCGCGGGGGGAAGTCCACGCTGGCGTTCACCGACGACGTGACGGAGCTGCAGGCGGCGGCCCGCGATCTGGCCGCGACGATCGCCGCCCGCCGCCTGGACACGGTGACGATCGAGCAGGTCAACGGCGCTTTCGTGCTGGGCACCGACGTGGGCGGCGCCCTGCGCGAGGCGGGGTTCGTCGAGAGCCCCCGGGGACTGACGCTCCGCCGCACCACCGCGGCCGCCGCAGCGGCCGCGGGATCGAGCCGCCGTGCCTGAGGGCGACACCGTCTTCCGCGCAGCACGGCGTCTGCACGAGGCCCTCGCCGGCCACCCGGTGGCCCGCTTCGATCTGCGGGTCCCCCAGGTCGCGACGGTCGACCTCACCGGCGAGACCGTGCACGCGGTTCTTCCGCGGGGCAAGCACATCCTGCACCGCATCGGCCCGTGGACGCTGCACAGCCATCTGAAGATGGAGGGCGAGTGGCACCTGTACCGTCGCGGCGGGCGCTGGCGCAAACCGGGGTACAAGGCCCGGGCGATCGTCGGGACGACCGAGTGGGACACCGTCGGATTCGACCTGGCCGACATCGCCGTCGTCCCCACCGACCGTGAGGGCGAACTCGTCGATCACCTCGGGCCTGACCCCCTCTCCAGGGACTGGGACCCGGCAGAGGCCGCGCGGCGTCTCTCCGCCGATCCGCGCGAGATCCATGTCGCCCTTCTCGAGCAGCGAAACGTCGCCGGTTTCGGCAACGAGTACGCCAACGAGATCCTCTTCGTCCGCGGCATCCTCCCCACCACCCCGGCACCCGAGGTCGATACGGCGGCGCTGCTCGACGTCGGCGCACGGATGATCCGCGCCAACCGCGACCGTTCGGGGCGGACGTTCACCGGAGACTCCCGTCCCGGTCAGAGCACCTGGGTCTACCGACGCGAAGGACGTCCGTGCCGCCGATGCGGAACGCAGATCCTCGGCGGTGAGCTCGGGGCGGACCCGACCCGCGAGCGCATCATCTTCTGGTGCCCGGTCTGCCAGGGCTGAAACCTCCGCGCCGACATCCCATCCGGCGTGTACCTCCGCGACGAAGAGATTGCAACCCCCTGCATCCAAGCGGGCTGATGCGAGGGAATGTATCTGTGCAGGCATCGGTTGTATCTGTACTCGGCGCAGCTTAGGCGCTGAAGGAGGAGATCGTGGGCAAGAACTACGTCGACATCGAGAACGACCAGGGCGAGACGCTCCGTTACCGCAAGCACGTCAACGGTCGCGGGTTGATCGCGCACGGCGCCAAGGTGCACCCGACCGCCATCGTCGAGGCCGGCGCCTACGTCGAACCCGGCGCGCAGATCGCTGCCGGCGCTCGCGTCGGACGCGGTGCCTGGATCGAGGCGGAGGCCATGATCGGCCCCGACGTCGACATCGCACCTCACGCTCACATCGGCCCCGGTGCCGTCATCGGAGGCGGCGCGCGGATCGGCGTCCGCACGAACATCGGCGCCGGCGCCCGCGTCGCGGTGAACTCCCTCATCCGCGACGACGAGACGATCGCCGACGGAGAACGCGTGGCGACCGATCGCCGGGGGTTCCGTCTGGCGGCATGACCCCGGCGCCCACCCCACCGGCACGGGCGCCGCTAGCCTGAAGCGCATGGCTGCTCGACCGTTCCTCCTCGGCGCGGTGGCCGGGGCGACACCCGGCAAGTGGATCGGCATCTGGAAAGAGCGGATGCCGCGGGTGCCGCTCGAACTCGTGCCCATCGCGGCTGCCGAGCAGCGTGATCGTCTCACCCGGGGCGACGTGCACGCGGCGCTGGTGCGTGGCTCTGTCGATCGGGACGGTCTGCACCTCATCCCCCTCTACGACGAGGTTCCTGTTGTGGTGATGTCGACCGATTCGCACCTGAGCGTCGCCGACGAACTCACCGTCGACGACCTCCTGGGGGAAATGGTCTACACACCGACGGATGACGTCCTCGACGTCCCTGTGCCCGGAGCGTTGACGCCTTCCTTCGAGGGCACGCTCGACACGGCCGAGGCGATCGCGACCGCCGCCAGCGGCGCAGGGGTCGTGATCGTCCCGATGTCGCTCGCCCGGCTGCACCACCGCCGTGACGCCACCTTCCGCCCGCTGGTCGACGGGCCGCAGTCTCCCATCGGTCTGGCCTGGCCGCAGGAGGCTCCCGACGACGAGGTCGCCGCACACATCCAGACCTTCATCGGCATCGTCCGTGGCCGGAGTGCGCGTTCGTCCCGCACGTGAAGCAGGGGTGCCGCGGACCGAAACCCCCGCGACACCCCTGGAAGCAGCATGGATCCTCACGCCCCGCGGGAGCGCGCCCCCCGGCAGATCCTGAGTGCCCCCCGGTCGGGTTCGGCCGACCGCACTCACTGCCGCTTCACAGTGAGGGAGCGTCGTCATACGGCCCTGATACAGGCCGTGCGGAGTTTTTCTAGAACCCTCGACCGTGCACCTGGAAAGGTGCTCGGATCCCCGTGCGCCGCGCGGCCGCGGCGAGCGCCTCCGCCGGCGCCTCCCCGGCGGCCAGACCCTCGTGCATCGCCGCCAGCAGCTCGCAGGCGTCGTCGTCGGCGACCTTGACCGGGGCGGCGATCACCGACGCCGCTCCGGCGTGGAGCCAGATGCGGGTCATCCCGAGCGCCTCCTCGCCCCACCGCACGGACGAGCGACCGACCTCGCAGGCCGAGAGCACCACGACGCGGGGAACCTCGCGGATGAGGTCGATGTCGTATCCGAAGAGCACGCCGTCGGTGAGCTCCAGACCCGAGAACAGCGGGTTGTCGGCGGTGTGGCGACCGTGCGCGGCGATGTGGAGGACATCGGATGACGCCGCGAGCCCCGCCGTCGCGCGCACGGTCGCGTCGTCCGCGACGAGCGCCGCAGTCGACGCCCAGGCAGACCTCGCCCGGGAGATCTCCTCCTCGCCGCGCGGCACCGCCGGTCCGGCCACGAAGCCGATCGCTCGCCCGGGGCGCACCGATGCCGTCGGGGCGGGGGCGTGCATCCAGCGGGTCGCCGAGGTCGCTGCCGTGAAGACCCGTCCCTGCATCGACGGGAGCATTCCCCATGGAACCCCGCTGAGGATGCCCGGCACGGTGAGGACGAGCCGGCGGCGGTCGGTCCGGGCGAGCGCAGGGTCGAGGAGGGCCGCGGAGAGCTCGGTCAGGCGGCTCTGCAGCGCGGCCTGGACTACCGCGGCCATCGGGCCGGACCGCACGGCCGCCGCCATATCGAGGTCCGCGCGCAGCCCGGACAGAAGTCGTCCGATCCGCCCGGGGTCCGCGAGCGGGACGAGGGCATCGTGCGCACTGTCCGAGACGAGGACGGCGAGAGCCGTCCCGGTGTACACGTAGCTCAGTACCGCGGTGTCGGTATCGAGGGCGTCCCGCACGGCCTGCAGCGTGACGAGCCGGGACGCCTCACCCGCTCGGGTCTGCGCCCACTGCCGGCGTCGCGCTCGCTCCCGCAGCTCCGAAGCGCGTGGATCGTCGAGCCAATCGATGCCCGGCTTCTCCGCGCGGATCGTCCGCAGCTCGGCGAGTTCGGCGGCCAGCTGCGGGTCGGGAGGCGGGCGAAGCGGGGTCGACTGCTGGCTGAGATGGCGGGCGCGCTCGGCCCACTCGAAGACGACCGCCGGGGCCTCGGACCGCAGCGCCGCGTCGAGGCCCGTGTACATCAGTCGCGCACCGTGCATCGCCGCCGAGGTCTGCAGATCCAGACTCCCGAACGTCGCCGTCCAGGACGCCAGGGTGTCGATGCCCCGCGCCGCATGCCGTCGGACGTCGGCGTATCGCTCCCGTCGCCGGGCCCGCGCGGCCTTCACCTCGTCTCCGATCAGGCGCACTTCCAGCGGAGCATCCTCACCGATGCGCACGCGACGCCCGTCGAGCGAGGGGTCGGCCGCGGCGGCGGTCAGACGCAGCGCGATCGCCTCGCCGCGGAACCCCGCCCGCCCGAGGCCGGCCGCGACCTCCGCCACCCGCTCGGCGAGTTCCGGCCTCGGCCCACGCCGTGAGGCGTGCAGCTGCGCACGCAGACGGATCGCCTCCGCCCGGTGCGCCCAGGCCTGGTTTCCGAGCCGCTGGAATCGCTTGGATGCGGCGAGCGCCACCGTGCGGGCACGCTCGGGGTCGTGAGCCAGAAGCGATCGTGCGAGCTGGAACTCGGCCTCCGCGCGGGACTGCGGCATCCGGTGCGCGCCGAACACGGCCGCGACGCGTTCGAGCAGGCGCTCCGCCTCGGTGGTCTGCCCGGCGTCGCGGAGCACTTCGGCCCGGTCCATATCGCCGACCGCTCCCGCGACGGGGGTCGTCGCCGCTGCGGGGCGAGCCGTGACCATCGCCTCCAACGCGGTGACGAGGTCGCCCGAGAGCAGGGAGATGTAGCCGAGATTGTGCCGGGCGTGGGCCTCATCGGTCGCGAGGCCGGCCGCGGCGAAACGCGTCGCCGCCCATTCCGCATCCGCGGCGGCACCCTCGAGGTCTCGCAGCTGCATCCGGCCGAGGCTCCGATTCATCCGCACCCGGGCGGAGGCGAGCGGGTCAACCTCGTCGAGGGCTCCGATCGCCTCGCCGAACAGGCGCTCGGCCTCGTCGAGCCGACCGCCGTACATCGACAGCGCCCCCAGCTGCCCGCGCAGGATGGCACGGGTGTGCGACGTCAGACCACGCGCAGACAGGGCTCCGCGCAGCACCCGTTCGGCGTCTGCGGGCGAGCCGGTGCGCTGCAGCGCCAGCGCCCGGGTCCCCTCGATGCGCGCGATGAGGTCGGCGTCGTCCGTGCGACCCGCGGCCTGCGCGAGCACGCGGAGCGCGCGCGCATAGCGCCCGGAGATGCAGAGCTCGACGGCGAGCCGGTGCAGATCATCGGCGGTCCTGGTGGCCACCCTTCATCATGGCGCAGACAGCGGCGCGCGCAACGGCGGGGCCGATGCCCGGCACACCGGACTCGGATGCTGCGAGCCGGTGTGTCGCACGCGATCCCCGCCGTTGCGTCCGGTCACCGACTGAGGAACTCAGGCCCGAGCCCGCGTCGTGCCCTTCCAGTCCTTCTCCAGCTTCGCCCCCGCCGTGCGCAGGGCCTTCACCCGCGGCGCCGGCTTCTCGTCGAGCGATCCGTCCATGAGCCCTACCCCGACCATCTCGGCCAGGGCTCCCGCGATGTACGGGGCGGCGAACGAGGTGCCGCTCCAGATCACGAAACCGCCCGTGAAGTCGTCGGGGTCGATGGTCTCGCGTCGGAGGCCGTAGCGGTCGTTGCGGGTGCCCGCCTGGATACCGCCGTTCAGCGGAGGCGCGGAGCTGACCACGGCCACCCCTGGCGCGTACACGCGGACCCAGTCGCCGACGTTGCTGAAGAGAGCGACGCTCTTGCCGTTGGGGTTGAGTGCGCCCACCGAAAGGTGCGGAGCCGCGTCGTCGGGGTCTTCCACCGTGAAGTCCGCGTCCGGCCACCGCCAGAGGGCGGCGGGGAACGCCGGCCGATCGGTCGCATCGTTGCCGGCCGAGCAGACCACAGCGCAGCCGTGCCGGCGGGCGGCGACGAGGTAGGTCACCAGGGTCTGGTCGAACTGCCCGTCTTCGGGTGTCTCGTGGTAGTAGCTGAGCGAGAGGTTGAGCACGTCGATCGGTCGGCCCCCCTCGCCGCGGGCGTAGCGGATCACCAGCTCTGCGACCGCTCGCACCGCTTCGAGGAACTCCCCCTCGAGGAGGGTCCCCTGACTGTCGGCGACACGGATGGAGATGAGGTCGGCGTCGGGCGCGATCTGCCGGATCACTCCGGCGACGAAGGTGCCGTGCCCCGCGGCCTGATCGAGGAACCCGTCGAACGGACCCGAGATGTCGCCGATCTCCTCCGGGTCGGTCGCCGCGCCGACCACACCGACCGGTTCGCCCCCGCTGTGGAGGTGACGATCGACGATGCTGTCGGGGAGCCAGGCGTGCCTGCCGCATCCGGTGTCCATGAAGGCGACTACCGGACGGCGTCCCTTGATCGAGTCGTCGTCACGGCGCGGCGGATCGCCGATGTACGACACCACCTCCCGGCCGCCCGAACCGGGATAGGCGTAGGCACCGGGCCCGGGAGCGTTGGTGGAACCGTAGGGGTTGGTCGAGCCGTACGGGTTCGTCGACCCGTAGGGGTTCGTCGAGCCGTACGGGTTCGTCGACCCGTAGGGGTTCGTCGAGCCGTACGGGTTCGTCGAGCCATAGGGGTCGATCGAGATGACGTGGTCGAGGCCCACGCCGGGCAGGCCCTTGTCCGAGCGGCCGCGAGCCCGCTGCAGCAGCCGCCAGGCGTCGATCGGCGGCACGGGCTCGTCGTCGCGGTCGGGCTGCGGGTCGGGGAAGATGCGGGCGACGAGCACCAGCGGGAGCCCGAGCTCGCGCCGCGCCGTTCCCGCGCGCTCGCGCGCGACCTCGTCGGTGAGACGCTCGCCCCGCACCGTTTCGAGCCGCACGCCCCAGCCGAAGTCACCGGCCGCGCCGCGCAGGATCGAGAGGATCTCGTCGAGCAGCTCGTCGTCCGTGATGAGCAGATGGTCGGGGTCGTACGCGGTCGGGTAGGGGCGTACGCCCTCCACCCGCTCGCTCGTAGGGTCGAGAGGCACGCCGCGGGGGCGGGCGGCGTCGACGCGATCGCGCCAGTCGGGTGTTCCGTCGGGTCGGACCATGGTGGAGCGTCTCCTCGATCAGGGCGGCACCGCGCCCGGCGGGCGCGGCGGGATCAGATTTCGAACTGCGGGGTCTGGAACTCGCCGGGGCCGGTCTCGCCCGGGGCGGGGGGAAGCGAGAGGCGCAGCCGGGTCAGCCCCGGAGGCACGTCGACGAAGGCGAATCGGCCGTGCTCGCCGGCTTCCGTCGTCCACTCCCGCGCCTCCTGCACGAGGCGGATCGACAGCGGCTCGGCGTCGACCCAGCCGTCGACGCGGCGCCGGCCGTCGTCGGCGACCGAGACGTGCAGCAGCACGTTCGTCCTCCCGTCGCTGAACTGCAGCGTCGCCGTGTCCGCGTCGCCACGGGTCGCGGCGAGGGTCCCCTCCACGAGCGTCAGGAGCGCGTACTCGCGGGAGAGGTCTTCCACCGCGACGGCGGCGACCATCCGATCGACCAGGCCCGCGGGCATCGGGTCGACCTCCTCCCACACCGCGCGAAGCTGTGCGAACAGACGGGCATCGGCGGATTCATCCGTCGTCATCTCTGCCGTCCTCTCCTTCCTCTGCGAGGATCGCCCGCAGTTTGCCGAGACACCGCTGCCTCGTCGGACCGATGGACCCGATCGGCATCGCGAGGTCCTTCGCGATGCGCGCATAATCGGGACGTTCGTCGAAGGCGACCACGCGGAGGAGGCGCTGGCACCGTTCGTTGAGCTGATTCACCGCGAGCCAGAGTCGCCGCGACGCATCGTCGCGGAGCGCGGTCTGCTCGGCCGACTCCTGGGTCGGCAGGTGCGGTTCGAGGTCGTCGACCTCGGTCGGATCGGCACGGCGCTGCTGGCGCCCGACCCGCCACGCCTCGCGGCGGGCCGTGGTCGTGAGCCATCCCGAGATCGCGAGGGGCTCGACGATGGACTCGTGCCGACGCACGAGGGTGAGCCACGTCGTCTGGACGACATCCTGCGCGAGCGCCGTGTCGATGCCGTAGGCGCGCACGATGTGCCACAGGGTCGGGGTCATGAGTCGGACCAGATCGTCCATCGCGCTGCGATCACCGTCTCGCCACCGCTGGAACAGCGTGGCGGCCAGCTCCCAACGCAGAGGGCGGGCAGGGTCGACCCCGGCATCCGCGTCAGCATGCGTCATAGCGCCCATTGTGGCCACACCAGGTCAGAGGCACCACCCGGGCGTGTGATACATCCGAGCCCGACCTAAACTTCACGGGTGACCTCAGCCGATCTGCTCTACCTCTGCGCGCGGCCCCAGGAGGCGGCGGCGGAGGCCGAATACGCCTCGTTCCGCGAGGCGATGGGTGTGGGAAGCGATCGGATGGATCGTCACGATCTGGTCCGCTCAGCGCTTCCCGACGACGCGCTGGACCGCTATCGGGCCGTGGTCGTCGGTGGCAGCCCGTTCAACGTCGTCGACCCGGAGTCGACCAAGACCGAGGTGCAGCGGCGCGTCGAACGAGACCTCGAGCGGGTGGCTGCGGCCGCCGCCGCGGGCGACGGGATCGCGGCGATGTTCACCTGCTACGGGATCAGCGTGGTCACCCGCCTCCTCGGCGGCGAGGTGAGCCGGGGCTTCCCCGAGGATGCCGGTCCGACGACGGTGTCGGTGACGGCGGCCGCGCACGACGACCCGCTCTTCGCGTCGATCGAGCCGGCCTTCGCCGCTCTGACCGGTCACAAGGAGGGCACGGCCACCCTCCCGCCCGGCGCGGTGCACCTCGCGACGAACGAGGCGTGCCCCGTGCAGGCCTACCGCGTCGGCGACCGCCTCTACACCACGCAGTTCCACCCCGAGCTGACGCCGCGCGCCTTCACCGAGCGCATGCAGGTCTATCGCAACGACGGCTACTACGACGCGAGCGACTACGACGTCATCGCCGGCCGCGTCCTCGCCGCACCGGTCAGCGAACCGGAGCGCCTGCTCGCCGCGTTCGGCGCGCGCTTCGGCGCCCACGCCTGACGCCGATCGGGCCCGACAGGCTCAGGTCGCACCCCCGGGCGGATTCAGGAGCAGATCGACGCGTTCCTCGAGATAGCGCGCGAGGGGAACCCAACCGCCCTTCGCACTCCATCTGACCTGCGGTTCGCCGCCCGCGATCCGCACCGGATCGGATGCCGCGCCGCGGCCGATCGCGTCGAGATCCAGTCGCCGCCACCCGATGTGGACGGTCTCGCCCTCGGCGAAGCCTCCCCGCCGCGCGGCGGCGGCCAGCTCCGCCCGCCGGCGCTGAGACTCGGCGGTGAACCCGCGCCGCACCTCGGCGCGCGCACGCAGGATGTCGCCCGTCGCCAGCAGCTCGTCGTCGGTGAGGAGGAGGGTCCCGAGATGCCAGGCGTCGCCCTGCCGCACGATGCGCGGCGAGCGGCGGATGCCGAGCAGGCGTCGCGGCGGCAGCAGTTCTCCGAGGCCCTCGCGCGGAACGCCGGCCAGCCGCGCGCGGGCGCCGGCGAGCAGCTCGTCGACGGCGCTCACGCGGGGTCGGACATCGGTGCGGAGTCCCATTCGAGGGTGTCGTCGGCGGACGTCGCCCGCTTCCCGCGGGTGATGGCCGCCAGGAGCGGGAAGAGGAGCACCGAGAGCATCCCCGCCCCGACGAGCACCGCGGCTGTGGATCCTTCGAGCACCTGCTCATCGACGCCGATGGTCGTCACCGCCACGATGATCGGGAGGGCTGTGGCGCCCATGAACATCGTCGCGACGCGATCGCGGACGCTCGAGCCCCGTGGCGCGGCGAGCATCGACGGCAGCCCGCGGACGACGAGCAGCGCGACGAGCGCGACGGGAACGGCGAGGATCAGCAGCGGTTCGGCGATGAAGCTCGCGAGGTCGAACTCGATGCCGGTGTCGATGAAGAACACCGGGATGAGGAAGCCGAACGCCACCGCCTCGACCTTCGTCTCGACGTCCTTGCGCTGCTTCTCTCCCGCCCCCCGCATGAGGAGGCGCCAGATGACCCCGGCCGCGAAGGCGCCCAGCAGCACGTCGACGCCGAGGATCACGCTCAGCACCACCAGGGCGGCGATGATGAGGAACATCACCCGGATGGCGAACTGGCCCGAGGTGTGGAGAGTGGCCGTGACGACCGTGTAGAGCGGGCCCTGCGGCATCCGGTACGCGAGCACCATCGCCCCGGCCGCCACGACGAGGAAGACCAGGAGCACGACGGTGGCGGTTCCGATGTCGCGCCCGCCGAGGAACAGCGTGATCGCGATGAGCGGGCCGAACTCGCCCACGGTTCCCACCGCCATCACCGAGCGGCCGAAGGGGGTGCGCAGGTCGCCGCTGTCGCGGAGGATCGGCACGAGCGCCCCGAGCGCCGTCGAGGCGAGCGCGATGCCGATGATGACTCCCGCTTCGCCGGGAGAGAGCACGAAGCCGATCCCCACGCCGACGGCGATGCTGATCGCCCAGCCGAACCAGGCGAACCGGCCGCCCCGCCCCTTCAGGGCGCTCGCCTCGATCTCGGAGCCGGCGATGAAGAACAGCGCGACGAGGCCGAACTCGCTGAGGAAGTCGATGAACGCCGACTCGCCGACCCAGCCGAGCACCTGCGGGCCGACGATGATGCCGAGGAGGAGCTCGAACACCACGATGGGCACCGCGACCCAGCGGCTGAGGCCGCGCACCAGCAGGGGTGCCGCAACGGCGACCAGTGCGATCACGACCGCCGCGATGTCCAACCCGTCCACGTCGCTCAGCGTAGCGACAGTGGGGTCGACGGTCAGCGGGCGGCGCGGATCATTCCGGGGGAACGGCCCCGCGGGCCGCCTCGAGCGCGCGGCGCGCGTCCTCGGCTCGGGCCGCTGCGGCGGCCTGCGCGGCGGCGGCGTCGGCGCGCGCGGCGGTGGCGGCGCGCGCGTCCTTCTCCAGCCGGGCGAGCTGCGCCCGGAGCTCGTCGACCCGCTCGGCGAGGTGGTCGGCGCGTTCCGTGGCCGTGGCGAGGAGTGCGTCGGCGCGACGGAGCTCGCGCTCGGCGTCGCTCGCTCCGCGCTCGGCGGTGCGCACCGCCTGCTCGGCCGCCTTTCGCGCCCGGCGCGCGGCGAGATCGTCGGCGGTGCGGTCCGGTCGCCGCGGCGCGTCCGAGACGCCCGGGATGCTGCCGGCCACCGCCGCGGAGAGATCGACCGGGTCGACGCCGGTCGCCTCTAGGGGGCGGATGAGCCGCCCCGTGGCGACCGCCGCACCCGCGAGCGGGTCGAGAAGCGCGGCGGTCAGGGTCGCAGCGACGTCGTCGCGCGCGGCCGCACTGATCGTCACGCCCCGGTCGGCGGCGAGCGACGCCGCCCGGCGGGCGAGCGCCTGCACCAGCGCACGGCGCTCGCGGCCGAGACGCTGCAGCTCCCGCGCGTCGAGGTCGTCCTGCGCCTCGCGGAGCGCTACAGCGAGCTCGAGCAGATCGGCGATGAGGCCCTCGCGGGCGAGGAGGTCGACCGCCCAGGCGGAGGCGGCGGGCTTGCGGAGGGCGCGGATGCGCGTGCCGAGAGCCCGCGGCACGCCCTGCGCGCGGGCGTTGCGCGCAGCGGTGAACTCGTCGGGGCGGAGGGCGTAGAGCTCGGCGGCGATCGCGTCGAGGTCCTCACCCGCGCCGTCTCGTCCGCCGCCCGCGTCGCCCGCCTCGTCACCGGCCATCGCCCCATTCTGCCCCGCGACGACGGCATCAATGGCTCGGAGGGCGCGCGCAGTCAGACGGCCAGAGCGCCGCGGCACAGGGTCAGACCGCCAGAGCGCCGCGGCGCGGCGGGGGCCCGGGAGGCGTCGGCGGCGCGTGCAGCTCGCGGTGCAGCCGCTCCATGCGGGCGTCGAGCTCGGACGCGGTGTCCGCGGCATCCTTCAGGCTCTCGATGAGCCCCTCGGGCACCTGACGGTCGTACTTGTAGTAGATCTTGTGCTCGAGGCTCGCCCAGAAATCCATCGCGATGGTGCGGAACTGCACCTCGACCGGCACCGAGACGCGGCCGCTGGAGAGGAACACCGGCACCTCGACGATCGCGTGGAGGCTCTTGTAGCCGTTCGGCTTGGGGTCGGCGATGTAGTCCTTGACGCTGCGCACGGTCACGTCGTCCTGGCGCGTCAGCAGGTCGAACAGGCGGTAGGCGTCGGTGACGAAGCTGCAGGTGATGCGGACCCCGGCGATGTCGGTGATGTGCTCGCGCACCGCGGCGAACTCGGGCTCGAGACCCTTGCGCGCGACCTTCTGCACGATGCTGTCGGGAGATTTCACGCGGCTCGACACGTGCTCGATCGGGTTGTAGTCGTGCAGGTAGAGGAACTCGTCGCGGAGGATGGCGATCTTCGTCTCGATCTCCTGCATGCCGAACCGGTATTCGAGGAGGAACCGCTGCATCTCGTCGCGGAGCGCGCGCATCTCGGCCGGGCTCACCGAGATGCGGTCGTCGTCGTCGGGGGCGCTGGCCATGAGGCGACGGTAGGGGCGCCGGCTCTGAGCGGGCTGAGAGGGTGCCCGCGTCGATCAGAGGATGCCGGCGGCCTGCCGTGCCGCGCCGAGGGCGACGTACTCGCCGGGTGCGGGCACCTCGACGGGCATGCCGAGCACGAGGGGCGCGATCTCGCGCACGGCCTCGGACTGCGCTCCCCCGCCGATGAGCAGGGCGCGGCGAAGGGGCACTCCGAGGTCGCGGAGGGCGTCCAGGCCCGCGCCGAGCCCGCCGAGCATCCCCTCGACCGCGGCACGCGCAAGGTTCTCGCGAGTCGTGGAGGCGAGCGTCATTCCGCCCAGCGACGCGGTGGCGTCGGGGAGGTTCGGCGTGCGTTCGCCCTCGAAATAGGGCACGAGGGTGAGGCCCGCCGCCCCCGGCTCGGCGGCGAGCGCGAGGCGGCTGAGTTCGGCGTGATCGACGCCCAGGAGCTGGGCGATCGCGTCGAGCACGCGCGCGGCGTTGAGGGTGGCGACGAGCGGGAGGAACCGGCCCGTGCAGTCGGCGAAGCCCGCGACCGTGCCGGTCGGATCGATCGTGCGCTCGTCGCTGACGGCGAAGACCGTGCCGCTCGTGCCGATCGAGATCACGACGTCGCCCGGGGCGGCACCGAGGCCCAGCGCGGCGCCGGCGTTGTCGCCCGCACCGCCGCCGACGCGGCGACCGTCGGTGTCGGTGACGTACTCGTCGGGGCCGAGGACACGCGGCAGGTGAGCGTCACGGCCCAGCGCGGCGGAGAGCAGGTCACGGTAGTAGCCGCCGGTCTCGGGGTCCCAGTACCCCGTGCCCGAGGCATCCGATCGGTCGGTGACGAGCTCGTCGAGAACCGGACCATGCGGGGCCGCGCCGGCGGGACCGTAGCCGCGCAGCCGCCAGGTGAGCCAGTCGTGAGGGAGCGCCACGGCGGCCACGCGCGCGGCGTTGTCGGGCTCGGCATCGCGCAGCCAGCGGAGCTTCGTGATGGTGAAGGAGGCGACCGGCACGAGGCCGGAGCGCTGCGCGAGGTCGTCGGCGCCGAACTCCGCGATGAGGTCGCGGGCCGCGCGGGCCGACCGGGTGTCGTTCCACAGCAGAGCCGGACGGATGACGCGTCCGTCGGCGTCGAGCACGACCATGCCGTGCTGCTGCCCGCCGATGGCCCACGCCGCGACATCCGCCATGCCGCCGGCATCCTCGATCGCCGCCTGCAGGGCGGTCCACCAGGCGGCGGGGTCGATCTCGGTGCCGGCGGGGTGGGTGGCGCGCCCCTCGCGGACGACGTCGCCCGTGGCGGTGTCGACGATGACGACTTTGCACGACTGGGTCGACGAGTCGACCCCCATCACGAGCGCCATGGCTCTCCTTGCGTGTGGCGTGATCCGCCGAAACCCACCGCGGCCGTCGAGACCGACGGCGGCACGGTGGGTTTCGCGCGGATAGGTGGGTTTCGAGAGGTCAGCGCGCGCCGAGCAGGTGCTCGGTGGCCAGCTGCTGCAGGCGGACGAAGCCGAAGCCGTGCCCGCCGAGGTAGGCCTGCGCGTCGAAGTCCTCGTACGCGGAGCGGTCGGCCAGCAGGTCGTCGTACGACTCCCCCGCGTTCAGCGTCGGCTGGGCGAGCTCGGTGACCTTCGAAGCCTCGAGCGCCTCCTGCACCTCGGGGTCGGCGCGGAAGGCCGCGGCCCGCTCCTTGAGCAGCAGGTAGGTGCGCATGTTCGCCGCCGCCGAGTCCCAGACGCCGGTCTCGTCCTCGGTGCGCGAGGGCTTGTAGTCGAAGTGCCGCGGGCCGTCGTAGGCGGGCACTCCGCCCGGGCCACCGTTCTCGAGGAGGTCGACCAGAGCGAAGGCGTTGTGCAGGTCGCCGTGACCGAAGACGAGGTCCTGGTCGTACTTGATGCCGCGCTGCCCGTTGAGGTCGATGTGGTAGAGCTTGCCGTGGTACAGCGCCTGGGCGATGCCGGCGGCGAAGTTCAGACCCGCCATCTGCTCGTGTCCGACCTCGGGGTTCAGGCCCACGAGCTCGGGCCGCTCGAGCGAGTCGATGAAGGCCAGCGCATGCCCGAGGGTCGGGAGCAGGATGTCGCCGCGGGGCTCGTTCGGCTTCGGCTCGATGGCGAAGCGGATGTCGTAGCCCTTGTCGGTGACGTAGTCGCCGAGGAGGTTCACGGCCTCGCGGTAGCGTTCGAGGGCCGCTCGGATGTCCTTGGCCGCGTCGTACTCGGCGCCCTCGCGGCCGCCCCACATGACGAACGTCTTCGCGCCGAGCTCGGCGGCGAGGTCGATGTTGCGGAGCACCTTGCGCAGCGCGAAGCGGCGCACCTGACGGTCGTTGGAGGTGAAGCCGCCGTCCTTGAACACCGGTGCGGAGAACAGGTTCGTGGTGACCATCGGCACGATGAGGCCGGTGTCGGCCAGCGCGCCCTTCAGCCGGTCGATCTGCGTCTGACGTTCGGCGTCGGTCGAGCCGAAGGCGAACAGATCGTCGTCGTGGAAGGTGAGGCCGTAGGCGCCGAGCTCGGCGAGCTTCTCGACCGCGTGGACGACGTCCAGGGCGGGGCGGGTCGGGCCGCCGAACGGGTCGGTGCCGTTGTATCCGATGGTCCAGAGGCCGAACGAGAACTTGTCGGCGCGGGTGGGGGTGGGCATGGCGCTCCTTTGCGGGAAAATGTTGCGGTTAACAACCTATACCAGAACGGATGCCGCGTCCACCGCCATCGCAGCGGGTCGCTCCGTCTTCGAAACTTTCGGATTACACTCGCGGCATGGGTGACACGACGCGCGTGACGCTGGCGCAGCTGGCCCGGGAGGCCGGGGTTTCGATCGCGACGATGTCGAAGGTTTTGAACGGCCGGACGGATGTCGCGGCGACGACCCGCGCCCGCATCGAGCAGCTCCTCGCCGAGCACGGCTACACCCGCCGCGCGACCGGTCGACGGGGCGATCACGTCGAGCTCGTCCTCCACGAGCTCGAGCCGAGCTGGTCGGCCGACCTCATCACCGGGGTCGAGACGGTGGCCGCGCACGCAGGACTGTCGATGGTGCTCACCCTCAGCGGCGACCGGCACGCCCCGGGCGACGACTGGATCGACGGCGCGCTTCGCCGGAGCCCGGCGGCGGTCATCCTGGTGTTCTCGGATCTCGCCCGCGCGCACCGAGACAAGCTCAAGCGCCGCGGCATCCCGTTCGTCATCGTCGACCCGTCCGGCGATCCGGCCGCCGATGTCCCGGCCGTCGGGTCGGCGAACTGGAGCGGCGGGCTCGCCGCAACCCGGCACCTCATCGAGCTGGGACACCGCCGGATCGCGGCGATCACCGGCCCACCCGACGCGCTGTGCTCGCACGCGCGCCTCGACGGCTATCGCTCGGCCATGAACGCCGCGGGGCTCCCCGTCCATCCGGACTGGGTGCGATTCGGCGACTTCCACCCCTCGGGCGGCGAGGTCTGGGCGCGGCAGCTGCTCGCTCTCCCCGACCGGCCCACCGCGATCTTCGCCGGCAGCGACCTTCAGGCCATCGGCGTCATCGCCGCGGCACGCGCGGCCAGGTGGGACGTGCCCGGCGACCTCTCCGTCGTCGGGTACGACGACATCCCCCTGGCGCGGTGGTTCAGCCCGCAGCTCACGACGGTCCACCAGCCGCTGCGGCGGATGGGCGAAGAGGCGACGCGCCTGGCGCTCCGACTCGGCGAGGGCGGCCAGCCCGAGACGCTGCGCATGGACCTGGCCACGCACCTCGTCGTGAGGGAGAGCACGGCACCGGTGCCGACGGACGCGCCCGGCCCCGAAACTTAAGTGCAGGGTTTCGTAACGTTTCCATGAGGAAGGCCTTCTCGGCCCCTTTTGCGCACATAGGTTTGCGACCACGACAAACCCCCGCGCAAAGGAGCGTATTCGTGAGACGACATCGCGCCCGATCCGCTGCGGCCGCCGTCCTGGCAGCCGCTGCACTGATCGTCGCCCCCCTGTCGGCCGCTTCGGCCGCCGACACCGTGATCGCCTCGATCGACTTCGAGGACGGCACCACCGGCAGCTGGATCCAGAGCGGCGGAGGTGAGAACACACTCGCCTTCCCCGAGGTGGACGGCAGCCGCGTGCTGGCGGTCCAGGACAGGACCGCCGACTTCGACGGCATACAGAGCCCTGCCGGCATCTTCGAGGCCGGAACGACCTACGAGGTCTCGGCACGGATGAAGCTCGCCGAGGGCGTCCCCGACACCCAGGCGCGCTTCGTGATGAAGCCCGACTTCACCTGGATCGGGAACACCACCATCTCGGCCGCCTCATGGACGACCGTGACCGGCGAGTACACCGTGCCCGAAGGGGCCGACCTGACCGCGCTGCAGCTCTACATCGGCACGTCCGAGCTGACGACGCCCGCGCCGTACACCTACTACGTCGACGACCTCGTCCTCACGGCGCTCGACACGGAGCCCACCGACCCGACCGAGCCGACCGATCCCGGCACCCCGCCGGTGACCGGTCCGACCGCGCTCTCGAACGACTTCGAGGAGGGTCTAGGGGGCTGGGGTCCGCGCGACAGCGGCAGCGGCGCCCCGACGGTGGCCCTCACCACCGACGACGCGCAGCAGGGTAGCCAGGCGGCAGCCCTGACGGGACGCACCTCGCAGGGCTCGGGCTTCGGGCACGACATCGCCGAGCTCCAGTCCGACACCACCTATGAGGTGACCGCCTCGGTGCGCTTCGGCGAGGGTCAGCCGACGAGTCCGGTCTGGCTGAGCCTGCAGCGCGACTACCAGGGGGCGACGACCTTCTCGACCCTGGCGCAGTTCGCGACCGTCACGAACTCGGGGTGGACCCAGGTGCGGGCATCCTTCCCGCTCCAGGCGTTCGACACGGGCCTGCTCTACTTCGAGACCGACTACAACGGCACGAACACGTCCGACCTGTACTTCGACGACATCCAGGTGAGTGTTCCCGAGCCCGGTGAGATCCAGGAACTCACTCCGCTGAAGGACACACTCGACGTGCCCGTGGGCGTCGCGATCGACAGTCGCGAGACGACCGGTGTCGCCTCGGAGCTGCTGCTTCGTCACTTCGACCAGATCACGGGCGAGAACTACATGAAGCCCGAGGCCTGGTACGACGCGAACGGCCAGTTCCGCCCGAACCCGGAGGCCGTTGCGCTGATGGACTTCGCCGAGGCGAACGACCTGGCGGTGTACGGCCACGTGCTGGTGTGGCACAGCCAGACGCCGGCGTTCTTCTTCCAGGCCGCCGACGGCTCGCCGCTCACCACGAGCGAGGGCGACAAGCAGATCCTGCGGGATCGCCTGCGCGAGCACATCTTCAACGTCGCCGAGTGGCTCGCCACCGAGTACGGCGAGTTCGGCGGCACCAACCCGCTGAACGCGTGGGACGTCGTGAACGAGGTCGTCTCCGACGGCTCCGAGTACGACGACGGCCTCCGCCGCAGCGAGTGGTACCGCATCCTCGGTGAGGAGTTCATCGACCTGTCGTTCCAGTACGCCGACGAGGCGTTCAACGACGTCTACGCCGCCGACGGCACCGACCGACCGGTGACGCTCTTCATCAACGACTACAACACCGAGCAGTCGGGCAAGCAGGGCCGGTACCTCGCGCTCGTCGAGCGGCTCCTCGCCCGCGGCGTGCCGATCGACGGCGTGGGTCACCAGTTCCACGTGAGCCTGGCGATGCCGGTCTCGGCACTGGAGCAGGCGATCCGCACGTTCGCCGACCTCCCGGTGACCCAGGTGGTCACCGAGCTCGACGTCACCACGGGCACTCCGGTGAGCGAGGCGCTGCTGATCGAGCAGGGCTACTACTACCGCGACGCCTTCCGCGTGTTCCGCGAGAACATCGACGAGCTCTACAGCGTGACGGTGTGGGGCCTCACCGACGGCCGCAGCTGGCGCTCGGCCAACGGCGCTCCGCTGCTCTTCGACGACGCCTATCAGGGCAAGCCCGCCTACTTCGGCGCCGTCGACGAGGAGCTCCCCGCGCGGCAGCGCAGCGCGTTCGTGTTCGGCGGTTCCGTCCCTGTGGACGACGCCGCGACGAGCGCGTCCGAGTGGGAGCGCCTCCCTCTGCTGCCGATCGAGCAGAGCGGCGCATTCCAGCTGCGCTGGGAGCCCGGCACCCTCACCGCGTACATCGAGGTGACGGATGGATCGAGGGATGACGCCGACGGCGTCGCCTTCACCGTGGGCGACCAGCAGTACGTCGTCGGCCGGGACGGCGAGGGCGACGTCTCCGCGGCGGTCACCGAGACCGAGACCGGCTACCGGGTCGTGGCGGCGCTGCCTCTGGGTGACGCGGCGCTCGGCGACGTGGTCCGCTTCGACGTGCGCATCGACGATGGGGACGCCACGGCCGGGTGGAACACGGCCGGAGAGCTCGGCAACCTCACCCTCGTCGAGCCGCTCTCGTTCGTCGAGGTCGTCGAGGCAGCCGACGCGCCGACCATCGACGGCGCCGTGGAGGACGCGTGGGCTGCGGCGAACGCCGTGACCACCGACCGCCAGGTCGAGGGGACGGGCGGCGCGACCGCGTCGGTGCGGACCCTCTGGCAGGACAACGCGCTGTTCGTCCTGGCCGAGGTCGCCGACCCCGTGGTCGACGTCTCAGGGTCCGACCCCTGGATCCAGGACTCGGTCGAGATCTACGTCGACGCCGGCAACGTCAAGAACGGCTCGTACCGCTACGACGACACCCAGATCCGCATCAGTGCGGCCGGCGCCGTGTCGTTCGGAACCGGTGACGAGGCGTTCCAGCGAAACCGCGTGGAGTCGCAGGTGTCGATCGTCGACGGCGGCTACATCGTCGAGGCCCGCATCAGCCTGCTCGATTCAGGCGGTGAGGGGACGTTCCACGGTCTGGACTTCCAGGTCAACGACGCCTCCGACGGCGCGCGCACCGGCATCCGCAACTGGGCCGACCCCACCGGCGCCGGTTACCAGTCCACTGCCCGCTGGGGCGTGGGAGAGCTGGTCGCGGCGGAAGGCACCACACCCACCCCGGGCGAGTCCACCCCGCCGCCGACCGGGCCGGGCACGCCCGGCGAGCCCGGTACGCCGACCACGCCTCCGGCGTCCGGCGGGTCCGGTGGCGGCACGGCGGACGACCCGCGCAACCCGCTCGCCGCGACCGGTGGTGGCCTGCCGTTCGGGCTGGGTCTCGCGGGGCTGCTGGCCCTCCTCGCGGGTGCGATCCTCGTCCAGCGGCGAAGGGAGCGGATGCAGGGCTGAGACGGACCTCTCCTTCTCACACCATGGTGCCCCGCGTCCGTCCGGGCGCGGGGCACCCTCCTCCCTACACTGGAGCGATGAGTCTGGTCGGGCCCGGCGGTCGGCAGCGGAACCTGTCGACGATCCTGACGCTGCTGCACCGCACCGGGCCGCTGTCGCGGGCGAGCCTCACCGAGGCCACGCGCCTGAACCGGTCGACGATCGCCGACCTCGTCGGTCAGCTCGTGCGCCACGGCCTCGTGACCGAGCGTGCACCCGACCCGGCCCGCCGGGTGGGCAGGCCCTCGCCGATCGTCGCCCTCTCGCCGCGGGTCGTCGCGATCGCCGCGAACCCCGAGGTCGATGCGATCACGCTCGCCGCCGTCCGCCTCGACCAGACGACGGTGATCCGCGAGCGTCACGAGGTCGACCGCCCACCCACCCCCGAGGAGGCGACCGCCCTCCTGGCCGAGCGTCTGACCGTGTGGCGTCAGGGCCCGCTCGCCGATGCCGCGATCGTGGGCGTCGGCCTGGCCGTCCCGGGCCTGGTCCGCGCCTCCGACGGACTGGTCCGCGACGCCCCCCACCTGCACTGGCGCGATGTACCCCTGGGCGATCTCGTCGCCGAGGCGACGGGCCTGCGCACCCGGGTCGCCAACGACGCGAGCCTCGGCGCGATGGCCGAGCACCTCTTCGGCGCCGCGCGCGGCGTCGACGACGTCGTCTACCTCAACGGCGGCGCGAGCGGCATCGGCGGCGGCCTCATCGTCGGCGGAGTCGCCGTCGGAGGATCCGGCGGGTACGCCGGCGAGTTCGGTCAGAACCGCCCGGGGATCGCCGACGGCGCCGACCGGCTCGCCGTCGACGGGGTGCTCGAGGACGAGGTCAGCAGATCGCGGCTGCTCGCGGCGGTCGGACTCGACTCCGCCGACGAGCCCACGCTCGCCGCCGCCCTCGCCGACCCGCCCGATCCCGAGACCCGCGCCGCCGTCGCCGGCGAGGTCGAGCGGCAGCGCCGCATCCTGTCCACCGCCCTCGCCAACGCCGTCAACGTCCTGAACCCGTCCGTGGTGGTGCTCGGCGGGTTCCTCGCGACGATCGCCGAGGTCGACGTCGACGATCTGCTCGCCCGGGTGCGGGCGCAGGCCATGCCGGCGGCCACGGAAGACCTCCGGCTGCGCCTGGCCTCCCTCGCCGAGGACCGGCTGCTCATCGGGGCGGCCGAGGTCGTCTTCGACAGCCTCCTCGCCGACCCGGCGAGTGCGCCCGACCTTCCCGACGACGGCCTCGAGACACGCGTCACCGCGGCGGCGCCGTCGTCCCCCTGACCACGAGCCGCGTCGCCAGCCCCACATGTGTGGCCTCGAGCGTCTCGCCGTTCATCAGCGTCACGAGCATGCCGGCGGCGGTGGCGCCGAGTCCCTGCATGGGCTGACGCACCGTCGTCAGCGACACCGGGCCCTGCGTCGCCTCGGGGATGTCGTCGAAGCCGATCACCGACAGATCGTCGGGGATCTGCAGCCCCATCCCTGCGGCCACGTCGATCACCGCCAGCGCAGACAGGTCGTTCGCCGCGAAGACGGCGGTGGGCGGGCGGGTCTGCGCCAGCAGCGCGCGCGCCTGCTCTCGCACGACGTCGGGCTGGTACATTCCGACCCGCACCAGCGAGGGGTCGTAGGCCACCCCGGCATCCGAGAGCGCGCGCCGGTACCCGGCATCGCGAAGGATGGATGACCGCAGGTCGGGGCGACCCGCGATGAACCCGATGCGGCGGTGGCCGAGCTCCAGCAGATACCGGGTGGCCTCACGGGCGCCGGCGAAGCTGTCGGATTCGACCGTGGGGAGGTCCGCGCGACCGGTGTGGGGGTCGACGGCGACGATCGGCACCTCGGCGCTCGCACCGACCACGGTCGGGGTGACCATGATCACCCCGTCGATGAGGGTTCCGCTCAGACGGCTGAGCGACCGGCGCTCCCATCCCTCGCCGTTCTGCTGACGCGATCCGCTGTACGCGAGAAGGTCGTAGTGGGTGTCGCGGAGCGCCCGGCCCACGCCCTTCATGATCTCGGCGCTGAACGGCTCGAAGTCGGCCACCAGCACACCGATCACCCCGGTTCTGCGCGAGCGCATGCTCGACGCGACGAGGCTCGACTCGTAGCCGAGCTGGGCGACGACCTGCAGCACGCGCTCGACGGTGTCGGGGGCGACGCCGTAGCGGCCGTTGACGGCTTTGGACACCGTCGCCGCCGACACGCCCGCGGCGCGGGCGACGTCGGTGATCGTCGGACGGGATCCCATGGAGGGGATGCTAGCCCCATTGAAACTGTTTTCGAAAACGTTTGACACCTTTCCGTCCGTTCCGAAGACTGGACGCCGTCCGGGTCCCGACAGCAGCCCGGAATTCGCAGCACCTCGAGGACCGAGCGTGCACCTCAAGGAAGAGAACAGGTGAATCACATGAAAGCCAGCAGAATCACAGCGGGCGCGGTGTCACTGCTCGCCGGCGCGCTCGTACTGAGCGCATGCTCCGGCGGAGGCGGCGGCGAGTCCGCCGACGGAAGCGTGCAGATGACCCTCTGGCAGAACTCCACCACCGGCCCCGGCCAGGAGTTCTGGACGAACGCCATCGAGGCGTTCGAGGAGGAGAACCCGGGCGTCACCATCGAGATGCAGTCGGTGCAGAACGAAGACCTCGACGGTCTGCTCCAGACCGCGCTGAACGCCGGCGACCCGCCGGACATCTTCCTGCAGCGCGGCGGCGGAAAGATGGCCGACATGGTCAACGCCGGTCAGCTGAAGGACCTCACCGACGTGATCTCCGACGACGTGCGCGCCGAGATCCCCGAGGGCTCCTTCGCCGCCGAGACCTATCAGGACTCGGTGTGGGCCATGCCGCTGTCGGTGCTCCCCGGTGGCTTCTGGTACAGCGAGGACGCCTTCGCCGAGGCCGGGATCACCGAGACCCCCGCGTCGATCGACGACCTCGAAGCAGCCGTCGAATCCCTCAAGGGCACCGGCATCGCGCCGATCGCCCTCGGCGCCCAGGACGCCTGGCCCGCCGCGCACTGGTACTACTTCTTCGCCCTCCGCGAGTGCAGCCCCGAGGTCATCGAAGAGACCGGCGACTCGAAGGACTTCAGCGACGAGTGCTGGACCCGCGCCGCCGAGAACCTCCAGGACTTCGCCTCGATCGAGCCCTTCAACGAGGGCTTCCTGACCACTCCCGCCCAGCAGGGCGCGGGATCGTCGGCGGGCCTGCTGGCCAACCGCCAGGCCGCGATGGAGCTCATGGGCGCGTGGAACCCGGGTGTCATCGCCTCCCTCACGCCCGACGAGCAGCCTCTCCCCGACCTCGCCTGGTTCCCGTTCCCCGAGATCGAGGGCGGCGAGGGTGAGCCCGGTTCGATGATGGGCGGTGTCGATGGTTACTCCTGCGCCGCAGACGCCCCCGACGAGTGCGTCGACTTCCTCAACTTCGTCGCCAGCGCCGAGCAGCAGCAGCTGTACTACGAGGCCTTCCAGTCGCCGCCGGTGAACACCGTGGCGCAGGAAGCGGTGACCGAGCCCTACCTGCAGCAGATCCTCGAGGCGTACAACAGCGCCCCGTTCGTCTCGCAGTGGCTCGACACGGTCCTCGGCCAGAACGTCGGCAACGCGCTGAACGTGGCGGTCGTCGACATGCTCGCGGGCAACAGCGACCCCGAGCAGTTCATCCAGTCGGTCAACACCGCCGGCGCGCAGGGCTGACATGACCGTCCGCGAGATGTCCACCACGGACTCCGATCTCGCGCAGCACGACGGGGGCGGCGCCACGCCGCCCCCGTCCGTGCGGCGGGACAAGAGCCGTCCGCGGGGCCTGGGCTGGTCGGGCCGCCTCGAAGTCCTCCTCATGGTGGGCCCCGCCGTCGCCTTCTTCGTCGGCTTCGTCATCCTTCCCGTGGTGATGGCGGCCTACTACGGGTTCTTCCGCTGGTCGGGGTTCGGCCCCGCCACCGACTTCGTCGGCCTGCAGAACTACTTCGTGATCTTCAGCGATCCGAACTTCCAAGCGGCGCTCGGTCACAACGCCTTCATCGTCATCGCCTCCCTGGTGATGCAGGGGCCGGTCGCGCTGCTGCTGGCCCTGCTGCTGAACCGCAGGATGCGCGGTCAGTCGGTCATCCGGGTGCTGATCTTCGTCCCCTACGTCATCGCCGAGGTCGTCGTCGGCACCGGGTTCAGCCTGCTCCTGGCCACGCGCGGCGCGCTGAACGGCTTCCTCGAGAACGTCGGCCTCGGCTTCCTCGCCGCCGACTGGCTCTCCGATCCCGCGATCGCGATCTGGACGCTGATGGCGATCCTCACCTGGAAGTACGTCGGCTTCGCCGTCATCCTCTTCCTCGCCGGCCTCCAGTCGATCCCCGAGGAGCTGTACGAGGCCGCCGCGATCGACGGCGCGTCGTACTGGCAGATCCAGCGGCGGATCACCCTGCCGCTGCTCGGACCCACCGTGCGGATCTGGGCGTTCCTGTCCATCATCGGCGCCCTGCAGCTGTTCGACCTCGTCTACATCATCTGGGGTCAGTACGTCGCATCCGTGGCGGGCACCAACACCATGGCCATCTACATGGTCGCCACCGGCCGCAACGCCGGGAACTTCGGCTACGGGAACGCCGTCGCCGTCGTCATCTTCCTCATCTCGCTGGCCGTCGCCCTGATCTACCAGCGCTACGTGCTGCGACGCGACACCGCCGGGGCGATCACCGAAAGGGGTGCCGGATGAGCACCATGACCATCACCACCCGCGTCGCCGGTCGACGCAGCAAGGGTGCGCCCGCGAAGAAGCTCCCCTGGGGTCCGCCGAGCGTTTACTTCATCGCCCTCGTCGTCATCGGCATGATGCTCGGTCCGGTGCTGTACATCATCATCGGCGGCTTCCGCAGCAACTCCGAGATCACCGTCAACCCCGCCGGGCTTCCGACCGAGTGGCGCTGGGAGAACTACGCCAGCGTGCTGGCGGCCCCGCAGTTCTGGACGCAGGTGGGCAACTCCACGCTGGTGGGCCTGGCGACCACCGTCGGCGCCGTCGCCCTCGGTCTCATGGCCAGCTACGTGATCGCCCGTTACAGCTTCCGCGGGCGCGGTGCGCTCTACGCCCTCTTCGCCGCGGGCCTGATGTTCCCGATCACCGTCGCGATCACGCCGCTGTACATCGTGATCCGCAACCTCGGACTGATGAACAGCCTCCCCGGCGTCATCCTGCCGCAGATCGCGTTCGCGCTGCCGGTGACGATCATCATCCTGGTGCCGTTCCTGCGCGCCATTCCCGATGAGATCCAGGAGGCGGCCTACATCGACGGCTGCGGTCGCCTGGCGTTCTTCTGGCGCATGGTGCTGCCCCTGGCCGTGCCCGGGGTGATCACGGTGTCGATCCTCGCCTTCATCGGCAGCTGGAACGCCTACCTGCTCCCCCTGTTCATCCTGAACAACGAGGCGGCGTTCACCCTGCCCCTGGGTGTGCAGCAGTTCTCCTCGCAGTACTCCGTCGACACCGCACGGGTGCTGGCGTTCACGTCCCTGTCGATGCTCCCGGCGCTGATCTTCTTCAGCCTCTTCGAGCGTCGCATCGTCGGCGGCCTCACCGGTGCCGTCAAGGGCTGACGCCTCTTCCCTCGTCGACATCGAAGAAAGCAGCATCGTGACACTCCCTCCTGCCCTCTCGGCCTCCGAGCGCGTCCTGGACCTCGTCCACCGCATGACCCTCGACGAGAAGCTCGGCCAGCTCGTCGGCTTCTGGATCGACCAGGGCGACGAGGTGGTGGCTCCCCTCGCGGGCGAGATGAAGACCTCGACGCGGTTCGAGGATGCGGTCGTGCACGGCATCGGTCATTTCACGCGGGTCTACGGCACGCGTCCGGTCGATCCCATAGCCCGGGCCGAGTGGCTGTGGAACGAGCAGCGCCGGCTGCAGCGCGAGACCCGCCTGGGCATCCCCGCGCTCGTCCACGAGGAGTGCCTCACCGGTCTCGCGGCGTGGCAGGCGGCGACCTTCCCCACGCCGCTGGCGTGGGGCGCGGCCTTCGACCCCGACCTCGTCGCCGAGATGGGTCGCCTCATCGGCGGCTCGATGCGCGAGCTCGGCATCCACCAGGGTCTGGCCCCGGTGCTCGATGTCATCCGCGACCCGCGGTGGGGCCGGGTCGACGAGTGCATCGCCGAAGACCCCTACGTCGTCGGCACGATCGGGACGGCCTACGTACGGGGGCTCCAGGATGCCGGGGTGCACGCCACCCTGAAGCACTTTGTGGGCTACTCCGGCTCGCGGGCCGGCCGCAATCACGCGCCGGTGCACGCCGGACCCCGCGAGATCGCCGATGTCTTCCTGCCGCCGTTCGAGATGGCGGTGCGCGACGGCGGGGTGCGCGCGGTGATGAACTCCTACGCCGAGATCGACGGCGTCCCCGTCGCGGCATCCCGCGAATACCTCACCGAACTGCTGCGCGACCGATGGGGCTTCGACGGCGTCGTCGTCGCGGACTACTTCGCCGTGGCCTTCCTCCACACCATGCACCAGATCGCCGCCGACCCCGGCGAGGCTGCGCAGCTGGCCCTCGAGGCCGGGATCGACGTGGAGCTGCCCACCCTCGACGCCTACCCCGCGCTCGCCGAGAGGGTGCGCGCCGGCCTCCTCGACGAGGCCGTGATCGACCGCGCAGTGACCCGCGTCCTCACCCAGAAGGAAGACCTGGGCCTCCTCGACGCCGACTTCGACAGCCCGCCCCGCCGGATCGACCTCGACAGCCCTGCCCACCGACGCGTCGCGCGACGCCTCGCCGAGGAGGGCACGGTGCTCCTGACGAACGACGGGATGCTGCCGCTCGGCCGCGACACGCGTCGGATCGCCGTTCTCGGGCCCAACGCCGACAGCGCCGAGGCCCTCATGGGCTGCTACTCGTTCGCCAACCACGTGCTGGCGCACCACCCGGGCACCGCGATGGGCTTCGAGATCCCGACCGTGCTCGAGGCGCTCCGCGGTGCGCTCCCCGACGCCCGGATCACCCAAGAGGCCGGATGCGACGTCGAGGGCGACGACCGGTCGAGGATCGCCGCGGCGGTCGAGCTCGCCGCAGCGAGCGACGTGGCGGTCGTGGTCGTCGGCGACCGTGCAGGTCTGTTCGGCCGCGGCACGGTGGGCGAGGGCAACGACGTCGAGTCGCTCGACCTGCCCGGCGTGCAGCGCGAGCTCGTCGAGGCCGTCGTCGCCACCGGCACTCCCACGGTGATGGTCCTTCTCACCGGGCGCCCCTACGCCATCGCCTGGGCGGTGGAGGGCGAGCACGCCCCCGCGGCCGTCGTGCAGTCCTTCTTCCCGGGCGAAGAGGGCGGGACCGCCCTCGCCGCCATCCTCACCGGCGCGGTCAACCCGTCGGGCCGTCTGCCGGTGTCGCTCCCCCGCGCGGCCGGCGCGCAGCCCTACACCTACCTGCATCCGCATCTCGGTGGGCCCTCCGAGGTCACCAGCGCCGCGAACGCTCCCGTGCTGCCGTTCGGGCACGGGCTCGGGTACACGGCGTTCCATCACGAGGACCTGACGGTCGACGCATCGGTGGCCGCGGGCGCCGTCTTCACCGCGAAGGTCACCGTACGCAATGCCGGCGATCGCACCGGCACCGACGTCGTTCAGCTGTACGCCCACGACGTCGCGGCATCCGTCACCCGTCCGCAGGCGCAGCTGCTCGCCTACCAGCGCGTGACGCTCGAGCCGGGCGACGCGGCGGTCGTGTCGTTCGAGGTCCCCACTCAGCGGCTCGCGTTCAGCGGGCGCGATCTCACCCGCATCGTCGAACCGGGCAGGGTAGACCTCTGGGCGGGCACGTCGGTCGTCGATCGCGAGACCACGGCCTCGATCGAGATCACCGGAGAGGTCCACCCCGTCGGTGCGAGCGACCCGCGTATCGCGACAGCCCGGGTCAGGCCCGCGCCGGCTCCCACCGACGGCGTGACCGCCTCCATGCCGGCGGCGGTCAGCTGACGCAGGGTCCGGCACGCGCGTGCGCGCGGATATACCCCTCGCGCCGGACCGTCAACCCACTGGGATGCGCAGCGGGCCGGGCGCAGGGTGGAGCGTGAAGGAGGTTGTCATGACTTACGCTGCACTCCCTCTTCCCGAGGAGACCCCGGGGTCCACGCCCGCCGAGCCCCTCGCGCCGACGCCGAGCGAACCGACCGCGCCGAACCCCTCGGAGCCGAACCCGTTGCTTCCCCCGGAGCGATCCGCGGTCGGGCGGGGTTGACCGCGCCGTGGGCACCATCTTCTACGGCGGGTCGGCGACCCCCATCGACATCGACGACCGGGCGCTGTCGCACCTGAAGATCGTCATCGCCACGAAGCTCCGCCGGGATGAGAGCTTCACGGTCTCGTGGCGGCATCCGGATGACGAGCCGACCGGGCGCAGCACGATCTGGTTGCACCCGTCCATCCCGCTGCGCTTCGTCTTCGACGAGCCGGAGGCGCCCGCGATCAGCCGAGCGTGGATCGACGAGCTGATGGGCTCGGCCAACGCCAGCGGCGGGATCACCCTGGTCGCCGAGCACATGGACTCCTCGTCCGAGGGGTCCCCAGAGCACATCGCGGAGCTCCGCGCGCTGCGTTGAGTGGCGTGGCGCGTGTGTTGCGCGCCCCGCGGGTCCCGCGCCCTGCGCACTTTCTGACGGATCGCGCGTCCCGACCCCCGCGCCCGATCGCGATCCGTCGATAGATGCGGTCTGGATGCGACGCAGGCCGCATCCTTTGACGGATCGCGCCCGAGGGGATGCGCTGCGCGCCACACAGCGTCCGGCGCGTGGGTGCCTCAGCTCAGACCGCGCGGAGCAGACCCCGGGCTCGGCGGGTTCTCTTCCTCGGCCGGCTCGGGTGTGATGCTGAGGCCGTTCGGGCCGCTCGCGGCGAGCATGAGCTCTTCGATCCACAGGCGGTTGATCCGCGGATTGCGGCTGCCGAAGAAGTGGAACTGCATCGGCACCGACGGATGCATCCAGAAGCTGCGCCGCCCGCTGCCGTCTCCGATTTCGACGTCGAACATGAACGACTCCGACCGGCGGAGCTTGTTCATCACGACGATGCGCAGATGAGCGAGAGTGCGGTCTTCGATGTCCACCGAATTCGCCATCGTGTCGTAGATGAACCTGCCCATAGGGAAATCTTAGTCAGTCCGGCGTCCCGATCGGGGGCGAAGCTGCCGCTAGAGCGGCTTGCCACCGGTGACGGCGAGGACGGCGCCCGACGTGTACGACGCATCGTCCGACGCCAGGTAGACGTAGGCGCCTGCGAGCTCCGCGGGCTGACCGGCGCGTCCGAGAGGGGTGTCGGTGCCGAACGAGGTCAGCTTCTCCTCGTCAAACCCGGTCGCCGGGATGAGGGGTGTCCAGATCGGCCCCGGGGCGACGGCATTCACCCGGATTCCCCGCTCGCCCACCTCCTGTGCAAGGGCCTTCACGAAAGCCACCTGAGCCGCTTTCGTCATCGCGTAGTCGATCAGCCCGGGCGAAGGCTGGAACGCCTGCACCGACGAGGTGACGATGATCGAGGCGCCCGCCGTCAGTCGCGGCAGGGCAGCGCGGGCGGAGAAGATGAGCCCATACAGGTTGGTGCGGAACACACGATCGAACTCCTCGGTCGACAGCGTGGCGAGGCTGTCGCGATCGGCCTGGTACGCGGCGTTCAGCACGACGACATCGAGACCGCCCATGCGGCCGATCGCGTCGTCGACGATGCGGGCCGCGAACTCCTCGTCTCGCAGATCGCCGAGAAGCACCGCGCCGGTGCGGCCGGCGTCCTCGACGAGCGCGACGGTGGCCGCGGCATCCTGCTCTTCCTCCGGCAGCGCCGTGATGACGACGTCGGCACCCTCCCGCGCGAAGGCGATCGCGACGGCGCGTCCGATGCCGGAGTCACCGCCGGTGATGAGGGTACGCTTTCCTGCCAGACGTCCCGACCCGACGTAGCCGCCCTCCCCATGGTCCGGTTCGGGGAGCATCTCCCGGGTCTGCCCGGGCTGCTCCTGCCCCTGGGAAGGGAACGTCTGCTCGGCGTCATCCGACACTGGCGGCTCCTCTGCTCGAAGAACGATGACGCCTCGAGGTTCGTCGCGGATCCGCGCGGGGGCGAGGGGCTTGACAGCCGGATGCCGCGGGCTCACCCGCGCGCGGGCGGGCGGTGCGGGATCGGTACCGGTCGGCGGGGCCCGCCGCTGCGGGGCGAGAGCACGTCGGCCGCCGTGCGGACCACATCGTCGAATCGATCGAAGCGGCGAGGGGCGCGGATGCCGTGACGCCAGATCACGTCCACACCTAAGACGGCGCGTGTGGCGATCGCGATCACCGCCCGGGGGTCATCGGCCGGATGCGACCGATCGCAGAGCAGCCAGGTGTCTCCGGACACCGGCACGAAGACGAGGAATCGATCACTGACGTTGTACATCGCACTCACCCGAGTCGATCATGCGCCGATGAACGCGTCGAAGCCCAGGCCCTTGACAGAACGGGTTCGCGTGATTCCGATAATCGGCTTCGTCGACGCCGTCAACCGGGTGCGAATCGCTGCGACCCGCGCCAGGGTGGGGGGCAGCAGCGGTATCGTCCATCGACGGCGCCGCGCCCGAGAAGGGAACACCACATGACCACGAACCAGCCGCACGATGACGACCAGGCGGCGTCCGTCAGCCCGACGCCCGCGGGGGGCGGCGGCGCCGACTCGGGCGCAGCCCCGGCCGTCGTCCCGGAAGGCACAGGTTCCGCAGATGCCGAGGCGTCGAGCCAGAACGACATCGCCGGGGTCGGTCCGCGCGGCGAGGAATCCGACGACATAGCCACCCAGGACGCACCCCTGGAGGATCAAAACTCCACGACGCTGAGCGAAGAGGTGCGCGGGATCCTGGTGCAGACCCGAGCCGACATCCAGCTCGGCAACGCCCGGGAGGACCAGCTTCGCGACATCCTGTCGCGCCGTCTGCAGGACGCCGGACTCGATGACGACGTCGACCTCGACGCCCTGGTCCGCGAACTGGAAAGCCCTTCGGACGACGACACCGCGCCGGGCGTCCACCCGTGATGGACGCCGTCGAGGCTCTGGCGGAGCGCGCGCAGGAACGCGGGGTGCAGCTGGCCGTGGCCGAGTCCCTCACCTGCGGCCTGCTGGCCTCGACGATCGGGAAGGGCGCGTCAGCGCAGGAATGGTTCGCCGGCGGGGTGGTCTGCTACGCCCTCGACGTCAAGGAGCGCCTTCTCGGGCTGGAACCTGGCACGGATCCGTGTTCTCCGCAGTGCGCCGAGCAGCTGGCCCGGGGTGTGCGCCGGCTGATCATCGCCGACATCGCCGTATCGGTGACCGGCGTCGGAGGTCCGGATCCCTCGGACGGACACCCTCCCGGCACCGTGTACGTGGGGTGGGCGGATGACACCGGCAGCGGGCACCGAGCGCTGGTGCTCGACACCGATGACCCTGGCGAGGTGCTCGAGGCGAGCGTCGACGCCGCGCTCCACGTCTTCCTCGACCGCCTCGCCTGACCGCGCACTCCCCCCAGAGAGGGTGGACTCCCTCCCACCGAGGGTGCGCTCCCTCCCGCCGAGGGTGCACTCCCTGCGCTACTTCGTCGCGTCCGCAGGAGGAAGATCCTGAAGGTCGCTGCGGTCGCGGAGCGAGTCGCCGTCATCCACCGCAGCGATGTCGGTCTCGTCCCCGGCGGGCGCGGGCTCGTGAGTCTGCGCGCCGTCGGCCGCGTCGGTCGGATCGGAGGGGTGGTCTGCCGTCATGTCGCTCATGGACTCCACTGTTCCTGCCGCACGGGCACGGGTCGACCCCGTTGACATCAGGGCGGCGGCGGGGAAGGTCCGTCCCGTCGCGCGGGCGAGCGCAAGACGGAGAACGCGGACCGGGGGGATATCCCGCGGCCAGTGGATGAGTACCGTGTGGATGCCGCGGCCGAACCGCCGACGCATCGCCGACGCATCGGCGAACGGTCGCATCGACACCCCCATGGGGAGCCCGCGCACCGCACGAATGCGGTGACGTTCCCCGAGATGGAAGGAGAGGTCGAGATCGTCGTGCACTTCGGGGTCACTGCGGTGGACGAGATGCGCGATCCGCACCCATGCCTCCCGGCGGACGGCAAGATTCGATCCCCATAGCGGCGTGTGACCGAGAGCCGGCCACAGCGTGGCGCGGTACGCGAAGAGGTAGACGCACGCGAGAGGGCGGCGGAGCCACCTCGGACCGTCGATGAATCGGGCGCCACCCGTCGCGGCGGTGAGCAAGGGATCCGCCTCGAAGGCACGGACGATGCCCGCCACCCACGCCGGTCCGGGCCGGCAGTCGGCGTCCATGCGCGCGACGATGTCGCCGGTCGCGGCGTCGAAGGCGGCGGCGTTCGCCGCCGGTATCCCGCCGCCGGGCTCGCGCACCAGACGCGCGCCGGCCTCCCGCGCGATCCGTGCGACCTCATCGACGGAGCCGGCGGCGGGGCGACCGTTGTCGAGCACCACGACCTCGGCGGGCGGGACCGTCTGCGCCGCGAGCGCGGCGAGTGCGTGTCGGAGCTCCTCCGCGTCGTCCTTCACGGGGATGACGACGCTGATTCGCGGGCGATTCGGGCGGGCGTTCGAAGAGGCCATCCGATGACCCTAGGGAGCGCCGCCCGGACACCGCGCGGGGTTTGACTCTGGGATCGATGATCAGGTAGTCGTCGCTCTCGCGGGCCGATGTCAGCGCGCGCTGATCCGTCTCCGCCGGCGAGCGAGGAGCGCGGCGACGCCGGAGAGCAGCAGAGCGGCGCCCAGCACGATCGCCGCCGTGGGATCCACGCCGGTGGCCCCGAGCCCGTCGGGCACCGAGCCGCCCGAGCCGGGCGCGGCGGTGACACCGGGAGTCGGCGTCACCGACGGCGTCGAAGTGACCGTCGGTGTGGGCGTCGGCGACGGCGTCTCCGCCGGAGCGATGTCGACGAGGACATCGACCCCGCCCTCGCCGGGCGCGACGTCTCCGGCGTTCGTCGCGGCGATCACCTGAGGCTCCGTCGGGTCACTGATTCTCCTGGGGGTGAGGGGTCGATGGTCGGGGACGTCGCCGTCGCGGAGGATTGGGCCAGCGCAGGCTCCGCGCTCGCGCCGTCGACGGTGCGGGCGGCGGCGAAGCCCTCCTCGCGAGCCGCCGCCACGATCGCGGCCAGGCGGGCCCGTGAACGCCTCCGGCGCCAGAGGAGCGCCGCGAGCAGCAGGCCGACCCCGACGAGCAGGATGAGCTGCGGGAGGGGAAGAGCCCAGAGCGTCGCTGACGCGGCGCTGGCGGTGACCGGCAGGTCGGACCCGGCGAAGTCGCGCGCGGTCGGCGTGAGATCGACGGCCAGCGGCACGACGACGGTCGGCCAGACGCCGGCGAGCGCCAGGGTGAGGGTGCGCGTCTCACCGGGAAGGAGCTGCTGCACGGCCTCTCCCGCCGCGGGGAAGTCCGCCGATGCGCTGCCCGCGGTGAGGGTGCCCTGCGCCTGCACGGCGGTGTTGCCGGTGTTGGTGACCTCGAACGACACGGTCGCCTCGCCGGGTCGGAAGGGATTCCACGACAGGTCGTAGGAGCCGGCGACCGCCTGCACGGTGGCGGCGGGAGCGAGCTCTCCGGTCACGCGCGTGGTGATGCGGAAGCCGACGCGGCTCTCGACGCCGACACCGGTCCCGGTCGCGTCGGTGCCGGCCGACAGGACCGACGCGGCGATCCCCGCGGCGTGGTCGCCGGGGACGGCATCGTCGGGCACCTCGGTGGTGAAGGTGACGACGGTGGTGCCGCCGGGTTCGACGGTGACCGACTCGGGGAGGGTGATCCAGGTGCCGGCGTCGACCGACGGCTCGCTCGAGGGCAGCATCGTGAAGCGACCGTTGTCGGAGTAGTAGCCGTCGGCCGCGCTCAGCGCGAAGGTGACGGGGATGGCGCTGAAGTTGCGGACCGCGAAGCGGTCGGTGCGCGACTGGCCCGGGTCGAGTTCCTGCTCGATGACGCCGCGCTGGTCGGGGCATGCCTCGTCGGCCGGTGTCACCGACCAGGTGATCTCATCGTCGGTGGCGGCGCTGGCGGCGCCCGCCGACACCACGGCTACCGGCGCCGCTGCGGCCGCCGGCACGACACCCAGGAGCGACGCGCCTGACAGGGCGATCGCCGCGACCAGGCCGGCTCGCGTCATCCGTCGGCGCATGAACGTACTCCTTCACTCATCCGGGGGGGACAGAGCGGAGAGGGTCGAGATCCGTGGGGAGATCTCGACCCCCTCCTTTCCGATGGGTAGATCCGGAAGGACCTCGGCCTTCGCTCAGCCGATGTCTTCGAACAGCGAGATGGTCAGCACCGACGCGTAGGCGCCGGGAGCGACATCCGCACCGGTCTTCAGCGTCAGGCCGGCGGTCGCCGACCATGCGTTGTTGCCCTCGTTCACGGCGTCCTCCGAGGTGAACGCCGAGTAGAGCAGCTCACCCTCGACCAGTCCGACGCTCGCCTCGGGTCCGTCGTCGAGGACGGTGCCGATCGGGTCGCCCTCGGTGATGAACTCGTACTCGCCGATCACCTCGGGCGTCCAGCCGAGGTTCCCGGCCGGGATGTCGGGCTGACCCTCCTGGCCGACGAAGTCGGTCGCCTGCCCGTACACCGACCAGAACGAGCCGTCCGGGATGCTGTCGGGGTCGCGCGTGTCGCTCACGGTGACCTCGGGCAGCTGTCCGTCGAACTGCCGGATGGTCGGGTCGCCCGACACAACCTCGGCGAGGCTCGTCGAGGTGCCGTCCACGGTCAGGGTCAGCGCGCCGTCGTCGGTCGACTCGATGTCGACCGTGACGTCGACGTCGCCGGTGTCGAGCTCGTCGGCGATCGCGGCGCTCGCGCCGCCTGCCAGCAGCAGGCCACCGACGGCGGCTACGGCTATCCGGGCCGAAAGGCCCTGGGGGAACTTCATTGTCTTGCTCCGTTCTTCGGGCGGCGGCTACGACGCCCGAGCAGATGTTACCGAGAACACTACGACATCACAACCGAACCGCCTGGTCCGACCGAGATGTCTCGCGGGAGTCCGGGGCCGGGCGGATCGCCCGGCCCCGGACGGGGACTGCTAGCCGCAGGTGCGGCTGTCGTACGGCGCCGACACGAGCGTCGAGACCGGCTGGCCGTCGACGGTCGCACTCGCGGTCACGTCGACATCGCCGCCGGCGATGTTCGTGGCGCGGGTGGTGTAGGCGTGGGTGGCCGACTTGCCGGGGGCGACCGAGGCGAACGTCTTGGTTCCGTACTCCGACACCGCCGCGACCTGGACCGCGACGTCATCGTTGTTGGTGACCTTGACGGTGACCTGCACCTTGCCCGCCGCGCAGCGGGTGGCAGCCTCGGCCGTCACGTCGAGCGACGGCTGCGCCGCACCCTCGGTGAAGGCCCAGTTGTCCAGCTCGAACAGGTCGCCGCTCTCACCGGTGTAGGTGAAGAAGACGTCCTTCGTGCCGGTGGCACCCGTGAGGTCGGCGCTGAGCTCGGTCCACTCCCCGATCTCGCCGGTGACCGGGATGGTCGCCAGCACCGCACCGGTGTCGCTGCCGTCGCGCACCTGGATCGCGCCGCCCTCCTGGAGCGGCTTGACCGTGACGGTGACCGAGGCCGCACCGGTGTCGCCGAAGGCCACCGACGACAGACCGGTCCAGTCACCGTTGTCGATGTCGCGCACGACGAGGTTCGGAGCGGTGTCGCCGAACTCCGCCGAGCCGCCGTCGATCTTCGCCGTCGCGATGCCCTTCGTCCAGCCGAGGGTCTCGGCCTCGAAGGTGCGGAACGGATCGAAGTCGCGCACCTGATCGACACCTGCGTAGTCGCCCACGACCTGCTGGATGGTGCCGTCCTCGTTGAAGGTCAGCTCCTGGATGTGGGGGCTGCGGTAACCCTGCGTCGTGTTGCCGTTGATGCGCTTGTTGAGCGTGGGGGCGTGGTACGTGAAGTAGTACTTGCCCTCGTACTCGAACACCGACTGGTGGTTGTTGCCACCGGTTCCCGCACCGAAGAACTGCGACTGGTTCGGGAAGAGCACACCGGCGTACGTCTCCTTCGGCCACGACATCGGGTCATCCGAGATCATGTAGCCGATCTGACCGCCGCCCGGGTAGCCCGGAAGAGGCGTCTGATTGCCGCCGAAGTCGTTGCCGCCGAAGTGCGACGAGTAGGACAGGTAGTACTTGCCCTCGCGCTTGAACACCTGCGCCGCCTCGAACGCCACGGGGGCGTCCACGACCGCGGCGGTGCCCTGCGTGTTGACCATGTCGTCGGCCAGCTCGATCACGCGGATGTTCTTCGGGTTGTTGAACCGCTCGGCAGCCGGGAAGGCCGTCGAGGCGGGCCCGCCGCCGAACCAGAGGTACGCCTGGCCGTCGTCGTCCACCAGCGGTGCCGGGTCGAACAGCCAGCTGACGCCCTGGGCGCCTGGCGTGCTGCCGTTGATCAGCGTGCTGGAGCGCTCGCTGACCCACGGACCCAGGGGCGAGTCACCGGTGATGACGTTGCTGGAGCCGCCGCCGTTGGCGTAGTAGAGGAAGAACTTCTCCTCGCCGTCGACGACCTTCTTCTCCATGCCCGGCGCCCACGAGTTGTTCGTGAACGGCGCGATGCCCTGCGAGCCGGCGACCGGGATCTCACCGTGGTCGACCCAGTTCACCATGTCGGTGGTGGAGATGAGCGTGATCTGGTTGATGTCGCCGTAGTTGATGCCGGGGGATACTCCGGTGGCGGGGTTGGGCGCGTAACCCTGGGTGTCGTTGGTCATGTACATGTAGACGCGACCGTCGTGGACGAACCCGTACCCGTCGGCGCCGAACTTGTGACCGATGAGCGGGTTGTGCTCACCCGGCAGCTTGCCGACGACCTCGACGGTCTTCGACGGGGCGGCCGGCGGCGGGGGCGGCGGAGCGCCGACGAGCGAGACGTCGTCGACCGTGAAGTCCATGAGGTGCAGGTTCGGGTCGCTCTGCGGGCTGGCGTTGTACGGCGTCTCGATGAACAGGCGCGTGGTGGTGACGTTCTGTCCTGCGGGGATGGTGAAGGTGGCGTTGATGTACCCCCACTGGCCGCGAGCCGGGGTGACGCTGCCGAGGTTGGTGTACGTGAACCCGCCGTAGTGCATCGTCGCGAAGAACTGCTTCGTCGCAGGGCTGCTGGGGTTGTCGTACTTGACCCGGGCCGTGACGGTGTAGGTCTGGCCGGCTTGGAGCTTGCCGGACAGATCCTGCATCGGACCCGAGCCGGTGGTCTGACGCGCGGAGGCGCGCAGACCGTTGGACCCTGAGAACGCATCGTTCACGATGGTCAGAGTGGCACCGTCGGTGGCGTTGCCGTTGTTGGCGAACCACCCCTCGGTACCGTTCTCGAACCCTCCGTTGACGATGAGCTCCTCTTCAGCCGCGTACACCGGGCTGGTGACAGCGATACTCGCTGCCATCAGGATGCCGGCGGCGGCCATGGCGGCGATCCGGAACCGGGATCGCTTCGAGGCGCGCTCGTGCAAGAGATATCTCCTTGATGTGTTTCGGACGTCGGTGTTCAGTTGTCGGTCGTATTCAGTTGTGGGGGCGGGGTTCGTGACGCGCACGGTCAGCCGCACGTGCGCGCGTCGTAGGGCGCGGTCGTCGTCCGAGTGACCGTCTCACCGTCGATCTCGGCCGTGGCCGTGACCGTCAGCTCGCCGGCGACGATCGAGGTCTGACGCGTGGTGAAGGCGTGCGTGGCGGACTTCTCGGGGGCAACGGCAACGAAGGTCTTCGTGCCGTAATCAGAGGACACCGCTGCCCGCACGGGCACCCCGTTCGGGTTCGTCACGAGCGCCGTCACCTGCACCTTCCCCGCTGCGCAGCGGGTCGCCGCCGTCAGATCGATGTCCAGAGAGGGATCGGGCAGGATGACGCCGAGTCGGGCGAGTTCCAGGCTCAGGGCGCGCTCGGGGGCGTCGATCTGGTTCTGCGTGCCGACCGGGCCGGCGGCAGCGGACTGCGCCCACACGAGGGCGGCCTGCATCGCCTGCCAGTCCTCGTCGGGATAGTCGGCGGCGTCGAGGGTTCCGGCGTGGGCGATCGCCGCATCCAGCGCGGTGGTGTCGAGCGGCAGGTTCTGGGCCGACCGCACGTCGCTGAGCAGGAAGTGATCGATGTCGACATGCCCGCCGGTGGCCTGCGTGGCGTAGCTGAACACCCCGATCCGGTGCCCCATGAAGTGCGTCAGCGCCCCGTCGAGGGTGAGGGGCCCGACCCGGTTGCCGAGCGGGGTCCAGCTGATCCCGTCGAGGCTGTACGAGAAGGTGGTCCACAGCTGCCCGGACGGATTGGCGAAGTCAAGATCGGCCTTCAGATGCACCTGCGTGGCGTCGCCGAGAGCTGCCGTCGTCCCGGGCACGAAGGCTTCGACGGCGTTCTGGTCGATCGTCGCGGTGAAGGGCGTCGTGCGGTTCACCACTCCGACGGTGTTGACGCCGTCGACGCGCTTGACGCCCACGTAGGAGAAGTTGCGTCCGAAGGCGGCGAGCCCGGCGACATCCCCGTTCTTCATCGCCGAGATGTCCATCGAGATCTCCGCCGACTGACTCGGACCGAACGTGCGCTGCGACAGCGTGTTGCGCGCCTCCTCGAGGTAGGTCGCCTCATCGTCGTTCGCGAGCTTGTCGTGACGGGTGTTCCCCGTGACGACCTTGCCGTTGGTGAGGCGGAGCCACCCCTCGCGCTCGGTGAGCGACCAGTAGCGGTTGTCGGGCGCATGGTTCCACTGCCACTGCAGGGCCAGCCGCGAGCCGTTGGGTGCGATCTCGTCGGGGTGTGCCGTCTCCTGTGTGAGGGGACGGCCGGTGACCGAGACGTCGTCGACGGCGAAGTCCATCAGGTGCTGCGACGGGTTCGCCCCCGGGTTCTGCGTGTAGGGCGTCTCGACGAAGATCCGCGCCGTGTCGACGTTCTGACCTGCCGGCACCGTGAACGATCCGGTGATCGTCGCCCACTGCCCACGCGGCGCGGTGACCGTCGCGAGGTTCGTGAAGGTGCTCGAGCCGTAGCGGGCCGTGACGAAGAACTGCTTGGTCGCGGGAGCGAGCGGATCGGTGTAGCGCACCTTGGCGGAGACGTCGTAGGTGATACCGCGTTGCAGCTTTCCGGACAGGTCCTGCGCCGGGCCCGAGCCGGTGGTCTGGCGGGAGGTGACCTGCACGGCCCCCGCCCCGGTAGCGGCGTCGGACGAGGCGGTGAGGGTGGCGGTGTCGTTGACGATCCACCCGGTGGTGCCGTTCTCGAAGCCGCCGTTCTGCACCAGTTCCACTCCGAGAAGCGTCTCGTCGACGGTCGGTCCCGGCGGAATGGTCCAGTTCTCGTCCATGTACGCCCGCTCCGGTGCGTCATTGGCGAAGTCGTCCGAGACGACGACCGACTTCAGGCGCTCGAGCCGCTCCTCTTCGGGGCTCAGCGCGATCGGCTTGTCGAACGACCCGCCGACCGGCACGCTGCCGTTGTTCCCGAAGACCGGCCAGCCGTCCTCGCCCCACGTCGCGGGGATGAGCGCGGGGATGCGGCCGATGGGGAAGGTGTCACGGAAGAACATGCCCCAGTAGTCGGTGCCGCCGTCTTCCCGGGCGATCGGGACGAGGCTTCCCTGGGCGAACCCGTTGGAGTTGAGCACGCCCTTCGCCTCGTAGGGGTTCGACCCATCGGCCGTCGCGTAGCGTCCGAGCAGATCGTCGGAGCGGAACAGCACCACCTGACGGCCCTGTCCTGACGGCCAGGTGATGATGACGATGTAGTAGGTCCCGTCGATGTATGTCACCTGCGCGCCTTCGAACAGTCCCCCCACGGGGGCGTTCGGATAGTCGGCGGGGCGGATGATCTGCGGGTACTCCGCGAGGACGGTGGAGAAGTCGGCGCTGTACTTCACGGCACTGGTCGAGCCCGAGCCGTAGAAGATGTAGGGCGTGCCGTCGACGTCGAAGAAGAGGGACGGGTCGTGGTACGAGCGGCCGAGCGAGATGCGGTCCCACGAGCCGTCGTCGATGTCGTCGGTCGTGTAGAGGTACGAGCCGCCGAGGTTGTTGGTGTTGAAGGCGACGTACCAGAGCCCGTCGTGGTAGCGGAGCGACGACGCCCACTGACCCTGGCCGTACGAGGTCCGGCCGTTGCGGAGCGAGAAGTCATCGCCGATGTTCGCGCGGTCGAAGACGTAGTTGACGATCTCCCAGTTGACGAGGTCGTACGACTTCATGATCGGCGCCCCGGGGCTCAGATGCATGGTCGTGCTGATCATGTAGTAGAGGTCGCGACCCTCGTCGTTCTCGGCGGCGGGGATGCGCTCGACCGAGACATCCGGCACATCCGAGTTCAGCAGCGGCACCCGGTAGGTGCCGTCGCCGTTGTCGGTGGAGGTGTACGAGGACGGCGGATCCCACTCCTCCGCGGCGGTGGCCGCCTGTCCGATCGGCAGCAAACCCGCTCCCATCACTGCGCCGGCCGCCACGAGCGCCAGCATCCTTCGCCATGATCTGCGCGGCGCATCCACCGCCGAGGTCACCCGGTCCCGCGTCATTTCAGCTCCTTCGCTGGCTGCGACGTCACCGTCGCCGCGCCACACAACGTTTACTGTGAGCGCTAACGCGTTAAGAAGTTAGCGCTCACCCTGAGGGACGGTCAAGGATCTCTCGGACCGATCCGGAGGAGGGGGCGGCATCGTCTTCTGCGATGAATCCGGGGCCGATCCCTGGGGAGTGCTTAAGTGTTACCGTTAACAGCGCGAGAACGCAAGGGATTCGCCGAGCTTCACCGAGAGGGCTGCGCGGTCGATTCGCGCACCACCAGCCGGGTCGACAGTTCGATGCGCGGGCGCTCCAGATTCGGGTGATCGACCAGTTCGAGGACGGTCTTAGTCGCCTGCGCGGCCATCTCGCGCAGCGGCTGCCGGATCGTGGTCAGCCGGGGCCGGACGTATCGGGAGAGCGTCAGGTCGTCGAACCCGACGACCGACAGGTCCCGGGGCACCGCGACACCTGCGGCGGCGGCGGCATCCAGGACGCCGACCGCCTGCATGTCGCTGCCTGCGAAGATCGCCGTGGGCCGATCATCGGGGTCGGCCAGCAGCGCCCGGGCCTCGCGCTCGCCGGACTCGGCGGTGAAGCCGCCGAATCGCACCCAATCTTCGCGCACCGCCACGCCCGCCGAGGTCATCGCGGCACGGAAGCCGTCCACCCGCGCGATGGCGGGAAGCGATGTCGCCGGGCCCGTCAGCGCGGCGATCCGGCGATGGCCGAGGCCGAGCAGATGCCGGGCGGCCTCGAGACCTCCCGACCAGTTCGCCGAGGACACCGCCGGCACGTCGGGGGTCGGGTCTCCCGACGGATCGATGAGGAGGAACGGGATGCCGCGGGCCCGCAGTCGCGCCCGGGCCGCCTCGGGCACCGCGTCCACGAGCACGACGACGGCGACCGCGCTGCGACGAAGGGCCTCGTCGACCCAGCCGGGGTCACCGCCGTCGCGATCGTCGTTCACCACCACCGCCACCCCGTGACCCGCACGCGCGGCGGCGTCGTGGACACCCGAGACGATTCCGAAGACCCAGTCGCCCGTGAGGCCGGGAACGACGATCTGGATGTAGCCGGTGCCGACCTGAGGAAGGCGTCGCCGATAGCCGCTGCGGTCGAGATGCTCTTCGACGAGGGCCCGCGTCTGAGGAGAGACGTCACCCCCGCCGTTCAGCACCTTCGAGATGGTCGTGACCGAGACCCCGGTGCGCTGCGCGACGTCGCGGAGGGTCACCCTGCGCTCGATCATCGAGAACCCTTCTGCCCGGATTCCGTCGCGCGCTCCGTTGCTGCGTCCGGCGCGACCCGCGCTGTGTGGCAGGCTAGCGAATATACAACGTTGCAACAAGTGTGTGACGAGCGACCACGGAGCTCCCGGGGCGTTGCGGCGACCTCTCGTTCTCACGGCCGGTGATGTGCCCGACTTCGGAGTGGTCTAGCATGTGCCGGGTCCGATCATGAGCGCATCCACGGCCTCCGACGCCCCGCCCACCGCGCGCGCACCCCGTCCGCGGCGGCGGCATTCCATCGCGGAGAAGATCGGCGCGATCGGCCAGAATCGGGCCGCGGCCCTGCTGCTCCTGGTCGCCACCGTCATCGCCGTCGTCTGGGCCAACGTCGCCCACGACGCCTACGAGGCCTTCTGGGAGATGCACCTCACCGTCGGGCTCGGCGACATCCAGCTCGACTTCACCCTCCACGCGCTGGTGAACGACGCCCTCATGGCCATCTTCTTCTTCACCGTCGGACTGGAGGTGCGCCGCGAGTTCGCGATCGGGGAGCTCACCAGCTGGTCACGGGCGCTCGTGCCGGTCACCGCGGCGATCGCGGGGCTGGTGGTGCCGGCCCTGCTGTTCTTCTGGATCGCCCTTCCCTCGGGCTACGCGCACGCCTGGGGAGTGGTGATCTCGACCGACACCGCCTTCCTGGTGGGGGCCCTCGCGCTTGTGGGGCCGAGGATTCCGGGTCGTCTCCGGATCTTCCTCCTCTCCCTCGCCGTGGTCGACGACATCGGAGCCCTGAGCATCATCGCCCTGGTCTACACCGAGAACTTCACCCCGCTCCCCCTCATCATCGCGGCGGTCGGGCTGGTGGGTGTGTACCTCACCCGCTACCTCCCGACGGGTCGGGGACCGGTGTACGCGACGCTCGCGATCATCGTGTGGCTCGCCTTCCTCGCCTCCGGGGTGCACCCGACGCTCGCAGGCGTCGCGATCGCGCTCCTCGTGCCGGTGTACCGCCCCAACCGCCGCGACGTCGAGCACGCGCTCGACCTCGCCCGCACCTTCCGGCAGTCGCCGAACACCGAGTACGCCCGCGCGGCGGCGAACAGTCTCCGCGAGTCGATCTCGATCAACGAGCGCCTGCAGTCCGCCTACGCCCCGTACGTGGCCTACGTCATCCTGCCGCTCTTCGCCCTCGCCAACGCCGGAGTGCAGCTGACCCCCGAGATCATCGCCGGGGCCATGACGTCGGCATTGACCTGGGGAATCGTCGTGGGGCTCGTCGTCGGGAAGTTCCTCGGCGTGTTCGGCTCGTCGGCGGTGCTCCGGCTGCTGAGGATCGGCGACTTCGGTCCCGGCCTCACGCTCGACAGGATCGCGGGCGGCGCAGCACTGTGCGGCATCGGCTTCACCATCTCCCTGTTCATCGTCGATCTCGCGATCGACGATGACGCCGCGCAGAACGAGGGACGGGTCGGAGTGCTCGCCGCATCGGTCCTCGCCTTCGTCCTCGCGACGATCGTCTTCCGCATGTCGGACGCGCTGCATCCCGACATCCAGACCGGCGAGACGCTCGTCCGACCGGTCGACCCCCGCCGCGACCACGTCTTCGGGTCGATGGACGCCCCCTACGAGATCGTCGAGTACGGCGACTTCCAGTGCCCGTTCTGCCTCAAGGCTTCGGGTTCCATCGAGGAGGTGCGGAGGGAGCTCGGCGACCAGCTGCGGTACGTGTGGCGTCACGCGCCGCTGACTCAGCAGCATCCGAATGCCCTGGCAGGTGCCGAGGCCTCGGAGGCGGCGGCCATGCAGGGCAAGTTCTTCGAGTTCGAACGGGGTCTGTTCTCCGATCAGGAGCACCAGCTCCCCTCCGACATCGTCAGGCTCGCGGCCTCGCTCGGTCTGGACGTCGACCGGTTCGAAAGGGATCTGACCGCGCCAGAGGTGACGGCGCGGGTCCGCGACGACATGCTCGACGCCGAGGCGATGAACATCTCGTCCGTGCCCACCTTCTTCCTGGGCGGACGCCGGCATCACGGCCCCTACGACGCGCAGACCCTGATCCGTTCGCTGCAAGCGTCACAGACGGCGCCGGAAGCCCCTGTTCCGGCCTCTTCGGCTGAGTAACCTTCTGGACATGGCCGGTCCGAATCTCGACCCTGTCCAAGCACCCACCCTGACCGACTCCCAATGGGAGCGCCTGACCTCCGCCGCTGAGCCGCTCGATGTGGCCGCCGGCGACTACGTGTTCCGCTCCGGCGATCGCGACTATCCGATGATCCTCGTGGGGTCCGGAGAGGTGGAGATCGTCCGCGACGCCCTCGCCTGGGCGGATGAGGAGATTCTCGCGACCGTCGGCCCCGGCTCTCTCGTCGGAGAGCTCGGCCTGCTCAACGGTCAGGCCGCCTTCCTCTCCGCGCGGGCGACCGAGGGAGGCCGCATGTTCGCGCTCGCGCGCCCGGAGCTGCGCCGGATCATGAACGAGGACGACGAGCTCTGCGACATCATCCTGCATGCGCTGTGGGCCCGCCGGGAATCGCTGCGCCGCGGGTCGGCGGCGTGGACGCTGAAGTTCCTCGGCCGCGACGGGTCGAGCGAGTTCCTGGCCCTGCGGCGTTTCGCCGAGCGCATCGACCTGATCCACGCCGCGCACGCGGTGACGGATCAGGACGTGCACATGGCCGAGTCCTCGGGAAAGCTCGCGCAGTTCACCGCCGACGATCTTCCCGTCGCCTTCATCCAGGGTGAGCCGATCGTGCGGGCGACCCCCGGCATGGTCGCGGACCGCCTCGGGCTCAGCTATCAGGGTCAGGCGGACGAGGTCGTCGACCTCGTCGTCGTCGGAGGCGGACCGGCCGGGCTCGCGGCGGCGATCTACGGCGCCTCGGAGGGCCTCGAGACCGTGCTCCTGGACGCCGTGGCACCGGGTGGCCAGGCGGCCGCCACCTCTCGCATCGAGAACTTCCTCGGGTTCCCGTTCGGCGTCAGCGGCGGTGACCTCATCGGGCAGGCGACACTGCAGGCGTTGAAATTCGGCGTGCGGGTGTACGCCCCGTGCGAGGCGACCTCGATCGAGCCGCACGGTGACGACCTCGACGTCACCCTGGCCGACGGCCGCCGCATCCGCACCCGGAGCACCATCGTCACCTCCGGCGCGAGCTACCGCCGCCTGCAGCTGGATCGGTGGGAGGACTTCGAGCGCTCGGGAATCTACTACGCCGCGACCCCGCTCGAGCTCCGGCAGGTCGCCGAGTCGCCCGTCGTCGTGGTCGGCGGAGCGAACTCCGCCGGCCAGGCGGCGCTGTACCTCTCGGCGAACGGATGCGCCGTGCATCTGGTCGTCCGCGGCGGCGACCTCTCGGCCCGCATGTCGAGCTACCTCGTCGACCGCCTGACCGACGACCCCCGGGTCCAGATCCACACGCGCTCGCACATCGTCGGACTCGACGGCGACCGGGGCCTGCGGAAGGTCGCGATCGACAGCGTCGGCGAGGTCGATGCGCGCGGACTGTTCTGCTTCATCGGCGCCGACCCCGCGACATCCTGGCTCCCCGAGCTGGATCGCGACCACGACGGCTTCGTCCGCACCGGCACCGACATCACCCTGCAGTCGCTGACCCGGTGGCAGGCGATGGGCCGCGAGCCGCTGCCGTTCGAGACCTCGCTCCCCCGCATCTTCGCCGCCGGTGACGTGCGCCGTGGGTCGATGAAGCGCGTGGCCGCGGCCGTCGGCGAGGGATCCAGCGCCGTGGCCTCGGTGCACCGGGCCCTGGCCGGATGATGCGCGCGAGCGAACGCGCGACCGAGGAGGACGCATGACGGACACCGCGATCGACCCGCAGGCACCTCCGAGCGGCACCGGCTGCGTGGAGTGCCTCGCCGACGACGGGTGGTGGGTGCACCTGCGGCGGTGCGCGGCCTGCGGCCACGTCGGATGCTGCGACGACTCCCTGGGCCGCCACGCGACCGCGCACTTCCGTGAGACCGGGCACCGCGTCATCCAGAGCTTCGAACCCGGCGAGGACTGGTTCTGGGACTACCTCGACGAAAGCATGATCGACGGCCCCGCGCTCGCACCGCCTGTCAGTCACCCCGACGAGCAGCCGGCGCCCGGGCCCCGGGGTCGGGTGCCGCTGAACTGGCGCGAGGTGCTGCGCGCGCAGTGAGCCGCCGCCGCGCGGGGTGGCGGGGGGCGGCTCATGTCGCATAGGCGTCGATGAGGAGCGACCCGCGGATGCCGCGGAAGGCGTCGAGCAGCATCCCCACCGTTCGCGGGCCGATCGAGCCGACGCGGATGTCGTGCGGACCGATCGTCTCGAGCTTCCCGGTGCGCAGCCGCACGACCTCCCACCCGGCCTCGCGGAGCAGGCGATCCTTCCGCCGGTCGGACTCCTCGCGGGCGCCGACGTGCTCGAGCCCGAAGCGGCCGATCGTGTCGTACTCGACGGCGATGCGCAGCTCGGGGAGGACGAGGTCCGGCCACACCTCGCGGTGTTCGAAGAAGGGGCGCGAGACGCGCACGGCGTTGTGACCGCGGGTCACGGCGAGGGCGCCGAAGAGCCGCTCGTGCAGCAGACCCTCCGCTGCAGAGGCAGGTTTCGGTGCGCACGCGCTCGCGAACGAGGCCCCGGAGGGCAGATCGGGGGTCTTCTCGCACAGACGTCGCGGGGCGGGGCGCCGGCGAGGGGGCCGGGCCGGGGTGGCCGGGCTAGAGGGCGAGCGCGGCGAGGGCGCGAGGATCGAGGGGGAGCTGAGCCCCGGCGCTGCGGCGGAGGGGGTCGAGGGCCAGGGGGTCGAGGGCGCCGAAACGGAGGGCGCTGCGCCCGAGGGCGCTGCATCGGAGGGCACCGCGCGCGCCTCGCCGGCGGGCGGCAGCGCGAGCGCGGGGAACGCGCCACGCCCGGTGGCCCCCGCGAGGCACTCAGGGCACCACGACGACTTCCGGCGCACACGGCCGGGGCGGCTGCGCTGCTCGGTCGGGGTCGCGGCGAAGAGGTGTCCCGCATCGCACTGCCACCGCAGCATCACGTCGGCGGCGGGGGGAATCTGCGACAGGGCGATCCCGGCGTTGAGATCGGGATGGTACTGGCGCGCGACAACCGGGTAGGCGGCCCACGCCTCGCGGTACGTACCCACCGCGTACGGCACCTCGGTGCCGCGCGAGAACTGCCGCCTCGCCCACCACAGCTCCACCCTCTCCGCCATGGGCGTGAAACTAGCGCGGGTCTCCGACACGCCCCCGCCGGCCTGTCGGAGGCGGTGCGTACCCTGCCGCCATGGGGATCCGTCGGGCGATGCCGGGGCCGTGCGTGCTGTGCGGTGAGCCGCAGGGGGTACGCCGCGCCGAGGCGTGGTTCTGCGCCGCGTGCGAGTGGAGAGCGGGCGACGTCCCCGATCCCGATCTCCCGCCGCCCCGCATCGACGTGGTCTACTACCTCGGCTACGCCGACCGGGTGAAGATCGGCACCTCGCGAGAGCCGCGGGCTCGGCTGCGGGCGATCCGGCACGACGAGCTGCTCGCCTTCGAACCCGGCGACCGGCTCGTCGAGCGGTCACGCCACCGTCTTTTCGCCCACCTCCGCGAGGGGGGCGAGTGGTTCACGTCGGCGCCGGAGCTGCTCGCTCACATCCACGCACTTCCCGGGAGTGCCGATCCGTGGCGGTCGTACGCGCGGTGGGTGAGCCAGGCGCTGCGCGAGCGGCTGTGACACGGGTCCGCATCGCCGCGCGGGCTCCGGGGTCGCTCAGCCGGCCGCCTCCCAGACATCCCGCGCCTTCAACGTCCGCACCGTGGTGACCGGGCGTGTGGCGAGCACCACCTTGCCGCGGGCGTGGAGCTTGCCCAAATCGGCGTACGCCTCGGCCACGTCGTCGAGGGAGTACAGTCCCGACACCAGCAGGGTGAACGCGCGCTTCTCGGCGAGCTGGGCCACCCGCTCCAGCAGCGACGTCGCCTTCGCGACCGACTCGGGATCGTCCTGCAGCAGCCGCACTTCGGCGTCGCGGCGGTCTTCGCTGGAGCGGTAGCGCGAGGGCGAGATCTCGAGGTCTTCGGCCAGGGCGCGACCGTCCTGGCCGAAGTTGTCGATCATGGCCGTGATGGGCTTTCCCGCCGCCTTGCGGATGCGGTCGGCGATGCCGGGGCCGTAGAGCACCGGCTTGATGCCCAGCTGTCGGAGGTAGTCGAAGTTCCGGTCGCCGCACGTGCCGATCACCGTCGCTCCGCGGTGCCGGGCGATCTGCGCCTCGAGACTGCCGACGCCGCCGGCTGCGGCGGACACCACGACCGTGTCGCCCTCGCCGACGCGCACCTGATCGAGGATGTCCAGCGCCGTGGCGCCCGCGAGGAAGAGTCCGCCGGCGGCCTCCCACGACACGGTGCGCGGCTTCTTCACCAGCACCGACGTCGGGACCGTGAGCGCCGACGCGTGCGCTCCGGCACGGACGTGCCCGACGACATCCATTCCGCGGGTGAAGCCGTGGACGTCCTCGCCGACGGCGACGATCGTGCCGGCGAAGTCGCTGCCCGATCGACGTGGGAACGGATCGTGCGAGAAGGCTTCCTCTCGGCCGCTGCGGATGAACCCGTCGATATGGCTGATGCCCGCGGTGATGACCTCGACGGTCACCTCGCCGCGACCCGGGGGCCGGAGCGGCGAGGTGCGCACCTGCAGCACGTCGGTGTCGCCGATCCGGTCGTACTCCACGACCGTGGCCTCCGTGAGCTTCTTCGCCATCCCGATCCCCTTTCGCCGCCGCCGGGCCGGGGTGCCCGGCGGACACCCTCGTCCCCGTCACAGAGTTGTTCGTCCCCACCCTCTCGAACGGATGCAGGACATCCGCAGATCGACGCGGTCACGCCAGCGCGTCGGCGGCCTCGATGGGCCGATCGGCGGTGAGGAACCGGATGAACACGGCGATCCAGCCGAAGATGAGGGCGAACACCACGATCTCGAAGGCGGTGAGGCCGAAGAACCCGACCACGTAGAGCACCAGCGAGATCAGCAGGGCGACGAGGAAGAGGGTCGCAGCGAAGAAGTACGCGCGCGGCAGGCCCCGCAGCAGCCAGGGGCCGCCGACGAGGAGCGCAAGGAACATCGCCGCGAGTCCCATCGCGCACAGGTTGTGCACGAGCACGCTGAGAGACACCGGAACGGCACCGACGCCCGCGAGCATGATCCCCATCACGACGAAGAGCGTGGGCACGATCCGCCAGCGTGCCGCGGCGTCGAGCCGTCCCGCTGTCGCGACCGCGGCGAGGTCGTGGGCGACATAGACCGAGAACGCCGTGACGAGGAGGCCGCCGACGATGAGCGTGCCGTTGAACACGACGCTCGAGAGATCCCAGAAGGTGCCCAGGTGACTGAAGTGGATCTCCCACCAGAGCGGATCGGGGGTCGTGACCATGGCCGTGAGGGTGCCGGTCACGACGAAGACGAGCAGCAGCGACGACATGCGCTGGGTGGTCATCTTCGACGCAGACAGGTAGACCAGATAGGCCGTGACGGCCGGAGCGGCCCCGAGCAGCACGGCGGACCAGAAGGTGGTCACCGTCCAGCCGCGCAGCCCCGCGCTGAGGACGAGGAAGACCACGAGCGCGGCGAGCGTCGCCAGGGCCGCGTGCACGACCGCGACGGCGACGGCGTTGACGCTGAATCGCCACGACGACAGGGCGAGGCGCCATTCCTGGCCGCGTTCGCGACGGGCGCGCCAGTAGCCGACCCCGGCGGCCCCGGCCGCGGCGACCGCGCAGGCCGCGGCGGCGACCCAGCCGAACGATCCGGGGCCCGACAGCGGACGTGACGGGCCGAGCGCCCCGAGGAGCAGCCCGAGGATTCCGCCGGCGAGGGCCGCCGCGACGAAGGCGTAGAACGCCTCGCTCTCGATGCGCAGACGCACGCCCGAGGGCATGGAGGCGACCGGCTCAGCGGCGGACGATGTCACGGCATCCCCTTCGGCGAGGTGGGGTGAGGTCACAGTATCGCCGCACCGCCTCGACCGGTAGAGTCCGACCGCACCGTCCGTCCGCGGGACGACGGACGCGGCGACGGAGGATGACATGGGCGAGTCCTGGCCGCTCCTGGGCGGGCGTCGCGACGTGACGGGGTTCATCGAGCCGATGGTCTGGGGGCGATCGCGCTACACCGTGCTGCGCGTACCCGTCGACCTCGTCAGAGCCGCCGACGAGGTCGGAACCCGGCGCGTGGCCGGGGAGCTCGAGGGTGTCGCGGTGAACCTCGCGCTCACCCGCGCCCCGGTGATCGACGACACCTTCGTGTGGGCCGGCTCCTCGCTGCTGCGGCGGCTGCGCCTGGAGGTCGGTGATCCGGTGACGGGATGGCTCGCCCCCGTCGACCCCGACGAGGTGCCGGTGCCGGATGATCTCGCCGAGGCTCTCGCCGACGCCGGGCTTCGCGAGCGGTGGGACCTGCTGCCGCCCGCCACCCGCCGCCGTCAGCTCGTGCCGGTGGACGGCGCGGCCACGGCGGCGACGCGCGCCCGTCGCATCCGGTCGCTTCTGGAGAGCCTCTGACCGCAGTCCGGTCGGGCTGACGCGCGGCCGGAGCGGCGGGTGTCAGCCGCCGGGGGCGAGGTCCATCACCGAGCGGGCGGACGGCAGGGCGCGATCAACGCGCTCGCGGAGCGGCTCAGGGTCGTCGTCCTCCAGCCAGGCGACGAACGCCGTGCGATACAGCGCGAACCCGATCGCGGCCAGGAGCTCCGCGTCGGCGGGGCGGAATCCGCGCTCCGCGATCGCCGCGGCGATCTGCGGCTGCCAGGCGGCCTGCTTCGCCAATTCCCTTCCCGTCAACGCCACGTCGGTGCGGATGATGGCGTGCCGGACGCGGAGCCGGTCGCGCTCGGGCTCCATGGCGTCGGCCAGGGCGCCCAGCGCGTGCCGCATGAGGTCGTCAGCGCGGAGAGGCGCCGCCGGGGCGGCGATGGCGGAGAGAAGCAGCGGCAGCAGCCGGTCGTCCTCGGCGAACAGCACCTCCTCCTTGTCGCGGAAGTGCCGGAAGAACGTCCGCGGCGTCACCCCCGCGCTCTCGGCGATCTGATCGACGGTCGTCGCCCCGAATCCGTGATCGGCGAAGAGCGACACGGCGGCGGCGACGAGTCGATCGCGGGAGTCCTCAGGCCAGCGGGGCATGAACCCACCCTACTCTTGTGTCACATCATGACATCGCCTACGCTTGAGTCATGACAGAAACTGACATCACGCCGACAGTGCTCCTTACCGGCCCCACCCGCGGAATCGGCCAGGCGGTCTACGAGCGTCTGCGCGCCGACCCCCGGCATCCCCGACTCATCCTTCTCGCCCGCGACCGTCGTGCCCTCGACGAGGCGGTGGCAGGCGCTTGGGATGCCGGCAGCGACGCGCACGGCATCACTCTCGACCTCGCGGATCTCGCCTCGGTCACCCGCGCCACCCGAGAGGTCTCCGATCTCGTCCGCTCCGGGGCGGTGCCTCCGATCGACACGGCGATCCTCAACGCCGGAGGGCAGCTCCTCGATCGCCGGCACGTCAGCGCGCAGGGATGGGAGCTCACCTTCGCGATCAACGTCGTCGCGCAGCATGTGCTCCTCGCGGGGCTCGAGGGGGCGCTCGCGTCGGCGGGCCACGCCATCCTGTTCGGCTCCTCCACCCATCGCGGCAAGCGGCAGTCGTTCGGGCTCGTGCCCGACCCGGTGTGGCAGGATCCTGCCGACCTGGCCCGCGTGGACGACACTCCTCGCCGCGGATTCCGGGCCGAGCGCGAGCGCGGCGGTGTCGCCTACGCGACGAGCAAGCTGGCCCTCGTGACCCTGGCGCACCCCTGGGCCGAGCGCTTCGCCGCCTCCGGGCGGCGCCTGAACGTCTACGACCCGGGCCTGGTCGCGGGCACCGGGCTGGTGCGCGGGATGCCGGCGTACATGGATTGGGTGTGGCGTCGCATCATGCCCGCCATGTCGATCCTCCCAGGCGCGACCACCCCGCGGGGCACCGCGCGACACGTCGCCGACCTCGCCCTGGGCGATCGGCACGCCGACCGGCATGACGCCTACATCGAGATCGGCCGCGAGACCAGCGCCGAGCCCGTCACCTATGACGCCGGTCGCCAGTCACGCCTCTGGGCCTGGCTGGAGGCCGCCACCGGGTCCGTCGGGCATCCAGGCATCGCGGTGATCGAGAGCGAACTGCCGGAAGGTGGTGGCGGGGCGCCCGGTGAGTCGACGCACCGTCCGGTTGGGCAGCGCTGAGACGTTGGCGCGCACGATGCGGTAGATCATCCGCTGCACCGCGAGGTACTCGGGTGAGGCCCCGTTCCGCCGCAGACGTTCGAGGTAGTCATCCTCACTCGGGCGCGCGTAGCGGATCGGCCTGCCCAGCACGTCGCTGAGGATGAGCGCGACGCGGCGATAGCCCAGGGACTGCTCGCCCGAGAGCGTGTACGCCCTGCCGATGTGGCCGGGCTCGGTGAAGACCTGCGCGGCGACCCGGCCGATGTCGCGGGCATCGATGAAAGCGGTACGCGATCGCCCCGCAGGGACGAAGACCTCGTCGTCGGCGCGGATCTCGGCCGCGTGGACCGACGAGAGGTTCTGCATGAAGAAGTTCGGTCGCAGGAACGTCGACGGGGTCCGGGTCCGTCTCAGGTAGGCCTCCACGGCGTGATGCGGGGTGCGGCGATTGAACTGGACACCCTGGAGCGAGAGGAAGACGACCTGGCGCACCCCACGAGCGCGGCTCGCGTCGATCACCGGGAAGAGGTGGGTCGCGACGTCGGCGATCGGCGGGGGCCGCAGGAGGAAGAGCCGGTCGACACCCTCCATCGCCTCCGCAGCGCGGCTCGCAGAGCCGTCGAAGTCGAACGGGCGGAGCGGCACGCCGAGCGCCCGAGCCGCCGGCGTCGAGGGATCCCGCACGGCGGCGATCACGGCCACACCTCGGGCGCGCAGTTCGGCGACGACCGATGACCCCACCGTTCCGGTCGCGCCCGTCACGAGGACCGCGCCGGCTCCGGCGTCACTCACGACCGACCCGCCCGAGCAGAGCGGCGAGCTGGTTCAGCTCCGACGTCGAGAGATCCGCGAAGTGCGGCCGCATCTCGGCGACCACCCCGGCCTCGAAGACGTCGACCTCGGCGCGCGCAGACGCCGTGAGTCGGATGACGCGGGAGCGCGCGTCATCCGGATGCGCGGCCTGCTCCACGAGGCCGGCTCGCTTCACGCCGTCGAGGAGCTGGGTGACCGCGCCGGCGGTGACCCCGAGCCGCTGGGCCAGTGCGCTCGGGGTGATCGGCTCCGCCGCGTGGGTGAGCACGAAGAGCGCCTCCAGCTGCGAGCTCGTGAGCATCAGCGAGGCGAAGGGGCGCCGCCGGGCGTCGCCGAGCAGCCGGCGGGCCGAGACGACTCCTTCGAGCACCCTGCCGATGGCCACGTCGCGGTCATCCGTCCTCATGCGCTCACGAACGGCATCGACCCGACGAAGGTGCGGTCGTCGACCTGCGTGAGGATGAAGTCGGCGAGGTCGTCGCGGCTGATCTGCGTGCTGGCGTTCACGCCGACCCATCCGACGCGGTAGCTGCGGACGCCGGGCTTCTCGGTGAGGCGCGGACCGCGCACCACGGTCCAGTCCAGGCCCGACGCGCGCAGCACCGCGAGATGGCCCTCCGCATCGGCGAGCACGGGCCCCGAGAGCGTCTTCAAGAGGAATCGGATGACGCGGTCCGCCGTCTTCGGGCGATCGTGCTCTTCGTCGCGGAGCCCCCCGCCCGAAAGTGTGACGATGCGGGTGACGCCGGCCTCGTGCATCGCCTCGACGATCACGCGGGTGCCGTCGGTCTGAAGGGTGGGCGGTGAACCCTTCACCTGTCCGAACAGGCTCAGGACGACATCCGCTCCCCGCACGGTCTCGGCGACCGCGGCGGGGTCGCGGACGTCGCCGGGGACGACGGTCAGGCGCGGGGAGGTCACAAGGAGCGCATGGGGGTCTCGAACAAGGGCGCGGACGGTGTGGCCGGCGGCGAGCGAGCGGTCGAGCACGCGTCGCCCGGTCTTGCCGGTCGCGCCGAAGAGGGCGATGGTGGTCATGGGATTTACTTTAGCGACTAAAGCAGATGCCGGGCGCGATAACGTGTGAGCCGTGACGAACGACGTGTACCTGGCCGTGGATCTGGGCGGCACGAAAGCCGAGGCCGCCCTGGTCGTGGTCGACGACCGGGGACGCGGAGCGGTGATGCCCGGCTCACGGCATCGGCAGGCGACGGGCCGCTCGATCGGCGTCGACGCCCTGACGGCAGTCATCCGGTCGCTCGTCGCCGCGACGCTCGCCAGCGCGCCCGACCCGGTCGCCGGCGCGGGTGTCGGCGCCGCCGGCCCGATCGACCTGGACCGGGGCAGCGTCAGCCCGCTCAACCTGCCGGAGATCCGCGAGTTTCCGCTGCGCGACCTGGTCGAGGCCGCCGCGGGTGCGCCCGCGACCCTGCGGCTCGACGGCACGTGCATCGCCCTCGCCGAGCACTGGCTCGGCGCGACGCGCGGAGCTTCCACATCGCTCGGCATGGTCGTCTCGACCGGTGTCGGCGGCGGACTCATCGTCGACGGGCGGCTGCTGTCGGGGACGACCGGCAACGCCGGACACATCGGTCAGCTCCATGTCGTGGACCCGGGGGGTCCGGGTGGCGCGGGTCTGGGTCATGCGGGTGGCGCGGGTGCCGGGGACGAAGCCTTCGGGACGACGCTGGAGGAGACGGCATCCGGCCCCGCGACGGTGGCCTGGGCCCGCCGTCGGGGCTGGCAGGGTGAGACCGGAGAAGACCTGGCTGCCGCCTTCGCCGCCGGCGACCCGGTCGCCGATGCGGCCACCCGGCGATCCGCCGAGGCCGTCGGACAGGCGATCGCGAGCGTGTCCGCCTTGGTCGACCTCGAGGTCGTGGCGATCGGCGGCGGGTTCTCACGCGTCCGCCCCGACTATCTCGACCTCGTCGATGCCGCCGTCATCCGGTGGGGCGCGCTCCCCCGCACCCGGCCGGTCCTCGTCCGGCCCTCGGGTCTGTCGGCGGACGGGCCGCTCCTCGGCGCCGCGGCGCTGCGCGCCCGCGACGACCTGCTCTGACGCGGCTGCGCCGGGCCGCCCGCGCGAGCGGGGGAACCCCGCCCTCCCCCTCCTTCATTCGTCGGAGATGTACGCCTGAAGGCCCCAAAGGCGTACATCTGCGACGAATGAAGGAGAGGTCGGGGCATCCTCGGACGCAGGATGCTGCGAGCGGGCGGCCGCGGTGCACGCAGGCACGGCGGCATCCGGCCCGGGGACCCGCGCTCGTGGCTCGCAACCTCAACCCACCCTTCATTCGTCGGAGATGTACGCCTGAAGGCCCCAAGGCGTACATCTGTGACGGATGAACGAGAAATGGACGCGCTCCGAGCGACGTCAGACGTCGTAGTCGACGACTACCCGCTCGGTCGTGGGGCGCGACTGGCACGTGAGGATGTAGCCCGCGGCGATCTCATCGGGCTCGAGCGCGTAGTTCTCGTCCATCGTGACCGCGCCGTCGACGAGGCGCGCCCGACAGGTGCCGCAGACGCCTCCCGAGCACGAGTACGGCGCATCGGGGCGCACGCGCAGCGCCGCGGCGAGCACCGTCTCGCGCGCGTGGACGGGCGACGCGACGCTCGCGCTCTGACCGTCGAGGCGCAGATCGATGCGACGCACGGGCTCATCCGCACGGGGTCGCTGCGGCGGCGCGGCGGCGGACACCCGCGCAGCACCCTCGGCCCCGGTCGTGAACAGCTCGAAGCGCACGTGCTCGCGCGACACCCCAGCATCCGTCAATGCCGTGCGGCATCGGTCGACCAGCTCCAGCGGTCCGCAGAGGAACCACTCGTCCACCGTGTCGGGGAGGACGACATTCGAGAGGATGCCACGGATGCGCGCGTCATCGAGCCGACCCGACAGCAGCGGGGCTGCCCGCTCCTCACGCGAGAACACGTGATGCACCGCCAGACGCGTCGGATAGCGGTCCTTGAGGTCGGCGAGATCGTCGAGGAACATCACGTCGGCCGACGAGCGGTTGGCGTAGACCAGCGTGAAGCGCGACGACGTCGATCGGCCGAGCATCACGGTGGCGAGCGCCATGATCGGGGTGATGCCCGAGCCCGCGGCGATCCCGGCGACGTGGGCGCCGTCGAGGTCTGCAAGCGACGACGTGAACGAGCCCTGCGGGCTCATCACGTCGATGCGGTCGCCCGGCCCGAGGCCGGTCTGCGCCCACGTGGAGAATCGGCCGCCGGCGTCCCGCTTGATCGCGACGCTGATGGAGCCCGGCGTCGGGGGACGGCACAGCGAGTACGACCGGCGCAGTTCCTCGCCCTCGACATGTGCGCGCAGGGCGACGTGCTGACCCGGGAGGAAGGCGTACTCGTCGTCGAGCTCGGGCGGCACGGCGAACGTCACCTCGACCGCGTCGTCGGTGAGCCGGCGCACCCCGCTCACAGCGAGCGAGTGGAAGCGGGCCCGTCGGCGCGCTCCGGCGCCCCCGCGGGCATTGGCGAGGAGGGTCTCGGCGACGTCGTCGGTCGCCCGTGCGGTACTCACAGGGCGACTCCTCAGTGCACCTTGAAGTGGTCGAAGGGCTCGCCGCACTCCTGGCACTCGTACAGCGCCTTGCACGCCGTCGATCCGAACCGCGACACCTCGCGGGTGCGGAGCGTGCCGCAGCGGGGGCACGCCACGCCGAGCGTGACGGGGATGGGTCCGCGCACCGCGGCGCGGCCCGTCGGCGGGGCGATGCCGTAGGCCCGGAGTTTCGCCTTGCCGTCCTCGCTCATCCAGTCGGTGGTCCACGCGGGCGCGAGCGTCAGGCGCACGTCGACGCGGGCGAAGCCCGCGCGGGTGAGGGCCAGCACGACGTCGTCGCGGATCGCGTCGACCGCGGGGCATCCGGAGTAGGTCGGGGTGAGCGTCACCGTCACCGCGTCGCCGTCGACCGCGACGTCGCGGAGGATGCCGAGGTCGGCGATGGTGAGCACCGGCACCTCGGGGTCGGCGACCTCACCGGCGGTGCGACGGGCGGTCTCGAGGTCGGGCGCGGGGCGGATGCCGGCGGCGTCGCGCACGCTCACCATGTCACCCCCGGATGCGCACGGGCGAGCACCTGCATCTCGGCGAGGATGGCGCCGAGGGCGGGGAACGGGATGCCGCGGCGGCCGCCTCCGCTCGACGGCGCGACCTCGGGGCGGTCGAGCTCGGCCTCGGTGAAGACGGCGTCGAGCACCCGATCGACCTCGGCGCGCAGCGCCGACGGCCGCACCGCGATGCCCTCGAGCCGGTCGATCACGGGTTCGTCGCGGAAGAGCTCGTCGACGTACGGCCAGGTATCACGCAGAGCGACGAGCATCCGCCGCCGGGATTCGTCCGTGCCGCCCGCGAGCCGGAGCGTCCACTGCACCGCGTGGTCGCGGTGGTACTCGACCTCCTTCACCGCCTTCGCTGCGATCGCCGCGAGCGTCGCATCGGCCGAGGACTGCAGGGCGGAGTACAGGGCGAATTGGAAGCTCGCGGCGACGAGCTGCCGGACGATCGTGTGCGCGAAATCCCCGTTGGGCAGGCAGAAGAGCCACGCCGCCCGGAACTGCAGGTCGTCACGCCAGAACGCGAGGTCGTCTTCGCTCCGGCCGTCGGCAGTGCCGGCGTAGCGGAGGAGCGAACGGGCGTGGCCGAGCTGGTCGAGCGCGATGTTCGCGAGCGCGACGTCCTCTTCGAGCTCGGGAGCCCGCGCGACCCACTGCATGAGCTGCTGCGAGAGGATCAGGGCGTCATCGCCGAGCCACAGCGCGTACTCGGCGACGTCGCGCGACGCAGGCGCCGCATCGTCGCCGAGGAGCTCGGCGGCGAGCTCGTGCTCGACCACGTCGACGTGAGGATGAGGCTCGACGTGAGGGTGAGGACCGGTCACAGGTGCGGCACCCCCTCGGACGCGGTGTAGTACGACGCGTGGCGGAAGTTCTTCCCTGACGACGACTCGAAGAACGCGCCCTTCGCGTCGGGGTCGCTGGTGGTGATCGCCTCGGCCGGCACGACCCAGACCGACGTGCCCTCGCCCCGGCGGGTGTAGAGGTCGCGGGCGTTCCGCAGCGCCAGCTCGGGATCGGGCGCATGCAGCGACCCGACATGGACGTGGCTGAGGCCCCGCCCGGAGCGGACGAACACCTCGAACATCGGCCACGTCTCGCGGTCGGAGGCTCCCGGCGTCGGCATCACGCCACCGCCCGCTTGGGCGCGGCCTGGGCTGCCCGCTTCTGCGCGTACGCCGCCGCCGCCTCGCGCACCCACGCGCCGTCGTCGTGCGCCGCCTTCCGGTGACGCAGCCGCTCGGCGTTGAGCGGACCGCGCCCCGCGAGCACCTCGCGGAACTCGTCCCAGTCGAGCTCGCCGGTGTGCCAGCGCTGCGCCTCTTCGTCCCACCGCAGCTCGGGGTCGGGCAGGGTCACCCCCAGGATCTCGGCCTGCGGCACCAGCATCCCGATGAATCGCTGACGCAGGTCGTCGTTCGAGAACCGCTTGATCTTCCACGCCATCGACTGCGCCGAGTTCGGCGAGGCGTCATCCGGCGGGCCGAACATCATCAGCGACGGCCAGTACCAGCGGTTCACCGCGTCCTGCGCCATCGCCCGCTGCGCGTCGGTCCCCTGCATGAGGGTGAGGAGGATCTCGAAGCCCTGCCGCTGGTGGAACGACTCCTCTTTGCAGATGCGCACCATCGCCCGCCCGTACGGGCCGTACGACGCCCGGCAGAGTGGCACCTGGTTGCAGATCGCCGCGCCGTCCACGAGCCAGCCGATCGCGCCCATGTCGGCCCACGTGGGGGCTGGGTAGTTGAAGATCGAGGAGTACTTCGCTCTGCCGTCGATGAGCTGCTCGGTCATCTCGTCGCGGGTGATGCCGAGGGTCTGGGCGGCGGAGTAGAGGTAGAGGCCGTGCCCCGCCTCGTCCTGCACCTTGGCGAGGAGGATCGCCTTGCGCTTCAGACTCGGCGCGCGGGTGATCCAGCCGCCCTCGGGCTGCATGCCGATGATCTCGGAGTGCGCGTGCTGCGAGATCTGCCGGATGAGCGTGCGCCGGTAGGCGTCGGGCATCCAGTCGCGGGGCTCGATGCGCTGATCGGCGGCGATGAGCGCATCGAAGTGCTGCTCCTCGGCGGTGAGGTCCGTCATCGTCGACTCCTTTACAGACCGCTCGTTCAGTAATTCTAGGCGGCCGCCGTCTCGACGGCAACCAGCCGCCCCCACAACCGCCGCTCACCTGTCGCAATCGGCCGCATCCGACCGCACAACGTGACAGGCGAACCACTCGCGCTGCCACCCCACACCGCTCGCCTGTCGCAATCGGCTACGCCCGACCGCATAACGTGACAGGCGAGCGGAGGCCGCGGGCGAGCGTCAGGCGTCGTCGAGGCGCCGATCGGTACGGCGCGCGTGCCCGCGGAACTCCGCGACCACCTCACCCTCGGCGTCGGTCACCGTGACGTCGTACAGCCCGGTCCTCCCCCGGGTCACGCGGTGGCGCGCCTCCGCGGTGAGCACATCGCCCGGCCTCGTGGAGCGGAAGAACACGATGTCGGCACCGACCGACACGGTGACGGGTCCGTCGGGCTCGTTGCACGCGACGGCGAAGGCGGTGTCGGCGAGGGCGAACACCACGCCGCCGTGAGTGATGGCGAAGCCGTTCGTCATGTCCTCGCGCACCCGCATCCTGATGACCGCCCGCCCCGGCTCATCCACGATCACCTCCATCCCGAAGGCGTCGAAGACCCGATCCCGCTGCAGCATCCGTCTCACACCGATGCCCCCTCCTTCGCGACCAGGGTGAGCACGTCGTAGGTCGCGACGATCTCGTCGCGCTGGTTCCGGATGACCGCGTCCCACCGCACCTCGCCGTACTCGTCGGTCTCGCGCGGCGTGATCTGCTTCGCGGTGAGGACGACCCGGATCTCATCCCCCGGCGACACCGGCGTGACGAACCGCAGGTTCTCGAGGCCGTAGTTCGCGAGCACCGGGCCCGGCGCCGGGTCGACGAAGAGGCCCGCGGCCCACGACACCAGCAGATACCCGTGGGCGACGCGGCCAGGGAAGAACGGGTTGGCGGCGGCGGCCTCCTCGTCCATGTGGGCGTAGAAGGTGTCGCCCGTGAACCGGGCGAAGGTCTCGATGTCGTCGAGGCCCACCTTGCGCGTCGCGGACACGACCTGGTCGCCGATCCGCAGCTCGGCGAGGGATCTGCGGAACGGATGCGTCCCGCCCGGCCGCGCCTCGGCGCCGGCATGCCACACGCCCGTGAGTGCGGTGAGCATCTCGGGTGAGCCCTGCAGGGCGGTGCGCTGCATGTGGTGAAGAACGGCCCGGATGCCGCCGAGCTCCTCACCGCCGCCGGCGCGACCGGGCCCGCCGTGCACCAGGTGCGGGACGGGCGCGCCGTGCCCGGTCGAGGTGCGGGAGTTCTCACGGCTGAGGAAGAGGACGCGACCGTTGAACGCGGCGATCCGCGTCATGAGCTCCACCGCGACATCCGGATCGTTCGTCGCGACCGAGGTCACCAGCGACCCGCCGCCGCGGTCGACGAGGTCGGCGGCCTCGGCGAGGGAGGCGTAGGGCAGCACGCTCGCGACCGGCCCGAAGGCTTCGACCTCGTGAACAGCGGGCGCCGTGGCATCCGCGAACCCGACGAGGATCGGCGCGACGAACGCACCCTCGGGTGCCGGCCCGACCGCCCCGTCGGCGTGGACGACCTCGGGCGCGTCGAGGGAGCCGAGAAGCAGGCGCCCGCCGGCATCCTGGAGCGCACGCACCTGCCGCACCACCTCGTCGCGCTGCGCGCGCGAGACGACCGGACCCATCGTGACGCCCGCTGCGCGCGGGTCGCCGATCACGACCCTCTCGGCGATCTTCTCCCCGAGCGCTGCGACGACGGCGTCGACTGCCGCCGCGGGGACGATCGCGCGGCGGATCGCGGTGCACTTCTGCCCCGCCTTCGTGGTCATCTCGACCAGCAGCTGCTTCACGTAAGCGTCGAACTCCGGCGTGCCGGGGGCGGCGTCGGGGCCGAGCACCGAGGCGTTGATCGAGTCGGTCTCGGAGGTGAACCGCACTCCCTCGGGGGTCTGTGCGCGTAGGCGCGCTGCGGTCGTCGCGCTGCCGGTGAACCCGACGAGGTCGCCCAGCCGCAGCGCGCCGAACAGGTCGGGCACCGGCCCGCTCACCAGCTGCAGCGACCCGGCGGGAAGTCGCCCGGTCTCGACCAGCATGCGCACCCACGCCTCGGCGATGTAGGCCGTCGGCGAGGCGGGCTTGACCACGGTGGGAACGCCCGCGAGGAAGGCGGGGGCGAACTTCTCCAGCGCTCCCCACACGGGGAAGTTGAAGGCGTTGATCTGCACGGCGACGCCTGGGAGGCGCGTGTAGACGTGCCGCCCGAGGAACGATCCGTCCTTCGACAGCGGCTCGACCGGCCCGTCGACGTAGACCTTCGCGTTCGGCAGTTCCCGGCGTCCCTTCGACGAATAGGTGAAGAGCACGCCGATGCCGCCGTCGACGTCGCTGAGCGAGTCGCGCCGCGTGGAGCCCGCGCGCTCGGACAGCGCATAGAGCTCCTCCTTGCGCTCCTGCAGAACGAGGGCGAACTCCTTCAGCAGCACCGCCCGCTGGTGGAAGGTCAGCGCGCCGAGGCGCTCCTGCCCGGCGGTACGGGCATGGTCCAGTGCGGCGGGCAGGTCGAGGCCGCGGGTGCTCAGGCGCACCACCGGCTCGCCGGTCGAGGCGTCGCGCACCACCGCGGCATCCGGATCCTCCTCCGGCGCCCACCAGCCGTCGCGGATATAGCTGGGGAGGATGTCGGTCACGGCGTGCTCCATTCGTAGAAGCCGCGCCCGGTCTTGCGGCCGAGGCGGCCGTCGGCGACCATGCGGCGCAGCAGGTCGGGCGGGGCGAAGCGGTCACCGAGAGTGGCGTGCAGCTCTTCGGCGATCGCGAGGCGGACGTCGAGTCCGACGAGGTCGGTCGTGCGGAGGGGCCCCGCGGGGTGGCGGTAGCCGAGCTCCATGGCCGCGTCGATGTCGGCGGGGCTCGCGACCCCGGCCTCCACCATGCGGATCGCCTCGAGCGCGAGCGCCAGCCCGAGCCGGCTCGACGCGAAACCGGGGGCGTCGGCGACCACGATCGGCGTCTTGCCGAGCGCCTCGACCCACCCGCGCGCGCTCTCCACGACGCCGGCCGCAGTCACGTCGCCGACGACGATCTCGACGAGCCGGGACGCGGGCACCGGGTTGAAGAAGTGCAGCCCGAGGAAGCGAGCGGGGTCGCGCAAGGCGCCCGCGAGTGCGGCGAGGCCGATCGACGAGGTGTTGCTGGCGAGCACGGCGTCGGGCGCGATGACCGCCTCGATGCGCGCGAGGGCGTCGCGCTTCAGGTCGCGGTCTTCGGGCACCGCCTCGACGACGAGGCCCGCCCCGGCGAGGTCGCTCACGTCGGTGGAGAGATGGACGGATGCCGCGAGCGCCGCCTGGCTGCGATCGGTCGCCCCCCGGCGGATGGAATCGGCGACGCTCGCGAGGATGCGGCCGCGTGCGGCCTCGGCGGCCTCGGCGTCCCGCTCGACGACCGTGACCTCTGACCCGGCCAGGAGGAACGCGTGCGCGATCCCGGAGCCCATCCGACCGCCGCCGAGCACGCCGACCCGCGAGGGCGGGGCGATCGGGCCGGTCGGCGCGTCGGGGCGGGGCGCGGGCTCAGCGGCATCCGTCATCGGGCTCTCCGTTCCAGGAAGGCGGTCATGCGGCGGATCTTCTCGGGGCTCTCGAACAGCTCGGCCTGGAGCTCGTTCACGAGCGCGGGCTGGTCGAGGGGTTCGGTCTGCAGCACCTGCTTGGTGTACCGGGTGGCGAGCGGGTCGTTGCGGGCGATGCGATCGGCGAGCGCGTGCGCGGCGGCCAGGAGCTCATCCGCCGGATGCAGCGCCGACACGAGCCCCCACGACAGCGCCTCGTCGGCGTCGAGGATGCGGCCGGTGAGGAGCATCTCGGCCGCGCGCGCCTCGCCGACGATCGCGGGAAGGCGCCAGGTCGCCCCGGCGGCGGCCATGATGCCGAGGCCGGTTTCGGGGTTTCCGATCTTGACCGAGGGCGTGGCGATGCGGATGTCGGCGGCGTAGGCGAGCTCGGCCCCGCCGCCCAGGGCATAGCCGTCGAGTGCGGCGATGACGGGCATGGGGAGGGCGCGCACACGCATGAAGACCGCCTGGTTGATCGCCCGGCGGGCGTCGGCGGCGCGCCGGACGCGGAGCTCGGCGATGTCGGCGCCCGAGGCGAAGATGCCGCCCGAGCCGGTGACGATCAACGTCCGGGGTTCATGCTCGAGGTCGGCGCAGACCGTGTGCAGCGCATCGACGGTCGCCTGGTCGATGGCGTTGCGCACCTCGGGGCGGTCGAGGGTGACGACGGTCCAGTCGGAGGCGTGCTCGACGCGCAGGGGTGAGCGGGTCATCCGGGGCCTTCCGCTTCGTCGCGAACGTGTTGCAGACCGATCGTTCAGTAATTCTGTCAGGCGGCGGTTCCGCCCGCAACGATCCCCCCGGTCGTCGAGCGAGGAGCGAAGCGACGAGACGAAACGCGCGGTCGCTCGCCCATGGAGCGGGAAGATGCGAGAGTGAGCAGGTGACGAGCGACACCGCGGCCGCCGACGCCGCGCCGCGCGGGCGGCGCGGGCGGCCGGGGAACGACCGCGAACACGTGCTCGCCGTCGCCGTCGCCCTCTTCATCGAGAAGGGGTACGACGCGACCTCGGTCGCCGATCTCGCCGACCGACTCGGCGTGACGAAGTCTGCGCTGTACCACCACTTCTCCTCGAAGGACGAGCTGCTCGGCCTCGCCCTCGACGACGCCCTCACCGCCCTCGAGGGTGTCTTCGACGAACCGGCCGCCGAAGCGGGCGCGCAGCTCGAGCGGGTAATTCGGGGCGCCGTCGGCGTCCTCGTGGAGAAGCTTCCCGAGGTCACGCTGCTGCTGCGCGTGCGCGGCAACGGACCCGTCGAACAGGCCGCGCTCGAGCGCCGCCGCGCCTTCGACCACCGCGTCACCGAGGTCGTGACCCGCGCCCAGGACGAGGCGATGCTGCGCCCCGACGTAGACCCGGCCGTCGCCACCCGCCTGGTGTTCGGCATGGTGAATTCGCTGACCGAGTGGTACCGCCCGGGCGGCGCACTCGATGCCGATTCCCTGGCCGACGCGGTTCTTGCGCAGGCCCTCGAGGGCCTGCGCCCCCGGCGCCCCTGACATCCGCCCGCGCCGCGCGTCAGGGAGCCGTGAGGACCGCCGCGATCGAGGGCAGCGCCTCGGGCTGAAGCCGATAGTACGCCCACGTCCCCCGCTGGGAGCGGGAGAGAAAGCCCGCGCGCGTCAGCACCTTCAGATGGTGCGAGACCGTGGGCTGAGCGAGACCCAGCGGTTCGATGAGGTCGCAGACGCAGGCTTCCTGATCGGGAGAGGACGCCACGATCGACAGGAGTCGGAGCCGGGCCGGATCGGCGAGCGCCTTCAGCTGCGACGCCAGATTCTCGGCATCCTCGGGCCCCAGCGGCTCACGCGTCAGGGGTGCACAGCAGACCGCCGCGGGGACGTCGAGGAGGGGCAGGGAGGCGGGCATGCATCGATACTAATCAATATTGACAACCATCGATAGACCCCTCCATACTGAATCGACGTTCATCGATATGGAAGGTTCCGGGATGACACTCCTCGACCTCGCTCCGCGCACCCGCACGACGCCGCGCCTGGCCACCCTCCCCGTCGCGATCATCGGCGCCGGACCGATCGGGCTCGCCGCCGCCGCGCACCTGGCCGAGCGCGGCATCGCGTTCGACGTCTTCGAGGCGGGCCCCGCCCCGGCATCCGGCGTACGGCTCTGGGGACACACCCGCCTCTTCTCCCCCTGGCGCCACCTCGTCGACCCCGCCGCGCAGCGCCTGCTCGAACGGAACGGCTGGACGGCCCCCGCAGACCTCGACACCGCACCCACCGGCCACGAACTCGCCGACCGACTGCTCGAGCCGCTCGCCGCGCTCGAGGAGATCGCCCCGCACGTGCACTACGGCACGCGCGTGACCGCGGTCGCCCGCGAGGGCATGGACCGCACCCGGACCGCCGGTCGCGCCGACACCCCGTTCCTCCTGCGCATCGACCGTGGCGGCGAGATCGTCGACCTCGCCGCGCGAGCGGTGATCGACGCCTCGGGCACGTACACGACCCCGAACCCCCTCGCCTCCTCGGGCCTCGACCCGCTCGGCACCGCCGAGGTCTCCGACCGCATCCTGCACGCCCTCCCCGACGTCGCCGGCGCCGATCGCGCCCGACTCACCGGCCGCGACGTCACGGTCGTGGGCGCCGGGCACTCCGCGGCGAACACCCTCCTCGCCCTCGCGGCGCTGGCCGACGAAGAGCCCGAGACCCGGGTGACGTGGCTGATCCGCAACGCGGGCGCCGTCCGGGTCACCACCTCTCCCGACGACGAGCTCGCCGACCGGGCGCGTCTGGGCTCGCGGGTCGACGCGCTCGTCGACACCGGTCGCATCCGCCGCGTGGACTCGTTCGAGATCTCGCGGGTCGCACCGTACGGCGACGGGATCCGCGTGATCGGCACCCGTCGCGGCGAACCCGCACACCACGTCACCGACCTCGTCGTGGCCGCGACCGGCTTCCGCCCGAACCTCGACATGCTCCGCGAGATCCGGCTCGATCTCGACGACATCGTCGAGGCCCCGCGGCGCCTCGCCCCGTTGATCGATCCGAACGTGCACACCTGCGGCACGGTCGAGCCCCACGGATTCGCCGAGCTGCGGCATCCCGAGCCCGGCTTCTTCCTCGCCGGAATGAAGTCCTATGGTCGCGCACCGACGTTCCTCCTCGCGACCGGCTACGAGCAGGTGCGCTCCATCACGGCGTGGATCGCCGGCGACATGGCCGCAGCGACGACGGTCTCGCTCACCCTGCCGACGACCGGCGTCTGCTCCACGGATGTCGGCGGTTCCTGCTGCTGATGATCTCGGTGCGGGCGATGACGGCGTCGGACTGGCCGCGCGTCGAGGCGATCCTCGCCGAGGGCATCGCGGAGGGAGAGGCGACGTTCGAGAGCACGACGCCGTCGTGGGAGCAGTTCGACTCGGGCAAGATCGCGCACCCACGGCTCGTCGCCGAGCTCGACGGCGAGGTGGCCGGGTGGGTGGCCGCCTCCCGCGTCTCGGCACGCGAGGTCTACCGCGGCGTCATCGAGCACTCGGTGTACGTCGACTCCCTATTCCGGGGCCGCCGGATCGGTGCCGTGCTCCTCCAGGCATTCCTGGATGCCGCCGACGCGGCCGGGTACTGGACGGTGCAGTCGAGCATCTTCCCCGAGAACACCGCGAGCCTCCGCCTCCACGAGCGCGCCGGATTCCGGGTCGTCGGCACCCGCGAGCACATCGCGCAGTCGACGAACGGTCCGCACGCCGGTCAGTGGCGCTCGACGGTGCTCCTGGAGCGCCGATCGGCCCGCAACGGCCTCTGAGCCTCGCTCTCGCCACCCCCGGTGACGCGACCGTCCGTCGGAGATCCGCGTCATCGTCGGACGGCTGGGCCGGCAGCATCCGACAAACGGTGGATTCACCGACATCCGTGCGGCGAGCGGCGCATAGACTGCCGTCTATGAGTATGGGAACGGATGACGCGGGGCTGACGCTCCTCGCTGACCCGACCCGCGCACGGATCGTGCGGATGATCCGCGACAGCGCCGACGGCCGCGTGCTCGTCGGACGGGTCGCGGAGTCTCTCGGCCTGCGCCAGCCCACCGTCAGCCATCACATGGCCGCGCTCCACGACGAGGGGATCGTGCGCCGCGAGAAGGACGGGAGGCGGGTGTGGTACTCCCTCGACCCGGCACACGAAGAGCGCGTCTCGGCTCTCCTCGGGCCCGCGACCGCCTCAGGCGAAGCCGATCTCTCGCGCGTGATCGACGACCTCACCGCCCGCTACCGCGGGGTGTTCAGCCCCGAGACGGTCGCCCGCTACGTCACCGACAGTCATCGGCTGCTCACCGTGGCCGGCCGCCCGGCGCTGGAGACCTCGCGAACGGCCGCGTTCGCCGCATCCCGACTCGACGATCTCACCCGCATCGAGGGGCACGCGCCCGACCGCCCGACCGTGCTGTTCGTCTGCGTGCAGAACGCCGGCCGCTCGCAGATCGCCGCGGGGATCGTCCGCCAACTCGCCGGCGACCGCGTCATCGTGAAGACCGCGGGCTCTGCCCCCGCGGCCGACGTGCGCTCCTCGATCGTCCACGCGCTCGACGAGATCGGGGTGCCGCTGGGCGGAGAATTCCCCAAGCCCCTGAGCGATGAGGCCGTGCGGGCGGCGGACTGGGTCATCACGATGGGATGCGGCGACGCGTGCCCGGTCTACCCCGGACGCCGCTACCTCGACTGGGAGATCGAGGATCCGGTCGGAAAGCCGGCCGAGGCCGTCCGTCGCATCCGGAACGACATCGAGGCGCGTGTGCGCGACCTCCTGAGCTCACTCGCGGAGACCGCCGCCTAGAGAATTGATAGATGGTGGTCTATGCTTTTCTCGAAACCGAGAGAGGGAGGACCGGATGTCCGACAAGCCCACCGTCCTGTTCGTCTGCGTGCACAACGCCGGGAGGTCGCAGATGGCGGCCGGATTCCTGCGAGAGCTCGCCGGCGATCGCGTCGAGGTCCTCTCCGCGGGGTCGGAGCCGAAGGACCAGATCAACCCGGTCGCCGTCGAGGCCATGGCCGAGGAGGGCATCGACATCGCCGGCCAGCAGCCGAAGATCCTCACCGTGGAGGCCGTCAAGGAGTCCGACGTCGTCATCACGATGGGATGCGGCGACGCCTGCCCGATCTTCCCCGGCAAGCGCTACGAGGACTGGGAGCTCGAAGACCCCGCCGGCCAGGGGATCGACGCCGTGCGGCGCATCCGCGACGACATCCGGGGCCGGATCAAGGACCTGATCTCCGAACTCACTCCGGCGAGCGCGTCATGAGCGTCACCTCGGGGATGCAGGGCCTCCTCTCCAACGAGGCCGTCCTGCACCGCGCCGCGCAGCGCCTCGCGCAGAGCTTCACCGGCATGGTCAACGAAGAGACCGTCGAGCGGGTCGTGTTCGAGTCGTACGCGGCGCTCGCGCGGACTGCCACGGTCTCAAGTCACCTCCCGAGCGTCACCGAGAAGTTCGCCCGTGACCGCCTCACCGCCCTGGCCCAATCGAAGGGTCTCATCGCCAAGCCCGTGCCCGAGATCCTGTACGTCTGCGTGCAGAACTCCGGCCGCTCGCAGATGGCGGCGGCTCTCACCCGGCACCTGGCCGGCGAGCGGGTGCACGTGCGGTCGGCGGGGTCGCAGCCGGCTGCCGAGATCAATACCCAGGTCGTCGCCGTCCTGGCCGAGATCGGCATCGAGGTGGGTGACGAGTTCCCCAAACCCCTCACAGACGACGTCGTCCGCGCCGCGGACGCGGTCGTGACGATGGGATGCGGCGACGCCTGCCCCCTCTACCCCGGCAAGCGATACCTCGACTGGCAGCTCGCCGACCCGGCGGAGCTCGACCTCGACGGGGTGCGACTGGTGCGCGACGACGTGCGCGCGCATGTCGAGCACCTGCTCGGCGAGCTCGTGCCCGGGCTCGCGGCGACCCGCGCGTGACGACCGAGCTGCCCGACACCGCGCCCGGTCCGGTAGTGACGGTCGACGGCGCGCCCGCGCCCGTCTGGCGTCGGGCCCTGGCGGAGTTCCTCGGCACCGGGCTCCTCGTCGCCATCGTCGTGGGCTCGGGCATCGCGGCGCAGCGACTGTCCGACGACGTCGGGCTCCAGCTCCTGGAGAACTCCTTCGCCACCGCCCTCGGTCTCGGCGTACTCATCCTGCTGTTCGCACCGGTCTCGGGCGCGCACTTCAATCCCGTGGTCTCGCTCACGGATGCGCTCCTCGGCCGCGCGGATCGCTCAGGGCTCAGCCCGCGGGTCGTGGTCGCCTACGTTGTCGCGCAAGCCGTCGGGGGCATCGGCGGCGCCATCCTCGCGAACGCAATGTTCGACGTCTCCACGTCGATCTCGACGACCGATCGTGCCACCCCGTCAACCCTCCTCGCGGAGGTCGTCGCCACGGCGGGCCTGGTGCTGCTCATCGCCGGGCTCACCCGCGCCCAGCGGTCGATCCCCGTGATCGCCGCCGCGATCGGCGCCTACATCGGGGCGGCGTACTGGTTCACCAGCTCGACGTCCTTCGCCAACCCCGCGGTGACCCTCGGGCGCGTCTTCACCGACACGTTCGCGGGCATCGCGCCGGTCTCGGCGCTGTGGTTCGTCGGCGCCCAGCTCGCGGGTGCGCTCATCGCCGTCGGGCTCATCGGGCTGCTCTTCCCCGCCGCCGCAGACCGCCCCTCCCCCGGCTCGCGCTCCACGCTCGGTGATCGACCTTCGCTCGGTCGATAGAACGCTGGTCGACCGGGGAAGCGTCGATCGCCCGCGGCAGCCGTCACACCGCGTCGAACGGCGACGGCCCCAGCTCGTCGAGAAGCTGAGCCATCTTGGCGTAGGCCCGGTTGCGGTACGCGACGAGCTCGGCGATCCGCTCCGGCGCGATGTCGCGGAACCCCGAGCCGGTCTTCGTCCCGAGCTCCCCGGCCGCGACCCGCTCGGCGAGGATCGCCGGCGTTGCGAAGCGCTCCGGGAAGGTGCCCTGGAGCGAGGCGTAGCAGAACGCGTAGACGTCGAGGCCCGCCATGTCGGCGATCGCGAAGGGCCCGAAGAACGGCAGTCGGAACCCGAAGGTCGATCGGACGACGGCGTCGATGTCCTCCGGCGTGGCCACGCCCTCCTCGACCAGCTGCGTCGCCTCGTGGAAGAGGGCGTACTGCAGGCGATTCAGGACGAACCCCGTGACATCTTTCACGCGCGCCGGCACCTTGCCCGACCCGGCGATGATCTCCTCCGCCGCCCGGATCGTCGCCTCGTCGGTCCCTGCGTGCGGAATGATCTCCACCCCGGGCACGAACGGCGCGGGGTTGGAGAAGTGCACCCCGAGGAATCGTTCGGGCCGAGTGACGGCCTCGGCGAGCGCGGCGATCGAGATGGTCGACGTGTTGCTGCCAATGACGGCCGACGCTGGTGCGGCAGCCGAGATGCGCCGCAGCGTCTCGTGCTTGATCTCGATGCGTTCGGGCACCGCCTCTTCGACGACGTCGGCGTCCGCGACGGCCACCTCGATGCTCTCGGCCGCCGAGATGCGCGCAGTGATGATGTCGGTCGCGCCGGGGGCGAAGAGCCCCTGCTCCTCGAACTGCGCCGTCTCGGTGCGGATGCGCTCGAGGTTGGCCGCGGCGATCTCGGCCGTCACATCGGAGATCACGACGTCGTGGCCGCCGAGGGCGAACACCTGTGCCATCCCGCCGCCCATGTAGCCGCTGCCGACGATCGCGATGCGGCTCATGCGCTCACCTCGCGGTCGTACGCGTCGATCGCGGCGACCTTCGTCGCCGAGGCGGACGACGGGTCGAAGCGGTACTCGAGCCACTCGCCCACCAGGCGCTTGGCGAGCTCCAGACCGATGACGCGCTGCCCCATGGTCAGCACCTGCGCGTTGTTGCTGAGCACGGAGCGCTCGACCGAGTAGCTGTCGTGCGCGGTGACCGCTCTCACGCCCGGCACCTTGTTCGCCGAGATGGCCACACCGAGCCCGGTCCCGCAGATGAGGAGGGCCCGATCGGCCTCGCCCTGAGCGATGCGCCGGGCCGCCTCGACCGCGACATGGGGGTAGTCGGTGTGCTCATCGCCGCCGACGCCGACGTCGGTGACGACGGCGACGCGCTCATCGGCCTCGAGCAGTTCCTTCAGCGCCGTCTTGTATTCATAGCCGGCGTCGTCGCTTCCGACGACGATCCGCAGGGTGTCGGTCATCACTGTTCCTTCCGGGATGTCTCGTCCTGCCCGGCGGTGCGCGCGAGGGCGATGGCGATGAGGGCGAGCGAGGTGGCTCCGGCGTCGGGGTGCCCGATGCTCTTCTCCGCAAGCGGACGGGCTCGGCCGAGCTTCGGGCGAAGCGCCGCCGTCTCCTCCGCCGCGGTCGACGCGGCTCCCGCCGCGGCCAGCAGAGCAGCCCCCACCGCGTCGCCTACCCGCAGGTGCTCCTCGAGCGTGCGGACGTACGGGTCGAGCGCGTCGACCATGGTCTTGTCGCCGACCGTCGCGCCGCCCCGCGAGGTGACGGCGTCGAGCGCGGCGCGGGCTGCGCCAGCGACCGCGTCACGGGCGTCGACATTCTCGTCATCGAGAGTGCGTCCGACGGCGGCGAGCATCGCACCCCACAGCGCACCCGAGGTGCCCCCGGCCTTCTCACTCCACGCGTCTCCGGCGGCGGTGAGCATCGCGGAGAGGCCGACGGACGGATCGGCGGCGGCGCACGCCGCGTCGATGCCCGTGCGCATGCCGACGCCGTGGTCGCCGTCGCCGGCGATGGCATCGATGCGTCCGAGCTCGGCTTCGTTCTCATGGATGACCGCGCGCGCGGCCTCGAGGTAGGCGAGGGCTCTCGTCGCAGCGGCGCGAGACCAGTCCGACGCCGCAGCGACCTCGGCAGCGGCGAGGTCTGCGACATCCTCCCCCTCCTCGTCACCCGGCGCGGCCGGGTCGACGGCTCCCTTGCGGTACGCGGGCGTGTACGCGGGCGCGGCCCACAGCGGTTCGAGCTCCTCGTCGAGCCACAGGAGAGTGACCGACGCCCCCGCCATGTCGAGGCTGGTGACCAGTTCACCGACCTCGGGTTCCACCACGGTGATCCCTGCGTCCCGCAGCCGTGCGGCGACGTCGCCGAAGAGGACGAAGAGCTCTTCGTATTTCACCGAACCGAGACCGTTGACGATGACCGCGGCCCGGGCGCCGCGGGATTCGGGAACGTCGGCGAGCAGTTGATCGACGAGGATGCCGGCGAGCTCGGCCGAGCTCGTCCTCGGCACATCGCGGATCCCGGGTTCACCGTGGATGCCGAGGCCGATCGACATCATCCCCTCCGGCACGGTGAAGAGCGGTTCGCCCGCCCCCGGGAACGTGCACCCGCCGAAGGCGACGCCGAGGGTGCGCGTGCGGTGATTGGCGTGGCGGGCGAGGCGCTCCACCTCGTCGATGTCGTCACCCCGCTCGGCGGCCGCCCCCGCGACCTTGAAGACCACGAAGTCGCCGGCGATACCGCGACGCTTGTCGATCTCGTTGATCGGGGCACTGGCGATGTCGTCGGTGCAGAGCACCGTCCGGGCGTCGATGCCCTCGGCGCGCAGACGCTCCTCGGCCTCGCCGAAGTGCAGCACGTCGCCCGCGTAGTTGCCGAAGCTGAACAGCACCCCGCCGCCCCGGTGCGCGGCTTTCGCCACTCGGTACGCCTGGCCGGCCGACGGCGAGGTGAAGATATTGCCGCACACAGCCCCGGCGGCGAGCCCCTGCCCGACGACACCCGCGAACGCGGGATAGTGACCCGAGCCGCCACCGACCACCAGCGCCACGCTTCCTCGCGGTGCGGGCGCCGCGCGCACCACTCCGCCGTCGACGGCGCGGATCAGGCTCGGGTGGGCCGCCGCGAACCCCGCGAGCGCCTGGGAGACGAAGTCGGACGGATCGTTGTGGATTCTCGTCATGATGCACCTCTCTGTGCGTGGCCAATCTGCCGCACCCGGCTGGCGCCGCGGGTGTACCCCGCGCGCGTGGGGAGCACATGGCGTCGGAGGTAGTCGCGGTTGTCGGCGCAGACCGTCAATCCGTCGCCGCCGTAGTTCTCCACGCAGATGACGCCCTGGAACCCCTGCTCGATCGCGTACCGGAAGGCCCGGCGGTAGTCGATGAGGCCGTAGGGCATGGGCGCCGGCACCGCGGTGTACAGGTCGCGCGCGACATCCTCGTCCCGGGCGTAGTTCTTCACGTGCCAGAAGTTCGCGTACGGGAGCGTCTTCTCCACGACCTCCCACCACGGTTCGATCGGCCGGTGGAGGCGCACGAGGTTGCCGATGTCGGGGTTCAGGCCGACGTTGTCCATGCCGATGTCGGTGACGAGGCGCACCGCCGAGTCGGCGGTGCCGAGGAAGGTGTCTTCGTACATCTCGAGCGAGACGAGGATGCCGAGTTCGGCGGCGTGACGGCCCAGTTCCCGCAGTCGGGCCACCGCCGCGTCCCAGTCCGCAGGGTCGTCGCGGTGACCCTCGACGGTCCAGAACCACAGCTGCGCCTGCTGGTCGGGTGTCAGCGCCTGGTGGAGGCCGAACGAGACGGTCTCGATTCCCAGCGCCGCCGCCGCGTCGAGGGTGCGGTGGCTGTAGGCCAGATTCGCCTCGCCGCGCTCGCGATCGATGACGCTGCACCGGATGGCCGAAACGGATGTCGGGACGACACCCTCCTCCGCCGCCACGGCGGAGAGATCGGTGAGACCGCGAGCGTCGAGGTCGCCGATGCGGAGCCACGAGTCGGTCAGGTCGATCCGGTCGAAACCGGCGTCGGCGACCTCGACGAGGACCTCGCGCCACACGTCGGGACCCGCCTCGGTGACGGACCGTCCGTCGGCGGTGCGGCCCGAGAAGGGCAGTGCGGCGGCGGCGATGGGCCAGTCGTCGGCGAGGAAGTCGGTCATCCCGCGTCTCCTTCGGTGGGCTCGGGCGTGATCGGGATGAGGTCGACCGGTGTGACGAGCACCGGCTCATCGACGACGCGACCGGGCCCGTCGACGGTCAGGGTGGCGATGCCGGAAGTGTCGGTCAGCGACAGCCCGGCCACGAGGTCGATCCGGCCGGGTTCGACGATGCGGCGGCGGTCGAGCCCGGTGAACGAGAAGCGGTCGGCGTGCACATCGAACCGCACGATGGCGCCCTCGCCCGGGGCGAGGTGCACCCGCGCATACCCCACGAGCTGGCGGACCGGCCTCGTCACCTGCGCCACGGGGTCGCTCGCGTACAGCTGCACAACCGTCGCGCCGGCACGCTCGCCGGCGTTGCGGACCTCGACGCTCGCGCACACGCGGCCGTCGGCAGCGATGCGCTCAGAGTCGAGCCGCACGTCGCCGAGCGTGAACGACGTGTACGACAGCCCGTGCCCGAAGGGAAACGCCGGGGCGATCGAGAGGTTGCTGATGCGGTCGCCGTCCTGCCCCAGGGGCGGCGCGAGGTAGGTGTGCGGAAGCGCGGCACCGGTCCGCGGAACCTGCACCGGCAGGTGGCCGCTCGGGTTGACGGTCCCCGAGAGCACCGCGGCGAGCGCCGCCGCGCCCTCGATCCCGGGCATGAATGCCTGAACGATCGCGGCCGCGCGGTCGATGTAGTCCCCGAGCGCATACGGACGGCCCGACATCACGACGAGCACCACCGGCGTCCCCGTCGCCAGCACGGCCTCGACGAGACGCCCCTGCTCACCGGGGAGGCCGAGGTCGGGCGCATCCGATCCTTCTCCCGAGGTGCCCCTGCCGAACATGCCGGCACGATCGCCGACCACGGCGATGACCACATCCGAGGATGCCGCGGCCTCGACGGCGCGCGCGATGGCGGCGTCGTCGGCGGGATCTGCGAGCGGGACGCCGTGCTCTACGCGCAGCTCGGCGCCCGGGAAGGCGATGCGAAGCGCCTCGGGGAAAGTGACGACGTCGACCCCGAGGCCCATCTCGGGATGCCGGGGCATCACGTGGATCGGATACGAGTAGGCGCCCATCATGGCGCGGGGATCGTCGGCGATCGGGCCGACCACCGCGATCCGCCGGACTGACGTCGCCAGAGGGAGGACACCCCTGCTGTTGTCGAGCAGGATGATGGATTCCTCCGCGAGCCGACGCGCGATGTCGCGATTGCGCGGACTGTCGAGATCGACGTCGGCCGGCTCGGGCGGCGTCCACCCGGCGTCGAGGAGGCCGAGCTCGAGCTTCTGGTGGAGCACCCGACGCACGGCGGTGTCGATGTCGTATGCCGTGCGGACCGGGTCAGGGTCATCGTCGTGGAGGAGCCGGTACGCGGCGATGTCGGGCAGCTCCACATCGATCCCGGCGTGCAGCGCCAGCCGACCGGCATCCGCCATCGTCTCGGCGACCTGGTGCTTCGACTTCAGGAACGCCACCGCCCAGTAATCCGACACGACGGTGCCCGAGAAGCCCCACTCGTCGCGGAGGAGGTCGGTGAGCAGCCACCGGTCGGCGGCGGCCGGCACGCGGTCGAGCTCGGTGTAGGAGTTCATGACGCTCGCGGCCCCGCCGATCCGGACCGCCATCTCGAAGGGCGGGAGAACGAGGTCGCGCAGCTCCCGCTCGCCGAGCGACACCGGGGCATGATTGCGTCCGCCGCGCGAGGTGGCATGGCCGGCGAAGTGCTTGAGCGTCGCGATGATGCCGCTGTGCTGCAGGCCATGGACGTAGGCGGTCGCGAGCGTTCCGACGACGTACGGGTCTTCGCCGAGGGTCTCCTCCACCCGGCCCCATCGGTAGTCGGTGACGACATCGAGCACCGGCGACAGGCCGTGGTGCGCGCCGACCGCGCGCATGTCGGCGCCGATCGCGGCCGCCATCTCGCGGACGAGGTCGGCGTCGAAGGTCGCCGCCCACGCCATCGAGGCGGGATAGACCGTCGCGCCGTACGTCGTGAAGCCGGTCAGGCACTCCTCGTGCACGACCGCCGGGATGCCCAGGCGCGTGTTCTCACGCAGGTGGCGCTGGGCGTCCTGCACCTTCTGCATGCCGTCGCGGGCGGCCACGGGCGTCACGCCGAACACCCGGGTGAGATGCCCGATCCCGTCGCGCACCGCCTCGTCGAACGGCGGCCGGCCGCGCGACAGCACGTCTTGCATCGGCGCAATGAGCTGCGTCGAATCGCGTGTATCGGCCCAGTAGCCGCCGAGCTGCGCGATCTTCTCCTCGTCGGTCATCGCCGCGAGCAACATCTCGACGCGGGTGGAGGGATCGAGGGACGGATCGGCCCAGCGCGGTCGCCCGGCCCCTGACGACGCCCTGTCGGCGACATCCGTCACATCCGTCATCCTCGACTCCCGCATTTGTCGCTTGTAACAACAATTGGCGGATCTAGGCTATCGCGATTTGATACAACGTTGTAGGGGTGGACATCCCGGATTGCGGGAGTGGGCACCGCCCCGGGGCGTACGGTGAAGGCGTGATGGACTCATCGCCTTCGGCGTCGCACGTGCAGCGCTGGGCTGCCTTCTCCTCCGATCCCGCCGGCGGCAATCCCGCCGGTGTCGTGCTGGACGCGGACGGGATGACCGATGACGAGATGCTCCGCGTCGCTGCCGACGTCGGCTACTCCGAGACAGCCTTCGTCACCCGCGGCGATCGGAGCGACGCGTCGCTCCGGTACTTCTCCCCGCGAGCTGAGGTGCCCTTCTGCGGCCATGCCACGGTGGCGACGGCAGCCGCGCTCGCCGAGACGAACGGAGGCGGTGACTACGCCTTCGCCACCCCGGTCGGACGGATCGACATCCGCGTGGACGACACCGCCGCGGGTCGGGTCATCTCCTTCACGAGCGTCGACCCCTTCGTCGAAGAACTCTCCGAGGACGCACTGCGTCGCATCCTCGAGGTGCTGCACCTGGCGAGCGCCGACCTCGCCGCGGCGCACGCGCCGGCTCTGGCGTTCGCCGGCAACCGACATCCGCTGCTCGTCCTCCGCTCGCGGACCGTATTCGATCGCATGATCTTCGACCCCGCCGCCGCCCGCGAACTCATGGATGCAGAAGCGTGGGCGGCCACCATCATCGTCGCCTGGCCCGAGACCGAGACCGAGTGGCACGTGCGCAACGTCTTTCCCGTCGGAGAGATCAGCGAAGACCCCGCGACGGGCGCGGGCGCCGCCGCCCTCGGCGGGTATCTGCGCGAGACGCGAGCCGTGACGCCGCCGCGTCGCATCCGCATCTCGCAGGGATCGCACGTCGGCCGGCCGAGCCGCCTCACCGTGGACATTCCGGCCGCCGGCGGGATCGTGGTCTCCGGATCGGCGGTGCGTCTTCCCGACCCGGCGGTCGGAGGCTGACCCTCCGAGTACGCGCGAGCCCGTTCGGAACTTGCGCGCGACGAGCCCCTCGACAGCGGCAGGCCGCGACGTAAACTCCCCTCACACGCAGTAGTGAGGGGACCCCAGGTGCTGTCGCTAAGGCGGGCTCGTCCCTACGCTCTGGTCTTCGCCGCGGTCGCCGCCGTCGTCGGGCTGGTGGCCGCGGCCCTCCTCCTGCTGCTCGGACGGCTCGATGTGACGGCGGACGCCGGTTCGCGCGAAAGTCTCACCCTGCGTGCCGGAGCAGACCTCGCCCTGGCAGCGCGCCTGCCCCTGGCCCCGGACCCCGTCGCGCAGGACGACACGGTGCGGGAGGTGATCGGCGCAGCCGTCCCCGACTCGGTGAACGCTTCCGTGACCTCGTCGGTATGGGCGGAGATGCCCTTCGGCCCACCGATCGACGAGCAGGACGCGCTGGTCGTCACGACCGACGGCCTCGCCGGAGCGGCCCGAATCGTCACGGGCAGGGAGGCAGCCACCCCCGACGAGGCGAGCATGCAGGCCGATGCGGCGGCGCGACTCGGCCTCGGCCCGGGGGCGGAGGTCACCCTCGGCGGCCGCACCGTGGTGATCGTCGGCACCTGGCTCGTCGACGATCCGCAGGCCCCCGAGTGGCTCGGCGATGAGCGGATGACACGGGGCGCCGGCCCGGAGATCGGACCCTTCGCCCTGGACGACCCCGATTGGGGGACGTTCGCCGATGCCCGTCCGCGCGTGCAGTGGGTGGCGGTGCCCGCTTCGGAAGACGTCACCGTCGGTGGTCTCGAAGAGATTCTGCGCAGCTGGCCACTGCTTCGGTCACGCCTGGCCGCGGCGGGCGTCCCGACTGACGGGCTGTCGACGCCGGGTGCCTTCACCGGCACCGCCCAGGCTGTCACGGCGGACGTCGAGCGGATGCGCGCGATCACCCCGGTCGCGGTGGTCCTCCTTCTCGCGGCCACGGTCATCACCCTCGTGGAGCTCGCCCGTTATCTCACGGCACGGCGCATCACCGAGCACGCACTGCTGTGGGCGCGCGGTCGGTCGGCACTCGCGGCGGCCCGGGCCGGAGCCGTCGAGGGCGGCGTCGCCGCCGCCGGCGGCGCGATCCTCGGTGCGCTCGTCGCGGCGGCAGTGACCGCGGCGCTCCCTTCTGTGTTCGGGTCCATCGCCTCACCGGCCGTGGCAGCGTCGGCGGCTTGCGTCCTCGTCGTCATCACCGCGGCCGCCCATGCGGTGTGCGCCGCGCGCGCGTCGGGACCCCCCATGCGCACCGTCGCTCGAGGACGCCTGCGACGAGCGATCTCTCCCGCGGCGACCCTCGTCGTCGCGCTGGCGGCAGGAATCGCCGTCTGGCAGCTGCGGCTGTACGGGTCTCCGGTCATCCGCGATGCGAACGGCGCGCCGGGGGTCGACCCGGTCGCGGCTGCCGCGCCGGCGCTCGCCCTGGTCGCGGGCGTGCTCCTGCTCCTCCTCGCCCTCCCGCTCGTCGCACGGTCTGTCGAGAGGGGCGCGGGACGCCGCCGGGTGACGAATCTCCTCGCCACCCGCGCCGTCGCGCGGGCGCCCTCACAGCTGGCGGCAGTGGTGGCGGTGCTCGCCGTCGCGACGGGCACCGTTGTGACGGCGGCCGCCTACACGCGGACCTGGGATGTCGCCTTCACACAGACCAGCGCCGTCAGAGCCGGCGCCCCCGTGCAGGTCGTCGCCGGTCGCGGCGGATTCACCCCGGATGACGTCGATCGCGTCGCCCGGGCCCCAGGAGTCAGCGCCGTGTTCCCGGTGCAGGGTGCGCCGCTGCAGCTGAGCGACGGATCGGGCGCGCTGGTCGCTGCCGATGTCAGCGCCCTCGATGCCGTACCCGCCGCGGCGATGACGCTCGTCGATCCCGCCGAACTGATGGCGGCGGTGAGAGTCGACCCGGGCGGGCCCGAGGTGCCGGTGGGGGTGCAAGAGATCCGGATGACCACGACCGTGAGCGGATTGACTGCGGCACCCGCCTTCGACCTCGTCCTCCTCGACGATCACGGGGTACTCCGACGGATCCCCGGGTCGGTCGACGCGGCGGCGGTCGACGGGGGTGCGGAGGGGACGGTGGTCGCGACCTTTCCCGTCGGCTCCTCGGCCACGGACGCGGCCCGTCACGTCGTCGCGCTCGATGTGGCCTTCGGTGAGGACGCCGTGGTCGGCGACGAAGCGCGCGTCGGTCCGCCGACGTTCGTCGCCGGCCCGTCGGGATCGCCCCCGCTCTTCGCCGAGACCGAGTGGGCGGCCCGGGTCGGCGACATCCTCGTCCCGCCGGATCCGCAACCGGACGGCGGCTTCCTCGCGAGGCCGGGCGTGACCGACGTGCGGGTCGCCCCCGTGGAAGAGCCCGCCGGTCTGGCCGAGCCACCGGTGGCGATCTCCGATGCACTCGCAGAGCAGTACGGTCTCACCGTCGGCGACCGCCTCTCGTTCGGTATCGAGCGGGTCGCGCGTTACACCGGAGTGGTGACGGCGATCGCCCCTGCCATCCCCTCCGCGGCCGAGCCGGTCGCGCTCCTGGTCGACCTCACTGTGCTCCAGCTCGACGCGCTGCGAGCGCCCCGCGGCGTGGTCGCCCCGTCCTCGCTCTGGGTGGATGCGGACGATCCGCAGGCTGCCGCTCTCGCCATCCGAGAGGTCGTCGCCCCCGGGGCCGGCATCGTCACCGCCGATCCTGCGGCCACGAGGCGGATCGTCGGCGCCTCGGTCGTCGTCCTGTGGACCGTCGCCGCGGTCACAGCGCTCCTCGCGGTCGCCACCATGGTCGCGGTCGCGGGAGGCGTCCGACGCTCACGACGGTCGGAGCTCGCGACGCTCCGCGCCCTCGGGCTCGGTGCGTCGGCGCAGGGCAGCATCCGCGCCCAGGAGTGGCTGCTCGTCATCGGCGCAGGAGTCGCCGTCGGGCTCGCTGCGGGCGCGGCGGTCGCGCTGCTCACGATCCCCGAGCTCGCGCGCGCGGCGGTGCCGGACGATGCCCTCGGGCGGGGGATGGCGCTCCTCGTCGACGGTCGGACGGGCACGGTGGCGATCCTCCTGCTGATCGGCGCATCGCTGGGGGTCACCCTCGGCGCGGTCGCTCGGACCAGGCGCGATGCCCGCAGTCCCGGACGAGCGGAGGACGTCGGATGACCCGCCGATCGAGGGTGGGGACACTCGCGCTCCTCGGACGCCTGAGCCTTGACGGCCTTGGAGCGACGCTGCTCATCGCGCTGCTGGTGTCGGCCGCCGTCTTCGCCGCAGCGATCGCACCGCGGTTGGGCGCACGTCTGGGTACCGCCGAACTGCAGCAGAGCATCTCGGCGATGCCCGCGCCGATCCGCGACATCCGCGCCGTCGGGACGATCGGGCTCGTTCCCGGACTCGCCGGGACCCCTGTCGATCGGCTGGTCGCGCCGACCGACGCCGCGATCGCCGCCTTCGGCGAGGATCTCACCGAGCCCCTCCGGTCTCTCACGGGCGACCCGGCGTGGGTCGCCCGCTCCGAGCCGCGCGACGCGGTTCCCGTGGGCGACTCCCCCGCTCGCGCTGATCCGGAGGGACAGACGCGATTCTTCGCCCGTCTCGCCGTGGATCCCGGCTGGCGCGACCGCGTCGAGATCGTGGCGGGCACGCCCCCCGCCGCCTGGGCGGGCGACGAGTCGGCACGAGGCGTGGATCCCCCGCTCGAGGTCGCCCTCTCGACCGCGACGGCCGAGGCCGCCGGCATCACGGTGGGCGAGACGCTTCGCTACGGAGCGCTCGAGCTCGTGGTCACGGCACTGTACGACCCGCTCGACCCCGACGCGAGCCACTGGGCCCAGGTCTCCGACCTGGCCCAGCCGATCGTGGAGACCGCGCCCGGCGAGCCGGCGACGGTGCGCGGAACCGTCATCGTCGACACGGCATCGCTCGGCGGGCTGACGACCAGCCTGACGACCGGCACGTTCCTTGCCTATTACCCCGTCTCGGCCGAGACTCTTCAGGCGACCGACGCCGAGCGCGTTCTCAACCAGCTCCGCAGCGCGCTGGCGGGCGGCATCGTCATGCCCTACGGCGGGGAGGTGACCGTGACCACCCTGCTCGGCGACGAGATCGAAGAGGCGACGGGGCGAACGGCCACGGTGACCGCGCTTCTCGCCCTGGCTCTCTCCGGGCTTCTCGGCGTCGTGCTGGCGGTGTTCGCGCTCGGCATCGACGCCGTCGCGACCCGCCGACGACCGATCCTCGATCTGACGCACGCCCGCGGGGCGAGCGACCTGCAGCTCCGTGCGGCACTCGGCCTCGAAGGCGTCGCGATCGCCCTGCCCGCGGCGGTCGTCGGCGTCGGAGTCGCCACCGCGCTCGTCCCCGAGCCCGTCGGCGTGTCGGGCTGGGCCCTGCCCGCCCTCGTCGCGGCCGCCGTCCCCGCACTCTTCGCGCTCCGAGCCGCCCCGGCGACCCGGCGACAGACCCGTCGCGACCCGCACAGGATCGGGGGTCGCCGACTCCTCATCGATGGCGGGGTGGTCGCTCTCGCCGCACTCTCGGTGATCCTGCTCGCCCGGCGCGGTGTCGACCCATCCGCCGGTGCGGGAATCGACCCGCTGCTCGTCCTCGCTCCTCTCCTGGTCGCTGCGGCGGTCTGCCTGGTGGCGCTCCGATTCGCCCCGATTCCACTTCTCCTCCTGCAGCACCGACTGCGACGCGGCGACAGCGCCGTCGCGCTTCTCGGCGCAGCGCGGGCGGTGCGCGTCCCCTCGTTCGGATTCGCCGCCTCGTTCGCCCTCATCCTCGGTGTCGCCGTGGTCGTCTTCTCGTCGATCCTCGGGTCGACGATCCGGTCGGGAATCGTCACCGGCGCTCAAGAGGGGCTCGGCTCCGACATCCTCGTCAGTGCGCCGGCGATCCCCTCTCCGGCCGTGGAGGGTGTTGCGGGCCTGCCCGGGGTCGCCGCCGTCAGCGCCATCACCGAGATCGCCGGCGTCCGTGTCGACGATGCGGCGGCGCCCACGTCGCTGACACTCCTCGTCGCCGACACCACCGCCCTCGCCGATGTCCGCCCCGATCTGCCCGCGCTCTCCGGCCTCGCGGATCGCGCCGGCAGCGTGCCCCTTCTCGTCTCCGACGACGTCGCCGCCGCCCTCGGCCCGGGGGCGCGCATCGGCCGGTCGCCGGTCGTGGTCGCCGGCTCCGCTCCGGTGACCGCGCTCCCCGGTCCGGGACGGAGCTGGGCAGTGGTCGATGCGTCGCACCTCGATGCGCTCGCCCGGGAGCCTCGCGATCCCGACCGTCTCCTCGTCGCCCTCTCGGACGGGGCCGACCCCTCTGCCCTGGGCGAGCGCGTCGACGCGATCGTCTCGGCCTCTGTTCCCGAGGCGGAGCGCGGAGGGGTCTCCACGGTCGCCGCGGCCGACCTGATCTCGCGCGCCCGCACGTCACCTCTCACGCAGGGCCTGGAGGCGGCGCTTCCCTGGGCCGCGGCGGCCGCCCTGGGCCTCACCCTCGCCGGCATCGCGCTGGCCACGGTGTCGGCGGCGCAAGCCCGGGCGCGCTCCGTCGCCGTGCTGCGCATCATCGGAGCCGATGCCCGCCAGCAGCGACGGCTCCTGCTGTGGGAGTTCGCTCCCCCCGTCCTGGTCGCGGTCCTCGTGGGAATCGCGATCGGGTTCCTCCTCCCGCGCCTGGTGACCGCGGTGGTCGACCTCCGTCCCTTCGTCGGCGGCCGTCTCGCCCCGCCTCTCGTCATCGATCCCGCCTCGCTGGCGATCGCGCTGGCGGCCGTCGCGATGACGACGGCGATCGCCGCCGTCATCGCGTTCGCAATCGCCGCGCGACACACCCCTGCCACGACCCTCCGGATGGGAGAGCGATGACCACTCAGATCCAGTGCACCGATCTGGTGCGCATCTACAGCGCCGAGGGGGTCGAGGTGCAGGCTCTCCAGGGGCTCAGCCTCTCGGTGGATGCCGGAGAGATCACAGCCGTGGTCGGCGCATCCGGGTCGGGGAAGTCCACTCTGCTGGCGATCCTCTCTGGCCACGACATCCCGACTGCGGGATCGGCGACGGTGGCCGGCCACGATCTGCTCACCATGTCGGGCCGGGAGCGCACCCGATACCGGCGTCGCACCGTGGGCTTCGTCTGGCAGCAGACATCCCGCAACCTCCTCCCCGCACTCACCGTCATCGAGAACATCGCGACCTCCCTGGCGGTGGCGCGCACACCCCGTCGCCTGCGCCGCGCGCGCGCCGACGCGCTGCTCGAGGTCCTCGCGATCGGAGACCTCGGCGACCGGCGCCCGGCCGAGCTGTCCGGGGGCCAGCAGCAGCGCGCGGCGATCGCGGTCGCGCTGGCGAACGAGCCGGCGGTGCTCTTCGCCGACGAGCCGACCGGCGAGCTCGACGAGAGGAACTCGGAGATCGTGTTCGCCTCGCTCCGCGAGGTCAACCGCGAGCTCGGCACGACGGTGCTCATCGTCACGCACGACGAGGATGTGTCCCGGCAGGTGCGTCGCACCGTGCAGATCCGCGACGGGCGCCTGGCGACCGAGGTGCACCGCGAGCAGCGCGTCGACGAGCACGGCGAGGAGCGCACGCACGCGCGCGAGTACGCGGTGCTCGACCGCGTGGGCCGCCTGCAGCTGCCGGAGGACTACCTTCGCGCGCTGTCGCTGAGGGATCTCGTCCGACTCGAGCTCGAGGACGACCATGTCGAGGTGCATCCGACATCGAGCCCCGAGGCATCCGGATGACGGGAGCCGTCGTCCTGCGGGCCTCCGCCCTCCACCGCTCCTACGGGCGGCGAGGGGCGCGTGTTCGCGCGGTGCGGAACGTCTCGCTGGACCTGTCGGCCGGGGAGCTCGTGGTGCTGCGCGGCCCCTCCGGATCGGGGAAGACCACGCTGCTGAACCTCCTCGGCGGTCTCGACACCCCCACCCGTGGGGAGGTGCGCGTGCGGGGGATGCTGCTCGACGCGACTGCCGAGCGGCAGCAGGTCGAGCTGCGGCGGCAGGAGTTCGGCTTCATCTTCCAGGGTTCCGCGCTGCTCGGGGAGCTGTCCGCTCGCGAGAACGTCGACCTGCCGCTCCGGCTCGCCGGCGTTCGCCACGCCGAGCGTCAGCGGCGCATCGATCACCTCCTCGAGTCGGTCGGGATCGCCGCGCACGGCGCCCAGAGACCCGCGGAGCTCTCGGGTGGGCAGCGGCAGCGCCTGGGGATCGCGCGCGCCCTCGCCAACCGCCCGAGCGTCATCATCGCCGATGAGCCGACCGGGCAGCTGGACAGCACCAACGCCGAGGCAATGATGCGCCTGCTGGCAGACCTCGTGCACGGTGAGCAGGTCGCCGCGATCGTGTCCACCCACGACCCACGGATGGCGGCGCTGGCCGACCGGATCCTCGTGCTGCGCGACGGCGCCCTGGTCTGACCCCGATCCTTTACGCCTCCTGGCAACGATCGTCCAGTGCTTTACCCGGCCATCTCCACACGCCAAGGTGGGATGGTGCCTTCTGCAGACGAACTGGGCGCCTGGGTGGCGCAGCAACGCTGGTATGCGGGAAAGAGCCATGAGCCCCGCTTCCGGCTCCTCGACACCCAGTCGGCGCCACACGCGACCCGTTACCTTCTGATGGATGACGCCGGCGCCCGGCCGGTTCTCTACCACGTGCCCGTCTCCAGCGTCCCGACGACCCCCGACACCCCCGCGCTGATCACCCGCACGCCCGCGGGTTGCGAGATCGATGCGGCGCAGCATCCGCCGTTCGCGATCGCAGCCCTGGAGGCCATGGGGGTCGATGTGAGTCGGGTCACCGGCAGCCGTGTGCTCACCGGTGAGCAGTCGAACACCTCGATCGTCTTCGACGAGGACGGTCAGCCCACCATCATCCTGAAGCTGTTCCGCACTCTGCACGACGGGGAGAATCCGGATGTCACGGTGCAGCGCGCCCTGAGCGCCGCCGGGTCGCCGTTCGTCCCGAAGTTCTTCGGCAGTGTCGACGCGGAGTGGCCCGACAGCGGCGAGGAGGGCGGGGTCGCCCGCGGCACGCTCGGATTCGCTCAGGAGTTCCTTCCCGGGGTCCGCGACGGGTGGGCGATCGCGTTGGAGGCCGCACGCGAGGGGCGCGACTTCACCGATGCCGCCCGCGACCTCGGCGTCGCGGTCGCTGGGGTGCACGGCGCCCTCGGGCAGGCGCTCGGTACCGCCGACGGCGGGCCGGAGGCCGTCGCCGCGGCCGAGGTGACGTGGCGCCGCCGCCTCATGCTGGCCGTCGCCGAAGTGCCCGCCGTCGCCGACCGCGCGGCGGCGATCGAGACGGTCTACAAGGCCGCCCTCGCACGACCATGGCCCCGCCTGCAGCGGATCCACGGCGACCTGCACCTCGGCCAGGTGCTCGCCGTACCCGGCGCCGGGTGGCGGATCGTCGACTTCGAGGGCGAACCGCTCCGCCCCATGCACGAGCGCGCGGTGCCCGACCTGCCGGTGCGCGATGTCGCGGGCATGCTCCGCTCCTTCGACTACGCCGGCGCGGTCGGCGGGGCACCGGAAGGCGTGTGGGCGGCCGCCTGCCGCGCCGCGTTCGTGGAGGCGTACGACGGCGCCGACGGGTCGGTGGGCCTCGACCCGGTCATCCTGCGGGCACTCGTCCTCGACAAGGCCGTGTACGAGTCGATCTACGAGGCCCGCAATCGCCCCACGTGGCTGCCGGTGCCGCTGGCGGGGATCGACGCCGCTCTCGCGGGCTGAACGACCGGCCGCGGCATCCGATCAGGGGATCATCCGATCGGATCCTCGTCCTCGTCGGGCTCGCCCGGCTCGAGGAGGAGGAACACCCCGCCGTAGGCGGGGAGCGACACCGTGAAGCTCTGCAGGTCGTCGACGTGGCCGATCACCTCGTCGGTGGCGGCGTCGCGCACCTCGGAGCGCCGCGCGAGCTGCTTCGAGCGGACCGTCCCCTCCACAGGTTCGTCGGCGAAGTTCAGCACCGTCACCTGCAGCGGGGCGTCGGCATTGGGCACCCCGTCGTCGAGCCGGTGCACGAGCACGAGCATGCCGGCGTGAGCGACCTGCGGCACGTCGACCTGCGTGGCGGTCGCGATCCCGTGGCGGCGGCGCAGCTCGATGATGTCCGACAGCCGTGAGGCGAACGACCCCGGGTTGCCCAGCTGGGCAGGAAGCGAGCCGTACAGCGACCGTCCCCGCGGCATCCCGGCGGCCGAGCGCGTCGCCTTCGGGTCGACGTCGAGCAGGTCGTGGGCTCCGCGCTCGATCCAGCGCGTGTCGCCCGAGGCGATGAGGTCGGCGACCTGGGCGGCGGGCACGGTCAGCATCCCGACGAGATCCCACCCCGACAGCGCGAAGACCCCCGGCTGCCACGCGTTGTAGGCGCAGAGCAGCAGATGGGCGTCGCGGATGGCGGGGATGTCGGCTTCGGTGACGTCGTCGAGCCGCGCGGCGCCGCGGGCGGCGGCGATGAGCGACGTGGTGGTGCAGGCGATGCCGTTCTGCGTGAACACGCGGTTGAAGTCCGCCGTGCCGGTGAGGCTCTCGGTGAGCTCGGCGCGCACGAGCTCGGCGAGATCGCTGCCCGTGATCTCGCGACCGCGGAAGCGGTACTCCTCCTCCGCGTGGCGGGTCGCCCAGTGGATCAGCTCGTAGGTGAGCTCGTCGTGATTCTGCAGCCCGTGCACGAGCTGCACCGGCTGCACCCCGAGCTCGAGGGACGAGGTGAGCGCGAGGCGCAGGAAGTCGGTGCGTCCGGTCGCCAGTGCGTGATGGTAGCCGGGTCGCCCGATGAAGTCGTAGGAGAGGTCGGCTCCTACCGCCCCGGTGTCGCGGATGTCTTCGATGGTGAGGTTGAGCTCCTGGAAGGTGAATCCGCCGACCTTGCGCACCATGCCGGCGATGATGTGGTTCGCCGCGTGCGAGAGGGGGTGGCCCTCCGACCAGGCCGGGAGGCCCTCGGCGCTCTTCTCCACGCCGAGGAAGCCGTTGGCGTCCAGGCGGAGGGCGCTGGTGCCGAGGTCGCCCAGGGAGTGCAGGGCGTCGCCGATCACCAATCGCATACCGGCGAAGGTGGGGTCGAGCCAGTTGATGGAGGGCTGGCCCTGCTTGAAGTAGTGCAGGTACACCCAGCGCCGGGTGACGCCGTCGGGACCGAGCACCGGCGCGGTCGCGCTCCAGTTCGTCTCCTTCACCCCGGGGGTGTAGAAGATCACCCGCTGCAGGGCGCCGATGATGTACCCGCGCTCGGCGAGCTCGTGCTCGGTCGCGGGGTCGAGGTTGACGCTGTCGACGTCGTCGGGCACGTCGGGGAGGAGGGCCCAATCCTCTTCGAGGATCTCGACCATGTGGTAGATCCCGGGGTAGTCCTTGAAGCCCATCTCGGCGAGGCGGAAGTCGGCTCCCTTGCCGGTGTGCCCCGGCACGATGTCGTCGATGATGCTGCCGCCGTGACTGTCGGCGGTGTCGCAGAGGGCGCGGAACTCCTCCTCGGTGCCGAATGCCGAATCGATCGCGGTGCTGATGCGATCGAAGTGACCGTCGACGCTCGGCGTCTCGAGCCATCCGGCGATGCCGCCGGCGCGCTTGACCGGGCCGGTGTGGATCGCCGTGATCCCGACGCGCTCGAAGGCCGACCACAGCGCGTCGTCGCCGAGGGCGGCGAGGAACGACTGCCCGGGCCGCGTGATGAGCGAGATCGGGTAGGCGGTGAACCAGACGTCGCTCGTCGCGATCGCGCGCCGCGCGTCGGGGCGGGCGTAGGGGTTCCGCCACATCGACGGCTGCCCCGACAGCTGCCGGGCCAGCACGTCGGCATCCTTGAGCATCGACTGCCGCACAAGCCACTCGACGTACGACGGGTTGCTGCCGTTCGCGGTGCGCGGGTCGGTCGCGATGCGCCGCACCCGGCCGGAACGCAGGTTGTCGCGGGGCCGCAGTCGTCGCGGGCGCGCGGGGTAGCGCTGTTCGTCGTAGCTGATCTCGGGGGTGTCGGGTTCGGAGGTGTCGTTGTCGAGTTCGTGCAGGAGGGGGAGGTCGATCGGGCCGGTGTAGAGGTCCTCCGGCCGGTACTCGTCGCGCGCCATCCTTCGACCGTACGTATTCACGGCGTCGGACGCGAGGTCTGGCGTGTCGGCCGGGGGACGGCTAGGGCGGTCCGTGGGTGCCGGTCCGCCTGGCCGGCCGGGCACGGCGCGGCGCTCGAAACCCACGTGCCCCGCCGAGACCCATCGCGACACGGTCGGTTTCGGCGCCGGAGGTGGGTTTCGGCGCTGGGGCGGGGTGGTGGGTCGTCGCGAAACGCCGCGCGCCACCGCGCGGAGCCGCGCCGATCAGCGCGCCGCGGCGATCAGCGGACGGCGGCCGTCACGGCCGCGAGATCGGCGAGCACGTCGTAGCTCACCGAGCCGAGCACGAAACGGCGGAACGCGCCGCGACCGTGCGTTCCGACCACGACCAGCCGGGCCGTCGCGGCGTGACGGTTGATCATCTCGGCCGGGTGCCCGCGCTCCGCGCGCGCGACGATCTCGAGGTCGGGATACCGGCCTCGGAGCCCCGCGAGGGCGATCGACAGGTTCTCCTCGGTGAGGGCCTGCATGTTCTGCAGGTACTGCTCGGGGTAGTGGCCGTGGCTGCGGGAGGGGAGCGGCACCCACGCGCCCACGGCGATCAGCGGCTCGCCGAGACGGTCGGCCTCGGCGGCGGCCCAGGCCACCGCGTGCTCCGAGGTCTCGGACCCGTCGACACCGACGACCACGCCCCGACGCTCGCCGAGCTCGACGTCGGGCACGACGACCACGGGGCAGGACGCGGTGGAGACGATGCGGAAGCCGTGCGGGCCCCGCGTCGCACCGGCCTCCGGGCCGCGATGATCGCTGCCGATCACCAGCAGCGCCGCCCCCTCGGCGGCGGCGATGAGCTTCTCGGTCGGGTTGCCGCGCTCGACGATCACCTCGACCTCGAGCCCCTCGGCGCGAAGGCCCGCGGCGGCCCTTTCGGCCCGTTCGCGCATCGCCGCGAGGAGGCCCTGCACGAGGGCATCCTCCCCCACGACACCGACTGCGCCGCCGAGGATCGAGATCAGCCTCAGGCGCTGCCGCCGGTCACGGGCGCGGGTTGCCGCCCACGCGAGCGCACGGTCGGCCACGGGCGCGTCGGTCAGCCCGACGGCAATCACCTCGGACATCATCGTCCCTTCCCTCGTCTATCCCTCACCACCTGACCGCTCACCACCTGCGCTGTCACCACCTGCGCTGTCACCGCGAGAGTGCATCTGCGCGACGAGGACTCGGGGTTCACCCGCACTCTCGGCACCCAGCTGCATTCTCGCGGGCGGCGAGCCGCGAGCCACGGGCGGCGAGCCGCGGATCGCGCGCGGTGCGCCGCCCGCGTCAGCCGAGGAGCTTCGCCTTCGCGGCCGCGAACTCCTCCTCGGTCAGCACCCCGGCCTGCTTCATGGCGGCGAGCTGCTGCAGGCGCGCGATCATGTCGTCGCCTCCCCCGGCAGCCGGAGCGGATGCCGCGGGCGCGGCAGCCTGCGGCATCTGTGCGGCGACGGCGGCCTGCGCCGCCGCATCCATCTGCGCCTGCTGCTGCGCGGCCTGGTACTGCTCCTGCTCGTACTGCGCCTGCGACTTGCGCTCGCGCGATCCCTGCATCGCACCGCTCACGGCGGATGCGGTCCCGGCGACCACGGCGGTGCGGGCGGCGAGGCCCAGGAGGCCCGGGCGTCCCATGCGTCGGAAGGGCATGTCAGTTCTCCTCTGCGTCGATCATGTCGGCCACGGCGTTGACCACCGGTGCGGGGATCCGCTCGGCGGTCAGCACAGTCCCGCCGCTCTGCGCGACCTTCTCGGCGAGGGCGCGCGCGTACGTCATCTCCAGGGCGACGAGCACCGCCGAGCTGCCCGGGGCGATGAGCTCGGCGAGCTTGTCGATGTCTTCCGAGGCGGTGAGCCCTGCGGCGAAGAGCTCGATCCCCTCGATGCCGAGGGCGTTCTCTTCCTCGACCTCGATCATCTCGATGTCGCCCTCGGCCGACTTCCGCAGCACCACCAGGTCGAGCAGGCGCACCGCGCCCGACTCGATGATCTCGCGGAGCGCTGCCACGGCGTCGGGGTGGGGGCGATCGCTGTCGAAGCCGACCAGATACAGCTCGACCGGCCCGTACCGGAACTCGACCATCGGGTGTCCTCTCTCGTCGCGACGGGGCGCGTGACGGCAGGCCGCGCGCAGTGTCCGGGAATACGGCCATCCTCTCGCGACGGGGACGCCCCGCGCCATCCTCTGTTTCCACAGAGACCCTCCTCTGTTCCCGAGAACTCCTTCACCGTCGGCTGGGAGAACGCGAGGCGATCGCCGTCCGCCGAGCCGACGGCATCCGTCCCGGGTGAGGATGTATTCATGCGTATCGACGAACTCACGATCTCGAGCCCTGACATCCCCGACCTCGGCGACGTGCCCGAGCGCTTCTCGGCCGACGGTGGCAACGCCGAGCCCCGGCTGCAGATCACCGGCGTCCCCGAGGGGACCCGTGAGGTGGTCGTGATCTCGCATGACCCCGACGCGCCGCTGCCGAACGGCTTCACCCACTGGGTCCTCTACGGTCTGCCGCCGGTCGACCAGACCGTCGACACCGCCGCGGCGACCGCGGGCCCGAACGGGGCGGGGAAGATCGGATGGTACGGACCGCAGCCTCCTGCCGGCCACGGCCGCCACCACTACTACTTCTGGGTGTACGCCCTCGACCGCGAGGTGACAGGCACCCCCAGCCGCGAGGAGTTCCTGCGCGACTACGCCGACGCCGTCATCGAGCAGAACCGGTTCGTGGGGCACTTCCAGCGCTGAGGGACTCCCGCCTCGGCCGCTCAGACGAGAGGCTGGTCGTGGATCGCCGAGCTGAGAGCCGTGCCGTTGAGGTCGAGATAGAGCTGCCGCTCGGTCACCGACAGCGTCATCGTGTTCCGCCGCGCCAGCGCGTCGACCGCGGCGTCGATGAAGCCCCGGTCGAAGCTGTGCAGCACGATGTCCTCGCCGCGGTGGATCGTCTTGCCGGCCACGCCCGCCCGCACCTTCGCCGGATCGCGGTGGGTGTACACGGTGGTGCGATCGGCGAGCTTGCTGCCGAAGTGCAGGCGCCCGGCGTCGGGCGCTCCGACCTCGATCCACGCGGTGATGCGGCCGGTCGCATCGCGGATCAGCACGGCGGGCTCCTCGGTGGCCGAGATGCCCCCGCTGAACGCGACGCCGTCTTCGTACTCGAGCAGGTATGCCAGCACCCGGGTGACCATGTACGCGTCGGTCTCGGACGGATGCCGCGCTGCGCGCACCGTCACCTCGTCGTAGACACCCCGGTCGACATCGGCGAGCTGCACCTCGAAGGTGTGCATCACTGCGCCGGCGGCCATGGTCAACGAGCCTACGCCGCGGCCACGGCGGGCGACGCCCGCCGTGGCCGATCGGTCAGATGACGCGTGCGTACGTGCGGGTCGGGACGCGCCCGTAGCCGTCGGTCATGGTGAGCGCGACCGCACCGGCGATGGCGGCGACGGCGGTGGCGATGAGGAGAGCGAAGAAGACGACCATGATCGGGCCTTTCGTAAGGTGGACGTCGATGTACGACGAGCCCCGTTGCTCTACTCGACCTTTCCATCGTGCGCCCGCAAACCTTTCAGCACAAGCGAACAGTTCTGCAATGTCGATGTAGCTTTGCTTCATGGACGTACGTCGATTGGATCTCCTGCGCGAGCTGGCCGAGCGCGGCAGCATCACCGCCGTGGCGGCTGCGACGCATCGCACGCCCTCGGCCGTCTCGCAGCAGCTCAAGGTGCTCGAGCGCGAGGCAGGCCTTCCCCTCACCGAGCGCGTCGGCCGCGGCATCCAGTTGACCAGCGCCGGGCACGCCCTCGCCCGCAGCGCCGGCGACGTCGCGGTCGCGCTCGAGCGTGCGTCGGCCCTCTGGGACGAGTTCCGCAACCACCCCAGCGGCGAGGTGCGTCTCGCGACGTTCCCGTCGGCGGGGCAGGTGCTGCTGCCGGGGGTTCTGCACGAGGTGTCGCGCACGCCGGGGCTCATCCTGTCGTGCGCCGACGGAGATCATGAACTGCTGGACTTCCCCTCGCTCACCGCCGACTACGACATCGTGCTGGCCCACTCCCTCCGCGGCGCGCGCGCCTGGGGCGGTAGGGGGCTGCGGGTCGTGCCGCTCATGACCGAGGCGCTCGACATCGCGCTACCGGCCGACCACCGCCTCGCGGGCAGGAGCTATCTCACCGCCGGCGACGTCGTCGACGAGCCGTGGATCGGGGTGCCGATCGGCTTCCCCTTCGAACGCATCCTGCACGACATCGAGGAGGCCGCGGGGCGTCGTGCCGCCATCTTCCAGCGCATCAGCGATCTGCGGATGGTCGAGGGGTTCGTGGCGGCCGGCCTCGGTGTCTCCCTGATCCCCCGCTCCACCTCCGGCGGGATCGATCCGAGTCGCGTGGTGCTGAAGCCGCTGCGCGGAGTGGACGCGGAGCGCGACATCGTCGCGCTGCTTCGGCCCGACACCGCCGAACGTCTCGCCGTGCGCACGGTCCTCGAGATCCTGCGGGCGAACGCCGCCGAGATCGAGGCAGCTCACGCGACCTGAAGGCGTCACCCGCGGTGGTCGACCACGTCGGGCAGTTTCCGCACCGGCACCACCACGATGTCCTGCACCTTCCAGTCGAGGCCGATGCACGCCGTGCGCGCGTCCTCCAGCGTGTCGAGCGAGGGCATCCGCCCCTTTCGCGGAACGACGAAGGCCTCGATGTGGAACACATGCCCCTCGTCGCGGACGCGGCTGCCCGCGTCATCCACCCAGCGGAGGGTCCGGAGGTAGTCGTCGACCGCGATCGCCACCGGATGCGGCGCCGCGTCGTCGAAGGTCGTGGCGCGGGCATCCATCAGATCGGTAATCGCCGCGCCGGTATTCCGCAGCCCGTCCCAGAGGATGCTGCCTGCGATGAACATGGCGGCGGCTCCGTCCAGCCACCATACGCCGAGACCGATGCCGGTGACCCCCACGATCGAGCCGACCGCGGTCATCCAGTCGGCTTTGTTCATGTCAGCATCGGCATACAGCACCTTGTCGTGCAGTTCTTCGGCCAGCGTCATCTTCGCGCGGCCGATGAAGACCGGCGGAAGGGCGATGAGCGCCATCACGCCGATCATGAGCCAGCCGAGCCAGATCGTCGCCCCGAAGATCTCGACCGTCCCGATCGTCGGGTGCTCGAGGAGGATCAGGGCGATCGCCGAATCGACCAGGAGGTAGGTGCCCATCGTCATCAGCGCCACCGCAGCCACGAGGTGCCCGATGCCCACCGAGCGATGCTGGCCGTAGGGGTGCTTCGCAGTCGGAAGCGCCCGGCTCACGCGCACCGCGACGAGGAACGCGAGAGGAGGCAGGAACGATAGGAGGTCTTCGATCCACGCCGCCTTCATCGCCTGGGAGTTGCCGAGGACGAGCCCCACCAGCGTCACCGATACGACGAGGAAGGCGATGGTGATCCACTCCAGCCGGATCGCCTGGCGAAGCACCTCGCGCTGGTGCTCGGGCAGCTCGCTGTGTCCGAACCGCGCCGTCTGGGCGGTCATCCGTCGCCCTGTTCCACATGTGCGGAGAGGAACTCCTCGAGCTCGGAGAGGAAGGCGTTCTCACCGAGCGGCACGAGCATGACGAGCATGTGCGTGCCTCCCTGATCGTCGACCACCTCGCGATAGGCGCGCGTGACACCGGCCTTGTCGGTCCACGGTGTCTTATCGGTGATGCCCCCGGCGACGAGATCGAGGGTGCCGTCTTCGAGGCCCCGAACAAGCGTCTCCTCCGCGCCGACGGTCCACTCCACGTCGGCATCGAGCGATTCGGCGAAGGCGCGGATCGCGTCGGCCTCGTAGCCGGACGGTTCATCGCCGGAAACGTTCATGAGGTCACCGTTCGGTGTGACCCCGGCATGCAGCACGTCGCCGCGGACGTCCTGCAGCGTCCCGTCAGGGTCGGCGGGCATGAGCGGCTGCCCGCACCCGGTGAGCAGCAGTGCCACGCCGAAAGCGGCGGCGGCCAGGGATCGTCGCGAACTCCTCCTGCCGCTCTCACGGGCCTTCCTCCGATCGACCACGACTCCATCGTGCGCACCCGCGGGTGCCATGGTCACGGGACTTGCCAGACGACGCAGACACGGCTACGCGCCCTCATGGGTCGTTCTCTTCGGTCCTTCCCGCACGGTCGCGCGATAGCCCGGGGCGCCGCGTAAATCAAGTCCCGTCCGGCTGACGCGTCGTGCGGCCCACAATGCTGCACTCGCGACCGATAACCGGGAGGACGTCATGACCAGCGACACCGCAGAGCACGACCGCACCACCGAGGCGGCCCCTGATCCCGAGGCTCCGAGCAAACCGGATTCGCCCGATGAACTGCACAAACGGTCTTGGAAGTACGTGCTCGGCAAGACGGCGCGGGAGTTCTCCTCCGACCAGTGCACCGACATCGCCGCCGCGCTCACCTACTACTCGGTGCTGTCGATCTTCCCCGGCCTCGTGGCGGTGTTCTCGTTGCTCGGCGTGCTCGGACAGGGTGACGCCGCGGCGGGCACGGTTCTCGGCATCCTCGACCAGGTCGCTCCCGGAGACACCGCGCAGGCACTTCGCGGGCCGATCGAGCAGCTCGCGGAGTCCCCGGCGGCCGGGCTCGCGCTGATCACAGGCGTCCTGCTGGCGATCTGGTCGGCGTCGGGTTACGTCGGCGCCTTCAGCCGGGCGATGAATCGCATCTACGAGATCGAAGAGGGGCGTCCGTTCTGGAAGCTGAAGCCCGCGCAGCTCGTCATCACCGTGATCGGCATCGCGCTGATCCTCGTGTGCGTGATCATCCTCGTCGTCTCGGGCCCCGTCACCGAGGCGGTAGGCCGCGCGCTGGGGCTCGACGAGGTGGTGCAGACCGTCTGGTCGATCGCCAAGTGGCCCGTGCTCGCGGTCATCGTCGTCCTGATGGTGGCGATCCTGTACTACGCGACCCCCAACGCCAAGCAGCCGAAGTTCCGGTGGCTGAGTCTCGGGGCGCTGCTGGCCATCGTGGTCCTCGTGGTGGCCACCGCCGGGTTCGCCTTCTACATCGCCAATTTCTCCAACTACGACCGCACCTACGGGTCGCTCGCCGGGGTCATCGTCTTCCTGCTGTGGCTGTGGATCGCCAACCTCGCACTTCTCTTCGGCGCCGAGTTCGACGCCGAGCTCGAACGGGGCCGCGAGCTGCAGGGCGGGATCGCCGCCGAGAAGGACATCCAGCTACCGCCCCGCGACACTCGGAAGAGCGACAAGGCTGCCGAGAAGGAGCGCCGGGATGTCGAGGAAGGCCGCCGTCTTCGCACCGGGGCCGCGCAATCGGGCGGATCAGGCGAGGAATGACCGGAGCGTTCGGGCATTGCGCACCGCGTTTCCGGCGCCGTCGTTGTTGAAGTAGGCGTACACCTCGTGCCGCTGGGCCTCCCATTCGCGGATGCGCTCGGCCCACCACGTCAGGTCGGCGTCGGAGTATGAGCCGGCATAGAGCGCGCCGGTATCCGGTCCGTGCAACCGGACGTAGACGAGGGACGCGGTGGCGCGCAGGATGCAGGCCAGCCCCGCACCGCTCATCACGCAGTAGGCGGCGCCGCGACGCTCGAGGAGGGAGAAGACCTCCTCTTCGTGCCACGACGCGTGACGGAACTCCACTACCGGACACATCCACGACGGGGTGCGACGCAGGAACCAGTCGAGGCGCTCGTCGTCGCGCTCCATGTCGGGCGGCAGCTGCACGAGAAGGGGTCCGCGCCGGTCGGCGAGCGCATGCAATCCGACCGCTACGCGGTCGAGCCACTGCTCGGGTTGATGCAGCCTCCGCCCATGGGTGAGCCCTCGGGGAGCCTTCACCGTCATCCGGAACCCGGCCGGCAGACGCGCCCGCCAGCCCGCGAAAGTGATGTCGCGAGGCCAGCGGTAGAAGGTGGCGTTCACCTCGACTGTGTCGAACTCACGGACGTAGTGCGCGAGACGCTCGCGGGAGGGAAGACCCGGCGGGTAGAGCACGCCGTTCCAGTGGTCGTAGCTCCAGCCGGAGGTGCCGATGCGTGCCATCGCGGGGAAGCGACCGGTCAGGACGCGGTCGTCGACCTGCCGAACCCGACGCGGTCGACGCGACGGTGGTAGCGCATCCCGGCCATCCCGCCGAGGACGGCGCCCACGAGGGCGACGATCGCCGCGCCGACGGCCGTGAGGATGCCGGTGAGTGTGGCGGTCTCGGGCGTTACCGGGATGCGGGGGAAGCTGTCGAGCGTCGCCAGGATGTCCCATTGGCTGCCCGCGATCGCAGTGATGATCGCGACGACGAGGGCGACGACGATCGCCCAGATCCACACGGCGATCCCCTGCTTCGCTCCGCTGAAGCGCGCCATCCGTCCGGCGACGTAACCGCCGGCGAAGTAGGCGATCAAGAGCACAAGTGCGATGAGCACGGCGCCGATGACAGTCGTCAGCACGGGCGCGGATCCAACGGCCTCCGCGGCGTCGTCGACGGGTCGTGTCTGCACCCCGACTGCAGCCCCGACAGACGCGACGAGAGCGGTCAGAAGGACCGCGGTTCCGGTGGCGGTGAGCCAGCCGAAGAATGCGACACCGAATCTCATGCCGCCGAAGCGTTCGCGCTCTCTGGCCAGGACGTCGTCGCGCAGGTTCGACGGGGTGCCCTGCGCCTCAGCAGGCTCGGATCGGCGGCCAGTAGCGCCGTCGCGGTCGTCATACGGGTGGGAGGTCATGCGGGGACGCTAACCAGGGGAACCAGTGGCCGTCTTCGGGGTTGCGCCGTCAGGGTGGTCGCCGTAGTCTCCCGCACCCTGCGCGCGCGGGAGATAGCGAGCGCAACCGCATTTGGCAAGGGGGCTTTCTCTTCGCACGGGTTTGCGTAGAACTGGCCGTCACCCGATCGCAACGATCAGGTGAAGAAAGGAAGAGCGATGTCCAACTACAGCGACACGAGCGTGTCGGGGACGACTGGCGGGGCTCCGGGTTCATCGGGCACCCTCGACACGGCCAAGAGCGAAGCGTCCGATCTCGCGCACACCGCTGGCGGCGAGGCGAAGGCTGTCGTCGACGTTGCCAAGACCGAAGCCGCGTCGGTCGCCCACGAGGCGAAGTCTCAGGCGAAGGACCTGTTCGCACAGTCGCAGCAGGAACTGAAGGACCAGGCACGGACCCAGCAGCAGCGGGTGGCAAGCGGCTTGCGAACCGTCGGCGGCGATCTTCAGAGCATGGCGGACCGCGCAGAATCCGATTCCTTCGCAGCCGATCTCGTCCGCCAGGTGTCCAGTCGGGTTTCATCGGCGTCGGCCTGGCTCAGCGACCGTGAGCCGGCGGACGTGCTCGACGAGGTCAAGCGCTTCGCCCGACGCCGCCCCGGTGTGTTCATCCTCAGCGCCGCGATCGCGGGGGTCGTGGTGGGCCGCCTCACCCGTGCCCTCGCCACCAATGCGGCGGATGCCAAGAAGTCGGATGCCGCGGGAGCCGCCCCGCAGCGAACGGCATCACCGGTGTCGGATGCGAGCCTCATCGAGCCGACGGTCGGTGGTGCGGCGGATGAGCTGTCTGTCGCCGAGCCGACTCCGATTTACGCGCAGTCGACCGCGGGCGCCGCAGGGCCCACCCACCCCGTCACGGAGGACGGCGATGTCCGACGCGACTCCCTCTGAGCACAAGGCCGCGACAACCTCGCTCGGCGACCTCCTGGGCGAGGTGACGCGAGACGTTTCCACCCTGATGCGTCAGGAGGTGGCCCTCGCCAAGGCCGAGCTGAAGGAGTCGGCGGGCAAGACCGCCAAGGGCGTCGGTGAGTTGGGCGGCGCGGCATACGCCGCGATGATGGCGATCTTCTTCCTGTCGGTCGCACTGTGGTGGGCGCTGTCCCTCCTGATCGGCGGAGGATGGGCCGCCGTCATCGTGGCCGTGATCTGGGCGGCCATCGCCCTGGTCCTCTTCGCCGTCGGACGCGGCGAGATGAAGAAGGTGCAGGGAGCTCCGCAGACCGTGGAGACCCTCAAGGAAATCCCCGAAACGTTGAGAAGGAATGAGGAGAACCGATGAGTGATTCACCGGAAGCCATCCGCGCCGATATCGAGCGGACCCGGCGCGAGCTCGGCGGCGACGTCGATGCTCTGGCTGATAAGGTCTCGCCGTCGAAGATCATGGAGCGCCAGACGAACAAAGTGAAGGGTGTCGTGGGATCGGTCCGTGACCGATTGATGGGGGCCGCGGATGACGCAGGCTCCACACTCGCCGGCGCCGGTGACGCGGTCGGCTCTGCGACCCACCGGGTCGCGACGAAGGCCGAGGGCAACCCCCTGGCCGTGGGTCTGATGGCCTTCGCGGCAGGCCTGCTCGTCGCCTCCCTCGTTCCGGCATCGGCCAAGGAGAAGGAACTCGCCGACACCGTGAAAGACAAGGCACAGCCGCTCGTCGACGAGGTGACCGAGGTCGCCAAGGAGGCGGGGTCACACCTGCGCGAGCCTGTGAAGGAGGCGGCGGCCGCGGTGAAGGAGTCCGCGATCGATTCGGCGGGCACGGTCAAAGACGAGGCGACCACCGCCGCGGCAGAGGTCAAGGGCCAGGCCGACACGTCTCGGCAGCACTTGGCAGGCTGAGGTCGATCACCGCTCAGGTGGTGCCGGGGACGGTCGACCCGGCACCACCCGTCATCGAGGAGATGAGGACAATGCGACGACTTCACTACTCGGGCAGTTACGTGCTCACGTCGGACGAGGTGAGCAAGGCCGTCTTGCGCTACGCACGGGCGCTGGCCGACACCCATACCTCGGATGTCGTGACCATCCCCGTCCTCGAGCAGGGCGGGGCGCCCGGGCTGGCTCACTTCCTGCTCGGACCGGCGAGTCAGCTGTACACGACCCCTGTTGCGGAATCGATCGACGAGATCAACGACCCCGACCTCGTCGACGAGCTGCAGCGACGCGCTAACAGGCTGCAGCCGTCGGTGGCCGAGTGGCCGGACCTGATGCACGGCGACGAGGTGTACGGCGAGGACGACTTCTGACCCGGGGGCATCGTGCTATCACCAAGGATGCTCGGGGGTCAACCACGTTGTCACCGGGGTGGCCGGCGTTCAGCGTAGAAGGTATCCCCCTACCTGACGAACACCGAAACCCAGGAGGTGACCGGTGGGAAAGTTCATCTATGACGGCCTCGTGAAGGTCGATTTCGAAGACCGTCTGCTGCTCCACCTGCAGATGGTGATCGCCGCGAAACTGCGGCGTGGCGAGGCGTTCAACTTCACCTGGAAAGACGACAGCAGCATCGGCGACGGCCGGACGACCGTGTGGGTGCACCCGCGGTGCTCCATCGTCTACAAGTTCTACGGCAGCCGCCGTCCGGCGGTGAACCGGGCGTGGATCGAGGCGTTGGCCTATACGGCCAACTCGCCGACCGGGCTATACATCGTCCCCGAACCGCAGAGCGACCAGCTCCGCCTCGACGAGGTGGGGGTCATCTGATGAAACGCATCGACATCATCTACGGTGGTCAGCTCTTCAGTGTCGGCGGTCGGACGCCCGAGGACCTCACCCGAGAGATCACTCAGGCGGTTGCCGACCACGGGGGGTGGCTGACCGTCAACGACGGGGAGGGTGAACGGCGCGAGGCGCTGCTGTTCATCGGCCCCGGCGTGCCGATCGCGGTCGTGCCGATTCCGGATCCACCGGCTCAGCCGGAGAACGATGCGACAGTGACGAGTCCGGGGTCATAACAGGTCAGTCGACGGCTGCTGCAGTCGTACCATCGCTTAGGGTCGGTGCTGTGACCGACCCCCTCGCCCGACACACCGACTATGGCAACGAGAGCCTGGTCGAATCGGATGTCGCCGACGATCCGATCGCGCAGTTCGCGGCGTGGCTCGAGGACGCCGCCGCGCGCGGCGTCTACGAACCGAACGCGATGGTGCTCGGCACCGTCGACGCCGACGGCACGCCTTCGAGCAGGACCGTGCTGCTGCGGGCCGTCGACGCCGACGGGTTCGTGTTCTACACCGACAGATCGTCACGGAAGGGTCGCGCGCTCGCCGCCCACCCCGTGGCGACGCTGCTCTTCCCCTGGTACGCGCTGCACCGGCAGGTGAACGTCACCGGCGAGGTGGCGTTCGTGGATGACGCCGAGTCCGACGCCTACTGGGCGTCGCGTCCGCACGGGTCGCGTGTGGCGGCGACGGCGAGCGCGCAGTCGCAGCCGATCGGGTCGCGCGGGGAGCTCGAGGCGTGGGTCGCCGAGGTCGAAACGGCCTACCCCGAGGGACGCGAGGTCCCGCGCCCGTCGCGCTGGGGCGGATATCGCCTGCGACCCCGCCGCATCGAGTTCTGGCAGGGCCGCACGTCGCGGCTGCACGACCGGCTCGTCTTCACGCGGGCGGCCGATGAGGGCGCCTGGAAGGTCGAGCGGCTGCAGCCCTGAGGCGGCTGGCGTCACGCCGTGGCACGAGGAGGATCGAGCCGCATCGTCTCGCGACGGTTTCCGGCCGACGTCGAGGCGTGCGACTCGAGAAGTTCTCTCAGAGTGTGCTCGACAGGCAGCGTCGGGCGTCCGAGCATCCGCTCGAGGGTGGGATCGACCGCATCGAATTCGCCCCTGCGGGCGGCACGGAACATGCCGAGGGAGAAGTCGGCCACCAGAGGCGAGAGCCCCCGGGCGATCGCCATCGCCCGCCATTCCTCGTCGGAGACGGTGACGCGCGTGATCGTGCGTCCCGTGAGGGTGCTGAGGAGGCCCGCGACGGCGCCGAGGTCGAGGGACGCGGAGCCGGTGAGGGGAGGCGAGATCCCGTCGACAGTGTCGGCACGGGTCAGAGCGAGCGCAGTAGCCTCGGCGAGGTCATCGTGCGCGGTCCAGGAAACGGGCCCGTCTTCGGGGACGATGATCTGCCCGGTGGACAACGCGCTTGGCAGATGGATCCCCAGCGCGTTGGCATAGAACCCGTTCCGCAGCGCGACGAACGGCACGGCCTGCTGCGCAAGATAGGTCTGGGTGGCGGCGTGAGCGTGCTGAGGCGGGAAGAGCGAGTCAGCGGAGGCCGCCTGGTGGCTCGTATACAGGATGCGCGCCGCGCCGACGGCGATCGCTGCGTCGATGGCCGATCTGTTCGCCTCGAACGCGCCGCCACCGCGGATGGCAGCGGAGACGACGCAGACCTGGTCAGCATCCTGGAAGGCGTGCTCCAACGTCGCCGGTCTGGTGAAGTCGCCCGTCCGAACACGGACGCCCCTCTGCGCCAGAGCCGACGCTCTGCTCGCATCTCGGACGCTCACCCCTATCTCCTCCGCGGGCACCCGCGCGAGGAGTTGCTGCACGATCCGTCCGCCGAGATTTCCCGTAGCACCCGTCACGATTATCACTGTTACTCCTTCGTTGTTTTCCTTGATAACGTCGACCGTACCACAGCGCGTTTCCAACGAAACGTGGAACTTGATAACGTTGATAAATGCCGGTCGATTCGAAGACGTCCCCTCGCGCCGAGCTGCGCACGCAGATCATCGAGGCGGCCCATCGGCTTCTCCGGGACGAAGGCGTCGCCGCGGTCACGACCCGTCGGGTCGCGGAGGCTGCCGGAGTGCAGGCGCCCACGATCTATCGGCTGTTCGGCGACAAGGACGGCCTCCTCGACGCCGTCGCCGAGCATGCGATGGCCTTGCACGTCGCAGCGAAGGCATCGCACGATGCCGACGAGGACGACCCCGTCCGCGCACTGGTCGCAGGATGGCGCAGTCAGATCGACTTCGGCCTGTCGAACCCCGAACTCATCCGGCTGATGGGCGCCCGCGGTGAGACATCCCCCGCCATCGCGGCCGGGATCGAGGTCTTGCGCGGTCGCATCCACCGCCTCGCGGGTGCCGGACTGCTCCGGGTCAGCGAGCAGCGGGCCCTGGACATGGTCCACGCCGCCGGCGTCGGCGCTGTGCAGGCACTGCGGGAGATGCCGCCGCAGCACAGGGACGTCGGACTCTCCGACGCCCTCCTCGACGCGGTGCTCGCACAGATCTGCCGGCAAGACCGCGTCGCCGACGACGCGGAGCCCGCCACCTCGATCATCGTCCGATTCGCCACACTCGTCCCCGAGCTCCCCGGGCTGAGCACCGCTGAGCGGTCCTTGATGAGCGAGTGGCTCGAGAAGTCGATCCGAGCCGCGCAGGGGTGAGCCTCGAGGGGGCGGATGTCGTCATGACTGATCAGCGGATGCAGGCAGTGACATCCCCTTCTTCTTCCCGCCGTGATGCCATCACCGAGAGGTCCCAGCCACCCTGCCCCACGGCCTGGTGCTGAGCGAGGTTGGCCTCGGCAGCCCGCAGAGCGGGCAGCGGGACATCCGATGCCGCGATCGCGAGGGCCGCGTCCTTCGCGAGGGCGTCGACGGTGAACTGCGCGTCGGCGAAGCCCGCTTCCCTGATCGTCGGACCTTTCGCCGCCACCACACCCGCCAGCGGGGTCTGCTCGAGCACGCGCAGGACGGTCTCGAGGCAGAGCCCCGACCCGATCACGGGCGTGTGCACGTGTCGGATGCCGCGCGCTCCCCCAAGCCGCGAAGTCGTCCGCATCGGCGGGCCCGACGGTGGTGACGTCGATCTACAGGCATCCCGCCGGGATCGTCAGGCCGGCATCCACGATCACCTCGCGTACGACGGCGGGCCCGAACAGCACCGAGAGCACGACGTCGGCATCTCGGACGGCATCCGCTCCGGCGTCGTCGCGAGGGCGGCACCGGAGGCGACCAGCTCGGCGGCGTGACCCGGAGTGCGGTTGTAGAGCCGGATGTCGTGTCGGGCCGCCAGCAGATGACCGACGAGGGCGCGCCCCATCCGACCGGTTCCGAGGACCGCGATCCTCATCGCGTGCTCGAATGCACGTAAAAGTGGTTGCCTTCGGTGTCGGCGACGAGGGCGAAGAAGCCGTATCCCGGCCGTTCGCTGATCGACTCGACGACGGATCCACCCGCCTCGATGACGGTCGCCACCGCCTCGCTCGCGGACGCATCGACGTCGAAGTACGGCAGCGTCCCGTGACCGTCGGGGAGGAAACCGGTGGTCTCGTTGAGCGAGACGACGGGATCGCCGGGAATGATGACGATGGCTCTCCCGTCGCCACGGGCGACATCGATCGGGTCGTGGCCGAACACGGCGGCGTAGAAGCGGTTGGCGCGATCGATGTCGAGGGCGGCCAGCTCGATCCAGATGGTCTTCATGATTCCTCCTCCACCCGCGGGCTGCGGGCTCTGACTTCGAGCGTGGCCGAGCGTTTCGGCGCCGCCCAGGTCGCGGTTCGGCTGCCGCGCGCGGGTGGCCCTGGCAGGGCCACCCCGAGCGCGGTCGGGCGGATCGATAATGGTGCGATGGCAGAGGATGACTCGCTGGGGGCCTATCTTCGCGCATGCCGTCAGCGGGTCGGGCCGGCCGACGTGGGGCTTCCCGTTCATGCGAAGCGCCGCACCGAAGGCCTGCGTCGCGAAGAGGTCGCCGTCCTGGCAGGGGTGAGTGTCGACTACTACACCCGGCTCGAGCAGGGCCGCGACCAGCACCCGTCGCCATCCATCGTCCGCGCCCTGGCTGTCGCCCTCAGGCTCACCCCGGCCGAGCGGTCCCACCTCTTCCTGCTGGCCGGTCTCACCGAACCGCAGAGCTACACCTCCGAGACCCGGGAATCCGTGAGGTCGCTGCTCGACACCCTGATGCCGGATCCTGCGTACGTCGTCACGCCGCCGGGCGACTTCGTCGCGTGGAACGACGCGACGAGCATCCTGTGGATCGACCCCGCCACTTTGCCGCCCGAGCATCGGAATCTCGCGTGGATGACCCTGATGGACCCGCGGATGCGCGAGCTCTGGATCGACTGGGAATCGATCGCGAGGGAGACGGTGGCCTACCTGCGGGCGGCCGCCGTGCGCTACCCGGACGACCGCCGGTTGATGTCGCTGTTGGCCGAGTTGCGAGCGGAGAGCACAGAGTTCGTGGACTGGTGGAACCAGAACGACGTGGTCGTCCGCAGGTCACCGCGAAAGCGCTTCGCCCACCCGACCCACGGCGAGATCTCCTTCACGAACGAATCGATGGAACTCGTCGGGGAAGGACTGCTGTTCATGGTCTATGTGCCCGCGGATGCCGCGAGCGCGATGGTCTGCAGAACGCTGTGCGACAAGCCTCACGACACCCGGCGGTTGCGGGCAGTCGAGTCAACTGGGTGATCCATCGGCTTCACGGCCGCGCGCGGCTCCGCATCCGGAGGCGCCACAGAGAGGATTAGTCAGTCTCGACGCGGCGCTCTCCTTCATGGCGCCGGGATGGCTCGGACTCTGTTGTTCCGCGCCCCGTGCTCGAGCTCGACCATCCCCAGGGCCTCGAGGAGCGGCGGCAGGTACATGCCGAACCGCCCCCGGTATCCCTTCCGAGTGCCGTACCAGCCACCGACCGGATTGCTCTCGCTCCGCCCCCAGGCCTCGACGGTTCCCGGCGCCGCAGGCTTGTTCTCGTCCGCGGCGCCGAGCAGCACCCAGTCCTGCTGCGCGAGGAGCCATTCGTGAAGATCCTCGATCGCGCGCGCCCGATAGGTGAGCCGAGTGCTGCCCACCTGGCAGACGAGCTGGTCGCCGTCCCGGTACATGGTGTACTCCGAGCTGCCCGGTGGCGTCTTCAGCACCCACGGATCCGCTTGCGTGCCCTCGGCCATGGCCCTCCTCGCGTCCTTCGCCATAAGTGTGAACCCTGTTCGGACCGAGGGAAAGGGCATCATCCATCGGTCCCGGGCGACCGCTGACGACGGACCTGGACCACGCACACCGGAGCCTTCGTCCGCCGGCGACTCACGAGATCCAGAAGGGAACGGAGATGACCGCTGCCCCGCACAGCATGAGGATGACGCCGATGGCCGCCGATCTCTTGACGGTGCCTGTCCCGAGCTTTCGCACCAGGGCCTGCAGTCGCTCCTGCACGCGCCGCCGGGCGAGGAGCCCCACCGCCAGCAGAACAAGACAGGGAAGGCAGTAGATGACGGTGTAGCCGGCGATCACCAGAAGCCCTGCCCCCACGCCCGTCCCGGTGGCGACCAGACGCTCGATCGCGATGAAGTACGGGAAGGCGTTCGGCAGATCGGCGGCGGTCAACACCACCCCGAACGGAAGTGCCGTCCACGGGCTGAACCACGTCGGCAGGACGATCGGGCGACGCTCGCGGTCACGGAATCGGCGAACCCCGGCCACGATGAGAGCGATGCCCGCCGCACCGAAGGCGACGAACCGGAGGCCTGTCACGATCCCGTTCACCGCTCCGGCGGCTGCCCCCGCTGTCAAGAACAGCGCTGACCCCACGGTGAACACCGTCAGCGCGGCGCCCAGCACCGCCGCGCCCGCGACGAGCCCTGGCCGCCGTGGTGCAGCGATGAGAATGAGCGTCACGGCGACGATCGTGGCCGGATTAAGCGAGTCCAGCAGCGCAAGTCCCGCGATGCCGAGGAGAAGTGCGGCACTCACCGGCCGGCATCCGTCCCCGGGCCGTCACCGATGAGGAAGGCTGCCAGTTCGTCGATGTGGTCCGTTCCCGCATCCAGTCCGGCGACGGCATTGGCCACGAGCGCGTCGCCGACCAGCCGGATCACCCGCGCACGCATCGGATCACCCACCTCCGCTGCGATCAGCGACTCCCACCGGGCGATCGCGGCCCGCGCGTCATCGAGCATCCCCTGCATCGCAGGGTCGGAGGGCCGAAACGCGGCCGCCAAGCCCTGCAGCAGCTCCCGCTCCTCCACCCCCGGAAGAGAGAGCCGCAACCAGGTCTCCGCAGCGGAATGGGATGCGGCCGCCGCGCTCATCGCCGTGTCGACGTCATCGATCGCCACGGTGGCCAGCCCTGCGATAAGCGCAGCGCGGGACGGAAAGTGGTGGATCAGCCCACCCTTCGACACCCCCGCGGCCTCAGCCACCGCGTTCAACGACGGCATGACCCCCCGCGCCAACAGCAACCGCCGAGCAGCATCGAGAATGACGTCGCGCATACAGACACTCTACCGTACCGACCGACCACCCGGTCGGTCGGTACGGTCAGGTCTCGCGGACCACGGCGGGCGCGAAGCTCGTGGCGTACGCCCTCGTCACGTCACAGACCACCGTCGACGGCACCGGCTGGACGGCGGCGGTTCTGGCGACGTTCCTCAGCCCACCGCTTCCGCCGCCGGTCATCCCCTCGCTCCCCTCCGCACCGCATCTCCCATCGCGCGGACCGCGTCGGCGAGGATCGGCCGCGGTGTGGCGAAGACGATCCGGACGAAGTCTTCGTACCCCTGGCCGAGCAGCGCTCCCTCGGTCAGCACGACACCTGCATGATCGCGGAAGAACTCCGCGGGCGGTCCGGGAAGATCGAGTGCGGCGGTGTCGATCCACGCGATGTAGGTCGCCTCGGGTACCCGGTATCGAGCGCCCGGAAGGTGCTCAGCGAGCAGGCTCTGCAGGTCGTGCCGTTCCTGATCGAGGTAATGGATGACGTCCTCGAGCCACCCTCGCCCGTCGCGGTAGGCGGCGATCGCCGCCACCACTCCGAGCGTCGCCGCCCCATGCTGCACCGCGAATCCGAAGCGGCGATAGGCGGCCTGATCGGCGTCGTTGGAGGTGATCAGCTGCGCGGTCTTGAGCCCCGCGAGATTCCACGCTTTCGATGCGCTCGTGCCGGTGATGGTGTGCGCCGCCGTCGCGTCGGACAGCGACGCGTAGGGAACGTGCGCAACGCCGTCGTACCGCAGGGGGGCGTGGATCTCGTCGGCGAACACGCGCCCACCGTGCCGCTCGACGATCTGAGCGAGCTCGCTCAGCTCTGCACGGGTCAGGACGGTTCCGGTCGGATTATGAGGATTGCACAGGATGAGCGTTCGCGCGCCCGCGGCGAAGGCCGCGTCGATCCGGTCGAGGTCGTGCCGCCACCGCCCGTCGACGACGACGCCCGGCACCTCCACCACCGGGTGACCGATGGTCGGCAGGTACGTCAGGAAGGGCATGTAGGCGGGCGTCGGAACGATCACCGGCGAGCCTGCCGGGGCGTACTCGGTGACCGCGACACCCAACGCCGCCATCACATCGGAGACGGCATGGACCTGCTGCGGATCGATGTCCCACCCGTACTCCGTGCGCATCCATTCCGCCGTCGCCTCGCCGAGCTGTGCGGCGAGGGGCGGTGAGAGATAGCCCAGCGTGCCCTCGTCGATGGCGCGGTGAAGGGCGTTCGTGACGGGCGCAGCGACACCGAAGTCCATCTCGGCGACCCACGCGCCTATGGCGCCGGGACGCAGGCTCCACTTCCGGCTTTCCGGACGATCGAGCTCAGGCCGCCCCATCCGATCGAACGGGTGGGCATCGGCTGAGCGATGAGCTGTCATCCGTCGGTGCGCAGCGCGGCGAGCGACGCGAAGGGCGTGCCCACAGCATCCGAGATCTCGGACCGGACGATCTTCGCCCCGGCGCACAGCGCGGCCAGCTTCCCGCGCGCGACGCTCGACGCCAGCGGTGCCATGCCGCAGTTGGTGGACGGGTAGAGCTTGTCGGCATCGACGAAACGCAACGCGCTGCGCAGCGTGTCGGCGACCTCCTCCGGCGTCTCGACGGTGTTCGTCGCAACGTCGATCGCGCCGACCATGAGCTTCTTCCCCCGGGCGAGGTCGAGAAGCTCGATCGGCACGCGGGAGTTGTGACGCTCGAGAGAAAGGATGTCGAGACTCGACCGCTGCAGGGTGGGAAGGGTCTCCTCGTACTGGCGCCACTCGGATCCGAGCGTCTTCTTCCACGTGGTGTTGGCCTCGATGCCGTACCCGTAGCAGATGTGCACCGCGGTCTCACAGGACAACCCGGATGCGGCGCGCTCCAGCGCGGCGATCCCCCAGTCGTTCGCCTCGTCGTGGAACACCGTGAAGGCGGGCTCGTCGAACTGCACGATGTCGACACCGACGGCGGCGAGGTCCTTGGCCTCCTGATTGAGGATTCCGGCGAACTCCGACGCGAGTTTCTCCCGGCTGCGGTAGTGCGCGTCGAAGAGGGTGTCGACCATGGTCATCGGACCGGGAAGAGCCCACTTGATGGGCTGGTCGGTGTGCGCGCGCAGGAACCGGGCATCATCGACGAACACCGGCGCGCCCCGCGAGACATCTCCGACGACCCGCGGCACAGCCGCGTCGTATCGATCCCGGATTCTCACCGTGGCCCGGTTCTTGAAATCCACCCCGACGAGATTCTCGATGAAGGTGGTGACGAAGTGCTGCCGTGTCTGCTCCCCGTCACCGACGATGTCCAGGCCCGCGTCGAGCTGATCGGCGAGGGAGAGTCGCAGCGCGTCCCGCTTGCCGTCGGCAAGTTCCTCGCCGGTCAGTTTCCAGGGCGACCACAGGGTCTCCGACTGTGCGAGCCACGATGGCTTCGGCAGGCTGCCCGCCGTCGAGGTGGGAAGGAGCCTGGTCGGGATGTCTCGTGTCACCGTTTCTCTCCCGGATCGCCGGTCTGAGCGGTCTGCAGGTCGGACCACCGCTGCAACCTCTCCCCGTGGGGGGCGATGAGCACCTCTTCGGCGAATCTTCCCTGCTCGACGGCGAGACGCGCGCGCTCGTCCCGGTCATAGGTGACCTGCGTCGTGGAGAAGTCTGTGTGCTCCAGACTCGGACGATATCGCGCACCCGCGGCGGCGTTGGCGTTGTAGATCTCGGGTCGATAGATCTTCTGGAACGTCTCCATGGTGCTGATCGTCGCGATGAGCGGAAGGATCCCGTAGTCGCTCAGAAGGTCGCCGCGGAAGTAGAACGCCAGGGGCGCGACGCTGCCGGGCGGCATGAAGTAGCGGACGCCCAGTCCCATCTTGGCGAAGTAGGTGTCGGTGAACGAGTACTCGTCCTGCACGTACTCCACACCCAGGAGGGGGTGACGGTTGTCCGTCCGGTGGTAGGTCTTCGTGCTCGACGCGCTGAGGCACACAACGGGCGACGTGTCGAAAGCGCGGGTGTACGCGTCGGAGGAGAGAAAGGCGCGGAACAGGTTTCCATGCAGCTGTCCGAAGGTCTCGGGGATGCTCCCGCTCGGGCCCTCTCCGGCGAGACGGGGCAGAAGGATGCTGAAGTCGTAGTCGCGCACATACGACGACAGGTTGTTGCCGACGATCCCGGGGATGCGCCGGCCGAGCCGCCGGTCCACGATCGTCGTCTGAAGCATCTCGATGAGCGGGAAGGCGGGGTTTTCCAGATCGGCTTCGTCGGTGCTGTCGATCTGAAGACCCACCGAGACGATCTGGAGTTCGACGCGGTAGCGGTCGCGGTCGGGATTGTCCCAATCGGCGAGATCGTTGAAGCGCGCGTCGATCATCGTGAGGACGTTGCGCAGGTTCTCCTGGCGGCGCTCACCTCGGGCGAGATTGGCGTAGTTGGTGGTCAGCCGGGTACTGCGGGGCGGCACGTACGTCTCGTCGAACGGCGTGCGCTCGACACGGAATGTCAGGCCGACGGGACAGTCCGCATCGGACTCGGCCGACTCCGATGCGGCAGCGGGCCGGTGAGAGACCGGGGAGATAACACTCATCGAAGATCCATCGGGTTCGGGTGGCATGCAGTCGTCCTGACGATGAACCCTTCACCACGGGCATGCAAGTGCGGCGTAACACAGGTACCCACACCACCCGAGAGGGGCGCGAGGCGTACGAGTCGTCACCATCCGAGCAGCGCGGCGGACGGCGTGGGGCCGAGCGCGATCGGCCGGGTGGAGGAGAGGGTCCACTGGCTCCAGGATCCGACGTAGATGCGCGTATCGATCCCCGCGCGGGCGAACGCGAGCGCCGAGTGCGCAGAAGCGATCCCGGTGCCGCAGTAGAGCGTGATCTGCGCACTCGGATCGACGGACGCCGCGGCGATCGTCGCGCGGATGTCCTCGGCCGGCCGGAGTGTCCCATCGGGCGCGATGTGCGAGACGGTCGGTATGTTGACGGCGCCCGGGACATGGCCGGCCACGTCGTCGAGTCGGGTCGACTGACCCCGGTAGTGCTCGGGGGACCGGACGTCAATGAGGTACCCCGAGGCGGGTGCTCGTGCCGCATCATCGATGGTCGCGACCCCTGGATCGCGCTCGGGAAGGATGATGTCGCCCCGCGGCGGCAGCACGTCACCCCGTTCGATAGGAAGACCGGCCGCCACCCAGGCGCGGATGCCCCCGTCGAGAACCCGCACATCCACGCCTCTGTCGCGGAGGAGCCACCACGCACGCGCGGCCGGCACCGCATCGTTGTCGTCGTACGCGACGACGAGGTCGCCCTCGCGGATCCCCCAGCGTCTCGTGGAGTCCTGAAGGGCGGAATGTCGCGGCAGCGGGTATCGTCCGACCTCCGGATGGCCGCGGTCTGCCAGTTCTCGCTCCAGGTCGACGTAGACGGCGGCGGGAAGATGACCCGACACATACCCCGGTCGCCCCTCCGGCAGGTTCAGACGCCACCGCACGTCCAGCAGCCGCACGCTGCGCCCCGCCTTGAGCTCGGAGGCCAGCTCGAGCGCGGTGATCAGGAGCGGCATGTATCGAGTGTCCGAATCGTCACGCGGCATGTGGCGGCGTCGTGAAACAGAGCGCAATCCGCCGACCATCGACGAAACAAAGCGGCCAGGACCGGACGTCACAGTTCGTCGCACAGCGGTGCCCCTCGGCAGCGAGGACCCTAGCCTGGCGCGGAAGAACCAGGTCTTCCCGACCCCGCCAGTGAGGAACCCATGTCGTCCATCGTCGTTCTCGTCGGCAACCCGCAACCCGGTTCGCGCACCCGGCTCGTCGCGGAGGAGCTCGCCGGCCAGCTGGCCGAGCGGACAGGTGCTCATGCCGAGCCCACCATCGATCTCGCTGATGTCGCGCAGATGCTGTTCCGATTCCCCGACGAGGACGTCGACGCACTACTCTCACGCGTCGCGGCGGCGGACATCCTCATCGTCGCCAGCCCGACGTACAAGGCGGCGTACACCGGCCTGCTCAAGGCGTTCCTCGACCGCTATCCGACTTCCGGACTGGCCGCGGTGACCGCGATCCCGGTGATGACGATCGGCGCGCCGACGCACGCCCTCGCTGTGGAGCACACGCTGCGACCGTTGCTGGTCGAACTCGGGGCCTCGGTACCGAGCCGCGGACTCGCCTTCCCGGCATCCGCCATCGACGATCGACGGGTCATCGTCGCCGAATGGCTCGAGACGGAGGGCTCTCGCATCCGACCCCGTGAGTGAAGAGTTCTCTGTGACGCGAGATGACGAGCTGTGTTTCCTCGGGTGACGCACCGATCGGAGGGGCCCCGAGGGCGGCTCTATTCTCCCTTCATGGTTGCCCGGCGTTCGATCCCCCCTCTTCAGATATGGCACGCGATGCACCTCGCCGTCCTGAACTCGCAGGCTGAGGAAGACTCGCCCGCCAACGAGGGAGCGAACGTCGATGCCCGCTGAGGGGCTCGGGTTCGCGACCCGGCAGATCCACGCCGGCGTGGAACCGGACCAGTCTCACCGCCCGCGCGCGACACCGATCTATCTGACCGCCGGATTCGTGTTCGACGACTTCGATCAGGCGAACGAACGGTTCGCCCAGGCCGATGACGGCTACAGCTATTCACGGGCGGGCAACCCGACGAGCGCGGCGGTCGAGCGGCGCATCGCCGACCTCGAGGGCGGCGCGGATGCGCTTCTCGTCGGGAGCGGCCAAGCCGCCGTCTCCACCGCGGTGCTCGCCCTGGTCGGCGCAGGCGACCACATCGCGTCGGCGAACAGCATCTACGAAGGATCTCGCGAGCTCTTCCGCGACAACTTCGCCCGACTGGGCATCACGACCTCCTTCGTCGGTGACGCGAACGACCCGGAGGCGTGGGAGGCGGTCATCCGGCCGGAGACACGAGTGCTCTTCGCCGAGTCGATCCCGAACCCCAAGAACGACATCCTCGACATCCGTGCCGTCGCCACCGTCGCCCAGCGCCACGGCATCCCGTTGATCATCGACAACACACTCGCCACGCCCTACCTTCTGCGACCGATCGAGCATGGTGCGGACATCGTGGTGCACTCTGCGAGCAAGTTCCTCGCCGGCCACGGCACGGTTCTCGGAGGTGTCATCGTCGACGCGGGCAGGATCGACTGGACCGCGACCGACGGCCGCTACCCGCACCTCTCGGACGACGTCGGCCCCGACGGGCGCACGTTCGCCGACCGCTTCGGCCGCGCCGCGTTCTCGGCGTACGCGAGGTCGGTCGTCGCGCTGCGGCAGGGGCCTTCGCCGTCGCCCTTCACCGCGTTCCTGCTTCTCCAGGGCATCGAGACGCTGTCGCTGCGCGTGCAGCGGCACTCCGAGTCCGCCCAGCGCATCGCCGAGTGGCTCGAGGCGCATCCCGCTGTCGAGTCCGTCGACTACAGCGGACTCGCATCCAACCCCTTCCGGCCATTGGCGAAGCAGTACCTTCCGCGGGGGCAGGGCTCGGTGTTCGCCTTCACGCTGCGGGGCGGGAGGGATGCCGCCAAGACGTTCACGAATTCCGTGCGGCTGTTCACCCGGATGACCCACCTCGGCGACGTCCGCTCGCTCGTCCTGCATCCCGCCTCGACCACGCACGTCAACCGCACCGAAGACGAGCGCGTCGCCGCGGGCATCGGGCAGGGACTTCTGCGCGTCTCGATCGGCCTGGAGGATGTCGAGGATCTGATCGCGGATCTCGACCGCGCACTGGCCGCGGTTCAGGCTGCCGACCTCCTCGAGCGCGCGGGGATCGCATGACCAAGCAGCAGCACTTCGGCTGGTTCCTCTCGCGCGGCTTCGGCCCTCACGGATGGGCGCGCCCGTATTACGAGTGGAACTACGACTGGCGCACACCCGGGCTCTACCAGGAGGGCGCCCGCACACTCGAGCAGGCCGGTTTCGACTTCGTGCTCATCGAGGACGCCCTCTCCGTCGGTATCAGCCCAGCCACGCTCGACCTCCGGGTGCGCAAGGCTTACGGGGGCCCGAAGCACGATCCGTGGACGCTCGCCCCGTACCTCTTCGCCGCCACCGAGCACCTCGGCGTCATCCCGACCGCCAACCCCGCCGCCTGGCATCCGTACACCGCCGCCCGCCAATTCGCCTCCCTGCAGCACCTGTCCGGCGGCCGCCTCGGACTGAACGTGGTCACCGATGTCGGGTCTGCCCACCACTTCGGCCAGGATCGCCTGCCGCACGATGCGGCCTACGACCGCGCTCAGGAGTGGCTCGATGCGCTGCGACTGCTGTGGCGCAGCTGGGGTGACGGAGCACTGATCGCCGATCCCGAGACGCAGATCTACGCCGACGGCACGAAGATCCGCGCTGTCGAGCACCGCGGCAAGTACTGGTCGTTCGACGGTCCACTGAACGCCGAGCCGCTCCCCTCCGAGCCGGTCATCGCCTCACCGGGAGGCTCGCCGCGCGGCATCCGATTCGCCGGTGAGAACTCCGACATCCAGCTCGCCCTGTCGAACCTGGACGTCGAGGCCGTGCGCGGCTACCGCGAGCGCGTTCGCGCCGACGCGGTCGAACACGGCCGCGATCCCGGCGCCATCAAGACGATGTTCGTGTTCAAGCCCATCGTCGCGTCCTCCACGGAAGAAGCCGACCGTATCGTCGCCGCATCCGCGAACCCCGACGACGCGGCACTCCTCGCGGTCGCCGAGGCATGGTCCAGTGACCTCGAAACCGATCTCACCACCCTTGATCTGGACCGGCCTCTGGACCCGGCGATCTTCGGCGAACACGTATCGCAGGGAACCATCAAGGGCCTTCGCGGTCGCTTCGACTCCTTCGCCGACGTGCCGTTCCGCGAGATCCTCGCCGGCAAGGCACGGCTCGGCCGCATCGGCGACGGCATCAGCGGCACCGTCGGGACGGCCGAAGAGCTCGCCGACGTCATCCAGGCCCTCGGTGACGACGCCGACAACGACGGGCTCATCTTCTCGGGCGACCTGCACCCCGTCACGCTGCACCGCGCGCTCGACGAGATCGTGCCGATTCTCCGACGCCGCGGCATCCTGCGCACCGAGTTCGCGGGAGGCGGGCTGCACGCCAATTTGTCGTCGTCCTGAGTCCTCAGCGGTGAGAATCGGAAGACGGTGGGATTTGAACTCAAGTCCCGGGGCATTCCATTTGCACCCACGTCCCGAGGCATTCCAGAGGTATGCCGGGATGTCGACACCTCTGGTTACGCGGAACTCGAAGTGTCGGCGATGGGCCGAGTCTAGAGACGCGACCCGTTCTTTCTCACAGCGTTACCCGTGACAGAACGGCAATGGCAGTCAGTTTGGCAATGCTTCCGTCCGCGCTGGCTGCGTCGTACCCGCCCTCGTCTGGCCACACCGTGTGGCCAAAGCAGGCCCCGCCGTTCGATCTCGGACGATGCACGCGGTGGAGCGGACTACGTGTGAGGACTTTCCGAGTGTCTTTTCGACCGCCTCTGCGAAGCGCCCTCGTCCCGACGGGCCGAATAACAGGGAAGAAACTGTGACCGCTTCCATCCCCCTCTCGCACACCGACCGGCCAGCCGACGCACGATGTAACGGCTCGGCAGGTGCTCATGCGCGACTTCCGGATCCGGGCCTTGCGCCCTCTCGGCGTTTCATCTCTCCTCGAAGAGCCCCAAGTGCGATTCTTTGCCTCTTTCCGACCGGTGTCGGTGTGCGGCGCGCACGGCTCGTTTGAGTAGTGGTAACAGGAGCGCTAACGCGATCAAGCTCAGGCTGACGACCGAGGCATACCGGTCGATCAGAAATAGGATGTCGACTGCGTACTGTCCGACCCCGAAGCCGAGGCCGCCGACGAGTCCGCTCATGGCGAGGGCTCCGACGAAGTCGAGGAGCAGGAATGTGGTCAGCCGCATCCCCGCCCAGCCGGCGAGCGCGAACACAACCGCGGTCGGAACGCCGGGAACCATTGCCAGCACGACCGCGGCCGCGACGAAGGCTGGGGGCAGGTTCCGGGCACGCGCCGCCCACTGCCTGACCCGCTCGCTGGGAGTGAAGATCGAGATGATGCCGTGTCCCCACCGATGGCCGGCCCACCAGGCGATCCAATCGAACTTGACCATGCCGAGCGCGCCGACGATGACCACGAGCCACAGCGGCGCCTCACCGATTCGGGCGAATGCGGCAGCGATTCCCACCACGGCCAGGTCGCCGGAAAGAAACTCCAGCAGCACCGGATGATGAGCGACCAGGAACGGTGTGACGGGCCGCAGGACCATCCCATAGATGACGACCGCCAGAATTGCGGCTATCAACGCCCGGTCGATGCGTGTGGCAGGTCCCTTCCAGGGAGCGAAGCGTTGCAACGCCTTGCGCTGGGTCAACTCCCGCCGCCGCGCGTTGACAGTCATGGTCCCGAAACTGGCGGATGGGACACTGTTTCACGGTGCCGTCGTGGAACTTGGTAGCGCAGTAGCTGCATGTCGGTGGTGCCGGGTTCTAGGCCCTCGTCGACGAATCCGGCTCGTTCAGCGACATGACGCGCGATCACGTTCGCGGGCCGAGTTCGCACCACCACATCGGCACCGGGTGCGACGAGAGGGCCGATCGACACGACATGCTCGAGAACGATTCGTGCTAACCCGTGTCCCTGCGCGGCGGGCGCGAAGCGAAAGTAGACGTTGAGCACCGGCTGGCCGGTCATCGTGTGGTGCTGGACACCGCCGAGGCCGGCGAGGACTCGACCGTCATCAGCATCGCCGACCGCTGCCACGCCCCCCGGGAACACCGTTCGAGGGACGAGCACCGACCAGTACCCGAATCCGTACTCGTCCCAGTGCGTGAGCATGGGGTTGAGGAACTGGGCCGTGTGCGCCGGATCAGGATGGGTTTCGCGGGGGTCGAACCGGTACACCTCTGGGTCGCTGTGGACGACGAAGATACCGGGCACATCGGCGACGGTCGGCCGGCGTAGAACCGTGTCGTGGGTGGCTTCAATCCTCGTCCATGGTCGCGCCGGCGCAGCGGCGACGTAGGGCGCGCCCGCGTCGTCTTGCATATTCATGTTCGACCTACGTCTCTCTCGGATAAGTGATGCCGCCCCGTTAGGCGTGGATTCGCGGTCTCGCCGGAATCGCGATCGCGGAGATCGCGGCGGCGATCGCGGCCGCCGTGAAGGCGTGCGGGAAGCCTTGGCCGCCCCCGTCGATGGTGAAGCTGGCCCGCTGATGGTTGCGTTGTTGTGGTCGCCATCACATCTCCGAAATCGTACATGCGTGTACAAGTTGTGTTGCTAACATAACCCATACACATGTGTATGGGAAGGCAGACCGATGCCGACAGCGCTCTCGAAGCCGGTGGCGAGGCGTGCGGACGCTGTGCGCAACGTCGAGCGCATCCTTGACGCCTCGATCGTGTGCCTGCAGCGGCGGCCGAGCGCGACGATGGCGGAGATCGCGGAAGAAGCGGGCCTTGGCAGGGTGACGTTGTACGGGCACTTCGCGTCGCGTCCAGCGCTGATCGACGCGGTCGTGTCCCGAGTACTCGCGCAGGGTGAGGAGATGCTGGCGGCGGTGGACCTCAAGGGAGATCCGCGCACGGCGCTTGCGCAGCTGATTCGGAACAGCTGGCAGCTGGTCGATCAGTCCCGTTCGATCATCAGCGCCGCTGAGGCGGAGCTCTCACCAGCGCGGATCAGGCAGCTTCACGATGGCCCGGCGGCCCGGGTCGAGGCGCTGGTGGAACGCGGCCGCGCCGATGGCCAATTTAGGAAGGACATGCCCACATCCTGGCTTGTCGCAGTGCTGCACCAGATCCTGCACGGCGCCGGCGGGGAGGTCGCCAGCGGCAGACTCGATCCCGCGGACGCGCCGGAACGGATCATCGACACAGTGCTGTCCGTGCTCGACGCACGCTGAGCACCTTCGGGAGACACGGCGCTCATCCGCCGACTTCGGCGGTGAGCCAGACGTTCGCGTCGATCGAGGTGCAGTCGCCCTTCCATATCGTAAGAGGCACGTTCGACCCGGCCGGGAGCGCGATCGCGCGCTCGGAAACCTGGTCGGCGGTCGCCGTCGAGGATGTCTCAACAGGGGTGACCGATGTTGCGCCACTCCACTACGGCTGAATCGGTCACTCGCGACGACGAGCTGCAGCCGCAGATGGCGGTCGGCGCAATCGCGGATCGAAATCGATCCGACGGTTATCGGTGCCTCATCGGCTACGGGGGCCCGAATCAGGAGCCGCGAGCAGATCTGACCTCCTCGCCCTCACGGCGAAGACTGTAGAAGTCGGAGCTGTACTGCGGCATTGCGCGGTGATCCGCATCGTGCGGCCCGAGGTTCGGCGGTGCTCGAGACCGTTCCGATCAGAATGGCTGCCGCGACGCACCCGGCCTGGATGGAGGAAGCGCGCCGTGGTCGCTGACGTGCGATGTTGTTTCCGCGCGTGGACGCACCAACACATCCTCCTGGGGCATAAAGCGCTTTAGCATCGAATCTATGATGGATCGACATAGAGCGACAGACCGCGCGCACCGCGACAGCGAGTCTGCGTTCGCGAGTAGCGTCCGCCGCGACCAACCGCTGAGGTCACTCCTCCGCCTACTCCACCCACATCGAAAGAAGATGGCGTTCGCGGTGGTGGCGTTCGTCATCAAGGACAGCCCTGTGTGGGTTCTCCCACCGGTCACGGCGGCCATCATCGACATCGTTGTCGCGGGCGGCCCAGCGTGGCGTATCGCAGCGTGGGGCGCAGTGGCCCTGTCAGTACTGGCCTTGAACTACCCGTTCACGATGATTTTTGTTCGCCTCAGCAGTAGTTCGACTCGAACGCTGGCCTACGCCGTGCGAACAGGACTGGCCTCGAGACTCCAGCGACTGTCGCTCGGCTTCCACAATCGACAAAGCGCCTCGCTTGTCCAGACGAAGATCGTGAGAGACGTGGAAAGCCTTGAACTCATGCTCGCTCAGGTGCTGCCCACAGTGGTCTCCGCCTGCGCGACGGTGGTGGGCGCGATCGTCATAACGGCCATCTCCGTCCCTCCTTTTGTTGTGGTCTTCCTCCTCGCGATACCGGTCGCCGCAGCGCTCGTAGCCTTCATCAGGCGGCGCGCCTCCACCCGGAACGAGGCCTTCCGCTCCGAAGTCGAACGCCTCTCTGCCCAAGTCAGTGAAATGGCAGCCCTGATGCCGATCACGAGAGGGCACGGTCTCGAAGACGTTGCGACCGAGCGAGTGGCCCGGCATGCAGATTCGGTGCGTCAGGTCGGTCGCGACCTTGACCTCCTTAATGGGCGATTCAGTGCGCTGTCGTGGCTGTCCTACCAAGTACTGGGTCTGCTGTGCCTGGTCACGGCCGCACTGCTTGCGGTATCGCAGATCTTCCCCATCTCCGCCGGCCAGGTCGTCCTGCTCAGCACCTACTTCGGGCTGCTCACAAGCTCGATTGTGATGTTGCTCAATGTCACACCGATCTTCGCGAGAGGGCTCGATGCCGTCAGGTCGCTCTCTGACGTCGCAGAGGAACTGGACGTCGAGGATGATGAGGGGAAATTGCCGGTGGACCGCGTCGAGGGCTCTGTCGAGTTCAAGGACGTCGTCGTGCGGTATTCGCCGGCGGAGCCTGCCGCACTGGACAGGATCAATCTCCGCATCGCCCCTGGTGAGACGGTTGCGTTCGTCGGCTCTTCCGGATCAGGCAAGTCCACACTGCTGAACGCTGCGTTAGGTTTCGTCAACCCCGAGTCCGGGTCCGTTCTCATAGATGACCGCGATATGCAGTCACTGAACCGACGATCCTTCCGGTCACACATCTCGATCGTGCCACAGGAGGTCGCGCTCCTCGCGGGGACGGTGCGCGACAACGTCGCCTACGGGACGCCTCACCTCAGCGACGAGGACATCTTCGCTGCCCTCGAAGAAGCCGATGCCCTCGACATCCTGCAGGGCGGCGGAGGCCTGGACACTATCGTCGGTGAACGGGGGTCGTCTCTGTCGGGCGGTCAGCGTCAGCGACTGGCCATTGCCCGCGCGTTGGTGCGCCGACCACGCATCCTCGTACTTGACGAGGCAACGAGCGCGCTCGACCCGATCTCAGAATCGCGTGTCACAGCTGCACTCGATCGAGCACGCCACGGAAGGACGACTCTCATCGTGGCGCACCGCATGTCGACGATACGCAGAGCCGACACGATCGTCGTCTTGCAAAAGGGCCGCCTCGCCGAGGTCGGGAATCACGACTCCCTCATCGCACGCGAGGGACTCTACGCTCGACTCGCCGCATCCGTCTAGAGGTTCCGTGTCCGATGTCACGTCGGACTGCTCGCGTTGTCCGAGCTCCATCAACGACGAGCCGTGGGACGGCTACCCGGATCCGTCTGCCCCGCGAGTCTCAACGCGCGGACGCGCGTGCGTCAGCGCGCGGCGGTGGGCCCGTTGACCCGCGGACGGTCAGCTTGGGCGTGGAGTCGAGGAAGGCGCCGGATCCGGTCCCATCGACGACGTCGAAGAGCCGGCGCGCGACATGGGAGCCGAAAGCGACGACATCATGGCTGAGAGCGGTCAGCTTCGGGAATGTGTGCTCGCACAAGACGGAATCGTCCCATGCGACGATCGAGACGTCGTCGGGAACTCGAAGACCCAGCTCCATCGCTGTCGTCAGCCCGGCAACCGCCATGACGTCGTTGTCGTAGACGAAAGCCGTGGGCCGGGTCGCCGAAGTCAGCGCCCGTCGCGTCGCGCTCGCGCCGGACTCAGGTGAATAGTCGGTCCGAAGGATCGCGACGTCTAGTCCGAGGTGCCTCGCCTCGTCGAGGAAGGCATCGTCCCGAATGCGGGTATGCGCAAGCGAATCGAGGCCGGCGACTCGGACGATCTCGCTATGGCCGAGCCCGGCGAGATAACGCACAGCCTCGCGAAGAGAAGTCGCGTCGTCGGTCCACACGCATGGCAGGCCCCCCGCAACCGACGGATCCGCCACCACGAGCGCGGGAAGCGCGCCGGGCTCGGCTGACAGCGCGATGCGGGGATCATTCATCGCGACATCCACCAACAGCACGCCGTCCACGCGTCGAGAGCGGCGCCACTTCTCCATCGCGGCGAGCTCGTCCGCGCGCGAAGGTACGACCTGCAGCAACAGGCCGTATGAGCGGCGCGCCAGCTCGACCTCGAGCCCTGCGAGGAACTGCATGTAGAAGGACTCGACACCGAGATTGCGTGGATCTCGGGCGAGCACCATCCCGAAGGTCTCGGTACGCGCCTCGGCGAGGGACCTCGCAGCGCTGGCTGGTGCCCAGCCGAGTTCGTTCGCGATCTTCAAGACGCGCTCGCGTGTCTCCTCCGACACGCCCTTGCGCCCGTTCAGCGCGAACGACACTGCTCCAATGGAGACGCCGGCCCGCAAAGCAATGTCGCTGATCGTCACGCGACTGTTGGGCAGACGAGAGGTAGACACCTTTGAAACCCTATGCCCGCGTGTGCGCTCTTGTGCGGTGAGAAAGAGGCGGATGCCGGGACTCGGGCGACCCCCGGCATCCGCCCCGGTCTACTTCACGGTGAGGCGATCGATCGCGAACTGACCCGCGTTGAAGAAGATCAGCACGTCATGCACCGCCGTGAGGCTGGAGGTATCGCAGCCGAACTCGTCGAGCGGAACGGTGACCGACTGGGTCGTGTTCTCCGGCACCCACTCCCAGGGGGACTGGCACCAGGCCCAGGCGTCGCCGTAGCGGACGGCCACCGAGACGGATGTGCCGGCAGCCGCTGTCGAGACGTCGAACTCGAGCGCCGCGCGCGTCGATAGGTCGAGAACGGGACTGTCGGCGGGTGACCCGAACCAAGCGCCGTTCGACGTCACCTGGAGCGCAACGCTCCCGTCCGTCGCTCCAGTAGGACCGACATCGAGCGCACCGGGATCGGTCTGCCAGTCCGCTGGAGCCCACCCCTCCAGTCCGGTCTCCCACGACGCGAGCACGACCGGATCCCCCGGCGCAGGACGAACGGTGACGGTCACGATCGCCTCCGCCGTGGTCACGCCGTTTCCGACCGTGTACGGGAAGTCGACCCTGCCGACAAAGCCGCCTTCAGGGGTATAGGTGACCACGCCCGGAGCGGTGATTGCAAGCGATCCGCCGGGCAGCGCGACAGAGGTTTGTCGTCCTCGAGCTGCGGGGTCGAGGTCCAGCGTGCTCTTCCGAAGCGGCAGCGTGAGGGATACGTCGTTGGCCAGCACGTCGACCACCGCTGTCGTATCGCGCTCCACGGTGATCGCATCGTTGTCGGCGATCGTTTGGAGCAGCGTCTTCGCGCCCGCAAGCGACGCGGGAGCGAGCTTCGCGTGCGCGCTCATGAGCGTGCAGACGGGGCTTGGACAGTAGACGGTGAAGCCGTCGTAGTCCGCGTACAGCGTGCCGTCATCCTGCTCAGCCGACAGAATCCAGTAGAGCGCACCGTCCACACCGGAATGGCGGATCGTTCGCAGCCATTCGTCGTACACCGGCATACGGGTCGCCTTGTCGACGAGCCCGAACTCCCCGAGATAGACGGGCTTTCCGATCTTCGCGGCCGCCGCGCCGTGCTCGGCGATCCAGCCCGTCCCCCACGCGGTGCTGGTTTTCCAGTGATCCGGGTACAGATGCATCGACATCATGTCGATGTGCTTCAGTGATGCGAGGGCGACAGTGTCGACTCCCTCGGCGCAGTCCTCCCCGAATCCCGGTCCGTATCCGGAAGCCCCATACTTCTGCGTGAGAGACCACTTGCTCTCCGGCCGGCAGAAGAAGCCCTCGTCGCCGGCCGCGAGCAGGTGCTTGCCGTCGATGGATTTGACGTGCCGGCTCATCTCGTCAGCCCACGTCGTGATGGTCGTCGCATCGCAGGTGCCATCCGGGTAGACACCGGCGCTGGTGCAGCGCGGCTCGTTGGCCAGCTCCCAGGCCAAGATGGTCGGATCATCCTTGTATTTGACCCCGGTCAGCGAGTTGGTCCGATTGAGCAATGTGGCGATCCAGTCTTTGAACCACCCGCGAATTCTGCCGTCGGTGTAGAAATCGGCGTGCTCGTCGAGGCCAGCCCAGCGGACGTACTGGTCCATTCCGCCGAAGGCGTTCCAATTGTTGGTGAAAGGGATGATGAGCCGGATGCCGCGCTCGCGTGCGGCGGCGATGACATAGTCGAGCTTCTGCAGGCCGTCGGCCCCTTCGTTGACGACCGGCTTGCCGGTCGATTCGTCCCACGCCTGGTACCAGACGCCTTCGAAGTTCTGGTGGACGGATCCGGAGCCGTCGGGCGACTGAAAGTCCTGGAACCCCCAGGTGCGCATCACATCGAACCCTGCTTGGGCCGCGTCGTCCAGGACGGCGTCCACCATCCCCGTCGATTTGTATCCGAGGTAGTAGTTGTTCGTGCCAGCGAACTCGTAGGGTTTGCCGCCGAGCGTCAGCCTGTTTCCTTGCGCCTTCACAAACTGAGAGGCGGACGGCGAAGGCGGCGGTGCGGCGCTCGCCGGCGTCGCCGAGATCAGCAGCCCAGCGGCAAGCGCGGCGGTCGTGAGGGCCGCGACTGCGCGGCGCCTCCTGTCGGGCGGAATGTGTGTCATCTTCGACCTTCCTGTTTGCGGTGGCGGGGTGCCACCAGTGGCGTGACCCGGGCGCCCGATCCCGGATCCTTCTCGCGCTACCGATCCACCTTCGCGACGCGGATGAATTCGGTGAGCGGATGCTGGGGTGGCACGTCGAAGAGCATCGTCGCGCCGTCTAGTCCTGTGCCGCGCGGGCTCACGATCCGTGCGGTCGGGCGAGCTTCGGTGACCAGTTCGCTGAAACGTCCCAGGATGAGCGGCGAGGTGAACACTCCTCCGATGGCGCTCACCGCTTCTTCGGCGTCGGGGTCGGTCGGGTCCTCGACGCGCCGGAGCGCAGTCACGACCGACCGCGCGAGCTCGCGAGCCGCGCGCAGGGCGATCTGGGCACTCGCTGCGTCGACGTCGGCAAGCGTGGTTACCGACGAGGCGAACGACGCCACGATGCGGACGCGGTCCGGGTCCGACTGCAGCTGAACATAGGCGTCCTCGATGTCATCCCAGCGCTCCCGTACCGCCTCGGTCAGCGCTGTCGGGGATTCCCTGCCGTCGTGTGCGCGCATCGCAGCCTCGAGCGCCTCGCGACCGATCCAGTAGGCGCTGCCAGCGTCACCCATGATGTTGCCCCAGCCGTCGACACGCGCGATTCGGTCCGGTCCGACTCCGAGCGTCACCACACCGGTCCCCGCGGCGATGACGGCTCCCTGAGCGTCGCCAAGAGAGCCGAGGAACGACGTGACGGAGTCATGGGCGAGCAGCACGTGCCGGGCACCCACGTCACCAAGCGCTGCGAGAAGCGCGCCAGCGTCGGACTGGCTGCGAGTCAGCCCCGAGACGCCGAACGCGACCGACTCCACGGGCCGGCCCAGCTCACGCTGCTGCGCGCGCACCACCTCGGCCAGCTGGGGCAGCAGAGGCTCGTGGGTTCGCACACCCGGGTACACCGCCTCGACATGGGGCTCGACACCCGACCGTGTGCGGACCTTTATGCCCGTTTGCCCGGCATCGATGGCGACGGTCGTCCCGCTGCCGGGGTGGACGATCGTCACGGGGATGTCACCGACTTCCACTCCGCATACTGCGCAGCCATGAAGGCCCCCGCGGGTTTGCCATACGGACAGTAGTCGTCGTTGGTGGATGCCTCGTCCGCGTCGTACAGCCGAGCCGGCCAGTCCCAGAGCATGAGCCCGCCCACCCAATCGCGGCTGCGGCATGCGCGGAACATCTCCTGGTAATACTCGAGCTGCGCTTGTCCGGATGGTCCGCCGACGAGCGACCAGTCGTTGGGGAGGTCAGGTGACCCGACTCGAGAGGGGCAGCCCGCTTCCATGAAGAAGAAGGGCTTGCCGGAGGCACGAACGACCTCCTCGATCCGGTCGAGTTCGCGCTCCCACGCGTTCAGGGGGTAGTAGCCGCTCGACGAGATGAGATCCACGGCGTCCCACCACGAAACTCTGTCTTCCTGGTACTTGTCACAGTTGTAGGTGATGAGGCCGCTGTACACCTGGCGTACGCGGGCTATCAGCCGCCTCCAGTGCTGCTCCTGGCCGTCCGATCGCACCATCTCGCAACCCACGCAGAGCATCTCGCAGCTCTCCTGCTCGGCGATCCGAGCCGCGTCGAGGATGAAGTCGCTGTAGGAGTCGAACCAGTCCGTCCACGACGGCTCCCCGGGAACGTCCCAGTCGAAGAATCCGATGTGTGCACGCCACGTGCCATCCGCCACATTGACGACGGGCTTGAGGCAGACCTTCATTCCCAGTTCGTGCGCCTTCCGGATCGCCCAGGTGATCTCCCCTTCCCCGACGCCCGTCGGGGCCCCGTATCGGACGCGGGTGGAGAAGGCGGTGTCCTGGATTCCGGTGTAGGCGAGGGCAGTCCAGTTCACCTCGTGCTCGGACATCAACGTGATGGATGCCTCGCCTTCGGGAGTCGCCCATGTGCCGGGGACGCCGACCCATCCCCAGGTCATGCCGCACACGGGAGCGATCTCACTTGCGTGACTCATGCGCCTGCCACCAGTTCATTAGCAGAGCGCAAGATTCCCGGCTCTCGAAGTTCGTTCTCTGCGATCGCCGCAACGCCGCTGATCCGGAAGGTGGCCACCTCGCCAGGGAGGAGGGTGCGCAGTCCTTCGTCGACCGTGGCGGAGGGGGCGATCTTGTCGACCAGGATTGCGAGGTCACGCAGAATGGTGCCCGCCGTCACCTCGACATCGAACGTTTCCTCGTCTGTGTGCGAGACCGCGAGCGAGAACTCGGGGGAGGGAAGCGCGCTGTCGCGCGGCTCTGAGAACCACCAGAATCCACGTTGGCCCAGCGCCTCGGCGGTGAGGAGCTCGCGCGCAGCGTCGCGGGGTTCGGCGACCGCGCCATCGACTGCGACGCGCACAGTGGCGCGGGGTCCCACGACGACGTGACGCGAGTCACCGGCCATGATGCGGCCGGAGAAATCGCGGCGACGCAGTTCCAGATCACCCGACCAGGATTCATCGGTGTCGTTCACCAGCGTGACCGTGAGTTCGCCAGCGACCGGGAGCACGGTGACGACGCGCGGGGCGAAGGCATTCCGAAGGGCGTAGAAGAGAGGCTTCTCTCGGCCGCCGCCGTCGATGGCGGCCCATGAGGTCACCGGCCAGCAGTCGTTGAGCTGCCAGACCACCGCTCCTGATGTATGTGGGGCGTGCGAGCGGAACCACTCGAGCGCCGCAGACACGGCGTTCGCCTGGTTGAGCTGCATCGCCCAATGCCACATCTCCATCTCTTCGGGCACTCGATAATGCGGCACGAGCCCGGAACTGAGCTTGGCGTTGCCGTCGATCGCCTTCTGGTGCACGATCATCCCCGGAGACTCCGGCGTGAGCGGCTGATCGTGGATGGCCTGGGTAAGAGTGGACCAGGTCGGAGGACCCTGCCAACCGAACTCCGCGACGAATCGCGGCGTCTGCGCTCGATACGTCGTCCAGTCCAGTCGGTTCCACTGTTCCCAGAGGTGCATGGTGCCGTGTCGCTCGGCGTTGGGGTGCTCACCCCCTGGGCTGAACGGGCTCCCGGGGGCGTACGAAACATGCGGCGCGATCTCGGCGACGATGGCCGGCAGCAGCTCGTAGTAGTAGTGCTCCCCCCAGGACTTGCCGTCAAGCCGTGCCTTCCACCCCCAGTCCTCGTAGCCCCAGAGGTTCTCGTTGTTCCCGGTGAGCAGGACGAGGGACGCGTGGTGAGCGATGCGCGTGACGTTGTCGCGCGCTTCGGCCTGCACCTCCGATCGAAGGGGCTCATCCTCTGAGTACGCTGCGCACGCGAACAGGAAGTCCTGCCAGGTGAGAAGACCGAGCTCATCGCAGAGGTCGTAGAAGTCGTCGGCCTCGTAGATGCCTCCGCCCCACACTCGGATGAGATTTATGTGGGCCTGCGTTGCCTGCTCGAGCCGGCGCCGGTACCGGGCGCGGTCGACCCGGCTGGGGAACGCGTCGTCCGGGATCCAATTGACCCCTTTGACGAAGATGCTTCGATCGTTCACGATCAGCTCGAACGGCGTGCCAGCCTCATCCGGAGCCGTGTTCCACCGGACGGTGCGGAATCCGACCCGTCGTGTCGTCTCGTCGAGGAGGGACGCATCGGCCGAGAGCCTTACCGAGACGTCGTACAGAGGTTGCGCGCCGTGCCCGGCGGGCCACCACCTTTCGACCTGCGGGATTCGCACCTCGATGTCCACGCCGCTCTCGTCGTCGACTTCGACGGTCGCCGACTCACCGGCGACGGACACCGTCACGGTGAGGGGAAGCTCGCCGCCGGTGCGGACCACGTCTGCTCTCACCCGCACGGTGCCGCCGGCTCCGTGCGGTTCCGCCGCCATGAGCACGTCGCCGAGGCGGGCGCCGGACCAGGTCTCCAGCCGAACCGGGCGCCAGATCCCGCTCGAGTAGGTCGCGATCCCCCAGTCCCAGCCGAAGCTGCACGCGGACTTCCTGATCGCGTCGTAGGGGAAGGGATAGGGTCGCGGGCGTGCGCCGAGCGCGACACTCTGAGCATTCGCGTATCGCACCGGGCTGCGGAACTCAACAGTGAGTCGGTTGTCGCCGGCGTGAAGACGGTCAGTGATGTCGACTCGGTGCTTCCGATGCTGGTTGGCGACCTCGAGGATGCGCTCGCCGTTCAGCAAGACGGTGGCAACGGTGTCCAGTCCGTCGAACACCAGCTCGTGCCGCTCGCCGGCCGCGAGAGTCTCCGCGGTCACCGTTACCTCAGTCTCGAAGGTCCAATCGACGAGGCCGATCCAGGCAAGCTTCGACTCGTTGTCGTCGAGGTAGGGGTCGGGGATGAGGCCTGCCGCCATGAGATCTAGGTGCACGACTCCGGGAACGGTCGCCGGCAGGGGCTGGCGGCCCACTTCGGCCGGTCCCGATGCCGCGCGCACGGTCCATCCCTCAGTGATCGGGGTGCGCGACACGGGCGCGAGGAGGGGGTTGGCGATGGTCACTTCACGGCTCCTGAGACGAGACCCTTGTAGATCCAGCGCTGCAGGAACACAAAGGCGATGACGGTGGGAATGATGACGAGCAGGGTTCCGGCCGCAATGATCTCCCATTGCGCACCGAACGGTCCTTTGAACCGGAACAGTGCGGTGGAGATGAGCGGCTCTGATTGCAGATAGAGGAATGGCAGGTAGAACTCGTTGTAGACGGCGATGCCCTTGATGATGACGACGGTTGCGATCGCCGGTTTGAGGAGCGGGAGGATGACGCGCCAATAAATCGTCCACCGATTGGCGCCGTCGATCATGGCCGCTTCGTCCAGTGACATCGGAATGGATTGCATGAACTGGATGAAGATGTAGATCGCGATGATGTCGGTGCCCATGAAGAGCAGGATCAGAGCCGCTTTCGTGTTGTACAGACCGAGGCCGCTGATGATCTGGAAGGTGGCCACCTGACTGGTCACGCTAGGGATCAGCGTGGCAATCAGGAACAGGCTCAGAATGACGCGCCGGCCGCGGAATGCGAACCGATCGATCGCGTACGCCGCCATCGTTCCGATCAGGACGGTTCCGACCAGCGTGATGGCGAGCACGATGGTCGTATTGACGAACCCGGCGATCATGTCGCCTTGCTCAGCGGCGATCTGGAAGTTCTCGAAGTTGAACCAGTTCGACGGTGGAGCGAGTGGCCCGGTGGTCGCGTATTCCTCGCCGGTCTTGAAGCTCGCGAAGACGATGACGGAAAGCGGCAACAGGACGACGATGGAAGCGATGATCAGCGACGCGTACTTCGCGATCCGCGGGATGGCAGCGATCATGTCAGGTCCACCTTCTCGTCGGGGAAGATTCTCCGCTGCATGAACGTGACGACGAGGACGATGATCAGCAGTACGACAGCCATCGCCGACGCCAGTCCGACCTGACGGAAATTGAACGCCGTCTGGATGGTTTGGATGACGAACGTGGCCGTACCGTTCGCCCCTCCGGTCATGATGAACGGGATCTCGAACACCGACAGGCTTCCCGCGACAGCCAGGATGAAGGACAGCCCGATGATCCGTCGTATTCCGGGGAAGATGATGTACCGGAACTGCTGCCAACGATTCGCGCCATCGAGTTCGGCCGCCTCGTAGAGCTCTGCAGGAATCGACTGGATGGCGCCGAGGAAGAGGACGAAGTTCAGGCCGGTGTAGCGCCACACGGACGTCGCCGCGAGGGAGTAGTTCGCTATCGACGCGTCGCCGAGCCACTGCGGCGGATCCGCGACGCCAACCCACGAAAGCACCGTGTCGAGTGTTCCGCCCGGCTGGAACAGGTAGAGGAAGACGAAGCCGATGGCGACTCCGTTGATGAGATAAGGGAAGAACAACACGCCGCGGAAGAAGTTGGAGAAGCGGGTGCTGAAACTCAGCAGTGTGGCGAAGTACAGCGCGATCGCCATCTGCACGAAAGACGCGATGAAGTAGTACAGGCTCACGCCGAACACCGCGAAGATCTCAGGCTCCGTGAACACACGCACGTAGTTGTCGACACCTACGAACTCATCGACAGGTCCGAACCCGGTCCACTCGTTGACGCTGTACCAGATCATGTTCACAGCCGGCACGTACGTCAGGAGCAGCAGGAGCCCTACGGCCGCCGCGATGAAGAGGTATGGGGTCAGGCCGGCCAGCCACCCCTTGCCGGCGGGACCAGCGGCCCCCTTCGATGTGCGGCGGGGTCGTCGCTGTTGTTGCAGGCTCGCCGTTCCCTGGAGCGGCCCCGTAACTCCTGCCGGGACGGGTCCGTTTGTTGTAACCGACACAGTGTTCCTCTCCTCCGAGCTCTCGGCGCCGCCAACGGGGCCGGATGACGGGTGGTCCGACTCCCCCGGTGGGGAGTCGGACCACCCGGGGGGGTCGTCAGCCTGCGAGCTCTTCGACCGCTTCACCCCAGCGCGCGTTAAGGTCTGCGAAGAAGCTCTCCTTGTCGCCTTCGGCTTGACCGCGTGCGACATCGACCAGCTGCTGGCGGTAGAGGTTGCCCCAGATGTCCACTTGCGAGGTGTCCGCGACGTTGCTCAGCAGGCCCTCCTGGCCCGCGGGAGCGGGCGCCGCTTCGATGAGCTCCACGCCACCGTCGGCTAGCGCACTGAGGTTGGAGGGCAGCGGGTCTTCGATGACCGCGGAGATCATGCCCTGACTGTCCGTGAACCCGGACTCCTCCACCAACCAATCGAGCCATGCGCGAGCGGCGGCCTTATTGGGCGAGTTCTTGTTGATCGCCAGGTTGTAGTCGCCGCCGATCGTGGCGTATTGCGTCCCGTTCTCCGCAGTCGCTGGGAAAGCCATGAATCCGATGGCGTCCTCTGAAGCCCCGGCATCCGCAGCTGCGGTCTGGAACTGCGAGATCGCCCACGATCCCAGCACCATCGACGCGATCTCGCCCGATGCGAGGTCCGTCTTCGACTGCTCCCAGTTCGTCGTGAGCGGATCGGGCTCGCTGAGCCCCTCTGCGACGATGTCGTAGAGAAGCGAGTCGATTGCGTAGATGTCGGTACCCTCGACCCACGGCTCGGGGTCGTTCGCCATCTCGTTCTGCGCATCCGGGTTACCGGTCAGTGCACCGACGTTCGCGGTCCACTGGCCCCCCAGAGGCCAGCCATCCTTGTAGTTGGTGTAGTACGGAATGGCGTCGGTGTTCTCACTCACGGCGCGAAGAGCGTCGAGGTATTCCTCTTCGGTCGTCGGGAGCTCGGTAACACCAGCAGCCTCGAAGACTTCGGTGTTGTACAGCACACCATTCGCGTTTCCGCCCAGTGCGATCCCGTAGGCGACGCCGTCATAGCTCGCGGGTGGGAGGAATCGGTATGTCTCCTCGAGCTCTCCGACGTCACCGAGCGGCTCGAAGAAGTCCGCGAACTGGTCCGCCGGCACCTGTGGGATGAGAAGCACGTCACCGTACCCGTTGGGACTGCTCATGCGAGTGCGCACGTCGTCTGCGTAATTGGTGATCGCCTCTACCGTCACGTTGACGTCGGGGTAGACCTGCTGAAACTCCTCGACGTATGCCTCCCACGTGCCGTCGGTTTCCAGATCGGTCCGATTGGTCAGGAATGTGATGTCCCCCGCGACTTCGCCACTCTCGGACTCCTCGCCGCTGCCGCTCGAGCACGAGGTCAGCAGCAGCGTCGTCGCCGCGACTGCGACAAGGCCAACCATTGCCTTGCGTGTTGCCATGTGATCGTCTCCCTCGTTGGTATGGCATCCTCCGGGTTCCGGTGAGAATGCCCTCACCGTTGGGATGCGGATGTCAGCGTAAGACAGCCCCAGCAAATAGTAAAGCGCTTTAGCGATTTCTGTCCTACACTGTCGGGTAGCCAACTCACTCGAATCGCCGCCGTTCAGAAGCAAACTCAGGCGTTCGGGGACGAAGGGAATCGTGAATGTCTCGAGAATGTCCATCGTGGTCATCTGCAGACCCGCTCGCCGACCCGCGTCGCCAATGAATCGGATTGCTTCCGGGGGGCGGCGGTGACCGTTCAGCAACGCGCAACGCTTGAGGACGTCGCTCGCCTGGCGGGAGTGAGCGCAAAAACGGTGTCGCGTGTGTTCAACCAGCGGGAACTCGTGAACCCTGCGACGGTGGAGCGAGTCATGATGGCTGCCAAGCGCCTTCGATTCCGCCCCAACACCTTGGCGCGGGGCCTCCGACGGGGAGGTGGGACCAACACCATCGGACTGATGGTCGGCGAGCTCGGGAACCCCTTCTACTACAAGGTCGCGGCCGCCCTCGAGAGCGAGCTCGCCGCGCATGGTTACGGCCTCGTACTTGCGACATCTGACGACACCGTCGAGGGCGAGGAGCGGGTCGCTGACGCGCTCCTCGCCCAGCGCATCGCCGCCCTCGTCATGATCCCGGTTTCCGACGACCAGTCCTATCTCGAGGGCGAACGCCACCTCGGAACTCCCGTCGTCGCGGTCGATCGGCCTGCCCGCAATCTGGTCGCTGACTCGGTTCTCCTCGACAACCGCTTCGGAGCGTACGATGCCACGTCGCGCCTGATCGCGCGCGGCCATCGGCGCATCGCTTACGCGTGCAACCCGGCGTCCATCTACTCCCAATCCGAGCGGGTCGCAGGGTACCGGAAGGCGATTGCGGACGCTGGCGGCGCGGACGCCCGTGGATGGGAGCGCCTGATCGATGATCGAGGAGTCGAGCCCGAGAGATTGATGCGCGACCTGCTCAGTCTTTCCGATCCTCCGACGGCCGTCATATGCGGCAACAACCGGATGACGATTGGCGCCCTCAGGGCGATGAAGAGCCTCGGGGATCAGCAAACGGCCTTGATCGGGTTCGACGACTTCGACACCGCAGATGTCATCGGTGTGAGTGTGATCAGTTATGACCCGACAGAACTCGGGCGACAGGCGGCGCGCGTCGCACTCGAGAGGATCGCCGACCCCACAGGAGCCGCGCAGTCGATCACTCTCCCCACCTGGGTGATCGAACGTGGCACCGGGGAGCGCATGCCGGCGGTGACGCAATGACCCCGCAGGTTGTTCACCTGGACGCCGAGGGGATCTCACTTCTGATCGACACCGGTGCCAGCGGGCTCCCGCGGGTTCTGTACTGGGGAGCGTCGCTCGGTGACCTCAGTGGCGACGGCGTTCTGGATGTCGCGAGAGCCCTCGCGCGGCAGACGCCGCCGGCGACGCTCGACTCGGCGTGGGAGACGACGATGTTCCCCCTGGAAGGCGATGGCTGGAGCGGTCGTCCGGGCTTCCAGGCTCGATGGGACAACGATCATCTACGGCCCCGATGGGAGCTGATGAGCCATCGAAGCGACGACACGAAGTTCGAGGCGAGCGCTCGAGACGCGGCGTCCGGCCTGATCATTTGCGTGTCCGTGCACGTTGCCGATGGTGGCGTGGTGTGGAGCAACGCCTCCGTCCGACACGACGGGGTGGCCGCCACGTCGATCGAAGTCGAGTGGTTGGAGCCGACTCTTCCTGTTCCTACGCCAGCAACCCATTTGACGAGCCTGGACGGTCGTTGGTCGAGAGAAAAGCGTCCGGCGGTAGGCGAACTCCCGCCGGGATCGACCGTCCGCCAGTCGCGACGCGGGCGGCCGGGCCATGACGCGGCGACGATCTTCGCGCTGTCCGAGGGGCCGCCGAGATGGGATCAGGGACGAGTCTGGGCCACCCACGCGGCGTGGTCCGCCGACACGAGCTATCGCGTGGATCGCCTCACGGAGTCGCTCACTCTCCTGGGAAGCGGGGAGCTGCTACGACCAGGTGAGATCATCTTGCGCCGGGGAGACGAGTACCGATCGCCCGCCGTCGCCTTCATCTTTTCCGAGACCGGTTTGGACGGAATCGCTCATCGCGTCCACACGTGGCTCCGCCACCGCCCGCATCATCCGCGCTCTCCCCGTCCTTTCACATTGAACACCTGGGAAGCGGTCTACTTCGATCACGATCCTCGCGAGCTCGAGAGGCTCGCGGATACTGCGGCCGAGGTCGGCGTCGAGCGATTCGTCCTCGACGACGGATGGTTCGTAGGTCGACGTGATGACACCACCAGCCTTGGCGACTGGGTGGTGGACTCAGGGGTGTGGCCCGACGGATTGCGGCCGCTCGCCGATCGAGTGCACGCCCTCGGCATGCAATTCGGTCTGTGGTTCGAGCCTGAGATGATCAGCCTGGACTCGGACCTCGCACGCGACCATCCCGACTGGCTTCTTCACGATCCTCGCCATCTCGAGCACGACGCATCACTGTCCTGGCGCTCGCAATACGTCCTCGACCTGGCCGATGAGCGTGCGTTCGCACATATAAGGAACCGGGTCGACGCACTCATCGACGAGATCGGCATCGATTACATCAAGTGGGATCACAACCGCGATCTCATCGAATCCGTGCACGATGGTCGCCCCGGAACGCACGCCCAGACCGATGCCGTTTACCGGCTCATCCGCGAGCTCAAGCAGCGGCATCCCGCTCTCGAGATCGAATCATGCTCGAGCGGAGGAGCGCGCACCGATCTCGGAATTCTGGATGTCTGCGATCGCATCTGGGCGAGCGATTCGAATGATCCGGTCGAACGGCAAGACATCCAGCGTTGGACGGGCTTGCTCGTGCCTCCTGAACTCATCGGTGCCCACGTGGGCCCGGCTGAATCGCACAGTTCGGGCAGGGTGACCTCGTTGGGCTTACGCATGGCGACCAGCCTGATGGGTTCGGCCGGGCTGGAGTGGAACATCCTCGCCTGCACCCCGGACGAGCGCGAGGCCATCACCCGATTCGCAGCCGTCTACAAGGAGCTGCGACCGCTGATCCACTCCAGTGTGGTCCGGCATCCGACAATGCGAGACCCCGCCTGGCGAGTGACCTCCTTCATCCGCCCCGACGGCGAGGAGGCGGTGGTCGTGGTGGCAACGGTGTCAGGCCTGCAGGATGCGAGGGCCGAGCGCCTCCGGATCGCCGGCCTGGACGCGCGTCGCCGGTTTCGCGTCTCTGTGCGGACTGAATTCGGCGAGCTCGTGGCGGGTTGGAACATCCCCTCATGGCTGAATGCACACGCGGTGCACCTGACGGGGCGCGCCCTGGCGACTGCAGGTCTGCAATTGCCTGTGATGTGGCCTATGCAAGCGATCGTCCTTCATCTGACACCTGAGGAGTGAACACGATGGATCGAGCAGGGCGGCGGGCAGGGATCATCTGCCGGTGCCAATGCACCGCGAACCGTGATGGGCGTGCGGAGTCGCACAATGTCGGTGCCGCGGTGGTGGGCGACCACATCGCCGAACAGGGCGGCGCTGACCGAGATTCTCGGATGTGCGCAAAAGTACTCACACGGCGTCGAGGCCAGTTCCGATGGTCGGTCGCGAGCCCACCATGGGCGACCGAAGAGCTCAGATCCCTCTCCCTAGTTGTCGACCGCACCCTTTCAGCGCGAACGGCCGCGGACACGACGTGAGTTCGCAGCTGCTCAGGCTAGAGGGAGTCATCCGCGGATATGACTGGGGGTCGCGCGGCGGAATCTCCCGTGCTCTCGGCGACGACGCAACCGACGCGGTCGAAGCCGAACTGTGGCTTGGTGCGCATCCGTCCGCTCCCGCACGGATCATCCCCGCGAGCGTAGGCCCATCCGATCTCGCCGAATGGGAACGCCAGACAGGCCAGTCAATTCCGTTTCTCCTCAAGCTACTGTCAGCGCGGTCCCCGCTGTCACTCCAGGCTCATCCCACAACTGAGCAGGCGGCGGCAGGATATGCGGCCGAAGAAGCCGCCGGCATCACGCGCTCCGCGAGAGAGCGAAACTATAAGGATCCGTTCGCGAAGCCGGAGCTGATCGTCGCTCTCGAGGACGGGTTCGAGGCACTCTGCGGATTCCGTGAGGCCGCGGAGACGCTTGCAACCGTCCGCCACCTCGCCGAAGTCTCGCCTGATCCCGCACCGATACGGGAGTGGGAGCACATACTTCGCGGGAACGACGCGGTCCGCTCCGCCTTCAGCTGGCTGCTTGGAGGCGGGCGAGCGATCGACCGACTGCTCACCACGCTAACCCTCGCGGCCGCCGCCGATCCACTCCGCTTCGAGCTTCCCAATCGCATCGCACATCAGTACCCCGGCGACGTCGGGATCGCCATCTGCCTCATGCTCAACCACGTCGTCCTTGCGGCGGGCGAGGCGCTTTGGCTGCCCGCGGGAAACATCCACGCCTACCTGAGTGGGACGGGAATGGAGCTGATGGGCCCATCTGACAACGTGCTCCGTGGAGGGATGACCTCAAAGCACGTGGATCTGCCCGAACTATTGAGGGTGCTCGACTTCTCGACAGGGCCCTCGTCGAAGCTGGTCCCGGAGCGGCGGTCCGACCACGCTGTCGAGTACAGGCCCGCATCCGTCCCAACCGGACAGAACGTCAGATTCGCGCTCGTGAAGGTCGACGGCGACGTCGTCGTCCCCACCGAGGGCCCAGCCGTCGGCCTGGTTACCAGAGGTGAATTCTTTGTGTCGGCAGGTGCAGTCGCCGGAACGTTCATACGCGGCTCGGCCTTCATAGTCGCCGGCACGAAGGCTATCGACGTTCAGGGCGAAGGCGATCTCTATCTTGCTGTGAGCTGAGAGATGGGGCGAATCCCGGAGCACTGCGCCTCGCCATGGACCGAGCGTCTCGTTTCCGCGAGGTCATGGGATCAGGCCAGGGTTCACGTACGCCGTTTTCACCCGCGCGAGAAATTACCGTGCGTACGTGCCCTGCTCCTCTGGGCCGTAGCTCGAGCCCTTCGCCCCACCGAACGGCACGTGATAGTCGACGCCGGCGGTGGGTGCGTTCACCATCACCAGGACCGCCGAGCATCTCCTCTTCGGCGACGGCGACGAGCACCTCCGGCTCCCCAGCTCCCAAGACGGCTGGTTCGCCGCCGCCGTCCGCCGAGCACGAAACATCGACTCTGACTTCCCTTACGTCTGGCCACACGACCTTCGACATACCGCCGCGAGCCTCGCCGTCAGCGCAGGTGCGAACGTCAAAGCAGTGCAACGGATACTCGCGCACGCCAGCGCGGCAATGACACTTGACGCGTACGCCGACCCCTTCGACGACGACCTCGACTACGTCGCACAAGCGCTCAGCCGAGCCCGCGACAGCCAACGCACGAGTTCGGCGACTACTGGAAGGTTGGCCTCCCTCTGGCTCTGCTCTTCATCGCCGTCGCGGTGCTCTATGTGCCGCTGATCTGGCCCTTCTGAAGTCAGCGCGAACGCCGAGATTGCCCGGGATCACCAGGGCGACGATGGGGCAAAATCCCACCGCGGGTCCGCCCTCACATTCCGCCCGACCGGACTTTTCTCCAATCAAGCGACGACCCTCGTGCCTTAGCGAGCAAGAACGGGGCACTCGACCTCTCCCGAAGGTTTCCCACGGAATGGACACAAGTTGGTTCACAAAAGACCCGATCAGACCAGAAAAGCGTCGCACCAGATGCGCGACGCTCTTGCTCAATCCCATTGAACGGAACCTAAAAACTTGCTCTGATCAGGGACATATGGCGGTAACGGTGGGATTCGAACTCATGTCGTCCCGTCTTTCAGCGGTGTGCGAGGGCACGCTCGCCAGTGCTTGCGCGTAAGTCGGCCTTTCTCGGGTGTGTCGGAAGTGGTCGATCGCGACACGATTTTCTCACGGGCTTACCCAGCGTTTGCGATGTTCCGCTCGAGCAGTGTCTGGTCGCTCAGTGCACCGGTTCCGCGAGGAGAGTTCGCGACAGTTCGGGTACAGACCCCCAGGCGGGAGGGATGGACGCTTCGGTGCCTACCATTACCGCAGCCCACTGCGCTCCGGTTCGCAGGCCGGCGCTGCCGTCGGTCAGTCCGCGCGCGTAGGCCGCGAGATACCCCGCAAGGAACGCGTCCCCCGCCCCCGTCGTGTCGACAACCCGTTCTACCGGCTGGTCTACTTCATCCCCTACGTGCTCCCCAGCGTCGTCGTGGCGAGCATCTGGAAGTTCATCCTCAACCCCGACAAAGGACTGCCGTCCTTCCTCTCCTCGTTCGGCATCCAGGGGTTCGACAAGGCCCTTCTCGGGCAGGAGTCGACGGCGCTCTGGACGATCGCCTTCATCGACAACTGGCACTACTGGGGCTTCCTCGCCACGCTCCTGCTCGTCGCGATGCAGGGCGTGCCCACCGAGCTCTACGAAGCAGCGCGGCTCGACGGCGCCAATCTGTGGCACCAGCTGATGCACGTCACGATTCCCGCCATCCGGCCGACCCTCATCTTCATGTTCCTGATGACCGGCATCTGGTCCTTCCTCGTCTTCGACTACGTCTGGGTTCTCACCCAGGGCGGACCCGCCGGGTCATCCGAGGTTCTCGGCACACTGGTCTATAAGACGGCCTTCACCGAGTTTGACGCCGGCTATGCCGCGGCCCAGGGCGTCAGCATGGCGATCTTCGCCAGCTTCCTCCTCGGCCTGTTCATCCTGATGCGCAAGCGCGGGTGGGAGATCTGATGGCGCCGACGACGACGGCAGCCCGCGTGGGCCGCCACATCCCCCTGATCATCCTCGCGGTCTTCGCCGCCTTCCCGCTGTTCGTGCTCGTCACGAACTCCCTCAAGAGCCGCACCGAACTCGCGCTCAATCCCATCGGGCTTCCGCAGAACCCGCAGTTCGGCAACTTCGTGACCGCCTGGCAAGACAGCGACTTCGCACTCCACGCCGCCAACAGCCTCCTGCTGGTCTTCTCAACGGTGGCGTGCGTGCTCGTCCTCGCCGGGCTTGCAGCGTACAATCTCGCCCGCCTCGAGCCGCGCGGCAGCGGGGCCGTGCTGTTCTATATGCTCGCCGTCACCGCGTTCCCCATCTGGCTCTACCTGGTGCCGCTCTTCTTCACCTGGCGAACACTCGGGCTGCTCAACAACTTCGTGGGCCTGATCATCATCTACACCGCCATCAACTCACCCCTCGCCATCTTCCTGCTGCGCAGCTACCTCGTCCGCATCCCTCGCGAGATCGAAGAGGCGGCTTATGTAGACGGCGCCACCAAGCTCCAGGTACTGGTGCGCATCATCCTTCCCATCTCCTGGACCGGCTTCCTCACCGTAGGGCTCGTCGTCGCCGTCGCCGTCTGGGGCGAGTTCCAGATCGCCTTCGTGATGCTGCAGGACCAAGGCAAGCTGCCGGTGACCACCAGCTTTACCGATTCTCCGAGAGCTTCGGGCAAGATTGGTCGCTCACCAGCGCGGTGGCGGTTCTGGCGATCCTTCCCATCTGCGTTCTGTTCCTCATCTTCCAGCGCCGCTTCACGGAAGGACTGACGCAGGGCAGCGTGAAGTAGGTCCTCAGCAGGTCACGGAACGGCGCTGGCGATCCGGTAGTGCGGATTCTCGGACATCAAGTCGGTCCCAGTTGCTTCCTGCGTCGTCAGCTCATGAATCTGCAATCGCACCCGCCTCTGGACAGCCTGATGTCATCGTTGTCGCGAAGCGTGTTCTCCACCGTTGACCGATGCCCACGACGCCAACGATGCTCCGGCTTGGCGCAGCCATCTCTCGGGTTGGTCAACCGCGAGGTCGGTGTTGCCGGCAAGCTCTGTCAGCGAGACCGCCGCGGAGAACCCGTCGCCGAGAGCGTCGTGCGCGAGCCGTCCGGCAACGATCGCCGCTGGACGGTGAAGATCGCGCGCCAGCTCGAGAACGAAACCAGGCACCTTTCCCAGAGTCGACTGGTTGTCGTAACTTCCTTCGCCGGTGACGACGAAGTCAGCCTGAGCGATCGCTGACCGCAATCCGATGATCTCTGCAACGGTGTCTGCCCCCCGGGTGAGATTGGCACCCCACGCGAGCGCCGCGTATCCCGTCCCGCCCGCCGCTCCCGCACCCGGTGAGGCGGGATCGACTGCGAGCATCCGTGGCAGCGTTGCAAGCAATTCGTCCACAGCTAAGAGCTCGGCAGGCTCGAACCCCTTCTGGCGGCCGAACAGACTTGCAGCTCCGGCCGCGCCGATCAGAGGCGAGGTGACATCGGTGATCACCGTTGCACCACCAGAGGGCAGAGGACGCATGGTGGATATGTCGATCGAAGTTATCGCGCCGAGCGAGGCCGCGCCGCGAACCCGGTGTGGGTCGACTCCCCCCACCGTCGCACCGAGCGCGGCAAGCATTCCGACTCCACCGTCGGTCGAAGCACTTGAACCGATCGCCAGTACGAGCTTCGAAATACCGAAGTCGAGCGCTGCCGCGATCGCCTGTCCGAAGCCATAGGTACTGGCGTTCCACGGGTCGAGCTTGTCGCCGAGGAGTTCCAGGCCCGCGGTCGAGGCGAGTTCTACGACAGCGGTGCCCCGCTCCGCATCCGGGTCAGCGGGAAGCAGCAACCAGGATGTCCCGACGCTCGATGCGCCCTGATTCGTGGGGTGGGTCACTTGGACGGGCACGCGAAGTGCGCCTGAAACAGCAGCTTCGATCGCGGCGATCGTCCCCTCTCCCCCGTCGGCCATCGGCATGAGCACCGGACGCAAATTCGCATCGACGATTCCCCAACCGTGGGCGAGCGCACGCGCCGCATCGGCGGCGGGGAGACTGCCCTTGTAGCTGTCGGGCACGAACACGACTCGACTCAAGGCGCTCCCTGGCTGAGTGACATCATCAACGTGGATGAGCGCGCTTCATCACGTGAACGAGTGGCTGCTGTCAAGGGAGGACACCGCCGAGCGTGCGCAGGTGCGGGGACACGGACGACGCAAATCCGGCAGCACTCCGCTCAATCGTCTCAATCGGATCGGTCGCCCAGACCGCCTCATTGAAGATTTCGACCTCAATGTCGCGGTCGTATCCCGTTGCCTCGACAGCAGAGGTCAGCCTCGCGAGGTCGATCACGCCGTCGCCTGGATAATGTCGGCTCAGCAAGACGTCTGCGGGGAGGGGCGTCCTCCAGTCGCACACCTGGTAGGTGGCGAGCCGAGCCTCTCGCCCCGCGCGTTCGATCTGATGCAACACGTCGGGATCCCACCAGACGTGGAAGGAATCGACGGCGACGCCCACGACGGAGGGGTCGAAATCGGAGGCGATGTCTAGGGCCTGACCGAGGGTCGCGACGACGCACCGGTCCGAGGCGTACATCGGATGCAACGGCTCGATCGCGAGGGTGACCCCGGCCGCGGCGGCATGAGGCGCCAGCTCACCGACGGCATCACGTACCCGCTCGCGCGCGCCCATGATGTCGCGTGATCCGTCGGGCAGCCCGCCGGCTACGAGCACGAGGATCGCAGTGGATCCCTCTGCGCCCGCGGCAGCGAGGATTGCCGCCTCTTCGATCGCGGCTCGATTATCGGCCAGAGCCTCGCGTCGAGCGGGCCCTTCAGGCATCGTGAAGAACCCTGATCGGCAATGCGTGGTGAGCCGCAGTCCAGAGTCGCTCAGCATCGTTGCCGCAGTAGCGAGACCAACCGCATGCACCGACTCACGCCACAAACCGATGGCCTGCACTCCCGCCTCGGCAGTCACACGGAGCGCGGTCGCGAGATCGGCGTGCTTGATGGTGGCCTGATTGATGGACAGTCGTCTGTCGGGACGGCTCATTCGTGATCCTCTGCGCTGTGCTCGGAACGGGCCGGACGCGCCAACGGCGGCCGCCCCAGGCGATGGAGAAGTGCGTGACATCGGAGCAATTCAGATGTCCACGCCGTTCAGTCGAAGCATCCCGTGCCACCGCTCGGCGGCGAGTTCTGGCTTCTCAAGTGCTTGCGACGCGTTTGCGAGTTCGATGATTCGTGACAGGTGCGGCAGGCTGCGCGCGGAGTGCAAGCCACCGACCATCTGGAACGCCGCCTGGTGGCCGTTGAGCCACGACAGGAAGGCGACGCCGGTCTTGTAGTAGAACGTAGGCGCGGCGAACACGTGGCGGCTCAGTGCCTCAGTCGGGCCGAGGATCGCGAGATAACGAGCGGAGTCGCCGGCATCCAGCGCCTGGATCGCGGCCGAGGCGACCGGGGTGATCGCCGCGAACGCGCCGAGTAGCGCATCTGAGTGTTGCCTCGTTGATGTCGGGTTCCGCGTCGGCTGGCTGGCCTCGGGAACGTCTGCGCCACCGATGAGCCCGACGTAGTTGAAGTCATCGCCCGTGAACATGCGCACGCGGTCGGGGAGCCGCTCGCGTACCGAGACTTCCGCCGCATCATCGAGGAGGCTCATCTTGACGCCCGCAACCTTGCCAGGGTTTTCTGCGATGATCCGGACGAGGACGTCGGCCGCCTGGCTCCAGTCGCCCGAACCGAAGTACCCCGCGAGGGCGGGGTCGAACGCGGTCCCGAGCCAGTGCAAGACGACGGGCGTCGTCGCGGACTGCAGCACTGAGCTGTACACGTGGAGATAGTCAGCGCGGCTCGTTGCCGCTCGCGCGAGGTGGCGAGAGGCCATGAGAACTGGCCCGGCTCCCTGCTCCTCGGTGAAGTGCAGTTGCTCCTTGTAAGCGTCGATGATCTCGACAAGCGAGATCATCGCAGCCTCGACGTGGTCGGTGTTGACGCCGACGACCACCGCACCGCCCTCTTCGCGCGCGACGCGCGCGGAGCGGGCGATGAGTTCGCGGGTCGCGGCGGGGTCGAGGCCCATATTGCGCTGGGCTGTGTCCATGGCGTCGGCGACGCCGAGGCCCCACGAGTAGACGTGACGTCGGGCGTCCAGAGTCGCATCCCAGTCGATCTCGGCGGGACGCCCGGGCGTGTTGTCCGCGCTGGTGCGAGGTACCACATGGGCCGCGGCGTAGGCGACCCGACTCTGTAGCGGGCCAGCCGGCTTGGCGAACGAGGGAGCCGCATTGAGCGCGGTGGCAGACACCGTGCCATCGGCGGCGAGCAGGGTGAGGCTCGCGGTGGTCGTCAGCATGCGGATCACTCCAGTGTGAGCGTCGGCAGCTCGACCTTGCGGCCCTCGCGGCTGGACTGCAGGCCCGCCTCGGCGAGCAGCACGCCGCGCGCGCCCGACAAGAGGTCGTACTCGTAGTCCGTGCCCGTCACGTAGGAGACGAGGAACTCTTCCCACTGCTGGCGGAAGCCGTTCTGGAAGATCTCGTTCGCCGGAACCTCGGCCCAGTCAGCCTCGTAGTCGTGGTCGTCGGCGAGGTCGGGGTTCCACACCGGCTTCGGGGTGGCGTTGCGGTGCTGGATCTTCGCGCCGAAGAGGCCGACGACGGCCGAACCAAGCGTGCCGTCGACGTGGAACTCGACGAGCTCGTCACGGTTCACACGCACGGTCCACGACGAGTTGATCTGCGCGACGACGCCGCCCTCCAGCTCGAAGATGCCGTACGCGGCGTCCTCGGCGGTAGCGGTGTAGTGCTCGCCGTTCTCGTCCCAACGGTCGACGATGTGCACGGCGGCCTGCGCGTACACCGACTGGACCTCTCCGAACAGGTTCTCGAGAACGTAGTTCCAGTGCGGGAACATGTCGACGATGATGCCGCCGCCGTCCTCGGCGCGGTAGTTCCACGAGGGGCGCTGAGCGGGCTGCCAGTCCCCCTCGAACACCCAGTAGCCGAACTCGCCGCGCACCGACAGGATGCGGCCGAAGAAGCCGGAGTCGATGAGCCGCCTCAGCTTCTGCAGGCCCGGCAGGTAGAGCTTGTCATGCACGACACCGGTTTTGACCCCGGCCGCCTTTGCGAGCCGGGCGAGCTCGAGCGCCTCGGCCACCGTCTCAGCCGTCGGCTTCTCGGTGTAGATCGTCTTGCGGGCGGCGATGGCCTTGCGCAGCGACGCCGCACGGGCCTTAGTGACGAGGAAGTCCGCGTAGATCTCCCAACGCGGGTCGGCCAGCGCCGCGTCGAGGTCGGTGGTGTAGTCGTCGATGCCGTGCTTGGCGGCCAGGTCGGCCAGCTTGCCCTCGCTACGGCCGACCAGCAACGGCTTCACCGTGACTTTGGTGCCGTCGGGCAACTCGATGCCACCCTGATCACGGATCGCCAGAATCGAGCGCACAAGATGCTGGCGGTACCCCATGCGGCCCGAGACGCCGTTCATGATGATCCCTACCTCGCGGACAGCGGGGCGGGCGGCTACGTGGAGAAGGGTTGCGTCAGTCATGCGTTCTGCTTTCTGGTTCTCAAGGCGTCTCCGCTCACGGGACGGCCCGGGTGTCCGCAATGTCGGTGCTCTTCCGTCCGGTCCGGCCGGGCGACGCCGCGGGTGTCAGCTTCGCCGATAGCGGTGACGTCGTCATGCCGGTTCTTCCACTGGATGGAATACTGATCTCAGACCTTTCGCACGCGTGGCTCGGCGCACTGAGCAAAGGAGGAGTCTTGTCGGACGCCGTCTCCTCTCGCGCGCTTCGCATCCTCGGCACATTCGACGCACGGCATCGCAGACAGACGCTCACCGAGATCGCGGCGCGATCGGGACTCGCGCTTTCGACGACGCACCGCTTCGTGAAGGTGCTCGCCGAGTGGGGTGCTCTGCATCGAGAAGAAGATCGGCGCTACTCCGTGGGTCGTCGTATCTGGCGATTGGGACTGCTGGCGGACGTGCAGCAGGACATCCGAAAGATCTCCGCCCCTTTCTTGCAGGATCTGTACGGGACCACGCGCGAAGTCGTGTTCCTCGCGGTCCGGCAGGAAGCCAGTGCGCTCTACATCGAGCGGATCGCCGGAGTCTCCAGTCCCCCGCTTCACGCCCAAGTGGGCGATCGACTGCCATTGCATGCGACCGGCGTAGGAAAGGTGCTGCTCGCGTACGCGCCAGACGATGTCGTCGCACACGTTGCACGCGCGATGGCGCGATACACACCTTTCACCGTGCGCGATGAACTCGCTCTCAGACGTGAACTCGAAGCCGTGCGGACTCGGGGATTTGCACGCACCCGCGAAGAGCTGGGGCTGGGAAGCGCCTCGATCGCCGTTCCGATTCAGAACTCTGCGGGGTCAGCCATCGCCGCGCTCGGACTCGTCAGTTCCCACGTGCGCAAGGACTTGTCGAGGCTTCTCCCAGCCATGCAAGTGACCGCGCAGGGCATTTCTCGCAGCCTCCCTTGAGTTCTCCGGGTTCGGCGAGCGACCTGAACCCTTCGAGATACCAAGCGGGGGATCACTGTCGCGACGCCCACGCAGCGAGCTGCGTCACCAGAAGGCGGTGGTCGGGCGAGTCGTAGGACCGCTCATCATGCCCGAGGAGGTCTGCAGCGATGCGGGCTCGCCCATGCTCGGTGACCCATGCCGTGGGCTCCTGGCCCCAGGGGCCCAGGTGGGTCGCCACCGCGTGAATTCGGCCGACGGGCTGCAGTCGGCAGTACCGTTCGTCGAACACCTCGAAACTCTGCACCGGCTCGCCGTCGGGAAAGACTCCGCCGGTGATCCGGGCGACGTCGGCCGGCGGGTGCGAAGAGATGCCAGGGAGCCAGACGCGCCCGACGGCGAGAGCCCACTCCGGGTAGTCGCGCAACGACGACACCGCGCTATGAATGGCGAGCACGCCGATTCCGCCGTGCAGGGCGCGAGCGAAACCCTCGAGCGACACCTGCTCTGGGCGGGCGCCGGCATGCTCACTTTCACCGCGCCAGGGGTCTCCGGCGTTCACCACGACCAGGTCGAAGTCCGCCGCCCGCGCCAACGCCCCCTCGACATCATCGTCGATGGTGCAGTCCGCCCCGGCCGCGATGAGCACCTCGGCGAGCTTCTGACTGGTGGCGAGGAACGGATGCCATGGGTCGGCGTACCGTCCCGACCCGCTAATGATCAACGCGCGCATGTCGGCCGCTCCTTTGTGGGTCGTGTTGTTCTGTTGCGGGGCAACTTGCCTACGCCACCGCGCGCTTCACATGGTCGCCGTCGTTGTGGTGCTGGACGTCAGCCGCTGCTGCCTCGCTCGTCGACGGGCTCTCCGGCTCGCTTGGGGTCGGCGTCCTTCATACGAACCTCCGACTTGAAGATCCGAAGCGACTGACCGACGCCGCGCGCGAGCGCGGGCAACCGTGCGGCGCCGAACAGCAGCAAGAGTACGGCCAGGATGATCAGCATGTGCCACCCCGTGAGATTGTGGAGCATCCCACCGTCTCCTTTCGAGAGATCCGACTGGCTAGGCGAGGGTGACGCGCATGACCGGCGGCGTCGCCGACTCGCGGCTCCAGATCACGGTTGATAGACCCGCCTGGCCTGGGCCGAGGGTCTGAACAAGAGCCACCGAAACTGGTTCGCCGGCGCGCACGGCGTCTCGAAGCGCGTCCGTCACATCGACGACGGCCTGGGTGATGGTCGATGTGACAGGGAACGTCGCGATCGAGTCACCGATAGCCGGCTTCGTGTTCCAGGTCACCAGGGCTTCGTCGAACTCGCCCTCGACACGTCGGACGTCGATGTCGATGTCGGTGCCGGTCGAGTCGTTGGTTCGCGCACTGAACACCAGGGCGATCGATTGGATCTCACCGGTGAGATCGGACGGCTCGAATCGGACGAAAGACTGCCTGTTGTAGCCCTTCCCAACAGAGGGGTCGGCCTTCACGATAAGCGTTGAGGAGGTTCCGTAGTTGACATTGGCATTCGCCCCGTCATTGACCCACGCGTCGCCGGCCGCGGAGAACGTCACCGTCCTCGCGTCGGCGACGGAGACAATTCTCCGGTCATAAACGAGCCTGTGGTCGCTCGGGGTGATCACGATGGCCGAGACGGAGACGTCGCCGGCCGCGACCCCCGTGAGTTCGCCCTCGGGCGTGACGGTGGCGATCGCAGGGTCGTCGGTCGCAAACGCAACGGATGCCGCGTCAAGTTCTGCTGCGCTGCCATCACTGAGAGTGCCGGTGGCGACGAGCTGCACTGACGCGCCGATCGCCAAAGCGGCGGGCGCACCACTCGCGACGCTGGCCAGGAACACGTTCGACTCGGGAAGCGTCACCGTGCGCCCTGCGATGACGACTTCCGAGATGCTGTTGAAGCGATTGACGCTGTTCCCGTGGCCGACGATGCGGACGTACCGTGCCGTTAACTCAGCGAACGCGTAGGTTTCGAGATCCGCGCTGGTCCCTGAGCTTGTTCCTTCGAACACGCGCCGCCATTCGTGCTCGCCGGACGTTGCGACGTCGATCTCGAACTTCGTGGTGCGCTTGTCGCCGTTGAACCACGCGATGGCCACCTCGGCGACCGGCCCGTCCGACCCGAGGTCGTAGGCGATCCATTGATCGCCTTCAGCTGACCAGCGGGTCGCCAGATCGCCATCGACGGTGTTGGCTGGCACGTTTCCGTCGTCGGCGCTCGCGATCACGGGATATGGGAAGGCGACAGGACCGTCGATCACAGCGGGACGCGTGAGGTGAAGGCGATACCGTCCAGGTTCCCTGTTGCCCTGTCTGACTGTGACCTCGACGACCCCCGGCAAGCTCCCGAACCGTCCGACGGTGACAGAACCCGAGCGGCTCGCAGGCCGCGCGGAAACCGCCGGGCGCGTGACGTTATCGGGGAGCTCGACGGAATAGAACCGGTTCTCCGGAGAGAACGCAGGGACTTCGACGCCATCGACGGCGAGGCTGGCCAGTTCAGCTGTCGACTCCGGCCCGGCATCCCACGAATCCATCGCCCGGGCACGCTTGAGCTTCGGGGTCTTCACGCCTTCACGCACCGGGGTGAACTGCACCGTGAGCCGCGCCCCGGACGTGTTCTCTAGCCTGATTGCGAGTTTGCGCATGCCGAGCACATCTTGCTGCTCAACGGGATCGGGCGACGTCCACAGGGGCTTAGCCTCCGCGTTCAGGAACGTCGCCCCGTCTGGCGACGCGATGCGAGCCAGAACCTGCCGTCCGTCCTTCTGGAGCACCGCACTTCGTCCGTCTCCGGCGACGTTGATCGTCGCGGTGGTGTGCATGAACCACCACGCCTCGCCGGGCTCGATCAGCTCGAACTCGTCTTGAACGATGAGCTGCTGGCGGTCGTCGAACTGGAGCACCCCGCGCCGCCAGGACGAAAGGCCGGCGTTCGCCTGAGACAGATCGGCGATCGCGAATGCGGCCTTCGCCCTGAACTTCTTCTTGATGATCGCTCCGACGGCCGGCACGAGCTGACCGGCCGACTTGCTCGGATTCACCACGACCGTGTTCTGGCCTTCAGCGCGCTTCCTGTAGTAGGTCCAGCGTTGTCCTTCGGGGCCGCGATCGAAGTACCCCGGCACGTTGTAATCGTCAACGCCGAGGTCGGATGCCCAGCGGACGCCCATGGAGTCGAAAACGAAGTCGCCGAGGTCATTGTCGCCGTGGCTGGTGGCGTTGTCGCCGGCCTTGAACCCGGTGAACATCGCTGACGGATCCTCCCAGCCGCTCCGAATCGACACCACCTCCGCGCGCACGAAGTGGCGGTCGAGCGGGAGCCTCGTCTCAATCGGCGAGGCAACGGCGTCTGGCTCGTACCAGGCGACGGACATCGGGCTCTGATTCCAGCTCACGGTCTCGGCCTGCGCGCCCTGCAGACCCCACCACCCGAACACCGGCTGCCCGAAGGTGGTGGCGAGCCAAAGCATCTCGGATGGTCTGGTCAGCCGGAGGAAGCCGTCGTAATAGTTGAACGCTTCTCCCGACGGGCCGCCGAGGTAGATCGGGAAGTATCCCGTCTCGGCGAGACCCGGCGACTCGATGAACCCCCGATCGTCACCCGTAGCGGAGACGAGGCTCGCGATATACGTGACGAGGTACTTCGTCGCGTAGTTCCAGTACGTCATCCCCTCGGGGTACGCGCCGCCCGGCGCGTATTCTTCGATGGCGAGCGGTATGGATGCCGCTGCCCGCTCGATGATGCCCGCGCTCAACGCAGGCTCCTGGTCCGCGATCGCAAGGGCGCCGAGGGTCATTCCGGAGTTGCAGACGATGTTCCAGTTGTTGCTGAGTCGAGGCCAATCAAGGGGGAACGACGACACGGTGTCATAGGCCGTCAGCGCCGGCTTCAGCCCGTGCTCCCGGATCGCCGCCCTCAAGGTCGCACGCTGGGACTCTGTCCAGGTCTCGTAGAGCCAGTCGTAACCGATGGCGACGGCATGGGTCATCTCGCCCGCGTCGAGGGAGTGCCGGGCGTGGTTCCAGTCCGGGAAGCTTGCGACAGCCTGAAGCTCATTCCACAGGCGGGTCGAATAGACCGGATCCTGTTCGACCGCCCAGGCGAACGCGAGTGAATATGTCCGCCGAACCACTTCGCGACTTGTTTCGAGAAGACGCAGCCCGTCCGGGATCGAGTATTTAGCGACAGGAAGCGACAGGATCGCGTCGGCGTCGGCCTTCACCTTGGCGTAGAGCGCGGCCGCGACAGAGTTCGCGCTCGCGCGATCACGTAGTTCGGCGAGGTCGGTGATGAGAAGCCGCGGATGGCTGACGAGGTCGGGCGACACGTCAGCGCGGATCGCTGCCGCAGCGCGCTCCGCGCTCCACTCCACCAGGCCGAGCAGGGTCATGGCCATCGAGCCGGCAAGGAATGTACGTCGGTGCACGGAGTCTCCTTCGACTGGCGAGTCGTTCATCACTTCTGGAGCGATTCGCCCAGTTTCGACACCGCGCTCACGTCGGGCCACCAACCGACCACGATTCGATCAACTTCGATCATCGATGTAGTGGGATAGCGTGTGTCCGTGCTGGTGAGCGAACGCCGTGACCTTCTCGTCGAGCGTCTGCGCCGCCATGGCAGGGTCGACGTCGGGGAGGCCGCGCGCGAGCTCGGCGTCTCTGCGATCACGATCCGTCGCGATCTCAACGTGCTGAGCGAAGAGGGTCATCTGCTGCGCGTCCATGGTGGAGCGCTCCGCGTGACGGCTGGCGCGGGCGCCCGAAGGAAGTCTGTCGTCGGGGTCGTCCTTCCCGCTGCCGACTACTACTTCGCTGAGATCATCGACGGCATACGATCGGTGGCCGACAGTCTCAACGTGCGACTGCTCCTGGGAGTGTCGTCAGTCGAGAGCGCCCGTCGCGACCCGGTGCGCAGGCTCTTGGCGATGGGGGCCGAAGCGCTGCTCGTCACGCCGCCCACGCGTGCCGCGCCTGACGTCACCGCGGAATGGATGCTGGACGCGGATGTCCCGACGGTCGTCGTCGAACGGGCGTATGTCTCGGCGGACCTTCCGCGGGCCTTCGATCAGGTGCGGACCGACCACACCTACGGCGCAAAGCTTGCGGCGCACCACTTCGCCTCTCATGGGCACCGGTCGCTCGCATTGCTCCTCGCGTCGACGCCGACCTCACCATGGCTGGAGCGCGGGATCGCATCGGCGTCGGAGGAGCTCGGTCTGGAGACCGTTCAGATTCGATCAATCCCAAGCGGCGAGGAGCGGGTCGAGCGGGTCGCGCTCGCAGCGGCACTTGATGACGCGCTCGCGCAAGGTGTGACCGCATTCCTCGTCCATAATGACTTCCTGGCGCTGCGTCTGGTCGATATCGTCCTCGAGCGTGGTCTGCGCATTCCGGACGATGTGAAGGTCATTGCGTACGACGACGTCCTCGCAGCCATGGCGCCAGTGTCCCTCAGCGCGGTGACACCGCCGCGACGCGAGGTCGGCTCGGCCGCGCTAGAATTGCTCGTCCGAAGACTGAGGGAGGGCACCGCCGCGCCGCGCGCGGTGCAGCACGTCGCGCTGCTTCCGCGACTCCAGGAACGAGAGTCGTGCTGCGGGCGGGGCGAACCAGCCTGAGGCGGCCGTTCTGGGTTTAGGCCAGGCCGAGCTCGAACCTGGCGCGGGTCATGGCGCGCGCCGTGGCACGGTGGTGCTGTCGCGGATCTCGAGATGGCTGGGTATCTCGATCTCCGGCGTGTGGGATCCGCGTTCTACAGGATCGAGTTCGATCAGGCCCGCGAGGAGACGCGTTGCTTCGGTGCCGATCTCACGGAATGGATGCTGCACGGTGGTGAGGTCGGGACGGAGGCGTTCCATGGGCGCGCCGTCGAATCCGGTCACGGAGTAATCGCGGGGGACCGACCTCCCGGCTTCGACGAAACCCAGGACGAGGCCTCTCGCCGTCTGATCATTCGCCCCCAGGACCGCCGTGGGACCCGCGCTTCCCAGCGCAACGATCTCCTTCGCGGCGGCAAGTCCGGCGTTCGCTGTGAAGTCCCCAGAGTAGACGAGGCTCTCATCGACAGAGATTCCTGCCTTTGCGAGTGCGAGACGGAACCCTCGCTCGCGCTCATCGCTCTGACCGCTCGTGATTGTTCCGCGCACAAAGGCAATACGTCGGTGCCCCAGCGCCAGGAGGTGTTCCGTGAGGGCCGCGGATGCTTGGATGTTCTCTCCGTAGACGATGGGCAGCATTGACCCTTGACGCCGATAGTTTGCCAGGACGATCGGGACGTCCAGGGCGCGGAAATCCGCCAGCCTCTCGGGCGGACTGACCGGCGCGATCAGGATAAGACCGTCGGCAAGGCCGCCCGCAAGGTCGCGGACGCGGCGCGCCTCATCCAGTGCGTCGATCTCCGTGGTGCTGATGAGCAACTGCCGCCCCTGTGCGCGGCCTTCCACATTGATACCCGTGACGATCTCGAACGACGCCGGCGAGAGGTGCCCGACGAGCACACCGATGACGTTGGTGCGCACCCTGTGCAGACTTCGTGCCGCCAGGTTCGGCACATACTTGAGCGCCTCCGCAGCTTGGGCGACGCGCGCCCTGGTATCGGCCGACACTCGTCCGGAGCCGTTGAGCGCGGCGGACGCGGTCGCGATCGAGACCCCCACCAACTGCGCGATGTCGCGAAGCGTTGGTGTTCCCTGGCTATTGGGCATCGGTGCGCTCCTCGAGGCGGGCCGTCGCTCGCTGATTCCACCGCTCGGTGAGCCAGGCGGGCAGACTGATGGCATACAGGGCGGCTATCCAGAACGATTGGCTCACGGCCGCGACGGCGGTAGCCCCGACGACGACCGCGACAAGCGGGCCGCCGGGGTAGAAGACCCACAGTACGACCGCTCTGCGAATCAGTCGCGCGCGCGGCTGGTCTGCAGCGTGGACACAGACAGTCAGAATGGTCGACAGCAGCGCAACGCCGGCAGTTGTGAGAACGATCAGCACGCCAAGGGCGAGGAAGGCGGCGGGAGTTGATGCAGAGGCACCGATCACCAACCCGAGGGCGATGACACCGAGACCGAACGGAAGGACGACGAGCGTCAGACGGACGGCGAGACGCCACGTCGAACGAATGCCAGCGAGATAGGCGGCGACCAGGCGGAGTTCGTCGTCCCGTTCACGCTCCGCCAGGACGTGATGAAGTGCGGATGACGCGAGCACGACCGTCACGATGGGCAAGGCGGTCACCAGCCAGCACGCCCCGAGGATCGCCAACTCGGCGGGTAGTCGCATCCATTGCAGGAGTCGCGACGCGATCTGCGAGCCTGCCGGAGGGTGTTCAGTCAAGGTGCCCTCCTCTTCGAGCTGCCGCCCCGCCGAAAGGTTACAGCACCAGGCTTGACAAAGTGGGACAACCTCCGCCGATAATTGTGCCAGAACGTTTCAGCAGATCCGTTCCCCGATGCCGCGGCATGTCTCGCGGCCCTCAACGTGGAGGTCTCATGAAGAAGCAGCTGATCCGGGTGGTCGCACTGACCGGCCTGGCTGGCCTGGTGCTGTCGGGGTGCTCATCCCAGACGGCGGACGGGGGCGCCGGCTCGTCGTCCGACATTTCGGGTGAGCTCACCATGCTCACCCCCCTATTCGCCAGCGACTCCGCGAAGGAGGCGTTCGACGAGTCGCTCGCCGGATTCCGCGAGCAGTATCCCGAGGTCACTCTCACGGTCGACTACACCGATTACGGCAAGCTAGGCGAGAAGATCACGTCCGGTCTTGCGGGCGGGCTTCTTCCCGACATCGTTCAGATCGGAGTGGGATGGATCCCCCCGCTGGCGTCCAAAGGCGTGCTAGCACCGCTGAACGAGCTCGGGTTCACTCCCGAGGCGCTGGAGGCCGACTTCCCCGAGGCGGCCGTACAGGCCTCGCAGTGGGACGGCAACGTATATGCGGTACCTTTCGTCACGCAAGGCTTGATCGGGGTGTACAACAAGGCGGCGTTCGAGGCGGCCGGCCTCGATCCCGAGGCTCCGCCGTCGACCTGGGACGAGTTGCGCGACGCGGCCGTAATGACGACTGAGCGTGACGGCGGCGGCTCTCTCACCCAGGCCGGCTTCACCGCGGTGACCGACAACCTCCGACAGAATTTCACCGGGTTCCTCGCGGCACAGGGCGGCTCGCAGTTCAATGACGATGGGACGAAGGCGACGTTCAACTCGGCCGAGGGTGTCGACGCCCTCGAGTTCCTCGATTCACTGGTGAATGATGACAAGGTGGTGGACGTCGGATTCGAGAGCGGTGCGCCGCAGCATCCGATCGTCAGCGGTAAGGCAGCTATGGCGCTCTATGGGGCGTACCTGCCGTGCGACGACCCCGAGATCATCACCCCCGAGATCTGCGAGCAGCTGGGATATTTCGCGATCCCCGGTGAGACCACTTCTGATCCCGGCTCTGTCGTTCTCGGGGGCACGCTGTCCTCGATCACCACGGGTGCGAAGAACCCCGAGGCGGCGGCCGCGCTCGTGAAGTACATGACCGAGAACCCCGAGGTCGCCTTCTCGACGACCGCGAGTACATACACGTTCCCGTCCACGATGTCTTCGTGGACGGACCCTCGCGTCGCCGACAACGCGGCATCCGCCGCGTTCATCGCTTTGATTGACGACGCCGCCTTCGAGGGCGGACCGACCACGTGGCTCGACACGCGCAACGACTTCGGCCCTGCCTTGGAGTCGGTGATCGTCGGCGGGGCCGATGCCCAGTCGGCACTCGACGACCTTGCGGCCAAGGCAGACGCAGCCATCGCCGCCGCTGAGTGATCCATCTCAACGCAGCGAAAGAGATACTTCCCACCATGACTGCGACCGTGATCCGCCCCTCCGCGGTCGGACACCGTCGTCGCGAGGGCGGCGTGCCCCCAGCTCCGCCCTCGCGACGCACCATCCTTCGCAACCAACGTCGAACGGGATGGTGGCTGTCGTTCCCGGCGACCTCCCACCTGGTGATATTCCTCGCGATCCCCGCGGTCGTTTCGTTCGTGCTGAGTTTCTTCGACTACGGATTCCTGAGCGCTCCGGAATTCATCGGTCTCGACAACTACGTCGCATTGGCCGGCGACGCGCGATTCGGCACAGCACTCGTCAACACGCTGATCTTCACCGCCACGGTGGTACCGGTTTCGATGGCGATCTCGATCGCCGTGGCGGTGGCGCTCAACCAGCGGCTGAAAGCACGCGCTTGGTATCGGACAGCGTTCTATCTCCCGGAGGTCACCGCGACTCTTGCGATCGCGATCGTCTGGACCTCGCTGTACAACCCTGACACCGGCTTGTTCAACATCGTTCTGAGCTTCTTCGGGTTCGGCCGCATCGCGTGGTTGCAGGATCCGCAGACAGCCCTCCTGGCGATCATCATCATGAGCATCTGGCAGGCGCTGGGCTTCAAGATCATCCTCTATCTGGCTGGTCTGCAGAATCTGCCCGGCGAGGTGCTCGAGGCAGCCGAGATCGACGGCGCGAGCCCTTGGCAGAGGTTCTTCCACGTCACGCTTCCGATGCTCGGACCGACGCACGTCTTCGTACTGATCACGTCTGTCATCGCCTCGTTTCAGGTGTTCGACCAGGTTTACGCGATGACCGAGGGTGGGCCGATCTATTCCTCCACGGTGATCACCTACGAGATCTACTTGAATGCGTTTCAGCGATTCAAGTTCGGTTACGCGTGCGCGGAGGCAGTAGTCCTGTTCCTGCTCATCATCGGGGTGCTGCTGGCCGGCGTGGGGATCAAGCGACTGTTGGAGGCTCGTCGTGGCCATTGACACCAGGACAGCTCTTCGCGCTGTACGACCCTCCTCGAGGCGGAGGCGCTCTTCGCGCAACCTCCGTCCCGTCACGAAGACGCTGCTCTACCTCGCGCTCACCGCCGGGGCGCTCGTGATGATCACCCCGTTCATTTGGATGCTTCTGGCCTCGCTGCAGACCAGCACGTCCGCGATGCAGGAATCCATCATTCCCAGCGGGTTCCGCTGGCAGAACTACGTCGAAGCGTGGGGGGAAGCGAACTTCGACATCTATGTCCTCAACTCGGTGATCTTGGCGGTCGCTCACACCGTCGGCACGGTCATCATGTGCAGCATGGCGGGCTACGCGCTGGCCAGCCTGCCCTTCCGGGGCGCGCGCATCACCTTCCTCCTGACGATCGCGATGCTCTCCATCCCGACATACGTCGTCGTCATTCCGCAGTTCCTCATCGTGAAGATGATCCCGCTGGCCGGAGGGAACGACATCCTTGGTCAAGGCGGATCGGGCTGGCTCGACACGTGGTGGGCATTGATCATCCCGCCGCTTGCCGCGCCGTTCTTCACCTTCCTGTTCCGTCAGTTCTACCTGGCGCTTCCCAAGGAGCTGGCCGAGGCTGCGCGGATCGATGGAGTGGGCGAGTTCGGAATCTATCTGCGCATCATGACCCCGTTGATCAAGCCCGCGATCGCCGTCGTCGCCGTCATGCAGGTGCAATGGAGCTGGAACAGCTTCCTGTGGCCGCTGTTGGTGACCCGTAGCGAAGGGCTCCGTGTCATCCAGGTGGGCCTGTCGAGCTTTCAGAGTGAAGCGGGAGTGCAGTGGCCTCTGCTCATGGCGGGCGCGACCATCGCGATCGTGCCGATGGTGCTGCTCTTCCTCGTCGCGCAACGCTATTTCGTCGAGGGCCTGGCGGGGAGCGTCAAATAGCGCATGAGGACGACGACAGACGGCGCTATCGGCGTCGCGCACTCCGACGCACCACGACCCGGGGCCATCGTGCTGATGTCCCCCACCATTTTTGAAAGGGTGTGGGGTCCCGCGGAACGCCGGCGCCTGGCCAAGCGATTGGACGTGATCGGCACACCAGGGGCCGACCTCGGACGGTACACCCCGGAGCAGCTCGCCTCGGCTCAGTTCCTCATCACGGGGTGGGGAGCACCGCCGCTCGACGGGCTCCCGGCGATGCCGAACCTCAAACTCGTGCTTCACGCGGCGGGATCCGTCCGATCGCTCGCCACGCCGGAGTTCTGGCGACGCGGCATCCCTGTTGTTTCGGCGATCGAGGAGAACACCCGCCCGACTGCCGAGTTCGCTTCGGCGGAGATCGTGTACGCCCTCAAGCGCGGGTGGCACGCCGCAGCGCGACTGCGCAGAACGCGGGACTGGGACGCCTCACTGCCGAGTTCCGGCATCGTCGGGTCTACTGTCGGGCTCGTCTCTCTAGGACGCGTGGGACGCCTAGTGGCTGCCCGTCTAGCGAGCATCGGCGGCATACGGATTCTCGCTTTCGACCCATACTCCGACGCGGTCCCCGGCGTGGAGTTCGTGGACCTGAACCGACTGTTCGAAGAGTCAGACGTCGTCAGTCTGCACACGCCGATCACTCCTGAGACGGTCGGCCTGGTCGGCGAAGCGCAGCTGCGCTCCCTCAAGGAGGGCGCCACCTTGATCAACACGTCCCGCGGAGCGATCATCGACGAGGCGGCACTCGTCCGGACCCTGCGCGCTCGTCCCGACCTCTTCGCAGCGCTCGATGTCACGGAGTCCGAGCCCCTCGCGCCGGACTCTGCCCTCTACGACCTTGAGAACGTCATCCTCACCCCGCATATCGCGGGCAGCAGCGGCCGGGAGTTGCACGCGCTCGCACACGCGGTGATGGATCAATACGACCTGCATCGGCGCGGGGCGCTCGTCAGGTCCGTCGGGGCCGACGATCGGCCCATCGCGGTTCGCTTGGCCCCGACTGCTGGGTGAGGGCGGCCTCTCCCGGCCGTGCGGGGGCCAACGCGAGGAATCTTGAATCGCACTGCGACCTGCCGCTGGGCGCCTTACACCTTCTTGGACTGTCGCCGCGCAAGCTCCTGAGCGGCCGCGTTCGGGACGTAGTTCAGTGTGCGCATCGCATCGATCACGTTGTTTCTCGTTCGTTCGCGGACGTGGCCGGCACCGTTGATCACTCGGGACACGGTCATGTGCGAGACGCCGGCGAGAAGGGCAACATCGTAGATGGTGGGGACCACTTCGGGGAGATCGTTGTCGACGGCCATGATTCGCTGTGCTCTCGGCTGTGCGCTCGCTCAGATGCCCTGGGCGAGTCGGTAGTACGCCTGGTTCCACCGAAGCTCGCGCTGGAACGAGCGCACGGTGGTGTCTTCGTCGATCACGACGAGTTCGGACTTGGCGATCTCGGCGAAGTCGCGGAACACCTCGATGCCCACCGCGGTGGTCATCACGGTGTGGTGGGCGGCGCCGGCGGCGAGCCAGCACGCGGCGCTCGTGGGGAAGTCGGGCGCCGGCTCCCAGACGGCGCGGCCGACGGGCAGCTTCGGCAGGTCGGGGGCGTCGACGTTCTGCACGACGTTAGCGACCAGGCGGAAGCGGTCGCGCATGTCGCTCATCGCGACCACGAGGGCGGGGCTGGGGTCGGCGGTGAACACCAGCCGCACCGGGTCGTCCTTGCCGCCGATGCCGAGCGGGTGCACCTCGAGGCGCGGTTTGGCCGACGTGAGCGACGGGGAGACCTCGAGCATGTGGGCGCCGAGGATGCGCTCGGAGCCGGGGACGAGGTCGTAGGTGTAGTCCTCCATCAGCGACGCGCCGCCGGGAAGGCCCGCACCCATGACGTTGGCCACCCGCACCAGGATCGCGGTCTTCCAGTCGCCCTCGGCACCGAATCCATACCCCTCGGCCATGAGCCGCTGCACCGCGAGACCGGGGAGCTGCTTGAGGGTGCCGAGGTCCTCGAACGAGGTCGTGAACGCGCCGAAGCCGCCCTCTTCGAGGAACGAACGCAACCCGAGCTCGATGGCGGCGCCGTCGCGCAGCGACTGGTGCCGCTCCGCGCCGGGCTTGAGGTCGTCGGCGACGTCGTAGGAGTCGAGGTAGACCTGCACGAGCACGTCGATGTCGGCATCCGTCGCGGCCTCGACCGCCTCGATCAGCCCGTTCACACCCCACGTGTTGACCTGCACCCCGAAGCGGATCTCCGCCTCGGTCTTGTCACCCTCGGTGACCGCGACGTAGCGCATGTTGTCGCCGAACCGCGCGAGCTTCAGGGTCCGCACGGCCGCCCAGCCCGCCGCCGCGCGCTGCCAGTCCTCGACCTGCCGGACGACCACCGGGTTCGACACGTGGCCGACGACGGTCTTGCGGGCCACGCCGAGGCGGGTCTGGATGTAGCCGAACTCGCGGTCGCCGTGCGCGGCCTGGTTGAGGTTCATGAAGTCGAAGTCGATATCCGCCCACGGCAGCTCCACGTTGGCCTGCGTGTGCAGGTGCAGCAGCGGCTTCTGCAGCGCATCCAGCCCCGAGATCCACATCTTCGCCGGGCTGAAGGTGTGCATCCACGCGATCACGCCGACCACGTCGTCACGGCCGTTGACCTCCAGCGCGAGGCGGCGGATCGAGTCGGAGTCCTTCAGGACCGGCTTCCATACGACCTTAACGGGAAGACCGGCGGGCCCCTCGGCGACCGCCTGCGACTGCTCGGCGACCTGACGCAGCGTCTCCTCGCCGTAGAGATTCTGGCTGCCGGTGACGAACCACACCTCGTACTGATCGAGAGAGGTGACGAGGGGCTGACGGGTCATTAGAGTGCGAGTCCTTCGGATCGGAGGGTGGCGACGGCGGATGCTTCGACCGCGAGGCCGAGGCGGTAGCGGTGGAGATAATCGGCGAAGCCGCTGACGTCCGCCGGATCGGGCATAACGGTCTTTACGTCGACACCCGCGAACACACGGGTATCGAGGAACGACGAGAGATCCGATGTGTCCCCTCGCGCAACGACGTGACGGAACACAGCGAGAACGGCGATACCCCACGCCCCGCCCTCCGAAGCCGTCGCTCCAACCGAAACCGGGACGTCGAGCGCGCCGGCGAGGAACCGCTGGGCCACGTCCGCCGTCCGGAACAGACCTCCGTGAGCGAACATGCGATCCAGTTCTGCGCCTTCGTCGGCTAGCACGCGCATCCCGAGGGCCAGGGTCCCGAACACGCCATACAGCTGAGCCCGCATCAGGTTGCCGAGGGTGAAGCGACTGTCGGGCGTGCGCACGAACAGCGGACGGCCCTCGGCGAGGCCGGCGATCGGCTCACCGGCGAGATGGTTGTACGAAAGCAAGCCGCCCGCGTCCGACTCGCCCCCGATTGCCTCGCGAAACAGCGTGTCGAACACTTCGTCGTCCGTCACACGCTGGCCCGAGGCGGCGGAGAACCTCATGAACAGGCCGACCCACGCGGCCAGCTCGCTCGCGCCGTTGTTGCAGTGGACCATCGCCACCGCGTCACCTGCGGGCGTGGTCACGAGATCGAGCTCGTGATGCACGTTCTTGAGGGGACGCTCGAGCACGACCATCGCGAAGATGCTCGTGCCGGCGCTGACGTTGCCTGTGCGGGTGGCCACCGAGTTGGTAGCCACCATTCCCGTTCCGGCATCGCCCTCCGGCGGGCAGAGGCGCGCGCCGGCGTGGAGCATTCCCGTCGGGTCGAGCAGGAGAGCGCCCGAAGCGGTCAGCTCGCCCGCCGTCTGACCGGCTCGAAGGGCCTCGGGCAGGAGGTCGATCAACGGATGACGCAACCCGGAGCCGGACACGAGCCGGTCGAACTTCTCGAGCAGGCCGGCGTCGTAGTCGTGTGTGGCGGAGTCGATGGGGAACATGCCCGACGCGTCGCCCACGCCGAGCACTTTGCGCCCAGTGAGCTTCCAGTGGACGTAGCCGGCGAGGGTCGTGAAGAAGCGCACGTCGGTGACGTGCGGCTCCTCGTCGAGCACCGCCTGGTACAGGTGGGCGATGGACCAGCGCAGCGGGATGTTGAGACCGAAGAGCTCGGACAGCACCGCGGCCGAGCGGTCGGTGTTGGTGTTGCGCCACGTGCGGAACCCCGTGAGAATCTCACCGTCCTCGCCGAAGGCCAGGTACCCGTGCATCATCGCCGACACGCCGATCGCGGCCAGCGACTCGAGCGCGACGTCGTAGCGGTCGCCGACGTCGGCGACCAGGTCGGCGTAGGCCGCCTGCAGCCCCGCCCACACATCGTCGATCGCGTACGTCCACAGCCGGTCGACGAACCGGTTCTCCCACGCGTGGTTCCCCACCGCGAGCACCGTCGACGGGTCGTCGGCCAGCACGAGGCACGCCTTGATGCGGGTCGAGCCGAGCTCGATGCCCAGCACCGCGCGACCGTCGCGGATCGCCTGCGCGATGCCCGCCGTCACGGGGTCTCCTCCGCGTCGCGGCGCGCGTCCGTGGACTGGCCGTAGACGTTTTGGTAACGGTCGTAGAGGCGGTCGATCGCCTCCTGCGGAATCGGGATCAGCGGCCCGGCCTCACGCGCGAAATGCACCGTGCGGGCGACATCCTCGACCATCACCGCGGCCTTGACCGCATCCTTGGCCGAGACCCCGATGGTGAACGGCCCGTGGTTCTGCATCAGCACCGCGCGCGAGCGGTGGCCGGTCAGCGTCTCGACGATTCCGCGGCCGATCGAGTCGTCGCCGATGATCGCGAACGGACCGATCGGGATCGGCCCGCCGAACTCGTCGGCCATCGCCGTGATCACGCACGGGATCTCCTCGCCGCGCGCCGCCCACGCCACCGCGAACGTCGAGTGGGTGTGCACCACTCCCCCGACACCGGGCATATTCCGGTACACGTACGCGTGCGCGGCGGTGTCGCTCGACGGGCTGCGGTCGCTGCCCGGCGTCCCCGGCACGACGTTGCCGTTCAGGTCGCACAGGATCATGTTCTCCGGCGCCAGGTCGTCATACGAGACCCCCGACGGCTTGATCACGAACAGGTCCGCACCGGGCACCCGGCCCGATACGTTTCCGCCGGTCCACACGATCAGGTTGTAACGCACCAGCTGGGCGTGGAGGGCCGCCGTGTCGGCGCGCACCGCGTCGATCGCTGCCTGCAGTTCCGCGCTCGTCATCAGCTCGTCCGCCATCCGTCGGACGCGCAAGGCGTGAGGATGCGGCGCTCATCGGCAAGAGCGGCTGCTTCGTCCAGCACTGCGATGAGGGCGCCGGGGTCGTGCGCGAAGCGACCCAGGAAGAGCCCGTCAACGCTGTCACCGAGACCGGTGAGCAGTCCGGGGCGCGCCGAGCCTCCGTAGATGACGACGCTGTCGACGCGAGCGGCGTCCGCGTTCAGGGCTCCTCGAAGAGCACGCGTCACGGCCGCGATGTGCTCCTCGGGGGCCGGCTCCGCAGCCCCGATGGCCCAGGTCGGCTCGTAGGCCACGATCACTGGTCCTGCAGCAAGTCCCCTGAGGTTGGCCGTGAGCTGCTCGACGTTGGCGAGCGCGGCCGCAGGGCCGCCGAGTCGCTCGCTCTCACCGATGCACACCACCGGAATCACACCGTGGGCGAGAGCTGCGCTCGCTTTCGCGGCCGTCACGCCGTCGGACTCGTCGAAGAGTCGTCTGCGCTCGGCGTGGCCGACCTCGGCGACCGTCACGCCGAGCTCCGCCAACTCGGAAGCAGTCACCTCGCCCGTGTACGGGCCTGGGCCGAAAGCCGACACATCCTGAGCACCGACAAGCACCGCGGTGCCGGCGAAGGCGTCGAGTGCGGGGGCGATCTGCAGATAGGTAGGTATGACGATGAGGCGGACGTCCCCGCCCAAAACGGCAGGATGCGCGGACGCGCGCGGAGCGACTTCTGCGAACCATGCGCGCGCTCGCGCCTGCCCGAAGTACGTCTTGAGGCTCACAGCCACGGTGATCTGCGCGGACATCAACAGGTACCCGTGACCTCGAACTCGTCGATGACGGCGACCTTGTCGGCGGAGGCCGAAGAGGCATCGAATCGGTAGGTGAGCCACTCGCGGACCAGACGGCGGGCGAGTTCGATGCCGACGACGCGCTGTCCCAGTGTGAGGACCTGCGCGTTGTTGGAGAGCACGCCACGCTCGACGGAGAAGCTGTCGTGCGCCGTGACAGCGCGGATCCCGGGAACCTTGTTGGCCGCGATCGCGACCCCGAGCCCGGTCCCGCAGATGAGCAGCGCGCGGTCGGCATCACCGGCCGCGACGCGCTGAGCAGCCTCGATTGCCACCCTCGGATAGGGCGTATGCCCCTCGGCGTCCACACCCACGTCGACGACGGACACAACGCCGGCGTTCTGCTCGAGATCCTTCTTGAAAATCTCCTTGTAGTCGAAGCCGGCGTCGTCGGAGCCGATCACGACTCGCAGGGGTTCAGGCATGCGCGCTCCCCGCCACTGAGGTTCGGGCCGCGAGCAGGTCGCCCACGGCAGTCACAATGAGCGCGAGCGAGTGCGCGCCCGGGTCCGGGGTTCCGAGGCTGCTCTGTCCGTGCGTGCGAGCACGGCCTACGCGGGAGATCAGATCCGCCGTCGCCGCAGCCGCTCGCGTCGCGGCGGCCGCGGCCGCGCACCATGCGTCGGTGAGGGATGCTCCAGCGGCAACCTCTTGCCAAAGCGTGGAGCTGAACGGAACGAGGGCGTCGACGAGAGTCTTGTCGCCGACCTCGGCCTTGCCGTAGTCGGTGACCTCGCGCGATGCTGCAGCCACACCGGTCGCGACGGCGGCGGCATCGGGACCGCCCTGATCTCCGAGCTGGGCGGCAACGGCGCGCAGCATCACTCCCCAGAGCGCGCCCGAACTGCCACCGGCGCGATCGGCCCAGGCATCCGCCGCGTGGGAGAGAGTCGTCCCGGCGCCCGCACCGGCGCCGGCCGCCGCGAGCGCCGCTGCCAGTGCGGCGTGCGACCCCCGCTGCATGCCGATGCCGTGGTCTCCGTCGCCCGCGATCGCGTCCATCCGGCCGAGTTCGTCGACATTCGCATCGAGCGTCTCGACGATCGCCTGCACGGCGGCGACCACCGTCTTGGCGACGGCTCGCGACCCCTCATCGCCGGGAGCGATGACCTCGTCCCTGGCAACGACGGCGACAGGGGCGTCCGCATGCTGCTGCGCGCGGACGACAGATCCGCGCCGGTACGCGGGAGTATCCACGGGGGTCTCCCAGAGATCGGCGAGCTCATCGTCGAGCCAGAACAGAGTGAGCGAGGTGCCCGCCATGTCGAAGCTCGTGCAGTACTCGCCCACGTGCGGGTCGACGATCTCGAGTCCGACAGCCTCCAGAAGCTCAGCGATGCGCCGGTAGACGATGAACATCTCCTCGTACTTGACCGAGCCCAGTCCGTTCAGGATCGGTACGACTCGCGCGTCGGCACTCGCCGGACGCTCGGCGAGCAGCCTCGACACGAGAAGTTCCGCGAGCTCGTCCGCGGTGGGGACGTCGGTCTCATCGAGACCCGCCTCACCGTGGATGCCGAGCCCGATGGCCATGCGACCTTCCGGCACCCTGAAGAGGGGTTGATCTGCGCCGGGCAGCGTGCACCCGGTGAAGGCGACGCCGAACGACCGACAGCGGTCATTCGCAAGGCGCGCCGCGCGGGTCACGTCGGGCAGGCTGTAGCCCGCCTCGGCTGCCGCAGCGGCGGTGCGGAAGACGGTGAGACCGCCCGCGATACCCCGACGGGTGTGCGCCTCGTCGGCGGGGGCGCTGGAGATGTCGTCGGTCACGGTGACGGTCTCGCACCGGATGCCCTCGGCGCGCAGGCGCGTCTGAGCTGCGTCGAAGTTGAGCACATCGCCGGCATAGTTGCCGTAACTGAGGAACACGCCGCCGCCGTTTTCCGAAGCCTTCGCCACCGCATAGATCTGCTGCGTCGACGGCGACGCGAACAGGTTTCCCATCGTGGCACCGTGCGCGAGGCCCTGTCCGACGAGCCCGCCGAACGAGGGATAGTGGCCCGACCCGCCGCCCACGACCACCGCGACCTGGCCGGCAGGGCTCACGGTGCTGCGCACCACTCCGCCGGTTACGCGCCGGACGTAGCGGCCGTGCGCGGCCACGAAGCCGTCGATCATCTCGTTCGCAAACGCAGACGGATCGTTCCACAGGCGCGTCATGGAGATCAGCGCCCCCGCTCGGCCACCCGCGCAGGAGCGGGTCCGAGTTCGCGCAGCAGTTCACCCATGGCGACGTATGCCTTATTGCGGTAGGCGGTCAGCTCATGGGTGCGGTCTGCTGGGATGTCGAGGAACCCGGCGCCGGACTTCGTTCCGAGCGCTCCCGCATCGACCAGCTCCTTCAGGATCTGCGGAGTGGCGAACCTCTCAGGGAATGCGGTCTGCAACGAGGCATAACAGAATGCGTAGACGTCCAGGCCGGCCATGTCGGCAATCGCGAACGGCCCGAAGAACGGAAGCCGGAAGCCGAAAGTGGTCCGCACGATGGTGTCGATGTCGTCGGGCGTTGCGACGCCCTCCTCCACGAGTTGTGTGGCCTCGTGGAACAGCGCGTACTGCAGGCGGTTCAGCACGAACCCGACGGCATCCTTCACCACTGCGATCTGCTTGCCTGTGGATTCGATGATCCTCTCTACCGACGCCACAACGGACGGCTTCGTATGGTCGTGCGGGATCAGCTCGACGCCGGGGATGAACGGTGCCGGATTGGAGAAGTGGACGCCGAGGAACCGGGCCGGGTTCGTCACCGCCTCGGCAAGTTCCCGGATGAGGATCGTCGAGGTGTTGGTTCCGATGATCGCGGTGGGATCTGCAGCGGCGGAGATACGTGCCAGCGTGGTGTGCTTGATCTGGATCTTCTCCGGGACCGCCTCTTCGATGAAGCTCGCACCAACCACGGCGTCTTCGACCGTGGCCGCGGTGAGCTGTTCGGCGATGGTGTCCGCGGCATGATCCGGGAAGAGACCCTCGCGACTGTACTGCTGCGCTTCGGTGATCAGCCGTTCGCGGTTGCTTCGTGCCACCTCTAGGTCGACGTCGGCGACCCGCACCTCTGCTCCGGATAGTGCGAGGGCCTGGGCAATTCCCCCGCCCATGTATCCACTGCCGACCACGGCATACACGGACCGCGTCTCTCGGTTGGTCATCGTCATCTCCTTCGTAGGGCGAGTGGTTCATGCTTGCGGGGTGAGGCGTCGGACGCGAGCAGATCTTGGAGGTACCGTCTGTTGGTCGCGCTGACCCCGAGGCTGTCGCCGCCGTAGTGCTCCATCAGGAAGGGGCCTCGGTATCCGCCCTGGACTGCGGTGCGTACGACGTCGCGGTAGTTGATGAAACCGAGTTCGAGGGTGGTGGGCACGCAGCTGTATGCCTGACCGCCGCCGATCTCGTCGCGGGCGTAGTTCTTCATGTGCCAGTAGTTCGCGTACGGCAGGGTTTTTTCGTACGCTGCCCGCCAGTCCTCAATCGGTCGGTGCAGGCGGATCAGATTGCCGATGTCCGGGTTCAGGCCGACGTTGTCCAGGCCGATTTCCTCGAGCAGCCGGACCGCACTGTCGGCGGTTCCCAGGTAGGTGTCCTCGTACATCTCGAGGGAGATTGGGATACCCACCTCGGCCGCATGGCGTCCCAGTCCGCGCAACCGCTTCACGGCGAGGGCTCGAATGTCTTCGTCCCGAGGATCCGCGTGACCAGGAACAGTCCAGAACCATGCGGCGTCTCGTTGCGCGGCTGTCAACGGCTGATGCAGTCCGGTGGAGAGGACCTGCATCCCCATTTCCGCGATCGCGTCGATGGTTCGGTGGGCGTAGGCCAGATTGGCTTCACCAACGCCGGCTTGGATGACGCTCTGGCGCTGCACGTGGACGGACAGCAGCGTCACGTCGTTGTCTGCGGCGATAGAAAGGAGCTCGTTACGCCGCGAGGTGGTCAGGTCGGCTGGTCGGATGTGGCTGTCCGCGATCTCGAGCGCCGTGAAACCGGCGCGACTCACGTCGCGGAAGAGCTCGTCCCACCGCTCGGCAGGTGCGTCGTGCAGCGCAACACCATGACGGTCGACGGGGCGGAACGGGTGCATGCATATCCCGATGAGCCACGGGTCGATCGGTCTCGAGGCACGTCCAGGAGCCGCAGGTCGTCGTTGCGCACCAGCGGCGAAGGAGGCCAACTCGCTGAGCGGTGTCATGGAAGATCGCGCCCCTTATCGCTTGGGGACGCCGGATCTCTTCGTCGTCGCCGGAACTCGTCGTGCGACTGACCCTCGTCGAGAAGGCCAACCAATCCGGCCCCCAGGATGGGTCCGTCCCCGTCGAGCCCCGTGCCGATGACCAGCGCCTCGCGTGCGTACGGCAGCAGAGCGACCTCCCGAGCGTGGTCCTGTGCGATGGCGGTGTAATCCTCCGCAACGTCGACGAACCCGCCCGCGAGCACGACGACGTCGAGGTCGAGCAGCGTGCACGCGTTCGCGATGGCCTGGCCCACTGCGCGGGCCGATCGGGTGACGGCCTCGCGCGCGATTCGATCCCCGGCCGAATAGGCGATGGCGAGATCCTCACCGGAAGAACCGTGCCATCCGCGCGCGCGTGCCCAGGCGACCGTGTTCGGCCCGGACGCGATCGCCTCGAGGGTGCCGTGGTGCGGGTCCCCGCCTTCCCACGGTTCGATTCTCGTCTGCCCGATATGGCCGGCGTTGCCGGTGGATCCGTGGGCCACCCTGCCCTCGATGACGAATCCGCCTCCGATGCCGGTCGAGACCACCATGGATAGCGAGTTGCGAGCTCCCCGCGCCGCCCCGAGGCGGTGTTCTGCCAAGGCGATGCAGGTTCCGTCCAGGGCCAGACGCACGGGCACGCCAGGCACTCGGGTGGCCACGACGTCGCGGATCGGGAACGCCTTCAACGCCGGCAGGTTGACGGGGCTGACACACCCTGCAGACCTCTCCACCGGCCCGGCCGACCCGATTCCGACGGCGCGTATGGACCGGCCGACCGGAAGGGACTGCAGCGCTTCGCGGATGAGATCGTCGATGACTGCCGTGAAGCCCTCGCAGTTCAGGTCGCGGCCCGTCGCGCGTCGCGCCTTGGACCCCTCGATGATGCGACCCTCAGGTGCCACGAGCGCGGCCGACACTTTCGTGCCGCCGATGTCAATGGCGAGCACGACCTCGGCGTCGTCGACACCTCTGCGGGGGGCTGGACTTGTCATGTCAGCGTGCCACCGGGACATGCTCGACAACCACCACGCCGAAGGCGTCGAGTGCGATCTCTTCGATCACGTCGCCGGAGAGGTCTCTCAGTTCACCCTCGTAGCGCGGAGCGATCACGAGCGGTTGCGACGCCTGGCTGACGAACCATGCAAAGTGGCGACCGTCGGCGTGGTCGACGCGATCCACGAGCACGCGCGGGTCGTCGCTCCTCACATGGACGGTGACGCCGGCTTCGGTCGCGAGGGCGGCGTACAGCCTCCACGTCGGCTCCGGATTGACGTCCGGTGTCCGAGCCGCGAAATGCTCCAGCGGGTAGGTGCAGAGCACAAACTCGCCTCGGCCGACACGATTTCGCAGCAACGCCGGCCGACCGGCCCCGTCCACCGCGACCACATCCGCAGATGCGGCAACGACCGGGAGAAACGCTCGGGAGTTCGGAGTGCCGGCGACCGGAAAGGTGAGCTGCTCGCCCTCGGCGATCTGGCCGAATGCCTGAACGAATCGGAGGGTGACTGTCTTCTCATCGACCGGTTCCACCAGGCCGTACCGTGACTGCTTGACGACACCGAACGTCTGGTCGAGATTCGGCCACCACGGACCTCGCTGCACGCCGTGCTCCCCGTGGAACACGGACGCGTAGACGATCGCGCCGTCCGCAACCCGCTCGTGGAGGCGCTTCCAGGACGGGGCGGTGAGCTGCTTCGCCGAAGGAAGCAGGTAGAGCGCGCAGTCGTCCGGTAACCCGTCGGCTTCCCGGGCCACGCCGATCGGTAGGTCCGCCTCTCGCGAGGCGACATACGCCTGACGGCTGACTTCGAAGACCGAAGCGGCGTCCTCGGGTTGGGTGAAAGGGAAGAGGCTCTCCAGGTAGGCGGGGATCACAAGCGCGACGTCGGTGTCCGGGCGCGTGAGGTGCTCCACACCGAGCCGGTGCATCAGGTCGGCGAACTGCTTCATCTCCAGCGCTTGCGGCTTGGCGGCGCCACCCGCGTCAGTCAGTCCGAAGTGCATCTCGAATGGGTGGTGAGAGTACGGCGCTCGCTCGAAGAGCGCGTCGTAATCAGTGTTGTTCCACGCCAGCCACCCGCGTGCGCCGGCGAGAAAGGTGTTGTGGAGGACCTGGCGGTAGTAGTGAGCGGCGTTGTCACCACTGACGTAGTCGCTGCTGACCCCGAACTCCTCCATGACCACCGGGCGGCCCTCGATGTCGAGGAGCTCGCAGATGAACGCTGCCCCCAGGTGCTGGCGCACGGGGTCATTCTCCATCCGGTAGACGTGAGGTCCGTGGAAGTCGACCAACGGCGCAAGTTCCCGCACTCGAAAACCGCTGTCGGCCCCGAGCACCTCCACCCCCCACGCACCGTCACCTACGGATACGGGCTGGCGACCACCCCCCGCACGGATGGCATCGATCAGAATCTGGGCCCAGCTGGTGACCTCTTCGTGGTTCACCGTGCCGACGCCGCGCGTCTTCCAGTCCGCATAGATAGGCACTTCGTTCGTGAGCAGCCATCCCCTGACCGCCGGATGGTCGGCAAACGCTGCCGTCGCCTCTCGCACGTACCACGCTTGACGGGCGACGAACCAGACGTCGCCGAAGAGACTGCGTCCCTGCCGCCACTCGGGGTCCCAGTTCTCACCCGACATGTGGCCGACGAGGAACGTCGGAATCGTTCCCATCCCGAGGTTCTCGTGAAGGTCGAGGAAGTGCCGGAAATTCGCCAGCGCCTGAGTGTCCAGCGAATGCGGGGTGGGCATGAAGTCCGGCCAGTACATGAAGCTGCGCGTGATCGTCATTCCCAGGTCGCGCATCGCAATCAGCTCGCTCTCGACCAGTCCCGCGTCGTACTCGCTCCACATCCGCGGTCCGCCTCCGCGGGACCAGAAGTTGGCCCCGAACCAGACCTCCGCCTCTCCGTTGGCTGTGATCGTCGCGGACTGTCGCTTCATCGTGAGTCTCCTGTTGGCGTGCGAAGTGGTCTGAGATGGTGGGAGGGGGAATCGTTCACGTTGCCGGGGATGCCGGGGCCGCGGCGACGAGGGAGGGAGGTGGGGGCATGGCGTCAGCGCGGGGGTGTCACGAGCACACCGTCGATGCGAGTGGGAATGACGACGACGCCGCGATCTCGCAGTTCCTCGGGAAGGATCTCTTCCGGGGCGTTCTGGTAGGCGATCGGCCGCAGCCAACGCTGGATGGCAGCCGCGCCGACAGAAGTGAATGCGCTGGTGCTGGCGGGGTAGGAACCGCCGTGGTGCATGCCCCATGTGACGGCGACGCCGGTCGGGAACCCGTCGAATATGACCCTGCCCGAGCGGCTCTCCATGGCCTCGACGATCGGCTTCAGACCATCGTCGGAACTGCCGGAGAACACGGTCCCAGTCAGCGCGTCTGGGAGCGTCCTCAATGCTCTCCGCACCTCATCCGTCGAGGAGTAGAAGCAGACCTGCGCGAATGGCCCGAACACCTCTTCTCGAAGAAGGGCGGTGTCCTCGCTCATCAATGCAGAGATCGCGGTCTCGATGATCGCCGGACGTACGGTCGGCCCCGGCCCGATCTCACCGTGCAGAGTAGTCAGCGGCTCCAGCTCCGCCATCGCGACGGTGCGCGTGCGGAAACTCGACGCCATCGCTTCGGTGAGCATGTACGCGGGCGGCACCTCCTCGAGAAGTCGCACCAGTCGACTGAAGAGGGCCCTGCCGCCGTCGTCATCGGGCAGGAATACGACTCCGGGGCGAGTGCAGAGCTGGCCCACTGATCCCGTGAGGGAGGCGCAGAGTCCAGTCGCGATCTCATCCGCCTTCTCTTGCGCCGCTCTCGCGGTCACGACGAACGGGTTGACGCTGCCCAGCTCGCCGAAGAACGGGATCGGCCGCTCTCGGCTGCCCGCCAGGTCGAACAGCGCTCGCCCACCCTCCACCGAGCCGGTGAATCCTACGGCCGCGATCCCGGGATCAGTCACCAGGGCTCGGCCCGCACTGCGTCCCAGGGCGAGCTGGAGCACACCGGCGGGGGCGCCCCGGCGATCGAGCACCGCCTTCATCGCAGACGCGACCTCGACGGACAGTGCCGGATGCGCGGAATGGCCCTTCACGATCACCGGGCAGCCGGCAGCGATCGCGGAGGCCGTGTCGCCACCGGCGACGCTGAACGCGAGGGGGAAGTTGCTTGCGGAGAAGACCGCCACGGGGCCGACCGGCGCCCGAGTGAGCCGGATGTCCGGGCGCGGTCCAAGTGCTGTCACCCCCGCGTGCTCGATCGACGCCCCCAGGTAGCTGCCTTCTCGCGCCACTTCGCCTTGGAAGCGCAGCTGAAAGCAGGTTCGGGCAAGCTCGCCTCGCAGACGCGGCACGCCGAGAGCCGTCTCCGCATCGCCGATTTCGAGGATGGCGGATTCACGCCTCTCAAGTTCCGCCGCAAAATCGTCGAGAAGGTCCGCCCTGCCCACGCGGCCGAGGTCAACGAGCCATCGCGCGCTCGCTTGAGCACGCTGCACATACTCCGCGATCTCATGCGGATCGGTGGCGGGGAAGTGCTGGCGCACCGCGCCGGAACGCGGATCGATCGACGGGACGAGGTCTGTTGCAGAATTCATCGCTGAGTGTTCTTTTCCTATCGCTGGCGGGCGAGGAAAGGAGCTGGTCCTCGTGCGACGGTGTTGCGCAAGGATCCGACCCCGGGAATGTCGATGGTGATGACGTCTCCCTCCTGGAGGGTGAAGTCGAGCGGCGGAACGATGCCCGTGCCGGTGGACAGCACGACGCCGTACGGGAAATGCTCAGCCGCGAAGAGCCAGCGGATGAGGTCGTCGAACCGACGGTGCATCTGCGCGGTAGACGTGCTGCCGGCAAACACGTGCTGGTCGCCGCGTGCGATCTGCATGTCGATGACCAGGGCGCTCGACTCGACTTCCCAGGCCGGACGGATCCCCGCCGAGAGAACGCATGAGCCGGCGTACATCTTCGCCTGCGGCAAGTAGATGGGGTTCTGCGACTCGATTGCTCGCGCGGTCATGTCGTTGCACACGAGGTAGCCGACGATCTCCCCGTGCTGATTCAGCGCGATGGCCAACTCCGGTTCCGGTACGTCGGAGTCTGAGTCGGTTCTGATGCCCGCGAGCTGGCCGTCCGTGACGGTGCGCCAAGCGTTGGCTTTGAAGAAGAGCTCGGGACGGTCCGCCTCGTAGACGCGCTGGTAGACGTCCTGGTCGTCCGATTCCTCGACGCGCGCGTCCATAGACCGGCGGTAGGTGACGCCGCTCGCCCAAACCTCGGTCCGGCCGTCGACCGGTGACCGCAAGGAGTATGGGCGGTCTTCGACCACGTCAGCGGCGTCGACGATCTGACGGATCTCGTCGAGGGTCGCAGTGAGCAGGCCCTCAGCCGATCGCAGCGGCAGTCTCGTCAGACGATCGTCGTACAGGCAGCCGACAAAGGTCTCGCCGCTGGGAACTTCATACCGTACGAAGTGCACGATGTCCTCTCGAAGTGGTCTCGGTGGAGCGATGGACGACGTCGGCCCGTCGAGTGAATGACTCGGCCAGCTCGACGCCCAAACCAGGGTCGGCGGTCAAGGTCATCAGGTCGCCATGTATGGCGGGGCCGCGTGTTACCACCTCGGCGTACCATCCGCGTACGAACGCCCGCACAGTCTCTTGGATGAGTCCGTTCGGCTGGCTCATGACGAGGTGCGCGCACGCCGCCAGGGTGATGGGACCGGTGCAGTCGTGGGGCGCGAATGCGCGGCCGAAGGCGTCGGCCAGCGTGGCCACCTTGCGCGCTTCCGTGAGACCTCCCGTCCATTGGACGTCGACGGTTGCGACATCCAAGCCGTCAGCCAGGAGCAGGGGAAGAAAGCCGCGCGCGCCCACGACCGTCTCGCCAGTGGCGATGGGAATTGAGGTGGCCTCTCGCACGGCACGGAGGCCTTGCGGCATGTCTGCGCGTACGGGGTCCTCGACCCAATAGGGATGGAACTTCTCAATCGATTGGACGATCTTGACCGCGGACGCGACATTCCACATTCCGTGCAGCTCGACCATGATGTCCATCGCGTCCCCGACTTCGGAACGAATCTCGTCGAGCACCCATATTCCGCGCGCGAGGTCCTCGGGGCTGATGACGTTCCCGCCGTGGCGCTCGGCGCCACGGTCGAACGGCCAGATCTTCATCGCCGTGATTCCTTCGGCGAGAAGGTCCTTCGCCAGGGCGCGGGGGCGCTCCAGGAATGCCTGGAGATCCTCGAACTTCCCTGATCTCTCGAGGCCCCAGTTGGCGGAGTTCTGCTGTGAGGTGTCGCCGACGTAGCCGCTCCCGGCGCAGGTGTTGTAGATCCGGATCCGATCCTGGACAGGCCCACCCAGCAGCGCCGCCACCGGCTGACCAGTGCGTTTGCCCAGCAGGTCCCACAGCGCGATATCGACCGCGCCCCGTGCGCGATTCTCGATCCCGCCGCCCTGGAATCCCACGTACGGGGTGAGGGCGCGGCCCACACTCTCCGGGTTGGGATCATCCAGGGCGAGCACCAGCGGAGCGACGGTGCTGTGAAGGTACGTCTCCACGGTGGCAGCGTGGAAGAACGCCTCGCCGAGGCCTTCCAGTCCGTCCTCCGTGCGGAGCTTGACCACGCACAGGTTCGGCTGGAACGCCGGACGGAACGTCTCAAGAGCGATGATGCGGCCGACGCCGCGAACGGATGCTGTCATCAGCCGGTCCTTCCGCCCGCAGCCATGCTGGACTGCACCTGCTTGCGCAGCAGGATGTAACCGATGAGCGGCGGGATGGTGGCGATCGCCACGGAGGCGAAGATCAGGTCATATCGCGTGCCGTAGACAGAGCTGAACTGCAGCAGCGAAACCGGGAGGGTGTAGAGCGCCGGATCGTTGTTGAGCACGAGGGTGAAGACGAAGTCGTTGTAGACAGCGATGAACGCGAGGATCGCGAAGGTCGCGATCGTCGGGCGAACCATCGGCATCATGATCGACCACAGGATGCGAGGAACTCCGGCGCCATCGAGAAGAGCCGCCTCGATGTACTCCTTCGGGATGGCGTCGAAAGCGATCTTGAAGAGGAAGACACCGAGCGACAGCTGCCCCCCGGCGTACGCGATGATCAGGCCGGTTCTCGTGCTCGTCAGGCCCGACGCCTGCAGCTGCAGCAGCAGCGGGAGGAGCGAGCTGAGCGCAGGAATGAGGAGTCCGACCATGAAGAACGTCAGCAGCACATTGCTGAAGGGGAGCCCACCGCGGCTGAGGGCGAACCCGATCAGCAGCGCGCACAGCCCGGAGAGGATCACCGCGCCGACGCTGACGATGAGCGAGTTCACCAGCGAGGTGCCCAAATCGGCCTGTTCCCACGCCTCCGCGTAGTTCGTGATCTTCGAGAGGTCTGGCGGCCCGATGGGCTGCGTGACGATCTGTTCGGACGAGCGCAGGCTGTTCGCCAGCATCCACAGCAGTGGCCCGAAGGTCAGGAGACCCCAGAAACACATGATGATGAACAAGACGATGTTCAGCAGCGACGGCCGGGCTCGGCGGCGGGTGGTCGGATCCGTGTTGTCGAGGTCGACGTCCTGCGGCAGCCGTACTTGGGTGTCGGTCATCCCAGCTCCAAGGGTTCACGCCGGAACGCTCGCTGGAGGCCGACGGCGATGATGAGGTTGAGGACGAGCATGACGGTGGCCACTGCGGATGCGAATCCGAGGCGCGACTCATCGAACGCCTTCTCGAACATGTAGGACGCCAGCACCGAGGACGAGTTCGCGGGGCCGCCCGCGGTCATGGCGAGAATGAGGTTGAAGTACTGCACGGCGCCCGTGGCGACCAGAATGAGCGACAGTTTGAAGGTGTCGAAGAGCATCGGCATCGTCAGATGGCGCAACTGCTTCCACCCGGTCGCGCCGTCCAGGGCGCCGGCCTCATAAATGATGGGCGGAATGCGCTGCATGGCTGAGAGGAAGATCAGCATGTACAGGCCGACGTACTGCCAGCCCACGACAACGACGACAGCGTTGAGCGCCGTCTCGGTGTCTCCGAGCCAGGCACGCGTGAGCGAGTCGAGACCGACCGCCCGGAGAATGGTGTTGAGCAGGCCGAAGTCATTCGCGTACACCTGTCGCCACAGCACCGCGATGACGGCGCTGGAGAGAATGACCGGGATGAAGTAGACGGTCTGGAAGAACCCGCGCCCCCACAGGCTTCGCTGCAGCAGCACGGCGAAGAAGAACCCGAGGGGGATCTGGATGATCAGCGCGCCGATGAGCAGGACGAAGGTGTGACCGAGTGCGTCCAGAAACGCCTGGTCCTGGAACATGGCGACGTAGTTGCCGAGTCCCACGAAGGTCGAGGCCTGTCCGGGGCTCCACTCGTAGAAGCCGTAGTTGACGACCTGTGCAGAAGGGACGATGACGACGTACAGGTAGAGGGCCAGTCCCGGGATAAGGAACACCAGCGACCATCGGCGGAGATTGCGGGTCATGAGAAGTGCTTTCTGTGCGGGGGGAGGGCGCGATCGGGGTCGCGCGCCTCCCCGCGCTGTTGAGCGGCTACTGCCTACTGCTGGTCCTCGGCGTAGGCCTGGAGTTGGGTGACCATTTCCTGCGGCGTGATCTGACCGGCGACCAGTGCGTTCTGCAGGTTCGTGAACTCCGTGTTCAGCTCCGGCGAGAGGATCTCATTCCAGAAGATGTTGAAGCCGGTGTAGGTCGGCAGCTCGGCAACCATCTTGGAGAACACGGCAGGCTGATCCCCGCTGATCTCTACCTCGTTGGGCACGAGGCTGAGCGAGTTCTCAGCCACGCGCGTGGCGACCTCGTTGCTGGTGAAGCCCTTGATGAACTCCCAGGAGAGGTCCGCGTCGGGAGAGAGGCGTGCGATCGCGAGGCTCCCGTTCGGGCCGCCCTGCACGTCTGTCGCCGCACCGACGCCACCGGCGACGGTGGGGAATGCGGTGTAGTCTGTGCGGTCGATGAGCGTGGGGTCGTCGCCGCTGACCAGCTGATTCATCATCCACGACCCGCTGAGCCTCATCGCTGCCCGGCCGGAGGTGTACTGCGCCAGTGCGGCCGGGTCATCTTCCCCGAGGAAGCCCTCCTGGAAGGCACCCGCGTCGATGAGCTGCTTCAGCTGCTCGGCCGACTTCAAGAACACTTCGTCATCCCACGGAAGCTCACCGGCAACCGCGTCGAACACGGCTTGCGTGCCGCCGTTTCGCATCACGAGATACGCGAACCACTGCTGCATGGGCCAGCCGCTCTGCCCATCGACCGTGATCGGCACATAGCCGGCTTCCTTGAGCGTAGCGACGTCGGCGAGCAGGTCGTCGAAAGTCTCGGGGACATCGATGCCCACCTCATCGAAGATCTCGGTGTTGTAGAACAGCTGGACGAGCGGCGACTCGAAGGGAACGGCGTACACTTTCCCGTCGAAGGTGTAGTTCTCCGCCCAGTTGTCGACCATCTGCTCCTCCCACTCCGCGTCCTCGGCGACGTAGTCGTCGAGCGGGAGGAACGCGTTCGCGTCCACGAGGGGCTGCATAAAGCTTCCGCCGAAGTACTGGACGACGTCCGGGAAGTCACCGGAAGCGGTTGCGGCCTGGACCTTCTGCTTGATCGCGGCGTCATCGGCGGAGACGATCTCGACCTCGACGTCGTGCTCGGTCTCGAACTCGCTCGCGAACGACTCCATCTCCTCGAGCTGCGCGCCTGCGATCGCCGTCCAGACGGTGATCTTTCCGTCGCTGTCCGCCTCCGCCGCCGCGCCGGTTGTCTGGCCGCCGGGCGCGCAGCCCGTAACGGCCAACATGCCGGCCGCAGAGAGGGCGCCGACGATGAGGATCGACTTGCTTCTCGTTCTCATTGCTGTGTTCCTTTCCCAGCCCGCCGCGACCATGCGGCGGGCGTTCTCAGATTTCGGGTGTCACCGAGTGGATGGCGCGGGTCAGCGCTTGGTGCCACTCCGTGTCATCCCACATGCCGCGGAATTGTGGTCCGCAGAAGTTGCTTGTGGACAGGGCTGCCCACCGACCGGTCTCGAGGGCGCGCCTGACGCCGTGCTCGCAGAGTTCCTTCACCCATTCCCAGTCGAGACCTTCGCCGTCTTTCCAGCAGATCGTCGCCCACGACTCCGTGGTGACCAGGGGAAGTGAGGCAGCCTTCGACCACTGCGCCGCACGGTCTATTGCCGCGTCGAGCTGCTTCCTCCACAGTTCGGGATCGCTCCGGTACAGCGCGGGGGCCGCCGTCAGGACCTGATACTGATCGGGGTCGAAGCTGGCGGCGACGATGTCGTACCCCAGCGATTCGTAAAAGCTCGGATCCTCCCCCTGAACCATCCAGATGTGCAGCTCGAGCAGGCCGAACGCGCTGACGTCCTGGCGCGCCCACGTGTCCATCTGATCGATGAAGGAGAAGCACAACGGCATTGCCGGGTACCGTGCCGCGACGATACCGAGTGCTGTGTCGGTCCAGCGCTGGTACTCGGCAGAGGTGCGATCGAGAGACGCAGCATCGTCGCCCTGCTGATACAAGAAGGGGGCCCACATCGGCTGGGGCCACTCGTTGCCGAGGTCGACGAACCACACGGCGTCGAGCAGACCGGCGCTCTCGATGTGTGCGAGTGTGGCGAGCCATACCGAGGCCAGGTCTTCCGGCGTGCGCAGCCTCCGCCGGACATCCGCCGAGTCCTCTCGGTACCAGCTGGACAGCGACACAAGTAGACCCTTCTCTCGGGCCAGCGCGATGAACTCGAGGAGATCGCTCGACGGGTCGACGTCGATGGGGTGCGGACTTCCCCAGGGGTGCTGATCCCACACGGGCTTGAGCGTGTATCGCTCCGCACCGTCCCAGATGAGGTGGGGGTAGGCGTCGATACGCACGACGTCGTACCCCCGAGCCACCAGTCCGTCCAGAGCGGCAGACCAGTCCTCGTATCCGCCGCCTTCCCAGCGCCGTTCGAGCCACGAGAAGTCCCACATCGCTATCGCCAGCGAGTGAGGGGTGGAAAGGAGGGCGGGCATCTCACATCCTTGTTGCTTGTCCTACCGGTCTGACCAGTATGACCAGACGGATCTCTGCTGTCAACTCCGGTCGCCGCACGCCCTCGCGCCGCAACCAGCGTTCGCCTGTCAGCTGGCTGAGATGAGCACTTTCAGCACTCCGGGATCCCCCGACGAGAGAAGCGAGAACGCGTCAGCACTGTCCGCGAGCGGCACCTCATGCGTGATCAGCGGCTCGATGTCGAGCTCATCCAGCAATGCCAGCGCACGCGCGACGTCGGTGTCCCACATATGGGCAGCACTGCCCACGAGTCTGCGCTCCCCCAGCACGAGGCCGGGAACATCGATCGGCTCGGAGCCGGTTCGCAATCCGACCGCGACGACAGTCCCGCCGGGGCGAACAGCCCTGAGGGCCTGATCGATCAATCCGTCCCGACCGCCGCACTCGACGACGGCGTCCAGCCCTGGGGGCGGCAGGCGAAGGACCTGGCTCTCGAACTCATCCGGTGCCAGAGGGACCGCACCCGAGAGGTTCGCAGCCAAGTCGCGTCGCGAGGAAACGGGGTCGACGAGCAGCACCCGCGCGTTCGACGCCGCGAGGACTTGAGCAACCAGCTGACCGATAGTTCCCCCGCCGAGGACGGCGACCGTCGAACCGTCACGCAGTTCTAGCTTGTCGACGGCGCGGACGGCGACCGCGAGCGGCTCGGCGAGGGCAGCGGTGCGTGCGTCGACACCAGTGGGCACCGGGAGGCAACGGGATGCTTTGGCGACCATGAACTCCGCCAGCGCCCCATCGTCCGTCTGGCCAAGCACGTTCAGCGAAGGGCAGAGTCCCTCGTCGTGTGACTCGCACCACCAGCACTTTCCGCAGCCCTGAACGACATCGGGCACAACCCAGGCGTCGGCAAGCGGACCCTCTCCGTTCTCCGCGGCGAGGGCCACTTGCCCGACGACCTCGTGACCGAGGATCAGAGGCGCTGAGCGGCCACTCGAGACGTGCGGCTCGATGGGGATGGTGAGCGGGCCATGTTGAAGTTCTTCGAGATCGGTCCCACAAATGCCGGCCCACCCGACCCGCAACAAGATCTCATCGTCGGCGGGCGAAGGCACGGGGACGGTGTCCACGCGCAGGTCGCCGCGCCCGTGCCACCGCACCGCCTTCATCATCGAGGGGATACCTCGACCCGAGTTGCTGTCGCCGCTCATTCTCGGTCCGCCACCCGCCAGATGTCTTCGAGCGATCCGGTCGGACCGAGCACGCGCTGCAGCTCGCGTTCCGCAACGGTGTCCAGCGACCTCTCCAGGTCAGGTCCGTAGCGCTCAATGGCTACGGCCATATGTTCCTCGACAAGGCGCCGGGCTTCCCCGGCGTCGCGCTGACGGACCGCTTCAAGGATCGCGCGGTGCTGCGGCACGCCGACCTCGGCGACGGCTCGGTCCGACAGGCTGCGCAGCATCATCTCCGCGGTGAACCCGGAGATCGCGCGGAACATCGCCTCGAAGACGGGATTATGCGAGGCCTTCACCAATGCGAGATGGAACGCGAGATCCGCGCGCACGCGGTCGAGGATGGCCGAGGAGGTTTCCATTCCTTCGATGATCCGGTCCAGGAGCTCGAGGTCGGCATCCGTCCGCGCCTCCGCCGCAAGGGCGGCCGACTCTTTCTCGACGGCCATGCGCCCGATGATGACGTCGCGGGCAGTGATGCGTTCGCGGCGCAGAGCGTTCCCGATTGCGGCACCCGCGGCCCCGGCGTTCGGATCCGTAACGAACGTTCCGCGACCATGACGCACCGTGACGAGTCCTCGCTCGCCGAGGATCTTGAGCGCCTCACGAACCCCGGATCTACTGACCGAGTATGCCTCGGACAGCCGTCGCTCGGAGGGAAGCATCTCCCCCACCGTGTACTTTCCGGACAGGATTTTGTGCTCCAGCTCGTCGACGAGTTCCTTCGACGTGACTGCGAGATCGGGGGCCATACGGGAAAGTATACTAAGGTCTGACCAGTCGGACCACAGGAGAGGAAAACGTATGCCTTTGGCGCAGGTCACCGATCCGCACACGGTTCACGGCGAAGGGCCAGTGTGGATCCCCGCGCTTGGCGGTGTCGCGTGGCTGGACATGCTCGCCGGTGACATCCTGATTCTCAACGCCGATACGGCGGCCGTATCGCGTCGGCATCTCGGAGAGGTCGTGGCTTGCCTCCGCCCACGCTCCCGAGGCGGCTTCATCGCGGCGCTTGAGGATTCTTTCGCGCTCTACGATACTGCGGGCAACCTCGAGGCGATCAGCAAAGTGGTTGAGGCGCCAGGAGTGCGGTTCAACGAAGGCACGTGCGACCTAGACGGCAACTTCCTCTGCGGCACGATGGCATACGACCAGGCGACGGGTCGCGGCGACGTCTTCCGGATGACGCCTGCGGCCGAGGTGGAGAAGGTCATCGCAGGGGTCTCGATCTCGAACGGAATGCAATTCACGCGGTCGCACGGGGGACGATACATCGACTCCCCTACCGGAACGATCGAACGCCTCGAGATCGATCAGGGCAGGATCATAAGGACGCCGTTCGTGCACATCCCCGCAGATTTCGGCATGCCGGACGGGCTTTGCATGGACACAGAGGGCGGGACCTGGGTAGCCATGTGGGGCGGCGGCCACGTCCGTCGCTACGACGCTGACGGAGAACTCGATCTCGTGATCGAGGTGCCCGCAGATCAGGTGACGGCTTGCACCTTCGGGGGCCCCGACCTGGCCACGCTCTACATCACGACATCACGCCTCGGGCTGGACGACAGGGGAGGACCGGCGGGTGCGCTGTTCGCCGCCGACGTCGACTTCTGCGGCTATCCGCCTCTGCCCTTCGCCGGCTGAAACTCCTGGGAGAACATCGATGAACACTCCTCCGCGCTTCGGCGTCAACTATGTCCCCGGATCGGGATGGTGGTACTCCTGGGTGGATTGGCGCGACGACGCCATCGTCGCTGATCTGGCCGCCATTCGGGCGATCGGCGCAGACCACATCCGGATTCATTGTCTGTGGCCGCTGTTCCAACCGAACGCGCGCGTGGTGAGCAGCACCATGCTCGATCGGCTCGAGCGGCTCATGGACATCGCGACTGAGAATGACCTCGATGTCATCGTGACCATCTTCGATGGGTGGCTCAGCGGTTTCGACTTCCGGCCCTCCTGGCTTCAGGACGACCAGAACATCTTCGCCGATCGCGATGTGATCGACGCCGAACTCCGGCTGGTGCGCGCGCTGGCCGATCGGGTCGGCGGCCATCCCGCCTTCTTGGGTTTTGACATCGCCAACGAACCGAGCGTCATCGCCGGAGGCCCCGGCCGCGAGCGCAACCACAACGAAACGACCCTCGAGCAGGGTGACGCCTGGCTCGTTGAGTTGCTGGGATATGCGGAAGAAGTCGCGCCGAGCAAACTCCACAGTGTCGGGATGGACCACCGCCCATGGCTGACCGATGACGAGCCCTTCAGCCGACGCGCCCTTGGCGCGACCGGAAGCGTCACCCCCATTCACGCGTGGATCTACTTCACCGGCGCTCTGGATCGCTACGGGCACTCTGGCACCGGCACGGTCCACTTGGCTGAGTTCATGCTCGAACTCGCCAAGGCCTACGGCAATGACGCGAACCGTCCCGTCTGGTTGCAGGAGTACGGCGCGTCGACCACGTGGCTCGATGACCCGGCCGCATTTCTCGAGGTCGCCACCGCCGCTGCTGCCTCTGTCGAGAATCTCTGGGGTATCACGTGGTGGTGCTCCCACGACATCAGCCGCGAGCTAGACGGTTTCATCGAACTGGAGTACGACCTAGGGCTGCTAACCGTCGACAACGAGGTCAAACCTGCCGGCCGCGCCTTTCGCGATGCAGCAAACCTTGTGCGGTCGGGCGGCGTGACCGTGAAGGTGCGAGATGTCGCGCTCGTGCTTCCCGACGAGACCACCCCCGACCTGACTTTCGCGGATGCCTTCTTCAGCCTGATCGAAGCCGGCTCTGCACCTGCAATCGTGCTCGCCTCACGCGCGGACGACAAGGAATACCTCTCAAAGCGCGGCATCAGACGCCTGATCGAGCACTGACCGCGGAATGCGGAGCACAACGAAACGGCGCAGGATTCGAACCCGTATCGACCAGCGTCCTGTGTCTCCACCGGTGTTGCCTCTCGGTGCTGCCGAAGGTCGAGTCGACCTTTCCCCGGGAAGGCCGATTGTGTCAGCGTCGCCGACTGCGTCAGGGCGGTCGCCGAGTCAGGAGCCAGCAAACTCGGTGGCGAACCGGCGGCGTTGGAATTGGACGGCCAACGTCACCAAGACCACCGCGGCGCCTAGTCCCGTCGCGACGGACAGGCTGAGGGATGCGCCTGCTGCGGTCGTGAGGAGCGCGATGCCGCTGCCTCCTACGACGGCGTTGACCGCTCCGATCATGGTGGCCATGGTGCCCACCCACCACCATCGGTTGCTTCGCCGTCCCAGCATGGCCTGCGCGTCCGCGGCGACGCTACCAGCGCTGACAAAGTAGGGCCTCGCAAGGGGGCTGAGATCCGCGTAGTAGGCGCGAATCCGAGCCATACCCCGCAGCGCACGGAGGTTCTCGATGCTGGTCTCGGTGAGCCTGACCACGGTGAAGCAGCCAAGCAGGAACACCGTCGACAATGCGGCGGCTGCGAAAGGCCCGAACACGTCGGCGGATAAGCCGAGCACGAACCCCAGCGACACCAGACTGCTGGAAAGGGTCAGCAGGTACAGAGATGCCCTGCTGCTCGCCTCACTGATCGACGCCCCAGACGCCCCTTGCAGTACGAAGTACTCGGTGTTGAGCACTGCGAGCAGATCCCCGTTACGAGCGTCGCTTTCATCCGTCACGGCATCAATCTAGGCCAGACCTACGAGCATGACCGTGCACGAGGTCGACTTCACCCCACGCGACGTCGTCGAACACGTCGGCTGATTGCGCGAAGAGAGCACACCGCTCTAGCGGCCGCGGCCCAAGCCGCCGTCGACCAGACCGCCACGCCTACTCCCAGCTCGGCGACGCCGATCGCTGAAGCGGTTCTAACCCGCCACGTCCCATCCGGGACGAGGCACGACTCATTGTCCTTGACCCCTGCCCCCTGTCGTGGGGCAGAATCCCACCGCAGGTTCACGCTCGAATTCGGCTCAACCGGGAGTTTTCTTCACTCGAGTCCAGGTCCTCGCGCCTCTGCGAGCAAGAATCGAGCACACCGCTACTTTCTCACGGACTGAGCATGAACCTGGTGACAAAATGCCCGGTCAGATGCAAAAAGCGCCACGCATCGCTCGCGGCGCTTTTGCTCATCCCATTGATCAGAACCTGAAAGTAGCCTCTGATCAGGGATTTATGGCGGTGACGGTGGGATTTGAACCCACGGTAGGGGGTTACCCTACACAACTTTTCGAGAGTTGCACCTTCGGCCGCTCGGACACGTCACCGCCGAAGAGTCTACGACACGCCGCGATCGGTCGCGAATCGCGGCATCCGATCCCCCCACGCCTGTCACGAACGGTCACCCCGCACCGCACATCGCGACAGGCGAACGGAGCCGGCCAGGGTTCGCCGGTCGCAATGTGCGCCGGTCCGCAGCACGTCGTGTCAGGCGAACCACCCCGGTGAGTCGTCGCCCGGCGGAAGACGCGAACCGAAGAGCGGATGCCGCGGGCCGGCGCCCCGCCACGGCCGCGCCACTCGCTCGGCGCCGAGACATCCGCCCACATCCGCGCACCCGCGACTGGGAGACTGAGCGCATGGCGGTCATCGAGAACTCCAAGGTCACCATCGTCGGCGCGGGAAGCGTCGGGGCGAGCACCGCCTACGCCGCACTGATCCGCGGGTCGGCCCGCCACGTGGCCCTCTACGACATCGCCACCGCGAAGGTCGACGCAGAGGTGCTCGACCTCGCCCACGGCACCCAGTTCACCGGCCGGAGCGACATCACCGGCGGCAGCGACATCTCGGTCGCCGAGGGGTCGCACGTCATCGTCATCACCGCCGGCGCCAAGCAGGACCCCGGCCAGACGCGCATCGACCTCGCCGCCGTGAACGCCGGCATCCTCCACCGCATGCTCCCCGACCTCCTCGGGGTCGCCCCGAACGCCATCTACGTCATCGTCACGAACCCCTGCGACGTGCTGACCGTGCGCGCCCAGCACGAGACCGGGCTTCCGCCCGAGCGCATCTTCGCGTCGGGCACCGTGCTCGACACCTCGCGCCTGCGATGGAAGCTCGCGCAGCGCGCGGGGGTGTCGACCTCGAGCGTCCACGCCTACATCGTCGGCGAGCACGGCGACACCGAATTCCCGCTGTGGTCGCGCGCGACGATCGGCACCGTGCCGATCCGGGAATGGCAGGCCGCGGGTCATCCGCCGATGACGCAGACCGAGCTCGACGAGATCGCGGTCGATGTGCGGGATGCCGCGTACAAGGTCATTCAGGGGAAGGGGGCGACGAACTACGCCATCGGCCTCTCGAGCGCCCGCATCATCGAGGCGATCCTCGGGGACGAGCACGCGGTGATGCCGGTCTCGACGGTTCTCCGCGACTTCCACGGGGTCGACGGGGTCGCCCTCTCCGTCCCCTCGATCGTCAGCGCGTCAGGGGCGACCCCGGTGCGCGAGACGACCTTCTCCGACGACGAGCTCGCGCTGTTCCAGCGCTCGGCGGCCGCGATCCACGACGTCGCACGCACGCTCCCGTAGAACGCCGACCGCTCAGCCGAGGAACCCGCGCAGCAGCGCCTCCGACCCGGCGAGGTGTTCGAGGATCGCCGCCTCCGCGGCATCCGTCCGCCCGGCCAGAATCGCGGAGACGATCGCCTCGTGCTGGGCGTTGGAGTGCTCGATGTTGCGGGGAAGGAGCGGGAACGCGTCGAGCCAGACGTTGACCTGCGCCCGGTTCTCGGCGATGAGCGCCACGAGCGAGGGGACCGCGGCGAGCTCGGCGATCGTCAGGTGCAGCAGGGTGTCGAGCCTCCGGTAGTCGGCGATGCCGACGACGGCCGCCTCTTCATGCCGCGCCCAGAGCTCCGCCCGGGCGTCGGAATCGAGGGTGCGCCCCGCCGCGGCGCGGGCGGCGCCCGCCTCGAGCACCCGGCGGAGGCCCAGCACGTCCTCGAGTTCGGTCGCGCTCACTCCGACCGCCGCAGGCTGCGGCAGCGGATCGGCGACGAACGTGCCGCCGTACCGGCCGCGCCGCCTGACGAGGTACCCGGTGTCGGCGAGCTCGCGGATCGCCTCGCGCACGGTGTCGCGGCTGACCCCGTAGAGCCCGGCGAGCTCGCGCTCGGGCGGCAGCGACTCCCCCGGCGCGACGACGCCGAGCCGCACGGTCTGGATGAGACGCGCGATCGTGTCTTCGAGGGCGTTCCCCCCGCGCACCGGCCGGTAGACCGCGCGCCGCACAGCGGGGAGGGGTACCTCGACGGACACGGCACTCACCTACAGCCCGGGGCTCACAGGGGCGTGACGTACGCGTTGGTGATGCCGCCGTCGACGACGAACGCGGTGGCGGTGATGAAGGAGGCGTCGTCCGAGGCGAGGAAGGCCACAGCCGCGGCCATCTCCTCGGGCTCGGCGAACCGGCCCATCGGCACGTGGATGAGACGACGCTGGGCGCGCTCGGGGTCTTTGGCGAAGAGCTCGCGCAGGAGCGGTGTGTTCACCGGCCCAGGGCACAGCGCGTTCACCCGGATCCCCTGCCGGGCGAACTGCACCCCCAACTCACGGGTGAGAGCAAGCACCCCGCCCTTCGACGCCGTGTACGAGATCTGCGAGGTCGCCGACCCGAGCAGCGCCACGAACGAGGCGGTGTTGATGATCGACCCGTGCCCGGCGGGCACCATGTGGCGGAGAGCCGCGCGCGAGCAGAGGTACACGCTCTTGAGGTTGACGTCCTGCACCCGATCCCACGCGGGGAGCTCCGTCGTCTCGATCGAATCGTCGTCAGCGGGCGAGATGCCGGCGTTGTTGAAGGCGATGTCGAGGCGCCCGAGATCGCCCGCGACCGAGTCGAAGAGCTGATTGACGGATGCCTCGTCGGCGACGTCGACCGGACGGAAGAGCCCGTCCACCTCGGCAGCCGCCCGCTCGCCCGACGCGGGGTCGACGTCGGCGATCACGACGCGGGCGCCCTCGGCGGCGAAGCGGCGAGCGGTGGCGAGGCCGATGCCGCTCGCGCCACCGGTGACGATGGCGACCCGGTCGGCGAGGCGTTTGGTGAGGTCCATGGGTGTTTCCTGTTCGGGTCGTGCGGGTCAGTCGGTGGCGAAGAAGACGTTCTTGGTCTCGGTGAAGTGCTCGGCGGCGTCGGGCCCGAGCTCACGCCCGAGGCCGGAGGCCTTCATCCCGCCGAACGGGGTGGCGTACCGCACCGAGGAGTGCGAGTTGATCGACAGCACCCCGCTCTTCACGCCGCGCGCGACCCGCACTGCGCGGCCGAGGTTCTCGGTCCACAGCGACCCGGCGAGCCCGTAGATGGTGTCGTTGGCGAGGCGGATCGCATCGGCCTCGTCGTCGAACGGCAGCACCGCGACGACGGGTCCGAAGACCTCCTCTCGCGCGATCCGGTCATCGGGGGATGCGAGCACCACCGTGGGCGCGAACCAGAACCCCTCGCCGTCTGGAGCCGCTCCGCGGAAGGCGACATCGGCGCCGTCGAGGAACCCGGCGACCGTGTCGCGGTGGGCGGCCGAGATGAGCGGCCCCATGTCGGTGTCCGGCGATGCGGGGTCGCCGACCCGCCACGCACGCACGGCCGGTTCGAGCAGCGCGAGGAACCGGTCGTAGACCGAGCGCTCGACGAGGATGCGGCTGCGGGCGCAGCAGTCCTGCCCGGCGTTGTCGAACACCGAGCCCGGGGCGCTCGCGGCGGCGCGCTCGAGGTCGGCGTCGGCGAAGACGATGTTCGCCGACTTTCCGCCGAGCTCCAGCGTCACCGGTTTCAGCATGCGGGCACAGCCCGCCGCGACATCCGTCCCCACCTCGGTTGACCCCGTGAAGACGACCTTGCGGACGTCGGGGTGGCTGACGAAGCGCTGCCCGACGACGGAGCCCGACCCCGTGACGACCTGGAAGAGCCCCTCGGGAAGGCCGGCATCGAGGGCGAGCTCACCGAGGCGGATGGCGGTGAGCGGCGTCAGCTCGGCGGGCTTCAGCACCACGGCGTTGCCGGCGGCGAGCGCGGGCGCGAACCCCCACGACGCGATCGTCATCGGGAAGTTCCACGGCACGATGATCCCGACCACGCCGTACGGCTCGTGGAAGGTGACGTCCAGTCCCCCGGCGACGGGGATCTGCTGGCCGATGAGGCGTTCGGGCGCTCCGGCGTAGTAGTTCAGCACCTGCGCGACGTGCGAGGCCTCCCACCTGGCCGATCCGATCGGGTGGCCGGAGTTCTCCACCTCGAGGGCGGCGAGCTCGTCGACGTGGGCCTCGACCACGCGCGCGAAGGCGCGGAGGGCGTCGGCGCGGGCGGCGGGGGCGAGCGCCGCCCAGGCCCGCTGCGCGGTGACGGCGGCCGCGATGGCGTCGTCGACCTCCGCGAGGCCTGCCCGCGCAATCTCGCGGAACGCGCGCCCGGTCGCGGGGTTGACGAGGGTGATCGTGCCGCTCACGCGGACACCTCCTGATTCGACGGTGCGGTTCGCGAGCGCGCGCGATAGTCGGCGGCCTCGCGCACGAGTCCGGCGAAGAGCCGGCGGTCATCGAGGTTCTGTTCAGGATGCCACTGCACGCCGAGGAGGTACCCGTCACCCATGCCCTCCACGGCATAGACGAGCCCATCGTCAGTGCGCGCGGTGACGGCGAGCCCGTCCCCGAGGCGGTCGACGCCCTGGTGATGGTAGCTGTGCACCTCCTGCCTGCCCGCTCCGACGAGGTCGGCCAGGCGCGAGCCCGCCTCGACTTCGGTCGAGTTGGTCGCGAAGAGCCCGCCGCCGAGGCGATACTTCTCGGTGCCGAGCACGTCGGGGAGGTGCTGGTGCAGGGTGCCGCCACGGGCGACGTTGACGACCTGCATCCCGCGGCAGATCGCCAGCACCGGCATCCGTCTCTCTTCCGCCCCCGCGAACAGCGCCATCTCCCACGCGTCACGATCGGCGCGGGCGGGGTCGGTGAGCGGATGCCGCGGCGCGCCGTAGAGCTCGGGCTGCACGTCGACCCCGCCGGTGAGGATCAGTCCGTCGAGCCCGTCGAGGACGGCGGGCGCGGCGTCCTCCGGCGCGGGCTGCGGGGGAAGGAGCACCGCGATCCCGCCCGAGGCGGTCACGGCGTCGAAGTACACCTCCGGGAGGAAGGCGGCCCGGACGTTCCATACGCCCTGGGCAGCCTGCTCGAGGTAGGTGGTGAGGCCGATGACGGGCCGCCTCGTCTGCGCGACGGCACCGCCGCGCTGATCAGAGCCGCTCGAAACCACGCACCCGCTCCCAGTCGGTCACGGCGGCATCGTAGGCCTCGACCTCGATGCGCGCCTGATTGAGGTAGTGCTCGACGACCTCGTCGCCGAAGGCGGCCCGGGCGATCGCCGACTCGTCGAAGAGCCGCGCCGCCTCGCGGAGGGTCGTGGGCAGGTGGTCGACTCCGGCCGCGTACGCGTTCCCGCGGAGCGGGTCGGGAAGCGGCAGCTCGTGCTCGAGGCCGTGGAGACCTCCGGCGATGATCGCCGAGATCGCCAGGTACGGGTTGACGTCGCCGCCCGGCACCCGGTTCTCGACCCGAAGCGACGAGCCGTGCCCGATGACCCGCAGCGCGCAGGTGCGGTTGTCGACGCCCCACGCGATGCCCGTGGGGGCGAAGCTCCCCAACGCGAAGCGCTTGTAGGAGTTGATGGTCGGGGCGTAGAGCAGGGTGAACTCGCGGAGCGTCGCGAGGATTCCGGCGATCCACGACTGCATCAGCGGGCTGAACCCGTGGGGACCGTCGCCGGCCATCACGGGCTCGCCCGACTCCGAGCGCACCGAGAGGTGGATGTGGCAGCTGTTGCCCTCGCGCTCATTGAACTTCGCCATGAACGTGATCGCCTTGCCGTGCTGGTCGGCGATCTGCTTGGCCCCGGTCTTGTAGATGGTGTGCTGGTCGGCGGTCTCGAGCACCTCGGCGAAGCGGAACGCGATCTCCTGCTGCCCGAGGTTGCACTCGCCCTTCACGCCCTCGCAGTACATGCCCGCACCGTCCATTCCGAGCCGGATATCGCGCAGTAGCGGCTCCAGTCGGGTCGAGGCGAGGATGTCGTAGTCGACGTTGTAGTCGGTCGAGGGCTTCAGGTCGCGATACCCCTTGGCCCACGCGGAGCGGTAACTCTCGTCGAAGACCATGAATTCGAGCTCCGTGCCGCTGTAGCCGACGAGTCCGCGCTCGGCGAGGCGGGCGCGCTGCGCCTGCAGGATCGCGCGAGGCGACTGCGCGACGGGGTCACCGCCCTCCCAGCCGAGGTCGGCCATGACCAGCGCGGTGCCCGGCTGCCAGGGGATGCGACGGAGGGTCTCGACGTCGGGGAGCAGCATCATGTCGCCGTACCCGGTCTCCCAGCTGGCCATGCTGTAGCCGTCGACGGTGTTCATGTCGACATCGACCGAGAGGAGGTAGTTGCAGGCTTCCGCGCCGTGGTGCAGCACCTCCTCCTGGAACAGTCTCGCCGACACGCGCTTGCCGACGAGGCGACCCTGGGCGTCGGCGAAACCGACGATGACGGTGTCGATCTCGCCGGCCGCGATGGCGGCCGCCAGCTCGGGCGGGGTCATGTTTCCCGGCATCCTTGCTCCTCACTGTGGTGCAGCGCTCCCGCACTGTCAGGCGGCGGTGCCTTTCGACCGATGGCCTTTCGACCGATGGCCTTTCGACCGATGGCCTTTCGACGATGAACCGCCCGATCGGTGGGGTCCGGTCGCGACCACTGTAACCGGGCGGGTCGAGATAAAGGTAGACACAGCCCACCAATGGGTCCACAATCATCCGCAAGGCGCACACCCTCGCCGCACCCGAGCGCACGGAGGACGGATGTCACAGTCGAGTAGCGAGCCGCAGAAGGTCGCGGGAGCGACCTATACGCGAGCCGGCCAGGAGTACTTCGAGAAGCGCGGGCTCAAGCGCGCCGCGGGGATCTGGGGCCTTTGGGGCCTCGCCGTCGCCGCGGTGATCTCGGGAGACTTCTCGGGCTGGAACTTCGGCATCGACTTCGCGGGCTTCGGCGGAATGCTGATCGCCTTCGCCGTCCTGGTGCTGATGTACTACGGCCTGATCTTCTCGATCGGCGAGATGGCGGCGGCGATGCCGCATACCGGTGGCGCGTACTCGTTCGCGCGCTCGGCGATGGGTCCCTGGGGAGGGCTCGTCACCGGCTTGGCGGAGACGATCGAGTACGTGGCCACCACCGCGGTGATCGTCTACTTCTCGGCGTCCTACGCCGATGCGATCACGAGCGAGCTGCTGAACCTCTCGCTCCCGCCGTGGGTGTGGTGGCTGGTGCTCTACGTACTGTTCATCGCGCTGAACTCGGCGGGCGCGGCGATCTCGTTCCGCTTCGCGATCGTGGTGTCGATCATCTCGATCGGCATCATCCTGGTCTTCTCCCTCATGGCGGTCTTCTCAGGCGCGTTCCAGTGGGCGAACCTCTGGGACATCGCCCCTGACCCCGGGCAGACCGAGTTCCTCCCCCACGGCGTGCTGCCGATCCTGTTCGCCCTTCCCTTCGCGATGTGGTTCTTCCTCGGCATCGAGGAGCTGCCGCTGGCGGCGGAGGAATCCCACAACCCCGTGCGCGACATCCCCAAGGCCGGGTTCTGGGCCCGCGGCACCCTCATCGTGACGGGCCTCCTCGTGCTCTTCCTGAACACCGGCGTCATCGGGGCCGAGGCGACCGGGGTCGCCGCCGAGCCGCTGCTCGACGGATTCCGGGCGATCGTCGGAGACCAGGCGGCCGCGGTTCTCGCCCTCCTCGCGCTCGTCGGGCTGCTCGCATCCCTCCAGGGGATCATGTTCGCCTACGGCCGCAACATGTACTCCCTCTCGCGCGCGGGCTACTACCCGCGCTTCCTCTCCCTCACCGGCTCGCGCAAGACCCCGTGGGTGGCCCTGACCGTCGGCGCGGCGATCGGCTTCGTGGCGCTGGCGATCCTCGACACCCTCGCCGCCGTGAACGAGGGAGCCGGCGCGGTCGCCGGAGCCATCGTGCTGAACATCGCGGTGTGGGGAGCGGTGCTCGCCTACTTCCTGCAGATGGTGTCGTTCGTGCTGCTGCGTCGGAAGTTCCCGAACGTCGCCCGTCCCTACAAGAGCCCGTGGGGCGTGCCCGGTGCGGTGATGGCCGCCGTGATCGCCGCGATCGTGTTCGTCGGGTTCCTGCTGAACCCGACGTTCCTCCCCGCGATCATCGCGATCGTCATCGTCTACGTCGTCATCCTGCTCGGATTCGGACTGTTCTTCCGTCACCGTCTCGTGCTTTCGCCCGAGGAGGAATACGCTTTGTCCGGGGGCCGCCACGGCGACCCTCAGGCAGAGGGATACGACGCCATGGAGTCTCAGGTCTTCGGCAAGGACGCCTGACCATTCTCACCGGGGCGAGGTGCTGCGACTGGGGGGTTGCAGCGCCTCGCCGACGGAGAGGAATCGGATGTCGGGGGTCGCGGCTAGTGTCGCAGCATGCCCCGTAACACCGCCACCTCCGCTCCGTACCGGTGCACGGAGTGCGGCTGGACGACGCTGCGCTGGGTCGGCCGATGCGGCGAGTGTCAGCAGTGGGGAACGGTCGTCGAAGCGGCCGACAAGACCGGCATCGGCACGCAGATCGCACCGGTGGCACCGGCCACCCATCGCGCGGCTCGACCGATCACCGCCGTCGACACCCGCGACACCCCGCGACGGACGACCGGAGTCGGAGAGTTCGACCGGGTCCTCGGCGGAGGTCTCGTCCCGGGTGCCGCCATTCTGCTGTCCGGCGAGCCGGGGGTCGGCAAATCGACGCTGCTGCTCGAGGTCGCCGTGCACACGGCGCGCAGCGGCCAGCGAGTGCTGTACGCCAGCGCCGAGGAGTCGCTCGCCCAGGTGCGGCTGCGCGCCGAGCGGACCGGCGCCCTCCACGACGAGCTGTACCTCGCGAGCGAGACCGACCTCGCCACCATCCTTGGCCACATCGATGACGTCGCACCCGACCTGCTGATCGTCGATTCCGTGCAGACGGTGTCGTCGGCGATGTCCGACGGTGCGGCCGGGCACCCCAGCCAGGTGCGAGAGGTCGCCTCGACCCTCATCCGTGTCGCGAAGGAGCGCGCGCTGCCGACGATCCTCGTCGGACACGTCACGAAGGACGGCACCATCGCGGGCCCACGCATCCTCGAGCATCTCGTCGACGTCGTCTGCCAGTTCGAGGGCGATCGACAGACCTCGCTCCGCTTCGTGCGGGCACTGAAGAACCGATTCGGCCCGACCGACGAGGTCGGATGCTTCGACATGACCGGGGAGGGCATCGCCGAGGTGCCCGACCCCAGTGCCCTGTTCCTCGGTCACGGCGAACCGGTCCCCGGCACGTGCGTCACCATCGCGCTCGAGGGCCGGCGCGCGATGCCGGTGGAGATCCAGGCTCTGACGATCCCCACCGCCTCGCCGAACGCCCGCCGGATCGTCAGCGGGGTGGACGGCGCTCGCGTGGCGATGATCCTCGCCGTCATCGAGAAGCGCCTGAACCTGAAGGTCTCGGCCTGCGACGTCTACGTGTCGACCGTCGGCGGAGTGCGCCTGCTCGAACCGGCCGCCGACCTCGCGATCGCCGTGGCGGTGGTGAACTCGATGCGCGACCGCGCGCTCGCGCGCGGGGTCGCGGCGATCGGCGAGCTCACCCTCGCCGGCGAAGTGCGCCCTGTCACACAGGCCGCACAGCGGCGCACCGAGGCCGGACGACTCGGGTACGCGACGGTCGTCGACGCGTCATCCGGTCATCTCGCCGCGGCGCTCCGCGACCTCGTGCCGCATGCGTCGGGGCGGCTGCACGACGTTCCCGAATTCTGAGGCGCGTGCGCCGCGGCGGCGAGGTCAGGCGTCGAGCGCGGCGATGAGGTCGTCGGGGGACGCCTGCATCGGGTGCGGGCCGGCGATGTCGAAGAACACCGTCGTGACGGCCTCGCGGTGACGACCCAGGAAGGCGCGCAGCCACGCGGGCGACTGCAGCGCCACGGTGGGCGGCAGGCTCTCGGGCTTGTGCGCGGCGTCGCTGAAGAGCAGGAGTGCCAGATCGCCGGACTCGGGGTCGCGGTACGTCCACACCTCACCGGCGTCGCGCGGGTCGTCCCGCGCCCCCGCGCGCAGCAGCGGTACCACCGTCGGCCCGTGCCTCAGCGCGAACGCGACAGCCGCCATGTCCTGCGTCTGCAGCGCATCGCTGAGCGCGGTGTTGCGGAACTCCAGCTCAGGCTCTCGCCGAGCGCGCTTCTTTCCCGCCATCCCTTCAGCCTAGGGGAACGTCAATGGCCCTCCCGGGGACCCTCTGCGAGGAGAGGATCGGCGGAAGGGCCATGCCCACCCGGGGCACGTCTGGACGCTCGCTGGGGACGAACTCGCTGCTGGGGACAACGACGACAGCTCACCCGATGGACATGTCAAGGATACGTTGCTGCATCGGGTTTCCGCTGTCCCCCAAATGGGGGACACGCCGACGGGGATCGGCCAACCGAAGAGCGATTTTCCGTGGCTGCGGAACTCGAGAAAATCTTGTCCCCCAAACGGTGGACAAGTTCGCTCGACGGCGGCTAGGGTAAGTTCGGCGATCGAGCGGGGCTGGGGCTATCACAAGCCGCTCGATCCAACTGGGGAAGCTGGGAGCCGAGGGGGCATGGGGGCCGACTGATCGTTCACAGCATGCGAGTCCCCTCGCATCGGGTCATCGATGCGAGGGGACCGCAATCCCGTCTGAAGCACGTTGACCGACTGGGGATTCGGCGGGCCGGTTACTCGGGGGACACCGGCCCGGTGCTGGGGACACCGGACGTGCTCCTGAGTCCAGGACCAGCCCACTCTAACCCGGCCGTGGCGCCCACACGTCGCGGCCGGGTTCTTTTCGGCCTGATCAGACGATATATCGGTCGTGGGGCGGCGTGCACTGCCCGCCGGTCACAGCAGGAGGAACTGCGCGGTGTTCGTCGAGTTCACGCCACCGATCGACACGTATAGGTGGTACGAGGCTCCCCCGGCAGGCGCCGCCTGCCGCTCGGTGGCGCCGCAGGTCTCCACCGACGACCGGGTGCGGTCCCAGCTGATGGGTGCGGCACTGGTGACGACCTGCCCTTCCTCGAGGAGGACCATCATGTCCGTCGGTTCCGCCTGGCAATCGGTCGACTTCCACCACGTGTCGTTCCCGCTCATCACGGTGAAGACCTGACCGGTCGTCCCGACGTTGAGCGTGCAGGCATCGCCGTTGTTCGTCAGCCGAATCGACAGCTGCGGGATCTCGCCTGCTGCGTACTCGGTCTTGTCGGTGACCGCCTCGACGAGCAGGTCACCCGGCGTGCAGGGCTCAGCGGCACTCGCTGCCGCGGCCTCGTCGGCGCTCGCCGCGCCCTCCGCATCCGGCGCTGCCGCAGCATCGCTCGGCCCCGGTGTGGGCGTCGCCGCCGAACCGTCGGATTCCAGAGCGGGGAGGTCGGTGGCGACCGGGTCGCCCGTGGGCGTCGCCGAGGCGGCCGGGGACGCATTGTCGGCGGCCGAGCCGCGCCAGGGTGGTGCGACGACCAGCCACACCACGAGGGCGATGACGGCCAGCAGACCGAGGAGCACCACGAAGCGCCTCCGGCGATAGACCGCCGGGGAATGGCGCCGGCGTGCTTCGGTTCCGGTCATGCAACCAGGCTAAGTCGCGCTCGCCGCTTGACCGGGACGGCACGCCCTACCACCCCGCATACACGAGAACGCCGGCGCCGCCGCCACGAGGGCGGCCGCGCCGGCGTCGAGACGTCGGTCAGCGAGTGACGCTGCGGTTGCGCGTGACGAGGACGTAGATCCCCAGCACGATGATGGCGCCGATGATCGAGCCGATGATTCCGGCCGGCTGCAGGAAGCCACCCATCGGGTCTGCGCCGAAGATCAGGAATCCGAGGAAACCGCCGACGAACGAGCCGACGATGCCGAGCACGATGGTCAGCAGAATGCCCATGCTCTGCTTGCCGGGAATGACGGCGCGAGCGATGAGGCCGGCGATGAGGCCGATGACGATGAGGCCGAGGATGGTCCAGAGCATGATCTCTCCTTGTGGGTCGGGCCATGGGGCCGTGTCCGCGCTCCGGGTGAAACGCTGACCCTATCTGAGCAGACGCTGGGCGATTCGCTCCCGCCCTTGCGCCACGAAGAGATCGGGTGTAACAGGTCAGAGCGCCTTGAGCATCCGCGTGTTGCCGAGGGTGTTGGGCTTCACGTGCGCGAGATCAAGGAACTCGGCGATGCCCTCGTCGGGGCTCCGCACCAATTGGGAGTACACGTCGGGGTCGACGATCTGCTCGCCGATCTCGTCGAACCCGCGACTGCGGAAGAAGTCGACTTCGAAGGTGAGGCAGAACAGCCGCGTGAGCCCCAGGGTGCGCGCGTTCTCTTCGAGGCGGTCCACGAGGGCGCGACCGACACCGTGGTGCAACCACTCGTCCGCGACGATGAGGGTGCGCACCTCACCGAGGTCTTCCCACATCACGTGCAGTGCGCCGCATCCGATCAGGACGCCGTCCGCCGACTCGGCGACGACGAACTGCTGCGTCGACTCGTAGAGCACGACGAGATCCTTGCCCAGGAGGATCCGCTTCTGCACGTAGGGCTCCAGAAGACCCTGGATGCCGCGGATGTCGGCGGTGCGCGCGGGGCGGACGGTGTAGTCGGACATCGCGTCCACGATACGCCCCGATCCGCCGGCAGAAGACGAAGGGGCGGGTGCCGGATCACCGGCACCCGCCCCTATCGCTGTGACGCGCTCAGCCTCCCGCGACGATGTCCGGCGTGGCGGTGATCTCACCGGCCGCGCCGACACCGACGGCGACCTTGTCGCCGCGCGGGCCGTGCTCGAAGGCGAACTCGCCGTTCTCGACGTCGACCTTCACGTGGTCACCGGGCTCGAGCTCGCCGTGCAGGATCTTCTCCGACAGGCGGTCCTCCACCTCGCGCTGCATGGCGCGGCGGAGCGGCCGGGCACCGAGTGCGGGGTCGAAGCCGACCTCGATGAGCTTGTCCTTCGCGGCATCCGTCAACTCCACCGTCATGTCGCGATCGAGCAGACGCTCGCCGAGACGCTTGGTGAACAGCCCCACGATCTGACGCAGCTCGGCCTTGTTCAGCTGCGGGAAGACGATGATGTCGTCGACGCGGTTGAGGAACTCGGGCTTGAAGTTGCGCTTGAGCTCCTCGTTGACCTTGCCCTTCATCCGGTCGTAGGTCGTACCCTGGTCGCCCTCCACCTGGAAGCCGACGGGCCCGCCCGCGATCGCCGACGAACCGAGGTTCGTCGTCATGATGATGACGGTGTTCTTGAAGTCGATCACGCGACCCTGACCGTCGGTGAGCCGACCCTCTTCGAGGATCTGCAGGAGTGAGTTGAAGATGTCGGGGTGGGCCTTCTCGATCTCATCGAAGAGCACCACGCTGAAGGGCTTGCGCCGCACCTTCTCGGTCAGCTGCCCGCCCTCTTCGAAGCCGACGAACCCGGGAGGGGCGCCGAACAGTCGCGAGACGGTGTGCTTCTCGCCGAACTCCGACATGTCGAGGGAGATCAGCGCCGACTCATCGTCGAAGAGGAACTCCGCGAGCGCCTTGGCGAGCTCGGTCTTTCCGACACCGGTGGGGCCGGCGAAGATGAACGAGCCCGACGGGCGCTTGGGGTCCTTCAGACCCGCGCGCTGACGACGGATCGTCTTCGACAGCGCGGCGATGGCCTCCTCCTGGCCGATGACCCGCTGGTGCAGGGCCTTCTCCATGAAGACGAGGCGGCTGGACTCCTCCTCGGTGAGCTTGAACACCGGGATGCCGGTGGCCTGCGCGAGCACCTCCGCGATCAGGCCCTCGTCGACGACCGCGTGCGAGGCGACGTCGCCGCTTCGCCACTGCTTCTCCAGGCGAAGGCGCTCGGCGAGGAGCGACTTCTCCTCGTCGCGCAGCGACGCGGCCTTCTCGAAGTCCTGCTCCTCGCTGGCGCGCTCCTTGTCCTCGCGGACCTTGGCGATCTTGTCGTCGAACTCGCGGAGCTCGGGAGGGCTCGACAGGATCGACAGACGCAGGCGGGCGCCGGCCTCGTCGATCAGGTCGATGGCCTTGTCGGGCAGGAACCGGTCGCTGATGTAGCGGTCGGCGAGGTTCGCGGCGGCGACGATCGCGCCATCCGTGATCTGCACCTTGTGGTGCGCCTCGTAGCGGTCGCGGAGGCCCTTCAGGATGTTGATCGCGTGGGGCAGGCTCGGCTCTGCGACCTGGATCGGCTGGAAGCGACGCTCCAGCGCAGCATCCTTCTCGAAGTGCTTGCGGTACTCATCCAGCGTCGTGGCACCGATCGTCTGCAGCTCGCCTCGCGCGAGGAGGGGCTTCAGGATGGATGCCGCGTCGATCGCGCCCTCGGCAGCGCCCGCGCCGACGAGGGTGTGGATCTCGTCGATGAAGACGATGATGTCGCCGCGGGTACGGATCTCCTTGGTGACCTTCTTCAGGCGCTCTTCGAAATCACCGCGGTAGCGGGAACCGGCGATGAGCGAGCCGAGGTCGAGGGAGTACAGCTGCTTGTCCTTCAGCGTCTCGGGCACGTCGCCCTTCACGATCGCCTGGGCGAGGCCCTCGACGACCGCGGTCTTTCCGACGCCGGGCTCGCCGATGAGGACGGGGTTGTTCTTGGAGCGGCGCGAGAGGATCTGCATGACCCGCTCGATCTCCTTTTCGCGGCCGATCACCGGGTCGAGCTTGTTGTCGCGCGCGGCCTGGGTGAGGTTGCGACCGAACTGGTCGAGCACCTGCGAACCACCCTGGGGGCCGGAGGTCTGCTGCTCGCCGGCGCCGGTGGACACGCCCGCGGGCTCCTTGCCCTGGTAGCCCGAGAGCAGCTGGATGACCTGCTGGCGCACCTTGTTCAGGTCGGCGCCGAGCTTGACGAGCACCTGGGCGGCGACGCCCTCGCCCTCGCGGATGAGGCCGAGCAGGATGTGCTCGGTGCCGATGTAGTTGTGGCCGAGCTGCAGCGCTTCGCGCAGGGACAGCTCGAGCACCTTCTTCGCGCGCGGCGTGAAGGGGATGTGGCCGGTGGGCTGCTGCTGCCCCTGGCCGATGATGTCCTGCACCTGCTCGCGCACGGCGTCGAGCGAGATGCCGAGGGACTCGAGCGCCTTCGCGGCGACGCCCTCACCCTCGTGGATCAGCCCGAGCAGGATGTGCTCGGTGCCGATGTAGTTGTGGTTGAGCATCTTCGCCTCTTCTTGGGCGAGCACAACCACACGACGGGCTCGGTCGGTGAATCTCTCGAACATCGTTCACTCTCCTCTAGGACGCCTCGGGTCGACTCTCCCCCTGCGTCTTACATCGAGGGTAGCCAGCGGGCCCCTGCCGGATGCCCGTGTTCGCCGTGGGCATAGCGGTCGCGGCGGCGCTCGGGGTCACCGTGCGAGCCCCGCCCGAACGCGGGCGGCGAGCGCCGCGCCGCCCCCCGCGAGGTGGGCCGCGGAGACGCGGACGACGAACCAGCCTGCGGCGGCGAGCGCCTCGCACCGGACGAGGTCGCGGGCCCACTGCTGGGGGTCGGTCCGGTGGTGCTCGCCCTCGTACTCCACGGCGACCCGCGCATCGGGGTAAGCGAGATCGACGCAGGCGATCACCTGTCCGGCAGCGTCGCGGACCTCGTGGTTCAGCTCCGGTTCGGGCAGGCCTGCGTCGACGAGGAGCAGCCGGCACCATGTCTCACGCGGAGAGGCGGATCGGGATCGGATGCGTGGCAGCGCCGCGCGAAGCGCCGGCCCACCCACCCTCCGGCGGGCGGATGCTGCGGCGAAGAGCTGCGCGAGGGTGGCGAGCGGTGGCGGGTCGTCTCGGAACATCCGCTCCCGCACCGCCGCATCGCCGGCAGCGACGAGATCGTACGGGTCGCGCAGCATCGCCCCGAGCGCTGCCCAGGTGCTGGCGGGCGAGGTGAGCGGCACTCCGTGCGTCGGGTGCTCGACGACGTGCGCCGACGCCGGATGGACCTCGTGGCCGCGGATCCCGCTGCGGCGGGTGTGGCGGGTGGGAGTGAACACGGCGACGTCGAGCCCCTGCTGGACGGCGGGCCACAGGACGTGCGCAGGGAGCGGAAGACCCCACAGCACCGCAGCGGTGACGTGACTGAAGAACTGGTTCTCGGGCATGAGCGGGCGATAACGCATCGCGCCGATGACGATCTCCTCTTCGGGGAAGCCGGGTTCCTCTGAACGCGCGAGGCTTCGCGCACCCCAGAAGGGCGTATCCAGGTCGCGGCCGCGGAGGCGTTTCGGGGTGACACCTGCGCGCAGCGCGTCGCGCACGCAGAAAGACGCATCCAGGATCGACGGGAGTTCACTCGGCATCCCGTCATCGTCGTCTCGACGTGTGCATCTCCTGGTTCCCCGGAGCGCGATCGTGGACAACGCGCTGCTCACCCGTCGCTGTGCAGGAGAGAAGCTCTCCCTCTCCTCGCTTCCTCGCTTCCTCGCTTCCCCCGTCACCTTCTGCCCCTATCTCCCCCACCCCAGGGGCGAATCGTGACGGGGGAGCAAAGGGCGTCGAGCTCCCCCGTCTACTTCTGCCCTTCGACGGCGTCGGGAAGGGCAGAAGTAGACGGGGGAGGCAGCGAGCGCGGGGCAGGGGCGCGCAGGCGCGCGGGCGCACGTGGCGGAGGCGCGCGGGGCGGCGGGAGCGCGTGGCGGGCGGGCGCGCGAGCGGGCAGGGCGGGGGCGGGCGGGCGGGGGCGCGCGAGCGCGCGCCGCGCGGCTCAGGGGCGACCGAGAACCGGAACCCGGATGTCGGCGAACTCGCCGCCCGACAGCACCGCCGTGACGGCCGCGTCGTCATCCACCGCCCCGGTCACCGCGACCACGGTGACCCGCGGCGCCATGTCGGCGGTGCACACCTGGTCGGCGACCGGCTCGGCGAAGCGCACCTGCACCTCCGCGCCCGCGGCCTCGGCGGACTCCAGCACCGGAGCGCACGTCGACGAGCCCCAGCTCAGGATCAGCATCATGTCGTCATCGGCCCACCCCGCGCTCGGCGCGAACTCCTCGGGCACGGCGATCTCGCCCTCGAGCCCGTCGAGGTCGGTGTCGTCGGCGTAGGTGCCCGTGACGACGATCTCGAGCTCGCGGGTCGGGTCGACGCCCTCGGGCACTCCCACGTACGACCCGCGCGGCACGAGGTCGCGGGTGCAGGCCTCGCCCTCGGGGTCGCTGATGTCGACCGTCAACACGCCGTCGGCGTACGTCGGCTCACCGACCACCGGGAGGCACGACGACGACCCATACGTGACCAGTCCCACGCCGCGGCCGCCGTCGAGCCACGCCGCTTCGACGTCATCCGTCACCACCGCACCACCCGACGACGGCTCCGGCGACGCCGACTGCGAGGAAGACGACGTCGGCGACGCCGTCGCCGTGCCGCTGCTCCCCGACGGGGTTGCACACCCGGCGAGCAGCGCCGCCCCCGCCGCGAGAAAAGCGAGACCGAGAAGGAGGCGTGGGCGTGTCATGACCACATCATCCCGCGAACAGCGACCCGCGTCATCCGTCTTCTGAAACGCCCTACTGCAGCGCCGACGTGAGCCGCGCGATGTTGTCGAGCACGGTCGAGCGCAGCGGCTGCTTCTGCCACTCCTCGAGGGTGAGCTCCCGCGAGAGCGAGCGGTACTTGTCCTCGACCCCGCGCATCTCGCGCACGAACTCCTCGCCGCGCACGAGCATCGAGATCTCCATGTTGAGACCGAACGAGCGCATGTCCATGTTGCTCGACCCGATGACGGCGATCTCGTCGTCGATCGTCATGCACTTGGAGTGCAGGATGTAGGGCTTGCGGTACATCCAGATCTTCACCCCCGCGCGCAGCAGCACCTCGTAGTAGCTGCGCTGCGCGTGATAGACCATCGCCTGGTCGCCCTCCTCGGAGACGAAAAGCTCCACCTCGAGGCCGCGCTGGCAGGCGGTCGTGATCGCCAGGAGCAGCGCCTCGTCGGGCACGAAGTAGGGACTGACGATGATGATCCGGCGCTGGGCGTAGTAGAGCAGCGCGGCGAACAGGCGCAGGTTGTTCTCGGAGTCGAACCCCGGCCCGGACGGCACGATCTGGCAGTCGAGGTCGCCGTGGCTGGATTCGACCTTGAACAGGTCGATCTCGTCGGTGAGGATCTCGTCGGTCTCGCTGTACCAGTCGCTGAGGAACACCGCATTGATGGATGCCACGACGGGACCGTGCAGCCGCACCATGAGGTCGACCCAGTGCAGCCCGCGCTTGATGTTCTTGCGCAGGTTGTAGGTGGAGTCGGTGACGTTCTGCGACCCCATGTAGCCGACCTTGCCGTCGATGACGAGGAGCTTGCGGTGGTTGCGCAGGTCGGGGCGCTGGTACTTGCCCTTCAGGGGCTGCACCGGGAGCATGAGCTTCCAGTACGCCCCCATCGCATCGAGCCGGCGGAGCGTCTGCTTGTAGAACGGCTTCCCCCGGTTCGCCCAGTGATCCAGCAGGACCCGCACGACCACACCCCGCGCGGCGACCTCTTCCAACGCGGCGAAGAACTTCTCCGTCGAGGCGTCGGTCTGGAGGATGTAGAACTCCACGTGCACGTACCGCTCGGCGCCGCGGATGGCCTCGGCCATCTCGTCGAGACTCTCCTGGTAATCGGATATCAGGTGGGCGTCGTTGTCTCCGGCGAGGGGCATCGCTCCGAGGGTGCGGTTCATCGTCACCAGGGACTGGAACCACTGCGGGGCGTGAGGACGCAGCGTGCCGAAGTCGAGGCCCGCGCTGGTGTCGCGGATGTACTGGTTGATGGCGTCCTGCTGGCGGCGGCGCTTGCGCGGCAGGCGCGGGTTGCCGATCAGCAGGAAGAGGAACACCCCGATCAGGGGGATGAAGTAGATGGCCAGCAGCCATGCCATGGCGGCGGTGGGGCGGCGATTGCGCGGCACGTAGATGACCGCGAGGATGCGCACGATGATGTCGAAGACGAACACCAGGATGAGCCACCACGACGCATCCAGTGTGATCTCGATCACGACTCCCCCCGTTCGCCCCGCCCGCCCCTGTCAGCGTAGCGGGCTGCGCCGTCAGCGCCCGGCGGCAGGCGCCGGAGGTGCGGGCGCGTCGGGCGACGCGGCGGCGGGCGGAAGTCCGCGCTTGGCGCGTTCCTGCGCCTCGATCCGCGAATAGGCGCGGCGCTCGTTGCGGTCGGCGTGGAGGATGCTGCGGAGGATCCAGAAGAACAGGGCACTGACCACCACGGTGGGAAGGAGCGTCCACGCCGCCGCGATCCAGAAGCCGTCCATACCCTCCAGGATACGCGGGCGGCCCCGGGCACGGCCCGGGAGACGACGGATGCCGCGGTGCGACCTCTCCTGCACAACCGGCCCGAGTCGCGAGTTGACCACAGACTGCCTCGGCGCGCCCCTACGGGCACGCGCCTCAGACGAAGGTCGGGGGCATGACCACGATCGTGAGGGCCGCCACCGCGGCCGAGTTCCTGTCCTTCGTCCCGCGCATGCTGGGCTACCTTCCGACCGACAGCGTCGTGCTGATCCCCTTCGAGGGGAAGCGCACGCTGGGCGCGATGCGCGTGGATCTGCCCACGGTCGCCGACCTCGACGCGGCGGCGGCCACCTTCGTCGGCCTCGTCTGCCGGATCGAGGCCGCCGACGCGGTGGCCGTGGTGGTCTTCACCGGCGAGCGCTTCGACGGCGGGAGGGCGCCGGCGACCGCGTTGGCGGAGGGCATCGCAAACCGGGCGGATGCGAGCGGCCTGCGCGTGGTCGACATGCTCTGCCACGCCGCCGACGGCTGGGCGTCCTACCTCGACGCGGACACTCCGCCCGGGGGCAGGCCGCTGTCCGAGGTCGACGTCGACGCCCTCCCGGCCGCGCTCGCCGACCTTCCCGTCGCGGCGGGAGACCAGTGGTCGGGCGCCGAGCTGCCTGCGGTCGACCTGGCCGAGAAGGAGCGCGTCGGCCACGCCCTGCAGTCGATCCGCGTCGCCATCGAGGGGTTCGGGTCGGCGGCACCGGGCCCGGGAGTGCGCGTGGACCCGCGCGGCCTGGAGGCGGTGTGCCTGCTGGATGACCTTCCCGCCCTGTTCGAGGAGGCGCTGCAGTGGAACCCCGCGATGCTCGACCCGTTCGATGCGGCACTGCTGCTGTGGTGCCTGGATCGCCCGGCGACGCGCGACGTCGCCCTGGTGCAGTGGTGCGACGACATCGATCGCGGAGATGAGGCGATGGCCGCGCAGCTGCGCTGGGAAGCGGGGGAGCCCTACCCGGCCGACATCGCCAAGCGCATGTGGGGCGAGGGGGCGCAGCCGTCCGCCGAGCGGCTGCGTGGCGCGCTCGAGGTGACCCGCCGGGTCGCTGCCGCGGCACCCCGCGCCGTCCGGCCCGGCCCTCTCGCCGTCTGCGCCTGGCTGTCGTGGGCCCTCGGCCGATCGACCCACGCCGAGTGGTACGTGGCGCGGTCCGCCGAGATCGACCCGTCGCACGGTCTCACCGGGATCGTCCTGGGAATGGTGCGGGGTGGCCATCTGCCTGAGTGGGCGTTCCCCCGCACGGGGCTCTGGCACCCCGAGGACGCGAGGGGACCGGTTACTTGACGAGCGGGAAGAGGATGGTCTCGCGGATGCCGAGCCCGGTGATCGCCATGAGGAGCCGGTCGATCCCCATGCCCATGCCCCCGGTGGGGGGCATGCCGTGCTCAAGGGCGCGGAGGAACTCGTCGTCGATGCGCATGGCCTCGACGTCGCCGCGCGCGGCGAGCTTCGCCTGCTCGACGAACCGCTCCCGCTGGATGACCGGGTCGACGAGCTCGGAGTACCCGGTCGCGAGCTCGAAGCCGCGGACGTACAGGTCCCACTTCTCCACCAGGCCCGGAATCGACCGGTGCTCGCGCACGAGGGGGCTGGTGTCGACGGGGAAGTCCATGACGAAGGTCGGACGAGTGAGACCGGGCTTGACGAAGTGCTCCCACAGCTCTTCGACGAGTTTGCCGTGGGTGGCGTGCGGGGGTGCCTCGACGCCGACCTCGGCGGCGAAGGCCAGCAGGTCGTCGAGCGATGTCTCGGGGGTGATCGCCCGGCCTGCCGCATCCGAGAGGGAGTCGTACATCGACAGCCTCTCCCACTGCCCGCCCAGGTCGTACACGGTTCCGTCTGCCCAGGTGACGGTGGTCGAGCCGGCGACCGCGACGGCGGCGTTCTGGATGAGCTCCTGCGTGAGGTCGGCGATGCCGTGGTAGTCGGTGTAGGCCTGGTAGGCCTCGAGCATCGCGAACTCGGGGCTGTGGGTGGAGTCGGCGCCCTCGTTACGGAAGTTGCGGTTGATCTCGAACACGCGGTCCAGCCCCCCGACCACCGCGCGCTTGAGGAAGAGCTCGGGCGCGATGCGCAGGTACAGCTCGGTGTCGAACGCGTTCGAGTGGGTGACGAACGGCCGGGCCGAGGCACCGCCGTGCTGCACCTGCAGCATCGGCGTCTCGACCTCGATGAAGTCGTGGGCGGTGAAGGTCTGGCGGAGGCTCGCGTTCACCGCGGCGCGGGCGCGGACCGTCGCGCGGGCCTGATCGCGGACGATGAGGTCGAGGAAGCGGCTGCGTACCCGACCCTCTTCGCTCAGTTCGCCGTAGACGTTGGGAAGCGGCAGCACGGCCTTGGCGGCGATCTGCCACGACGTGGCCATGATCGACAGCTCGCCCCGGCGGCTCGAGATCACCTCGCCCGAGACGAAGACGTGATCACCGAGGTCGACGAGCTCCTTCCAGCGCTGCAGAGACTCCTCGCCGACGGCGGCGAGCGAGATCATCGCCTGGATGCGACTGCCGTCGCCCGACTGCAGGGTGGCGAAGCACAGCTTGCCGGTGTTGCGGCTGAAGACGACCCGCCCCGCGACACCCGCGGTCACCCCGGTCTCGGCGCCCGCCTCGAGGTCGCCGAACCGCGCCCGCAGCGCCGGGATCGTGTCGGTCACCGGCACCGCCACCGGGTAGGCGCCACCCGCGGCATCCTCGCGCTCGGCGATCAGTCGCTCGCGCTTGGCCAGGCGCACCGCCTTCTGCTCGAAGACCTCTTCCTCGCTGGGTTCGGAGACGTCTCCGGCGACGGCAGCACCGGACGGGGGCGCGGGCGAATCGGTCATGAACGGGCTCCTCGGGGGTCGCCGACAAGTCTATCGACGGGCATCGGGGCACCCCTCCGGCTCCGTCGACCCACCCCGGCGCATCATCGCCGGCGGGCGGCGGTCACTGCAGGGAGATCTCGGTGTTGTCGATGAATCGGTGGCCGGCGACGGTCGCGGCGATGAGCGCGAGCGCGCGCCCGCGGTGCCCCTCGTCGACGGGGAGGAAGGTCGCGGGGTCCACCACGGTGAGGTACTCCAGGTTGATCCGGGGCTCGCCCATCAGGGCGGACTGGGCCGCGGCGATGCAGGCGTCGACCCCGCGGTCGGCGTTCGAGGCCGCAGCATCGAGGGCGACCGTGAGCTTGCCGGCCGCCTGCCGATCGCGGTCTTCGAGCAGGGATGCGCGAGTCGAGACGGGCAGCCCGTCGTCGCCGCGGACGGTCTCGACCGTCGCGACGTCGATCTCGAAGAACAGGTCGCGGATCATCCGCTCGACCAGGAAGATCCGCTGCCGGTCGCGGAGTCCGTAGACGGCGACATCGGGCTCGACGAGCTGGAACAGCTTCGCCTCCACGGTGAGGAGGCCGTCGAAGTAGAAGGGGCGGAAGCGGCCCTCGTACCGCAGGCCGAGGTCTCCTGCGCTGATCTTCGTGGTCGCCGCTCCTGTCGGGAGGAGATCGGCGGTCCCCGGCTCGAACACCACGTCCACGCCGAGGGACTCCAGCAGCAGACGGTCGGCGTCGGGCGTGCGGGGATATGCCTCGAAGTCAGCCGTCGTGCGGAAGCGGAGGGGATTCACGAAGGTCGACACCACGACGATGTCGGCGCGCTCACGGGCGGTGTCGATGAGGTCGATGTGGCCGTCGTGCAGCGAGCCGATGGTGGAAACCAGCGCCACTCTCGCCGCCGGGGCGTCGCGACGGGCCTCTGCCAGGCGGCTGCGCAGCGCCTCGGGGGTGCGGATCATTGGTCGATCGTATCGGCGGGCGCGCCTTCGGCCGTCGCCGGCCGTACCGCAGCATCCCTCCTGTCGAGAGCCGCGCCGTCGCAGGCCGTGACAGCGAGCGGATCGTCGTGTCCAATGGACACCATGCCCCCGGGACAGGACGCCGACGTCGCGCTCGCCGAGGTCCACCGCGCGGAATGGGGGCGGATCGTGGCGGGGCTCGCGCGCCGGTTCGGCGACCTCGACCTTGCGGAGGAGGTCACGGCCGAGGCGTTCGCCGTCGCCGTCGAACGATGGGCCACCGACGGCGTGCCCCCGAACCCGGGCGCCTGGATCACGACGACGGCGCATCGGAGGGCCATCGACCGCCTTCGGCGCGAGGCCCGGCGTGACGACAAGCACCGCGAGGCCGTGCTGCTCGCCGACGACTCCCCCGCTGAACCGGTGGGCGCGGTCGCGGACGACCGCCTGCGGCTGCTCTTCGCATGCTGTCATCCGCTCCTGGGCCTCGAGACCCGGGTGGCGCTCACGCTCCGGGTCGTCGTCGGGCTCACCGTCGAACAGATCGCCCGCCTGTTCCTCGTGCCGCCGACCACGATCGCGCAGCGCATCACGCGGGGGAAGGCGAAGATCGGGGCGGCGCGCGTCCCGTTCCGTGTGCCCGAGCGGGACGACCTCCCCGAGCGCACCGCCGCCGTGATCGCGGTGCTGTCGCTGATGTACACCCAGGCCTACGCTGGGACCGGAGACGCCCCCGACCGACTGCGCCGCGACCTCCTCGACGAAGCACTCCGGCTCGCGCGCGAACTCCACGCGCTTCTCCCGGGCGACGTCGACGTCGCCGGACTCCTCGCCCTCCTCCTCGCCTCGGCCGCGCGCGTGCCCGCCCGCGTCGCCGCCGACGGCACGCTCGTCACTCTCGCCGAGCAGGACCGCGGCGCGTGGGACCGCGACCTGATCGCGGAGGCCGACGCGCTCCTGGGCGAGCGGCGGCGAAGGGGCCGCGCCGGCGGCATCCGTCTCGGACGCCACGAGCTGCTCGCCGCCATCCATCTCGTCCACGCGCACGCCCCCGATGCCGGGAGCACCGACTGGGCGCAGATCGTCGCGCTCTACGAGATGCTCGAACGGGTCGACCCGAGTCCGATCGTGGGCGTGAACCACGCGATCGCCGTCGCTGAGGCGGACTCGCCCGAGGCGGGCCTGGTCGTCCTCGCCCGGCGCGCGGACGACCTCGCCGGGCACTACGCCTTCCACGCCGTCCGCGCGCACCTGCTCGCCGCCTGCGGCGACGCCCCCGGGGCGCACCGTGCGTACGATCGGGCGATCGCGCTCGCGCCGTCCCCGGGGATGGCGGAGCTGCTCACCGCACGCCGCGACGCGGGCGCGCCCCTCGCCCCGAGATGAATTCCGGGCCGCCTGTCGTATCGGACCCCTCCCGTTCGTCGCTTGTTCGAGAGGGCTTTCCGCCCCCATCACACACGGAAGAGGAACAGATGAGCAACAGGTATCTGGTCATCCACATGACCGACCCCACCGGCACCGACATCTCTCGGGACGACGACCAGCGCATGCTCGAGGGCTGGCTCGCCGAGGGCGAACAGAACGGGATGCTGCAAAGCGGCGCTCCCACGGCGCCGGCCGATGAGGCCAAGTCCGTGGTGGTCCGCGACGGGCGCGCCCTCATCACCGACGGGCCTTTCCCCGAGTTCACCGAGTGGTTCGCCGGGTACGACGTCATCACGGCGGAGTCGATCGACGATGTCGCGGCCCTCATGACCAAGCACCCGACCGCGATCGCCGGACGGGTGTACGTGCTGCCGCTGGTGAAGCTCCCCTGGGACGAGAACTGAATGCGTCCGCGGCGTCCGGGAATGCTCGGGCGCCGCGGGGCGCTTCACTCCTCCATGACGAACATCACGCAGCCTGCACTGTCATCCGGCACCTTCCGCATCGGCGGCGACCTCGAGGTCAACCGCCTCGGCTACGGAACGATGCAGCTCACCGGGCCCGGGGTCTGGGGCCCGCCGAAGGATCACGACGAGGCCATCCGCGTTCTGCGGCGGGCGGTCGAGCTCGGTGTGAACTTCTTCGACACCGCTGAGTCGTACGGCCCCTACGTCGCCGAAGAGCTGCTGAAGGAGGCGCTGCACCCCTATGCCGACGACGTCGTCATCGCGACGAAGTCCGGCCTGACCCGCACCGCCCCGAACGTCTGGCCGCCGCTCGGGCGCCCCGAGTTCCTGCGTCAGGGCGCCGAGATGAGCCTTCGCCGCCTCGGCCTCGAGCGCATCGACCTCTTCCAGCTGCACCGGATCGACCCGAAGGTGCCGCTCGAAGATCAGGTCGGCGAGCTGAAGGCGCTGCAGGACGAGGGCAAGATCCGCCACATCGGCCTGTCGGAGGTAACGATCGACGAGGTGAAGGAAGCGCAGAAGATCGCCGAGATCGTCACCGTCCAGAACCTCTACAACCTGCAGACCCGCGACGCCGAAGACCTGCTCGACTGGTCTGAGGAGCAGGGCATCGGCTTCATCCCGTGGTTCCCGCTCGCGACGGGCGGTCTCACCGGCGATGACTCTCCGCTTACCGACATCGCGGCGCGGAAGGGCGCGACCCCCGCGCAGATCGCTCTCGCGTGGCTGCTCAAGCGCTCTCCCGTGATGCTGCCGATTCCGGGCACGTCGAGCGTCGCCCACCTCGAGGACAACATGCAGGGGGCGGTCATCGAGCTGACCGACGAGGAGTTCGCCGAGCTGTCCGCGCTTCGCAGCTGAGCGCGGGAACTCACCCTCGCGGGTGGGGAGTGCACCCTCGCGTGGCGGGCGGGGGCGGATCAGGGTCCGGGCGGATCGATCGCCGGGGAGTCCGCGCGCGTGAGGGCGTGATCGATCGTGGTGTGCACGAGGCTCGACAGATACCGGCCCGGGTCCTCCACCCCGGCGCTGGTGAGCAGCCCGGCTGCCTGCGCGATGATCGACCGCGAGAACTCCGTCGCGATCGAGATGGCCTCGGCGTAGGCCTGCCGCCGGTCTTCGGCGACCTCGACGGGCTCGCAGCCAAGCTCGACCGCGAGCGCCTGGGCGATGGGCAGCACCGGCGCAGGCGCCGTCACCGCCGCGTAGGCGTGGGTCAGCTGCCGCAGATCGATGGATGACCCTGTGAAGGCGATCGCGGGGTGAATCGCCAGCGGGATGGCGCCGCGCGCCGTCGCCGGCTGAAGCACCTCGATCCCGTACGAGGCGTCGGTGTGCAGCACGAGCTGACCGGGCTGCCACGCGTCCACCGCGGCGAGGCCTGCTACCAGGCCCGGGAGTTCCGCGCGCGGAACGGCGATCACGACGAGGTCGCTCCCCGCGACGACCTCGACCGGGTCGACCACGGGCACATCGGGCAGCACCGCGTCGACGCGGTCGCGATCGGAGCCGGCGGTGATCCCGACGATGGCGTGCCCGGCGCCGCGCAGGGCGGCGCCCACCACGGGTCCGACCCGGCCCGCTCCGATGATGCCCACGCCGAGGCGGCCGTCGCGCCTCACGGCGACACCTCCGTGCGACGCTCCGCCTCGGCGGGGTCTGCGGGCGCGGGCTCGGCCATCGTCGGCGCCGCATCCGTCTCCCGCGCCGCGAGATCGACGGGCTCCTCCCCCGCCCAGCGGTGACTGCGGTCCGTCGAGGCCGCCACGATCGCGGCGGCCTCGGTGCGCTCGAACAGCGACACCGCGTCATCCCGATCGATGATGCCGAGCGACCCGCTCACCCGACCGATCACCGTGTGCACCTGCACGTTCGCCACACGCAGCGCCCGGTCGACCGGTCCCTGGGCGATCGCGACGCTCTGCATGCGCGCGAGCGGGAAGATCGCGAGCTTCCGCCAGACGAATCCACGGCGCAGGAACAGCGCATCGCGTGTGGCGAAGGCGCCGTTCCGCCGCCAACTGGTGGGCCGGAGCCACGCCGCGCGGCGCGGGGTCGTCACGTACGGGTCGCCGGCCTCCGGCCCGAGCACGCCGTGCTGGAAGACCAGCGGCCACTCCTCGCGGGGAAGATGGGGCAGCAGCAGTCCCAGCACCCGCTCCACGTCGGCGCGGGTGCCCACCGGCAGGACTGTGGCGAACTGATCCGACCCGGCGGCCTCGAGGCCGCGCCCCGACAGTCGGTTGACCGTGATGGCCCACCACCCCGCGGGGCGCCACAGGATGGGCTGGCTGATCTCGAGGGCGTGGATGCGACCGGGCGGAAGCGTCTCGGTGACGGTGGTGAACAGTCCGAAGGTGATGCGCACCCCGCTGGAGGTGGGGGCGATCGAGTAGCGGAGGGATCGGGTGATCGTGCGGACCCAGTAGGCGCCGAAACCGAGAAGCGCGGGGATGGCGGTCAGGAGCAGCCAGGGCGTGCCGAGCACCGAGGCGACGATGATGGCCGCGACGAGCACCACGAAGAACAGCAGCGAGCCGTCGAGGAGGTGCGAGGCGATGAGGCGGCCGACGGGGATGTTCACGACCGAGTCCGGCTCGTCGGCGGGGTCTTCGGCCCCCTCGATCATCTCGGTGAGTCCGGCGGCGAGGGTCGACGCGGCCGCCGACACACCGCGGCCCGACGTCGCCGCCGCCTGACGGGCCTCGGCGAGGCGCCGGCCCGACGCCAGGCGCAGGATGTCGGCGCGCACCGCCTCGGCGTTGGCCGTGGAGAGGTACTCGAGCTTGACGTTGCCGTCGGTTCCGGCTCCGACGACCTCGAGCTTCGCCATCCCCATGAGCCGGGCGATCATCGGCCGGGTGAGGTTGACTCCCTGCACCCGGTCGAGCGGGGCGCGGCGCTGGGTGCGGAACAGCACGCCGCTGCGCACCTCGACGTCGTCGCCGGTGATCCGGAGGGTGTGGAACCGCCACGACAGGTAGAAGACGCCGACGAGAACGATGACGACGACGATCACCGCGCCGAGGGCGACGAGGAGGAGCCCGCGTTCGAAGATGAAGTCGAGCGGATCACCGGTCTCGAAGTCGCCGGGATCGACCTCGGGCACGAAGATCGGCACGACCCCCTGGATGAGCCGGTCGCGGAAGTTGGCGATGAGGATGCCGGCGATGATGACAAGGGTCAGCCCGCCCCGCAGGAGCGGGGTGAGCGGATGCAGGCGGTGCCACTCGCCGTCGCTGAGCGGCGATCGGGTCGGCGCGGCCGTCGTGGTCACAGTCCCGTCCGACGGGTCTCGGCGACCTCGATGAGGGTGTCGCGCAGCTGCTCCGCCGCCTGCTGGGTGAGGCCCGGCAGGGTGACGCCGGTCACGGCGGCCGCGGTGACGATCTTCAGCTGCGCGATCCCGAAGCCGCGGTCGAGGGGGCCATGGGTGATGTCGACCAGTTGCATGCGCCCGTAGGGGACGGCCACGATGCGCTGCCAGAGGATGCCGCGGCGGAACACCAGGTCGTCGCGGCGGAGCTGATAGCCGTACGAGCGGGCCTGGCGCGGGGTGACCGCGAGGACCGCGGCGAGGATGACGAGCAGGATGGCGGCCGGGATCACCAGCCACCGGAAGTCGAACGCGAAGACCGCCACGAGACCCCCGACGAGCACCAGCAGCAAGAACAGGCCGGTCGTGATCAGCTGTACGCGCACATAGGCCTTGGCCAGCTGGTACCAGGTGCCGTCGCCGAGCGGGAGCCGCGCCTCGGAGCGCGGCTCGACGATGCGATCGAACGCGCCGGCGGTGAAGACGGCCGGGTCGTGATCGGCGTGCCGGACCTCGTCCGCGTCCAGCGGAGCGGCAGGCGCGGCAGGCGCCGCCGACGCCTGCTCAGTGGGCGCCGGGCTGGAGTCCGGGGTCGGAGCCTCCGGGCTGTTCGTCATCGTCATCCTTCCGGATCGTGCAGAACTGCTCGGCGACCAGGCCCGCGACCACCAGCAGCACTGCGCACAGGGCCGTCGCGATGACGGCCCCCAACGAGCCTAGCGAGGGCGGCACCGGCCGGGTGAGGAGGAAGAGGGCGAGCCCTCCGGCGATTCCCGTGACGATGGCTCCGACGAGGCTCGACGCCTTCGCCAGAACCGCGATGCGCAGCGCCCGGAACGGATCCACCGGGGCGGCCGCTCCCCGCGTCGCGCGGCGGATCGGCACGGCGAGGGCCACGATCACCACCGCCAGCAGCACCAGGAGGATCGGGAGCGAGACGGCGGGAGTGAAGGTCGCGCGCCCCGCCGAGGTGAGCGCCTGGTCGATCACGAAACCGATCGCCACGCCGAGGACCGCGACGACGACGAGGACGAGCGGGCGCGTCCGCCTCACGAGGGCTCCCGCAGTCGGGAGAGGATGTCGGCGACGCGGCCGACCCCCGGGAGGACCGCATCGGGGTCGACCTGCAGCCACGGCCCGAGGACGAAGTCGCGCTCCGCGGCCCGAGGGTGCGGGAGGATCAGCACCGGCCCCTCGCTGGTGACCTCGCCGTACGCGATGAGGTCGAGATCGAGCGTGCGGTCGGCCCACCGCTCGGCCCGCTCGCGGCCGTGCCGCGCCTCGATGGCGTGCAGGTACCCGAGGAGCACGGTGGGCGCGAGGCGCGTGGTGAGAAGCGCCACGGAGTTGAGATACGCAGGGGCCTCAGCGTCGCGGCCCTCCGGCGTCAGCGCGACCGACTCGATCGGCGACGCTGTCCTCACGTGCGTCACGAGGGGCAGGCGCGCGAGATCGGTCAGGGCCGCCTCGAGGGTCGCCTTCCGGTCGCCGAGGTTCGACCCCAGCGCGACCACGGCGATCGCCTCGTCGCGACGGCGCGGCGCGTCATCCGTCTGCAGTCCTTCAGCCAGTCGGCGACTCATCGGCATGCCCTTCTGTGTCGGTCCGCCGCCGTGTGATCGTCACCGAGACGTCGGCGAAGGTCAGCGGAATCGGCGCCTGCGGTTTGTGGACGGTGACGCGGACGGCGGAGACGCGCGGCCGCGCGAGCACCGCACGGCCGATGCGGTCGGCGAGCGTCTCGAGCAGGTTCACCGGGTCGCCAGCGACGATCGCGGCGACCTCCTCGGCGACCTCGCCGTAGTGCACGGTGTCGGCGACGTCGTCGCTGGCCGCCGCGGGTCGGGTGTCGAGTGTCAGGTCGAGGTCGACGACGAAGTCCTGGCCGTCCTGCCGCTCGTCGTCGTAGACGCCGTGGTAGCCGAAGACCCGCAGACCCGTCAGCGCGATCGTGTCGCCGTCCACCGACGCTCTCCCTCCCACGCCTCGGCGACGCGGAGCGCGTCGCGTGTGGCGCGGACGTCGTGCACACGGACGCCCCACACCCCCTCGCGCGCGGCGAGCGCGCTCGTGACCGCGGTGGCGAGATCGCGCCGATCTTCGGTCGCCTCGTCGAGCGCCCCGGTCGGGGTGCCGCCGGCGACGAGCACCTCGGCGAGGAACCGCTTACGGCTGGTTCCGACGAGCACGCGGGGGCCGATGCCGAGGATGCGCGGGAGTCCTCGCAGCACCGACCAGTTCTGGTCGCCGCGCTTTCCGAACCCGATGCCCGGATCGAGGATGACGCGGGATGGCGCGATGCCGGCGACCGCCGCCGCCTCCAGACGCGCCGCGAGCTCGGTGACGACCTCGCGGACGACGTCGCCGTACTCGGCGCGGGCGTACATGTCGCTCGAGGGTCCACGCCAGTGGCCGAGGACGACCTCGGCGCCCGACCCGGCGACGGCTGTGAGCATCCCGGGGTCGGCGAGGCCGCCCGAGACGTCGTTGACGATCGCGGCCCCCGCCTCGACGGCGGCGACGGCTGTCGAGGCGTTCATCGTGTCGATGCTGACCGTCGCCCCTTCGGCGGCGAGCGCCCGGATCACGGGGAGCACGCGCTCCTCCTCGACCGACGGTGCGACCCGCTCGGCACCGGGACGGGTCGACTCGCCGCCGATGTCGACGATGTCGGCCCCGGCGGCACGGAGGGCGAGCCCGCGGGCGATCGCGGCATCCTGCGCGAGGTAGCGCCCGCCGTCGCTGAAGGAGTCGGGCGTGACGTTGACGATGCCCATCACGACCGTCATTCGCGCGGCGCTCCCATGAGCAGCATGAGCTCGGTGCGCGCGGCCGGGTCGGTGAATTCGCCGCGCGCGGCGATCGTCACCGTCGAGGCATCCCGCTGGCGTTCGCCCCGGAAGGTGACGCACCCGTGCGTCGCCTCGAGGACCACCAGCACACCGCGGGTGTCCAGTGCGTCCCAGATGGTGTCGGCGATCTGCTCGCCGAGGCGCTCCTGCACCTGCGGGCGCGAGGCGAGCACGTCGACGACCTTCGGCAGCGCGCCGAGACCGACGACCTGCTCCCCCGGCAGGTACGCGATGTGCGCCTTGCCGCGGAAGAGCAGGAGGTGATGCTCGCAGACGGAGCGGAAGTGGATGTCGCGGAGCATCACCGCGCCCGAGGGCAGCGTGTCGGGCGCCGGGCCGCGGCTCACCGAGATGGTGTGCGAGAGCGGCTCGGCGGGATCCTCCCCGACACCGGCGAAGAATTCCGCGTAGGCGTCGGCGACGCGCTGCGGCGTGAGCTTCAGCCCCGGACGATCGGGATCCTCCCCGATCGCGGAGAGGATCTCGGTCACGAGCGCGGCGACGCGCTCTCGATCAACGGCCACGGGCCGAGCCTACGCGGTCGCCGGGCGCGCCTGTCCGCTCGGCCGACGCACCGGCGCTTTCTCGGCGGCCGGCTCCTCGGCGGCGGTCGAAGCCGCCACGCCCGCGGGCTCGGCGCGACGCGGGACGTCGACCGGGGGAAGGGTCGAGACCGGGCGGTCGCTGCTGGAGAGCCACTGCGGACGTGGCGGGAGCTTGGTGATGCCGGAGAAGATCTCGGCGAGCTCGATGTGATCCAGCGTCTCCTTCTCCAGTAGCGCCAGGGCGAGCTTGTCGAGCGTGTCGCGGTTGGCGTTGATGACCTCGTACGCCTCGTTGTGCGCCTGCTCGATGAGGGCGCGCACCTCCGCGTCGACCCGCTCGGCGATGCGCTCAGAGAAGTCGCGACCGTGACCCATGTCGCGGCCCATGAACACCTCGCCCGAGGACTGGCCCAGCTTGACCGGACCCACCTGCGTGGTCATCCCGTACTCGGTGACCATCTTGCGCGCGATGCTGGTGGCCTTCTCGATGTCGTTGGACGCACCGGTGGTGGGGTCGTGGAAGACGATCTCCTCGGCGACGCGGCCACCCATGGCGTAGGTGAGCTGATCCTGCAGCTCGTTGCGGGTGATCGAGTACTTGTCGTCCAGCGGCAGCACCATCGTGTAGCCGAGGGCCTTGCCGCGCGGGAGGATCGTGACCTTCGTCACCGGGTCGGTGTGGTTCATCGCCGCCGCGGCGAGGGCGTGGCCGCCCTCGTGGTACGCGGTGATGAGCTTCTCCTTGTCGCGCATGACACGAGTACGGCGCTGCGGGCCCGCGATGACCCGGTCGATCGCCTCGTCGAGCGCGCGGTTGTCGATGAGCTGCGCGTTGGAGCGGGCGGTGAGCAGGGCGGCCTCGTTGAGCACGTTCGCGAGGTCGGCGCCGGTGAACCCGGGGGTCTTGCGGGCGACGACCTCGAGGTCGACGCTGTCGGCCAGCGGCTTTCCGCGGCCGTGCACCTGCAGGATCTTCTGCCGGCCCTTGAGGTCGGGGGCGTCGACGCCGATCTGCCGGTCGAATCGGCCGGGGCGAAGGAGCGCGGGATCGAGGATGTCGGGACGGTTCGTCGCCGCGATGACGATGACGTTCGCCTTGGGGTCGAAGCCGTCCATCTCGACGAGCATCTGGTTCAGGGTCTGCTCGCGCTCGTCGTGACCCCCGCCCATGCCGGCGCCGCGGTGGCGGCCGACGGCGTCGATCTCGTCGATGAAGATGATGGCCGGCGCGTTCTCCTTGGCCTGGTTGAACAGGTCTCGCACGCGGCTGGCGCCGACGCCGACGAACATCTCGACGAAGTCCGAACCCGAGATCGAGTAGAAGGGAACGCCCGCCTCGCCCGCGACGGCGCGGGCCAGCAGGGTCTTTCCGGTCCCGGGAGGGCCGTAGAGCAGCACGCCCTTCGGGATGCGGGCGCCGACCGCCTGGAACTTGGCCGGGTCCTTCAGGAAGTCCTTGATCTCCTGCATCTCCTCGATGGCCTCATCGGCCCCGGCGACGTCGACGAAGGTGACCTGCGGCATCTCCTTCGTCACGAGCTTCGCGCGCGACTTGCCGAACTGCATGACCTTGCTGCCGCCGCCCTGAGCGCTGGAGAGCAGGAACCAGAACAGCAGACCCAGGAGCAGCAGCGGGATCATCAGCGACAGGAAGCCGTCGAACCACGACGGCTGCGGCACCGAATCGTTGAAGCCGTCCTCGGGGTTCGCGGCGTTGATGGCGTTGACGACCTCTTCGGCGCGGGCCTGGACGTAGTAGAACTGCACCTCGGTGGCGCCCTCGTAGGGCTCGGCGAGGGTGAGGTCGACGCGCTGGTCGCCGTCGGTGTTGAGGACCTCGGTCACCGTGCCGCCGTCGAGGAGTTCCAGACCCTCCTGCGTGGAGATCTGCCTCGCGCCCCCGAGGCTCGAGATCAGCGAGAAGCCCACGATCAGGAAGATCCCGATCAGCACGATGTAGAACAGCGGGTTCCTGGTGATCTTCTTCAGGTTCATGGTGCGGGCGGGGCCCGATCCCTTCCTCGACGAGCCGTGGGCGTGACGGGAGCCGCGGCAACGGTGGATTCAGGGTATCGCGGGCTCTCTATGCCCGGCCTGTGCGTTCGTCGTGGGCGGAATCGACGCGAGATGCGGGGCGCGTCAGGCGTACACGTGCGGCGCGAGCACCGCGACGTCGCGGAGGTTGCGGTACTTCTCGGCGTAGTCGAGGCCGTAGCCGATCACGAAGTCATTGGGGATGTCGAACCCGACGTACTTGCAGTCGACGTGCACCTTCGCAGCATCCGGCTTGCGGAACAGCGCGAACACCTCGACGGATGCGACACCGCGCGAGGCGAAGTTGTCGAGCAGCCAGCGGAGGGTCAGTCCGGAGTCGATGATGTCCTCGACGATCAGCACGTGCTTGTCGTGCAGGTCGGTGTCGAGATCCTTGCGGATCTGCACCACACCGCTCGAGCGGGTCCCGGTGCCGTACGACGACACCGCCATCCAGTCCATCGGGTACGACACCGGCAGAGCCCGCGAGAAGTCGGCCATCACCATGATGGCGCCCTTCAAGACGCCGACCAGGACGACGTCCTTGCCCTCGTAGTCGGCGGCGACCCGCGCCGCGATCTCGTCGAGCTTGCTGCGGATCTCCTCCTCGGTGAACAGAACCCGGGTGATGTCGCCTTCGATGTCGGCCGCGCGCATGCGCTCCAGCTTACGGCGCCGAGTGTTCCGCGCCGAGCGGGGCGGGGGGCGCGCCCGGGCGGTCAGCGGGCGGTGAAGACCACGCGACCGCCGACGCGCGCGGCGCGGCACGCCGGGAGGTCGATCGGGCCCTGGCCGGCCCAATCCGTGACCAGGCGCGCGACCTCGAGGGTCTGCACGCGGGTGAGGCTCTCGCCGAATTCGGCGGCCACGACGTGGCGGATGATGCGGTGCCGGAGCGCCGGCGGGTTGGCGGCGAGCGCCGCGACCGAGACCGCGATGCCCGCCTCGGCGTGCTCGACGATGTCTTCGATCGTCTCGTCGATCATCTCCTCGAAGGCCGCAGCGTCCTCCCGCAGCTGCTCGGCGGTGCGGGCGAGCGCTTCGGCGACGCCCGGGCCGAGCTCGGCCTCGAGCACCGGCAGCACCCGCTCGCGCACCCGCACCCGCGCGAAGCGCGCGTCGGCGTTGTGCGGGTCGTCCCAGGGCGTGAGCCCCTCCGCCGCGCACGCGGCCCGGGTGGTCTCGCGGGGCACGGTGAGAAGTGGCCGCAGCAGCGGCATCCCGTCGAGATCGGATGCCGCTGCCATGCCCTGCAGGCTCGCCGCGCCCGATCCGCGGGCCAGACCCAGCAGCACCGTCTCGGCCTGATCGTCGAGGGTGTGGCCGGTGAGGATCGCCGCCGCTCCTTCCACCCGCGCCGCGTCCCGGAGCGCGCGGTAACGCGCGTCGCGGGCCGCCGCCTCGGGACCACCGGCGCCCCGCACCTCCACCCGGACCACTCGCGCCGCGGCGCCCAGAGCCTCCGCGGCGTCGCGGGCCGCCTCCGCGGCATCCTCCGACCCCTCCTGCAGCCCGTGGTCGACCGTGATCGCGACCACCCTGATCCCCCGCCGCGCGGACTCGAACACCGTCGCCGCGGTGAGGGCGAGCGAGTCGGCACCGCCCGACAGGCCGACCACGATCCGCGATCCGTCGGGCACGGAGGCGAGGCCGCGTCGCACCGCGAGGCGCACGGCGGCGACAACCGGGTCGAGCGAGGGTCGGTGCGTCACGCCCCCACGCTACCCACCGGCGGCGTGGCGACCGTCGACAGGTCGCGCTCCGCGCCCTACGGTGTGGCCATGGAATCCGAATCCGAGATGGGTCGCACCCGCTACCGGCTGTACATGATCATCGGCCTCGTGGTCGCGATCCTTCTGCTCGCCGCGGGGGTCGGCGCCCTCCTCACCAACGGCGGGCCCGTCCTCGGGTGGTTCATGGTCGTCGCGGGCCTCGCCATCGCCATTGTGTCGGTCGTGCAGCTGCGACGATCCTGAGCGGCGGGACGGCCGCGACTAGGCTGGTCGCCGGCTACCCACCGTTCTGAAGGAGCACAGGCATGGGCGCATACGACGCCGTCATCGAGATCCCGCGCAACAGCAAGATCAAGTACGAGGTCGACCACGGCACCGGACGGGTCTTCCTCGATCGCATCCTCTTCACCCCGATGGGGTACCCGACCAACTACGGGTTCTTCGAGAACACCCTTGGCGAAGACGGCGACCCGCTCGACGTGCTGGTGCTCCTCGATCAGGACCTCATGCCCGGCATCCTGGCGAAGGTCCGCCCGGTCGGCGTGCTGAAGATGGTGGATGAGGCGGGCGGCGACGACAAGGTCGTCGCGGTGCTGGCGAAGGACCCGCGCTGGGCGCACATCCAGGACGTCGACGACATCCCCGAGTACACCAAGAACGAGATCGGGCACTTCTTCGAGCACTACAAGGACCTCGAGCCCAACAAGTGGGTCAAGGTCGACCAGTGGGCGAACGCCGCCGAGGCCGAGCGTCTCGTGAGCGAGGCCTTCGTCCGCTTCGAGGAGCACGAGGGCGAGACCCGCACCCAGGGTGAGGGCGAGTCGCCGAACACGCTCGACTGAGGCGCGCCAGGCCACAGAGAGATCGGATGACGACGGTGGCGGGCAACGGACCAGGACTACGCGTGGCCGCCATCAACGAGGCGATCGCGTCGCGGCTCTGGCCGATTCCGCTGGCGGCCACCGTCGTCGCCGTCGCGCTCGGGGTGCTCGTGCCCGAGGTCGATCGCGTGGTGGACCAGGATCTGTCGCCGACGTTCGCTGCGCTGCTGTTCGGCGGCGGCGTCGAGGCGGCGCGCGCGGTGCTCTCCGCCATCGCAGGGTCCGTCATCACCGTCACCTCGCTCACCTTCTCACTGACCGTCCTCGCGCTGCAGCTGGCCAGCAGCCAGGGGTCACCGCGTCTGCTGCGGATGTTCGCCGCCGACCGGATGGTTCACGCCACCCTGGCGACCTTCATGGGCACCTTCGCCTACGCGCTGACGGTGCTCCGCACCGTGGAAGACGCCACCGAAGGAGCCGACGCCTTCGTCCCTCGGATCGCGGTCACCGTGGCATCCGTCGCCACCCTGACGAGCGTGGTGATGCTCACGTTCTTCCTCGCCCACCTCGCTCGGCAACTGCGGCTCGAGACGATGATGCGCGACGCGCATCGAGAGGCGTCCCGGACGATCGATCTTCTGTGGCGGGCGCGGCCCCGCGCACCGGCGTCGATCCCGCCGACCCCGCGCGCTTCGCGCGACGTCGCAGCGACGACGTCCGGCTTCCTGACCGGTGTCGACCGTGCCGGCCTCATCGCCCTCGCACGAGAGCACGACATCGTGGTCGAAGAGCTCTGCACGATCGGCGACAGCATCGTGGCGGGTTCGCCCGTGCTCCGATGGTGGCACCGCGACACGGCGCTCACGAGGGCCGACGCCGGCGTGGATGAGTGGCTGCTCGGCCGGATGAGCCTGTCCTACGAACCGACGCCCTCACAGGACGTCAGCTTCGGCATCCGCCAGATCGCCGATGTCGCGATGAAGGCTCTCTCTCCCGGGGTCAACGACCCGACGACCGCGGAGTACGCCGTCGGCCACCTCGCCGATCTGCTCGCCGACATCGCCTCACGGCCCGACCTTCCCGCGTGCTGGGCGGACGAGGCGGGAACCGTTCGGCTGATCCCGCGCAACCCGGATTTCCGCGCCCTCGTCGATCTGGGGCTCGGAGGGGTGCGTCGCTACGGCAGCGGTGACCCCCGTGTCGCCGCACGACTTATCCGGGCGATCGGAGAGATCGGCCGCCGGACGCAGGGTGTCCGCCAACGCGAGGCACTTTTCGAGGAGCTGGCGGGCATCGAGCGGGCGATCGAACGCCTCGGTGTCGACGACGGCGACCTGCGCAAGTGTCGCGACCTGATCCGCGAGGTGACGGTCTCTCTCCGCGACGCGTGAGCGAGACCCGCCGGACGCGCGTCAGACGCCGATGCCCCGCGCGGCCATGAAGTCGATCGGGTTCGTCGTCGCGCCGTTGACGTAGCACTCGTAGTGCAGGTGGCAGCCGAACGATCGCCCCGTGTTCCCCTCGGCGCCGATCAGCTGGCCGGCGTTGACCCACTGACCGTAGCCGACGTAGATCGCCGACATGTGACCGTAGCCGGTGCCGATGCCGCCGCCGTGATCGATCCGGACGTAGTTGCCGTAGCCGCCGTTGTAGCCCGAGTACGTCACGCGGCCCGCCGAGGCGGCGAAGATGCCCGCGCCACACCCGGCGGCGAGGTCGACCCCGGCGTGGAAGGAGCTCGCGCACCCCTGTGAACCGCACTGGCTGGTGCGCCACCCGTAGCCGGAGGAGCGCCAGCCCGACGACGGACGCGCCCAGCCGCTGCCGACGACTCCGCCGCCGTTTCCGCCGCCGCCACCACCGCCGCCTCCGCCTCCGCCGGAGGACGATCCGCCGCCTCCGCCACCGCCGCCGCTGTTCTGCTGCGCTTCGCGACGCTTGCGCTCTTCTTCGGCGAGGCGCGCGGCCTCCGCGGCTGCGGCCGCGGCCGCTTCCTGCTCGCGGCGCTTGCGCTCTTCCTCGGCCTTGCGGCGAGCCTCGACGCCCGCCTGATAGTCGGCGATCGTCTTCGCGGTCGTGTCGCGCAGGGCGGCGAGCTGGGCCTCGAGCTCGACGCGGTGGGTCTCCTGCGCGGCGAGCGCCGCCTCGGCCGCAGCCGCCGCCTCCTGGGCGGCGACCATCTTCTGCTCCGCCTCCTTCTGCAGGCGGTCGCGCTCCGCGCGCTGCACGGCGGCCTGGTCGCTGAGGCTCTGCGCCGAGTTGCGGGCGCTGATGGCGTCGGCGTAGACGTCGCGGTTGCGCTCGACGAGCTTGTCCATCGTGCCGAGGCGCGCCAGCAGATCGTCGGCACTGGCGGCGGACCCGGCGAAGAAGAGCTCGAGCGAGGTGTCGTCCCCACCGTTGCGATACAGCTCGGCGGCCACGCGGCCGGCCTTGTTCGCGGCATCCGTGGCCTTCAGCGCCTGCTCGTCCGCCTGGCGCTGCAGCTCATCGGCGCGATAGGCCGCCTCGAAGTACGCCTGCTGCGCCTCGTAGTACTCGTCTCCGGCGCGGATCGCCTCGGCCTGCTTGGCGGCGACGTCGGCGGCGAGACCGGCGATGAGGCCCTCGATGCGGGTGATCTCGGCGGCCTTCGCGCCCTCGTTCTGCTTGGCGCGCTCGACGTCTTCCCACGACGGGTAGTCGACGGCGAAGGCCGGTGCCAACGCGGGGCCTGCGAGGGCACCTGCGGCCGCGATGCCGGCGATACCGAGACCCAGCAGACCACGGCGGCTGAGATCGGGCCAGAGCATCGCCTTCTCGCGCGACGTGGGCGCGCAGCCGCAGTCGTCATGCACAGCGTCGGAGTCCACAGGCCCTCTCCTTCGCACACAGGCAGAAGTAGACGTGCATCACACTAGCAACATCAGTCACAATCGCAACGGTGATCACCGGAATCGAAGGGGTCGAGTCCGGTCGGTCGTCGGGGACAGTGTCCCCTTCGACGGGCGCACACACTCGCGCGACGCGCGGGTCTGCGCGGCATCCGATGGCTCGATTGGCGCAAGCGTCGGGGATTGCGTATGCTTGGGCGTCGGCGAGTGAGCCTCCGGGTTCGTTCATCGGCCCCATCGTTTAGCGGCCTAGGACGCCGCCCTTTCACGGCGGTAGCACGGGTTCGAATCCCGTTGGGGTCACTCCGTAAGGCACAATTGAATAAGCATGGCCCTGTAGCGCAGTTGGTTAGCGTGCCGCCCTGTCACGGCGGAGGTCGCGGGTTCAAGTCCCGTCAGGGTCGCTCCAAGCGGCGGGCCTTCTTTCGAGGAGGCCTTTCGTCTAGGACGTGGCATCGCGTCGTTCGCGATACGGATGCTGCGCGGCTCTGTAGCTCAGTTGGTAGAGCGCACGACTGAAAATCGTGAGGTCACGGGATCGACGCCCGTCGGAGCCACTGGGACCCTCGTGTGGCTTCTACACACGGGGGTTTCTTCATTCCCGGGCACCCGCGTCGTCAACGGTCGGGCCCACGATGCCCGAGGACGAATAGTCTCCTGAACGTGGGAATCGACGCGGATGAGGATGCCGGCGACGACGCCAGAGCGCTGGCCCCACCTCGTCTCACGGACGAAGCCCGCCCGACATTCGACCGCGTCCTCCACGGGTCTGCCCCCGTTCCCGTACGGACTCACCCCGGACGGCGCCTCCGCGGGGACGGCTGTTCCAGCGGTCGCTTCGTCGTGGGGCTGTTGTGCGCCGGCGCGATTCTCTCCGCTGCCGCAGCGGCAGTGAGCCTGGCGTTATCGGTCCGCGACGATGAAGCAGCGCTGCTCGTCGGGTTCGGTGTCTTCCTGCAGATTCTCGCGCTCGCGCTCCTCATCGGAGCCGCGCTGAGCGTCCTGCGCGTCGACGGGCTCAGATGGCCGGCCGCGCTCGCGGTGGCCGCGACCGGGACGCTGGCCGCCGGCATCCTCCTCTGCGCATACCGAGCGGTCGAGGAGGGCTGGAGGTACATTCCGTGACGGAGAAAGGGCCGTTCACCGAACCCCACAGAATCACGCGGATCTCACACCGATCGCCGCTCTGCCTGTGGTCAAGTGCGAATTTTGTGCCGCAAACGCCCGACATGACGCATAATCCAGGTGACGTGTCATCGATCTGAACGGTTCTTCATGCCCTTCCGCAACGCCGCCACCCTCCAGGCATGGTTGGAGGAGTTCCTCGCCTCCGGCGAGCACGCCGGCTTCGCGGGCACGGTGCGCGTGATCCCGCAGGACGGGGCGGACGGAGCGGACACCGGGCTCGTCGGGGTGAAGTTCGAGCGACTCTCCACGACGACCGCGATCCGACCCGAGCAACCCGGCTCGGCGCGCTGGCTGGTGAGTTTCGAACCACGCGACAGTCCTGTGTCGATGCCGCCCGAACAGGTCAGCGCCCTCGCCGAGGATCTCACCTACGTCGCCCGACTCTGCCGGTTCCTCGAGCGCAAGTCAGCGCAGTACCTCGAGGGTGACCAGCCCTAAGCCGCCACCCGCGGTCTCAGCGGGACGCGACCGCGACCGTCAGGTCGTCGAGGAGCGTCGAGAGCTCCTCGATCCGAGTCACATCGCGCAGTGCCACGGCATCCTCGAAGTCGTCGTCGAACCGGCACAGCGATGACCACGGGTCATCCGAGAGGTCGATGGCGGGGTTGATGCGGATGACGCGGCGATCGTCCGGGTCGTACTCGCGCGTCGCGACACCGCGTTCGACCAGTCGGTCGATGAGCGCCGTGGCGCCAGCGGCGGTGATTCCCAGATAGGCGGCGATGTCGGCCGCGCGCACCCCTGGGCGTTCGCAGATGAACATCAGTGCCCGGGCGTCGCCGTCCCCCATGTTGAGGTCTCGCCGGGCTCGCGCGAACGCTGCCGAGCGCGCGTCGAAGTATCCGGAGAGGGCCCGGCGCAGCGTGGATGGCTGTCGTGCGATGGTCATCGCCTCCATCCTGGTGCCCACGCCGGGCGACGGGGTTCACCGTCTGAGTATTACATCAATTTAACTAAATCGGTGAACTTTTCTGTTAGCGTTGACCACGTCGCCATTGGCTCGCTCCCGGTGTCGATACCTCGATCCCAAACGCTGGGTGGGCCTGGCGAAGGAGTGGAAATGGGTTATCTCTATTACGGAAGCGACACGCAGGCAATTCCGATGCCTGACCGCATGCTCGCGCACGTGAAGGTGCTGGCGGCGACGAAGCTCCGACGGAACGAATCCTTCACCATCACGTGGCGCCACACCGACGACGAGGCGCCCGGACGCACGACGCTCTGGCTGCACCCGGCGATCCCGCTGCGCTTCACCTTCAGCTCGGTCGACGCCGAGAAGATCGACGGGCCCCTGCTGCAGAAACTCGCGAACGAGGCGAGTTCCTCGGGCGGCCTCAACCTCGACGCGCGCCTGTTCGCGCCGACTCCTGAGCCCGAGCCCCAGCCCGCCCTCACCCTCGCCGCCGCCGGCTGAATCGGCAGGTTACGCCGACCCCACCGCTCCTCCGCCGCCGTAGGCTGACGGCATGGAGGACGGTCCGCGACGGGGCACCGCCCCGCTCGATGACAGCGAGGCCGCCGAACTGCGCACCCTCCGGCGTCGCGCCTTCGGCCCCGATGCCGACCTTCACCTCGACCCGGCGGCCCTCGCGCGGCTCGACGACCTCGAAGCCCGCGCCCTGCCCGCCCCTTCCCCGTCACCGCCGGCGCCCCCCGCGGTGACGGCGACTGCGCCGCGCGTCGCGGCGCGGCATCCCGACGCCACGGGCGCCGCCACCGACATCCTGCTGATTCCCGAAGATGAGGATGCCGCGAGCGAGGCCGACGACGCCGCTCCCGCGCGTCCGCACCGCCCCCGACCCGCTGCCACGTGGGCGGCCTCGCTCGTCGGAGCCCTCGTGATCGGGGCGGGCATCACCGCCGGTGTGATGGGTGCCGCCGCCGACACCGGCGGCATCCGTCAGGTCGCGACGCTGAACGTCGAGGAGGACTTCGCGTCGCCGCTGTTCATGGACTCCGAGACGTGGTCGGTGCGCGGCTTCGAGGATTTCCACGGGATGGTCGTCATGGCCACCGACCGGCCGTGGCTCGGGCCGGGCTCGGACGAATGCCTCGTCATCACCGCCGGCGGCGATGTCAACTACCAGTCGCAGACGTTCCAGGGCCGCCTGTTCGTGGGGTGCGGTGCGGGGGATTTCCCCGCCTCGGCGCAGTTCACCGTCGCCCCGGGCCTCCCCCGCGACCTCATCGCCGAGTTCCCGGTGGGAACGCCCATCCAGTTCGTCTCCGACGGCACGCGTGTGGGCGTGTTCGTCGGGCAGGAGGTTTCCGTCGAAGCGGGCGGAGCCGAGCGATGAGCGACGCCACCGCCGAACACGAGCTGCGACGCCTGCGGGAACGCGCGTGGGGTCCGGGCGCGGACCTCGACGCCGACCCCGAGGCGCTCGAGCGGCTGCGCGCACTCGAGGCGGCCGTGCGGGCGAAGGACGAACGGCCGGATGGCGCCGCGAAGGCGTCTTCGGTGGCGGGGACCCCGGCGGCACCACGGCCGGTGTCACAGGCCTCGGCGGCCGCACCGGCTTCCCCGTCCGAGACGACCACCGCCGCGCCGGCACGATTGACCGCCACGACGCCCGACGCCGAGAGGCCGTCCCCGACGACGGCCGGCACCGAGACGCCGCCCCCGACCGCCGACGCCGACGCCGCGGCATCCCCCGTCCCACACGCCGAGGAGAGGCCTCCCCTTCGCGCCTGGTTTCCCCGTCGCCGGGTTCCGTGGGTCGCCTCGGTGGTCGCCGCTGCGGCGATCGGCGCCGTCATCGCCGTCGCCGGCGCAACCACCGTCGAGCGCACCGGCGGGGGGCAGCAGGTGGGCACCCTCGCCACCGATCCCGCCTTCACGCCGCCCGACTTCCTCGGCATCCCCGCGGAGTCGCTCCGCGGGTTCGACGAGTTCTACGGGCTCACCGTCTTCACGAGCAAGGAGGAGTGGATAGGCGGTGGCACCGACGAGTGCCTCCTCGTCGTCGGCGACGGCGGCGAGGCGCAGCGGCAGGTGTTCCTCGGCTGCGGTGTGGGCGCGTTCAGCGCATCGGTGTCGTTCCGCGTCCAGCCCGGGATGCCCGCCGAGCTGCTGGAGCGCTACCCCGAGGGCACGCCGCTGCGGTTCGAGCGTCAGGGCTCGGACGTGCGGGTCCTCGCGGGCGACGCCCCCTGACGGTCGGGTGACGCCGCCTCGCGACGAACGCGGCGAGCGGAGATCCGGCGCCCGATGATCCCCTGCCTCGGGGCGAAGAGGTAGGCCAGGGTGAAGAAGGCCCCCTGCACGAGCACGACCAGACCACCGGATGCCGCATCGAGCCAGTAGCTCAGATAGATGCCGATCACCGACGCCGTCGCCGATACGACCGGGGCGAGGACGAGCATGCGACCGAAGCGGTCGGTGAGGAGGTACGCGGTCGCCCCCGGGATGATGAGCATGGCAACGACGAGGATCACCCCGACCACCTGCAGCGCGACGACGGCGGTGAGGGCGAGCACGCCCAGGAGCAGCGCCCCGAGAACGCGCGGCGACAGCCCGATCGCGAACGCGTGCGTCGGGTCGAACGCGTAGAGCGTCAGGTCGCGGCGCTTGACGATGAGCACCGCGAACGCCACGACGGCGAGGACGACCACCTGTACGAACTCGGCGTCGGAGATGCCGAGGATGTTCCCGAAGATGATGTGACTGAGGTCGGTCTGACTCGGGGTGACTGAGATGAGGACGAGCCCGAGGGCGAAGAGCGTCGTGAAGACGATGCCGATCGCGGCATCCTCTTTCACCCTGCTGGTGCCGCGGATAAGACCGATGAGCGCGACCGCGAGAAGTCCGAAGACGAGCGCGCCGAGCGCGAACGGAGCGCCGACGACGTAGGCGAGGACGACCCCCGGAAGGACGGCGTGCGAGACCGCGTCGCCCATGAGCGACCAGCCGACGAGCACGAGCCAGCACGACAGCAGCGCGCAGACGATCGCCGCGACGACCGTGGTGGCGAGCGCGCGCACCATGAAGTCGTACTGCAGCGGCTCGAGGAGGATGTCGAGGGGGGTCATGCGGCATCCCCCTCGTCTGCCGGCTGCCGCTGATCGACCTGCTCGTCGAGCCCGAACGCGCGCGCGAGCGTCGCGGGCTCGAGGGCCTGGGCGACCGGCCCGTGGAAGAGGACGCGGTTCATCAGCAGCACGGCCTCGTCGGCGAGGTCGGGCAGGGCGTGCAGGTCGTGGGTCGAGACGAGGACGGTCCGGCCCGCCGCGGCGAGGTCGCGGAGGAGCCCGACGATGGTCGCCTCGGAGCGCTTGTCGACCCCGGCGAAGGGTTCGTCCAGCAGCAGGATGCCGGCATCCTGCGCGATGGCGCGGGCGACGAACGCGCGTTTGCGCTGGCCGCCCGAGAGGCGGCCGATCTGCCGGTCGGAGAGATCCTCGAGGTCGACCCGGGCGAGGGCATCGTCGACCGCGCGGCGGTCGGCGGCGGCGGCGCGGCGGGTGGGACCCAGCCGGCCGTAACGCCCCATCATCACGACGTCGCGCACCGAGACCGGGAACGTCCAGTCCACCGCCTCCGACTGCGGGACGTACCCGACGAGCCCGCGTCGGCGGGCGGTCGCCGGGTCGGCACCGTCGAGGCGGACGGTGCCGCTGTCGGGGCGCAGGCGCCCCACGATCGCGGCGAAGAGGGTCGACTTGCCCGACCCGTTCATGCCGATGAGGCCCGTGACGCGACCCGCGCCGACCTCGAGCGAGACGTCGCGCAGCGCGACGACGTCGCCATAGCGGACGGTGATGTGCGACACCTCGATAGGATGCGTCATCCGCTCTCCCCCTGAAGCCCCGCGGCGATCAGGTCGGCGTCATGGCGGAGCAGATCGAGGTAGGTCGGCACGGGGCCGTCGGGCTCGGAGAGGGAGTCGACGTAGAGGGTGCCGCCGAAGGCGGCGCCGGTCGCCTCGACGACCTGCTGCATCGGGCGGTCCGACACCGTGGACTCGCAGAAGACAGAGGGGATGCCGTCGGCGTCGACCCGTTCGATGACGGCGGCGATCCGCTGCGGGGTCGCCTGCTGCTCGGCGTTCACCGGCCAGATGTACGCCTCGTCGAGCCCGGCATCGCGCGCGAGGTACGAGAACGCGCCCTCGCAGGTGACGAGCACGCGTTGCGCCTCGGGCACCGCATCGAGCTCGGCGAGCAGGTCGTCGTAGACCGCCTGCACCTCAGACGCGTAGGCCTCGCCGTTCGCGGCGTAGTCGTCGGCGTTGTCGGGGTCGAGCTCGGCGAAGGCGGCCACGATGTTGTCGATGTAGATCGCGGCGTTCACAGGACTCATCCACGCATGCGGATTCGGCAGACCCTCGTAGGCGTCACCGGAGATGTCGATCGGGTCGACGCCGCCAGAGACCACCACGTGCGGCACATCGACCGACTCGACGAACTGCACGAACCAGGCCTCCAGGCCCAGACCGTTGTCGAGGATGAGGTCGGCATCGGCGGCGCGGCGGACGTCGCCGGGCGTCGGCTCGTACCCGTGGATCTCGGCCCCCGCCTTGGTGAGCGACTCCACGCGCAGGTGCTCACCGGCGACGTTCTGCGCGATGTCGGCGAGCACGGTGAAGGTGGTGAGCACGACCGGGCGGTCGTCCTCCGCAGGCCCGTCGGTCGCGCCGCCGGCGCATCCCGCGAGCGCCGCGGCGAGCGCCAGCATCCCCGTGAGGAGCGCACCGGTGAGCGCCGCACGATTTTTCGGCATACCGAAAAATATAGCGGTCGAGGGTCGGAGGCGGCATCACGACGCGGATCCTTCGGCCGAGCGCTACCGATGACGCGGGCAGGAAGCCGCTACGATGCCTTCGGCGCGGGGGCGCCATGGAGGGGGCGCGCGATGTCGCACGGTGGCCGATCGGGGAGGCGGCGCGCCAGCGCGCGGGTGCGGCGCCGGAGGCGCCTGGTCGCGACGATCGCGGCCACCGTGCTCGTGGTCATCCTCGTCGCCACCGTCACGATCGCGGCACTCACCCGGACTGCTCCGGCGCCCGCAGCCGACGCCGACGCCGACGCGTCGACCGCGCCCGAGACGTCGGCGGAGCCGGCGCCCGAAGCCACGCCGCTCACCCCCGTCGAGACGCTGCTCGCGAGCACCGACGACCCCAACGCGTGCGCGATCAGCTTCTCGGGCGACGGTGTCGACCAGGCGCCGGTGCTCCAGATGCAGGGGGCGCTGTACGCCGGGCTTCCGATCCCGGGCCTCGACGGCGCGGTCTTCGCCGGGTGGTACGCGACCCCCGAGGATGCCGGCGCGTACAACGTGCCGGCGCGGGTGAACGGATCGGAGATGGTCGCGTGCACCGACAGGCAGGTGACGCTCTACGCGGCGTGGAAGACCCCCGAGGAGAACGCCGCGGAGGACGCGCGCATCCCCATCCTGATGTACCACCAGTTCACCACCAACCCCGAGGGCGAGAGCGGGTGGCTGCGGGGCAACTACGCATACATCGGCGACTTCGACGCGCACATGAACCACATCGCCACCGGCGGGTTCTACCTGCCGACCTGGGATGAGCTGAGCGCTTTCATCGACGGGCGGCTGTGGCTGCCGAACCGGTCGGTGATCATCACCGACGATGATGCGCACCAGACCTGGCTCTACCTGGCCGTGCCCGTCGTCGACAAGTACCAGCTGCTCACGACCTCGTTCGTGATCACCCGGTGGCGTCAGGACGGAGCCCCGTCGCCGTGGGTGCTGCAGCGCTCGCACACGCACGACATGCACGAGGCCGGGGCGAACGGCGATGGGCGGATCACGAACTACGCCGTTTCCGAGATCGTGGCCGACATGGAGACATCCGCTCAGATTCTCGGGGCCAAGGAGGTCATGGCCTACCCCTTCGGTCACTACAACGAGACCGCGAAGGAGGGCCTGCGCCAGGCGGGCTTCGAGATGGCGCGCACCATCGAGCCGGGATACGTCACGATCGGCACGGACAAACTCGCTCTCCCGACCATCCGCATCAACTACGGGATGGGTCTGGATGCGCTGGTGAACCTCATCGGCTGAGCAGGGTTTTCGGGTTCCCTCGAGACCACGTGCGTCTCTGCTGTTCACACTCCCGCGGACATCTGCACTCACGCGGATTTTTGCGCGCGATCGATCCGCGGGAGCGTGGATCTCCGCGCGAGCGCGTGGCGCGAGCGCGTGGCGCGAGCGCGTGGCGCGAGCGCGTGACGCGGGCGCGCTCTTCGTTTTCGCGCTGACGCGGATTTCTGCGCTCACGCGGATGCGAGCGGCACGATCGATCCGCTCGAGCGTAGATCTCCCGCGCGAGCGCGAGCGCGTGACGCGGGCGACAGGGCGACAGTGCCGCGGGGCGGCAGGGCAGGGCGGCAGGGCGAACGGGACAGCGCGAACGGGGCAGCGCGAACGCGACGCGCGGGATGCGCCCCCGCTCAGAGCTCGCCGGGCGACATCGCTTGCGCGTCGAGCTCATCGACGAGCTGGCGTGCACGGCTCGGGGCTCCCGCACGGCGAGGTGCGTAGACGACCAGCGAATGGAACATGAAACGCACAAGGAAGGCCACGACAAGCGTCATCCCGGCGGCGATCACGCTCGAGATGTGCCAGGTCTCCACGAGCAGGGCGATGACCGGGATGCGGATCAGCGCCTCGGTGTTGTTGAACGCGAACGACTTGGCGAAACGGGACCAGACCCCGGATGCCTGGTGCTTCATGTCGTGGAAGACGAAGCGCTCCTGCAGCACGAAGTTGCCGATGATCGTCGCTTCGGCGGCGATGACCGCTGCGACGATGTATCCGACGCCGAACTGGATCAGCACCCACATGATCGCGAGGTTCGCCACCGCCCCGAGCCCGCCGATGAGGGCGAACAGCGACATCTTGCCGAAGCGCAGCGCCGTGAGCTGGGCGAGGAAGTGCAGGCCCTGACGGAACGACGCCTTCGACCGGCCGGCATGGCGCTCGGCGAAATCGAAGGGCACCTCGGCGATGCGCAGCGAGCGCCGCGCGAGGATCTCGAGCAGGATCTTGAACCCGCGCGGCATCAGCGTCGACGGGTCGACGGCGCGGCGATCGATGAGGAAGAACCCCGTCATCGGGTCGGTGACCTCGTGCAGCCGGATGGGGAACATCGCCTTGGTCAGCGCGGTCGACGCGCTCGAGACGAGCACGCGGGTGCGGTCGGCGAGACCGCCGGAGGTGCCGCCGCCGGCGTAGCGCGAGGCGATGACCACGTCGACGTCGCCCTCGATGAAGCGTCGATAGAGCTCGGGGATCTTCTCGGGCGGATGCTGCAGATCGGCGTCCATCACCAGGCACGCATCTGCGGCCGCAGCCTCCATGCCGGCCATGACCGCCCCGCCGAGACCGCCGGTGCGCTTCGCGCGATGGATCAGACGGACGGGGATCGGCGCGGTGGCGGCGACCGTCTCGACCACGGCGGGCGTGTCGTCGGTGCTGTCGTCGACCACGATGATCTCGGCATCGATGCCCTCGACGGCCGCCGAGACGCGCGCGACCAGCTCCGGGATGTTCGGAGCCTCATTGAAGGTCGGGACGATGATCGAGAGCTGCACTGCCGACCATCGTCGCACGATCAGCCGGGGGCCTGCGCGCGCCTGGGGGAATGCGTCGGGGCCGCTCAGGTGTTGTCCATGGTCGGCACGAAAGGATTGACGGATGACCGACAACGCCACCCCCATCACCATGTTCGGCGCGGACTGGTGCCGCGACTGCATCCGCACCAAGAAGCAGCTCGATGAGCTCGGCGTCGCCTACACCTACGTCGATCTCGTCGCGACACCCGAAGCCGCCGATGTCGCGCGCGAGATCTCGGGTCGGACGAACATCCCCGTCGTGGTCTACCCCGACGCGTCGCACCACGTCGAGCCCTCGAACGCCGACGTCGAGGCCAAGCTCCGCGAGCTCGCGCTCGTCTGACGCGCAGCGCCCGGGATCACAGCCGCGGCGCGACAGATCGAGGTGACACGAACGGTCGCCGTCCGACCTCGAGCGCGACCACTTCCCGCCACACGGATCTTGCGCACCGCGGCCTGGTGGCACCAATGGTCGCCCGCAGGCGCGGGGCGCGACGACTTCCGCCACACGGATCTCGCACGCCGCATCGATGTGGCACGAATGGTCGCCCGCAGGCGCGACACGCGACCATCCCCGCCACACGGAGTCTGCGCGCCGCATCGAGGTGGCACGAGTGGTCGCCCTCAGGCGCGGAGCGCGACCACTCGTGACACCTCGATCCTGAGCCGAGAGACCGCTGCCGCACCATCCGATCCCCGCCCCGCGACGAACAAGTGAGGTGAACCCCACCAGCGGAGGAAACCCGACCACCTCCAAGACCGCACGCCGCCCGATCGGGTGGGCCGCGGCATCCGGGATCATCGCCGCGGCCGCGTTCCTCGCCGCCGCCGAACTCGTCGCCCTCATCGTGGCGCGCAGCGCGAGCCCGATCCTCGCGGTGGGGTCGTTCCTCATCGATATCGTCCCGCAGCCGGTCAAGGAGTTCGCGATCTCGACCTTCGGCGACGCCGACAAGGTCGTTCTGCTGATCGGGATCGGGTTCGGCGTGGTCGTCGCAGCAGCCGTGGCGGGCATCCTGCAGTACGTCCGGCCCCCGCTCGGCGTTATCGCCCTCGCGATCGCGGGCATCCTGTCGGGTGCCGCGACACTCACCCGCGCCGGCGCGACTCCGCTGAGCGTCCTCCCGCCCCTCGCGGGAATGATCGTGGGCGTCCTCGCCCTCATCCTGCTCATCAATCGCCTCCGCCGGTGGCGCGCGCCGCGAGCGACCGCACCTGCGACCACGACCGCACCCACCACCGGCGCACCGACGCCCGCCGCCGCGGCGGACACCCCCGCATCGGTCGGTCGCCGCTCGTTCCTCCGCGCGAGCCTCCTCACCGCCGCGGGCGCCGTCGTCGTCGGCGCGGGCTCGCGGGTCGTCAACGCCGCGACCTCGTCGCTCTCGGCCATCCGCGAAGAGCTGGCCCTCCCGGCCCCGCGAACCACGGTGACAATCCCCGACGGGGCGAGCTTCGACATCCCCGGCCTCACTCCGCTCATCACCCCGAACGACGACTTCTACCGCGTCGACACCGCCCTCACCGTTCCCTCCGTCGACCCCACCACCTGGCGGCTGCGCATCGACGGCATGGTCGACACCCCCGTCGAGCTGACCTTCGACGACCTCGTGGGCATGGGCCTGGACGAGTACGCCGTCACCCTGACGTGCGTCTCGAACGAGGTCGGGGGCGGCCTCGTCGGCAACGCGGTGTGGCTGGGCGTGCCGCTGCGCGACGTGCTGCGCATGGCCGGGCCTCAGGCGGGAGCCGACATGGTGCTCTCGCGCAGCGTCGACGGCTACACCGCGTCCACCCCGCTGAGCGCGGTCACCGACGATGGCATCGACGCGATCCTCGCCGTGGGCATGAACGGCGAGCCGCTTCCGTTCGACCACGGCTTCCCGGTGCGGATGGTGGTGCCCGGCCTCTACGGCTACGTCTCGGCGACGAAGTGGCTGACCCAGCTGACCGTCACGACCTTCGCCCAGGACGAGGCCTACTGGACCCCGCGCGGTTACGGCGCGGAGGCACCGATCAAGTTCTCGTCGCGCATCGACACCCCGCGCGCGGGGACGCCGATCCCCGCGGGCCGCACCCCGATCGCCGGTATGGCCTGGGCCCAGACCGTCGGCATCGAGCGCGTAGAGGTGAGCATCGACGACGGCCCCTGGCAGCAGGCGACCCTGTCGACGCCGATCAATGACGACACCTGGGTGCAGTGGTTCCTCGACTGGGACGCCCCGGGCGGCACGCACTACATCGCCGTCCGCGCGGTCAACCGCGACGGCGAGACGCAGATCCAGGAGCGGGCGCCCATCGCACCCGACGGATCGACGGGATGGCAGCGGGTGCTGGTCACCGTCCGGTGAACCGCCCGACCCGCCCCGCCCGACGCACCGCAGCCCGCGCCGCCCGACGTACGGCAGCCCGCCCCGACCGACCCGCCCGCCGTCCTCCTCCGGCGCTTCGCCCGCGACTGGTTAGGCTGACCGGGTGACGGTCGAGCGCAACACCCGACCCCTGGAGCCCACGGTCGAGACCGACTTCTCCGACCGGATGAGCTACGGCGGCTACCTGCAACTTCCCACCCTGCTGTCGGCGCAGCTGCCGCTCAGCGATCCCGAGCACCACGACGAGCTTCTGTTCATCGTGCAGCACCAGACCACCGAGCTGTGGCTGAAGCTCGTCCTGCACGAGCTCGCCGAGGCGTGCCGGCTGCTGCGCGGGGACGAGCTCGCCCCCGCCCTGAAGTGCATCGCGAGGGTCAAGCACATCCAGCGCACCCTGACGGAGCAGTGGTCGGTGCTGGCGACCCTCACTCCGACCGAGTACGCCCAGTTCCGAAGTGTCCTCGGCAAGGCGAGCGGCTTCCAGTCCGCGCAGTACCGCGCCGTGGAGTTCACCCTCGGAAACAAGAACGCCGCGGTCCTGAAGGTGTTCGACGCCGACCCGGTCGCTCACGAGCTGGTCCGCACGGCGCTCGAGCAGCCGAGTCTCTACGACGAGTTCCTCCGCCTCCTCGCCCGCACCGGCTACGAGATCCCGAGCGAGGTCCTCGACCGCGACGTCACCCAGGCGTGGACCTTCACCCCCGAACTCGTGCCGGTCTTCACGTCCATCTACGCCGACACCGGGGCGCACTGGGCGGCATACGAAACGTGCGAAGAGCTCGTCGACCTGGAGGAGAACTTCCAGTTCTGGCGCTTCCGCCACCTGAAGACCGTCGAGCGGATCATCGGCGGCAAGACCGGGACGGGGGGATCCAGCGGCGTGCCCTTCCTCCGCCGCGCGCTGGACCTCACCTTCTTCCCCGAGCTCTGGGCCGTGCGCACCGAGGTGCCCGATGCGGCATCCTGAGGCGCTCCGCGCCCTGCTCGGACCGGATGCCGCACCCGTCCGTCGCGCCCTCACCGACGAGCGAGGGGTGTCGCTCCCCGCGTTCGTCGACCACCACGTGCACCTCCACCTCGTCGATGGCGAGCGGCTTCCGCTCGGCGGGGTCGCGGCGGTGGTCGACCTCGGCGGCGACCCCGCGATCCTCGCCGCCCGACCCGCCGGCGCGCTTCCGCACGTGACCTACGCCGGCGCTTTCCTCACCACCCTCGGCGGCTATCCCGCCGGGCGCGAGTGGGCGCCTCCCGCGATCGTGCGCCAGATCACCGACGCCTCATCGCTGATCGGGCGGCCCGGGGGCGCGGCGACGGCGGTGGACGAGCAGCGGCTCGCCGGGGCATCCGTCATCAAGATCGTCCTGCACCACGACCGCCCGCTCCCCGAGGACGCCGTCGCGGTGATCGTCGACACGGCGCATGCCTCAGGGCTCGCCGTCGTCGCGCACGTCGAAGGTGACGGGATGACGCGGCGCGCCCTCGACGCCGGAGTCGACGCCCTCGCGCACACACCCTTCAGCGAGCAGCTCGACGACGACCTCATCGCCCGCGCGGCCGCCGCGCAGGTGTGGATCTCGACCCTCGACATCCACCGGGACGACCCGCCCGCCGCCGCGACGGCCCGCGCGAACCTCCGCGCGTTCCGCGCGGCGGGAGGCCGGGTCGTCTACGGCACCGACCTCGGCAACGGCGACCTGCCGCTGGGGGTGAACCCGCGGGAGCTCCGCGCCCTGATCGCCGCCGGCTGCGACGGCCCCGCGCTCGTCGCCGCGCTGACCGACCCCTGGCCGGTCGCCGCTCCACTCCCGGCGGTGCGCACGTTCCTGCGCGGGCGACCCCCCGGGCTCGACGGAGAGACCGACCCCGTCGCACTCGCCGACTGGCTCGCCTCGGCCCGTGTCGTACCGGCCGAGGACGTGCTCTTCGATGACGACGACGGTGAGGACGCTCATGACTGACCCCCGCTCACGTGCCGGCGCGCAGGACTGGGATGCCGCGGCATCCGCCCTCGACGCCGCCGACCCCCTGCGTGAGTTCCGCGACCGGTTCGTCGGAGCCGAGACGTCGCTGGTCTACTTCGACGGCAACTCGCTCGGCCGGCCGCCGCGGGCGACCGCCGAGCGCCTCGCCCGCTTCGTCGCCGACGAGTGGGGCGGGCGACTGATCCGCGGCTGGGACGAGTCGTGGATGCGCCTCCCCTACGCCGTGGGCGATGAGATCGGCCGGGTCACCCTGGGGGCCGCTGCGGGACAGACCGTCGTGGGCGATTCGACCACGGTGCTGCTGTACAAGCTGATGCGCGCCGCCGTCGACCACCAGCGCCGACGCGACCCCGCCCGGGTGGAGATCGTGATCGACACCGACAACTTCCCCACCGACCGGTTCCTCGTCGAGGGGATCGCCGCTGAGCGGGGCGCGACGATCCGATGGATCGAGGTCGACACCGCCGCCGGGGTCACTCCCGACCAGCTGCGCGCCGTCGTGGGGCCGGCGACCGCGCTCGTCGTGCTGTCGCACGTGGCCTACCGCTCGGGACACCTGGCCGATGCGCCGGCGCTCACCGCGGTCGCCCGCGACGCCGGTGCATTGCTGCTCTGGGATGTCTGCCACTCGGCGGGGTCGGTGCCGGTCGAGCTCGACGCGTGGGGCGCCGACCTGGCGGTCGGCTGCACGTACAAGTACTTGAACGGTGGGCCGGGGTCACCGGCCTTCGCGTACGTCGCGACGCGGCTGCAGTCCGCGCTCACCCAGCCGATCCAGGGGTGGATGGGCGCCGCCGACGTCTTCTCGATGGGGCCGCGCTACGAGCCCGCCGCGGGCATGGGCCGGTTTCTCTCCGGAACCCCGCCGATCGTCGGGATGCTCGCGATGCAGGACACCCTGGCGATGATCGACGAGGCGGGGATGGGGCAGATCCGCGAGAAGTCGCGCGCGCTCACCGGCTTCGCCGTCGACCTCGCCGACGACCTGCTCGGACCCTTCGGCGTGACCCTCGGGTCGCCGCGCGACGCGGCCGAGCGGGGCGGTCACGTGACGCTGCGGCATCCGCAGATGCGCGCCGTGACGGCGCGGCTCTGGCAGAACGACGTCATCCCCGACTACCGCGATCCCGGGGGCCTGCGCATCGGTCTGTCGCCGCTGTCGACGAGCTTCGCCGAGACCCTCGTCGGCATGCGTGCCGTCGCCGACGCGCTCCGGGTGCTGGGTGGCGACGGCGGGGACGGTCGCGGTGGTGGTGGCGGCGACGACGGTGTCGGTGATGTCGGTGGCGACGGCGACGGCGGTGCGGACGGCGGTCGTGATGGCGGGAATGGCGCCGCGGCGCCCACCGGTGCCACGCCGTAGATCGCACCACCTAGGCTGGGCGCGTGCCGGCACCTGACATCGACGTCGCCCTCGACGACCTGCGCGAGGGATCGCGCGCCTGGACCGCGCTGACCCTGTCGCAGCGCGCCCGCCTCCTCGGCCGGGTGCACGCAACCATGAGCGACACCGCGCCCGACTGGGCCGCCGCGGCAGCACAGTCGAAGGGTCTCGATCCCGGGCACCCGCTCCGCGGCGAGGAGTGGCTGTCGGGTCCCTACGGCGCGATCGAACTCGTCGACGCGCTGACCGCGACCCTCCACCGGTTGGCAGGAGGCGGCAATCCGCTCGACGGGGTGCGAGTCGGCTCCGCGCCCGGGGGGCGGGTACGGGTGGCCGCCTTTCCGCTCCGCCCGATCGACTCCGTGCTGCTGTCGGGCTTCACCGGCGAGGTGTGGCTCAAGCCGGGGGTCACCGAGGCCGAGGCCCGGGAAAGGGCAGGTCTCGCCCAGCGCTCCCCCGGAACCCCCGGCGGCGTCGGTCTCGTGCTCGGCGCCGGCAACGTGACGTCGATCCCGGTCGCCGACGTGCTCTACGAGCTGTTCGCCCACAACCGGGTCGTGATGCTGAAGCTCAACCCGACGCAGGAGGCGCTGCTGCCGGTCTTCACCCGCGCGCTCGCGCCGCTGATCGAACCGGGATTCCTCCGCGTGATCGCCGGCGGACCCGAGGTGGGCGCCGCTCTCACGACGCACCGCGGCATCGACCACGTGCACATCACCGGCTCTGCGGCGACCTTCGAGCGGATCGTGTGGGGCGACGGGCCGCAGGCCCGTCGCCGCCGTCGCGAGAACAGGCCCGCGCTGAAGAAGCCGATCACCGCAGAACTCGGCGGGGTCTCGCCGATCATCGTCGTACCCGGCGAATGGTCGGCTGCCGACATCCGCTTCCAGGCCGAGCACATCGCGACCATGCGCCTGCAGAACGCCGGGCACAACTGCATCGCCGGCCAGGTCGTGCTCATCAGCCGCGACTGGCCGCAGCGCGGGCAGTTCCTCGCCGCGCTGCGGGGCGCGTACGACCGCGCGCCGACCCGGACGTCCTGGTACCCCGGCAGTGCGGAGCGGATGGATGCCGCCGCGGCGGCGTACCCCGACGCGCTGTGGTGCGCCGACGGCACCCGGCTGCTGGTGCAGACGGAGGCGGGCGTCGTGCCCGGACCGATCGAGGAGACGGAGTACTTCGCACCGGTCCTCGGAGTCATCTCGCTCCCCGGCGTCGGCCAGCAGTTCCTCGACGCCGCGGTCGCGCACGCGAACGAGCGGCTGACCGGGTCGCTGGGGGCGAACATCCTGATCGACCCGGCGACCGAGGCGGCTCTCGGCGACGGCGTCGAACGCGCGCTAGCCGACCTGCGGTACGGCGCGATCGCGATCAACGCCTGGACGGCGTTCGTCTTCCTCACCCCCACCCTCACGTGGAGCGCCTTCCCCGGCGGAACCCTGCAGGACGTAGGGAGCGGCATCGGCATCGTGCACAACGCGCTGCTCCTCGACGACGTGGAGCGGTCGGTCGCGCGCGGTCCGTTCCGGCCGTTCCCACGGTCGCTCTCGGCGCTCGTGCGCGGCGGCCGCTTTTCGGTGCTGCCGAAGCCGCCGTGGTTCGTCTCGTCGCGAACCGGCGCGACCGTCAGCGAGGGGTTCACGCGGTTCCGCATGCACCGGCGGTGGCCGGCGCTGGCGAAGACGATGCTGCGGGCGTTCCGGGCCTAGTCGCGGTGTCGTGAGCCGGCGGGCTCAGGCGCGGTGTCGTGAGCCGGTCGGGCTCAGCCGGCGGCGAGTACCACCCCCCAGGCGAGCGCGGTCGTCGCGATAAGGGGAAGGATGCCGGGAGCGTCGGCGTCCGCGGGGCGGAACCAGCCCCGGAACCACACCGCGATCGACAGCGCGAGCACGACGAGCGTGACGATGCGCGTCGCGAGTCCGATCGGATCGCCGCCGACGAGGCCCGCGCCGATCTGCGCGAATGCGATGAGCCCCCAGGGCACGATGCCGATGACGGCGGCGAGCGCCGCGGGGCGACGGAGACCCCGGATGCCGCGGGTCGTGGCGGGGGCGTCGGCGGCGTCCCCGGGCGCGCGGCCATCGCGGGGCGGCGCCGGGAGCTCGAGGCGCGGGGCGACGAGAGCGCCGTCGAGGGCGAGCAGCATCACCGCGCCCGCGGTGAGGGCATAGAGCGCGACGAGGGTCGTCAGCTCGGTGATGCTGTTCAGCTGGGCGATGAGGAACACCGCGACGCCCGACAGCTGCGACCAGCCGATCCAGGTGACCAGGCGCGCGCGCGTGGCGAGGGGCTCGACCCGCGCCACGGCGGCGTCGACGAGTGCGCCGAAGGCGAGGAGCACCACGGTGGCCCACCCGGCGTGGACGGTCGCGATCGCGACATCCGTTCCCCCCAGGCGCGCCGTCACCTCGCCGGTGGCGGGCATGCCGGTCAGCGTGATCACGACGCCGACGACGATCGCCTGCACCAGGTACAGTCCTGCGCGAACGAACCTCATGGGGTCATTCTGCCCGGCCGGGGTGCCCCGAAGCCCGGGGTTGCGCGAGCGGGTTCGCAGCCGCGCCCCTCGACGCCACCCCCGACCAAACGCGCCACCCCGACAGAAGGCGCCACCCCGACAGAAGGCGCCACCCGGATCGACTCGGGCGGATCGCGGTGGCCCAAATGGGCGTCCCATCGACGCCACCCCCGACCAGTCACGCCACCTCGATCACCGGACTCGAATCGCGGTGGCACAACTGGTCGCCGACCGGTGCCACCCCCGACCAATAGCGCCACCCCGATCACCGGACTCGAATCGCGGTGGCACAACTGGTCGCCGACCGGTGACACCCCCGACCAATAGCGCCACCCCGATCGATCCGCCCGAACCGGGTGGCCCAGATGGTCGCCGGCAGCGGGTGACGGCGACCAGCTTCGCCACCTCGCCGCTCCGCGGCATCCGGCTGCCGACGAAGGTGACGCAAATGGCGACCTTGCGCACACGAAGCCCGCCATTCGCGCCACCTTCTCGAAAGAGCTCCAGCCCGATCCCGCCCGGCGCGCGCCCGGCGCGGGTCGCGCGGGGACGGCGTCGGGGGGGTGGGCTCGAGGTCGGGCGCGGCGTCCTCGCGAGAGGACGGGCGACGTGGGGGAAAGGGTGGGCTCGTCGGGCCGGGGCCCCCGGCGAGAGGGGCCCCGGCGAGAGGGGCCCCGGCCCCCGGCGCGGATCACACCGCGCCGGGGTCGGCGCGCATTACTCCGCGACGGGGATCGACTGCGCCTCGAGCGTCGAGACCGTGGCCGCCTGGCCCTCCTCGAGCGCCTCGAGCAGCGTGCCGTTGCCCTGTGCGGCGGCCTTGAAGCCGTCGGAGACGTCACCGTAGGTCTGCGTCATGGTCGGGCCCCAGGTGAAGTTGGGGTCGACCTGGGTCGCGGCCTGGGCGAACACGTCGTAGATGGGCTGGCCGCCGTAGAACTCCACACCCTCCTGCAGCACCGGCAGCTCGAGGCCGGCCGTCGTGGCCGGGTAGATCTGCGCGGTCTCGTTCAGCGAGGTGAGCGCCTCTTCCGAGGTGTTCAGCCACAGCGCGAACTTCGCCGCCTCGTAGAGGTGGTCGGTGCCGTTGAACACCGCGATGGACGAGCCGCCCCAGTTGCCGGCCTTCTCGTCACCGGCGTTCCACTGCGGGGCCAGGGCCACCGACCAGTTGCCGGAGGTGTCGGGGGCACCCGAGAGGATGGAGTTCGCACCCCACACGGCCGAGTTCCACGTCCAGACCTCGCCGGAGTTGTAGGCGTTGTTCCACTCGTCGGTCCACGCGGGGTAGGTCGAGACGAGATCGTTCTCGATGAGGTCCTGCCAGTAGTCGGCGACCGTCGTCGACTCCTCGCCGGTGAGGTTCACCGTCCAGGCGTCGCCGTCGTTCTCGAACCACTGACCGCCGGCCTGCCAGACGAAGCCGGCGAACTGGTTGATGTCGCTGTCGGAGAAGTTGGTGATGTAGCCGCCGAGCTCGCGGATCTGCACTGCCGCCTCGCGGTACTCCTCCCACGTGGTGGGGACGGGGATGCCGTTCTGCTCGAACAGGTCGCTGCGGTAGAACAGCGCCATCGGGCCCTGGTCCTGCGGGATGCCGTAGACCTCGTCCTCGGTGCCGAGGGTGACCTGGCCCCAGGTCCAGTCGAGGAACTGGTCCTCGGCGGCGAGCACGTCCTCGCACGCGCCGAGGTCGACGAGTCCGTCCTGCACGCGGAAGTTCGGCAAGGCGTCGTACTCGATCTGGCCGAGGTCGGGGGCGTTGCCGGCCTCGAGCTGGTTGAAGAAGTTCTGGTAGGTGCCGGCGTTGCCCGACGGGCCCGTCTGCACCTCGACCTGGATGTCGGGGTTCTCTTCGTTCCACATCGCGACGGCATCTTCGATGCCGGGGATCCACGAGGTGAACGTGAGGGTGACATCCTCGCCGGCCGGCTCGCAGGAGGCGGCGTCGCCTCCACTGCCCGAGCCTCCGCCGGCCGCACAGCCGGCGACGGCGAGCGCGGACACGGTGAGCAGGGCTGCGGCGGCCGCTCGTTTCGCTGAACGCATTGTTTCCTTCTCTCGGTGGTGGTGCCCGGGTTGCTGCCCGGGCGGGGGGTGTTACTTCAGCGCGCCGGTGCCGAGGCCCGTGCGCCAATACCGCTGAAGCAGCAGGAACGTGATGATCAGGGGGACGATCGACAGCAGCGACCCGACGAGCACGAAGGTGCGCAGCTCGGGGAACTGGTTGATCGTGGAGTTCCAGGCGTAGAGGCCGTAGGTCACCGGGAACAGCTCTTCGCTGCGCAGCATGATCAGCGGCAGGAAGAAGTTGTTCCAGATGGAGACGAACTGGAAGAGGAAGACCGTCACCAGCGCCGGGAACATCAGGCGGATCGACACCGTGAAGAAGGTGCGGATCTCGCCCGCGCCATCCAGGCGGCTCGCCTCGAGCAGTTCGTCGGGAACGGATGCCTCGGCGAAGACGCGGCTCAGATAGACACCGAACGGGCTGACGATGCTCGGGAGGAACACCGCCCAGAAGGTGTTCGTCAGCTGCACCTGGCTGAACAGCAGGAACAGCGGGAGCGCCAGCGCGGTGGCGGGAACGAGCACCCCACCGAGGACGACGTTGAAAAGCGTCTCGCGGCCCGGGAACCGGTACTTCGCCAGCGCGTACCCGCACATCGAGGCCAGCAGGGTCGCCACCACGGCGCCGACCCCGGCGTACAGCAGGCTGTTCAGCAGCCACCGGAGGTACACCCCGTCGCGGTAGGCGACGAGAGCGCCGACGTTCTCGAAGAACCGGAAGTCGGCGAACCACAGCGGGTTGGTGCTGAACAGGTCGTCGCGGTCTTTCGTGGAGGCGATGAGCAGCCACCAGATCGGGGTGAGGAAGTAGAGGGTGAAGACCCCCATCACCAGGAACGCCGCGGTGCGGGGGATGACGCCCTCGCGGGGTCCTCTCGATACCGGGTCCTGCCCGCCGCGCCGGCGGCGCGACGCCGCCGGGTTGACGGCCGTCATCGTGGTCGTCGTGGTCATGACGCCGCCGCCTTCCGCCTCGTGATCCGCAGGAACGTGAACGACAGCACGAAGGTCGCCAGCGCCAGCACCACCGAGAACGCCGCCGCGAGCGAGACGTTGGGGATCGAGCTCGTGGCGTAGATCGTCATGTTCGGGGTGTAGCTGCTGGTGACCGCCGAGCTGAACGCCCGAAAGGTCTGCGGCTCGGCGAGCAGCTGGAGCGTCCCGATGATCGACAGCACGCCCGTGAGGACGAGAGCCGGGCGGATGAGCGGGATCTTGATCGACCACGCGATCCGGGCCTGCCCCGCACCGTCGAGGCGTGCCGCCTCGTAGATGTCGCCGGGGATCGCCAGGAGCGTCGAGTAGATGATCAGCATGTTGTAGCCGACGAACACCCACGTCACGACGTTCGCGATCGACCAGAGCACGAGGTCGGACGAGAGGAAGTCGACCTGGCTCGTCACCGCTTCGAAGGGCGACAGGTTCGGCGAGTAGAGGAAGCCCCACATGATGGCGGCGATGACGCCGGGCACCGCGTACGGGACGAAGAACGCCAGGCGGAAGAACTTCTTCCCCCGCAGAAGCGGCGAGTCCAGCAGCAGGGCGAACAGCAGCGCGAGTCCGAGCATGACCGGCACCTGCACGACGCCGAAGAGGAAGACCCGACCCACGGATGACCAGAACTCGGCGTTCTGGAACACCAGCGCGTACTGCGCGAACCCGCCGAAGACCTCGCGGGCCTCACCGAACGTGCCCTCGCGCTCGACCACGAGCAGCGACTGCCAGACCGCGTAGCCGATGGGAATGACGTAGAAGAGCGTGAAGACTAGCGCGAACGGCGACACGAAGGCGACGATCGCCCACGGGTTCTGCACGCGCGGTCGCTTGCGCTTCTGCACCGGCGCGTCGGGCGCCGCGACCGTGCCGGCGGTGCCGGCGATGGATGGCGAAGTGGTCATGCCGTCTCCTCTGTCGGCTGCTCGCGGATGACACGGACGCCCCCCGCGGGAACGACGACCGTTCCGGTGATGCGGCTCCCGGTCACGAGATCCTCACCGAACGCGTCGATCTCGACGGGCTGGTCGGTGTTGTTGATGACGAAGCGGTAGGAGCGGTCGTCTCCGCGACGACGGATGACGTCGACCCCGCGCCCCGCGCCGGGCTCGGCGACCACGCCCGCCGCCTCGGCCGCGGCCGCGAGCAGCTCGCGGAGCGCCGGGGGATCGAGGAGCGTCGCCAGGTACCAGGCATCGCCCGTGCCGGCCGATCCGCCGGTTCGGCAGGTGATGGCCGGGAGCCCGGCCGACGGTCCGTCGGCGAACCGCGCCACGACCGTGGCGTCGGTCACCGACATCCGCTCGGTCCACATCGTCGCCGTCGCGCCGGTGTCGAGGGCAACCGCGGTCCCAGGGAGGACGGGCGCGAATTCCTCGACGCGGACGCCGAGCAGGTCGCGCCAGGCGCCGGGGTGACCCCCGGGGCGAACCCGGTCGTTCTCGTCGACGATGCCGCTGTAGAAAGTGACCATGACGTGGGTGCCGGTCGCGGCGGCGCCGTCGAGCGCACGGGCGTCGGCGTCGGAGACGAGGTGCAGGCCCGGAACGACCACGAGGCGGTAGCGCGAGAGGTCGGCCCCCGGGCGGACCACGTCGACGGTGTGCCCGAGGTCGCGGAGCGCGCCGTAGAGCGCGTGAACCTGATCGAGGTAGCCGAGCGCGTGGTTCGGCCGGTTCTCGGCGTCGGCGGCCCACCACGACTCCCAGCTGAAGAGCATCGCGACGTCGGCGGTCACGGTGGTGCCGGCGATCTCGTCGAGGCGGCTGACGAGCGCGCCGAGCTCACGCACCTCGCGCCAGAGCGCGCTGTCGGTGCCGGCGTGGGGAAGGAGGGCCGAGTGGAACTTCTCCGACCCCTGCAGCGACGCGCGCCACTGGAAGAAGCAGACGGCGTCGGCACCGCGGGCGACGTGCGAGAGCGAGTCGCGGGTCATCTGTCCGGGTGCCTTGGCGAGGTTCACCGGCTGCCAGTTCACGGCGCCGGTGGAGTGCTCCATCAGCAGCCACGGCTGTCCGCCGGCGAGCCCGCGGGTGAGATCGGCGGTGAAGGCGAGCTCGGAGAGCGGGTCGGCCAGCCGGGAGTCGCGGTAGTGGTCGTTGGCGACGACGTCCATCTCGGGCGCCCATGTCCAGTAGTCGAGGGCGTCGATGTGGGCGGTCACCATGAAGTTGGTGGTGACCGGGATGCCGCTGTGCCGGCGGATGACGTCGCGCTCGGCGCGGTAGTAATCGAGCACCTCGTCGCTGCAGAAGCGGCGGTAGTCGAGCACCTGACCGGGGTTTCTCGTCGACACCGTGCGCATCGGGGTGAGGATCTCGTCGAAGTCGGTGTAGCGCTGACTCCAGAAGCTCGTGCCCCAGGCGGCGTTGAGCGCGTCGATCGACGCGTACTTCGCCCGCAGCCACCGACGGAAGGCGCGGGTCGACTCGGTGCAGTGGCATTCGGCGTTGTGGCAGCCGAGTTCGTTCGAGACGTGCCAGAGGGCGACCGCGGGGTGCGCGCCGTAGCGGGCGGCGACCGCGTCGACCAGGGCGAGGGCGTAGCGGCGGAACACCGGCGAGCTCGGGCACCACGCCTGGCGGCCCCCCGGGTAGCGGGTGGTGCCGTCATCCATCACCGGCAGGATCTCGGGATGCCGCGTGCTCAGCCACGGCGGCGGAGACGACGTGCCGGTGCCGAGGTTGACCCGGATGCCGTTCTCGTGGAGGAGGGCGACGACCTCGTCGAGTTCGTCGAAGCGGAAGGCGCCGTCGGGGCCCTGCAGGGCCGACCACCCGAAGATGTTGATGGCGACGAGATCGACGCCGGCTTCGCGCATCAGGGTGACGTCTTCGCGCCACACCTCGGGCGTCCACTGTTCGGGGTTGTAGTCGCAGCCGAAGGCGACACCCTGGTGCGCGAAGCGCGGACGAGCCGCCGACGCGTCGATCTCGGTGAGAAGCGCGTCGTCGCTCTGCGGGGGGAGCGTCGTTGCGAGGTGGTCCACGGATCTCCAGAGGTGAGGGGCTGTGTGAACGTGCACAGTTTTCCGGACGACAACTCCTCGTCGAGAGTCTGTGAACGTACACACACTGACACCTCCGCCGGTCGGCTGTCAAGCGGATTCTTCCCGGGGCGGGGGCTACAGTGGCCTCGTGACCACTCCGCCCGTTCGTCCCAAGCGTGCGACCGTGCACGATGTGGCGCAGGAGGCCGGGGTGTCACGGGGCACCGTCAGCCGCTACGTCAACGGGGATCGCTATGTCTCCGCCACGGCCCGCGAGGCGATCGAGGCCGCGATCGCGAAGGTCGGCTACGTGCCGAACACTGCGGCGCGCAACCTCGTGATGCAGCGCAGTCAGGCGGTCGGGTTCATCGTGCACGAACCGCACTCGCTCTTCATCGAAGACCCGAACATCGGCGAGATCCTCCTGGGCGCGAACGCCGCGCTCTCGGAGGCCGACCACCAGATGGCCGTGCTCATCGCCGACACCGGGCGCGACACCGACCGCGTCGCCCGCTACCTCTCCGGCGGTTTCGTCGACGGCGTGATCATCGTCTCGGCCCGCGCGAACGACCCCATCACCCGGGTCGTCGAGCGGCTCCAGCTGCCGGCGGCGTACGTCGGCCATCCTCCGGGCGCCTCCTCGGCCTCCTTCGTCGTCATCGACAACCTCGGCTCCGCCCGGGCCATCACTGCGCGCCTGGTCGAGACCGGCCGCCGGCGCATCGGCATGATCGCCGCGGCGCTCGACCGCGACTCGGGGTCCGACCGTCTCGCCGGCTTCCGCGAGGCCCTCGGCGAGCGCTTCGACGACCGTCTCGTCGAGCCGGTGCCGCTGTATTCGTACTCGGCGGGACGCGACGGCATGCAGGCGTTGTTAGCGCGCTCACCCGACATCGACGGCGTCTTCGCGGCATCCGATGCCGTCGCCGCCGGAGCGGTGGAGGCCCTGCGTGCGGCCGGGCGGCGGGTGCCCGAGGACGTCGGCGTGGTCGGCTTCGACGATTCGGCGTGGGCGCGACGCACCCTGCCGGCTCTCTCGACCGTCCGCCAGCCCGCGGCGCGGCTCGGCGCCGAAGCGGCGCGGCTGGTGCTCGACCGCATCGGCGGTGCACCGGGAGGCGCCGAGGTGATGCTGGAGTGCGAGACGGTGTGGCGGGAGTCGGCGTGAACCTCGACGACAGCACCCTGGCGGCTCGTGTGCTCGAGGCGCGGCTGGAGGTGCGGCATCCCTCCCCCTTGAAGCGTGCGGCGAAGTACCTCGGCGCGTTCGCGCTGGCGGTCATCGGCGGGGGCGACGACCTCGCCGCGCCGACCTTCGACCTCGTGGTGGTGCGCTCCGACAGCGACGCCCCGGTGCTGCGCGTGAACGCCGGGCCGGACGCCGAGGCGAGCCGCCTCCTCGAGACGGTGCGGCGGGATCTCGGCGAGAAGACGGTGCGCGACTTCTTCGCCGAGTGGCGTCTGCTCGACGCGTGACCGCCCCCTTACCAGCCGCACCCCACCACGAACCTCCTCCAGCGTCAGGCGCCGGCCAGCCGACGCCGGTAGGCCGCCGGCGGCTCGCCGCAGCGGTCGCGGAACCGCGCGTAGAACTGGCTCTGCGATCGGAACCCGGCCGCGAACCCGACCTCGGCGATCGGTAGATCGGTGGTCAGCAGAAGCCGTTGAGCCCGCGCGACCCGGCACTGCAGCAGGTACTCGCCGATCGTGATGCCGAGGGCCCGCCGGAACAGGGTCATCGCGTACTGCGGATGCAGGTGCACCGCGCGGGCGACGTCGTCGATGCGGATGTCGTCGGCGGCGCGTTCCGAGATGAAGGCCGCCATCTCGCCGGCGGTACCCCTCACCCCCGGATGCCCCGGCGCCACGTGCGTGCGACGCGCGGCGATCCGTCGCATCAGCGCCTCGACCTCGAGCTCGGCGGCCCGCCGCTCGGCGTCGCCCGGGTCGCGGGCGAGGGCTCCCGCCCACAGCTCCGCCCGCTCCGCGAGCGCCAGGCCCGCCCCCTCCGACACCAGCACGAGATCGCCCGCCAGCAGCGACCCGACGAAGGCGCCGGGGAGCGACCAGCCGAGCGCCACGCCCAGCGGTACCGTGAGCCAGCTCACCTCGTCCACGGGGGTCACGAGCCGATGGGGCCGGGCAGCCCAGAACACCCCGAGACTTCCCGCCGGGATCATCGTCTCCCGCCCGTCGACGAGATAGACAAGCGGAGAGGGTGACGCGTTGACCTCCAGGTCGTCATGGCGGTGGGCGGCGAACATCGCCGGGACGGCCCCGCGGAACGAGGCCAATCCGAACCACTCCGGCCGATCCTCCGACATCCTCATGATCCCGGAATTCTGCCATCGATCTCGGGAAGTTGTGCGGTGAACTCCTGCGTACCGTCATTCCCATGACCGACACCTCGACTCTCACCACCGCCGCGCCGACGCGTTCGTGGCACCTGACCGCCGAAGAGATCGCCTTCTTCGACGCCCACGGTTACCTGGTCCTGCGCGACCGGATCCCCGCTCCTCTGCTGGAGCGTCTTCGCGCGGCATCCGATACCTGGATGGCACAGGGCCGCGCCCTGGGCCCCGACCACCCCGACGCGGGCGACTACGCCTGGGCGAACCGGGGCGGGCAGAAGCGGATGTTCCGTGTGGACTACCTCCACAACAAGGGCCAGTCCGCCTCCCTCGAGCTGCTCGGCAGCCCCGCGGTGCTCGGCATCGCCGAGAGCCTCGCGGGCGAGAACTTCGTGCCGACCTACGAGTCGCTGGTCTTCAAGGACGCCGGCGACGGCGCCGCCATCGACTGGCACCAGGACGCGGTGCACCCCCGGACGCACCGCATCTTCAACATCGACGTCTACCTCGACGCCTCGCGGGCCGGCGAGGGAGCGCTGCGGGTGGCGCCGGGCTCGCACCGGGCGCCGGTCGACGTCTGCCAGCTCCGGGAGGAGTACGGCTGGGACGCGCCCGGGGTCATCCAGGTCGAGCTGAACCCCGGCGACGTGCTCGTCCACGACGTCATGATCGTCCACGGATCCGAGGCCGTGACCGGCAACCGCCTGCGCCGGACCATCTACTACGAGTTCCGTGCGGCCGAGCAGATCCTCAGCGAAGGGCCGTGGGACGCCGAATGGGTCGACCGGCGACTGCGACTGGTCCCCCTGGGACTGCGCGAGCACGCGCGGCAGAACCCGGACGCCGAGGCGTTCGACTGGCGGATCTCTCCCGAACTCGCCCCCGCCGTGAGCGGGGACGACGACGCCGAATTGCGCATCGCCCACGTCGTGCACTCGCCGGGGTCGTACTGCAGCGCGGGGAGCGTGCCCTTCACCCCCTGAGGCTCACGCCGTGACGTCGTCCGGCCCGGGCACGTCGCCCCTCGCGAACCGGTCGGTCGCCGCGCGCAGCGCGGCGGCGATCCCCGGCTCCGAGGCGGCGTGCCCGGCGTCGTCGACGATCACGAGCTCGGCCTCCGGCCAGGCCCGGTGGAGATCCCAGGCCGTCATCACCGGCGTGCAGACGTCGTACCGGCCCTGCACGATCACCCCGGGGATGTCGCGGAGCGCCGTGGCCCCTCGGATCAGCTGCTCGTCGGTGAACCACCCGCCATGCATGAAGAAGTGGTTCTCGATGCGGGCGAAGGCGGTCGCCGCGACGTCGTCGGTCATCGTGCTGACGAGGTCGGCGTCAGGCGTGAGGGTGAGGGTCGCCGCCTCCCAGCGGGTCCATGCCTTCGCCGCCTGCACGTGGACGGCCGGGTCGGGGTCGGCGAGACGCCGGCAGTATGCCTCGATCATGCGGGAGCGCTCGAGCACGGGGATCGGCGCGAGGTAGTCCTCCCACAGGTCGGGGAAGATCGCCGCCGCCCCGCCCTCGTAGAACCATTCCAGCTCGTGCGGACGCAGCGTGAACACGCCGCGCAGGACGACCTCGGTGACTCTCTCGGGGTGCGTCTCGGCGTACGCCAGGGCTAGCGCGCTCCCCCACGATCCGCCGAAGACCTGCCAGCGGGCGATGCCGAGGTTGCGGCGCAGCAGCTCGATGTCGGCGACGAGGTGCCAGGTGGTGTTGAACCGCAGGTCGGCGTCGGGCGCCGACGCGTGCGGGGTGCTCCGCCCGCACCCGCGCTGATCGAACAGCACGATGCGGTAGCGCTCGGGGTCGAAGAACCGGCGGTGCCAGGGCGACGTGCCCGCGCCCGGCCCGCCGTGGAGGAACACCACCGGCTTGCCGTCGGGGTTCCCGCTCTCCTCCCAGTACACGCGGTTGCCGTCGCCGACGATGAGCTGGCCCGTCGCGTACGGCTCGATCGGCGGATAGAGGATGCCGTCGAGGTGCGCCGGCCCGCCGCTCACAGCCGGCTCCCCGAGACCGCGAAGGTATCGCAGGCGTTCACGCCGCCGTCGTAGCCCGTGGCGAACCAGCGCTGCCGCTGCTCGCTGGAGCCGTGCGTCCAGCTCTCGGGATTGACCGGCGCCCCGGCCTCCCGCTGGATGTGGTCGTCGCCGACGGTCGCGGCGGCGTTCAGCGCATCGGTGATCTGGGTGCCGGTCGGCGCCTCGAAGAACGGCACGCCGTTCTGATCGACCTGTTCGGTCATCGCCGCGACCCACGCCCCGGCGAAGCAGTCCGCCTGCAGCTCGATCCGCACGCCGTTGCTGTCGGGACCGGTGCCGTTGTCGGGGTTCTGGTGGGTGATGCCGGTGATGTTCTGCACGTGGTGACCGTATTCGTGGGCGAGCACGTAGAGCTGCGCGAGCTCGCCCGCGCTCGCGCCGAACCGCTCGCGCAGCAGCCCGAAGAAGGTGGGGTCGATGTACACCGTCTCCTCCGGAGGACAGTAGAACGGCCCCGTCGCGTTGGACGCGGTGCCGCACGCCGACGAGGTGGACTGATCGACGATGATCAGCTGCGGCTGACGGTAGCCCTCGACCTGGTCGGCCCAGTACTGATCCAGCACCAGTGAGCCGGCCGCGAGGCGGCACTCGTCGTTGCGGTTTGCGTCTGCACCCGTCTCGCAGGAGGCGATCTCGCTGCCCCCGCCGTCGGAGACACCGGGCACTCCCTCGCCGAGGAGTCCGGAGAAGTCCCCGCCGGTGAAGAGGTTGAGCAGCAGCACGGCGATCGCCCCGATACCGGCTACGCCCCCACCGGCGAGAACGAGCCCTCCGCCGCGTCGTCGCGCCGTGTTCCCGCCGACCTGTGCGTTCTGATTGAACGTCATCTGCACACGGTACCGCCCCGCGCCGCCTCCTCACGGGACGACGGCGCCCGGGCCTATGCTCGGAGCCATGCGCGCGACGACGATCACCCTCACCGGCGCCGGAGGGCAGATCGGGTACGCCCTGCTCTTCCGCATCGCTGCGGGCGAAATGCTCGGTCCGGAGCGACCGGTGCGGCTGCGCCTGCTGGAGATCCCCGCCGGCATGCGGGCCGCCGAGGGGGCGGCGCTCGAACTTCAGGACTGCGCCTTCCCGCTGCTCTCGGACGTGGAGATCTCGGATGACCCGCGCACAGCGTTCGACGGATGCGAGATCGCCCTGCTCGTCGGTGCCCGGCCGCGCGGGCCGGGCATGGAGCGGGCCGAGCTCCTCGCTGCGAACGCCGGGATCTTCGGCCCCCAGGGCGCGGCGCTGGGCGACGTCGCCGACGACGCCGTGCGGGTGGTGACCGTGGGGAACCCCGCGAACACCAACGCCCTCATCGCGCAGTCGTCGGCCCCCGACATCCCTCCCGAACGCTTCACCGCCCTCACCCGCCTGGATCACAATCGCGCCGTCGGCCAGCTCGCCGCCGCTCTCGGTGCGAATCCGCGCGACATCGACGGCGTCATCGTGTGGGGGAACCACTCGGCCACGCAGTACCCCGACGTCTCGCACGCCACCGTCGCCGGACGCCCGCTGATCGACGCCCTCGCCGAGCGACGAGGGGGTGTGGATGCGGCCATCGCCTGGCTCGACGCCGAGTTCGTCCCCCGCGTGGCGCGCCGCGGCGCCGAGATCATCGAGGTGCGCGGGTCGTCGTCGATCGCGTCGGCGGCGCATGCGACCGTCGAGCACGTCCGCAGCGATGTGCTGGGCGGATTCCGCACCTCGGCGGCCGTCGTCTCGCACGGGGAGTACGGCGTGCCCGAGGGCCTCATCTGCTCGTTCCCGGTCACCTCCGACGGGTCGGGGTACCGGGTCGTCTCCGATCTCGGCGTCGACGAGCGGTCGCGACGGCTCATCGACGCCTCGGTGGACGAGCTCGTCGCCGAGCGCGAGGCCGTGCGGAGCCTGGGCATCCTGCCATGACGGAGGTCATCGTCATCGGAACGGTGACGGTGCTCGTCATCGCCGGCGCAACCGCGCTCGGTCCGCGCCTGCGGCTCGCCGGCCCGCTCCTGCTCGTGCTTCTCGGGCTCGGCGTCAGCCTGCTGCCGTTCGTGCCGCCGTTCGAGCTCGACCCCGAGGTCATCCTGGTGGGCGTCCTGCCGCCTCTGCTGTATTCGGCGGCGGTGTCGCTTCCCGCGATCGAATTCCGCCGCGACGTGCGACCCATCTCGGGTCTGGCCGTGCTGCTCGTGCTCGTCAGCGCCGTCGCGCTCGGCTTCTTCTTCCACGCCGTCATCCCGGGGCTCGATCTGTATCTCGCGATCGCGCTCGGCGCGATCCTCAGCCCCACCGACGCGGTTGCGACGTCCATCGCGAAGCGGCTCGGCATCTCGCGGCGGGTCACGACGTGGCTCGATGGCGAGAGCCTGCTCAACGACGCCACCTCACTGGTGATCCTCCGCACGATGGTGGCGGCCGCGGTCACCGGATCGGTGCCGGAGGGTGGAATCGTCGGGGCGTTCCTCTGGGGCGTCGTCGTGGCGATCGTCGTCGGCGCGGTCATCGGGTACGTCAATCTGCGCGTGCGTGCGCTCGTGCGCAATCCCGCGGCAAACACCGCGATCGGGTTCGTCGTGCCGTTCGTGGCATACCTTCCCACCGAAGCTCTCGGCGGCTCGGGCCTCGTCGCCGCGGTCGTCGCCGGGATCGTCACCGGGCAGGGCGCGGCGCGCCGCTTCACTCCCGAGCAGCGCCTCTCGGACGAGTTGAACTGGCGCACCGTCGAACTCGTCCTCGAGGGTGCCGTGTTCCTCGTCATGGGACTCGAGGTGAAGGACCTCTGGGACTCGGTGTCCGCCGACGGAGGCGGCGGTCTGGAGCGGGCCGTCTTCCTCGCAGCGACGGCCCTCCTCATCATCCTCGCCGCGCGCGTGGTGTTCGTTTCGGTCCTTGTGTGGGGTGAGTCGCGTCGCGCCCGGCGTGCGGCGACGCATCTTCCCCGAGTTCGCACCTGGCCCGACCGGGTGCCCGCGCGTGCGCGGCCGCGCGTGCTGCGCTTCATCGAAGACCTCGAATACCACCGCACGACCCCGCTCGGGTGGCGGCACGGCACGATCATGGTGTGGGCGGGCATGCGAGGGGTGGTGACGCTCGCGGCGGCACAGACCCTCCCAGCCGAGACCCCCTCGCGCGACCTGCTCGTCTTCGTCGCCTTCCTCGTCGCGGTCGGCAGCCTCCTGCTGCAGGGCTCGACGCTCCCCTGGATTGTCCGGGCGCTCGGCCTCGACGGCGAGGGCGATGAGACCGTCGGCCGTGAGGAGCGCTTGCGGCTGGACCAGGAGCTGCGGGATGCCGCGGTGGCCGCCCTCGCTGACGAAGACCTCGCCCGGCGGGACGGCGAGAGCTTCCCGCCCGAGCTCGTCGCCCGTGTCGGCGATCGCTACACCCGTCCGCCCGACGACGACACCACCGCGATCTTCCGCGACGCCCTCGAGCTGCGCCTCGTGCTCATCCGCGCGATGCGTCGGCGGCTCACCGAGCTGTCGTCCGGCGGGGCCTACAGCACGGCCGTCCTCCGGCACGCGCTCGCCGAGCTCGACGCCGACGAGCTGAGCCTCGAACTCCGACTCGACGGAGAGGACTGACCCACTCGCGACAAAGGTCGCGGCTCGCGTCATCCCGGGTGAGAATGGGTGTCATGAGTGCAGGATTCGGCGGCGAGGCGATGGAGACGAGCCCCGTGCCGCTCGCGCACGACGCCGCCGACTGCCCCAAATGCTTCACCGAGCTGCAGCGCGATCGCGACTGGTGGGCCGCGCGGCCCTCGGGTGCGCGGCTCGTGGGCCTCGTCATCTCGCGCGACGACATGCCCTCGGTGGTCGAGCAGCGCGACCTGCTCACCCGTTTCGGCGTGCCGATCGAGGGATTCCGCCACCCCGCGCCCGAGACGTTGGAGACCTGGGAGGAGCGGCTGGTGCGCCTGTTCGGCACCCTCCGCCCGGGCGACGTCCTCGTCGTCGCCAACGTCCACGCGCTCGGCCGCGACATCGAGGAGGAGACGCGGACCGTCGCGGCCCTCCGACGCCGCGGGGTCGTCGTGAAGGTGCTCAGTCACGGCGCCAGGCACCTCTACGACGCCGGCCGGTGACCCGGTGGGAATCGTTCGGACGCCCGCGGGGTTTTCTCTGTCGTGCCCAGCTCTGAAACATCACGAAACGCGATGACGGCGAACGATCTGTCGCGGGCTAGCCTGCCGCCCATGACTCGTTCCGCCGCTGGCACCCACCCCGCGTCGTTCCCGACCGCCTCGCTCAGCGCCGAGGAGTTCAAGACCGTCTTCCGCGGGCACCCGGGCGGCGTCGCCGTCATCACCGCCGACGCCGGCGACGGGCCGGTCGCGCTGACGGCCACCTCGGTGTCCTCGGTCAGCGCTGAGCCGCCGCTGCTGATCTTCTCGCTGTCGTCGATCTCGTCGGCGGCCCCGACGATCGCGGCGGCCGACACCGTCGTCGTGCACCTGCTCGACGCGCACGACCTCGAACTCGCCAAGCTCGCCGCGACGAGCGGCATCGACCGCTTCGCCGACACGTCGCTGTGGGCGCGGCTCCCCACGGGGGAGCCTGTCTTCCCGGGTGCGCGGGCGTGGCTGCGCTGCGCGATCATCAATCGGATGGATGCCGGCGCGTCGACCGTCATCGCCGCGCAGGCGCTGCAGCACCAGATCACCCGCGATGTCGAGCCGGGCGAGCCCGCCGACGCGCTGGTCTACCACAACCGCACCTGGCACCGTCTCGGCGAGCACTCGCAGCTCGGCTGAGGCGCGCGCCTCGCGCCCGGTGCCGACCCGTCACAAAACGCTGCCCCGCCGCATCCTGGGCAGCACTTTCTGACGGATCGCGCGAGGCGAGGCGCGGGCGGCGTGGTCGCGCGAGCGGATCGGCGCGCACCGGGCGATCCGTGGCCCGCGCGACCGACATGCGACCGGGCGGTCAACCGCCGACGTAGGTGCGCAGGTGCCGCGCGGTGAGCGTGTCGCCGGTGGCGACGAGGTCGGCCGGTGTGCCCTCGAAGACGATGCGCCCACCGTCGTGGCCGGCGCCGGGGCCCAGGTCGATGATCCAATCGGCGTGCGCCATCACGGCCTGGTGGTGCTCGATGACGATGACGCTGTTTCCGGCGTCGACGAGTCGGTCGAGCAGGCGCAGCAGGTTGTCGACATCGGCCAGATGCAGGCCCGTCGTCGGTTCGTCGAGGACGTAGATCGCGCCCTTCTTCGCCATCGAGATCGCCAGCTTCAGGCGCTGCCGCTCGCCGCCCGAGAGGGTGTTCAGCGCCTGCCCGAGCGTGATGTACCCGAGCCCGACGTCGATGAGGCGCGCCAGCGTGGTGTGCGCGGGGCCGCTCGGGAAGAAGTCCGCCGCCTCGGCGGCCGACATCGCCAGCACCTCGGCGATGTTCTTGCCGTTGAGGAGGTACTCGCGCACCTCGGCGCTGAATCCCGTTCCGTCGCACACCTCGCAGAGCGTCTCGACGCTCTGCGTGTAGCCGAGGGTCGTGATGATCACGCCGAGGCCCTTGCAGACCGGGCACGCCCCCGCCGAGTTGGCGCTGAACAGCGACGCCTTGACCCCGTTCGCCTTTGCGAACGCGGTGCGGACGGTGTCGAGGATGCCGGTGTAGGTCGCCGGGCTCGAGCGGCGCGACCCCTTGATCGGCGACTGGTCGACCACGACCACATCGTCGAACGCCGGGACGTTGCCGTGGATGAGCGAGGACTTCCCCGAACCCGCGACTCCTGTGACGACCGTGAGGATGCCCAGGGGGATGTCGACGTCGACACCGGTGAGGTTGTGCTGCGTCGCCCCGCGGATCTCCAGGGCGCCGCGCCGCTCCCGGGTCGTGGGCTTCAGCGTCGCCCGATGGTCGAGATGCCGGCCCGTGAGGGTCTGCGAGGCGCGCAGGCCCGCGACATCCCCGGTGTACTGGATCTCGCCACCGGCCCGCCCGGCACCCGGGCCGAGATCGACGATGTGATCGGCGATCTGGATGACCTCGGGCTTGTGCTCGACCACGAGCACCGTGTTGCCCTTGTCGCGCAGGCGCTGCAGGAGGTCGTTCATCCGCTGGATGTCGTGCGGGTGCAGCCCGGCGGTCGGCTCGTCGAAGACGTAGGTGATGTCGGTGAGCGACGACCCCAGGTGCCGCACCATCTTGGTGCGCTGGGCCTCGCCCCCCGACAGGGTGCCCGACGACCGATCGAGCGAGAGATAACCGAGCCCCACTTCGACGAAGGTCGCTGTGAGGTGCTTCAGCCCCGACATGAGCGGCCCGACCTCGCGATCGTCGACGGTGTCGAGCCAGGCGGCAAGGTCGGAGATCTGCATCGCCGCGGCATCCGCGATCGAGACGCCGCCGATGAGGGATGACCGCGCGGCGGCGTTCAGTCGCGATCCTCCGCACTCCGGGCAGGCGGTGAACTTCACCGCGCGGTCGACGAAGGCGCGGACGTGCGGCTGCAGGGCATCGCGGTCCTTCTGCAGGAAGGACTTCGTGACCTTCGGGACGAGCCCTTCGTAGGTCATGTTGATGCCGGTGACCTTGACCTTCGTCGGCTCCTGATAGAGCAGGGCGTGCAGCTCGTCGTCGGAGTAGTCGCGGATCTTCTTGTCGGGGTCGACGAACCCCGACTCGGTGAAGATGCGCACCATCCACCCGTCGACGTTGTAGCCGGGAATCGTCAGCGCCCCCTCGGCGAGGGACTTGTCACGGTCGAAAAGCTCGTCGAGGTCGACGTCGCTGACCTCGCCGAGCCCCTCGCAGCGCGGGCACCAGCCCTGCGGCAGGTTGAAGCTGTAGTGGAAGCTGGCCCCCGCGCTCGGCTGCCCGAGCCTGCTGAAGAGGATCCGCAGCATGGCCTGCGCGTCGGTGGCGGTGCCGACGGTCGACCGGGAGTTCGCGCCCATGCGCTCCTGGTCGACGACGATCGAGGCGCTGACGTTCTCGAGCGCGTCGACCTCGGGGCGGCTCAGCTGCTCCATGAACTGCTGCACGAAGGTCGGGTAGGTCTCGTTGATGAGCCGCTGCGACTCGTTCGCGATCGTGCCGAACACCAGCGACGACTTGCCCGATCCGCTGACGCCGGTGAAGACGGTGAGGCGGCGCTTGGGAATGTCGACGGTGACGTTCTTGAGGTTGTTCTCGCGGGCACCGACGACACGGATGAGCCCATGCGAATCGGCGATATGAGCGGATGCAGCGGTCATGTGTTTCCCGTCTGTTCGAGCGCCTAGACCCTACAGCGTGCCAGCGACTGCGGACAGGGGCTGTCCGCAGTCCGATCGCCTCGCGGTCAGGGGATGGGGAAGACGACCTTCGCCCCACCCGGAACTGCGGAGGCGACGATCTTGGTGTCGAAGGTCGCGAGCCGAACCTCGTGGGATGCCGCGAGATGGATGAGGTAGGTGTCGGTGACCTGTGAGCTGGCGAGGAGGCGCTCGGTGTGCACGGATCCGTCCAGGAGACTGACCGAGTCGGGGAGGAACTCGTGGCCAGCCTGCGCCGCCAGACTCGACAGGCTCGCCATCACGATGGGAGCGGGCTGACTGTTCGGGTACTTCGGATGACTCACGACGCGGACGACGCCGTTCTGGACGATCGGACAGGTGTGCCACGTGTGCCAGGTGTCCTCGGCGCGCGACGCGAACCAGCGATGCGCCCGCTCGTGATGCACGTGCAGAGGGTCGATCAGAGCGATGACGGTGTTGACATCGAGGAGGAACCCCGCCATCAGGCGTCGTCTCGGAGCGCGTTCACATCGTCGAGGCCGGCGGTGCCCGCAGCGGGGTCGGCGGGCAGGAGAACGATTCCGTTGCGCGTGCCGAAGCGACGCCGCTCGGTCAGCGTCGCGCGAGCGAGTTGCGAGAGCGCTTCGCCGAGCGTCAACCCGCGGGCGTCGGCGAACTGTCTCGCCGCGGCGAGGACATCGTCGTCGATGGTGAGGGTGGTCCGCATGCGTCAAACATCACGCATCGCGCATCACGTGTCAAGACGTCGCGCGCCAGCATCCCACGAGGTGATCGTCGACGAGCCCTGAGGACTGCATCAGGGCGTACATCGTCGTCGAGCCGACGAAGCGGAACCCGCGCTTCTTCAGGTCGCGACTCAGCGCGTCGGACTCGGGGGTCGTGGCCGGCAGGTCGGCGAACGTCCGGGGGCGCGGCCTGCCCATAGCATCCGGCGCGTATGCCCACATCAGCGCATCGAGCGCCCCCTCGGGCATCTCAGCGACGATGCGGGCGTTGTCGATCGTGGCGAGGATCTTCGCCCGGTTGCGCACGATGCCCGCATCGGCCATCAGGCGCTCGACGTCACCCTCGTCGAAGCGGGCGACGACCGCCGGGTCGAACCCCGCAAACGCGGTCCGGAACGCCGGTCGCTTCCGAAGGATCGTGATCCACGAGAGCCCGGCCTGGAATCCCTCCAGGCTCATCTTCTCGAAGAGCGGCCGGTCGCCGCGGAGCGGGTGTCCCCATTCCTCGTCGTGGTAGCGCCGATACTCGGGGTCGTCGCCGACCCATGCGCAGCGGTCGCGCCCGTCGGGCCCCGTGACCACACTCATGCGAACAGTATGCGCGGCGCCGCCGACACGCTGGCTGCCGCACCCGGAACGGTGACGCCGCGCGGACAGGTGGATGAACGTCCGCTGACGTCGAAGCGCAATGAGGCTCGCCCCGCCTAGCGTCGAGGTCGCGGCGCGTCGCAGCCCGCCTCACACCACGAGAAGAACAAAGGAATCCGATGCGAACTCGTTCCACTCCGACACTCGGCACGGCGGCGCTCGCCGCCGCGCTGATCGCAGCTCCGCTCCCGGCGATCGCCGCCGAAGCGGATGCCGCGACCGGCACATTGACCGTCACGCGTTTCGACGACCGATACGCCGACGGCCTGTACGACCCCAGCAAGACCGCCCCGAGCGGTGACGTCGACCGGAAGAACGAGAGCGCGCCTCGCGTGCTCGCAGCCGACGGCACGTGGCGGGACGCCAGCGCGAACGGCGACGGAGACTTCGTGTTCGAGGGTCTCCCCCTCGGCGAGACTGAAGTCCACTTCCTGTTCCCCAACAGCCCGGGGGGAGAGGTCTTCTTCGACGCGACCGATGCAGCATCGGCGGCGGACATCGAGCAGCTCCCGGTCGGCAGCTTCCTCGGCTCGCCCACCGGAGTCGCCTCGGTGACGGTGGACTCGGACGGTGAGTCGCTCCTGGTCGGCATGTCGGCCCTCCGCCTCGTCGCCGACGTGCAGTTCGCCGACGGAGAGCCCGCCTCCGGCCTGGCCACCGTCGAGCTCGGCTCGGGCGACTCGTGGTATCCGGCCACCGAGTACGACTTCCAGCCCGGGACGTACGAGTCCTTCTGGCAGTACGGCTACATCCGCCACCTGCCGGGCGACCTCGGGGTGCGCGTCACTCCGCCGGCGGGCTTCCGCGTGGCATCCGTCACCGCCGCCGACGTCAACGAGCTCACCGTGACCGAGCGCGACGGCGCGTGGTACTTCCCGTCGAGCGAAGTGCTCAACTACTTCTGGAACCCGACCTTCACGGTGACGCTGGAGGAGCTTCCCGACACCACCCGCCCCACCGCCACGCTCGTCTCCCCGTCCACGGCTGGGCCGTTCTCGGCCCTCGACATCCGTGTCGACGCCACCGACGACCGCGGCCTGAACCGCATCGTGGCGAACATCTACCGTGACGGCGTGCTCGTCAAGAGCACCCAGTCGGCGGTGGGCGGTGCGACGAGCGGCACCCACACCGCCGCGGTGGTCCTGCCCGACGGCGCCTACACAGTTCGGTACAACGCACAGGACCTCGCCGGCAACATCTCCCGCACCGGATCGTTCAGCGTGACGGTCGACGCGACCGCGCCCACCGTCACGGTCAAGGACGGCGTCTCGTTCACTCGTGGAGCCGACGGCACCTACGACCTGGTGAGCTTCAAGCTCTACGACGCGGGCAAGATCGACCGCGTCGAGCTCAACGGGGTCGCGAAGAATCTGACGAACAACGCCTGGTCCGATGTCAACTTCGTCAAGCCCGGCACGTTCAGGGCGGTCGCGGGCGAGAACACGCTCGTCGTCTACGACGTCGCGGGGAACGCGCGGACGGTCACGTTCACGCTGAACTGACCCCTCGGCGGCACCGGAACGCGGAAGGGCGCCCCCTCGGGGGCGCCCTTCCTGTCACCCGGCGTGCGTCACTTCGTCTGCAGCGTCCTGCCCTTCTGCAGCGCCTTCTCCGAGATCGGCTCGTCGCCGGCGGCGGCGCGGGCACGGTAGTACTCGCGGGCCTCCTCCTGGCGCACGCGCTCGGCGCCCGACGCGATGGGGGCGCGCACGTGCTCGGGGGCGAACCCGTAGGCGTCGACGAGATCCTGGGCGTGGGGCCGCAGCCGCGCGCAGAGCCGGTCGATGTAGCGCGACACCGCGGCGGCGCGCTGGGTCGAAAGACGCCCGTTGATGAGGTACCACGCGAGGTTCTTCTCGATGAGGTGAAGACCGAACAGATCGCGCAGCCAGGTGAGCACCTGGCGGGTGCCGGGGTCGGTCACGGCCTTGACCCCGTCCGAGAAGGCCTCCCACTGCAGCAGCTCGCCGTGCGCGCGGGCCGCCTCGATGAGCTCGGCCTGGTGACGATTGAACAGCGCCGCCGCCTCGGCCGTGTCGAGCTTGGAGGCGGGGCGGAGCGCCGCGGCGAGATCGGCGACCATCTGCTCGACGCGTCCCGACAGGATCTCGTGCTGCTGCTCGGCGCGGAGTCCGAGTTCCACCGAGCGCGCGGTCGAGCCGAAGTCGGCGACGGCCTGACCGAGCCGGCGGAGACCCGCACCGTGGAAGACCTTGCCCGCCGTCTGGGCCGCCGCGAACCGGGCGAGCGCCGCAGCATCCTTGCCCTTGAACTGCTTGGCGTAGTCCGACAGCAGCCGCTTGCCGACCAGCTGGAGGAGCACGTTGTTGTCGCCCTCGAAGGTGACGTACACGTCGAGGTCGTGGCGCAGCCCCGTCATCCGGTTCTCGGCCAGGAATCCCTGACCCCCGCACGCCTCGCGGCTCTCCTGGATCGTGTTCAGCGCGTTCCAGGTCGACAGCGGCTTCAGGGCCGCGGCGAGGGTCTCGAGGTCTTCGCGCTCCTCGGGGGTGTCGGCGCGGCCCGAAAAGACCCCGTCGAACTTGCGAAGCAGCTCGTCGTGGGCGAAGAACTGGGCGTAGTTCTGCGCGACGAGCGGCAGAAGCCGCCGCTGGTGCTTGCCGTAGTCCAGCAGCATGACCTCGTCGGTGCCGGCTCCCGAATCGAACTGACGGCGCTGGTTGCCGTAGGTGATCGCGATGTAGAGAGCCAGGGCGGATGCCGTCGTGACGGCCCCGTCGAGCGAGACGCGTCCCTGCACGAGGGCGCCGAGCATCGTGAAGAAGCGGCGTCCGGGGCTGTCGATCGGGCTCGAGTACGAGCCGTCGGGCGCGACGTCGCCGTAGCGGTTGAGGAGGTTCTCGCGCGGGACGCGCACGTGGTCGAAGTGCAGCCGGCCGTTGTCGATGCCGTTCAGGCCGCCCTTGGGGCCGTCGTCCTCGCCGCCGATGCCGGGGAGGAAGGCGCCCTCGTCGTCGCGGATCGGCACGAAGAAGCAGTGCACCCCGTAGTTGACGCCGCCCGTGATCAGCTGCGCGAACACCGTCGCGGCTTTCCCATGCAGCGCCGCGTTGCCGAGGTAGTCCTTCCACGCCGCGCGGAACGGCGTGTGGATGACGAACTCCTCGGTGTCGGGGTCGTAGGTGGCGGTGGTGCCGATGGCGGCGACGTCGGAGCCGTGCCCGGTCTCGGTCATCGCGAACGCTCCGGGGAGCTCCATCGACATGACGGGGCGGAGCCACTTGTCCCAGTGCTTCTTGGTCCCGAGCTGGTAGATCGCCGAGGCGAAGAGGCCCCACTGCACGCCCGACTTGATCTGGAGGCTCGGGTCGGCGAGCACGAGCTCTTCGAAGCCGGCGAGGTTGGCGCCGTTGTCGTCGCCGCCGCCGTACTCGGCGGGGAACGCGCGGCGCCCGCCCCCGTTGTCGGCGAGGAGGTGCAGCTGCGTGAGGGTGCGCTCGCGGTGCTCGGCGACGGTGAGGTCGTTCACCTGCCAGAACGCGGTGTCCTTGATGAGCTCGCGCGCCTCGCGGCGGGTGTCGGCCCATGTGCCGAGCAGCAGGTTGGTGACGGCATCGATGTCGATGCGGGCCTCGGCGGCCTCGGCCGCGGTGTGCGCAGCGGTCGGCGCGCCGCCTGCAGGCGTGCGGGAGTCGGATGCGGGGGTTTCAGGACGAACGGCGGCGTCGGCCATTTCTCACCTCTCCAGAAGGAGTCGAAGGAAGTCACCTAAACCGTAGGTGTCCCACAACGTGCCACCAAGTGCGTTGTTTGTTGATCACAAGGGGTCCCGGCCATGTCGCCGGGACCGATTGTGCCCAAGCGACATCCCGCCCCGCAACGGGCCCCCTCGCGTGCACAGCCGCGGGTCTCGCGGCCGACACGCCGGACCGTCGACGTCTCGACCGGCGTGTCGCCGCCGCATCCCCGCGGTTGTGAACAGCGTCGAGGAGCCGGGCGCGACGGCGCGATCTAGAGGCGGTCGACGATGGCGGCGATCCGGCGCGCCCGCGTCTCGGCGGCCTTCGCCCCCTCCACCTGCGTCACGTGCGCGCGCCGCGCGCTTGGCGAGAGCCGGGCGAAGGCGTCGGTCTTGCCCGCGGAGTCGAGCGCCGCCCGGAGGTCGTCGGGGACGACCGCTGTCCGCGGCGCACTGTCGAGCTCGAGGTCGACCGTGATCTCTTCTCCGCCCGACAGCCCGCTCTGCGCCCGCCGCTCGGCGCTGAAGGGAATGAGTGTGAGCCCCTGCATGACCCCGACGGTGCTGGTGAACGCGAAATCACCGATCCGCACGCTCACGGCGGGCCGCTTCCCTCCGCCGAGCGCCTCGATGACCTCCGGCGGCACCTCGATGCCGGTGTTGTTCCCGAAGCGCCGAAGTGTCGTCGTGAATCGCACCGGCCCAGTGTGCCAGGCACGCCCTCAAAGGGCCAGGGTCAGACGAGCCAGGGTCAGAAGAGCCCGGGTCAGAAGAGGCCCATGATCCGCCCGTCGTCGGTGACGTCGATGGTGTTCGCGGCGGGTACGGCCGGCAGGCCCGGCATCGTCATGATGTCGCCGCAGATCATCACGACGAAGCGGGCGCCGGCGGCCAGGCGCACCTCGCGGATGTCGACGACGTGACCGGTCGGGGCGCCGCGCAGGCGCGGGTCGGTCGAGAAGGAGTACTGGGTCTTCGCCACGCACACCGGGTATCCGCCGTATCCCTCGTCCTGCAGGCGACGGATCTGCGCCCGCACGGCGCTGGAGGCAGTGACATCGGATGCTCCGTAGATGCGTGTGGCGATGGCGCGCATCTTCTCCCACAGCGTCGCGTCGTCGGGATACGTCAGCGCCGCCTCCGCCGGCTCGTCGCACAGGCGCACGACCTCGTGGGCGAGCTCCTCGGCGCCTCGACCGCCCTCGGCGAAGTGCCGGGCGACGATCGCGGTGACCCCGGCGGCCGCCGCCTCCTCTTGGAGCGCGGCGACCTCTGCGTCCGTGTCCTCGGCACGGTGGTTGATCGCCACGACGACCGGGAGACCGAGCACGCCGTGCACGATCTCGATGTGGCGTCGCAGGTTGACCGCGCCGCGGCGGAGCGCCGCGACATCCTCCCTCGGGAGGTCTGCGACCTCGACGCCGCCGTGATACTTCATCGCGCGCACGGTGGCGACGATGACAGCGGCCGAAGGCTGCAGCCCGGTGGAACGGCAGAGGATGTCGACGAACTTCTCGGCACCGAGGTCGGAGCCGAAGCCCGCCTCGGTGACGACGTAATCCGCGAGGTGCAGCGCCGTCTCGGTGGCGAGGTACGAGTTGCACCCGTGCGCGATGTTCGCGAACGGCCCGCCGTGGACGAAGGCCGGGGTGTGCTCGAGCGTCTGGACGAGGTTGGGTGCCAGCGCGTCGCGCAGGAGCGCCGCCATGGCCCCGTGGGCATCGAGGTCGCGGGCGCGCACCGGCTGCCGCTCGCGCGTGTAGCCGATCACGATCTCGCCGAGGCGCGTCTTCAGGTCGGCGAGATCGGTGGCGAGGCAGAAGATCGCCATCACCTCGCTCGCCACGACGATGTCGAAGCCGCTCTCGCGGGGATAGCCGTTCCCGGGGCCGCCGAGGCCCGTGACGACATCGCGCAGGGCGCGGTCGTTGACGTCGAGAACTCGCCGCCAGGTGACGCGGCGGACGTCGATGCCGAGCGCGTTGCCGTGGTGGATGTGGTTGTCGATGAGGGCCGCGAGCAGGTTCGTGGCCACGCCGATCGCGGCGAAGTCCCCCGTGAAGTGCAGGTTGATGTCCTCCATCGGCACCACCTGGGCGTACCCACCGCCTGCCGCCCCGCCCTTCATCCCGAACACGGGGCCGAGGGCCGGTTCCCGTAGGCAGATCGCGGCGCGCGCGCCGATGCGGTTCAGGGCGTCGCCGAGGCCGACGGTCGTGGTGGTCTTCCCCTCGCCCGCAGGCGTCGGGGAGACGGCGGTGACCAGAACGAGATGGCCGCGCGGGCGATCCCGGATGCTGTGGGCGAACTTCAGCGCCACCTTGGCCTTGTACCGGCCGTAGGGTTCGAGGGCATCGGCGGGGATGCCGAGCGCGTCGGCGATCACCCCGATGGATTCGAGCTGCGCCGCCTGGGCGATGTCGATGTTGCTCATGGCTGGGTGGACCTCCCGGGCCTCGTCGCCCGATGTCTCGACGGGCCTCGTCGCCCGATGATTCGAGGGGCCTCGTCGCCCCTGCCAGGAGCCTAGGGGACGCGGACTCAGCCGGCCCGGACCACGTCGAGAACGGCCTCGCCGTACGCCTCGCGCTTCTTCGCCCCGATTCCGGGGATGCCTTCCAGGTCGGCCGCGCTCTCGGGTCGGCGCTCGGCGAGCGCGCGGAGTGTCGCATCGCCGAAGACGATGTATGCGGGCACACCCTGTTCTCGCGCCACGGACGCGCGCCAGGCGCGGAGCGCCTCGAACAGCGGCTTGTCGCCGTCATCCAGCGTCTCGCTCGCCGCCGCCTTTCGGACCCGACCGCCGCCGCCCGACCGCCCGAGCACGTCGCGGCGCAGCGGCACCGCGCTGTCGCCGCGGAGCACGTCGGGCGCCGCCTCGCCAAGGGCGAGCGTGCCGTACTCGCCGCGGGCGACGAGGATGCCACGCGCGAGGAGCTGCCGGATGACGCTGCGCCAATCCTGCTCGGAGAGGTCCGCGCCGATCCCGAAGGTGGCGAGCTGGTCGTGCCGCTGCTGCCGCACACGCTCGGTGCTGTTGCCGCGGAGGATGTCGATGAGCTGTCCGGCGCCGAACGACTGGTTGCGCTCGCGCTGCAGTCGCACGATCGTGGACAGCAGCTTCTGCGCGGCGACCGTGCCCTCCCATGTCTCGGGGGGCTCGAGGCAGGTGTCGCAGTTGCCGCAGGGGTCGGAGGGCTGGCCGAAGTAGGCGAGGAGGTTCTGCCGGCGGCATCCGACCGTCTCGCACAGCGCGAGCATCGCGTCCAGGTGCTGGCCCAGGCGGGTCTTGAACACGCGGTCACCCGGGGAGGCGTCGATCAGGCGGCGCTGCTGGACCACATCGCCCAGCCCGTAGGCCATCCATGCGATGCTCGGCTCGCCGTCGCGTCCGGCACGCCCGGTCTCCTGGTAGTACCCCTCGACCGACTTGGGCAGGTCGATGTGCGCGACGAACCGCACGTCAGGCTTGTCGATTCCCATGCCGAACGCGATGGTGGCCACCATCACTACTCCGTCGTCGCGGAGGAACCGGGCCTGGTGGGCGGCGCGCATCTCGGCCGGGAGGCCTGCGTGGTACGGCAGCGCGTCGATGCGCTGGGCCCGGAGGTACTCGGCGGTCTGCTCGACGGTCTTGCGGCTGAGGGCGTAGACGATGCCCGCCGACCCCTCGGGCTGAGCGCGGATGAACGAGACCAGCTGCTTGCGCGGCTCGACCTTCGGCTCGATGCGGTACTGGATGTTGGGACGGTCGAAGCTCGCGACGAAGTGACGGGCATCGGGGAGGCGAAGGCGCTCGGTGAGCTCGCGATGGGTCTCGCGGGTAGCGGTGGCGGTGAGCGCGAGGCGCGGGACGCCCGGGAAGCGCTCGGCGAGATCTCCGAGGGCGAGGTAGTCGGGCCGGAAGTCGTGTCCCCACTGCGACACGCAGTGCGCCTCGTCGACGGCGATCACGCTCAGCCGGCCGCGCTGCAGGAGCGCGGTGGTCGCGGCGTGCGACAGCCGCTCGGGCGCGACGTAGAGCAGGTCGATCTCGCCCGCGAGGTAGGCGCGCTCGGTGGCCGACCGCTCGGGCGGGGACTGCGTGGAGTTGAGATACGCCGCCCGCACGCCGTTGGCCACGAGTGCGTCGACCTGGTCGTGCATGAGGGCGATGAGGGGAGAGATCACCAGCCCCGTGCCAGGACGGACGAGGGCGGGAACCTGGTAGGTGACGCTCTTCCCCGCCCCGGTCGGCATGAGCACCACGGCGTCGCCGCCGGCGATGACGTGCTCCACCACGGCGGCCTGATCGCCGCGGAACGCGTCGTAGCCGTAGACCTCCTTCAGCACCATCCGAGGGTCGGTGCCGGTGAAGTCGCGGCGGGCGGCGGGCGGCGCGGCCGTCGGCCGGGGCGGCGCACCATCAGGCGGCGGCGCATCATCCGGGGGGAGCCAGGCGTCCTCGGGCGGGTACCAGTCGTCGTCAGGCGGCGGGAGGTCGGGGGAAGTGAGGTCGAACGGCGGCGCGTCGTCGAGGGGGGGTCGATTCACGTGCGCCACGGCGGCCATGCTACGCGGTGGCGCCGACACCGCGTTCCGTCTGTCAACACCACCGCTCGGCGAGGGCCGTGACGACGGTGTGCGTGCGGTTGGTCGCGACGCCCAACAGCTTCGCGGCGGCGAGCGGGTCGACCCTTCCCTCCTGATAGCCGGGGCGGAGGAGCGCGTGGGCCGCCCGCCCGCGCACCACCATCCGACCCTCGGTTCCGGAGGTCGCCTCGATGGTCGCCCGCTCATCGTGCGCCGGGGGCTCTTTCAGCAGGTAGACGTAGTGGCGCGCGAGCCCCGGATGGGCGGCGGAGAGCTCCGCGACATCCTCTGCCACGCGGCGGAACTCCTCCTGCGAGAACACGATCGTCGGAACCTCGAAGCCCCGGTCGGCGGCGAAGGCTGCTTCAAGGGCGGATTCGATGCGCGCACGAGAGCGCATCGAGGTGCTGAAGCGGACGTTGCCCGTGTTGATGTACGTCTCGACCCCGGTGAAGCCCACGCTCTCCACCACGCGGCGGATGTCGTCCTTCGGGAACACGCGCTTCGCGCCGAGGTTGACGGCGCGAAGGAAAGCGAGGTACGTGGGCACCCTCTCGTTGTACCCGATGCCGCCCGTATGGGGTCGTTCGATCTGATCGAGGTGGCGAAGATGGTCGGTCGCGTCGCAAGAACACGACCACGTGCGTCACAGTGATCGCCCTCGCGCCCCGCACCCTCGACGATGTCGGATCCCCGCCCTAGTGTCGAACACATATTCGTTAATCGATCACATCCATGGAGGAATGCATGTTCGAAGAATCACCGCTTGCGATTTCGGCGTGGCTCGACCGAGAGGACGCGCACGTCGCGGACATGATCCGTCGGTACGGAGTGCACATCACCTACGTCGGCGGAGCCTGCGGAGCACCGGGCTGCTCGTGCGAGGGAACGGGCGAGGGCCCTGCCTTCGCCTATACGACAGGTCTGTTCGGGATCGGGCACCCCGAGCTCGCGATCGTCAATGTGAAGCCGGCCACGGCCCAGGCGGTCCTCAACGAGCTCGCCGGGCGCATCAGAGATGGGGAGCGTCTGCTTCCGGGGATGCTGCTGACCTTCGGCGACGCATGGGCGCACCGGGTGACCGTCGAGACCATTCCCAATCCCGCAGAGATCGCGTTCGGCGCCAACCGGCACTACCAACGCCCCGACGTCTTCTCCGTGCCGCTCCTGCAGCTGACGTACGACGACCGTGGCGGAAGGTTCCCGTGGGAAGAGGGCTACGCGAACACCGCGGAGATGCAGCCGCGTCCGGGGGCCTGGCGCGCGTGAGCCCTGGTGGTTCAGAGGCGCACGACCTCGGTGACTCGAACGACCGCGGTGCCCTCGGCGACGGATGCCGCGAGGTCGACCTCGGCACGGATGCGCCAGTCGTGGTTGCCGGCCGGATCGTCGATCGTCTGCTCGACCGTCCATCGCCCCTCGGCCGCGGCGGTCTCGTCGATCGCGATGAGCGCCGACGAGCGGGCCGACCCCCCGGTGAGGATCTCGTCATGCTCGTCGAAGTAGTCATCGAGCACGGTCGGCCAGTCGACATCGGGGTCGAGCGCGACGAGCTCGTCGTCGCGCTGCAGCGCGGCCAGCTGGACACGACGGAACAGCTCGTTGCGCACCAGCACCCCGAACGCGCGGCGGTTGGTCAGGATGGACGGCGGAGCGGGTGGAACGACCGGCGCCTGAGGATCGACCACGGGGTTGATCAGCGCCTCCCACTCGTCGACGAGGCTCGAATCGACCTGGCGCACCAGCTCACCGAGCCATTCGATGAGGTCGAGAAGATCCGGGGTCCGGGCTTCGGCAGGCACCGTCTGACGGATCGCCCGATACGCATCGCTGAGATAGCGGAGCACAAGACCTTCGCTCCGCCCGAGCTGGTAGAAGGACACGAATTCGGCGAACGAGAGGGCGCGCTCGAACATGTCGCGCACGACCGATTTCGGCGACAGCGCGAAATCCCGCACCCACGGCTGACTGGAGGCGAACACCTCGAACGTCTGCTCCAGCAGTTCGGCGAGCGGCTTGGGGTAGGTGATCTCCTCGAGGGCCGCCATCCGGTCGTCGTACTCCATTCCCTGCCGCTTCATCGCCGCCACGGCTTCACCGCGGGCGCGGAACTCCTGCTGCGAGAGGATCGGCCGCGGATCGTCGAGGGTGGCCTCGATCACGCTGACGACGTCAAGGGCGTAATGGCCGGTCCCCGCCGTGCCCGCCGCCTCGTCGCGGTCGACGTCGGTCGCATTCGCGCCCGACCCCCGACCGCGCTCCACCGAGGGGTCGAGCACCTCGATCGCCGCCAGCGCGAACGGCGACAGCGGCTGATTCAAGGCGAAGTTCGGCTGCAGGTCCACGGTGAGCCGGATGTCGCCGCTCGGCCGTTCCACCTCCACGACACCGGCCACGACGAGGGTGCGGAAGATCGCCAGCGCGCGACGCGCGAGGGCGAGCTGCCGCGGGCGCGGCTCGTGGTTGTCGAAGACGAGGCTGCGCACATGCGCGAACACATCGCCGCCTCGGGCGATGACGTTGATGAGCATCGCCGCGGTCAGCTGAAGATGGGGGACAAGGGGTTCGGGTTCGGCCGCGACCAGCCGCTCGAACGACGCCTCGCCCCAGTTCACGAACCCCTGCGGAGCCTTCTTGCGGACGACTTTCCGCTGCTTCTTCGGGTCGGACCCGGCCTTGGCCATGGCCGCCGCATTCTCGATCTCGTGCTCGGGCGCCATCACCACGACCGTGCCGGCGGTATCGAAGCCGGCCCGACCCGCGCGACCTGCGATCTGGTGGAACTCGCGGGCCGTGAGGTGCCGCATCCGCTGCCCGTCGTACTTGGTGAGCGCCGTCAGCACCACCGTGCGGATCGGCACGTTGATCCCGACGCCGAGGGTGTCGGTGCCGCAGATGACGCGCAGCAGCCCGCGCTGCGCGAGGGTCTCGACCAGGCGCCGGTATCGCGGCAGCATCCCGGCGTGGTGCACGCCGATCCCGGCGCGCACGAGGCGCGAAAGCGTCTTTCCGAAGCCGGTGGTGAAACGGAATCCGCCGATCGCCTCTGCGATCTCGTCGCGACGCTCCCGCGAGACGATCCGCACGCTCGACAGCGCCTGCGCCCGCTCCATCGCCGCGGCCTGCGAGAAGTGGACGATGTAGATGGGCGCCTTCTGATCCGACAGCAGCTCCTCGACGATCTCGTGCGCTGGCGAGCGGGAGTAGGCGTAATCGAGGGGGACCGGCCGATCGACCCCGGTGATCTCGGCGACCTCACGGCCGGTCCGCCGGCGAAGATCGGCCGCGATGTCGGAGGTGTCGCCGAGCGTCGCCGACATCAGGACGAACTGCGTCCTCGGCAGGAGGAGCAGGGGCACCTGCCATGCCCAACCCCGGTCGGAGTCGCCGTAGTAGTGGAACTCGTCCATGACGACCTGATCGACCGCCGCGTCCGCGCCCTGTCGCAGGGCGAGATTTGCCAGAATCTCGGCCGTGCAGCACACGATCGGGGCGTCGGGATTCACCGACGAGTCGCCCGTGACCATACCGACTCTCTCGGCGCCGAAGATCTCGACCAGCGCGAAGAACTTCTCGCTCACCAGCGCCTTGATGGGCGCGGTGTAGTAGGTGCGGCCCCCGCGGGCGAGCGCGATCGCGTGGGCGGCGACGGCGACGAGCGATTTCCCCGTGCCCGTCGGCGTCGACAGGATGACGTGGGCACCCGACACCAGCTCGATCACCGCTTCGTCCTGAGCGGGGTACAGGGTCAGACCGCGATCGGCCGCCCACGAGGCGAACCCCGCGTACGCGGCATCCGCATCGGCCCCGGGCGGGACGGCGTCGAGCAGCGAGAGGGGCATCCAGCGAGTCTGCCTGATCCACGCACCGGATGGCGCCTCGCGGCCCGGCGGCGTCCTCGCGGAATGCCGTCGGGGCGGCTTAGGTTGGGATCCACAACGGAAGGACGCCCGTGAGCGACGAGACCGACACCGACGACATCACCGTCACCCGCAACGACGACGCCGGCCGCTACGAGATCCACGTCGGCGACGAGCTAGGCGGCTTCTCGCAGTTCATCACCGACTCCCGCGGCCGGGAGCTGTTCATCCACACCGAGATCGACGAGGCGTTCGCCGGGCGCGGGCTGGGCGGCACCCTCGTCGGACAGGCGATGGCGGATGTCGCGGCGCGCGGTGTCACGGTCGTGCCCCGTTGCCCGTTCGTCGCCCGTTGGCTCGGCAAGCACGACGTCGAGGGCCTCCGGGTCGACTGGCCGGAACCCCGGCCATGACCCGCCTCGACGCACCGGTGCAAGGGACGGCCGGAGGACTGGACGCCTCGGCGGAACTCTCCGCGGCCGTCGAGTGCGACGGACCTCGGGCTCTGCTGCTCGAGGCGCGGGAGGTGCCGCTCGGCGGCGTGCGGGGGATGGAGGTCTACCGCGCCCTCCCCCAGCGCGACCTGCCGCTCGTCGGCGCGTGGTGCTTCCTGGATCGGTTCGGTCCGCAAGAGACCACGATGCGGGTCGAGCCCCACCCGCACATCGGACTGCAGACGGTCACCTGGCCCCTCGTCGGTGAGGTGCGCCATCGCGATTCGGTCGGCAGCGACGTCGTGGTGCGCCGCGGCGCGCTGAACCTCATGACGAGCGGCGCGGGCATCTCGCACTCGGAGTACTCCCTCGGCAATGGTCCGACCGCGCTCGACGCCCTCCAGCTGTGGGTCGCCCTCCCCGACTCACGCCGGAACGGCGCCCCCGACTTCGAGCGGCACGAGTCGCTGCCCACCCTCCGCCTGGCGGCGACGGCCGGCGCCGACGGCGAGGCGACCGTCGTGATGGGGAGCCTCGGCGGCGTGACGTCGCCGGCCAGCGCCTTCACGCCTATCGTCGGCGCCGAGATCCGCATCCCCGCCGGGTCGCGGGTCCGCGTGCCGCTGCGGCAGGACTGGGAGCACGCGCTCCTCGGCCTGACCGGAGTGGTCGACGTGGTCGACGTGCTCGACGCCGCCGATGAGGCGGACGGCCGCGCCGCGGCATCCCGAGACGCGCGCGCCGCGGCATCCATCGACAACCGCCACCTGCTGTATCTCGGAACCCACCGGAACGAGGTGGAGCTGTCGAGCACGGATGACGCTTCCGTCTTCCTCCTCGGCGGCGAGCCGTTCGAGGACGAGATCGTCATGTGGTGGAACTTCGTCGGCCGATCCCACGAAGAGATCGTCGAGGCGCGCGAGGCCTGGCAGGCCCGCGAAGAGCGCTTCGGTCGGGTGATCGACCACGGCGACGAATGGATCCCGGCTCCGCCGCTTCCGGCTGTGCGCCTCACGCGCCGGCGCCGCCGGGTCTAGGTCACAGACACGCCGGCGGCGCCCGAGCCGAAGCCCGGACGCCGCTGGCGTTGGCAGCGCCTTCGTCCGCCGTGTCAGCGGAGCACGAGGAACCCGGAGAGTCCCGTCGATGCCTCAACGGTGGAGCTGCCGCCGTACTGCGCGACCACCACGTGCACGCCGCGGCTCTGCTTCGGCAGCGGGAAGGCGACCTGGCCGTTCACGAGGGTGCCGGTGTACTTCTTCGCATCCACGAAGAGGGTCACCTCGCCCTCGGGCACGACGCCGTTCCGGGCCGAGACCGTGACGGTGGCGACGAACTCCTGCGAGCTCGAGGCCACGTAGCGGTTGAGGGTCACCCGCGTGTCGGATGCCACCTTGACGAACACCTCGGCGCTCGTCGCGACACCGGGGTTGATGTTCCCCTCCGCGGTGGCGGTGACACGCACCGACAGGGCGGCGCCCTGGTCGTCACGGGTCACGCGGTACCGGTCGGAGGTCGCCCCCTCGATCGGCTCGCCGTTGCGCAGCCACTGGTAGGCGACCGTGACTTCGGCCGGGTCCCACGTGCCGGGGTCGGCGGTCAGGGTGCGCCCGACCTTCGGGGTCCCGCTGATTGACGGCGCCTCGACCGCGACCGGAGCCGCAGCGCCCGGGTCGACCTCGACGACGGTCCGCACCGCCGAGTCGCCGTAGCCGACGACGCCGAGGTAGCGCGTGCCCGGCTCCAGGCCCGACCACGAGACGTTGTAGGTCGCGGGCACGCCCTGCTGCACGGGCAGCGGGTTCGGCGTCGCGGTGAACGAGCCCGCGCCACCCGGGGTGACGACCGCCGACGTGAGGTCCCACGTGAGGGGCTGCGTGATCGAGTACATGTTCGCGATGACCAGGTACGTCCCCGCCTCGGGGTCGTCCAGGCTCACCTGCTCGTCAGCCGATGCCGTCGCCGACGTCCACGACTCGTAGTAGCGGAGGTCATCCGGGGCCACCACGCGGTAGATGAACAGGTCGAGGTCGCTGCCCTCGTCATCCGACGAGTCCAGCTTCCACTGCGCGAGCGTCGCGCCCTCGGCCACGTCGACGATCCACGCGATGTCGCCGTTCTCGTCACCGGAGTTCTCGTTTCCGGTGTGGCCCTCGACGGGGTTCGCCGGGTCGGTGAGCAGGGTCACCGGGGCGAGGCCCGAGAGGTTCAGCGCGAGGTCGCCGGTCACGCCGGGCGTGATGGTCACGTCGGTGCTGCCGGTGATCCCCTGGCCCGACGCGGTCGCCGGAGCATCCGCCGTCACGGGCTGCACCGCGAGCGGCGAGCGCACCGTGGTGCCGTCGCCACCGGTCCAGGTGAGGAAGCCCGTCGCCCACTGCTCGACCGGAGCCGTGGCGTTCGAGATCGTCACCGAGAACGACTGGCTCTCGCCGGCTGCCCCGAAGGTGAGGGTCGACGGCTCGACCGAGACGTTCACGCCCGGGATCGAGGCCTCCACCGTGTACGTGCCGGGGCGCGTCGCGGTGAGGGTGCGGGTCACGGTCTGCTCGCTCGAGAGCGTGCCGATCGCGATCGAGGCGAGGTTCAGGTCGCTGCCGTCGATGGGCTCGACGCCCTCGAAGTCGAAGTTGCCCACGCCCTCCACGAACGCCGCCCAGTCGGCCGGGCCGTTGAGGTACAGCAGACCCGGGTCGAGGAAGCGTCGCGCATCGACCTGGCCGGCGCCCTGCGCGAACGGGTCGGTGTTCGCCGTCCCGTCGGCGTTCACGGTGTCGTAGGCGGTGGTCATCATCGCCGACTTGACCTCGTCGGGCGTGGCCAGCGGGTTCTCACCGAGATAGAGCGCTCCGAGCCCGGCGATGTGCGGCGCCGCCATCGAGGTGCCCGAGAGCACACCGTACGCGGGGTTGCCGTCGGCGTCGTTCTGCACCGCGGCGAGGATCGCCACACCGGGTGCGGCGATGTCGGGCTTCAGCACATCACTGCCGTCGGCGAGCATCGGGCCGCGGCTCGAGAAGCCCGCCACCTGCGGCACCGGGGTCTCGTTGCCGGTGATGTTGCCGCCGATAAGGGTCGCCGTGGGGTCGACGGTGTTCTGGACGTAGTCCAGCAGCGCGGGGCGCGCAGCGGCATCCAGGTGCACGGTCGGAACCGAGTGGAAGTCGTTGTCGAGCGACCCGGGGGTGACGTTCACGAGGATCATCCCGGTTCCGCCGGCGGCGGCGACCTCCTGCGACTTCTCCACGCGCGCGTTCACGCCGCGGTCGCAGACGACGATCTTGCCCGCGGCCTGCGCGGGATCGACGGTGTCCAGGAAGCACAGTGCGGCATCGGCGGCGTTCGCGCCGGCGGCGGGGATGTCGCCGGCGTAGACGACCGGACCGGTGACCTCCTCACCCTCCTGCACGGTGACCGACGCACCGGCTTCGAGGAAGCCGTTCGGCAGTTGGACGCTGCCCTCCCAGGTCGGGATCGTCGACGCGGCGACGGTGGCGTACCAGGGCGAGGCGTGGTCGGCGGTCGAGGCGTCGGGGCCGCTGTTGCCGGCGCTGACCGACACGAAGACACCCGCGATGGCCGCGTTGAAGAACGAGATGTCGTCCGGCTGCCAGGTGGAGGATGCTGCACCGCCACCGATCGAGTAGTTGATGACGTCGACGCCGTCGGCCACCGCGGTGTCGATCGCGTCGAGCAGGTCGCTCAGGGCGCAGATGTCGTCCTCGGTGACGAGCGGGTCGGGGCCCGCCCAGCAGGCCTTGTAGGCCGAGACCTTCGCGGCCGGGGCGACACCCGAGATCGCGCCGAGGTCGATACCCTCGATCGACGCGGCGACCTGGTCGTTGCCCGCGGCGGTGCCGGCGGTGTGCGAGCCGTGCCCGTCGTTGTCGCGGGGCGAGAGGTAGTCGGCCTCGAAGGTGAAGCCGGCGGCGGCGGCGCCGTCGCCGAAGTACCGCGCGCCGATCAGCTTGGTGGAGTACGCCGACTCGTCCCACGCCTCGCCGGTCACGCGCTCCGCGCGGAACTGCGTGCCGTCCGCCTTGTCGAAGACGACCTCGTTGCCCTCGAGGTAGGGCTCACCCGTGCCCGGCGTCGTGCCCAGCGGGTCACCGGCGAACGAGGGGTTCTCGGGCGCGATACCGGTGTCGATGACACCGACGACGACACCCTCACCCGCGGCATCCACACCGCCGACCTGCTCCCACACGCCGCCGGCGCCCTCGAGCCCGAGGAATTCGGTGGAGGGAACCGCGTCGGGGTGGCGGATCTCGTCGGGGTACACGCCGATGACACCGTCCGTCCCGGCGACCTTGGCGGCCTGCTCGGGCGACATCTTCGCGCTGAAGCCGTTGAGGGTCAGCTGGTAGGTGGCCGCGGGGTCGACGCCGGTCTCGGCAGCGACATCCTGCTGTCGTTCGGAGAGGAAGGTCGAATACTCCTCGACCGCCTGCGACTGCGTGTCGAGCTTCTCGCCGTCGCCCGGCTTGGTGGGCGCGAGGCCCGCCTCGCCGCCTTCGTAGGTCGCGACCGGCTCTTCCTCGAGCAGCACGATGTACGAGCCGGTGGGGGAATCGATGGGAGTGGGGGGTGTCACCTCCTCCACGGGTGTCGCGGCATAGGCGCCGGTTGCTGCGGACCCGGTGAACAGGGCGGCGAGTGTGACGACCGCGGCTGCTCGCACGGAGGATCGACCCATAGAAGGCTCCCAACGAGGATGGTGTAGAGCGAGGCGTGCGCGGCGTCATCGGCGCGCACGTCGGGCTAACGTAACTCACAGGGGAAACTCAGAGAACGCATTCCAGATGAGAACTCGATGAGATCCGCCGTACGCTGGAGGGGTGGCCCGACCCGCGCCCCTGACGACTCGCGTGCTTCTGACGTGCGCGGCGATCGGCGTGGCGACGGGCGTGCTGCAGGCCGGCGCCGGAGCCCTCAGCGGCGTGATCGTGGCGGCCTGGCCGATCCTGTACGGCCTCGTCCTCGGCATCCATGTCCTTCCCGGAGTGATCGCGCAGGAGCTCCTGCGCCAGCCCTGGGTCGCGCTGCTCACGCATGTCATCGCCGCGCTCGTGGCGAGTGCCGTCGTGCCGGTGTGGATCGGGCGCTACATCGGGACGGCGATCCTGATCGGTCTGCTGCAGGAGGGGGTCGCCGCCCTCACGAGTTATCGCCGATGGGAGCCTTGGCGCTTCTTCGTGTCGGCGGTGGTCGTGGGCGTGGTGATCGGCGCGGCGATCTGGTTCGCCGCCGATGTGACGCAGTTCCGCCAGTGGCAGCAGGTGGTCTACGTCGCCCTCTTCGTCATTGGCCCGATCGCCTGGACCGCGGTCGGGCTCGGCATCGGTCGCGCACTGCGCCGCGCGGGGGTGAGACCGCCGGTCGCGCCGCTTCCCGCCCCGGCCCCGGCCCCCAAGGCTCAGCCGCCCAGCTCGGAGGGGTGAGTCAGCCGCCACCACTCGGTGGGCGGTTCGATCTCGCCCTCGATCACGACGTCGACGGTCGCCGTCCGCGGCCCCGCGGTCCAGGTGATCGAGCCGATCACCTCGCCGTCGACGTAAGTCTCGGGGGTTCGGATGTCGGAGGTCACCGTGATCGGCGTGTCCGACCAGGTGCGGATGTCTGCGGCCGACGCGGTCACCACGCGCGCCGCCCCACCCCACGGGGCCGTGACGTCTCCGAGCTGCTGACCGGCGGTCACCAGGGGCACGTCGTGGAAGCCTTCCTGGATGCTCCCGAGCAGCCGCAGCACGTCGCCGTTGACCGACTCGCGGGATTGACCCCCGAGCATCACGCCGACGACCGCGAGCGGTGTGCCCACGCCGACGTCGAGCCGCGAGGTGTACAGGAAGGCGAATGTGCCGGCGCCGAGGTTGCCGGTCTTGAGACCGGTGATGCCGGCGGTGCCGAGCAGACCGTTGGTGTTGTTGACGATGCCCGCGCTGCCGATCGTCGCCGACGGGGTGTCGACGATCGCCGCGATGTCGGGGTGCGCCGCGGCGATGCGCCCGAGCGCGATGAGGTCGGCGGGAGTGCTGGTGTTCCGGGGGCTGATGCCCGTCGGGTCGACCACGGTGGTCTGGGCGAGGCCGTGGCCGTCGAGCCAGGCGCGGGCCGCCGCGACGAAGCCGGCCCGTGACCCGAAGGCCCAGGTCGAGACCACGTCGGCGTAGTTGCTGGCCGACGGGATGAGCATCGTGGCGAGCGCGCCGCGGAGGGTCATCGAACTGCCCGCCGGCATCGGCGCGATCGTGACGTTCTGCACGTAGTAGGTGTCATAGAGATCCTCGTCGGCGCCGTCGAACCAGAGGGTCGGACCCTGGTCCTCGGGGCTCGCGAGCGGGTGGGCGTCGAGCACGACGAGCGCGGTGATGAGCTTGGTGATGCTCGCCATCGCGGCCGGCTCCTGCGGGCCGGAGGTCGCCCAGATGCCGGCCGCCTCCGCGCCGAGATACTCGTTCCCGCCGGCGACGCTGATGGCCGACGACCCCTGGGCGGGGAGCGAGAGCGTCGCGGCGGCGGTGACCGGGACGGCCGGCTCGGTAAAGGACGCCGAGGCGGCCGGGAGCGGCGCGGTCAGCGCCCAGGTCACGTATGCCGTCGGTCCGCCGATCACGAGGGCGAGGATCACCAGGGCGACCGTCCAGCCGATCCAGCGCCGCCGCCGGCGGCGCCGGGGATCGACGTCGGCCAGTCCCTCGGGTGCCCGTGCGGCGTCGCGCACGAGGGCGTCGAAGTCGGCGAAACCGCCCGGCTCGTCCAGCTCCGTCGTCACTGCTCCTCCTTCAGCCCCTCATGCTTACCTCGTCGCGCGGGAAAGCGCGAGGCCCGAGACGGGAGTCGCGGGGTGTCGCGTCCCGAACTCCTGCAGATTCGGCGCGCAGCGCCCCGGTCCGGGGTTTTGGACCGCGCCGCGCGCACACCTGCAGGAGTTCGGGACACGACGTGCCGGCAACCAGCGCCCCGGGGCTGCGCTCGACGTCGAGAGACCGCCCCGCCGGGCGAGGTTAGGGCAGGCTAAGTTGGGGGTACCGAGTGATCGAGGACCCATGCCCGCCCACCCCCGCGACCAGGCCGCTCCGCGCACGGCGCGGGCCGCCGGCCCGCGCCTCCTCCGGGCTCGGGACGTCGCGATCACCCACGAGGGAGCGGATGTCGCGACGCCCGCGGCCGCGACCCTCGACGTCGCACCGGGCGAGGTGGTGCTGCTGCTGGGGCCCAGCGGTTCGGGCAAGTCGACGCTCACCCTTGCGCTGAACGGTCTGATTCCGCAGGCGATCCCCGCCACGGTCGTCGGCGACCTCGACGTCGACGGCCTCGACGTCGCCGCCACCCCCGTGTCGACGCTCAGCACCCGGGTCGGGATGGTCTTCCAGGACCCGGACGCCCAGCTCGTCACCGGCACCCTCCTCGACGAGGTCGCGTTCGGGCCCGAGAACCTGCGCCTGCCGGTCGGCGAGGTGCTCGGGCGCGCCGAGGCGGCGCTGCGCCGCGTCGGCCTGTGGGAGCGACGTCGCGAGAACCCCGACCGGCTCTCCGGCGGCGGCCGCCAGCGACTCGCGATCGCCTGCGCCCTGGCCCTCGGATCACCGCTGCTGGTCCTCGACGAGCCGACGGCGAACCTCGACCCGCGGGGGATCGACGAGGTCTACGCCGCCCTCGCCGAGATCGTCGCCGCGGGCGACCGGGCGATCCTGCTCGTCGAGCACAACCTCGACGCCGCCGTCGACCTGGTCAACCGGGTCGTCGTCCTCGACGCCGAGGGGCGGCTCTTCGCCGACGGATCGACCGACCACGTGCTGCGCACCCGCGCGCATGAGCTCCACGAGATGGGGGTCTGGCTCCCGGTCTCGACCCTCGCCGCGCTGCGGCTCCGCGCCGCAGGGTACGCCCTCGACCCGCTCCCCCTGACCCCCGCCGAGCTGACCGCCGCGCTCGACGCCGCCCCCGCTCTCGCGTCCCCCTTCACCGCATCCTCCGCGTCCCCGCTTCCGCCCTCCTCCCCCCTCGAGGCGCGTACGATCGGCCCGGACGCGGACTTCTCCGCGTCGAACGTCCGCGTCTCGGCCGAATCTCCTCGCCTCGACCGCGAGCCCGGCCCAGCCGGCGCCGCGCGCGGCGCGCGCCCCACGACCGCACCCGCACCCACCCCTGCCGTCGAGGTGCGAAACCTCACAGTCCGCCGCGGCGGCACCGAGATCCTGCACGGCGTCGACCTCGACGTCGCCGCGGGCGAGTTCGTCGCCATCGTCGGCGCCAACGGCGCCGGCAAGACCACGCTGCTGCAGGCGGTCGCCGGCGTCATCCGTCCCCCGAGGGGGACCGTCACGGTCGGCGGAACGGATGTCGCCCGCGCCGACATCCGCACCCTCGCGCGCCGCGTGGGCTTCGTCTTCCAGAACCCCGAGCACCAGTTCATCACCCGCAGCGTGTTCGACGAGGTCGCGCACGGGCTGCGCCTCCAGCGCCTTCCCGACGACGAGGTCGGCGCGCGGACCGCCGGGATCCTCGCCCGCTTCGGCCTGTCTGACAAAGCCGCCACCCACCCGTTCCTCCTCTCGGGCGGGCAGAAGCGCCGCCTCTCCGTCGCCACGGCGCTCGTGACGGGTGCACCGGTGCTGGCCCTCGACGAGCCCACCTTCGGTCAGGACCGTGCGCGCGCCGACGAGCTCCTCACTCTCCTCGCGGATCTGAACGCCGACGGCACGACGGTGCTCGTCGTCTCGCACGACATGCAGCTGGTCGCCGAGCACGCCGACCGTGTCGTGGTGGTCGACGACGGGCGCATCCGCGCCGCAGGCGCGCCCGCCGACATCCTCTCCGACCTGGCCCTGCTCGGGTCCACCGGCCTCGCCGCGCCCCCGCTCGCCCGCGCGATGACGGCGCTTCAGCGGCATCCGTCCCTCCGTCGGGTCACCCGCCTGGCCGACCTTCCCGGCGGTGCGCCATGACGGTCACCGGGCCCGTCACCGCGGCCCAGGCGACCCGCGGCCGGTTCGACCCGTACGCCGATCGCGTCGAGGCGTCGCCGCTCCGCTTCCTGTACGGCATCAATCCGCTCGCGTCGCTCCTCGCGCCGGCACCGGCCATGCTGGGGCTGGTTTTCGTGAGGGATGCCGCGACCCCGGCCGCCTTCCTGCTGCTGGCCTACGCGGTGCTGCTCATCGGGGTGCGCTTCACCCCGCGGCTCGTCGGGTTCCTCCTCGCCGTTCCCGCGTTCGCCGCGGTGCTGGCGCTGAGCTTCGCCCTGTGGACCGACCCGGAGCGCGTCGACCAGAGCGTCGCGGTCTGGCGGATCGGCGACTGGACCCTCTACGGCGGAGCCCTCGAGGTGGGCGTCGCCACGGGCCTTCGGATCGCGGCCATCGTCTCGCTCGCCCTCATCGCCGGGCTGTCGGTCACCGGCCCCGACCTCGTCCGCGCCATGGTGCAGCAGCTGCGGGTGCCGTACCGGATCGGATACACCGCACTCGCGGCGTTCCGGTTCGTGCCCCGCTTCGGCTACGAACTCGACGTCATCCGCCAGGCGCATCGCGTGCGCGGCGCGCACGGTGGGCGGGGGCCCTTCGCCGCACTCCGCCGGTGGATCGGGTACGTCGTCCCGCTCCTGGCCGGCGCGATCCGGCACGCCGAGCGGGTGGCGCTCGCGATGGACTCCCGCGCCTTCGGCGCCTACCCCGACCGCACCGAGCGGAACCTCGTGCCGTGGCGCCCCCGCGACACGGTGTTCACCCTGGCGTTCTGGGTCGCGAGCGCCGTGCTGTTCGCCGCCCCGCTCGCTCGCTGACGGCGGTCATCCGGCCGGCGGCGAGTCTCGCCTTCGCGCCTCCCTCGCGCGCCGGTGCGGCGCGCGCCCGTGCGGCCCGTGCCCGCGCCCGCGCCGCAGCGAGCCACCTCCCCCGACGTGCGTCACAGAATCACGCGTATATCGCAGCTTTCGCGCGAATGCTGTGACCTTCGCGCGACTCTGTGACCGGAAGGGCGGGGCGGGCGGAGCGAGGCGAGGCGGTCAGCCTCGGGCACAGGCGGGCCGCGGCGAGCGGCGCGGCCGGCCCTGGGCGCGGCGCGGCAAGGGGAGCCAATGCCCGGCGAAGAGGGATGCCGCGCCTCAGCGCTTGCCGGCGAGCTGCCGCCCCACGATCTCGCGCATGATCTCGTTCGTGCCGCCGTAGATGCGGTGCACGCGCGCGTCGAGGAACGCGCGGGCGATCGGGTACTCGGTGATGTAGCCGTACCCGCCGTGCAGCTGCACGCAGGCGTCGAGCACGTCCCATTCGCGCTCGGTCGCCCAGAACTTCACCTTCGCCGCCTCTTCCGCGCTGAGCTTGCCGTCGCGGTACGCCAGCAGGGCCCGGTCGATGTACGCCCAGAGGGCGTCGACGGTGGTGGCGACATCCGCCATCTGGAAGCGGGAGTTCTGGAAGTCGATGATCCGCTGCCCGAACGCCTCGCGGCTGCGGGTGTAGTCGAGGGTCCAGTCCAGCGCCGCCTGCGCGGCCGCCGCCCCCGCGACGCCGATGGACAGGCGCTCGAGCGGCAGGTTCATCATCAGCTGGATGAAGCCCTGCCCCTCGGTGCCGCTGATGAGGTTCTCCTCGGGCACGAACACGTCGGTGAAGGACAGCTCGGCGGTGTCGTGGCCGTGGAAGCCCATCTTCTGCAGCTTCTTGCCGTGGTCGAAGCCCTCCGACGAGGTCTCGATGAGCAGCAGGCTGAACGCCTCGGGGCGATTTCCCTCCCCCGTCTTGACGAAGGTGACCACGACATCGGCGCTCGCGCCGCTGGAGATGAACGTCTTCGCCCCGTTGACGAGGTACCCGCCGTCGACCTTCTTCGCGGTGGTCGAGATGCCGCGCAGGTCGCTACCGGCACCCGGCTCGCTCATGGCGAGGGCGCCGATGATCTCGCCGGTCGCCATGCCCGGCAGCCACTTCTGCTTCTGGGCGTCGGTGCCCATGTGCACGAGGTAGGGCACGGCGAGGTCGTCCTGGATGCCGAAGGCGCCCGCGAGCGACCCGGCACCCGCGGCGATGACCTCTTCGTTGACGATCGCGCGGAAACGGTAGTCCTGCAGCATCCCGGCGCCGCCGTACTCCTCGGGGACCGAGAGTCCCATCACACCGGCGTCACCCGCGGCGCGCAGCGTCTCGCGATCGATCTGCCCGTCGGCATCCCACTTCTCTCGCTTTTCGTTGGTGACGTAGCGCTTGCAGAACTCCTTGACGACGTCGCGGAACGCCTCGTGGTCCTCGTCGTAGATGTCGCGCTCCATGAGCGAGCCTCCCTCTCTCGTCGTCGAGTGCGGGTCACGCCGACCCTCAGTGTCACGAGCAAGGGTACTCAGTTTCAGAAGAGGACGGATGCCGCGGCCCGGCCGCGCACGACGGAGTGCCCCGCGCCAGGTCGCGGGGCACTCCGGGTTGCCGGTCTCACACGGTCAGAGCCGGCCGCCGGGCGCCGCGTCGACGACGTCGACACTGCTCTTCTTCGCGGCGCGGACGGCGACCAGGCCGAACCCGACCTTGTTGAGGACGTCGGCGATGACGTAGATCACCGCGGCGATGCTGATGGCGACTGCGGCGTCGCCGCCGCCGAGCTCGATGAGCTCCTGGATGGCGGTGCCGAGCGGGTAGATCGACCAGCCGATGACCACGAAGAGCCGCATCACCTGCAGGGCACCGCGCACGTGAGCGGGGGCACCGTCGGGCACCTTCACCGTGAAGATCAGGTAGACGATGTACAACCAGGCGAGCACCGAGATGATGAAGAAGATCCAGTTGGACGCCGATCCGGGGACGCCGACCTCGCCGAGGTAGCCGAAGACGATCATGATGATGTCGGCGATGATCAGCTGCGTGACGAATCCGCGGCGGACGGCGCCGGCGATCGCGAGGATGAGGCCGAACTCCACCAGCAGGAGCGGGGTGGTGATCAGCCAGTCGATGTACCGGAGCGGGAGCGTGGCGTCGACCTCGGCCGCGGTGATGTCACCACCGGGGAACTGCACGACGTCCTTCATGACGTAGTAGAGAATGGCGGCGACGAAGGTGATGACGGCCGCATAGCTGGCCACCGACCGGTACTCGGGTTTGAGATCACCTCGCTCCATGAAGAACCAGAACGTGCCGGCCGCCATCGCGACGAAACCGAGCATGAAGAACGACTGCACGAGGGAGAAATCCATGACGACTCCTGAACAACGGCGGCGGGGAAGCCGAGGGCTCAACGTCGGTGTCGGCCGGTGCTGAGAGGTGCCGGGACAGCGCCTGTGTTCAGGCTAGGACCGTGATTTGACATCGGGGCCAAAGCATAGTAAAGGTCTCTCGATCGCGAGGGATCGTCGGCTACCCGTAGGTGGGAGCGGCCGGAAGGCCGAAGAACTCCTCTAAAGTTGTGAAGCCGTTTTCATGCATCGCCCGCGCGAGGTCGGTCCCGACGTAGCGCAGGTGCCACGGCTCGGGCGCGTAGCCCGTGACATCCGTCCGGCCCTCCTGATAGCGCACGATCCAGCCGAACTCCCACGCGTGAGCGGCCACCCAGGCGCCCTGCGGCGTGGCAGCGAGGTCGTCGAGGGTGCCGCACGCTCCGTCCGCGCAGGGCACGACGTCCGCGGCGAGACCCGACTGATGCTCGCTGTGCCCGGGCCGGGCACTGACGAGGTCGGCGCCCTCGGTGCCGCGGTCGGCGACCTGCACGCCGTACGACGTCTGCTGGGTCGTATAGGAGCGGTAGGCGCTTTGCAGCCCGATCTCGCCGACGCCCGCCGCGGCGGCGGCCGTCACCATCGCCGTGAGGGCGGAGGCGGCGTCGGGTGCGAGCGCGCCCTCGCCGAGGTTGCGGACACCCTCGGGGAAGACCACCGAGGCGGGAGCCCAGTCGACCGGGGCGAAGGGGCGGATCTTGTTGACGACCACCCAGCTGAGGGTCGGGTCGTCCAGGCGCAGGCACGCTGCGGTGCCCGTGACGATCGCGTCGCGGAACGGCAGGGCACCGCCGACGGCGGCGATGACGGCCGCCTCGTCCTGCGCCGCCAGCGCGGACGTCACCGCCGGGTTCGCGCACAGGTCTTGGCCGGCGACCTGCTGCTCGACCGGCTGCGCGGGAGGAAGATCGGTGGCCGGCACGGGCGCGAGCGGCGGCGGGGTGGGCGCGGCGGTCGCCGGGGCGATGAGGGCGCTCAGCGGAGTCGGGGGCTCGGATGTCTCGGGCGCGGCGACCGTGGGGGGTGGCGGCTCGGGGGTGAGACCGGCGACGGCGGCGGTGACGCTGGCGCTGGAGCCGAGGACGAACGCCGCGACGACAGCTGCCGCGACCGGGATCGACGTCCACCGGCGATGGCGCCGGCGCACGTGCCGGGCGAGCGGCACACCCGGTCCGCCGAGAGAGGATGCGCGCCGCGCCGGGACCGCGTGATCCGCCCGCGTCGGCGCAGCACCGAGCACCCGCGCGCGCTCTCTGGCTTCGCGACGGGTGAGGGGAGGAGTGTGAGGGACGGGCGCCTGCACCCCCTCATTCTTCCCGGCTGCGCGTCCGGTGGCCAGTCCGGTCGGCGGGCCTTCGATAATGCGGTCATCCGACCTTGACAGACATTCGAAGACGTGTTCCCCTTGATGCATGCGATGGCAGGGGCAGCAGTTGGGAGTGGCGGATGCCGCGGCGCTGCCCGGCCTGGAGTACCTCAATGGTCTGGTGCGGTCGGTGACCACACCCGAGTTCGCGGGTATCACGTTCCACGAGGTCATGGCGAAGTCCGCCCTGAACCGCGTGCCGGGATCGTCGGCGATGCCCTTCGACTGGACGATCAACCCCTACCGCGGCTGCAGTCATGCGTGCTCCTATTGCTTCGCCCGGGGAACCCACGAGTACCTCGAGCTGGATGCGGGCAAGGACTTCGACTCGCAGATCGTCGTCAAGATCAACGCCGTCGATGTGCTGCGACGCGAGCTCGCCAAACCGACGTGGCTTCGCGACCCCGTGCAGCTGGGCACCAACACCGACCCGTACCAGCGAGCCGAGGGGCGCTACCGCCTGATGCCTGGGATCGTCGACGCCCTGACGGCATCGGGGACGCCGTTCTCGATCCTGACGAAGGGCACGCTGCTCCGACGCGATCTGCCGCTGCTGGCCGAGGCCGCGGCATCCGTCCCGATCACCCTGGCGATGTCGATCGCCGTCTTCGACGACGGTCTGCAGGCCGCGCTCGAGCCGGGGACGCCGAGCGCGGCGGCGCGGCTCGACACCGTGCGTGCGGCGGTGGATGCGGGATTCTCGGTGACGGTGTTCCTCATGCCGATCTTGCCGCACCTGACGGACTCGATCGCCGCGATCGACGAGGCTCTCCGCCGCATCCGCGACGCGGGCGCGACGCGCGTCGTCTACGGCGCCCTGCACCTGAGACCGGGGGCGAAGGAGTGGTTCCTGCAGTGGCTGGCGCGCGAGCATCCGGAACTGGTGTCGTCGTACCGGGGGTTGTATCCGGGGGTCTCGGCGACCGCACCGAAGGCCTACCGCACCTGGCTCGCACGCCGGGTGCGTCCGCTCCTTCGCGCGTATCGCCTGGAGGGCGGAGCGGAGGATGACGCGCATCCGCGCGCCGCTCGGTACACGGGGTTGGCGGGGAGCCCGGGGACGGGGAGTGCACCGCTCCCGCACGAGGCCGCCGACCGTGCGCGGCTGGCCGCGTCGGTGATGACGACGTCGCGCGGGCGGCGCGCGGCGGCGCCGCCCACTCTCTTCTGAGCGGTTCTTCTGAACGTGAGCCCGCGGCGCCGGGCGCGCTCCGAGCCACCCGAATCGCGACGAGCCACCCTGGGATGCAGGGTGGCTCGTCGCGGATGGGGTGGTTCGACGCTCAGCCGGGGCCGTGAGAACGTACCCGCGAGGGAGCAGCGTCAGGAGGTGAGGTCGGCGACCGTCGGGCGACCCGCGAGGGCCTCGACGACCTCGTCGCCAGGACGCGCCTCTTCGAACGGCGCATCGATCTCGGCGCGACTCAGCAGCTCCGACATGCGACGACGACGCTGACGGGTCACGAGGGTGACCACGGTCCCGGCACGCCCCGCGCGGCCGGTGCGGCCCGAGCGGTGCAGGTACGTCTTGTATTCGTCCGGTGCGTCCGCCTGGACCACGAGGTCGATGTCGTCGACATGGATGCCGCGGGCGGCGACGTCGGTCGCGACGAGCACCCGCACTCGACCCGAGGTCAGACGCTCGAGGTTGCGTGTGCGCTTGCCCTGGTTCAGGTCGCCGTGCAGCGCCAGTGCCGGGATGCCGGCGTCGTCGAGCTGCTCGGCGAGCATCTCGGCGTACGCGCGGGTACGCGCGAAGACGAGGGTCTTGCCGTCCCGGTCGGCGAGGGAGGTGACGATCTCGGCCTTGTCGCGGTGGTCGATCACGAGCACGCGGTGCTCGATGGTGCTGGAGTCCTGGTCCTCGCCGGCGACCTCGTAGACGGCCGGCTCGACCAGGAACTCCTCGACGAGCGCCGCGACCTCACGGTCGAGGGTCGCGGAGAAGAGGAGCTTCTGCGATCCGTCGGCCGTCAGGCGGAGGATGCGCTGCACCGGCTCGAGGAAGCCCAGCTCGCACATGTGGTCGGCCTCGTCGAGGACGGCGATCTTCACCTGCGAGAGGTCGAGCTTGCCCTGTTCCACGAGGTCTTCAATGCGGCCGGGGGTGCCCACGATGATGTCGACGCCCTTGCGGAGCGCCCCGACCTGACGTGCCTGCGGCACGCCGCCGTAGATCTGGGTGGTGAAGAGACCGACGCTGCGCGCGAGCGCCTGCACCGTGCGGTCGATCTGCAGGGCGAGCTCGCGGGTCGGCGCGAGGATCAGCGCCTGCGGCGCACGACCCTGCTGACGCTTCTGCCCGGCCTGTGCGCGCAGGATCGCCTCGACGAGCGGTGCGCCGAACGCGATGGTCTTGCCCGAGCCGGTGCGACCGCGTGCCAGCACGTCACGGCCCTGGATGATCGGCGGAATGGTCGCCGCCTGGATCGGGAAGGGCGACGAGGCGCCGAGCTCTTCCAGACGGGTCACGATGTTCTGGCCGAGACCGAGGTCTCCGAAGCCGATGTTCTCGACCTCGTGCGCCTCGACCGCCTCTGCCTGCAGGCGCTCGTGGACGACGTCCAGCTGCGCCTCGGCGTGCGCCGTGCGCGCGGGGCGGTCGTCGGTGCGTCGCTGCGGCCGGTCGTCGAAGCGGCGAGCCGGGCGCTCGTCGTCGTGACGACGAGCCGGTCGGTCGTCGAAGCGATGCTTCGGCCGGTCGTCCGTACGACGCTGGGGCCGGTCGTCGTGGCGGCGAGCGGGACGCTCGTCGCCGGCGCGGGGCGGACGCTCGTCGAAGCGGCGCGCCGGGCGGTCGTCGGTGCGGCGGGCCGGGCGATCGTCATCGCGGCGCGGCGCGCGATCCTCGAAGCGACGCTGCGGACGGTCAGCGCCGTCGAAACGACGCTGCGGACGGTCATCCTCGAATCGACGCTGCGGACGGTCACCACCCTCGTAACGGCGAGCGGGACGGTCGTCGCCATCGAAGCGGCGAGCGGGACGGTCGTCGTTCCGGCGAACGGGGCGGTCGTTCTCGAACCGGCGCTGCGAGCGGTCGCCGCCGTCGAAACGGCGTTGCGGACGGTCATCCTCGAACCGGCGCTGCGGACGATCGCCGCCGTCGTAACGGCGAGCGGGACGATCCTCAGCCGAGCGGGCGTACGAGCCGCGGTCGCCGCGCGCCTGCGAGCGGATGGAGCGGGCTTCATCGCGCCCCGCCTTCTCCTGCGCGCTCCAGCGACGCTTGGGCTCGCTCGCCTCGCGGGCGACCCATTCGCGCGAGCCACCGGAGCGGTTGTCGGCGGCGTCGTTCGCGCGGTACCCACGGTGACCGGGGCTGCGGCTGCCGGCCTTCGTCCCGCCGGCCTTCGCTCCGCCGCCGGCGGCGCCGTCGGCGGGCCGCCGCTTGCGGTCCTGGTAGCTGGCGCCCGCTGCGTACCGCGGGTCGTAGTTTCGCGCCGGGCGTCCGCCGGCGGGCTTCTTGTTCTTCGGGCTCATGATGGGGTCCTTCGTGCTCGCACGAGAACAGCGCTCGAGGACATGCTCGAGCAACCCGGGCAATCGCCGGCCGGGGGCCATTCCTGTGAGGTGAAGCGCCGGCTCGCGATGGCAGAGGGCGCGGGAATCGGCCATGAGAACTCACAGAGGCCGTCACAACGTGGCGGTGTCCTCAGCCCGACGCCTACCACCTTACCCAGTCGACCTGGGAGAGCACCGACCATCGGCGTGTCCGCTTGTAACGCGCACGCGGTACCATCACACCAACGGGCTGGAACCGCTTGGCCCGGGGGATCCTCCTTTCCTTACTCGCGTCGACCTCCCGGAGGAGCGGTTGGACACAACCGACCACCGGGACGGATCGCCCGCCCGACCGATCGTGAGCAGCATGACCACCGCGACCCTCCCGGCCACGGCTCCCTCCCCCCACGCCCCGATAATCGAGCTGCCGACCTCACCGGTCGCCCTCCCCCGCGTCCACCGACTCGGCACGATCGCCATCTCGTCCCTGCCGATCGGCGTGATCCTGGCGATCCTCACCACCACGGATCCCGACTGGTGGCAGCTGCACTTCTCCCAGCTCGGCACCTTCAGCACGGTCTCGAGCAAGCTGTTCAACTCGACCGTGCTGTTCTCGGGCTTCTTCCTCGCCGCCTACGGCGTGCTCCTCGCCGTCGCGCTCCCGCACGGCGTGGGGCGTCGCACGGGCCGGATCTTCCGCGGGTCGATCGTGTCGGCCGGGCTGCACCTGACCGTTGTGGGGATGATCCCGATCCCCGTGAGCGTCGTCCTCCACGACCTCGCCGCGTCGGGCCTCGGACTGTCGTTCCTCACGATGGTGGCCTCAAGCCTCGGCATCCGCGGCCGCCACGTCGCGTTCCGCAGGTTCACGATCCTCTGCGTCGCCGTCCTCGCAACGGGCATGGTCGTGCTCACCGCCGGCTTCATCACGCTCGCCCTGTTCGAGATCGTGGCCTTCTCGCTGATGCTCATCTGGCTCGGCGCCCTTCCGCGAGCCCTCGCCTACCGCGCGCCCGTCGCGGCGCGGGTGATCCCCGAGACGGATGCCGCGGCCGCGCCCCGCACCGAGATCGGCGCCCTGCGCGCGGGGCCCGTTCCGGCTCGGCGCGTCGCTCGGCCGGCGCTGGTCAGCGCGGCTCGTGCCCCTCAGGGTCGGATTCCGCGTCAGGCGATCCGTCGTCAGGCGATCCACCGTCTGACATCGGCTCCCCGTCGCCGGCCTCCGCAGCCGACTCCGTCTCACCCGGTTCCGGTTCTTCAGCGCGTGCCTCGTCGCCAGGCGACGCGTCATTAGGCGCCGGGTCGGCGGCTGACTCCTCCGGGGGCATCGACGTCTCGATGTCGGGATCCTGCTCGATGATCGGCAGGTCTGCCGGCACCGAGGTCTCTTCCGGCACGACGTCGCCGTCGGCGGCATCCTCCGCGGCGGGCGAATCACCCGAAGACGGGGTCTCTACGTCGGGCGCTTCCTCGATGAGCGGCACCGCGACGGCGGCGACGGCGACGGCGCCGGTCGCAACACCCGCCTGCTGGCGCAGCTGACGGCGAGTGAGTCCCCGCGAACCGCCGGCGAGCGCACCCTCGGCGCCGGCGAACGCACCCTCGGCGCCGGCGAGTGCACCCTCGCGGGTCTGGTCGTGGTCGCCGTCGCGGAGGCGACGGCGGGCCTCGCGACGCTCCTTCGCCCCCTCGATGAGGTTGTACAGCGTCGGGAGGACGAGAAGGGTCAGCACGGTCGACGAGATGAGCCCGCCGATCACGACGACCGCGAGCGGCTGCGAGATGAACCCGCCGCTACCGGTGATGCCGAGCGCCATGGGGGTCAGGGCGAAGATCGTCGCGAGCGCCGTCATCAGGATCGGCCGGAGTCGGCGCGACCCGCCCGCAATGGTGGCGTCGAACGACGACAGCCCCTTCTCGCGGTACTGGTTCACGAGGTCGATGAGCACGATGGCGTTCGTCACCACGATGCCGATGAGCATCAGCACGCCGATGAGCGACGGGACCCCCAGCGGGATGCCGGTGACGACGAGCAGCAGGATCGCTCCGGTCGCCGCGAAGGGAACCGAGATCAGCAGCTCGAGCGGCTGCCGGAGCGACTTGAACGTCGCGACCATCACGATGTACACGATGAGGATCGCCGCGAGGAGCGCGAGGCCGAGCTGGGTGAAGGCGTCCTGCTGCTCGGAGACCACGCCGCCGAGGTCGGCGTCGGCGCCGGTGGGCAGGTCGACCTCGGCCAGCGCCTCGGTCACCGTCGCCGAGGCGACGTTGAGGTCGTCGGTCGACGGGGTCACCGTGACGGTGGCGGTGCGCTGGCCGCCCTCGGTGGTGATCGACGCCGGACCCGTCGACGGCTCGACGGTGGCGATCTGCTCGAGCGGGACAGGCCCCGTGGCGCTCGGAACCTGCAGCTGGCGCAGCTCGTCGATCGTCAGCGGTGTGTCGGCGGCGGTCAGATAGACCGTCAGCGACGTGCCGTCGATCTCGACGGTGCCCACCGACTGCGGCTGCATGGCCGCCGAGACGATGCCGCCGACCGCGACCTCCGAGAGGCCGAGGGCCGCCGCGGCGTCGCGATCGACCGTCACGGCGATGAAGGGCAGCGACGAGGAGAGGTTGTTGGAGATCTGCCCGATGCCCTCACGGCCGTCCAGCCCCGCCACGACGGCGTCGGTCGCCTCCTGCAGGGTCGCGGAGTCGGGCGCGGTGACGTCGATCTCGATGTCGGTCGACCCGAACCCGCCCTGCGCCGCAGAGACGGTGATCGTGCCGGCGTCGTCGAGCTCGGACACGCGCTCCTGGACCTCTTCACGGAGGGCCACCTGGTCGACGTCGTCGGCGGTGGTGATGGAGTAGGTGATACCCGTGCCGCCGCCGGCGAAGGCATCCTGGAGCGGGGATCCGCTGGAGCCGATCGAGACCTGCACGGTCTGGATGCCGTCGATGTCGGTGAGGATCGCCTCGACCTCCTCGGCGGCGGCGCTCTCGGCATCCAGGCTCGGAGCGGGGCCGATGTCCTGCGTCATCGTGAAGGTGTTCTGGCCGGAGTCGCCGAGGAAGTTCGTCTTCATGAACGGCACCGCCGCGACCGTTCCGCCGAGGACGAGGACGGCGATGAGCAGGGTGACCCACGAGTGCCCGAGCGTCCAGCGCAGGATCGGCAGGTAGGCCTTCTGCAGGCGGCTGGGGGGTGCGGCCGGGTCTTCGGGGTCGATCGCGCGGCCGGCCTCGTCGAGGATCGGCTTGCCGGGTCGGAGGAACCAGTAGGCCAGGACCGGCACGATCGTGAGGGCTACGAACAGCGATGCCAGGAGCGCGATGGTGGTCGTCAGGGCGAACGGACGGAACAGCTCGCCGGTGACGTCGCCGACGAAGGCGATCGGGAGGAACACCGCCACCGTGGTGATGGTCGACGCGGTGATCGCGGTCGACACCTCTCGGACCCCGAGGAGGATCGCGGCCTTCTTGTCGGCGTCGCCGACGTAGTGGCGCTTGATGTTCTCGATCACGACGATCGAGTCGTCGACCACGCGGCCGATCGCGATCGTGAGCGCGCCCAGGGTGAGGATGTTCAGCGAGTACCCGAACGCCTGCAGCCCGATGAAGGTGATGAGCACGCTCGTGGGGATCGAGATCGCCGTGACCAGCGTCGAACGGATCGAGAGCAGGAAGACCAGGATGACGAGGACGGCGAAGACGAGTCCGAGCGTGCCCTCGACAGCGAGGGTCTCGATGGACTTCTGGATGTAGGGCGCCTGGTCGAAGACGACGGTGAACTCGGCGCCGCCGATGGCGTCCTCGAGGTCGGGGAGCGCGGCGAGCACGCCCTGCGACACCTCGACGGTGTTCGCGGCGGGGAGCTTCGTGACCGCGATCGTGAGGGCGGGCTCGCCGTCGACCCGCGAGATGCTCGTCACCGGGTCTTCGGCCTGCTCCACCGTCGCGACGTCGCCGATCGTGACGGTTTCCCCACCGAACTGCGCCGCGTCTGACGGCACCAGCGGCAGTGCGGCGATGTCGTCGACCGAGCCGAGCTTGACCCCCGTCTGCACCGTGAGGGTCTCGTCGTTCTCGGTGATCTCGCCGCCCGGGAACAGCACGCCGTTCTGGTCGAGCGCGTCGCGGATCGCCTGCTGGCTGAACCCCGCGGCGGCGAGCGCCGCCTGATCGGGGGTGATGCTGATCCGCTGCCCCGTGCCGCCGACGATCTGGGCGGTGTTGACGCCCTCGACATCTTCGAGCTCGGGCACCACGCTCGTCTCGAGCTGAGACTGGATGGTCTCCTCGTCGTCGTAGCCGGTGACGGCGAGCTGGATGACGGGGAAGTCGTCGATGCTGGCGCTCAGCACGTTCGGGTCGAGGCCGTCGGGCAGCTGGCTCTCGATGCGGTTGATCGCCTGCGTGATCTTCTGCTCCGCGGTGGCGAGGTCGGTGCCGTAAGTGAACGAGGCCTGCACGACCGACGCGTTCGTCGTGCTCGTCGCGGTGGTGGACTCCAGGCCGGGAACGGCCTGGATCGCCGTCTCGATCGGCGTGGAGACATCGGTGTTCACCACCTCCGGCGAGGCGCCGGGGTAGGTCGAGACGATGATGAGCGTCGGGAACTCGATCGACGGGATGAGCTCCTGCTTGAGGCTGTTGAGCGCGATGCCGCCGAACAGGGCCGCCACGATCGTGATGAGCGCGATGAGCGCGCGGTTCTTCAGGCTCAGGACGGCGAGATTCGACATGAGCTGCTTTCTGCAGGAGACACCGGATGCCGCGACCCGGCGTTCCGCGAATGCTGTGACGGAGGCGCCGGCGCGTCGATACGGGAATGTATCGGCCGCCTCAGTATCTCACCCGCGCGGTGACGTCAGCCTGTGAGGACGGTGCCGAGGAGGAGGCCCGCACCGGCGGCGGCGACGCCGGCGAGCAGCGTCCCGATCACGTTGCCGAGAGCGAGCCGCCATCGCCCGCGCTCGGCGATCAGCACCGTCTCGACCGACACCGTGCTGAAGGTCGTGTACGCCCCGAGGAAGCCGACCCCGACCACCGTCGCGACGGTGTCATCGAGGGCGAGCGCCGCGCCCGTGAGAAGACCGAGCAGGAACGAACCCGACACGTTCACCAGCAGGATGCCGAGCGGGAACGTGCGCCGCCAGGCGCGCTGGACGAGGGTGTCGACGACGTAGCGCGCACCGGCACCCAGGGCACCGGCCACGAGGAGGAGCAGGAAGGCGAGGGGATCGACGGCGTTCACTCGGCCTCCCGCGGCGCATCCGAGCCCGGCCGCCCACCGGTGATCCGCCGGCCGACCACGAGCCCCCCGAGCGCGGCGAGGAGGCCGAGGAGCAGCGAGGCCAGCGTGAGCAGCACGGCCGCGGCCGCGGCATCCGTCGCCAGCTGCGCCGTCTGGACGGCGAAGGTGCTGTAGGTCGTGAAGCCGCCGAGAATGCCCGTGCCGGCGAAGGCCCGCAGTCGCGGGCGGTGATCGCCGAGAACGGCGACGACGACCCCGAGCATGAGGGATCCGACGACGTTCTCGACGAGCGTGACGGCGACGGCCCCCTCGCGTCCCGCGCTGAGCACCGGCAGGAGGAGCAGGGCCCGAAGGCCCGCACCGATCGCACCGCCGGCCATGACGGCGAGAAGCACATCAGGGCGGATGCGCGGTCGAGCGGGCACCCGGCCACAGTACCCGCCGCGCGCCGCGCGACACGGTGGCGTCAGCGGCCGGTCAGCAGCTGCCGGATCGCCGATTCGGGCGAGATCGTGAGGTCGAGCAGACGGCCCCGGTCGTACCGCGCGAACACCTTCGGATCGATGTAGCTGCTGCGCGCGACGGCGGGGGTGTTGCCGAGCGCCTCGGCGGTGGCGCGCACGGCGAGCTTCTCGGCGCGCTTGCGGTCGCGGGCGGTGTCGACCGTGCCGATGCGGGCGAGAGCCTCGGCGGCCATGATCGTCCCCCGCAGGGTGCGGAAATCCTTCGCGGTGAACCGGCCGCCCGTGAGGGCCCGCACGTGGTTGTTCACGTCGGCGGGCGTGAGCGGCACGCGTCGACGGCCGCGCTGGTACGACAGCAGCGCCGAGCGCGGGCGCCCGGCGCTGAGCTCTGCGATGACCTCGGCGAGCTCTTCGTCGTCGATCCGGATCAGGGCGCGCTGCCCGCTCTTCGCGGGGAACGACAGGGTGATGACGGGTCCGTCCGTCGTCGCGTCGCGCCGCTGCAGCGTCGTGAGGCCCCGGCTGCCGTGCCGCTCGAGGTATCGCGCCGACCCGATCCTCGGCGCGCCCTCGTCGAGAAGACGGAACGACACCGCCAGCACCTTCTCGCGGCTGAGATCGTCACGGCGGAGTGCCGTCGTCACCTTGGCTCTCGCGCGCGGCAGCGCCTCGGCCAGGGTGAGGGCGCGGGCGAACTTGCCGCGATCGCGGCGCTCGCGCCACTTCGGGTGGTAGAGGTACTGGCGCCGCCCCGCCTCGTCGACGCCGACCGCCTGGATGTGGCCCATGGGCTCGCTGGAGATCCACACGTCCTGCCAGGCCGGGGGGATCACCAGCTGATGGATGCGCTCGCGATCCTCCTCGGGAGCGGATGACCCGTGGATGTCGACGTAGCGGAAGCTCGAGCCCGAGCGCACGCGGCGATAGCCGGGATCGTCGCCGGGACGCACCCGCACCAGTCGCGCCACCCGTCGCCCCTCCGCCGTCGCGGTCAATGGTTGCGGAGCATCGAGATGAGCTCCGCCTTCTTCTTCTTCGAGTATCCCGACAGCCCGAGCTCCTTCGCGCGACCGCGGAGTTCGGCGACGGTCCAGTCCTCGTAGTTGCCGGATTCGCCGCCGCGGCGGCCGACGGTCTTCCGCCCGTCGCGGGCGGCGGCGTTGGAGATGCGCGCCGCCTTCTCTTTGGACGCGCCGTCCTTGCGGAGCTCCTCGTAGAGCTCGGGGTCCTTCAGGCTGGATGAGCCTCGTCCCTGGGGCATGTCGCCTCCCTCCGCGGGTCGGCAAGGCGCCCGCATCGCCGACGCTAGGGCGACGGCCGTCGCCGCGCAGCGGCTTGACAACCCCGGGAGCGCGGGATATCCGTCGCCTCGCGGCTACACCGCGTGCGGGACGACGTCAAGCCCCTGCTGGCCGCGTCAGCGGAGTGTCAACCTGGGAAAGTGCCGAATGGCACCCGGCGCACCCGACACTGGTCGCCGGTTACGGACAAGGAGAGCCCCATGAACCTCGCCCTCATCATCATCATCGTGGTCGCGATCGTGCTCGCCATCGTCGGCGGGCTGAACACCGCTCTTCAGTGGCTGCTGTGGGTCGCGCTCATCGTGGGCGTCATCGCCCTGATCGCGTTCCTGTTCCGCGTCATCACCGGCAGCCGCCGAGCCTGACGCGCAACCCGTCCCTCCGGGGGCAGCACGCACAGAAGGATGCCCGGGGCCTCGGCCCCCGGCATCCTTCTGTCGTTTCATCGGGCGATCACAGCGCGGTGTCCGCGTAGTGCAGGAGCGCGTCGCGCACGAATTCCGCACCCGCTGATCCACCGTCGCGGGTCGCGTAGTTCGCCGCGAAGCGCGGGTCTGCCACGTACATATCGGCAAGCCCGCGCAGATAGCCGCCGAACTCCGCCGGCGTCCCGCCCGGTGTGCCCGGAACGCCGCGCAGCCACTGCGCGTGCCGCTCGGCCAAGGCCTGCGCCTCTTCGCCGTCGGGAGCGATGCCGCGTTCGGCGGCATCCGCCCACGCGCGGGCGAGCGCGGCAGTCCGGTCCTGCCAGGCCGCCTTCTCGTCGGGGCTCATGCCCCGCCACCAGCTGTCGCTCTGGGCATAGGCGTCGGCGCCCCAGCGCTGTTCGACCTCCTCCCGGTAGCGAGTGTGGTCGAATCCGTCGAACATGTTCTCTGCCATCAGTTCTTCACCTCCTCTCAGGGCGTGGATGGTCGCCTGCACCGACGCGATCTGGCGCGTCAGGCGATGCTGCTCCTCGCGCAGCCAGGCGAGGTGACCCTCGAGGGCGTCCTGCTCGTTCGTCTCGCGATCGAGCACCTCGCCGATCTGGGCGAGACCCAGACCGAGATCGCGCAGGAGCAGGATCCGCTGCAGACGCACGAGCGCCGGCCGGTCGTAGTACCGGTAGCCGTTGGTGCCGACGCGCGACGGCGGGAGCAGCCCGATGTCGTCGTAGGGCCGCAGCGTGCGACTGGTCGTCCCCGCGGCGCGGGCGATCTCTTGGATGGACCATTCCATGGCGCGTCCTCCCTTCGAGATCGACCGTAGAGGTTGACGCAGCGTCAAGGTCAAGCGGCGAAATGACCGGAGAACCTTCCCCTTTCGAGATATATCGTGTTAGCCTCGGGCCAACGAGATATATCGCGTCTCACCCATGGAGGAATCATGAGTCTGGAGAAGTGGATCATCCACCCGGGCGAATCCCGCGTCATCGACCTCGAGCACGTCCGCGCGCTCAAGATCGGACTCGTGGGTGGCCAGATCGACGTCGTCGCCCACGACGAGCCCGGCGCCCGCATCGAGGTGCACTCCGTCACCGTCAAGGACCTGCGCATCGAGGTCACGAGCGACGGCGCCGAGGGGAGCATGGTCGAGATCGACCACCCGCAGCTGCGCTGGGACAACTTTCTCGAGGTGTTCCGCAACTTCGGAGCCGGCGGCCCGCGGGCCGAGATCAGCGTGGCCGTCCCCCGTTCGGTCGCGGTCAATCTCGGTGTCGTCAGCGCCAGTGCGCTCGTCACCGGGCTTCGCACCGACGCGCGCCTGAACACCGTGTCGGGCGACATCATCGTCGACGGGCACGCCGGCGACCTCACCGCCAACGCCGTGTCGGGCGACCTGCAGGTGCGCGAACTCGTCGGCGGCCTTACGGCCAACAGCGTTTCGGGAGACGTGACCGTCACCGGCGAGCTGCGCAAGGCCACGATCGACACCGTGTCGGGAGCGATGCTGGTCGATTCGTCAGGCAGCGTCCACAGCGTCAACCTGAACACCGTCAGCGGCGATGCCACGATCCGCATCGATGAGACGCTCCCTGCCAACTACGTCGTCCGCAGCGTCAGCGGACGCGTCCAGATCGACGGCGTCGTCCGCTCGGGGCGCGGACCGACCAATCACAGCGGCTCCTCCGGTGAGCTCAGCGGACGGTTCGTCGACATCCGGGCCAACTCCGTCTCGGGCGATATGACGGTGCTGCGCCGCACACCGCGCGTGGCCCCCGCCGAAACGGCCGGCCAGGTGGAAGGCGTCGACGATCGCCGTATGGAGGACGGGTCATGACACCGGTGTTCTCGCACGGCGACCTGCGTCTGTACCTGCTGAACCTCCTCGATGAGGGCCCCCGCCACGGCTACGACGTGATGCAGGCCCTCGCCGATCGCACGGGCGGCACGTACACGCCGAGCGCCGGGACCATCTATCCGCGGCTGGCCAAGCTCGAGGAGGAGGGGCTCGTGACCAAGTCCGTCGACGGCCGCAAGACCGTCTACGAGATCACCGAGGCCGGCCGCGCCGAAGTGCGCGCCCGCGCCAGCGACCTCGAGGGGATCGAAGCCGGCCTCAGCGACTCGGTGCGACTGATCGCCGAGGGCGTGCGCGGAAACGTCCGCGAGGCGATGAAGAGCCTCCGGGCGGATCTGGCCGCCGCCCGTGTCGACGAACGCGCGGGCGAGCAGACCCGGACGGCATCGGATGACCCGCGCGGACGCAATCGCGAACAGCTCCACCGCGCCGACGCGGCGCTCACCGAGTTCCGCGCCCGGGTCCGGGGCGACCTGAGGACGCATGTCGCGCGCGGCGGCGAGCTCCCGTCATCCGTCGTCGATCAGCTCACCGACGACCTCGACCGGATCTCGCGCGAGATCATCCGCGCGCTGCGCGGCTGACCCGCCCGACCGTCACGCCGGCCAGATCTCCTCGTCCTCGGGCACCGGCTCGCCCAGGGGGACGACGAGGATCGGCCGGCGCTGACGGTGGGCGAGGCGGGCCGCGACCGATCCGGTGAAGAACTCGCGGATCGACTCGCCGATCCCGCGCTTGCGCGTGCCGACGACGAGGAGCTTGGCGTCGATCTTGTCGGCGAAGTGCTTGATGGCCAGCGCCGGGTCGCCGACGAGCTGATGCACCCGCCAGTCCACCCCGTGCCCGTCGAGGGCGCCGGCAGCCGCCTGCTCGATCAGCTTCAGATCGGCCTCACCGGACGCGATGTTGATGTCGATGGGGGCGGAATGGACGTAGCCGTCGGGATCCTCGTACGTCACGAAGCGGGTGACATCGACGTGCACCACGACGAGGGGCACCCCGAGGAGCTTGGCGTAGCGGCCGGCCTCGGTGAGGACGCGAGGCGACTGACCGGGGATCACCCCAGCGATGACCGCTCCGTGCACCGCCGCGATATCGATCCCCGCGGTCTGAGATTCCGCCTCGCTCATATATCCTCGTTTCACCAGTCGTGGGGCCGCCGGTCGGGCGGGGCGCCGTGATATTCTGAATGCTACTCTTGCCGGTTCGTTGCCGGATTCGTGATTGCCCGGGTAACCGTCGCGGAAAGCCCGCGCACAACAGCCCGCGGCTCAGACATGAGGGGGTCTCGCATGGGGCGTGGCCGACAGAAGGCGAAGAACACCAAGATCGCCCGTGAGCTCAAGTACGACATGCAGAGCATCAACTACTCTGCGCTCGAACGTGAGCTCGGCTCCCCGACTCGTGAAGACGAGTACGTCGACAAGTGGGCGGACGAGTACGAGGACGAGAAGGCCTGACAGCTCGGAGCCTCCGCCGTACGTCGACGTCTGCTTCTTCTGCGCGCCCTGACGCCTGTTACGCCCGGCGCGCCGCGCGCTGCGCGCGGTACTGACGCCACCACGCCCAGAATCGGTCGAGCTGCCGCTTGAGCCATCCCGCGATGCGCCGCGCCCAGTGGAACTCCGTGCCGAGGATCGCCAGCCCGAGGAACACCACCAGCCAGCCGGGACCGGGGAGCGGAACGAGGATCAGTCCGCCGAGGGCCAGGACCCCGCCGAAGAGGGCGACGCCGACGCGGTAGAGCCGCTCGAGGAGAGGATGCCCCGCCATCCAAGAGCGCACGCGACGCAACGTCCTGCGGATGGGCCTGTCGGGCCGTTCGGCGTCGGCGATCTCGCTGCGGATCTCGCGCTCGAGTCCGTCGGCGTCAGTCGGGTGCGGGTCGGGGTTCGCGGATGCGGACACCCCTCGACCGTAACAATCCCGCTCGCGAAAGCCCTGAGAGGCCGGTGAGCAGAGGCCCGACGCCGCATCGCACAGTCACAGAATCACGCGAACGCCACACCGGCAGGGCGTTCGGGTGTAGAAACGGCGCGATTCTGGGACCGCGGCGGCGACCGGCGCGGCGGTCAGCTCTCCTGCGAGCCCTCCACCCAGGCGAGGTACTCCTCGGTCACCGTGCCGGTGACGTAGCGGCCGTCGAAGCAGCTCATATCGAGGTCGTCGACGTCCGAGCCCTCGAGGATGGCCGCTTTCAGGTCTTCGACCTCCTGGTAGACCATGTAGTCCGCGCCGAGCTCTTCGGCGATCTCGGGAATCGTCCGCCCGTGGGCGACGAGCTCGAGACGTGAGGGCATGTTGATGCCGTAGACGTGGGGGTAGCGCACCGGCGGAGCGGCCGACGCGAAGGTGACGGTCTTCGCCCCGGCATCCCGGGCCATCTGGATGATCTCCTTCGACGTCGTGCCGCGCACGATGGAGTCGTCGATGAGGAGCACGTTCTTGCCCTTGAACTCGCTCGACATGGCGTTGAGCTTCTGGCGCACGCTCTTCTTGCGCACCGCCTGCCCGGGCATGATGAACGTCCGGCCGATGTAGCGGTTCTTGTAGAAGCCCTCGCGATACTCGATGCCGAGTTTGCGCGCGACCTGCATCGCCGCCGGGCGCGAGGAGTCGGGGATCGGCATGACCACGTCGATCGCCCCGGGCGGGGTGTACTTCGCGATGGTGTCGGCGAGGCGCTCCCCCAGACGCAGGCGCGCCTCGTACACCGAGATGCCGTTCATGATCGAGTCGGGCCGGGCGAGGTAGACGTACTCGAACGAGCACGGCACCAGCTTCGGGTCCGACGCGCACTGGCGGGTGTGCAGGCGCCCGTCGAGGTCGATGAACACCGCCTCGCCGGGATCGACGTCGCGCACCACCTCGAACTCGCCGTTCTCGAGCACGAGGCTCTCACTGGTCACGACCCACTCGTAGTGGCCGTCGTCGTGACGGCGGGTGCCGAGGATGAGGGGGCGGATCCCGAACGGGTCGCGGAACGCGAGCAGACCGTGCCCCGCGATGAGCGCGATCGCCGCGTACGACCCCTCCACCCGCTCGTGCACGCGCGTGACCGCGTCGAACACCTGGTCGGGGTCGAGGTCGGGCCCCGAGATCGTGGACTGCAGCTCGCCACCGAGCACGTTCACCAGCAGCTCGGTGTCGCTCGAGGTGTTCAGGTGCCGGCGGTCCTTGTGGAAGAGCTCGTCGGTCAGTTCGCGCGTGTTGGTGAGGTTGCCGTTGTGGATCAGCACGATGCCGTAGGGGGCGTTGACGTAGAACGGCTGCGCCTCCTCTTCGCTCGAGGCCGTGCCCTTGGTGGCGTACCGGACGTGCCCCAGTCCGATGGTGCCGAGGAGTGCACGCATGTCGCGGGTGCGGAAGGCCTCGCGTACCATCCCGCGCGCCTTGTGCATGTGGACGGCACCGCCCGGCTCGGCCGTGGCGATGCCCGTGGAGTCCTGCCCCCGATGCTGGAGGAGCAGGAGCGAGTCGTAGATCTCCTGGTTGACGCTCCCGCGCCCGACCATCCCGACGATTCCGCACATGGGGGGTTACTTCGCTCCGATCCGGGGGATGCCGCCGTACGAGCCGACCAGGCGCACGGCGCCCCCGTCGACGCCCTTCGCGCCCTGCTCGAACTCGCCGTCCGGGCGGGGCCCGTCGCCGACGACGCCGACCTGCCAGGTCGCGATGCCGGTGCGCGCGAGCGCCGCGGTCGCGGCATCCGCTCTCTCGGGGGCGACGACGGCGAAGAATCCGATGCCGAGGTTCCAGGTGCCCTCAGTGGTGGTGAGCGAGAGGTCGCCGAGCTCGGCGAGCACCCGGAACACCGCGGGGGGCTCCCACGTCGAGCGGTCGACCTCGACCCAGCTCCCGCGCGGCAGCACGCGGGCGAGGTTGGCGGCGAGGCCGCCGCCGGTGACGTGGCTGAGGGCGTGCACGCCGTCGCCGACCTCGTCGACGAGGTCGAGGAGCGGCCGGGTGTAGAGCCGGGTCGGCTCGAGCAGGGCCTCACCCCAGGTCATCCCGAAATCGGCGGCGTTGTCGCCGTAGCCGATCCCGGCGCCGGCGACGATGTGACGGATGAGCGAGTACCCGTTCGAGTGCGGTCCGCTCGATGCCAGCGCGAGGACGACATCGCCCGGGCGCACGCGCTCGGGACCGAGGACGGCGGATGCCTCGACGACACCGGTCGCGGCACCGGCGACGTCGTAGTCGTTCGGGCCGAGGAGCCCCGGGTGCTCGGCGGTCTCGCCGCCCACCAGCGCGGCGCCGGTCTCGCTGCAGCCGCGGGCGATGCCGGCGACGATGTCGGCGATGCGGGACGGGACGACCTTGCCGCAGGCGATGTAGTCGGTCATGAACAGCGGTCGCGCGCCGACCACGGCGATGTCGTCGATGACCATCCCGACGAGGTCGAGGCCGATGGTGTCGTGCTTGTCGATCGCCTGCGCGATCGCGACCTTCGTCCCCACGCCGTCGGTGCTCGTCGCCAGCAGCGGCCGCTCGTAGCCGCGCAGCGCGGAGGCGTCGAAAAGTCCGGCGAAACCGCCGACCCCGCCCTGCACCTCGGGGCCGTGCGTGCGCGCGACGGCGCCCTTCATCAGCTCCACCGCCAGGTCGCCCGCGGCGGTGTCGACGCCGGCGGCTGCGTAGGGATTCTCGGGAGAAGAGGGGGAAGTGTCGCCAGTGATGCGGTCCACCCGCTCAGCCTACCCGCGCCGAAACAGCGGCCCCTACACTGGCGACATGGGCGGTACCGGCGGTCCGGAGTGGCTGATCCGCGAGGACGCGGGTCGGCCGGTGCTGATCGCCCTCTACGTGCGGCAGGCCCTGGGCATCCGCTCGCCCGACGAGCTGCCGCCGCTGCGCGGCATCCCTCCCCGCATCAGCGGTCGCAGCGAACGCTCGCAGGCGCTGCTGGAGCGGCAGTGGCGGGAGTTCTGGGCGCTCACGGTCGAACCGCAGGCCCACCCGTCGCCGGTGCCGCTCGATCTCGTGGACGGCTTCGGTGTGTACGTCGCCCTGCCCACGGAGGGGATGGACGAGCTGCGTGACGCGATCCAACCGCACGCCGACGACGCCGTCGCCTACGCCGAAGACGCGCACAGCCGCTACAGCCGCGACGCCGGGTCGCACAGCGCCTACCGCGCGTACGCCAGCGCGATCGCCGAGCACGAGCGCCAGGTCGGTCGCCGGGCGCACTCGTTCGAGCTGAACGTGCAGGTGCTGCCGCTCGCCCAGCGGGGGGTGTGGTGGATCGGGTCTCTCACGATCGCCGTCACCGACGGGCTTCGCGGCGACATCGCGGCGTTCGACACCGCGATCCACCCGATCATCGCCGAGCTGGCGTGAGGATCAGTCCTCGCGGGTGAGGCTGTGGTCCACGCGCACCTGGCGTGTCCGCCGCCCCGAGGTGCGGTCGAGGATGAGGGCGATCCCGCCCATCACCGCCAGCCCGACGGGGATGAAGATCAGCAGCAGGAATCCGAACACCTGACCGCTGGAGTACTCCAGGCCCGTGTTCTCGCTCACCTGGGCGGAGCCGTTGAATCCGAAGGTGAGGATGAGGGCGGTGAGGATGCCGAGGGCGGCGCCCGCGAGCAGGAAGGCGGAGTACTTCGGCGATCGGCGCACCGTCACCGTCTCGAGCTCGTCCCGGGCGGGGGGACGGAGGTCGGGGCGACGCGGCTCATCTGCCATGCTCCCTATTCTCCCACTCCCCCGTTCGGGCGGCGTCGGGTTGCGGCGGGGCGGCTGGTTCAGCAGGGGTGCGCTCAGCGTGGCCGCTTCTTCGGGTCGGGGTCGGCGGGACGCCACGGCGGCGGATCATCGGAGACGGGGCGGCGGAGGTCGTCGACGAGCGTGGTGTCGCGCTGCGCCTGCAGCATCCGCCGGCGCCTGCTGATGACGGCGTCGACGACAAGCACCACGAGCGCGGAGACGAGCAGACCGAGGCCGGCGAAGACGACGCTCAGCACTCCGGCGACACGGAATGCGCCCCCGAGACTGTCGGCGGCCGGCCCGCCCGGGTTGCCCACGAAGACGTAGAGAAGGGCCAGCCCAACACCCGACAGCACGCCGATGACGAGGAAGCGGCCGTAGCGCGGCGAGCGATGGACGACGGCCGGAATCCGCTCCTCATCGACGACGTGTTCGTCGTCGGGGTTCGAGGGCCAGCCGTCGCGGCCGGCGCGGCCGCGCGCCATGCCCTCATTGTGGCACCGGCCCGGGGGTGGAGGGGCCGCGGGGTGGAACGGCCGCGGGGGTGCGGGAGGGTCGCGGTGCGAGACGGCCGGAAGCGAGCGGGGGCCGGGCGGTCAGGGCCGCAGCGGCAGGAGCGCGCTGATGTCGGCGCGGACTCCGGATGCCTGGATGCGCCCGGCCGCCGCGGCATCGGCCCACTGCTCGGCGCCGGTGGCGAGGGCGATCCACGTCGCGGCACCCATCTCCACCACGTTCGGCGGAGTGCCGCGGGTGTGGCGGGGACCCTCGATGACCTGCACCGCACCGAAGGGCGGCACGCGCACCTCGACCGAGTGACCCGGCGCCTTCTCGGCGAGAAGCTGCAGCAGGTACCGCACCGCCGTGGCCTGGGCCGGACGCGGCGCCCCCGGCAGGCTCGCCGCGTCGAGGGCGGCGCGGCCCTCGTCGGTCGTGATCTTCCGCGGCATCCCTCCACCGTACGCCGGACGCCCACCGGCGCAGCCCTCCGCGGCGTCACGGCCCCCTCGCTAGGCTGGCCGGGTGAGAATCCTGGTCCTCGGCGCGGGAGCCCGCGAGCATGCCATCGTCCTGGCCCTCGGTAGCGAGGAGGAGCGGCACGAGATCTTCGCCGCCCCCGGCAACGCCGGCATCGCGCGCGACGCGACCATCGTCGACCTCGACCCCGACAGCCCCGCCGCGGTGATCGGGTTCGCGCTGGCCGAGAACATCGATCTCGTCGTGATCGGCCCCGAGGCACCCCTGGTCGCCGGGGTCGCCGACGCGGTGCGCGAGCGCGGCATCCCCGCCTTCGGGCCGGGTCGCGCCGCGGCGCGGCTCGAGGGGTCGAAGGCCTTCGCGAAGCGGATCATGGAGGCAGCCGGCGTCCCGACCGGACGCGCCACGCGCGCCCGCACCCTCGACGAGGTGTCCGCCGCCCTCGACACCTTCGGCGCCCCGCACGTCGTGAAGGCCGACGGCCTCGCCGCCGGGAAGGGCGTCATCGTCACCGATGACCGCGCCGCCGCGCTCGCCCACGCCGAGACGTACCTGCCGACAGGCCCGGTGCTGATCGAGGAGTTCCTCGCCGGGCCCGAGGTCTCGCTGTTCTTCCTCAGCGACGGCGACAGAGTGCTGCCCCTCAGCCCCGCCCAGGACTTCAAGCGCCTCGCCGACGGCGACGCCGGCCCGAACACCGGGGGCATGGGCGCGTACTCGCCGCTGCCATGGCTCGCCGAGCGCTTCGGCACCGAAGACGCGTTCGTCGACCTCGTGACGAGAGAGGTCGCCGCCCCCGTCATCCGGCAGCTGGATGCCGAGGGCACCCCGTTCATCGGACTGCTCTACGCCGGCCTCATCGTCACCGACAGCGGCGTGAAGGTCATCGAGTTCAACGCGCGATTCGGCGACCCCGAGACGCAGGTCGTGCTGCCCCGGCTGGCCGACCCCCTGTCGGAGCTGCTGCTCGCCGCCGCCTCGGGACGGCTGGAGGGCGTCTCGCGCCCCCGGTTCACCGACGACAAGGCCGTCACCGTGGTGCTCGCGAGCGAGGGGTACCCCGAGCGACCGATCACCGGCCGGACGATCGAGGGGACGGATGCCGCGGCGGGCGTCGCGGGAGTGCACCTCGCCCATGCCGCGACCCGCGCCGACGGTGACGACGGTGACGACCTCGTGGCCACCGGCGGCCGGGTGCTGAACGTCGTCGCCGTCGCGCCCACCTTCGCCGAGGCGCGCGACCGCGCCTACGACGCGATGAGCCGCATCGCGCTCGAGGGCGGGCAGTTCCGCACCGACATCGCCGCACAGGCCTGACCGCGGCGGTCGTCGGGCGAGCTTGGCCCCCGGTCGTTGAGCGAGCGCAGCCCCCGGTCGTTGAGCGAGCGCAGCGAGACGAAACGCCCCCCACCCGTTTCGACTCGTCGCTCCGCTCCTTCCTCGACGCCTCCGCCGCATGTCACTACGGTGCGTCTATGAGTGAGACCGAGCGCGCGGCGGCCAAGCGGCGCGGCCACGATCTGTTCGACCCGATCGCGGAGCGGCACCTCGCCCACGACGGAGTCGACATCGGACCGATCTTCGGATCGGAGGGACTGCGCATCCGCGGCAAGATCTTCGCGTTCCTCAGCTTCGACGGGCAGCTCGTCGTGAAGGTGCCGGCCGAGCGCGCGAGCGAGTTGGTCGCGACGACACCCGCGCGCCGCATGGTGATGCGCGAGCGCGAGATGAAGGAGTGGCTCTTCTTCGAGCAGACGGATGCCGCGCTGTGGCCGGCCGCGGTCGACGAGGCGTTCACCTACGTCGACCGCATCACCCCCTAACCCCGCGGCGTGCGCGGTCTCGGCACCGCAACGGTCGTTGAGCGAGCGCAGCAAAACGAAACGCCCTCCGCCCGCGCGGCGCGTTTCGACTCGTCGCTCCGCTCCTCGCTCAACGACCGGACTCACCGAGACACCATTCCCCGGCCGAAACCCACCGCGCCGCGTGGCGTCTCGACCGCGAAGGTGGGTCTCGGCGCCGCAACGGGCGTTGAGCGAGCGCTTCGAGACGAAACGCACCCCACCGCAACGACCCGGGCGGGCGCCCGTGGCGGACGTCGGGATAATGGGCGGGTGACCCTCCCCTCAGAGCTTCCCGGCTGGCGGCACGTCTACTCCGGCAAGGTGCGCGACCTGTACCTCCCCGCCGAGGGGCCGGAAGACCGGATGCTGGTGGTCGCCAGCGATCGGGTGAGCGCCTTCGATCACGTGCTCTCCCCCGGCATCCCCGGCAAGGGCGAGCTGCTCACGCGGCTGAGCCTGTGGTGGTTCGATCAGCTGGGCGTTCCGAACCACCTGCTCGACGGCGAGATCCCCGATGCGGTGCGCGCGCGGACGATGCTCACGCGGCGTCTTGACATGCTGCCGGTGGAGTGCGTCGTCCGCGGCTACCTCGCGGGGTCGGGCTGGGCGGAGTACCAGCAGCAGGGCACCGTCTGCGACATCCCCCTCCCCACCGGCCTCCGAAACGGCGACCGCCTGCCCGAGCCCCTCTTCACCCCCGCGTACAAGGCACCGCTCGGCGAGCACGACGAGAACATCTCGTTCGACCGCACCGTCGACCTCGTCGGGCGCACCCGCGCCGAGGGGCTTCGCGACGCATCGCTCGACATCTACCGCCGCGCGGCGGACATCGCCGAGGAGCGCGGTCTCATCCTCGCCGACACCAAGTTCGAGTTCGGCGTCGACGACGAGGGCGTGCTGCGCCTGGCGGATGAGGTGCTCACGAGCGACTCGTCGCGCTACTGGGACGCCGGCGCCTGGGCGAGCGGCACCACGCCCGCGGAGCGCATGGCGAGCTTCGACAAGCAGATCGTGCGCGACTGGCTCGCCGCGAACTGGGACCGCACCGGCACCCCGCCCGAGCTCCCCACTGAGATCGTCGAACGCACCGCCGCCCGCTACCGCGAGCTGATCGACCGCCTCACCGCCTGAGCGCGGCCGCCGGCGCGACTCACGCGTTGCGCATCGCCTTCAGCCGCGACAGCAGCACCGGTCCGGTGCGGTCGAGGGTGCGCCCGCCGACGATCATCCCGGCGGCGAAGACGACCGCGCCCATCACCAGTCCGATGAGGCCGGCGACGAGCCCCAGCACCGCATTGCCCGTGAAGAACGCGATGAGCGCCGTCACCACCGACGGGGCCGACAGCACGATGGCCACGAGCCAGATGCCCATGAAGGCCAGTCCCTGCACGAAGGTCACCCCCGGCACCCGCTTGAAAGGGTTGTCGCCCGGTGCGGCGACGGGCACGACGAACTGCGCGGAGGTGATGGCGCAGACGCCGTACGAGATGCCGAGCACGCCGAGGCTCGCCCCCAGGACGGCGGGCGCCTGCGTCCACTCGCCCGAGAACACGAAGGGCAGGATGGTGCCGGCGAGGGTCAACGGCAGCGCGAGCGTCGCGGCGGCGAGGGTGCGGCCGTACCGGTCGGCGCGCCCCGAAACACCGGTCGCCAGCTGCGTGCCGAAGGCGGTGCCGTCGTAGGAGATGTCGGCGTAGATCACGATGCCGATCACCAGCGCGATGAGCAGGCCGCTCCAGCTGACCGCGCCGAGCGCGTCGCCGCCGCGGGCGTAGAACCACAGGATGATCGGCACGAGCGGCACGACGATGAGCTGACGCAGGTATCGGGGGTCGCGCAGCCAGTAGGTCAACGACCGCGCATAGATCGCACCGAAGCCCCCCGTCGGCACCCGCCCGAACCATCCCAGCGCGCCGGGCTTGGCCGCCGCGCCGCCGGCGTTGCGCGGTCTCACCAGGGCGTCGCCGAGCGCTCGACGCCACAGCACCCACAGGATCACGACGGTGCCCACGGCGATGAGGAACTTGACCAGACCGGGGAGGAAATCACCGGCCGCGGCAGCGGCCGGGATCGCCCAGGCCGCACCGAGCGGCGTCCACGAGACGACCTCGACCGCGACCGAGACCGTGTCGATGTTCAACGCCAGGCCCGTGGTGACGGCGATGATGATCGGGCCGGCGAGCACGAGCGGGATGAAGATCAGCACCCCCGCGATCTCGCGGAACCGCCGGCCGCCGCTGAGCCCCACCGCGAGCGCCGCCATGGTGCGCGACGCGATGACCGCGGTGAGGATCGAAAGCGGTGCGGCGACGACCCAGGCCGCGAGCGACGCGGGGGTCCGCACCCAGGTGGCGACGGTGGCCAGGGTGGCCAGGGAGGTCACGATGCCCGGGATGCCGCACACCCCCGCGAGGGTGAGCGCGACCATCATCCGGTCCACCGTCATCGGGAACGTGACCAGCCGGTCGGGCTCGAGCGTGGTGTCGACCCCGGCGACGAGGATCGGGCCGAGCACCCATCCCAGCGTGACCAGGGCGCCGACTCCCACGACGACGGCCGAGGCGAGATCGAGCGGAGCCGAGCCGAGCAGCACGAGACCGATGACGACGCCCCCCAGCATCCCGAGCCCGTAGACGCAGCCGAAGAGGAACCCGACGAGCTGCCAGGGGCTCCGCGCGAGCTGGTTGCCCAGCACCCGGAAGCGCAGCCTCAGGAGTGTCGCAACCATTCCGGCCCCTCCCCGTGGCGGCGGCCACCGACCAGGTCGACGAAGCGGTCCTGCAGCGACTGCCCCGCCCGCACGTCGTCGACCGTGCCCGCGACGAGGAGGCGACCGCCCGCGACGACGGCCACGTGGTCGCACATGCGCTGGACGAGATCCATCGAATGGCTCGAGACGATGACGGTGCCGCCGGTGGCGACGTACCCGGTGAGGATGTCCTGGATGTTCGCCGCCGACACCGGATCGACCGATTCGAACGGCTCGTCGAGGACGAGCACGCGCGGCGCGTGGACGAGCGCGCAGGCCAGGGCGATCTTCTTCGTCATGCCCGCCGAGTAGTCGACCACGAGCACCCCGGCGGCCTCGGTCATGTCGAGGAGCGACAGCAGGTCGGCCGTGCGCCGCGCGATCTCGTCATGCGGCAGACCGAAGAGCATGCCGGTGTAGGTCACCAGCTGCTCGCCGGTGAGGCGGTCGAAGAGCTTGACGCCGTCCGCGAGATTTCCGAGCATGCGCTTGGCTTCAACCGGATTCCGCCAGACGTCGACCCCGTGGATGAAGGCCTGCCCGGCATCGGGCTGAAGGAGCCCGGTCGCCATCGACAGCGTCGTGGTCTTGCCGGCGCCGTTGGGTCCGACCAGGCCGTAGAACGACCCCGTCGGCACAGTGAGGGAGAGCCCCTCGACGGCGACCTTTTCGCCGAAGCGCTTGTGCAGACCGGTCAGCTGCATCGCCACGGAGGGCGGTGCGGTGGTGCGGAAATCGTTCACATCACTCCCTCCGTCAGCACGCCGGTATACCGGCGCCCGTACAGCATTCCGGAAACCGCTCGCCCTGGCAAACCGAGAGGAGCGGTCGGAACCCGAGGTATGAGACCCGCCGTTCAGGTCGAGTCGCGCACCACCAGTTCGGTGCCGAGGATCGTCGCGTGCGGCGGGTTCCTCCCGGCCAGCAGGTCGAGGAGGACGCCCGCCATCTGCTCGCCCTGCTGGAGCGAGGGCTGCCGCATCGTCGTCAAGGCAGGCTGCACGGCCACCGCGATGGGCGAGTCGTCGAACCCGACCACGGCGACGTCGTCGGGAACGCGGCGTCCGGTGCGACGCAGTACCTCGACGGCGCCCTGAGCCATGAGGTCGCTGGCGATGAACAGCCCGTCGAACGGCACCCCGCTGTCGATGATCCGCTCCATCGCACGCATCCCACCGTCGGTCGTGAAGTCGCCGTCCTCGACCGCGGCCTCGCTGAGCCCCGCCTCAGCCAGCGCCTGCCGGAACCCCGCAAGCCGATCCAGACCCGCAGCCATCGTCAGAGACCCCGTGATGGTCGCGATCCGGCGCCGATCTTTCCCGATCAGGTGCGCCGCGGCATCCTTCCCCCCCTGCAGGTTGTCGACGTCGACGTAGTAGTCCAGCGGGCCGAGCCGGGGCGGTCGGCCGCCGTACACGACCGGCAGAGAGCTGGCGATCCGATCGAGGAACGTATCGCTCGTGTGATGCGACACCACCACAGCGCCGTCGACCGACCCGCTCCGCAGGTAGCTCGTGGTCTTGTCGCCCGGATCGTCGCTGGCGATGAAGAGGTTCAGCACGTAGTCGGAACGACTCAGACGGCGATTGATGCCCGACACGATCGCCGCGAAGAAGGGATCGCCGAAGAAGCGGGTCGTGTCCTCGGGGACGATGAGAGCGACCGCGTGGGTCTGACGGCTGGCCAGCGAGCGGGCGGCGCGATTGGGCACGTAGTTCAACTGGGCGATGGCGCGCCGCACCGCCTCGAGAGCCGTCGGGCTCACCGCCGTCGAGCCGTTGACCACGCGTGACACGGTGGAGCGCGAGACTCCGGCCGCCGCGGCGACCTCCTCGATGGTTGCGGCAGCCCGTGCGGTGTCGGTGCTGATCGCCGGTGTGACGCTCATGGGATGCCTCCTTGCCCGCGGGGCACCCGCCTCGCGGTCGACGCTACGACGAGACCTCCGGGTGGATGTCGTCGAGCTCTCGTGCTGCGATGATACGGCGGTACTCTCGGCCGGAGTCCTTCACCGTGCGCACCTGGGTGTCGTAGTCGACCCGGACGATGCCGAAACGCTTCTCGTAGCCCCACGCCCACTCGTAGTTGTCGAGCAACGACCAGTAGAAGTAGCCGCGGACGTCGACACCGGCCTCGACGGCGTCCAGGACCGCGCCGAGGTGCGCGCGGAGGAACGCCGACCGCTCGGCATCCGGAACGCGCGTCTCACCGTCGACGACGATGACCTCGTCGTCGTAGGCGGCGCCGTTCTCGGTGACGAACAGTGCGACCCCGGCCGGCTGGGCGTACTCGTCCCACGTGCGGCGCAGCAGACGCGTCAGCCCGTCGGGCTGCACCTCCCAGTTCATCGCGGTGCGGGCGAGCCCGCGATCGTGCCAGAAGATCCCATCGGATGCCGGGAACGGCGAACCGGTCTCGCGGTCGGTCGGGGCGTCGCCGCGCGGCGGCGGGACGACCGGCGGCGTACCTCCGACGAGCTCGCCGTGGTAGTAGTTCACGCCCAGGGTGTCGATGGGCGTGCTGATCGCGTCGAGGTCGCCGGGGCGCACCGCCGCCTCGAGGACGGCGACGGCGGCGGCATCCCGCTTCTCGAAGTCCGAGAGGATGTCGGCCGGATACCGGCCCCGGAAGAGGGGGTCGAGGAACCAGCGGTTGAACTGCCCGTCGATACGACGTGCCGCGTCGACGTCGGCCGGGTCGGTCGGATCAGCGGGATCGGCCACCGTGAGGTTCAGGGTGATGCCGAGGGTCAGCGACGCATCCCGCGCGCGGAGCTCCCGAACGGTCTGTCCGTGCCCGAGGAGCAGGTGATGCGCGGCGAGCATGCCCTCGCTCATGCTGAAGTGCCCCGGGGCGTGGATCCCCGCCGTATAGCTGAGGAACGACGCGCACCACGGCTCGTTGAGCGTGGTCCAGACGTTGACCCGGTCGCCGAGTGCGTCGTGCATGTCGAGCGCGTACTCGGTGAAGCGGTCGGCCGTGTCGCGGTTCGCCCAGCCGCCCCGTTCCTGCAGCGCCTGCGGAAGGTCCCAGTGGTAGAGCGTCAGCCAGGGGAGGATGCCGGCGTCGAGCAGCTCGTCGGCGAGGCGGCGGTAGAAGTCGACTCCGGCGGGGTTCACGGCCCCGCCGTCCGGTCGCACGCGTGACCAGGAGGTGGAGAAGCGATAGGTCTGGAGGCCCATCTCCTTCATCAGCGCCACGTCGTCGCGGTAGCGGTGGTAGTGGTCGCACGCCACGTCGCCGTTGTCGCCGTTGATGACAGCGCCGGGAACACGGCTGAACGCGTCCCAGATGGAGTCGCGTCGTCCGTCCTCGTGCGCGGCACCCTCGATCTGATACGCCGCGGTGGCAGCGCCGAAGAGGAAACCGGGCGGGAAGGCGCGTGGGCCCGTGACGTCGAGGCGAGGATCCTCGGTGAGGTCGATGGTCATGTCAGCCTTTCACTGCTCCCGCCATGATCCCGCTGATGAGCTGCTTACCCGCGATCACGAAGAGGATCAAGAGCGGAATCGTCGCCATCACGGCGCCCGCGAGCACGATCGAGTAGTCGATGTAGTAGCCCGACTGTAGCTGGCTGAGGGCCGTCTGGAGGGTCGGGTTGGAGGGGCTCAGCACGATGAGCGGCCACAGGTAGTCGGTCCAGGCCGTCATGAAGGTGAACAGCCCGAGGATCGCCATGGCCGGGCGAGCGGCGGGCACTCCGACGGTGAGGAACGTGCGGAACTGGCCCGCCCCGTCGACGCGCGCCGCCTCGATCAGCTCGTCGGGGATGACGTCGACGAGGTACTGACGCATGAAGAACACCCCGAACGCCGTGACGAGGGTGGGCACGATGACGGCGCCGATGGTGCCGGTCCAGCCGAGCTCGCGCATCACCATGAACAGCGGGATGATGCCGAGCTGCGTGGGGATCGCCATGGTGGCGATGACGAACAGCATGAGCCCGTTACGGCCGCGGAACTTCAGCTTGGCGAAGGCATAGCCGGCGATTGTGGAGAAGGTCACGACCGAGATCGTGATGATGCCCGAGATGACGATCGAGTTGCCGAGCGCCAGCCAGAACGGGATGGCGTCGAGCACACGGGCGGCGTTCGCGAGGAAGTTGCCACCGGGGATGAGCGGCAGGGTCTCGCCTCGGGTGGCATTCGTGCCACTCGCGACCACGAACGACCACCACAGCGGATAGACGCTGCCGATGATGAACGCGGCGAGCAGTCCGTAGGTGAGGAAGCCCGGACGGCTCCCGATCCCGGCGTTGCCGGTCTCGCGACCGCGTCGGCGCTTGCCGGGTCGCTCCGGTGGATCGGAGTCGATGGTCTCGACCTGCACCGCGGGAAGCGGCTCGGGGATGCTGATGCTCATTCGACGCCTCCGTGGGCTCGGGCCTGACGCTGGGCGATACGGCGTGCTTTTCGGTCGGAACGGGAGTCGGATGTCGCGATGCGTCGCGCGATCAGGAAGTTCAGGACGCCGAACAGCACGATCAGAAGGAACAGCAGCCAGGCGACGGCGGATGCCTCACCCAGGTTCGTTCGGAAGAACGCCAGCTCCCAGAGGAACAGGACGGTGGTCTGGAACTGCCGATCGCTGCCGCCGATCCCGCCCGCGGTGGACACATCGAACAGGCGTGGCTCGGCGAAGATCTGCAGCCCGCCGATCGTGGCTGTGATGATGACGAAGATCAGCGTGGGGCGGATCGTCGGGATGGTGATCGAGAAGAAGCGTCGCACCGGACCCGCGCCGTCGATGGCGGCGGATTCGTAGAGGTCACGCGGCACCGCCTGCATGGCGGCGAGGAGGATGAGGGCGTTGTACCCGGTCCAGCGGAAATTCACCATGATCGCGATTGCGAGGTGGCTGAGGAATCGGTCGCGTTTCCACTCCTGGTCGGCGATCCCGACGAGATTCAGGAGGTTGTTGGCAAGGCCGTCGGCGTCGCTGAAGATGCTGGAGAAGATCAGGGCGACGGCGACCGGGGTCACGACGAAGGGAAGCAGGACGCTCATGCGCCAGAACGTCGGCGCGCGCAGGCCCCGATCGAGCAGGTAGGCCACGACCAGCGCGATGGTCAACTGGGGGATCGCCGAGAGCAGGAAGATGCTCAGGGTGTTGAAGATCGAGTTCCAGAACATCCGGTCGTTCAGGATCTCGACGAAGTTGCCAAACCCCACGAAGTCGCCCTGCCCCTGGAGCAGGTCCCAGTCGTAGAGAGAGACGTTGAAGGTGTAGATGAGGGGGAACAGGCCCACGACGCCGAAGAGCAGGAAGAACGGCGCGATATAGAGGTACGGGGAGGCCTTCTGGTCGGCCTTCGAGAGGCGTTGCCGGAAGGGAGAGCGGATGCGACGTGGCATCCGCTCCGGCTCGTCGCGGCCGGCACCGGCCGATGCCGATGTCGGGGACGGCAGAGTCGCGGTCATGGGGTTCCTCTCGGCGAGATGGTTCGGGGCCTCCGGGCTATGCGCCCGGAGGCCCCGAGTCATGCGGTCGCGGTCAATCGACCAGTTCGTTCAGCAGCCCGAGCGCCTGCTGCCAGGCGCCCTGCGTGTCGGTGTCACCCTGGTCGAGCGCCGTCAGCGCGGGGCCGAAGACGTTTTCCTGGATCACCGAGTCGTCCGGACCCTTGAACTGAGCGACGACGCCCTGGGCACGCTCAGCGAGGATCGATCCGACCGGAGCGTCGTTGAAGAACGCGTTCGGGGTGGCCTCGGCGGCCAGCGTCTCCTGAGCCTCGACGGTCGAGGGGAAGGTGCCGGCGGCCTCGAACTGCTTGACCTGCTGTTCGGGCTGCGTCAGCCAGTCGGCCAGCGCGGCGGCTTCCTCCGGGTGCTCCGACGTGGTGGGCACGGTCAGGAAGGCGCCGCCCCAGTTCGCTGCGCCGCCGGGGAAGACATCAGCGAAGTCCCACCCGGTGGCAGCGTCTCCGCCGCCGGCCTCGACCTGACCCTCCACCACACCCAGCATCCAGCCGGGGCAGACGAAGGTCGCGAAGGTGCCATCGACGAAGGAGGTGCCGCCGTTCCAGTCCCACGCGCTCTGGGCAGCCGACAGGCCGTCCTCGGTCGCAGCGCCGAGCAGCTGGAAACGCTCCTCCAGCTCGGTGTTGCCCTCGACGTTCAGTTCTCCGTCGGAGGTGTAGTACCCCTCGGGGAGCTGATTGACCATGGCGTTCCAGACGAATCCGGAGTGGTCGTACCAAGCCCCGCCGGTCGCTTCGTTGTACTGACGCCCGACCTCGAAGTAGTTCTCCCAGTCGCCCTCGAGGAGAGCGGCGACCTCTTCACGCTCGGTGGGAAGGCCGGCCGCTTCGAAAGCGGGACGGTTGTAGCAGATCCCCTCGGGACCGATGTCGGTGCCGTAGCCGATGACGCGTCCGTCGGCGTCGGTGGCCTGCTCGTACTTCCACTCGACCCAATCGTCCCTGCGGTCTTCGATGCCGTAGTCGCGCAGGTCGCTGAACTGGTCGGAGACACCCATCACCTGACCGAGCCATCCTTCCTCGACCGCGACGATGTCGGACAGTCCCGAGCCGGCCGCGATCTTGGTGAACGCATCGGTCCGGGCATTGCCGCCCGTGTCGATGTTGGTGGCGTCGATGGTGATGCCAGGGTTGGCTTCCTCGTACTCGGCATACAGGTCGTCGTAGCCGAATGTGCCGAACGTGGTGATGGTGAGGGTGATGTCCTCACCAGAGGCTCCGCCACCGGAGGCGTCTCCGCCGGAGGAGCTGCAGCCCGCGAGAACGAGGGCGGTGGATGATGCGATCGCGGCTGCGACGGCCGCTTTTCGCATGGTGGATGACGTCACGATCACTCCTTTGTGGATGGGTAAGCACGATGCTGTGTCGGCGACACGGTGCGGGATGTGGCTTCCGTGGAACCGCTCCCACGGGATTGCGGATGACGCTATGGGATCGCTCTCACGAAAGTCAAGAGAGCGCTCCCAAGAAGTTATGTAACGATCAGGTCACGACGGCGCGCGGACGGGCGAGCCGTAAGATGGGGGCGTGCCCACCATCGTCGTCGACGTCATGCCCAAGGCCGAGCTGCTCGACCCGCAGGGGAAGGCCGTCGCCGGCGCCCTCACGCGGCTCGGTGTCGATCGCTTCTCGGGTGTGCGGATCGGGAAGCGATTCGAGCTCACCGTCGAGGGCGAGGTCGACGACGAGGTGCTGGCCACCGCCCGTCGCATCGCCGCCGAGGTGCTCTCCAACGACGTGATTGAAGACGTGGTCGGTGTGGAGGTCGTGGAGTGACCGCCCGGATCGGCGTCATCACCTTCCCCGGGAGTCTCGACGACGTCGACGCCCGTCGCGCCGTGCGGCTCGCCGGCGGCGAGCCCGTGGCGCTCTGGCACGGCTCGCACGACCTCGAGGGCGTCGACGCCCTCATCCTCCCCGGCGGGTTCAGCTACGGCGACTACCTGCGCGCCGGAGCGATCGCCGCCCTGGCGCCGATCATGGCCGAGGTGAAGGACGCGGCCGCGGGCGGGATGCCGGTGCTCGGCATCTGCAACGGCTTCCAGATGCTCGTCGAGGCGCACCTGCTTCCCGGCGGGCTCATCCGCAACGCCCACCAGCAGTTCATCCGACGCGACCAGCGCCTGCGCGTGGAGAGTACGTCGACCGCCTGGACGGCCGACTTCGCCGACGGCGAAGAGATCGTCATCCCGTTGAAGAACGCCGACGGCGGCTACATCGCCGACGCCGACACCCTCGCGCGCATCGAGGGCGAGGGTCTCGTCGCCTTCCGCTACCTGGGTGTCAACCCCAACGGGTCGCTCAACGACATCGCGGGGCTGCGCAACGAGCGCGGCAATGTCGTCGGGCTCATGCCGCACCCCGAGCACGCCGTCGAAGAGGGCTTCGGCCCCGACACCCGGCTAGCCATGCGCTCGGGCGTCGACGGCCGCCGGTTCTTCACCTCGGCGATCGCGTCGCTCGTCGCCGCCGCCTGAGCCGCGCCGCGCGCGTCAGACCGTCCCGGCGGGCGGCCAGACCCCGATGATCAGCGCCATCACGACGAAGGTCGCCAGCTCGTGGCCGATCGTGAGCACCGTCAGCGACGACGGTCTCCCCTCGAACGCGTCGTGCGTGATGATCCGCGCAGCGGTGAGCCCCGCCCACAGGATGATGGCGGTGCCGAGCGCCGCGAGGAGATACCCGCCCCCGTAGAAGTGCCATGCGATGTTGATCGCTCCGGCGAGGACCCACGCCGTGACGAAGCTCACGAGGATCGTGACGAGGATCGGGATGACCGCGGTGGCGCCGGGTCTGTTCATGTCGACGTTCGCCAGCCGCGCCCAGCGGGTGCCGAACACCTTCGGCGCGTAGAACACCGAGCCGACGACGAGCGTCGAGGCCGTGGCGATGAGAACCGCCCAGTAGTTGATCTCGGGAACCATATCCATCCCGGCACGCTCGGCCGCCTCCTGCCGCCGAACCTACTCCCGCCGCGCCGGGTAGCGTGGGAGCGGTGAGTGCGAATCTCGTCGTGTCCGTTCCGACCGCCCAGCTCGCCGACGACCTCGGTCCCCTGCCCGAGGGGGTCGAGGTGATCCAGTGGGCGATGGACGGTCCGCCGCCGAGATCCCGCATCGACATCGTCGTGCCGCCGTACATGTCGCTCGCCGACGCGGTGCCGCTTCTCGACCAGGTCGAGACCCGCCTGGTGCAGAGCCAGTCGATCGGATACGACGGCATCGGGGATATTCTCCCGCCGACATACACCTTCGCCAACGCCTCCAGTGTGCACGAGACGTCCACCGCCGAGCTCGCCGTAGCCCTCGCGCTGGCCGCGCAGCGGCAGATCCCCGCCTTCGTGCACGCTCAGGCCGAGGGCCGCTGGGCCCCGGAACGAGCGGCGAGTCTCGCTGACCGCCGCGTCCTGCTCCTGGGCTACGGCGGCATCGGCAAGGCGATCGAAGCGCGACTCGCGGGCTTCGAGGTCGAGCTCACGCGGGTGGCATCACGGCACCGCGAGGAAGACGGCGTGACGATCCACGGCGTTGACGAGCTCCCCGACCTCCTCCCGTATGCCGAGATCGTGATGGCGTCGCTGCCCGGCGGCGACGCGACCCGCCACCTCGTCGACGACGGCTTCCTCGCCGCGCTCCCCGACGGCGCCCTCGTCGTCAACGTCGGCCGTGGGCCGCTCATCGACACCGACGCGCTCGTCGACCACGCGGGTCGCGGCCGCATCCGTGCGGCGCTCGACGTCACCGATCCCGAGCCGCTGCCCCCGGCTCATCCGCTCTGGTCGACCGAGGGAGTGCTCGTCGTGCCGCACGTCGGCGGCGCATCGAGCGCGATGCGCCCCCGCATCGCGCGGCTCGTCCGCCGCCAGATCGAGCGGATGTCGCGGGGCGAGGCCCCGCTGAACGTCGTCCTCGGCGGCTGACGCCACCGCGTTCTCAGGCGCGCGGCGCGCGCGCCGCGTCGTCGATCAGCTGAAGCACCCGCGCCGCGACGCTCACCGCGATGACGGCCGGCGCCTTGCCTGACACCTCGGGCACCCCGATGGGCGTGGTCACCCGCGCGAGGTCATCGTCGGTGTGCCCGAGGTCACGGAGCTTCGCCGCGAACCGCGCCCACTTCGCGCGCGAGCCGATGAGACCGATCGACGCGACGTCACTCCTGCGGAGCGCCTGGTCGACGAGAGCCAGGTCCTCGACGTGGTCGTGGGTCATGATGAGCACGTGCGCCCCGGCCGGCAACTCGGCGATCGCCGTCTCGGGCACCGGGGCGTGACGCACGTGCACGGTCGCCACGGCGTCGGCGAAGATCCCCGAGCGCCCCGGAACTCCGAGGCGCTCCTCGGCCACCATGTCGGCCCGCCCATCGACGAGCCATAGCCCGATCTCGTGGCGGGCGAGCACGCGGGCGAGCTCCAGCCCGACGTGTCCGACGCCGAAGACCGCGACCGTGGGCACAACGCGCACCGGCTCGAGCAGCATCGTCACCTCTCCCCCGCAGCACTGCACACCGTACTCGGTCGCGGCCTTGTCGCTCAGGGTGAGGGTCAGCAGTCGCGGCTCGTTCTCGCCCGCGTCGATCATCTCGCGGGCTGTGGCGATGGCGGTCTCCTCGAGATTGCCGCCGCCGACGGTGCCGAAGAGCCGGTCGGGTGAGACGACGAGCTTCGCGCCGCCGTTGCGCGGCGCGTGGCCCCGCACCGCGGCGAGGGTAACGAGCACCGCCGGCACGCGAGCATCCCGCAGCCGTCGGAGCTCGTCGACCCAGTCCATCGGCGTCGCTCTCCGCTAGCGCGCGACGGGGAGGGCGGCGCGCACCGCCTCGATCGCCCAGAAGACCGCCTCGGGAGTGGCGGGCGAGGAGAGCTCGACGCTACGGCCCGCCTCGCCGAAGGCGGCGACCGCTTCGCGGAGCGCCTCGCGCACCGCGAACGCGAGCATGAGCGGCGGCTCGCCCACGGCCTTCGACCCGTACACCGCGCCGTCCTCCCGCGCGTCGGCGAAGAGGTGCACGCGGAAGTCGTCGGGCATCTCCGAGAAGCTCGGCAGCTTGTACGTGCTCGCCGAGGTCGTCAGCAGCCGCCCGCGGCCGGGGCCGTCGGAGGTGTCCCACCGCAGATCCTCGAGGGTGAGCCATCCGGCCCCCTGCACGAACCCGCCCTCGATCTGCCCGCGATCGATCTGTGGCGAGAGCGAGTCGCCCACGTCATGGACGATGTCGACCCGGCGCAGCCGGTAGGCGCCGGTGTAGCCGTCCACCTCGACCTCGGCGGCCGCGGCGCCGTAGGCGAAGTACTTGAAGGGCGAACCCGTCATGCGCTCCTGATCCCAGGAGAGCCCCTCGGTCCGGTAGTACCCGGCGGCGAAGAGCGGCACCCGCGAGAAGTACGCGACGGAGGCCACTTCGGCGAAGGACACCGAGCGCTGCAGATGCGGGGCGCTGACCTGGCCGCCGGCGAAGACGAGGTCATCCGGATCGGTGCCGAGGAGCCCGGCGGCGACCCCCGTCATCCGCTCCTTGATCTGCTCGCACGCATTCTTGATGGCCGCGCCGTTGAGGTCGGCACCCGACGAGGCCGCCGTCGCGGAGGTGTTCGGCACCTTGTCGGTGCGCGTCGGGGCGAGCCGCACCTGGGTGAGCGGCACCCCGAGCGCGGTCGCGGCGACCTGCAGCATCTTGGTGTGCAGGCCCTGCCCCATCTCGGTGCCGCCGTGGTTGATCAGCACCGAGCCGTCCTTATAGACGTGGACCAGGGCGCCGGCCTGGTTGTAGGCGGTGAAGTTGAACGAAATGCCGAACTTGACCGGGGTCATCGCGATCGCGCGTTTGACGTCGTCGTGCTCGGCGTTGAACGCCGCGATCTCGGCCTGTCGTTCATCGACCCGGGCCTCGGCGCGGAGCAGCTGCCAGATCGCGGGCATCCGCTCGGCGTCCTTCACCACCTGGCCGTAGGGGGTGTCCTGCCCGGGAGCGTAGAAGTTGCGACTGCGCAGCTCCGCCGGATCGAGGCCGAGCGCGGGGGCGGTGCGCCCGAGGATGTCTTCGATGAGGAACACGCCCTGCGGACCGCCGAAACCGCGGAACGCGGTCTGCGAGGTCTTGTGGGTCTGGGCGACGCGGCCGACGACATGGACGTTCGGGATCCAGTACGCGTTGTCGACGTGGCAGAGCGCGCGGCTCATCACCGGCTCCGACAGGTCGAGCGCCCAGCCGCCGTCGGAGGTGAGCGTCGCCTCCAGCGCCTGGAGAAGGCCGTCGTCATCGAATCCGACCCGCCAGGAGATGTGGAACGGATGCCGCTTGCCGGTCATCGTCAGATCCTGCGTGCGGTTCAGGCGCAGCCGCACCGGGCGCCGGGTGACGCTCGCCCCGAGCGCGGCGATGGCCGCCAGTCCGTGGGGCTGCATCTCCTTACCACCGAAGGCGCCGCCCATCCGCAGCGACTGCACGGTCACCTGATGCGACGGCAGGTCGAGCACGTGGGCGACGATCTCCTGCGTCTCGCTCGGGTGCTGCGTCGACGACTCGACGAAGACCTGCCCCTCGGAGTCGATCCGGGCGAGCGCCGCGTGGGTCTCGAGGTAGAAGTGCTCCTGGCCCGAGAACGCGGTGACGCCCTCGAACACGTGGGGGGCGTCGGCGAGGGCCGCGGCCGCGTCGCCGCGGGCGAGAGTGCGCTGGGCGCCCTGGAACGACTCGGCGGCGATCGCCTCGTCGAGGGTGACGATGCTCGGGAGCGGCTCGTAGGTCACCTCGACGGCGGCGGCACCGAGCCGCGCCGCCTCGGGCGTCTCGCCGAGCACCCAGGCGAGGGCGTGCCCGTGGTACATCGCCTCGACGGGGAAGAGCGGCTCGTCGTGCTTGACCCCGGCGTCGTTGACGCCCGGCACGTCCTCGGCGGTGAGCACCCGGACCACCCCGGGCACGCCGTAGGCGGGCAGGACGTCGAGGGTCACGCGCGCATGGGTGTGGGTGGACTGCACCGGCCACGCGGTGAGCACCCCCATGGTCTCGACGGCGAGGTCGTCGGTGTACATCGCCCGGCCGGTGACGTGGAGGGCCGCGCTCTCGTGCGCGACGGTGCGGCCGACGATCGGGTCGGCGGGACGCCGGGCAAGGTCGCTCATCGCGCCACCGCCCTGGCCGTGGGCTTGGGATGCCGCGCGAAGAGCTTGCGCAAAGCGTTCTCGAGCATCGCGGCGCGGTACGCCGCGCTTGCGCGGTGGTCGGACATCGGGGTGCCCTCGGCGCCGAGTACCGGGGCGACCTCGCGCACGGTGGCGAGGCTCCAATCGCGGCCGATGAGCGCCTGCTCGGTGGCGCGGGCGCGCAGAGGAGTGGCGGCGACGCCGCCGAGCCCGATGCGCGCGTCGGCGACGACGCCGCCTCGCAGGTCGAGCACGAACGCGACGGCGACGCTGGAGATGTCGTCGAACCGGCGCTTGGCGATCTTGTGGAACGCGGCGAGCTCGCCGCGGGGCGCGGGGAAGCGCAAGGCGCGGATGATCTCGTCGTCGCGCCGGACGGTCTGTCGGTAGCCGGTGAAATATTCCTCGAGCGGTACATCTCGCTCCGCGTCGCGCGAGGCGAGGACGACACTCGCGCCCAGGGCGAGGAGTGCCGGCAGCGCATCGCCGATCGGCGACCCGGTGCCGAGGTTGCCGCCGAGGGTCGCGCGGTTGCGGATGAGCGGTGAGGCGAACTGCGGCAGCAGCTCGGAGAGGAGCGGCACGCGATCGCCGAGGGCGGCGGCGACCTCGGTGAGGGTGAGCGCCGCGCCGAGCTCGATCTCGGCGTCGTCGGCGCGGAACGCGCGCAGCTCGGGCAGCCGGTCGATCGCGACGACGAGCGGGGCCCGCACACTGCGGAGGTTCACGTCGACGCCCCAGTCGGTGGCCCCGGCGACCAGGCGTGCGTCGGGCTCGCTCGCGAGGAGGGTGAGCGCCTCGTCGAGGGTCTCCGGGCGGACGAACCGTGCGCCGTCGACGGTGACGTCGGTGGGGCTGGGGTCCGGGGCCGGATGCCGCAGGCGCGCCGCCAGCGGATCGTCACCGTCCGGCATCCCGAGCTCGTATGCCGCATCGCGAATGGGCCGGTAGCCGGTGCAGCGGCAGAGGTTGCCGCTCAGCGCATGCAGGTCGAACCCGTTCCCCTCCCTCCCCGCGAGGGTGCGCTCGCTCCCCGCGGGGGTGCGCTCGTCCCCGACGGGGGTGCGATCGCGCCGGTAGTACTCCCCCGCCATGCTGCAGACGAAGCCGGGCGTGCAGTAGCCGCACTGCGACCCACCCCCCGCGGCCATGACCTCCTGCACCGGGTGCAGCGCCTCGGGGGTGCCGAGGCCCTCGGCGGTCACGATCTCCTGGCCGCGGAGCGCCTGGGCGGGGACGAGGCACGAGTTCACCGCGGTCCACGCCGCGCCCGCGACATCCGCCCCCTCATCTGCCCGCGGCGTCAGGATCAGCATGGCGCATGCCCCGCACTCCCCCTCGGCGCAGCCCTCTTTGCTGCCCGTCAGACCGCACGAGCGGAGCCAGTCGAGGGCGTTGGTGTGCACCGGCACGCCGTCCAGCGAGCGGAGCGCACCGTTGACGGTGACCTCGTCGTCGGTGACCGCAGCCACCGGTCCTGCATCCACACGGTCTTCAGCCACGAGCATGCTCCATCTTCGCGATTGTACGGGCCGCGTTCCGGGGGGCACTCACGTGAACACCTCGAGGAGTCGCCGGCACTTGGGCGGATCCACAGTCAATCCGTGGTCGAGGCCCCACAGCAGATACGACATCGATCGCACGAGGACCCAGGCTCGGGCGCGTTCCTCAGGCACGCCCGCGGCGTCGACGAACGTGTGGAAGGCGAGACGGATGTCGTCGTCCCCGCGCATCCGCGGCAGGAGGGACCACAGCGCCCGAGCGCCGTCGTACTCGATGTCTCCCCGGAGCAGCACGGGGTCGACGACGGTCCAACGGCGGCGAGGGCCTGCCAGCACCTGATCCGGGTGCACGTCGCCGTTGACCGACGCATCCTCGTCCGGCGCGGACGAGAGCTCGGCTGCGGCGATGAGCGTTGAGTCCAGAACGGATCGGGACGTGGGGCGTCCCTGACTCTCCCAGTCGAGCGGGAAGGTCGACAGGGATGTGGCAGCGATCTCGCGCGTGCTCGGTACCGTCACGGGAGCGGGAGTCGCGAGTTCGCTGACAAGGCGGCCGAGCACACTCATAGCCGCCAGGACCGATTCGGAGGCCAGCGATCGGTTCGCGTCGAGCCTCTCGAGCAGCATGGCCCGTTGAGGGGGGTCGAGGTCGAGGAGTTCGACCACGGGAGCGCCCGCCCAGTGGCGAAGCGCTCGCGCCTCCGCGGCGACGTCGTCACCCGGAGGGGCGAGCCGGAGCATCGCCGGCTCGTCACCGCGGCGAACCGGAACGACGAGGGCATTCGAGCCGTGGCGGATCTCACCGTCCGGAGTCAGTTGCCACGTGGCGCACTGCCGGTCGATCAGGCTCGGCAACTCGCTCAGCCACTCCCTGCCCTCGTCGTCGTGCCACCAGCGCGGCATCGCGAGGAACGATGCCGGTATCGCGTGCATCCCGGGATGCTAGCCGACGGACCCCGGTGCGGAGGCCCGCGCCGAGACTTCGCGCGACGCACCGACCCGCACCATCCGTCACACATCCGAAACACCCCGCGCCGACCTTCGAAACGTCGGCGCCATAGCGTCGCCTGATCACATCCCTGAGCTCCACCTGCACAAGAAAGAGCCAACACCCGATGGCAACACACAGCACCCTGAGCCGCCGCGGCCGCCTCGCCGCCGGCGCCGCCGCCTTCGTCGCATCCGCCCTCGTCCTCGCCGGCTGCGCGTCGGGCGGCACGACCACCGCCGCCGGCGGCGACGGCGAAGAGGCCTCGTACGGCGAGATCAGCGTCCAGTACTCGTGGATCAAGAACGAGGAGTTCGCCGGCGAGTTCTACGCCTACGAGAACGGCTACTACGACGAGGCCGGCTTCAACGAGGTGATCGGCATCTCAGGTCCCGACACCGGTGTCGCCAAGCTCCTCTCGGGCACCGTGCAGGTCGCCCTCAGCGACGCCGCGTCGGTCGGTGCCGCGATCGCCGAGGAGGAGGCGCCGCTGAAGATCATCGGCGCGACCTTCCAGAAGAACCCGTTCACGATCCTGTCCCTCGCCGACGGCGGCAACATCACCACCCCCGAAGACCTCGTCGGCAAGACGATCGGCGTGCAGGACTCCAACGCGTCGGTGTTCGCCGCCCTGCTCAACGCCAACGGCATCGACCCCGCCGACGTGAACGTCGTCCCGGTCGACTTCGACCCGACCCCGCTGATGAACGGCGACGTCGACGGCTTCATGGCCTACCTCACCAACGAGGCCCTCACCGTCGAGCTCGCCGGGTACGAGGTCACCAACCTCGCCTACGCCGAGAACGGCGTGCCCTACGTCGCCGAGACCTTCACCGTCACCGACCAGTACCTCGCCGAGAACCGCGAGCTGCTCGAGGCGTTCCTCACCGCCGAGATCAAGGGCTGGACCGAGGTCTTCCAGCAGCCGGTCGAGGACACCGTCACCCTCGTGGAGCAGTACTACAACGAGGCCGCCGCAGAGTCGTCGGAGGGGCTCGAGGCCGTCTTCGGAGCCCTCGACCCTGAGAAGACCGCGCTCGGCATCGAGGCGCAGAACCTCCTCATCTCCACCGAGGAGACCGAGGCGAACGGCCTGTTCACCATCTCCGACGCCCTCAAGGAGCAGACCGTGGCCTCGCTCGCCGCGGCCGGCTGGGAGGTGTCGGTCGACGACCTGTTCGACACCACGATCATCGACGAGATCTACGAGGAGAACCCGGAGCTCATCGACTACCTCCCGTAGCCCGAGCGACGCACCATCATGACCGATACAACAACATCGGATGCCGCGGCGGCGCCGTCAGCGGGGGTCACCCCGTCGGCGGCGCCGGCCGGCGGTTCCGGCATCGCCATCGACGGTCTGACCAAGACCTTCGCCACCGGTCGCGGCCGCACCGTGACCGCGCTGCAGGACACCCACCTGCACACCGAGAAGGGCTCGTTCCTGGCGCTTCTCGGCCCCTCGGGATGCGGCAAGTCGACGATCCTCCGCATCCTCGCCGACCTCGAGACGCCGACGACGGGCGACGTCCGCGTCGACGGCAAGACGCCCGCGCAGCTGCGGCGCGACAGCGAGCTCGGCATCGCCTTCCAGGACCACGCGCTCCTTCCGTGGCGGAGCGTCTATGCCAACATCCGGCTCGTCTTCGAAGTCGCCGGCCGCCGCGCCGACAAGGCATACATCGACGAGCTCATCTCGCTCGTCGGTCTCACCGGCTTCGAGAAGGCCAAGCCCGCCCAGCTCTCCGGCGGCATGCGCCAACGCGTGTCGATCGCCCGCGCCCTCGCCCTCAAGCCCTCGGTGCTTCTCCTCGACGAGCCGTTCGGCGCGCTCGACGACATGACCCGCCAGAACCTCAACCTCGAGCTGCTGCGCATCTGGACCGAGAAGCCCGCGACGACCCTTCTCGTCACCCACGGGATCTCCGAGGCGATCTTCCTCTCCGACCGCGTCGCGGTGATGTCGCCGCGTCCCGGGCGGATCAAGGAAATCATCGACGTCGACCTGCCGCATCCCCGTACGCCTGATCTGCAGCGCACTCCCGAGTTCCACGCCCTCGTCGACCGCGCGTCGGAACTGCTCTTCGGAGCCGACGGGCGCGCCGCGGCGGAAGCCTGATGCGCGTCCGCCGCATCCCCGGATGGCTCGCCGGGCTGATCGGTGCCGCGGGGCTCCTCGCCGCGTGGTGGGTCTTCTCGGCGACCGTCTTCCAGCCGCCGCCCGGCACGACCTTCACCCCCGTGCCCTCACCGTTCGTGGTGTTCCAGACCATCTGGACCGACGGCCTCGCCCCCTACATCGGCGTCTTCGAGGTGACGATCACCGAGGCTCTCATCGGATACGCCTGGGGCAACGGGCTGGCTCTCCTCGTCGCCTCGACCGTGCTGCTCCTCCCCCAGATCGAGACGGTCGTCGTGCAGATCGCGGTCGTGAGCTACTGCCTGCCGGTCGTCGCCGTCGGCGGCATCGCGATCGTCGTGCTCGGCGGCGCGCGCCGCGCGGGCGACCCCAGCGCGACGGCGATCTTCCTCGCCGCCCTCGCGGTGTTCTTCACCACCGTCGTCGGGGCGCTCCTCGGCTTCCGCTCGTCCGACCGCTCGAGCCTCGACGTCGTGCGCGTCTACGGCGGATCCCGATGGATGCAGCTGCGCAAGGTCCGGCTGATCGCCGCCCTTCCCGCCATCCTGAACGCCCTCCAAATCGCGGTCCCGTCCGCGTTCCTCGGCGCGATCCTCGGCGAGTACATGGGTGCCACCGACCGAGGCGTCGGCATCACCCTCATCCGGCTGCAGGGCGACCTCGACTCCGCACGCGTGTGGGCGGTGTTCCTGCTGTCGGCGATCGTGGCACTCGTCGGCTACGCCGTCGTCGGGCTGCTCGCCCGCGCCGTCACGCCGTGGGTCTCGGGCAAGGCGGTGGCGGCATGACCGGCGCCGCGCGGGCCGTCGGCCGCTCACTCCTGAACGCCCTCCTCACCCTCGTCATCGTCGTCGCGCTCTGGTGGGCGGTGGTGAACCTCACGGGGATCTCGCCGTACGTCGCCAAGGGTCCGGTGGACGTGTGGCAGTTCCTCTTCACGGATGAGGATGCTGCGCTGCACCGTGCCGAGATGGCGCCCCTCCTCGTGCAGACCCTCTCCGATGCCGCACTGGGCTTCGTCGTCGGCATGCTCGTCGCCGTCGTCCTCGCCATCGCGTTCTCGCTGTCGCGCTCGGTCGAGATGGGGGTCATGCCTCTCGCACTGCTGCTGCGAAGCGTCCCGCTCGTGGCGATCGCGCCCGTCATCATCCTCATCACCGGGCGCGGAACTCCCGCCTCGGTCGCGGTGATCGGCTCGATCGTGGTGCTCTTCCCCGCGCTCGCGTCGGTGCTGTTCGGCCTGAGCCGGGCGTCGAAGGAGAGCCTCGACCTCGTCCACGTCTACGGCGGCGGGCGGGCGACGCAGCTGCGGAAGGTCAACGTGCCCGGAGCCCTCCCGTCGCTCTTCGCGGCGGCGCGGGTGTCGGTGCCGGGCGCGGTGACCGGAGCGTTGCTCGCCGAATGGCTCTCGACCGGTCAGGGCATCGGCGGGATGATCCAGAAGTTCAGCGCCTCGGCGCGCTTCGACGAGCTGTGGGCCTCGGTGGCGCTCATCACCGTCATCACGCTCGTGCTCTACAACGTGGTGCAGGTGATCGAGAACGTCGTGCTCGCGCGGATGGGCATGCCGACCGGGTCGCGGTGACGCGCGGGGCGGCGCGCAGCGTCGCCGCGCGCCCCCTCGCCCCCCCGCCCCTTCGAGACCGACCCGCGCTGTCGAAACCCACCGCGCTGCGCGCGGTTTCGGCGCCCAGGGTCGGTTTCGGTGGGGTACGGGTGGCCCGCCGCTGCGTCAGAGCAGGAACTCGGGCCGCACTTCGGCGACGCCGTCCAGTTCTATGCGGAGCCGACGCCGTCAGCCTGTCGTGTCATCGCGGGTGAGAAGCGGATGCAGAAACTCTGCGAGTGAGGCGGTGCGCTGAGGATCATCTCCGAACCAATCGTCGCTCGCAGCCGCGACCGTCCACGCCTCGCCCAGGAGAGCACCGCCGTCATCCGTCAGAGTGAGACGAGAGTGTCGGCCGCGACCTGGTTCGGCGCGTCGCTCGACGAGGCCGCGGTCGGTGAGTCCCGCGATGACAACGGTCATGCTCTGCGGCCTCACCCCGACCGCGCGGGCGAGGTCGGCCTGGCTGAGGCCATCTGCTGCCGCCAACTGCGCCAGCACTCCGAATTCGACGGGGCTGAGGTGCAACGGCGCCAGCTCCGTCGCGAGCCGGCGCGCCAGCTCCCGCGCAGCGCGGATCACAGCCCAGGCCGCGAGACCGTCGACGTCTTCGCGGGAGATCCGAGGCGTGAAGGGCACCGTTCGATGGTAGCGGTATAGAGTTGGGTATCAGATAACTGATACATGGAGGCGCAATGAACAAGTTGGTCGCGGTCACCGGAGCAACAGGCGATGTGGGCGGGAAGACGACGAAGCTTCTGAACGAAGCGGGAGTCCCCGTCCGCGTGATCGTGAGGAAGCAGAAGCAGGCCAACGAGTTCGCCGAAATGGGCGTGGACGCTCGCGTGGCCGACCTCGACGACCCCGCGGCTCTCACCCGTGCCCTGGAGGGAGTCGATCAGCTCTTCCTTGTCGTCGCCGCCACCGAGCGCCAAGCAGAGCACGGCGCCAACGCCGTCGCAGCCGCCCGCGACGCCGGAGTGAGAGCGATCGTCCACCTCTCGAGTGCAGACGCTGTCGAGGACTCACCCCTGCCCTGGGGTCGCGCGATCTGGCGCGTGAACGAGCTGGTGCGCTCGAGCGGACTCGAGTACACCCTGCTGCACGCCTCGGGCTTCATGACGAACTTCGAAGCATCAGCACCGGCGATCCGGCGCGGCATCTTTCCGCAGACCATCGGCCGCGGGCAGGTTCCCTGGATCGACACCCCCGACATCGCCCGCGTGGCATCCCAGATCCTTCAGGACGGAACACATGAGGGTGCCGAGCCCATCCTCACCGGGCCCGAACTCCTCGACGGCCGCGGGATCGCGCGGGAACTGGCCGCGGGTGTGGGGAGGAGGGTGCGGTACATCCACCTTCCCAGCCGAGTGTTCGCTGTGATCCTGCGAGCCACCGGGGTGTCGGCCTGGAAGGCCGAGGGGCTGCGCCAGCAGTTCGGGCGCGTCGCCCGCCGCGGCCTCGACGGGGTCGCCACGCAGACCAACGACGTCGAGCGCCTTACTGGTCGGGCACCCCGATCACTCGCAGACTGGGCTCGCAGCAATCGAGCAGCGCTCCTGGGCTGAGCAAGCACACATCGGCACAGTGACGCAGCGCCGGGTTCGACAAGCCGGAGTCTCATAGCGGAGAGGCTGACGCCGCACGCGCTTCGGCCGCGGCGAGGGCCGCGCGTGCCCCTTCGGTGGGGGCGATGGCAACGAGTCCGCGGTAGAGCCGCACGAGGGTTTCGACCTCGAGTTCTCCGGTGCGGGCTCGGTCGCAGTGCACCGCCTGGATGGCCGCCTCGAGCTGGAATCGCCCCAACGGGCGGCCGAGGTCCGACGCCCGCTGCAGGAGCGCGTCGCCCTCGGCGATCAGTGCGCGATCCCACAGCGCGGTGTCCTGCTCGTCGAGCGGCGGCCAGGGATCGCCGATGCGGGCCGCCGCGCGAGACTGGGCGAACGTCAGCAGCGCGGCAAGCCCCCACGCCTCGGGCTCGTCGCCCAGCAGCGCGGCGGTGAGCACCGCGAGCCACCGCGCTTCGTCCGCGAGCGACTCGCGCGGCTCGTCGCCCTGATTCAGCCAGTCGATCGCATATGCGCCGTAGATCGCTTCGAGCACTGCGGGCAGACGCGCGGGCATGTCGTCGCGGCGCGGGATGAGGAACGGGATGCCGGCACCGCGGATGCGACGCTTCGCCCGCACGAGTCGCTGGGCCATCGTCCCGCTCGGAACCGCGAAGGCGGCGGCGATCTCCGACGCCTCGAACCCCAGCACCGTCTGCAGCATGAGGGGCGTGCGTGCGGCGGCGTCGATCGCGGGATGGGCACAGGCGAAGAGCAGTTTTAATCGGCGGTCGGGAATGCTCTCGAGCCGCTCCAGCTCGTCGAGGGCATCGGTGGACGCCGGGTGGGCGAGGCGCGCCGCGAGGCCGTCGTCGAGATCAGCAGAGGTTCGCCGAGCTGCAGACCCGAGCGCGTCTCGCAGTCGGTTTCGTGCCACGGTGATCACCCACCCTTCCGGATTCGCAGGGACGCCGTCGCGGGGCCAGAGCCGCAAGGCTCGCTCGAAAGCATCGGCCAGGGCGTCCTCGGCGAGGGCGACGTCGCGTGTGTTCGACGCCACCACCGCCAAAACGCGTCCGTATGACACCCGCGCCGTGCGCTCGGCGACGGCCCTGGCGTGACTCTCCGCGGTCATCGGTAATCGAAGGCCTGCCACGCACCGTCGGCGAAGTAGGTGCCCGACGGGCGCACCTCGACAGAGCCGTACTGCGCGGACGGCGCACGACCCGCCCAGGCGATGGCGTCATCGAGGTTGTCGACCTGGATGACGAAGGTGCCGCCCAACTGTTCCTTCGTATCGGCGAAGGGGCCGTCCTGCACCTGGAGTGCACCGTTCGCTGCCGTGACTGTCGTAGTGAGACTGGAGGGCTGCAGCACCTCGGCGCTGATGAGAACACCCGCCGCATCGAGGGCTTTCGCGTAGTCGTCGAAGGCTCGCATCCCTTCGGCCAGCGCCTCGGCGCCGAGTTCGTCCGCGGTCATCTCGGGGTAGTGCAAGAGCAGTGCGTATCGCATGATGTCATCCTTTCGTGCGCCGGAGTCGGCGTCACTGGGGTGACGATCGAACGCGTCCCCGATCGACACTCCTCCGTAAGGAACCTCCTTTCCGTCGGCCGCCACGCTGAGACCGACCTGCACCGTCGAAACCCGCTGCCCCGCGGTCGGTTTCGACAGCGGGGGTCGGTGTGGGGAGCGCGTGTCGCTTGCGTCAGAGGACCACGCGCACGGCGTCCACGCCCGCGTTCTCCTCGCTCGGGGCGACCTTGGTCGCCGGCGCAGGCGCGGCATCCTCTTCAATCGATGCCGGAACCAGGATGCGGCGGGGGTGCGCCGCCGAACCTGAGACGACGTACTTCTGTCCGCGCCCGGTTGAGCTCGGGCGGGCCAGCCGCGGGGTGGCAGGCAGCTCCGCAACGGAGCCCGAGCTGATGTCCGGGTCGTCGATGCCGGGAGAGACAGGATCGTCGAGAGTCACTGCCGAAGTTGCCGTGCCGGCTCTCGGCGGGGGGGCATCCTCGAGAGCTTCGCGCACGATCCGCCGGGGGTCGTACTGGCGAAAATCCATGGTCTCCCAGCGAGCACGGTCGAGCGGAACCCCCAGGTCGTTCTCGGCCTGGGTGCGCGTGCTCTCGACGAAGGCGCGCAGTCCCCTCACGATCTCTCCCGCCCGGCGGGCGAGGTGGGGCAAGCGGTGCGGTCCGATGATCAGCGCAGCGAGAACGGCGACGACGAAGAGCTTCTCGAAGGTCAGGCCGAACACGGGGTCTCCTTGGGTCGGGGTGCTTCAGACACCCGAGGGCGTGGCGACGGGGTCGGGAAGGCCAGCGGCGCTCGCGCGCCGGGCCGCGCGGCGGTCGTGAAGATGAGTGATGAGGAGTGCGCCGGCGAAGAGCGCCGCCATCGGCACGGCGATGAGGAACATCGACAGCACATCCGCCGCGGGGGTGACCAGGGCGCTGAAGACGACGATCGCGACCACGATGAGACGCCAGCTGCGCAGGAGCGTGCGGGCTGACACCAGTCCGAGCGCGTTGAGCAGCACCATGAAAACCGGCAGGGTGAAGGCGATGCCGGTGGCCACGACGATCTTCATCACGAAGTCGACGTAGTACGCGGCATTGAGGATCGTGCTGTCCTCGGCCGACGCGAAGCTCGCCAGCAACTCGACCATGTGCGGGAACAGGAGGAAACCCGTGACGCTTCCGGTGGCGAACAGCGCGAGTGCGGCGAAGGAGAACCCGACCGTGAGCCGACGTTCACGACGTGTGAGGCCGGGCGAGACGAAACCGAACAGCTCGAAGATCCAGATTGGGCTCGAGAGCACGACTCCTGCGAACAGGGCGATCTTCAGCTTGAGCTCGAACGCTCCGGTCACAGAGTCGTAGTTCAGGCTCGCGTCGCGCGACTCGGCGAGGACCTCGATCGGGGCGCGAAGCACATCGATGACCTGGTCCGAGAACACGAATCCGGCGATCATGCCGATCGTGAGCGCCACCGCCGCCCGGACGGCACGCCGACGGGCTTCGCTCACATGCGATCCGAGGGGCATGTCGCCTCGGGCGACGGTCGCGGCGGTCATGACGTGCCCACTCCTCCCGCGCCTGCAGTGGTGCGGGCGGCCTGCCGGGGCGCGGTCGACGCGTCACGCGGGAGAGACGCCGCCCCCGCGCCATCCGCTCGGTGGGTGGGAGCGTCCTCCGGGCTTTCCCGGACTTCGTCCTTCAGGATGCGCATCGACTGACCGACGCTTCGTGCAAGCGCCGGGAGTTTCGCGGCTCCGAAGATCAGCACGATGACGGCGAGGATGATGAGGGCGTGCCAGCCCGTGAGGTTCTGCAGCATGAGCGTTCCTTTCTGATGTGTCGAGAGGTCAGTTGCCAGGGCCTCCGCCGGACGGCGGCTGCCCGCCACCGGCGCCGGCGCTGACGCCCGGGGTGGTTGCGGTGTCCACACCGACGGCAAGGGTGCCGACGTAGCCGGACGAGGTGTCACCGCTGAACGTCCCCATCTGCAGCTCGGTGCCATCGCTGAAGACGTTGTCATTGGCGAGGCCGCCGATCTGCGCCAGGTTCTGGGCCGAGCCGGAGTAGGCGTCGAGCTCGTAGACGGCGTTGAGCATCTCTTCGGGGAACGCCACCTGAGACGTGGCGATGACGTTCGAGACATCGGTCGCGGATGCGACATCGGGGTACACCTCGAAGTGGATGTGCGTCCAGCGGCCGGTGTAGCAACCCGGCACGATCGTCTGGAACGTGGCCTCGCCGTTGGCGTCGACGACCTGGATGCCGCGGAGGAACGTCTCGTCCTCGACCCCCTCGGAGTACATCGAGTAAAGACCCTGCGCGTCGCAGTGCCACACGTAGACCGCGGCACCCTCGAACGGCACGTCGCCGCCGGCGATGTCGGTCACGGAGAACGTGAAGGTCAGGGGCACGCCTTCGGCGGTCGTGCCGCCGTCGAGGCTGGACCGGATGTCGCTGCGGACGATGCCCGACTCTTCGAGCACGTTCACGCCGTTCGTGCCATCCGCGGGGTAGGGACCGTTGGTCTCCTCGGGGATCTCTCCGGCCGCCGTCGTCGTGGTCGTGGTGGTCGTCGAGTCCGTCGCATCGGTCGCGTCGGTCGTGGGGGTCGAGTCTGTCGTGGCGGTCGAGGTCGAACCAGCGGATGACTCGGTCGTCGCCGCGCACGCGGCAAGAGTCGCCGCGCCGACGCCGAGTCCCACCAGCGTGAGCACCCGTCGACGGCTGACCATGGTCGCGACATCGAATCCGGCGCCCTGGTCGACGACCTCATCCTCCGGACGGGGCAGAACACGCCCCTCGTAGCTTGGGCCCTGCGGGGTGTGGTCGGGTTCGGGGGTGTTGCTCACGGCGTCCTCCTCTATCGGTGCGTTGCAGCAACATTCGAGGGCGGGGATTGGCGTGCCGTTGGACGTACCTTTGCGCTTCCTATGTGGCGGATCCCCCGCGCCACAGTGCACGCGTCAACGAGCTGATAGCTGTGTCAGGGTTGTGGATATGGACTCGCGCGCAGGCAGGTGGGGGTCACACCTCCTCGCGACGGTTCGCGACACAGAGTTCGCCGTGTCGCTCCGCTCCCGGGTGATGTGGGACCGTGGGCCCGTCCTTCTTCTCCCGAGTGCCCATCACATCGCCGACCTGCCCTGGGTTGCCGAGCTCCTCGATGAGAACCGCCGAATCATTGTTGAGCATGCGTCGCTGACCCGCCTTCGGCGCGTCGACGCGTACGGCTGGTACGCGGATGAGGGGCCGTTCAGCGTCGAGTTCTTCGACGCCGATCGCGACCGGATCCGTGAACCTCGCGCTGAGGACTCCGGCGAGGCTGATCTCACATACGCTGGCCCGCCGGAGTCGGACGCACGGGTCGCCACGCTGCCCGGCCTCACGAACAACCCCTGGCTCGGCCGTGTCGTGGGGCGCGTTCCTACAGCCGAGATTACCGACTACCAGGAGGCATTCGTCGAACTGGATGTCACCCAGTGGCCGATTCCGATCGTGAAGGCGAAGGTGCCGGGGCGGGGCTAGCCTCGGCGCGTGACGCTCTGGGCGGGCCGATCGCTTCCCGTCGCTCCTCCTGTCGATGCGCAGTCGCTCGTCGACGAGCTCGCATGCTGCTCGCTCTCGTCTACGGACTGATCACACGCCGGCTTCTCGCTTCTGCCGAGCAACTCGACCCCGCGATCGCGATCGAGGCGCTGATGCGAGGGCTTCTCGATCACTCAGAGCGCCCCGCTCATGCAATCGTCGGCGCAGAACCTTGACGGCTGTCGCCACTCCCACCATGGCGATTCGGAAGAGTCGACCGAGTCGAGAAGGCCGAATCGGTGCGGCCATCATCTGCTCCGCGCGGAGCACCGTTACGTCCGGCACGACGAGGTAAGGAGTCGGTTCGTTATCGGTCATGTCCCGACGCTAAAACCTGAAGTATTGTTGAGGTCAAATGAACGAGCACGTGGCATCCCCGAGGGCGAGCCTGACGGTGGGCGAGCTGGCGCGACGCGCCGGCGTCTCGGTGTCGGCCCTGCATTTCTTCGAGCGCCAGGGCCTCATCAGCAGCGATCGCACTTCCGGCAATCAGCGCCGCTACCGTCGCGAGATGTTGCGGCGTGTCGCGTTCATCAGGATCGCGCGCAGCGTCGGCATTCCGCTCAAGGATGTCGCCGAGGCACTGAATTCACTGCCCGGCGGACGCACACCCACCCGCGACGACTGGCAACACATCTCCGACCGGTGGCGACGCCTGCTCGACGAGCGAATCCGGGAACTGCACCGGCTTCGCGACGACTTCACTGGATGCATCGGCTGCGGCTGTCTGTCCATCGACCGATGCACGCTCTTCAACCCGGACGACCGGCTCGGTCGGGAAGGCCCCGGCCCACGCCGCCTGATCGACCCCTCCCCGTCCGGTGACAGCGACCCCGATGCACACACCGGTGAGTGAGATCCGGGCCGTCTGACCGATCCTTCAGCGGGCAGTGCGCGAAGCAGAAGCGAGGCGTGCGGACGTAACAGCGGACTGGTGTCTTTTTCCGGCGTCCGCCCGTGGGACATCAGCGTGAGCGAGCCTGGACGCACCGGGGTGCCGCCGAGGCCGCGATCTGCGCGTTCAGCGCCAGCGAAGCGCCGAAGTATCGCGCGGGGCCGCCCGCGAACGGGTCGTGTTATGCGGTCCCGTTGCGTTCGCCTTCACACCGCAGGAAATCTCGGCCCCTTTGCGCCGAGGATCGCGTCGAGCGGCTTGGAGCTCCGTCAGGCGGGGGGCGAAGGAGCGACCGTCAGCACGATGAGCGGGCTATGCGCGATCATCTCCTCGACATCGTCTCTGCGCCATCGGCGTGCGGCGGCCTCGATGAGCGGCCGTGCTTCGTCTGGATCGGCGATCACGCGTGCCGTGGCAGGAATGTCGACCTCGACTCCCTGCTTCAGATGCACGATGACACGGGGGTCTGCGGTGATGTTGCGTATCCAGTCCCTGGTGCGGTCTCGACGGGGCATCCCGGTGATGAACAGCACACCGTCTTCATAGTGGAGAAAGATCTCGATGCGGCGCGGCAGACCGCTACGGCGACCGGTCGTCGTCAGGTCGATGATCTGACTTTGGTGCAGGGCATCGATGACGTCGTTGCTCACACCTGTTGAAGCGATCTCGCTGCTGCAGACATTCCACGCGATCGGACGGCAACTGCGGCACGTCCGCCCCGAACCGTCTCAGCCGCAGTCTTCGCGAGCAATCGGTGGCGCATCACCCATCGCGGCGCCAGTCGGGGACCTCCGTGTCGGCGACGAACTCGGCCGCAAGTTACGTTGCGATCGCACCGACGTTGGAGCTTTCCGCGCATACCGTTGCGCTGGACGAACCCATTTCGCGCAGGGCAGCCGCGGCCGCTCGTGACATCACTGCGCCGTACCCTCGCCCGCGATGCTCTTGATGAACTCCCAACGGCTCGATGAGCCCCGGACTCCCGGCGCCGCCGGACCACACGGTGGAGACAGCGACCGGGCGGTCGTGTTCGTCTCGCAGCAGGAGGATGCGCCCGGCTTCGAAGAACGGAGTCTCGGCAGCCGCGCACCACCCATCGACAAAACTTCGAAGGCGCTCGCGGGGCATTGGCGTCCCGCGGAAAGCCGACCAATGAACGGCCACCCATTCCGCGGTGCGCTCCGGCTCCACCGTCTCGACGCGAAGCCCGGAAACCCCCACGGATACGGGCTCTGCAAGATCCCGGCGCAGAGGTGTCCACGGCTCGTCCGGCACCCATCCGTGGCTCGCAAGTTCTTCGGCGAGAGCAGTCGCGCCGCGCGCTTCGATCGTCGCATTTCCGGGTTTCAAGACACCGGCTTCCGCATTGCCGACGTCCGACGAGATTCGAGATGCGAGCGAGGCGTCCTGGCTCCGCGCCGGGTCTATCGCGAACCGCAGCAGGTCGGGGCCGTCGAGCAGTGCGATCGCGACAATGGTGCCGTTCTCGGACCACACACGCGTCGCAGCGGCAGTGGCTGCAGATCCTCGTAGCGAGTACCACCCGAGATCACCCGGATGCAGATGCAGTGGTCCGTCGTCGTCTTGCCATCCGCCGAGAACGCGGCAGATATGCCCGAGCTCTTGGGGGTCCGGCATCCGCGCGTTGGCGTCCATGAGCCCCCATCTCCTTATCGGCGCGATCGACTCCCAGATAGCGCTTCGCCAGGTCTGTGAAAGCACCCAGGCTAACCCTGGGCAGGTGGTTGGCCCGCGCCCCGCGCCCTTCCGTCGGAGGTCAAGCGGCACCTTCGGCTAGGCGGAGGTGGCCGGGCGAGGATCGTCCTCCTCGCGCAGCCGCGGCTCGACGCGCAGCGCCGGAAGCATTCCCGCCTTGTCTGCGTAGAAGGCGCGGATGGCGTCCATGTCCGCGCTGACGTTGCCGGTGAGCGAAAGCGTCGGCCCGAGCCCAGTGGTCATCGTGGTGCGATCCACGTAGCCGAGCGTGACGGGGAGGCCCGCCTCGCGGGCGATCCGATAGAAGCCCGACTTCCAGTGGGCGACACCACCCCGGGTTCCTTCCGGCGTCACCACGAGGCCGAACACGTCGCCGTCCCGGATGCGGCTGACGAGCGCATCGACGACACCGGCGGGGTTCGACCTGTCGACCGGGATGCCGCCGATCGCACGCATGATCGGGCCCCGCCACCCGCGGAAAAGACTCTCCTTGCCCAACCAGCGGAAGCGCATCTTCAGGCGCCACGCGATCCCCAGCATGAGCACGAAATCCCAGTTCGAAGTATGCGGCGCCCCGAGGACCACGGTGGGCCGGGCGGGTGCAGGTTCGGTGACGAGAGTCCATCTGCTGAACGCCCAGTAGATGCGGGCGATGAGGCGGAGCATCCGGCAACCCTAACGCCCCGGCGCACGGACCGGTCGATGGGCGGCTTCGGCGAAGCGGAGCGGAGTCGCTACCAGATCCGAAAGGATGCGTATGCCCTCGGTGCCCCTTTGGCAACCGCCTCGGCGGGCGCACCCCGCCACCTTACGTTGGACCCATGCTGCACTCGACCCGGCAAGGCTCCGGCAAACCACTGCTCCTCATTCATGGGCTCGGTTCCAGTAGCGGCAACTGGTCTCCGATCATCCCGACGCTGGCAGCCGAACGCGAGGTGATCGCCGTCGACCTCCCTGGGTGCGGAAAGTCCGCGCCGCTGAGCGGGGAAACCACGATCGCCACGCTGACCGATGCTGTCGAAGCCTTTGTCCGCGACGCGGAGTTGGGCGACATCGATGTGGTCGGCAGCTCCATGGGCGCACGGATGGCGATGGAGATGGCGCGGCGCGGGCATGCGGGCACCACCGTCGCACTGGCGCCCGGTGGGTTCTGGAACGACCGCCAGGCTGCGATCTTCGGGGCGAGTATCAAGGCCTCCGTCGCTCTGGTGCGCCGGATACAACCGGCACTCCCCGTCCTCACGGGCAATCGCGTGGGCCGCACCGCCCTGCTGTTGCAGTTCTCCGCTCATCCTTGGAAACTGCCGCAGGACCTGGTGCTGCACGAGCTTCGGGGGTTCAAGACATCAACCAGCCTCGACCCAGCCCTCGATGCCCTGATCAACGGGCCCCGCCAGGCGGGCGCCCCGGCCGGTTCACTCAAAGGCCGAATGGTCATCGGATGGGGGCGGAAAGACAGAGTCACCGTTCCGAGCGAGGCAGCGCGGGCGACGGAGTTGTTCCCGGATGCCACGCTGCACTGGTTCGAGAACTGCGGTCACTTCCCACACTGGGACCAGCCAGCGGAGACGGCCCGACTGGTGCTCGACAGCACCGCCTGAGCCGTAGCCCATTCAGCCGTCGAAACGCGTCTCCCTCGCTTCGTGCTGAACCGGCTCCGTCACACCGCCATGTTCGCACCCGCGGGACCGGAGGAAGCCGGCGTGCCCGGTGATCCCAGAGCTCCGGCGCGCTCGGCGAAAAGGAGCGAGACGCCCGACACCACCATTGCCGCCGCCGCACCGACCAGCACCGCGTCGATGCCGCCGGCGGTGGGCGTACCGTTCCCGATCGCTTCGACGACGCCGCTCGCGATCACGACGCTCAGGCCACCGAGCGCGATGACCGGCATCAGGAGGAAACTCGTCGCCTCGCCCGCCTGCTGCGGCGGAACGGCGGACTGCACCCCGATCTGCGCGACGGAGTAGGCCATGCCACAGGTGACGCCGCTGACGAACATCGCCACGAGGTAAAGCGGTAGCCAGCCGCTCAATGCCAGCAGCACGAGGCTCGCCGCACCGACGACGTTCGCCACCGCGAGCACGCGCGGTGCGGGCCACCGTGCACAGGCCCAGCCCCCGATCGGCCCCGACAGCGCCACCCCGACCGAGGCGCTGACAAAAAGAAGCCCCGTCACCGCCGGCGTGAAGCCGCGGACGTTCTGCAGCTCGAACGTGGCCATCAGCAGGAACACGTTCGCTCCGATGTTTCCGATCGTGCCGACGACGAGGAGTGCGACGAAGGGGCGGTTCCGGACGAGCTCGGGGTGCACGAGCGGATTCTTCGCCACACGCAGTTCAATGAGCGCGAAGGCCGCCAGGATGGCCGCGCCCGCGACCATGAAGCCGCTCGACAGCGGGGACGCCCACCCGTAGGCGTTGACATTGTCGATGCCGAGGCTGGCGAGGGTGAGGCCGAGGACGACGGTGGCGATGCCCCACCAGTCGAGGCCGCCGAGGTTCCTGCCGAGTGCGTCGTTGCGCGACTCCCGCAACCCGAGCGCGCCGATGATCGCGGCGACGGCGACGGGCACGTTGATCCAGAACACCCAGGGCCATCCGACGGTCGCGGCCAGCAGCCCTCCGACGACGGGGCCTATCGCGGTGCCGATGCCGGAGAACCCGATCATGGTGCCGATGACGACGGGACGCTCCTTATCGGATGTCTGGTTCGTCACCAGGGCGAAGGCGTTGGGCAGGATGAGCGCCGCGCCAACCCCTTGAATGGCGCGCGAGACGACGAGCGGAAGAAGCTCCGTGCTGGCGCCGCAGATGGCGGACGTGACGGCGAAGATCACTAGGCCCGCGATCACCACCCGCTTACGTCCCAGGATGTCTCCGAGGCGGCCTGATGGGACGGTGATGGCGCCGATACCGAGCAGATACGCGCTGGTCAGCCACTGCAGGTCCGTGACAGGCAGGTCGAGTGACGTGGCGATGGTCGGAACGGCGAGGTTGAGCGAGAAGAAGTCCAATTGGACGCACAGCAGCGCAAGGCCGACCGGAAGGAAGCGCAGCATGGAGCGCATGGCCAACACACTAGGGACAGTGGCCCAGCGGCAACAGTGTCGACGGCTGCGACGGGATCCGACCGCTATGCCGTGATGGAATGAAGCCGTGGAGATCGCTTCCTTCGATGACAGGGCTGCGATCGCTCGCGCCGTCTCGCTCATCCAGTCGGGTGAGGTCGTCGGCGCTCACTTCGGCACGGTGTTCGGGCTCCTTGTCGATGGAGCTCACGACGGTGTCGCCGAGCGGATCATGGCGATCAAGGGCGCAGCTCGGGGATTCAAGCCGCTCGGGATCTGCGTCGGCGCTCGAGAATTCGTCGATCTCATTGACGCGACATCCCTATCTCCCGACGTGAGGGGGCTCCTCGAAAGCCCATGGTTCGCTGCCGAGCTGGCGTGCATGATCGCCGTTCGGGCGCCGGCTCACCCCGCGAACGAGATTCCCGCCCACCTCGTTTCCGACCGGGACGGCCGGCCGTGGGTGCAGGTGTTCGACCCGCGGAGGATGCCGGGAACCTTCGGTTTCATCGAGGCACTGTGGCAGGCCGGGGTCCACTGGGTCGCCGCGACATCGATGAACGAGGCGGGCGCGACGGAGATCGTCGACATCGAGGATGCCGCTGACTTCGCCTGCCGGCACGGACTGCCGCTGCTGTTCGAATCGCCCGCTCGGCACGCGGCGTCGGGATCCCTCCCGATCCTCGAGCTCAATGCGAAAGGGCTCACGCTCGACCGCGAGGGCATCATCGCGGCGGCGGATCTGCAGCAGGCCGCCGGGCTGCCCATCGACGCGAGCGCACCGATACCCGCGCATTTCCCGCCGCTCCCGGTGCCGCCCGGAAAGCTCGACGGCCTCGCGCCCGCCGCGGCGACGCGCATCCTTCTGGATCTGCTCTATCCCGACGCGGCATAGCGCTCCACGCGGCCCGGAGGATGAGGTCGGACGGTGACCGGCTCGCGGTCGTTCGGCGACGCGTCGAACGGGAAGGAAACCAGCGCGGATGTCGAGAACGCTGCCTCCGTTCCGTCTCCTTCATGAAGCGGCCAGAATGGGCCGCACGAACGGGAGGCTGACATGCCGAAGTACCTGATGCTCAAGCACTACCGCGGTGGTCGCCCTGCGGTGAACCAGGTTCCGATGGACCAGCTCACGCCGGACGAATGGAACGCGCACGTCCAGTACATGAAGGACATGGAGCAGCGACTTCTCGCGTCCGGCGAACTTGTCTCCTCGGAGGGACTGTCGATGGACGGCGCGTGGGTGCGCTTCGACGGCGAGGGACGCCCGCCGGTCGTCGACGGCCCCTTCGCCGAGACGAAGGATCTCATCGCGGGCTGGATGCTGATCGAAGTGGACTCATACGATCGCGCGCTCGAGCTCGCCTCGGAGCTGTCCGCAGCGCCGTGGGCCGGCGGCACGCCGCTTGGTGAGTGGCTCGAGCTTCGCGAGGTGATGGGCGCACCCCCGGCAGACGCGGGATGATGATCGCGGATGCCACCGCTCTGCGTCGAGCGATCCCCGAGATCACCGGCATCCTCGTCCGGCGCGGCGCCGATTTCGCGTCGGCCGAGGATGCCGTTCAGACGGCCCTGCTGCGAGCGCTGGAGCGACCCGACCTCGACGAGGTTCGAGACGTCCGGGCCTGGCTGGTCGCTGTCGCGTGGCGGGCGTTCCTCGACCAGGTGCGCAGCGACTCGGCGCGCGCCGCGCGCGAGCAGCGCCACGCCGACGAGCCGGAAACCGGGCCGGTTCCACAGCGCGAAGACACGCTCGCGATGTACTTCCTGTGCGCGCATCCGGTGCTGACCGCGACATCCTCGATCGCCCTTACGCTGCGCGCGGTCGCGGGGCTGACGACCCGCCAGATCGCCGATGCCTTCCTGGTGCCAGAGTCGACGATGGCGCAGCGGATCAGTCGTGCGAAACAGCGACTCGCCGGCATCCCGCTGGACCAGCCCGGTGATCTCTCGCGAGTGCTGCGCGTTCTCTACCTGCTGTTCAACGAGGGCTACTCCGGCGAGGTCGACCTCTCGATCGAAGCGATCCGCCTGACTCGTCAGCTCGCCGTGCTCACCGACCACCCCGAGGTCAGCGGTCTGCTCTCACTCATGCTTCTGCACCATGCGCGGCGGCCCGCACGAGTGGTCGGCGGCCGGCTCATTCCGCTGGCGGAGCAGAACCGCGCCCTGTGGGACACCGCGTCGATCACCGAGGGCGTCGACATTCTGCAGCGGGCGCTGGCCCGAGACCGCCTCGGCCAATACCAGGCTCAGGCTGCCATTGCCGCGCTCCACGCGGATGCGTTGAGCGCGGCGCAGACCGACTGGGTGCAGATCGTCGAGTGGTACGACGAGCTCCTCCGTCTCGGTGACTCGCCGGTCATCCGACTCGGTCGCGCGCTCGCTGTCGGTGAAGCAGATGGTCCGCAGGCGGGCCTTGCGGCGCTCACCAAGGTGGATGCCCAGGTGCCAAGGTTCCATGCGGCGCTCGCCTACCTGCACGAACGAGCGGGAGAGACGGATGTCGCGGCCTCCGAGTATGCGGAGGCGGCGCGCCGGGCGACCAGCGTCCTCGAGCAGCAGTACCTGCTGTGCCAGGCCGATCGGCTCCGTCTCGGAGTGGTGGGCAGGCCGACCAGACGATGAGGTTACCGACGCCTGAGCGGATCGCTTTGGAGCAGTCGTCTGCTCGCCGAGAGGGGCGTGGATGTCGCGGGGGCGGCGTAGGCTCGCGCCGTGGCCACCCTCGATGACGTGCGAAGGATCGCCGATGGCCTGCCCGGCAGCGAGGAGCGCGCGACGACGGGCGGCATCGCCTGGTTCGTCCGGAGGAAGCCGTATGCGTGGGAGTGTCACCCGTGGCCCAGCATCCCCGACGACATTCGAGCGATTCTCGCAACCGAGCTCGTCGTCGCCGTCAAGGTCGCAGACCGGATGGATGCAGTCGCACTGGTCCAGATGCAGCCCGACGTGTTCCTGCGGACGACCACCCCCTGGAGCGAGCCGAAAGTGGCTTTTCGGCTGGCCGCGATCAAGGCAGACCACCTCGCCGAGCTCGTAACCGACGCCTGGCGCGTTCAGGCTCCGAGGTATCTTCGCGACGAGTTTGATGCCGTTTCGGACGCCGTACAGCCGACCCAGCCCGATACCAGTCAACGGGCTTCGAAGCAGCCTCCCGAGTCAATACCGCCGAAGGTGCCATTTGGCGTGTCGACACGCGCCTAGGACCTTACACGGACGGCTCGTTTGTCAGTCGCGGGATGCTTCAAAGCCAAGGCCGCACAGGTGCAGAATCTCATCGACGACCTCGCGAAGTGGCGCGGTCGCATCGATGTGCACGCCTTCAGAGGGGACGTCGTTCCCTGAAAGATGAAGTCGTTCGATCAGCTCGCGCTCCTCGACCCGACCCGCGCCACCACACTCATCTGCGGGACGGGAATCCAGCCGGCGACGCAGCGTCGGGAGGTCCACGTCCAGCACGAACACAGCATCGAAGACGTCGATGAATTCGTCCACGTTCCGCGAGCCGCCGCAGAAGAAGGTCACTGGCGCCCGACTGTCATCGGCCAGCGCACGGACCTGATCTGCCCGCCAGAGATGATGAGCGTGAACCGCGAGCCCCGTCACCCTGCTCACCGGAGCACCCGTTATCGGGTCACCCTGGTACGCCAACACACGATCACCATGAACCACATCGAACCCGCGCCGACTCAGTTCATCGCACACCCCGGTCTTCCCTGTCCCTGACCCGCCTTCGACGAGCACATTCCGCTTGCCCACCCCCGCACTCTGACACGAAAACACCCACACGCCACAGTCACCGCCCGCATCGTGCGCACCGGGAGGAGCGCACGCTGATCCCTGTTCGGTCGCTGCGCGTACGAGGTGCGGGCTGGAGCTCGACTCGGAGGGCTTCCGCCTCCTCCTCGGGCTCTGTTGGTCGAGTCGCGTCGCTCAGCGGGGCGGGACGCCCATAAGGTCGTGGGCGATCTCGGGAGCAAGCCCGGTGAATTGGTGACCGCCGGAGTCGTGCGCGTGCCGCGCAGCGCGGGGGAGTCTTCTGGCGTTGAGGGCGAGGTGGGCGAACTCCACGACCTCATCGTCCCGACAGTGGTGGAGCGAGATGTTCTGTGTAGGCTCGGGCCCCGTGAATGCGTAGTCCGCGACGTTCCAGCCTTCTGGGCTCCAGTCGGGCATGGCGAGCAACGTGACCCACCGGGGCGCGACGCGCACACCTTCGGCGAGTATCTGCAGCAGCATCGTGGCCCCGAACGAGTGGGCGACGACGAAGTCATCGGGAGCGACGGCTTCGAGGGCTGCCCGCACGAAGCGCCTGATGCTCGACAGACATGTCGTCCTCGGGAAGATGAGGGTACTCCAGCGGCAGCCCGAGCTCGGCGGCGATTGCGTCGGCCAGCGTTCGGTCTTCGTCGTGTCCGCCGGCGCCGTGAAGGAAGAACAGGACCATGCCGCGATCCTTGCTAAGTCGCGGGATCCCGTCAACGCCTCCCGGAGGCGACCGTGTCGGAGGGCAGACTTGCCGAGCGTCAGGTGTCCGACGTGCACGTCGCTCGCCGAGGGGCTGTATGAGACTTCTTCACCGCGACGTCGACCGCCTGTAGCATCGCGCCGTGGGAGATGCGCCGGATCTCGTCAGCGACGCAGTGTTGAGTGGATCCCGCTCCGAGAGATCGCCTAGTGGAGCCCATCCAAATCTCGGTCAGTCGTTGCGTAGAGAATCGATCATGCTCCGCAGCGACGTGAACGCCGCCGATTGATCATCTGCTGTCATTCCGGACAGCATGCGAACTTCGACGGCGCGGACCGCTGCGGACGCCCGCTCAAGGTTTTGCCGGCCCTGTGTTGTGAGTCGGGTGGGAAGAGCTCGACCGATCGGGGCTTGCGCGGGTCGGGTCACGTCGCCCTTCTGCTCCAAGGTCTGGAGCAGCACATTCATCGACTGCCTCGTCACGAATGCGCCTCGCGCGAGCTCGGAGTTTGACAGCCCCGGGCGCTGGGCCAACAACTCAAGGCAGGAGTAGTGCGTCACCGTCATGCCGAGCGGCCGCAGCACCTCCCCCATCGCGGTCCGTAGCGCGGTGGCCGCCTCTTTGAGGAGGTAGCCCAGCGACGTTTGTAGATCGATCCCGCCTTGACTCATGTCAGCATTCTGACATACGCTCAATGTCAGCCAACTGACATCAGTCCTAAGGAGAAACCATGCCTGCCATCGGCCCCGATTTCATCTCCCTTCAAGTGCGCGACCTGGCTGCCTCGGAAGTTTTCTACGAGACGTACCTAGGTCTGGTCCGCTCGCCGGCCGGCCCGCCGCATGCAGTCGTCTTCGACACCAAGCCGATCACGTTCGCGCTCCGCGACATCATCCCCGGAACCGACCTGGCTGCCGCCGCTCAGCCAGGGATCGGTATCGCTCTCTGGTTGCAAGCGAGCGAGGTCCAGAACATCCACAACGCACTCCTGGCCGATGGCCACACCATCACTACCGCGCCATTTGACGGTCCGTTCGGTCGCACATTCACTTTTGCTGACCCCGACGGTTATCAGATCACACTCCACGACAAGAGCTGACGCGAACCCGGAGCTTCCAGCCAACGAAACCCCCATCACAGACGCTCGCGAGCGACTCTAAACGCCCGTCGCACGACTAGGGATCGATGCGGGCGAGCGGTTCTTCTGTCGGTTGCATCGCGGAGGAAGACACCCGTCGACACGGATGAAGTGGCTGGCCGTCTCTTGGAGCCCTCAGGTAGCGAGGGTTGACCCTGACGCAAGGTCAGCCCTGCACGCTGGATTCACGCATGGAAGGCGAAGGGAGACGCCATGGCCCGCACGACCTCCATATTCGCCTGGGCAGGAATGGTGCCGGTGGATGACACGGCCCTGGCTGTCACCGATTCGGGAGGCTCCGGTTGCGCGGTGATCTACCTGAACGGGCAGTTCGCGACCCAAGGCTAGTGGCGGCGGGTGATCGCCGAGCTCGGGCCGCAGTGGAGGCACATCACCTACGACGAGCGGGCTCGGGGGCGCAAATCCAGGGCTTCGACGGATTACTCCTTCGAGGCCGCTGTCCGCGATGTCGCGTCCAATGCGGTTGATGCGCCGTCGGGGAGCGCGTTCAGCACCGTGCGGTGGAAGTGGATGTTGTGATTCCACTGTCGCCCGACACTTCCGCTCACACCCCCATCTTCCATGAGGAGTGCCCGCCCTATCATCGGTGGTCGAGCGGGCCTTCCGGAGCCGGGATCGCCTCGACATGGCGGCGTCGTTTCGAGAGACTCGAAGAGACGGGGGGGGTAAAGGTGAGTCGATCGCAATGGCTGGCGCTGTTCGGGGTCGTCGCTTTAGCCCTTGCCGCCGTCGGCACGATCACGTCCTGGTCTGCTGTGCGGGAAGGCGGAGCCGAGGGCGCCGCATACTTTGGAGCAAATCTCGCATTGTGCGCTGCCGGATTGATCTTGGTCGTGGTGGCGAGCCGTCTCAAATCGAAAGCCGGTCCGCGCAGAGGTCGCGAGCGGTAGCGGCCCCTCGTCCCGGCCAGCTCTTCGTACTGTTCGCGCGCGGACCGGTCCTCCAGTGAGGCACGATGCGCATCACTGGACCGCTCGGACATGTGCGTCCGACCTCGTGAAAGCCTGCGGCGGTGAACATCGAAACCGTCCCGGTGAATAGGGCCGCCGGCGAAGGGTGCCCCTGTAGCTCTGCGACGTCCACGGATCAAGATCCTCAGCCAGCATCACCGTCAGCTCGACGGGACGGGCGGCACCGTCGTATGCACGTCGACCGGACACCTGTAGCAGAGCCGCGATGACCCGGGCACGCTGCCCGTCGAGCAGCTAGGCGTTCTCCCGCTTCTCGACGGGGATCCACAGCTCGTACCGGCCAGAAGTCTGCTCGTCATCGGTGTACTCCGTGAGAACCATCTCGGGCCCGGGGATGCTCTGGTACGGATTTGCCGGGAACCACTCCCGGAACGCTTTCGGCCACAGCTCCTGTAGCGCCGCCGGAAACTCTCCGCTCGATTCCAACACGAGCCAGGTTGACTCCCGCACCTCGAGAGCTTCGAAATCAGCCGGGACAGCCTCGGTCGTCGCAGCGGCGACGTAGTAATCGAGTTCAGTCCCCTCATCCCGCGACGGCGAGATAGCGTCGTGCACACTGAGGACCCCATGGGGCTCCTGGTCGGAGAGGTCGGCTATCTGTGTCCACTGCTCTTCGCCGATCTGTTCCACAAACGCCGCAGCGGTGGGGTTCACGCCCTCGTAGATGAGCGGGATTCGGGTCCTCAGACCCACGAGCGTGAACGCCCCCTTCTCGACAATCCGGTAATCCATGGTCGTACTCCCTTCAATCGTGACGGTGAAGGTGAGCTTCGGCTGGGACCGCAGAACAACACCGGGGCGACGCGCGCCCTCGGGGCCGACCCCGTGAACGGATTTGAACGCTCACGAGAACGCATCGGCGGACCCGTACCCAATTCGGACAGCCACGTCCTGGAGCGCCTCGGCGCCCGACACGACCGACGCCGCGGCAATCGTCATCCGACGGCGGCGCAGGTACTCCGATAGCGACATCCCCGCCAAGGCCGAGAACATCCTGCGGAAGTGATGCTCAGACATCAACGCGATCTGACTCGCGCGACGCACGTCGACCTCGCCTTCCAGCTGCTGCTCAACCAGCGCCATCGCCCTATTGAGTCGCTCCATTACTCACCTTCCTTTTCAGAACCGACGCTACGAGAGCAAAAGGACTTAGGCCCGATGTTCCATGCTCTGAAAAGTCGTATCCCTCACCAGATCAGCCCGAAGCAGCAGAGAGAAGCGGAACCCTAGATGGGGCGGCGTCAGCAACGTCCTGGCCAGGCAACACCCAGCCGGCTAGCCGCGTCCGCACAAGGATCGCGCATAGGGATCCTCCAGCGACCACGTGTGGTGCAGCTCAGCTCGCTGCGTTGATCGAGGCGGACACGCGAGCTACGAAGTCTTTCATCGCCGGTGCCAGCTGACCCCAGTCATCGACCATTTCGCCGCGGTAGGCCGCGGCGGCGGTTCTGAGCATGTCCGCCTGATCCCTCGGCGCGGTGAGGGCGAGCTCCTCGGCGGCGGCGTCTTTCGGCAGGAATCGCCCAGTGTCCAGCGTTGCCTGCATGCGGGCGAGCGTCAGCACCACGTTGCGTTCGTCGCCATCAAGGTCCTCCATCAGAGATGGCAGCGACTGAACGATTGCTGAGCGCACCGCCCCGTGGGGGATATCCGGCAGAAGCTCCTGAGCACTGGGCCCGAACAACGACATGCCCGTGTCGCGTGCCATCGCGAGCAGCAGCGTCGCATCCGGATCAACGTGCGGTCCAGGCAGACGGTCAGCGATCGCGTCCTCACGAAGCCACTCGCCGTACTGCAACTGAACGACCGGCCGCCACGGATCAAGATCCTCAGCCAGCATCACCGTCAGCTCGACGGGACGGGCGGGACCGTCGTACGCACGCCGACCGGACACATGTAGCAGAACCGCGATGAGCCGAGCACGCTCACCGTGTTGCAGCCGGCCACTCGTCACCGCGAGGAGGTCGACGTCGCTGTCTGGTCGGAGACCACCGGCGACGGCAGACCCATACAGATAAAGACCCACCAGATTCTCGCGCAACGCAGTCCGCACGGCCTCCGCCGGCCGAGTCACGTCCGCACTCAGATTCTCCACCGCCCCAGTCTTCCCTCATCCAGTCCCTCGACCGCCTGTTGGCGCCAAACCCCCGTAAAGGACGGTGCGTAACGGGGTCCTTACGCGGCCCCAGCCTCGTCCGCTTCAGCTTCGATCAAGATGGCCGGCTCAGACGGGAAGTCGTTCATACTCTCGAGCTCCTCGAACGCTTCCTTTGGAAGATAATCCGCATACTTGTCGCGCATCGATGCGAGCCCGGTGTCCCGAGTTGACTCGAACTGAAGCGAGTTCTGCACGAATTTCAGCCGGTGCTCGGCATCACCTAGCACTTCGGCCCAGGTGCGGACGATGAGTCGATACTTCTTGCTGCTCTGGACGACTCCGAATGGCAAATGATCTTGCTCACGTTGCTCATCGACGGCGTTCGTCGTCTCGTTCCCGACGAGCCAGAACTCCCACGATGTGTTCGGCTGGTCGAACCTCTCATCATTTGTGATGGCACTGGCGTAGCTGCGCAGTTGCGAGACATCCTCATCGGTGAGCTTGTGACGCGGCCGTTTGAGTTCTACAACGAGGTGAGCGAAGTGATTAGCGCGCGTTTCGAGCCGCCGACCTAGAACCAAGTCAGGGATAGCGTCGGAGCCGTCCTCCCGCAGGACGGGCTTGCCGCCGACCAGATCGACATTCTCGCCGAGCTTGCCTAGGAACTTTTTCAGCACTTCAGTCAGGCGTTCATCATCCCCTGTCAAGGACCACTCTTCGCCGAAAATCCAGGTTTCGTGAGCCAGAATCCGGTGTAGCTGTCGACGCTCGAGGAGACGCTTCTTGGTCGCACGGTCGAACAGGAGAGCATTCAATCCAGTAACGAACTCGATCCGATCGCCGACCTCCTTACCCATCGCGATCAACTGAGTAAGTGTCGTGTGTTCGAGGATCTCACGCAGCTCGTCGATGCGAGCAGCTGGGAGCTGCGAAAACTTCCGAAGGATCGGCAGCAAAGCCTCAGGGTCGTTCTCGAAAGTCTCTTTGAGCAATCCCAGCGCCAACGCTTTCGATGAGATTGTCTTCGACTCGTCCACCGTTCGTGAGGCGGCCATGGCGACGAGATTGAACGTGTCTCGAGTGGCTTTCTCTACATCGTTGGCCGGCTCCTTCTTGTAGGGGTAGACGCCTTCAGCCTTCCAACGCTTGACGGTCTCAGCCTCGCGGCGCCGCGAGGCTTGCGCGAGGTGATCTTTCAGCGCAGTGCGGGCAGCATTGATGACCTTCCCTGCAGGAGTCGCATCGTTCCCCGCCAGCTGGAATGCTTCGTCTTGCGCAAATCCGTCCCATTCGACATACGCCGTGAACTCCGCACCGACCGCCTGAATGTTAGGGGAAACCTGATCGACGACGACGCCTCGCGTATTGCATAGGTATAGCCGGCGCTCAACGTTGCTGAGCTTCCACTCGATCACCGTCAGCGTGGCCTCGCCCTCGACGCCCTCGAGGGGCGTCAGTGAAATCGGCGTACGGGATTGAACCACCGTGGATGGATCGATCGGCGAGCCCAAGAACTCGATCGAAAAGTCCTCATGGCGCTCAAGATGCAAGGCGAATTCCGTTAGAAGTCGTTGTCGCAACTGCTCCCGCTCTTCAAAGGCATTTGCAGCTTCGGGCGTTATCGAGACGGCCTCGACTCGGGTGCCGGACTCCGTCTCCGGAACAGCAACGTCGTCGATCTCGAACTGGTCCAGACTCGAGTAGCTGCCGCGCACCTGAATCGTCGCGAGCGCGCCGCCTTCCACTGCTTCGCTCGTGGACGTCCACTGCACGACAGCCCCGAGCGAAAATGCGGAGTAGCGCCCTCTCCCGAACTTGCCGTGAACGGGACGGCCGCCGGCGCTCGTGGTCCCTACCGGCATCTTCCAGCTATCACCAACCCGTGAGAAGGCCAGCTCCGCGCGCTCACGCGTCATACCGTTGCCATCGTCCCGGACACGGATCAGTTCGATCCCTCCGACCGGACCGGACTCGACCTCGACGCTCACCAGCTTCGCGTCTTCATCGAACGCGTTCCAGACGAGTTCACAGATACCCACAGGAGGGCTCTTTACGTACCCTTCAAGCAGCGTGCGACCGGCTGTGACCTTGATCTGGGACATGGCTAATCGTCGCACGGCGCCCCGACCCTCGACTCATGACGATTGTCGTGTCGGGTGCAGCCATGCCTTTGCCCATGGCGATCTGCATCGCGGATGGGCGCGTCGCGCGACGGACGGCGGCGGTCCCGTACGCCGATCGGTCAGCGTACGGCGCTGACGCCCTCAGATCTGATGGTGCAGGCTCGATGGCGCTCAGGGTTGGGCTTGGGCATCGCCAAGAAAGGGCTTGGGGTGGGGTGGGGAGTGGGGTCTGTGGTGCTCTAGCTGCGCGGAGAGGCGCTCTTTTGCGCGTGCGTATCTCGTCCGTGCGGTGGAGGGGTTCATGCCGATGAGAGCGGCGGCTTGCGCGAGTGTGAAGTCGTCCCAGTGCACGAGGGTGATCAGCTCGCGATCGCTATCCCGAAGGGTTTCGAGCGCTGCTCGGACGTCAGCGTGTCTCTCGCTCCCTTCTGCGGCATCCGCCGGGTCGGGTGGGTGAGGGCTGGTGTGGCCGCCGGATCGGATGACTGAACGCAGTGCTTCGGTCAGCCGGGTGCGCTTGGAGTGGTTGCGTCTGTGTTTTCGGAGCGTGTTGCGTGCGACTCCGAAAGCCCACATTCGTGCGTCGATCGAGGTTCTCGGGAGGTCGGCCCGTCGCTCCCATACGACGCTGAGGGTGTCGTTGAGCAGGTCGGGAACGTCCTCTTGGGCGGCGCGGCGCGCGAGGTAGCGGAGAAGATCAACCCCATGTCTTCGATGACCGTGGTCGCCCATCTCGCGGTGACGTCGTCGGTTGTCACCGGTACGGCCCTTCACATGTGCTGGTCATGCGCCAGGTGCCGACGTCTCCTTGCATGTCGGCCGGAAGACGCCCCTCAAACATTGGCTGGACAGCCAGAATGAAGGAGTGCGTGTCCCGCATCTCGGGGGAATCGTTCGTCCATACCTCGCCGTCGACTGGGCCTCGAGGGTTGTTGATTGCATAGTCGTAGATGTCCTGTCCTATGCCTGTCCAATCCGTTTCTCCGAGGATTGCGGCTACCTCGCTGTCGCGAGTCGTGCGCACATCGTCTCCGAGGTAGACGAGGTATTGGCAGGAGACTTCCGTACCCGTGAGGGTGGTGTAGTTGATCGGGATCCGCGCATCGGGCTCAACGATGGTGCCCTGCTCACCAATATTCATGGTCGTCGGAATCGGGAACGCGATCGCCGCGCCGGTCGCCACCAGCCCAACAACGATCACAGGAATCGCGATTCGCCATCTTCTCCGATGTGAGCGGACGGGCGGGCTGGACTGTGCCCTCTCCCACATGGCGAGGACCTGGGGCGAGAGGGCGGCGTCGCTGAGTTCCCGCGCGGGATCAGAATCACTCAGCCGGTCATCCACGCTGGTCATGCGAGGTCCTCTCATTCACTGCCGCTCGCTCCGCGGCTCACCTACTACATACCCCCTACCCGCGCTGGCGTCTCAAGAATCTCACTAGTCCTTGGTAAACCCGCTCGGTCGCCTCTTCGAAGCGCGAGGCGGATCGTCCGCAACGATGAGGTACTCAGGTGGAGGCCCCACAGAACGAGTCCTCCACCGCTGTCCTTCTGGGGGTCGCTGAGCGCGCGGTGGTGCGGAATGGAAAGCCTGAGGCAGGGTGGGTATGAGCTCTGGGGAGGGGCCCATGGGAGCGGAACGGGATACTTTGGTCGCAGCTTTGAAGGCTGCGTCGTCGGAAGTCGAAGCTGAGAAGATTCGCGCTCGAATGACCGATGCGGCTACCAAGGTCATCGGGGTGCGAATGGGGACGGTCTTCGATCTCGCGCGACAGTACATGAGCGTGCCGTTGACTGAGGTCGACGGGCTCCTCGCTTCGGGTGTCTATGAATTGAAGATGGTCGGGGTGAGCATTCTCGATTTCAAGGCCCGGGCAAAGGGTGCCGATCGCGCTGGGTTGTTCGACGCATGGATGCGCAATCTCGAGTACATCGACACGTGGGATTACATCGATCGTGCTGCACCTCGCGTGATCGGCTGGTATCTCTTGGATCGGCCGCGAGACGTGCTGTTTGCTCTCGCCCGTTCCGAGAATCGGTGGCATCGTAGGACCGCGATCACCGCGGCCTTCTGGATCATCCGTTCGGGCGATGTGTCGGACCCGCTGGAACTGTGCGAACTGCTCGCCGACGACCCGGAACACCTTGTTCAGACCAACGTCGGTGTCGCGCTCCGCGAGATAGGCCGGATCGACAGAGACGCGCTCGAGAGGTTCCTCAACGCGCGCGGCGATGATCTCAGCTCACACGCCCGCCGGACTGCGAGAACCGCGCTCGCTTAGGTCGACTCTGCGCGACCTGCACAGCCGAGGGTCCCTCAGCGAACACGTTTGGCTGGACGTGCGCCGAGCGTCTCGCTGACCGGACCTCAATGAGTCGTGGCGGATTGCGCTCGCGATGATCGTCGGCGAGCCTGTGGTCATGTGGGATCGCGAGGCGGCAGCGGCCGCCGCCAACAAGTGGGTTGTTCGCTACATTCACGCATGGGAGACAAACGACCCGGACGACATCCGATCCCTGTTCACGGAGGACGCGGAGTACCGCGATGGCCCCTCGACGCAGCCATGGGTCGGTCACGACGCTATCGTCGCTGGTTGGCTCGCCCAGAAGGATGATCCCGGCAAGTGGTCTTTCGAGTACGAGCTCACCGCGGTTGACGGCAACGTAGCCATCGTCCGCGGCTGGACCAGCTACCCGACGTCGACCGAGAAGAGTCGCCACTATGACAACCTCATGGTCATCCGGCTGGCCGATGCGGGTCACGCCCGATCGTTCACCGACTGGTTTGTGAAACCCGAAGACACCCAGACCAACGGCTGACACCCCCCGTATTGCACCTTGGTCACACGTCCCGGAGACCATCCTCACGCGGGCAAGTCGGTCGACGTTCGAGACCCGTCGCTCTCTGAGAATCTGTAGCGGCGGGAAGCCGAGGTCAGTTCCTCTCGACGGGAGCCTGGAGTATTCGTCGACGGCCTGGGACGTTAGTTGTAGTCGACGCCACGATCGGTCGGAGCGGCCACATTGTCGGGACGGTACGTTACGACCACGACGCTGGAGTCCTTCCATGTGCGCACCCCAAGAAGATCAAAGCCGAGCGGCGGAATTCCGTCGAACGCGCGGTGGTCGCCGACGACCACCTTCGGGCCAAGGAGGAGGTGCAATTCGTCGACGAGCCCGTGCGCAAGCAGGTCGGTCCACAGCGTCCGGCTGCCGAAGACGAGGATGTCGTCGGTCTCGCGTTCGCGCAATTGCCTGAGGCGGTCATGTGCATCTGTGCGGCGCACGATCTCGGTGCGGTCACCCCATACCGTCACCTCGTCCTCAGTGAGGGTGTCGGAGACGACTGTCAGGGAGAGATCGGTCGCGTAGCGGGATGCGATGTATCGGTCCTCGGGGATTGCCTCGGGATTGTCGACCTGATCGGGCCAGTACTGCATCATCCCGCGGTAGCTCGTTCCGCCGAAGAGGAGACGGCCGGCGGCGCGCACCCGATCGGCATTGTGCTGTGCGAACGCCCGGTCCATGGGCATCTGCGACACATCGCCGCCCGCTCCCTCGGTGTACCCGTCGAGACTCACCATGCTGCTCACAACGATCTTGGCCATACCCCCATCCTGTCGACCTCGCGCGGGATTCGCATTGTTGGCTCGCTCTTCGCTCGTGAGCCGGCCGCAGGCTGGCAGCTCAGCGGTTCGCCTGCCGTCCAGGTTCAGAAGCCCTGCAATTCGAGGGGTGGGAACGAAAGATGCCCGGTGCGTGCGAGGTTAATGACAAGAGCTCGAAGGCCCAGCGGTCTATGGCGCAGATGTCACCAACTCCGCGCCGACGCCCGCTCGACGATCCTCGCGCCGATGCCGCTAGGCGGCTAAGTGTGCGACGAGAATTCGTTGCTCCCCGATTTCAACGTCGGCGGCGAGAGACAGGAATCGGTCCCGCCAGTCGTTGCGTTGACTGTCGATGAGTGTCATGTCGCTGGCGAAGTATCGGAGCTGCAGGTTCGTAGAACAACGCCGACTGTTTGATGTCTGTCACCCCGATCGAAGCCCTCACCGGGTGGTCACTAAGAGCCATGCAACAACCGTGCTCTCACAGAACTGAGAGATCAAGCCCTATCCCACCGCTTGTCGCGGTGAGCGATCCTTCACTGCGACGGCCGAGTCGCGCCCGTAGATGCTGAAGGCGATACTGAGTCCATGTCCAACGAAGCGCCAACGAAGTCGCTCTTGGCTCGGATTGGCTGGCGTCTGCTGCGATTGTCGCTGGCGTGATGCTGCTGCTCGGTTTGCTGGCCGGTCCGTTCGGGGCGATCTTCATGGCCATCGGTGCGCTGTTCCTGGTGGTTCCCGCCGCTGTGATCTTAGTTGTAGCTGCTCGCGTCATGCGCGATCGGAAGTACGCCACAGGACCGGTCGCGGCAGTGATGATCCTCGGATGGTCACTCGCGCTCGGGTGTGGTGCCTTGATCGGCTCGATCGCGTCCCCCGGTGTGCCTTCCTCGATGAATCTCGGGGTGGCGCCCATCCTGTTCTGGCTCGCGCTGCTATCGCCTTTCGCTCTCGCTGGGGCGGTCATCGCCACGACTTGGACACTTGTGCGGAAAGCGCGAATCGAGCCGCGCGGTGCGCTGCGGTAGAACCGGCAGCAACGTCACGTTGCGGATCCTTCTACGGCTGTCGGCCGACCCTCAGGATGGGCTTGGGTCGTCCGGCGAGTCGGTGTGGGGTGGGGTCGGAAGGAGCCGTAGCCGGGTGTCATTGTTCTCGTGGGTTGGCGATTCCGGTGGCCTGTTCTCGCGGAAATCGGTGGCATCAGCGGGATCGCCGACGAGTGGTTGGTCGCCGGCGGTGAGGCCCGTGACGACGACGTCGATGGCTCTCCTGTGAAAGGCGGCGGTCCGCTGGTCATCGGCCCCGCGGATGCTGCTGAGTGCCTCGATGAGCTTGCCGAGGTCTTCCCAGGTCACACCGGGGCGCAATGCGCGCCGAAGGTGCAGGTGGCGGATGAACAGGCGTCCGCGGTCGCGTAGGCGGGTCGATTCCGCGATGTCCTCATCCGTCCGGATGAATGTGCCGGCGATGGCGATGACGAGGCGGTGCACACCGCTATCGACGATCGCGGCCACGAAGTGGTGAAGAACGACCCGGGGGTCGGCGTTGCCGGTCATTTGTTGTTCGACGGCGTCGAGTACATCGTCGTAGACGGCGTTCGCTTCGTCGGCGAAGTGTCGGAGGATGGCGACGCGGTTCGGGAAACGAAGGTAGATCGCCGACATTCCCACACCCGCGCTCCGCGCGATCTCCGCCATCGACGCCCGCGGGTTCTCGATCAGCGCGCGACGAGCTCCCTCGATGATCGCCGCATCCGAAGTTCGAGGTCGACCCGCCGCACCCGCCATGTCTCCCTCACCCCGAACCGTTGACACCAGAATAGCAGAATGCTAGGTTCCGTAACTATCAGAACGCCTGATTCCGAAAAGAGGAATGATAAATGACGAACGAACATGAGGACCTTGCGGCGTTCCTGGGTGACTGGTCTGCTCAAGGCACCGCCTATGGCGCCGACAGCGAGGGGGCGCCGTGGCGCAGCATCCACTCGGCTCGGTGGCACACCGGCGAGCACTTCGTGATCCAGGATGAGCGGGCCAACGGCCCGTTCGAGACGATGAGCTTCCTCGGATGGGACGGCGATCGCGATACGTACTTCGCTTGGAGCATCGAGAATCACGGCTTCGCGCGGGAATACCTCCTCAGCGTGGACGGACAGACCTGGACGTTCACCGGCGACACGGAACGCGCCACCATCACCTTCTCCGACGACGGCAACACGCAAACCCACCACTGGGAGTACCGGCCCGACGGCGAGTGGATCACCCTCTGCGACCGTGTCGCCACCCGCATCGATCAGCAGCAGTAGTCACGCGCCCCCACACAGAGAGAAGGAAGCCATGGGACGAATCATTGCCGCCCTCGCAATCAGCGTGGACGGGTACGCGGAAGGATCCGGCGGCGATCTCAGCGTCATGCCGATGGATGAGGCCTTCAATATCCATAACGCCGAGCTCATCGCTGCCGCCGACCGACTCATCTACGGCGCCGACACGTATCGGATGATGGTCGCTCACTGGCCCAACGTCCTCGACGACCCGAACGCGTCCGACGCGGAACGCAACATCGCGCAACGATGCGCGGACGGCATTCCCATCATTGTCATCTCCGACTCGCTCACCGTTGATGAGACCGGCCCTTGGCGTCAGCAGACGACCATCATCCGTCGCAGCGACGCCGCAAGGGAACTGGCCGAGATCCGGGAGTCCGACGAGACGGCCGTGATCTTCGGCAGCCAGGCCCTCATCGCGGCTCTGCTCGAGACGGGGCTCCTCGATCAGCTTTCGCTCATGATCGGACCGAAACTCGTTGCCGGCGACCGTCCCGTCTTCACGAATACACCGGCCACCGAGCTCACACTCCGCGACGTCACCCGCTACCCCGACTCCGACAACATCGTCCTCGACTACGACGTTGTCGCCCGCGCCTGACTACCCCTGGGAGACGCCGTCGGGGCGATCGCCATCGCGATGCTTGCTCGTATCGACAGGCTGGCGCCCTATTCACTCGTCGAACCGTGCAAGTACTGATCGAGAGGAGTTATCGTGACCGCAACGGATCGTCCACGCGTGGTGGTGCAGGAGTGGGTCTCGCTGGACGGATATGCGTCCGGACCGAGGAATGAAATGGACATCATGAGCGTCGTCACCGAAGACGCAGACCGGCGCAGCCAGGCATACAACGCGGTCTTCCTCGCGGCGGTGTCTGCGGTGCTGCTGGGCAGACAAACGTACAGCTCGTTCGCCCGGTACTGGCCCACCGCCGAGGAACCAATCGCCGCTCGGGTCAATGCGCTGCCGAAGATCGTCGCATCGCGCTCCTTGCAGTCCGCTCCGTGGGGTGACCACCGTCCCGTCACCGTCGTCACGGACGTCGAAGATCACGTCCGCCGATTCCGACACGAGGGCAATGGGACGCTGGTCGTGTGGGGGTCGCTCGCTCTGACCCACTCTCTGGTCAAAGCCGGACTCGTGGATGAGCTCGACCTTTTCATCGCACCCGTCTGGCTCGGAAACGGGACTTGCCTTCTCCCCGACGGCTCCGTGCACCTGAAACAGATCAGCAGCGAGGACTGGGGCGAGCTCACCCACCTCAGATACCTCGTGGTAGGCGGCTCACTGGATGAGCGACACGCAGATCTAGCGCCGCCGACACCGGAGGTGAGCTGATCTCGGCACCGCAAAGCAGCTCAAGGCGAGGAACCAGAACCCGAGCTTCGTCGACTGCATGCTGACGAACCGGATACCCGGCCACATCCGCAGGTCAAGCGGTGTTGGCTTACCGGATGCCGACGAACATCGAGTTCAGGGCCCGCGTAGCCGACCGGGATGCACTGATCGCGAGGGCAGCTGAAGTGGCGGATCAGAGCGAGTGGATATCGAACAAGATGACACGTTGTCTTGATCGCTGGCCGAACACGAATCCACCTCGACCGGGTCGACACACTCGGCGACTTCTTGGAGTTCGAGGTTGTCTTGGCCGATGACAACGACCTCGCTGGCGGGACAGCGGAGGCTGAGCAAGTCGTGGTGGCCCTAGCGGTCCGTCCCGACCAACTCGTATCCACTGCGTACGTGTCGATCTCATTGCGGCTCAGCGGCGCTGGCCGCCCGTGAGGGCCACGGGTGGACGTAGGGCGTCGTCGCTCATGCCTTGCGGCCGGCTATGCGTTTCCGTTCAGCGACAGGAAGGTTGGCAGCACTAGCACTTCTGTTCCGGCGAGCTGCTGTCGTACCTCCTCGGTGGGGTTACCCAGGGTCCAGCCGTCTACGGTGGCGGTGCTCGCGATGACGGCGCTTAGCAGGTCGGGGCCAATGTGTTCCAGGTGTTCGGTCTGAGCCTGCGAGTCGCGGTAGCGCTCAATGACGACGGCTTCGGACTGGTCGTCGCTTAGGAAGATGTCGTACTGCAATGTTCCCGTGCCCTTCTCCCGAACGATCTGCATGCAGCGTTCGGAGAGGCGCTTTAACTCTTCGACCTGACCATTCTTGAAGGTGAACCCGCCCACTCCTGTTGGCTCGCTCTTCCTCAAACTCTGCTCCGCAGCCGACCGAACTGGAATGGACCTGTCTCGGCCTACAAGTGGGATACGCGCGCGCGCCGTAAGCCGGTCGTTCACCGCGACGGCTTTGTCGCGCAGGCGGATCCGCCAGCGAGCGCACTGGGGTCCTCCTAACGCGGAGACTCGGGTCGGCATCGAGGTGGGTGATCGGAAGATGTGTCCCACGATTTTTCGTGTTCCTCGCGCATCTCACGACCTCTACCGGTGCGAGGTCTCTTAGGTGACACGGACACGGATGGACGATGCGGCGATTAGCGTTCGATCGACTCCAGCGGTTCGTAAATGGTCACGCCAGCCGACTCGAGCGCCTCACGCAGATCCGCACTGGGTGTGCCGCAGACCTCACCAGTCACGGTGCAGACCTGCGAGAGGGAATTCATGATGACGGCAATGTTATTCATATGCTCGAGCCCTGCAGCCGAATCTCTGTATCGCTCGTGGACGAAGCATTCAGTGCCGGTCGCATTGAGGTACATGTTGTACTCGATGGTTCCGGTGTCCTTGGTGCGCACGATCGCAGCGCACTCCGCGGCGAGGCGCTTGAATTCGTCGAGCTTGCCTTCATGTATCGTGATGCGGCTCGTGCCATGAATCTCACTTGATGTACGCGACATCTGTTGATGCTAGCGAGCGCCACCGTCGGGCAGGGGCGAAGGCCCCGATAGAGATCCCATCCGAACCGTGGCGTGTTGCGTGCGGTAATTAGGTGTCGGTCTCAAGAGCGAGGATGTTTCCGTCCGGGTCTCCAACCCACGCGATGCGCCCACCGCCCGCACGTGGCCCAATCCCGCGATCGTCCTGGCCAGCACCGTCGTACCGGACGAGCTCAGCGCCTGCTGCGGTCAGCTCGTCGACAATCGCGTCGATGTCGTCGACGTACCAGGTGGCGACCGTTGCCCGCGTCGATCCCGCGTTCGGCGTCTCGAACACATTCAGCATGGTCCCCTCCACACCTCTGTAGAACCGGGCGCCCCCGTCGATCGTTGCGCTCGGGCCGATACTCGCAGCCAAGCCGGGGTGGTCGTGGACCTGCACATGTGGGGCGGAGGGTTCCACGGATTCGACCAGGTGCCCGCCGCAATTTCTGCGGCCTCAAATGCGACACGCGACGAATTCATGCGTCGCGCACTCACCGCGGGTACCGAACCGAAGCAGGTCTCATGACCAGCGAAGGTCCTCAACCTTCTACCACCAGCTCGGCACCGGTCCGGCAGGTCCGGCCGCCCGCGCCCTCGAGCGTCAGTGAGGAAGCCCAGGCTTATCTTTCATTGCCGTCGTTTATCGATGTCATGCAGAAGCCCGCTCTGGAGGATGTTGAGGGGTGGGTGAAGTTCATACGGGCGAGAGATCTTCCGGTGATCGACATGTTCGCTCCGTTGATGCCGCCGCCTGAGGCGGTCGAGCGGGGAGAGATCGACGCCGACGGAGTTCGCACCTACACGCTTCGCCCGGTGGAAGCCGATCCCGATGGACCGCTGTTCCTGGAATTGCACGGTGGCGCGCTGATCCAATGCGGCGGTGATCTCGCGTGGATGCTTGCGATGCCTGCAGCGCTCGGCCGGGCCGGCACGACGTGGGTGCCTGACTATCGGATGCCTCCGCGTTACCCATATCCGGCTGCGCTGGACGACTGCATCGCTGTGTACAAGCGGGCGCTAGCGGAGCGCAGCCCCGAACAGATCGTCGTCAGCGGTGGTTCAGCCGGCGGAAACCTCGCAGCAGCCCTCCTGCTCCGCGCGAAAAATGAGGGCCTCCCGATGCCGGCCGCGGTCGTGCTGCTCACCCCGGAGCTTGATCTGACCGAATCGGGCGATTCGTTCAAGACCAACAACGGAATCGACTTGATCGTCCCGTTCGAACTGGAGAACGCCCTGTACGCCGCGGGTGCGGACTTGGCCCACCCGTATCTGTCCCCGTTGTTCGGGGATGTCACGGGGTTCCCTCCCACGTTTCTGCAGACCGGGACCCGAGACCTCTTCCTCTCGAACACCGTGCGCATGCACCGCCGCCTGCTCAAAGCGGGAGTGTCTGTGGAGCTCCATGTCTTCGAGGCGATGCCGCATGGGAGTTTCGGCGGGTCCGCACCGGAAGACCTTGAACTGCTCGCCGAAGTGCGACGGTTCGAGCGAGAGCATCTCGGCACGTGAACCCCGCAATGATCCGAGCGGCCCAGGAGTGAAGCAGGTCCAGACCTCAAGCTCAACCTCCGCCGGGTGCGGCCAATCGCCGCGCCACGGCGGATCCCGACGACCCTTGGGATGCTTGAGGCTGGTCGTCTGCGGATGGACGCGTAAGAGATGCGTTTGGTGCGATGCCACCGCTTGCGCACCTGGAAGCGATACTGCGCGCGCGAGGTACCTGAAGCCTCTGTCAGCCGGGAGACGTCATGGGGTCTGCACGGGCACGACGGCGAAGCGGGAGACACGCCCGTAACCCGGTCCCTGTCCGGGCGATGCGTGCAATGGGCGGCCCTATCGCCTGTCGCACAGAATGCACCGTCAAGCGGCAGGCTCACTAGCGATCGAACTGACGGCGACAGCCGTACGTGATCTCGACCACGCCGATATGCGTCGGTTCGTGTCCCACGACCTTGCCAAGATATGTCCATGAGGACATTGCTGCTCGATACCGCCTTCGAGGCAGATGATGCGGACCGTTACGCTTTCACCAGCATGGTCTCGGCATTCGACTACGACGTCGTCATCTGGGATCCGGTCGGCACGAGCAACAAGTACGAAGGGGCTTACCGAGGTCAGTATCGGGGACGGCCAGCGCCGACCGAAGCCGAGTCTGTCGCCCTTCTCGAAGCACTAGCGAGGCGCAAGCAGGAGTTCACTGACTTTCTGAGCCTCGGGCGGAGCATCATTGTGATCGCCTCGCCGCCTCAGAAGATTTGGGTCGACACGGGCAAGAAGGACACATCCGGGACCGGCAGGAATCAGAAGGTCACCCGGATTGTGGACGACGTTGACTTGCTCGACGCGATCCCCGGCCAAGTTTCGACAGTTGCGGGCCGGGGCCTTGAGCTCAGTCCTGTGAGCCCGACGGCGGCCTCGCTTTGGAGGGAGACAAGAGATCGCTGGATCTACCGGTGCTTCTTCAACGAGTTCCCGGGCGAAAAGCTGTTTGTCGTGGCGGGCACCGAGAAGGTCGTGGCGACTGTAGAGGTGTCGCCGGACGGCGGCGTGCTCGCGCTGCTTCCGGAGCCGTGGACTCCCGCCGAAGACGACGAGGTTGACGGCGAAGACGACGAAGACGACGAACCCGGGGAGGGCTCCCGCGGCACAAGCGATGCTGAGGACCGTGACACAGACGTCGCTGAGGACGACCTTGAGAGATTCGTGGACGTGCCCGCGCAGATGATTGCGTGGGCGCGCGGTTTGAGTCTGCACGAGTTGGAACCAATCCCAGCCTGGGCCTCAGTCTTCAAGTTCACGTCCGAGATTCAGCGGCAAGAAGAGCTGACTCGCCTCGAGCGATCGATCGCGAAGTTAGCGACGAAAGTCGAATCTTTGAAACATGAACAGGCTGAGGACGACCGGTGGAAGCGATTGAGCTTCAGCTCGGGAACGTCGCTCGAAGATCAGGTCCGCCGCGCATTTGAGGTGCTTGGGTTCACTGTGCTCGAAGCGCAGCGCGGACGAAGCGACCTGAGACTGCAGTGGGAGACCGAGCGGGTCGTTGTCGAGGTAAAGGGACTTTCCAAGAGCGCCGCCGAGAAGAACGCGGCGCAACTTGAGAAGTGGGTCGCGGAGGAAATGGCAGACGGCGTTACGGCAAAGGGGGTGCTCGTTGTGAACACCTGGCGCGAGAAGGCGCCGGATCAGCGTGGGACCGACTTTCCCGACCAGATGGTCCCTTACGCAACTGCGCGGAGTCACTGCCTCTTGACGAGTCTTCAACTCCTGACCGTCGCGCGAGACGTGAGCGACGGCAAGACGGACGCGGCATCCGCAGCACGCGCAATACTCTCCACTACGGGCGTATTCGATGGCGAAGCGAGTTCACTCCGGCGTGAGGCGAGCGCCGAAGCATCGTGATCCAGCAATGACGGTGCCACCGAAGCGGCGATCAATCACGGCCTACGCATTGCGGCGAGCGCCGCGATCGACTGCGTGACCGCTCGGAAGTGGGTCGTCTTCCGTGCGGATTCGTTACGCGCTGAGGGGCCGGATTGAGCTGAGCGGGGTCGCGGTGCGCGCGAGGGCGAGGTCGTAGCCTTCCTGCAGTCGAAGCCAGAACTGGGGCGTCGTGCCGAAGAACGCGGCGAGGCGCAGCGCGGTGTCTGCAGTGATTGCCTGCTTGCCACGGACGATCCGTGAGATGCGCGTCTGGTCGACGCCGATGCGCTTGGCGAGTTCATACTGACTCACGCCGAACGGTTCGAGGAATTCCTCAAGCAAGATCTCGCCCGGCGTCGATAGGTCGTCAGTGATAGTCGATGAAGGTGACATCGGTTGCTTCTCCTCCGTCCCAGTCGAAGACCAGTCTCCATTGGTCGTTGATGCGAATGCTGTATCGCCCGGACCGGTCACCCTGCAATTTCTCGAGGTGATTAGACGGCGGGATTCTCAAATCGTGCAGCTCCGCCGCGGCGTCCAGCATCTGGAGCTTTCGCACCAGACGCTTCCGGACATCGGGCGGGACTCGGCGTGGTGCCGGGCCACCGAGCCAATACTCCTCGATGTCCCGGTCCGCGAACTTCACCAACTGATACTAGCGTGTCACGCAAGCATCGAGGAAGCGCACCCCGGGCGGACCTCGGTCGGGCGTGGTTGCCTCGGGCGGATCGGCGTTCGCTGAGCATGACCGTCGCGCGGGGTGTCGCTGAGAGGGAACGTCAGCGTCAAGAGCGCGGGCGTACCGTCTGAGTCACCGACTCGCGTATGACCCGCCCGCTGAAGTGCTCGACAAGGGTGCCACATCCGCGACAGAACAGCGGGATGCCAAGAGCCGCTGACGGCGAGCCGATCAGGCGACCGCGCGGGCACGCACGGCCGCGGCCAGCGCGCGGATGCCGAGGTCGACGTCGGCGCCCGACACCGCCTCGTCGGGGTGGTGGCTGATGCCGTCGGGGTTGCGGAGGAAGAGCATGCCGACCCCCGTCACCGAGGCGAACGCCATCCCGTCGTGACCCGCGCGACTGAAGAGCGTCGGCGCCTCCCCCGCACGGTCCGGCACCACCGACCGGATTCCCTCGCCGACAACGCCCTGCAGCAGCGGGTCGCAGAACACCGCCGACGCCTCGTGCACCTCTCGCGCCGACCACGTCAGGCCTCGGCGCGCCGTGACCGCGGCGACCTCGTTTTGGATCACCCGCCAGACCCGGTCGCGGTCGCCGTCGAACTCGCCGCGGAGGTCGAGCGACAGGTGCGCGTCGCCCGGCACCACGTTGATCGCCCCGGGGTGGATCTGCAGCTCGCCGACCGTGCCGACGATGTGGTGCTCGGCGCGGCACACACGCTCGACCGCGAGCGCGATCTCGGCCGCGCCGAGCAACGCGTCACGCCGCCGGTCGTAGGGAGTGCCGCCGGCATGCCGGGCCTCGCCGGCGATGTCGAGCCGGAACCGCCGTGCCGACGCGATCGACGACACCACCGCGAGCGGCTCGTCGCCCTCGTCGAGCTCGGGGCCTTGCTCGATGTGCGCCTCGAGGTAGCCGACGAGGTCGCCCGGCCGTCGCGCGGCGTCGCCGATGCGCCCGGGGTCGAGACCGAAGTCGAGGAACGCCTCGCGCAGGGTCGTGCCCGCGGCATCCGTCAGTTCCCACCACCCCGGATCCCACGCGCCCGCAGCCGCCGACGACCCGAGCAGCGCGCGGCCGAACCGCGTGCCCTCCTCATCCCAGAAGGCGACGACCTCGAGCGCGAACGGCAGCGCCTCCGCGCGCAGCGCGCGGACCACCTCAATCGCCATGAGCACCCCGGCGATTCCGTCGTACCGGCCCGCGTCGGGCACGGTGTCGAGGTGCGAGCCGAGCACGAGCGCCGGCGCCTCACCCGCCGCTGGCCCCGCCCGCCCGATGAGGTTGCCCGCGGCATCCTGTCTCGTGGTCATCCCCGCTTCGCGCATCCACTCCGCCACCAGCCGGTTCACCCGCGCGTGCTCGGGCGAGAGGTAGACCCGCTCGATGCCGCCCTCGGTGCTGCTGATGCGCGCGAGCTCGTCGCACCGCGCCATCACCCGCTCGGCCGGCGTCATCACGCTCGCACGCGTCACGCGTGTGCGGTCCACACGGCCTCCCCCGCACCGCGGAACACGTCGGTCGCCACCTCGACCCCGCCCCCGGCGGGCACCGCGACGCCATGACGGCGCAGCACCGCCTCGAGCGCGGCGAGGGTCGTGAGCACCGCGTCCTCGCGGGCGTTGTAGCCCATCGTGCCGATCCGCCACACGCGCCCGTGAAGCGGCCCGAACGACGTGCCGATCTCGATGCCGAAGTCTTCGAGCAGGTCGCTGCGCACCGCATCGCCGACCACACCGTCGGGGATCTCCACGGCGACCACGTTCGTCATCTTGTGCGCCACGTCGCCGAACACGACCAGCCCGAGCCCCTGCACCCCGGCGAGCATCGCCGCTCCCGCGCGCTCGTGCCGCGCGAGCACGTTGTCGACGCCCTCCTCGAGCAGCAGCCGCGCGCACTCGCGGGCGCCGTAGAGCATCGAGGTCGCCTCGGTGTGGTGGTTCAGGCGCCTTGGCCCCCAGTAGTCGAGGATCATCCCGAGATCGAAGTAGTTCGACCGGATGAAATCGGATGCCGCCTCGTCGCCCTCTTCGCGAATGCCAGCCTCGATCCGCTTCCGCGACCGGATGATCTCCACCGCGCGGTCGGAGAGGGTCACCGGCGCCGAGCCCGAGGGGCCGCCGAGGCACTTCTGCAGGCCCGCCGTCGCGGCATCCAGTCCCCACCCGTCGGCCTCGAACGGGTTGCCGCCAAGCGACGCGGTGGCGTCGGTGTAGAACAGCACCCCGTGCCGGGCACAGATCTCGCCGATCCCGGCGAGCGGCTGGTTCATCGTCGTGGAGGTGTCGCCCTGCACGAGCGCAAGGAGAGTCGGGCGCACCCGCTCGACGGCCTCTTCGATGACGGCGTCGGGGAACACCTGCCCCCACTCGGTCTCGATCGTGTGCACCTCGGCGAGCGCGCGCTCGGCGATCTCGGCGAGAAGGTGCCCGAACCGGCCGAAGATCGGCACGAGCACCCGGTCGCCGGGGCGGATGAGCGAGACCATGACCGCCTCGATGCCCGCCCGCGAGGTGCCGTCCACGAGCACCGTCGCGTCGTTGCGCGTGCGCCATACGCGCCGGTACAGCTCCTGTGTCTCGGTCATCGTCGCCGTCATGAACGGGTCGTACTGTCCGACGAGCGGCGCCGACATCGCTGTCAACACACTCGGGTACGCCGAGATCGGGCCGGGGCCCATGAGGAGGCGCGGGGGCGGGGCGATGGGTCCGGGGAGGTGGGTCATGGCGCGTCCTGAGTCGTGGGCGAGATCGTCGTGGGCGAGGTGGTCGTGGTCGGGCTGGTCATGCTCGTACCGCCTCGGCGAGACGGCGGGCGAGGCGGACGAGGGCGATGTCGGTGCCGGCGCGCGAGGTGACGCACACGCCGACCGGTGCCGTCGCTCCACCCCCGGCGGCCACCCTCAGGAGCGGCGCCGACAGCGACGGCAAGCCGGCGACCGCGGCGGGCGTCGTCATCCGAAGGGTCGCGGTGCGCGCCGCGTCGATGTCGGCCCCGGCGGCCGTGCGCAGCGGTGCGGGCCCGGGCACGGTCGGCATGAGCAGCACCGCATCGGCGGCGAGCGCCTGCAGGCGCGCGGCGAGCGGTGCGAGGGCGCGGCGGGCGTCATCCTCTTGCTCGGTGTCGATGACGGATGCTGCGCGGAAGCGCTCCGCGACCGCCGGCCCGAGCGCGCCCGGATGCCCCTCGACCCACTCCCCGTGATTGCGCCATGCCTCGGCGCCCTGCACGGTGCGGAAGGGGACGAGGTAGTCGTCGAGGTCGCCGATCGAGACGGTTGCGACGTCCGCGGCATCCGTCCGCACCAGCCGCGCCAGCAGCGCCTCGAAGGCCGCACAGGTCTCGGGATCGGCGGCCGCGAGCACCTCGGAGGGCACGACGAAGCGCCACGGCAGGTCGTCGTCGGAGGCGCCGAAGACGTTCTCGGTCGATTCCGACGAGTCGTAGCTCAGGCACCAGTCCGCGACCCGCTGCAGGGTGTCGCCGTCGCGCGCGAGCCAGCCGACCGTGTCGAACGACTGCGCGAGCGGCACGAGGCCCTGCCGGGGGACGAGACCGTGCGTGGTACGGAGGCCCCAGAGTCCCTGGTACGACGCGGGCACCCTGATCGACCCGGCGGTGTCGGTGGCGAGGCCCACCTCGGCGTGGCCGAGGGCGACGGCGGCGGCGGGTCCGCTGGACGAACCGCCGGGGAGCGAACCGGGGGCGGCGGGGTTCGGCGGGGTGCCGTAGTGCGCGTTGTCGCCGGCGATGCTGTACGCGAACTCGTCGGTGCGGGCGATGCCGCGGAGCGACGCTCCCCCGCGGAGGAGGTCGGCGACCGCGGGCGCGGTGGTCTTCTCGGGCCGGGCCTCGTCGAGGAAGGCGGGGTTTCCTGCACCGACGCGATAGCCGGAGATGGCGAAGAGGTCTTTCACCGCGACGGTGAGCCCCACGAGCGGTCCCTCCCACGCGCCCTGCCACAGCGGATCGCCGACGGTGCGCCAGACGGTGCGGTCGAGCGCCTGCGGGCGCGGGGTCACGTGGGCGGCGGTGATGAGCCACCGCCCGTCGAGACGCTCCCACACCTGGGTCTGCAGGCCCGTTCCGCCACCGGCGAAGCGCGAGACCGAGACGAGCAGCGCCGCGTCGGGCCCGAACGGACGGTACTCGATGCGCTCGATCACCCGCGGGGCGACGCCGCCGCGCGCGCCGCGGAAGGCGCTGATCGCCTCGTGCCCGACGAGCAGCCCCGCGGCGTCGCCCCGCAGCGTGTCGGGGCCCGGTGCGAAGGCTGCATCGAGCGCGTCGAGGTCGTTCTCCTGAAGAGCCCGCTCGTACGCGGTGAACGCCGCGAGCAGATCGGCCGGCACATGGTCGGCGCCGAGCGGATCAGCCATCCGGCACCGCCCTCCCCCGCCGGCGGTCGACCTCGGCGAAGTCGGCCTCGCGGATGCGCGCGTGCACGCCGCAGACGATGTCGACCACCTGCGAGATGTCGAAGTCGGTCGCGGCGCTGAGGTAGGCGTAGGCGAGGTGTTCGGTCACGCCCCACCGCGCCTCGATGAGGGTCAGCGCGGCGCGGACGCAGCGGCGCATCGCCACGTTCAGATCGGGGTCGAGACCCGTGGGGACGAGGTAGTCGGGCGTCCGCACGAGCGGGCCGGCGAGCTCACCGAACTCGGCGAGCGCCCGCGCGCGCGGGATGACGTCGAAGCGGAGCGTCGCGCGCAGCGACGCCTCGAGCGCCGTCAGCGCGACCTCGCCGTCGCCCTGCGCGAAGTGCGGGTCGCCGACGTAGGCGAGCGCGCCCTCGACCTGGACGGGGAGAAAGAGGGCCGTCCCCTCAACGAGGAGGTTGATGTCGATGTTGCCGCCGTGCGATCCGGGCGGCACCGAGTGGGGGCGCTCGGAACCGGTGACGGCGACCCCCATCGTTCCGAGGAACGGCGCGAGCGGGAACGACACCACCCGGTCGCCGCCGTCGACGATCGGCAGCAGACCCACCAGGCGTCCGTCGCGCTCCTCGACAGGCGTGAACACGCTGACGTGCCCATCTCCTCGGGGCAACTCGCCGACGAGCGCACCCTTGCCGTGCCTGTTCGAGATCACGCCGTACGGCACGCGCGGTGTGAGCTTCTCCACCGTGATGCGCAGCACGTCACCGGGCGCCGCGCCCTCGACGAAGACCGGTCCAGTCACGACGTGCGGGCCATCGGTCGCCGGGTCGCGCGCGAGCCGCGCGGCGATCGCGATCGCGTCCTCGAGCACCGCCTCCGCCGCGACGCCCTCGCTCGTGAAGTACGCCAGGGGGTCCTTGCCGTGATCTTCGAGGATGCCCTCGTGACTCACGGTGTCGATGGTGACCGACTCCCCCGAGCGGATCCGCAGCACCGCGGCATCCGTCTCGCACGGCAGTCGCCCCCACAGCACGGTCTCCGGCGTCGCGCGCAGGTAGTGGTCGCCGGGGATCGCGCCGACGCCCGGCTGCAGGATCTGCGTCACCGCGGGCACGTCGTCATCCCTCGCACTCGTTCATCCCACACCATCAGGCACCCTCGCGCGACAGCAGGCGGCCTCCGGGTGCCCCACGGAACTCCGGCGCCTCGCCGGGACCACCCTCGGTGACGTCGAACACCGACCGGCCGTGCAGCCACGTCCGTCGGATGCGGCCGCGCAGCACACGGTTCTCGTAGGCCGTGATGGGGTTCTTGTGCAGCAGCTCTGCGGCTCTGATCGGGTACGGGTCATCGGTGCCGAAGACGGTCAGGTGCGCCGGGGCGCCGGGCCGGATGACCCCGGCAGAGAGCCCTGCGACGTCCGCAGGCCCTGTCGTGAACAGCGGCACGAGGGTCTCGAGCGGGATGCCACGCCGGCGCGCCTCGGTCCACACGGCCGAGAGCCCCACCTGGAGGCCCGAGATGCCGCCCCAGGCCAGGCCGAAATCGCCGTCGCCGGTGCGCTTGAGGTCGAGCGTGGAGGGCGAGTGATCGCTGACGATCGCGTCGATCGTGCCGTCGACGATGCCCTCCCACAGCCGGTCGCGGTTCGAGGCGTCACGGATCGGCGGGCAGCACTTGAACTCGGCCGACCCGGGGGGGATCTCCTCGGCCGCGATCGTGAGGTAATGCGGGCAGGTCTCGACGGTCAGGTCGACGCCCTCGGCCTTGGCTCGCCGGATCGCCGGGAGCGAGCCGCCGTCGCTCAGGTGCAGGATGTGCGCGCGGGCACCGGAGCGGCGCGCCTCGGCGATGACCGCGTCGATCGCCGAGGATTCGCTCTCGGCGGGGCGTGAGGCAAGGAACGCGGCGTAGTCGCGGCCGAGCGGGCCGTCGTCGTGGAGCAGCGCAGGGTCTTCGGCGTGCACGATCAGGCGCGAGCCGAGCGCGGCGATCTCGTCCATCACCGCGGCGAGCTGGGCGCGGTCGAGGTGACCGAACTCCGGCACGCCCGAGGGCGAGAGGAAGCACTTGAACCCGAACACACCCGCGCCGTGGAGCGGGCGAAGTCGCCCGAGGTTCTCGGGCACCGCTCCTCCCCAGAACCCCACGTCGATGTAAGCCGAGGGCGCGGCGGCCGCCTGCTTCACGGCGAGCGCCGCGGCCGTCGTCGTGGGTGGGAGCGAGTTCAGGGGCATGTCGACGATCGTCGTCACCCCGCCCGCCGCGGCGGCGAGGGTCGCCGAGCGGAACCCCTCCCACTCGGTGCGGCCGGGTTCGTTCACATGCACGTGGGAATCGACGAGACCCGGCAGCAGCACCGCGTCATCCGGAACGATCTGCGCCCCGCGTGCGCTGCCCGACGGGTCGTCGACCCGGGTGATCACACCGTCGACGTACTCGACGTCGGCCGGGCGGAACCGGCCGCCGACCCACGCGCGCGCCGCGCGGATGACACCGCTGCCGGCGCTCCGGGGGTAGGCCATCGGCGCTCCTTCGTCGGTGTCCGCTGCGCGGCGGATGTCCAGTGGAGGCCCCATCCTCCCCCCGACGCGTTTCGGCGGTGTGAACGGTGCACGGCAACGCGATGTTTACACGAGGGAAACCGAAACGTGTCGACCCGCTTCGTAGCGTGGGGCGCACGCAGCACCCCCGCGAGAGGACCGTCATGCGCATCGGCGACTTCAACGCCCTCGACGAGGGCGAAGCGCGTGATCTGGTGAGCCTGTGGGCGGCGATCCCGCGGTGGGTGACTGCGGTGGTCGCGGGGCGCCCCTACCCCACGCGCGATGCGCTGGAACAGGCGGCTGCGACCGAGGCCGCGACCTGGGACGCCGCCGATCTCGACGAGGCGCTGGCGCAGCATCCGCGGATCGGAGAGCGCCCCGCCGGTGACGACGCGTCCGCGCGCGCATCGCGCCGCGAGCAAGCCGCGATGACGGATGCCGCCGCCGACGTCGCCCAGCGGATCGCGGCCGGCAACACCCGCTACGAGGCGCGGTTCGGGCGCGTGTTCCTCATCCGCGCCCGCGGGCGCTCGGCCGACGAGATGCTCGCCGAGCTCGAGCGGCGCCTGGCGAACACCCCCGAGTCCGAGGTCGCCGAGGCGGCGGGCCAGCTGGCCGAGATCGCCCTGCTGCGGCTGCGCGAGACGGTGTCGGCCGAGGCCGTTCCTGCCGAGACCGTGCCGGCCGAGACACGGTGAGAGCAGGATGATGCCATGACCAGCCAGCTCACCACCCACGTCCTCGATGCCTCCACCGGCTTCCCCGCGAGCGGGGTCGCCGTCGTCCTGTCGAAGATGGGCGACGAACCGCGCATCCTGCAGGTCGCCTCGGGCGAGACCGACCTCGACGGGCGCTTGAGCCTCGGGCCCGAGTTCCTCGACGCGGGCACCCATGTGCTCAGCTTCGCCACCGGCGCGTACTACGCCGGGCTCGGGGTGGAGACCTTCTATCCCTCGGTCACGGTGACCTTCCGCGTCACCGACGACACGCACCTGCACGTGCCGCTGCTGCTGAGCCCGTTCTCCTACTCCACCTACCGCGGGAGCTGAATCGTGAAGGTCGTGATCATCGGAGCCGGTATCGGGGGCACGAGCGCGGGGATCGCGCTGGCCCGACACGGGCATGACGTGGTGATCTACGACCGGATGCGGCAGAACAAGCCCGTCGGCGCCGCCCTGTCGCTGTGGTCGAACGGCGTGAAGGTGCTCAACTGGCTGGGCCTCGGCGAGGAGGTCGCCCGCCTCGGGGGCCGGATGGACCACATGGCCTATCACGACGGCCACACGGGCGATCAGCTGTGCCGGTTCAGCCTCGAGCCGGTGACGGCGCACACGGGGCAGCGACCCTACCCGGTCTCGCGCGCCGACCTGCAGGCGCTGCTCATGCGCACCCTCGGTCTCGACCGGATCCACCTCGGGCGCGAGCTCGTCGGCATCCGCGAGGAGGGCGACAAGGTCACCGCGGTGTTCGCGGACGGGTCGACCGACACCGCCGATCTGCTGATCGGCGCCGACGGGGCGCGCTCGCTCACCCGCGACTGGATCACCCGGGCCGATGAGGGCGGGTTCCGCGTCGAGCGGCAGTACTCGGGGTACACGAACTTCAACGGGCTCGTTGCCGCTTCTCCGGCGATCGCGCCGCTCGATCAGTGGACGACCTGGGTCGCCGAGGGCAAGCGCGCCGCCGTGATGCCCGTCGCCGACGACCGTTTCTACTTCTGGTTCGACATCCCCCAGCCCGCCGGGCTGCCGTACGAGCGCGAGGATGGCGTCGCGCCCCTCGAGGCCGCCTTCGGGCACTGGTCGCCCGAGGTGCGACGCCTGATCAGCGGCATCCGTCCGTCGGAGTCTCTGAACCGAGTGGAGATCTGGGACATCGACCCCCTCCACACCTGGACGCGCGGGCGCGTGGCGATCCTCGGCGACGCGGCCCACAACACCGCGCCCGACATCGGGCAGGGCGCCTGCTCGGCGCTCGAAGACAGCTTCGCCCTCGCGATCAGCCTCACCACCCACACCGTCGGGGTGGAGGATTCGCTCCGTCGCTACGAGCGGATGCGCACCGACCGCGCGGGCGAGCTCGTGCTGCGCGCGCGCAAGCGCGGCGAAGAGACCCACGGCTACGACCCGTCGATCACCGCCGCCTGGTACGAGAGCCTGCGCGGCACCGACGGCACCGCGATCATCCGCGGCATCATCGGCAACATCGACGGGAGCCCCATCAACCTCGGGGTGGGGCTGCTGTAGGGCGAGTCAGCGGGTCGGCGGGTCGGCGGCCCAGCAGGTCGGTGGCTCAGCGGGTCGGCGGCTCCGGCGGCATCCGTCCGGAGCCCTCCTCGGGCATGGCGTCGCCGGGCACGGCGGCATCCGTCTCCGCGGCGGCGCGGCGGTCGGCATCCAGCACCTGCGTCGGGATGAGGCCCGTCCCCTGGGCCTCGGGGTGCACCAGCGCGGCGGCCGCCGGCCCGCGGACGGCATCGTGGGCAGAGAACGCGGGTTGCCCGGTCCGGCTCGCCCGCATCTCCTCGGTGTTCAGCAGCAGGTTCAGCAGGATCGCCGTGATCGCCCCGGCGCTGATCCCCGAATCGAAGATGAGGGTGAACCACTGCGGGAACTGGTCGTAGATCGTCGGGGCGACGGTGGGAAGGAGCGCGACGCCGACCGAGATCGCCACGATAAGCACGTTCTTGTTGTCGAAGCGCACCTTCGACAGGGTGCGGATGCCCGACGCCGCGACCATCCCGAACAGGGCGATGCCCGCGCCGCCGAGCACCGCGCGCGGCACCCCCTCGACCACCGCTGAGATCTTCGGGATGAGCCCGAGGACTACCAGGATGACTCCCGCCGCTGTCGCCACCCAGCGTGAGCGCACGCCGGTGAGCGAGACGAGACCGACGTTCTGCGCGAAGGCGGTGTACGGGAAGGTGTTGAACACGCCGCCGATGACGGTGCCGAGGCCGTCGGCACGCAGGCCGTCGGCGAGGCGCCGGCGGGTGACCGGCTTGTCGACGATCTCGCCGACGGCGATCATGTCGCCGGTCGTCTCGGTCATGATGACGATCCCCACGATGATGAGCGACACCACCGAGGCGACCTGGAACGTCGGCAGACCGAAGTGGAACGGGGTGACCAGGGCGAACCAGCCCGCCTCGCCGACGCCCGACCAGTCGACCATCCCGGGTACGAAGAGCGCCGCCACGGTGCCGATCGCGAGCCCGAGCAGGACTGAGACGCGCTGCAGCGCCGGCGGCGCGAAGCGCTCGATGAGGATGATGACGAGGAGCGTGCCGGCGGCGAAGGCGACGTTGACCGGTGGAGCGCCCTCTTCCGAGCCATCCACGATCCAGCCCGCGGCGACCCGCATGAGCGAAAGGCCGATGATGAGGATGACGGTGCCCGTCACGATCGGCGGAAAGAATCTCAACAGCTGCGAGAAGAACGGTGCGACGAGGATCATGAACAGACCGCACGCGATCGTCGCCCCGAAGATCGCCTGGATGCCTTCGGCCTGACCGATCGCGATCATCGGCCCGACCGCGGCGAAGGTCACGCCCTGCATGAGCGGGAGCCGCACTCCGAAGCGCCAGAACCCCACGGACTGGATGATGGTCGCGATCCCCGCGACGAAGAGGTCGGCGCTGATCAGGAACGCGAGGTCCTCGGCGGAGTAGCCGAGCGCGCCGCCGACGATGAGCGGCACCGCGACGGCGCCGGCGTACATCGCCAGGACGTGCTGGAGACCCAGGGGGAAGAGCCGCGCGAGCGGCGGGACGCCGTCGACGGTGTTCTCGGCGGCGCGGGCGCGCCGGGCGGCCTGCTTGCCCGTCGGCTGCGTCGCTTCGTCCGCCTTCTCGTCAGTGGTCATGGGTCGACGGTAGGGGGTGCCGGCTCGCGACAGAAGCGCGCGGCCACGGTTGTCGCGCGACGTTCACCGGCGGAAACATCCGGGCAATCCGGCCCGGGGTCAGCCGGCGACGAGAAGGGCGATTCCGACCCCGACGCTCACCACCGCGAGCACGAGCGCGATCGTGATCAGCACGACGTGCACGCGGAAGAACGCCGTGCGGCGCCCCTCGGCATCGCGGGCGCGGGGGTCGTTCGCGATGCGCGGGTAGAACCGCGGCCACACCACGACGTTGAACAGCGCATTGATGAAGAGGACGACCGCCGCGAGCACGAGCACGGCTCGATCATATGCGCGTTGCGACGAACAGATGTTGTCCTTTAGGACACTATGTGCAATACTGTCCTATAGGACGGTATTTGAGGTGCGGTGTTCGAGACCGTCGGACACCCCGGGAGAGAAGGAGAAGAAGATGGAGAACACACGGGAGACCACGCAGCTGCCGGCCACGCAGCTGCCCACCGCGGTCACTGCGTTCGTCGACGGATGGCAGGCCCATGACCGCGCGAAGGTGAAGGCACTCTTCGCGAAGGACGCGACCGTCTCCGACGAGGGACGCACGCACCGCGGGCAGGACGAGATCGACTCGTGGGTCGACGAGACGATCGACCTGTTCTCGACGACCGTCACGTTCCTGGGGGCACGGAAGGACGACGAGATGGTCGGCGCCTCGTACCGGATCGAAGGAGACTTCCCCGGTGGCGTCGTCGAGCTCGAGTACCAGTTCCGACTGAACGACGACGGCCGGATCGTCGCGCTGGACTTCGCGTCCGCGGCGGTCTGAGCACGTCGGAGCGGAGGAGGCTGTTCCCATACGGGGACAGCCTCCTCCGTTTTCCCGACCCGCTCGGGGCCACGAGGAACGCGCGACGGGCTACTCGGTGGCCGCCGGCAGAAGGCCTCGCTCGAGCATCCGCTCTGCGGAGGCGATCGCATCCTTGACGAAGCGGGACGTCAGCGCCGTGTACTCCTGGACGTCCTTCTCGGTCCAGCCGTCGAGGACCTCGGCGATCATCCGGTCACCCAGCGCGTAGACGCTGTGCGCCGCCTTCTCGCCCTCCTCGGTGAGGGAGATGAGTGTCGCCCGCCCGTCGGATGGATCGGTCCCCCGCGTCACCCAGCCCGCCGCCTCGAGTCGTCGGACGATCTTGCTGACATGGGACGCCCCCGTGGCGAGCACCTCCGACAGTGCCGTGGGTCGCATCGGACCCCACGCGAGAAGGTGGCGCAGCGTGGCATGCGACTGCTGATCGATGCTCTCCCCGGTCTTGGCGAGGATCTGCCCCTGGAACGCGGGTGAATCCCACAGAAGGATCAGCGCGCTCAGATTCGCCAGCAGCTCCGAACGATAGGGGAAGTCGCTCGCCTGGCGGGGTCGCGCCGCCTCCGCGCCTGTCTGATCAGCCACAGCCCCACTGTACAGACGAAGGTGTCCCAGCGGACATTATTATGGTACTGTCCAAGAGGACAGTAAATGTTTCGCACGTCCGCATGATGGGAGGAGCACCCCGTGGGAGCCATGGACGAGCTGATCAACGCGGCGGCGATCGACCTCCTGCGCGAATCGCTCTCGACCGTCGTGCCGACGGTCGCGACACCGCAGCTGGAACTGACGCGCGTCATGGTGGACGACCGTCGGCTGCGAGAACGCGTGGATCTCGTGAGAGGCGCCATGCTGGCCGATCTGCCGGGCGGCTTCGTCGCGACGGAAGAGATCATCGACGGGCTACTCTCGCAGCCCCGGTTCACCGGCTGGATCGTCTGGCCGACGACGGAGTTCGTCGCGACGCGAGCCCTGGAGGAGGGGTCCGAGCGCGCCTTCGATTCCGCGATGGCGCTGCTCGCGCGACTGACCACACGACTGAGCAGCGAGTTCGCCATCAGGAACATGCTCCTCGCGCGTCCGGAACGCGCCCTCACGTCGGTTCTGGGCTGGACGGCTGATGAGAACGAACATGTGCGCCGTCTGGCCAGCGAAGGAACGCGCTCTCATCTGCCCTGGGGCAGACGAGTTCCCTGGTTGGTGGACAACCCCGACGCCACCGGACCCATCCTCGATGCGCTCTACCGCGATCGATCGGAGTACGTCCGGCGCTCGGTGGCCAATCATCTGAACGACCTCAGCCGGCTCAGTCCGGCTGTCGCCGTCGCCCACGCGCGAGCATGGACCACGGATCCCGACGAGAACACCGCGCGCGTCGTCCGGCACGGGTTGCGGACCCTGGTGAAACGGGCCGACCCGGCTGCGCTCGCCTTGGTCGGATACTCGGGAGACCGGCTGAGGGTCGGGCCGGTCCAGCTCTCGACAGAGGTGGTCGCTCCCGAGGGATCGATCACCTTCACCGCTCGGATCGAGAACGAGGGAGATCGCGACGCCGTCGCCTCCATCAACTACACGATCGGCTTCCTGCGCGCCAACGGATCGATGAGCCCGAAGACGTTCGTCCTCGCCACCCGCAGCCTCGCCGCGGGCGAGGAGGTGACGGTGTCGAAGACCCACTCGTTCCGGCGCATCACCACACGCCGGTACTACCCGGGGAGGCATGTCTTGACGGTGGAAGCCAACGGCGCACGTTCGCCCGAGGTCGACTTCGTCCTGCAGACGATGTCGGAGACTCAGCCGCCGGCGATCGCACGAGGAGAGGGATCATGACGGAGTTGTCGGAGAGCGTCCTCCACGTGGTTCGGGACATCCCGCCGGGACGCGTGACGACCTATGGCGAGATCGGCCGCGCGACAGGGACGTCGGCCCGAGGGGTCGGACGGATCCTGCACCACGGCGGCCACGAGATCCCCTGGTGGCGAGTGGTGACCGCCGATGGGCGCCCGTACCCGCACGCCGTCGAAGCGACACGGGCGAAGTACCGCGAAGAAGGCACACCGTTCCTCGACGGCGACACGGGTGTGCGCGTCGATCTCGCGCGCGCGTCGTGGGTTCCCGGCAGCGTGAGGACCACGAGGGCCACAACGCCCATCGCGTCGGGACGCCAGGAATCTTCCGGCCGCGCGTGGGAAAGGAACCGTGACCTACCCGTCGACCAGTGACCGGTCTTCCTGGATCATGACGGCGGACGCGTGAATGCACACGATCCGGAGAGTGCCCGTTCCGCTGTTGATGAAGCCGTGCCAACGGCCGGCGCCGACCACGGCGGTGTCGCCGGACCGGGCGACGACCTCGGCGTCATCCACCCTTATCGTGGCCTCGCCGTCGAGGACGATCCAGGTTTCGTCATAGGGGTGCCGGTGCAGCTCGGGACCTTGGCCGGGATCGGCGGTGACCAGGAAGAACGAGATCCCGGCGCCGTGGGCGGCACCCTCGAAACGCAGTGTGCGGCTGCCGGGGATGCGGAGCGCATCCGCCGGGATTGCGACGGTGTCCATCGTGTTCTCCTTGTTCCCCTGTGTCGCCCGTGTCACCTGTCGCGGGTTGGCTGATCGTGGTGCTCAGGCGGGGTTCGTGGCTGCCCCGTCGAGCCAGAGACGACCGATGGAGCCGGGCGGCGGACCGGCCGGCGTGGCGTTGGCGAGGTCGATGTCGTCTAGGTGGCGGATGACCTGAGCCAGGGTCATCGCGTGACCGTGGCCGAGGCCGTGCTCGCTCGTGAAGTAGGAGCCGATCTCACCCGCCTTCGACTCAGAGGTGAGCCCCGCCTCATTGGCGAGTGCGATGAGCTCGCGGGGCGTCTTGCCGGTCTGCTGCTCGATCGTTGTCAGATAGGCCTGTCCGGACATGTCGTTCTCCATTGAGTGATGCGGCGGGTGGATGCGTGAACGTCAGGCGGCGGGCTCGAACGGGACACGGAAGAGGTCGGCGAACATCGGGAGCAGCGAGGCATCCCCCTCGACCGTGACGCCGGGCAGGGCGGCGTACTCATCGGCGGTCAGCTCGCCGGCGACGAACGCGCGGAAGTGGTCGCCCGCCGAAAGGCGCAGATCGGGGGCGTCGGCGGGGCCGACCGCGACGTCGATAAGGTCGCCCATCACCGTGCCGTGGGCGACAAGGCCATCAGCAAAGATCTCGAACGTCGTCGGCAGCGCGGGGCCGTCGGCGGCGCGGCCGGCGAACCCGGTGCGCAGCATCGTGGCCATGCCGGCGGCCGTGACGATCTCGCCCTCGCGCGGCACATCCATCCGCATGGCGCCCCAGCGTCCGAGAGCGGTGATGACCGGCTCGAGCTGACGCCCCCAGGACGTGAGCGCATAACGGACACCGCGCATCTCGCCGACCTCGCGCTGCACGATGCCCTCCGCCTCAAGCTCCTTGAGCCTCGCGGTCAGCTGGGCTGTCGAGATGCCGGGGAAGGCAGCCTGCAGTTCGCCGAAGCGCGCCGGGCCGAGAAGGAGGTCGCGCACGATCGGAAGCGTCCATCGACCGCCGAGCAGGTCTGCCCCGCGGGTGAGTCCGCAGAACTGGCCGTAGGTGCGCTTGTCCATGTCCGCAATACTTCAGTATCTGAATCACAGTGTCAATGATGAAGTTCACCGGCCTTGCGGAGGAACCATCGGCGCTCTGCGCCGTTGCGGGTGAGTCGCGCGGCGAGCTCGTACTCCCGCCCCGCCTCCGCCGCCCGATCCGCCCGATCGAGGAGGTGTGCGCGCACCGCCGCGACGCGAAGCGGCGAGGCCTGCCCCTCCCATGCGGCGACGATCTGCAGACCGGCCGCGGGGCCGATCACCTCCCCCACCGCGACGGCGCGGCCGAGCTCGCTCACCGGACCCGGGTCGAGGCGGCGGAGCACCTCGTACAGTCCGAGGATCTGTCGCCAGTCGGTGTCATCCGCCGTCACCGCCTCATCGTGGACGGCGGCGATGGCCGCACGCACCTGATAGCGCCCCGCGCGCTCCCGCGTGAGCGCGTCAGTGAGCAACGCGGCGCCCTCGGCGATGAGGTCGGCGCGCCACAGCGACCGGTCCTGGAGCGCGAGGGGAACCAGCACGCCGTCGGCGTCCACTCGGGCAGGTGCCCGCGCATCGGTGAGGAGCATCAGGGCCACAAGGCCCATCGCCTCGGGACGCCAGGGATCGTCGGGGCGCGCGAGGGAGAGGAGGAGCCGCGCGAGGCGCAGCGCCTCGGCGCTGAGGAGCGGACGCGTGATGTCCTCACCCTCGACGGCCGAGTGCGCCTCGGTGTGGATGAGGCTCAGCACGTCGAGGAGCACCGGGACGCGGTCCGCGAGCGCGCCCGCCGACTCGAGCGGCACCCCGCGCAGGGCCGCCTTCGCCCGCGAGATCCGCTGCGCGACCGCGGACTCAGCGGCCAGCAGACCGCGTGCGATCTCGCGCGTGGTCAGCCCCCCGACGCAGCGCAGGGTGAGCGCCATCTGCGACGCCGGCGACAGCGTCGGGTGGCAGCACAGGAGGAACAGGCGCAGCGTGTCGTCGGCCTGCACGGCGTCGCCGCCCGGCTCCTCCCTGGCCGACCTCTCCTCGCGCGCCCGCCGCGCAGCATCCGATCGGACCGCATCGACGTACCGGCGCGACGCCACCGACACGAGCCACGCCGCGGGGTGGTCGGGGATCCCCTCGCGCGGCCACTGGGCCCAGGCCGCGAGGAGAGCCTCTTGGACCGCATCCTCCGCGTCGTCGAACGACCCGGTCCGGCGCACCATCACCGCGAGGGCGCGCGGGGCGGCCGACCGCACGGCGGCGGTCAGCGCCCCGAGCGGCGACGGCTTCACGTGTTCGCGGCGAAGTCCGCGTCAGTCCAGATGCGCGCGATGCGCATCCCGCCGGGCACGAGAGCCTCGGGGAACAGCGCGGCGATCTCGGCGGCCCGGGCCTCGTCGGCGACATCCACGAGGTAGTAGCCCGAGACCACTTCGGTCAGTTCGGGAAGAGGCGCATCGGTGACGACCGGGCCGTCTGCGCCGCGGGCGACGTGCTTCTGGGCGTCGGTGTCGAGGGCCTTGGAGTCGACCAGTTCGCCCGAGGCCTGCAGGTCGGATTCGACGTCCCAGTAGATCTGGAAGGCCGCCTTCCTCTCCTCGTCGCTCATCTTCGCGAACAGGTCGATCACGGCCGGGCTGTTGTGGATCAGGATCAGGTACTGCATCGGAACTCCCTCTTTTCCGGCCGCGGCGCGCGGCCCTCTCAGTGTGTCGGAGCCGGGTGTCGCTTTTCGACACCCGTCGTGCGCCCGAGCTCGTCGGTTCACCACCGAGACCCACCTCCGCCGCCGAGACCCACCCTGGCGCGGTGGGTCTCGGCGGGGATGGTGGGTCTCGGCGGTGCGGGTGCAGTGCGGCGCAGCGCGGTGCGGGCGCGGCGCAGCGCCGGGTCAGCCGACCGGCTGCTGCAGGTCGACGACCCAGCGGGTGCCGGCCGGGTCCATCGGCGTCTCGAGGTACACCTCGCGGGCAGGCCCGGCCGGTGACAGTCCCCGTCGCTCGCCCTCGGCGACGAGGTCCTGCCACGCGCGCTGGATCCCCAGCAGGTCGTCGGCCTCGTAGCGTCCGGTGAGAGCGCGGGATGCCGCGGGCACGGTGGCCCGCTCGAGCCCCGGCGGGGTTTCGGCATCCCCGATCTGCTCCGCCGCGGCGGCGATCATGCCGTCGCCGTCGGTGGTGTAGATCGCCACCCCGGGGCCGACGTGCGGCGCCCCCGCGGCGGCGATGGCCTCGTTCACCCGCGTGAACATGTAGCCGATCTCGGCCTCGATCTGCGACATCTCCTCGATGCGCGCGGTCTGCTGCACGACGTGCAGTTCGGGCAGAGCGGTTTCGATGTATTCCGTCATGGGAATCTCCTTCTGGATGACGCGGAGACGCGCCTCGACAGCGGCGAGCCGATGCCGGTCTGCAGCGATCTGCGACCTCAGCTCCTCGCGCCGCTCGCTGAGGAGGAGCGCGATGTCCTCCTGCGAGAGGCCGCCGTCCAGCATCCGTCCGACCTGATCGAGGGTGAACCCGAGATCCTTCAGGGCGACGATGCGGTTGGCGCGCTCGAGCTGTGCGGCCCCGTACGAGCGGTAGCCGCTCCAGGGGTCGACACGCTCGGGGACGAGCAGACCGAGGTGGTCGTAGTGGCGCAGCATCCGGACCGACACTCCGGCCAGCCGGGCGAATTCTCCGATACTCAACATGGTGATTCCACGACAGAGCCTGACACCGTGTCAGGGTCAAGCGCCAGGGTTCGGGTTCAGGCGGTCATGCGCGGAAGACGGTGTGGATGTCGCGTTCCACGCGACCCAGCACCTCCCGACCGCCCAGCGCCTCGAGCTCGAGGAGCACCGCGGTGCCGGTGACCTCGGCGCCGACGGCGGTGAACAGCTCGTGGGCGGCAGCGAGGGTGCCGCCAGTGGCGAGCACGTCGTCGACGAGCAGCACACGCGCACCGCGGGGCAGGTCGTCGTGCACCTCGATCGTCGCCTGGCCGTACTCGAGGGCGTAGTCGACCGCGGCAGCCGGCCGCGGGAGCTTGCCGGCCTTCCGCACCGGCACGACGCCGGTGTCGGCGGCGATCGCCGCAGCGGCGGCGAGGAGGAACCCGCGGGCTTCCACGCCCGCGACGACGTCGAAGGTGCCCGCAAAGGGGGCGATGAGCGCGTCGATCACGGCGCGGAACGCGTCGGCATCGGCGAGGAGAGGCGTGATGTCGCGGAACTGGATGCCGGGCGACGGGTAGTCGGGGATGACGGCGATCAGCGATTCGGCGCGAGCGAGGGGGCCGGAAGCGTTCACCCCGCCACCTTAGTCTCGCGCGAAACACAGCCGCGCGTGAAACACACTCAGGGAAATGTAAGCGCTTGCAGTATTGTGAGCGCATGACTTCGCCCGATACGGTCACAACCCCCGCCGACCGCGCCTCCACCCCCGGTTCCGAGTGGTGGCGCACCGCCGTCATCTACCAGATCTATCCCCGCTCGTTCGCCGACACCTCCGGTGACGGCATCGGCGACCTCCCGGGCGTCACCGCTCACCTCGACGATCTCGCCGAGCTCGGTGTCGACGCGATCTGGCTCTCGCCCTTCATGCGCAGTCCCCAGAAGGACGCCGGCTACGACGTCGCCGACTACTGCGACGTCGACCCGCTCTTCGGCACGCTCGCCGACTTCGACGACATGCTCGAGGCCGCGCACGCCCGCGGCATCCGGGTCATCGTCGACCTCGTCCCCAACCACTCCTCCGACCAGCACGAGTGGTTCCAGCAGGCTCTGGCCGCCGCGCCCGGCAGCCCGGAGCGTGCGCGCTACATCTTCCGCGAGGGTCGCGGCATCGACGGCGACGTGCCCCCGAACAACTGGGACTCGGTGTTCGGCGGCCCGGCGTGGACGCGCGTGACCGAGGCCGACGGCACCCCCGGCCAGTGGTACCTGCACCTCTTCGACACCTCGCAGCCCGACTTCGACTGGACCAACGAAGAGGTGCGCGAGGAATTCCGTCGCATCCTGCGCTTCTGGCTCGACCGCGGCGTCGACGGCTTCCGCGTCGACGTCGCCCACGGCCTGGTGAAGGCTGAGGGCCTGCCCGACTACACCCCGCCGTCCACCGCCGACTCGATGGGCGGCGGCGAAGTCAACGTCCCCTACTGGGGCCAGGACGGCGTGCACGACGTCTACCGCGACTGGCACGAGCTCCTCGACCAGTACGAGGGCGACCGCGTCCTCGCCGCCGAGGCATGGCTGCCCACGGCCGACAAGACGGCGCTCTGGGTGCGCTCGGACGAGATGCACCAGGCGTTCAACTTCCCGTACCTCTCCACGCCGTGGAACGCTGATGAGCTGCGCGAGGTCATCGACGAGTCGCTGCGGGCATTCCCGGGCGTCGGCGCCCCCAGCACCTGGGTGCTGTCGAACCACGATGTCGTCCGCCACGCCTCGCGCCTGGCGCTGACGGCCGAGAACCCGCAGGGCCACGGCATCGGTCCGAAGTCGCCCGGCAAGCCGATCCCAGATGTCGGACTGCGGCGTGCCCGCGCGGCGACGACCGTCATGCTGGCCCTGCCCGGGTCGTCGTACCTCTACCAGGGCGAGGAGCTCGGCCTTCCCGAGGTCGTCGACCTGCCCGATGACGCCCGTCAGGACCCGACCTGGTTCCGCACCGGCGGCGAGCGATACGGCCGCGACGGGTGCCGCGTGCCGCTGCCGTGGCAGAGCGACGCGCCCGCATTCGGCTTCAGCAGCACCGGCGAAGCCTGGCTGCCGCAGCCGGCCGACTGGACGACGCTGGCTCGTGACGTCCAGCGCGCCGACGGCGCCTCGACCCTGTCGCTCTACCGCAGCCTGCTCGCCGAGCGCCGCACCCACCAGCTGGGTGCCGGCAAGCTCGAGTGGCTCGACGGGTTCGGCGCCGACGTCGTGGCGTTCCGCAACGGCCCGGTGCGCGTGGTCGCGAACCTCGGCGGCGCACCGGTGGAGCTGCCCGCGGGTGAGATCCTGGTCGCGAGCGGCCCGATCGACGGTCGATCGCTGCCCGTCGACACCGCGGTCTGGCTCACCGAGGACTGAACGGCACCGCCCGCGGGGCGGCGCGGCTAACGCGAGGGGGCGACGTGGTCAGCATCGATGAGGTGGCACGCCTGGCAGGCGTGTCCACCGCCACGGTCTCCCGCGCCCTGAGCGGCCGGGGCCATGTCTCGGCCACAGCCAAGACGAGGGTCGAGGATGCCGCGAAGAGCCTCGGCTACGTCGTGTCGGCGTCGGCGTCGAGCCTGGCGTCGGGCCGCCGGCGCAACATCGGCGTGCTCGTGCCGTTCCTCGACCGCTGGTTCTTCAGCACGGTGCTGAGCGGCATCTCGACCTCGCTCATGCGCCGCGGCTACGACATCACGCTGTACAGCCTGACCAACGACGCCGCCGAGCGGCACGCGATCTTCGAGAACTTCCTGCGCCGCCAGCGCGTGGACGGCGTCATCGCGATCTCGCTCGAGCTCGGCGAGGAGGAGCTCGAACGGCTGCGCCAGCTCGATCTGCCGGTCATCGCCATCGGGGGGCCGAGCCCGCGGCTGGACACCCTGACGATGGATGACGTCGCCGTGGCCCGGCTCGCCACCGAACACCTCCTCGCCCTCGGCCATCGCGACATCGCCCACATCGGCGCGAGCCCCGAGTTCGACGTCGACTTCCACGTGCCGACCCAGCGGCGGCAGGGGTTCGAGCAGGCGCTGGCCGACGCCGGCTTCCCTGCCCGGCCGGCCCTCTACGAACCGGCCGACTTCACGATCGAGGGCGGCTTCCGCGCCGCCAAGCAGCTGCTCGGACGCCCCGGCGAGCGCCCCACGGCGATCTTCGCCGCCTCGGACGAGATGGCGATCGGGGCGCTGCTCGCCGCGCGCGAGCTCGGCTATCGCGTGCCCGAGGACCTTTCGGTCATCGGCATCGACGGGCACGAGCTCGGCGAGTTCTTCCGGCTCTCCACGGTCGACCAGTTCCCCCTCGGCCAGGGCGAGCGGGCCGCCGCGGCGATCCTCGCCGAGATCGACGCGACGGTGCCGCCCGAAGACCGCCCCTCGCGGCGCCTGCCGTACGAGCTGATCGTGCGCGGCTCGACCGCCCGCGCGGCGGGCTGACACCCGGCCGCACGGGGCGACGCCGCCCGGAACGGCCGCGCGCCCGCAGGTTAGGCTCGGCGGTATGGCCCTCGACCTCGATGCGATCTACACCGACCTCCACCGTCATCCCGAGCTGTCATTCCAAGAGACCCGCACCGCCGGCGTCATCGCGCAGCGTCTGACGGAGCTCGGGATCGAGTTCGAAGAGGGCGTCGGGCGCACGGGTCTGGTCGCCGTGATCCGCAACGACGGTGCAGCTGACCACGATGCCTCGCAGGACTCCGGCGCGGACGACGGCGAGCGCGGACCGGTGGTGTGGCTCCGCGCCGACATGGACGGCCTCCCCGTCGAGGAGCGCACCGGTCTGGCCTACGCCAGCACCGCGCGCGGCATCGACCCGCACGGCCTCGCCGTTCCGGTGATGCACGCGTGCGGGCACGACATGCACGTCACCGCCCTGCTCGGTGCCCTCGAGCGCCTCGTCGCCACCACCGCCCAGTGGCGCGGCACAATCGTCGCGGTCTTCCAGCCCGCCGAGGAGTACGGCGCCGGGTCGCAGGCGATGATCGCCGACGGTGTGCTCGACCGCTTCCCCCGCCCCGACATCGTGCTCGGCCAGCACGTCACCCCGCTCCCGGCCGGCACGATCGGTGTGCGCCCGGGAACCCAGATGGCCGCCTCCGACGGGCTGCGGGTCACCCTCCTCGGCCGAGGCGGTCACGGGTCGCGCCCGCATTCGACGATCGACCCGGTCGTGATGGCCGCGGCGACGGTGATGCGCCTGCAGACGGTCGTCTCGCGTGAGACCGACCCGCGCGATGTCGCCGTGGTCACCGTCGGATCGATCCACGCGGGCCTGAAGAACAACATCATCCCCGCCGAGGCCGTGCTCGAACTCAGCCTCCGCTACCCCGACGACGAGGCCCGCGCCCGGGTGCTGGAGAAGGTGGAGCGCATCGTCCGGGCCGAGGCGCAGGCCTCCGGCGCCGAGGAGGAGCCGGTCATCCGCGTCGACCACAGCCTGCCGCCGACGATCAACGACGACGACGCGACCGCGCGCCTGCGCGCTGCGTTCGCCCGCGCCTTCGGCGACGACAAGGTCGTCGACCCCGGGATGTTCACGGGCAGCGAGGACGTGTCGTGGTTCGCCCGCGAAGCGGGCGCGCCCCTGGTGTTCTGGTTCTGGGGCGGCGTCGACCCGCAGGTCTACGCCGAGGCCGCCGCATCCGGTCGCATCGAACGCGACATCCCCACCAACCACTCGCCCTTCTTCGCCCCGATGCTCCAGCCCACCCTCGACAACGGGGTGGCGAACCTCGTCACCGCGGCGCGGGAGTTCCTCGCGCGTCGGTGAGTCGCTGTCCGGAGATGAGTCCGGGCAGGCCGCGTCCGTCTTTCGTCGCGAGTGCGAGGACGATCGCGGCGACGGCGAAGAGCGAGGCCCACGCCCCGTTGTCGCGCGTGAGGGCGTCGAGGACGGCGAAGCCGCCAATCCCGCCGACCGCGCGCAGGAATCGCATGACCGACGTCGGCAGTTGACCGTCGGCGTACCGCAGCTGCACCGCGATATCGCCGAGGGAACGCCCGGTCACGAGGATCACTGTGACCACGGTGCCGATGGCAACCACGCTTCCGGTGACGGACGCGACCGCACCGTCCGTCACGGCGTCGGTGTCGCCGATCACGAACTGCAGCCACAGCTGCGTCGCCACCGACACGGCCGCGCCGAGGAACAGGTAGACCAGCACGTCGCACACCATCGCCAGCAGGCGCCGGCGGCGGGTCACCGGGCGAGGTCGGTCGGCATCGGGTGCCGGGGGTGACCCGCGCAGCGCCCGCGGCACGGCCAGAGATAGCAGAGCACCGAGCCCCGCGCCGAGGGTGTTCGTGATGAGGTCGACGACGTCGAACACGCGGTAGGCGCAGGGATAGATGCCCCAGACGCCGGTCAGTTGCGTGGTCTCGATCAGGAGCGACAGGCCGAAGCCCACCAGGAGCGCGAAGACGATGCCCCGCCCGCCGAGCACCCGGAGGAAGAAGCCGAGCGGAACGAACAGCAGGATGTTCAGTCCCAGCTGCAGGAGGGCGGGGTCGGCCAGCGGCGACCCCACGCCGTCGAAGGCGCCGCGGATGTCACGGACGAACGTCGTGGGATCGAGGTTCACCCCGGCGCAGCGATAGGCGATTCCGTCGGGGAGCGGGACGAGGGTGTACGCCCAGATCGCCCAGAAATACACCAGGGCCGCCGACCACAGCACCAGTCGGCCGGCGCTGAGCTGTCCACGGCGACGATACGAGATCGCGACGAACGGCACGAACAGCGCGAAGCCCGCGGCTGCGCCGAGGAAGAGGGCGACGATCCCCGGTGTGATGCGATCCACGCGCTCGAGTCTGACAGCCGCGCGGCCCGTAGCGCGTTGCTGGCGGGCCGGACCTCGTCCCCCTGTGCACGGGGACGGCTCAGCCCAACCCGGCGCGCCACCACACAAGGGGCTGCGTGGGAATCGGCGGGCGCGGCACGTCGGGAAGCCGTGACAGTCGCGCGGCGTCGACGGCATCGAACGGATCGGTCCGCAACAGCGGGCCGTGCCCAGGAAGAAGGACGGATGCCTGCGCTGACGCGAGGGCTCCGAGCGCGACGACCGCGCGGTGCGGATCGGCGTGGAACATGTCGGGGAGGAGCTGCGGACCGGCGTCCGGGACGGTGGGATGCGCGGTGATCAGCGCGTCCCCGGTCGCGAGCGCCGCGGCGTCCGGGAGCAGGAAGGCGGTATGACCGCGGGTGTGACCCGATGTCGGAATCGGCACCACGCGGTGACCGGCGACCGTGAGCGGACCATCGAGCGGTCGCACCTCCTCGACGCCGACGTTGTCGAGGCCGCCCGAGCGGATCGCATGCATCGCCCACCGGATGACGCGCGGCCGCCACAGCGACGGCAGGAGGTCGAGCAGCGTGATCTGCTCGACGATGTCCCTTCGGACGTTGGGGATCTCGGCGTCGTGGGCGAACACGCGGGCACCGTGCACCCGGGCCATGGCTCCCGCACAGCCGATGTGATCGCTGTGCCCGTGGGTGATGAGGACGGTCGTGACGGGGAGCCCCGCGCCGCCGGCCGCCGCGATCGACTCCTCGACGAGCGCGTAGTCGTTCGGGTAGCCGGTGTCGATGAGGGCGACCTCTCCGTCGCCGACGAGGACGGTCCAGTTCGAGGCGGGACCCTCGACGAACGTCACCCCCTCGGCGACGGGATGGGTCGTCATCGCGCGGGTCATCCGGCGTCCACGAACGGAACGACGTTCGGCAGGAAGAGACCCCGCGGGTCGACCGAGCGACGTACCCGCTGGACCGCCTCCCACGTCGCCGCATCGAAGGTCCGAGACGGCTGGGCGGCCGACTCGACGAAGGTGGGAAGGGTGCGCCCGGTGTCGCGGTGAGCGAAGGCGAGACGGATACGGGCAGCGGCATCCTCCTGCATCTCGGGTGTCAGCGGGCCGCCGACGGCACCGACCACGAGGAGGGCGAACTCCGCGTCGGTGCGGTCGAAGGCACCGCCGTTCTCGGGCGGGTAGGCGAAGGCGCCGCCGAGGTGTCGCAGCTCGACGCTGGTCAGAGTCGAGCCCGACGCAGCGCCGACCATCTCGACCAGCATCCGCACGTCGCCCTGGTCGAGGCCCGACAGCAGCAGGTGGTCACCGACGTAGGGGATCGGATCGGGGGGATCCATGTGGGTCAGGGGGAGCTCGATCGGGTCGCGGAGGTCCCAGGTGTCGATGATTGGCTCGGCGATCGCGCGCAGGGGATCCAGCAGCGCGGCCGCCTGGTGGCTGATGTCGGTGAGCAGGTAGGGGTCGCGGATGCCGGCGGCGCCGTCGAGGGCGACCACCGTCCGACCGGCGATCGCCTCGGGGATGCCGGGCAGAGGCGGGATGTTCAGCACGCGCATGCTCGTCGTCAGAGTCCACGGCGCATCCTCGGTCCACGTCCGCCAGGCCGAGATGATCTCCTCGGCGTGCTCGGCGGACCAGAAGGCGATGCCGGTGTAGACCTTCCACATAGGCATCAGCCGGATCGTGACGGAGGTCACCACGCCGAATCCGCCGCCTCCGCCCCGGAGCGCCCAGAAGAGCTCGGGTTCTTCGGCGGGGCTCGCGGTGACGATCCGACCGTCGGCCAGGACGAGGCGGATGCTCACGATGCTGTTCGCGGCGATGCCGTGGGTGCGCCCGTAGAAGCTGATCCCGCCGCGCAGAAGGTAGCCGACGGCTCCGACCGTCCCGCTGGAACCGTGGAGGACGGCCAGACCGTGCTCGGCCGCCGCGGCGACCACGGCGGCCCAGCGCGTCCCGGCGGGAATGGTGGCGGTCTGCGCCTCGGGGTCGATGACAACGGGCTCGTCGAGCGCGGTCCGGATGAGGAGCGCGTCGTCGAGAGGCTGCGAGGTGGCGACGGAGTGCCCGGTCGCGATCACGCTCGCCGTGAGGTCGTTGTCGCGCGCGAAGCGGACGGCGGCGCACACGTCATCGACCGAGCGAGCGATCACCGTCCGACGGGGAGCCGGCTGGGGAAGGAGGTTGTACGCTTCGATGGCAACGGCGTAGGGGGATTCGCCGGGCGATGCCACGGTGAGGGTCTTCGTGTCGTTCATGCCTTCCACGCTAGAAATCCGCCGGCCACGCGCCATCCGAGAAAACACGGAAGATGACACGGAGAATCTCTCCCGACACTGCCGTTCCACCCCCTGACCCGCGGTTGCCGCCGCGGCGGGAGGAGCTTGCGGCTGACCTCGCCCGCCGTCTCGCGACCCCGGGCACGACGACGCTCGTCGCGGCGGAGGCGGGTTTCGGCAAGACGACCGTCGTTGACCGCGTGCTCGATCTCGTCGGGGCCCGCTCGCCGGGCACCCGCGTGCTGTTCGCGCGCGGTGTGCGGTCGAGTGTGCCGACCCCCCACGTCGGCCTCCACGAGCTGTTCACCGGAGTGGATCCGAAATCCCTCGACCTGCCCCCGGGTCATGCCTCCGGTCTGTGCGCCGCACTCGGTCGGTCCTCCATCGAGGGCGAGCTGACGCCCGCGCGGGTCATGATGTCGACCCACAGCGTCGTCCTTCGCCTCCTGGAGCGCTCCCCGGTCGCGGTCGTCGTCGACGACTGGGATGCGCTGGACGCGGAGTCGGCAGAGGTCGTCCGCTATCTGACGTCGCGGCGATATCCGGCGGGAGGAGCTCCGTCGCTCCTGCTCGCCTACGCGACACCGCGCCCGGACGACGCCTTCACCGAGCCCGTCGTCGCACTCCCGCCGCTGAGCGCGCGCGACGTCCAGGTCGTCACCGAGGATGCGACCGGTCGCGCCCTGCCTCTGGGGGCGGCGACGCGGGCGCACGCGCTCAGCGGAGGGAATCCGCTGTGGGCCCTCGAACTGGCCACGGTGGATGACGCGGAGGTCTCGGGTTCTCTCGAGGAGGCGATGCGGCATCGCCTCGACCGTGCCACCCCGGCCGCCCGGCGCATCCTCGCCGCGCTCGGCGCCGCCGGTCCGCTGTCGGGGGAACAGGTGCAGGCTGCGGCCTCGGTGTCGGCCGCCGACATCCTCGCGGCGATCGACGACGGCGCGGTCGAAGAGCATCGAGGACGGGTGATGGCGCGGCATCCCCTGCTCTCGGGCACCGCCGTTCAGGACCTCGCGGAACCCGACCGCAGGTCGCTCCACGCCCGCATCTCTGCGGTCGTCGTCGACCCCGTCGCCCGCACGGACCATCTCGAGCGTGCCACGCCGCCCGGAGCGGAGCCGAAGCTCGCCGCAGCGCTCGACCGCGCAGCGATCGCCGCTCGATCGCGAGGAGCCGCCGGAGAAGCCACCGACCTCGCCGAACGCGCCGTGCGGCGCACTCCCGTGGGCGACCCCGCCGTCGCGCGGCGGCGCATCGCGTGGGCGGACCTGGCGCTCCGCGCCGGCGACTTCGCCGGCGTGCTCGACGCGCTCGGCGACGTCGCCTTCGACCGTCTCGACGTCGCGCTCCTCGATCGCGCACTGCCGCTTCTGGTGACCGCCGCGGCGGCCGAGCGCGGCGATGCGGCCGCGCGGGCGATGCTCGACGCCGTCATCTCGCCCACAGACGACCCCGTCAGGCAGGCGGTGTACGACACGTACCGGGCCGAGGCAGGCCACGAAGCCGGAGACCGGCCGGCTCTCGCGCGGGGAGCGGCCGAGCTGCTGCGCGCGGCCGGTGCGGCGCCGGTGTCTCGGCACCGGGCACTCGGCGCGCTCATCCTCGACGACCTCGACGCGGGTCGTGGCCTGGACGACGCCCTCCTCGCCGAGTGCGCCGATCTCGAGCGACAGATCGACCTTCTCGCCGTCAACGACAGCGCGCGGGCGATGACGGGGCTCTACGCCCACCAGGTCGGACAGCTGGAGCGGTCGCGCCAGGCTCTCGAGGCGGTGCACGCCGTCGCGGTCGAGCAGGGCCAGGAGGTCGTGGCGGGTGTGTTCGCGCTGCACCTGGCCGCCACCGAAGCCCACGCCGGCGACCTCGCGCGCGCCGACCACTGGCTGGGGCTGTGGGACGACGTGACCCCCTGGCCCGAGACCCCGCCGCCGAGCGCGATCGCCGCAATGGGCCTGCGAGCGCTCCGCGAGGCCGACGCGGACGAGATCCAGCGCATCGTCCGCCTCCCGCACGGACCGGGCGGCGAGGCTGTCGGGCGCCTCGTGCGACAGGCGCTTCTCGGTCTGTCCGCCGCGCGGAGCGAGAACTGGGCTTCCGCCCTGACCGCCTTGACCGCCGCTCGATCGCTCGCCGATTCGCTGGGGATGATCGAGCCGGGTCGCCGGCTCTGGCTCGACTTCGATCTCGCCCGCAGCATGATCGCCCTTGGCGACCTGACCGCGGCTGCTGAGGTCGCCGCCCGGCTCGAGGCGATCTCGGTGGGCCGGAGACCACTGCTCGACGGTGTCGCCGCGAGCATCCGCGGCGAGATCGCCCTGGCCCGGGACGACTCGTCCGCTGCCGTCGAGGCCCTCACGCGGGCGGACGCGCTGCTGCGCGAGGCCGAGCTGCCCGTCGAACGTGCCCGCACGCAGCTCGCGCTCGCCCGCGCCCATCACGCGCGACGGGCGCGTCACGACGCGGTCGCGGCGCTCGACGCTGCGGAGATCAGCGCGCGCGCGTCGGCCGACGCGAACGTGCTGGCGCGGGTCGCCCCGCTCCGTGCCGAGATCGAGGCCTCCACACCGGCGGGCGTGCTCACCGAGCGCGAGCGGGTCGTCGCACTCGCCGTGGCCCGCGGCGCGACGAACCGCGAGATCGCCGACGAGTACCACCTCAGCGTCCGCACCGTCGAGTCGCAGCTGTCGGCGGCGTACCGCAAGCTCGGGGTCCGGTCCCGCAGCGAACTGGCGGTGCTGATGAGGCAGCCGTCCTGATCATTTCCGTGGACATCTCCGTGCAATCCCCGAAGAGGTGAGCACCCGCTGATTCCTAACGTGATGAGTCGCGTCGATCGACGCCTTCACGAAAGGAACCCCATGTCCGAACGCCGACTGCTCCTCCGCGGCGCATCCCTCTTCACCAGCGACGACAGCCTCGGCGAGCTCTCGTCGGGCGACGTGCTCATCGTCGACGGCGTCATCCGCGAGGTCGGCCGCGAGATCATCGCTCCCGACGCCGAGGTCCTCCCCCTCGAGGGCGCCATCGTCCTGCCGGGCCTCGTCGACACCCACCGCCACATGTGGCAGACCGCCCTTCGTCATGTCGCCGCCGACTGGACAATGTCGGACTACGTCGCGGGGATGATCCAGGGCATCGGTCCGGGCTTCACGCCCGAGGACGTGCGCATCGCCGGTCTCGTCGGCAGTCTCGAGGCGCTCGATGCCGGCACCACGACGGTGATGGACTGGTCGCACATCGTGCACACGCCCGCTCACGCCGAGGCGGCGATCGACGCCCTCCATGCGGCCGGCGTCCGCGCCGTCTACGGGTACGGCCTGGCCGCGCTGCCGGCCGCCGACTGGTTCGAGTCCGACCTCCGGCGACTGGCCGGTTCCGAGCACTTCCGCCGACCCGACGGGCTTCTCTCGCTGGCGCTCGCCAGCTGGGGCCCGGAGTTCGCCGATGTCCCGACGACGGTGCGCGACATCGAGCTCGCCCGCGAGCTGGGACTGCGCACCTCGCTGCACATCGGGGTCGGGATGATGGGCGCGGCGCGCGCGGTCACCGAGCTCGACGCCCGGGGGCTCCTCGGCGACGACCTGGAGTTCATCCACGCCACGACCGCCACCGACGCGGAACTCGCGCGGATCGCGCAGACCGGCGGGTCGGTGTCGGTGTCTCCGCGCGTGGAGATGCAGATGGGTCACGGCTACCCCGCCACCGGCAGGATGCGGGATGCCGGCCTTCGGCCGAGCCTCAGCGTCGACATCGTCAGCGGCATCCCCGGCACCCTCTTCGGAGAGATGCGCGCGGCGATGGAGGCCGAACGTGCGCGACAGAACGCCGCGGCGCTCAGCCGCCACGAGTGGCCCGGCGCCCTTCGGCTGACCGCCCACGACATGGTGCGCATGGCGACCATCGACGGCGCCCGAGCCCTGGGCCTGGCCGAGGTCACGGGCTCGCTCACGCCCGGCAAGCAGGCCGACATCATCGTTCTGCGCGCTGACACCACGATCGCTCCGAGCGCCGACACCCTCGCATCGCAGATCGTCGCCGCCGACGCGCACGCCGTCGAGCACGTCCTGGTCGCCGGTGAGTTCCGAAAGCGCGGCGGCCGGATCGTCGGTCACGACCTCGCGTCCCTCCGCCGGGATCTCGATGCGTCGCGCCTGCGACTCCTCCAGGCCGCCGGGGCGCTCGTATGACGACGGTCCAGCCGCACCGGCCGCGCGCGCGCTCGACGGGCGCGCGGCCGGCCGACGCGGTCGGACGGGTCGTCGCGGCATCCGCTCTGGAGTTCAGTGCGCACGCCTTCGGTGTGATGGGCGCCGACAATGCCGTGATGATCGACGGGATGATCCGGCTCGGGATGTCGTACTCCCCGCTTCGGCACGAAGCGGGAGCGATCACCGCGGCCGATGCCTACACCCGGATGTCGGATCGTCCGGCCGTGTGCACGACGACGTCCGGGCCCGGGTTCACCAACGCCCTCACGGCCCTGACCGAGGCCTCGCGGGCGAGATCGCCCCTCGTGCTGCTGACCGGTTCTGCGCCTCTCGGCGGCGCGCGGTCGGGAGACATCGACATCCGGCGGGCGGCGGCGCTGGCCGGCGCACGAGCGTGGCTCGTCGAAGAGGAGGACACCGTCGGAACAGTGCGGGCGGCGTTCCGCACCGCACGGGCCGAGAGCAGGCCGGCCGTGCTGTGCGTCCCCGCGGATGTCTCCCGCCGCACGGTCACGCGGCCCGGCGCGCGCGCACGGTCTGCTGAATCGTCCGAAGGGCCGTCCCCCGTTCTCGCGGCGCCGACCCGCGACGAGCTGGCCCGCCTCGCCGACCGGCTCCGCGCCGCGCGCCGCCCGCTCCTGCTCGCCGGTCGGGGCGCACTCGGTGCCACCGAGGCCGTTCGACGCACCGCGGCCGCATATGGGGCGCGCACGGCGACGACCACGCTCGCACTCGGTGCGTTCGGCTCGGGCGACGCGCATCTCGGCATCGCCGGCGGTTTCGCGACCGAGGACGAGGCGGCTGCCGTACGACGTGCCGACGTCGTGCTGGTGGTCGGCGCGAGCCTGAACCGCCACACCACGAGAAGGGGCTCGGTGTTCGCCCCCGAGGCGCACGTCGCCCAGATCGATGTCGCACCCCAGCCGACGTCGACGCGCGTCGACCAGTTCGTCACCGCCGACGCCGAGGACGCCCTCGTCGAGCTGCTGCTGCAGAGTTCGTCGGGCGCCCGACGCGCGGACCGCTGGCGGGGAGTCGGGGTCGTCCGCTCGCAGACGCCCGCGCCGATGCTCGCCGACGGTCTGCACCCGGCCGCGGTCGCCGACGCGGTCGCCGACGCCGTCCCGTCAGACGCCGTCTTCGTGGTCGACGGCGGCAACTTCATGGCCTGGCCGCTGGCGTCGTGGCGGCCCCGTCGGCCGCGGTCGTTCGTGCCCGCTGGGCTGGCGTTCCAGTCGATCGGTCTGGGCCTCGGAGCATTCGTCGGAGCGGCCGCCGCGCGGCGCGACGCCTACCCGGTGCTCGGGGTCGGCGACGGCGGGCTGCTGATGTCCCTCGCCGATCTCGACTCGGCGGCGCGGCTCGTCCCCCGCGGCGCGATCGTCGTCTTCAACGACGCCGCCTACGGGGCAGAGGTGCACCAGTTCGGCTCCGAAGGCTTCGCGGAGTCACCGATGCGCTTCCCTGCCCGCGACTTCGCGCTGGTGGCCGGGGCCTTCGGTCTGCGGACCCTCGCGGTCTACGACCGCGAGACGCTGCGGATCGCGGCATCCTTCCTCCGGGCGCATCGCGACGAGCTCGTTCTGCTCGACTGCCGGATCTCGCCCAGCGTGGCGGCACCCTTCCTGCGTGCGCTGGAGCCCCGACAGGCGTAATGTCATCCGCCGTGACGACTGATGGTCGCGAGCCGGTGGAGGAGTCCCCTCGCGCGAAACGCCTCCTGCTGGGAGACCCCCTCACCTCCGAGAAACTCGACGACCAGCTGCTGCCCAAGCGTCGGGCGCTGCCGATCTTCGCCTCCGACGCGCTGAGCTCGGTCGCCTACGCCCCGCAGGAACTCCTGATGATCCTGCTCATCGGCGGCACGGCGTTCCTCGCCTTCAGCCCCGGGGTCGCGGTCGCCGTCGTGGTGCTCCTCATCGTGGTGGTCCTGAGCTACCGCCAGCTCATCAAGGCCTACCCCTCGGGCGGCGGCGACTACGAGGTGGCGCGCACGAACCTCGGCGAGGTGCCGGGCGTCGTCGTCGCCTCGGCGCTCCTCGTCGACTACGTCCTCACCGTGGCCGTGTCGATCGCCTCGGGGGTCGACAACATCATCTCGGCCATCCCCGAACTCGCGCCCTTCCGCATCGAGTTCGCGGTCGGCTTCGTCATCCTGCTCGTGATCGTCAACCTCCGCGGCGTCCGCGAGGCCTCGTTCGCCTTCGCGATCCCGACCTACGTCTTCATCGGCTCGGTCGCCGTGATGGTGGTCGTCGCCCTCATCCGCACCGCGCTCGGCGACCCTCCGATCGCCTCGAGCGCCGAGTACGCCGTCCAAGCCGAGGAACTGACGCAGGCCGCGACGATCCTCCTCATCCTGCGGGCGTTCTCGAGTGGATGCTCCGCCCTCACCGGTGTCGAAGCGGTCTCGAACGGCGTGCCCGCCTTCCGCCGCCCGAAGGTCAAGAACGCGCAGTGGACGCTCGTCCTCATGGGTGGGGTGGCCATCGTGCTCTTCTCAGGCCTCACCGCGGTGGGGCTCATCTCGGGCATCCACTACGCCGAAGACCCGTGCAACCTGGTCGGCTTCGACTGCGTGAACGATCCGCAGCCCAGCCTCATGGCGCAGATCGCCGCGGCCACCTTCGGCATGGGCTCGATCCCCTTCTTCATCGTCCAGGCCGCCACCGCCTGCGTGCTGCTCCTCGCCGCGAACACGGCCTTCAACGGGTTCCCGCTCCTCGGTTCGGTGCTCGCCCGCGACGGCTACGCGCCGAAGGCGCTGAACACCCGCGGCGACCGGCTGGTCTTCTCCAACGGCATGATCATCCTGGGCCTTGCCGCCATCGTGGTGCTGGTCGTCTACCAGGCGAACCTCACCACCCTCATCCAGCTGTACATCATCGGCGTCTTCGTGTCGTTCTCGCTCGGCCAGATCGGCATGGTGCGCCACTGGCGGCGCGAGCTCCGGCAGACCAGTCGCGTCGAGGCGCGTCGCGACACGCGAGCCGCCGCCGAGCGCCGCTCGGCCCTGACGGGGCTCGCGATCAACTCCACCGGTGCGGCGATGACCGTCGCCGTGCTCGTCATCGTCACGGCGACGAAGTTCGTCTACGGGGCATGGCTGGTCTTCCTCGCCATCCCGGTCCTCGCCGTCCTCATGATCGGGGTGAACCGCTACTACCGCGACGTCGAGCACGAGATCCGCATCGACGAGCCGGTGCAGTACGGCTCGTCGGGCGACATCGCGCTCATCCTGGTCAGTCGCCTGCAGAAGCCCGTCGCCAAGGCGGTCGACTACGCCCTCGCGGCGAAGCACGACAAGACGATCGCCCTGCACGTCTCGGTCGCCGGCGACGACGGCGAGGCCCTTCAGCAGGAGTGGCAGGACCAGCGGATGCCGGTGCCCCTCGTCATCCTCGAGTCGCCCTACCGCTACTACGCCGGACCCGTCGCGGAGTTCATCCGCCAGTACCGCGAGAAGCACGGCTCGGCCGTGGTGACGGTCTACCTGCCGCAGTACATCGTGGGGCACTGGTGGGAGACCCTGCTGCACAACCGCCGCGCGCGGCGCATCGCCCAGCAGCTCATGCTCATCCACGGCGTGACCATCACCCTCGTGCCGTGGCTGCTGGACTCGTCCGAGCTCATCTACGGACGCCGCTCGCGCCCGCTCCCCGGTCAGGACCGCGCGGGCCGGCCGTTCGAGCCCGACATCGAGGCGCCTCCGATCGCCGAGCGCTCGAGCCTGGAGGCCCGCCCCGACGAGTGACGCCGGCCCCGCGGCATGCCGCCGCCCCGCGGCATGACGCCGCCCCGCGGCATGACGCCACCCTGCGGCATGACGCCACCCTGCGGCATCCCTCTCCCCCTCGGCCCCCTCTGCCGGCGCGCGTACAAACGGCCGAGCCGCGGACGATCCGCGGCGGAACGTACGCGCCCGGGCCGATCGTCCTCGTCTCAGCGCAATGATCGTTGCGGCCGGACCCTGAGCGGACCGGACTGTCTAGGCTGTCGGCGATGACCGCCGCCGATCGCCCCGCACTCCGCCTTCTGTTCCGAGGGCCGCGGGGTCGGCTGCTGGCCGCGCTTCTGCTGGCCGAGTTCGCGGCGAGCGTGACCGGCCTGAGCTACGCCGCCGTCCTCCCCGTAGCAGCGGCCGAATTGGACGGACTCGCGCTGTACGGACCGGCCGTCACCATCACCGGTGTGGTCAGCATCGCGTTCATGGCGTTCGGTGCCTACCTCTACGGCCGTATCGGCGCGCAGGCACAGCTGGGGATCTCCACGGCCATGCTCATCGTCGGCGTGGCCCTCTCCGCCGGCGCCCCGTCGATGGAGGTACTCATCGCGGGCCTCGCAGTGCGAGGCGTCGCGGCCGGCATCATGGGCGGGCTCGGGATGGGTGTGCTCTCCGACGTCTTTCCCGACGCGAAGGAGCGCGAGCGCGCGTTCGGTCTCTACGCGCTCATGTGGGTGGCACCCGCCCTTGCCGGCCCTGCGGTCAACGGCGTCCTCCTCGTCACCGTCGGCTGGCGGGCATCGATGGCCTGGCCGGCCGTGCTCATCGTGATCGCGCGAGCCCTGATGTCCCGATACCTGCGGGTCGTCGGATGGCAACGACCCCCTGATCCGGCGAAGATTCGCGCACCATGGGCGTTCCTGTCGATCGCCGCCGGCGTGCTCGTCGCCCAATTCGGAATCGCATCGGAGACACCGCTCGGCGTCGCGATCGCTGTGGCGGCCCTCGCCCTGACTCTCGCCGTGCCCTTCCGTCGCGCCCTTCGGCTGACCGTCCCGGGCGAGCGTCAGGCCCAGGCGGGCGGATGGATTCTGGCGCTCGTCTGTGGGAGCTATTTCGGCATCAACGCGCTCGTCCCGCTCCTTTCGGCGACGTATCTCGACGCCTCCGGAGTCATCGGGACGGTGCTCGTGTCGATCGGTCCCCTCGCGTGGGCGCTGTTCAGTGCTGGCGGCCTGGGGGCGCGCGTGTCAGCGAGAGGCTCGTACCTGTTGGCCGCCGTCGCCTTCCCCCTCGCAGCCCTCGGAGTGGCGATGTTCGCCGTGGGCCTCACGAAAAGCGTGGCGATCGGGGCGATCGGGCTGGGCCTGGTCTCGGCACTGATCGGGATGGCGATGGGTGTGGTCTATCCGAAGGTGATGACGCTGGCGTTCGAACGATTCCGGGGCCTCGACGGCACAAATCGCGCGCACGGCGGAGTGGTCCTCGGGGTCGGGGAGGACGTCGGCACCGCGACAGGCACCACGCTGCTCGCCGGCATCGGTGCGGTCGTCATCGGAATGGGGACGGGGTGGGTCGCAGGGCTCGCGGCGGCATTCGCCGTGCTCCTGGTCGTCGCGTGGGTCATGGCCGGCCGCAGTCGGCTGTGGCGACCGTGACCTGACCGCGCGGCGCGAGGGCAATCGGCCGAGACGCGGACGTTTCGCGGCAGAACGTACGCGCCCGGGCCGATCGTCCTCGTCTCGGGAGAGGGGAAAGGGGAGAGGCGCGAAAGGAGAGGCGCGAGCAGAGCGAGGCGCGCGAGACCCGCAACGCGAGCGTGAGCAACCCGTGAGGAGCAGCCGCGGGGCCGTAGGGATTCCGTGAGGATGCCGGAGCACCCGCATCCAAGGGTGTTGCATCGCATCTCGTGCTCGATCTCATCTTTCTGCTGGCGACCCTCGCCCTGTTCGCCCTCGTCGGCCTCGCCGTGAAGGGGGTGGAGCGGCTGTGACCGCGCTCTCGCTCATCGCCGCCGCCCTCGCCGTGGCGGCCGTCGTCTACCTCGTCGTCGCCCTGGTGAAGCCGGAGAAGTTCTGATGGACGCCTCCTCCGTCTGGACCGGTGTGCTGCAGGTCGCCACCGTCGTCCTCCTCCTCGTGCTGATCTACCGTCCCCTCGGCGACTACATCGCCCACCTCTTCAGCTCCGACCGCGACCTGCGCGTGGAGCGGGGGCTCTACCGCCTCATCGGCGTCGACTCGCGCTCCGAGCAGAGCTGGCAGGTCTACGCGCGGAGCGTGCTGATCTTCTCGGTCGTCGGGGTGCTCTTCGTCTACACCCTCCAGCGGCTCCAGCAGTTCCTGCCCTACTCGCTGGGTCTCCCCGCCGTGCCCGAGGCGCTGGCGTTCAACACCGCGGTCTCGTTCGTCACCAACACGAACTGGCAGTCGTACTCGCCCGAGCTGACCCTCGGCTACACGGTGCAGTTCGCCGGGCTCGCCGTGCAGAACTTCGTCTCCGCGGCCGTCGGCATCGCCGTCGCGGTCGCCCTCGTGCGGGGATTCGCCCGGCGAGGCGCCGCCACGATCGGAAACTTCTGGGTCGATCTCGTCCGCGGCGTCGGGCGCCTGCTCCTGCCGCTGTCGATCCTCGCGGCCATCGCCCTGCTCATCGCCGGCGTCGTGCAGAATTTCACCGGCTTCACCGAGATCACCACCGCCACCGGCGGCACCCAGCTGATCCCCGGCGGTCCGGTCGCCTCGCAGGAGGCCATCAAGGAGCTCGGCACGAACGGCGGCGGATTCTTCAACGCCAACTCGGCGCATCCGTTCGAGAACCCCGCCCCGTGGACGAGCGTGCTGCAGATCCTCCTGCTCCTCGCGATCCCCGTGGCGCTGCCCCGGGCCTTCGGCCGCATGGTCGGCGACAACCGCCAGGGCTACGCCATCCTCGCCGTGATGGCCTCGATCGCGATCGTCTCGATCGCCGCGGTCAGCTGGCTGGAGTCGCTCGCCCTCGGCACCGCCCCGCAGCTGGCCGGCAGTGCGATGGAGGGCAAGGAGGTGCGCTACGGCATCTTCGGCTCGACGCTCTACGCCGCCGCCACCACGCTGACCTCCACCGGCGCGGTCAACTCGATGCACGACTCGTACACCGCCCTCGGCGGCATGATCCCGATGATCAACATGATGCTCGGCGAGATCGCGCCCGGCGGCGTGGGCTCGGGACTGTACGGGATGCTGGTGCTCGCCGTCATCGCGGTGTTCGTCGGCGGCCTGCTCATCGGCCGTACCCCCGAATACCTGGGGAAGAAGATCGGGCCGCGCGAGATCAAGCTCGCGAGCCTCTACATCCTCGTGACCCCGACCCTCGTGCTCGCCGGGACGGCGCTGAGCTTCGCCCTCCCCGGCATCCGCGAAGACGTCGAGTCGACCTCGATCTGGAACCCCGGCGTCCACGGACTGAGCGAGGTGCTCTACGCCTTCACCTCGGCGGCGAACAACAACGGATCGGCCTTCGCCGGCCTGACGGCCAACACCCCGTGGCTGAACACCGCCCTGGGGGTGGCGATGCTGCTCGGCCGCTTCGTGCCGATGGTGCTCGTGCTGGCCCTCGCCGGATCGCTGGCGGCCCAGAAGCCCGTCCCGACGACGGTGGGCACCCTGCCGACGCACCGGCCGCAGTTCGTCGGCCTTCTCGCGATCCTCGCGGTGGTCGTCACCGCGCTCACCTATTTCCCCGTTCTCACGCTGGGTCCCCTGGCGGAAGGTCTCGTCTGAACATGTCCACACTCACCACGTCGTCCGGCACCCCTGACGTCTCGACTCCGTCCCCCCGCTCGACCGAAGAGCCGCGCGCCCCGCGCGCCTTCGGCGCGGCCCAGCTCGCCCAGGCCCTTCCCGGCGCGCTGAAGAAGCTCAGCCCCGCCGCACTGTGGCGGAACCCCGTCATGTTCCTCGTGTGGGTCGGCGCCGCCCTCACCACCGTGATCGCCATCGCCGAGCCCTTCCTCGGCGGCGCGGGCGAGTCGGGCGGCACCCCTGTGCCCGCCGGATTCACCTGGGGCATCGCGGTGTGGCTCTGGCTCACGGTCATCTTCGCCAATCTCGCCGAATCGGTCGCCGAGGGGCGCGGCAAGGCGCAGGCGGCGACCCTGCGGAAGACCCGCACCTCCACGATGGCGAACCGGGTGTCGGGCTACGACGCCGCCGGCGACCCCGCCGCCGAGCGCGCGGCGACCGCGCCGGTCTCGTCGGCCGACCTGACCCTCGGCGATGTCGTCGTGGTCTCGGCCGGGGAGCTGATCCCTGGCGACGGCGACATCGTGCACGGCATCGCCACCGTCGACGAGTCGGCGATCACGGGCGAGTCCGCCCCGGTCGTGCGCGAATCGGGCGGCGACCGCAGCGCCGTCACCGGCGGGACCCGGGTGCTGTCCGACCGCATCGTCGTGCGCATCACCTCCAAGCCCGGCGAGACGTTCGTCGACCGCATGATCGCCCTCGTCGAAGGGGCGAGCCGGCAGAAGACGCCGAACGAGATCGCGCTGAACATCCTCCTCGCGAGCCTGTCGATCGTCTTCGTGATCGTCGTGCTGACGCTGAACCCCATCGCCGACTACGCCGCTGCCCCCGCGAGCATCCCGGTGCTGATCGCCCTGCTCATCTGCCTCATCCCCACCACGATCGGTGCGCTGCTGTCGGCGATCGGCATCGCGGGGATGGACCGGCTCGTGCAGCGGAACGTCCTGGCCATGTCGGGACGCGCCGTCGAGGCCGCGGGCGATGTCACCACGCTGCTCCTGGACAAGACCGGCACGATCACCTACGGCAATCGTCGTGCGAGCGCGTTCGTGCGGATGCCGGGGGTCGACGCCCGGCAGGTGGCCGAGGCCGCGGCGCTGTCGTCGCTGGCAGACCCCACCCCCGAGGGGACGTCGGTGGTCGAGCTCGCCGCCGCCGAGGGCGTCAGCGCCCGGATGCCCGCCGGAGCGGTCGCCGTGCCCTTCACCGCGCAGACCCGCATGAGCGGGCTCGACCTGCCCGACGGCACCCAGGTGCGCAAGGGAGCCGGGTCGGCGGTTCTGGCGTGGCTCGAGGCGGAGGGCGCGGCGGTGTCGACCCAGGTGCGCGCCCAGGTCGTCAGCGAGACCGACGTGATCGCGTCGTCCGGCGGCACTCCGCTGGTCGTCGCGACGCTCGCCCCGGTCGAGCGCGCGCAGCCCGGCGAGCCGCGAGGGCGCATCCTCGGCGTCATCCACCTCAAGGACATCGTCAAGGACGGCCTCCGCGAGCGGTTCGACGAACTGCGCGCGATGGGGATCCGCACCGTGATGATCACCGGCGACAACCCCCTCACCGCCAAGGCGATCGCCGCCGAGGCCGGGGTGGACGACTACCTCGCCGAGGCGACGCCGGAAGACAAGCTCGCCCTGATCCAGCGCGAGCAGGAGGGCGGACGCCTGGTCGCGATGACCGGTGACGGCACCAACGACGCTCCGGCGCTCGCACAGGCCGATGTCGGAGTGGCGATGAACACGGGGACGTCGGCGGCGAAGGAGGCCGGCAACATGGTCGACCTCGACAGCGACCCGACGAAGCTCATCGACATCGTGCGCATCGGCAAGCAGCTGCTCATCACCCGCGGTGCCCTGACGACCTTCTCGCTGGCCAACGACATCGCGAAGTACTTCGCGATCATCCCGGCCATGTTCATGGGGGTCTTCCCCGGGCTCGCCGCGCTGAACGTGATGGGCCTGTCGTCGCCCGCGTCGGCGGTGACGAGCGCGATCATCTTCAACGCGATCGTGATCGTCTTCTTGATCCCGCTCGCGCTCCGCGGCGTCGCCTACCGTCCCGCCAGCGCCTCGCAGCTGCTGACGCGCAACCTGCTGATCTACGGATTCGGCGGCGTCATCGCCCCGTTCATCGGCATCAAGCTCATCGACCTCGTGGTCGGCCTCATCCCGGGTTTCTGACCCGTCGCCCACGAACCGCCCCCACAGACCCGTCCAAGGAGTCGACCCATGTCCGCCACCCGCACCACCCTTCGCAGCGTCGGCGTCGCCGTCCGCGCGATGGTCGCCTTCACCGTCATCCTCGGTCTCGGCTACACCCTCCTCATCACCGGCATCGGCCAGCTGGCGCTCCCCTGGCAGGCGAACGGATCCCTGCAGCGCGACGCATCGAGCGCCGTCGTGGGCTCGGCCCTCATCGGGCAGTCCTGGACGGATGCCGACGGCGAGGCGCTTCCGGAGTACTTCCAGTCCCGCCCCTCGGCCGCCGGCGACGGCTACGACGGCGGCGCCTCGAGCGGGTCGAACCAGGGGCCCGAGAACGCCGACCTCATCGCCGCGATCGAGGAGCGCAAGGCCGCGATCGCCGAGCTCGAGGGCGTCTCGCCCGAACAGATCCCCGCCGACGCGGTCACCGCGTCGGCCTCGGGGCTCGACCCGCACATCAGTCCCGCCTACGCACTCCTCCAGGTGCCGCGCGTGGCCGAGGCCCGCGGGCTGCCCGAGGAGGACGTCCGCGATCTGGTGGAGTCTATGATCCAGTCCAGGGACCTCGGGATTCTCGGGGAACCGCGCGTCAACGTCCTGGAGCTGAACCTCGCGCTGGACGCCCGGAATCAGGACTGACGCCGCAGAGACAGAAGGACCACCCGTCATGCCCGCCGCCCGCGCCCACCGCATCACCTTCGCCGGGGTGAGACGGTGAAGCGCGGGCGGCTGCGCGTGCTGCTCGGAGCGGCACCGGGCGTGGGCAAGACCTACGAGATGCTCGAAGAGGGCCGGCGCCTGTCAGGAGAGGGGCGCGACGTCGTCGTCGCGATCGTCGAGACCCATGGCCGCGCCGCGACGGCCGCGCAGATCGAGGGTCTGGAGGTCATGCCGCGCCGCATCGTGGAGCATCGCGGGGTCGAGCTGACCGGACTCGACCTCGACGGGGTGCTGGCGCGACGCCCCGAGATCGCGCTCGTCGACGAGCTGGCCCACACCAACGCGCCGGGATCCAGGCACGACAAGCGGTGGAAGGACGTCGAGGCCCTCCGCGACGCGGGGATCGACGTGATCACCACCGTCAACGTCCAGCACATCGAGTCGCTGAACGGGGTGGTGGAACAGATCACTGGCATCCCGCAGCGCGAGACCGTGCCCGACGCGGTCGTGCGCGGCGCCGACCAGATCGAGGTGGTCGATCTCGCCCCCCAGTCGCTGCGCGACCGGCTCTCGTCAGGGCTCGTCTACCCCGCGGAGCGGATCGACGCGGCCCTGTCGAACTACTTCCGCCTCGGCAACCTCACGGCGCTCCGCGAACTCGCCCTGCTGTGGCTGGCGGACGAGGTCGACAGCGCCCTGAAGTCCTATCGGGCCGAGCACGGCATCGAGGGCACCTGGCAGGCCCGCGAGCGTGTGGTCGTGGCCCTCACCGGTGGACCCGAGGGCGAGACCCTGCTGCGTCGCGGCGCGCGCATCGCCGCCCGCTCGGCCGGCGGCGAGCTGCTCGCGGTGCACGTGTCGAGCCAGGACGGGCTGCGGACGTCGAGCCCGGCCGCGCTCGCCCAGCAGCGCGCCCTCGTCGAGTCGCTCGGCGGCACCTACCACCAGGTCGTCGGCGACGACATCCCGCGCGCGCTGGTCGAGTTCGCCCGGTCGGTCAACGCGTCGCAGCTCGTGATCGGGGTGAGCCGCCGCGGGCGGCTCGCTGCCGCGCTCACCGGCCCGGGCATCGGCGCGACCGTCATCCGCGAGTCGGGCGACATCGACGTGCACATCGTCACGCACGCCGCCGCCGGCGGGCGCTTCGCCCTCCCCCGGGTGCGTGGCGGAGCGCTCAGTGTCAAACGCCGCGTGCTCGGTTTCGTCACCGCGCTCGTCGGCGGACCCCTGCTGTCGGCCGTGCTCTCCACCTTCCGCAGCGAGGAGTCGATCACATCCGACGTGCTCTTCTACCAGCTGCTCGTCGTGGTCGTCGCCCTCATCGGCGGCATCTGGCCCGCGCTGTTCGCCGCCGTGCTGTCGGGGTTGACCCTCGACTTCCTGTTCGTCGAGCCGCTCTACACCGTCACCATCGACGATCCGCTGCACGCCCTGGCGCTCGGCCTCTACGTGATCATCGCCATCCTCGTCAGCTACATCGTCGACCAGGCGGCCCGCGCCGCGCGCGTCGCCCGGCGCGCGGCCGCCGAGTCCGAGCTCCTCGCCACGGTCGCCGGCAGCGTGCTGCGCGGCGAGAGCGCGATCCCCGCCCTCGTCACCCGCACCCGAGAGGCCCTCGGACTGGCCGGGGTGCGTCTGGCGACCGCCGACGGCACGACCATCGCGACCGACGGCGAGCCCGTGCGCGGCGACGACTTCGTCACGATGGACATCGGCCGCGGGCCCGACGGCGAACCCCGGGGCCGCCTCGAGCTGCACGGGACGCTGGGCGCCCGAGAGCGACGTCTCCTCGACGCGATCACCGCCCAGCTCGCCGCCGCCCTGGAGCACACCGACCTCACCGCGACGGCGCGCGCGGCGGACGCCCTCGCCGAGGCCGACCAGGTGCGCTCGGCGCTGCTGTCGGCGGTCAGCCACGATCTGCGGCGCCCCCTCGCGGCCGCCCTCGCCGCGATCGGGGGCCTCCGCGCCGCGGGCGATCAGCTCAGCCCCGCCGACCGGCGGGAGCTCCTCGAGACCGCCGACGAGAGCCTGTCCACCCTGGCGCAGCTGGTGACCGATCTGCTCGACGTCAGCCGGGTGCAGGCCGGTGTGCTCGCGGTGTCGCTGTCTCCCGTCGACGCCGCCGGCGCCGTCCTCGCGGCCCTCGACGAGCTCGACCTCGGGCCGGACGACGTCGAGCTCGGGCTCGACCCCGACGTTCCGGCACTCACCGCCGACCCGGTTCTGCTCCAGCGGGTGCTCGTCAACGTGCTCGCCAACGCTCGACGGCACAGCCCCGATGGCGCCCGGGTGCTCGTGACCACGAGCCGTCTCGGACAGAGTGCCGAGATTCGCATCGTCGATCGCGGTCCAGGAGTCAGCGCCGAGCGCCAGGAGGACATGTTCGCGCCCTTCCAGCGTCTCGGAGATGTCGACAACACCACCGGGCTCGGCCTGGGCCTGGCCCTGTCGCGGGGGTTCACCGAGGGGATGGGCGGCGCGCTCACCCCCGAGAACACCCCCGGTGGCGGCCTGACGATGGTGATCTCGCTGCCGCTGGCCGACACCCCCGCACCGATCCCGACCCGAAGCGAGCGCGCGTGAAGATCCTCCTCGCCGACGACGACCCGCAGCTCGTCCGGGCTCTCCGCATCACCCTGGCCGCACACGGCTACGAGGTGGTGGCCGCGCCCGACGGCGCCGCCGCCGTGGCGATGGCCGCCCAGGCGCATCCCGACATCATCTTGCTGGATCTCGGGATGCCGCGGCTCGACGGCATGCAGGTGATCGAGGCCCTGCGGGGCTGGACGAGCGCCCCCATCATCGTGGTGTCGGGGCGCACCGGCTCGGCCGACAAGGTCGACGCGCTCGACGCGGGCGCCGACGACTACGTCACCAAGCCCTTCCAGATCGACGAGCTGCTCGCGCGGCTGCGCGCGCTCTCGCGCCGACGCGGCGGCGCGGCATCCGAACCGATGGTGATCTTCGGCGACGTCACGGTCGACCTCTCGGCGCGCGCCGTCACCCGCGCCGGCACCCGCGTGCACCTCACGCCGACCGAGTGGCGGATGCTCGAGTTCCTCGCTCGCAACCCCGGTGCCCTCGTCACCCGCCAGACCCTGCTGAAGGAGATCTGGGCCAGCGAGAACGTGCAGGACTCGGGGTACCTCCGGCTGTACATGTCGCAGCTGCGCCGCAAGCTCGAGCCCGATCCGTCGCATCCGGTGCATCTGCTCACCGAGTCGGGCATGGGCTACCGGCTCGTGCTCGACCCCGCCTGATCGGCCGCGGCGCGCGCCACCCGGCGCGACTGGACACGGCGCGAGATGGCCCGCCCGGCGTGCAGCTGCACGAAGAGCGTCACCGTTCCCGCCAGGAGGAGCCCGGCGAGATTCAGCGCGAGCTGCACGAGCGCCGCGCCGGCCTCGGCCCAGGCGCCGACCGCGAGGGTCAGCCCGATCGTGCCCACCGCCGGCACGGTGGTGATGGAGATGAACACCCCGACGAGGGCCGACGATTTCGCGGTCGTCAGCGACAGCACCCCCGCGATGCCCGCGAGGACGGCGATCACGAACGACCACGCGTCGGGGCTGACGATGAACTGCGTCGCCTCACCGGTGGTCGCCTGGGTGTAGGTGAAGACCCCGAGGGCGTAGAGGAGCGCCCACACCCCCCAGGCGATCAGGGCGCACATCGCGAAGCCGCCGAACAGCGTGATCGACGCCGACCCCACGATCCCCCTCCTCCGGCGGACCAGGGCGTAGCTGATCGCCGCGATCGGGGCGAACTCCGGCCCCACCACCATGGCGCCGATGATGAGGATCGGCTGATCCAGGAGCCGCCCGATCCCCGCGATCATCGTCGCCAGCAGCAGGAAGGCGAAGAAGCTCCACGAGGGCCGCGAGTCCTCCATGGAGCGGCCGGCCAGCTGCGCCCACAGCACGCCGTCAGCGGGATGCCCCGGGGCGGCCCGTTCGGCCGCGTCCGCGGCATCCGACACCACCGCCAGCGGCTCGCTGACGACGATCGCCCCCTGCGCGGGCACCCCGGCGTGGCGGAGCAGCCGCACGATGTTGTTGACGTCTTCGCGGGCGACGTCGAAGAGCAGCAGGTCGCCACTCCCCGCATCGCACGCACCCCCCACCACGGCGAGATCGATCACGGTGGGCTGCGCCCGCAGCTGGTCCGCGAGCTCGCGGGCGAGCGCTGAGGGTGCGGTCACGCGAATGGTGAGCATGGTGTCATCCTGCCGGGCCGGGGCGTCAGGAAGCCGTGAGGATCACGCCGCGTCGCGTAGGTGATCCGTCGGGACCGGCGACCGCCGGGCGGCCGGTGACGAGGATCGTGTCATGCGTCCGCTTCCCACCGCTCCCGGCTCGCGACCGCTTCGCGGTAGCTGGGGGTTTCTCGAAACGACGATCGCCCGCTACGGCGAGATGCGCGTGCGCCTGGTGATCCTCCCCCCTGACACCACCGACCTCGAACGGCGCCTGTGGGTGCTGATGCGGCTCTGGCCCTTCGTCGGACTGGTCGTGGGGGTCGCGGCGGGCCTTCTCCTGTCCGACGTCCTGGGAACGGCCGCGACGGTGATCCTCGCCGCGGTGGTGTGGCTGGCGCCCGCCATCGCCCTCTGGGTGGCGATGGGGCCGTTCCTCGGCCGCATCCGCGAGGAGTGGGTGACCTGCGCGATCGGATGCGAGGACTCCGACCTTCGCCGGCGCGAACTGAACCGCGTGGCCCGCGCGCTGTCGTACGCGGAGGAGTCCTGGCGGGCGGGTCGCCGCTCGCGGGGTGACTTCGAGGCGGCCTGGTCGGCGGCGTGGGTCAGGTTCGACCCGCGGGTGGCGGCCTGATGGGCTATCGTGGGGGCGGTCCCGAGCCGAGAGGAGGTGGTGCGTGATGGCTGGTCATAGTCCGCGCGTCACCGTCCTGCTGCCGGTGTCGGGCTTCCCGGTTCGCTGATCCCGCCCCTCGGGCGGGTTCGGCCCGCTCGTCCGGATCGATTCCGCAGCAGCGCGGTGGCGCGGCATCCGCCCCTTTGCTGTTCGCCGCCCGCGCGGCACGAACCGACCGGAGAAGAGATGATGGCGCTGATCGACAACGGCGTGTACGTCAACGGAGTCCGCACCGAAGACCCCACCGACCTCGACGAGACCTTCGAGGTCATGCGCGCGCGTGGCGCGATGGCCTGGATCGGGCTCTATCGACCCAGTGAAGAGGAGGTCCGCCAGGTCGCCGAGGAGTTCTCGCTGCATCCGCTCGCCGTCGAGGACGCCCTCAGCGGACACCAGCGCTCGAAGCTCGAACGCTACGGCGACACGCTCTTCGTCGTGCTGCGGCCCGCCCGCTACCTCGATGCGGAGGAGCGGGTCGAGTTCGGCGAACTGCACCTGTTCGTCGGTCCCGACTTCGTCGTGACCATCCGTCACGCCGAGTCGCCGAACCTCGGTCGCGTGCGGCGGCGTCTCGAAGACGCCCCCGAGCTGCTCTCGATGGGGCCCGAGGCCGTGCTGTACGCCATCCTCGACGAGGTCGTCGACGAGTACGAGCCCGTCATCGCCGGGCTCGAGAACGACATCGACGAGATCGAGGATCAGCTCTTCGACGACGAGAGCAGCGTGTCGCGCCGCATCTACGAGCTCTCCCGCGAGGTCATCGACTTCCAGCGGGCATCGCGGCCGCTCGTCGGCATGCTCGAGGCGCTGCTGCGCGGATCGGACAAGTACCGGGTCGAGGTCGAGCTCCAGCGCAACCTGCGGGACGTGCTCGACCACGCGCTGCGGGTCGTGGAGCGGTCGGCGGCGTTCCGCACCATCCTCGAGAACGCCCTCACCGTCGAGTCGACCCTCGTCGCGCAGCGGCAGAACGACGAGATGCGGCGGATGACGGAGTTCAACCTCGCACAGAACGAGGAGCTGAAGAAGATCTCGGGCTGGGCGGCGATCATCTTCGCGCCCACTCTCGTCGGCACCGTCTACGGCATGAACTTCGAGAACATGCCCGAGCTGTCGTGGGAGTGGGGCTACCCCTTCTCGCTCGTGCTGATGGTCGGGGTCGCCGCAGGTCTCTACGGGGTGTTCAAGCACAAGCGCTGGCTGTGACGGTGAGGGTGTCGACGGGGCTCGGCTTCTCGCCGCCCCGCCCACCGCGCTCCTAGGATGAGGGGCGCCCCCGTCCTCACCCGGAGCCATATGGACACCGCGATCGCCGCCCCCACCCTGATCACGAGCGCCGTGGCGCTGTTCACGATCTGCAACCCCATCGGCACGCTGCCCGTCTTCCTGCAGGTGACCGAGGGGCGAACCCCGGCGCAGCAGCGCCGGATCGGACTGCTCGTCGGGTTCGCGGTCATCGTGATCCTCGCCGTGTCGCTCCTGGCCGGCACCTGGGTGCTGCAGATCTTCGGTATCGACATCACCGCGTTCAAGATCGCCGGCAACCTGCTCGTCGCCGCGATCGGATGGGCGATGCTCCTCGCCCGGCCGAGCCCGGTCGCCACCAACGACCCGGCGGGGTCGCCGGTCGTCGTGCCGCTGGCCATCCCGGTCATCGCCGGGCCCGGCGCGATCGCCCTCGCGATCACCTTCGCCCACTCGTACACCTCGGTGATCGACTACGTCGCCGGGCTCGGCATCGTGATCGTGGTCGGGCTGATCTGCTCGGTCGTGCTCTACTTCGGGCCGTTCGTCGCGAAGCTCCTGGGTCCCGCCGGCATGAACGTGCTCACCCGGATCTTCGGACTGCTCCTCCTCGCGATCGCGGTGCAGTCGATCGTGACCTCGCTCGGCGAGGCGCTCCCGGGCTTGACCTCGACCGCGTCGTGACCGCCGCGGCGCCGGAGGTCAGCCCACCGGCTGGGCAGCCGAGAACACCGCACCGGGATCGAACCTGCGCTTGAGCTCACCGAGCCGACCGGCCGCCTCGCCGTACCCGATGCGGCGATCGACTCCGCCGTCCATGAACGTCAGGGCGAGGGCGTCGATGTGCCACGGCGCGAACAGCGTCACGGCCGCCCGGGCCGTGGCGGTGGCACCGGCCGCAGCTTCGGGCACGGGGATCATCGCCACGGTGTGGCACAGGTACTGCCCGCGCAGGGCCGAGACCGCACCGCCGTGGGCGGCCGGCCGCGCCACGGCTCCGCCGATGTGGCGCAGCTCGGTCATGAAGAGGTCACGATTCGCGCCGGCGCGGAGGAACGCCGCAACGGCGTCATCCGGAAGCTCGTCGAGGACGGCGTGCTGCGTGACGGCGGGAGTCGGCTGCGGCGGATCCATGTGGACGGCCACCAGCCCGGCCGCAGGGATGCGGGCGAAGGTGTCGATCTCGGGCGCGAGGCCGCGCAGCGGCGCGAGGACGGCCGCGGCCGCGTCATCCGTCTTGAGCACCGCGCCGTCGACGACGACCACCGACCGTCCGGAGAGGAAGGGCGGGAGCTCGGGCAGCGGCGGGAGGTTCAGGATGCGCAGGGTCGTCGTCGCGCTCTCGGGAGCGGTCGCGGTCCACGCGGCCCAGGCGCGGGCGACCTCGGGCGCTCGCGCGGCATCCCACAGCAGCATCCCGGCGAACACGTCCGCGTACGGGAGCAGATCGATCTCGAGCGACACCACGACCCCGAAGGCACCGGAGCCGCCGCGGATCGCCCAGAACAGGTCGGGGTTCTCGTCGGCGCTCGCCCGGACGAGTGCGCCGTCGGCCGTGACCACCTCAACGGCGCGGACGAAGTTCACCGCCAGCCCGTGTGTCCGCGCGTAGAACGACAGGCCCCCGCTGAGGCTGCACCCGGCGACACTCACGTCTCCGGCGCTGCCGTGGGGAGCGGTCAGGCCATGGGACGCCGTCGCTTCGAGCACGTCGTTCCAGTGCGAACCGCCCAGCACGCGGGCTGTGCGGGCGACGGGGTCGACCGTGACGCCGCGAAGGCGCGCCAGGCTGACGATGACGGTGTCGGCGAGGCCGGTCTCGGCCAGGGCACCGGCGGCGTGCCCGGTGGACTGCGGGGCGATCCTCAGACCGGCCGCGGTCGCGGCACGCACGACCTCCACGACGTCCTCGGCCGTTTCGGGTCGGGCGACGGCGACGGGACGCTGGTCGACCGCGAGGTTCCAGGGCATCCGGGCGAGATCCCACTCCGCGTCGCCGGGCAGCACGACGCGGCTGCCGAGGGCGGAGCGGAGGCGCTCTGCCCGCGCGTCGGCGCCCGGTCGGGCGGTGGGATGAATCGTGGTGTCGGACAGGGTCATGGCGAACTTCCTCGTTCTGGGCGTCGGGAAACGGCCCGTGGTCGTCAGTGCTGAGTCTGATGGCATGCCGCTCCGGCCGCCACCCCAGTGCAGAGGAGTCTCGAGGTGATCCTGATACGTGCTCGTCGGATCAGCCGTGCCTCGGCGTCACCCGAGGCCGGCGCGCTCCGTGCCGACAGCACCTTCGCCGGCGACGGGCTTGCGCGAGAGGCCGACGGCACCAGCCGACGGGTCCTTCGAGCGCGACAGCGCCGCCGCGACGGCGACCGACTCGTCGACATCGCGGTAGCGGGGGCGGAGCTTGACCGGGCGCTCGGGCTTCTTCTCCCGCTTTGCCCGGCGCGCGGCGTAGGTGAGGTTCAATGCCTCGACGAAGATCGCGAACGCCATCGGCCCGTAGATGAAGGCCTTGTCGATGTAGAACCCGAAGCCCTCGGCGATGAGGAACACGCCGATGAGGAGCAGGAACGACAGGGCCAGCATCTTCACCGTGGGGTGCTTGTTGACGAACTCGAAGATGAATCGGGCAGCGAAGAGCATGATGCCGAACGACAGCACGACCACCGTGACGATGACGATGAGGTTCGTCGTCATCCCGACGGCGGTGATCACCGAGTCGAGCGAGAAGACCAGGTCGAGCACGAGGATCTGACCGATCACCGCGCCGAACGAGATCGCCTTCGAGCCGGACGCTCCGTGCTCGTCCTCAGCGCCCTCGAGCTTGTGGTGGATCTCGGTGACGGCCTTGTAGAGCAGGAACAGGCCGCCCGCGATGAGGATGATGTCCTTCCACGAGAAGCTCAGGTCGCCGAGGGCGAAGACCTCTTCGGTGAGGGTGATGAGCCAGCCGGCGAAGAACACCAGGATGACGCGCATCAGCATCGCCAGCGTCAGGCCCAGGTTCCGCGCCCGCGCCTGCTGCTCCTTCGGGAGCTTGGAGGCGAGGATCGAGATGAAGATGACGTTGTCGACGCCGAGGACGATCTCGAGTACGAACAGCGTGAGGAAGACCGCGATCAGGTCGGGCGTGAAAGCGAAGCTGAAGTCCACGGTCACATCGTAGGGGGGCGACCGAACCGGCCACCCCCCGTGATCTCTGCGTCGATCGGATGACGCCGCTCAGACGGTCGCGAGCACGCCCTCCAGCCGCTCGTAGCTGGTCTCCATGCCGTCGACCATGCCGGTGGCGAGGATCATGTCGCGCGTCTCCTTGTCGGGGTACTCGATGACGAGCGTCAGGAGCGTCATCCCGTCTTCTTCGTAGAACGAGAGGTCGTTGAGGGTGCCGGGGCTGTCCATCCCGATCATCCGCTCGGTCGAGACCTCGCGACGGGGCGGGTCGCTGAGGAGCAGCTCGCCTTCGAAGCCGAACTCCTCCCCCTCGGTGCCCGGCTCGGGAGCCCAGACGTTCCGGTAGGTGTCGCCGACGGCGGTGGCCTGCTCGGCGACGGGCATCGTCCAGCCGTCGGGTCCGAGCATCCACTTCTTCAGCAGGTCGGAGTCGTGGTGGGCCCTCCAGACCAGAGCGCGCGGGCCGCGGATGACACGGGTGATGCGCACGTGCTGATCGTCGAGGAGCTCCAGCTCGGTGCCGCGCCCCGCGGCGAAGTCGCGGAGGTCGTGCAGCACGAGGTCGAGCTGGTTGATCGCGAGTGTCGAACCCTCGACCGCGCCGAACGCCACGACCTGCTCGAGGGCCTCGGACGACGCGAAGTAGGTCGTGTTGACCAGGCGCGATCCGGTGCCGGTCGACTCGAAGGCGAAGACGACGCGCATGACCGGCATCCCTTCCAGCGGCGCGCCCTCTTCGTTGGCGAAGGCGTCGAGCACGGTGAAGCCCCGCGGGGCGTCGATGGAGAGGAACTCCCACGACCCCCACGACTGCTCGCCCTGCGGGCTGGTCATGACGTAGCGCGCGTGCCCGCCGACGGTGAAGTCGAACTTCGGGAAACGCGCCGGCCACCCCGGAGGACCCCAGAAGCGCTCGAGCTGCTGCGGGTCGGTGAACGCGCGCCAGAGCCGCTCGACGGGGGCGTCGAACTCGGCCTCGAGCGTCATGGTGAGCGCTTCGGCGTCGGTGGTCACGTCGGTGACGGGCATGTCATTCTCCTTCGTTGGATGCGGCGGATGCCGGTGTCGGCGGATCTTCGGCGAGGAGCAGGTCGAGGCGCGAGATGCGCGCACGCCACAGCGCCTCATAGGCGGCCAACAGCGCGCGGGCACGGGCGATCATGGCCGGGTCCGCTCGGACCAGCCGCTCCCGGCCCTCGGCGCGCTTGACGATGAGGCCGGCCGCTTCGAGCACCGCGACGTGCTTCTGCACCGCGGCGAACGACATGTCGTACTCACGGGCCAGATCCGACACCGAGTGCTCGGCCTCGATCGCGCGGCGCAGGATGTCGCGACGCGTCGCCGCGGCGAGCGCATGGAACACGCGGTCGATGTCATCATCACTGAGCTCCGTTTGTACAACCATTTGGTTGTACGTTAGACCTCCGCGTCGATGTGGTCAACCCCCACTTTGCAGATACCGGTGCTCGATCATGCGAGACCGATCGTCACGTCATGCGAGGGGTCAACCGCCGACGCGATCACTTCGACATACGCCGTCGGCCCGTCATGAACCTATATGCAATATATTGCGGATCGTCGATGTTGTACCCCTCATCACCCACCGGCTCACACGAGTCGCATCGGAAAGGAAGAGAGTCATGACAACCAACGAAGAGATCAAGAACGTCGTCCTCGTGCACGGGGCCTTCGCGGACGGATCCGGCTGGCGCCGGGTCTACGACCTGCTCACCGCCCGTGGGTATCGGGTGTCGATCGTGCAGAACCCGCTGACCTCGTTCGCCGACGACGTCGCCGCCACCACGCGCGTCCTGGACCTGCAGGACGGACCCACGATCCTCGTCGGCCACTCCTGGGGCGGCACCGTGATCACCGAAGCCGGCGTGCACCCCAACGTCGCAGGGCTGGTCTACGTGTCGGCACTCATTCCCGATGTCGGTGAGACCAGCGGGCAGCAGTACGAGGGCTTCGCTCCGACACCGGAGTTCGTCATCGACGTCACCCCGGACGGCTTCGGCTACCTCAATCGCGACGCGTTCCGCGGTGGGTTCGCCGCCGACCTCGACGAGGCGGATGCCGCGTTCCTGGCCGACAGCCAGGTGCCGGTGAACATGGCGGTCTTCGGTGAGGCGGTCACGGTTGCCGCGTGGCGCGACAAGCCGAGCTGGGCCGTCATCGCCACCGAGGACAAGGCGTTCGACCAGGCCATGCTGCAGCACATGGCCACCCGCATCGGGGCTGAGATCACCAACGTCCCCGGCAGCCACGCCCTGTTCATCACTCAGGCCGATACCGTCGCCGACGTCATCGCCACCGCGGCCCGCACCGCCCCCAAGGCGCGTGCGGAGGCGGGAGCTCGTTGACGTCCCACCCTCCGTCGGGGTCGGCTCCGCCATCACTGCGGACCGACTCCGACCGCGGCGTCACCGACGAACGCGCGTCGTGCGGTGCGATGTCGTTTCGGGACGAGGGAAGAAGGCGTGTGACCACGCCGACGATGTCGTCCCGCGGCTCGTCGCGGTCTTCGCCCCCGCGACCGTGCCATGGAGGCCCGGGCCTGATATCGGACTTCGGTTCATCGGTCAAGATACTAGGACGGCGCCCGGGAGGGGCGAGGAGGATCAGCCTCGACGAGGCAGTTGCATCCGCGGCATCCGCGTTCCGACGTCGAACAGAATCAACCGAGCAAGGGAGATCCATGATGTCCACGCAGGTCACGAAAGCGCTTCTGGTCCAGCTCGATGCACTGCCCGGCAAGGAGGACGACGTTCGCGATTTCCTGAACCAGGGACTGTCGATCGTCGAGGATGAGCCACAGACCGTCCGGTGGTTCGCCATTCAGTTCGGGCCGTCCTCGTTCGGGATCTTCGACGCCTTCCCCGATGAGGCGGGCCGTCAAGCGCACCTGTCGGGTCGAGTCGCGCAGGCGCTCGGTCAGTACGTAGGGGTCCTCTTCGAGGAGCCGACGATCGAGCAGCTCGACGTTATCGCGGAGAAGCGGCCCGCGTGACGCGGGCGGCGCTCGCGCGGGAACGACGACCGTCGGAGGGATCGGGGAAGAGTCATGGAGAAACGTCCATTCGGTCCGGTGCCGCGCGAGATTCCCGTGATCGGACAGGGAACCTGGTACATCGACGACGCGCATCGACCCACGGCGGTCGCCGCACTGCGCCGCGGTATCGACCTCGGAATGACCCACATCGACACCGCTGAGATGTACGGCGACGCCGAGCTCGTCGTGGGCGAGGCCATCGCGGGGCGTCGGGAGGAGGTCTTCCTCGTCAGCAAGGTCCTGCCGAGCAACGCCTCGCGCGCCGGGACCGTGGCAGCCTGCGAGCGCTCGCTCTCGCGCCTGCGCACGGACAGGCTGGACTGCTATCTCCTGCATTGGCCGGGGCAGCATCCGCTCGAGGAGACCTTCGCCGGCTTCGAGCAGCTCCGCGAGCAGGGCAAGATCCTGGCGTGGGGCGTGAGCAACTTCGACGTGCCAGATCTGGAGGCGGCATGGAGATCCGGGGGCGAGGGCCGGATCGCGTGCAACCAGGTTCTGTACCACCTCGGTGAGCGCGCCATCGAGCACGCCGTGCTCCCGTGGTGCGAAGACCACGACATCGCCGTCGTCGCCTACAGTCCCTTCGGACACGGCGATTTCCCCGGCCCCGGCACACCAGGCGGCGATGTTCTCGAGGAGATCGCCGCGGCACACGGCGCGACCGCAAGGCAGGTGGCGCTGCGATTCCTGGTGCGGCGGCCGCCGGTCTTCGCGATCCCGAAGGCGTCGCGGGCCGAGCACGCCGACGACAATGCGGGCGCGGGCGACCTCCGGCTGACCGAAGCCGAGCTCGCCCGGATCGACGCGGCGTTCCCCGTCGGGCCGCGGCCGCGGCGGCTTCCCATGCTCTAGGTCTGGCGCGGGAGGGCCGCAGCGATCACGCGGAAGCGCTCCCTCTGAGAGTTCCCGTTCGGTCAGCCGTGCGAACTCGGCATGCTGACCCCTCGGCGCAGAGGTCCCGTGGGATCTTGGGTGGCAGTGTTCGAAGCGCGTCGGCAGCTGTCTCGCGGGGTTACTCCGACGCCGAAGGTGTCCGAGGTGCGTGCGCTCGCCGAGAGGAGGGAAGAAGGCGGCGCACACCCATCACCACGCCGACGATCAGGAGACCGGCGATGAGGCCGAAAACGGCGGAGACTGCCGTGTCGATGATCCAGACCACGACCGGGCCCGCCGCCTCCACCAGATGAGTGATCGCGTGAAGGAGATCGTACGGTTCGTGCCAGAACGTCTCCGCCAGGTTGGTGATGACGAGGTGACCGCCGACCCAGAGCATCGCGACCGTCCCCACCACGCTGATCACGCGGAACACCGCGGGCATCGAGGCGACGACTCGCGCGCCGGTGCGACGGACCCGGCGCGACGGACTCTTCATCAGTCGGAGCCCGATGTCGTCGATCTTGACCAGCAGGGCGACGGCGCCATAGACGAGAGCGGTCATGCCGAGTCCGATGACAGCGAGTGCGGCCAGTGTCATGCCCAGTCCGAAATCGGGATCGAGGTTCGTGAGGGCGATGAGCATGATCTCGGTGCTCAGGATGAGATCGGTTCGGATGGCGCCGAACACGAGTTTCTTCTCGTCCCGAGGCTCGTCGTCTTCGGTCTCATGGTGCGCGCCGAACCACTCGAGCACTTTCTCGGCGCCCTCGTAGCAGAGGAAGCCGCCACCGATGATGAGGAGGTACGGCAGCACCCAGGGAGCGAACGCGGTCAGCAGCAGTGCGATCGGGATGATGATGACGAACTTGTTGACAAGGCTTCCCAGCGCGATCTTCCACACGACGGGGAGTTCACGCGCAGGGGTGATGCCCTGGACGTACTGAGGTGTCACCGCGGCATCGTCGATGACGACGCCGGCGGTCTTCGCGCTCGCCTTCAGCGCAGCCGTGAGGATGTCATCGACGACGGCGAGCAGGCCTACCGACATACGTGCTTCTCCTCTCGGCCCGAGCATCGGTTCCGACCACTCAGACCACCCGCCCTAACGCTAGCCGCTCGCGTGGTGACCCCCGGCGGCGTTGACAGGTCAGCTCGGCGGCCAGTGCAGGAGCGCCGCGTCGACGACCCGTTGCAGCTCGTGCGCCGAGGCTCCTCCGGCCGCCTCGACGGATACCCCATCCGCGACCGCCGTGAGATATCGCGCGATCAGGTCGGGATCGGCGTCGGCCGGGAGATCCCCTTCTGCCATGGCGCGCCGAAAGCGGTCGCGAAGGTCGGATCGCGTCCGAGCGCGCCACGTCGTGAGGATGCCTTGCGCCGTCTCGCCGGTCACGCCGACGGCCAGAGCCGCGCGCACCCCGAAGCATCCGGACGGTCGTCCGGGCTGCGTACCGGCCCGAACGGCCCCGTCGAGGTACGCGCGAGCCACCTCCCTCGCAGTGGACGCGGCGACCGACTCCCGCGCGTAGGAGCCCGGGCCCTTCTCGTAGAGCTGCAAGACCTTCAGAAACAGGTCTTCCTTGTTCCCGAATGCGGCATACATGCTCTTTCGCGAGATGCCCATGGCGTCGGTGAGGAGCGCGAGGCTTGCGCCTTCGTATCCGTGCTCCCAGAACACGGCGAGCGCCTTCTCGAGGGCGGCATCGGAGTCGAAGGACCGCGGACGACCGCGCTTCATCTGCTCCATGACATCAACCTAAGCCTCCCGCCCGGGGCGGTAGGACGCGACGACGCTCGCGCTCGGGGTTCAGTCCGAGCGCGAGCGTCGTGTCTTGGATGCCGGCGTGATCCACGCGGGTGATCACTGCCACCCGAAGAGGTTGACCACTCCCAGCGCTGCGGCTGCGACGAGAGCCGTCCACAGCACGATCGCGACCCCCTGCCAGAGGATCACCCACCCCTTCTTGACGCCGGAGGCGACGAAGAACGCTGCGGTCAGCTGGGTCGGCAGTGCGAACGGCGCAATGATGCTCGCGCCCGGGACGCCGAATCGGACCAGCCACCGCTGCAGGCGGCGACGGCCCTTCGCCCGCCGCGAATCGCGCTCGGTGTCGGCGTCGGTGGCCGTCGGCCGTTCCATCACCATCGTCGACGTCTTGGTGGTGTGCGGACCCGTAGAAGCAACGGCGGTCTTCGCGGCTCGGCGGGCGACCACCGACTCCCGGACACGGGAGCCGAGCAGGACGACGAGAACGACACTCAGGAGGTTGCCGGCGATACCGGCGAGCGCGGCGACGACGGGATGAATACCGCCGAGAATGCCGATTGCTGCGGATCCCTCGCCTTCCACGTACGGGATCATCCCGAGGAGAGCGACGAGCAGCGGTTGGAGGAACTCAGGGAGTTGGTCGACGAAGGTCTGAAATCCTTCGTACGGGCTGGACATGGGTCACTTCTTTCTTTTCGCCCTCGTGGGGCATGGTGTGGAGGGGTTCGGTCAGCGGGTGAGCTGGTCGCGCAGAGCGTCGATGTCCCAGACGTTCGACATCTGGGTGAATCTGCCGTTCTCGATCTTGTAGACGGTGACTTCTTCGATCTCGATCAGCTTCCCGTTCGGGGCGAGACCGAGCCAGTCAGTGACCGGCGTCCCACGCGTGACGGAGTAGGTTCCGACCGTGTCACCGGAGTAGACGGTGGCCCTCACCTCGACCCTGTAGTCGGGCATTGCGTCGGTGATGGTGCGGAAATTCCCGACTCCCGCCCCACGCGTCACCGTCTGCCCGTGGTAGAGCACGGTGTCAGCCATGAAGTCACCGATCGTGTCCCACGCATGTGCGTTGATCGCATCGACGTAACGGTCGTAGAACTCTCGGATGTCGAACTCGGACATCATGCCCTTTCCTTCGTCGCGGCGTCGGGGCTATTTATGCACCGATCGATGCGTATTAACGCACAGCCGCGAGGATCATTCCCGTCGAGCGGCCTGATGCCGACGTCGGTCGTCGCGAACGCCACGAGCGGGCCGTAGCATCCCTGGGATGACCGACCTCATCGTTTCCGGTGCCAGCGTTCACGGGACGGCCACCGATACCGCCCTCGGCGACCTCGTCAGCCGCGACTCGACGATCGTCGCCGAGGCATCCCCGGCAGCTGATCCGGCGGTCATCGACGGGCGAGGCGCCTCGGTCGTACCGCTTTTCGTCGAGACGGTGTTCGCCGCGCCCGAGCCACCCGCCTCCGATGCGTTCGATCTCGCCCCGGGGAACCCTGCGACCTTCGCCGTCGTCGACGGCGGGGTGGGGCCCGACGAGATCCGACACATGCTCGTCGTCCGCCCCGAGCGACTTCGCGCCGTCGTCGTCGACGGTGCGGTGATCGTCCGAGACGGTCATGCACTCCGCCCGGCGGGCGTCGGTCTGAGCTCCACCGATCCGCGCCTCACGGCGTGGACCGATACGCGCCGCGACATGACTCAGTATCTGACGGCGGACGGCAGGTACAGCGAGACCCGCGGCGGCCGGCGAGACGCCTGGACCGGGCAGTTCTGGATCGACAGGTCGAGGATCACCTACCTCGACGACTCAGGATTCTGGGCGTTCGGACAGTTCCACGGCGATCAGCTGCATCACGCGGGGTTCGTGCTGGAGCGCTGATCTCCGGCGTCGATGACGCAGAACCGTACGCCCTCGGGATCTTCCATGATCACGAAGTCCGCGTCATCGGGCATGCGGTCCCACGGCACGACGCGCGCGCCGAGCGCGGAGAGCCGCTCCACCTCGGCATCCTGATCCTCGGCGTAGAGGTCCAGATGGATCTTCGGCGGCAGCGTCCGCGGCGCCGGCACCGCGTCCAGCGAAACGTTCGGCCCCGAACCGCGCCGCGGCCGGAGCAGCGCGAAATCCTCATCCCTCGGCTCGCGCACCTCGTAGTCGAGGGCGCGGGTCCAGAACGCGATCTGCTTCTCGAGGTCGTCGACGCGGATGACGACGGATCCGACGGTCAGCATGGTGTGACGCTACGCCACCCCCTCGCGGCCCGCCAGAGGTCCGCACGACCCGCGGGAATGAGGTCACCCGACGTCCTCGACCTCCGGACACTGGTGCAATGACGATCACACGAGAACCCGAGACCTTCATCGTCCGAGCCTCCGACGCCGAGATCGACGACCTCCGTGCGCGTGTCAGGGCGTGGCGTGCGCCGGCTCCCCTGGCCGGAGACGACTGGGGCACCGGCGTGCCCCTGTCCGTCCTCGCGTCGATGGCGCAGACCTGGGCCGAGGAGTTCGACTGGCGCGCGATCGAGGAGCGGCTCCGCGGCATCCCGCAGTTCCTCGTCGAGATCGACGGACAACCGATCCACTACGCGCACGTCCGCTCCTCGCAGGCCGATGCCGTGCCCCTCCTCCTCTGCCACGGGTGGCCGGGTTCCTACCTGGAATTCCTCGACATCGTGCCGCTGCTCACCGACCCCGGTTCAGGCCCGGCGTTCCACGTGGTCATCCCGAGCGTGCCCGGGTTCGCCTTCTCGACGCCGCTCAGGGACGGCGACTGGACGACCGATCGCGTCGCCGGGGCGTTCGCCGAGCTCATGGCGCACCTCGGCTACGACCGATACGTCGTGCAAGGCGGCGACTACGGCGCCGGGGTCGCACCCGCCATGGGGCGGCTCGACCCCGACCATTGCGCGGCGATCCACGTGAACGGCTCGATCGGCGCGCCGATGGGCGAACCCGACGACGAAGAGAAGAACCGCAGCAGCGGGGTCGAACTCGACAGGTACCGGCGGGTCGCGGAGTTCATGCAGTCCGAGTTCGGGTACATCGCCATCCAGTCGACGCGTCCCCAGCTGATCGGCGTCGCGATGACCGACAGCCCGATGGGACAGCTGGCATGGATGCTCGATAAGTTCCGGGCCTGGACGTTCCCCTTCGACGCCGAGCCCGACGGTCGCCTCGGGCGCGACCGCATCCTCGCCCACGTCACCCTCTACTGGCTCACCCGCAGCGCCGGCTCGGCCGCCTACACCGTCTACGCTGCGGAATCCGGCGACTGGGGCTCGCAGCCCGAGAAACCCTGGCAGCCGGTCGGCGCGATCATGTTCGCCCACGACATCGGAATCCGCCGCCTCGCCGAGCGCGACGTCGACATCGTGCGGTGGACGGAGGTCACCGATCACGGGGGACACTTCGCGGCGATGGAGGAGCCCGCCGAGCTGGCGGCGGACCTTCGTGCGCTCGTCAACCAGGTGTGGTGACGAGGGTCACGACGGCTCGCAAGGGATGTCGGGGGCACAACTAGACTGATCGCGTCCGGCGCCCCGCGATTCTCAGGAGTTCAGCCGCGTGACCACCCCCTCCGCCTCCTTGGCCGATACCGTCTCGAACGCCCTCGCTACCCCGGAGAAGGAGCAGCCGTACGCCGCGCTGGGTCTGAAGCCCGACGAATACGACCGCATCCGCGAGATCCTCGGTCGTCGCCCCACCAGCGGCGAGCTGGCGATGTACTCCGTCATGTGGAGCGAGCACTGCTCCTACAAGTCCAGCAAGATCTACCTGCGCCAGTTCGGCCAGAAGGTCTCGGACGAGATGAAGAAGCGCCTCATGGTCGGCATGGGGCAGAACGCCGGCGTCGTCGACATCGGCGAGGGCTGGGCGGTGACCTTCAAGGTCGAGTCGCACAACCACCCGAGCTACATCGAGCCTTTCCAGGGCGCCGCGACCGGTGTCGGCGGCATCGTCCGCGACATCATCTCGATGGGTGCGCGGCCCGTCGCCGTGATGGACCAGCTCCGCTTCGGCGCCATCGACGACCCCGACACCGGGCGCGTCGTTCACGGCGTTGTCAGCGGCATCTCGTTCTACGCCAACTGCCTGGGCCTGCCGAACATCGGCGGCGAGACTGTCTTCGACCGCGTGTACCAGGGGAACCCCCTCGTCAACGCCCTCGCCGTCGGCGTCCTCCGCCATGAGGACCTGAAGCTCGCCAACGCCTCGGGCGCCGGCAACCAGGTGGTGCTGTTCGGCGCCCGCACCGGGGGCGACGGCATCGGCGGAGCATCCATCCTCGCCTCCGACTCGTTCGACGCCACCGGCCCGACAAAGCGCCCGGCGGTGCAGGTCGGCGATCCCTTCGCCGAGAAGGTGCTCATCGAGTGCTGCCTGGAGCTCTACCGCGACGAGCTCGTCGAAGCGATCCAAGACCTCGGCGCCGCCGGCATCTCGTGCGCGACGAGCGAGCTCGCCGCCAACGGCGGGTCGGGCATGCGGGTCGACCTCGAGAAGGTGCTGCTGCGCGATCCCACGCTCACGCCGGAGGAGATCCTCATGAGCGAGAGCCAGGAGCGGATGATGGCGATCGTCGCCCCCGAGAAGCTCGACGCCTTCCTCGCGGTGACCGGGAAGTGGGATGTCGAGACGAGCGTCCTCGGCGAGGTCACCGGCGACGGACGGCTGCAGATCTTCTGGCACGGCGAGGAGATCGTCAACGTCGATCCGTCCACCGTCGCCGTCGACGGCCCGGTCTACGAGCGGCCCGTCGCCTACCCGGCGTGGATCGACGCGCTGCGGGATGACTCGGCCGCCGCCCTCCCCCGCCAGAACGACCCGGCGAGCCTGCGCGAGCAGTTCCTCGCGCTCGTCGGCAGCCCGAACCTCGCCGACCCGTCGTGGGTGACCAACCAGTACGACTACTACGTGATGGGGAACACCGCCCTGTCGTTCCCCGACGACGCCGGCATGATCCGCGTCGACGAGCAATCGGGCCTCGGGTTCGCCATCGCGACCGACTGCAACGGCCGCTACTGCCAGCTCGACCCCTACGAGGGCGCCAAGCTCGCCCTCGCCGAGGCCTACCGCAACGTCGCCGTCACCGGCGCCGAACCGACCGCGGTCACCGACTGCCTGAACTTCGGCAGCCCCGAGAACCCCGAGGTGATGTGGCAGTTCTCGCGTGCGGTCGAAGGACTGGCCGACGGATGCCTCGAGCTCGGCGTCCCGGTCACGGGCGGCAACGTGTCGTTCTACAACCAGACCGGCGACCAGCCGATCCACCCCACCCCCGTGGTGGGTGTGCTCGGCATCATCGACGACGTCGCCCGCCGCATCCCTTCAGGCTGGCAGGACGCCGGCGAGAACATCTACCTCCTCGGGGTGACCTCGACCGAGCTGAGCGGATCGGCGTGGGCCGAGACCGTGCACTCCCACCTCGGCGGGCGCCCGCCGGCAGTCGACCTCGCGCAGGAGAAGCGCCTGGCCGAACTGCTGCACGCGGCCTCGCTGCAGGCGCTCGTCTCCAGCGCCCACGACCTCTCCACGGGCGGGCTCGCGCAGGCGCTCGCCGACTGCGTGCTGCGCTTCGGCGTCGGCGCGCGGGTGTGGCTGAGCGAGATCATGGAGCGCGACGGCGTCGATGCGGCATCCGCGCTCTTCTCCGAGTCGACCGGTCGCGTGCTGGTGTCGGTGCCCCGCGAGGACGACGTGAAGTTCCGCGGGCTCTGCGAAGGCCGCGGCTACCCCGTGCTGCGCATCGGCGTGACCGACGCCCCCGCCGAGGGCGACGCCGAGCTGCAGGTGCAGGGGCTCTTCTCGGTGCCGGTGCCCGAGCTCGGGATGATCTCGCGCGCCACTCTGCCCGACGCCTTCGGGCCCACCGTCACCGAGCCGGTCGCCCGCTGAGGCGCCGAGAGACGGCGAAGAGCCGGGAGCGTCGCGCTCCCGGCTCTTCCGGCCCCCGCCTGCAGACCTGTGTCAGGCCTGCACGTCACCGCGCCACGCGCCGGATTCGGCGCCGCGCGACTCGATGAACGTCTTGAAGTTCTTCAGGTCCTTCTTGACCGAACGGTCGTCGATGCCGAGGGCATCCCCGACGTGCTCGACGAAGCCCTGCGGCTCCCAGTCCAGCTGCACCGTGACGCGGGTCTCGGTGTCGCTGAGCTTGTGGAAGGTCACCACACCGGCGTGGTCCTCGCCGCCGGTGCTGCGCCACGCGACACGCTCGTCGGCGTGCTGCTCGGTGATCTCGGCGTCGAACTCGCGCTCGACAGCGCCGATCTTCACGCGCCAGTGGTTGTGGGTGTCATCCAGCTGGGTGATCGACTGGACGAAGCTGAGGAATTCGGGGAAGGTCTCGAACTGGGTCCACTGGTTGTAGGCCGTGGAGACCGGGACATCGACATCGACGGTTTCGATGATGCGCGCCATGTCGCGCTCCTTTCGTCGACGAAGCCGGGGTCGGCCCCGTCGCTGGAAACCTATCGAGCGCGGGTGGATGACACGGCGGCGTTGACGCCCGCCGATCGGTCGGCTATCGTCGCGCGCTCGCGTCTGCGCTCGTCGAGGTTGCGGTCGTCGAGGTTGCGGTCGTTGAGGACGGATGCCGCGGGGCGCTCTCTAGACTGGACGAGACCCCCGGACGGAGAGCCGATGAGCGACGACGACGATTTCGCCCTGTACAGCGACGCGCGCCAGCGCCGGATCAAGGCGGTGGCGTGGGTCGTCATCCTCTCGCTCATCCTCGTCGGCGGCGGCGCGACGGTCCTGTCGCTGCTGTTCGGCTGAGGCCGGTCGTCGCTCGGGCTCGCCCCGCGCACTCGCGCTAGGATTCGACGCCGGTTTCGGGATTCGTGGCCCGCATCCAGCCACCGTGGCTAGCATGGCCGGGTGGACCCGATCACGGCCATCGCCGAGTTCTGGTGGATCGGGGCGTCGGCAGCCGGCGCCGGAACCATCGGATGGTTCGGGTTGCGCTTTCAGCGCGCGAAGGGCTCGAGGCGACTCGGGCTCCAGGCCGCCCGCCACGAGCTGCGCGAAGCGCGCGACGTCGTCACCGCCTCGCGCGTCGAGGTGCGGGTCGCGCGGGCGGAGCTCGCCCGGGCGCAGGCCGATCGCGCGGCCGACCGGGTCCCGGCATCCGAGGTGTCCCTCGCCCGGCAACGACTCCAGCAGGCTCAGCGCGAGGTGCGCGCAGCGCACGCCGAGATCCGCCTGCGCCGCATCCAGGTGTCGGCGGCACGGGCGACGATCCCGCGCGCGAAGTCGACCCCCGACGCTCTGCCGCTCGGCCGCCTGATGGCCGCGCACACCGCGATCGACACCCGCTGGCTGGAGTACGAGACCGACCCGGCCAAACGCATCGCCTTCCCGGCGATGAGCGATGTGCGTCAGCCGTCGACGGCGGCCTACCTCGCCGCGCGCGCCGAAGCCGGTCGCCTTCGCCCGCCGACGGCCACCACCCGCATGACCCCGGCCGAGTTCGCCCAGTACCGCGCCGCCGTCGAGAACCTCGGCAAGCTGTTCGAGCGGGCCGAGCGCGAGGCGTGGCGGGCGGCGGGCGCGGGCTCGGGTCCGTCGCGACAGGACGACCCGCACTGGGTCGACCTGGCCCAGTCGGTCGCCCAGACTGTGATCGCCCGCGGGACCGAGGCGATCGCCCGTGTCGCGGAGTCGAACGCGCGCAACCGCGAACGCGGCAGCGGGCGATCGGATGCCGCGGGCGGCGCCGAGGGGGCAGCGTCGCCCTCGCCGGACCCGGCCGGCGCCGAGCCGCACGAGACCCGCGCGCCCCAGCAGCCCCGGACGCCGGTGTGGCCCGTGCCCTCGCGCGGAGCGCGGCGCGAAGCGGAGTGAATCGCCGCATGCGGTGTGTGCCGATGACGATCGAGTGGGGGTGACGGGTGGACTGGTCGAACATCTGGTGGTTCTGGTGGCTGATCTTCCCGATCGGCGCCGCGCTCGGCGGCGCAGTGAAGTCCTTCGACCGACTGTCGGAGCGCCGGCACCGGAGGCGCCTGGAGATGCTTCACGCGAAGGCCGAGCTGCGGGCGGGCACCGTGCCGGCGGTGCGGTCGGGGCGGGCGACGGCACAGGACACGGGGCGCGAGACGGGTGCGGACGCCGACGCCGCGGCATCCGGATCCGCTGACACGCCCCTCACGCGGCTGCTTGCGATCCACGACGACGTCACGGCCCGCTGGCTCGACTACGAGCTGGATGTCGCCAAGCTCATCGCCTTTCCCGCGATGAGCGATGGACGACAGCCGTTGACGGCCGCCTTCCTCCGCGCCAAGCGCGTCGCTGATCGGCTGCGGCCGCCCTCCGCATCGGCGCGGCTGAGCCCCGAGCAGCTCAGGGAGTACCGCGAGGCGGTGACCGACTACGAGGTCGCGTTCGACCTGGCCGAGCGCGATGCGCGGCGGGTGAAGGACGCCAACTTCAGCGCCGAGGAGCGCAAGCGCCTCGACACCGCCCAGCAGCTGCTCACCGTCGCGATCGACGAGGCGGCGACCCCCGCCGAGCGACAGCTCGCGTACCGGCGTGTGCGCGAAGAGCTCGATGGCCTGCTGCTGCTGTCGGATGACGCGATCGAGGTCCTCGAGAAGAAGGTGGCGCACGAGCTTCCCGCGCGTCCTTCCACCGCGCCGCCGCCCGCCGCGCCGCCCGCGGCGCCGCCGACACCCGCCTGAACGCCGCTTCCGCGGCATCCCTCGCTCCCGCGTCCCCCCTCGCCGCTCCCCCGTCGCAATCCGCCCCTACCCCGGCGGAATCGGGGCCGAACCTGACGGGGGAAGCAACCTAGGGACAAGCCCCTCCCGCTCCCCCGGCGCAATCCGCCCCTACCCCCGCGGGATCGGGGCCGAACCTGACGGGGGAAGCAACCTAGGGACAAGCCCCTCCCGCTCCCCCGGCGCAATGCGCCCCTACCCCCGCGGAATCGGGGCCGAACGCGACGGGGGACGCGGCGGGCGGACAGCCTCCCCGTGGCAGTTCGCCCCGCGCGGGGTTGACATCGCGGCATCCGGTGTTGCATGGTTAGTTAGTCAACTAATGAACCAGTAAGGAACACCGTGGTCGAAGAAGGCAGAGCGCTTTTCCTCCAGATCGCCGAAAGCGTGGAGGACGCGATCATCGACGGCAGCCTCGACGAAGAGAGCCAGGCGCCGTCGACGAACGAGCTCGCCGCCTTCCACCGCATCAACCCCGCCACCGCCGCCAAAGGAGTGACCATGCTCGTCGACAAGGGCGTGCTGTACAAGCGCCGCGGAATCGGAATGTTCGTCGCCCCCGGCGCCCGCGAGCGTCTTCTCGACGAGCGCCGCACCGCCTTCGCCGACCGGTACGTCGAACCGCTGCTGGCCGAGGCACGCAAGCTCGGCCTCGGCCCCGCCGACCTGACCGCCCTGATCAACGACCGCGCCGCGGTCACCGAACCCTGAGTTCCCCGTACCTCCGAAAGGACACCACGATGACGCACGTGATCGAGGTGGAGCACCTGACCAAGCGCTACCGCGACACCGTCGCGGTCGACGACGTCAGCTTCTCCATCGAGAAGGACACCATCTACGGCCTCCTCGGCCGCAACGGCGCCGGCAAGACAACGGTGATGTCGATCCTCACCGCGCAGAACTTCGCCACGAGCGGCACGGTCCGCGTGTTCGGCGAGCACCCCTACGAGAACGCGCGCGTGCTGCAGCGCATGTGCTTCGTGCGCGAGAGCCAGAAGTACCCGGATGACGCGACTCCGCGTCACGCGCTGCGGATGGCCCGGCTGTTCTTCCCCCACTGGGACCAGGAGCTCGCCGACCAGCTGGTCGACGACTTCCAGCTGCCGCTCAAGGGCCGGACGATCAAGAAGCTCTCGCGCGGTCAGCTTTCGGCAGTCGGCGTCATCATCGGCCTGGCCTCGCGCGCCGAGATCACCTTCTTCGACGAGCCGTACCTCGGGCTCGACGCGGTCGCTCGCCAGATCTTCTACGACCGGCTGCTCAGCGACTACGCCGAGCACCCCCGCACGATCATCCTCTCCAGCCACCTGATCGACGAGGTGTCCAACCTCCTCGGCCGGGTGCTGGTGATCGATCGCGGCCGCATCGTCATGGATGAAGAGACGGACGAGATCCGCGATCGCGCGACGAACGTCGTCGGCGACGCCGCGGCCGTCGAGAGCTTCGCCGCCGGCCGTGAGATCATCCACCGGCAGAGCCTCGGGCGCACCACCTCGGTCACGGTCCTCGGTCGACTCTCGGCCGACGATCGTGCCCGCATGGCTGCCGCCGGACTGGACGTCGCTCCCGTCTCGCTGCAGCAGCTCATCGTCCGCACCACCCAGCACGCCGCCGAGCAGGGCGGCTCGTTCACCTCGCTCGAGGAAGGAGCACTCCGATGAACCGCACGCTTCGCGTCGTCCGGATGCAGCTGATCAACCGTCAGACCTACGTCTGGGTACCGCTCCTGGTCCTCGGCGGCGCCTTCGTCCTGTCGGTCGCCATTTGGTGGATCCTCTCGGGATCGGGCGTGACGGGCAACTTCTACGGCGGCGGCGCCCAGGCGCCACTGTGGTATCTCGCCGTGGTCGGCGTCCAGGCGCTCACCCTGACGTTCCCGTTCTCGCAGGCGATGAGCGTCACGCGGCGCGAGTTCTTCTTCGGCACCTACCTCATCGCCGCGCTCAGCGCGGCGAGCCTGGCGGTGATCTTCGTCATCGGCGGGTGGATCGAGACCCTCACCGGCGGCTGGGGACTCAACGGCTACTTCTTCTACTCCGCCGAGATCTGGCAGGGCGGCCCGCTGGGCGCAGCCTTCATCTTCTTCACCGTGGCGATGCTGATGTTCACGCTCGGGTTCACGGGCGCGACCATCTACAAGCGGTTTGGGCCCACCATCTTCACCGTCAGCCTCATCGGGCTGGGTGCTCTGCTGGTCGCCGCACTCTTCGTCATCGGCCGACTGAACGCCTGGGGCCAGGTGTTCGAATGGATCGGCGAGCAGGGCCCCCTGGGCATGGCGGCGTGGGGACTCGTCGCCGCCGCGGCCCTCGGGGCCGCCGCCTTCGCCACGCTCCGTCGCGCGACGCCCTGATCGTCCGATGCGTGGCCTCCGCCCTCTGCTCCCCCGTCACGTTCTGCCCCCCTCCTCTTCCGACGAGGGCGGAACGTGACGGGGGAGCGATCGAACGAGGGCGGAACGTGACGGGGGAGCGATCGAACGAGGGCCGCGGGGTCAGGACGCAGTCCTAGTCCGAGGGGAGCGATCCCAGGAACACCCCGATCCGGTCGTCCACCTTCACGAACTGCAGCGCCGCACCGGGGAATCGCTCCCGCAGCTCGGGAGGGGACCCGCTGTCGACCGCGAACGAGACGGTCGCCGGGAACTCGCCGACACGGCACCCCGAGTACACGGGGCCGGACGTCGAATAGCCGTTCTGAGCAGCCTCCTCATCCGCCGGCAGGTCGGCGGTCAGGACGACAGTGAAGCAGTCACCGCCGACGCCGTAGAACCCGGTCGTCGTTTGGAACAGGGTCAGCCCGTAGAACTCGTACGCCGCGGAACTGGCTCCCACTCCGAACCACCCGGTCGGGATCGTCGTCGTCGGATCGGGCTCGAGGGCCGCGATCTGGGACGCGCCGTGAGATGACTCGACCGGCGCCAGACGGACCAGCCCGAAGGTCACCACCGCCGTCACGGCCGCCACCGCGGCGAGGGAGGCGATCCATCCGACCCAGATGAGGGCGGGCGCGTTCAGGCGGGGGGAAGAGCGGATCGGATGCCGCGGTGCCCCGATCGAGGCAACAGGCCCGGCCGCCACCGCGTCGAGTCCGACGGGCGGCGCCTCGAAATCACGCGACACGACGCGCCCATCCGACCACGGATTCCGCGACGGGGCCTCCCCCGGCAGGGCCTCCCCCGGCAGGGCCTCCCCCGGCAGGGCCTCCCCCGGCAGGGCCTCCCCCGACAGTGCCACCCCAGACAATGCCTCCCCAGACGGGGCCTCCCCCGGCAGGGCCTCCACCCGCAGTACGCGCTCCGATACTGCCGGCGTCTCCACCGGAGTAGTCGCCTCCCACGACGCATCCCGTGTCGACGGCGACGCCCGCAATACGTCGGATGGCCCGGACCGGACGCCGTCGGCAGACGAACTCCTCGTCTGCTGCTCGAGCTCCCTCAGTCGGCGAAGCGCGTCCGGATCGTCGTCGATGTCGGCGGCCGGCCCGTACGCCCGCCGACGAAGAAGATCCAGTTCGAAACGGTCGGAGCCTTTCACGCTCCGATGATGTCATCGTCCCGGAATCGCCCGCGCGTCGCGCGCCGGGTCAGCTCGACGAGCGGCCCGTCTTGTCCTGCAGGCGCTCGATGTGCTCGGAGGCCTCGGCCTTCGTGAGGTCGGCCGAGAGCTCCTCGCCCCCCTCGCGGGCCAGGGTGTCGAGGTAGCTGCGCTGCGCGGCGGTCATCGGCTCGTCACCGGTGACCCAGTCAGCCGGATCCTTCTCTGCCGGATTGCTGCCATCGCCGGACGTGGTCGCACCGAGAGTCTCGGCGCCGGAGGTGTTATCGGACATGTGTTCGACGGTACGTCGGATCACCGACATCCGTCCGCCCCTTGACAACCCGGCCGGCCGAGGTCATCGAATGGGCACGCTCACATCGCTACCGCCCTCGACCGTCCAGCGCTCGCCCATCTGCACGAGCCCGGCCGTCTCGACGAAGCCGCCCGCGAAGAGCGCCTGACCCTGCGAGAACAGCGGCGAGCGCTCGACGAGCGCCGCGGGCGCGTACCCGAACACCTCGCCGAGCTCGGCCAGATCGCGCGGCGAACTCATCCGCATCAGGGCGAGGTTGTCGCACTGCGACAGGGCGTTGGGGTGCACCTTCGAGGGCCGCTGCGTCGAGAGCAGCAGCCAGAGCCCGTACTTCCGCCCCTCGGCGGCGATCTGCACGATGCGCTCGGTGAGCTCGCTCTCGACCGGCGTCACCGGGTTCGGCTGCACGAGGTTGTGCGCCTCGTCGATGACGATGAGGCGGCCGACCCGGTCGGCGCGGTGCTCCCACAGATGATCGAGCACCGCGAGCGCAGCGGCGAGCATCTCTGCTCTCGTGGGGAAGCCGCCGAGGTCGAGCACCGTGGCGTCGGGCTGCTCGGCGATGTCGTCGGTGACGCTGCGGCCGCGCCAGGCCCACAGGCCCCATCCGCCCAGGCCGAGGTTCTCGAGCCGGGTCGCGAGGCGGTGGCGCGCCGGGTCGTCACCCGATCGCAGGTGGGCGATGAGGCTCCCGCGGCGGATGATCTCGAGCTCGTCCTCGAGCCGCACCAGGGCGTTGTAGTCCTCCGCGTCGCGGATGGGATCGAGATCGAGCAGCGCAGCGCGCGAGCGCCAGGGCATGTCGAGAAAGCGCGCCTGCAGGGCGTCGGGCCGGTCGCGCCCCGGGCGGAACACGCGGATGTCGCGCTCCTCCCAGGCCGCCTTCACCGCGGCATCCGCTCCTTGGCGCACCGTGCCGAGGCCGACGAAATCCGAGTTGGGATCGAGGATGACCAGGGGCAGGCGGGTGTGGAGGATGACGCGCTCGAGCAGCACGCCGAGGGCGTACGTCTTTCCCGACCCGCTCTGGCCGCACCAGAAGGTGTGCCGGTTGAGCTTCCGCGCGAGCACATGCGCGGGCGCCGGGTCGACGGCTTCGAGGAGGGCGCCGATCTCGAGACGGTCGGTCATGTCAGTGCCCCTCGCGCACGACGTCGGTGGCGCCCGTGGCCCCCGCGGCGGTGTGGTGGCGGATCACCTCGGCGACGACGAAGTTGAACCACTTCTCGGCGAACTCCGGGTCGAGGTCGGCCTCCTGGGCCAGTCGCTTCAGGCGCGCGATCTGCTGCTCCTCGCGTCCCGGGTCGGAGGCGGGCATCCCGTGCACGGCCTTCAGGGCACCCACCTGCTGGGTGCAGCGGAAGCGTTCGGCCAGAAGGAAGACCAGCGCCGCGTCGACGTTGTCGATGCTCGCTCGCAAGCGCCGCAGAGTGGCCGTGGGATCCTCAGTCGTCATGGCAGTCCTTCCCCCGATCCACGACCATACCGCGCGGTCCCGAGCGCCGCTGAGGCCGCAGGCCCCGCGCCCCTAGAGTGTGACCATGACCGACGCCACCCCGGCTGTTCCGCCGCCCGCGGACGACGCGCCCGCCGGCGGGACCGACACCCCCGTCGAGACGACGTACGTGCCGCGCCGCACCCTCTTCGCCAGCGTGAGCAACCCCTTCGCGATCGGCTTCTTCCTCACGCTGGGCGGACTCGTCGCCCTCGGACTCGGCGTCGCCGTGATCAACCTGTCCACGGTGCTGATCTACATCGCCTTCGCCCTCTTCGCCGCACTCGGGCTCGACCCGATCGTGCGCTTCCTCGAGCGTCGCGGGCTCGGGCGCGGCTGGGCGATCCTCATCGTGTTCGCCGGGTTCGCGGTCATCCTCGTCGGTGTCGTGTCGCTGGTCGTGCCGACCCTGGTGCGGCAGATCACGCAGTTCTTCAGCGATCTGCCCGCGACCATCAACACCTTCCAGTCGTCCGATGTCTACGCCTGGCTGCAAGACACCTTCGGCGACCAGATCGGCAACCTCCTCAGCGAATTCGAGACCTTCATCACCAACCCCGCAAACATCGCCGCGATCGGCGGCGGGGTGCTGCAGGTCGGGGCGACCATCGCGACCACGGTCTCGGGCCTGCTCATCGTGCTCGTGCTGAGCCTGTACTTCCTCGCGTCGCTCGACACGATGAAAGTGGCGTTCACCCGCCTGAGCCCCGCGCGGTACCGCGTCAAGGTGCGGTCGATGACCGACGAGATCACCGACTCCATCGGCGGATACCTCATGGGCATGGTGGTGCTGGCGTTCTTCAACTCGTTGGTGGCGTTCTTCCTCCACCTGATCCTGGGCCTGCCCTTCCCCGCCCTGATGGCGGTCGCGGCATTCTCCATCACGCTGATCCCGCTGGTGGGTCCGGTCCTGTACTGGATCTTCGCCAGCATCCTGGCCCTGTTCACGAGCCCCCTCACGGCGCTGATCTTCGCAATCGCCTACCTGGTGTACATCCAGATCGAGGCCTACGTGCTGACCCCGCGCGTGATGAGCCGCGCGATCGCCGTGCCCGGGGCGCTCGTCGTCATCGGCGCCCTCGTCGGCGGAACGCTGCTGGGACTGCTGGGGGCGCTCGTCGCGATCCCGGTGACCGCGTCGATCCTGCTCATCATCAAGCAGGTCGTGATCCCGCGGCAGGACGCGAAGCTGTAGCGGGCGGTCCGCCCGGCGCGGGTGGCGCGCACCCCGACCCGCCGACTCGCCGCCTCGCCGCCGCCGTCGCCGCCCCCGCCCGCCCCGCCGAAACCCACCCTCCCCGTCGAAACCCACCGCGCGACGGTCGGTCTCGACAACGGAGGTCGGTTTCGAGCGATCCGCGCGGTCCACGACCCGACCGAGGGCCCCAGAGGCACCGCGATCCGTCAGAAATCGTCGCTCACGCGGCATCCGGACCGCAGAAATCGACGGATCGCGGGGGTGAGGTTCGTCGCGCTGCCGACGACCCACACCCTCCCCGGCTTTCCCGCCGAAACCCAGCCGCCCCGTCGAAACCCACCGCGCGACGGTCGGTCTCGACAACGGAGGTCGGTTTCGAGCGATCCGCGCGGTCCACGACCCGACCGAGGGCCTCAGAGGCACCGCGATCCGTCAGAAAACGTCGCTCGCGCGACATCCGCACCGCAGAAATCGACGGATCGCGGGGGTGGGACGCGCCGCGGGGCGCGGATACCGGGGAATCGCCGCCGAGCCCCGAGCCCCGAGCGCCACCAATCCCGCCCTCAGGCGAGGGGTGTCAGGCAGGTCGGCGACGGCGCCGGGGCGCGGAAGCGCGCGCGACCGGGGACGCCCGACCGGATGTCGAGGGTCATCGACACGACGTCGTCGGAACGTTCACCGGCGACGAGCAGGGTGTCGCGAACGACGCGATGATGGCGCGGCCAGTCGACGCCCGCCTCGACGAGCGCGGCGGGCGCGAGGGTCTCGCCCGCACCGCGCACGGCGACGACGGCGATCGTGTTGCTGCCACGCACACCGGCGTACAGGAACGCGCCGTCGCGCGAAGCCGCGAGCTCGGCGGCGCTGTCGCCGGCGAGCGTCCCGGCGCCGAGCGGCACGCCCGCCACCATGCGCCAGCGCCCGGTCTCATCGGGCGCGAGCACGAAGACCTCGCAGCTGTACTCGGTCACCACGTAGAGGTGCCCGCTCGGATGCCACACCATGTGCCGCGGGCCGCTGCCGAGCGGAAGGGCGACGTCGTGCAGCGGCCGCATCCGTCCCTCGACGAGTCGCCAGAAGCGGACGAGATCGAACCCCAGATCGGATGTCGCGACGAGCCCGCCCGGCAGGAACACCGTCTGGTGCGCCCGCGAGACCCGCTCTTCGACCGGCGCCGACGCGGAAGCCGGATCACCGGCGGCCGGTCCACCGTCGCCGAACGCCGCAGCAGCGCGCGCCCCGCCCGCAGCACCGAAGGGGTCGGACGCGGTGCCGCGCAGCTCGCGCCCATCGAAGCCGCCTGAACCGCCGAACTCGCCGACACCGCCGAACTCGCCCACACCGCCGAACCCGCCCGACCCGCTCAGCCCGAACGACCCGTCATCCTCACGCCCCCCGAGTCCGAGAGCGGCGAGGTCGATGCCGACCTCGGCCGCCGCGGCCTCGAGGTCCGACCGCGGCTGCCCACCCGTCACCGCATCCGCGTACGGATCTGTCGCGGCCGGCGCGAACGATGGGCGGCCGATGCGGCCATCGGCGGTGAGCGGGTACCGCACCACCCGGCCATCGCCCCAGCACGCCGCGACGAGCATCGTCCCGTCGGGAGAAACCGCCGCGTGACACACCGCCTCCCCCGCCTCGACGGGGTCGCCGAGAGGGGCGAACCGCGCCTCACCGATGCGCCGGAAGGCCTGCACGGTTCCCTCCGCCTCGAGGGTCGCGTACGCGACATCCGTCCCTTCGCTCCAGGTGACCCACGACGGCGAGCTGGCCGCGACCGCATCCCCGACCATGGCGAGCGGCCCGCCGGCCGAGGCGGCGCCAGGCTCACCGGCGACGAGAACCCCGATCCCGGTGGCGATCCCGCCGCTGTCAGCGGAGTACCCGCCGACGAGGAAGCGCATCAGTCGACCAGGTCGTGGCGCACGATGACCGCGTCGCGAGCCGCGCCCACGCCGATCACCGAGATGCGGGTGCCGCTCATCTCTTCCAGCGCCAGCACGTAGTCCTGCGCGGCGAGCGGCAGATCGTCGAACGAGCGGGCGCCCGAGATGTCGTCCTTCCATCCGGGGAACATCTCGAAGATCGGCCGCGCGTGGTGGAAGTCGGTCTGGTTGACCGGCACCTCCTCGAACCGCTCACCGTCGACGTCGTAGGCGACGCACACCGGGATCTCGTCGAGGCCGGTGAGGATGTCGAGCTTGGTGAGCACGAGGTCGGTGATGCCGTTGATGCGCGTGGCGTACCGCGTGATGGGCGCGTCGTACCAGCCGACGCGGCGCGGGCGCCCGGTCGTCGTGCCGAACTCGAAACCGCGCGAGCGCAGGAAGTCGCCGTGCTCGTCGAACAGCTCGGTGGGGAAGGGACCAGACCCGACGCGGGTCGTGTAGGCCTTGACGATGCCGACGATACGGTCCAGGCGCCGGGGGCCGACCCCCGAGCCGGTCGCGGCGCCACCGGCGGTCGCCGACGACGACGTGACGAACGGGTACGTGCCGTGGTCGACGTCGAGCATGGTCGCCTGGCCGCCCTCGAAGACGACGACCTCGCCCCGGTCGAGGGCCTCGTCGAGCAGCAGCGACGTGTCGGCGACCATGGGACGCAGACGCTCGGCGTACGACAGCAGGTCGTCGACGACCTCTTCGACGGCGATCGCGCGGCGGTTGTAGACCTTCAGCAGCAGGTGGTTCTTCTGATCGAGCGCCCCCTCGACCTTCTGGCGCAGGATGTTCTCGTCGAAGAGGTCCTGCACGCGGATGCCGACCCGGTTGATCTTGTCGGCGTAGGCCGGACCGATCCCGCGGCCGGTGGTGCCGATCTGGCGCTTGCCGAGGAAGCGCTCGGTGACCTTGTCGAGGGTGCGGTGGTACTGGGTGATCACGTGCGCGTTCGCGCTGATCTTCAGTCGCGACGTGTCGAGCCCGCGCGCCTGCAGCGCCTTCAGCTCGGCGAAGAGCACCTCGAGGTCGATCACGACGCCGTTGCCGATGACCGCGTTGACCCCCGGCGACAGGATGCCGGAGGGCAGCAGGTGCAGCGCGTACTTCTCGTCGCCGATGACGACGGTGTGGCCGGCGTTGTTGCCGCCGTTGAACTTCACGACCCAGTCGGTGCGGTCACCCAGAAGGTCGGTGGCCTTGCCCTTGCCCTCGTCACCCCACTGGACGCCGACGATCACAATGCCTGGCATGGCCCACTCCCCCGTTGTCGGACGGTTACACCCGATCCTATCGGGCGTGTCTCGCCCGCCCCGGGTTCGCGGCCTTCGCCCCGCCGATAAAGTCGCAGCATGCTCCGCACCTCGCGCTGGGCGCTGATATGGACGGTGCTGCGCCTTCTCGCAGCGATCGCCATCATCGCCGCCGTCATCGGTCAGGCCGCTCGCACCATCGGCATCGGCATCGACGCCGGCCAGCACCTTCCCACGGTCGTGACGAACTTCTTCAGCTTCTTCACGATCCTCTCCAACTGCGCCGCCGCGGTGGTGCTGCTCTGGGCCGTGGCGGGGTGGGTGTCGGTCGGGCGGAGAAGGACAGCGGATGCCGCGCCGGCGACCGATCCCGCCGCCCTCGCCGTCGCGCTGGCGAGCGTGACGACCTACATGGTGATCACGGGCGTGGTCTACAACACCCTGCTGCGCAACGTCGACCTCCCGCAGGGGACGACGGTGCCCTGGTCGAACGAGATCCTCCACGTCGTCGCGCCGCTCTTCCTGCTGCTGGATCTCTTCCTCGGCCCGGGACGCCGCGCTCTGCCATGGCGCGACGTGGGCGTCATCCTGATCTTCCCGATCCTGTGGGTGGTGTACACCCTGGTGCGCGGTCCGCTCATCACCAACCCCGTTTCGGAGCAGCCGTTCTGGTACCCGTACCCGTTCCTGAACCCAAACAACCCCGACCTCATCTTCCCCGGGTACGGGGGCGTGGCCTTCTGGGTGGTCGCGATCGCCGCGGGCATCATCGTCACCGCCACGATCGTCGTCGGGGTCGGACGGAGGCGCGGTCAGGGCGCCTCGGGTGATTCCTCGGCGACGAGGTCGGGCACCGTCCAGCGCCTCTCGAGGATCTCCTCGCGCGGCCGGTAGAGCCGCACCAGGAAGTTCCAGCCCTCGGGCACGGGGATGTCGTTGGCGCCCTCCACGCCGCCGGGCGGGACGAAGCGCACCGTGATCGCGCCATCCTCGTCGCGCACCCCGGTGACGCTGTTGACGCTGTATCGGCCTTCGGGATTGACCTCGAAGTAGCCTTGCGCGTTGTAGACCGAGACCGACCAGAACCCGTCGACGGGAACGTCGGCCATCCGGAGCCGATAGGTGCCGAACGGCACCTTCGGCTCGACGCCCATGTACGACGCCTCCGACAGCGGCAACCCGCCCCATCCGGCCGCGGCGCCGATGAGGTGGCGCACCGGATCGACCTCGTCGGGGCCGCCGAAGGTGCGATCGAACTGCTGCAGCCCGCGCGCGAGCGCGAGCAGTGCGTCGCGGGTGGCGTTCAGCGAGGCCGCATCCCACTCACCCGGCTCGAACGGCGTCGCCGCCCCCGCCTCGACCGTCAGCCCGTCCTGCAGCGTGGCGACCTCGGCGATGTCGGCGGGATCGGTCGGGTCGACCAGGGTCCGCGCGGCGATGAGCACGTAGTCGGCGTCCGGTGCGAGATCCGCGACGTCGTGGTCGCCGGGCTCGTGCAGCACGGCCCGGACGTAGTGATCCCGATCGAGCACCATGACCGACAGATAGCGGCCGGCGGCGTTGGGGATCGTCAGCCGGGCCCCGTCCGAGAGATCGACGATCGCGAAGCTGTAGAGGGTGTCGCGGTTCAGTCGGATGACGGTCTGATGCGCGACCTCGGCGGGCTCCCGGTTGTGACGGAAGAGATTGACCCCGCCTGCATCCCGCTGGATGTCGGCGAACATCCGATCGGTCTCGGCTCTCACGAACGTGTCGACATCGACATGCATCGTCATCACCCCACTTTCCCTTAGCGCGGGAAATGGCGCAAACGCCCGCTCACTAGACTTGAGGGCATGTCGAAGGTCCTCCAGTCCCTGCCCGTCGGCGAGCGCGTCGGCATCGCCTTCTCGGGGGGCCTGGACACCTCCGTCGCCGTCGCGTGGATGCGCGACAAGGGCGCCGTGCCCTGCACCTACACCGGCGACCTCGGTCAGTACGACGAGGACGACATCGCCTCGATCCCCGACCGCGCGCTGCAGTACGGCGCCGAGATCTCGCGCCTGATCGACTGCAAGACCGCCCTCGTCGAAGAGGGCTTCGTGGCGCTGGCGTGCGGGGCGTTCCACATCCGCTCCGGCGGCCGCACCTACTTCAACACCACGCCGCTCGGACGCGCCGTGACCGGCACGCTGCTGGTGCGCGCGATGAAGGACGACGGCGTCGACATCTGGGGCGACGGGTCGACCTACAAGGGCAATGACATCGAGCGGTTCTACCGCTACGGTCTGCTCGCGAACCCGGCGCTGCGCATCTACAAGCCGTGGCTCGACGCCGACTTCGTCACCGAGCTCGGCGGTCGCACCGAGATGAGCGAGTGGCTCGTCGCGCACGGCTTCCCCTATCGCGACAGCGCCGAGAAGGCGTATTCGACCGACGCGAACATCTGGGGCGCGACCCACGAGGCCAAGACCCTCGAGCACCTCGACGTCTCGCTCGAGACCGTTCAGCCGATCATGGGCGTGCGCTTCTGGGACGACTCCGTCGAGATCGCCCCCGAAGACGTCAGCATCACGTTCGACGCGGGCCGACCGGTCGCGATCAACGGAGAGCAGTTCGGCGACCCCGTCGAGCTCGTCCGCGCGGCCAACGCCGTCGGCGGGCGCCACGGCCTCGGCATGAGCGACCAGATCGAGAACCGCATCATCGAGGCCAAGTCGCGGGGCATCTACGAGGCGCCGGGGATGGCGCTGCTGTTCATCGCGTACGAACGCCTCGTCAACGGCATCCTCAACGAAGACACCCTCGCGACCTACCACGAGCAGGGCCGTCGCCTCGGGCGTCTCATGTACGAGGGACGGTGGCTCGAGCCGCAGTCGCTGATGCTGCGCGAGTCGATCCAGAAGTGGGTCGGGTCGTCGATCTCGGGCACCGTCACCCTGCGCCTTCGCCGCGGCGAGGACTACACGATCCTCGACACGGTGGCCTCGGGCCTGTCGTACGCCCCCGAGAAGCTGTCGATGGAGCGGGTCGGGGACGCCGCGTTCGGGCCCACCGACCGCATCGGCCAGTTGACGATGCGCAACCTCGACATCGCCGACTCGCGTGCCCGTCTCGAGCTCTTCGCCGGGCTCGGCCTCATCGGCGGCGCCACCGGAGAGCTGGTCGGAACGCTCGAGCAGGGCGGGGCCGACGAGATCATCGAGCCGGCCGAGCCCGACGAGCGCGGCCGGCTGGCCGAAGCGACCGACGCCGCCTCGGAGGCGGCCGCCTTCGACGCCGGCACCGACTGACCCCGCACGCCGCACCGCCGACCAGGGGTTACGATTCTCCGGTGCCGCCCGAACGGCACCGAGACTCATCCTCTCCGGCACTGGGTCTCGCGACCGGAGGTCCCCTTCAATGACGAAGCCCGCAGACGTACTCGATGACGTCGCACAGTTCGACGACCCCGAGCCGCCCGCCAGGCGCTCCCTCGGCCGCCGCATCGCCATCACTCTCTACGCCGTCTTCGTCGGTCTCGTGGTGCTCGCCCTCATCGCGGCGAGCGTCGTGGTGTTCTCCATCCAGCGGTCCTTCCCGCAGCTCGACGGCGAGAAGACCCTCCCCGGCCTCACCGCCGAGGTCAGCGTGCAACGCGACGCCCTCGGCATCCCGACCATCACCGCCGAGACCTCGCGCGACCTCTTCTACGCCCAGGGCTACGTCCACGCGCAGGACCGGTTCTGGGAGATGGACTTCCGCCGACACGTCACCAGCGGCCGGCTGTCCGAGCTGTTCGGCGAGTCGCAGCTGCAGACCGACATCTTCCTCCGGACCCTCGGATGGCGCGAGGTCGCCGCCCAGGAGGTCGCCTCGCTCGACCCGACCGTCCGGGCGTACTACGACGCCTACGCCGACGGGGTGAACGCGTATCTCGCCGATCACCAGGGCCCCGACGCCTCGTTCGAGTACGCCGTCCTCGGCCTCCAGAACCCCGACTACGAGATCGAGCCGTGGACGCCCGAAGATTCGGTGGCGTGGCTGAAGGCGATGGCCTGGGACCTCCGCTCCAACATCGGCGACGAGACCGACCGGGCCGTCGCCGCGGCATCCCTCACCCCCGAGCAGCTCGCGGACCTCTACCCGACCTACCCCTTCGACCGGAACCCCGTGATCGTGCCGGTCATCGACGAGGCGGGCACGCCGCTCCCGGCGAGCGCGCGCATTTCGGCCGAGACCGCACCGAACGTCGAAGCGGCCGTCGACTGGGCCGAGGTCGGCGACGTCGTCGAAGCCGTCAGCACCCTCGTCGGACCCATCGGCGAGGGCATCGGCTCCAACTCGTGGGTGGTGTCGGGGGCCCTCACCGACACCGGGATGCCGCTCCTCGCCAACGACCCGCACCTGGGCGCCTCGCTTCCGAGCGTCTGGCACCAGGTGCAGCTGAAGTGCGAACGGGTGCAGCAGGACTGCCCGTTCGACGTCGCGGGCTTCGGGTTCTCCGGCATGCCCGGCGTCATCATCGGCCACAACGCCGACATCGCCTGGGGGTTCACCAACCTCACCACCGACGTCACCGATCTGTACCTGGAGCGGGTGCAGGATGACGCGTACTGGCGCGACGGGCAGCTGCTGCCCCTCACGACGCGGCAGGAGACCATCGAGGTCGCCGGAGGCGACGATGTCGAGATCACGGTGCGCGCGACCGAGAACGGCCCGCTGATCTCCGACGCCAGCGGCGAGTACGCCGGCATCGCCGACGAGCCGTTCGTCGGCACCGAGGGCGTGCCTGCCGCGCCGAGCGGCGCCCCCGACGGGGAGTACGCCGTGAGCCTGCGATGGACGGCGCTCGAGCCGGGCACGACGGCGAGCGCCATCTTCGCCCTCAACCAGGCGGCCGATTTCGATTCGTTCCGCATCGCCGCATCACTCTTCGACGTGCCGGCGCAGAACCTCGTCTACGCCGACACGGCGGGGAACATCGGCTATCAGACGCCCGGCAAGCTCCCGATCCGCGGCGCCGGCGACGGGTCGCTGCCGCAACCGGGGTGGGACTCCGCATACGCCTGGCAGGGTTACATCCCGTTCGAGGAGCTGCCGGTGTCACTGAACCCCTCTGCGGGCTACATCGTCACCGCGAACAACCCCATCGTGGGTGAGGACTACCCCTACCAGCTCACGCGCGACTGGGACTACGGATGGCGCGCTGCGCGCATCGTGGAGATGCTGGAGCGGCGCATCGCCGCCGGCCCCCTGACCGCGACGGACATGCGCGACATCCAGGCCGACAACGCCATGTGGATGGGTCCGCGTCTCATCGCCGCCTACGCGGGCATCCGCACCGGCGACGAGGGGACGGATGCCGCCCTCGACCTGCTCGGCGGCTGGGACGCCCAGAACCACTCCGGGTCGGCCGCGGCCGCCTACGCCAACGTGCTCTGGGACGAGCTCGTCCAGAACGTCTTCGTGCGAGAGCGCGAGTCGCCCGCGCCCACGGGCAACCAGGCCCGCATGTTCCTCGTCGTGGACACGCTGCTCGCCGATGCGTCGTCGCCGTGGTGGCAGAACGAGGGACTCGACGTGACGTCGCAGGCCGAGATGCTCGAGCGGAGCGCCACCGACGCCTACGCGCGGCTCGTCGAGCTGCAGGGCGACACCCCCGCCATGTGGGAGTGGGGCGACCTCCACGCCCTCACCCTGAGGAACGACACCTTCGGCACATCGGGCATCGCGCCGATCGAGATGCTGTTCAACCGCGGCCCCTACCCCGTCGGAGGCGGGTCGTCGGTGGCGAATGCGACGGGCTGGGTGCTCGGTCAGGGCTTCGAGACGGTGACCGTGCCGTCGATGCGGATGATCGTCGACCTCGGCGACCTCGACCGTTCGAGCTGGCAGCACCTGACCGGCACGAGCGGGCACGCGTTCCACCCGAACTACGTCGACCAGACACCGGCGTGGCAGCGGGCCGAGCTCTTCCCCTGGGCATTCACGCCTGACGCGGTCGCCGCAACGACGACCCACACGCTCCGGCTCATCCCGAACGGGTGAGGAGCCGTGACTCCGCGGCGTGCAGGGCCGACACCTGCTCGGGGGTGAGTGCGACATCCCACACTCGGAGCTTGGCGATCGTGCCCTGACCGAAGTTGCCGGGCCCGCTGGCCAGCTGCACGGCTCCCACCGTGAAGTCGGCGGGCTCTGCGTTCAGTCCCTCGCGGTAGATGTACGGGTTCTTCGCGTAAGTCTGCCGCTTGTTGTCCGTGAATCGAGGAATGGGCACCGAGGTGCCGTCCAGATACGAGACCGCCTGCTGACCGTCGTAGGTGCCGACATGAAGTTGCCAGGTGCGGCGTTGGAAGACCTGTCCGGATGCTGAATAGTCGCGGTTGTAGGGGTACCCCGCCGTCGCACCACCATGCTTCGAGACGTGGAAGTTCGAGCGCTCATCGCCGCCGTACAGGCCGAGATCGTAGAACAGGGCGTAGGAGCGACGCGGATCGGTGGCGGTCTCGGGCCAGATCCCGGCGATCACGCCGGTACTCGAATCAGTCATGTAGACCCATGCGGCGACCGTCACCTGATTCGTGGATGCTCCGACGTTGAGGCGTTCGACGGATTCTGCGGGAAGCCGCAGGTAGCTGCGCCCGTCCAGGACGAGACCCCCTCCCCACGCTGTCGTCGTCGACGTCGCCGTGGTGCGCCCTGCCTGCGTGAGCGGGAGATCCCCGTCGGTGGTGCGGTAGGGCGCCGCCGACTCGGTGAAGCGCCACTCAGCGATGGGCGCCGGTAAACCCGTCGGCAGTGCGGGCGTGGCAGTGGGCGTCGCCGACGGAGTCGTGGTCGCCGTGGGCGTGGGACTCGGCGTGGGCGTGGGACTCGGCGTCGGCGACGGACTCGTCGTCGGCGACGGTGATGGAGTCGGCGGTGGCGGGGTGGGCGTCGCCGTCGGGGTCGGGGATGGCCCAGGGGTCGGATTCGCATTGCGGACGGTGACCCTCACGGCTGGGCTGGTGCCGACGTTCCCGGCAGCGTCCGTGGCGCGGGCGGTGATGGAGTAGCCGACGTCACGCCAGGCGCGGGAGTCGACCGACAATGCCCAGTGGCCGTCAGGTCGGGGCACTGCATTGCCGACGCGCAACGATCCCGACCAGATCGAGACCGAGGCGACGGCGACGTCGTCCCGAGCGCTGACCACCACCGTCGTCGAGCCGGTCACGGTGCCTCCCGTGGGGGCGGTGATCGTCGCGGTGGGTCTGGTGATGTCGCTCCCAGCCGCTCCCGTCCGACTCTCCGCCATCGCGGCGGTGCCCGACACGGCGGACACAGCCACGACCATGGCGACCACGGCCCCCATCCGACGCAACAGTGCACGCATGGCAACTCCCCCGGTGCGCCCGCCCAGCTGCTCACCGGCGCGTCTCGAATCCACGGCCTTCGGCCGTGTCGGGCCCCCCGGCCCCGCCTTCCGGCCCCCCGGCCCGGCGTCGCGAGCAAGGCTAACCGGCGCGGCGAGCGCCGTGCAACCCCTCCGCCTGACGCGTCACCCGCCGGCGGCGGGCGGGGTGCGCTCCTGCTCGGCGAGCTCGTCGACGAGAAGGTCCCGCTCGTCGATCGTTCTGTTGCGGTGCGCCTGGCGGGCGATCATGTGCGCCGAAAGCGGGGCGGTCGCCATCTGCAGCAGCATCACCGGGACGAGGAAGGCGACGACCGGCCACGACTCCAGGGCCAGGGCGATCGCGAGGCAGATGAGGAGCAGACCGAGGATCTGCGGCTTCGTCGCCGCGTGCAGCCGAGAGCCGACGTCTCTGAAGCGCAGCAGGCCGACCGCCGCCGTGAGGCACAGCAGGGCCCCCGCGAGGATCAGCACGAGGGCGATGAGGTCGAGGGTGTCGGTCATCGCTCCACGGTGTCCTTCCGTGCGACGAACCGGGCGATCGAGATCGACCCGAACACCCCCACTGCGGCAATGACGAGGAGCACGGGAAGGGTCCGCGTGTGCTGGTTGATGGCCATCTCGGCCCCCAGCACGCACAGCACCTCCGTGAGGAGGACATCGGATGCCACGGCGCGGTCGAGGATCGAAGGTCCCACGATGATCCGCCAGAGGGTGAGGAGTGCCGCGACGACGAACACCACGAAGATGGCGATGAGGAGCACGGTGCTCATGTCGGTGTTCCTCCCTTCCGAGGGGTGTCGATGGTCGCCTCGCGGATGACGTCGAGCTGCGCCGTGGATCCGACGGCACGCACGATCCGCGCCTCCCAGCCGAGCACCGTCCGGCGCTGCAGTTCGATGTCATCGTCGTCGTCGACGCCGATGACGTGCAGGTAGAGCATGCGACGATCACGATCGGCTTCGACGACGAGCGAACCGGGGATGAGGGAGCAGGTGACCGCGGTGTGGGTCATGATCAGGTCGTCGTCGGTGCGGAGGTGCACGGCGATGATCGCCGCGCCCGGCAGCTTCCCGGGGCGGATCGTCTGCCAGGCCACCAGCAGCGAGCCGCGCACCAGCGACACGAGGAAGGTCAGCACGAAGACCAGCCCGAACCAGACGTTGAGCCGGCCCGACAGCGACACCGGCGGAAGCCGGAACACGCGGGTGACGACCACCGCCGCGACCAGGCCGGTCAGGAACGCGAGCAGGGTGAACTGGCCCCACAGCAGCATCCACAGGGCGATCAGCCACAGGAAGAACGGCAGCTGACGCCAGGTCACACCCAGCACACCGCGGGACACGGGGGCGGATTCGCGGTCGTCGGTCACGAATCGACCTCCTGCTCGAGCTGGACGAGCTGGATCGGTTCCAGAAGCGCCGCGCCGATCCGTTCGCAGACGCCGTACAGCGGCCCGGCGAAGACCGTCAGGGCGACCGTGACCGCCACCATCCCGGTCGTCGCGGCGGTCATGATGCGGGGGATCGCGCGGCGCTCGGTCTGGATGCCGGCGGCGGGGGCGTTGCCGAGGTACGAGATACGCGCCTCGGTCTCGGTGGAGTCCTCGTCCTCGCGCCAGAAGGAGAGGTTCCACGCGCGCATCAGCGCGTACAGAGTGAGGAGGCTCGTGACGACGCCGCCGACGATCAGGACGAGCATGATCGGGGTTCCGACCTCGGCGGCGGCGTCGAAGAGAGCGAACTTGCCGATGAAGCCGGAGAACGGCGGGAGACCGCCGAGGTTCACGGCCGGGATGAAGTAGAGCACCGCGATGACGGGCGCCGCCCGCATGAGCCCCTTCACCCGCAGGATCGACGTGCTGCCGGCACGACGCTCGATGAGTCCCACGGCGAGGAAGAGGGTCGTCTGCACGACGATGTGGTGCACGGTGTAGTAGATCGTCGCGCCGATCGCCGCCGGGGTTGCGATCGCGAGCCCGAAGATCATGTACCCGATGTGACTGACGAGGGTGAACGAGAGGATGCGCTTGAGCTCCGCCTGCGCGATCGCGCCGAGGACCCCGACGATCATCGTGGCGAGCGCCACGCACATGAGGAGGAAGTTCAGGTCGTTCTCGTTGAACAGCTGCGTCTCGGTGCGGATGAGGGCGTAGACGCCGACCTTGGTCAGCAGGCCGGCGAACACCGCCGTGACCGGAGCCGGCGCGGTGGGGTACGAGTCGGGCAGCCAGAACGACAGCGGGAAGACGGCCGCCTTGATGCTAAACGCCACGAGCAGCATCAGGTGCAGCACCGTCTGGGTGTCCTGCGGGAGCTCCATCATCCGCTCGGAGATCTGCGCCATGTTGACGGTGCCGAGCGCCCCGTAGATCGCCGCGATGGCCGCGAGGAAGAGGATCGACGAGACCAGCGAGACGACGATGTAGACGACGCCGGTGCGGATGCGGTTCTCGGTGCTGCCGAGGGTGATGAGCACGTACGACGCGACGAGGAGAATCTCGAACCCGACGTAGAGGTTGAACAGGTCGCCCGCGATGAACGCGGTGAAGATCCCCGCCGCCAGCAGCAGGTACGACGGGTGGAAGATCGACACCGGTGTCTCGTCGTCGTTGTCGGCCGCGCCCTGTCCGACGGAGAAGAGCAGGACTGCGAGCAGCACGATGCTCGAAACGACGATGAGGAGCGCCGAGAGCCGATCGACGTAGAGCACGATGCCGAAGGGGATCGGCCAATCCCCGACCGAGACCGCGAGGGCCTCACCGCCCTGGTCGACGACGACGAGCAGGATGGCGGCGATGACGGTGACGGTCGTCAGCGTGACGATCGAGATGGCGACCTGGGTGCGCCTGTGCCGCCCGGCGACCAGGGCGAGTGCGGCGCCCAGGATCGGCAGGGTCGCCAGGAGCGGGACGAGGGCGATCATCCGTCATCCCCCCGCTCGGTCGTGTCGGTCCGCCGGGATCGACGCGACGACGCCTCGGGGAGGTTCACCGGCGCGTCATCCTGCAGGCCGGAGATGTCGCGGCTGCCGAGCACCGTGATGGGTGCGGTGTCGAGACCGACGAAGTCGGTGGTCGCGTCGTCGTCGGTGTCTTCGATCTCGGTCTCGTCGTCGATCATGTCCTCCTCGGCGGCGCCGCGGTCGCGCACCGCCAGGTCGGCCTCATCGTCGGTGACCGTGTCGGCCTGACCGAGCTGCCACGAGCGGTAGATCAGGGCGAGGAGGAACGCCGACACCGCGAAGGTGATGACGATCGCCGTGAGGGTCAGCGCCATGGGGAGGGGATCGGACATCTCCTCGGGTTCGCCGGAGCCGAAGAACGGTGCGATCCCGGGCTCGCCGATGACCACGAGGAGGAAGAGGTTCGCCGCGTTCCCGAGCAGGAGGAAGCCGATGAGCACGCGGGTGAGGCTGCGCTCCAGGATCGCGTAGACGCCGCAGGCGAACAGGACGCCCATGATGACGATGAGGATGAGAGAGACGCTCACGACACGCTCACCCCGCTGGCCTTGCTGCGCTGCATCTGACGGTCGACCTCGGCGCCGAGCGAACGCAGCACGTCGAGCACGAGTCCGACGACGACGAGGTACACCCCGATGTCGAACAGCGTCGTGGTGACGAACTCGACGTGGCCGAGGACCGGCAGCTCCGCTTCGACGAAGGCGCTGGTCAGCGGGGGCGCGCCGAAGAAGAGCGGCACGATCGCGCAGGCGACGGCGATCGACATGCCCACACCGAGCAGGCGCCCGGCGTCGGTCGGGGCGGCGACGCCGAGCTCGTAGCGACCTCCTGCGACGTAGCGCATCACCAACGCCATACCCGCCACGAGTCCTCCGGCGAAGCCGCCGCCGGGAAGGTTGTGGCCCGCGAAGAGCAGGTAGAGCGAGACGATGATGATCGAGTGGAAGAGGATCCGCACGATCACCTCGAGCAGGATCGAGCGGTTCTCCGGCCGCACCTGCTGGCCCCCGACGAGCCAGGCCATCCGCTGCCGGCCGCCGTCGGCGTTGCGCGGCTTCACGCCGGACGGGGTCTCCACGAGGAGCCGGCGATCGCGGCCTCCCACCCGGGGGAGGGCGTTGGTGGCGGTGAGGTTGTCTTTGCGGTCGGTGACGAAGACCAGGGATGCCACACCGGTGGCGGCGAGGATCAGCACCCCGAGCTCGCCCATGGTGTCCCACCCACGGATGTCGACCAGGGCGACGTTGACGACGTTGCGCCCGTGACCGAGTTCGTACGCGAGTTCGGGCCAGGCGACCGAGATCGGGTCGTGGATGCGGGCTCCCGTCGCGATGACCGCGACGGCCATCATGGTGACGCCGACCGCGCCGGCGACGAGAGCCCGGGGGATCGAGGCGACCGAGGCGTTGTGCTCGCCCATCCGCGACGGGATCCGCCGCAGGACGAGGGCGAACGCGATGAGGGTGACCGTCTCGATGAGGATCTGGGTGAGGGCGAGGTCGGGGGCGCCGCTGATGGCGAAGAGCCCCGCCATGCCGAGCCCGGTCACCGAGACCAGCACCACACCGGTGTAGCGCTTCTTGGCCCGAACGGCGACCACGCCCGCGACGATCATCACCGGCGCGATCGCCAGCTGGGCCGGGTTCTGGAACAGGTCGACGTCGGCGCGCCACTCCGGACCGCCGACGATGAGGGCGGTCGCCTCGGCGACGACGAAGACGATGAAGATCGTCCCGATGTAGACCGGCAGTGACCCGCGCTGGGTGAACGTAGTCGTGGCCACCGACAGTCGGGCGATGCCGCGGAGCACGGCGTTGTAGACGTCGAACGCCTCGAAGGGCAGGACGCGCCGGGAAAGATCCCGCCGCACCGTCGCCCAGAAGATCGCCGCGCCCAGCGCGATCGTACCGATCGAGAGGAAGAGTGCCGGTTCCAGGCCGTGCCACAGGGCGAGGTAGTAGGGCTCGGGCTCGGCCACGCCGGGAGTCGCGAGCGGAGCCTCGTCGGCGTACGTGGCGAGCGCGGTGTCCAGGGCGGGGGCGGCGAGCCCGGCGACGAGGGTGAGGGCGGACAACATGACCGGGGCGGCGAGGAAGCCCGCCGGCGCGCCCGGCCACTCCGTCCGGGCGGGCGGGGTGCCGTCGGGGACTGTCCGCTTGGTCCAGAAGGCACCCCAGACGAAGCGGATGCCATAGGCCATCGTCAATGCCGAACCCGCCGCGACACCGAGGATGCCGACGATCGCCCACGCCTCGCCGCCCACGGCCTCGTGGAGAAGGGCGGTGAGGGCGGTCTCTTTGGCGACGAAGCCGATGGTGGGCGGCAGACCCGCCATCGACGCGACGGCCACGATCGACACGGTCGCGAGGAGGGGTGCCTGCCGCCCGAGTCCGGAGAGCTCGCCGATGTTTCGCGTGGCGAGCTGACGGTCGATGATGCCGACGACGAGGAACAGGGCGGATTTGAACAGGGCGTGGCTGAGGAGCAGAGCGAGTCCCGCGAGCGCGGTGTCACGGACGCCGTAGCCGAGGATGACGGTGAGAAAGCCGAGCTGGCTGACGGTGCCGAACGCGAGCAGCCGCTTGAGGTCGGTCTCACGAAGCGCCTGGAAGCCGCCGAGCAGCATTGTGAAGACGCCGAGCGAGACGATGATGGGGCGCCATCCGGGTTCGTTCGCCTCGAACGGGGCGAACAGCGCGATCAGGTAGATGCCGGCCTTGACCATCGCCGCGGCGTGAAGGTACGCGCTGACCGGCGTCGGGGCGGTCATGGCACCGGGAAGCCAGAAGTGGAAGGGGAAGACGGCCGACTTGCTCAGCGCGCCGACGAGCAGCAGCACGAGAGCCGCGACCACAGCCGGCCCCTCGGGGCGGGCGACGAGGATCTCGGAGATGCTCGACGTGCCGGTGTCGACGACGAGCAGCACGACGCCGATCAGCATCACCAGACCGCCGAGAGTCGTGACGAGCAGCGCCTGCAGGGCCGAGCGGCGACTCGCGCCGCGGCGGTGGTAGTACCCGATGAGCAGGTACGACAGCACGCTCGTGGTCTCCCAGAACATCACGAGCACGACGAGGTCGTCCGTGAGAACGAGACCGTACATGGCTCCCGCGAAGGCGAGCAGGACGGCGGCGAACTGCCCGAGGCCCTCGGCGCTGTCGCGGAAGTACCACCGGCAGTACAGCAGCACCAGCGCCCCGACCCCCGTGACGACGAGCGCGAGGATCCACGACAGCGTGGTCATCCGCATCGACAGCTCGATGCCGAGCGGCGGGATCCACTCGTATGACTCGAACGGAATATCCCCGGCGAGGACTGCGGGCCCGAGGACGACGGTGTAGACGAAGGCCGCCGCCGACACGGCCGCGGCGAAGAAGAAGGCGCGAGCGCCCAGGCGGTGGACCAGCCAGGGAAGCGCGAGCGCGGCGGCCGCGAACACTCCGAGGAAGACCAGCATTGCGGCCTCCTCAGGGTCGTCGGTCGTGCGGGGCGGCGCGACTCAGGCGATCGGGGTCGCGTCCATTCTATTGGGCAGCAGGAGCGCGGCCCGACGTGTTCCCCTCGCGGAACGCGCAGGTGAAGTGCATCGAGACCGGGCTCGCGCCCTCGAGCATGCTCGCCACCGCGAGGCCGGCCGCGCGGCCCTTGTCGGCGGCCGGCTGCACGAGGGTGGTCAGCGCGTACGGCGCCAGGCCGTCGACGACGATGCCGTCGAAACCCGTCACGCTGAGGTCGTCGGGCACCCTCAGGCCCTGCTCCTCGGCGGCCCGGATGACGCCCGCCGCGAGCAGATCGCTCTGGGCGATGATCGCGGTGGGCCGGTCAGGCCCCGCCAGCAGCACGCGCCCCGCCGCCAGCCCCTCGTCGATGAAGCTGCCCGCGGCGGCGTAGGCGGGGGCCCCGGGGTAGACGTCGCGTGCCCCGGCCAGTCGGTCGCGCGTGACATCCACCGTCACCTCGGCGTCGGCCCCGAAGAAGCCCCGTGGGCGATCGGCGTTCACCGGAAGCGTGAGGATGACCACGTGCTCGTGACCGAGGGCGCGCAGGTGCCGGGCGGCGTGGCGCTGGGCCTCGCGGTTGTCGAGCCCGATGCGGGGGATGTCGCCTCCGGCATCCCCCTCGATGACCACGACCGGGATGCCACGGGCCCGCACCGTGTCGAGGGATCGCCGCATCAGCGGGCTGCACCCGATGAGCACGGCGGCATCGATCGGCGCGGTGGTGAGCGACGGCCCGGTCTCGGCGCTCTCGTCGTCGCGGAGGAGCAGCAGGCCGGCGCCGAGTCCAGCGACCCCCTCAGTGAGGCCGTCCATCATGAGGGTCTTCACCGGGTCGAGGAAGGCGGTGCCCAGGTGCTCTTCGAAGACGACGCCCACGATGCCCGATCGGCCGCGACGCAGCGACGCCGCCCGCGGGTCGGGTCCGGTGTACCCCAGGGCCGCCGCGGCGGCGAGCACGCGCGCGCGGGTCGCATCCGACACCGGCGTCTTGCCGCTGAAGACCACCGATGCCGTCGAGGCCGAGACGCCGGCCTCACGGGCGACATCGGCGATCGTGGCGCGGCGACGCTCGTCGGTGCGTTTCATCCGTCCAGCGTAACCGCCCGCCGTTCCGCGGATCGAAACGATTCGGTATCCTTCACGGGTGGAACTCGTCCTGACCCGTCCTCAGCTCGTGCGCTGGCGCACCGCTGTCTTCGCGATCTTCCTCGCCAGTGGACTGAGCATCGCCACCTGGGCCTCGCGGGTGCCCGCCATCAAGAGCGCGCTGGGCGTGGACAACGTCGAGATCGGGTTCCTCCTCCTCGGCGCCGGCGTCGCCTCGATCGTAGGGCTGTCGATCGCGTCGGCCGTCCTCGCCCGGTTCGGCGCGAAGCGCGGCATGCTCGGCGCGATGATCACCTTCGCGATCGGCGTCGCGATCGTGGGAGTCGGCACCGACGCCGTCCCCTCGTACGGGATCGTGCTGCTCGGCCTCTGCCTGTTCGGCTTCGGCAACGGCGCGGTCGACGTGATGATGAACATCGACGGCGCGGCGATCGAGAAGCAGTCGAACAAGACGATCCTCCCGCTTTTCCACGCGTTCTTCAGCTTCGGCACAGTCATCGGCGCGGGTGTCGGAGCCCTCGCCGCGGCGGCGGGGATCAACGTGCTCGCCCACACCGTGACCATGGCCGGTGTCGTGGTCGTAATCGCGCTGACCACCTACCCGGCCGTGCCGGCGCGCGACCTCGCCGAGGACCCGGCCCCGGGGGAGCGGGCGGGCTGGCGCGAGCGCCTGCACACCAACCTCTCGGCCTGGCGCGAGCCGCGCACCTACGCGCTGGGCGTGATCATGCTCGGCATGGCCTTCGCCGAGGGCGGGGCCAACGACTGGCTGGCGCTCGGCGTCGTCGAAGGGCACGGTGCCACCGAGGCCGTCGGGGCGGCGGGGCTCACCGTGTTCTCGGTCAGCATGACCGTCGTGCGCGTGCTCGGCGGACCCCTCGTCGACCGCTTCGGTCGCGTGAACACCCTTCGCATCCTCGCGGTCACCGCCGCGGTGGGGCTGCTGCTGTTCATCCTCGCCCCGAACCTGCCGCTCGTCTTCGTCGGCGCCGCGCTCTGGGGAGCGGGCGCGTCGCTCGGCTTCCCGCTCGGGATGTCGGCCGCCGCCGACGACCCCGCCCGCGCAGCGGCCCGGGTGAGCGCCGCCGCGACGATCGGCTACGTGGCGTTCCTCTGCGGGCCGCCGATCCTCGGGTTCATCAGCGAGCAGATCGGTCTGCTGAACACGCTGTTCATCCTCGTCGCGCTGATCGTGGCATCCGGCATCGCGTCGCCGGCCGCGCGCCCGATCGCCGGCTCCACCGTCGGCGCCGGTCACCCGCAGCGCTGAGCTCCGGCGAACCACCGATCCACCGGCACCATGCACCTCCGGCGACTACGCTCGACGGGTGCGCCTGGTCATCGCTCGCTGCTCCGTCGATTACACGGGCCGTCTCACCGCTCACCTGCCGCTCGCGACGCGGCTGCTCGTCCACAAGGGCGACGGGAGTCTGCTCGTGCACTCCGACGGCGGCTCGTACAAGCCGCTGAACTGGATGAGTCCGCCCTGCACGCTCACGGTGCAGACGCCGGATGAGGATGCCGCGGCGGCGGGCGTCGTCGAGCAGTGGCGCGTCACCCACGCCAAGACCGGCGATGCGCTGCTGGTGCACCTCTACGAGGTGCTGCACGACTCGTCGCACGACCTGGGCGTCGACCCGGGTCTGCAGAAGGACGGCGTCGAAGCCGACCTGCAGCGCCTCCTCGCCGAGCAGGTCGCCCTCGTGGGGGAGGGGGTCTCGCTCGTGCGGCGCGAGTTCCCCACCGCGATCGGCCCGGTCGACCTGCTGCTGCGCGATCCCGACGGCGGCACCATCGCCATCGAGGTCAAGCGCCGCGGCGACATCGACGGCGTGGAGCAGCTCACCCGCTACCTCGAGCTGCTCAACCGCGACCCGCACCTCGCGCCGGTGAGCGGCGTCTTCGCCGCGCAGGAGATCAAGCCCCAGGCGCGCGTGCTCGCGGCAGACCGCGGCATCCGGTGCCTCACCCTCGACTACGAGGAGATGAAGGGCGTGGACTCGGGGCACCTGCGCCTGTTCTGACCCGCGGTCCGCGCGCCCGCTGCGGACTTGTAGCGTGGAGGTCATGTCGACGCGCTCACCCTGGACCTGCATCCTGTGGGATGTCGACGGCACCATCATCGACGCGTCGGTCGGCATCCTCCGCCGCCTGACCATCACGCTCGAGCACTTCGGAAAGCCCGCGCCCACCCGCGAGGAGCTCGCCCACTGGATCGGCCCGCCTATGTACGAGTCGTTCCAGGTGAACGTCGGGATGACGCCCGCCGAGGCCACCGAAGCGGTGGCCTTCTACCGGACCCTTGGCAAGCAAGACGGCTACACCACCGACGCGCGGCTCTTCCCCGGCATCGCCGAGATCATCCGCGATGCCCACGCCGCCGGCATCCCGCAGGCGACCGCCAGCTCGAAGCCCGAGGTGCAGGTCGTCGCCCTCATGGAGCACTTCGACCTCTCACCCCTGTTCACGGCGATCGCGGGGGCGACCCCGGACGAGAGGACGCTGAGCGCGAAGTCCGACATCGTCGCCGAGGCGCTCCGCCGCCTCGAGGCCGCGGGCGTCGACACCGACCGTCCGGTGCTGATCGGCGATCGCCACCACGACATCGAGGGCGGCGCCGAGCACGACGTGCCCGTGATCTTCGTGACCTGGGGCTTCAGCTGGCCGCACGAGGCCGAGGGCGCCCAGGCCGTGGTCGAGGATCCGGCGGCGCTGCGGAGGCTCCTGCTCCTCCCCGACGACGACGCCGGCCGCGGCGACGGGTGAGCGGGGCGCACCGTGACCGAGCCGGCCGATGAGTTCCTCCGCTGGGTGATTCCCGCCGCGGTCGTGTTCGGGGTGACCGCGCTCGCGGTGATCGCCGGACTTCTCGCACTGCGGCGCGCACGCCGATCTCCGAAGGCGCGTGCGGCCGCCGAGGCGGCGCAGAACGAGGCCGGACGCGCGCTGGTGCGCCTGGACGACGCGGTCGACGACCTCGATGTGGAGGTGAGTCTGTCGGGTGCGCTGTACGGCGGCGACGCCCCCACGGCGCTCCGGCGCGCCCGGATGACCGCCCAGCACGTCCGCGACGACGGATTCGAGGAGTACCGGCGCCTCGCCGACCGACTGGCCGGCGGCGAGGAGGCGGCTCGAGTGCGCCGGAGCGCCGAGGCCATCACCCGACGCGTCGATGCCGCACTGCGCACCGTCGAGGTCGCGCGCACCGCGCACGCCGCGTGGGTGACCTCGCACGTCTCGGCCGCCGAACAGGTCCGCGCGGCGCAGGCGCGGCTGGCCGAGGTGCGCGCCGCGATGGGCGATCCCGAGGCACTCATCGCGCAGCTCGCCCGCTTCGACGAGCGCGAATGGCAGGATGCCGCGGCGGCAGCCCGCGCCGCCGTCACCGAGGCCGATGAGGCCGAGGAGCGCCTCGCCGAGGCGTCCCGCTCCGCCGCCGACCCGAGCCGGAACGCCCTCGCCGACCTCGCCGCCGGCGAGCGCGCCCTCCGCCGCGCCGAGGCCGACGCCCGCACGCTCGAAGAGACCTATCGCCTCATCACTCAGGCGTCGCAGGCGCTCCCGGACGAATTCGATTCCGCGCGTGGCGCGCTGCGGGCCGCCACGGCAACACGGGCGAAGCTCGAACCCGCCCACGCGGAGCGTCTGGGCGAAGAGATCCGCGCCGTCGCGTCATCCCTCGATGCCCTCGAGAGCGGAGCTGCCCGCCGCCCCACGCAGACGATCGGCGAGATCGCGCGGCTGCGCGACCGCCTCGACGCGGCTCTGGGCGACGCACGGACCGCGCAGCAACGGCTCCGCGGAGCCCGCACCGCCCTGCCGGGTACGCTCGCCGCCGCGCGCAACGGCGTCGCCCTCGCCGAGGCGGCGATGTCGGGCGTGCGCCCCGGCGCAGACGCGCGGGCCCGCCTCATCTCGGCGCAGCGCGACCTCGCGGCGGCGCGGCAGGCGCAGGATCCCGTCGAGGCCCTCGACGCTGCGCGACGCGCGCTCCGGCACGCCGAGGACGCCCAGGCGCTCGCGCGGTACGCCGCCGACGAGGGCGGCGCCGGCGACCCCGTGTGAGAGTGCCGGGCCCTCGCTAGGGTGAGTGCCATGGCGGGGGCGGGCGACGACGCGGGCGGCACCACGACGAAGGATGCCGCGGGCGCGGCGCCGCGCACGGCGGGTCCGATCCTCCGGGTCATCGGCCGCATCCCCGCGACCCTCGCCCTGGTCGCCCTGATCCTCGCGGCGGGGGTGATCTGGCAGGGTCTCTGGCGGCCCTTCGAGGACGCCGAGCTCTACGACACCGTCGCCTACGGCCTCCCCGCCCTCCTCGAAGGACGCTGGTGGACGCCGGTCACCGGCACCTTCTTCGTCAACCAGCCGTGGGTGTATGTCTTCACCATCGCCGGCTTCTGGGGCATGGCGTACTTGGAGTACCACCGCGGCACGCGCGTCGCGCTGGCGTACTTCTGGATCGGACAGCTCTTCGCCGTGTGCGCGACGGCGCTGCTGCTGTGGTTCGCGGCGCTGCTGCCCTGGGAATGGGCCCAGACCGAGGCGGCCGCGCTCGATGTCGGCGCCTCGGGCGGGACGATGGCGTGCATCGCGGCCGCAGTGGGGCTCTTCCCGCCGCCCTGGCGCGTGCGCGCGTGGCTCGTGCTCCTCGGCTTCGTCTTCGTCGCGCTGCTGTTCTGGGGGGCGCTCCCCGACCTCGAGCACGTCGTGGCCGTCGTGCTCATCCTCTTCGCCGACCGGTCGCTGCGCGTGCAGCGCATCACGGTGCGCGAGCAGCGACTGCTGGCCTTCGTGTCGATCCTCGTGCTCGGTGTCATCCAGATCGCTCTGGTCATCGTGCCGACCAACGGGCCGTTCGGCCCCACCGAGCCGGTCTCGGGCGGGTTCTTCGACGTCGCGTTCGACACCATCGTGATCGCGGTCATCGCCAACGGGCTGCGTCTCGGGCGCCGGTGGGCGTGGGTGCTCGCGGTCATCCTCGGCACCCTGAACGTGCTGGTGGGCGTGCTGATCGTCGTCGCGATCGCCCTCAGCAACGAGGCGCAGGTCGAGGTCGTGATCGACGGCGAGACCGAGATCGGCCTCGTCTCGGCGGCGCTCTGGCTGCTGCTCGTGATCTACCTCATCTGGGTGCGGGCCGCCTTCCGCGCCAAGCCCCGGCGCGGGCTCGGCGCGGCGCCGGTACCGACCGTGGCCGAGGTGAAGGACCTGATCCGCGCCGACGGCGGCGGCACCCTGTCGTGGATGGCGACGTGGGAGGGGATGGCCTACGCCCGGACCACCGGGGGCGTCGTCCCCTACCAGCGGCACCTGGGCACGGCGATCGCCCTCGGCGATCCGCTCGGGCCCGAGGACTCGCGGGCCGACTCGGTGCGCGGGTTCGCCGACGCGGCCGAGCGCGCGGGGCTCATCCCCTGCTTCTTCAGTGCCGGCGAGGCCACCCGCGCCGCGGTCCCGGACGGATGGCGGAGCCTCGTCGTCGCCGACGACACCATCGTCGACCTGCCCGGACTCCAGTTCACCGGCAAGGCCTGGGGCGCGGTGCGCTCGTCGCTCAATCGCGCCGAGCGCGAGGGGATGTCGTTCCGAATGACGCGGCTCGGCGACGAGCCGTGGGGCGTCCAGGCGCAGCTGCGCGCGATCTCGGAGTCGTGGGTGGGCGACAAGGGACTTCCCGAGATGCGATTCACTCTGGGGACGCTCATCGAGGCCGCCGACCCCGAGGTGCGCATGGCGCTGGCGCTCTCACCCGCGGGCGACGTCGACGGCTTCCTCTCGTGGCTGCCGGTCTACGGCCCGGGCGGTGCGGTGCGCGGATGGACGCTCGATCTCATGCGTCGTCGAGACGGCGGATTCGGGCCGGTGATGGAGTTCCTCATCGGCTCGTCCGCGCGGCACTTCGCCGACGAGGGGGCGGCCGTGCTGTCGCTGTCGGGCGCACCGCTCGCTCACGAGAACCCCGCCGATGCGGGGATCATCGCCGATCTCACCGATCGGCTCGCGCAGATGCTCGAGCCGGTCTACGGGTTCCGCTCGCTGCACCGCTTCAAGCAGAAGTTCAACCCGCGCTACGAGACGATGTACCTGCTCTACCGCGACGAGGGCGACCTGTCGCGCATCGCCGCCGGCCTCACCCGCGCGTTCCTGCCCGACGCGACGTTCCGTCAGTTCGCGGGCGCGGGCCTGGAGCTGGTGCGGGGGAAGGACTGACCCGCGTCAGAGAGGGCGGATGCTCTCGGCCTGCAGGCCCTTCGGACCCTGCACGACGTCGAACTCCACGCGCTGATTCTCCTCGAGGGAACGGTATCCGCTGGCCTCGATGGCCGAGTAGTGCGCGAACACGTCGGCGCTCCCGTCATCCGGTGCGATGAAACCGAAGCCCTTCTCGGAGTTGAACCACTTGACCGTGCCCTGCGTGCTCATCTACTGCCTTCGTTCGGCGCGCGAGCCCGATGCCCGCGCTGCGTCACCCACGCTAACGAAGGCCGCCCCCACAGGAGCGAGATGGTGACGGAAACGTTGCGAAACGAGGCGCCGACGGGTGCCGCGACCAGCCGATGCATCCGGTTCCATCGTCCGCCCGGGCCGAGCCAGAGAGCTCGAGGCCCGGGCGTCGACGGATCCCCCCGGATGTGTCGCGGCGCCGTCGCAGGGACGGCGCGTGTCGCGACAACTCACACTGTACTGATATATCGCCGGTGATGCGAGTTCATATGACGGATGAATACACTTGTGCCGTCATGTCAGACACCGCCTTCACACCGCTGACGCCCCGCGAGGGAGCGGCCCTCGGCGACGACGTCTACGCGGTGCTGGGCGAGGCCATTCTGCGGGGCACCCTGCGACCGGGCGACCGCCTCCGCGACGTCGAACTCGCCTCGCGCCTCGGCGTCTCCCGAACCCCGGTGCGCGAGGCCCTGCAGCGCCTCGAGCGCCTCGGTCTCATCGAGGTCGCGGCGAACAAGTACACCCGGGTGAGCGCGCCGCATCCCGACGCCTACGCCCACACCACCGAGTTCATGACCTACGTCGCCGGGGACGCGGCCATCCTCGGGCTGGCGCGCGCGACCGAGCAGGAGCACGCCGACCTGGTCGACGCCGTGGACGCCCTCATCGACTGCTCGGAGCGCGACGACGGCCTGGGGATCCTGGGGAGCACGACCGCCTTCTATCAGCTGCTGATCCGCGCGACGGCCAACCGGGTGTTCATCACGATCATGCGGGAGGCCGGCCTCGCCCTGCAGCGGAACCTCCAGGGGTGGACGAAGCCCGACGAGGACGTCGAGGTCCGCACCGCGCGCTACCGGAGCCTGCGGGAGGCCGTCGTCGCCCGCGACGGCCACGCGGCCGAACGCCTGCTGATGGAGCTGAACCACCTCCCGTCCCCCTGCGGGCCAGACCCTCGGTAGGTTGGCCTCGTGGGCCACATCGAACTGCGAGAGCTCGACGACGACGATCTCGACGCCGTGTTCGAGATGATGCGCGACCCCGCCGCGGTCGAACTGGCCGCCTTCACCGCGGACGATCCGGATGATCGCGGCGCCTTCGATCGCTGGACAGCGCGCATCCGCAGCGACGACGACGTGCTCTACCGCGTCGTCACCGAAGACGGTGCCTTCGCGGGAGCCGTCGGGTCGTTCACCGTCGACGGTGACCGCGAGGTGACCTACTGGATCGCGCGGCATGCGTGGGGGAGAGGCGTGGCGACGCAGGCGCTGCGCCTTTTGGTCTCGCGCGAGCCCGTGCGTCCGCTCTTCGCGCGCGTGGCCGTGCACAACGCCGCGTCCCGTGCGGTCCTCACCCGATGCGGCTTCACCGAGGTGTCCCGGACGACGTCGTTCGCTCCGGGCGTCGGGCGCGACGTCGAAGAAGCCGTCTACACGCTGCTCCCCGTCCTCGACGGCAACTGACGCCGCGCTGCGGCATCCCTCCTTCCCCTCTCCACCCGCCCGGCTGCCACCCGCCCGGCTGCACACAACAGCGGGTCGGTCCACCGACACCCCGGAGACGGATGCCGCGGGGCGGCGAGTCGGCGATGATCCCCGCAGTTGCTCACGCCTGCCCCTTGCATTCTCGCTAGTCAGCGATACTATGTACCAGTACTCATCAACACTGAGTACTGAGGGAGACACCGATGGGCAAGCAGACCACCGAGATGCTGAAGGGCATCCTCGAGGGGATCGTGCTCGCGATCCTGGCCACCCGTCGCGCCTACGGCTACGAGATCACCACGTGGCTGCGCGACCAGGGTTTCACCGACATCGCCGAGGGCACCGTGTACGCGCTCCTCGTGCGCATCGAGCAGCGCGGGCTGGTCGATGTCCAGAAGGTGCCGTCGGAGAAGGGCCCGCCGCGCAAGGTCTACAGCCTCAACGCCGCGGGCCGCGACTACCTCGACGAGTTCTGGAGGACCTGGAGCTTCCTCTCCGAACGACTGCAACAGCTCCGCGAAGGGGGATCATCATGACCAACTGGATCGAATGGGTGACCGGCTCACTCGCCGACAAACGCCGCTGGCGCGCCTACCGCGCCCGCGTCGAGGCGCTGCCGGCCCCGTACCGCACCGCCGCCAAGGGCGTCGAGCGCTACCTCATGTACAACGGCGGCACCGATCAGGGCGAACTGCTGCTGCAGATGTTCGACGACCTGGCCGAGCTCTTCGAGGGCGCCGCCGCCGACGGCACGCCGGTGCGCGAGATCGTCGGCGACGACCCGGTCGAATTCGTCGACACCTTCAAATCCAACTACGGCATCGGCTCGTGGATCACCAAGGAGCAGAAGCGGCTGACCGCGGCGATCGAGCAGGCCGAGAAGGAGGAGACGTCGTGAACACCGCGGCGACAACGGCGGATCGCCCCGCGGTGCGGATCCGCGGGCTCGAGAAGGCCTTCGGCGACCTCTCCGTGCTGAAGGGCGTCGATCTCGACGTGCCGTCCGGCACGATCTACGCCCTGCTCGGCTCCAACGGCGCGGGCAAGACGACCGCGATCCGCATCCTCGCCACCCTGCTCCGCGCCGACGCGGGCACCGTCGAGGTCCAGGGACAGGATGCCGCGACCGCGGCCGCGCGCGTGAGAGAGGCGATCAGCCTCACCGGCCAGTTCGCCGCAGTGGACGAGGTGCTCACCGGCCGCGAGAACCTCATCCTCGTCGGGAGGCTGCGTCATGTCGCCGAGCCGGGAGCCGTGGCGGACGGGCTGCTCGCCCGGTTCTCGCTGACGGATGCGGGCGGCCGGCGCGTCGCGACCTACTCCGGCGGGATGCGACGGCGCCTCGACATCGCGATGAGCCTCATCGGCGAGCCGCCCGTCGTGCTCCTCGACGAGCCGACCACGGGATTGGATCCGCAGGCTCGCATCGAGGTGTGGGATGCCGTCCGCGAACTCGCCCGGGGTGGCACGACCATCCTCCTCACCACCCAGTACCTCGACGAGGCCGAGCAGCTGGCCGACCGCATCGCGATCCTCCACGAGGGCCGCATCATCGCCGAAGGCACCCTCGACGACCTCAAGCGACGGTTTCCGCCGGCGCGCGTGGAGTACGTCGAGAAGCAGCCGACCCTCGAGGAGATCTTCCTCGCGATCGTCGGCGGAAAGGACACCCCATGACCACGCACGTCGTCGGCGACACCGCCGCGCTCACCGGACGGTCGCTCCGCCACATCCTGCGCAGCCCCGACACGATCGTCACCACCGCGGTGATGCCGATCGCCTTCCTGCTGCTGTTCGTCTTCGTCTTCGGCGGGGCCATCCAGACGGGCGGCGAGTCGTACGTGGACTATCTCCTTCCCGGCATCCTGCTCATCACCGTGGCCTCGGGCGTCGCCTACACCGCCTACCGGCTCTTCCTCGATCTGCAGGGCGGGATCTTCGAGCGCTTCCAATCGATGCCCATCGCGCGGTCGTCGGTGCTGTGGGCGCACGTCCTCACCTCCGTCGTCGCGAATGCGGTGTCGCTGGCGGTGGTGGTCGCCGTGGCCCTCGTCATCGGATTCCGGAGCCCCGCGAGCGTCGGGGCGTGGCTCGCCGTCGGCGGCATCCTGCTGCTGTTCACCCTCGCCCTCACCTGGCTCGCGGTGATCGCGGGCCTCTCGGCGAAGACCGTCGACGGCGCGAGCGCGTTCTCGTACCCGCTGATCTTCCTGCCGTTCCTCAGCTCGGCGTTCGTGCCCACCGACACGATGCCCGGGCCGGTGCGGTGGTTCGCCGAATACCAGCCGGTGACCTCCATCGTCAACGCGATACGGGCCCTTCTGGCGGGCGACACCCCGGGCGCGGATCTGTGGATCGCCCTCGCCTGGTGCGTCGGGATCCTCGTGGCCGCCTACCTCGGCGCCGCGCTGGCGTACCGACGGCGGTTCCGCTGACCCCCGCTCACGCCGGGGCGTTGAGCGCGGCGACCACCTCCGGGTAGTCGCCGCGCGCCTCGCCGTAACGGAGGAACTTCACCCGCTCGACCTGCACCTCGGTCGCATCCGGGTTCTCGCGCAGGATGTCGATGACCTCGTCGATGAACGCGTCGAGCGGCATCGCCGATGCCTCGTCCCGGTGGCCGGGCAAGAGGTCGGTGGCCACCGACGGCGGCTCGAGCTCCATGATCCGCACCGAGGTGCCGGCCAGCTGCAGCCGCAGGGTTTCGCTCAGCATGTGGATGGCCGCCTTCGTGGCGTTGTAGCTGGGTGTCGTGCGAAGCGGCGTGAAGGCGAGGCCCGACGACACGGTCATGATCGTCGCGTCCGGCCTGGTCTGCAGATGCTCGACGAAGGCGCCGATGAGTCGGATGGTGCCGAGGAGGTTGGTCGTGACGACCTCCTCGGCACTGTGAACGAAACCGCTCGCGGTCGTCCAGTCCTCCACGCGCATGATGCCCGCCATCGTCACGAGGACATTCAGATCCGGATGCCGCGCGAGGACCTCGCCCGCCGCTCGGGTGATCGAGGCGGGGTCCGCGACGTCGATCACCACGGTGTCGATGCCGGGATGCCGGGCGGCGATGTCGTCGAGGATGTCTGCGCGGCGCCCGCCGACGATGACGGTGTTGCCCTCGTCGTGCAGTCGCTCCGCGAGCGCGAGGCCGATCCCGCTCGTGGCACCGGGGATGAAGATGACGTTTCCGTGGATTCGCATGACACGAGTCCACCGCGGCGGACGCAGCCGCACGAGAGACGGATGATCGGGGGATCGCCGGTCCCTGGTTGCCACGGCGCACCGCAGGCATCATGAACGGATGGACCGCGCCGCCCTCGCCGATTTCCTCCGTCGTCGCCGCGAGAGCCTCCGTCCGCAGGACGTGGGTCTCGGACCGGGGGTGAGGCGCCGTGCCGCGGGACTGCGCCGCGAGGAGGTGGCATCGCTCGCCCTGATGTCGACCGACTACTACACGCGTCTCGAGCAGCAGCGGGGACCCCAGCCGAGCGACCAGATCCTCGCATCCCTCGCGCGGGCTCTCCGGCTGACCGCGGACGAGCGCGACTACCTCTATCGGATGGCGGGGCACGCGGTGCCCGATCGGGTCAGCGCCATGTCGCATGTCGCGCCAGCCCTCCAGCGCGTGCTCGATCGGCTCGACGACACCCCCGCGCTGATCATCTCGCGCCTCGGCGAGACGCTGGCCCAGAACGCCCTCGCCCTCACCCTGCTCGGCGACCACCGCGGCGAGACGGGGTGGAGCCGATACGAGGTGTACCGATGGTTCACCCGTCCGGCGACCGAGCGCGCCCACTACCCGGCTGCCGACCACGACCGCCAGAGCCGGGCGCTCGTCGCGGGGCTCCGCGATGCGTACGGGGCGCTGGGAGCGGGCTCGACCGCGGGCGACCTCGCGCGGGAGCTCGAACGGGTCAGTGCGGAGTTCGCCGATCTGTGGGAGCGCCAGGAGGTCGCGCACCGCTTCGCCGACCACAAGGTGCTGATCCATCCCGAGGTGGGGGAGATCGAGGTGGACTGCCAGGTGCTCTACACGGACGATCGCGGGCAGGCCCTCCTCGTGCTCACGGCTGTTCCGGGATCGGCGGACGAGGAGAAGATCCGGCTGCTCGGCGTCGTCGGCGCGCAGGACTTCGCCGGCGGCGACCGCTGACGCCGGATGGCCACCCCTCGTCCGCCTTCCTCAGGTCACGCGGCCTTGATGTATCCGTTCGGGTTCAGCACGTACTTGCGCGCGGCGCCCTGATCGAACTCCTCGTAGCCCCGGGGCGCGTCATCCAGCGCGATGGGGGTCGCATTCACTGCCTGCGCGATCTGCACCTTGTCGTGGAGGATCGCCATCATGAGCTGCCGGTTGTACTTCATCACCGGGCACTGTCCCGTCGTGAACGACAGCGACTTCGCCCACCCGAGACCGAGCCTCAGCGACAGCGACCCGACCTTCGCCGCGTCGTCCACGCCGCCGGGATCGCCCGTGACGTAGAGACCGGGGATGCCGAGTGCGCCGCCGGCGGCAGTGAGGTCCATGAGCGAGTTCAGCACCGTCGCCGGTGCCTCGTGCGCCGCGTCGGCCCCGTGCCCGCGTGCTTCGAAACCGACGGCGTCGACGGCGCAATCCACTTCGGGCACCCCGAGGATCTGCTCGATCTGATCCTTCGGGTCGCCCTTCGACACGTCGACGGTCTCGGCGCCGAACGAGCGGGCCTGCGCGAGCCGTTCCTCGTTGAGGTCTCCGACGATGACGACCGCCGCACCCAGCAGCTGCGCACCGACGGCGGCGGCGAGCCCGACCGGTCCTGCGCCGGCGATGTACACCGTCGAGCCCGGTCCGACCCCCGCCGTGTAGGCGCCGTGGAACCCCGTCGGGAAGATGTCCGAGAGCATCGTCAGGTCGAGGATCTTCTCCAGCGCCTGCTCGCGATCGGGGAACTTCAGCAGGTTCCAGTCGGCGTAGGGCACGAGCACGAACTCGGCCTGGCCACCCACCCAGCCGCCCATGTCGACGTAGCCGTAGGCGCTTCCCGGCCGATCGGGGTTGACGTTGAGGCAGATGCCGGTCTTGCCCTCTTTGCAGTTGCGGCAACGGCCGCATGCGATGTTGAAGGGGACCGAGACGATGTCTCCGACTTTGATGAACTCGACGTCGGGGCCGACCTCGACGACCTCACCGGTGATCTCGTGTCCGAGGACGAGGCCCTCGGGCGCCGTCGTGCGACCGCGCACCATGTGCTGGTCCGATCCGCAGATGTTCGTCGACACCGTCCGGAGAATCGCGCCGTGCGGAACCTTCCGGCCGACGTTCGCCGGGTTCACGCCCGGCCCGTCCTTGAGCTCGAACTCCGGATACGCGGTGTCGATCACCTCGACCACCCCGGGACCCTTGTATGCGACAGCCCTGTTCGTTGACATCGTCGTCCTCTCGTCGTGCGCGACGCGTACGCGCATCGCGCCTCCTGGTCCGAGCATGACCCTCGGACCGCCGCCGCTCTACGCCTTGACAGGAAGGTGTTTTCCGCCAGGATGCGCGCGTCGCGCGCGCCGCGGGTGGGGAATGACGAAGCCCCCGTCCGGGAAATCCCCGGTCGGGGGCTGATTCGTCGCTGTGCGCGAGGGGGGAGTTGAACCCCCACGCCCTTTCGGGCACTGGCACCTGAAGCCAGCGCGTCTGCCTATTCCGCCACTCGCGCGAGCCGCGGGTCATCGACCCGCAGAACTCAACTTCCCGAGGATATCACGCCGCCTGCCCCGCCTTCGGCCGCGCCCGCGGCATCCGTCCTTCGCCCCGCCGCCCACCCGCCCGAGCGACCCGACCCGCCCGCGGCATTCGACCCTCCACCCTCGCGATCGGTCAGAAATTGCCGCGTCGGCGTCTCGGGGACCGCATTCTCTGACGGATCGCGGCGGGGTGCGGCGGGGTGCGGCGACGGCCGGCGTGCCCGCCGGCGCGTGTCGTCCGGGGTGTGGATGGCCTGTCCAGGCTGGACAACTAACATGTACCGACTGGATCGCCTGCCTGAGGAGCCCCGTGGGACTACTAGACAGCTTCGAGAAGGGACTCGAACGCGCCGTCAACAGCGCCTTCGCCAAGACCTTCCGTAGCGGGATCCAGCCTGTCGAGATCGCGTCCGCGCTCCGCAGCGAACTGGACAAGAAGGCCGCCGTCGTCAGCCGCGACCGCATCCTCACCCCGCACACGTTCACGGTGCGCCTGGCCCCGAGCGACGAGGAGCGCATGCGCGCGATCGGCCCCGCCCTGGGCGAGGAGCTGCAGTCGCTGGTGCACAAGCACGCCCGCGCTCAGGGGTACAGCTTCGCCGGCCCGGTCACGATCACCCTCGAGCGCGACGACCAGCTCTCCACCGGCACGCTCCGCGTCGACAGCTCCAGCGCCGAGGGCGCGGTGTCGTGGCGCGGCGTGATCGACGTCGAGGGCAAGCGCCACCCGCTCACGAAGGGCCGCACCGTGATCGGCCGGGGCAGCGACGCCGACGTCACCATCTCGGATGCCGGGACGAGCCGAAAGCACGTCGAGGTGCTGTGGGACGGCGAGCGCGCGATGGTCCGCGACCTCGGCTCGACCAACGGCACGCTGCTGAACGGCAGCCGCGTCAGCGAGGCGCCGCTCTCTCCGGATTCGACCATCACGATCGGACGAACCGATATCGTCTTCCGCGTGGTGGCGCAGGCGGTACCTCCGCGGCCGTCCCGGCCGGCTCCCGACGCCACGCGCGCCTTCGACATCCGCGAACAGGGGCCGCTGCCGTGAGTGAACTGACCCTGCTGCTGCTGCGCATCGGCTTCCTGGTGCTGCTGTGGTTCTTCGTCTTCGCGGTGGTCTATTCGCTGCGCGCCGACCTGTTCGGCATGAAGGCCCGGAAGATGCCCGAGCCCGCGGCCGCCGCGGCGGCGCCTGCGGGGCCCGCGGTGACGAAGTCGCCCGCCTCGCCGTCGGCGATGACCGAACCCGTCGCCCGCGCCCGCCCGGCCGCGGCCGCCGCACCCGCCGCTCCCCAGAAGGGGGGCCCGGCGACCCCGACCACCGTGTCGCGCATCGTCATCACCAGCGGCCCGAAGGCCGGCCTCGAGCTGCCGCTCGGCACCGAGCCGCTCACGATCGGGCGCTCGAGCGAATCGGGCCTGGTGATCCGCGACGACTACACCTCGAGCCACCACGCCCGCATCATGCTCTGGGGCAACCAGTGGATGCTGCAGGATCTCGATTCCACCAACGGCACCTGGCACGACGGCGCCCGCGTGTCGGCGCCCGTCGCCATCACCGTCGGTGCGCCCATCCGCGTCGGGGCGACCACGTTCGAGCTCCGGAAGTAGCGGGCGGTCCCCTCCTTCATGGTCTTCCAAGGCTCGAGCGTCGCGATCTCGCACACCGGCAAGGTGCGCTCCAACAACCAGGACTCCGGCTACGCCGGATCCAACCTCTTCGTCGTCGCCGACGGCATGGGCGGCCACGCCGGGGGCGATGTCGCCTCGAGCCTCGCCATCGAACGCCTCCGCGATCTCGACGACTCGTTCACCTCGACCTCGGCCGCCGAGAGCGCGCTGCGCGACGCCATCGCCGAGACCGCGCAGCACCTGATCGACACCGTCGGGGTCAAACCCGAGCTCGCCGGTATGGGAACCACCGTCAGCGCGCTGCTGATGGTGGACGATTACGCCGTGATCGCCCACATCGGCGACTCGCGGATCTATCTGTACCGCAACGGCGCGCTGACCCAGATCACGACCGACCACACCTTCGTGCAGCGCCTGGTCGACTCCGGCCGCATCACCCCCGAGGAGGCGCGCTACCACCCGCGCCGCTCGGTGCTCATGCGGGTGCTCGGCGACATGGATCCCGACCCCGAGGTCGACACGTTCATCATGCCCACCCAACCCGGCGACCGGTGGCTGCTGTGCTCCGACGGACTGTCGGGCGTCGTCGACGACGCCCACACCGCCAAGGCCCTCGGACTCGGGCTCGCCCCGGGCCGCACCGCGGACTCGCTGCTGAAGCAGGCCCTCGACGGCGGAGCCCCCGACAACGTCACGATCGTCCTGGTCGACGTCGGCGGGCAGCATCCGGTCTTCTTCGGCACCCCCACGATCGTCGGTTCCGCCTCCAACCCCATCGGAGTCGAGGTGCCCGCCGCCCGTCCCGGGCGCAGCAGCTGGCTGCACCCCAACCGCGGCGCGGCGAACGAACCCACCCACTTCGAGCCTGACGCCGAGTTCCTCGAAGAGCTCATCGAAGAAGACCGCCGCCGCGCCCGCCGGCGCCGGATCGCCTGGTTCGCGGGGCTGATCCTCGTGATCGCAGCCCTCGCGACGACGTTGATCCTGGCCTACCAGTGGACGCAGACCCGCTACTTCGTCGGCGCCGACGACGACACCGTCGTCATCTACCGCGGCGTGCAGCAGGACATCGGCCCCCTGCCGCTGTCGACCCCCTACGAGGACACCGGCATCGACCTGTCCGACCTTCCCCCGTTCACGCGCACCACCGTCGAGCGGACGATCTCGGCCGACTCGCTCGACGAGGCGCGGACGATCGCCGACCGATTGCGCATCGCCGCGGAGGCGAACTCATGACCGCAGCCCCTCCCGGCATCACCCGCCCGGACGCCCCGTCGACCGACACCGCGGTGCTGCGCGCCCTGAAGCGCCTGAAGGTGCCGCAGACCCAGCGCAACCGCGAGCTGTTCCTCCTGCTGTTCGCGTGCGCGCTGACCTGGGGGGCGGTCGCCCTGGTGCAGCTGGGTGCGATCGGCGCGATCGAGCCGACGTTCCTCTACTACTGCGGCGGGCTCACCGTCCTCGTGCTCGCCCTGCACATCGTGCTGCGCTTCCGGGCTCGCGACGCCGATCCGTTCGTGGTGCCCATCGCGACGATCCTCACCGGCCTCGGCATCGCGATGATCTACCGGATCGACATCGCCATCGGCTCCCAGGGATGGGATGCCGCCTCGACCCGTCAGATGGCGTGGGCGGCGATCGCGGTGGTCGCCGCGGTGGTCGTGGTGATCTTCCTCCGCAACTACCGGGTGCTGTTCCGCTACACCTATGTCTCCGGCTTCGCCGGCATCGCCCTGCTGCTCCTGCCGATCGTTCCGGGCCTCGGCACCAACGCCAATGCGGACGTCTGGGTCTCGCTCGGATTCGTGTCGTTCCAGCCCGGGGAGCTCGCCAAGATCGCCCTCGCCATCTTCTTCGCGGGCTACCTCGTCCGCACCAGGGAGAGCCTCACCTCCACCGGAACACGGTTCCTCGGCATCACCTGGCCGCGCGCCCGCGAGCTCGGGCCGCTGCTGGTGATCTGGCTCGTCTCGCTCGGCATCATCGTGATGCAGCGCGACCTCGGCACCGGCACGCTCATCTTCGGCATGTTCGTCGCGATGCTCTACGTCGCCACCGGGAAGACCAGCTGGGTGCTGATCGGTGTGACTCTCGCCGCCTCCGGTGCCTTCCTCGCCTCGCGCGTGCTGCCCTACGTCGGCGGGCGGTTCGCGAACTGGCTGAACGCGTTCGACCCCGAGATCATCGAGCGCTCCGGCGGCAGCTACCAGCTGGTGCAGGGGATCTTCGGGCTCGCTCACGGCGGACTCATCGGTACCGGGCTCGGTCAGGGCCGCCCCAACATCACGCCGCTGTCGCAGAGCGACTACATCCTCCCGAGCCTCGGCGAAGAGCTCGGGCTCGTCGGCGTCTTCGCCATCCTGTGCCTGTACATGGTCTTCGTCAGTCGCGGTATCCGCATCGGGCTGGCGGGGCAGGATGACTTCGGAAAGCTCCTGGCCACGGGCCTGGCGTTCACCATCGCGCTGCAGGTGTTCATCATGGTCGGGGGCGTCACGCGCCTCATCCCCCTCACCGGCCTCACGACCCCGTTCCTCGCTGCGGGCGGGTCGTCGCTCGTTGCGAACTGGATCATCGTCGCCCTCCTCCTGCGCATCTCCGACGCCGTGCGCAGCCGGCCCCGGGTGGTGATCGGATGACGCGTCTCGGTGTGCGCTGTGCGGTGCCGGTTTCGGCGACGCATGCCCCCGCCGGCCTGCGGCCGGCTCCCGCCAGACCCGATGCCAGCGTCGCCGAAACCGGCACCGCTCCGCTCGCCTCGCGCCTTTTGGGAGGTGGAGAGAAATGACGAAGGAACTCCGCCGGCTCAGCATCATCGTGCTGCTGATGTTCCTCGCCCTCTTCGGGTCGACGAGCATCATCCAGGTCATCCAGGCCGAGACCCTCGCCGCGAACTCCGCCAACACCCGCTCCCTCTACGACTCGTACGAGGTGCAGCGCGGCTCGATCGTCGCGAGCGGCATCGAGATCGCGTCATCCGTCCCCTCCGACGACGTCTACAGCTGGCAGCGCGTGTACCAGAACGGCGACATGTGGGCTCCGGTGACGGGGTACATCAACCCGGCCCTCGGGTCGACGACCGGTATCGAGCAGGCCATGAACGGCGAGCTCAGCGGCACCTCGAACTCGCAGTTCCTCTCGCGCATCGAGCGGATCTTCACTGGTCAGCCGCCGCGCGGCTCGAACGTCGAACTGAGTCTGGATGCCACGGTGCAGCAGGCCGCCTACGACGCCCTCGGCGACCTTCAGGGCGCGGTCATCGCAATCGAGCCCGACACCGGGCGCGTGCTGGCGCTCGTGACGAGCCCGAGCTACGACACCAACCAGCTGGCGATCCACGACCCCGAGCAGGTCAACGCCACCTACGAGCAGCTGCTCGCCGACCCCGCCGACCCCCTCATCGACCGCGCGATCGGCGGCGACCTGAACCCGCCCGGGTCGACCTTCAAGCTCGTCGTCGCCTCGGCCGCCCTCGCCTCGGGTGACTACACCCCCGAGTCGGAGCTGCCGAACCCGGCCGTCTACCAGCTGCCGCAGTCGAGCAACGTGGTCTTCAACGCCAGCCGGGGCGCCTGCGGCCCGGGCGAGACGGTGACCCTCGCCGACGCGCTGCGGCTCAGCTGCAACATCCCCTTCGCCGAGCTCGCGGTCGAACTCGGCGACACGGCGATCCGCGAAGAGGCCGAGAAGTACGGCTTTAACCGCAGCTTCGACATCCCGCTCACCTCGACCGCCTCGCCCTACCCCCGGGCACTCGATGATCCGCAGACCGCCCTCACCGGGTTCGGCCAGGGGCAGGTCGACGCGACGCCGCTGCAGATCGCGATGGTCTCGGCGGGCATCGCCAACGGCGGCGTCGTGATGACCCCCCGGATGGTGGATCAGGTGATCGGGCCCGACCTGTCGGTGCAGCAAACCTTCGAGAGCACCGAGTTCGGCCGTGCGCTGGACGAGGATCTGGCTGCCGAGATGGTGACGATGATGGTCGCCAATGTCCAGGACGGCGCGGCGAGCGGTGCAAGAATAGACGGGGTCGACGTGGCCGGGAAGACCGGCACGGCGGAGAACGGATCAGACGAGCCGTACACGCTCTGGTTCACCGGTTTCGCACCCGCCGACGATCCCCAGGTCGCCGTCGCGGTGGTCATCGAAGACGGTGGCGGACAGGGCCAGTCCGGCAGCGGGAACACAATCGCGGCGCCCATCGCGAAGACGGTCATGGAGGCGGTGTTGGGAAGATGAGACCGACGCAGGGAGTGACCTTCGGAGGACGCTACGAACTGGACTCGCGCATCGCCATCGGCGGGATGGGCGAGGTCTGGGAGGCGACCGATCACGTCATCGGACGCACCGTCGCCATCAAGATCCTGAAAGACGAGTACATGGGCGACCCCGGGTTCCTCGAGCGCTTCCGCGCCGAGGCCCGGCACGCGGCCCTCGTGAACCACGAGGGCATCGCGAGCGTCTTCGACTACGGCGAGGAGGCGGGCTCCGCCTTCCTCGTCATGGAGCTCGTTCCCGGCGAGGCGCTGTCGACGATCCTCGAACGCGACGGCGCCCTGTCCACCGACAAGACGCTCGACATCGTCGCCCAGACCGCGGCGGCCCTGCAGGCCGCGCACGCGGCGGGCCTGGTGCACCGCGACATCAAGCCGGGGAACCTGCTCATCACCCCCGACGGCCGCGTCAAGATCACCGACTTCGGCATCGCGCGCATCGCCGACCAGGTGCCGCTGACGGCCACCGGTCAGGTCATGGGCACGGTGCAGTACCTCTCGCCCGAGCAGGCCTCGGGGCACCCCGCATCGCCCGCGACCGACATCTACTCGCTCGGGATCGTCGCGTACGAGTCCCTCGCCGGCAAGCGCCCCTTCACCGGCGAGTCGCAGGTCGCCATCGCGATGGCGCAGATCAACGAGCAGCCGCCGCCGCTTCCGCCGACGGTCGCGCAGCCGGTGCAGAACCTCGTCATGGCGATGATCGCCAAGAAGCCCGAGGATCGGCCCGCCTCCGCCGCCGCGGTCGCCCGCGCGGCATCGGCTCTTCGCCGGGGCGACCTCGCGGCGGCCGCCGCCGCGGTGCCCGCCATCGCGGGAGCGGCCGCGCTCGCCGACGACGCCACCCAGCTCCTCGCCCCCGCGGGCGCGACCGCGGCCGCGACGCAGATCCTCTCGGCGCCGCTTCCCGACTACGCCGAGCCGCAGGAGCCGGAGAAGAAGAAGCGCAGCCGCTGGACCTGGCCGCTCGTCGCCCTCATCGTCATCCTGCTCCTCGTCCTCGGCGGCACCCTCTGGGCCCTCTTCGCCAATCAGGGCGGCGCGTCGCCCGACCCCTCGGGATCGACCTCGACTTCGCGTCCGTCGCCCTCGCAGACGACCCCGTCGGCGACGCCGACGCAGGACCGGATCGACCTCGATTCGCTGGGTCTCGTCGGCGTCGACTGCGACACCGCGCGGGCGGCGGCGTTGAATGCCGGTGTGCTCACCGTCAACTGCCAGCAGGGCAACGCCGCTCCGACCGCGGACGATGTGTCCCTGGTGTACGACTACGAACCGCAGGGGTCGGTCACCCCCGACCAGGTGCTGACGCTGTCGTTCTACGGCCCGCAGACCGAGCTCCCGCAGCCCACCGCCCCGACGCTGAGCTCGGCGACGGTCGCGCCCGGCGGCAACCTCACCGTCAATTGGCAGGGCTACTCCTGCCCGGCCGGCGAGGGTTCACCCGGTGCCTACACGCTCACCGCGGTGAACGGGACGTTCTCGAACGGCCAGAACACCATGCCCTTCGACACCAACACGCGGCAGGCCCAGCTGACGGTGCCGAACAACGCCAGCGGCACGGTGCTCGTCACCTACACCGTCACCTGCACCGGCGGGCCCTCGGGTGAGCGCACCTCGGGTGCGTCTCCTGAAGCGCAGGCGTCGGTCCAGGCGGCGTCGCCCTCGCCGTCCGCGAGCAACGGCGACGGCAACGGCAACGGCGGCGAAGGCGGGGGCGACGACGGCGCGGACGGCTGACCCGCGGCATCCATTCCGGTCCCAGCGAGACCGCCGGGACCGTCCGTTAGGCTGTACCCGTTCCACCAGGGGGTGACTGTGACCACTGAGACGCGCGTGCTTTCAGGGCGATACCGCGTCGACGAGATCATCGGTCGCGGCGGCATGGCCACGGTGTACCGCGGCGAGGATCTGACGCTCGGCCGTCAGGTCGCGATCAAGATCCTCGACCGCGATCTCGCCGACGACAATGCCTTCCGCACCCGCTTCCGCCTCGAGGCGCAAGCCGCCTCGCGCATGGCGAATCCCGCGATCGTCCGCGTTTACGACGCGGGCGAGGACTCCGAGTCGGGCGTCGACGGCGTGACACGGCCGGTGCCCTTCATCGTGATGGAGCTCGTGCGAGGGCGCCTCCTGAAGGACATCATCGCCGCAGGCCCGGTACCCGTCGCCGACGCGGTGCGATACGTCGACGGCATCCTCGAAGCCCTGGAGTACTCGCACCGTGCGGGTGTCGTGCACCGCGACATCAAGCCCGGCAACGTCATGGTCACCGAAGCCGGTCAGGTGAAGGTGATGGACTTCGGCATCGCCCGCGCGGTGTCCGACTCGTCGTCGACCGTCGCCGAGACGACCCAGATCCTCGGCACCGCCGCGTACTTCTCGCCCGAGCAGGCCAAGGGCGAGCCGGTCGACGCCCGTGCCGACCTGTACTCCACCGGCGTGGTGCTCTACGAGCTGCTGACCGGTCGTCAGCCCTTCCGGGGCGAGTCGCCGGTGGCGGTGGCGTATCAGCACGTGAGCGAGACGCCGCTCGCCCCGTCCGAGGTCGTCGAGACCGTTCCCCGCGCGCTCGACACCGTCGTGCTGCGGGCGCTGGCGAAGGATCCGTTCCAGCGGTATCAGGATGCCGCGGGCTTCCGCGAAGCACTCGATGCCACCATCGACGGGCGCACGCCCTCCAAGCGCCAGGTGGGCGCCCTCACGAGCGAGCTGTACGGCCCCAATCCCCGTGCCGCCGCCGAAACCGCCCGGTCGCTGCGCCAGCTCAGCACCGACACGACGATGAAGCGCACCCAGGCGGGCCCACCGGTGGCGTGGATCTGGGCCGGGGTCGCGCTTCTGGCCGTCCTTCTCATCTCGGTGCTGTTCTGGGTGGTCACGATCCAGCCGGCGAACGAGGTGCCCTCGAGCGCGCGCATCGTCCCCGACGTGTCGGGCATGACCTACGAGCGCGCGGTGACCGAGCTCGAGGCCCAGGACCTCGTTCCGTCCCAGATCACCGAGCCGAGCGTCGACGTGCCCGAGGGCGCGGTCATCCGCACCGACCCTGCATCGGGCGTCTCGGTCTCGCCCGGCCAGGGCGTGCTCGTCGTGGTGTCGCAGGGGCAGGACCTCTCGACTGTGCCGACCCTCGAAGGACTCACACGCGATGCCGCGGCAGAGGCCCTGAGCGCCGCGGGACTGCGGGTCGGGACGATCCGCACCGAGAACGATCCCGGCCGCGAGGCGGGGATGGTGCTGTCGGCCGATCGCGACGCCGGCACCGAGGTGCCCGCCGGAACCGTCGTGAACCTCGTCGTCGCCACCGGGAACGTCACAATCCTCGACTACCGCGGCTACACCGTCGACGCGGCGACCCGCGAGCTGCAGTCCGAAGAGCTGGGGCTCACCGTCGAGACGGCTGAAGACCCCGGGTGCCCCGCGACCGACCCCGCGACGGTGTCGCAGCAGTCCCTCGCCCCCGGCGACGTGCCGGTGCGTTCGACGATCACACTGACCTACTGCACCGGAGCCTGACGCTCCGGCGGGTCTGCCGCGCGGGCCGGCCCGCGGCATCCTGATTCCTCGCCCGGACGACCGGCTCAGACGCGCGTCTTCGGCTCGGACGCGTACATTCGGGACGGGATCGTCCTCGCCTCGACCGATTGCGCGCGTGCGGACGGCGCGCGGCCATGCGTCGGGCGCGCCCGCGCGTCTCAGCGCTGCGGGCTGAGCCGCGCTCCGCGCGCGGCGGCACCGACGACGCCGACGGACTCGAGCCAGTTGCCGAGCAGGCGGTGGCCCCCCTCCGTCAGCACGCTCTCGGGGTGGAACTGCACACCGAGCACGGGCGCCGAGCGATGCGCGATCCCCATGATCACCCCGCTGTCGGTCTCGGCCGTGACCTCGAGCTCGGGCGGCAGGGTCGAGCGCTCGATCGCGAGGGAGTGGTACCGGGTGGCGGTGAACGGGTCGGCGAGGCCCGCGAAGAGGACGCTGCCGTCGTGACGGACCGCCGAGGTCATCCCGTGCATCAGCTCCGGGGCGTGTCCGACCCGCGCACCGAACGCCTCGGCAATCGCCTGGTGGCCGAGACACACCCCGAGAAGAGGGATGCCGCGGGCCGCCGCCGCGCGGACGACCTCGATCGATGCCCCCGCCTCGCGAGGAGTGCCGGGACCGGGGGAGATCAGGATGCCGCGGTGAGCGTCGAGGGCGCCCGGGAGCGCGGCCGGATCGAGTGCATCGGCCTCGACCATCACGGTGGTGACCCCGAGCTGATGGAGGTACCCGACAAGGGTGTGGACGAAGCTGTCGTGGTTGTCGACGACCAGCACGTCAGCCGTCACTCGACGGTGACTTCCTGCGGGTTGACGAACTGGCTCACCCACGGGAAGGCGTAGAAGAACAGCCCGTAAAGGATGGCCGCGACCAGGACGATGACGATGAACAGCCGCACCCACCAGGGGCCGGGAAGGATGCGCCAGAAGGCGGCGTACATCAGCTCACCGCCTCGGTGAGCGACGCCGGCGGTCCGTCAGCATAGGGCTGGAACGACTCGAAGACGCCGTAGGCGACGATCCGCTCGGCGAGGGAGAACATCGGGCTGCAGCTGGTCATGGTGATGTAGCGCCCGTTCGCCGGGACGTCGGGCATCTGGGGAACAGCGCTGAGAACCTCGACCTCGTCGGGCGTGACGTACTCGAGGGTGCGGAAGCGGTAGGTGTACCATCCCGCCGGGGTCTCGATGACGATGGCGTCGCCGACGTGGAGCTCGGCGATTCGGTTGAAGGGGGCTCCGTAGGTGGTGCGGTGCCCGGCGACGGCGAAGTTGCCGACTTCGCCGGGCATCTTGCTGCCGGGGTAGTGGCCGATGCGGAAGTTGTCGAGGGTGCCGGCGCGGGTGACTCCGCCCGCCATGATCCATTCGTAGTCCGCGCCGAAGCGCGGGATGCGCATGATGGCGAAGTCTTCGGTTCCGGTCGGTTCGGGCAGGATCACCGGCTCGGGTGGCGCGGCCTCGGCCTCGGCGGTCGGTTCGCCGGAGGGGGTCGGCACCGTCTCGGGGAGGCTCTCGGCGTACTGCTCGGCCCACTGCTCCGACAGCTCCTGACCTTCGGCGTTCGCCTGCGCGCCGAAGATCAGGTCACCGAAGTACATCTGCCAGCCGACGTAGAGCAGCGTCACGACGCCGGCGGTGATGAGCAGCTCGCCGAACACCCCGACGATCGAGAGGCGAGGTCGCGGCTTCGCGCGGCGGGGCGCTTCCGTCGCCTGCGGCGCCTCCGGTGGAGCACTCCGGGCGGTGCGATCGCGGCGCAGCGCCGGCTCGGTCATCCGCTCGTCACGCTCGTCACCCACGGGGCGATTGTAGTCACCTCTCGCTGGGATGCCGCTGCCGGATAGAATGGGGCCATGGCACGCTCAGGCAGGGACGACGACACGCTCATCGAGCGCGCGGAGGGCGAAGCCGCCCCCAACCCAGTGTGGTTCAAGCCGATCATGATCGGCCTCATGCTGGTCGGACTCGTCTGGGTCCTCGTGTTCTACATCAGCGGCATGCAGTGGCCGATCCCCGGCATCGGTGCCTGGAACCTCGCGATCGGCTTCGGCATCGCGTTCATCGGGTTCCTCATGACCACGCGCTGGCGCTAGCCGTCCCAGCCCCCTGGCCGCGACCCGGTCATCGTCGACCCTCACGCGGCTCACCTGCCGTCCCCGACTCCGAAAGTCCGCTGAGCCTGATGGCGTGGTCCCTGCGCACCGCGCCCGCGAGAACGGTGGCGCGGTCACTGCCGAACCCTCCCACTCCTCGCCGCGGCGATATCCCTCACCTCGGTGATCTGCGCACCTCCGAGCCGAGGCACGGTGGATCTCCGCGGGACGGGTACGGCGACGGGCGTGCAGCCCGCGCGGGCGGCGTCGCTGTCGACGACGCTCGCACTCCTGCCGCGGCGATATCCCCAAGCTCGGTGACCTGAGCACCTGCCAGCCGAGGCACGGTGGATCTCCGCGGCAGGGGCACGGCTAAGGGCGGGTACGCAGCCCCGGGGAGGCAGGGCCCGCTGGCGCGGGCTCGCGCCGGGGATGCCGGATGCCGGATGCCGGATGCCGAAGCAGCCGGATGCCGGATGCCGAAGCATCCGTCCTCTCCACAGGACCTAATTACACTCGTGTGATTCATCCCCACCTGGGGATGAACCTGTGGATAAGTCCGGTCAGAAGTACAGCACGGGCGGCACGAGCAGCAACGCCAGCAACCCGACCGTCAGCGTGATGAGCAGGGCGATCTGCAGGGGCCGCCGCGACCGCGCGCGCGTCTGGGTGAGGATGACTCCGACGAGGAGTCCCGCGATCAGACCCCCCACGTGGGCCTGCCACGAGATGTTGAACCCCGGGATGAACCCGATGACGAGGTTGATCCCGAGCACGATGGCGATTCCCATTACAGGAGCGCCGAGATGCCGGCCGATGATGAGGAGCGCGCCGAAGAGGCCGAACACCGCGCCCGAGGCGCCGACCACCGGCGTACCGAAGGCGAGCAGTGCCACGGCGACCGAGCCGCCGAGCGTGCTGATGAGGTAGAGCGCGACGAAGCGCCACCGGCCCAGGAGCGGCTCGAGATTGCGCCCGATGAGCCACAGCGCCAGCATGTTCAGACCGATGTGCCAGAACCCCGAGTGCACGAGCGACACCGTGAGCAGGCGCCAGGGCTGGAAGACCCCGAACGCTTCGGGGTAGAGGGTCGGCGCCCAGAACGACAGGATGTCGGTCACGGTGCCCCCGAACCCGGGGATCAGCGAGATGAGGTACACCAGGGCGGTGATGCCGATGATGGCGTAGGTCGCGAGCGGCCGGGTGTCGCCGACGGCGACCACGGCGGGGCGCCGTGCCCACCGGCGTTCCGCCTTCTTCTGCGCCGGGGTGCGCGAAGCCTGCTGCTCGGCGAGGCACTCCGGGCAGATCACGCCGACGGGTGCCGGCGTCTGGCACTCGGGGCAGATGGTGCGCAGGCACCGCTGACACAGGACGAAGCTCTGCCGATCGGGATGCCGGTAGCAGAAGTTGTCGCTGTTGCGACGAAGGTCGTCGGAGGTCACGTCCGTGTCAGCGGCGCCGCCGATCAGGCGGCGACGACGTCGATCGACTCGATGACGACGGGCTCGACCGGACGGTCGCCGGCGGCGGTGGGAACCTTCGCGATCGCGTCGACGACGGCGCGTGAGTCGTCGTCGGCGACCTCACCGAAGATCGTGTGCTTGCCCTGCAGCCAGGGGGTGGGGTCGGTGGTGATGAAGAACTGCGACCCGTTCGTGCCCTCCGGCTTGCCGGTGAGTCCGTTGCGGCGCAGACCGGCGTTGGCCATGGCCAGCTTGTAGGGGGCGTTGAAGTCGAGCTCGGGGCTGATCTCGTCGTTGAAGGTGTACCCGGGGCCGCCGGTTCCCTGCCCGAGCGGGTCGCCGCCCTGGATCATGAAGCCGGGGATGATGCGGTGGAAGATCACGCCGTTGTAGAGGGGGCCTTCGCCCGGCTTGCCGGTGGCGGGGTGGGTCCAGGAGCCCGAACCGTCGGCGAGACCGACGAAGTTCTGGACCGTGCGGGGGGCCTGCTCGCCGAAGAGATTGACCACGATGTCTCCGTGGTTGGTGTGGATGGTGGCGACAGCGGTGTGAATGGGCATGAGTACATTCTTTCAGAGTCCCGTGCAAGCCCTGGCGGTCAGGGGGCAGTCTGGCAAGATGGACGAAACGTCCGATCACGCCTGTCCAAAGGGAGGGCCCCGTGAGCCTCAGCCGTAAGCGCAAGAAGGAACTCCGCAAGCTTCAGCGCGAAGCCAACAATCTGTGGGAGTCGCAGCAGGTGCTCGTGGGCCAGGCGGCCAATGTCGCCCGTGAGGCCGGTCGTCAGCTCGGCAAGTACGGTCGCGAAGACCTCGGTCCGCAGGTGCAGGCGACGTACGGCAAGTACGCCCAGCCCTACATCAGCAAGGGCGTCGACGTCTCGCGCGACGTGCTGACGCACCGCGTCCTTCCCGCCACGGGTGCCGTGGTCGGTTCGGCGATGTCGGTGTGGGATGCGGCCAACGACACCCGCGAGAAGCTCGCCAAGGGCAAGGGTCTGTCGCTTCCCGACTCGAAGACGTACGCCAAGAAGGCCGAGAAGTACGGCAAGGATGCCACCAAGGCGCTGTCGAAGAAGTTCTCGGCGCTCGAGCCGAAGAAGCAGGGCATGGGTGCCGGCGGGGTCATCGCGATCATCCTCGGTGTCGCCGCTGCAGCCGGTGTGCTCTACGCCGCGTGGCAGACTCTGCGGGCCGACGACGAGCTGTGGGTGGCCGACGACCCGCTGCGCGCCCCCGACGCTTGAGCTCAGGATTGGAACACGTGAGAGAGGCCGCGCAGGCGCGCGGCCTCTCTGTCGAGTTCCGTGAACGCCCCGCAGCGCGGAGCCTGCCCGAGGCGGCCGAGCTTCTCGGCATCCCTCCGGCAGGGATCGTGAAAACTCTCGTGGTCAAGAGGGCGGATGACTCATATCTGTTCGCCCTGGTTCCGGGTGACCGCGCGATCTCGTGGCCGAAGCTGCGCGCCGTGGTCGGCGTCAATCGTCTGAAGCTCCCCGATCCGGATGCCGCGCTGGCGGCGACCGGCTACGAGCGGGGGACGATCGTGCCCATCGGCAGTTCCACCGACTGGCCGATCTACGCCGACGAGCGCATCGTCGGGGAGCGGATCGCCATGGGTGCGGGCGCGCACGGGTACAGCCTGTTCGTGGAGGCCGATGCGCTCATCGCCGCCTACGGGGCGACCGTCGCCGACATCTCGCAACCCGCGGAGGAACGCTAGTCCGACGCGCCCGCGGCGGCCGGGTCGTGGCGGACGTAACCCGCCATACCGAGGGCGACGTCGACCAGCCGCACATGCTGGAGGCCGGCCACACCGTCAAGGGGGAACCATCCCGCTCTGTCGGTGCTGCCGCCGATCTCGTGACGGAGCCGGCCGGCCGTGACGTGTGCGCGAAAGACGATCTGCAGGGTGTGCAGCGGCTCGGTGGCACCGGGTGTGATGCGGCGGTTGCCCGGGATGACGCGGGAGTTGATGCCGAGCAGCTCATCGAGCTCGACGTCATACCCGGTCTCTTCCCGCACCTCTCGACGCGCGGCCGACGCGGGATCCTCGCCAGGCTCCAGACCGCCACCCGGCAGTGTCCAGGCTGCGCGCCGCCCCTCGCTCCAGTGTGCGAGGAGGAGGCGATCCGCGTCGTCGACGACGACCGCGTACGCGGCGACGCGCAGGTCCACACGACGACCCTAAAGCACCGGAAACCGTTCCCCGCCGTCTTTCCGAGACCCGCGGGACGTCGTGAAGCTCTGTCCCACCCATTGCGTCAGCCTCCTGCCGAGCCCCCACTGAGGAATGGTCATCGCTCCGCGTCGCGTCGACGTGTGAACGACACCGCGATCATCACGGATCGCCACCTGACAGCGCACCGGAACGCGCGCGCCTTGAATATCGGCCTGCGCTGTGAGCAACAGGGTGGCGGCCGCCACCCATTCTGGGTCGCTTCGACGCGCGGGGAGATGACGCGTGAGATCTTCGCGGAGATAACGCGCGAGATCGGCGACCTCAGGCGCCGCGGGCTGTACGGTTCCATCGAGCATGTCGAAGGAGAAGGTCGTCCCGTGCCCGGCGCGCACCGCGAACGCGACGTAGGCCAGTGGCCAGTCGGGGTTGGCGGCAGAGTCGAACACGAAGTGCCCGGTGATGCCGTCCGCGGCGTCCTGAAGTTCCCGTCGTCTCGGCACCGGTCTGCGCTTCTCTTCGCGGCCTCAGGGCAAAGGAAAGTAGCACAGACCCGGCACACACAGTGGCGTCCAGGCGCTCCGGGGAGTAGCTCCCCGGAGCGGGGAGAAGCCCGTCTGGCCTCGGGATGATGGTAGGTGGAGCCTAGGAGATTCCGTCGCCTCGCTTCGCTCGGCTCCTCCTCGAATCACTCAGCCCGAATAACGCATGAAGGGCCGACCCTTCGGGCCGGCCCTTCACGCGTTGTGGAGCCTAGGAGATTCGAACTCCTGACATCCTGCTTGCAAAGCAGGCGCTCTACCAACTGAGCTAAGGCCCCGGGGCTGGGATGGTGGGGCTACCAGGACTTGAACCTGGGACCTCTTCATTATCAGTGAAGCGCTCTAACCGCCTGAGCTATAGCCCCGATTGTGGCGGCGACTCACGTCGCCAACCTCCAAGAGATTACCGGACGCGACCGGTTTTCTCGAATCGGTCAGTTGGAGGTGAAGCCGACCAGCAGGCCGCCGGTCACCTTCACCGCGAGGTTGTAGATGCCCGCCATGACAGCACCGAGCACCGTGACCACGACGAGATTCAGGATGCCCACCACCGCGGCGAACGCCAGCACCTGCGGAAGCCCCAGGAACTGCGCCAGCACGAAGCCGCCGTCGGTGAAGCTCGCCAGCAGCTCGTCGACCTCGGCGATCAGTCCCGTGGTCGACACCACGAGGTAGATCATCACCAGCGAGACGACCGTGACGATCGCCACGGCGACCGCCGCGAGGAACGAGAGCTTGACCGCCGACCAGAAGTCGACGTACACCAGCCGCAGCCGCACCTGCTTGGCGCTGGTCTTGCTGCTGGATTTACGGGCGAGCTTGTCGGCTACCGTGCTCATGCGTCAGTACTTCCTTCGGGCGTCTCGGGGGTGTCGGGTGCATCCGCCTCCTGCGGCACCGTACCGGCCGGGAGATCTGGATCGGCCGCCAGACTCGAGTCTGCCTCGGGTGCCTCGCCGTTCTCTGTGAGATTGCGCTCGGAGTTCCTGGCGATCGCGATGATCCGATCATCGTCGCCGGCACGGGCGAAGACGACACCCATCGTGTCGCGTCCCTTGGCAGGCACCTCGGCCACCGCAGAGCGTACCACCTTGCCGCTGGCAAGAACCACCAGGACCTCGTCGTCCGCCGAGGCGATGAGACCGCCCGCGAGCACGCCGCGATCCTCGGTCAGCCGTGCGACCTTGATGCCGAGGCCCCCGCGACTCTGGCTGCGGTACTGGTCCACCGAGGTGCGCTTTGCGTAGCCGCCTTCGGTGACGACGAAGACGAATCCGTCGTCGGAGACGACCGAGGCCGACAGCAGCGAGTCGTCTCCGCGGAACGACATGCCCTTCACACCTTCGGTGGCGCGTCCCATCGGGCGCAGGGCCTCGTCGGTGGCGGTGAAGCGCAGCGACATCCCGTGCCTGCTGATGAGGAGGAGGTCGTCGCCGTCGTTCACCAGCAGTGCACTGACGAGCTCGTCGCCGTTCTCCTCGTCGGCGCCGCGCAGCTTGATGGCGATGACCCCGCCCTGACGGTTGGTGTCGTACTCGGTGAGTCGGGTCTTCTTGACCAGACCGCTGCGCGTTGCGAGCACGAGGTGGGTGGCGACGGTGTAGTCGCGGATGTCGAGGATCTGCGCGATCTCCTCACCGGGCTGCAGCGCCAGCAGGTTCGCCACGTGCTGGCCCTTGGCATCGCGGCCGGCTTCGGGCACTTCGTAGGCCTTCGCCCGATAGACCCGGCCCTTGGTGGTGAAGAACAGCAGCCAGTGGTGGGTGGTGGTGACGAAGAAGTGCTCGACCACGTCGTCGGCGCGCAGCTGCGCGCCCTTCACGCCCTTGCCGCCCCGGTGCTGGGAGCGGTAATTGTCGCTGCGGGTGCGCTTGATGTATCCGTCGCGGGTGACGGTGACGACCATCTCCTCCTCGGGGATGAGGTCTTCGACCGACATGTCGCCGTCGAACCCGGGCAGGATCTCGGTGCGGCGATCGTCGCCGAACTTGTCCACGATGGCGGTGAGCTCGTCGCGGATGATCTGGCGCTGACGCGCCGGGTCGGCGAGGATCGCGTTGAACTCGGCGATCTGGGTCTCGATCTCGCGCGCCTCGTCGATGATCTTCTGGCGCTCGAGCGCCGCGAGGCGGCGCAGCTGCATCGCGAGGATGGCGTCGGCCTGGATGTCGTCGATGTCGAGGAGGGTCTTCAGTCCTTCGCGGGCGTCGTCGACGGTCGGCGAGCGGCGGATCAACGCGATGACGTCATCCAGCGCATCGAGCGCCTTCAGGTAGCCACGCAGGATGTGCATCCGCTCCTCGGCCTTGCGCAGCCGGAAGCGCGTGCGGCGGACGATGACGTCGACCTGGTGGGTGATCCAGTAGGAGATGAACTGGTCGAGGGAGAGCGTCCGCGGCACGCCGTCGACGATCGCCAGCATGTTGGCGCCGAAGTTCTCCTGCAGCTGGGTGTGCTTGTACAGGTTGTTCAGCACGACCTTCGCGACCGCGTCCCGCTTGAGCACGATGACCAGGCGCTGGCCGGTCCGACCCGAGGTCTCATCACGGATGTCGGCGATACCGGTGATCTTCCCCTCGCGCGCGAGGTCGCCGATCTTCACCGCGACGTTGTCGGGGTTCACCTGGTACGGCAGTTCGGTGATCACCAGGCACGTGCGGCCCTGGATCTCTTCGACGTTGACCACCGCGCGCATGGTGATCGAGCCGCGACCGGTGCGGTAGGCCTCTTTGATCCCGCGGGTGCCGAGGATCTGCGCCGCCGTGGGGAAGTCGGGGCCGGGGATGCGCTCCATGAGCGCCTCGAGCAGCTCCTCCCGTGTGGCATCCGGGTGCTCCAGCGCCCACAGCGCACCGGCGGACACTTCGCGGAGATTGTGGGGCGGGATGTTGGTGGCCATACCCACCGCGATGCCGACGGACCCGTTGACGAGCAGGTTCGGGAACCGAGCCGGCAGGACGACGGGCTCCTGCGTGCGGCCGTCGTAGTTCGGCTCGAAGTCGACGGTGTCCTCTTCGATGTCGCGCACCATCTCCAGCGCGAGGGGGGCCATCTTCGTCTCGGTGTACCGGGGAGCAGCCGCTCCCTGGTTGCCGGGAGAGCCGAAGTTCCCCTGCCCGAGAGCGAGCGGGTAGCGCAGCGCCCAGGGCTGCACCAGGCGGACGAGGGTGTCGTAGATCGGGGCGTCACCGTGGGGGTGGAACTGACCCATGACCTCGCCGACGACGCGGGTGCACTTCGAGAACGCCTTGTCGGGGCGATAGCCGCCGTCGTACATGCCGTAGATCACCCGACGGTGCACCGGCTTCAGTCCGTCTTCGACCCGGGGCAGGGCACGCCCGACGATGACGCTCATCGCGTAGTCGAGGTAACTGCGCTGCATCTCCAGCTGCAGGTCGACCTGGTCGATGCGGCCGTGGTTGTGTCCGGCGTTCGCGTCGGGACGCTCGTCGTCAGCCATCAGTTGTCTCTACTTTCTTCGTTCCGTCTCGTCGTACCGAGACGTGACGCGCCGTGATCGAGTCGTCAGATATCGAGGAAACGCACGTCTTTGGCGTTTCGCTGGATGAATCCCCGCCGCGACTCGACGTCTTCGCCCATGAGCACCGAGAAGATCTCGTCGGCCGCCGCGGCGTCGTCGATGGTCACCTGACGGAGGATCCGCGTCTCGGGGTTCATGGTCGTCTCCCACAGCTCGTGGTCGTTCATCTCACCGAGACCCTTGTACCGCTGGATGCCGCCGTCGTTGGCCTTCGGCAGCCGGTTGCCGCGGGCCTGGCCCTCGACGAGCATCGCGTCGCGCTCGCGATCGCTGAACGCGTACTCGTGATCGGCGTTGGACCACTTCAGGCGGAACAGGGGAGGCTGCGCGAGGTAGACGTATCCCGCTTCGATCAGGCCTCGCATGTACCGGAAGAGCAGGGTGAGCAGAAGCGTCGTGATGTGCTGTCCGTCGACGTCGGCATCGGCCATCAGCACGATCTTGTGATAGCGCGCCTTCGTGATGTCGAAGTCTTCGCCGATGCCCGTGCCGAAGGCCTGGATCATCGCCTGCACCTCTTTGTTGCCGAGGGCGCGATCCAGCCGCGCACGCTCGACGTTGAGGATCTTGCCTCGCAGGGCGAGGATCGCCTGGGTGCGCGGGTCGCGCCCCTGCACTGCCGATCCGCCGGCGGAGTCACCCTCGACGAGGAAGATCTCGCTGATCGACGGGTCTTTGCTCGTGCAGTCCTTGAGCTTGTCGGGCATCGCCGCCGACTCGAAGACGCTCTTGCGACGCGCGGTCTCGCGGGCCTTCCGCGCAGCCAGACGCGCGGTCGCGGCATCGATGGCCTTGCGGATGATGTTCTTCGCCTGCACCGGGTTGCGGTCGAACCAATCGCCGAGGCGATCGCCGACGACCTTCTGCACGAAGGCCTTGGCCTCGGTGTTGCCGAGCTTCGTCTTGGTCTGACCCTCGAACTGCGGCTCCGAGAGCTTGACCGAGATGACGGCGGTCAGTCCCTCGCGGACATCCTCGCCCGAGAGGTTCTCGTCCTTCTCCTTCAGGAGGTTGTTCGCTCGGGCATACCGGTTCACGAGGGCGGTCAGCGCCGCCCGGAACCCTTCCTCGTGCGTGCCGCCCTCGTGGGTGTTGATCGTGTTGGCGAAGGTGAAGACGTTCTCGGTGTAGCTCGTCGTCCACTGCATCGCCATCTCGAGGGCGATCTTGCGATCGGTGTCCTCGGACTCGAACGCGATCACCTCGTCGTTGACGATCTCGGCGCGGCGCACCTTGTTGAGGTACTCGACGTAGTCGACGAGCCCGCGCTCGTACAAGAAGCTGTTGCGCGGATGGTGAGGCTTCTCCTCGCCGGTCTCGTCGGCCTCGACCGACACCGCGCTCTCGCGCTCGTCGCTGAGGGTGATGCGCAGCCCCTTGTTGAGGAACGCCATCTGCTGGAAGCGGGTGCGCAGCGTCTCGTAATCGAAGTCGACGTTCTCGAAGATGCCGGCGTCGGGCCAGAAGGTGACCGTCGTGCCGGTCTGGTCGCTCGGCTCATCCTTCGACAGCGGCGCCTGGGGGACGCCGCCGTTTCGATACGACTGCCGCCAGACGTGTCCCTGTCGCCGTACCTCGACATCGAGCCGGGACGACAGGGCGTTCACCACCGACGAGCCGACGCCGTGCAGGCCGCCCGAGACGGCGTACCCGCCGCCGCCGAACTTGCCGCCCGCGTGAAGCACGGTGAGCACGACCTCGACGGTGGATTTCCCCTCCGTGCGGTGCATGTCGACCGGGATGCCACGGCCGTTGTCGATCACGCGAATGCCGCCGTCTTCGAGGATCGTGACCTCGATGGCGTCGCAGTAGCCTGCGAGCGCCTCGTCGACCGCGTTGTCGACGATCTCGTAGACGAGGTGATGCAGGCCGCGCTCGCCGGTCGAGCCGATGTACATCCCGGGGCGTTTGCGGACCGCTTCGAGGCCCTCGAGCACCTGGATGTCGTCGGCTCCGTAGTCGCCCTCCACCCGATTGTCCGCGTTGCGCGGCTCGGTGCTTCCGGGAACGCTTTCAGGGGTCACAGACGTCATAGAATTCCAGCGCTCCACATCGGTTCACGAACCTTCACAGTCTATCAAGCGGATGGCTCGTTTCACGCCTCTACGCCGCTGTGGCGGCATGAAATGCGCTCGGACAGGATCTGACGTGGCTCAGCCGTAGGTATCGCGCGGACCGCGCCCTGGAATGGCTCTCGGACCCCATTTCCAGGAGGGGACGTCCGGCCCGATGAAACGGATGGATTCGACCCCTGCCTCGGGATAGCGCCGAACGATCTCCGACAGGATGTGCGCGCGCATCAACTGCAGCTGTTTGGCCCACGCCGTCGAGTCGGCTTGGACGGTGAGGATGCCGCGGTCGAAGGCGACCGGGCGGGTGTGCTGCGCGGTGTTCTCGCCGGCCACCTCGTTCCAGGTGCGCACCACGTCCTCTCGGGCGAGCTGAGGCTCCCACCCTGCCTGCTTCGTGAGATCGGCGAGCACGTCCGCGACTCCCTTGGGATCGCGGCCCGGTGCGAAGGGCTGATGCGCCTCGTCGACGTCGCGGGTGCGGCGACGACGTCGCAGCGCACGAGGGGAGGGGTCGAGCCCGCGCAGCCGCAGGTAGGTCGCGATCGTCTCGGGCAGCGCCTCGGCCGCCGACCCGGTGCCCCCTGAGGTGTCGGGTTCGCCGCGCTCAGCCATGAGCGCCCCCGTCGATGCCCTCGCCGTGACCACGGCCGGCACCCACCGGCGAAGAGTCCTCGGGATCGACGATCGCCCCCGCCTCCACGCGGAGAGTGTGCGCGCGCAGCGCGCCGGGCACGTCGGCGTCCACCGCGGCCGTCACGATCACCTGTTCGAAACCGACCGTGAGCTCGGCCAGGCGCCCGCGGCGCCCGCTGTCGAGTTCGGCGAAGACGTCGTCGAGGATGACGATCGGGTCGCCGAGCTGCGAGTCGGCGCGCAGCAGCTCGGCGGATGCGAGGCGCAACGACAACGCGACGGACCAGGATTCGCCGTGCGACGCGTACCCCTTCACCGGCAGCCCGCGCACGCGCAGGACCAGGTCGTCACGATGCGGTCCCACCAGGGTGATGCCCCGGTCGAGCTCAGCAGAGCGCCGCGCGGCGAGCGCGGCGCGGAACTGCGCGACCACGTCGGCCGCGGTGGGCATGACCGCGGCCGCGGCATCCGTCTCCGCCGCTCGCGGCGCCGCCTCATCGTCCTCATCGGACTCGGCATCGCCGTCGGCATCGCGGGAGAACGACAGCGCCCACTCGAGCTCGGGACGGTGGTCTTCCCCCGCGATCGCCCGGTAGGCCGCCGCGACCGGTGGGGTGAGGTCGATGGCGAGGGCTGTGCGCGCCCGGATGATCTCCGTACCCAGAGTGACGAGCTTGTCGTCCCAGACATCGAGGGTGGACAGTGCCTCGGCCTTCAGACCCCGGGCGCGCGCCGACTTCAGCAGCGCGGTGCGCTGCTTGAGCACGCGGTCGTAGTCGGCCAGCACCCCGGCCATGCGCGGCGCGCGCTGCACCAGCAGCTGATCGGCGAAACGGCGACGGGCAGACGGATCGCCGCGGACGATCTGGAGGTCTTCGGGAGCGAAGAGCACCACCTGCGCGTAGCGCGGAAGTTCAGCGGTGCGCACGGGGGTGCCGTTGACGCGGGCCTTGTTGGATCCGCGCCGGTTCACCTGCGCCTCCAGTTGCACACGACGCTCGCCGTGCGCGAGCCGTGCGCGGACGATCGCGTGTTCGGCTCCGTCGCGCACCATGGGCGCATCGCTGGAGACCCGGTGCGACCCCAGCGTGGCGAAGAACGCGATCGCCTCGACGAGATTGGTCTTGCCCTGCCCGTTCTTGCCGACGAAGACGTTCGGACCCGGGCGCAGAGCCAGGTCGACGGCCGCGTAGTTGCGGAAGTCGACCAGACTCAGGTGCTCGACGATCACCGTGACAGCCTAGTTCGACGCTCCGACCTCGACCCCCGGGCCGGCAGTCGCTCAGCGCAGCAGCAGGTTCGGCTGCAGCAGGTACTTGAACGACTCGGCGCCGCCCTTGTCGACCGAGGTCTGCGGCGTGATGAGCACGGGGCTCAGCTTGTTGGCGTTCTCGCTCGAGGTGAACGTGATGCGCGTGAACTCGCTGCGCACCGCGCCGAGCGACTCGAGCAGATACTGCGGGTTCAGGCCCAGCGTCACATCATCCCCGACGAGCGTGGCGTCCACCGACTCGGTCGCCCGGGCCTGTTCGGTACCGGAGGCGTCCATGGCCACACCCTCGGAGGTGAAGGTGAACCGCAGCGGGGCGGAGCGGTCGAGGACGAGCGAGACACGACGGACCGCTTCGGCCAGTTCAGCGGTGTTCACGACCGCGTGGTGCTCGGTCTGCTCGGGGAAGAGCCGCCGAACGGGCGGGAAGTTCCCCTTGATCAGGAGCGAGGTCACCGTCTTGTTCCCGGCGGTGAAGGCGATGATCTCGCGGTCTCCGGCTCCCGAGAAGGCGATCGAGATGTCGCCACCGTGCGCGAAGGTCTTGCCGACCTCGGTGAGCGTGCGGGCGGGGACGAGGGCGGTGGTGGCGTCGTCGGATGCTGCGGAGCCGCCGTCCCACGGGATCTCACGCAGCGCGACGCGGTACCGGTCGGTCGCGACCAGGCTCAACCGGGTGCCGGTGACCTCGAGCTGCACGCCGGTGAGCACCGGGGTGACGTCGTCGCGCGACGCGGCGAAGGCGACCTGCGCGATGGCGGTCGCGAAGTCCTCGGCGGGCACGAGGCCCGATTCGCCCGAGACCTCGGGGATCGCGGGGTACTCCTGCACCGGCATGGACGAAAGCGTGAACCGCGCCGAACCGCAGGTGAGCAGGATTCCGCCGTCATCCTCGACGGCGATCTGGATCGGGGCGTTCGGCAGACGGCTGGCGATCTCGGACAGCAGACGACCGTGCACGAGGATCGTGCCCGGCTCGTCGACGGTCGCGTCGATCGTCGTCCGCGCCGAGGCTTCGTAGTCGAAGGCCGAGAGCGACAGACCGGCGTCACTCGCTTCGATCAGGACACCCGCCAGGATCGGCTGCGGATTGCGCTGCGGAAGAAGCTTCACCACGAACGAGACGGCTTCGCTGAACACATCGCGATTGACGTGGAACCTCACGGGCGCTCCCTTGACGGCGGGTTGGGCCTTCTCATGCTAGTAGTCGGCCTGGCCCATGCTAGTGCCCGCATCCGGCGGCATCCGGACCCGAACGCTCCACCGACCGAGCCTGTGGAGGTGATCGGATGAGCTTTCTAGAGAAGGATTTCTGTCATCTTGTTAACAGCTGTGGAAACTGTGGACAACTCCGTGGATGCCATGGCGCACACCGGAACTACACGCGTGTGAGATGTGGATCGGCTGCGGACGGCGACGTGCACAGATCGAGCGCCGACCCTGAGTCATCCACAGTTGTCCACAGGTGCGCACGGTGCGTGCACAGTGATTCCGCAGGGCCGGGGAGTTATCCACAAGTTTTCCACACTGTGAGGAAACGGATAATGGCGTCGCCCAGGGGGTCGTGTCAAGCACGGATTTCGGCATACACGGGCATGCGGCACCGCGTTGCATGCGGCAGCGAGGATCGATCGGGTCAGCGCCCGCCGCGACCGAGCTGCGTGGTGATCTCGGTCACCTGGTTGTAGATCGAGCGACGCTCCTTCATCAGGTCGCTGATCTTCTTGTACGCGTACATCACGGTCGTGTGATCGCGGTTGCCGAAGAGCTGGCCGATCTTCGGGAGCGACAGATTCGTGCGCTCGCGACACAGGTACATCGCGATCTGCCTCGCGGTCGCGACGGCCTGCGATCTGCTCGAGCCGTAGAGGTCGTCCACGGTGAGCTTGAAGTATTGTGCCGTGGCCGTGATGATGTCGGTCGGCGAGATGATGTTCGCGTCGTCCTGATCGACGATGTCACGGAGCACTGTCTGGGCCAGCGACATGTCGAGGCTCGACCGGTTGAGGCTGGCGAAGGCCGAGACCCGGATGAGGGCGCCCTCGAGTTCGCGGATGTTGCTGGAGACGACGGTGGCGATGTACTCCAGCACCTCGTCGGGGATGTGCAGGCGCTCGGACTGCGCCTTCTTGCGCAGGATCGCGATGCGCGTCTCGAGGTCGGGGGCCTGCACATCGGTGATCAGGCCCCACTCGAACCGGCTGCGCATGCGGTCTTCGAAGCCGGTGAGATGCTTCGGAGGCACGTCGCTGGTGATGACGACCTGTTTGTCGTGATCGTGCAGCGTGTTGAACGTGTGGAAGAAGGCCTCCTGCGTCTCGGCACGCCCCTGCAGGAACTGGATGTCGTCGATGAGGAGGATGTCGACATCGCGATACCTGGCTTGGAACGCCGAGCCGCGGTTGTTGGCGATGGAGTTGATGAAGTCGTTCGTGAACTCTTCGCTGGAGACGTACCGCACCTTGATACCGGCGTAGAGGCTGATGGCGTAGTCGCCGATAGCGTGCAGCAGATGCGTCTTGCCGAGCCCGGAGTCGCCGTAGATGAACAGCGGGTTGTAGGCCTTCGCGGGAGCCTCGGCCACCGCGACCGCCGCAGCATGGGCGAAGCGGTTGGACTGCCCGATGACGAAGTTGTCGAAGGTGTACTTCGGGTTCAGCCGGGTGTCGGTGCGGGATCCGGATGCCGGCTCGACCGGCTCTTCGCGGGGCGAGCGGATCGGCGTGAGCGGCGCGGTGACCGCCGGTGCGGTGCCGTTGGTCTCCGCCGGGGCGCCCTGGACGGACGGGGCCGACATCGGAGCGTCGACGAGGTCGGGGTTCACGACCACGCGGAAGGCACTGGCCGCGGGGTTTCCCTCCACGTCGACCCGTGACAGGGCTTCGAGCAGAGGAGCGCGCATGCGCTTGTTGACCTGTGCGGCGGTGAGGTCGTTGGGGACGTCGAGATATAGCGTCCCGCCGATGACGCCCTGCGGCACCGCGAGGTTCAGGAAGCCGTGAAGCTGCGGGGTGACGCGCTCATCCGACGCCAGGATCTCCATGACGGCAGGCCAGAACGGTACATCTGGTGCGTCCTGCTCGGCCAT